>NZ_PEND01000001.1 GCF_002844195.1 Halegenticoccus soli
GATGTCGGTTCCCTCCATCCTGCCTGTGCAGAAGCAGGCAAGGGTGAGGTTGTTCGCCTATTAAAGGAGGTCGTGAGCTGGGTTTAGACCGTCGTGAGACAGGTCGGCTGCTATCTATTGGGGGTGCAAGGTACCTGACGTGAACGCTCGTATAGTACGAGAGGAACTACGAGTGGTCGCCACTGGTGTACCGGTTGTCCGAGAGGGCACACGCCGGGCAGCCACGCGACACGGGGTAAGAGCTGAACGCATCTAAGCTCGAAACCCACATGGAAAAGAGGTACCGGTGAGGTCACCCGTAGAAGACGGGTTCGATAGACTCGGGGTGTACGCGCCGAGGCAACGAGGCGTTCAGCCCGCGAGCACTAACAGACCGAGCCACCATTCATACGTCATCGACTTCACACCCGTGAAGCGGGTTCAGGCGTTAACTGGATTGCGCGTTCATTACGGTCGAACGGACCGACCGACGCTGGTGTCACGTAACCGCGGTTCGATTCCGCGGGTCGGCGTTAAGGCGGCCAGAGCGGCGGGGTCACACCCGTACCCATCCCGAACACGGAAGTTAAGCCCGTCTGCGTACCGGCAAGTACTGGAGTGCGCGAGCCTCTGGGAACACCGGTTCGCCGCCTCCCACTCATACTTCACTCATCCTCGTGAGCGACGCCCATCGCGCGTCGCTCGGTCCGTCCTCCGAGAGCGGTGGCTGTGTCGCGACGCGATCGCGCGCGTGACGCGTCGACCTCGCGTCGTTGCTCGGAAACGCTAGGCTTAAGCGGCAGACACCAGTAGAGGTATCTGCGCCAAGGTGGCAGAGTCCGGCCGAACGCAGCGGCCTGCAGAGCCGCCCATCGCCGGTTCAAATCCGGCCCTTGGCTCTCATTTCCGAGCAACTCGACGTCTCAGAGCCGTCAGGCTGCGCTTCCGATCGAGGAGAACGCTGCGCAGTGGAGTGAGGTAAACGGGCGAGGAGGGCGAGGCGGACTCACTCCGGCGCTCGGTTTCGGAAAAGTAATCGTTATACGGCGGGTAGCCATTGCCCAACGTATGCAACGACGCGCTGCGGCCATCTACGCCGTGCTCTTCCTCGTCATCGGTGCGGCGTCGTACTCGCTCATCGCGACCGCGCAGGAGCCGGAGATCTCCTTCGAGAACCCGGATTACAGGCTGTCGCAGAACGAGTCGTTCACCGTCGAAGGGCAACAACAGCAGTACACCGTGTCCAGCATCGAGGCGTCCATGGAGAGTAGCGGGGGCGGCCACGGCGGGGGCGGCGGCGAGCTGACCCGCTCGGGCGAGATCACCTGGACGATCCAGTCGGCTGAGTACAACGCGACCTGGGAGAACAACAGCACGGTCACGCTGAACAACCAGACGAACGAGTCGTACCGTGTCCTGATCCCGAACCAGTCGAATCCGAACTCCTTCACCCTCCAGGAGGAGATCAACGAGTCGCAGGTCCTCCAGAACGATCCGAACGCCGACAACGAGACTATCACCCGCGACGGGCAGAAGTACGTCGTCGTCCAGAACGGGAACGACACCACGCTCGTCCCCGCCGACGAGTACTTCCCCGACCCGCAGACCCAGCGGTACAGCGAGGGGGACTCGTTGAACTACCAGGGCAACCAGTCCACGGTCGAGAACGTGACGGCGGAGAGCGTCACCGTCACCTGGACCGGGCCGCGGACGAGCACCGCGGAACTGTCGGAGGGCGGGCGAGTGAACCTCGACGGGCAGGAGTACCTCGTCCACTTCCCGAACAACCAGACGGTCGTCCTGACGCAGGACTTCCAGAGCTACAAGGCGCAGAACCAGGACATCGCTCAGCACCACCAGCTCCTCAACAGCCTCTGGAGCATCATCGCGCTGTGCGGCATCACCGCCGTGCTCCTCCTCGCGATGGCGTACCTCCCTTCGAGGTACTGAGGCCGCGCCTTCTCTCGATTTTTCCGGACGAACTCGGCAGTCGCCGCGCCGTCGCCTTCGCCTGTCGGATCGAGGTACCTAGTTCGAAGTCCGGATCAAACCCCGGCGTCGACCGGACTGCCGCTCAGTAATCGGCCGGCTGCGGCAGTTGCTCCTGGCGGTGAACCGTCACGGTCGCGTTCAGTTCCTCGAGCGCTTTCTGGATCTGGCTGTAGTTCGGCAGCGTCGTCGATATCGCCTCGGTCATCGAAAACTACCTCCACTCGTCGAGCGCGCAACCCGCTTCGATCGCGGTCGCGATCCACGCCCCGTCGCGCGTCTCGCCCGCGAGGACGAGCAGCTCGCCGTCCTCGGTGTCGTCGATCGCCGCCGTGACGCGCGAGTCGGCGGAGCCGTCGATGTCGGAACGTCGGTATCCGTCGGTCACCCGCGGCGGAGACGGGTTCGCAGGGTATTCCCGCTTCATGTGTCGTAACCTGTCCGAAGGACCGCTGGCGGAATAGGGGCTCGGCCCAAACAGTTTGGCCCGCCGCCTCCGTCCCGGCCTCCGAGTTCGCCCTCGAATTGTAGCAGACGCCTTCGTCACGATGTGTGGCACGGCGTACCGCTGGTTACGCTTTCTCGACCGATTCCGCAGATGAAGTCGCCGAGGACGATCACGAGGGGACGAAACGGGACGCTCACTGTTTTGTTCGATAATGGGATTACCTCACACTTCAACGGAGATCCGAGGCCGACGGTGGGGGCGCGTCCCCGAATCAGGATCCGTTTCGTCGCCTCCGAAGCGTCGGCCGGGCGCGCTACAGGTCGGCGAGAACTCGTTCGAAGCGCTCGTGCACCTCGTCGGCGATCGAGTCGAGAGCGGGGTTGTCCGCGACGCCCACGAGTTCGGCCGGATCGACGGCGCTCACGACGACGCCGTCGTCCGACTCGTACACGACGAGGTTACAGGGGAGTAAGGCGCCCAGTTCGATCTCCTCGGTCAACCCCTCGTGCGCTAACTGCGGGTTGCACGCGCCGAGAATTCGGTACCGGCGGAACTCCTCGTCGAGTTTCTCCTTCAGCGTCGCTCGAACGTCGATGTCGCAGAGGACGCCGAACCCCTGGCCCTCGAGCGCGCCGATCGTCGCTTCGACGACCTCGTCGAAATCTTCGTCCACTCGCTTAGTCAGAGTATACCCCATACTACACAATTCTACCCGGTCGCATTTGGTCATTGCGGCCGGGCGGTGTCGATCGGCCGCTCGAAAGCGGACGCGGCGATCGTCGCCGACAGCGAGTACCGCGCAACGGCGGGCACCGCGAACCCGCGAGGGGTTCAACTCACGTATCCGGTCGGCGAGAGGATTGATAACCGCCTCGACGCGGTGTGTTGAATCCGAAGTGAGAAACGAGGGGACGAGCGCGACGGGATTTGAACCCGCGACAACTTGGTCCGGAACCAAGCACTCTGTCCACTGAGCTACGCGCTCTCTCCTTCCCGTACACGACTCCCCCGCTTAACGGTTATGTTCTCCGCCGCCGATCGCCACCGTTGCGCGTTCAATCCTCCGTCCTCGAATCCGCGATCTCTCCGCCGACGCCCGGACGGTCGATCACCGCCTCCTTCCACGTTCCTCGGGTGAACCAGGCCGCGGCGGCGACCGCGCCGATGATCTGCCCGGCGGCCATCCCGATCCAGATGCCCGTCTCCCCGAGGCCGGCGACGAACGCGAGGACGTAGACGATCGGCACCCGTCCGAGCCAGAGCGCCAGGAGCGAGAAGGCCAGCGCGGTCTTCGTGTTGCCCGCGCCGCGGTACGCCCCGAGGACGACCTGCAGCACGCCGATGAAGCCGAACTCGAACGCGCGGATTCGGAGGTACTCCGCGCCGAGCGCCACGGTGTCGGCGGCCGACGCCGTGCCGGTCCCGATGAAGACGCCGACGACGGGCTCCGCGAACAGGTACGCGACGACGGCGACGAGGAGCATCACGCCCGCGCCGACTTTGGCGGCGAGCCGGACGGCTCTGTCCGCCCTGTCGGGCTTCCCGGCGCCGAGGTTCTGCCCGACGATCGTGTTCGTCGCCCGGCCGAGCCCGAGCGCCGGCAGGAACACGAGCGAGGTGAGCCGGTTCCCCAGCCCGTAGGCCGCGACGACCTCCGGGCGGAACGTGACGACCATCGCGGTCAGCGTGATGAAGCCCAGCGCGGTCGCGGACTGCTCGATCGCGCTCGGCACGCCGATCCGGACGATCTCCCGGACGAACGCGAACTGCGGCCGGAAGTCCGAGAGCGCCACGTCCGGCCCGGCGCTCGTTCCGAACAGGATGTAGATCCCGAGTGCGGTCGCGATCCCGCGGGAGAGCACGGTCGCCAGCGCGGCACCCTCGACGCCGAGGCCCGCGAAGCCCGTGATCCCGTACAGCGCTCCTTCCAGCGAGCCGAGCGCGAGGTACTCGAACAGCGGGTTGCCCTCGAACCCGAAGATGAAGATCGGGTCGATCAGGACGTTGATGACGACGCTGACGAACATCACGCGCATCGGCGCGCGGGTATTGCCGTAGCCGCGCATGAGCGCCGAGAAGACGAAGAAGCCGAACAGGAACGGCAGCCCGAGGAAGAACACCCGCATGTAGTCGCCCGCGAGGGGCACGACCTGGCCGGCCGTCGCCGGGGAACTCGGGAGGATCCCGAGCATGGCGTCCGTGAAGAGAAAGCCGAGCAGGCCGACGGCGACGGCGATGGCCGTGATGAACGCGAGCGTCTGGCCGGCGACCGTCCCCGCGGACGCCTCGCTCCTCGCGCCGGTGTACTGCGCGACGAGCGTGCTCCCGGCGACGGTGAACCCCCCGCCCACGGAGATCAGCAGGAAGATGAGCGGGAAGGCGAGGCTGATCGCGGCGACCGCGTCGGTCGAGAGGCGGCCGAGCCAGAGCGTGTCCGCGAGGTTGTACGCGACCTGCAGCAGCTCCGTGGCGATGATCGGCCACGCGAGCGCGAGCATCGGCCGCGCGAGGTCGCCGTCGGTCAGCGAGTCGGGACGGTTCGGGGCGTCGGACACAGAGGCGAACTGACGGAAGGCCGCGGTTTGAACGCGTCGGAACCGGCCCCGGTTGGCCGGTATTCGCGGGAACGAATAGCACGGCGGATCGCACGGTACACCGGGACGGATCGGGAACCGTCGGATCGGTCGGCCGGGCGAAAGAGAACGTCGGGACGGATCGGTGCGGCGCGAACCGCCGGCTTACGGCGCTTCGCCCGTCTCGATGGAGAAGCTGGCGCGCGGGTACGCCACGCAGGTCAGAGTGTAGCCGTCGTCGAGCTCGCCCTCGTCGAGCATCTGCTGGTTGTCGTGGACGACGTAGTCCTCGGCGGGACCGTCGGTGATCCGGCCGGCGCAGGAGACGCACTGTCCCTGTCGGCACGCGTAGGGGAGGTCCCAGCCGTGCTCTTCGCCCTGTTCGAGGATCGTCTGGTTGTTGGCGAGCTCGATCGTCTCGCCCTCCTTGACGAACTCGACTTCGTAGTACTCGATCTCGTCCTCGGGGATGTCGGCGGGACTGCCGCCGGCCGCTTCCTCCTCTGCGCCGCCCTCTTCGAGTTCGCCGCCCTCGCCGCCGGCGACCGCGCCCGCGGCGACCGCCCCCCCGCCGATCGAGCGGTTCATCGGTTCGGGGAAGTCCGTCTCGGCGACGGTCGCGGCCCGCTGTTCGAGGATCTCCTGGGAGATGTCCTGCGTCGGGGTCCACCCCGTCCCCTTCGAGTAGTGCAGGGCGACGGCGAAGAGCGTCAGCGCGGCGCCCAATCCGATTCCCAGTAGGTCTACCATGGCGGTGGCTACGGAATGCTGGTTTACAACAGTTGTGATTCCGTCGATGCGACACCGACTCCGAGGTTCAGCCGTCGTTCCGAGAACGTCACGCTGATCGCCGCTCCGCGCTACTCCTCCCGGGCGACCTCGTGCCGGCCGAAGCCGTACCGGAGCCGGTTGGCGAGCCGTCGGGAGAACCGTCCCGCCGTCCGGCTGCCGAAGCGCTCGGCGAGCGCCTGGTAGATGAGCGGCACCGGAACCTCCTGCGCCAGCGCCTCCCGGACCGTCCAGGTACCCGTCGAGCCGCCGGCCACGTAGTCCGCCACGTCGCCGAGGTCCGCGCCCTCTTCGCGGAACGCCTCCTCGCACAGTTCGAGGAGCCACGACCGGATGACCGCGCCGTTGTTCCAGGTGCGCGCGACCGCTTCGAGGTCGAGGTCGTATCGCCCGTTCGCCAGCAGGTCGAACCCCTCGCCGTACGCCTGCATCAGCGCGTACTCGACGCCGTTGTGGACCATCTTCACGTAGTGGCCAGATCCGGCGGGCCCCATCCGGTCGTGGCCGTCCGGCCCGGTCGCGACGGCGTCGAACACCGGCACCATCTCCTCGTAGGCCCACTCGGGGCCGCCGATCATGAGCGAGAAGCCGAGCTCCGCCCCGGCCGGGCCGCCGCTGGTGCCGCAGTCGAGGTACGCGGCGGCCGTCTCGCCGGCCCGGCGCACCGACTCCTCGAAGTGGGAGTTGCCGCCGTCGACGACGACGTCGTCGCCCGTCAGGTGGGGTTCGAGCGCCTCCATCGTCGCGTCCACGGCGTCGCCCGCCGGCACCATGAGCCAGATCCGCTTTTCGTCGCCCAGTCGCGATGCCAGATCCGAAACCGACTCGGCGGGCTCCGCGCCCGCGTCGGCGGCCGCCGCGACCGCCTCCGCCGAGAGGTCGAACGCCACGACATCGTGGCCCGCCGCGAGGACGCGGTCGACGACGATCTGTCCCATCCGTCCGAGTCCGATGACGCCCAGCTGCATGGGCGACGGTTCTCGGGCGGGATGGTAGGGGTTGTGGTTCGCGCTCGGCAAGCTCCCTCGGTCTCGCTTCGAACCGCTATCGTCTTCCTCCGTCCCGCCGTCGTCTCGTTCCGACTCGCCCATCCCGTTCCGACTCGCCGTCATCTCGCCTCGAAACGTCGCCTCCTCGGAACCACCCGCCGGTCTCTCGCGCCCGTTCGACGCGCGGAACTTGGGTTTGCAGGCGCTGCGTTTAGATGCGTTCCGCGCCTAGATACCGGGCGCTATGCCCCTCAGCGACATCATGCGCACGGACGCCGTGACGGCGTCCCCCGAGACCGCCGTCGGGGACATCGCCGCCGCGATGCGCGAGAGCGACCTCCCGTTCGTCGCGGTCCTCGACGAACAGCGGCCCATCGGCCTCCTCACCCCGGCGGACGTCGGACGCGCCTACGTCGCCGGCGAGGACCTCGACGCGAAAACCGCGGCCGACCTCGTCGAGGAGCCGCTCGCGGTCCCCGCGACCGGCGACCTCTCGATGCTCCTCGCGGAGTTCGAGGCGACGGGCGAGCGCCGGGCCGTCGTCGTCGACGAGGCCGGCTCGTTCGCGGGCGTCGTGACCCTCGAAGACGCGCTCGTCCGGCTCGGTCGGGATCTCGAAACGGCGCTTTCGCTGTTCGACCGCGGCGGCGGGGGGTGAACGCGGACCCGATCCGAGTCGTCCCGGAGTTCTTCGCCCCGCTCCGGGCGCGGGGAGCCATACCGTCGCGGTTTTCCTCGCTCCCGCCGAGACGCAGGTATGGACCCCCGAACCCGCGAGCACGCCGCGGTGCTCGTCGACTGGAGCGCGCGAATCGAACCCGGCGACAACGTGGTCCTCCAGGTCGCGGAGGGCGCGCACGACCTCGCCGTCGCGGTCGCGGAAAAGCTGGGCGAGCGCGGCGCGAACGTCGTGTCCGGCTACGCCTCCGACGAGGTGACTCGGGCCTACCTCCGCGCCCACGACGGCGACTTCGACGAGGATCCGGCGCACGAACTCGCGCTGTACCGGAACGCCGACAGCGTGCTCTTTCTCGGCGGCGGCCGCAACGCCGCCGCGACCGCCGACGTGCCCGGCGAGAAGCGGCAGGCGCTCGCGCGGGCGACGGAAGGCGCCCGCGAGGCCCGCATGGCGACCGACTGGGTGTCGACGGTCCACCCGACCCGGGCGCTCGCCCAGCGTGCCGGCATGGCCTACGAGGAGTACCGGGACTTCGTCTACGAGGCCGTCCTCCGCGACTGGGAGTCGCTCGCCGGGGAGATGGCGAAGCTGAAGGAGATTCTCGACGCGGGCAGCGAGGTCCGGATCGTGAAGGAGGACCCCGACGGCGACGGCGGCTCAGGGCCGTCGCGGCGCACCGACGTGACCATGTCCATCGAGGGGCGGACGGCGGTCAACAGCGCGGCCTCGGTCGCCTACGACTCGCACAACCTCCCCTCGGGCGAGGTGTTCACCGCCCCCTACGCGGCGGAGGGAACCGCGTTCTTCGACGTGCCGATGACGATCTCCGGCAAGCGCGTCCGGGACGTCCGGCTCTCTTTCGAGGGCGGCGAGGTCGTCGACTTCGCCGCCGGGCAGAACGAGGACGTCCTGGCGGACCTCCTCGACACCGACGAGGGCGCACGACGCCTCGGCGAACTCGGCGTCGGCACGAACCGCGGCATCGATCGCTTCACGGACAACGTCCTCTTCGACGAGAAGATGGGCGACACGATCCACCTCGCGGTCGGCCGGGCGTACGACGCCTGCCTCCCGGAGGGCGAGGAGGGCAACCGGTCGGCGGTCCACGTGGATCTGATCACCGACGTGAGCGAGAACTCGCGCGTCGAGGTCGACGGCGAGGTCGTCCAGCGGAACGGGCGGTTCCGGTGGGAGGAGGGGTTCTGAGTAGCGCTCTCGTCGTCTCGGATCGCCGCGACGCACTTCGCCGAGGGTCAGCGGCTCTTTTCCCCGCTCGACGCCCTCTTTGCGACACTCCGTCAGTAACGCCGATACCCGCGACGGACGGTTTCGACGTACTTTTTATCGCCGACCGTTTCGTTCCCCCCATGGCAGATTTCAAAGTCGTCGTCTCCGATCCCGAGACCGGGGCGAGCTACCAGCGCGACGTGGAGGGACAGGACGCGAATCGCTTCCTCGGCCGAGAGATCGGCGACGAGGTCGACGGCAGCGCCGTCGGTCTGAGCGGCTTCACGCTCGAAATCACGGGCGGCTCGGACGCCACCGGCCGACCGATGCGCGCGGACGTCGCCGGACCGAACCTGAAGAAGGTCCTCCTCGAGGGCGGCGTCGGGTACAAGCCGTCTCGCGAGGGCGAGCGCAAGCGCGTCACCGTCCGCGGCCGCGAGATCAGCGACGAGATCGCCCAGCTCAACGTCAAAGTCGTCGAGGGCGACGGCGACGTGGCCGCCGCGCTCGGCGAGGGCGACGAGGAAGCCGACGAATAGGACCGGCCCGCCCGACTACCGTCTTCGTTCCCATTCCATCTCATGCCCGAACGCGTCCCCAGTGATCACCCCTCCGTCGCGACCGTCCGCGGAACGCTCGCGCGCAGCGGCGGCACCCGCCGACCCTGCCTCCGCGTTCCCGCGGACGCCGGGCTGTCGCTCGACCCCGGCGAGATCGTCCGGCTCGCCCTGAGCGGCGAGCAGCACCACGCCCGCGTGAGCGAGGACGCGAACGGCCTCGTGATCCGCGGCGCGTACGACAACCGCCGCCTCGCGCGCGAACCCGGCGGGGCGACCAATCGTCTCGTCGAGTGGGCCGAGGAGACGGGTCGATCGCTCGGCTCCAGCGTCGAGGTCGACGAGATCGTCCCCGGATTCCTCTACGGCGTTCGCGTCCCCGGCAAACGAACCGTGTACACCGTCACGGAGAAGCCGAACGAGTCCCTGGCCTCGATCGCCCGGTCGCTCGACGAGGAGAGCGGCGGGTCGTAGCCGCCTCCGTCGTCGAATCACCACGCGATCAGGCGCTTTTTACCGTTCGATCGCCCACTCTCCCCATGAGCAAGCTACGGGAGTTCCTCGCGGGCGACCGCCCCGACGACGTCGCGCTGTTTCTGACCCACGAGTACCTCGACGAACAGGGCAAGATCGCCAACTACGGCGAGGACGTCGAAAACGGCGTGGTGCTCGTCGTCCCCGGCGACGAGGGGCGGCAGATGTTCGCCGCCGGCACCGGCACGGACGCCATGCGGTTCGCCCAGGGGGCGATGGGAACCGAGGGCGAGATCGACCCGGATCTCGGCGGCGGGGAGTGCCCGGAGGCGGAACCGGGCGAGAACCACTCCGTGAAGTTCGTCTTCGCCTTCGCCGAAGAGCGGAACGAGGAGATCGGCGGTATCTACGCCGAGGGTGACGTGATCCACGCCTACGCGCAGTGCGAGTGCGGGACGGCGTACTCCGATCGGTGGATCGCGGGAGAGCGGTGAACCGGCGCCGGGGTCAGTACGGCGTCACCCTGGCGTTCGTCCGCTGAAACTCCGAGACGTTGCGCGTCACGACCGGCTTGTTCGCCTCGATCGCGGTCGCCGCGATCAGCAGGTCCACCGTTCCGATCTGCTCGCCTCGATCCCGGAGCCGACGCTGTTCGGTCAGGGCGCGGCGAGCCTCGACGTACCCGTACGGGAGCACGTCGACCCGCTCTGTGATCTCCTCGAAGCGCTCGCGCTTCGAATCGGACAGGCCGACGCCGACCTCGGTCACGCTGAGCGCCGATATCGACGCGTCCCGCCAGTCGAACTCGTCGAGTTTGGCGATCGCGCCTCCGTCCTCGGCGGACAGACCGATGAGAAAACACGAATCGAGCAGCACCATCTACGTCCCTCTCCGATCGAACTGTTCGTCGAGATCGTTCCGGAATTCGTCGGACGCCTCCCGGATCGCTTTGATCTCCTCCTCGTCGGCCAGGCCGACGAGTTCTCGGAGCGGATTGTCGCCGGGATTCGCGCCGACGAGCCTGTCGATCACGTCGCTGAAACTCTCCCCCTCGCGCTTTTCGCGCGCCAACCGGCGGTACGTCTCATCTTTGACGCTGATCGTCTTGCTCCCCATCTGTGTGTCTGTGTACTCGATTCTGCGTATATGTACTTTCGTCCGAAAGCGGACCAGTTCGCCGTCCGAGGCGGTCAGCCAACCAGTCGACTACCGGTCCGTCTCGATCCCTTCGGTGTCCTCGTCTCCGTCGCCGTCGTCCTCGTCCGCTTCGATTTCGCCCTCCGCAGTCTCATCCTCGGCCAGCCGCTCGAACGCCGCTAAGATCACGCGCTTCGCCGCCGATCCCTGCGTCGTCCAGTGGTGGGCGTAGTCCAGCATGTCGTCGTAGATGCCGGGCTTGCACCCCGCCGCCTTGGGGTGGCCGCCGCCGTTCACCTGCGCCGCGACCTCGTGGCAGCGCTCGAACCCGTCGGACCCCCGGATCGACGCGCTTCCGGCGGGCTTGACGATCACCGCGGCGTCGGAACCGCGCTCCCGGAGCGCCTCCGCGACCTCGTTCTGCGAGCACCGGCCGTAGGTGACACCCACGGTCCAGGGGCCGACCGCCTTCATCTCGGCGCGCTCGACCGCACGCTCCACGAGTTGCTCCTTCTCGACGCGGCGCGCCGCGACGTACTCCTCGACCGGCTCGGGGAGGTCCGCCCCGTACCGGCCGACGATGGTGACGTACTCCTCCGGATCGGCCCAGTAGGCGTAGTCCGCGAGGTCGTCGCTCCGGGGGTCCTCGCGCAGCCAGAGGTCGTGGTCGCGGGTGACGGCCGCGAGTTCGCGGAACCGGTCGTCGAAGTCGTAGTCGAGCGACCGGAGCGTCACGTCCGTCGAACACTCCTCGTCGGAGTCGCCGACGACGAGGTCGACGCCCGCCCCGCGGACCGCCGCCGCCACCTCGTCGTCCCACTGGTGGTGGTCGAACCAGCGGACCCGCGAGGCGCGCCGGACGAGCGCTTCGAGCGACTCGCCGACGTCCTCGTAGCGGTCCGGGGAGAGGTCGCAGACGTAGGCGTCCGCGCCGGGATCGGCGTACTCCGCGACGCGTTCGAGCGCGTCGGGGAGACTGTGGGGGCCCGCGCCGACGAGGGCGACGGGGGAGTCCGGTTCCGCGGGTTCCTCCCCCCCTTCGTCGTCCGCCTCGCCTCCGCCGCGCTCCCCGTCACTCCCATCTTCCTCGTCCGTTCCGCCGCTCCCGCTCCCGGCGTCCGGTCCCCCGAGCAGTTCGTCGCCCGCGAGGCGCTCCGCGATCGACTCCTCGAAGGACGCCGCGTCGAGCGCGGCGTCGTACGCCTCGCGGATCAGCGCCACGCACCCGAGGCCGTCCGCGTCGGAGTCGGCGATCACCACCACCTCCGCCCCCTCGACCGCCTCCTTCGTCCGCCGCTCGGCGTACTCCTCGTCGAGCGAGTCCGGGTAGAAAAAGCCCGCGCCGGGCAGTACCGACTTCCGCGAGAGCGACAGCCGATCGCCGTCGATGAGTTCGTCTTCCATACCGGCCCGAGGGGATCGGCGGTGAAAACTCCGGCTATCGCCGCCGGGCCGCCGCGGCCTACTCCGGGCCTCCCGCGGCGGCGGACCGAGACGCGGAATACGCGGGCGAGGCGGCGCTCGCGGTCGCCGTCGACGCACCGCGGGGCCGGCCTACGACGCCGACGCCCCTTCGCTCTCCGAAAGCTGCCGCACCGTCAGCACCGGGACCGGACAGGTCCGGACGACGCGCTCCGCGACGCTCCCGATGAGAAAGCGGTTCTCGCCGTGCCGCCCCCGCGTGCCCGTGGCGACCACGTCGGCGTCGACCTCCCGGGCGTAGCTTCCGATCTCCGCCGCGGGCCGGCCCTCGCGGACCGCGGTTGTCACCGACCGGTCCGTCTCCTCGCGCACCCGGTCGAGCGCCTCCTCGCCCTGTTCGCGGAGCGCGTCGCGCAGCTGACCGCGGACCCGCTCCGGCGACGACTCCACCTCTCCCGTGTCGACGACGTACAGCGCGTGGACCTCGGAGTCGAACCGCTCCGCCAGGTCGAGCGCCACTCGGACGGCCCGGCCGACGCTCTTCGAGCCGTCGGTCGCGATGACGATCTGTTCGAACATACGGCGGCGTTCGCCGCGACGCGGCATAAATCTCGGTGACGGTCCCGGGCGCGCCGGAGCCGGAGGGAGCTTTTTGCCGTTTGCCCGCAGAGGGGTCGATATGACAGTTCCGCTCGAACTCGACCTCGTGCTCGTCCCGGTCGACGGGAGCGAGGAGTCCGAGACGGCCGTCGAGTACGCCGTCGCCCTCGCCGCCGAGTACGGCGCAGAGGTCCACGCGGTGTACGTGCTCGGCGAGGAGATCGTCCGCGCGATCGAAACCGGCGTCGTCGACGAGGAGGAGGTCGCCGCGGAGGGCGAGTCGTTCATCGAAACCGCCGAAGGGATCGCCGGCGACCGGGGCGTGCGGCTCACTACCTCCACGGCGTACGGCTTCTCGACGAAGGTCAAGGCCCGCCACCCGGGGAGCGTCGTGCTCGACACGGCCGAGGAGCTGGACGCCGACTTCGTCGTCGTGCCGCGCGAGGCGGTGACGGACGACACCGGCGACGTGCTCGAACGCGCGGCGGAGTACGTGCTCCTCTACGCGAGCCAGCCGGTGCTGTCTGTGTGACGAGCGCGTCGCCCGCGGACGCGTCGCGCCGTTTCGACCCCGGGACGGAGGGCCGATCCCGTCTCCTCGAACACCGCGCGCCGGGCTATCCAAATTCGTTACGCACACCACAAACGATATGTCTTGCCCCTCCGAGGTTCGGACCGGGTGCGGTTCTCCGCGCCCGTCCCGTGCCTTCGGTCGTCACCTGAGCCGGATCGTCATCTCCAGTTCGAAGCTCTCGGCGTCGCTGGTCTCGAACCCGATCTTCTTGTACAGCCCGACCGCCGCGCGGTTCCAGCGTTCGACCGTGAGCCAGACCTTCTCGACGCCGTGGGACGCGCCGTAGCCGAGCAGCGCCCGCATGAGCTGGGTTCCGATCCCCGCCTCCTGGTACCGCTGGAGGACGAAGATGGCGAGTTCGTACGCGCCCTCGTCGGGGACGAGCGTCGCGTGCCCGGCCACCTCGTCGCCGTGCCAAGCGACGACGTTCAGGCAGTCGTCGTCGAGAATCGTGTCGAGCCAGTCGCGGATGCGTCGCTCCTGTCCGGGCGGGATGCCCTGCGCGCGGTCCGCGGGATCGAACTGCAGGTACATCTCCACCAGCGCTTCGCGGTCGTCGCCCGCCGGATCCAGCGGGACGATCTCGATCTCGCGGCCGTCGCGGTCCTCGAACGACAGCGGCGGCTCCGGGAACGGTCCCGAGGGCTCGTCGGGATAGATTCGGTCGCGGCTCATGTCACCGTACCAGCTTCACCGTCACGTGCGAGTTGAGCAGCACGAACTCGGCGATGCTCCCGATCTTGATCTTCCCCATCGGGCTGGTCTCGCCGCCGCCGAGGGTGATCTGGTCGAACCCCTCTTCCTCCGCGATGTCGACCAGCCGGCTTCCGGGATCCCCCGCGACGTGTCGGACCTCGGCGTCCAGGTCGGCGTCGGTCAGCACCCCCCGGACGCGGTCTTCGATCTCATCCGGCGTCGCGTCCGCGTTCGGGTTCTCCACGATGGCGACAGTGAGGTCGTCGTCCGCCGCCCTCGCGCGCTCGACGGTCTGTTCGAGCGCGCGGACGGAGTCCTCGCTTCCCCCGATCCCCAGCAGTACCTTCATGGGCGGCCAGTCGGAGTCGCGGGAAAAAATAGTTTCCCGTGGAACGGTCCGCGGCCGCGACTGTCGACGGCGACGCGGCGGCGCTGAGCCCCCGATCGGGCCGCGCGCGACAGCCTTTTGGGTCCGACATGAAAAGGGACAATATGGCAGACGACCCCGCGACGACGCCGGACTCGGCGCGCGAGGAGGCGGCTGACGCGACAGACCGAAAGGCGGTCAGTGAGGACGAGGCGGCATCGGACGCCGCCGAGGTCAGTGAGGACGAGGCGGTAGGAAACACCGCCGAGGTCAGTGAGGACGAGACGGCGCACCGCGTCGAGGGCGGCGACGACGTCGAGTCGGACGCGGCCGACGGGGCCGAGGAGGCGTCGCCGGGGGACTCGCCCCGCCAATCGGTCCCCGACGACGTTCGAAAGTACGAGCGGTTCAAGAAGATGGACGGGGCGCAGTACGACCGCGTCAACGGCTTCCTCCGCGACCGGACGTACATCACGGCGCGCGAGTGGGCCATCGCCCGGCTCTGCGCCGACTTCCGGACGGAGACGGGCGTGGAGATGACGAAGATCGGCGAGAACCTCCCCCGCCTCGTCCCCTTCATGACGGACACGTACACGCCGCAGGCGGTGAACCAGGCGCGCTCCTCGTTCGAAGGGAAGGTGAAGAAGGCGGGGGCGACGTTCCTCTACGGCGCGATGTGCGGCTTCTTCACGGCGGAGGAACTCGACGAGATGATGTACGAGGTGACCGAGATCGCGAAGTTCCTGCTCGAAGTCGAGGGGGTCGACCTCTCCGTGGACGAGGAGCTGGCCGCCGAGGAGCGCATCTCCAGCGTGATGCGCGAGGTCCGACAGTCCAGCGCGGCGCTCAGGAGCGAGGAGGTCGAGTGCCCCAACTGCGGGCACACCCACGAGGTCTGACGCCCCCGCCGATCAGTCCGGGAACAGGCGCGCGGGCTCCTCCTGCGTGAACACGACCCGGCGGTCGTCCGAGAGCGGCCGCACGACCGTCCGCATCCGTCCCTCCTCCCGCGCGCGGTCGAGCATCGGCCGCGCGTCGTGGACGGCGTAGTACAGCGGAACGAGCACCGCGCGCTTCGACGCCGCCGCCTTCATCACGAGCAGGAGGAAGACGACGCCCCCCTCCCGCGCCCGGTACACCTCGTACTCGTCGAACGACGTCTCCCCGACGAACGACGCGACGGCGTCGAACTCGTCGCCCGGAACCAGCACGTCCAGGCCGAACTCGCCGTCCCCGCCGTCGGTCGCGGTCGGCGGCGGGAGGGGCGTCACGTCGCCCGGGTGGAGTTCGAGCGCCTCCCACCCCTCCTCTCTGAGCGCCGCGGCCGTCGCCGCCGCGTCCTCCACGACGCCCTCCCAGATCTCCAGCGCGCCGGACAGTGGGTGACCGTCCATACCCTCTCTTGGTCGCCACCCACGTGAAAAACGTTCCCTTCGGGACCCGAACGCCGCGTCCCGTCGGCCGGACAACTTCTCCGACGGCCGAACCCGTTCCGACGGTCGAACCGTTCCTCCGCCGCGCGAGCGTTTTCTCCGGACCCGGCGTTGGTTTTAAACCAAACAGATGGGGCAGTCATTGCACCGACCGAATGTGAAAAGATATATCGGGGGATGGCCGCGATGTCGGGGCAATGTCTGACTTGCTCTCCATCTCCGGACTGCGGACGCAGTTCGCCACCGAACGGGGGCGCGTGAAGGCGGTCGACGGCGTCGACCTCGCGATCCGCGAGGGCGAGACGGTCGGGCTCGTCGGCGAGTCCGGCTCGGGCAAGAGCGTCACCGCCCTCTCGACGATGGGGCTCGTCGACGATCCGGGCGAGGTCGTCGGCGGCGAGGTGACGCTCCGAGCGCCCGGCCTCGCGGCCGAGTTCCGCGACCGCTACGGCGACCCCGCGTTCGTCGACGGCGACCGGATCGACCTCACCGCGGCGCCGGAGGAGGCGCTCAGGTCGATCCGCGGCGGCGAGATGAGCATGATCTTCCAGGACCCGATGACCTCGCTGAACCCCGCGCTCACCGTCGGCGAGCAGGTCGCGGAGAGCCTCCGCCTCCACCAGTACGGCGGCCGGCGGAGGGACGGCTGGCTCAACGGCGTCCGCGAACTCCTCCCGAAACTCGGGCGCGGAGTCGACGAGGAGGTGCTCGACCGGACCGTCGAGGTGCTCTCGGAGGTCGGCATCCCCGAGCCCGCCTCGCGCGTCGAGGAGTACCCCCACGAGTTCTCCGGCGGGATGCGCCAGCGCGTGCTCATCGCCATCGCGCTCGCCTGCCGCCCGCGGCTGCTCATCGCCGACGAGCCGACGACCGCGCTCGACGTGACGATCCAGGCGCAGATCCTCGATCTGATAAACGAACTGCAGGACGAACTCGGCATGTCGGTGCTCTTCATCACGCACGACCTCGGCGTGGTCGCGGAGACGTGCGACCGCGTCGCCGTCATGTACGCCGGCGAGATCGTCGAGGAGGGGGCGGTCGAGGAGATCTTTTCGAACCCCTCGCACCCCTACACCTACACCCTGCTCGAATCAATCCCGACCGAGGACAGAGAGCGGCTCACGCCGATCGAGGGGAACGTCCCGGACCTCGTCGACATGCCCCCCGGGTGCCACTTCGCCCCGCGCTGCCCCTGGGCGAAGCCGGAGTGCCGCGAGGGCGAGATCCCGTTCCGGCAGCACGGCCCGGCGAGCGCGAACCACCGGGCCAAGTGCGTCCTCGACTCGTTCGACGCGAGCGAGTACGGCGACGACGGGGCCCTCGGGATCGGCGAGCACGAGATCGGCGGGCCGCTCCTGGAGGCGTCAGGCCTGAAGAAGCACTTCTCGCGGGCCGACGGCCTGCTCGACGAGTGGCTCGGCTTCGACGACGAGAGCGTGAAGGCGGTCGACGGTGTCGACCTGACGGTGTACGAGGGCGAGACGCTCGGCCTGGTCGGCGAATCCGGCTGCGGCAAGTCTACGACCGGCCGGACGCTGCTCCGCCTGCTCGATCCGACCGCCGGCCGCGTGGTGTTCGCCGGCGAGGACCTGGCCGACCTCTCGGGGGCGGCGCTGCGCGAGAAGCGCCGCGACCTGCAGATGATCTTCCAGGATCCGATGTCGAGCCTCGATCCGCGGATGACCGTCGAGGCGATCCTGGTCGAGCCGCTGAAGATCCACGATCTGCCGGCGGAGGGGCCGCCGGCGGGCACCTCCCGGCGCGAACAGCGCCGCGAGCGCGTCACCGAACTCCTCGAGGCCGTCGGCCTCGACCCGAACCAGCGGGATCGGTACCCCCACGAGCTGTCGGGCGGGCAGCGCCAGCGCGTCGGCATCGCCCGGGCGCTGGCGGTCGACCCCGACCTCATCGTCTGCGACGAGCCGGTGTCGGCGCTCGACGTGTCCGTCCAGGCGCAGATCCTGAACCTGCTGGAGGACCTCCAGGAGGAGTTCGGCCTCACCTACCTGTTCATCGCCCACGACCTCTCCGTCGTCAGACACATCTGCGACCGCGTCGCCGTCATGTACCTCGGCGAGATCGTCGAGGTCGCGGACACCGAGGAGCTGTTCGACGCGCCGAAGCATCCCTACACGCGGGCGCTCCTGTCGGCCATCCCCGAACCGGATCCGACCGCCGATCGGGACCGGGTCATCCTCCGGGGTGACGTCCCCTCGCCGATCGACCCGCCGTCGGGCTGCCGGTTCCGGACGCGCTGTCCGCGGGTGATCCCGCCGGCCGACGTCGACGTCGATCAGCCCACCTACCGCGAGATCATGACGCTCCGCGAGCGCGTCGAGGAGCGCGCCATCGACGTCGAGGCGGTCCGGGAGACGCTCCCGGCCGACGCCGATCGGGCGGAGCCCGCAACCGCGACCGACGGCGGGACCGCCTCGACCTCCTCGACGGACCGCGACCGCCGCTCGGCGATCCGTCGCGACGACAGCGCGCCCGTGGTCGCGGCGCTCCGCGAGCGCTTCTTCGAGACGCCGCCGACCGGGGAGAACCGCGCCGTCGTCGACGACGCGCTCGCGTCCGTCGCGGCCGGCGAGTGGGACGCCGCCGCCGAGACGCTGCGGGGGCGCTTCGAGAGCGTCTGCGAGCGGGCTCGCCCCGAACTCGGGGACGACGCCCACCCGGCGGCGTGCCACCTCGTCGACGGGGACGACTGATCGGTCGTCGCTCGCGTTCGAATCGGTTATCGGTCACGTTCGAACATCGATATCTTTACGGGGACTTTCGATTATGGCAAAGTATGCCACGCGAGTATACTGTTGGCAGGCGGAGTCTGTTGAAGGCGGTCGGCGGCGCGGCGGCGGCGTCGACGCTCGCCGGCTGCGCCGCGGAGCCGGAGGACGACGGCTCCGGCGGCGGCGACGGCGGAGGCGGGAACGGGAACAACGTCCTGACCTACGCCCGCGGTAACGATTCGGGCACTCTCGACCCGCAGAACACGACGAGCGGCGAGGACGTGAAGGTCACGAACCAGATCTACGACCAGCTCGTCATGTTCAAGCCCGGCGAGACCTCCCTCCGGGCGGGACTGGCGATCGACTACAACCTCGAAGGGACGACGACCACGCTGAAGCTCCGCGAGGGCGTGACGTTCCACGACGGCGAGGAGTTCACGGCGGACGACGTGATCGCCACGTACCGGCGCTTCGTCGACCCCGAGTACGAGCACTACCCCGGCGACGACTACGTCTCCGCGTACGGTCCGTTCACGCTCGGTAACTGGGTGGAGGACGTGACGAAGGACGGCGACTACGCCGTGACCGTGCAGCTGAAACAGAAGTACGCGCCCTTCCTCCGGAACCTGGCGATGTTCGCCGCCAGCATCCTCTCGAAGAAGGCCATCGAGGAGAAGGGGACGAAGCTCAAGAGCGAGCCGGTGGGTACCGGCGCGTTCTCGTTCGAGGGCTGGGATCAGTCGAACCAGCGCATCCGGCTGTCCGCCAACGGGGACTACTGGGGCGACGCGCCGAAGGTCGACGAGGTCGTCTTCACCGCCGTCGGGGACAACACGAGCCGCGCGCAGACGCTCGACAGCGGCGGCGCGGACGTCATCGACGGCATCGGCGCGCAGGCCGCGAAGGTGGTCGAGAACTCCTCGGAGGCGAAGCTCGTCGAGGCGAAGGGGATCAACGTCGGGTACATGGCGTTCAACATGGCGAAGGTCGAAGCCTTCCGGGACAAGCGCGTCCGGCAGGCCATCAGCCACGCCGTCGACACGAAGGCGATCGTCGAGACGGTGTTCAAGGGCATCGCCGAGCGGGCGAGCCAGCCCATCCCGAGCAACGTGATGGGGTACAACGAGAACCTCGACCCGTACCCGCGGGACGTCGAGAAGGCGAAACAGCTCCTCTCGGAGGCGGGCTACGAAGACGGGTTCAGCTTCGAGCTGGCGACGTTCAAGAACCCCCGCGCGTACAACCCCTCGCCGCTTCAGGCGGCGCAGACCGTCAAATCGAACCTCGACGAGATCGGCATCGACGTCAGCATCAACCAGCAGTCGTTCAACCCGTTCCTCGACTACACCGACTCCGGCAAGCACGACGCCTGCTTCCTCGGCTGGATGACCGACAACGGCGACCCGGACAACTTCTACTACTCGCTCCTGCACCCCGGCGTCTCGGTCGAGGACGTCCCCGAGGGGCAGGACTGGGTCGGCTTCGATACCGAGGGGTTCAACACGCTCGACGTCGCCGCCTGGGCGAACACCGAGTTCATGAAGACCGTCGAGGAGGCGCAGACCACCTACGAGACCGGCGCGCGCGAACAGAAGTACAGGCGGGCCGCCGAGATCGCACACGAGGAAGCGCCCTGGGTGTTCATCGACCACGCCAAGGAGCTCCGCGGCGTCGGGAACCGGGTCAGCGGCTTCACGCTCGCGCCCATCGGCGGGCCGTTCCTGAACCGCGTCGAACTGCGGTAACCTCCCCCACGCCGTTCAGCACATGGTTTCGAAACGCTTCGTCCTCAAGCGGCTGCTGCTCCTGGTCCCGGTGCTGTTCGGGGTGGCGACGTTCGTGTTCGCCATCCTGCACCTGAGTCCCGGCGACCCCGCTCGCGTCATCGCGGGCCAGCGAGCGACCGCCGAGCAGGTCGCGCTGGTCCGCGCGGAGCTCGGCCTGAACGACCCGATCTGGGTCCAGTACGCCCGGTTCCTCGGCGACCTCGTCACCCTGAACCTCGGCGACTCGTACATCGTCCGGAAGGGGACGCCCGTGCTGCGGGTGCTGCGCGCGCGGCTGCCCGTCACGCTCGAACTCGCCATCTACGGCCAGTTCATCGGCATCCTGCTCGGCATCCCCCTCGGCCTCGTGAGCGCGGTCAAGCAGGACTCGCTCACCGACCACCTCACGCGCGTCGGCGCGCTGGCCGGCATCAGCGTGCCCATCTTCTGGAGCGGACCGCTCCTCATCCTGCTGTTCGCACAGTCGCTCGACCTCCTGCCCGCGACCGGGCGCATCGCCTCGGCCTACGACGTGCCGGTCGTGACGGGCCTCATCACCGTCGACACGCTCGTTCTGGGCGTCTCCGCGGGCGACTTCGCGCCGTTCCGCTCGGCCGTCTCGCACATGCTCCTGCCGGCGGCCGTCATCGGGGTCTACTCCATGGCGCTCATCTCCCGGATGATGCGCTCGTCGATGCTGGAGGTCGTCAGGCAGGACTACATGCGGACCGCCCGCGCCAAGGGCCAGGGAGCGAAGATCACCGTGATGAAACACGGCTTCCGGAACGCGATGATCCCGGTGGTCACGGTCATCGGCATCCAGTTCGGGACGCTGCTCGGCGGGGCCGTCCTCACCGAGACGGTGTTCGGCATCGGCGGCATCGGAACGCTCCTCGTTCGGGCCATCGAGGTCGGCGACTACCCGCTCGTGCAGGGGACCGTCCTCGTGTTCGCGCTCCTGTTCACCGTCGTGAACCTGGGCGTCGACGTCACCTACTCGTACCTCGACCCGAGGATCGACCAATGAGCACGGAAACGAAAACCACGGAACGGCGCGCGGGACGCGGCCTCCTGGCCCGCCTTCGGGCGTCGCCGTTCCTCTCCGACTTCCTGTCGAATCGGCTCGCGCTCGCCGGCCTGCTGCTCATCGCCGGCGTGGTCGCCGTCGCGCTGTACGCCCGCGTCGGGGCGGCGCTCGGGTTCGCCCCGAGCGTCGAAGCGCTCCGCGCGACGCGGATCGGGACGAACCCGAGCCTCGCGGCGCCCAGCGCCGCGCACCCGTTCGGCACCGACATCCAGGCGCGCGACATCTTCGCGCGGAGCCTCTACGGGGCGTGGCTGGCGATGAAGTACGGGACGATCACCGTCGGCGTCTCGACGGCCCTCGGGGTCGGACTCGGCGTCGTCGCCGCCTACTACGGCGACGTGACGGACAACGTGATCATGCGCTCGATGGACGTGCTGCTCGCGTTCCCGTCGCTGCTCCTCGCGCTGGCGCTCGTCGCCATCTTCCCCGACGACCTGGGGCTGTGGCGCGCGGTGGCGGCGCTGACGCTCGTCTACACGCCGCGGTTCGCCCGCGTCGTCCGCGGGGCGGCGCTGAAGGTGATGGAGGACGAGTACATCGACGCGACGGTCGCCCTCGGCGCGCGGGACCCGCGGGTGCTCGTCAGACACGTCCTGCCGAACTGCCTCGCGCCGATCACCGTCCAGAGCACCTTGAACTTCGGCCTCGCGATCATCGACCTCGCGGCGCTGTCGTTCCTCGGCTTCGGCGCGGGCCCCGGCACGCCATCCTGGGGGCTGATGCTCTCGAACGGCGTCAGCCAGGGGCTCCTCACCGGCGAGTGGTGGTGGTCGTTCTTCCCCGGCCTGCTGCTCGCGATCACGGTGCTGGGTTTCAACCTCCTCGGCGACGGGATGCGCGACGCGCTCGACCCGCGGATGCGACAGGCGGTCGACTGACCGGATGCTCCCGCCCCGCGCCCGACTCGTCGCGTCCGGGTTCGCCGCGGGAGTCGCGGCCGGCGTCGTCGGCTTCGGCGCGGCTGCGGTCGCCCTCGGATCGGTTCGGGCGGCCAGCGACGCCGTCTTCGCCCTCGGCGCGCTCGCGCTCGGGTTCGGCGTCGTCGGGTGGTCCGGATCGATCCTCGCCGGCAACGGCGTCGAGGCGATGCAGGCGTCGCTCGGAGTCGCCTCGGGGTGGACGGAGCGGAAGTCCCGCCGGGCGATGGCGCGCGTCGCGTCGTTCGGGGCCGGGGTCATGGCCGGCGCCGTCGTCGGGACGGTCGCCGCGTGGACGATCGCCGCGTGACCACGGCCGGTCCGCCTATCCGAGTCGGCGTCGCGCCGCGACCGCTCCCCCGGCCGGACTGACGGGCGCTCTCCCCGTTCCGTTCGAAACCGATCGAACCGCGGCACACTCCTCGAAACGTGAAATACGCGGTTTATTACGATTTAGACGGCCAGAATAATAATGTGGCTTCCGGGGCTAGAACGCAGTTGCATGGCACTGCTCGAACAGATGCAAGGCGGATCCGGGAGCAGCATGAGTGAGCAAAAGCAGATGGCGAAGGCCGAGGAGTCGGGCGCGGACCTCGCGCTCCTGGCCGCGGGCGCTTCGGTGCTGCTCTCGTGGTACCAGTTCTTCGTCCGGGGGAACCGAACGCGCGGGCTCTTCATCGGCCTCTGGCCGCCGACGATCCTCGCGTTCTCGAGTTACCTCCGGCAGAAGGCGATGTCGGACAAGGTCGAGAGCTTCATGCCCAGCTCGTCGGCCTCGAACACGATCAGCCGAATCCTGGGCTAAGCGCGCCCGACCCCGACTTTTTCCGATTCACGCCGTCCGAACGTTCCCGCCGACCGCCGGTCCGAACCGCTCTTCGTCCCCGTCGCGCTCGTAGACGATCGTTCCCCGCACCGCCGTCAGCCGCGGGAACACGCCCGATCGTCCCTCGAACGGCGTCCAGTCGCACTTCGAGTGGAGCTCGGATCCGCGGATCTCGCGGGTCGCGTTCGGGTCGACCAGCACGAGATCGGCGTCCCTCCCCGCAGCGATTTCGCCCTTCCGCGGCAGGTCGAAGATCCGCGCGGGGTTGCGGGCGGTGAGGTCGCGGACGCGCTCGTACGACAGCCGACCGCGGCGGGCCGCTTCGAGCAGCAGCGGGAGCATCGTCTCGACGCCCGGGACGCCGCTCGGCGCGTCCCGGACGCTCGCGTCCTTCTCGTCGAGCGTGTGCGGCGCGTGGTCCGTGGCGATCACGTCGACGGCCCCGTCGGCGACGCGCTCGTACACCGCCGCGCGGCGGGCCTCGCTCCGAAGCGGCGGGTTCATCCGCCCGAGCGTTCCGAGCTCGTCGAGGTCGTCGCGCGAGAGGAACAGGTGGTGCGGCGTCACCTCGCAGGTCGCGCCCGCCTCCGCTGCGGCGTCGATCCCCTCGGGGGTGCTCGTGTGGGCGACGTGGATCGCCGCGCCGGACTCGCCCCCCAGCGCCACCGCGCGCTCGACGGCCGCCGCCTCGGCTTCGGCGGTCCGGTAGGCGCTCCAGGCGTCGGCGTCGTCGGATCCCCCGGCGTCCGTTCGCGTCCCCGCGTCGCCCGCGGCGTCCGCGCTCGGCAGCGCGCTCTCGTCGAACAGGTCGGCGTCCTCCGCGTGGACGGTGACGGTCGCGCCGGCCTCGGCGGCGCGGGCGAGCGCGTCGCGGAACAGCGGCTCCTCGATGCCCATGTCGCCGGTCGAGTCGGCGAGGAACACCTCCCCGAGCGCGAACAGCGGGCGCGAGAGGAGCGAGTCGGGGTCCCACTCCTCGGTGACGCCGCCGTTGATGCCGAAGTCGACGATCGACCGGTCGGCCGCGAGCGCCGCCTTCTCGTCGTACGCCCCGCCCGTCACGGTCGGCGGGTTCGTGTTCGGCTGGTCGACCACGGTCGTCACGCCCCCGGCCGCCGCGCTCTTCGAGCCGGTCTCCCACGTCTCCTTGTGCGCGTAGCCGGGCTGGCGGAAGTGGACGTGGACGTCGATCGCGCCCGGCAGGAGCAGCAGGCCGTCGGCGTCGATCTCGTCCTCGGCCGACTCGGGTTCGAGTCCGTTCGCGGGCTCGACCGCGGCGATCGTCTCGCCCTCGATCCGCACGTCGCGGCGTCGCCCGTCGGCGAGTTCGGCGTTCCTGATGAGCATCTGTTGGTGTGTGGAGGCGGCAGGGCGTGGTAAGTGTCGTGGTCGCGGGCGGCGGTGTCACGCGACGAACGTTTCCGCCTCGACGCCGCCCGACTCCGATTCGACGGTACTCGATCCCGCTACGACGCTCCTCGGTACCGCGTCTCACGAGCGCTTTTGCCACGCCGTCGAGACGGTTCCACCATGTCCGATCCCTTCGGCCGTGCCGTCCGCGACTGCCACCGCGGGACGCGGGACGAACCGCTCGTACAGCGCGACGGCGACGAGGCGCTCGACCACCCGATCGAGCGGTTCTACTTCGACGAGTTCGCGGCCGACGGGGAGGAGGGGACGTGGCTCGAATCGCGCCTCGGGGGTCCGCTCCTCGATCTGGGCGCGGGGGCGGGGCGGCACGCGCTGTACTTCCAGGAGCGGTTCGAGACGGTCGCGCTGGAGGTGAGCGACCACCTCGTCGAGACGATGCGCGAGCGCGGCGTTCGCGACGCCCGCCGGGGGGACATGTTCGCCCTCCGCGACGCGTTCGGCCGCGACCGGTTCGAATCGGCGCTGGCGATCGGCACGCAACTCGGGCTCGCGGGGTCGGTGCAGGGCCTCCGCCGGTTCCTGGGCGATCTGGCGTTCGTGACGACGCCCGACGCGACGGCCGTCCTCGACTGTTACGACCCGGAACGCGGGCGGTGCGCCGAACTGCTCGGCTTCCGCCCGGATCCGACGCCGGGGCTCGCACACCGGATCATGCACTTCGAGTACGAGGGAGACGTCGGCGAGACGCTCCTGTTTCGGTTGTTCAGCCCGGACCGAGTGCGCGAGGCGGCGGTCGGGACGGGGTGGGTCGCGGACGAGGTGCGACGCGGATCCGGCGCGGGCGATCCCCACTACAGGATCGCGCTCGCGAAGCCGTAATCCGAGCCCTTCGCGTTCTGTGGTCTCATTTTTTCCGAGGAGCTGGCGAACCGGATCCGCGACGCCCGACTCACCCGACGCGTTCCACCGCCGTCTCGCGTCCGTCTGCGAGCGCCTCCTCGATCGCGCGCGCGACCGCCTCCGGGTCCGACGGCCCGCCCGCGTCCGCGACGCTTCCCACCGTGTCGGGGTCGAACGGCGCGCCGAGGGCGTCGTACACGGCGGCGAGCGCGTCAGCCAGCTCCTCGCGCTCGTCGACGATCGCGCACCCGGAGACGAGCGCCGCGCCCTGGCGGACGCGCTGGGCGATCCCGACGATCTTTCCGCCGCCCCCGGCCGTCCCGTCCGCGTCGCCCCGGATCGAGTGCTCCCCCGGACAGAACGACCGCGGGGGTTCGCCGCGCCGGGCGTCGACGCCCAGCCCGCGCAGCGCCCGCAGGACCGTCTCCGTCGCGTCCTCGTACCGCCGGTCCAGACCGACGCGGATGTCGTCGACCGGGACCGCGTGCGCGAACGCCAGCGTCGTCTCGCCCGTGTACGCCGCGGCCCGCCCGCCGACGCTGCGGGTGATCGCCGGGTACCCTCGATCCTCCGCCGCGCGGACGGCGGCCTCGTACCCGTCCGCGTGGGCGTCGCGGCGGCCGAAGGCGACCTGCCGGTGCGGCGCCCAGACGCGGATCGCCGGTTCGCCCGTCTCGGCCGTCCGGCTCAGCATCTCGGCCGTGACCTCGCGGTCCCGCCGGGGCGTCTCGGCCCGGCCGCGTACGACTCGCATACGCGTGCGGAGCATCCCGACGTACCTAAGCGCATCCGTCCCCTCCGGGCCGCCATGGCGGTGACGCTGCCCGCGGACGTGCTCGAACGCTACCGGCGCTTTTCGCTGTACAACTCGCCGTACCCGGCGCACGACCGCGGCTGCGCGATCGACCTCTACCCCGAGACGAACGAGGGGATCTCGCCCGTCGCCGGGGAGGTGCTCGACGCGCGAACCGTCCGCTGTCCCGACCGCCCCTACGCGGTCGATCACGACCACCTCATCCTGATCGACGCGGACGAGCGGTGCGCGGGATCCGACGGCGACGGGTACGTCGCCCGGGTCCTCCACGTCGACCCCGTCGTCGAACCCGGCGACCGCGTCGAGGTCGGCGACCCGCTCGGCGAGATGGTCCGCTCCGGCTTCTTCGGTCAGTGGGTCGACAACCACGTCCACCTCGGGTTCCGCGAGCGCGGGCGGAACGCCTACCGCGCGGCCGGATCGCTCCCGGTCGACGTCGACGCGCCTGTCGAGCCCCTGCCGTGGGACGGGACCGGCACGGTCGTCGAAACCGGACCGACCCACGCCGTGCTCGACTCGCCCGTCCACCCCGCGCCGGGCGAGTGGTTCGCCGGGATCGCCGCGGACGACGGGACCGTCCTCGACGGCGGCCTCGCCCACTACGGGGGCGGCGGGGCGCTCGCGTCGACGCCGCCCGCGTCCGCGGCGAGACGGTCGGCCGGGGCAGGGCGGACGACCGCGACAGGCCGAGGCGACGCGCCGGGGCGGGCGACCGCGGCGGGGATCCGATCCCCGGGCGCGGAGTGCGGCGATTCCGCCCGCGAACTGTCGCTCCTCGGGACGCCGATCGGCGTCGCCGAGGGCCGCGACGTGACGTGGCGGCCGATCGACGTGCTGGCGAACGGCGAGCGCGTGACGGGGATCTCGCTGTTCGCCGCCCGCGACGCCGCCTTCGGGGCGAAGCTCGTCGCGCCGGATCACGACCTCGCCGTCGGCGACGAGGTCGAGGTGTCGATCCGACCGAGCGACGATCCGATCAGACTCGGCGGGCGGTGAGAGGCCCCGGGGAACGGCGGGCGGCGAGGATCCGGGTCGTCGAACCCCGCTCTCGGACCTCGTCGCGGTCCCGAACGTCGGTTCGCCCCGCGGACAGCGCCGCGCCGAAGGTCGCCACCTCGCCCGCGGCCACGGTATCGCGGTGTGACCGGTCGGTCGCCCGACCGACGACGGTTCTTTCCTCCGCCCGCGCCTCTCTCTTCCATGGGAGACACGTTCGTAGTGGTGGGCGGCGACGCGGCGGGGATGAGCGCCGCGAGCAAGGCGAAGCGCGACGCGCCCGAGATGGACGTCGTCGCGTTCGAGAAGGGAAACTGGGTGTCGTACTCTGCCTGCGGGATGCCGTACTACATCGAGGGGAGCGTCGAATCGCTCTCGGATCTCGTCGCGGTCGACCCCCGGGAGTTCGTCGAGGAGCGCGGCATCGACCTCCGACTGCGCCACGAGGTCGTGGGGATCGATCCAGAGCGCAGAACGGTCGCCGTCAGGGGCGAGGGCGGCGAGTTCGAGCAGCCGTACGACGCGCTCCTGATCGCGACGGGCGCGCGGGCGACCGTGCCGCCGGTCGACGGGACGGACCTCGGCTGCGTGTTCACGCTGCGATCCCTGGACGAGGCGCGGACGATCCGAAAGCGCGTCGAGGACGCCGGCGCGGATCCGGACCGCGAACCGCCCGGGTCCGCCGACCCCGACGAGGACGTCGCCGCGTTCCTGCTGGAGCGCGACCCGACGACCGTCGGCGTCGTCGGCGGGGGGTACGTCGGCCTCGAACTCGCCGACGCGCTCCACGCCCGCGGGCTAGACGTGCACCTCTTTCAGCGCTCGGAACACGTGCTCAGCCCGTACGCCGACACCGTCGCCGAAGTCGTCGAGGATCACCTGCGGGAGCGGGGCGTCACCCTCCACCTCGGTTCGTCCGTGACCGGGCTCGCGGGCGACACCGACGTCGCCGCGATCGAGACGGCGGACGGCTCGGTCCCCGTCGACATGGCCGTCGTCGGGACCGGCGTCGTCCCGAACGTCGAACTCGCGGCGGACGCGGGCGTCACGATCGGGGGGACGGGTGCCATCGCGACCGACCCGTACAACCGGACCAACCTCGACGACGTCTACGCCGCCGGCGACTGCGCCGAGGTCGAGAACGTGATCACCGACGCCCCGACGTACGTCCCGCTGGCGCTCACCGCCAACCGGCACGGGCGCGCCGTCGGAAGCACCGTGGCGGGACGGCCGACGAAGGGTGGCGGCGTCGTCGGCACGGCCGTCGCGAAGGTCGTGGAACTGGAGGTCGCCAGAACGGGGATCACGGACCTCGAAGAGGCCCGAGAGGCCGGCTTCGACCCGGTCGAGCGGACGATCACGACCGGGTCCCGGGCGAGCTACGATCCCGGCCGCGCGCCGATAACCATCCAGATGGTCGCCGACGCGGCGAGCGGCCGGCTCCTCGGGGCGAGCATGGCCGGGACCGACAGGGTGGCGAAGCGCATCGACACGGTCGCCACCGCGCTCCACGCGGGGATGACGCTCGATCAGGTCGAGCGGCTCGATCTCGCGTACGCCCCGCCCTTCAGCCCCGTCTGGGATCCGGTCCTCACCGCGGCGAAGGTGCTGAACGGGGCGCTCGGCCGAGACGACTGACCGGCGCGCGTTCGGCACCGCGCGTTCGATTCCCGCGTTCGGCGTCGGGCGGCCGCGTTCCTCTCCTCGCCGGCGCAAGGAATCGCGGCCGCCGGACGACCGCAGACTACATGTGCCCGCTCGCGGACGTTTCGGTATGCCAACACCGTCCGACGACGGAGACCTCCCCGACGGCGCGGCGGACCTCGTCCGGAGACGCGTCGAGGAGGAGCACGGGTACCTCTCGTGGCTCGGAACGCGCGTCGAGTCCGTCGAGCGCGGCCGGATCGTCATGACGGTCCCGTACGACGAGAAGCTCACGAACGCGACGACTCCGCCGACCGTCCACGGGGGCGTCGCCGCGACGCTCGTCGACACCGCGGGCGGGATCGCCCTGCGAACGACGCTCGACGATCCGCTCGCCGGCGGGGTCGCGACCGTCAACCTGAACGTGAACTACCTCCGGCGGGCCTCCGGGGATCTGACGGCGACCGCCGAGGTCGTCCGCGCCGGGGGGACTATCGGCGTGAGCGAGATGACCGTCGAGGGCCCGACGCCCGACGGCGGGACCGAGGCGGTCGCGACCGGACAGGCGGCTTATCGCCTGTTCAGGTGAACCACCGGACAACTCGGCGATAGGTCCGCCCTCCTCGCGCGGGACGAACCGACGAACCGCGCCGGTCGGTAAAGCTATACGGGGAAACGCCACAGTCCGTGGTATGTTCCAGGGCGTGACACCTTTTGGCGCGGCGCTGCTCGTCAGCGCCGGGGCGGGGTCGGCGCTGTTGGCGGCGCTCGCGGCGCTCGCGTGGCGGCGTCGGCCGCGGGCCGGCGCCGGCCCGTTCGCCGTCATGATGGCGCTGGATGGGCTCTGGTTGTTCGTCGTCGCGCTCCAACTGCTCGCACCCTCGCCCGAGAGCGCGATCCGGTTGTTCCGCCTCACGCAGGCGCTCGTCGTCTTCGTGCCAGTCGTCTGGATCGTCTTCGCCCTCTCGTACGCCGACCGCGCCGATCGGCTGTCCCCCCGCGTCGTCGGTCTGCTCCTCGCGTTTCCCGCCGCCGTCGCCGCCCTGACGCTCTCGGACCGCGGATTCGTCGTCTCCGGGGCTGCGGCGACGTCTCTCGGCGGCGTGTGGGGCGTCTCGTACGCGTACGGCCCGATCGGACGCCTCAGCGCCGTCTACGCGTACGCCCTGGTCGTCGCGGGCTTCGTCGCGCTCTTCCGGCTGCTGCTCGGCTCCTCGCGGTACCACCGTAGGCAGGTCGGACTGGTCGTCGCCGCCGCGACGCTCCCCGCCGTCGCGAACGCGCTCTCCCTCGCGGGCGTCGGCCCGTTCTCGGCGTTCGATCCCACGCCGTACGCCGTCGCCGTCGAGGGGGTCGTGCTCTTCGTCGCGCTGTTCGATTCCCGGCTGTTCGACGTCGCGCCGGTCGCCCGCGCCGCGCTGGTCGACACCATGGCCGACGGCGTCGTCGTCCTCGACGGCGAGGGACGCGTCGTCGACATCAACCCGGCCGCGGCCGCGCTCGCGGGTGCGCGGAGCGACGACGGGGAGCGCCGCGGCGGAGTCGACGAGGGTTACGTCGGCGCCGACGTCGACGCGGTGCTGCCGACTATCGGGGCCTGGTTGGCGGCAGACGGGGACCGCGGCACGGTGACGCTTTCCGGACCCGACGGGCCGCGGCACGTCGACGTACAGGTCACGGAGCTTTCCTCCGGCCCCGTCCGCCCGGCGGGGCGGCTCGTCGTGCTGCGCGACGCGACGGAGCGGGTTCGGCGCGAGGAAACCCTCGAAGCGCTCCAGACGGCGACCCGCGCCCTGATGAGCGCGCCGACCGAGCGGGCGGTCTGCGACACCGCGGTGTCCGCCGCCCGCGACCTGCTCCGGCTCGAGTACGTCGCCGTCTACCTGCTCGACGAGCGGACCGGATCCCTCGAACCGGCGGCGTACACCGACGGCGTGTCGGAGCTGTACGATCCGGTTCCGTCGTTCCCCGTCGGCGAGGGCCTCCTCGGCGCGGCCTTCGAGGCCGGGGAGGCGCTCGTCTACGACGACGTCCGCGACGCCCCCGAACTCCGCGACGACGAGACGCGCCTCGGCGGCGCGATCGTCGTCCCCCTCGGCCGCCGCGGCGCGCTCGCCATCTCGACGACCGGGCCGGTCGAGTTCGACGACGAACTCGTCAACTTCGCCGAACTCCTCGCCGCGAGCGTCCGCGCGGCGCTCGCCCGGGCGGAGCGCGAGCGCGAGCTCGCAGCGCGGAACGAGCGCCTCGACGAGTTCGCGGGCATCGTCTCCCACGACCTCCGCAACCCCCTCTCCATCGCCGCGGGCTACCTCGATCTCCTCCGGGAGGAGCGCGGCGGTTCGCCCCACCTCGACCGCGTCGAGGACGCGCTCGCCCGCATCGACGACATCACGACCGACATGCTGGCGCTGGCGCGGGAGGGCGACCGGGCGTCGCGCCGCGAGCCCCTCCGGCTCTCGACGGTCGCCGAGAGCGCCTGGGAGACGGTCGTCACCGGCGACGCGCGGCTGGACTGCGCGCTCGGCGATCTCACGGTGACGGGCGACCCCGGCCTGGTCAGACAGTCGTTCGAGAACCTGTTCCGGAACGCCGTCGAACACGGCGGCTCGGGAACCGTCGTCTCCGTCGGACCGCTCGCCGACGGGACCGGGTTCTTCGTCGAGGACGACGGCCCCGGCGTCCCGGCGTCCAGGCGGGGGAGCGTGTTCGACCGGGGCTACTCGACGGACGACGGGACGGGCCTCGGGCTGGCGATCGTGCGGGACGTCGTCGACGCGCACGGCTGGCGTGTCCGACTCGCCGACGGCGCGCGCGGCGGGGCCCGGTTCGAGATCGTCACCGACGGGGAGCGAACGGCCGGAGGTGCGACGGCGGCCGAGCCCGCTACTCGAACTCGACCTCGTCCAGCGTCGTCACCTCGCCGAACAGCCAGCCCGCGTGGTCGATCGCGTACGCCTTGTGGTCGTCCTCGATGGCCCCGACGGCGTCCTCGACGAGCACCGGCCGGAAGTCGCGGAGGCCGGCGCTCCCGGCGGTGTGGAGCACGCAGACGTTGGCGAGCGTCCCGCAGATGAGGAGGTCGTCGATCCCGTGCGCCCGCAGCCATCCCTCCAGGTCGGTCCGGTAGAAGGCGTCGTAGGTGTGCTTCGTCACGACGTGATCCCCCTCGCGCACGTCGAGTTCGTCGACGATCTCCGTCTCCCAGGTCCCCTCGACTACGTGCTCCCCCCAGCGCTCGAACTCATCGTAGTAGTGGGCGTCCTCGAACTGCTCCGGCGGGTGGACGTCCCGGGTGAAGACGACCGTCGCGCCCGCCCCGCGCGCTCTCGCGATCAACTCCGAGACGGGCTCTACGGCCGCCTCGCTCCCGGGGGCGTAGAGGCTGCCGTCCGGGTGGCAGAAGCCGTTCTGCATGTCGACGACGACGACCGCCGTGCGATCGGGTGCGAACTTCATGGTCGATTCTACGCCCCGAAGCGCAAAACGGTTGTCTCGACCCGTCGGGTGTCGGCCGGTCGGGGTCCCGATCCGTCGCCGCCGCGAGCGCGCGGACCGTCGGGCTCTCCGACCCGGCGGCCTCTTGGGGGTGACGACGCGTCGACCGCGGCCGCCGATCCCTCGGGGCTACGCGACGAGCGAGATCGCGACGAGCACGAGAACGCCCCCGAGCGCCGACTTCAGCCGCGCCGTCGGAATCCGGTGAGCGAGCCGCCACCCGACGACGACGCCGACGAGCTGCGGCACCCCGACGAGCGCCGCGAGCGACGGCGACACCGCGCCGTGGGCGGCGTACGTCGCGGCCGCGAACCCCGAGAGGAACACCGACTGAACCTGCGCGGCGGCGACCGCGAGCAGCATCGGCGTTCCGAGGAGCACGAGCGCCGGGACCGTCAGCACGGGTCCTCCGACCCCGAGCAGCCCCCCCGTCACGCCGATGGCGAAGCCGACGGCGGCAACGACCGCCCGTCCGCGCGCCGTCTCCGAGTCGATCTCCGCGACCGCGGCGAGCCCCCGGCGCTCGCGCGCGACGATCACGACCCCGACGGTCGCGAGAAACGCGGCGAGCAGGCCGCCGAAGACCGACCGCGGCAGCCGCGTGTTCAGCGTCGCGCCGACGACCGCGCCGAGCACGCCCGTCGCGCTCAGGATCGCCGCGAGGAGGCGTCCCCGCTCCCCGGTCAGTTCGCCGGATCGCCGGTAGGCGTAGCTGCCGACGAGACCGGTCGCGACGAACGTCGCGCTCGCGGTGCCGGCGACCGTCGCGGGCGACGCCGGGGTGAGCGCGAACAGCGCCGCGGTGACGAAGACGCCGCCGGGTCCGACGGTCGTGATGCCCGCGCCCGCGAAAAGGGCCACGAGGACCAGCGCGACGGCGACGTCGATCGGCGGCGTCATCGCGGGCGCTCAGAGGCCCCCGGACGTCAGCGCGTCGAAGAAGCCCGGGGCGGAGGTGACCGCGAGGTAGAGCGCGAGCACCACGAGGGCGAGATTCGCCGCCGACAGGGCCAGCCCGTTCCGGTGTTCGCCCATCGTCGCGCGATCGTTCACCGCCCAGAACAGGAGCGCCGCCGTGATCGGCAGCCCGACGATGCCGTTGTACGCCGGAAAGAGGATGATCATGTCGACGACGCTGAGGCCGAACGCCCGGTGGACCAGCGGCGAGAGGCTGCCCAGGCCGACGCCGGCCGCGTAGATGAGCTTGAACTCGCGGCTCGCGCTGTCGACCTCTCGGCCGCGAGCGTGCTGGAGCAGGTAGGCCGGCGTCCACATGATCGGGACGATGCTGTTGAACGCCGCCGCGACGGCGCCGACGAGGAACAGCGCCATCGCCCACCCGCCGAGCACCTCCGCGAGCGCCAGCCCGGGCGTGATAAACGTCTCCAGTTCGGTGTAGCCGGCCGGCCTGAGAACCGCGGCGGCGACGACGACGATGGCGACGGTCGTGGCGCCGCCGACGAAGTACCCGATGCCGAGGTCGCGCCGCATCGTCGCGACGTCGTCGGCGCCCGTCCAGTTCTTCCGGTCGACGAGGTTCGATTCGAGGAAGAAGTTCGGCCACAGCGCCGTGGTTCCCATGATCGCCGCGGCGAGCGTCACCGCGCCCGCGTCGGGAAGCGCGGGGACGAACCCCGCCGCGACCTCCGGGACCGACGCGCCGCTTTTCGCCGCGACGACGAGATACCCCACGAGCAGCGCGAGCATCATCGCCGTCATCAACCGCTCGATCCCCTCGTAGTTCATCACGCCGACGGCGATCGCGGCGATCCCGGTCAGCACCGCGATCGGCTGCCAGCCGACCGCGCCGCCGGTGAGGATGGATACCCCCTTCCCGACCGCGGCCGTGAGTTCGAGCGTCCAGGCGACGCACCCGGCCGAGAGTACCAGCGCGAGCCCCGTCGCGGCGGGACCGCCGAGCTTCCGCCGCGCGAAGCTCATCAGGGTGTCGCCGAAGATGCCGAGCCGGGCGCTCATGTCCTGGGCCATGAACCCGAGGAGGACCGCTCCGACGACCGCCCAGAGCAGCCCGTATCCGTACCTGACGCCGGCCGAGCTCGCTATGAACACCGATCCCGAGCCGAAGTAGCTCGCGACCATCACGAACGCCAGCCCGTACTGCTGGAAGAAGCCGGTCGCCGTGTCGCGGAGCTCCGAGGCGTATCCCGCGGACATCTATCGGTACGTCCCTCCCTCGCGGCTCGTCGTCCGGCGGATCGCCGCTCGTCTACCAGATGTGACTAAACGACCGCGCGGCCGGTCAGGATAGGTCATACGTCTATACTGTACGCGTCTCCTGACAGTCTTCTTCGTGCCTGTATATGCCGGTCCATTAACTCCCCCTCGCCGCGATTCTCTCGAAAACTTACTTCCCTCCCGGCCCCCATCGGCGAGTATGCGACGCGTCATCGCCGTCTGTTTCGTCCTCCTTCTGGCCGGCTCCGCCGTCGGTCCGCCGGTCGCGGCCGCGCCGGTCGGACCGGCGCAGGCCGATTCTCCCGTTCAGACCCGCGCCCAGAGCGAGTCCCCCGTCCGAGCGCAAACCCAGGCCGAAGCGTCCGACGGGGTGACCGTGCGTCCCTCGGGGAACGAGCCGATCGGCCGCGTGAACGGCTACTGGCACAACGATTCCATCGCGGTCGATCAGTCGGACGGACTGAACGAGAGCGAGATGGAGGCGTACGTCTCGCGCTCCATGGCCCGCGTGGAGCACCTGCGCGACCGAAAGTTCAAAGAACCCGTCCCCGTGACGGTCGTCTCCCGCGACGAGTTCCGCCGGGAGTCGGCGGAGCGACAGTCGAACGAGACGTTCGGCGCCTGGAACAACCAGGTCTGGGAGGCGCTCTTCATCGTCGGCCGGTCGAACGACGCGCAGGACGAACTCGGCTCGACCTACGGCGAATCGGTGGCGGGCTACTACTCCCCGTCCGACGACGAGATCAAGATCGTCTCCGACTCGCCGGACCGACCGACGGTCGACAACGCGACGCTGGTCCACGAACTGACGCACGCGATGCAGGACCAGTACTACGACCTGTCTGACTCGCGCTACGCCGGCGAGACGCAGGACGGCGAACTCGCGGCCGACGGCGTGGTGGAGGGCGAGGCGAACTACGTCGAGGCCCGGTACGCCGAGCGGTGCTGGGCCGAGTGGGAGTGCGTGCCCAGGCGGGGAGGCGCCGGCGGAGGGTCGCCGCCGAACCTCGGCATCCTCCTGACGATCTTCCAGCCCTACTCGGACGGACCGGCGTACGTCCACGAGCGCTACCGAGAGGGCGGCTGGGCGGCCGTCGACGCCGCGTTCGCCGACCCGCCGGTTTCGACGGAGCAGACGATCCACCGCACCGACGAGAAGCCGGTCCCGATCGAGTACGAGGACCGCGCCAGAAACGGCTGGCGGACGTTCCCGGACCAGGGCGAGAACGGCTCCGACACCGCCGGCGAGGCGTCGATCTACGCCATGTTCTGGTACCAGGCGCGGCAGTACGGCGCGGACACGATCGACCCGCAGGGGCTGCTCCGGAACGCGGGGCGGTACAGCACGTACAACTACGACGCCGCGCCGTCGAACGGCTGGGGCAACGACCGACTCTTCCCCTACCGGAAGGGATCGGGCGACGACGCGAAGTACGGCTACGTGTGGGTCACGGAGTGGGACACGGCGCGCGACGCGAAGGAGTTCCGCGACGCCTACCTCGCGATCCTCGACGCCCACGACGCTGCCGCGGCCGGCGGCGGCGTCCGCGTCGTCGAGGACGGCCCGTTCGCCGACGCCTTCCGCGTCACCCGCGACGGGACGCGCGTCACGATCGTCAACGGGCCGACCCCCGCCGCGGTGAAAGACATCCGACCGGCCGCCTCCGAGGCCGACCCGGCGTCGGAGAAGCCGGCCCCGCTCGGCGACGGCACCGGCGTGTCCCTGCCCGGGTTCGGCGCTCCGGCCGCCGTCGCCGCCCTGATCGCGGCCGCGGCGGTCGCCGTCGCGCGTTCCCGGCGGCGCTGACCCGTCACCGTCCCGCAGACGCGAACGACCGTTTCACGCGGACGCGAGCAACACTTTTTGCCGCCGCTGTCCCCCTTCGGAGGTGTGCACCGCCGAACGGCAGCCTCCGCGGTCGTCTGCCTCGCCGTCGTCATCGCGGGGTGCGCCGCGCCCGTCTCCCCGCCGACCGGCGACGGCCCCGAATCGGACTGGGACGAGCGGTCGAGCGAGCGCGTCGGGTGGGTGAACGGCTACCGGTACGACGATCCGATCGCGGTCGACCAGTCGGACGGGCTGAACGAGAGCGAGACGGAGGCGTTCCTCGCGCGGACGATGGCCCGCGTCGAGGTGATCCGCGGGCTGCCCTTCCGCGAACCGGTGTCGGTGCGGGTGATCACCCGCGAGGAGTTCCGCGAGCGGATCGCCGGCGGAGGCGGGCGGAGTCCCGAGCGCGCGGCGTGGCACAACCAGGTGTGGCGCGCGCTGCTCCTGGTCGACGAGGGGCGGAACGTCTCGGACGTGCTCGACGGGCTGTACGGCGAGAACGTCCTCGGCTACTACTCCCCCCGGAACGGCGAGATCGTCGTCGTCACGGACTCGCGGACGCCCCGGATCGACCGGCGGACCCTCTCGCACGAACTCGTCCACGCCCTCCAGGACCAGCACTTCGGCCTCGGCGGGCGACCGGGGACGCTCGACGGTCGGCTGGCCCGCAACGGCCTCGTCGAGGGCGACGCAGGGTACGTCGAACAGCTGTACGAACGGCGGTGCCGCGCCGACTGGGAGTGCGTGCCCCGTCCCCCGCGCGCCGGTCGGAACGTCTCCGTCGCCGACGACGCCTTCGGGGTGTACGCGACGATCTACCAGCCGTACAGCGACGGCCCGCAGCTCGTCCACGAGCGCCGCGCGGCCGGCGGGTGGGCCGCGGTGAACGCGATGTACGACCGGCCGCCGGCGAGCGCCGCGCAGGTCGTCCACCCGGAGAAGTACCCGGACGCGGAACCGGTTCCGGTCGAGATCGAGGACCGGTCGTCCGCCGAGTGGTCGCGGTTCGACGTCGAGCGACCGGCGGACACCGTCGGGGAGGCGGCGCTGTACGTCGCGCTCCGCGAGCGCGGACGGATCGGATCGAACCACTTCCTGTCGTCGACCGACCCGTACTCGCCGTACAACTACAGCCACCCGATCACCGACGGCTGGGCGGGCGACAGCGTCGTGCCCTACCGGAGCGCGGACGGCGAGTACGGCTACGTCTTCCGGACCGTCTGGGAGACGGACGCGGACGCCGAACGGTTCGCGAGCGCCTACCGGGCGACGCTGCGGACGGGCCTCGGGACCGAGCGCGCCGGGGAGAGGACGTACCGCGTCCCCGAGAACCGGCCGTACAGCGGCGCGTACCGCGTCACCCGCGCCGGCGACGCGGTCACGATCGTCAACGCCCCGACGGTCGAGCGCCTCGACGGCGTCCACCGCCCGCCCGCGTCCGCCGATTCGAGGCGAAAATCGGCGGACGGCGGCTCGCTCGAACCCCGTGATCCTCCTCCCGCCGAGAGCGCGTTCGACCCCCTCGCGGCCGACCGGGCCGCCCTGCCGGCTCCTCCCTCAGCCGTGACCGATGTTCCCCCGGCCGCAGTTGGTGGCCCGTTCGCCTGCAACTGACGTCCCCTCGGCCGCAACTGGTGTCCGCTCGGCCGCAACTGGTGGGGTTTTTGCGTCGCCCGCCTAAACGGCGACCAATGAGCGAGTTCGACATCGTCGGGAGCGAGGCCATCCTGGAGGGCCGCGCCACCGACGCCTACTTCGAACGCACGGAGACGACGCTCCGGAACGCGGGGCGGAACCCGCGGGTCGTCGCCGAGGTGACGGCCGACCAGTTCCCCTCGGGGGACTTCGAGCTTCTCGCGGGCGTCGAGGACGCCGCGCACCTGCTCGCGGGGCGGGCGGTGGACGCCGACGCGGTCCCGGAGGGCCGGCTGTTCGACGGCGGCCCGGTCATGCGGATCGAGGGACGCTACCTGGAGTTCGCCCGGCTCGAAACGTCGCTTCTGGGGTTCCTCTCCCACGCGTCGGGCATCGCCACCGCCGCGCTCGAAACCCGGACGGCCGCGCCCGACTCGACCGTCCTCTCGTTCGGCGCGCGGCACGTCCACCCCTCGATCGCCGCCGTCGTCGAGCGGAGCGCGCTGCTCGCCGGCCTCGACGGCTTCTCGCACGTCGCCGCGGGCGACATCCTCGGGCGCGAGGCGAGCGGGACGATGCCGCACGCGCTCGTCATCTGCTTCGGCCGCGGACGCCAGGAGGAGGCCTGGCGCGCCTTCGACGAGGCGGTCCCCGAGGGCGTCCCCCGTATCGCGCTCTGCGACACGTACTCGGACGAGAAGGACGAGGTCGTCCGCGCGGTCGAGGCGCTCGGCGACCGCCTCGACGGCGTCCGACTCGACACGACGAGTTCCCGTCGGGGGGATTTCCGCCACATCGTCCGCGAGGTGCGCTGGGAGCTCGACGCCCGCGGGTACGACGGCGTCGACATCTTCGTCAGCGGGGGCCTCGGCCCCGACGACCTGCGACGCCTCCGCGACGTAGTCGACGGCTTCGGCGTCGGCGGCTACATCTCGAACGCGGACCCGATCGACTTCGCGCTCGACATCGTCGAGGTCGAGGGCGAACCGACGGCCAAGCGCGGCAAGCTCTCCGGCGTGAAGGAGGTGTACCGGACCCCCGGCGGCGGCCACCACGTCGGCCTCCGGGACCGCCCGGCCCCGGCGGACGCCGACCCGCTCTTCGAACCGCTCGTCAGGGACGGCGAGATCGTCGCCGAGTTCGACCTCGACGCGGCGACGGAGCGGGCGGCGGAGGACGCTGCGCTGACGGGATTCGGACGGGTCGACTGAGCGGTCGGCGAGGCGCGCGGGTTCGAGGAGGGCGACCGGACGCGGCCGGCGGGTGGCGGGCAGCGGCGGTGAATCGCGTCGGGCGGACCGCAGAAGGAGTCGGAAGGAACTGGAAGGCGTCGCCGATCAGAGCTGCTGAACGCTGCCGCCGTCGGGCCGCTCGCGGAACACCTGTCCCTCGAACAGCGTCACCATCGTGTCGTCGTCCTGCCACGCGAACGGCGAGAGCCTCGCCTTCCGGCAGACGCGGGTGAGGTACTCCTCCTTGCTCCAGCCGTTCTCGACGGGGATCGTCGGGTAGAGCCAGCCGTGCTGGCCGCCGTTGTCGATGGCGACCCCGTGGACGCCGAGTTCGAGGTCGGACAGGGGATCGTTGGTGAGAACGTAGTTGCAGACGACGCAGACCGAGACGTTCAGGTTCGGGAGCTCGGGGGGTTCGACTTCCGACCCGCAGGAGTCGCCCGACGCGGCCTTGATCGCCGCGTCGACGATGGCGTGTCCGAGCTGATCCTTCCCGCGATACGCCCCCGCGCAGCCGCGCAGCCTGCCGCGGCCGCGGATCGACTGGAGCCGGACGAAGGCGCCCGTCCTGTTGTAAAACGCCTCGCGCATGCTCCCCGGCTGCTCGCGTTGTCCGTGCAAAACGTACGATTCGACCGATTCCCGCGCTAGTTCGACCGCCCGAGCCCCGTCCTCGTAGGAGAGGCGTACGGTCTGCGCCTCGGACATATATCGTTTCTGGAACTGAAACGACTTGAACGCTTCCCTTCACACAAAATGAATAGTGAGGGATTTTCCCGACTAAGCGAACGACCGAACGGCTTATTGCCGCCAGTCGATTAGTTCCGGTGGCAGAGAGAGCCCGACCCCCGTGCCCGAGAGCGCGCCCGATTCCGGGCGCTCGACGGGCATGAGGAAAGTCCCCCCACCGTCCGGACGGGTGACCGGGCGCAAGCCCGGAGCCGGAGACGGCTGGCTCTGGAACAGAAACGAGACCACTCGGCCCGACCGATGAGGTGTAAGACCCGAGGCGACACGTCGTCGCTTCGGTGTAAGACCCAAGCCGGTCCATCACCGGCTTGGTGTACGACCCGAGGCGGTGATGGACCGGCTCGGGTCCGCGAACCCGACCGCGAGGAAGGGGAGTTAACCCACCGAGGGCGCGGGACGGCGAGGCCGTCCCGCCACGTCGTGCCAGCGGGCACGCGGACGGCCGAGAACGGATGGAACGGCGAATCCTCACCGGTGCAAGTCCGCGCCGCGGGCGGCGACCGCCGCCCCAAGGTAGTCCGGACACGTGGACGCGGACGCTCAGCCGAATGTCGGGACGAACAGAAGGGGGCTTACTCCTCTCAGCCGCTTCTCGAAACTACGCGACAGAAATATATTATTAACTAAACCGCGAACAGATATTATAGATTCGTATACGAAGGCCGTTCTCTGGCAGATGAATTAATATCGATAGAGCCGCTACGGACACCCAATGACCGATACGCAGCGGGACGCTCGCCGCACCGATTCCTGCTGTGCCTGTTGCGATTCCGACGAGCGTCCGGACGGAAACGACCCGGTAGACGAGTCGAGCGCGGGAGACGAATCGCCCGTCCTGCGGCTCTCAGTCCCGGAGATGGACTGTCCGTCGTGCGCGGGGAAGGTGGAGACGAGCGTCGCGGCCCTCGACGGGGTCCTCGCGATCGAACCCCGCCCGACGACCGGGACGCTCGTCGTCCGGTACGACCCCGACGAAACGGGTCCCGAGGCGATTCGCGGGCGCGTCGAGGCCGCCGGGTACGCGGTGCGGGCGGACGAAACCGAGACGTTCGAGGTTCCGGAGATGGACTGCCCCTCCTGCGCCGGGAAAGTCGAAAACGCCCTCGAAACGGTCGACGGGGTGATCGAGTTCGACACTCGGCCCACGGCGGGGCGGGTCGCGGTCACCTACGACCCGAGCCGGACGAGCCGCGGGGCCGTCGTCGCGGCCATCGAGGGCGCGGGCTACGCCGTCGAATCCGACGACGGGATCGCGTCTCACCACTCCGTCTGGCGCAGCGCGCGAGCGCTGAAGACCTGGGCCGGGGCGGCGTTTCTCCTCGCCGGGATTCTCTTCGAGTACCTCCTGACCGGGCAGAACGTCGCCCTGGGGACGGTCGTCGGCCGCGAGATCACCGTCGACTGGCTGGCGTACGTCGCGGCCGCCGCCGTCGCCGGGCAGGGAATCGTCCGCAACGGCTACTACTCGGCGCGGAACCGCAACCTCGACATCGACTTCCTGATGGCCGCCGGGATCCTCGGCGCGCTCGCGGTGAACCTGCCGTTCGAGGCGGCGACCCTCGCGGTGCTCTTCAGCGTCGCGGAGCTCCTCGAACGCTTCTCGATGGATCGCGCGCGGAACTCGCTCCGGGAGCTGATGGAGCTGTCGCCGGACACGGCGACGGTCCGCCGCGGGGGCGAGGAGGCGACGGTCCCCGTCGAGGAGGTCGCCGTCGGCGAGACGGTGGTCGTCCGTCCGGGCGAGAAGGTGCCGCTCGACGGGAGCGTCCGCGAGGGCGCGAGCGCGGTCGACGAGTCGCCGATCACGGGCGAGAGCGTCCCCGTCGACAAGGAGCCCGGCGACGAGGTGTACGCCGGCAGCATCAACGAGGAGGGGTACCTCGAAGTCGAGACGACGGCGACCGCCGCCGACTCGACGCTCTCGCGCGTCGTCGAACTGGTCGAGGACGCGCAGGCCAACCGGACGGAGAGCGAGCGCTTCGTCGACCGGTTCGCCCGCTACTACACGCCGGTGATCGTGGTCGGTGCCGTCGTCACCGCCCTCGCCTCGCCGTTCGTCTTCGGCGTCTCGTGGACCGAGGCGTTCGTCCGAGGGCTGACGCTGCTGGTGATCGCGTGTCCGTGCGCGTTCGTCATCTCGACGCCCGTCAGCGTCGTCTCGGGCGTCACGAGCGCCGCCCGAAACGGCGTCCTCATCAAGGGCGGCAACTACCTCGAGGCGATGGGCGAGATCGACGCGGTGGCGATCGACAAGACCGGGACGCTCACGACCGGCGAGCTCGGCGTCACCGACGTCATCCCGCTGAACGGGACGAGCGAGACCGACCTCCTGCGCTGCGCCCGCGCCATCGAGCGACGGAGCGAACACCCCATCGCGGCGGCCGTCGTCGAGCACGCCGAGGACCGCGGCGTGCCGGACCGCGAGATCTCGGAGTTCGAGTCGATCACCGGCAAGGGCGTGCGGGCGGACCTGGACGGCACGACCCACTACGCCGGCAAGCCGGGCCTCTTCGAGGATCTCGGGTTCGATCTCGAACACGCCCACGTGGAGACGGACGGCGGAGCGGCAACGGCCGGCCGCGACGCTACAGATGGCGGAACGGCAACGGCCAGCCGCGACGCTGCTGACGGCGGAGCCGGATCGAGCACCGGCCGCGAACTCGGCTACCTCGACGAGGCGGCCGAGTGCGAGCACGGATCCTACCTCGACCTCGTGAACGAGACGGTCCCGCGCCTGCAGGCTGAGGGGAAGACGGTCGTCCTCGTCGGCACGGAAGACGAACTGGAGGGCGTCATCGCCATCGCCGACACGGTCAGATCCGAGGCCGAGTGGGCCGTCTCCCGCCTGCGCGACCTGGGGGTCGGGCGGATCGTGATGCTCACCGGCGACAACGAGCGGACGGCCCGGGTGATCGGCGAGCGGGTGGGAGTCGACGAGGTGCGCGCGGACCTCCTGCCGGAGGAGAAGGTCGAAGCGGTCGAAGACCTGGCCGACGAGTACGGACGCGTCGCGATGGTCGGCGACGGGGTGAACGACGCGCCGGCGCTGGCGACCGCCTCCGTCGGAATCGCCATGGGCGCGGCGGGCACCGACACGGCGCTCGAAACGGCGGACGTCGCGCTCATGGGTGACGACCTCGCGCGGCTTCCGTACCTCTACGACCTGTCGCGCCGGGCGAACGGCGTCATCCGGCAGAACGTCTGGTCGTCGCTGGCGGTGAAAGCGGTGCTTGCGGTCGGCGCGCCCCTCGGGCTGGTGTCGGTCATCCACGCCGTCGTGATCGGCGACATGGGGATGAGCCTCGGCGTCACCGGCAACGCGATGCGGCTCGCGGGCGTCTCGCCCGACGACGCGCCGGGAGGCGACGCCGAGACCGAGCGCCCCTGAGCCTCCCCCCTCTCCCGCGCATCCGATGTCCGGTCACGATCACGACGGTCACGATCACGACGGTCACGACCGCGGCGCGGCCGGCGGCCTCCGGGCGCTGGCGCTGGCGCTCGGCATCAACACCGCGTTCTTCTTCGTCGAACTGGTCGGGGCGCTCCTGGCCGACTCGCTGACGCTCCTGGCCGACGCGACGCACATGCTCACCGACAGCGCGAGCCTCGGGCTGGCGCTCTTCGCCGCGTGGGCGGCGACCCGGCCGCCGGATCCGAGACGGACGTACGGGTACCACCGCGCGGAGGTGATCGGCGCGCTCCTCAACGGGGTGTTCCTGCTCGCGGTCGTCGGCTACGTGCTCGTCGACGCCTACGGCCGCTTCCGGAACCCGCGGCCGGTCGACGCCGGGCTCGTCGTCCTCGTCGGCGTCCTCGGGCTCGCCGCGAACGCCGCGGCGGCGTGGGTGCTGTCGGACCACCGCGGATCGCTCAACGTCGAGGGGGCGTTCCTGCACCTCCTCGCCGACGCCGCCGGGAGCGTCGCCGCGATCGTCCTCGGCGTCGTCCTCTCGTTCACCGACCTGTACGTGCTCGACCCGCTCTTCGCGCTCGTCGTCGCCGCGCTCGTCCTCTACTCGGTCGCGGATCTGCTCCGGGACAGCCTCAACATCCTCCTGCAGGGGACTCCCGGCGGGATCGACGTCGACGAGGTTCGCGCGGCGCTCGCGGCCGTCGAGGACGTCGAGGGCGTCCACGACCTCCACGTCTGGGCGCTCGACTCCTCGCGGACCGCGCTCTCGGCCCACCTCGTCGCGCCGTCGGAGGCCGACGCCGACGCGATCCTGGCGCGGACGCAGGCGCTCCTCTCGCGCGACTTCTCGATCGATCACGCCACCGTCCAGATCGAGACCGGCGAGCGGGCGCTCGCCGAGGAGTTCGACTGCTACGCCGCGAACCGCGCGGCGTAGCGGCTCACCCCCGAGGTGACGGACCCGCCTCCCGAGACGACGTCGGTCGCCGCCCCGACCGGAACGGGAACGACGCGGGCCGGAACGCTCATGGCTCGTCCGGCCCCAGACAGGGTGATGAGCAGCCTCCGAGCCGCGCTGATTCCAGTCGCGCTCGCCGCTGCGCTCGTCTTCGCGGGCTGCGTGCTTCCCGTTCCGGTCGGCGGCCCGTCCGACTCGGTCGGCCCGACCGAGACGCCGAGCGCGTCCCGCGGGGACGACGCCGCCGGGGGTGGCTCCCCGGGCGCCGAAACGCCCACCCCGACGCCGGTCGAACCGCGTCCGAGCCCCTGGGGCGACGAGCCGATCGTCGTCGCCGTCGAGAACCCGGGCGAGCCGGGACGCGACTTCGTCCCCCTCGTCCGCGACGCGACGGCGTACTGGGAGGAGAACGCCGAGCGGTTCGCCGGCTACCCCGTCTCGTACCGCGTCGAGCCGGACGCGGAGGACCCCGACGTCGTCGTCCGCTTCGTCGACGACGTGCGGGAGTGCGGGGACGCCCACGAGGCGGCTGGCTGTGCGCCCCTCGTCACCGACGAGCGCCAGGTCGCCGACTCGGATCCCCTTCCAGTGTACGTGAAGACCGGGCTCTCGAACGACTCGACCCGCCTCGTGCTGAAGCACGAACTCGGCCACACGCTCGGCCTCACGCACGACGACGCGCCGCGGGAGGTCATGCGCGGCGCGTCGGTGCTGTACACCGAACCGCGGCCGAACGCGACCGAGCGGGCGTTCCCGTGGCGTGACGGGACGTTCGCGGTCTACGTCGACACCGCCAACGCCTCCGATCCCGAGGAGGCGCGCGAGCAGATCGGACACGTGCTCGAGTACTACGAACGGGGTGCCGACGGGAGCGTCCCGGACAACCTCACCTTCCGCACCGTCGACTCGCCGGACGAGGCCGACGTCGTCGTCCGGTTCGGCGACGAGTCCACCTGCCCGACCGGCTCCTGCGCCGCGACCGCCGGCCCCGACGTCGACGGGGACGGCGCGATCGAGTACTACACCCGGCTCCGGATCGTGCTCGCCGGCGTCGACACGGAGGCCGTCGGCTGGCACGTCGGCAACTGGATCGCCTACGGACTGGGCGCAGAAGAGCAGCGCGAGCGACCCGAGCCCTTCCGCGACGCCAGCTACGAGGAGCGCCGCGGCGAGTGGTGGCGGTAGTTCCCGTCACCCGACGACGGCGGTAGTTCCTTCTCCCCCGGCGACAGATTTTCCCCCATGGTTCCCGATCCCGCGACGTCCCCCCGTCGCGTCTCGTGGCGCGTCGATCCCGGCTCCGGTCTCCGAACGATCTCCAAATACGGTCTCGTCGGTCTGCTCGTCGCCCTCCTCGTTCTCGCGGTCGGAACCGTCGGATTCGTCGCGCTGACCTCGACGACCGCCGAGGCGACCGAAGCGCTGCTCCTGGTCGCGCTCGCGCTGCTCTTCGGCGGACCGGTGGCCCTCGTCTACCTCGCGGTCGCCGCCGGAATCGACGGCGCGGACGCGGTCTCGGACCTGCTGCCGGGCGCGGAACGTCCGGATCCGCGCCCGCTCGTCGCCGGTTTCCTCGTCGGGCTGGCGGCGCTCCTCTTGGCGGTCTTCCACCCCGCCATTCCGCTCGCGTACGCCGGCTGTCTCGTCGCGCTGTACGCGGTCGACGCCCTCCGCCGCACCGCCGGCTCGGTCGATCCGGAGACGTCGACGCTGGTCGTCGAATCGGGCGACGGCAGCCGCGAACACGACGTCGACGGCCTGCGCGCCGTCCGGGCGGTTCGGCTCGGCGGCTACGCGCTCTGTCTGCTCCGGTACGACGGCGCCCGGATCGACGACCCGTTCCTCCTCGTCGTTCCCGCCGAGCGACTCCCGGCCGTGCGCGCCGCGCTGGAGGCGATTGCCGGGTCGGAGTCCGATCGCCGCCGCGCGTCGCGGGCCGAACGGGGGATCCTCGCGGCGCTCGGGCTGCTCTTTCTCGGTGTTGCGGGATTCACGGCCCTGCGGGCGTCCGGACGGGTGGACGGCGCGGCGGTCGCCTACGTCGCCGTCGCGCTCGGCTTCTTCGGCGGGCTGTTCCTGCTCGTCGCCTGGCGCGCGTAGCGTTCATGGTCCGCCGCGCCCACCTTCCCGCATGGACGACGCCAGGCTCGACGCGGCCCTCGAATCCGCCTTCGGCGGCGCGCCGGCGGAGCGCCGAGTCGTCGTGCGGCAGGCACGCGACCTCGCCGACGCCGGGAAGGCGGAGGTCGACCGCGGCGCGCCGCTCACCGTCGACGAGGTGGTTCGGAACCTCGGCGACGCGCCCGCGGACTGCACGATCCCGGAGCGGTGGAACTGGTGGCTCGGCGCGCTGGAGGCCGCCTACGGCGGGTACGAACCGTTTCAGGTGCGCATCGTGTCGAAGGAGTAGCGAGGATAACCGTTCCGCCTCCGCCTCTCTCCCGCCCTACCACGTCCAGCGCGAGTCGAGGAGGTACCGGTAGAAGCCGCTCACGAAGATCGCGCCGAGGTTGGCGAGGGCGTACCCGACCGGCGCTCCGTTGACGAACAGGTAGAGCAGACCGACCTGAATCGGAATCGCCGTCCCCCGGACGAGGTTCGTCCGGAGCAGGCCGCCGGCGTACTCGGCCGCCGTCCGGTGGCGGGACGCTCCGAACGTCCACGCGTTGTTGGCGAAGTACTGGAGGACGATCGTGATCTCGATCGCGACGACGGCCGCGACGAGGTAGTACAGCCCGACGACCTCGACGAACGCCGCGAGCAGCGCCGTCTGCACGAGCGCGGCGGTCGACCCCACGACGAAGAACCGCGCGAGCCGCCCCGCTTCGGCACGGCTCGCGAGCCGCCGGACGCGCGAGTCGAACGACGGGATCACCGGTATCCGAGCGCCTTCAGCCGAGCGGCGATCTCGTTCGGCGTTTCGCGCTCCGCGGACTCGTTTCTCGCGAGGCGGGAGGCGTGCTCGTCGACCGCGGATTCGAGCCGCGCCGCGACCGCCGGCCGGTCGGCGGGGTCGCCGTACCGGTTCCGCTGCTCGCTCGGATCGGCTCTCCGGTCGTACAGCTCCCTGCGCCCCGTCTCCACGTGTTCGATGTACGTCCAGTCGGCCGTCCGCGCGCTCACGAGGAGTTCGCCCTCGTCGAGGCGGCGCGGGATGGGCTGCTGTGTGATCTCCTCTCCGCGAACCGCGACCGACACCGCCGGGGGACGCTCGCCCGAACGCTCGCGGTCGAACGGCGGGAGGACGGACTCCCCCTCCCAGCTCTCGGCCGGCCGGACGCCCAGCGCGTCGCACACCGTCGGCGCGATCGCGTCGAGGCCGACGTGCGGTTCGACCCGTCCGGCGGGGAGGTCGGGGTGCCAGAGGAGCAGGGGAACGTGGATGAGTTCCTCGTAGAGCTTCGGGTAGTGGGCGAGGTGTCCGTGTTCCAGGAACTCCTCGCCGTGGTCCCCCGCGACGACGACGCAGGTGTCGTCCAGGCGGCCCGCCTCCGACAGCGCCTCCAGCAGGCGGCCGACGCTCGCGTCGACCTGCCTCACTGCCGCGTCGTAGAGCGTCTTCAGGTCGGCGAGCGTCCGGTCACCCACCTCCCTGCCGAGCCCGGTGCGGACGTGCGCGCGCGCCATCCCGAACGCGCTCACCCGACGCGAGGAAACTTCGCGGAGGTACCGCAGCGCGGGGACGTACGGCGTGTGCGCGTCCATGTAGTGGACCCAGAGGAAGAACGGCCCGTCGGCGTCGCGGACGAACCGCGACGCCCGGCGCTCGACGTCGAGCATCCGGGACGTGTCCGCGAACGGGCGGTCGTCGGAGCCGCCCGCGAGGCGCGAAACCGCTCGCCGGAACGGGGACGTCGCGAGCTGAATCCACCCCTGTACCGTCGGGTGCGCGGCGAGGTATCGGCTGTACGGGCCCGATTCGGCCCCCGTCACGAACGATTCGAACTCGTCGAACCCCCGATCGTACCCCCAGTGGTGGGTCAGAAACCCGTTCGCCGCGTTGAATCCCCCGGTCCGAATCCCCGACGCCCGCAGGACCTCCGCGAGCGTCGGCGTCTCCGGGAGTCCGATGTCGGCGCTCGCAGCGAACACCGGCCGCGACGCGTGGACGCTGGGGAACGAAAACGGCGTCCAGTTGCCGTGCGCGAACGCGTTCTCGAACGCGAGGCCGTCGGCGGCCAGTCGGCCGAGCGTCGGCGTCAGATCGCCGGCGGGGGACGCGTCGACCGCGTCGGCTCTCAACGAGTCCACCGTGACGAGGACGACGTTCGAAACGCCCGGACTTCGGCTTTCGTTCATCGGTCGAGCCCGCATCCGGTCGCTGGCCGGGCCGCGCGCACGTCGGACGGAGGGTCTTCCGATCCCGGGTGCGGGATCGAACCGGGCCGAAGCCGCCGCCTCGAACAGCGTCGGTCCATGTGTGAAGGGAACCGGTAGTCAATAGTGAACCTTTTGCATCCGACGGCCGCCGATCAGCGGCCGTCGCGCGCCTTCGCGGCGCGTCCGAGCTCGTCCGCCGCGCAGATCGCGTCCCTGACGGCCGCCGGCGTCACCTCGAACGGCTCGTTGTGGATCGTCTCGTCCGGATCGCACGCGGCCTCGGCCACGGCGTCGAGCTGCTCGTCCGTCGGGTCCTCGAGGCCGATGTCCGCGAGGGTGACCGGCAGGCCGACCGCGAGCGAGAACTCGACGATCTCCGAGACGAACGCGTCGTCGCGGCCCTCCAGGACTAACTGCGACAGCGTCCCGACGTTCACTTTCTCCCCGTGGGTCGCGCCGTGGGTCTCCTCCAACTGCGTCAGGCCGTTGTGGACGGAGTGGGCGGCCGCGAGCCCGCCGCTCTCGAACCCCAGGCCGCTCAGGAGCGTGTTCGCCTCGGTGACGGCCTCGACGCTCTCGGTGACCGCGTTCGCCTCCACCGCGCGCACGGCCGAGACGGCGTGCTCTCTGAGCGTCGTGTACGCGAGCTTCGCGATGCTGCGCGCCGCGCGGGTCGGCCGATCGCCGAAGACGTTCCGGCCGCCCGATCGGTAGGTCGCGTCGGCCTCGAACCACGTCGCCAGGGCGTCCGCGACGCCGGACCGGAACAGCCGGGTCGGCGCGCCCGCGACGACTTCGGTGTCCACGAGCACGAGATCGGGGTGCTCCTCGTAGAACCAGTACTCCTCGAACTCGCCCGCTTCGGTGTAGATGACGGAGAGGCTGCTCGTCGGCGCGTCCGTCGAGGCGACCGTCGGCATCGACACCATCGCCGTTCCGGTCGCCTCCCGGACCGCCTTCGCGGCGTCAAGAGCCTTGCCGCCTCCCGCGCCCACGACGACGTCGGCGTCGCGCTCCCGCAGCACCTCGACGAGGCGGTCGATCTCCGCCGTCGACGCCTCCCCCCGGAACGTCTCGGTCGTCGCCTCGACGTCGTTCGCCCCGAGGCTCTCCGTCGCCCTGTCGCCGACGATGTCGAGCACCACGTCGTCGCCGACGACGAGCGCCGTCTCCCCGAGCGCCGCCGCGTGCGCGCCGAGGTCGTCGAGCACCCCGCGCCCCTGTACGTAACTGGCCGGTGATTTGAACGTTCGCGTCGTCACGGTGATCACGGCCGTGCGCCGCGCACGGCTCGGTTCGACCTTCGACGGCCGACGCCATGAACGCGGTGCTGATTCTCGACGCGTCGGACTCGGCGGTGCAACTCAAGCCCTTCGACGGCTGGTACCCCGGCGCGCGGCGAGGGCCCGATACAGCGATCGGACCTCCGGCGCGCCGCGGTCTGCCCGCCGGCGTCGTCTCGACGCCGGTGGTGGGAAAACCGGAACCGACGGAGGCGAGGCGTCCGCGGCGGGCGAGGGTCGCCCACGGCCGAAGTCGCGGCCTTGCTTCCTTCGGAGGTCAGTAACCCGCGACTGAAGTCGCGGACTTCCGCCCCGAACCCCCGCGGGAGGGCCGTGGCGTCGTCGGTTCTCCGGGGGAACTAGACGGCGATTTCGTCGCCCGGCTCGGGTGCCGACGCTTCGAACCCCTCGTCGAGCAGTTCAGCCGCAAACGCCTCACAGCGGTCGCCGTGGTTCACGAGAACCGGGCAGTCTCGATACGCCGCGAGCAAGTCCAGCAACCCGTCGCGGTCAGCGTGGGCGGAGAAGTCGTATCGCTCGACCTGCGCGCTGACGGGTAGTACCCGCCCGCCGATTTCTGCCCGTCCTCTCTCCAGCAACTCGCGCCCGGGCGTCCCCTCGACCTGGTACCCCGTCAGCGTGATCTTGTTCGTCGGATTCGACCGAACCTCGGGGATATACGTCATGGCCGGTCCCCCGGAGAGCATCCCGCTGGTCGTCACGATCACCGTGTTCTGCGCGGCGATGCGTCTCCGCTGCCCGTCCCGGCCGGTGACGAAGCGGGCGTTGGACTTCGCACGCCGGAGCGCCTCCCCGTCGCGGACGAACTCCGGATGTCGGCGAAGCATCCGTGTCACCCGTTTACCCATGCCGTCGACGTAGCAGTCGACGCCGTTGGCTTCGCAGATCAGCAGTATCTCCTGTGTCCGACCGATGGCGAACGCCGGAACGACGACGGTGCCGCCCTCCCAGATCGTCGTTCTGACGCTCTCGACGAACCGCTCTTCGGTGCGCTCGCGACGCTCGTGTTCGACGTCGGAGTAGGTGCTCTCGCAGATGACGACGTCCGCGGGGGGCCGTGCCGTGGACGCCGACACCAGCCGCTGACTGTCGGTGTGGAAGTCGGCGGTGTAGAAGAGCCGCGTTTCGCCGTCGTCGACGAGGACGTGCGCGCTCCCCGGGATGTGGCCCGCGTTGTAGAACGTCACCTCGTGGCCGGCCGCCTCGAACGTCTCTCGGTACCCGTGGGTCTCCGACACCTGGGTGACGCGCCGCACCTCCTCCTCGGTGAACGGGCAGTCGTAGGTGCCGCCGTGGAGTTTGAGGGTGTCGCGAGCGAGCGTCAGCGCCAGCTCGCGCGTCGGCGGCGTCCAGTGGATCGGCGGACGTCGATCGCCGGAGAGCAGCGACGGAACTGCGCCGACGTGGTCGAGGTGACCGTGGCTGACGACGACCGCGTCCGGGTCTGGCGCGCCCACCGGAAACTGCGGGGGGTTCCCGGTCGACATCCCGCAGTCGAGAAGAAGGCGGTCGTTCACGAGGATGGCACTCCGGCCGACCTCGCGAGCGCCGCCGAGAAAGCGAATGTCCATTCAGCTCTCGATAGCCGGGCGCGCCGTTTGTGTTCGTCGCTTTCCTCCCGGCCCGCCCGCTGCGCCCTCCCTCTCGTTTGTTCGTTCGCGCGTAACGCGAGCCGAGCGCCCCGGGGATTATCACCCCTCGCGCTCCTGTTCGCGCGCCATCTCGAGGGAGAGGAAGAACCCGAAGTACGCCGGAATCCCCGCCACCATGAACAGGTAGTACGCCCACCGGGGGCCCTCGACCGCTTCGAAGATCAACGACACCAGCGTCACCCATATCACGGCGAACATCAGGTCGTGGACTATCCCCCGCTTGTTCTCGCTGACGTGCTCGCGCAGGCGATCCCCGAGGTTCACGGCGACGGCACCTCGCCCGCGTTCGCGGCGCTCTGATCGTCCATGAGGGGTCGAACGGGGAGCAGCTACCTCAGGCTTACGCGAACCGGGGGCGACGTCAGTCCCCGGTGCCCGGGTAGTCGACGACCAGTACGGGAATGCTGGTGGATCGGAGCGTCCGCTCGGTCACGCTGCCGAGCAGCGCGCGCCGGACGCCGGATCGCCCGTGACTCCCCATCACGATCAGGTCGACGTCGTGGTCCTCCGCGTAGTCGGCGATCATCTCGTGGGGCGTACCGCCCGCGTGGTGCTCGACGACGTCGATCCCGCGTTCCTCGCCCAGCTGTCTGACGTAGCCGGTCGCCGACTCGGCCTTCTCGCGCAGCTCCGTCATCTGGCCGAACTGCCCCTGGCTGAGACGGTCGACCTGTTCGGGACCGAGCGTGATGCTGACCGCGTTGATGTCGACGACGAACAGCGCGTGTATCTCGGCCCCGTACTTCTCGGCGAGGTCGAGCGCGTGGTCTACCGCTGCCTGTGCGACGTTGCTTCCGTCGGTCGGAACGAGTATGCGTTCGTACATGGTTAGTCGTCCGCTGGGCTCTCGTCCATCTTCCGGGCGACCACGTCCTCGGCGGTCACGTCCCTGGCCATCGGTTCGGGGTTGTGGCACTGCCGGACCATCAGGACGATCTCCCTGGGCGGGGTCGGGGTGGCCTTGGAGACGGCGACCGTCACGATCATCACGATCGGCATGGCGACCAGCGCCGAGCCGATAGCCGGCATCCACGTGGCGAGCGGTTCGATGACGCCGGACTGCCCCTCGGGGACGCTCATGATCCCGAACTGCCCCTCGTTCAGCATCGGAATGAACCAGAGGATCAGTCCGAGGACCATCCCGGTCAGCGCGCCTTGGCGGTTGGTCTTCTCCCACCAGAGCCCGAGAAAGAACATCGGGAACAGCACGATGGCGGCCAGCGAGAACGCGTAGGCGACCAGCGCGGCGATCGGCGCCTGGGGGTTCAGCGCGGCCAGGATGACGAGCACGCCGAGCAGGATGATGCTCAGGCGGCCGACGAGGACCTGCTCCGACTGCGACGCGTCCGGGTTGACGATGTTCGCGTAGATGTCGTGGGAGATGGCCGACGACGCCGCGATGAACAGCCCGGCGACCGTCGCGACCGCCGCCGCGATCCCGCCCGCCGCGACGAAGCCGACGAACCACGTCGGCAGGTTCCCGGCGAGCTGTGTGGCCAGCACGACGATGACGTCCGCGGCCGCCGAGCCCATGCCGGGGTCGCCGTAGGTCGGCTGAACGTTCTGAGAGTACAGGGCCGTCCCGAACGCCGCGTACGCGGGAGCGCTCAGGTACAGCAGGCAGATGAAAAACAGCCCCCAGGTGCACGACCAGCGCGCGATCCGCTCGTTTTCCACCGTGTAGAACCGGACCAGGACGTGCGGCAGGCCGCACGTCCCGAAGATCAGCGAGAAACACGTCGCAATCCACAGGTAGTAGCTGCCGCCCGCGAAGGGGGCCGAGAACTCCCGCCCCAGTTCGCTGATGAGCCGCCCGTACTCCAGTTGCGGCAGGATCGTCGAGTAGCCGGCCACGTAGCCGGTCACCCACACCCCGCTCAGGAACGCGGTGATCAGGATGGCGTACTGGAGCGCCATGTTCTTCGTCGCGCCCAGCATCCCCGACAGCGCGAGGTACCCGATGGTGATCACCATGAAGATGATCATCATCCCCTGGTAGCCGGTCAGGCCCGGGATGTTGGGGTCTCCCAGAATGTACAGGCCGACCAGTCCCATACCGCGGGCCTGGCCGATCGAGTAGACGTACCCGATGAGAAACGTCGTGATCGCCGCGATGGCGCGCGCCGCGTCGGAGTTGAAGCGGTCGCCGACGAAGTCCGGCGCGGTGTACTTCCCGAACCGGCGCATCTGCGCGGCCAGGAAGATCAGCAGGATGAAATAGCCCGTCGTCCAGCCGACGACGAACGCCAGCCCGTACACGCCCGACAGCGCGATTAGGGCCGCCATCCCGAGATAGGACGCCGCCGACATCCAGTTGGCCCCGATGGCCATCCCGTTCTCGATATTCCCGATCGACCGCCCGGCGACCCACATGTCGTCGGTGTCGGCGACCTTGAATATGTACCCGACGACGAGGAACGACGTCATCATGACGATCACGATGAGCGCGGGCAGGGGCTTGAACGAGATGTCGAGCCCCTCCGGGAGCAGCGCCTGGTCCTGGAGAATGATGTACGGCAGTTGGAGAGCGGCGGCCGACATCATTCCGTCGCACCTCCGTCGGCCACCGTCGCGTCCTCGCGGCCGCCGCTTTCGACGGCGGAGTGGTCGATCCCGTACTTCGCGTCGAGTTTGTCGCGCTGGCGGGCGTACCACACCGAGAGCAGGAGCGCACTCGTGGGGCCGCCGATCGCGATCGCGAAGTAGTGAAACGGGAACCCCAGTATCGGCATCTGCGCGGTCATCAGGTCGGGCGCGATCCGGGTCGCCGTGATCGGTCCGAACGTCGTGAACGACCAGACGATGAACCCGGTCCAGACGATCCGCTGGTGTTCCCGCATGTACGGGGTGCTGGGCGACAGCAGATTGATCTCCGCGTCGAGGTAGTCGGTCGTCTCGTGTCGGGCCGTGACACCGCCGTCCGTCTCCACGTCGTGCGAACCACCCGTGCCCGTTTCCGCGCCGTACGAGTCGCTCGTCGGCTCGCTGGAATCGTCGTCAATCATTTTGATAGGTTGGTCGTGTGGTTGTCGTCGATCGCCGCGATCCTGTTCTCGCAGATCCTCTCCCGGACGCCGGCGTCCGGGATCGGCGAGAGGCCGCCTGGCTCTCCGTCGTTGCTCCGGTCGATAGTCGATCGCGGGAAGGCTGAAAGCGCGGGGGTCAGCGACGTCCTGTTACTGCCCCGACAGGGTCTTCCGCGCTCGTCGATGACCGCCGACGGCTTCCGGCGGTCCCTGCAGTACCCGGCGACGGAGAGTCGTCTTGGAACCATACCGACGCGTGGTACCGGGCGACAAGGTAAGAAACTAGGGGTTAATGGTTCGGTTTTCGGAGACGACCGGCGACCAGTTTCGGCGCGCGGTCTGGCACGTCCCGGTAGTATTGTACGCCGCACGAGCGGATAGACCAACGCCCGTGCGATGGGATTTCGAACGGTCGACGCCGCGATCGACTACGGATCGTCGGCGTCGGCCGACTCGATCCCGCGCCTCGCGCCCCGCGCGTCGTCGGAATCGTCGACCCGCGCGCCGCCGACCGCCGGCCGGGGAACGTGCCCCGCCTCGTGCAGCGGTCCGCAGAGCGCGTCCTGAACGCCGTGCTCCGCGATCGCGACCGCGGACGGGAACGCGCCTTCGCCCGGCCCCGGCTCCGCGGTCGGTGCGGGCGTCGGGCGCACGTCGGGCAGGTAGCGCCACGCGAGCGCCGTCACGAGGAACATGCTCGCGCCGGAGATCGCCGCGTTGCCGGCGTAGCCGAACGAGACGTAGGCCGCCCCGGCGACGACGCCGCCGACCCCGAACCCGATCTGGCCGATGCCGATGCTGAGGTTCATCGCGGATCCGCGCTGCTCGCCGGTCACGAGCTCCGTGAGGAGCGCCTGTAGCGGGCTGATCCGGGAAGCGAGAAGCGCCATCGCGAGGAAGAACACCGGGTACGCGAGCCACAGCGACGTGACGACGACCGGCGTGAGGAGGACGACCGCGGTCACCCCGAGCGACGCCCCGACGATGACCGGTTTGCGGCCGACCCGATCCGAGAGGCGTCCGGCCCGCGGCCCCGCGAGGACGTTGGCGACGCCGCCGACCAGGAACAGAACGGCGACGGTCGCCGCCGTCGCGCCGCGGCGCGACTCCAGCCACGTCGGGAGGTAGGCGACGTACGTCGAGACGCCGAGGAAGATGAGCAGGAACATGGCGGAGACGGCGGCGACGTCGGACCGCCGCAGGAGGCGACCGTAGCCGCCGACGGCCCCGCGCACAGAGAGCCGATCGGACGCGCGCTCGACGTCGGGTTGCGGGACCGCGATCCAGTACAGGAGAAACGAGAGCGCCGCCGGGATCGTGAACGCCAGAAACGGGGCGCGGAACCCGAACCGGGCGGCCAGGACCGTCCCCGCGGGGACGCCGGCGATCTGGCCCGCCGCCAGGCCGCTCATGACCCACCCGTTCGCCCAGCCGCGCCGCTCGCGCGGGAAGTAGTCGCCGACGTACGCGACGGCCGCCCCGTTCAGCATCCCGCCGGCCACGCCGGCGAGCGCCCGCACCGCGAGCAGCGAGGCGAACCCGTCGGCGAAGGCGTGAAGCGCCAGCGCGACGGTCAGCAGCCCGGTTCCGAACCGCAGGACGCGTCGGCGACCGACGTGGTCCGAGACGGGCCCGGTCAGGAGCGCGAAGACGGCCACCCCGACGGCGTACGCCGTGATCAGCGTCCCGAGGAGCGAGCTCTCCACCCCGAGCCGCTCCCCGATCCGGGGAAGGATCGGCGCGACGATCATCACCTGGCTCGCGAGCGAGAACACCGTGAGCCAGAGCGTGAACAGGACGACGTGCGTTTCACCCGACTGCCGATCCATCGAGCGTCGTACGCGCTCGACGGCGAAATACCCGCGCTCGAACGCCCGGGGCGTCGACCCGCTCGTCGAACCGAGGGCGACTCACTCCCCGTCGGCGTCGTCCGACAGGTCGAACTCCTCGATCGTCCGCTGCTCGGCGCGGATCATCTCGTGATCCCGGTACTTCCGGTAGAGGCGCTCGAGCTTCGGGTAGCCGGCGCGCCGCTGGAGCGTCCACTCCGTGGCGAAGCCGCCGTCGTCGATGGCGTCCATCCGCTCGCGCATGAACTCCCGCAGGGGCTCGCGGTCGAACTCGTCGACGCCGGTCAGCTGGCCGTACTGGCTCGTCATCGAGTGCAGCGGCATCTGCTCGACGAGCCCCGTCGTCGCCGCCTTCTCGAAGACGTACGCGAGCTCGCGGGAGAGGTACCCCTCCATCAGGACGGCCTCGGGCGGCGCGCCCTCCGCCAGTTCGACCTCCCACTTGGCGATGAGCGCGTTGGCGACGATCGGAACGAGCCCCTGTTCGGTCAGCAGGTCGAGCTTCGTCTCGGTCTCGAAGTCGACCTTGATGACGCCGGAGCGGGTCGCGCCGATGCCGCGGGCGACGGCGAGCGCCACGTCGAGCGCGTCGCCGGTCGCGTCCCGCTCGACCGCGACGAAGGCGGGCGCGCCCCGCCCTTCGAGATACAGCTCGCGGACCGTCGAGCCGATCATCCGCGGGGCGACCATGATCGCGTCGACGTCCTCCGGCGGCGAGATGAACCCGTAGGTGACGTTGTACCCCGAGGCGAAGTTGAGTACGTCCCCCGGCTCCAGGTTCGGCTCGACGTGCGCCTCGTACACGTCCGGGGCGACCTCGTCGGGGACGAGCAGGAACACGACGTCGGCCCGCGAGACCGCCTCGCCGGTCTCGTACACGTCGAAGCCGTCATCCTCGGCGCGGTCCCACGAGGCGTCCTCGCGGTTGCCGACGACGACGTTCTCGACCCCCGAATCGCGGAGGTTGAGCGCCTGGGAGCGGCCCTGGTTGCCGTACCCGACGACGGCGAGCGTGCGATCGTCGAGGATCGAGAGGTCGGCGTCCGATTCGTCGTAGACGGTCGAGCCGGCGGCGGAGTCGGCGTCGGACATACCACCTCCTGCGGCCGAACGGAGGTTATAGTTTCGCGCCGCGGACACCGAGCGGAGGACGAAGCCTCGCGGCGCGCTCGAACCTCGAAACGCGTTCGAACCGCGCTCGCCCGTCGGCCGAAAGCGCCTTGCCGATCGACCGACACGTCACGCGGTAGCGTGCGACTGCTCCACTATTCTGACGTCGAGAACGCCTACGACGACCCGGAGCGAATCGGCCGGCTCGCCGGACTCGTCGGCGCGCGGCGCGACGACCGGACGCTCGTCGTCGGCACGGGCGACAACACGGCCCCCGGCGTCCTCGCGCTCCTCTCGGAGGGGCGGCAGTCGCTCGACTTCTTCCGCGCTGTCCGCCCGAACGCCGAGACCTTCGGCAACCACGACTTCGATTTCGGCCCCGACCGGACGCGCGAACTCGTCGCGGACTCCCCGCAACCGTGGCTCAGCGCGAACGTCCGCGAACCCGACGGTTCGCCGTTCGCCGGCGTCGATCCCTGGACGGTAGTCGAACGCGGCGGGACGCGCGTCGGCCTCATCGGTCTCACCGATCCGGCCACGCCGGGGATGTGTCCGGCCGCGACCGGCCTCTCGTTCGCAGATCCCATCGAGGCCGCGCGCGACGCGGTCGACGCCCTCCGCGGGCGCGGCGTCGACCGGATCGTCGTGCTCTCGCACCTGGGCCGCCTGGACGACGAACTCGCGGTCGCGGTCGACGTCGACGCGATCCTCGGCGGCCACGTCCACTCGGAGCGCCGCGACCGGATCGACGGGACGCTCCTGACGCGCCCGGGCCCGAACGGCCGGGTAGTCTGGGAGGTCGAACTGGGCGGCGACAGGGCGACCGCGACCCGCCGCCGCGCGGCCGACGCGCCGGTCGACCGCACCGTCGCCGACCGGCTGCGCGCGCGGATGGACAAAACCGGATTGACGGAGGTCGTCGGCGCGGTCGACGAGCCGATCCGGCGGGAGCGGAGCCTGCGGTACGCCGGCGAGTGCCGGGTCGCCAACCTCGTCACGGACGCCTACCGCTGGGCGACGGGGACGGACGTCGGCTTCGCGAACGCCGGCGGCCTCCGCGACGGCCCGCCGCTCTCCGGCGAGGTGACGGTCGCGGACCTCGTCGGCCTCTCGCCGTTCGGCGGCACGCTCTACACGGCCGAGGTGACCGGAACCGAACTCCGGCGGCTCCTGACCGAGACGGCCGCGCCCGACGGGGCTCTCGGCTCCGACAGGCGGTGGTGGGGACACGTGAGCGGCATGCGCGTCGTCTGGGACCGCGCGCGGGACGAACTCGTCGAGGCGAGGGTCGGCGGCGAGCGCGTGGCGCGCGACGGAACCTACACCCTCGCCACCAACGGGTTCGTGCTCGCCTCCGACGACTGGTTCGCGCCGCTCACGCCAGACCACGCCGTCGACGAACACGGCGTCCAGTACGAGGCGCTCGTGGAGTACGCCCGCGAGGCGGGGATCGCCCCGGAGCTGGAGGGCCGGCTCGTCGACGTTCGAGGATAGCTTACTGTCACGATATCCGGCGCGTCGCCGCCGCTCCGGCCCGGAAGCTATTGCGCTGGCGCCCGGAGGAGCGCCCATGGACTCGGACAGCCTCACGCGCCGACGGTACCTCGGACTCGCCGCCGCCGTCGCGGCCGGGACCGCCGGTTGCTCCGGTTCCGGCGAGACGGTCGGACAGACCGGGACGAACGCCACCGCCGACCGGACCGGACCGGCGACGGCCGACAACGGGGCGAACGCGTCGAGCGGCGAAGGGACGGCGAACGGCGAAGGGAGCGTCTACACGCGCCTGTACCGCGAGATCGTCGGCTCGGTCGTCCAGATCCGGGCGCCGGGCGGCGGCCTCGGGTCGGGGTTCGTCTACGGCGAGGAGCACGTCGTCACGAACTACCACGTCGTGACCGACGCCGACCGGGTCGACGTCCTGTACAGCCGCGGGCAGTCAGTGACGGGGACGGTCGTCGGCACCGACGCGTACAGCGACCTCGCGGTCGTCCGCGTCCGGAACCGTCCGGACTACGCCGCGCCGCTCCCCCTCGCCGAGACCGAGCCGCAGATCGGCACGGAAGTGGCCGTCATCGGCAGCCCGTTCGGGCTGGAGGGGTCGCTCACGTCCGGCATCGTCAGCGGCGTCGACCGGCTCATCCCGAGCCCGGCGGCGGACTTCCGCATCCCGAACGCCATCCAGACGGACGCGTCGGTGAATCCGGGCAACAGCGGCGGCCCGCTCGTGAACCTCGACGGGGTCGTTCAGGGCGTCGTGAACTCCGGCGGCGGCGAGAACATCGCCTTCGCCATCTCGGCGCCGCTCGTCCGCCGAGTCGTTCCGGCGCTCATACGGCGCGGCCGGTACAGACACCCGTATCTCGGCGTGCAGCTGATCGACGTGACGGAGGCGGTGGCGCGGGCGAACGACCTCCGGCGGGCCAGGGGGCTGCTCGTCGTCGGCGTCCTCCCGGGCGCACCCGCCGAGGGAGAGCTGCGAGGCTCCGATTCGACGGCGCAGGTCGACGGATTCTCGGTCCCGACCGGGGGCGACGTCGTCCTCGCCGTCGACGGCCGTCGGATCGAGTCGGTTCAGGACTTCTACTCCTATCTCGCGCTGAACGCGAGCCCGGGCGAGACGATCACGCTCACCGTGCTGCGGGACGGAGAGCGGCGGCAGGTGCGGGTCGAACTCGGCGCGCGGCCGCCGCCGCAGGCCTGATTCGAGGGCCGGGACGGGCGGGATTTCGGAGTCCGGGTAGCTCGCCGGTCGACTACTCGTCCGCCGCGGCCTCGACCCGCGACGCGTACTTCTCGAGCTCCGCGGCGAGCGTCCGGGCCTGCTCGGCCGTGAGCGTCACGCGGTCGGCGTGCGGGGGCAGGTGATCGAGCTCCGCGTTGTCGAGTTCGAGTTCCAGTTTCACGTGGTCGGGGTTCTTCCGCGGCGCGGTGACGTTCAGGACGGCGAAGGCCTCCTCCTCGAAGTCGTGGCCCGTCGCCTCGCCGTCGAGCATGTCGAAGGTGGTGTACGCGTTGATCTTCAGGAGTCTGTCTGGCATGGGTTCTCTGCGGGAGTTCGTTCGGGTGAGTCGTAAATCGTGCCGTCGCGCGCCGAAGTGACGGTGACGACCCCTCGTTCGCGCGCGAAGGCGCATAGCGTTTTCCGACGGCGCTCTGGGCCGACCGATCGCCGAGGGGGGTGCCGAGCAAACGGAGGGCGGCGCTGCGCGCCGCGATTCGATTTCAGTCGTCGGCCGGGAGCGGCTTGTCCTCGCGGTCCGTGGGCGCGGGGCTCGCGTCCATGCCGTCGTCGTCGGCGTAGGGGTACCACGTCATCTTCGTGTTGTGCATCATCGGGTCCTCGTAGCTGGTCTCCTCCGGTTCGACCAGCTCGGCGAGCGTCTCCTCGTCCGTGCGCTCGACGAACTCGCGGAACGTCTCGTCGCCGTTACGCCGCTCCTCGAAGTTCGCGAGGAGGTTCTCGATCGCGCCGGGCACCTCGTCGACGGGGACGCGCTGTTTGACCCAGTCGGCGAACTGCGGATTCTCGCCGAGACCGCCGCCGAGGCCGATGTCGAGCGCCTCGACCGCCTCGCCGTCCTTCCGGGTCTTCATGCCCCGGAGGCTCACGTCCGCGATCTGCGGCTGGGCGCAGGAGGCCGTGCAGCCCGAGAGGTGGATGTGGAAGTCCTCGACGCCCTCGGGCAATTCCACGTTCTCCTTCAGCCAGCGCGCGAAGCGGACCTGCCGGTTCTTCGTCTCGACGATGGAAAGCGAGCAGAACTCCGTCCCCGTGCAGGCGATGGAGCCGCGCATGAACGGGTGCGGGTCGGGCGAGTAGTGTTCGAGGAGGTCCTCCTCCAGCAGGGCGTCGAGATTCTCCTCCGGCACGTCCGTGATGAGGACGTTCTGCCGCTGGGTCACCCGGATCTCGCCGGAGCCGTACTCGTTCGCGACGCGGGCGAGCTCGGCGGTGTCGTCCGTGCCCATCCGCCCCACGAGGACGTTCAGGCCGACGTAGTAGTTGCCGTCCTTCTGCTCGTGGACGCCGACGTGGTCCGAGTGGCCGCCGTTGGCGTACCCGGAGTTGTAGCTGTACTCGTCGCGGAGATCCTCGCCGGCCGTTTCGAGTTCGAAGTCGACGAAGTCCTCCTGGAGGACGCGGCGGAACTTCTCCGGCCCCCACTCGTCCATGAGGAACTTGATGCGGGCGTTGTAACGGTCCTCGCGGTCGCCGTGTTCGCGGAACAGCGCCGAGATTCCACCCGCGACCTCGGCGGCCCGGTCGGGCGTGACGAACACGTCGATGTTCTTCGCGAGGCGGGGCTCGTTTCGGGCGAGGCCGCCGCCGACGCGGACGTTGAAGCCCCTGACGTCCTCCCCGTCGATCTCCTTCGTCGCGGGCTCGAAGGCGAGGTCGTTGATGTCGCCCTGGCCGCAGCCCTCGCGGCAGCCGGTGACGCTCACCTTCCACTTCCGCGGGAGGTTAGTGTGCTCTTCGTTCCCCTTGAACGCGTCGTGCAGCTCCATCGCCACGGGGAGGGCGTCGACGTGTTCGTGTTTGTCCTTGCCGGCGACGGGACAGCCGACGATGTTTCGCCAGGAGTCACCGCAGGCCTGCTGGGTCGAGAGTCCGACCTCGTCGAGCTTCTCGAATATCTCGGGCACGTCCTCCAGCTTGATCCAGTGCAGCTGAATCGACTGCCGGGTCGTCCAGTCGACCCAGGAGTCTCCGAACTCGGGGTTCGACGCCGGGCCGGTCGCGTACTCCTCCGCGATGTCGGCGACGACCTCGGTCTGCCCGGGCTTCAGCACGCCATTCGGCGTGCCGATCCGCATCATGAAGTAACTCTCCTGGCCGTTGCGCTGGTGGTACAGCCCCCACCACTTGAAGCGCTCGAACCAGGCGTCGTGCTCGTCTCCGGGGATAGACTCCCACCCCTCCTCCGCGAACTCGTAGAGGTGGTCCAGTATATCGTTACCGTACACCTCCGACTTCCATTTTTCCACGTCGCTCGGCATGCTCTGGCCGTTCGTTTAGCCGGCGCACGTAAGGGCGCGCGCATGCCGTCAACCCTTCCCGGTGCTCCCTGAAAGAGGCAACATTTTCCTGTTCGACGTCAGCGGTGCGCGGCGGCGGTCGCGGCCGGGGCGACCTGCGGACACAGGACGCTCTCGCGGTCGACGTCCCGGAACTCGCCGTCGACGACTCGACCGACCGGGAGCCAATCGGTGGTCGCCTTGGCGCCGCAGGCGATACACTGGCCGTAGGCACGAACCTCGACCGTTCGTCCGTCGACGCCGGTTTCGACGAACCCCTCGACGACCACGTCAGAGAGGTCACAGGAGCAGAAATTCCCGCCCGGGAACCGCCAGAGTTCGCTGACGCTCACTTCGCGCGTGTCGTTCACCGAGATCCACGCGCCGTCGTCCAGGGTGCGCAGGGCGACGCTCATCGCACTCCCGTTCTCCCTCGAACTACCTGTATGAGTCGGCAGCCGCAATTCTGCGTCGCCCCTGTGACGGCGTCGGCGGGGGACGATCGCCGGACGAAAGCGACCTTCCGGTGGGACTGACCGTCGAAGATGCCGGCAGAACCGTCCGGAATGCGGGAGCAATGGTAGTCCTTACAGCGAAAATCGACCTTATGCGGTCTCCCGTCCAACGGTGCGTCGATGAGTTCCATCGAACGAGATCGTAGCGACCGCGACCACGTCCCCGCGAGCGACGGCGCTTCCGCCGACGTCGCGCCCGAACTGTACGAGGGAGGGCGCGATCGATGAGCGACGCCGTGAACTGCGCCGAGGCGGAGGAGAGAGAGCGGCACGACGACCACCTCGCGGATCTCGAGGACGGATCGGGGTGCACCGAGATCTGGGAGCACCTCTCGGAGCGCCGCGAGCGGGCCGAAGTCGAGGAGTGACGGGGGTGTTCTGACGGGGGCGACGCGGACGCTTTGACGCGAGATTCGCCGCGCGGCGAGAGACTTTTGCTTCCCGACCCGAAAACCGACACCACATGACTGAGCAGTCCCGGCGGACGACGGGGCCGTCGGCTGATCGGGAGGAGCCGGTCGGCGAACCGGTCGTCAGGGCCGACCCGGCCGTCACGGGAGAACGAGCCAGAGAGGCGGTGGGATTCGACCCGGACGACCCGGAGAGCGTCTCGCTCGCCGCCGAGACGGTCCGGGCGTTCGCCGAAAACACGGTCGGATCGGAGGACAACGTCTACATGCTCCGCGGCGCCGCCGCCTGCGCCGCGCTCGTCCGCGGCGTCGGCTCGTACAAGGCGGCCGCCGAGCGCGCGGGCGGCGACGCGTCCATCTCGTTCATCCGGAAGTGGGCGCGGGTGCACGACCTCCCGCAGTCCATCCGTCGGCACGTCGCCCGCGGGCACATCGCCCCCACCGCGGCGAAGCACATCGCGCGCGTCTCGGGCGACGCCCGCTTTTACCTCGCGTGGGCGACGCTCGACAGCGGGCTGACGGTGCGGGAGGTCCGGACGCTCGCGAGCGAGATCAACAACGGCGCGTCGGCTCCGGAGGCGCTCCGCGCCCACGGCGTGCCTCTCGGTCGGCTCGAACTGACCCTCCCGCCGGAGCTGTACCTCGAACTCCGGCGGTGGGCGTCCCTGGAGAACCGAGAGCCGGGCGACGTCGTCGCCGACGCGCTCGCTAATTACTTCGACGGGGGCGACTGAGCGGCGCGACTGTTCGTCGGCGAGAAACTCCCGGGCCGCCGCTGACGGTTTCTCGCGTCCGCTCGACGCCCGGCCAGCGACGGTCTCGTTCGGGAAGTGCGCCTGTTCGATCGTCTCGGGTCCGACGAGGACGGTCGAGGCGCCGGGGTCGACATCGTGGCGCGAGTCGGCCCCGTAGGCCCCGCTGCCAGCGGTGAGGCCGTCACCCCACCGTTTCGGGTCGAACGCCCCCGTCTACAGATGAGCGCGGCAAGTGCCTCGGGGTCGTACGGAAATCCCCGCGAAGATTTCCGTGACGACGAGACGCCGTAGGCGTCTCGAACCACTTGACCCCGAGGCAGTTCACCATAGGTCTCCGCCGGATCGTCCGGGGACGACGGGTGCGCGACGAGCCGTTCTGCGTCGGGGGTATGCGGGAGGATAGTAAACGCTTATGCCGCCGTGTCATCAAGTGCGGGTGAGGGCCGGTAGCTCAGTTAGGCAGAGCGTCTGGCTTTTAACCAGACGGTCGGGGGTTCGAATCCCTCCCGGCCCGTTGTTACTCCGCGAGCGACAGCGAGCGGTCCCAACGCCCGGCGTGAGGAGCGAAGCGGCTTCGAGAAATCCGAAGGAGGCCGGTCGCGCGCAGCGAAACGAGCACGTCCCCTCAGTGTTCGTGCGGGAGGTGCAGTTCGAGGAGCGATTTCACGCCCCGACGGATCCGCTCCGACACCGCCTGCTGGCTGACGCCGATCTCCTCGCTCAGCCCGTCGACGGTGCACTTGCGAGGGATGTCGAAGTATCCGGCGCTGAAGGCCAGTTCCAACGCCTCGCGCTGTTTGTCCGTCAACAGATTCGCGCCGTCGCCCGCGGAGCCGCTCCTCTCGAAGGGGTACGCTTCCGAATAGAGCTTGTCGATGCGAACCGAGATGCCGTTTTCCTCGCAGTGGGCCAGAAACGAGGAGAGCGACGCCCGGTCCGGACTCCGGACGCGGAGCCGCCAGGTCGCCTCCCCCGGACGGCTGGTCGCCGTGAGAACCTGGATGCCGCGGTCCGCCAGGAGCTTCGAGACGAGCGGCGTGTCGGTTCTCGCCCTGACGTTGTACACCCGGACGGCGGGAAAGTCCACGATGCGCTCGAAGTCGGCGACGGACGGATCGGCGCGAAGCTCCCGCTCGAAGGCGTCGAAGTCGCAGTTTTCGACGACGAATCCCGCGCTGTCCGGCGAGGCCTGATACTGCACCGCGATCCGCGCCTCGGGGAGCTTCGGGAGCGCGTGCTGCGTCAACACCGCACCCGGTCCGGACACCTGAACCTCAGCGATGACTGATGACATTGCCGTCTCGCCTCCTACCGTGATAGATAGTACCACACGGTCGGTAATAAGTATCGTCACGGGGAAACGTCGTCCGGACGCGAGCCGGCCCCGCCTCGTCCGACTGCAGTCGTGATCAGTCGGTGCTCGGCGCGAGAAGGTGGCGTTTGCGCGTGAGAGGACGCGTCGGCCGGTGAAGGGGACGTCGGATCGGCCGTGCGCGTTCGATCGTCGGCGACGGACGGGCGATTCAGGGGTGCCTCCGTGTCCCGTCCCGCCTCGGCTCAGAAACGATCGTAGATCCGAATGCGACCGTCGCTTCGGACGGCGACGGTCGCGCCTCCGTACTCGAAGGCTATCTCCCCTCTGACGCTTCCGGGACCGTCCGACGAGGGGCCGAAGAGCGCGACTTCCAGCGCGTCGGCGTCGACGCGGTCGTACAGCGCCGAGAACCCGCTTTCGACCGGATCGACCCCTCTCGCCGCCGCCACGGCGAAGACGACCGCGGAGCTGAGATCGAAGTCTTCCGCCGGATGATACCACGTCTCGTGGAGTACCCGCCCGCAGCCGGCGGTGCCCTCCTTTCCGCCGAACGGGGGAGCGGAACCCACGGTTTCGGTCGATTCTAACTCTTCGGCCACGTCGACACGCACGGCGATCGACCGTGTAGTTCCGAGGGTTTAGCACTCAACCGTTTATAAGCCGTCGGGGGCGATCGAGTTCCCGATGAGCGTCTCGTGCGCCCGACGGAGCCGGACCGACGCCGCCTGCGTCGAAACGCCGAGCTGGTTCGCCAGTTCGCCGAGGGTGATCTCGCGCGGCACGGCGAAGTACCCCTCCGCGAACGCTCTGGTGAGCACCTCCCGCTGGGGTTCCGTCAGGCCGAACGCGTCGCCGGGCAGCTCACCGCCCTCGCTGTACACCGCCCTGAGTCCGAGACCGATGCCGAGCGAGAGCACCCGGCTCCTGTAGGCGTGGAGCGCGTCGCGGTCCGGGAACCGCATCCGGAGCTCCCAGCCGTCGTGCGTCCCTCTCAGGTCGAGATTCATCGCGCCGACGTCGACGACCGCGGGGTACGCGGACGCGTCCCTGCCCGCCGCGGTGTACTCGACGCGGAAGAGCCGCCGTTCGCCCACTTCGACCAGCTCGGTCAGGTTCCGCACCGTCGGGTCCGCTTCGACCCCCGCCGCGAACGCCTCGAAGTCCGCCTCCTCCATCCAGAAAAACAGCCGTATCCCCCCCGAATCGCTCGTCTGCACGTCCTCCACGTAGGCGGTGCTCTCCGGGACCCTCGACAGCGCTTCGCGGAGAATGGGCGATTCGAGCAGGAACTCCGCGATGAGACTCATCGGTTCCCTCTCGTCGCCGTTCCGCCAAATACTATTCTGTCACTCTCCGAACCGACCCGTCGGTTCGCCGGCCTCGGAGTCGGGTGGGGACCGCGGGCCCCCGACCCCGGCTCAGCCGAGGTTCTCCCCCTGATAGCTCCCGTCGTACGTGCCGTCGTGTCCGGCGTCGGCGAGAACGAGCTGGGCGATGCGCGCGCCCCGCTCCAGTTCGATGTCGTGGTGGACCTGCAACAGCCCTTCGCCCCTCCCCTCGTAGCCCGCGTCCCACACCGCCGTGTTGAGCATGCACGAGTTTCGCATGAGCGACGACCGCGGGTAGACGTACCCGACGTGCTCCTCGGGGATGCGGACCGTCTCGCCGTAGCGGACGACGTACCCGCCCGGCGGGAGGTAGTACGAGTCGGGGTCGTCCGCGCCGCTGTCGTCGGGCTCGATCGGCTGCCGCTCGCCGATCTCCTTGTCGTCGCGGCCGATCCGACCGGAGTTGATCTGCTCGAAGACGGCGTCGAGGGTGAGGTCCACGCCGTTCGGCTGTACCTGCGCGTCCGCGATCGGCGTGACGTGCTCCGCGACGAACGTGCCGGGCTTGAACATGTCCGTGAATGCGAGACGGACCAAAAAACGGTGACGAATCCCTCCGGGGATCGTAACTCGAATCCGCGTTACTGTTCGATCCTCCGCGAAAATTGCCGATCCGCCGGGGTTCCACACGGTTATTGGACGGGGAACACGCGGGATTTATATCCGCGGAGGGACCATCCACGGACGATATGGGACAGACAATTACGGAGAAGATTCTCGACGATCACCTCGTCGAGGGGGAGCTGGAACCCGGAGAGGAGATCGGTATCGAGATCGACCAGGTGCTGATGCAGGACACCACCGGCACGATGGTGTGGCTGCAGTTCGAGGCGCTCGACCTGGACGACGTCCAGACCGAGCTCGCCGCCCAGTACTGCGACCACCAGACTTACCAGTTCGACTTTAAGAACACGGACGACCACCGCTTCCTCCGCTCCGCCGCGGGCACCTACGGCGCTCATTTCTCTCGCCCCGGCAACGGCATCTGTCACAACGTCCACAAGGAGAACTTCGCGGCGCCCGGCAAGACGCTCCTCGGATCCGACTCGCACACGCCGACGCCCGGCGGCCTCGGCCAGCTGGCGATCGGCGCGGGCGGGCTCGACATCGCCGTCGCGATGGGCGGCGGCGCGTACTACGTCGAGATGCCCGAGATCGTCAACGTCCGCCTGGAGGGCGAACTCCCCGAGTGGGCGACGGCGAAGGACATCATCCTCGAGATGCTGCGCCGCCTCTCCGTGAAGGGCGGCGTCGGCAAGGTGTTCGAGTACACCGGTCCGGGCGCTGAATCGCTCACGGTCCCCGAGCGGACGACCATCACCAACATGGGGACCGAGCTCGGCGCGACCTCGTCCATCTTCGGCACGGACGAGAAGACCAGGGACTACCTCGAACGGCAGGGCCGCGGCGACGAGTACGTCGAACTGGCGCCGGACGAGGACGCCGAGTACGCCGACGAGCTCGTCATCGACCTCTCGGAGCTCGAACCGCTCATCGCCCAGCCGTCGATGCCCGACAACGTCGTGCCCGTCCGCGAGGCCGCCGGCACGAGCGTCGACCAGGTCATCATCGGCTCGTGCACCAACGGCGGCTACGAGGACATCCTCCCCGCCGCGAAGATGCTCGAGGGCCGCGAGGTGGACAAGAAGACCGAGATGATCATCGCGCCCGGGTCGAAGCAGGCGTCGGAGATTCTCGCCCGGCAGGGCTGGACCGCCGAGCTGATGGCTGCCGGGGTGAACTTCTCCGAGGCCACCTGCGGCGCGTGCATCGGCATCGGGCACGTCCCCGCCTCCGACTCCGTCTCGCTGCGGACGTTCAACCGCAACTTCGAGGGGCGCTCCGGGATCGAGGACGACAACGTCTACCTCTGCTCGCCCGAGGTCGCCACCGCGGCCGCCATCAAGGGCGAGATCGTCGACCCGCGCGACCTGGCCGACGAACTCGGCGACCTCGAAGCGCCCGGCATCGAACTCCCCGACCAGTACGACGGCAGCAAGGCCGACCTCATCTCGCCCGACGAGGCCGTCGACGACGAACTGATCAAGGGGCCGAACATCGGCGACGTGCCGCTGAAGGAGCCGCTCGAGTCGCACCTCGCGGGACCGGCGCTCCTGAAGATGACCGACAACATCACGACGGACCACATCATCCCGGCGACGTCGGACATCCTCAAGTTCCGCTCGAACGTTCCGAAGCTCAGCGAGTTCACGCTGTCGCGCGTCGACGAGACGTTCGCCCAGCGCGCACTCGAAGCCGACGGCGGCTTCCTCGTCGCCGGGGAGAACTACGGACAGGGCTCCTCCCGCGAGCACGCCGCGCTGTGTCCGATGTACCTCGGCGTCGAGGGCGTCCTCGCGCAGAGCTTCGCCCGCATCCACAAGGCGAACCTGTTCAACTTCGGCCTCGTCCCGCTGACCATCGACGAGGACACCTACGACCGCATCGAGCAGGGCGACGACATCGAGATCGTCGACGACGTCGGCGAGGGCGTCCGCTCCGGCCAGGAGGAGTTCACCGTCCGCGTGAACGACGACTGGGAGGCGACCGCCCGCCTCGACGCCTCCGAGCGCGAGCGCGAGATCCTCGCCGCCGGCGGCAAGCTCTCGTGGACCAAGCAGCAGCACGAGGGGAGCCGAGGCGGCGCCCAGCCCGCCGACGACTGAGCGAGGTCAGCGTCGGTCGCGTCGACCACCGAGCCGGCGATGCCGATCCCCGAGCGGCCCGCCGCCGCTCGGAGCTGCGGACGACCGATCTCCGCGGATCGCTCCCGATCGTTCTCCGTTTTTCGTCGTTCCCGGGCGGCGGACGTATCACGAACGCGGCCGGTGAGCCGTCGCGCTTTTGGAGATCTAACGCCTACCGGACGGCGTGACGACCATCTCGCAGGACCTCGGACGGGTGATCATCCGGCAGGCCGAGCGGGCGGACCTGCTCTCGGTCTTCCGCATCGAGAAGGCCTGCTTCCCCCAGCCGTGGCCGTTCGTGGCGTTCGAGCAGTTCCTCGGCGAGCCGGGGTTCATGGTGGCCGTCCGCGACGGCGGCGTCGTCGGGTACGTCGTCTCCGACACCGTTCCGAACTACGGCCGTGACATCGGCCACGTGAAGGACCTCGCCGTTCACCCGGACGCCCGCGGGATGGGCATCGGACGCCAGTTGCTCGAACGGGCGCTGACCGCGCTCGTCCTCGACGGCGCGGCGGTCGTCAAACTCGAGGTCCGCGAGGGGAACGACCCCGCCCAGTCGCTCTACCGGGACGTCGGCTTCGAGCCGATGCGGCGGGTCCCGCGGTACTACGGCGACGGCGAGGCCGCGCTGGTCATGGTGCTCGACGTCGCGGAGTGGCAGCGGGCCGGGAACGAACGCCCCGCCGACGAGTAGGAGGGCGGACGAGAGAGCGGCGGTCCGAAGCGGCGGAGGGGGACGAGCCGGGAGTAGTGGGCTTTTGCCGGTCGGACCCGAACCGTCGAGCATGGGATACGCCTGTCCGGTCTGCGACGTCCCCCAGCGCGACGGGAAGCACCTCGCGAACCACCTCGCGTTCACGGCGATGCTCCGCCACGAGGACCACGAGGCGTGGCTCGACGAGCGCGTCCCCGGTTGGCACGAACTGTCGCCGCCGGAACTCGCCGCCGAGGTGACCGAGTTCGCGACCGAAACGGAGTTCGAGGAGGTGTTCGAGGACACGGTCGAGGGCCACGACCACGCGCACGGACGCGGCGAGTTCGACGCGGATCCGAGCGCGTTCGCCTCGGGGGGCCTGCGGGAATCCGCGCCGCTCGACGCAGAAGCCAGGCGGGTCATCTCGGAGGCGCAGGAACTCACGAGGCGGATGATCGAGGGCGAGGACGGCGCTGGCGAGGACGGGACGGGCGAGGACGGCGCAGGCGAGGACGGCGCGGAAGAAGAAGGCGACGCCGGGCGGTGAAGCGACGGGTCGAACGCGCGGACGACGCTCGCCCGGCAGTCGGTATCCGGGCGAAAACGCTCCGCTCGAACGGAAAGGCGTAAACCCGGCCGCCGACCATCCCGGAGCATGGACGAGGACGGCCTGTTCTCCCCCGAGACGGTCGAGGAGGCCCGCGAGGCGTACGAAGCCGTCGGACCGGCGGCGCAGATCGTGGTCCGGGAGACCGCGCGGGCGATGGGCTTCGACCGCGAGGAGTACCGCGAGCGGGTGACGGGCGACGTGGTCGAGACGGCGCGGGACGCGCTGTTCGCCTCGCTGCTCGTCGTCCGCGTCGGCGACCGCGCCGAGTTCGAGGCCTGGCGCGAGGAGCACCCCGAGTACGAGGTGTTCGAAACCGGGAGCGAGAACGTGGCGCGCGTCGCGTGGCACGCCGCCCCGTTCGTCGAGACCGCCGTCGCCGCCACGTTCCAGAACGAACCCGAGGCGGCGGTCGGGACGCTCCGCCGGCAGGCGTTCGGGCGGATCTACCGCCCGGAGTTCTACCCGGAGGAGTGACCGGTCCGAGGTCCGAGGAGACACTCGGCCAGAGCGGAAAACGACCGATCGGGGCGGGACGAGCGCCCGGAGGGGCGCGGCCGACTCCGAAGCCGCGAGCGAAACCGGTTTGCCGCCCGCCCCGCAACCTCCCGCGTGCGCCGGATCACACGCAACTTCCTGATCGGCCTCCTGCTCGTCGTCGTCGCCCTCCTCGCGCTCGGCGCGCTGCCGAGCCACCTCGGCTCGGGCGACCCGTACTACCTGACCGCGACGCCGACGGACGAACCCGGCCCGGCGGTCGACGTGTCGAACGCCTCGGAGCGCCGCTATCCCTACCTGACGCAGGCGCTCCGTTCCGAGGACGGCCGATCCGAGGGGTATCAGAAGGGCCGGTACGGCCTCAAGGAGGCGTTCACCCACTCGCCGTTCGACGAGGTCGACGCCCTGGCCGCGCGGAACCCGGACGCGCGGGTCGACGGCGCTTCCGACGACGGCCCGCCGTCCGCCGCCTCCGGCGGGGGCGTTCTGGTGGAGTATAAGGGCGAGCGCTACCGTGTTCACGTCGTCCAACGATGAGCGACGACTCCCACGTCCCCGACGACGGCAGGCGGCACGAACCCCTCCCCGATCCCGAGTGGCCGGTCATCGAGTCGGCCGTCGAGTACGAGACGGGCTGGTTCACCGGCGGCTACGACCTCGTCGAACAGCCCGACGGTCGGCGGAAGAAGTACTACTGGGCGGAACTGGCGACCGCGGTCGTCGTGGTCGCGGTGACGGACGGGCGGGTGCTGTTCGTCGAGCAGTACCGCCCGACGATCCGGGAGACGCAGCTGGAACTCCCCGCGGGCATCGTCGAGGCAGGCGAGTCCTACACGCGGGCCGGCGCGCGCGAACTCCGCGAGGAGACCGGGTTCGAAGCGTCCGCCACGTCGCTGCTTCAGGACTTCTGGTGTTCCACGGGCCTGTTGCGTCACCGCCGGGGGTTCGTCTTCGCCGAGGGGCTCGAACCGGTCGAGCGGTCGCTCGACGCCAACGAGTTCCTCACGCCGCGGGCGGTGCCGGTCGAGGAGGCGCTGGCGTTCGCCCGATCGGAGCCGACGAACGACGCGACCGTCGAGGGGTTGCTGCTGGCGAGAGACGAGGGGCTGCTGTAGCCGTCCGGCGGGCGAACGCGTTCGCCCGACCCCTCGTTCGCCGACGGCCGCGGTGCGGCCGTCGCGTCCGCGACCACCCACAGCTATGTCCGCCGCACCTGGACCTGCACCCATGACGGACGCCGAGTGGCCGGTCCTCGAAACGCACGTCGAGTACGACGCGGGATGGTTCACCGCCGGATACGACCTCGTCCGCCGGCCGAGCGGCGAGACGGCGCGGTACTACTGGGTCGACCCGGCCGACTCGGTCGTGGTGGTCGCGGTCCGCGACGAGCGGGTGCTGCTGGTCGAGCAGTACCGCCCGCGGCTCCGCGGCACGTTCGTCGAGTGCCCCGGCGGCGGGATCGACGCGGGCGAGTCGCCGACGGAGGCGGCCGCGCGGGAGCTGCGCGAGGAGACGGGGTACGCGGCCGGCCGCGTCGAACGCCTCACGTCCTACTTCCCGTCGGGGTGGGAGCGCCACGAGCGCCACGTCGCCTTCGCGTCGGAGCTCGAACCCGCCACCCCCGACCCGGACGGGGGCGAGTTCATCGAGGTCCACGAACTCCCCGTCGAGGAGGCGTTCGAGGCGGTCCGCCGCGAACCGATGAACGGGTGGGGACTGCTGCCGCTGCTCGTGGCCCGCAACGCCGGATTGCTGTAGTCGTGGGGCTTATCGACCCCGGCCGTCATGGAGGAGTATGGACGGCGAAATCTCCCCGGAGGAGGTCGAGCGGCTGCTGGAGGACGATCGCCCGCCGCGGGTCGTCGACATCCGACCCCCGGCGGCGTTCGATCGGGAGCACATTCCCGGCAGCGAGAACGTCCCGTTCGCCGGACTGCCGGACCGCATCGCCTCCCTGGAGGGCGCAGAGCGGATCGTCACCGTCTGCCCGCACGGGCAGGCGAGCCGGCAGGCCGCCAGACTGATCAAGTCCTACGAGGGCACCAAGGACGCCCGGGTCGAGAGCATGGAGGGCGGACTCGACGCCTGGGAGGGCGAGTTCGAGACGGCGATCGAGGCCGACGGCGACGGCGGCGGGGACTCCGACGCGCCGTTCTGATCGATCGGTTCCGTCGATCCGACCGCCCTCCCCGACCAGTCCCCCGATTTCCCGGCGGATCCAACGATTCGGTTACAGATGGCTCGATCGGTCGAAAGCGGCCGCTGCGGGCGAAAAACGCGTGCGAAAAAGCGTTGAACCGCTCGACGCGCAGAAGCTACGTAACGATCACGCGAGCGGGGTGAGCGCGATCTCGCCGGAAGCGGAGCGAGTCGACGGCGATCACGCGACGTTGAAACCCTTCTCGCGGAGGAAGTCCTCCACGCGGCCGGTGTGGTTCCCCTGGAGTTCGATGGAGTCGTCCTCGACCGTGCCACCGCAGGCGAACTTCGATTTCAGGTCCGAGGAGAGGCTGTCCATGTCGACGTCTCGCGGATCGAACCCCTCGATGATCGTTACTTCCTTTCCGTAGCGGCGCTCGTCGATGCGGATGCTGATCTCCTGGGACTCCTTGGCCACGTCTTCGCAGACGCAGAGTTCCTGGGGCAGCCCGCACGTCGAGCAGACTTCCGACATTACGAGTCGAACCTACACGATGGGGATATTAAACAGTATCGGGAACGTGCAGGCGTCTGCGGTGCCGGTTTCGCTCGAATTTCGGATTCGATCACCGCCCCGTTCGCGCCCCGTCCCGACCGCGGGAGCGAACCAGCGCGTCGACGTCGTCGATCGCCGTTTCGGCCTCCTCGCGGGTGACGCCGCGACCGTAGCGCGCCCGCTCGTAGGCGCGCCCGACCCGCTCGGCCCGGGGGTCGAGTCCGACGTTCGACAGCGCCCGCAGGTAGGCCCGCGGCGTCTCTCCGGGTTTCCGCGGGCGGTACCGCTTTTCGAGCAGGCGTTCGAGGCGGGCGTACGCCCGCTCTACGTCCCGCTCCGGCGTCTCCCGCCGCCGCTGGTGCCGGAGCCAGAAAAAGCGGTACGCCCGCTCGGCCGCGTCGACCCGCCGCGCGCCGGCGACGAGTCCCACGAGGAGCGCGAGCCAGACGCCGAGCGTCTCGCGGGACGGGAGCGACGGGCCGTCGTCCGCCGGCGGGTCGCCTCCGCCCCCGTCGTTCGGCGCCGGAGTGAACGCCGGCGTCCGGACGTCCGACCCGCCGGTTCCGTTGGGGTCGATCCCGTCGGAGGCGTTTCCGTCGCTTCCGTTCGGGGTTCCGTCGTCTCCGTCGTCGGGCGTCGGGGTCTCGTCGGGATCCGGCGTCTCGGTTTCGGTCGGCGTCGGCGTCGGCGTCTCCGAGTCGTCGTCGCGCCGCGTCTCGTTCGTGTCGACCCCGGGCTCGCCGTCCTGACGGGCCTGATCCAGTCGGGCGCTCTCCGTGCTCACGCGCGGGTCCGAGGGGGTGGGGTCGAACCGCACCCACCCCACGTCCGGGAAGTACACCTCGACCCACGCGTGGGCGTTCAGCCCGCGGACGACCCACTCGTTCTCGCCGACGCGCTCGCCCGGCGTGTAGCCGGTGACGAACCGGGCCGGAACGCCCTCGGCGCGGAGCATCACGACCATCGTCGTCGCGAAGTACGTGCAGTAGCCCGCGTCCATCTCGAAGAGGAACTCGTCCGCGACGTCCCCGTCCGGCTCCTCGACGTTGAGCGTGTACCCCTTGTTCGACTCCAGGTACTCCTCTATCGCGACGGCCTTGTCGTAGGCGTTTTCCTCGTCGCCGGCGACCTCGGCCGCCCGATCGCGGACCCGATCGGGGGTGCTGTCCGGGAGCTGCGTGTAGTCTTCCCCGAGGGTTCCGGGGTAGTCAGTCCCGCTCCGGCGGAGCTGCTCTTCTGTGTACTGCGCCACTTCGCTTCGGACCGTGTAGCTCTCGTTCGCCAGCACGGCGTCGCCCGCGACGAGTCCGCCCTGGCGCGTGACTTTTGCGGTGTCGGCCGTGCGGCCGTCGACGGCGACGGGTTTCCACGCCGCCGGGAGCGCGTCCATCTCGGTCCTCGCCGTGACCGTCTGCACGAGCGGGCGGGATTCGCCGGGCGGACCGTCGAGCCGCCCCTGGTACGGCCGCGCGGTGTCCGTGCGGACCCACTGACTCCCCGTGTACCGGTTGTACGCGCCCGTCTGCCAGTACTCGGGGTCGTCGCTCTCGACGGTGAAGCGGACCTTCGGCGACAGCCGGATGCTGCCGACCACCGTCACCTCCTCGCTGGAGGAGACGACGTTCGACTCGACCGTTCCGACCCCTCGATCGGGGAGGAGCGGCTCGGCCGCGCCGCCGGGGACGACCGACAGCACCGCCGACAGGACGATCATCGCCGCGACGACGACCGCCAGCGTGTCGAGCTCGGCGGCGACGCCGCCCCGGACGTTCATCGTCTCGAACCCCACCGCCGCCGCCGCGCCGATCACGCCGACGAGCGTCGTCGCGCTGTCGGCGTCGCCGGTCAGGATGAAGAACAGGAGCGCGCCGCCGCCGACGGCGACCGCCCAGCCGTACCGCCCCCGGAGCGCGAGGCACACCGAGAGAAACACCGGTGCGGGGGCGATCGCGAGCGCCCAGACGCCCGCGTTCGTCAGCCGGAGGACCGAAAGCCCCGTCAGCAGCGCGACGGTGTCCGCGACCACCCGTCCGACGGTGAAGAGCGCGCGGCTGCTCGCGGGAACCGAGAGGACGTAGACGCCCATGCCGCCGATCACGAGGGCTCCGCCGACGAAAAGCGCCGTCCGGATCCGCATGAACCGCCCGAGCGCGGCCGCGGCGACGGCGCTCCCGGCGACGACGACCGCCATCGTCGCGCTCCCGCCGACGACGTCGGTCACGTGGTACAGGACGCTCACGTAGGAGAACGTCAGGAGCGCGATGCCGACCATCCCGGGGTGGCGGACGCCCTTCCACCTCGCACCGGTCGCGCCGCCGGCGTCAGTCGCTTCGCCGTCCCCGAGGCCGCCCCCTCGACCGCCGCTCGCCCCGCTCACGCCGTCGATCCCCCCGTCGGTGCGCGCCGCGTCGATCGGTCGGGCCGTCGGGACGATCCCCCGCGGCGAAGGTCCGCGAACGTCGCCGTCCGGTCGCCGAGAATCACCCGCGTCCCGCCGGGTTCCGCGCGGACGACGACGTCGGCGTCGGCCCCGGCGACGGGTCCGCCGGACGCCAGAGCGCAGCCTTCGAGCACCGCCGTCCGCCCCCGGCGGTTTGGGTCGGCCTCGATCCGGCGGTCGGGCAGCGAGAGCGTCACCGGCACGTCCGCGTCGAGCAGCGCGAGCGCGACGCTGGCCGCGGCTTCCGCCATCTCGTCGGCGGCGTCGGGGGTCGATCCCGCGGCGACGTGGACCGCCTCGACCTCCGCGTCCGGGGCGAACTCCCGGACGATGAGCTCCTCCCGCTTCGCCGTCGACTTCCAGTGGACGTCGCGGGTCGCGTCGCCGCGGACGTACTCGCGCAGGCGGTCGAACTCGGTGCGGCTCTCCGGGGCGTCGGCGGCGGAGAGCGCGTACAGCTCGTCGCGGATCGCCCCGCCCAGCTCGCGCACTCGCGGGTACACGAGTACCCGGTCGGTTTCGGAGAGGACCATCTCGGTCTCGAACAGCCCGAACACGTCGCCGGTGGTGATCTCGACGGGGCCGAGTTCGCGCTCCCCGCGCGACTCGTACGTTACCTCGTACGTCACGGGCTCCCCGCCGACGGCGGCGCGGACCGTCGCGTCCGGCGCGGAGAGCCCGTCGTCCGCGCGGTCGGAGACGACGCCGACGAAGGGCCGGGCCACCCCGGAGAACGAGAGCGTCACCTCGTCCGTCCCGCCGACGGCGCCGACCTTCCGCGCGCTCCGCGAGACCGTCGGGGTGGGGCGGTACCGGAGCTGGATCACGCCCGCCGCGAGCGCGACGAGGCCCGGGAGGACGACGGCGTTGAGCGCGCGGGCTCCCGAGAGCGCGGCCAGCGCGAACCCGGCCACGCAGACGCCGACGACCGCCTTTCCGCGGCGCGTGAGCCTCATTCGACCGGAACGGAGTCGAGCGCGTCCTCCACGACCGTCCGCCCCGCGCCGGCGCCGCCCGCGAGGACGCGGTGACTCAGGACGGTCGTCGCCTCGGCCTGCACGTCGTCGGGGATGACGTACTCCCGTTCGTCGAGCACGGCGCGCGCCTGCGACGCGCGGAGGAGCGCGATGCTCCCCCGGGGGCTGACGCCCAGCTCCGCGTGGTCTCGGGTGTACCCCGCGAGGCGGGTCACGTACGACCGGACCGGCTGGGACACCTCGACCGCGGCCACGGTCCTCTGCGCCTTCCTGAGATCTTCGACCGCCGCCACCGGTTCGAGCGACTCGATCGGATGATTGCCGACGACCCGTCCGAGCATCTCGGTCTCCGACGCCTCGTCGGGGTAGCCGAGGTGGAGCTTCTTCATGAACCGGTCGATCTCGGCCATCGGCAGTTCGTAGGTCCGACCGGTCTCGATGTCGTTCTGCGTCGCGATGACGGTGAAGGGGTCCGGCAGCGGTCGCGTCTCCCCGTCAACGGTGACCTGGGTCTCCTCCATCGCTTCGAGGAGCGCCGACTGGGTCTTCGGCGGCGCGCGGTTGATCTCGTCGCCGAGGACGACGTTGGCGAACACCGGGCCGGGCTGGAACTCGAACTCGCGGGTCTTCTGGTTGAAGACGTTGACGCCCGTCACGTCGGACGGTAGCAGGTCGGGCGTGAACTGCACGCGCTTGAACGAACAGTCGAGCGAGCGGGCGGTCGCCCGCGCGAGCATGGTCTTGCCGACGCCCGGAACGTCGTCGAGGAGCAGGTGTCCGCGGGAGAGAATCGCGATGAGGATGTGCTCGATCGCGTCGCGCTGACCGACGATGACCCGCTCGACGTTCTCTGCGATCCGCCGTGCGAGGGTCGCCGCCTCGGCGACCGGCAGTGCTGTGCGCCCGCTGATTCCCGCGTCCGTTGTCTCGGCGTCAGTCATAGTCTTCTCTCGGGGACCTGCCACGAGTGTCCCGGCAGCCAGTAAATGTTTGTGTCGGTCCGCGCCCCGAGTCGCTGATCCGTACACGCCTCACACGCTCTGTACCGCAGCGACGTACGTAACTCTGCCGGGCGGGAACGTATCCCGCGACGACAGATTCAGCTTCGAGTGAGCGTGTACCGCCGAACGACGGATCCAACTCCGAACGACTGTCCGCGGAACGACGGATACCGCTCCGACCGACCGCCGCGGCGGTTCCACCGAAACGCTACCGCGGACGCAGTCCCGGACGCTTATGCCGCTCCGTCGCCCGATGATTGACCATGGTTACGGTGACTGGCCCGCCGGAGCGGATGACGGAAAACCGCGACGAGCTCACCCCGATGCTGAGCCAGTACTACGATCTCTGCGAGGCGTACGACGACTCCCTGCTCCTGTTTCAGGTCGGCGACTTCTACGAGGCGTTCTGCGAGGCGGCCGAGGAGACCGCCCGCATCTGCGAGATCACGCTCACGAAGCGCGAGGACAGCACCGGCACGTACCCGATGGCGGGCATCCCGATCGACAACGCCGCGAAGTACGTGGAGCGCCTGCTCGACGCCGGCTACCGGGTCGCTATCGCCGACCAGGTCGAGGACCCCGAGGAGGCGAGCGGCCTCGTCGACCGCGCGGTCACCCAGATCGTCACCCCCGGCACGATCGTCGAGGACGAGCTTTTGAGCGCCGGCTCGACGAACTACGTCGCGGCCCTGACGGCGGAGCGCGACGGCTCCGACGGCCCCGACGGCCGCGGAGAGCGAACCTACGCCGTCGCCGCCGTCGACGTGTCAACCGGCGAGTGCCTCGTGACCAGCGCCGGCCGGGAGCGGCTCGAAGAGGAGGTAGAGCGGCTCGGGCCGTCGGAGCTCCTGCGCGGGCCGGAACTCGACGCCGACGCCTTCTCCCCCGACGGGCTAGACTTCGACGCGATGGAGACCGACTACGGCCCCGAGGCGTTCGCCCTCGACGCCGCCCGCGAACGGCTCGCCGCCTACGTCCCCTCGCCGGAGGCGGTCGTCGACAACGACGCCGAGCTCCGGGCCTGCGGCGCGGTGCTCGCCTACGCCGAGTACACGCAGGGCGGCGAACGGCTCGACTACGTCTCTCGCGTCACCCGCTACGATCCCCGCGAGTCGCTGCAGCTGGACGCGACGGCGCTCCGGAGCCTCGAACTGTTCGAGACGCGGGGCCACGGCGCCGGCCGCGCGCTCGTCGACGTGCTCGACGACACCTCCTGCGCGCTCGGTCGCCGCCTCCTGACGCGGTGGCTCCGCCGCCCGCTCGTCGACCGCGACCGCATCGAGGCGCGGCTGGACGCCGTCGAGGAGTTCGCGGAGCGGTCGCTCGTCCGCGAGGAGGTGCGCGACCTCCTGACGGACGTGTACGACGTCGAGCGGCTCATCGGCCGCGTCTCCCGCGGGCGGGCGAACGCCCGCGACCTCCGCGCGCTCAAGACGACGCTCGACGTGGTTCCTGCCGTGAAAGCGGGGCTGGAGGGCGTCGAGTCGGACGAGCTCCGCGAGCTCCGCGGCGCGCTGGACGAGATGGAGGACGTGCGGGACCTGATCGGCCGTGCGATCCGACCGGAGCCGCCGATCGAGGTCACCGAGGGCGGCGTCGTCCGCGAGGGGTTCGACGACGAACTCGACTCCCTGCGGGCGACCGAGCGGGAGGGCCGCGAGTGGGTCGCGGAGCTGGAGGAAAAAGAGCGGGAGCGGACGGGGATCGACTCGCTGGAGGTGGGCTACAACCAGGTCCACGGCTACTACATCGAGGTGACGAACCCGAACCTCGACCGCGTCCCCGACGACTACACCCGACGGCAGACGCTGAAGAACTCCGAACGCTTCTACACGCCCGAACTGAAGCGACGCGAGGACGAGATCCTGGGCGCGTCAGAGCGCGCGGACAAGCTCGAGTACGACCTGTTCTGCGAGGTCCGGGAGGCCGTCGCCGCTGAGGCCGACCGGGTGCAGTCGCTCGCCGAGGCGCTGTCGGCACTCGACGTGCTGGCGACGCTCGCCGCCGTCGCGGTCGCGGAGAACTTCGTCCGGCCCGAGTTCGGGGAGGGCGGCGTTCGCGTCGAGGCCGGCCGCCACCCCGTCGTCGAGCGGACCCAGCCGTCGTTCGTGCCGAACGACGCCGACCTGGGCCCGGGGGAGATTGCGATCGTCACCGGCCCGAACATGAGCGGCAAGTCGACGTACATGCGCCAGATCGCGCTGATCGTCGTGCTCGCGCAGGCGGGGAGCTTCGTCCCCGCCGACGCCGCCCGCCTGCCGATCGTCGACCGGGTGTTCACCCGCGTCGGCGCGAGCGACGACATCGCGGGCGGGCAGTCGACGTTCATGCGGGAGATGAGCGAACTCACCGACATCCTCCACGCCGCGACCGGGGACTCGCTCGTCCTCCTCGACGAGGTCGGGCGCGGAACGAGCACGACCGACGGCCTCGCCATCGCGCGGGCGACGACCGAGTTCGTCCACGACGAAGTCGGCGCGTACACGCTCTTCGCGACGCACTACCACGAGCTCACGGCGCTCGCGGACGAGTACGAGCGCGTGCGCAACCTCCACTTCGCGGCCAGCGGGGACGGCGAATCCGTGACGTTCCTCCACCGGGTCGCGGAGGGCGCCTCCTCGTCGTCGTACGGCGTCGAAGTCGCCCGGATGGCGGGCGTCCCGGACGCGGTGGTCGAGCGGTCGCGCGAACTCGTCGCGGCGCGGGAGGCGGACGCGGGCGGCACCGCCGGCGCGACGGACGCGAGCGCCCCGCCGTCGACTGACGTCGGCACCGACGCATCGACGGCCAGCGCGCCGGCCACTGGGCCGGCCGCCGAGCCGCGCCAGACCACGCTGACGAACGGCGATCGTCCGGCGGTCGACGGGGACGCGGGTGTCCGCCCCGAGGGCGAAAGTGGCATGCCCGCCCGTCGCCTAGCCGATCCGAACGGCGAGCGAAACGGCGCCTCCGCCCCCGCGGGGCTCGACGGACGCGCGGCCGATCCGACCGCGGGGTCGGACGCCGACGCCCTCGCGTCGGTCGCCGCCGACCTGCGGTCGATCGACATCGCGCAGACGACGCCGCTGGAGGCGCTCAACGCCCTGAACGAACTCAAAGGAAAGCTCGATGACGGTTAGGAAGCTCCCCCCCGACACGATCGAACGCATCGCCGCCGGCGAGGTGGTGACACGCCCGGCGAGCGTCGTCAAGGAACTGGTGGAAAACAGCCTCGACGCGGGCGCGACCCGCATAGACGTGTCCGTCGACGGGGACGGGACGGAACGCGTCCGCGTCGCGGACGACGGCCGCGGGATGAGCGAGGCGGACGCCGAACTCGCGGTCGAACACCACACGACGAGCAAACTCGGCGAGGCGGCGGACATCGAACGGGTCGACACGCTCGGCTTCCGCGGCGAGGCGCTGCCGAGCATCGCGGCGACCGCGACCCTGGAGATCACGACCAACGACGGCGACGTCCGCGGCACCCGCGTCCTGGTCGAGGGAGGCGAGAAGTCGGTCCGCCCCGCGGGCCGGGCCGTCGGGACGACCGTCGAGGTGCGGGACCTCTTTCACAACCGCCCGGCCCGGCGGAAGTCGCTCTCTTCGGCGAAGGCCGAGTTCGGCCGCGTGAGCGACGTCGTCACCCGGTACGCGCTCGCCCGGCCGGACGTGCACTTTTCGCTGTCGCACGACGGCCGCGAGGTGTTCGCCACGCCCGGGTCGGAAACGTACACGGACGCGGTGCTCGGCGTGTACGACCGGAGCGTCGCGGGACAGAGCACCGAGATCGACTACCGGTCGACGTTCGACCTCGACGGGCGGGATCGCCCCCTCCGGGTCGAGGGGCTGCTCGTCTACCCCTCGATCACGCGGGCGACACGGGAGCACGTCTACGCCGCCGTGAACCGGCGGGCGGTCTACGACGCGACGATCCGCCGGGCGACCGTCGCCGGGTACGGGTCGCTCCTGCCGAGCGGGCGGTACCCCATCGCGGTCGTCTCCGTGTCGCTCCCGCCCGAGGCCGTGGACGCGAACGTCCACCCCGCGAAGGACGAGGTGGCGTTCGTCGACGAGGACGCCGTCGCCGACGCGGTCGAGCGGGCCGTCGACGAGGCGCTCACGACCGCCGACCTCAGGCGGAGCGCCGAGATCGCGGTCGACCTCGACTCGTCGCTCGAAGCCGTCGGGGGCGACTCGCGCTTCGGCGACGTGGCGGTGATCGGCCAGTATCGCGGGCTGTACCTCCTCTGCGAAGCGGACGACGACCTGCTCGTCGTCGACCAGCACGCGGCCCACGAGCGGATCAACTACGAGCGCCTCCGCGACGCGCTGCGGGGCGAGGCGGTCGAGTCGCACCCGGTCGACCCGCCGAAGGCCGTCGCGCTCTCGCCGTCGGAGGCGGCGGTCGTCGAGGACAACCGCGAGACGCTCTCCCGCCTGGGGTTCGAGGTGTCCGCGTTCGGCGGCCGCGCCTACCGCATCGAGGGCGTCCCCGCGCCGCTCGGCCGCGTCGCCGACGTCGGCTCGTTCCGCGACGCGCTCGACGCGCTGGCGGCCGGCGAGGATCCGGAGAACGCCCGTGAGGAGCTTCTGAAGGACCTCGCCTGCCACCCCTCTCTGAAGGCCGGCGACGCGCTCGACCGCGAGACGGCGACCGACCTCGTGGAGCGTCTGGGGGCGTGTGAGCGGCCCTACGCGTGCCCGCACGGCCGGCCGACGGTGCTCTCGATCGGCGAGGAGACGTTCGTCCGGGGGTTCGAGCGCGAGCACCGCCGGCTGGGCTGACGGACGCTCGGTTCCGTTCGCTCCCCGCTACGGGGAAGGGATGGCGAGTACCCCGAGTGTGGTCGGGGGAGGTTACCACTCCTTGCAGTCGTGACAGACGTAGCGCCCGCCGTCGAGCCACCGCCGCTCGACGCGGGCGTCGCAGGCGTCGCAGGAAGCGCCGTCGGGCGACCAGGAGAAGGTGGCGTCGGCGGGTTCGACGGCCGCGTCCGCGTCGTCCCCGGACCCCGCGCCCGCAGGTCCGGTCCGCGCGCCCGCGGACGCGAGGGTCTCGTCCGCGTCGGTTTCGGAGCCCGCGGCGTCGTCCTCGGCTCCGTCGGCCGAATCGACCGCGACGTCGGTCGAATCGCTCGCGGCGGTCGCTTCGGTCCCACCGGCGACGGTCGAGCTGGACGAGTCGGCCGAATCGGTCGAACTGCCCGATCCGTCGTCGGTCTCGGAGTCGCCGGGTTCGGGGTCGGCGTCGACCTCGCTCGACGAGGCGCTCGGCCCGAAGAACTCGTCGAGCGACCGATCCCTGCTCATGGAGGGTAGTACCTTCGACGCCTCTTATCGGTGACGACCGCCCGGCGTCCGGTCGGCCCGACGTCCCGGCTCAGCCCGACGTCTCGAACCGACTCGGCGGATCGAACCGGCTCCGTCCGCGTCGTCGCCTCGGCCGCCGCCTCGATCGCCGCGGCGAGCATCAACACACAAGTACCCCTCCGTCCGAACTCACCCTCATGGTCAGCGTGCTCGAATTCCTCGCGGAGCTCGTCGGAAGCTCGATCCGGCTCGGGATCATCTTCGCAACCGAGGTCGTCCTCAACGACCCGCTGTCGGCGATCTCCTTCCTGATCGGCGCGGTCCTGACGGGCTTTTCGGTCCTGTTCTTCGGCTACCTCGTCGTCGGCGCGGCCGGCGAGTTCCTCGGCAGCCTCATGCCGTCGCCCGGTCGTACGCCGCCGCCGCGAGAGTAATCGCCTCCCCCAGGTCGGGGCCGAGCGGCGACCCGACCACGACGCCGTCCGCGTGCGCGAGCACCGCGGCCATCCGCTCGCCCACCTCCTCGACGGTGCCGGCCATGCAGAACGCGTCGACCATGGCGGGCGTCACGAGGTCGAACGCCCCGCGGAACTGGCCGGCGCTGATGCGCTCGCCGATCTCCTTCGCCCGGTCGCGGTCGATCCCGTGGCGGTCGAGCACCGGCGGGGCGGCCCCCGCGGCGATGAACGCGACCGGCGGACGGGCGGCTTCGCGGGCGGCCTCGGCGTCCTCGGCGACGCTCACGCTCGCGTAGGCCGCGAGGTCGAACGCGCCGAGCCCGTCCGTCCGGTCCTCCTCTCCGATCTCGACCTGCTCGCGCGCCCACGCGAGGTCGTCGGGGTGCGAGCCGTTGAACAGCAGGCCGTCGGCGTGCTTCGCGGCCATCCGGCACATGTGCGGCCCCTCGCCGCCGACGTACACCGGGATCTCCCCCGGCGGCTCGTAGTTCAGCCCGGCGTCGCGCGCCTCGAACGTCCCCTCGCGGGTGACGCGCTCGCCCCGCCAGAGATCCCGGGCGGTCCGAAACGCTTCGAGCACCGGGCGGAGCCCCCGTTCGCCTTCGAGACCGAGGTTTCGGAGCGTCGAGGGGTCGCCGGGGCCGATCCCGAACACCGCGCGCCCCTCCGACACCTCGGCGAGCGTCGCCACCTTCGACGCCAGCGTCACCGGGTGCGTCTCGTAGGGGTTGGCGACGCCCGGGCCGAGGCGTATCTCGTCGGTCTCGGCGGCGACGAGCGAGAGGACGGCGAACGGGTCGCGGTTGTTGTAGTGACAGCTCGAAAACAGCGCGTCGTACCCGGCCTCCTCGGCCGCGACGCCCAGGTCGACCAGCCGCGACACCGGATGCTCGGGCGTGATCTCGATCCCGAGCAGCCCTCCCCTTTCGTCGCCCTCGTCCCCTTCGGATCCGCCGTCGGATCGCGCCCCTCGGCCCTCACCGCGGCTCATACGCCCACCCCCTGAGCGCCTGCCGGACGAAGTCGCTCTCCACGTCCCGGAAGTGCGCGTCGCTCCCGGCGTGGTCGCCGAACTCGAAGCCGCGGACGACGACGACGGGCGTCCCGCCGTCGCCCTCGCCGGCCACGAGGTTCGCGGCGGCCGCGAGCTCGTCGATCACGTTCTGGACGGTCACGCCCAGTTCCCGCCCGTCGCGGTCGGTCTCGCCCCGCCAGTCGCGGCTCGCGGGCATACCGGCCCAGCCGATCGCCACGCCGCGCTGGCCGTGGCGGAAGGGGCGACCGCAGGTGTCGGTGACGATCACCTGGTCGGCGGGGAGCTCCGCGCGGATCCGCCCCGCGCTCTCGCTCGGTCGCCTCGGCAGGAGCAGGAGGTCCGCGCCGGGGACGTTCGACCGGTCGATGCCGGCGTTGACGCAGACGTGCCCGAAGCGCGTCTCCGTGAGGAGGAAGGGGGCTTCGGTGACGATCTCGGTGCTCTCTTCGAGCACGGCCTGCGCGAACCGCGGGTCCTTCTCCTCGCCCGTCAGCTCCGAGAGATTCGCGGCGATCTCCCGGGCGCGCGGCCCGGCGGGGAAGTCGTCGAGGTCGGCGAGCCGACCCTCCGCCTTCGAGACGACGGTGCTCGCGACGCACACCACGTCGTCGGGGCGGAGGTCGACCCGGGCGCGGACCAGCGCGGCGAGGTCGTCGCCGGGTTCCACCTCCGGGAGGTCGGGTACGGCGAAAAGTTCCATGCCGGCGACTCGGCGCGGTCGGTAAAAAAGGACGCCGGTGCTGGTGAATCGGGCCGGTATCCGGTACGTGGGAGGGGCGAAGCCGACGTGCGCCACCGATCCGAATAGCGGGAGTCGCTACCGATCTGATTCCCGGAGGAGCGTCACGCCGACGCTCCCCTCCTCGACGGTCGCAGTCATCATCGTCGCCTCCTCGGCCGGGTCCGCGCCCGTCGCGCTCCCCGGGTTCAGGATCCGGACGCCCTCGACGGTGTCGTCCATCGGTTCGTGGGTGTGGCCGGCGACGCCGATCACCTGGTGGCCGCCCTGCTCGGCGACGGTCCCCGCGACCCGCCGCTCGTAGCCCGAGCGGTCGCCCGTCCCGTGGGTGACGACGAACTCCACGGCCCCGACCTCGACGGTGGCGATCTCGGGCAGGTCGAGGTCCGAGCCGTCCAGGTTGCCGGCGACGGCGGTGAGGTCCCCGCCGGTCAACTCCTCGACGGTCGACAGCGCCTCCGGCGAGTCGAAATCGCCCGCGTGGATCGCGTGGTCGGCGGCCTCGACGCGCTCGCGGACCCACTCGGGGATTTCGGACGCCCGGGAGGGGATGTGCGTGTCGCTGATGATCGCCAGATCCATGCCGGAACGTGGGACGCGACCGCAAAAGCCGTTGTGCCCGCCCGCGTAGGCAGAACCGATCCGAACCGTGTCCCGAACGCACGTCGTCACCGCGTTCCTCCGCCACCGCGGCGAGGTGCTCCTCGTCCGCCGGAGCGACGCGGTCGGTACCTACGCCGGCATGTGGGGCGGCGTCTCCGGGTACGTCGAAGGCGACCCCGAGGGCGCGCTCGCGGACGCCCGCAGGGAGATCACGGAGGAGGTCGGCATCGCCGACGCGTCGCTGGTCCGCGCGGGCGATCCCCTGGCGGTCGACGACGGCGACCGCGAGTGGACCATCCACCCGTTCCTGTTCGCGGTCGAAACGCGCGCGGTCGAACCGAACGAGGAACTCGCGGACTGGGAGTGGACCGACCCGACGGCCGTCCTCGACCGCGAAACCGTCCCCGCGCTCTGGGAGGCGTACCGTCGCGTCGCGCCGACGGTCGAGTCCGTTCGGGAGGACGATGAGCACGGTTCGGCGTACGTCTCGGTGCGGGCGCTGGAAGTCCTGCGGGACGAGGCGGCCGCCGTCGCGGCTGGCGCGAACGCGTGCGGCGGCGGAACCGCCGACGGCGACAGCGACGGCGGCGGGAGCAACGACGGCGACAGCGATGACGACGGACACGACACCGCCGGCTGGGAGCGCGTCGCCGCCGTCGCCCGCGACCTTCGGGACGCCCGTCCGGGGATGGCCGCGCTGGCGAACCGCGTGAACCGCGCGATGTTCGAGGCCGGGAGAACGGCCGAGAGCGTCCGCGACGCCGCGCGGGAGGGCACCGCCGACGCGCTGGCGGCAGACGGCGAGGCGGCCGCGAACGCCGCGGACCTGCTCGCCGGCGTCGAGGGGGCCGTCGCGACGCTCTCGCGCTCCGGGACGGTGACCGACGCGCTCTCGCGGACCGACCTCCCTCTCGTCGTCGCCGAGTCGCGTCCGGGCGGCGAGGGCGTCGGCGTCGCCGAGCGGTTCGCCGCGGTGGGTCGCGACGCGACGCTGACGACGGACGCCGCGCTCGCGCACGTCGCCGCCGAACGCGACGTCGCGGCCGCGGTCGTCGGCGCGGACGCGGTCCTGCCGGACGGGAGCGTCGCGAACAAGGTCGGCACGCGGGCGCTGGCGCTCGCCGCCGCGCGGGAGGGGTTTCCGCTCTACGTCGTCGCCGCCGCGGACAAGATCAGCTCCGAGGGGGTGTTTCACCCCGAACCGCGCGATGCGGCGGAGGTGTACGACGGGGACGCGCCGGTGTCGGTCGAGAACCCGCTGTTCGACCGGACGCCCGGGGATCTGGTCGCGGGCGTCGTCACCGAGCGGGGGGTGCTGGACGGCGGCGACGTGGAGGCGCTGGCTGCGGAGCACCGGAAGCGGGCGAACTGGGACGGTTGACGGTTCCTACAGGTACGAGTATCACGACACTCCGCAGAATCTACCGAACGGCACTCGAAAACGCTTTTTGCCGCTCCGATCAGAGGATACGCACGGTGGCGATGAGGAAAGTTACCCCCTCTGAGCCCCTTGTGATGAGGGACGCAGGCCGAGCCACCACCCTGAACGTCGGATAGCGACAGCTACGGTTCTGCCGCTTCGTCTTCACTCCGCCGGAGCCCTCGTGACGAGACTTCTCCCGAGCCGCGCGCCTCGAAAGATTGAATCGACGATGCGAGAAGAGTGGCTACCATGGAGCTCTCACGGATCGTGGTCCACGACTCGGTCGACCTCGTCTTCCCGCCGGAGGCGCTCGGCGACGAACTCTCCGACCTCGACCTGCCGGTCGAGCTGGGCGGGAGCGACCCGGAACTCGGCGACGGCGACGCGGCGGTCGCGTTCGGGCCGCACCCGTCGTTTCTCGACGCCGACTGGGTCCACTGCATCCGCGCCGGCTACGACGAGTTCGACCTCGACGCCTACGAGTCGGCCGGGGTCGCGCTGACCAACAGCACGGGCATCCACGACACCTCGGTCGGCGAGACGGTCGCCGGGATGATGCTCGCGTTCGCGCGTCGGCTCCACGTGTACCGGGACGCCCAGAGCGACCGCGAGTGGGTGCGCGAGCCGTACGAGGCGCCCTTCACCCTCGACGGGCAGCGCATCTGCGTCGTCGGCCTCGGCACGCTCGGGCGCGGCATCGCCGCCCGCGCCTCGGCGCTCGGGATGGACGTTGTCGGCGTCCGCAGATCGGGCGACCCGGTTCCCGGCGTCCGTGAGGTGTACACGCCCGACGGGCTCCGCGAGGCGGTCTCGGAGGCGCGGTTCGTCGCGCTGGCGACGCCCCTGAACGACGCGACGGAGGGGCTCTTCGGCGCGGCCGAGTTCGAGGCGATGCGCGAGGACGCCTACCTGCTGAACGTCTCCCGCGGGGCGGTCGTCGACGAGGCGGCGCTGATCGAGGCGCTCGACGCGGGCGAGATCGCGGGCGCGGGGCTCGACGTGTTCGAGACCGAGCCGCTCCCCGAGGACTCGCCGCTCTGGGGCTACGAGGGGGTCCTCGTCACCCCGCACTCCGCGGCGATGACGAACGACTACCACCGCGACGTCGCGGGGCTCGTCCGGGAGAACGTCGAACGGGTCGGCGAGGGCCGGGAGATGGTGAATCGGGTGGTGTGAGGGAAGTGACGAACGCGGCGGTGTGAGCCCCCCGGTTACGCGGTCGACTCAGTTTGCGCCGTCGCCCCCGTCGGCGTTCGATTCGCGGTACCGGATGAGTTCGTTCACGAACCACAGCTTCAGCGCCATGGTGGCGACGGTGCAGGCGACCGTCGTAACGGGCTTCCGCCTGTACGCCGCGTACAGTCCGTAGAGAAAGACCGGGACCGCAGCCACGTTGAGTACCTGCGGGAAGCCGAACCCCATCACGCTCCTGCCCTCGGAGATCCACAACTGCTCGGCCTTCACGCCGCGGTACATCCAATCGCCGGACTCCTCCTCGGGCGCCGGGAAGAGCACCGGATTCACCGCGAGATACAGGATAGTGAGTCCGAGCAACGGCCACTTTCTGGCGTAGACGGCGAAGACGAGGACGGGGTACGAGAGCAGCCGCGTCCACCCGCTCTTCGGGTTCGAGTGGCGGTTCCAGAAGTCGTCGGTCAGGATCGTCGCTCCGGGCGTCTTCGTCGGCATCGTCTCCCGGACGTAGGTCCGCGATCGATATAGCTGCCGTGGGAGTACTCCGTCTTACTTCACGAACTTCAGGAGGTCGTCGCGCTTCTGCTCGTGGAAGTGGTGTCGCAGCGCCTCCTTCAGCGCCTCCACGTTCCCCCGCTTGGCGCTGATCGGCGCGATCGTCTCCTTCCACTGCTGCCACGGCGGGTACAGCCCCAGCCGGTCGCACAGCTCGTTCAGCCGCTCGTCGCGGTCGTCGACCTTGTCCATCTTGTTCACCGCGACGACCGTCGGGATCCCAAGCTCTTCGAGGAAGTAGAACATCTCGACGTCGTGGGGGATCTCGTCGGCGTTCGTGTGGCGGTCGATGATGTCGACGGCGCTCTTGCCGTCGACGACGAGCACGCCCGCGAGGATGCTGTCGGCGTTGTCCTCGACGTACCGGACGACGTCCGTCTTGATCTGCTCCCGACGGCGCTCGTCAACGCCCGACATGAATCCGAAGCCGGGGAGGTCGGTGAACACGAAGTCTTCCGCCGCCCAGTCGAAGTGGTTGGGCTTGCGGGTCACGCCGGGTTTCTTCCCGGTCGTGAACTTGTCGTGCCCGGTCAACTCGCGCATCAGCGTCGATTTGCCGACGTTCGACCGCCCGACGAAGACCACTTCTGCCCCCCGGTCCGGTCGCTCCTCGAACATACGTCCCGTATTCGACCGCGCGGGATACCTCTTACGAGGCGACGACCGGCTATCGACCCTCCGTTGGCGTCGAATCGGGTCGACGGCTCGCTTCCGCGTCGACGCGGAGTGCGCCGTCGACGCCGGCGTGTCAGACGCGCTGACCCGCGGTGATCGCCGTCGCGTCGCTCGCCGTGGAGAAGGCTCATGCCGCTCAGGCGCCAACCGTGCTCTCCGTGGAGACCAGACGCGGAAGGGCGTCGACGGACGGCGAACGCGCCGTCGGGACGGGACGATGAGCGAGCCGCCGTCGACGCGAGCGGGAGGCGAACGGACGACCACGGACGACGGGATCGGGGGCGCTCGGCGGTGGCGAGCCCTGCTCGTGATCGCGGTCGCGGAGCTGTTGGCGATGTCGCTCTGGTTCAGCGCCACCGCGGCGGGGCCCGAACTCGCCGCCGAGTGGAGCCTGACGCCGACCGAGACGGCGTGGTTGACGATCGCCGTCCAGCTCGGGTTCGTCGCCGGCGCGCTGCTGTCGGCCGCGCTCACCCTCTCGGACGTCGTCCGGCCCCGGTACCTGTTCGCGGGCTCCGCCGCGGTCGGCGCCGGCGCGACCGCCGTCATCGCGGGGGCCGTCGACTCGGCGGTCCCCGCCATCGGGCTCCGGTTTCTCACGGGCGTCGCGCTCGCCGGGGTGTACCCGCCGGGGATGAAGATGATGGCGGGGTGGTTCCGCGCCGGGCGCGGGTTCGCCATCGGCGTCCTGGTCGGATCGCTCACCGTCGGCTCGGCGCTGCCGCACCTGCTGCGGACGATAGGCGGAGCCGGACGGCCGCGAGCGGTTCTGTACGGCGCGGTCGCGCTCGCGCTCGTCGGCGGCGCGCTCGCCCTGTTCGTCGAGGAGGGCCCGTACCAGTCGCCGGCCGCGCCGTTCGATCCGCGGGCGGTCGGGCGGATCCTCCGCGACCGCGCGACGCTGCTCGCCAACGGCGGGTACTTCGGCCACATGTGGGAGCTGTACGCCGTCTGGACGTGGATCCCCGCGTACCTGCTGGCGAGCTTCGACGCGAACGGCGGGTACGCGGGGTCGTCCGAACTGGCGTCCTTCCTCGCGTTCAGCACCATCGCGGTCGGCGGGCTCGGCGCGGTCGCGGCGGGGCTCGCGGCCGACCGCGTCGGGCGGACGACGGTGACGAGCGCCAGCATGGCCGCCAGCGGGCTCGCCTGTCTTTTGGCCGTTCCGCTGTTCGGCGCACCGCCGCTCCTCCTCGTCCCGTTCTGCCTGCTGTGGGGGTTCGCGATCGTGGCGGACTCCGCGCAGTTTTCCGCGTGCGTGACCGAACTCGCCGAACCGAGCTACGTCGGGACGGCGCTCACCCTGCAGACGGCGCTCGGCTTCCTCCTCACGACGGCGTCGATCCAGCTCGTTCCGATCGTCGTCGGCGTCGCGGGGTGGCGGTGGGCGTTCGCGCCCCTCGCCGTCGGCCCTGCGGTCGGCACGCTCGCCATGCTCCGGCTCCGCGCCCGGCCCGAGGCCAGCCGCCTCGCGGGCGGACGGCGGTAGGAGAACGGACGTCGATAGGCGAGCGGACGGCGGGAGACGGGCGCGTCGCCGTCCACGTCTCCCGGCGAACGCCTCTCCTCGGCCACTCGGTCATCCCGCCGGTTCGGGTCAGTCCGCCGGCTCGACGTTCTGGTTCATCCGGAACAGGTTCGTCGGGTCGTACTCGCGCTTGAGTTCTGCCAGGCGCTCGTAGTTGTCGCCGTAGGCCAGCGACTCCTCGCCTTTCCCCTCGCTGATGAAGTTCACGTAAGTTCCGACGAGCGCGTGCGGGGCCATCGCGTCGTAGAACTCCCGCGCCCAGGCCACGCACTCGTCGTCGTGCGCCGGATCCTCCCACCGAGTGTGGACGTTCATCACGTACTCCGCGTCGCGGTGGGGGTACGCGGTGGCGTCCGCGGGAACGCGGGTGACGGCCCCGCCCAGCCGCGCGAAGGCGAGCTCCGTCTGCGGCGACGGGAGTCGCGCGGCGTGCTCGACCGCGGTGTCGATGGCCTCGTCGGTCAGGTCGGCGAAGTTGTGCGATTTCCAGTAGTTGCGCGCGCCGGGTTCGAGCAGCGGGTCGAACGCCTGCTGCCACTCGGTGTACCGGTGGGGACCGATCGCGTCGGCGATCGGCTCGCCGAACTCCCGAAGCGGCACCATCGCCGCTTCGCCCTCCGCCGGATCGCCCGCGTAGAAGGCGGCGAGGACGAGAACGTCCGTTCCGTGCGCGTCCTCCGGGAGGAACGGCAGCGGCGGCGCCTTTCTGAGGACGAACCAGACCACGAGGTCGTCCGGCGCCTCCGCGTTGAACTCGCGAACGAATCGCAGAACGTCCGCCGCCTCGTCGTGCGGATGCACGATCACCCCCGAGAGGATCTCGGGGCCGACGTCGTGGAGCCGGAATTCGAACGAGGTGACGACTCCGAAGTTGCCGCCGCCGCCGCGGATTCCCCACAGCAGGTCCCGGTTTTCCTCCTCGCTCGCGCGAACGAGTTCGCCGTCGGCGGTGACCACGTCCGCCGACGCGAGGTTGTCGACCGTCATCCCGTACTTGCGCGAGAGCCAGCCGAATCCGCCGCCGAGCGTGAGCCCGGCGATTCCCGTCGTCGAGTTGAACCCGACCGGGGTCGCAAGGCCGAACGCCTGCGTCTCGTGGTCGAGTTCGGCGAGCGTGACCCCCGGTTCGACCCTGGCGGTCCGCCGGGACGGATCGACGCGAACCGACCGCATCCGCGACAGGTCGATCACGACGCCGTCGTCGCACACCGCGTTGCCGGCGACGTTGTGCCCGCCCCCCATTACGGAGACGAGCGCGCCGTTCTCCCGTGCGAAGTTCACGGCCTCGATCACGTCCGCGACGCCCGCGCAGCGGGCGATGACGGCCGGCCGGCGGTCGATCATCCCGTTCCAGATCGACCGGGCCTCGTCGTACCCCGCGTCGCCGGGTCGGAGCAGCTCGCCGCGGAACCGCTCGCCGAACCGGGTTACCGCACCGTCGTCCGGTGTCTTCACGTGTATTGCCATAGCATATCACTGTCCGTTCGCTTCGAGAGGTGAAATACTTCGACCGATTTCGTCCGCTGCCACGTTCGAAGTCGTTGACGGGATTCGTTCATGCGTCCGCGTCGTTCGGCGGTGATCCGAAGGGGGCGGATCGCGGGGCCGGATCGCACAGGCCGCTGACCGAAGTCGACGGGCCTCCTCGGACGCCGAGGCGTCCGAGGAGCTGAAGGGGCCGAGACGGCTGAGATAGCCGAGGCGGCCGAGACAGTTGCCGCCGGAGAGACTGAGACGGTCGTTGGCGGAGAGATCCAGACGCTCTCCGTCGCCGACGAGGCGTAGCTTCTACCTCGCTCGGCGAGAAGTCCGGGACGATGGACAAACAGCAGCTGCGCGAGCGGGTCTGGGACGAGTTAGAGGAGAGCGGCGAGGCGCGCTTTCCGTACCCGCCGCACGGGAGAATTCCCAATTTCGCGGGGGCGAAGGACGCGGCGGCGCGGCTCGGAGAAACCGACGAGTGGCGGGACGCGAACGTGATCAAGTCGAACCCCGACGCCCCGCAGCTTCCCGTCCGCCGAACCGCGCTGCGGCGGGGAAAGACGGTGTACATGGCCGTCCCGCGATTGCGGGACGAGGAGTGCTTCCTCCGACTCGACCCGGCGGCGATCGACGACGTGGACCGCGCGGCGACGATCGGCGGCTCGTCCGAGGCCGGCGTGCCGGTCGCCCCCGAGGAGATGGTGCCGGTCGATCTGATCGTCGCGGGCAGCGTCGCGGTCACCGAACGGGGCGAACGGGTCGGGAAGGGTGAGGGGTACAGCGACCTCGAATTCGCGGTCCTCCGCGAGTTCGGGCTCGTCGACGACGGGACGACGACGGTCACCACTGTCCACGAGATCCAGGTCGTCGACGAGGCGGTCCCGACGTCCGAGCACGACGTTCCGATGGACCTGCTCTTCACCCCCGAGCGGACGGTTCGGACGACCGCCTCGGGATCCAAGCCGGCGGGCATCGCGTGGGACGAGCTGAGCGACGAGCGAATCGAGGAGATTCCGATTCTGGAGCGGTTGCGACCCCGGTGAATTCGACTCGCCTCCGAGCGGTCGCCGGCCGTTTCGTTTCAATCCCGCCCTGGGCTTTCTCTCCGCTGCAACTCGGTCATGGGACCGTGCGTTTCGGCTCTGATCGTGGGTAGGACAGTGGCGGCAGACGGGAGCGATCGGATTTGGCGGACTCGAACGTTCGAGCCGCTGGAAACGGGAGGAGGCTTCCGTCGACGCCGCCGACGAAACGTTGAACCCGCTGTGCCGTATACTCCGTATATGTGGGAACGAAAAACGTCCGTCTCGACGAGGACGTTTACGAGCGGATCAAGGCGAAAAAGCGCGACGGCGAGACGTTCTCGGAGGCGATCGATCGGCTGACGGCCGAAACCTCCATCCTCGACCTCTACGGCATCGCCGACCCCGACACGGAGGACGAGTTCCGAGCGGCCGTGGACGGACGCTGAGCGCCTCACGCCGATCCGTGAACCGCTGCGGCCGGGAAAAGTGCCGATCGAACCCGAACCGACGCGGTCGAACTACTCCGGCGGGAGGTCCCGGTAGTAGTAGTCGCCGCGCTCCGGGATCTCCTCGGCGCCGTCGGGGTCGACCTCGAACACGGAGCCGTCGGCCGTGCCGTCGACGACGCTGGTCATGATTTCGAGCGCCAGCCGGGTGAGTTTCCCGTTGGACTTCTGCCCGACGCCCCCGCGGATCTCGACCAGTACGCTCCCGTAGCCCTGCAGACCGTAGCTGTTGCGCGCGATGCCGGGGTACGTGCCGCCGGGGTACTGCGTCGCCTCGGCGTAGCCGAACTTCGAGACGTGGTCGTAGGCGTGTCGGACGAGCTGCTTCGAGAGGTTCTGCGCGTCCGTCGGGACGCCCTCCGCGATGGGCCAGAACATCGAGGTCGTGATCATCTCCCCGTCGTCGGTGACGTACGTCCCCTGGTTGTGCACGTCGACGACCCAGAGCGGGTCGACCTCGGCGACGGCGTCGACGACGGCCTGCGCCTCCGGGACCGGGTTCTCCGGGTACTCGTCCGGGCGGTTCTGATAGAGGTCGCTCTCCGTCCAGTCGGGCCAGTGGTAGCGGTTGACGTCCCAGCCGACGCCCGCGTCGGGCGACGTGAAAAAGCCCTCCGAGGTGTCGCGGGCGGGCGCGTCCGGATCGACGTTGTACCGCTGGAACAGCTCCGGCTCCGACCCGTCGGGGTTCACCCGCGGGACCACGTTCACCGTCACCTCCTCGAGCAGGTCGTCGACGCTCGTGCTCCCGCTCGCGAGGTACTGGAGCATCGACAGCGCCGCCTCGGTTCCGTGCGGCTCGTTCCCGTGCTGTTGCGTGACGAACATCACGTCCGCGTCGCCGCTACCGACGCGCGCGAGGTGGATGTCCCGCCCCTGGTTCGACGTACCGACCGACTCGACCGCGAATTCGCGCTCGCTCGACCGCTGGAGACGGTCGAGCGCCGCGACCAGCTCCTCGTAGTCGTGGAACGCCTCCACCTTCCGCGGCTCGTTCTCCGTGAGCCACGGTCCGCCGGGAACGATGTGTCCGTCCGGCTTCGCGCCCGCCGCACCGGTGAAAAGTGTCGCTCCGAGCGCCGCCCCGCCGACCGATTTCAGCATCTCTCTCCGATTCATTTTGGCGCTTCATCGATTAATCCACTACAATTTATAATTAACTGAAAATGAAGAAAACCGGATATCCCTCTCGCGCGTCGCCGCGAGCGGCGACGAGATCCGCCGCGTCCGCCAGGACGGGTCCGACCCGTGGCTATTTCGGTTCCCCGCCCGTGGCGTCACTGTGCGACTCGTAGAGGTCCTGATCCCGGCCGGGAGGCGAAACGCGGTCCTCGGCGCGCTGGACGACGAAGGGATAGACTACGCGGTCACCGACGAGACCAGCAGCCGCGAGTTCACCGCGGTCGTCACGTTCCCCGTGCCGACGAACGGCGTCGAGCACGTGCTCGCCCGCCTCCGCGAAGCCGGCATCGACGAGGACTCGTACACGGTCGTTCTCAACGCGGAAACCGTGGTTTCGCGGCGCTTCGAACGGCTCGAAGAGCGATTCAGCGAAAACGGCAACGGGGACGAAGGCCGGATCGCCCGCGAGGAGATCCACACGCGGGCGGCGGACCTCGCGCCGGAGTTCGGCAACTACGTGGCCATGACGGTGATAAGCGCCGTCGTCGCGACGGCGGGCGTGCTCGTCGACTCGCCGGCGGTCGTCGTCGGCTCGATGGTGATCGCCCCGCTCGTCGGTCCCGCGATGGCCACGAGCGTCGGGACGGTCGTCGACGATCCGGCGCTGTTTCGCCGCGGCGCGAAGCTTCAGGTGCTCGGCGTCCTCGCCGCCGTCGTCAGCGCGTCCGCCTTCGCCGTGCTGGTGAAGACGCTCGGGATGGTCCCGCCGACGCTGGATCTCTTTTCGCTCCAACAGTTCTCCGGTCGGCTCTCCCCCGATTTCCTCTCGCTCGCGGTCGCCCTCGGCGCGGGCGTCGCCGGGGCCATAAGCATCGCCTCGGGCGTCTCCATCGCGCTCGTGGGCGTGATGATCGCGGCGGCGCTCATCCCTCCCGTCGCCGTCGTCGGAATCGGCATCGCGTGGGGGCAGCCGATGACCGTCCTCTCCTCCGGCGTGCTCGTGCTGGTGAACGTTCTCTCGATCAACCTCTCGGCGCTGGCCGTCCTCTGGTACAAGGGGTACCGCCCCGAGAACTGGTTTCGCCAGGACGCGGCGCGGAGCGCGACGCTCAAGCGGATCGCGGCGCTCGCGGTGGCGATCGCCGTCCTCTCGGTCTTCCTCGGCGGCGTGACGTACGCGTCGTACCAGACCTCGCTGTACGAGGGGGAGATCCAGACCGAGGTGAACCAGATCGTGGGCGCGCCGCCCTACCAGAGCCTGTCGGTCCTCGAAATCCGGGTCCAGTACGACGACCAGATCCCCTTCCGCGAACCGAGCCGAGTCGTCGTCACGGTCGGTCGCCCCGTCGGGGAGGACCCGCCGAATCTCGCCGCGACGCTGTACGAACACCTGAACGCGGCCGTCGATCGGCCGAACGTGTTCCCGCTCGACGCCTCTCCGGCCCCCGAGACTCCGATCGACGTGCAGGTCCGGTACGTCGAAGTGCAGACGAAGTCTGCGAACCAGCCGCAGCGCCTCGCCGACGCGCGTTCGACGCAGGCCGCGTCCGGGTGACTCCCCGCGTCCGGGTGACTCTCCGCGTTCGGGGGACTCGCTCCCGTATCGATCGTCCGGACGGGGGAACGATCAGCGGGACGCGTGGGGGTTCGAGATCACCTCGCCGTGCAGGGGGATGTCGAAGTAGCGCTCTCCGTCCACCTCGTCGAGCGTCCCCTCGGCGAGCGCCTCGAAGGTCGTCATGAACCCCACCTTCGTCGCCTCCATCTGCTTGCCGAGCGCCATCTGCCCGCGGTCGTCCGTCTGGTAGGACACCTCGTAGAGCATCCCCGCGGCGTCGGTGTGCGGCGTGAGCGCGTCGAGGTACGATCCCCACAGCGTCGCGTACCCGTACCGCGTGATGCTGTCGAAGACGCTGTCGCCTCGCTCCGCGAGCGCGTCGGCGACCAGGGTGCTCATCCGGAGCGACCGCGCGCTCGTCTCGGGGCCGATGAACGGGTTGACCACGTCCTCGACCGGCGCGTCCGGGTCGTCGTACGGCGCGCGGTCGCGGTAGGTCGGACCGTAGGCCGCCATCACGCTCATGATCGTCTGCTTCGGGGGTTTGTTGCCGTCGCCCGAGTCGGGGACGAGGTACGATCCCTGGTGGTGGTGCGTGATGGCGACGTCGGGGTCGGCCCGGAAGTACGAGTCCGTGACGGCGCGCACCTCGGGCGCGAGGCGGAGGCCGCTGTTCCGCAGCGTGTACCCGTCCTGGGGCACGTCGAGGTACGCCTCGCCCTCGTCGGAGACGTACCACCACTCCGCCTCGTCGTCCGTCTTCGGGTCGAACTCCGACGGCGGCCGGAAGTTGAAGTCGCGGTTCATGTCGTAGCCCGGCGGCGTTCCGGACGGCGACGAGTAGTGGTAGTACGGCCGGTGGCGGGAGTCGCCCTCCTCCCACGCCTGCGTGTTCGTCCGCCGGCCGACCCACTCGTCCCTCCCGTCGTCGTCGACGTCGTACTCGAACATCGCGCCGTCCGGGTTCACCCGCGGGACGACCGTCAGCGTCAGTTCGTCGAGGATCCGCTCGACGCGCCCGGAGGTGCCCTGCGCGAGGTCACGAAGCAGCTTGAGCGCCACCTCGGTGCCGACGGCCTCGTCGCCGTGGATCTGTGTGATGAGGTGGACGCTCGTGTCGCCCTCGCCGACGGTCGCCTCCCAGATGGGGTCGCCGAGGCCCGCCGACTCGCCGATCTTCCGGAGGGCGATTCGATCGCTCTGCCGGTCGAGCTTGCGGAGCGCCCGCGTCAGCTGTTCGTTCGTGTGGAAGCCGTTCAGGTTGATCGCCTGATCCGAGCCGGGCCACGGCCCGCCCGGCCGGTAGACGTCTCGATCGTCCGGTCCGGCCGCACCAGCGGTTCCGACGGCACCGAGGCCGAGAAGCGTCGCTCCGGCGGATCTGAGGTAGGTTCGACGGCGCATTGTGCGCCCTTCTGTTGGAAAATGCGAAGTAAATGCATTTCTAAGATTCACTGATAGTTAACTGACGAGGCTGCCGGCGCGCGACCGGCGAGCAGTCGGGGAGGTGTCAGAGAGTCGGCCGGGATCGACGAGTCGACGGGCGGCGCGTCGACACGGCGATGAGTTGACGAGCCACGAACGGCGTCTCGCGGCCCCTCAGCGGTCGCCGCGGCTCGGCAGATCGGGCTCGTAGCCGATCGCCTCGATCGCCGTGTCGAGGACGCCGTCCACGTTGTCGCCCTCCGCGACGCTCATGTACGCGTCCGCCTCGACGTCCGTCGAGCGGTCGCTCTTGTTGCAGACGGTGAGAACGGGGACGTCCGCGCCCTCGAACCGGGCGGCCACGGCGTCCCGGAGTTCGAGCTGCGCGTCGAGGGGGTAGCCGCACGCCTCGGAGGCGTCGACGACGAACAGCACGGCGTCGGCGAGGTGTTCGAGCGCGCTGACCGCCTGCCGCTCGATGTCGTTGCGCTCCTCCTCGGGGCGGTCGAGCAGCCCCGGGGTGTCGATGATCTGATAGCGGATCCGGTCGCGCTCGAAGTGGCCGATCCCGACGCCCTTCGTCGTGAAGGGGTACGCCGCGATCTCGTTTCGCGCGCGGGTGACCGCGTTCACGAACGACGACTTGCCGACGTTCGGGTAGCCGGCGACGACGAGCGTCGGCTCGTCCGGGCGGACGTCCGGCAGCGTCCTCAGCGCGTCGCGGGCGTCCCCGACGCGGCGGAGGTCCGCCTCGACCTCCTCGACGATGTCGGCCATCCGGGCGAACGCCTGCTTTCTGTGCTTCCGCGCCGTCTCCGGATCCGTCCTGCGGAGCTTCGACCCGTACTCGTCCTTGATCTCGCGGACCTGTCGGCTGGCCCACCCCACCTCCGAGAGGCTCTGGCGGAGGATGTCGACGCCGCCCTCGTCCTCGCGGCCGCCGAACGACGGCTCTGTCTTGAGCACCGCGTCCGCGAGTTCGTAGTAGAACGGGTCCACGAGGTCGAAGTCGGGCCACTCCGTGACGACGTTCTCCAAGTTGTCCGAGAGGATGTTCGCCGCCGTCTGCAGCATCGACTGCTGGGCTTCGAGGCCCTGCTTGGCCCGTCCGGCCCGCGCCGCCCGCGAGAACGCCTTGTCGATGAGCTCCTCCGACCGGGGCGTCGTCGGAAGGTTCTCGAAAATCATGTACCCGGTTACTCGCCCCGCACCTAAAAGCGCGTCCGTTCGGCCGTCACGCGAGGCGGCGTCGGGCTCGCGGATCGAACCGACCCGGTCCGCCGCTTCGACGCGCGTCGGTTCGACGGACAATCCCTGTCGGTTCGACGGCCATTTCCAGCCGATTCGACCGATACTTCCAGCCGGTTCGGCGAGCGGCTTTTCCCCGCGCCGCCCGTAGAGTGGCGCATGACTGACTGGCGCGCGGTCGGCGTCGGCTTCGTCGTCCTCCTCGTCGTCGGCGCTCTCGGCCTCTCGGCACCGGTGATCGGACAGATCGGCGCGGGGCTCGTCGGCGGGTTCGCCGCCGGGTACCTCGCCGGGGGTGGCCTCGGCCGCGGCGCGTGGCACGGCCTGCTCGCGGGGTCGATCACGGGCGTCGTCCTGACGGTCCTGCTCGCGCTCGTCGGCAGCGCGATCGGCCTCGGCGCGGGCCCCGTCGGGGCGTTCCTCGGCGGCGCGGGCGTGCTCGTCGTCGGCCTGTTCGTCACGCTCCTGTTCGCGCTCGACAGCGCCCTCGCGGGGGCGGTCGGCGCTGCGCTGAAGGGCTGAGGGCCGAAAAATCCAGCGGCGTCCTCTCTCTCACCCCTTGATCGTGAGCACTCCGTCGTTGACGGTGATCTCGTCGGCCTCGGCCGGCACCTCGAACTCGAACTGCTGGTCGCCGAGCACGACGATCGCCGTGCCGTCGACGACGTCGACCGACGGCTCGCCCGCGGCCGGTCCGAAGTCCACCGCGATGACGCTGTCCCCGTCGTACTCGTAGTGGCGGATCGCGACGTCCTGTCGCCTGTTCGCTTCGGCTTCGAGTTCGCGCGGCGTTTCCATGGCTGCGCAGTCGACGCGAACGACCGTAAGTTCTCTGTCCGCCCGGACGAGCGCGGGCTCGGCCACCGCCTCACCGGCGCTCCTCGGCCGCGAAACGGTTCTGAAGCCCCGACGGCGTCGGCGCCCTACCGGCGATGGCACCCTCCGACGGCGCGTCCGGTCACTCCTCCGCGTCCGTTCCGCGGTCCAGGTACTCCCGCTGGACGGCGATCACCTCGCTCGAATCCGCACAGCCCGCGTAGCGCCGCAGCGGCTCCTCGTTGAGCTTGAGGAACGTCTCGCCCCAGCGGAACTTCGAGAGGATCTCCTCGGCCCGCTCGCGCTCGCCGAAGACGACGAGGGCGGCCGCCAGCGCTTCGACCGTCGTCAGGCGGAGGGGCCGGCCGAAGTTCACGGGGTTGGCGGCGACGAGGTACGGGAGCGCGCGGTGGACGCCCGGGAGAGAAAAACGCGCCTTGCCCGCGGTCTCCCACGAGCAGTCGAGGGCGACGAGCGCGTCCGCCTCCTCGGCGTCGGCGGGGGAGAGCGCCCGCTCGGCGTGCGGATTGAGCACGACCCCGTACGGGGTCTCGCGGTCCGTTCGGTGCAGCGCCGCGAGGTCGAAGCGCGCGAGTTTCCTCGCCGTGCACTTCTCGGGGTCGTCGTCGCCCTCGTACCTGATGTGCAGTTCCACACCCGGTCAATGCGTCGGGGGATCAAAAGTGCCGCGCTCCTGACTCGTCTCTCCCTTTCTCTCTTTCTCCGTCCCGTCCCTCTCCCTCTCTCTCCGTCCCGTCGGTTCTATAGGCCGCCGGGCGTCAAGTGCGCGTATGGATCACACTGAGGCCGTGCGGTCGTACTACGGCGCGCTCGACGCGCACGACTACGACCGGCTGTCGGCGCTGCTCTCGGCGGACTTCGTCCAGCGGCGGCCGGATCGAACCTTTGAGGGCCGCGAGGCGTTCGTCTCGTTCATGCGCGACGGGCGGCCCCGGACGGACACGACGCACGAGATCGACTCGATCTACGAGCGCGTCGACGGCGAGGGCGACGCGGTCGAACTGGCGGCGCGCGGGCGGCTCCTCGCCGACGGCGGCGAGGAACTGCTCCCCTTCGTCGACGTGTTCCGGTTCGAGGACGGGCGGATCGCGGAGCTTTCGACCTACGCCCGCTGAATCGCGGCTCCCGCTACCTGCCGGTCTCCAGTCGCGCTCGGCGCTCTTCGAACTCCTCGTCGCCGAGAGCGCCCCGGGCGTACGCCCGGCGGAGCACTTCGGTCGGGTTCGGTTCGCCGCCCGTCGTCCGCCCCGTCAGTCCCGCTTCCCCGCGCCGACGGCGCTCTCGCCGACCGGCTCGTGCCCTTCGATCACTTCCGCGCCGTTCATGTACGGTCGGAGCGCCTCCGGCACGGTGACGGTGCCGTCGTCGTTCTGGTAGTACTCGAGGAGGGCGACCATCACGCGGCCGATCGCCGTGCCCGAGGCGTTGAGGGTGTGGAGGTACTCGGCCGACTCGTGGCGCTCGGGCCGGTAGCGGAGGCCGGCGCGCCGGGCCTGGAAGTCCTCGAAGTTCGACGCGCTCGACACTTCGAGCCACCGGCCGCCCCGCTCGGGGCCGTCGTCGGCCGGCGTGCCGGGCGCCCACACCTCGATGTCGTACGTCTTTGCCGAGGAGAACGTGAGATCGCCGGTGCAGAGATTCAGGATCCGGTAGGGGAGGCCGAGGCGCTTCAGCACCTCCTCGGCTTCCCCGACGAGGGCTTCGAGCCGGTCGTAGCTGTCGTCGGGCTCGACGAAGTTGACGAGTTCGACCTTGTTGAACTGGTGGACGCGGACGATGCCGCGCGTCTCGGTGCCGTGTTCGCCGGCCTCGCGGCGGAAGTTCGGGGTGTACGCCTGGTGCTTCAGCGGGAGGTCCTCCCGCAGGAGGATCTCCTCGGCGTACATGTTCGTCACCGGCACCTCCGCGGTCGGACAGAGCCAGAGGTCGTCCTCGTCGTACGCCTCGGTCTCCGAGCCGCCGATCCGGTAGGCGTCCTCGGCGAACTTCGGGAGCTGACCGGTGCCGACCATCGAGGTGGTCTTGACCGGGATCGGCGGGAAGAGGTCGACGTACCCCTGCTCGCGGTGGACGTCGAGCATGAACTGGATCAGCGCGTGCTCCAGCATCGCGCCCTCGCCCTTGAGGAAGTAAAAGCCCGAGCCGGTGGTCTTCGCGGCGCGCGCCTCGTCGATGATGTCGAGCTCCTCGCCGAGTTCGTAGTGCGGGACGACCTCCTCCGGCAGCTCCCGGAGCGCGTCGAACCCGACGCGGCGCACCTCCACGTTGTCGCGCTCGTCGTCGCCGACGGGGACGCTCTCGTGCGGGACGTTCGGGAGTTCGAGGAGCGCGGCGTCCAGCTCCGCCTCCAGCTCGTCGGCCCGCGCTTCGACCTCGGCGAGCTCGGCCTTCAGCTCCTGCGACCGCTCGATTGCCTCCTGCGCCTCGGCCTCCTTCCCGTCGGCCTTCAACCGGCCGATCTCGCCGCTGACCTCGTTGCGCTCGTGGCGGAGGTCGTCGCCCCGGCTCTTCAACGCGCGCCACTCCTCGTCGAGGTCGAGCACCCGATCGAGGTCGACGTCGTACCCGCGCTGTTCGAGCGACGCGCGGACCTCCTCCGGGTGCTCGCGGAGGTACTGCCTGCTGAGCATTTACTCGACGTTCTTCGGGGCGGGGGAAAACCGTGTCGCATCCGTGCGATTCCGTGTCCCGGTGCGTCTGGAGAACCCGCCCGCGGTCGTTCGTCCCCCGAGGGCCGGGCGGACGGACGCCGAAGGGGCGCTCACCGGAGAACCGAGGGGACGCTCATCGGGGCCGACAGAGCCGAGGCGACGCTCACCAGAGAACAGCGGGCCAGACGAACTTGAACAGGAGCCAGATGAGCACCGTCAGGATGCCCGTCATCAGGACGTTGAGGGCCATCCCGGCCCGCATCATGTGCTCCTGTTTCAGGTGCCCGCTGCCGAAGACGATGGCGTTCGGCGGCGTCGCCACCGGCAGGGCGAAGGCGAAGCTCGCCGCGATCGCGCCGCTCACGGCGAGGAACACCGCGGCGCTCACCTCGGCGAGCCCGAGCGTCGAGGCGAAGATCCCGCCGATGCCGATGAGGATCGGGACGATGATCGTCGCCGTCGCGGTGTTCGAGGTCATCTCGGTCAGGAGGATGACGAGCAGGACGACCGCGCCGACGACGAGGAGGATCGGCGCGCCGGTGAGCGACCCGAAGACGGTCTGTGCGAGCCACTCGGTCGCGCCCGTCTCGGCGAAGGCGTCGGCCAGCGCGATCCCCCCGCCGAAGAGCAGGATGGTCCCCCAGTCGATGTCGACCAGGTCGTCCCACTCGACGGTGTCCGCGAGCACCAGCGCGGGGATCGCGTACAGCCCGACCATCACGTAGTAGAGCAGGCCCTGGTGACCCGCCACGCCGAGGACCGTCGGACCCTCGTCCGACCCGTACAGCGTGTTGTACCACGGCTGCGAGAGCAGGCCGCTCTCGACGAGGCGCTCGGCGAGGATGTCGAGGTCGCCGACCATCCACAGCACCGCCGTGGCCCCGAAGATCGCGGCGACGCGTCGCCCCCGCGGGCCGAGCGACCCCTCCTCGCGGAGGTACTCGCGGGCCTGCCGGCGCGCGCCGCTGACGTCGTCTATCTCGGGCGGGAAGAACACGAACGTGAGGAGGTACCAGACGAGTGGCAGCGTGAGCACGACGATCGGGATGCCGATGAACAGCCAGTCGACGAAGCCGATCTCGTAGTTCAGCATGGCCGAAAGCTGCGTGGCGACCACGGCGTTGGGGGGCGTGCCGATAAGCGTGCCGACGCCGCCGACGCTCGCGGCGTACGCCGTCCCGAGCAGCGTCGCGATCTGCATGTTCGAGAAGGCGTCCGCGGTCGACTCCTCGTCCACGACCCCGTCGCGGCCGAGCACCTGCGCGAGCACGCCGAGCGCGATGGGCGTCATCATCGCCGCCGTGGCCGTGTTCGACACCCACATCGAGAGGAGCGCCGTAGCGATCATGATCGCCAGGATCAGGAGGCGCGGCGAGGCCCCCATCGCGCTCATGATCCACAGGGCGATCCGGCGGTCGATGTCGTACTTCTGGAGCGCGTTCGCGAGCATGAACCCCGCGATGAACAGGAAGATGAGGTGGTCGGCGAAGCCCGCGAGCGCCGGATCGATGTCGTTGTAGACGCCGAACCCGGTCAGGAGAACCGGAATCGAAAGCGCCGTGACCGCCAGCGGAACGACGCCCGTCACCCACAGCACCGCGGCGAAGACCATCGTCGCCACCGCGTACTGCCCCTTCACCGACACTGCGGCGACGGCCCGAACGCCACGAGCAGCGTGAGGACGGCCGCCGCGAGGAAGACGGCGACGCGTCCGCGCGCGGTCCGTTTGAGTGTCCGTATCATTGATACGCGATAAACGATCCCAGTTCTCATACTTAATCATTTTCCATCGCGGACGCGGATAATACGGGGTCGCTCGACCGTCCGATCGGTCGACCGTCCGACGCGTTCAAGCCCGTTCCCGGCGTCCAGACCGGTATGAACGCCGATGCCGAGCCCCGGGACGTCCACGTTTCGAGCGTCTTCGTCCGCGCCGGGTTCGACGCGGTGTGGGACCGCGTCGCCGACCCGCTCGGGTTCCCCGAGCTGTACCCGAACTGGACGTCGACGGTCGAACGGGACGGGGACGGGACCTTCCGCGGAACGGGGCCCGATGGGGACGAGTTCACGATCTCGCCCCGACTCCGCCGCGAGGTCGGCGTCGTCGACTTCGACGTGACCGACGCGGAGGGAAACGTGGAACGGTCGCGTTCGCGGTTGTTCCCGGTCGGCGACGACTGCTGCGTCCTGGTGCATCTCGCCATCCGACGGCCCGGGGTAAGCGACGACGGCTGGGAGGAGCACACGCGCGGTACCGACGAGGACCTGGAGCGGGCGAAGCGGCTGATCGAGTCCGAATCGGCGAGATAGACGGAATCGACTGAGCCGACGGAACCGACAAATTCGACGGAGCCGGCGCGGTCGCGCTCGACCGCCTCCGATTTCGCCGCGCGCACCCGCCGCTCAGAACGTCTCGACGAGCACCCGGACCTGCTCGTCGGTGAGCTCGGCCGCGTAGAGCTCGAACAGCGCGCGACGGCGGGGGCGCGAGAGCCCGCGCCGCCCCGATTCGAGCATCGAGACGTGCGCCTGCATGAGCTCGTCGAGCTCCCGCTCGACCGCCCGCTGCTCGTAGCCGGCGGCCGTCCGGAGGAGGCGCCAGGCCAGGGGCGAGATCTCCTCGACGTCCACTCCGTCGGTCGACGACCGCTCCATGACCGTCCTCTCGGCGACCCGCCACATATAACGTCGGATCGAGTCTGTTTCCGCCGACCGAACCCTTTTGCCCCGCGCCCGCACCCTTCCGTGCATGGCCATCGGCGACGTGAACCCGGTCCCGGACTGTACCGACCTGTACTACCTCGACACCGGCATGTACGACACCGAGGCGTACGGCTCCGTCTACGTCGTCGACGCCGAGCGACCGGCCGTCGTCGACACCGGCATCGGCACCAACCGCGATCTGCTGTTCGACGCGCTCGACGGGATCGGAATCGGCCGCGAGGACCTCCGGTTCGTCCTCCCGACGCACGTCCACCTCGACCACGCGGGCGGCGCGGGCTTCCTCGCGGCGGCGTACCCGAACGCGACCGTGATGACCCACGAGATCGGCGTGCCGCACCTCGTCGACCCCTCGCGGCTCGTCGCGGGGACGAAGGCCGCCGTCGAGGACCAGTGGGAGTTCTACGTCGAGCCGGAGCCCGTCCCCGAAGACCGGATCGAGGGCGTTGCCGGGGGCGACGTGATCGACCTCGGCGACCGAACGCTCGACGTCGTCCACGCGCCCGGTCACGCCCCGCACCAGGTGATGTTCCACGACCGCCGCGACAACACGCTGTTCACCGCCGACGCGGCGGGGATCTGGGTGCCGAGCGAGCGCGAGATCCGGCAGACGACCCCGCCGTCGCAGTTCGACCTCGAACAGTGTCTCGACGACGCGAGCCGCATCGTCGAGATCGACCCCGACGTGCTGTGCTTCGGCCACTTCGGCCCCCGCGAGTACGACGAGGAGCTGATGGATCGGTACAAGCGCACGCTGGTCGAGTGGGTCGAGGCCGTCAGGCGGAAGCGCGAGGAGCTCGGCGACGACGACGCGGTCATCGAGCACTTCCAGGAGCACACCGACATGGTCGACGTGTGGGGCGAACGGAAGGCCCGCGCGGAGGAGCGGCTGAACGTTCGAGGCGTTCTCGGCTATCTCGACCACCGGGCGGAACGGGAGTCGTAACAACTCCCGGCGTGATGTTCGGCGTTCCTGACGGTTTTTATAATCGACGGACGTAGCGCCGTGACATGGAGTGGCGCGACGCGGAGGCGACGTACGAGAGCGAGGTGATCGCCCGGACCACGCTCCCCGTGATGTTCGAAGAGAGCGCCGAGCGGAACGCCAACCGGCTCGCACAGCGGTACAAGGGGGGCGTGTACGACCGGTCGCTCGTCCCCGACGCGCTGCCCGCGCCGCCCGACGGCGACTACGCCGGCCTCTCGTACGCGGAGATGCGGGGGATCGTCCGCGCCCTCGCGGCGGGCTTTCGGGACCTCGGGCTCGAAACCGGCGACCGAGTGGGGATCTTCGCGGACACGCGGCTGGAGTGGGCGCAGTGCGACTTCGCGGTCCTCGCGGCCGGCGGCGTCGTCACCACCGTCTACACGTCGTCGTCCGAGCGCCAGGTGAAGTACCTCCTCGGCGATCCCGGCGCGTCCGGCGTCGTCGTCGAGAACGCCGACCTGCTCCGCCGGGTGCTCGCGGTCGAGGACGAACTGGACCTCGACTTCGTCGTCGTCGTCGACGACGTGCCCGACGGGAGCGGGATGGCGGGGGCGGTCCGGGACCGGGCGGACGTCGTCTCGCTCGCCGACGTGTACGCCCGCGGCGAGGCGACGTTCGACGAGGCGGCGTACGAATCGTGGCTCGACGAGCGCGCCCCCGACGACCTCGCGAGCCTCATCTACACGTCCGGCACGACCGGGCGTCCGAAGGGCGTCCGGCTGACGCACCGGAACTTCCGGGCGAACGTCAACCAGTGTTACCGCCGCTTCGGTCCGCGCCGGGACAAGGGCGACGCGCCCGTCATCGATCCGAACTCGACGACGCTGTCGTTCCTGCCGCTCGCGCACGTGTTCGAGCGCCTCGCGGGGCACTTCCTCATGTTCGCGGCCGGCGCGACGGTCGCGTACGCCGAGAGCCCCGACACCCTCCGCGAGGACTTCGGGCTCGTCCGGCCCACCGTCGGCACGAGCGTCCCGCGGATCTACGAGAAGCTCTACGACGCGATCAGGTCGCAGGCGGCCGAGTCGCCCGCGAAGGAGCGGATCTTCGAGTGGGCCGTCGGGGTCGGCCGGGCGCACCACGGGGCGGACGCGCCGGGGCCGCTGCTCTCCGCGAAACACCGCCTCGCCGACCGCCTCGTCTTCTCGCAGGTCCGGGAGGCGCTCGGGGGGCGCGTCGACTTCCTCATCAGCGGCGGCGGCAGCCTCTCGCCCGACCTGTGCGCCCTGTATCACGGGATGGGACTCCCCGTCCTGGAGGGGTACGGCCTCACCGAAACCGCGCCGGTCGTCTCCGTCAACCCCCCCGAGGAGCCGAAGATCGGAACGATCGGGCCGCCGCTCTTCGGCGTGGACGTCGAGATCGACGAGAGCGCCGTCGACGACGACGTCCGTGATGGAGCCGGCCGGATCGGCGAACTGCTCGTGAAGGGTCCCAACGTCGCGGACGGGTACTGGAACGCGCCCGGGGAGACGGCCGACGCGTTCACCGAGGACGGCTGGTTCCGGACGGGCGACGTCGTCGAACTCCGCTCCGACGGCTACATCGCGTTCCGGGAGCGGGCGAAGCAGCTTCTCGTCCTCTCGACCGGCAAGAACGTCGCCCCCGGGCCGATCGAGGACGCGTTCGCGACGAATCCGCTCGTCGAACAGTGCATGACTCTCGGCGACGGGCGAAAGTTCGTGGGCGCGCTGATCGTGCCCGACCTCGACGCCGTCAGCGCGTGGGCCGAGCGCGAGGGGATCGACCTGCCCGACGATCCCGCGGCCGTCTGCCGCGACGACCGGGTCCGCGAGCGGATCGAGCGGGAGGTGGACCGGATCAACGAGCGGTTCGAGTCCCACGAGCGGATCAAGCGGTTCAGGCTCCTCCCCGAGCCCTTCAGCGAGGAGAACGGCCTCCTGGCGCCGACGATGAAAAAGCGCCGCCCGCACATCCTGGACCGCTACGCCGACGAGGTGGCGCTCGTCTACGACTGACCGAGCCGGCGTTTTCCGGCACCGACCGCCGCTGCGCCGATCCGACCACCGCCACATCCGATCTGACCGCCGCGACGGTCGCCAACGGGCGAACTGAGCGCCCGTCGAAGCCGCCGCCGCGCGGCGGGCCGATGAAGTGACTTTTATGCTCGCTCCGACGAACTCCTCGGGCACATGGAGGGACCACAGTGGCGGCGCAGGGCGGAGCCGACCTGATCGCGATCGTCGCCGCCATCATCGGCATCGGCGTCGTCGCGCAGCTGCTCGCCGACCGGTTCCGAGTGCCGAGCATCATCTTCCTCATCTCGGCGGGGATCCTCCTCGGACCCGAGGGCATCGGTCGGTGGGTTCCGGGCGTCGACCCGCTGGTGACCCCGAACTCCTTCGGCAACGCGCTCTCGGCCATCGTCGGCCTCTCGGTGGCGATCATCGTCTTCGAGGGGGCGTTCCACCTCCGGCTCGACAAGCTCCGGAAGGCACCGTCGGCGGCGCTGCGACTCGTGACCGTGGGCGCGCTCATCGCCCTCGGCGGCACGGCGGCCGTCGTCCACTACGCACTGGGCGTCGACTGGCTCGTCTCCCTGCTCATCGGCGCGCTGCTCGTCGCCACCGGTCCGACCGTCATCACGCCCATCCTCGAGGTCGTCCCGGTTCGGAGCCGGGTCGCCGTGGCGCTGGAGACGGAGGGGATCGTCAACGACGTGACGGCCGCCATCCTCGCGGTGGTCATCTTCGAGGCCATCGTCGCGGAGGTGGCGGGTCCGGGCGAGCTCTTCGTCCTGTTCTTCGAGCGGCTGGGCATCGGCGTGCTCGTCGGGATCATCGTCGCCGCCGTGATCTACTACCTGCTGACCCACGTCGACATGTCGCCGGGGAACGCGCCGCAGCACGCCCGCCTGCTCGTCCTCGCGGGGGCGCTCGTCGCCTACGGCGCGGCGGACGTGCTCGCCATCGAGTCGGGCATCGCGGCCGTCGCCACCGCCGGGGTGCTCCTCGGGAACGTCGATCTCCCCTACGAGGGGGAGATCTCGGCGTTCAAGGGCGACGTGACGCTCGTCGTCCTCTCGTTCGTCTTCATCGCGCTCGCCGCGCTGTTGGAGTTCGAGAACCTCCGGCGTATCGGCCTCCCGGGGCTCGTCATCGTGGTCGCCGTGGCGCTCGTCATCCGGCCGGCGCTCGTGTGGCTCTCGACGATCGGCGACCGGTTCACCCGCGAGGAGCGCCTCTTCATGAGCTTCGTCGGGCCGCGCGGGATCATCCCCGCGTCGGTCGCGACGCTCTTTGCGATCCAGCTCCGGGCGCAGGGCCTGTCGGGGCCCGCAGACGTCCTCGTCGGCACCGTCTTCCTCGTCATCCTGGTGACGGTGGTGTTCGAGGGCGGGCTCGCCCGACGGATCGCGGAACGCCTGAACGTGATACCCATGCGTGTACTCGTCATCGGAGGCGGCCAGGTGGGCCGCGCGCTCGCCGAACGCCTCGAAGACCGCGGAGAGAACGTCGTACTGATCGAAAAGGACCGCGAGATGCTCGAACTCGCCCGCGATGGCGGGTTCACCGTCCACCACGGCGACGGCACGGACACGGACGTCCTCCGATCCGCCGGCGCGGAGAACGCGAAGATCGTCGTCGCCGCCACCGGCAACGACGACGCGAACCTCCTCGTCGCGCAGCTCGCGAGCTCCAAGTTCGGGCCCGAGACGATCATCGCGCGGGCGAACAACCCGGACAACGTCGACGCGTTCGAGGAGCTGGGCGTCCGGACCATCTCCGCGGCCGACGCGACGGCCGTCGCCATCGACAACTACATCGAGCGGCCCGCGCTGGCGAACTGGATGGGCGAGCTCGGGCGCAACGGCGACGTCCAGGAGATCGAGATCACGGCCGACGGGCTCGTCGGCCGAACGATACGGGACATCGGCCCCGAACTCCCCGACGGCTGTCTCGTCGCGCTCGTCGCCCGCGACGGCGAAATCGAGGTCCCCGAGGCCGACTTCACGCTCCAGCGCGGCGACCGAATCACCCTCCTCGGCCGCCGGGACGCCGTCCGGAAGGCGATGAACCTCTGTCACCCCGGGCAGAGGCAGTGACGGCGGCGCCGACGCGCCGGCCGCTGTGACGACGGACGGTCGCCGCGTCGCCGCCCGGCGCGGCGGTCGGATCGACGAGGCGGTCGGATCGACGCGACGGAAGCGGCCGGCGTTGCGCCCGACGCCGACGTGATCGATCGGTCGGCCGATCCGGCCGATACTTGTCCGCCGGGCGCGAACTGCGCCCCATGCAGGACCTCAGTCACCCCCTCTCCGCCGGAACGCCCGTCTACCCCGGGGACCCGCCGGTCCGCCTCGACCCACACGCGACCCGCGGGGCGGACGGGTACCGCGTCACCGAGATCGGCCTCGGCAGCCACGCGGGGACGCACGTCGACGCCCCCGCGCACACCGAACCCGAGGGCAAGCCGGTCGACGCGCTCCCGCTCCGGCGGTTCGACTTCGACGCGCGGCTGGTCGACCTGCGCGGGCTCGACGCCGGCGAGGTCGTCCGGGCGGCCGACCTCCCTGAACCGGACTGCGACATGCTCGTCCTCCGGACCGGCTGGGACGACCACTGGGGCACCGACCGCTACTACGACCACCCCGCACTCGCGCCGGACGCGGCGCGGTGGTGCGCCGACCGCGGGTACGATCTCGGCTTCGACACCGTCGGTCCCGACCCCGTCGACGCCGTCGACCTCCCGGCCCACCGGGCGCTCCTCGGCGCCGGGTGCCTCCTCCTGGAGAACCTGACGAACCTCGACGGGCTGCCCGAGCGCTTCCGGATCCGCGCCTACCCGCTCGCGCTCGTCGGCGCCGACGCCTCGCCCGTTCGGGCGGTGGCGGTTCTCCGGTAGGCTGGGAGTGATTCTCCGGTAGGCCGGGAGTGGTTCTCCGGTAGGGTCGGGCCGCGGTTCTCCGGTAGCGCCGAGGGTGGCTCTGCGGTAGGGCCGAAGGCGGTTCTCCGGTAGGGCCGGGGGTCTTTCACCAACGTTTATTCGGGTGAGGGCGAAAGCGCCAGTATGCACCACGCAGTCGGACCCCTGCTCTCGGTCGACGTCTCCGAGCGGACCGCCGAGACGGAGGACGCGGACGACGTGCTCGAAGCGTTCATCGGCGGCCGCGGCGTCGGAACGAAGCTGGCGCACGACCGGATCCCGTTCGACGCCGACCCGTTCAGCCCCGAGAACCGCGTCGTGTTCGCCACCGGCCCGATGCAGTTCTCGCAGATGAGCTTCACGGGGCGGATGAGCGCGACCGGCCTCTCGCCGCTCACGAACGGGCTCCTGTCCGCGAACGCCGGCGGATTTCTCTCGCGGAACTTCACGGGCGCGGGGTACGCCGCCGTCGAGGTGACGGGCGCGAGCGACGAACTGCTCGCGGTTCACGTCACCGACGAGGGCGTCGAGTTCGAGGAGGTGCCGGACCTCGCGGGGGCGACGGTCTCGGAGGTCACCGAGTACGTGAAGGCCGAGCACGGTCTCGGGGAGGACCAGATCGCCTGCGTCGGCCCGGCGGGGGAGAACCGGGTCCGGTTCGCCTCGATCATGACCACGGAACACCGGGCGTTCGGACGCGGGGGGCTCGGCGCGGTGCTCGGCTCGAAGAACGTCAAGGCGATCACCTTCGACGGGGACGCCCAACCCGAGGTGGAACTCCCCGACGTCACGATGGAGATTCACCGGGAGGCGGCGACGCGCGACCACCCGATGAAGAAGGCGGGGACGACGAGCGTCACCGAGTACGCGAACCACGTCGGGGCGCTTCCGACGCGGTACTTCTCCGAGCTGGAGTTCGAGGGCGTCGAGGGGATCAGCGGCGACCGCGTCGCGGAGAAGAAGTTCAAGAAGGGGACGTGCTCGTCCTGCGCGTTCGCCTGCAAGCTCCCGACGAAAGACGAGGAAAGCGGCCTGGAGACCGAGGGGCCGGAGTACGAGACGGTGATGTCGTTCGGCTCGAATTCGGGGGTGGACGACATCGTCTCCGTGATGAAGTCGAACGACCTCTGCGACGAGTTCGGGATGGACACCATCTCCTGCGGGGACGTCGTCGCCGCCTACCTGGCGAGCGAGGACGCCTTCGGCGACTCCGAGCTGATCCACGAGACGGTCGAGAAGATCGCCCGCCGCGAGGGGATCGGCGACCTGCTCGCGGAGGGGATCGACCGCTGCCACGGGGAGCTGGGGGTCGAAAACTGGACGGCGAAGGGGATGGAGTTCCCGGCCCACGACGGGCGGAAGCTCAACGGCCAGGGCCTGTCGTTCGCCACGTCGAACCGCGGCGCGGACCACATGTACGCCGAGTTCTACTCGAAGGAGTACCCGCTGGTGAGCAAGGACGAGGCGGTCGACCCCGAGGGCCTGGAAGGGAAGGCGCCGATGGTCGTCGAAAAGGAGAACCGCAACGCCGTGCTCGACAGCGCCGTCGTCTGCAAGTTCTCCCGGGACTTCGTCGACGACGACCGCCTGTCGACGCTGCTCGGCGCGGACTACGACGACCTCCTCGCGGTCGGCGCGCGGATCGTCGACCTCGAACGCGGGTTCAACAACCGGCGGGGCTTCGACCGCGAGGACGACGCCGTCCCCTACGACCTCCCCGGGTTCGACGAGGCGCTCGACGAGTACTACGAGACCCGCGGCTGGAACGCGGACGGAACGGTCCCGGACGCGGGCGCGAGCGGCGCGGCGAGTGCGGGCGACTGAGCGGCATTTCGCCGCGAAGGTGCGCGGAAGACTGAGCGGTCCGTCGCCGCGAAGGGAGGACGACTGAGCCGCGATCCGCCTCTCGCCCGTTACTCCGATTCCGACCCGCGGAGCGCGGCGTAGGCGGCCGCGCCGATCCCGGCGAGCGCCGCCGGGACGCCGAACCCCGGCATCTGAATCCCGGTTTCGTCCCCGCCTTGCCCTCCGGACTCGGTCTCCGTCGGGGTCGTCGTGGGGACGTCCTCCCGTATCAGCTCCAGCGTGACGGCGAAGGCGTCCGTCCCGCACCGGTTCTGCTCGTTGATGACGAACAGGTTGCCCGGCTCGATGTTCTCGTCCTCCTTGTCGGCGTACAGCGACGTTCTCTTGGAGTTGCGAGCGGCTTCGATCCGGTCGATGAGCACCGCCTCCGTCGTGACGACGTCCTCGCCGGGGCCGACGAACGGGCAGGGTTTCACCTCGTCGCCGGGCACGTCGCTCTCGTCGCCGAGGATCTTGACGAACAGGCCGGTGTAGTTACGGTTGTTGAACTTCGGCGCGGCCCCCAGCAAGCCGGCGGTTGTCGTCACCTCGTCGTCCTCGCTTCCGACCCCGCCCTCGTTTCCGCCGCTCTCGTTTCCTCCGGTCTGATTCCCGCCGTCGGTCTCGTTTCCGCCGCTGGTCCCGTTACCCTCCTGTGCGCGACCGGCGCGCGCGACCACGCCCGCCGCGGGGATCGCCGCGCCGGCCCGCAGGAGACGGCGGCGCGAGATCCGTCGGTTCGGCGTCGTTGCGTCCGTCTCGTCGGCGGTCGTCTGGTCCCTCCACATCCCGTGAAAACAGACGGCTGGCTGTCACTAATACGTCGCGGCCGACGCGGTCCGTCACCGCGAGAGCTCGATCGCCGCCCCCTGCCCGAACCCGACGCAGAGCGTGGCCAGCCCGCGGCGGGCGTCGCGTTCGATCATCTCGTGGACGAGCGTCACCGGCAGACGCGCGCCGCTTGCCCCGAGCGGGTGGCCGAGGGCGATCGCGCCGCCGTTGACGTTGAACCGGTCGTCCGCCACGCCGAGCTCCCGCTGGCTGTACAGCGCCTGGCTCGCGAACGCCTCGTTCAGCTCGACGAGGTCGTACTCGTCGATCGATCGGCCGTTCTTCGAAAGCAGGTTCCGGGTCGCCGGCACCGGGCCGATGCCCATGACCGTCGGATCGACGCCCGCGACGGCGTTCATCCCGACCTCGGCCATGACGTCGAACCCGCGCTCCTCGGCGAACTCGCGGCTCGTGACGAGGAGCGCCGCGGCCCCGTCGGAGATCTGCGACGAGTTGCCGGCCGTGACGGAACCGTCGCCGGTGAACGCCGGCGGGAGCCCGGCGAGCGCTTCGAGGGACGTGTCGCGGCGGATGCCCTCGTCCTCCGTCACCGTTCCGTCCTCGGTCTCGATCGGGACGATCTGGTCTTCGAACCGCCCCTCGTCGGTCGCCTCGGCGGCGCGGCGGTGGCTCCGGAGCGCGTACTCGTCCATCTCCTCGCGGGGGACGTCGTACTCCTCTGCGACCTTCTCGGCGGTCATCCCCATCTGGAGCTGGAAGACGTTGTACTCCTCGGAGAGCCGCGGGTGGAGGTGCTGGTAGGAGTCGCCGTCCATCGGCACGCGGGACATGTTCTCGACGCCGCCCGCGATGACGCACTCGCGGTTGCCCGCGGCGATCGCGTCGCTCGCGCTCATGAGCGCCTGCATCGACGAGGCGCACCAGCGGTTGATCGTCGTCGCCGGCACCGACTCGCCGAGGTCCGAGAGGAGGGAGATGACGCGTGCGACGTTGTTGTCCTGCTCGCCGCGCTGCTGGGCGACGCCCCACATCAGGTCCTCGACGTCGTCGCTGCCGAGGCCCGTCTCCGCCAGGATCTCGTTTATGAGGGCGATCGAGAGGTCCTCGCTGCGGACGTCGGCGAAGACGCCGCCGCCCTTCCCCTGCGGGGTCCGGTACGCTTTCGCGATGACTGGCGTTGGCATGTCTCACCATCGGCGGCCCAGACTGATAAATCCGGGAGAACGCGGCGTCCCGCGCCGCGAGTTTACGGACCGTCGGGCGCGCCGCCGTCGAACAGCTCCGGCGCGGCGTCGGCGGAGACGTGCTGTCGGACCTCTCGAACCCTCTCGGACGCTCTCCGGCCGCCCGCCGATCGTCGCGCTCCGCCTGCGAACGGTCGCTCAGTCATCGGCCGACAGCGGCGTCCCGTCCGCGGCGGTCGGGGCGGGGCTCTCCCCCTCGGCGAACGGGTACCACGACTGCTTGGCGTCGTACATCCACGGGTCCTCGTACGTCGTCTCCTCCGGTTCGCACAGCTCGACCAGCGCCTCGGTCCCCGTGGCCTCGACCCACTCGCGGAACGTCTGTCCCTCGGCGCGGTGCGCGGCGAACGCCTCGAACAGGTTTCGGAGGGCCCCGGGGACCTCGTCGACGGGAACGCGCTGGCGGATCCACTCGACGAACGTCGGCTCCTCGCCGATCCCCCCGCCGACGCCGACGTCCATCGCCTCGACCATCCGCCCGTCCTTCCTGGCCCGCATGCCCATCAGGCCGACGTCGGCCGTGTTCGACTGGCCGCAGTCGGCCGTACATCCGGAGTAGTGGACGTGGAGGTTCTCCACGTCGTCCGGGAGGTCGACGTTGTCGCGGAGCCACCGCAGCAGCCGCGCCGTGCGCGCCTTCGTCTCCGTCAGGGCGAGCGGACAGAACTCCGTGCCGGTGCAGGCGACCGCGCCGCGCTGGAACGGGTTCGGCTCGGGGGTGTGCTTCTCCAGCAGCGGCTCGGCCAGCAGGTCGTCGAGCCGCGACTCCGGCACGTCCACGACGATCGGGTTCTGCCGGCGGGTGAGCCGAACCTCGCCGGAGCCGTACTCGTCGGCCAGGTCGGCGAGTTCGATCGCGTCGTCCGCGGTCAGCCGGCCGACGGCGACGCTCAGGCCGACGTAGTAGCGGCCGTCCTTCTGCTCGTGGACGCCGACGTGGTCGGCTTTCCCCTCGGCCGGGGGCCGCCCCGCGTTGTAGGTGTACTCCTCGCGGACGTCATCGCCCGCGGCGCGGAGTTCGAAGTCGACGTACTCCGCTTCGAGCAGGTCGCGGATCCGCTCGGTCCCCCACTCGTCGACGAAAAAGCGGCTCCGGTTCTTCGAGCGTACCTCGCGGTCGCCGTGATCGCGGTACAGCCGCACGAACCCCGCGACGACCTCGTACGCCTCCTCGGGCGTGACGAACGCGTCGAGGCTCCGCGCCTTCCGGGGCTTTCGCCCCCCGAGGCCGCCGCCGACGCGGACGTTGAAACCCGTCACCTCCTCGCCGTCGATCTCCTTTCTCGCGGGTTCGAGGCCGACGTCGTTGATCGAATCCTGGGCGCAGCCCTCGCGGCAGCCGGTGACGCTGATGTTGAACTTCCGGGGCATGTTCGACAGCGCGTCGTCGCCGCGGAGCTCCCTCTGGAAGCGCTCCAGCAGGGGGCGGGTGTCGATCAGCTCGCGGTTGTCCCTGCCGGCCACGGGACACCCGGAGATGTTGCGCATCGTGTCCCCGCCCGAAGAGCGGCTCGAAACGCCGACGGACTCCAGCTTCTCCCAGATCGCCGGCACGTCCTCCAGCTTGATCCAGTGCAGCTGGATCGACTGGCGGGTCGTCAGGTCGATCCACCCGTTGCCGAACTCGGGATTGGGCTCCGGACCGGTCGCGTAGTCGCGGGCGACCTCGCCGATCGCGCGGAGCTGTCCGGGCGCGAGACGGCCGTTCGCGTTCGTGAGACGCATCATGAAGTAGCTCTCCTGGCCGCTCCGCTGGTGGAAGAGCCCCCAGAACTTGAATCGGGTGAACCACTTCTCGCGCTCCTCCTCGGGGATCGCGTCCCACCCCTCCTCGGCGAACTCGAGGATCCGTTCGCGCACCGCGTCGCCGTACAGCTCCGCTTTCCACTCCTCTTTCTTCCTCGACATTTCAAGCGACCTCCGGATGACGTTCGTCTATTTTTATCCCATTTCTGCACACGAACATGGCGAATATCACGTTGAATCCGTCCGGTACGAATCTATATAACGTTAATCGTTGAAATAATCAAATAATTGGGTATCAACGAGGGCAAACGGTCAGTTTACTATCGGATATAGGGTGTTTAAGGGCGTTGTTCGGAAGAAAACCGGACGTTCGATTGCACGTTCGGCCACTCGATTCACGTATTTCCGGAATCGAGTACCTCGCGATCGTCCCCGCGCTCGTCCGCGGGCCGCGCGCCGCGGAGGCGCCTTTCGGCGGTCCGCAGATCGCCCGGCGCGTCGACGTTCAGGAAGTCGCCCGGGTCGGCGAACGCGCGCACCGTCCGCTCGCGGACGACATCCGGCTCCAACACGCGCACGACGTCCCGGAGTCGGCCGTCGAACAGCCTGAGCGCGTCGTCGCAGGCGGCCGTCGCCGCCCGGACGTGAACCGCGGCGGGAAGGGGACGCACCTCGCCGCCGACCGTCGGCACCGCGCCCGTTCGGTGGCGCGCGCGGTCGAGCAGGAACGCGAGGAACGCCGACGGCACGAGCGGCGCGTCGCACGGCACGACCGCCGCGTACTCCGCGTCGGCCGCCCGCAGGCCGGTTCGGACGCCGGCCGCCGGGCCGCGGTCGAGGATCGGATCCTCCGCGAAGCGGGCGTCGAGGCCGGAGAGCGCCGCCTCGAACGCCTCGCGCTGGTCCCGCCGGCAGTTGACGACGAGTTCGTCCACCGCGGGCGCGACCGCCTCGGCCACGCGGCGGATCATCGGCACCCCGTCCACGAGCGCCGTGGCCTTGTCGACGCCCCGAAAGCGCGTCGATCGCCCGCCGGCGACGATGACGCCCGCCCGTCCCGTGTCGGGTTTCACCGCCCCCGGACGGCCGCGCTCGGTATCAGTCATCGCCCCCGGCGTAGTCGTCCCGGCCGGCCGCGAGAAAGCCGTCGACGTGGGCGCGCTCGGCGACGGCCGGCCGGGCGACGAAGGCGTTCAGGAGGACGATCGGAACCACGAGCGCAGCGACGACGAGGTACCCGTCGTGGACGGCGCCCGCGTCGGCCGCGGCCGCGTAGACGAGCGGGAAGCCGATGCCGCCGAACGTCCCGATGCCGCCGACCACCCCGGCGGCCGCCCCGGACCGGTTCGGGAACATCGCGGGCACCTGCGCGAAGATCGCCCCCTCGGAGAACGCGCAGGCCGTCCCCACGAGGAAGCCCGCCGCGACCGTGAGCGCGACGCTCCCCGTCTGCCCGGCGAGCGTCAGGCCGACAAGCGAGACGACGATGCCGCACAGGCAGACGACCGTCCACTGCTCGCGGTACCGGCCGGGGAAGACGGGCAGGACGTTCCGCTCGCGTCGGGCGATCCGGTCGCTCACGTACCCGCCGATCGGACGCAGGAGGCCGGCGGCCAGCGAGAACGTCGCGGCGAAGGTGCTCGCGACGACGAGGTCGGAGCCGAACCCCTCGCGGAAGTACGTCGGGAGCCACCCGTTCATCGAGATTTCGAGCCCGAAGCTCATCACGTAGCCGAGCGCCAGCGCGACGACGCCGTACCGGGTCGCGGTGTGCAGCCACGACGACAGCGTCGCGGACTCGCTGGCGCGCTCGGCGCGTTCGTCGGTGGCGGCGTCCTCGCCGAGCAGCCGGTAGAGAACCGCCATGACGAGCGCGGCCACGCCGGTGTAGAAGAACGCCGCGCGCCACCCCGTCGAGAACAGCGGGCCGTTCCACGAGCCGAACAGTCGCGGCAGGACGAGCGCGCCGGCGGCCGCCCCGGCGTTGCCGATCCCGGCGTAGACGCCCTCCGCGGTCCCCAGTTGCTCCTCGGGGAACCACTGGGCGACGTGCTGGACGCCGATGACGAACGTGATCCCGGCGGAGGCGACGACCAGCCGCAGGGCGAAGAACGTCTCGTACGTGGTCGCGAAGGCGCTCGCCGCGCTGAAGACGCCGACGTACCCGAGCACGACCGAGAACACCGTCGGCGCGCCGTACCGGTCCGACAGCCACCCCACGAGCACCCGGCCGGGCGGGGCGCTCCAGATGGCCGCGCTCGCCAGGACGCCGAGATCGGTCAGGGAGAGCCCGAACTCGTCGGCGATGGGGCCCGTGAAGGGCGCGAAGGAGAACCAGATGAGAAACGACAGGTTGAACGCCGCCGTCGCGAGGGCGAGCGTCCGCCACTTCGTCGCCCTCACTGTCCGCCCTCCGGGGCCGCGACGTGGCGGCCGCCCTTCGCCTTCGCGTCCGCCGCGTTCGCCGCCGCTGCGTCCGTTTCCTCGGCCGCCTCCCTCCCCTTCGCGTCCGCCGCCTCCGCCGACGGCGCGGCGAGGCGCACCGCGCACTGCTTGTAGTTCGGCTCCGCCGAGCGCGGATCCGTCGCCGCGATCGTGAGCCGGTTCGTCGCGGGGTGGTGGATCGGGAGCCACACCATCCCCGTCGGCACGGCCCCGTCGCGCTCGACCGCCGCCGCGACGCCGCCGCGGCGCGAGACGACGACGGTCCGCTCCTCGTCGATCTCGCCGTCGAACCGCTCCGCCGTCTCGGGGTTCATCCGCGCCCGGACGGGGCCGGGATCGTCCGGAGGTCGGGATCTGACGCCGGTGTTGTACCCGTCCGGCTCCCGCGCGGTCGTGAGCACGAGCGGGTACCGATCGTCCGCCGGCTCGGGCAGGCGCTCCGCGTCGCCGGCGGAGAAGCGGGCGCGGCCGGTCGGCGTCGGGAACGACCAGTCCGCGCCGCTCCCGCCGCCGCGGTAGTACCGGTAGCCGCCGCTCGACGACGCGTCGGGAGCGGGCCAGCGGACCGCGCGCTCCGCGTCGAGGCGGGCGTAGCTGATCCCGGAGCAGTCGGCGTTCGTCCCCGCCGTGAGCGCCCGGAACTCGTCGAAGACCGCCTCGGGGTCGAGTCGCGGTTCGGGGAACAGGTCGGGCGCGAGCCGCGACCCGACGGACGCGACGACGTCCAGGTCCGACCGGACGCCGGCGGGCGTGTCCGTCGCGGGGCGGACCCGCGAGACCGTCCGTTCCATGTTCGTGACGGTCCCCTCGGACTCGCCCCACGTCGCCGCCGGGAGGACGACGTCCGCCAGTTCGACCGTCTCGGTCCGGAAGGCGTCCTGCGCGACGAGGAACGCGTCGTCGAGAACGTCGCGGACCCGATCGGCGTCGGGCATGCCGGCGACGGGGTTCGTCGCGACGGTCCACACCGCCGTCGGCTCCGAATCGATGATTCCCACCGGCCCGGGGCCGGGATCGTCCGGGAGCCGGGAGGCGGGGACGCCCCACGCGTCGGCGACTGCCCGCCTGTGGTCTGGATCGTCGAACGGGCGGTGGCCCGGCCAGGTTCCCTTGGACGAGCAAACGCGGGTGCCCATCGAGTTGGCCTGTCCGGTCAGGGAGAACGGTCCGGAACCGGGACCGAGGTTCCCGGTGGCCAGACAGAGGTCGACGAGCGCGCCCGCGGTCGCGGTGCCGCGGACGCTCTGGTTCACCCCCATCCCCCAGTAGACGAGCGTCGGACGCTCGAACGCCGCCGCGAGCGCCTCGACCGTCGCCCGGTCGACGCCGGCCGCCTCCGCCGCCGCGTCGACGGTCGGGAGCGACGCGGCGAGCGCGTCGAACCCCTCGGTGTGCCGCCCGACGAACGCGCGGTCGACGCGATCGGTTTCGATCAGCCGCGCGAGGACGGCGCGGGCGAGCGCGAGGTCGCCGCCGGGGCGCGGCCGGACGTGCAGGTCCGCCGCGTCGGCGGTTTCGCTGCGCACCGGGTCGACGACGACCAGCCGGCAGCCGTCGTCGTCCGCCGAGTCGGCGATCCAGCGGAACAGCACCGGGTGCGCGACGGCGGGGTTCGCGCCCCAGACGACGTGGGACTCGGCGTCGGGGACGTCGTCGTAGGTCGGCGGCGGCGCGTCGCTCCCGAAGGCGTCGTAGTACGCCCGCACCGCGCTCGCCATGCACAGCGTCGTGTTCGCGTCGTAGTTGCGCGTGCCGACGCCGCCGCGGGCGAGCTTTCCCAGCGCGTAGGCCGCCTCGTTGGTCTGCTGGCCGCTGCCGAGGATCGCGAGGTCGTCGGGGCTCGACGGCGGGCGGCCGTCGGCGAGGTCGGCGGCCGAGTCGGCGATCGCGCCGCCCAGCCCGTCTGCGACCCTCGCCAGCGCGTCCTCCCACGTCGACCGGACGAGCGCTCCGCCCTTCCTGACGAGCGGCCGCGTCAACCACTCGCCGTCCGGGTCGACCGACTCGCGGATCCCGCGTCCGCACGCCAATCCCCGGTTGACGGGGTGGGCCGGATCGCCCCGGACGGCGTCGAGACCGTATCCCCGGTCCGCGCCGTGGTGGACGTGGCCGCACCCCACCGCACACCGCATGCAGGTCGTCGGGACGGGGCCGCTCACGCGCGGCCCCCCGCGAAGTGACAGGTAGTTTGTTTACGATCGTTCATTAAATCGCTCGGATACCCTACGATAGTTCTCAGTCTCACGTCTTTACGGGACTGAATGAGGGAACAAAACGCTAATCGTTGACAAACGCACGATTTCAGGCGTTCGAGTGGATGTTCGTTTGATATCGAATCGTCTTTAAGGAATATGTTTCCGTATATCGCCCATATCTGGGCGTATTTTCTGGACGATCGGCGAACGAAGTTCGGATTTTCCGAAACCGAGTTCCGTTTCCTCCGCGCCGCGCGCCGGTCGCTCGCCCCGGGCTCTCGCTCGACGCCGACATGGCAGCGATATGGCCGATTCGACGGCCTTAAGCACCTGTAGCTGCAAGTTCTCGCGGATGAACGACCCGGCCCTCGAGGTAGTCGAATTCCTTCTGACGGCCCATCTCTACACCGAAAACCGGGACCTGGACGAGAACGATCTGCCCCCGCGCTACCGGCAGGTGTTCTGGACCGACGAACCGTCCGCGCGAGGCTCGGAGTCGGGCGAAACCCCTTCCCCCGGAGGCATCGAGCGCCCGCTGACCGCGACGGACAGCACGGCCCGGACGGCCACCGGCGTCGAGCGCCCCTGGGAGGCGGTTTCGGACCTGCTGTTCACCCAGCGCGCGGAGTTCTCGGGGAAGCTCTCGCTCACGCAGCCGGACATGGCGCTCGACTGGTTCGTCGACCGGGCGGACCGCGAGCGCATCGCGACGAACCCGACGATCGCCGCCGCCGTCGAGGACCGCGACGACGTCGACGTGACACACGAGGAGGCGCGGGAGGCGAACCGGCCGATCCAGGCCGACCGGGTGTGGATCGACAGCCTCCTGGAGGAGTATTTCGACACCGGCGAGGAAGGCGACGCCGAGATGCTCGACCTCGTGCACGTCCGCGCGCCCGAGGAGATCGAGATGACCCTGGACGACCTCGTCCTCACGGAGGACCAGGAGGGCGAGATCAGGAAGATCGTCACGGCCATCGAGCACCGCGACTACCTCGCGGAGATCGGCCTCCGCGAGATCGGCAAGCTCCTCTTCGTCGGCCCGCCGGGGACCGGGAAGACGACGGTTTCGCGGGCGCTGGCGCACGAACTCGGCCTCCCGTTCGTCGAGGTGAAGCTGTCGATGATCACGAGCCAGTACCTCGGCGAGACGGCGAAGAACGTCGAGAAGACCTTCGAGGTGGCGAAGCGGCTGTCGCCGTGCATCCTCTTCATCGACGAGTTCGACTCCGTCGCGAAGACGCGCCGGAGCGACGAGCACGCCGCGCTGAAGCGGGCCGTCAACACCCTGCTGAAGAGCATCGACGACATCAGCCTCATCCGCGACGACGTGCTCCTCATCGGCGCGACCAACCACCCGGACCAGCTCGACGCGGCGGCCTGGCGGCGCTTCGACGAGATCGTCAACTTCCCGAAGCCCGACCGGGGGATGCGCGCGGACATCCTGCGCGTCATCACGCGGGAGATGGACATCGCGGACTTCGATCCCGAGTCGGTGGCGGACCTGACCGAGGGGCTCACCGGCAGCGACCTCCGCCTCGTGCTGCGGGAGGCGGTCCTCGAAGCGCTCACCGAGGGTCGGATGACCCTGACGCAGGAGGACATCCTCGACGCGGTCGCCGACTTCGAGGAGCGGGACAACCTGAAGAACATGGACATGATCGACGGCGAGGGCGCGGCCGTCGCGGGCGACGGCGGTTCGCACTCGCACGACGACGGACACGATCACGACCACGACCACTGAGCCGATGCGCGTCACGCTCCTCGGGACGGGGGACACGACCGGGACGCCGACCGTCGGCTGCGACTGCGACACCTGCGCGGCGGCCCGCGAGCGCGGCGTCGAGCGCACGCGCTTTTCGGTCCACGTCGAGAACGAGCGGACGGGCGAGTCGCTCCTGATCGACGCGAGCCCCGACTTCCGGTACCAGTTTCTGACCCGCGACGTCCCCCTGCCGGACGCCGCCCTCGTCACCCACGTCCACTTCGACCACCTCGACGGGCTGGGCAACGCCTACCGCGTGTTCGACGAGCTGCCCGTCTACGCGGCGGACGAGGTCGATCCGGCGACCGGCGAGAGCGTCGCCGACACGATCCGCCGGAAGTACGACTACCTCGACCGAATCACCGTCCGGGACCGAACGCCGCTAGAGCCGTTCCGCGCCTGCGGGTTCGACCTCACGCTCGTCCCCGTGGACCACCCGCCGCTCCTGTGCTACGGGCTCGCCGTCGAGGACCCCGAGACGGGCGCGAAGCTGTCGCTGTCGGGCGACACGAGCTACGGGATCCCCCGCGAGTCCCGCGACGCCCTGCGCGATCCCGACCTCCTGCTCGCGGACGCGATCGTCCCGGCGTCGCTCTGCGAGTACCACCCAGCGGGCGGGAAGCACCGCGACGAGGACGGCGTGCCGCGGACGTTCGGCTCGAAGCACATGACCCGCGAGGGCGCGCTCTCGCTCGCGGACGAGCTCCGCGCGGCCGAGGTTCGGCTGGTCCACACCGCCCACTTCTACCCGGTCGAGGAGGCGTTCGCGGAGCCGCTGGCGGTGGACGGGGAGACGTTCGCGCTCTAGCGCGAGGGGGCACCGGGAGCGCCGGCGGGTCGCCGTTCCGCCGCCGCGTCGAGCGCTACGTGAACCGATCCAGCCCCGCCTGCCGTCGCGCCACGCCCGCGGGGTCGGCGACCCACGGCGAGCGCTCCTCGCGGATCGCGTCGAGGTCGACGTCGGGCGGGTCGGCCGGCTCGAACGCCGGACACGAGGGGCCGCACTCGGTCCCGGGGTCGACGACCCGGCCGAAGTGGTCGCAGCGCGGCCGGCCGTCCGCCGTCGCCCGCGCCCTGGCGCACGCCGGAAGCTCGTCGGTGCGCCAGCCCTTCCCGTACGCGCGCTCGGCGATCCGGCGGCGCTTTCGCGCCTTCTCCCCGGCGCTCACGGCGGCGATCTCCGTCTCCAGCGGGCGCGCCTCGATCGGCTCGATGCCGGTTTCCCCGACCGGCAGCGCCGTCGCCTCGCGGATCACCTCGCGCTCGCCCGACGCGGGGTCGAACCGCCAGACGCCAACCTCCTCGGGGAGGCGGTTGAGGTGGGCGCGGGTGACGTAGCTCTCGGTGGCCAGGTACACCTCGTCGAAGAGGGCGAGGCTCACGTCCGTCCGCAGTTGCCGTTCGAGGTCGCCCGGCGAACCGAGGTCGGGCTTGTTCTCGATCCCGACGAGCCGCGAGAACCAGTCGGGGTAGCGGACCGCCCGCCGGACGTACTCGCGGCCGCTCCGGCGCTCCGCCTCGAAGAAGCCAAGTTCGAGCGCCCGATCGGTGACCCGGCGGGCCGTGTCGGGGTGGCAGTCGAAGGCGTCCTTCCAGTAGACGGCGGAGCCGACGCCGACGTCGCTCTCGACGGCGAGCGGGGGGATCGTCTCCGCCGCGATGGCGGTCCGCTCGTCGAACTCGGGGCCGGGTTCGACGAGGCACACGTCGACGATTCGGCCGCCGGGCGCGGCCACGGCGGCGCCGAGCTGACGGGCGACGACGCCGTCGGTCGCCTCCTCCAGGTGCGCACAGAGCGCCAGCTCGAACGCGAACTCCATGGGCGACGGATGCGAGGGATCGCACGGGCAAAAGCGGCGCGGTCGACGCGGTTGCCGCCGATGCCGCTGACGCCGCCGCCGCTGGGGTCGACGGGAAGGTTCGGGAGGACGGTCGTGTAGTGTCGGAATATACAGGCAGCCCGGTTATCGACGACTGGCAGTTAGTGCAGTTGTGATACTCACGATCGTCGATGAAAACGGGGAGGACGGTCGCGTCGGCGCCGATCTGACGATCGAGGGCTACGAGGGGGAGTGGGAGGACGAGATCGCGGACCGCCTCGACGAGGTAGAAACGGCGCTCGGCGACCGCAGGGGGCGCGACTGCGCTCTCGACGGCCGGGGGGCCGTCAATCGGACCGCCATCTCGCTCTTCGGATCTCCGATCGTCCGGGTAGACGTGGAGTGGTGACGCCGGTCTTCTCCGACGCCTCCCGTCGATTCGGTTCCCGCCGTCGCCTGGGCTCCACACGTCTCGCCGGGACGTGCGGCAGTTCCGCCGAGGCGACGCTGGCGCGTCCACCGGGTGGTACGGTATGACCCCTCAGGGCGCGTCGCGTTGGGTGTGGTTTATCACCGGGGACCGTTTAATAGGGTACACTGATTCATCCATGAACGCTTCAGGGGACTTCTCTCTCCGTCTGCTCGCCAAAGCAGCAACTTTATCACGCGCTCGGGGCGAACCCACCACAAGATTACTCTCAGGAGGTCAATGGTGACGGAAAACCCACAACAACCGGAGGTGAACATCGGACTCGTCGGCCACGTCGACCACGGGAAGACGACGCTGGTCCAGGCCCTGAGCGGGTCGTGGACCGACCAGCACTCGGAGGAGATGAAGCGCGGCATCTCCATCCGCCTGGGATACGCCGACGCGACGTTCCGGAAGTGTCCGGGGCTCGACGAGCCCAAGTGTTACACCGTGGAGGAGACCTGTCCGGACGGATCGGAGAGCGAACCGCTGCGAACGGTGTCGTTCGTCGACGCGCCGGGACACGAGACGCTGATGGCGACGATGCTGTCGGGCGCGGCGCTGATGGACGGCGCGGTGCTCGTCGTGAGCGCCACCGAGGACGTGCCGCAGGCGCAGACGGAAGAGCACCTGATGGCGCTCGACATCATCGGGATCGAGAACATCGTCGTCGCGCAGAACAAGATCGACCTGGTCGACCGCGATCGAGCGGTCGAGAACTACCGGCAGATCCAGGAGTTCGTCGAGGGAACGGTCGCCGAGGGCGCGCCGATCGTCCCGGTCAGCGCGGGCCAGAACGTCAACATGGATCTCCTCATCCAGGCGATCGAAGCGGAGATCCCGACGCCCGACCGCGCCGAGGCTGACGTCCCCCGCATGTTCGTCGCCCGGAGCTTCGACATCAACCGCCCGGGGACGACCTGGGAGGATCTCACCGGCGGCGTCATCGGCGGCAGCCTGGTCGAGGGGAAGCTGACCGTCGGCGACGAACTCGAACTCCGCCCCGGACGCGAGGTGGAGGAGGGCGGCCAGTCGGAGTGGCAGCCGATCCGGACCTCGGTGCGGTCGCTGCAGGCGGGCGGCCGGCAGGTCGACGAGGTCAGCCCCGGCGGGCTGCTCGGCGTCGGCACCGGACTCGACCCGAGCCTGACGAAGGGCGACGCCCTCGCCGGGCAGGTCGCGGGCGAGCCGGGGACGCTCCCGCCGACGTGGAACGCGTTCGAGATGGAGGTCGACCTCCTCGACCGCGTCGTCGGGGGCGACAGCGAAATCGAGGACATTTCGACCGGCGAGCCGCTGATGCTGACCGTCGGCACGGCGACGACCGTCGGCGCGGTGACGAGCGCTCGAAGCGGCGAGTGCGAGGTCCGACTGAAGCGCCCCGTCTGCGCCGAGCCGGGCGCGAAGATCGCGATCAACCGCCGGGTCGGCGCGCGCTGGCGGCTCATCGGCATCGGGACGCTCAAGGACTGAGCGGATGGTCGTCGTCGTCATGGACACCAACGCGCTGATGATGCCGGTCGAACTCGGCGTGCGCGTGTTCGAGGAGCTCGACAGGGTCCTCGGCCTCCCGGCGGACGGGTACGAGCTCGTCGCGCCGCGCGCGGTCGTCGAGGAACTGGAGGCGCTCGCGGCGGGGAGCCGCGGGGAGGAGGGCGTCGCCGCGCGCGTCGGGGCGGACCTGGGGGCGGAGCGCTGTCGAACCGTCGAGACGGAGGCATCGTACGCGGACGACGCCGTCGTCGAACTCGCGGAACGGGGCGAGTGCGACTACGTCGTCACGAACGACCGGCCCCTTCGGGACCGCGTGCTCGAACGCGGCGTTCGAGTAATCGGTATAAGGGGCCGGAACAGATTGCACATCACAGAACCATAGCATGTACAAGAGGGTACGACTCAAGGACACGGTCGAAGTTCCGCCGCGGCACCTGGCGGACGTGACCAACGAGCGGGTCAAGCACCTGCTCCAGGACAAGCTGGAGGGTCGCATGGACGAGGAAGTCGGCAGCGTCGTGAGCGTGATCGAGGTTCACGACATCGGGGAGGGGTCCGTGCTCCCGAACCGCCCCGGCGTCTACTACGAGGCGGAGTTCGACGCCATCACGTTCGACCCGCAGATGCAGGAGGTCGTCGACGGCACCGTCGTCGAGGTGGTCGAGTTCGGCGCGTTCGTCGGCATCGGGCCCGTGGACGGCCTGCTCCACGTCTCGCAGATCTCCGACGAGTACCTCGCGTACGACGGGGAGAACCAGCAGCTCGCGTCGACGGAGTCGAACCAGACGCTCGGCGTCGACGACCCCGTCCGGGTGCGGATCGTCACGAAGAGCATCGACGAGCGCAACCCGCGCGACAGCAAGATCGGGCTCACGGCGAAACAGCCCGGACTCGGCAAGCACGGCTGGCTCCGCGCCGAGCGCGAGGAGCGCCAGGCGACCACGGAGGGCGACTGATGGCGAAGAAACGGCTCGCCTGCCGTGAGTGCCACTACGTCAACGAACTCGACGCCACGACCTGTACGAACTGCGGCTCCTCCAGCCTGACCGAGGACTGGGCCGGCTACGTGATCATCACGCACCCGGAGACGAGCGAGATCGCGGTCGAGATGAAGGTCGACGAACCCGGCGGCTACGCGCTCAAGGTCAGGTAACCGATGCTTCGCCTGCCCGAGGACCTCCGGGCCGCCTTCAGGGAGCCGCTCGGGCGCGTCTACGAGGACCCGGCGACGCTGCTCCGCGCCGTCGAGTCGGCGAGCGACGAGCACGGCGACGGCGCGGGCGGCCCGCTCGTCGCCGTCGGCGACGTGGTCACGTACCACCTCAGGCGGGCCGACCGCGACCCGGACGTGGCCGTCATCGACGGGAAGACGAAGCGTCGCGAGGTGACGGACGAGGTGCGCGCGACGCTCGAAGGCGACAACCCCCGGATCGAGGTCGAAAACCCGCCCGCGACGCTCTCCGCCGAACTGCTGCGCGCGCTCCGGGAGGCGCTCGATTCGGGCGAACCCACCGTGATCCTCGTCGAGGGGGAGGAGGACCTCGCAACGCTGCCCGCGATCGTCGCCGCCCCGCGCGGCGCGAGCGTCGTCTACGGCCAGCCCGACGAGGGGATGGTGCACGTGCCCGTCACCGACGAGACGGTCGCGGAGGCGCGCGAGCTCCTCTCGCGGATGGACGGTGACGCCGACGCCGCGCTCGACCTCCTGGCCTGACGCGACCCAGCTGCGCGAACGGCTCCGTCGACCGAGTCGACGGTCGGTCGACCGGGCCGCGGACGGCCGCCCGTCGCCTCGGACGGGACGGCGCTCCGCCGGCCTTCGCCCGCGTCTCGCCCCTTCGAAATCCTTTTACTTGCTTCGGCGGGAGTTAGGTGTAACTGAACCATGGACATCGAGATCATCGAGGAAGAGGAGAACCCCATGTTGCACAGGTCGGACGTCCGCTTCGAGATCGTCCACGACGACGCGACGCCGTCGCGCCTGCAGGTCCGCGACAGCCTCGCGGCGAAGCTGAACAAGGCGTCCGACGAGGTCGTCGTCCACGAACTCGACACCAAGTTCGGCATGCGAAAGACGGTCGGCTACGCGAAGGTGTACGAGAGCTCCGAGTTCGCCCGCGACGTCGAACAGGAGTACATGCTCGAGCGCAACAAGATCAACGCGGACGACGCGGACGCCGACGCCGAAGCCGAAGAGGCGTAACCCGCCGAATGCGCGTTCTCGGTATCGAGGGCACAGCGTGGGCTGCGAGCGCGGCCGTGTTCGAACGCGAGCGCGACGAGCGCTCGAACGCGGGCCGGCTCGCGTCGCGCCCGGACGCCGCCTCCGAGACCGAGTCCGACGATCTCTTCATCGTCTCAGACCCGTACCAGCCGGACAGCGGCGGCATTCACCCCCGCGAGGCCGCAGAGCACATGGCCGAGGCCGTCCCCCGCGTCGTCTCGGAGGCGATGGAACACGCCGCGGCAGCCCGCGACGGCGACGGGCCGCCCGTGGACGCAGTCGCCTTCTCCCGCGGCCCCGGGCTCGGCCCCTGCCTGCGCATCGTCGCCACGGCCGCGCGGGCGCTCGCCCTGTCGCTCGACGTGCCGCTCGTCGGCGTCAACCACATGGTCGCCCACCTGGAGATCGGCCGGTACCGATCGGGGTTCGAATCGCCCGTCTGCCTCAACGCCTCGGGGGCGAACGCCCACCTGCTCGGCTACCACAACGGTCGGTACCGCGTCCTCGGCGAGACGATGGACACGGGCGTCGGCAACGCCATCGACAAGTTCACGCGCCACGTCGGCTGGACCCACCCCGGCGGCCCGAAGGTCGAGGAGGCGGCGACGGGCGGCGGGTACATCGACCTCCCGTACGTCGTGAAGGGGATGGACTTCTCGTTCTCGGGGATCATGAGCGCCGCGAAGGAGGCCTACGACGAGGGCGAAGCGATCGAGGACGTCTGCTTCTCCCTCCAGGAGCACGTCTTCGGGATGCTGACCGAGGTGTCGGAGCGGGCGCTGTCGCTCACCGGCACCGACGAACTCGTCCTCGGCGGCGGCGTCGGGCAGAACGCGCGCCTCCGGGAGATGCTCGCCGAGATGTGCGAGGAGCGGGGGGCGGCGTTTTACGCTCCCGAACCGCGCCTGCTCCGCGACAACGCCGGGATGATCGCCGTCCTCGGCGCGCGGATGTTCGAGGCCGGCGACGCGATCGCCGTCGAGGACTCCGCGGTGGACCCGAACTTCCGGCCGGACCAGGTTCCCGTCACGTGGCGCGGCGACGCGGAGTCGGTCGCCCGGACGGGCCCGAACGACGGCGCGCTCAGGGGCGCGGAGGCGACCGTCGAGTTCGCGGGCGACCGCGTGCTCAAGCGCCGCCTCCCGAAGTCGTACCGCCACCCCGAACTCGACGCGCGCCTGCGCCGCGAGCGGACGGTCGCCGAGGCGCGCCTGACGAGCGAGGCGCGCCGGGCCGGCGTGCCGACGCCGCTCGTCCGGGACGTCGATCTGCGGGAGGCGACGATCGCGTTCCAGCGCGTCGGCGACGCGGACCTCGCGGAGGCGCTCACCGACGATCGGGCCGCGGCCGTCGGGCGGCACCTGGCGGCGCTGCACCGCGCGGGGATCGTCCACGGCGACCCGACGACCCGGAACGCGCGCGTGGGGGAGGCGCGGACGTTCCTCATCGACTTCGGCCTCGGGTACCACACGGGTCACGTCGAGGATCACGCGATGGACCTGCACGTCTTCGAGCAGAGCGTCGAGGGGACGGCGGACGACCCCGATCCCCTCGTCGAGGCGTTCGAGGACGCCTACGCGGACGCCGACCCGGCGGCGGTGCTCGACCGCCTGCGCGAGATCGAAGGGCGGGGCCGGTACCAGTGACATCCTCCCCGGCGTAAACGCCGGTCGCGGAACGCCGAAACCGCGGGTGCCGGCCGCGGACCCGTCTCCGGATTCGGGACGGACAGTCAGCAGCCAAAACAATTTATCCCATGCGGGTGTACCAGTCGGACATGGTAGACAAACCACAGTCAGGCGAACTCTTCGGCGTCCCGTACAACTTCGAGCGACCGAGCGTCGGCCGCATGCTGTCGGCGTACTGGCAGCCCGGCAAGGGCATGCTCGTCGAGAAGCCGTTCGGCATCGGGTACACGCTGAACCTGGCGAACTGGCGCGCGTGGATCGTCCTCCTCGTCGCTGGCGGACTGCTCTGGCACGAGCGCAAGAGCCGGGAGGCGACGACCGTCGAGGACGAAGGCCCGGTCGAGGTCGTCGTCGACGACGACTGAGCCGTCGCGTCGCCGTTTCTCTCCGCTTTCGCCGTCGCGCCGGCCGCACCGCCGCCAGCGCACGCACCGATCTCTTTCACTTTCACTTTCACTTTCACTTTCACTTTCACTTTCACTTTCACTTTCACTTTTACTTTTACTTTCACCCCGCGCATGGCTCACGTCTTTTATCTCCGAGCCGCTATCTCCGCCCGCGCAGGCGGAACCGCTTTCCGCTTTGACACACCGCGCTCCGTCTGTCGCCCCTCCCATTCCCCTCTCCGTCGCCCCCGCGAGCGGCGGCGACGGACGGCGTAGAATCGTCGCTCCGCTGCGCGGCCGGCGCGGGCTCGACGCGTCTTCCCGCCGACGGCGCGGGACCGACGCCTCTTTCCGCCGACGACGCGGACGGCCGGGTATGCTCCGCTACGTCACGACGAACCCGGGGAAGGTCCGCGAGGCGACCGAGTACCTCGGGAGCGAGGTCGCACAGCTCGATTTCGACTACACGGAGATCCAGAGCGACGACCTCGGCGCGATCGCCGCCCACGGCGCGCGGGAGGCGTACCGCCACGCGCGGGAGCCGGTGCTCGTCGACGACGCGGGGCTGTTCGTCGAGGCGCTCGGGGGATTCCCCGGGCCGTACTCCTCGTACGTCGAGGACACCGTCGGCGTCGAGCGCGTCTGGCGGCTCGCCGAGGCCGAGGAGAACCGCCGGGCGTCGTTCCGCTGCGTCCTCGCGTACTGCGACGGCGAGGGGTTCCGCGCGAGCCCCGATCCGATCGATCGGGACGACCGCGTCGCCGCCGCCGCGGCCGGCGCGGACGAGAGCGCGGAGGAGGGGGACCCGCTGCCGGTGAAGCTGTTCGAGGGCGCGGTCAAGGGGACGCTCGTGGCCCCCCGCGGCGAGGGCGGCTTCGGCTACGATCCGATCTTCGAGCACGACGGGACGACGATGGCCGAGATGAGCACGGAGCGGAAGAACGCCATCTCACACCGGGGGCGGGCGCTCGCGAAGTTCGGCGAGTGGTATCACGAGCGGAGCGGGTGATCGCTCGACAACCCACTCGCTTACTTCCGCGGGTCGCGGTCCGGGCCGGGGTACTCCCCGCCGACCGCGGCCGCGTACAGGCTCGCCGCGTCGAACAGCGTCGCGAACGCCTTCGGGTGGCGGACGCTCAGGTCGAGCCGCCTGCCGAGCGTCGCGCCCGCCTGCGCCGTCTGGAGCCGCGGGTCGAGCGTCAGGAGGTGCATCGCGCCGCCGCGGTACGCCGACGCGAGCGCCGGGTGATCGCCCGGCGGGTGGTCGACGGGCGTCCGGAGCGTCTCGATCTTCTCGCGCCAGTCGCCCGCGAGGTCGGCGTCCGCGAGGTCGGCGATCACGGCCTCCGCGTCGTCGAGCAGCGGGTCGCTCGCGACGAGCGTCGTCCAGGAGTGCTCCCTGACGGCGTCGAGGGCGCGCCGGGCGTCCCCGCCGACGAGGAGGTCCGCCGCGAGCACGTCCGCGTCGGCGACGACCCGCTCGGGGCCGGGCTCAGGCGCGCTCATCGCGGCGGGCTTCGAGGACGGCTTTCACGTCCGATTCGGTCGCGTCGAACTCGGCGGCGCGGGCGAAGAGCTCGGCCCAGGTCGCGGTCATACGGCTATCTCGGGTCGCGGGCTACAAATCGCTGTCCCGTCGCCGCCGGAGCAGCCACGAGGCGGCGACGCCGAGCGCGAACGCCGCCCCGACGTTCGAGAGGAACCCGACGACGCCGATCCCGACGGTCAGCGCGGGCGATTTCGTCCGCGCGGCGCTCCGGCCGAGCTGGAGCGCCACGATCCCGAGGAGGACGCCGAGCACCGCCGCCGGGAAGGCCAGCACGAGGCCGGCGACGAGCGCGGCGAGGACGTACAGCGCGCCGAGCACGAGGTTCGCGCCGCCGGTCCGCGCGCCGAAGGCGTACTTGCCGGCGAGGCCGCCGCTCCCGTGGCACATCGGCAAGCCGCCGAGGGGGACGGCCGCGAGGCACATCGCGCCCATGCTCGCGGCGAGGTCGTCCGCCCGGACGTCGGCGTCGAACAGGTCCGAACACAGCAGCGCGGTCGCGACCGCGGCGTTGCCGACCGTCATCGCGAGCTGCGCGACGGCCCCCTCGGCGGCACCGACGGTGAGTTCGGGCGCGCCCGAGGGAAAGAGCGTCGCCGCCGGGACCGTCGGCGTCGGAACGCCCGTCGCGGACGCCGCGAGAACGCCGCCCAGTCCGAGGATGGCGAGCGCGCTCGCCCTGGCGAACCCGACGGCGACGGCCGCGACCGCGAGGGCGAGCGCCCCGCCGGCCAGCGCGGGAGCCGAGAGCGCGAGCTCGACCCCGGACGCCGCGAGCAGCAGCGCGACGGCGAGCTGGACGCCCCGGACGACCGGTTCGCCGACGAACCGCTCGACGCGACCGATCGCCCCCGTTCTCCCCGCGACGAGCAGCGCCGCGCCGGCGAGAAGGCCCGCGGCGACGAGCTCGCTGTAGCCGAGACTCCCCGCGATGGCGAGCCCGGCGAGCGCCTTCATCGGCTCGACCGACAGGGGGAGTCCGTAGACGACGCCCCAGATGACCTGAAAGACGCCGAACAGCAGGAGCACGTGCGGGAGCGACGCTGGCGTCAGCGCGCCGAGCGCGACGACGATCGGCAGCACCGTAACCGAATCTCCGAGCGCGCCGGTCACCTCTCCGGCGTCGATTCGGAGCTCCCTCCCGCGCCGCGTGTCGGCGAATGCCATCGTCGTACGGTGATTCTCGTGGACGACCTTGACGCTTTTCGGTAATCAGACGCGGTAACCGTTCGGCTGCGACGTAACCAACACTGGTTACGTCAATAGGGGAACGTTTAACACCCACCTCTCCATCGTTGTATCCATGCCGATACAACGCCGACGGTTCCTTCAGGCGGCGGGCGTTGGGGCCGCCGTCGCGGTGAGCGGGTGCGCGAGCGACGGAATTCCCGCTCAGGGCGGCGGGAACGAAACCGGTCAGGACGGCAGCGGCGGCGGGTCGCCTCCGGGCGACCGAGAGCTCACGCTCGCGACGACGACGAGCACCTACGACACGGGGCTGCTCGACGAGCTGAACCCGGCGTTCGAGGCCCGGTTCGACGCGACGGTCAAGACGGTCGCCCAGGGGACCGGCGCGGCGATCCGAACCGCTCGAAACGGCGACGCGGACGTGATCCTCGTCCACGCCCGCGGCGCCGAGGACGAGTTCCTCCGCGACGGCTTCGGCGTCAACCGCCGGGACGTGATGTTCAACGACTTCGTGATCGTCGGGCCGAAGGACGACCCCGCCGGCGTCGAAGGGATGGACAGCGCGACCGAGGCGTTTTCGACCATCGCGCGGGCCGAAGCGACGTTCGTCTCCCGCGGCGACGATTCGGGGACGCACAAGAAAGAGCGCCTGATCTGGGAGGAGGCGGGTGTCCGGCCCAGCGGCCAGTGGTACCAGGAAGTCGGCAAGGGGATGGGTGACACGCTCGTGCAGGCCGACCAGTCGGGCGCGTACACCCTCGCGGACCGCGGGACGTACCTCGCGACGAAGGATAAACTCGATCTCGTGACTCTCGTCCAGGGGCCGCTGAAGGGCGGCCCGAAGCTCCTGAAGAACCCTTACGGCGTCATTCCGGTCAACCCGGCGAAACACGGGGACGCGAACTACGACCTGGCGATGGCGTACGTCGGCTTCCTCACCGGCCCCCAGGGACAGGGGATCATCGACGGCTACCGGGCGAACGGGTCGCAGCTGTTCTTCCCGAACGCGCTGTCGCCGGAGCCGAACTTCGAACAGTACGTTCCCGAGGGGTACGACGGGGCCGGAAACGGGGGGGACGCACGGACCGAAAACAAAGAGGACGTGCGCTTTCAGTACTGGGTCGACCAGCGCGTCCCGGCGGACTTTTAGTCCGCTCTCGCCCACTGCGAACCGTGCTCGACGGTATCTTCGCGGACCTGGACGCCGCGTACATCGTGAGCATCGTGCTCGTCTCGCTGTACGTGAGCACCGCCGCCGTCGCGATCAGCACGGCGATCTCGTTGCCGACCGCGGTCGTCCTCGGGTTCACGGACTTCCCCGGCAAGGGGCTCGTGACTTCCGTCATCTCGACGGGAATGGGCTTTCCGAGCGTCGTCGTCGGGCTGGTCGTGCTGCTCCTGCTGTCGAACTCGGGGCCGCTCGGGTCGTTCGACCTGCTCTTTACGCCCGAGGCGATGATCGCCTCCCAGACGGTGCTCGCGACCCCGGTGATCCTGAGCGTCTCGCTGTCGGCGGTCGAGGGCGTCGGGCAGGAGCTCCGCGACGCCGCCTTCGCGGCCGGCGGCACCGCGACCGACGTGAGCCTCCTCGTCCTCCGGGAGGCGCGGTACGGCATCGTGACCGCGATCCTCGCCGGCTACGGGCGCGCCATAAGCGAGGTCGGATCGGTGCTCATCGTCGGGGGAAACATCGCGCTCACCGCGCCGGACGGCGGGAGGGTCTCCTTCACGCAGACGCTCACGACGGCGATCACGATCGAGGCGCGCAAGGGGAACTTCGAGACGGGAATCGCGCTCGGCGTCGTCCTCGTGGCGCTCGCGCTCGCCGTGAACGTCCTGGGGGCGCGGTTCCGCGACGGCGGGAGGGGGGCGGCGTGAGGCTCGTCGCCGACGGTCTCTCCCACGGGTTCGACGGCGTCGCCGTCCTCGACGGCGTCTCGCTCGCCGTCGAACCCGGCGAGGTGCTCGCGGTCGTCGGCCCGTCGGGGACGGGGAAGACGACGCTCCTGCGCCTCCTCGCGCTGTTTTCGCCGCCCGACGCCGGAACGGTGGCGACCGACGCCGGGGACGCGTGGGCGCTGTCCGCGGACGAGCGGCTCGCCGTCCGGCGGCGGATCGGCCTCGTCTCCCAGCACCGCGACCTCTTCTCCGCGTCCGTCGCCCGCAACGTCAGTTACGGCCTGCACGTCCGCCGGTCGTGGGGGGAGCGCGTCCGCGCGTCGGCCTCGCGCGCCCTCGGCCGCGACCGCGTCCCCGACCGCGTCAGCGACGCCCTCGCGAGCGTCGGCCTGGCCGACAAAGCCGACCGGAACGCGTCGTCGCTCTCGGCCGGCGAGGCACAGCGCGTCGGCGTCGCGCGGGCGCTCGCGTTCGACCCGGACGCGCTCCTGTTCGACGAGCCGACCTCGAACCTCGACCCGCGGAACACGGCGGTCATCGAAGGCGCGGTGCGCGAGGCCCGCGACCGCGGGATCGCCGTCGCGCTCGCGACCCACGACATGCACCAGGCCGAGCGGGTCTCGGACCGGACGGCGGTGCTGCTCGACGGCGAGTGCATCGAGTACGGGCCGACGGAGCGGGTGTTCGACTCGCCCGGCGACGAGCGGGCGCGGAAGTTCATCGACGGCGAACTCGTGTACTGATCGCTCACGCTTTTTATCCGCCGCCCCCTCTCGGGGGCATGGACGGCGAGTTCGAGGCGTACCTCTCGGCCGACGGGGTCGACTTCGGCGCGGCGGACGCGTCGCTGCTCCGCGCGATCGCGGAGCGCGGGTCGGTCAACGCCGCGGCGGCCGCGCTCGGACGCTCGCGGGCCCGGGCGCTCGCCCGCCTCGACGCCCTCGAAGCGGCGTTCGGCCCGCTCGTCGAGCGCCGCCGCGGCGGCAGCGGCGGCGGCGGTAGCAGCCTCACGGGCGACGCGGAGGCCCTGCTCGCGCGCTTCGAGCGCCTGCGGGCGGCCCTCTCGGGGACCGCCGGCGCCGAGGAGACGGTGCTGTACGGGACGGTCGCGACCGCGACGGGCGAACTCGGGTACGTCGACACCGCGGCCGGGACGGTTCGCGCGCTCCTCGTCGCGCCCGAGCCGGAATCGCCCCCCGTCGCCCGCGGGTCTCGGGTACAGGTGAGCGTCCGCGCCGACGCCGTCACCCTTCACGCGCCCGACGACGCGCCGCCGGCCGGCGGGACGAGCGCGCGGAACCGCTTCCCGGGGACCGTCGCGGGCGTCGACCGCGGGGAGGCGATCGTCCGCGTGGCCGTCGACGTCGGCGGAGACGGGCCCCTCGTCGCGCTCGTGACCGCGGACAGCGCCGACGGGTTGGCGATCGAACCGGGGCGGAGCGTCGTCGCGTCGTTCAAGGCGACGGCGACGCGGGCGACGGCCGTCGAGGAGTAGTCGGGCGCCCGCCGACGTCGAACCTCCGACGGACGCCCGCCGCCCGGTCTTAGTCTGTCGCGCGTCTGACGCGGATTTAAGTCGACCGACGGCTATCCCCCACCCGGGCGCGCACTGACGGCCTCAGTTCCCATCCTCCCACCCGCGCGCGCCCGGCACACCCCACACCCTTTTGCACCCCGGACGCGCTCCGCGCCGCCGTTCCCCCGCGGCGACCGGCGGAGCACGACCGTCCCTTCGCCCCTTCACTCCTTCGTTCGGCGTCGAGGCTCACGCCCCGAGCAGGGCCGCCTTGACCTCGTCGAGCGCGTCGCGCTCCGCGATGAGCGCGAGGTGGTCGCCGGCGGAGACCGTGGTTCCCGGGAGCGGGATCGTCATCGGTTCGCGGCCCTTCCCGTGCGCGTAGATGCGGGCGGTCGAGGGGAGCTCGATCTCGCTCACGCGCGCGCCGACGACCGGCGACTCCTCCGGCACCGTCACCGTCGACAGCTGGAGGCGCTCGGTGAGGTCACCGATAGCGTTGAAGTTACCGCCGAGCAGCGCGGTCTTCGCGCCCGCCGCGCCGAGGCGTTCGGGGTAGATGATCTCGTCCACGTCCTCGGCGTACCGCTCGTAGATCTCCTTTCTGTAGTCCTCGTCGATGCGGAGGACGGTCCGGCAGCCGTACTCCTTCCCGATCATGCAGGCGGCGAAGTTGACGTTCAGATCGCCCGTCAGCCCGCCGATCGCGTCGGCGGCTTCGACGTCCGCCTTCGTCAGCACGGCCTCGTTGCTTCCGTCGCCCTCGACGACCTCGAACCCGAGATCGCGCGCCCGCTCGACCTTGTCGTGGTTACGCTCGACGATGACGACCTCGTGTCCCTCCTCGCTCAGGATGCGCGCGGTCCGCGCGCCGACGCGTCCGTAGCCAACGATAACGAATCGCATACCAGCTATACGGCGGGCGGGATAAAAAAGTACGTCCCGGCGGGAGGTTCGACCGCCCGCGAAGGCGACGGCGCACCGTCCCGTCGCTCGGATCCGGCTCCCGCGAGCGCCCGGTCGACGGCTCTGCAGCGCTCACTCGGGACGTTCGCCGCTCCGCGACCCGTCGAGCTGCGCGCGGAGGGCGTCGACGACCGACGAGAGCGTCCGCGTGCCGAACAGGGCGACGAGAACCGCGCCGACCAGGTCGAACAGCAGGTCGACGATCGTGTCACGGGGACCGTACTGGATCAGCACGGCTTCCATGCCCAGCGCGTCGGTCACGTGGCGGACGCCGAACTCCAGCACCTCCCAGAGCACGCCGAACGCGAGCGTGAAGAGCAGGACGTAGACGAACATGAACCGCGGGGGGAAGGAGACCGCGTCGCTGTGCTCGTCGAACGCCCGGGCGGTCGCGTAGCCGACGGCGGCGACGACCGTCGCCGACAGGGTGTGCGTGAGGTGGTCCCACCAGGGGACGGCGACGTACAGGCCGATCATCCCGAGCGCGTGGAGGAACACCGCCGTCGTGATCCACAGCGTCAGACCGGCGCGGAGCCGCAGGTTCCAGTCCCTCGCGAGGAGTGCGGGCAGAAACGTGACCCCGAGTCCCAGCGCCGCGTTGATGACGACGCTCAGGTTCCGCGCGAGAACCCCCGCGACGAGGATCCCTCCGATCGCGGCCTGCAGGAGGACGATCGCCGAGCGCTGGTACCGCCTCGGCGTCGACGCGTCCGCCTCCGATTCGGCGTCCCCCATACCTCGGCGTACGACGGCGACGGCAAAAACGAGTGGCCGTCCTTCCCCCGTCGCCGAGCGTCGGCTCTCCCTGTGGTACCAATCCGCACGACAGTCCTTTGTCCTCCGACGCCGTAACCGCGGCAGATGATGGCCACGACGCACGCCCTCGCCGGGGTCGTGCTCGCCGTTTTCGCGCTGTTCTTCGCTCCCGACGCCGGCCCCCTGCCGGTCGTGGCGGCCGCGCTCGGCGGGCTGTTTCCCGACTTCGACCTCTACGCGGGCCACCGGAAGACGCTGCACTTTCCCGTCTACTACGCCGCGGCGGCGGCGCCGGCGATAGCGCTGGCCGCGGTCGTTCCGACGACGGCGACGCTCTCGTTCGCGCTGTTTCTCGCCGCCGCGGCGCTCCACTCCGCGATGGACGCCCTCGGCGGCGGGCTCGAGCTGAAACCGTGGGAGGGGACCTCGGACCGCGCCGTGTACGACCACTTCCGAGGCCGGTGGGTGGCACCCCGCCGCTGGGTCCGCTACGACGGCGCGCCGGAGGATCTGGCGCTCGCGGGACTGTTCGCGCTCCCGGCGCTCGTCGTCTTCGACGGCCCGGTCGAGGCCGGCGTCTACGCCGCGCTCGCCGTTTCGGCCGTCTACGCGCTGCTCCGAAAACCGCTCGTCGCGGCCGCCGAGTGGCTCGTCGAAGCGCTCCCGGCCCCGGTACTCGGCTACATCCCGGAGCGGTTCCTCGACGACTTCCGCTGAGACGCGCCGTCCCCCGTCCACCGTCCCCGCGTCCGCGTCCCCTCTGGCCCCTCTTTCTCCTCTCCTTCCCTCCCTTCTTCTCCTCCTTCTTTTCTCCTTTCTCCCCTTTCTTCTCGTCTCCTTCTCCCTTCTTTTCTCGTCTCCTTCCCCTTTCTTTTCTCCTCTCCTTCTCCCCTCTTCTCGTCTCTTCCTCGCTCCCTCCCGTCCACGGATCACGCGATTTTCCCTCGAAAACAGCGGCTTCGAGCATCCAAACAGTTATTTGAGCTCCTGCTCAATCGTCTCGCGATGCCCGAGACCACGGCCCGGCTTCGCCGCCTCATCGCCGACGAGATCGGCGAGTGTTGCGAATCGGACGTCGAACGCCGGATAGAGACGCTGAGCCGCCTCGCGGCCGAGAACGCCGACGCCGACGGCGACGTTCGGTTCCTCTCGGCCGTCGCGAACGGGACGCGCTATCGCATCCTGCGGCTCCTCGCGGCCTCCGACGACCCCCTCTGCGTCTGCGAGCTGACGCCCCTTCTCGACGTGAGCGAGAGCGCGATCAGCCACGCGCTCGCCGAACTCCGGGACGCGGGCGCGGTCGAGCGTCGGAAGGAGGGCCGGTGGCGCTACTACCGGTCGACCGAGCGCGGTCGCGCGCTCGTCGAGGCGCTCGACGCCTCGCGGGGGGCGAACTGAGATGGCCGACGACGCCGACTCGCTGCGCGTGGCGTTCGTCTGCGTGCAGAACGCCGGCCGGAGCCAGATGGCGAACGCGTTCGCGCGGCGGGAGGTCGAGCGGCGGGGTCTGGCCGATCGCGTCGAGGTGCTGACTGGCGGGACTCAGCCGGCCGACCACGTCCACGACGAGGTCGTCAAGGTCATGCGCGAGAAGGGGTTCGACCTCGCCGACCGAACGCCCAGGGAGATCACGTTCGAGGAGATCCAGGCGACGGACTACGTGATCACGATGGGCTGTTCGGCGCAGGACGTCTGTCCGGCGACCTGGAGCGGGGAGAACCGCGACTGGGGGCTCGACGATCCCGACGGCAAGGGCCTCGACGCCGTCCGCGACATCCGCGACGAGATCGAGCGCCGCGTCGACGACCTCTTCGACGAGCTCGACGAATCGACCGCCGAAGGGGCGCACGCGAGCGGAACCGAGGATGCAGACTGACCGCGACCCGGACGGAACGCGCGCCTGCGTCGCGGGCGGCTCGACGAGCGCGAAACTCGTCTACAAGTTGCTGGAGTACGAGGGCGAGCAGCCGCTCTCGGCGCTGATCGAGTCGTCGGGCCTGTCGCGCAGCGGCGTCGAAGCCGGCGTGAAATCTCTCAAGCGCTGTGACGCCGTCGAGGAGCGGTATCACCCGACCGACGCGCGGCGGAAGGTGTACCGACTCCGGTGACCGCCGGAGGGGCGACGGCCCGTCACCCCTCCGTCACAGGTACCGCACGTAGCCGCACGCGTCGCAGCGCAGCGTGTCCGAGTTTCGCGTGACGACGCCTTCCCCGCACCGCGCGCACGCGCCGACGAGTTCCGCGCCGCCCGGGTTCGCCGCCTTGAGCGCGCCGTACAGCCACGCCACCTCCGCCTCCAGCGCCTCGATCTGCCGCTCCGTGCGCCGGCGGTGCGTCGCCGACCAGCTCATCCGCTCGGCCAGCGACGCGGTTCGTTTCGGTCCGGGGTCCCGCTTCGCCGCCTTCCGCTTCTTGTCCGCTTTCATCCCCCCATCCATGCTAGTCGCTAACGTCGTTCGTTCGTATATATCCCTATTCACGACGAATCGCCATGTCCGGTTCGGCGACGTGACTCGGTCGCGGATCCTCGTCACTCGGCTTCTCGGACGAAAAATGAGCGTACGGACGCGCTCGGTTAGCGGCGGTCGCTCACCGGCTTACGCGTCGGCTTCCTGGGTCTGTTCGGCGAAGTTACCGGCGGCCGCAGCGCCTTCCTGGTCGTTGTAGTTCACCTGTTCGCTGCTCTGCTCGACCGACTGGTCACCGTCGTTGATGATGCCCACGGAAGCGCCGGCCTGCAGGTTATCGTTGGACTGGTCTACGTCCTGGTCCTGCTCGACGGTCGCTTCGGCGTTCTGATCGCTCTCCTGGTTCTGGTCGATCTCGGTCGTGTCGCCTTCCTCGTAGTCGAAGTCGAAGTCGAGCGCGGCGGCCGAGCCCGCGAAGCCGGCCGTGAAGACGGTGCCGACGACCACGAGGGCCATCAGGATGCGTAGTGCTTTCTTCATGGTTGATCTCCGAGCAGAAACGCGCGGTCGGAGGCCGTAGTGCCCTGCGCTTCGGCTGACCCCGACCGCGCGCTCGCTGCTCGGTCGATGCTGTCGTCGATGTTCGTATTCAAGCCCTGTTACTGTTACCCGCTATTTCACTAAAACTAGCTATTAAAACTCTATATTAAGGGGAATAGCTAGTATTTTATTATTGTTCACTAAGGAATGTTTGGGGGACTGAGATCACGACCGGCGCCGAACGAGTCGGCTCGCTCGGGCGCTACGCAGTCGCCGTCTTTCGACTTCCCCCGCGACGACCGATTTCGGCGACCGAGAGCGCTGAGAGTCCGAGGGTGCCGACCGCGCGGGGGGCCGCAGGAGCGGGCCGCTATCGAATGTCGTTCGACGGGGAGACGAACTCCGAAAAAACGTCCGATTGACGGTCTCAACGGAGCGATAGAAGCTGTCGGAGGTCGAACGTTAGAGCGAGCGACGCTTTCGATCGCGGTGGAACGATGACGAGATTTGAATAGCGCTCCGTCGATCTCTGTAAACGAGCAGAGGCGCACGTCCTCGACGGCCGAAACGTTCGGTGCGACGGCCGCGGGCGTGCGCCTCTGCTCGCTAACGAGCGTCGGTCCGTAACGAGCGAGGCTACCAGGATCCGAACGCTAGTGCCGAGACGCCTCACATGGGTAATCTGCGAGCAGCTCTCTCCGCTTTCTTTTTTATCGCGATCGCGTCAAAACGCGACCACCGGGAGAAACGCCGGGGAGCTCGACGTTCGGACGGTGAAGGCCGGAAACGCGCGTGACGTCCTCACGAGAGCGCGGCGCGCTCGGGCCGACTCCGCGGGAGCTCCCTTCCCGCGACTGTCGCTGCTCGTCCCCGCGCTGGCGGATTCGTGCGCGGGGGCGGTCAGTCCGATGCGCCGTTTCGTACCAGCGTATCGTCGGCGAGATTCCTGTCGAGCGTCTGTGCGTCTCCTTCGAGCGTCTTGAGGTGCTCGCGCAGGAGTTCGCCGGTCGCCTCGTCGCCCAGTTCGCTCGCCAGTTCGACGTGCTCGCGCATCAGCACCGCGAGCGTCGCGTACCCGTCGAGGTCGCGCTCCAGCGACGACCGCGCGTCGTAGAGGTTCGCGGCCTCGATGTGCATCGGCGCGTGTTGGCGGATGCCCATCGGACCGCAGACCGGAACGCCGCCGAGGGCGTGCACTCGGACGGCGAAGTCGTCGGTCATCTCCGCGAGTCGATCGGCCGCGTCCTCGAGGAACCCGGCGACCCGGTTCGACTCCGCGCCCTCGGCGATCCAGTAGTGCTTGCGCACCTGATTGAACAGGATGTACAGCCCCGACAGTTCCGCGTTCAGGGCCGCGACCATCCGTTCTGTGACCTCCCGTTCGAGCCGAAGGTCGTTCTCGTCGACCGTCCCCCACTTCCGACGAACGCGGGCCGAGTCGGGTTTCCGAAGGTGTGGCGTACTCGTCATCGTCAGTCGGTCGCGCCCTCCCGGACGAGCGCGTCGCCTTCGAGGAGCTGTTCGACGGCGCGGGCGTCGTCTTCGAGGTCGCGGAGGTGGTCGTGCAGGCGTTTCGCGGTGGCCCAGTCGCCCAGCTCCTCGGCGAGGCCGACGTGGTCGCGCATCTCCGCGACGAGCGTCGCGTACCCCTCCAGGTCGCCCTCCAGCGACGCGCGCAGGTCGTAGACGTCTTCGGCTTCGAGGTGGACGCGGGCGTTCTCCTGGATCGTCGGCGGCGTGTTCGGCGGAACGCCGCCGAGTTCGACGATGCGGACCGCGAGGTCGTCGTTGATCGCGCGGGCGCGCTTGTAGGCGTCCCCGAGGAACTCGGCGACCTGGTGGAACTCGGCCCCCTCTGCCGTCCAGTAGTGCTTGCGAAGGAGGTAGAACAGGTTGAACGTCCCCGCGTGGTCGACGCGGAGAGCACCGACGACCACCTCCGCCACGTCGCGGTCGATCCCGAGCTCGTTCTCGACGACGGTGCCCCACTCCTGCCGCAACTCTCCGGTGTCGGGCTCGCGGACCAGACCGATCTGTCTCTTCGCCATGGATCTCACTTCTCGTGCGGTTGGACGACCAGCGCCATAAATTTTTATCAAATTCTCTATAATTTAGGCGTGCCAAAATCCAATGCGGTTCCCGACGGTGAAAATGAGTGTCCGCACCGGGTGGCCGTCCCCGGAGCACGGGCTGTCGTCGTGTCCTGCGATGCGCCGACCCGACACGCGTTTAGGCTCGCCTAATTTCCGAAAACGCTTTATCGCTTTAGGCTAGCCTAAATCGCATGGCTGACGATGCCACGCGGCGCGAACGCCCGACGCGGCGCGAGTACGTGAAGTACGGCGGCGCGCTCGTCGGCGGCGGGTTGCTCGCGGGCTGTACCGGTGACGGCGGACCGGAGCCGTCGTCGACCGGGACGGAAGCGGCGACGGACGCCTCCGCCGAGAGCGAGACGGCTACCGATACCCCGTACTCGGTGACGATGGAGCCGGTCGGAACCGTCGAGTTCGACCGCCCCCCCGAGACCTGGGTCCCCTACACGGGCGACTACGCCGACATGGGCGTCGCGCTCGGGCAGGCCGACGGGCTACTGGCAATCGGCGTCCGCGCCCGGTTCGGAACGCACCTGTACGAGGAACTGCCGGGCGTCTCCGTTACCAAGGACGACCTGACGCAGTTGTGGCAGGATGGCACCGGGAAAGAGGTCTTCTACGAACTGGACGCCGACGTCCACGTCGTCGACCCGAACTTCGCGGTGAACCGCCTCGGATGGAGCCGGGACGACGTCCGGGAGATCGACGAGAACGTCGCGCCGTTCTTCGGGAACACGGGCTTCACGAGGGTCTACGACTGGCACGACTACCGGTACTACTCGATGTACGAGGCCTTCGAGAAGCTCGCACGGGTGTTCCGGCAGCGGGCGCGCTACGAGGCGTTCGCGCGATACCACGACGAAGTACTCGCGGACGTGCGGGCGCGTCTCCCGGACGAGACGCCCGACGTCGCGGTGCTGTATCCCGCGGGGGTCCCTCCGGAGTCGTTCTACCCGTACCTCATCGGGGGCGGCACCCAATCCAAACACTGGAACGACCTGAACGTCGGGGACGCGCTCGCCGAACACGGCGTCACGGACGCGCAGGCGAGCGGCGGCACGATCGACTACGAAACCCTGCTGGAGATCGATCCGGACGCCCTCGCCATCCGGCTCCAGGGTGAGATCACCCCGGAGTACTTCGAAGAAGCGATCGTCTCGCACCTCCGGAACCACGAGGTCGCGGGCGAACTCCGGGCGGTGCGGAACGATCGCGTCGTTTACGGCGGCCTGACCTACCAGGGCCCGATCATCCACCTCTTCCAGCTCGAACGCGCGGCTCGGGGCCTCTATCCCGACGAGTTCGGCGACGAACGGTTGTTCGACCGTCAGCGCGTCGCCGACATCGTCAACGGGGAGTTCCGAGCATGAACGACGGGATCGAACCGCTGACCCGAGCCGATCGACCGACACCGGTACCGCGGCAGCGACGGTGAGCCCCGAATGACCGAGAGAAACACGACAGCAACTGGTGATCTGACGAGAGAGCGGCTCAAATCGACCGCGAGCGCCCGTTGGAACGACGAACGAAGCGCCGAGATGTGGGGCCAGTACGCCGACGAAATCACCCGGCACGGCGACCGCCGCGCGTGGGAGAACGCCATCCGCGACGCGGTCGGCGAGGAGCCACAGCGGGTTCTCGACGTGGGGACCGGCGCGGGCTTTCTCGCCGGTCTGTACGCGGAAGTAGGCCACGACGTCGTCGGCTGCGACGTCTCCGAGCCGATGCTCGAACGGGCGCGCGAGCGAGCCGCCCGCGACGGCTTCGAGGCGCGATTCACGACCGGTGACGCGGAGGCGCTCCCCTTCGACGACGCGAGTTTCGACGTCGTGACGAACCGCGCGGTGATCTGGTCGCTGCCGAACCCCGGACTCGCCGTTTGGGAGTGGTACCGGGTGCTCCGACCCGGCGGGCGGGTGGTCCTGTTCGGCAATCACCCGGAGGACCCCGCGCGCGGCGTTTCCGAGCGGGTCGTCCGCAGGCTGTACGGCCTCGCCCTCCGCGTCCGGCGGGGCGGATCCGCGACGGGACTCGACGGTCGAACCCGGCGAGAGTGGAACGAGGCAAAGACCGACCTGCCGTTCCACCACGCGCCGCCGTCGAAGATCCGGGCGCTGTTCGCCGCCGCCGGCTTCGAGGACACCCGCGTGCTCGACGCGGCCGAGGCGTTCGACCAGTGGCGGACGCTCGGCCCCTGGCGGGAACGCGTCCCGTGGCACGTCGTCACCGAGCGGAAATCCGGGTGAGCGGAGGAGGCCATGGTCGGAACGACGCTCGTCGAAATCCGCGAACACGTCGAAGCGCTCGCCGCCGAGACCGGCGAGTACTACCTCGTCTGCGCCCGGTACGGCGATCGGCCGGCTCCGGCCGCGGGCCTGCGGTTCGAGAGTCGGTCGACGGCGCGCGCGGCCGCCCGAGCGACCGAGCAGTACCGCGCCGCGCTCCGGCGGTACGATCCCCGGCTGCCGCACTACGACGTGATCGTCTGCCAGGACGCGGGATCGGGCGACGACGCGAACGAGGGCGCGAAGGAAGGGACCGGGTCCGGGCGACGTTCGGACGCCGAGGCCGACTCTTCGGACGCCGAGATCGATCGGAACGACCGTCTGCCCTCCGAACCCGCCGTCGGAGAAACGCCCTCGGGGCGACGGGACCTCGTCGAGTTCTGCCACCGCGTCGCGGCCGCCGTCTTCGAGACGCTCTCCGAGAACGACGACGACGCCGTCGAGTCGGCCGTCATGGACGCGTACTTCAAGCTCGCGGAGACCCTGTCCGACCCGGACGACCTCTGTCTGTGCCTGCTCGAAAGCATGGCCGGGGAGCTCGCGACGCGGCTCTCCCCCGCCGAACAGGCGAGGGTCCTGTCTCGCGCCGCGTCCCGGCTGGAGACGAACGCGCGAGCGCCCGCCGAGACGTCCGTCGACGCGACGCTCGCCCGCCTCCGGGAGCTCGGCATCCTCGGGGGTTACGCCCGTTCGCCGTGGTCGGTCGACCTCGAAGACGGGACGCGGTCGGTCGCGATCCGCCTCTCCGGGTACGCGCTGTCGCCCCGGGACGGGCGGCTCCCGACGCTCCCGATCGTCGTCGACCTCCTCCGTCGAAATCCGGCGTGGCCGCCCGCGGCGGTTCGAGTTGCCGCCGTCGAGGACGGCTGGCGGCTTCGGCTCGTGCTCTCTCGTTCCGGGGTCGAAGCCGACTCCCACGGGTTGGCGAGTGTGCCGATCGAGTTCGAAGCGATCTGAGTGACGGGCGGCGAGACGCGGCTATCGAAAACGTCCGGGTGTGACCCTCTTCTGGTCCGTATCCACGGCCGTGAAAGTGGCAATTCGGGATTCGAGTTTAAGACAGCGTTTTGCAATACGAATTCCTAATAGGAATCGTATGCCTAACGGGAGTGAGAGGGTGACGATCGCCATAGAGTACCCGTTTCCCGACGAACGCGTCTTTCGGTACCAAGCGATGCAAGACGTTCTCTCCTTTCTCATCGATCAGCCGTACGACGAGTTCACAGTCAGCGACCTTGCGACGCGAATCGACGGGAATCAGGCGACCGTTTCGAAGGCCGTCAAACTGCTTTCGAGCGTCGGTGCCGTCGAGACGCGACGAGACGGACGCAATCGGTACGTGAGCGTCAACCGTGATCGGCTCACCAAGCCCGATCCGGTACTGTCTATCCCGCAATCCGAGTTCCAAAAACCGGTCCGTGCATTCGTCGACCGAGCGCGCGAAGCGATCGACGATCTGGTCGGTGTCGTTCTCTTCGGAAGCGTCGCACGGGGCGATGCGGACCGGGCCAGTGACGTCGATCTGCTCGTCATCGTCGAGGAGGACAAGACATCTGCCCGACGATCCGTCCAGTCGATCGTTCGCGAACTCCAAGAGACGAAGTTCGACGGGAACCGGTACACGTTCCAACCGCTGGTCGAATCTGTCGAGAGCGCCCGCAGAATCGGTGAACGACTCCGGGAACAGTTCGACGGCGGGATCACCCTCGTTGACTCGGTGCAACTCGCCGAGGTCAGAACGGAGGTGTACGCCGATGGTGAATGACGGCATCCGAGACGACCTAGCGGCCGCCGAACGGACGTTCGAGGAGTCGCCCGTGACGATCGAGTCGTCCTTCGTCGCAATCGAGCGGTCGATCCAATTTCGGCTCATCCACGACGGGGCGATGGCAGCCGAAGAGATCATCAGTAGCCATCGGCGGCTCTACCAGCGAGGTTCCCGGGCCGGGCTCTACGACGATCGGTTCGGTGAGGAACTCGCCGACTTGTGGAACCAGAACCGGACGAAGACGTACTACCGACTCGGGATCGCGACCGAAGAGCAAGCCGAGGCGATGCACCAATTCGCCACCAACTTCCACCGACATCTCGTCTCGACGAGCCGGGTGAAGCACGAATGCGTCTGTGAGGTCTGATTGCGGTAGTTCGCTCGGTAATCCGAGAGCGTCGCGTTAGTAGACTCGGACCGGGCTCTTTCACTCGTACAGGGTGCGGAGCAACAACTCCACGCCGAAACGCTCGTGAAAAGAGCCTAGGCCGGGCTATTGGGCTAAACATTAAATCCCAACGGATAAAATATATGAATGACACATGGGAACCCGCGACCGAATTGAGAACCTCCAAGAAAGGGTAAAAAAGCGGTCAGGACTCTCCGAAGAGCCCCCTGACGATGACGAAGCGCCGAGCATCTCCCAGAACGATGCCGAAGCGCTCCTCGAATTCAGCAAACAACTCGATCTACTGAGTTCCGTCTACAGCGACTACCGGCACGAGAAACTGCTTCGACACTGTGTCATTATGGCAGAGCAGGTCGGCGGGCTCGCAGACGCGCTCGAAAGCCGGGACGCCGCGGAGGACATCGTACGGTGGATCAACACGGAGCGGGGTACTCCCGACTACGCCGAAGAGACGAACCACGACTACCGCGTCGCACTGCGAATCTTCGGGAAGCGGACACTCAAACTTCCCGATTCGGAAGTCCCGAAATCACTAGCATGGATCCCTACGGGAACGAGTAATAGTTACAACCCGTCTCCGAGCCGATCCGACATGCTTGATTGGAAGGAGGCGAAACGAATGGCCGAAGACGGTGCGCTGAACCCGCGAGACAAGGCCCTGTTTCCCGTTTCACACGAACTCGGACCGAGAGGGGAAGAAAACCACAACATTCGCATGGGACAAGTAGGCGATGCTGACCACGGAATCCAAATCAAACTCGACGGAAAGCAGGGCGAACACTCGGTCACGCTGATTAATAGCACGCCCTTCCTGCAGAAATGGCTTGCAGAACACCCTGCTCCGGATGACGACGAGGCATTCCTGTGGTGTAAACTCGACGACCCGTACAACAATGGCACGTACCATAGTTTCCTCGGACGGTTCAAAGACGCAGGGGAGAGAGCGGGAATAGACAAGCCAGTCACGCCAACCAACTTTCGCAAATCGAACACGTACTGGCTATCGAAACAGGGAGCGAACGAGGCGTTCATTAACGACCGACAGGGTCGGACGCCGACTTCAGACCACGCTCGTCGATACATCGCCGCATTCGGACCAGAAAACGAGAACAACCAGTACGCTCAACTGCAGGGACTAGAAGTCGAAACAGAAAAAACGGAGAACAGAACCCCGCTCACGTGCCCTCGTTGTGACAAAGAGACACCGCGCGATGAACCGTTCTGCGTCTGGTGTCACCAGGCGATGGAACCTGACGCCGTCGACGAACTCGAAAAGGAGGAATCCAAGCAACGCCGAGAGCTACTCCGGTTGGCGAAGGATAACCCAGAACTGCTGGACGCCGTCGAGGAGATCGAACCCCTGATCGAAACCCTGGGCGGTGACGCGAAAGTCATCGACACCGCTCGGAAATCCGTCGAAGCGACCGAGTGATTGGAAGCGTTCGGTTGGTCCTCTAGAACGCCTTGTCGATGGTTACCCTGTCGTTCCAACAGAGAGAGAGAGCAGTTAGAACCCGGTTGGATAGGTTCACTACAGAGAGCGAATTATCAGTGATTGCCTCGTCGAAACTCTCAGTCGGTGATAGATTCCAGAAGCTGTGCTGAATAGAGAGCGCGAATGTGACATGAGATCGTGACCGATTTACGAAAGTGGCGATCGCCCAGTGCAGAGGAACAAGATACTGCGTCGGATCTTAGCGTTGCGATTCGCGGAGGATCAGCGGCTCGATGGCAAGTGTCCGTTTTGCTATGGTGACGATGCGAAGGACGTACGAGACGAACAGCATGAAGGGAACGAGCGTCACCGCAAACGCACCGCCCACGACGAGGATGATGTGATCGAGACCGAGTGTGCTTCCCGGGAACGTCCCCGCATCGACGATTCCAACCATGATACCCGCAACGGCCAATGCCGGGACCGCAGCATAGAGAATCATCTGAGACAAGTCGATGAGTGCCCACTGGAAGTACAGTGTCTTGATGTGTTCGCGCGCCGGACCAAACAGAGACAGGGCTGATTTGAGATCGTCAAGCAAGCCGCGTTCTTCCTCAGTGAGGCTCTCTTCGTATTCGTTCGTAATACGTTCAACTTGGAATATTTTCCAACTATAGTTGAAGTTTAGTGCAGCGAATAGCACATCGAACGAGCCGAACTGCGCACCCTCAAGTTGGTCACGGACCATGTCAGCGTTCCCAGTGACGCTTTCAGTGAATTCATCGACCTCTTCTCGGAGGTTCTCGTCATCATTCTTGTCAATAGACTCTCGAAGAGCTATCGTCCGTTGTGCCGTGATTCCGATGATCTGCCGGAGGAATTCGGATGGATCGGCAGGACTCGGAGATCCGATTAATTCTTCAGTATAATCCCGGAAATCCATCGAACTGGACATACGCTCGCGTTGATCGCCGAGCGGGCCGTTCTCTTGGGAGAGGACGAGCTGACCGATCGTGACGACGAGTGTCGTCCCAGTCACGATGACCGTGATCATCGTCGAGAACATCGTGTCGATCATGTCGCCGGACTCGATTTGCCGTGAAAACGGTGGATCGAGGACAGCGACGGCGATGACGAATGCGACGAACACGGTACTGGTCAGGACGCTGGAGACGAGAAGGCGGTTCGCGCGCAGCAGCAACCAGATTTTAATCCGACTCTCGCCCGAGCGCTCACGCATCGTGTTGGCCGTGCTGATGTCGGTCTCGTCAGTCATACTGGCTCATCCGATTGGGTAGGTCGCTTGAAAACGAGGTACTTGGTGCCGCCTCCTTCGTAGTCAATCGTCTCCACAAACTCCCAACCCTCTGCACCGAGTTGATTCAACTCTGCTTTCGGATCCTCTGCTTCTTTTTGGGTCTCATCGCGCGGTGGGCGAAGCGTCTCGTACTCCCAGCGGGTCACTTCTGATTCAGACATCACTCCTAGTAGGTACTGCAGCCCTCTATATCCCGTTCCACTACCGAGATGGTACATTATACGGAGAACGGATTTATCGGTCCGTCTCTTTCCAGTCGTCCGGATCACCCTCACGGAATTCACCCTTGGCATGGCGCTCGCGGGGCCAAAAAGTGACGCCCAGCAGTACGACGTAGAACACACCCACAACGGCAACCACAACAATCCCGGGGAGACGGGCGATTCCAGCGGTTGTCAGCCAGTCTTGGCGCGGCGCGAACGCTGTAATCCTAAAGACCCACGCGACCAAGAGGACACTGAGCAGCGCGAGGTAGACACGCCGGAGCCGGTTTGCGAGTGCTTCGTAGAACGAGACTTTCAGCGTCGGCCTGCGATAGTCCCCGCTCAGTTCAGCTCGCCAGTCGTGACTTTCAGTACCTTGCGATGGATCGAGGGCGTTTGCGAATAAGTTCTCTTGGATGACTCGAACACGAGAGCGAAAGACGTCGTAGTCCCGGTACCGCCGTGCTTCGATGCCCAGAAAGATGGTGACGACAACGATCCCGATCAGCAAAATATAGTGTGGGTTATCAGCACTCGAAAACGCCCACGTCAGAATTGCTGCCATCAGCGTCACCGCCCACGTCGTCGTCTCGTCGAGGCGCTGCCGCCACGTTCCCACTCGGTCTACCTCTCCGCGATAGGCGTGGGCCATCACCGAACCGAGTCCCGTACTGTCGTCAACCATTTCGCGGCCGATCTCCCGTTGATCTGGTGCTGTTGGGTCGAACTCGTCGCTACCCGAATCGGTCATAAAGGAGAGACACCTCCTCGCTCCATAAGCAGTGTTGGTGACGGCGTAATCTGAGTGTTAGTACTGGAGAACATCGAACAGTACGCAGGTGTAGTGAGCGAGTAGTTCACTAGTTTCGGCGTGAAACAAACGGAGTCGTTGTGCTGAACTTATCCTCTAAGTCCTGCACGCCGATTTCAACAGATTTGTGATCTGCTACACTGGAAAGTATGAGGATCCACGCAAATCCCTGTCAGTCCACTGCTGGATCGTCGATATCTCTTTCGTGGACCCATACCGTCGAAATTCGGGTCCCCTCGACGCTCGTTACCTCAACGACGTGACCGTCGATCTCGACGCGGTCACCAGGTTCTGGCACGCGATTGAGTCGTCCCAGCACCAGCCCACCGATCGTTTCGACCGCTTCGCTATCGAAGTCGCCACCGAGGGCGTCGGAAACTTTCGACAATGGGACTCCGCCGTCGATGTCGTACCCTTCATCGTCACGCGGGCGTATCGAATGTTCGCGCTCATCGAGGTCGAACCCGTCTCGAAGGTCTCCGACGAGGGCCTCAACGATGTCTTCGACCGTCGCAATCCCCTCGAACGCCCCCCACTCGTCGATGACTGCGGCCATCTGCTGGCGATCCTCCCTGAATTGTATCAGGAGATCGCTAATTGACATGGTCTCCGGGACGATGAGAATTCCGCGGGCGATGTCACCGACTACCTCGGCATCCCCATCGTCCACCTCTGCTCGCAATACGTCCTTGACGTCGACGAATCCAACCACTTGGTCACCGTCGTTGGCGTCAAGAGCCGGATAGCGCGTGTGACCGGACTCGAAGACGATCGAATGTAGTTCGGAGAGCGTGGCATCCGCCGGAACGCTCACCACGTCCGGTCGTGGGACCATGACCTCCCGCACCACGGTGTCGTCAAGATCGAAGACGCGCTCGATCATCGTCACTTCTGCCATGTCGATGTCCCCGCCCTCGCCCGATCGTGTTAGTACCCGAAGGAGCTCCCGCTCGCCGAGTGTCTCATCCGTTTCGGACGCGGGCGGCACACCAAGCGACCGCGTGAACGCATTGGCTGCTCCGTTGAAGACGACAATTCCCGGATAAAGTACGTAATAGAAGAACTTCATTGGCGGGGCGAGGAACAGCGAGAGTCGCTCGGTCTGGGCGATTGCGAGCGTCTTCGGCGCGAGTTCACCGAAGACGACGTGGAGAAACGTGATGATACTAAAGCCGATTGCGAACGCGACGAGATGGATGAGATTCGCGGGGAGAACCGGTTCCAGTACGGGTTCGATGAGCGCTGCCACGGCTGGTTCGCCGACCCATCCCAACCCGAGGGATGCGATGGTGATACCGAGTTGCGTTGTGGCGAGGTAGTTGTCGAGGTTCGTCATCACTTCTTGGAGCGTTCCGGAGCCGGGCCGCCCCTCCTCGACGAGTTGATCAACCGACGTTCCCCGAATCCGAACGAAGGCGAACTCTGCTGCGACAAAAAAGCCGTTGAGCACCACGAGAAACAGCGCTAAGACGATTTGTGCAGCTGAGAGCGCGACGTTTACCATCGGTACCCCCGGAACGTACTGCCGTTCGATTGTAGCGTGTCCATATTCATGCATCTCGTTCCATCGACTAAAACCATCTAATGAATTCGCGGGTGACTGACTGCTGTCAGTAGTGAACTGGTTCTGTGGATCTAGAGGCCATCGACTGTCCTCCTCGTTCTGCCGACTGCCTGCGAACATGGGCTCCGACATTTAGTAGGCGCATCAGCATCGGGTTCTGCTGAAGAGAAGCTCTATATACAGCACGTGATTCCTGTCATCATCTTAGGGTTTCAACAAAGCCCAGCTTTCTGAAATACCGGCCGACGAGTCCTGACTTTCTGCTTTGTTGGCTTCGCCTGACTGAGGACGACGAGCAGGGAATCGTAGTGCTGTCGCTCACAAAAGGGGCGAACAGGCCGGAGAGCAGCCGCCTACTTCGGCGGTGGGCCGTCTTGGAACGCTGCTAATGACACGGCCCGGGTCGTGGTTGGAGTGTCGCTCGGTCTAGTGGGCTCTTCTCGTGGTGCCTCAACGGCTTCGATCACGAACGACCACGTATTGGAGCCCCATACGGCACTGTTAGCGATCTCCTCCGCACCCAGGTCAACTACACCACTCGTCGGAGCGTCTTCAGCGCGGAACACGTCCGCGCCGTGTACTCCTTCGCCCTCACGGCAGCTGACAAGGTCGTCATCGAGGAGCCGAGAGAGCGTCTTAGCGACGTGCCGCTTCGACACGTCCGTCGCCTCGGCAAGCTTGCGGGCAGTGGCAGACTGCCGCGACCGGAGAGCTTCTATGATGGTCTGCTGCACGTCGGTCGCAACCCATTCGACGCCAGGCACTCGGCAGTCCGCGAACCCAGCCGGCACGGCACTGGTATGGACGAAGACGGTGGCTGTGTTGTCGGGGTCGTCGGCGTCTCGTGCGTATCGACCAGCGGATTGTGCGACGTGATTCTCGCGAACGGAAGCGAGGATCTCGCTGGCCGTGTCGGCATCGGGACCGACGAAGCCACGTCCATGTGCGCGCGTTGCTGTTCCCCATCTGCTGATTCCACGGTTTCTGGCTCAGCGTGGAGGTCGCACTCGGCGAGGAGGTTCAGCACGTAGTCGTCGCCCGGGTCGATCGATCCGTGGACGAGTCCCACGTCATGATCGCCGAACTCGTCGCGGGATCGCTCCTCCCCGAAGTGCATCGTTTCGGGGTCGTCGACACCGACCTCTCGCATCAGCTGTTCGACCTCGCGCTCGACGCTCGCAGCGGTGATGCAGGTGTCGAACGCATCGTCAAAGTGGTGGTTGAGATGATCCAAGAGCACGCGCGTCGCATCGGGGTTGAAGTACTCACCACTAGCGAGCGGTCGGACGGCGTCGCCAACTTGGACGACCTTGAGGCCGCGCTCGTATCGCCGCCAGAGTCGGCGCTCGTCGACGTCCAGCACGCGATCGGGGACGATGTCGGTGGTGGTGTTGCGTTGCCACAGCGGGACGCTGGGGTGTGCGTCAAGGCCGACTACGCACCGCGCCGTCGAGAGGTCAGGAACGTTCCGAACGGTACGCACGCGGTTGTTGTCGTCGACGACGACAGAGACCCACGTCCGCGACCAGCCGTCGTCGTCGCGAGCGTTAGCATCGAGTCGGGGCGGGTCGTGTGTGACGGTACCCACGCTGCGCCCGTTCTCATCGAAGCCCTGCGCCAACGCGGACCAGATAGCATCCGCCAACGCGGGTGCAAGCGTGTGGGCGTCGGGATGTTCGAGATACCACTCCCGGTCCGGTTCGTAATTGAACACGGCCGCCGTCGCGTTCGCTTCTCGAAGGACGTCCCCGTGGACGCCCTGTCCGTACGCAGTCCGTGCTAATTGGACGAACGACTCCCACGTAGTCACCGGTGCACCCGCCGCTTCGAGGAACGCCGTAACGGCGCGCTGGATGCGGTCGTTCGTGAGGTGTTCGCCGTCGACGGCGAAGTCCGGCCGCTCGTCGAAGATGACGTTACACGACTGCGTGAGCCCGGGGACGTACGCGAACTGGTGCGTGGCGTGGATGACGTCGACGGCGGGATCACCCTCCTCCGTTCGCGGTAGGCCGTCCCACTGTCCGATCGCGGGACACGGATCGTCTCCACGCGAGCACGGCAGTTCGATGCCTTGGTCGTTGTGCTCGGCGAGATAGGCGTGGGCCGTCGAGAAGGGGACACCGCGACCGTCACAGACGGCGTCGAACCACTGGGAGGCGGGCGTCCGATTCATCGTGATCTCGACGGTCTCATCCTCCTCGTCCTCATCCGACGGATCGTGGATCCCGTGGGCCACGGGGCACGCTTCCTTTCGTCCGCGAAGGACTGCGTGCGTCACACCGCTGGCTTCTCGACTGTGTTCGATGGCAGCATCACGAGCATCTCGCGTCGGACTGAAGTGAACGACCGGCTGTTCGCCGGTACAGTCCGCATGGCGAAGCCAGGGTTCGGTCGCGACGGTGTAGCTCTTGCCGAGTCCCGTCGGGGCGTCGATGACGACCTCCTCCTGCTGGCGAACAGCATCGAGCAGACGGTTCCAGAGGCGCTCGCGGGCCTCGTCGGTCGACGGCCACTCGATATCTTGAGCCGCAGCAGCACGCTGCCGTTCGTCATCATCGAGGGCGTCCAGTTTCGCGAGTGGGAGCGCACTCACTGGGTCGGCACCGTCGGGTTCGTACTCCGGGATGTGAGCACCGCGATCGCGGAGTGCGTCGACGGCGGCCCAGAAGTCCTCGTCGCTCGGATACTCGGTTTCCGAGGAGATGATCCTCTCCTCGAGCGCGACGACCTGGAGCGCATCGAGGCCGTGCATTCCCTTGCGGTAGACCCAACCACTGTCAACCTGCGCGAGGCGCGTACCGCTCTTCGACTGCGCCCAACTCGGGTCGAGATCGAGGCTCCCGTCGCTCCGCTCGCGGGTGACGGTCGACCGGAGGTGGATGTCGGCCGGTCCGGTGTGCTGGATAGCGTCGAACACGTCCTGGATATCGGACGTAGTCTCGATGTCGGCGAGTTCGGCCTTCGACAGGTCGGGCGTGCGGTCGAGTTCGTCCGGCCGACCACTGGGGGTGGTGGCACGCGCTGCGTCGAGGGCACCTGGATGGGTGGCGACGATGTCGTCGACGATCCCTTGGACGTCTCTCGTGGACATTTCGGTACCGGGGATGTGGTCACCAGTGACTGTGGTGTACCGATGACCGGGGTACATCTCGAGCTCGGCATCCGGCCATTCCGGGGACGAAAGGTCGATCGTGAGCGTCGTCACGCCCTCCGGGAGGCGGAAGCCACCGAGTGCGTGCGCGCCTGTTCCCGACGGAGACCACTCGCAGAACGTCCCGGCCAGCTGCTCTAGGAGATTGACAGCGCCCGGGGCGACGTCGCCGGTCTTTGGATCGCGGATGTCGTCGAAGTCGAGGAGGCCAACGTGCGGTTCACTGGGCACGTCTTCCCCGGGATCAACCCAGGCGTACTTCTCGTCGTCGTCCCAGTCGTCACGGTCGGGACCGGTGAGGTAGTACGCGAATCCGAGGTCGTCGTCGTGATCGACCCAATTGCTGGCAGTCTCGAAATCGAACCAGGCGTTGGGGTCCTTCGCGCCGACGAACGCGTAGCCGACGTCTTGGTTGGAGTAGCCCCAGCTGGGGTTTCGGGGCACCTTTCGGTCGTCGCTGTACTGCCAGAGCAACCAGCGGGCGCCATGTTCGGCGAGATCGGTGGGGAAGGTGTTGGGCTCGACGCCATGGAGGTCGACCTTCGCATCGTCTTGCCGGCCGTCGGTGGTCCGGTCTGGGCGCGTGAGTTCCTTCGCTTGCGACGTCGAAGACGCCGCGGACGACGGGTCCTCAGCGGTTTCCGTCTCGTCGGAGTCCGAGCCTCCGGTGTCCACGCCCAGTCGCTTGACGTGGTGGTCGCAGAGCGAACCAGCGCCGACGGTGGTCGTGGCTTCCTGCTCGCACGACGGCATCGAGCACTGCTGGTCCGCGGGGACGGTGCGCCTCACGCGACCACCCCCAAACCGACGGTATCGCCACTGTAGGGCTTTTTACAAGCAGGATTTAACCAAAGTACAGTAAGCCTAGGCCGGGATTTGAACCGAGACTTCATAATCCCACGTATAATAGAGTATGATATAGTGATTGTGGAATGACCGGCCAGCGAACCCAAATCAGGAACCTGCGCGACCGAATTCAGGAGTCGGACGAAATCGACGATGAGGATGCTGAGCTCCTTCTCCAATTCAGCGATGAGATGGACCTTCTGAAGTCCAAGTACACCGATCACCGCCACATCAAACTGCTTCGTCACGTCACTCGCATCGCGGAGAACGTCGGTCGGCTGGCCGACGCCCTCGAGGACAGAGAGGCGTCGAAGGAGATCGTCCGCTGGATTAATCGCAAGTACGACAACGAATACACGAACCACGACTACCGGACGGCGCTCCGGGTGTTCGCCAAACGTGTGACCGACGAAGAGGGTGTCCCCGCGAGCGTCGAATGGGTCCCTTCCGGGACGAGCAACAGTCACGATCCAGTCCCGAACCCCGCGGATATGCTTGAGTGGGAGGCCGACGTCAAGTCTATGATCGACGCCGCCCGGAATCCCCGTGACAAGGCTCTCATCGCGGTCGCGTTTGACTCTGGAGCCCGGAGCGGTGAACTCCAAGAGCTCACGGTCAACGACGTCAATGACCACGAATACGGCCTTCAGATTATGGTTGATGGGAAGAAGGGCCAGCGCTCGGTCACGCTCATTCCCTCTGTCCCGTATCTGAACCGCTGGCTCTCTGAACATCCGGCCCCAGATGACCCAGACGCCCCTCTGTGGTCGAAACTCTCGAAGCCCGAAGAAATCTCGTACCGTATGTTCAACAACGCCTTCAAAGATGCCGGCAAGCGAGCGGGCGTCACGAAGCCCGTCACCCCGACGAACTTCAGAAAATCGAATGCCACCTGGCTGGCCCGCCAGGGGATGCCGCAGGCTTTCATCGAGGACCGTCAGGGGCGGGCTCGCGGGAGCAAAGCGACAGCTCACTACGTAGCCCGGTTTGGGGGCGAATCGGACTCGCAGTATGCCAAGCTCCACGGCCTTGAGGTCGAAGAAGAGGACGATGGGCCGACCGGTCCAGTCGAATGCCCCCGCTGCGGACGCGACACTCCCCGTGAGGAGCCAGTCTGTATGTGGTGCAATCAGGCTCTTGACCACCGTGCCGTCGAGGACCTCCGGAAAGACCAGGATGAGCAGCGACGCGCCCTCCTCCGGATTGCGAAGCGAAACCCGGATCTTCTCGACAAACTCGAGGACATCGAACCGGTGATCGAGGCCTTCGGGGGAGACGCCGACCTCATCCAGGCTGCGCAGCAATTCACCGAAGCGGTGGGGGAATGAGACGGGTTCGCTGATCGAGAAGGAACTAATCGCGGTCATCTTACCTTTTCCTGCAACTCGTCCAGGCGGGCGATCTCCTCTTGGAGCTGCTCGACGTCCGGGTCTGCCCCGTACTTCACGAGGGCTGCGAGACAGAGCGCCCGGACGAAGTCATCGTCACTATGTTTTATTATCTCGATTAGCGTCTCACGATGCTCCCTGACGTAGGTCTCTGGAGCATCAGTGAGTTCGGCCTTAGACATTGTCGACCCCCATTATCGAATAGAGTTCGCGGTATCCCGTACTGGGACTCGTCTCAAAGGCATCTGTGTCAATTTCATCTCTCGTTCGCCGTACTGTACTCGTGTTGTCTTCCGATCCTGTCGATTGCATTTCACTGGGGTGCTGGGTTCGGGTCCAGCCGTCCCCGGAGCCATCCACGAGGCCCACAAGTCTCACAAAGCCTAACTACCCACGTGACGAACTGACACGTGGAGTTAGACCGGCCCCGGCCGGATGCTCCGCTCCTCACTTGTCCGTCGACGCAGCGGGGTCGTACTGAGAGACCATCTTCTTCAGAAGACGGTCGTATGACTCTCCGCCTCGTTTCTGTGCCTTTACGAGATCCCGAACATCTCTCGAGCACGGGATTGCGGTTTCAGCGGGCATATCTTCTGTCCGGTATTTACTATGCAATCCTATCTAATAAGCGAGGGTTCTGTTACGTGTTTAACCGAAATTTGGTTTTAAGCACCTGTATCGGTTAAACACGAGAGGTAACCGATGCAAGCAATATAATAGAAAATGGATAAGAGTGAGGGTGGTTTGTCAGCCTCTTCTCAGTCAGTTGACTGCTGCAGTCCTACTGTTACGCGGCTACAGTCTCCTAAAGGTAGTCGTGATTAACCGTCCTGAGACCCACGCAGCAGCACCGTCAATGGACTGGACCCGACAGTCGCCGTCATTCATACAGGTAATGGAGAAAAATCACCGGGATCACCATAAGCAATGCGAGCCCGAGGACATCGGGGTACCAGTCGATGTCGAAGTACTCCCAGAACATCCCTGGCTTGAGCATCCACGGGTGATACCAGGAACCGAGGACGAGCCAGGCCCAGAACAGGAACGTGAAAATGGCCATCGCTCCGAGGGAAATCTGTGCGGCAAAAATGAGGTTTATGATGGGTTCTTCGAAACGCCCCGTAGGGAACTTCAGCTTCGGGTCCTTCGGTGAGTCAGGATCCTCGGGATCATCTCCCGGGAGACGTCGATCACACTGACTCATCTGGCGACTCCTCGATTTGTATCTCTCTGTTGCCGTGAACGACAATTCGGCATCCCGCATGCTCAAACTCTATCGTCCCGTCGACGCCTCGGCGACTGAATAAGGAGTCTAACGCGTCCGGGTCGATGGACTCGTATAGCGGCGGAAGTGCTTCCGGAGGCGAATTCCCCTCAGCCAGCATCCTGATGATCGTCTCACTCAAATTCCGATGATTTGGCACGTGGCACGTCATTATCCTCCTCGTGGATCTGAATCCCTAAATAGCCTTCACAAGCCTCGTATATGTCCTATTCAAAGGACTCTTTCGGCGCACACAATCGAATTACTGCCTCGCCAACGCGGATTTTGGTTTGTCGCCGCACACAATGTATGGCTGGACCGCATCCGAAGGTTACTATCGACGCCGTCCGGGAGATTTTCGAGCAAAACGACGACGCTTGTGAGCCTTTCAATGCCCCCGAGATCGCCGAACGGGTGAAGTATCAGTGCCATCGGAACACGGCACGAAACTACCTGCAGGACCTGGTTGCGATGGGGGAGCTCAGAACCAAAAGAGTCGGCGGCGGCGCACGAGTTTACTGGCGGCCATGTTCACGGACCGTCCAATCTGACGCAACACAACCGTCTGATTAAGTAGCCGACGCAGGCTTATGTGGGCCCACAACAGCCATTACGTTGAAAGAATATTCGATGAGTATGACCAAGGACCAAGCGAAACCCGATGTCTCGGGAAAATCCGACGCTCGCGAATTCGCCGAACGGTTCATCGAAAAGCACCGTAGACTGTTTGATAAGCTCGCCCAGGATGGCGCTGGCCGCTGACCAATTAATGAGTGACGAGCTTCTCCGTCTCGTTTCTTAGTATCAGATGATGTAACAACGTGGTCAACTTTAAGAACGGTGGTCGAAGATAATACACCTATGACTCCCGATCTCGGGGTTGACGAAATAACTACGCTCCTCCTTGATGAGCGGAAATACGACAGCCCTCTCCGGGAGAAAGAGCTTCACAAGCTTCTGTACTTCATCAAGCAGGAGCTGGACGAGCAAGGTATCAACGCCAATATCCCGTACTACTGGTACCGGTACGGGACGGTAACACCGCTATCCGGCTCCTTGGTGTCCATCGGAAAAGCCGACGATGGCGGTTCAGAAGTTGTCTGCCCTGTCGAGCCAGATTCGATTGACGCCCCAGTAGACCAAGTCGAGGAGACCAGGAGCGTCGTGAAGGAGGTGCTTCTCCGGTACTATCAGATCGGCGGGCTGCAACCGCTTACCGACCGCATGTACGAGGATGCGCCGTACGAAGTCCAGCGCGAGTTTCGGCAGCTGGACAAACAACTCCGGACAGCCGCCGACAACCACCCAGACCTGCTCGATGACGGCTACGAAAAGGATGACATCCGCCGTTCTCTCTCGCGCGTCGTCAAGAGCTTCCCCACTGACGAGTTCCCACACCTGGAGTCCGACCTCTATCTCTGGTACACGGTGATGAGCACCGAACTCGACCAGATCGACCAGTTCTACAGCGTCAATGAGATGCTTAGCCTCTGCAATGCCTTCTGGACGGTGTTTATGATCGAGGTCGCCCAGCAGGAACACAGTGACCTCTCCGTCGAAGAGGTCCGGGACGCGATCTCGGACGACGTGGACAGCTACCAGAAACAGATGCGAGCCCGTCTTGAGAACAAGGAGCGTGAGCAAACCAAGTTCGGGGCGCAGCTCGAACGGGATGATGTCGTACGTGATGCACAGGACGCTGTTGCCGAGGCACTTGTCGGATTTGCGCCCAGCCAATAGATGCGGTACTATCTGGACACGAATTGCCTGACCGGCTACACCTTCTTCCAAGACTGGTGGCATAGCGACGCCAAGCGTCTGTTCGAATCGGACAACGAGCTCTACATCGGGGACACCGTTCTCTTCGAGTACTGCAATCGGCCGGTCACCGACGACTACGTCGAATACAAGTGGGACCGATCCGAGCTATCCTGGAACGAGGACAAGGGTAACTTCAAATCGAAGATGGCGGAACTCCGAGACAGCCGGTTCCTGTTCGAGGACGCGATCTTCGACCGGGACGACCTTGATCTCAACACTGCCGTGGAGCTGTTCGTTGACGCGTACCACATCAAGCCCTCATCGGAACCGGCGATTCGCCGGTACTTTGAGGAGAAATTGGATCAGCTGGACCTCGACGTGACCGTTGAGAACGTTCGGAAGATCCAGAAGCTGCTGGTCGAAGACTTGCAGGACTATGCATGGGAGCGGAAGGATGAACTGCGGAGGCGGGTGAACCTCGGACCGGAACGCGGGGAAATCCCGGACGCGCGAGTGTCAACCCTTGAGCGCACTCTGTCCGATGATATGGACATCGAGGTCGTGTGCGACGCCTCGTATATGTGCGACACCGGTCTCCTGGAGCGGATGGTCACCGGTGACAAGGGGAACGCCCTCCGCGACGGTGATGGGAAAGTCGTCCGGTACGAGAACGGAAGACCCGTGTCTGGGAAGGTCGGGATCTACAACAGCCGTGAGGTCATAAACAACGTCACCGGGCTCCGCGTCCTGTACCTGAAAGACGAGTTCGCGTAGGGACCAACGCCTGCAGTATCATCGGTAAGCCGAGCGTTCGGCAAATTATAAGCACCTCGTATCGGAACGTTCGGACGAATGGCACATCTGAACGTGTACGAATGCCAGCTCCCGAACGAGGACCTCCGGATCTGGCGACATCCCTCCAAAAACAAGGACATCCCCCAATCCATCGACGAACGGTACGACTCCATCACGACCGACACCAAGGCCTCTCCCGCGGTCGCCGTTCCGACCAACGAGGAGGGCCGACGAGTGCTTGAGGAGGAGACCGGATACGAGCCAAACACCGTCCCTTGGAAGGACTACCTCTGGATCTACTCGAACCTGGTTCAATACAGCGTCATCCGTCACCTCATCAAGAACCACGAGTTCACCCCGCTACAAGTCGACCAAGCCGAGGCCAAGATCCACCGGGTGAACCAGGTCTACCGGACGGACCCCGTGGCCGAACCGGTGGACGGTCTCGAGATCCGTCAGGGACTTAAGGTCCGCTCCCGGTTCTGGAACCTTCCGGATCAAGGGCCGTTCGTCGGCATCAACTTCGCGTACACGACCACGAACATCTTCACCGAACCACTCGACGACGTGCTTGACGGCGTCCACAACCAGGACTACTGGCTGAAGATGAACTGCCCAGCCGACTGCCCACACGAAGACTGCACGTTCCACGGACACGCCGGCCTGATCGGTGAGTTCGACGGCTTCACCGAAACCGGCGAGTTATGCCAGTATGCTGCGGACGGATCCGGCCAGTACGCGTCGGTTTCGCCGGCCGTCGATGGCATCGACAGCAACCCGCCCGTCGAACGTGTCGCGATCGAAGCCAGCTACGCGAACATCCGGCAGTGGGCCACGGACAAGTATGGGAGCCGTCAATCCGGCATCATCGAGGACATCGGCCGAAACCGCCTCGGCATCCCCGATCGGTTGAGCGAGAAAAAGGCCTCGGAGCGGGAGGCGAAGTACGAACTCGGCCAGCTGAACGACCTGATGGACCAGATCGACCGGAACGTCGAACTGCTGACCGGGCAGACACTTACCATCGCCGACCAGCCCGTGGAGGTGCTCGCCTAACCTATGCCCATCCAGTTCCACGCCGAGCAGCTTGACTCACCGACCCACCGGTTTGACTACACCAACCCCAGCATCACGAACAGTAACGTCGGCAAGGGGTTAGGCAGGAACGGCCCATTCGACTCCTCCACGTCCCGCGATTTCACCGACGCCACGTTCACCCTGGTGTACCCGGCAAGCTGGCGGTCGGACGCCGAAGGGTTCCAAGATGCGCTGATAAACGGCCACTCGAGCTACTACCCGAACGGCTTCCGATCGTTCTTCCGGATGGACAGCGTCTCCGTAGCGAACACCATCGAACTGGACGACACGGACCTCGATACCTACGTGGACGCCGTCGATGATATCCAGGCAGCCGATGACGACCTGGCGATCGTGTTCGTGTCGGACGAAATGCGCAGCCGGGGCTACCGATCTCCGTACTGGGCGGTGAAGGCGCTGCTCACGCAAGCCGGGATTCCCAGTCAGATGGTGCTCGTCGACAAACTCCGACAGCACTCATCGCATCACGTCCCGTTGAAGTACCTGATCGTCAACGTCGTCAGCCAGATCTACGCGAAGCTCGGTGGGACGCCGTGGGTCATTCACCGTCCTCGGTCACCGGTCGACTTGGTGATCGGTGTCGGGAAGAGCGAGTACCGCGCTGGCCGGGTCGGTGGGACGACACGGACGCTTGGGTTCGCCGCTGCTTACCAGAGCAACGGCGCCTTCCTCTGGTTCGACTCGACGCAAGCGACCACGTCCTACGATTCGTTCAATGACCAGTTGACGAAGAGCATCGTCGAGGCCGCCGAGAAGTATGCGCAGCAGGAGAACGCGCCGGAGCACATCGTGGTCCACAGCTACAAACGGATCGGACCGGCGGAACGGGATGCCAAGGAACGGCTGGAGGACGAGTTCGATGGTCTCGACGTGACCCTGGCGCACCTCAATGACAGCCACGACTTCCGAATCTACGACGACCGGCACAGGACCGGCCTGTCGCAACGCGGGCTGTGGATCCGGACCGGCGGGAACAAGGGGTTCGTTATGACGGGTGGCCGGCGCAACTTCCGCCCGGGCTCGCCTGTCCCGATCGAGCTGGAGGTCGAGGGTAGCCTGGAGATCAAGGAGATCGCGCAGGGCATTTACGACCTGTGCTCGGTGTACTGGAAGGATCAGTTCGGGTCGAATATGCCGATCACCATCAAGTACGCGGAGGATATCGCCGATATCATTGAGAATGCCCAGAAGGTTGATGATGACGGCGTGGCAAGAATTGACATGGGCCGGATGGTGAGCCCACGCCTCAGGGATATCCCATGGTTCCTCTAACTACGGCCGGCGAGCGGTCACAGGGAGAGCAGTCACAGCCCAACCTGAAGCTCATCATCCATCGGACGATCCACCAGCTTCTCGACCGGGAAGAGGAACGCCCCGGTTGGTATGGGGACCCGCTCAGCACGGCCTGGGTCGGCCTCGCGCTCCAGGCACACGACGGGCATACGGATGAGATAGCCGACATCGCTGACGAGCTCGAGGATTGGTTCGCTGACGTCCAGGTATCGCACGAGTATCAGGTCGCCGCTCTCGGATTGATGGCCGAGTTCTTCCAACAGTTCGACCGCGGCCGTCCGATCTACGACGAGATCCGGGACCAGTTCTTCGCCCAGATCGATGAGGAGATCGCTCGCCGTGAGGAGAGCGACGGGCCGGATGCCGCGCGGTTCCAGTTCTTCAACTCCTACATCTACCTGTACTGCGCCCTCGTCGGCATCAAGGCGTACGATGCGTTGGACGAGTACCGTGAGTTCCTATCCAGTGAAGTGGAGGGCCAGCGCGAGGCGACTTGGACCGAGTACGACCGGATGGCGTTCGTCGAGACCGTTGCCTTGGAGGTCGCCGAGTACGACGCCAAGGAGTGTCGAGACGTGCTACAAAAGATGCGGCGCGTGGACGAAGAAGACCTGAATGAGTATGAGTTGATCCCGCTCGTCTGGTTCTTCCAGGAGCAGCAGGACGCGATTCGGGACGCCTTGAGCCAGGAGAAGTTCGCACAGGAGGTCGTGGCCGAGATACGTCAGAATCTTTGGCAGCGGTTGTACGACGAGCTGCCATTCGAGCTGTATCTTGCGGACGAGATCGGTTACGAGTTCACTCCGGACGTCCAGCAGCTCGCGTTACTTGACCAGCTGCTCGGCCGGCTGGACAACAGCATCCGGGTGTTCTCAGCGGAGCAGCTGGAGGAGCACGAGGCCGAGGTGGCCGAGGAGAAGGACCAGGCGATTCGGGAGAATCGGCGTCGGAAGAACATCATCGAAGTTGGTGCCGCGATGTTGATCGGGTTCATCCTGGTCGATGTCGTGATTGCCTACCCGCCGTCAGCGTCGTTTATGGACGCGTCGCACTTCGTGCAGGGCATCACAGTATTCCTGCTGATGCATATGGAATGGCGGCTGGAGGATATAAGCAAGGATTTCGGCCTGACTGAGTCCGTGCCGATGGTCCGTGACGTCGTCAATATGGTCGAGGATCGGAACTGGCCAGCTTGGATTCTCCGGCTGGCGTTCGGTCTAATCGGTGCTGGCGTGGTCGGATACTTCTGGGTGGATATCCAGGCCTTTTTCCTGGCGTTCTAAGAGGACCTCTTTTCTGCGAGCGGCACTCCAAATCCTCCAGTGGTCTGCCTTGTGATCGAGTATCAATCGCCCCCTGCTTCATGGACCAGATTATCGTCCTCATCCCATACATTCCCATCCTCGTCCTCCATCATCAGCGTCCCATCCTCGTACCAGTACGGGTCGTGGTCTAAGCCGCAGAATTCGTCGAGCAGCGCCTCCTCTACCCTGCTGATGTTCGACTGAACCTCCTTCTCCCAGGCGTTCTCATCCGCCTCACCCTCGGGCGCAAGTCCCATCCGCGAGGCGATTTGCTCCTCGGCCATGATTGCCTTCCGAATCTCCCTACGGGCCCCCACCGCCGCGTTGTAGTTCTCGTCTCGTTCGGCCTTCATCGCGAGCAACTCAAGTTCCTGCTGTTGGTCGCGGAGCCTGGTCAGCCGGACGATGCCAGCACCAAAATCAACCGAGAGGTCCGGTAGCCATTCGGTCATTTGCTTGATGTCTTGCCGGATGGCATTCTTGGTAACGCCATACTCGTCACTCAACCGGGCAATGACCTCTGCTTGGGGCCGGCCGTGAGCGACGAGCATCCGATACGTCTCCTCGCGGCGGGCCCGGAGTTTGTCGTTCATCGGCCTTGGTCACCCCCTTCCCCCAAAACTGAAATCCAAGACCGGTGCAGTCTGTTGGTTTGGCGTTTCAGTATAATAGATTCCAGACGATCACCAGGCATCGGCCTCACCCCTTGACCACTCGGTGACTGGGTCATCCGCGATCAGCTCGAGGAGGTCGCTCCAGACGGCAAGGAGGTCTGGGTCATCGAGTGTCGACTGCGCTGGCTCTGTGAGCTCGATGACGTAGGGCTCTTCGACCATTACCTTGACGCCGCCGGTCGTACCAAGATCCCTCTCCAGGAAGTCCTCCGCCGTCGAAACGAGGCCTTTCGCCGGCCCGGAATCGCCGGCCGTGATCGCCTCGGACGTCCGCTTGTAAGTCTCCCGACGATCGTCACGTAGCCTATGGACGACCTCCAACGCCAACTTCCGATTGTTCATACCCAGGCTACGGAATAATATTCAATATACACTTCCCTGGGGGGACAGGCATCATCAAGGGCGAGAAACATGCAGATTCGATCAGCTCTCGGCGGTTTGACTCTTCTCGTACACTTCACGACGTAGATGCTTCGTAATCGCCTCTTGGATCTCATCGTTGTCCATAAACTTAGCAAACAGTTCCCGATTTTGGTCCATTCGATCAATGAACATATCGGTGAGAGCGTTGTCGAATTCGAGCGCGAAGTTTTCCTCGTTGTTTACCTGCGCCGACCTTCGCAGGTGATCGTCTTCGAGAGCGTCTTCTTTGAGCTGATCCAAGAATAGCTGGTCAGCTTCTGTGAAATCAGTTCCCAGCGCCTCGTTGACCTTCTCAACGATGGTGGAAAGTTCGACTTCTTCGTCCTCTTGACTACCTGTGCCAGTCTCGGTCGGAACAGAGACTCCGCTATTGGACTTATCGAGCTCGATGGCACCCTCGTCGGATTTCTCGAGTCGGTAGTACTGGAGAGCCAGTTCGTCGTTGAATTCCACGCGAGATTCCCGCGAATCCCGCGGGAGTTCCTTGTAGAGGAACCGACCGAACGTGTACAGCTTCTCTAACGTCGTATCGGAATAACTGACTACCTGCGACTGGAATTTGTACAGCCGAAGGAACGAACGAAGTTTAGAACGGAACTCGTCCTGCGTCTCTTCATCCGCAACCATAAAGCGGTCGCGGGCTGGCTGGATGTGGCTGTTCAGCTTCGCGTGGGCCTGCTCTGTGGCGCGATTCTCGGGGCTGAAGAACGCCTCCGCGAACTGGTCGACTTCCTGTTGCGTGTAGATCTGGAACGAGTTGAGTTCTGACTCCAGCTGATAGATGTGCTGAGGGTCGGTCGTCTCTTCGACGGTCGTCTTCTCATAGTAGGGTTGGAACGACTCGTAAATGTCCTCGCGATCGTTTTCGAAGTCGAGGACGAACGTATCCTCCTTGCCTGGGTGTGTCCGGTTCAGCCGCGATAACGTTTGCACGGCCTGGACACCCGAGAGCCGCTTGTCGACGTACATCGTGTGGAGAAGCGGCTGATCGAACCCGGTTTGGTACTTATCAGCCACGACGAGGACCTGATACTCGGAGGTTCCGAACTTATTCGGCAACTCGGACTCTTTGATACCGTCGTTCATTCCCCGTTCCGTGTACTCGATGCCGTCGTCCTCGACGGTCCCACTGAACGCGACGAGCGCACTGAGATTGTACCCATTCTTTTCGACGTACTCGTCAATCGCGTTCTTGTAGCGGACCGCGTGTACCCTCGACGACGTCACGACCATCGCCTTCGCCTTCCCACCGATCTTGTGCTGGGTGTGATTACGGAAGTGCTCGACGATGATTTTCACCTTCTGCGAGATATTGTGCGGGTGGAGCTTCAGGAACTTCGAGACGGCTTTGACGGCCTTCTTCTGAGGGACCTGTGGGTCCTCCTCGATGACCTTCGCGATGTTGTAGAAGGTCTCGTAGGTCGTGTAGTTCTGAAGTACGTCGAGAATGAACCCCTCCTCGATGGCTTGCCGCATCGAGTAGACATGGAACGGTTCGGGCTTATCGCTGTTCTCGGGCACGTGACCGAACGCTTCCAGCGTCTTCCCCTTCGGGGTCGCCGTGAACGCGAAGAAGCTGAGGTTCTCCTGGTCCCCCCGGGCTTCGGCGCTCTTCGCGAGTAGGTCCTCCCAGTCGTCATCCTCCTCGATCTCCTGGCCGGAGAGGATCCCCTTCATCTCCTTCGCCATCTCACCCGTCTGGCTGCTGTGGGCTTCGTCGACAACGACCGCGTAGTCCCGTTCGGGTATTCCTTGCGTGTGCTCGATTACGTACGGGAACGTCTGCAAGGTGGTAATGACGACCGGCTTGCCCGCTTCCAGGGCCTCAGCCAGTTCTGCGGACTTAGAGCCTTTCTCCCCCTTGACGCCGTAAACCACGCCGGTCTTGTGGTCAAGCTCGTAGATGGTGTTCCGTAGCTGCTCGTCGAGAACCGTCCGGTCCGTCACGACCACGACACCATCGTAGACCGCCTCGTCGGCTTCGTCGTGCAGGGAGACGAGCCGGTGGACCAGCCACGCGATGGACTTGCTCTTTCCGCTTCCGGTGGAGTGCTGGATCAGGTAGTCCTTCCCGGCACCGTTCTCGCGGGAACTCGCGATGAGCTTCCGGACGCACTCGAGCTGGTGGTAGCGGGGGAAGATCATCGTCTCTTCCTCGCCGACCTTCATGCCGTCTTTCCGGATCTCTTCGGTGTCGATGTGGATGAACCGCTGGAGGATATCCATCCAGCTGTCCTTCTCCCAGACCTCCTCCCACAGGTACGCGGTCCGGTGGCTATCCTCTCGTGGAGGATTCCCTGCCCCGCCGTCGTGGCCCTTGTTGAACGGGAGGAAGTACGTGTCGTCACCCTTCAGTTCGGTCGTGTACTCGACCTCGTCCTGATCGACGGCGAAGTGTACCAGCGCACCTCGGTTGAACTTCAATGCGGGTTCGCCGGGATCGCGGTCGGACTTGTACTGAGCCTTCGCGTCGACGATGCTCTGGTCGGTGAACTTGTTCTTCAGTTCCGCCGTGGCTACCGGAATCCCGTTGACGCTCAACGCGAGGTCGATGCTCTTCTTCGGGTCAGTCGTCGAATAGTAGAACTGGCGAGTGACTCCCAAACGGTTCGCCTCGTAGCGTTTCTGGACTTCCGGGTTCAGCCCGGTGTTCGGTTTGAATGCCGCGAGTTCGATGGTCGTCCCCGTCGTACGAAGCCCGTGCCGGAGTAACTGTAGAGTTCCTCGGCTTTCCATCGCGCTGGCGAGGTCCTGCAGGAATCGCTTCCGTGCATTCCCCTTGTAGGCAGTCTCCAGCCGCTCCCATCGCTCTGGTTGAGTTTTCTTGACGAACGACACGACGACGTCTGGGAAGATACCTCGTTCCCGATCGAATTCCTCGGACGGCAAGTGCTCGTAGCCGCCGTAGTTGACGAGGTGAGCCGCAATCTCGTCCTCAAACTTCCCTTCGTCGTGTATCTTACTCATATGGTTGTCTCTAACTCATCGTCTTGGTCTTCTGTGACATTAGTTTGACCCGTCACTGCGGCATTGATGAGTGCCTTCCGCCTCTGCTCCAGAAGATTCATTGTCTCCTCGGTTTTTTCGATGAGGTCCCAGAGTTGATCGGTTTGCGACTGGATGTATTCGACGATTTCTCGTTGCTCTTCAATGGGAGGTAACGGTGTTTTGAATGACCGAATATCCGGCATATAGATCGTCTGGTGGGTGGATCCCTGCGTAAGACGATCAAACTCAGAGTCCATCGAACGGAAGACATAGAGGAGATATTCTGGGATAATCTCATCTCCACATACCCAATTAGCGAAGTCTTGTGAGGTCGCCATGTCTTGGCCCATAATCCCAGAGAAGCCAACAGATGCAGTCCGGGAGAGGAATACCGTTCCTTCTGGAAGGAGGCGTGCGCCTGAGTTCTCCAAACCCAGCTGGCTAATCTTGTGCTTTGTGTCGTTGAGGTAGATCTTCTTCCCTTTACGGAAGGGCTTGATGTCGGAAGTCGTTACCCACGGGATATTCGTGTTCTCCCAGTACTCGTCGTTTGACCTATCGGGGGTGTGGCCGGACTCCAGCCGAGCAACAAACCGAGTTCTAACGACATCCCAGTGCTCGGGAACCTCGCCAATCCAACCAACGCCTGAATCTTTCATCGGTACGTCCTCCTCTACTCCCTTTGTGACGGCATCCTGTATCTGACTCTCTCCTGAAATCAGACCTTCAATGCCGCTTACAACATCCGCACCAACCGAATTCAATTGAGTATTGATCCTGGGGAGCCCTCCTGAGTCCGTATATTCGAAAAAGAACCGATCAAAATTGATTTCATAACCAACTATTCCCAGGTCGCCATCTTTGTCGTCGTGATATTTGCTCTCCTCGTTAATCCAAGCATTTTCCAGATACGGTGCTACTTCCTCCTCAAAGTAGTCGTGTGGGTCTATACCAAGGGGAACTCGTTCTTTCTCCCGTAAGTCGCTATCGTACTCCGGATTACCGTTCCCATCACGGCAGATCTCCGCTTCAGGGTCCCGCTCTCCCATAACCCGTTCGATGGCGTTGTAGACGCTCTTCCGGACGTCGAGGCCAGCCATATTCAACTTGAGCTCAACGTCATTCAAGAACGATTCCCGGTCCATCCAGACCTTCTCCTCCTCAATCTCGGACAGCGCCTCTTTGATGCGCTCCTGAACGTCCTCGTCCCGGTTCGTAAACGCCCGCTCGTCATCGAGTGCTTCGATACGTTCCTCGGTGACTTTGAACCGGAGCCGAAGTGGCTGATCGATGACGATGCGCCGATAGCCGAATTCCTCGCCGTCGACGACCCTCGACCGACCATTGGCTTCGAGGTCGCCGAAGATCCGAGTGATTTCGTTGATGTGCTCCTCGCTGAGCTTGTGGCGTTTCTCCCCGAGACTCTCGTCCATCTCCTCGTACAGGTCCCGTGTGTCGATGAGCTGGACTTTGCCCTCGCGGTGTTCCGGTTTGTCGTTCGAGAGGACCCAGATGTACGTCCGGATGCCCGTGTTGTAGAAGAGGTTCTCGGGGAGCCCGACGATGCCTTCCAGCCAGTCGTTCTCGATGATCCACCGCCGGATGGCTGACTCGCCGCTATTTGGACCACCGTTAAAGAGCGGTGAGCCGTTGAACACGATCGCGATGCGAGAGCCCCCATCTTCTGGCGGCTTCATCTTGCTAATCATATGCTGGAGGAAGAGGAACGCCCCGTCATTCACCCGGGGAGTCCCCGCACCAAACCGCCCGGCAAATCCCTGCTCTTCGTGTTCCCGTTCGATGTGGTCCTTGACCTTCTTCCAGGAGACACCGAACGGCGGATTCGAGAGCATGTAGTCGAACTTCCGGTCGGGGAACCCGTCTTGTGTAAAGGAATTACCGTAGATGATGTTCTCGGGCTCTTGGCCCTTGATGAGCATGTCCGAATTACAGACGGCATAACTCTCCGGGTTCAACTCCTGTCCGAAAACGTGGAGATTCGCCTCTTCGTTGAAGCCTCGGACGTGGTCCTCCGCGACGCTGAGCATTCCGCCGGTTCCACAGGCGGGGTCGTACACCGTCCGAACGGCCCCTTCCTCGGTCAGCACCTCGTCGTCCTCGTCGAAGATAAGGTTCACCATCAACTCGATGACCTCGCGGGGCGTGAAGTGCTCCCCAGCGGTCTCGTTACTGAGCTCGCTGAACTTCCGGATGAGTTCCTCGTAGATGTACCCCATCTCCTGGTTCGGCACGACGTCGGGATGGAGGTCGATCTCCGCGAACTCATGGACGATCTGGTAGAGAAGATCCGCCTCGTCGAGGCGCTGAATCTGGTGCCCGAAGTCGAACTTATCGAAGATCTCCCTCGTCTCCTCGTCGTAAGAGTTGATGTAGTACTGGAGGTTACTCGCGATGTCGTCCGGGTCGTTGCACAGCGTCTCGAAGGTGTACTCGCTCGTGTTGTAGACCTTTTCGCCGGCCGCTTTCTTCAGTGCCGGGGCGACGTTCTCGATACCCTGGCTCTGTAGTTTCTCGTACCGGTCCAACACATCCGCTTTGTTCCGCTCCGTAACGCAGTCGAGACGGCGGAGGACCGTCATCGGCAGGATGACTTTCTGATATTCCGACTGCTTGTAATCCCCTCGGAGAAGGTCGGCTATAGACCAGATGAAATCGGCCTTCTCGTTGAAATTCTCGACCATCTACAGTAGGGGTTACAGTTTAGAATAATAAGTGGTGCGACCCAGGGGTTCTGATTCTACCCCCGTGATTACCCGGAATATCGTGTCTGGTCCAGCAGAGGTATGCTCCTTTATACCGTAGAATAAATTACCAGTGAAATAACACTGTAGCAGAGGATGCTATTCCGGTTCCCCACAGAAAACGAAATCGCCTATCATTATCCCACGGCATCAACGGTGGAGGAGTATCTGGAGCGGGCACAGGCGGATCCGGATGACCACTATCACTTCGCGTCGAGTCTCCGATCAATTTATCAGTGGATCGTACTCGCGGACCAGTTCGACGAGGATCCCCACGAGAAAATAGACGATCTCCTTGACAACCTATCGGTGACGCATCCTTCTATTTCTGCAGCGGTGGCACTCACTGAGTGGGAAACCGAGAGAAACTATTACGAGGCTATTTCAGCACTCCACTTGCTCTATGATACGTTGGAAGAAGCTGATGCAATGGAGTGGCACCACGTCGCCAAGCACGTTCTTACGTGGTTGCTGAAGACAGAGAAAGAACTGAATAGAGATTCATCTACCATTCTGAACGACATCGTCCGGTACTGCGACGATCATTTCTACGGTGCATCCGATCTACCATTAAACACCTATCACGAGCTTGTTTCCCTCATCTACGAGAATCATTACGATGCCGATGAACAGGCTCTTCTCCGTATATTCGTCATCACCCTTCAACAAGCCAACCGATATGCATCTAATGGAGAGTCACAGCAAGAACGGATGCTCCTCGAGGATGCTCTGGAATTAGCCAAAGTGGTTGGGATTGACCAACGCGGTGTCGCAAGACGATACGTCGAAACCTATCACAGTGAGGCAGCACTGCAATCGGATCCAGTCGTCAGAGGCGGCACATTGTTGCGGGGATTAGAAGATAGTACGGTTAGTAGCACCTTGTCTGATGCTGAGAAGCAAGAGTGGAAACGCGAGATGAATGAGGCATTCCGGTCGGGCGCAAAACAACTTCGGCGGAAAGGTACACCGCTTCACACCAATGATATGGACGATGCGTTCCGTAGTGATGTCCAGAGAAACACCCAGCTATTCAAGCTGTTAGCTGCACGTCATTCTCGGAAAGGAGCCATCTACTGGTTTGCGACCCAGAACAAGTTTCTCCCGGCAGAAGATACGGATCGTCAGCCTCTTCTTGACCGGATATCGACGGTCGCACCATCGGATACGGGGCACGTTGTTCGTCAAACCCCCGATGGAGATGAAATCGAGGTCACCCAGTCCTATCTCACGAATTTATCGGTTTATGCACCGTTGGCACCCCAGACCCTCTTTGAACTCGTGAATGAGGGCGTCGTCACACGTGGGTTGCTCTATCAAATTTTCTTTAACTGTGAATCCATCTCAGCCGATGACCGATGGTACGCAATCAGTTTCATCACCGCGTTATGGGAGAAGCGGTATGGTGAGGCCATCCACCTCGGCATTCCCCGGCTTGAGTCAATGATGTTCAACGTTCTGCAGTCGAAGGGTGAGGACGTCGACGCCCTTTTTGATTCGGGAACGGGCACCCGCACACTCGGATCATTACTCGATGTCTTGGAAAACTACGTTGACCAGCGTTTCCACAAGTACCTGAAGTATATGTACAACGATCGGCTCGGAGAGCTTGCAGGTGGAAACCTTCGGAACCGAACTGCGCATGGTCACCTCCGAATGGGTGAGGACAACGCCTTCATCGCCTATCTTATCCTCACGGATTTACTCCGACTGATCATCCGCACCGACCTTATAGCGCACCGTGCGGAGTTTGGCTTACTCTCCGAATACGAGTTACTCGATCAGTTCTTGGATTGATGAACACAGTAAGGGCCCGATTGTGTCCTTATTGAAACCCTCAACTGGTGATAGGTTTCAGCAGCCGTGCTGAATACACAGCGCATATCTCACAACCAGATTCAGGCTGAATTGCCTGCGAAGAGGCTATGCGAATATTGTACCTACTGTTCTCGCTCATCAACTTTCAGACGGAAAGATACCAGCCGAATAGCAATGATGACACCAGAAGCGTCAGCGGGACAGCAACCCACACTTGACCCGCAAACACGTCATAATATCCGAAGGTGACGGAGACAGGGGCCCCTCAGTGTAGCCGACCAAGAATTCGAAACCCAACGGTATCGACTGGCGATTGGGGGCCTTGTTCGCGCTCCTGATCGGCGGCCTCGCCTAAGGCGTGATCTCGTTTTTGGCTACCGAAGCTCCTAATCCTGCCGGTGCCGGCCTCTATGGATATATTAAACTCAAGATCCCAAGATGATCGCTGGGGGGACGTAGAACCGGTCTCATTATTCAGTAGACTGCTCCCTGGAGTCCTCTTCTGCTTCTTCTGCAAGCGTGTTTTTCCACATTTCCGGCTCCTCGGTTGGGTCCGTGAAGCGCCGGACCCACACCCGCTGAATGTCGTGGTGCCCGTACTCGTTCATCTCGAATACCGGGTCTTCCGACCGATGCCAGTACGCTTCGAGGAACGCACCGGCATTGTCCGAACTGATCTCAACCAGATCGACAACTGGCCAGACGTCCCAATCGCGTTTCGTCAGAAACCGTCCCATTGCGTGTTCAAGATGCTCAACCGAGCCATCGTAGTTCGCGAGGCCAGCCAGCTCCGCCGTGTACTCGTACTTGTCCTGGAGCGTCGTCCCCGAGTCCGTCGACTCGATCACCTCTAAATCCGCATCGGACCCATTGCCGACCACCACCTCAAACTCGTTAAGCCACGATTCGACCTTGTCCCGCTCTTCCTCTGTGGCATTCGGAGCCAGTATGAGGCGGTTGGTCATCCATTCGGTCGCCGCCGGTAGTTTCCGAAATGGATCCTCCTCGAGGTCAGGCCGGAACGCGACCGGGGTTCCGTCTGCTGCGGACTCAATGAACCCGTTGTTTGTAAACGGATTGACCAGGATGCGGAACTCGATTTCGTCGTCGAAGTCTTCGCCTTTGAAGAAGGTAATAGCCGCGTTCCAGCCCGCTGGTTGGTCCTGTGTAGGGTTTTCGTCCTGCTGGTATTTGCAGGCTCCAAACCGGATGTCGCACGTCTCCGTGGTGAACGAGAGATTCCATTCAGGGGTCTCCGTGATGTTGTCCGGATCGAACTCGTCATCTTCGTCTTGGATCGCCGGCCGGGACGGCAGGGCGGCAATCAGCTGGCCGACAGTGGTCTCGACCGCACACCCGGCTTTCATCTCGTCGTCTTGAGTGTAGCATTTCCAGATGGCGTCTTTCTCTTCGGTGCCGAGTCGCCAGCAGTTGGCAAAGTGCTGGCGGCGGGAGTCGCGATGGTACTGGTCGAGCGCCTCCTGGAATTCTTCGTCGGATGCTATGTCAATGTCTTCGTCCATGCGCTGTCGTTTTCGCATAGAGTCTGCTGCAAGAGCGCCTTTGAGGGAATTGTATCCGCCGGGATGCTGGAGGATTCCTTCATTCTTATCGTCAAAGTTCGTGAGGTGGTTGCAGAACAAACCCTCGGTGAAGTACGTCTCAAGCTGGCGTTTTTCTCTCAGTGAGCGGTAGCGGCGGACAATCATCTGTTCGGAGGGGATAGGTGTGTACTCGGAAGCGGGTTTGCGAGAGGGGTTGAGAAAGATCATACGCGAACCTCTGTAGGTTGCCATAATAACAGTTTGTTTTCAGATGATTGGAAGACAATCGGTCGTCCGCCGACCACGCAGATATTTTAAAAGTGATTTCCCATTGCGGAGTAGTTGCCTGCTTCTGGTGACAATTGTCCCAGAGAGCAGGTAGCCTCACATACCAAGAAGTACCTTGATGCATACTCCCTCTGCATACTCCCTTTGTATTCCGAACGCGGCTCTTGTCAGCAGCGGCGGATTTCAACAGAGCCCCGATTGTCTAATTACAGTACCTCGAGTACACGATCGCTTTACCCCACACCAGCCGAACGCCCCGATTACGCCGGAAGCCCTTACTCGTTATTAGTGACACTGGTCCCGTTAACAGGGTACTCGATCACCTCACTTCTCTTCGTCTCGGACCGAGTCTCCACGACGAAATCAATGCCGAAGTTATCCTCTCCGTCAGGCATCAGCCGTTCCATCTTCCGGTGACCGTCTGGGGTGAGTCCCAAGAGGTGTTCGGCGTATATCTGCGCGGTCCCATCTGACCATCGCCGGATGTTGATCGCGTATTCATCATCCCACTGCTCAACGGCTGCGGCCTCCAGTTCGTGGACGAGCGCCCGGTCACTCTTGAGTAGTACTGGTGAGGTCTCCTGTTCAGAATCGCACATCGTTCTCCTCCATAAGGGAGTCACTGCCTGATGCAGTAACCTATTCGGAAATCAATTCACTCACTGATCTCGGTCAGTGCTGGAGGGGTATCAGCACTCACAGATCCATAGCTGGATCCGGAAGTTCAGTGAGGCCGTACTCGGGAAGGTGGAGGACATCACCGTGTCCCCCACCGCGGGCCCGGACGGCCTCGGCGATCACCCCCCAGTTAGTAACGTCAGCGAAGCCGATCAGCCGACGGGCGATCTCCGCCTCACGCCCGATGTGCTCACGGTACTCGCGTTCGATCTCGTAGACGAGGAGGCCCGCGCCGGTGTCCGCGACGGCGAGGTCTCTCGCGGGGGGAAGGTCAACGGTCGGTTCGTCGGTTTCTTGTTGACCGATTTCGTAGGTCGACATGGTTGTTGGCTAAGACAACCAGGCTCGGGCGCTCCTACGCCCGGGCGTTTCCGTATCTCACGCCTCGGAGGAACCCGGATGTCTCGACTCGTCCATGCACAGAATGGGTTATAAGTCCTGTCCATGCAGTGTATCCCGCACGGCAATCCGTGCACGGTTGTTGCATAACGGATTCGCCGTACTGTATTCCCCTCACGGGTACCCGTAACGGCTATGGAGTACGGATCAGATCGGCCCCTATGGACAAGCGGAATGAATCAGGGAGATTCGTCGAGCAGGCGTCTCTCGATGACGTCCAAGCGGTGTTTGACGCGGTCGACGGCCCACCAGTCATCACGTCAGCCGATGTCGCCGAGGCGACGGGTCTCTCACCGGATACAGCCCGCCGGAAGCTCCAAGAGCTTCGTGATCGGGGAGAGGTTAGCAGTCGACGGACCGCCGGCCGGGTGCTCTACTGGCCCGTTGACCAAGTAGAGCGTTAAAGCAGGACTGCAAGTTTCGGCCGAGCACTGTAGAGCTACCATCTCGGGAAACCGTTTTTCGAGTCGTTCCTGCAGGAGCGTGTCACAGAATACTTTACAAGGTGTCGTTTTTACCATAAGTGCCGGTGAACTGGCTGTTCAGCAAGTGCGCACCTGTGGCATTCTCATGCTGGTTCAAACACCGCTCCCCTACGCCCGGGCGTGAACGTGCTCGTGAACGATGCCGGCGATACATCCTACAGGAAGCGTCAGCCAGAACGTCGCTGCAAATGCGACGAATCCGATGGCACCCATAGTGGCAAGCACCTCCAAGACCTGTACAGTCTCCCCGGTGACGAGAATGGTCACGATGGCAAGTGCGAAGACTACGGCCAACGAGCCAATATACGTCCCGACAGTTGCCGCCACACCGCCAATTGCACCGTAGTACGAGACGTTGGCAGGTAGGAGCCGCCAGACGAGCACTGCAGAGATGAACGCCACGGGGACAATAAGCGGAAGGGCATATAGCGCCATCGTCCGGAGAAATCGCCAATCGGACCCGATCGGCGATCCCGAGACCTCTAAACTGTACGCGATAAGCGCGTACAAAACCGTAACACCGAGTGCGGCCGACGCCATCGCATAGCCCGCCCCGACGTCATACCGTTCTGATCCGGGTAGCCGGCCGGGACCGTACCGCTTGCAGGATGTTTCGAGACCATCGAATATGGTTGATAAATTCATAGCAACTGGACTCCTTTGATGGTGAGTCCATTCTGAAACACGAATAACTTTGCTACGACCTGACCGACAAGTAGAGCCGCTGTACTCACCATATGTGGTATAGTGACACAGCGGTTCGAAAGCTGTCGTCAAGCCAGTGGGAGTCGAAGAAGAACGTCAGGGAGGGGGATGTAGGGGACCCAGTCAGTCGCGGGTAGTATGACGGTACGCAGGCGCCTCTTCTTGGCCGAACCAGTCAGGGATGCGGCCGTTCACTAAGAGCGTGTCTCGAGCCTCAAGGAGCGCGTTGGCGAGCTCATAGTGGTCGTAGTTCTCCTCCCTAAGATCGGCGATGGTCGCATCAATGGCGCGGCGAGGTCCAGCGGAACTGTCGATGCCGTTCTCTTGACCGGTGGTTGCCGTTTCCATATTGTCACCGTCACTTGGATCCACCCGGGGTAGCAGTATATAATTTTAATTTGTAAGGAGAAAATGAACGGCGTAAGGTGATTTCCCTAACACTCAACACCGGCCGCCGATCTCGAGCGAAACCCTCGCCCTGTGGCCGGGAAGGAGATACCAGCGGCTAATGGCCGGAGCGTCATCCGGCGGTTTCGGGGTATTACCCTGGGGGTTGACCACCCTGGACCAGTCGAGTACCTCCTCCGTTGACGGCGCCACCTTCGCTTATAGAATCATCAACAGCGTATCCGACCAGTGATTGTCCGTTTTTGCGGAACTCCCACGTATAGTAACTACTACGCATCACTTCCGCAACCTCGACCTCGGTCAGATCATCGATATCGACGGGCTCGAGTTCGACCTCGCCGTGTTCGTTCACCCGGTGGAGGCCGGTGTCGAGCCAGGTGAATCCACGGTCCTCGTGGCGGACTTCGAGATACCCACGCTCTTGGAGGGTGTGAAGGTGGTCCCGGACCTGGCGCTCGCTGATCGAGACCTGGTCGGCGATCTCCCCAGTGCGCCACTCGTCAAGCTCGGCGGCCGCGTCGATCACCTCACGCATCCCGTCGGACCAGGTGGTGAGGACGCGCCCCTCGCCGGCGACGGGGACCCAGTCGGGGAGGGTGTCAGTGTGGACGTACACCGTTGCCCCATTCCCGTCGCGACCGAACCGCATCACAGCCTGGAGTGTCTCGTGTTCCCTCATATGTTGGAGGACTTGATCCCCGAAGGATCCGTAGGAGAGGCCCGTACCCTTTTCCTCACCACGTTCGACGGCCTTGCCGGCATACGCCCCCCAACGCTTGATGTATCCGTCGCCGTAGTGATTCGAGCCGATCACCGCACCGAGACGAGTCTCTCCGAACTTGTTAGAGCCGAGTACGTTTCCGTAGTACCCGGTTGCGCTGGCGGGGCCGTCGAGGACCTCCCCATCGTTGCCCAGCTCGAGAAGCCCGTTGGCCTCGTACTGATCGAGGGCCGTCGACGTCGTGATGACCGCGGGCGATTCCCTATGTTGATCGGTAATCGCATCGAGGAGCGCGGCGTCTTGGTTCACGGAGACGTGATCGGCCGAGTTGTACGGCTTCACAGCATCGGTGGTCCGGATCAGGTTCAGGTTCAGGACATCCCGAAGATACTCTCGGCGTTCGACGTCGGTGAGCACCTGTCGGTGGTTCAACCGAGTGCCAAGTGAGAGCTCCCAGAGCGCCGGCGTTGGCGTCCCGTCGAGCGCGAGGACCGAACGGGTGTACTGGAGGGCGGGAGGAGTGAGAAGCCACACCACGCCGTTTTCACGGTCGTACAAGCCGATGCTATGCTCACAGAGCTCGGCGCGCTCCCATCCGTTTCCGAGTTCTTCCCCGGAACCAGCGAGGATAGTGAATACTGCAAGGGGGGCGCGAGCGTCAGCCTGCCGGTCACCAAACACGAGTTCCCCGTCGGTCTCGAGGTCCTGGTCGGCGAACCAGGCAAGGGCCTCTGCCCGGCGCTCCTCGTCGCGCCGATTCTCGATTAGGTCGGTGTAGTCGTCGAACGGGACCGCGTCTGTGACCTGCAGGTAGTAGGTGATTGCACCGGCCAGGCGCTGGCCCGCGAGGGGGGTCTCGTAGGTGCCGGCGGGAAACTCATCGAACACCACCGCACGGCCCTGAGTCACTTTCCGCTTGTATCCGTGAGCGTAGTGTCCGATCAGGACGTCGTACTCGTCGGGGTCGAACCGCCACTTCGAGGTGTACGGGCACTCCTGCCCCTCGTGGCGCTGACAGGGGAGTGGTTCGCCGAGCTCGTACTCGGCATTCTTGTGAATCTCCTGCGGGGTCGCCCCCCGCTGGTACCAGTCCCGGACGGTCTCGGCCCAATCCTCGCCGTGTTCGCCGTTCGCGGTGTCGCAGTCGCGGGCGAACGAGGGGAGGGTGTAATGAGAGAGACCGACGGCGTCGCACCACTCACGCATCTGTCCATATTGCTCTTTGTGGCCCCGGGTGGTGAGGATAGTCGTCGGTTCACCGGTTTCAGCGACCGCCTGGACGGTCCCGTGGGACTTCCCGGTGGTCGGAAGTGCCTCGATCAGCACTTGGTCGCCAGCCTTGAGGGCGTCGGCGATGGCCGTCTGTGTACGGTCGCGGGCCGCGGTGATCGAGAGGTCAGTGTCGTGGGTGTGTGCGCCCGCGGCGTGTTGCCAGTCCCACCCGCTCGCAGCGGCCTTAGCGCGGTCAGAGTCAGGAAGGACAGCCACCGGTTCGGGGGCCTCCTCGCCGGGTTCAAACTCAGGGATGTGCGCACCCCGGGCGCGGAGGGCGTCGACGGCCTCCCAGAAAGCCTCGCCGCTCGGGTAGTCGTTCACGTCGCTGATGATTCGCTCCTCGAGGGCGACCACCTGCAGGGCGTCGAGACCGCGCATCCCCTTCCGGTACACCCATCCGTCGCCGACCTGCGCGAGGCGGGTGCCGCTCTTCGACGAGGCCCAGGAGGGGTCCAGCGACTTCGAGCCATCGGCGCGCTTATGGGTAACCGTCGACCGGAGCCGAATGTCTCGCGGACCAATGTGTTGGATAGCGTCGAACACGTCCTTCAGGTCGGTGGTGATCTCGACGTCGGCGATCTCCTCGCGGGACCTCTCAGGCTCGCGAGTGAGTTCGTCTGGGGTACCTTCGGCGACGGTCGCGTACTCTTCGGCGAGGTCCTCGATGAACGCTTGGCAGTCAGTAGTCTCACGGGGGGTGTCGGTAAGGTGGTCTCCGGTCATCGCGGAGTACCGCCCGGAGTCGTATACCTCGATCTCGGCGTCGGGGAATCCGTCGACCTTGGGGAGTGCGGCGTTGATGGCCTTCACGCCGTCAGGTAGCCGGCCACGGGCGAAGATGTGGATGCCGGTCCCAGAGGTGCTTACGTCCGCATACGAACTGGCGCGTTCGAGGTGTTCACGAACCACCGGATGAACTGCACCGGTCTCTGGATCACGGGCGTCGTCGTAGTCGATCAGGACGAACGGGTCCTCCGGGTATTCCTTACGGTCGGGGATGTTGAACGCGACGCCGTGGTCCGGGAGGTGATCGGCCCATCGCTCGGCAGTCTCGAAATCGGTCCAGAGTTCGGGATCCTGCGCGCTGACGAACAGATCCGGTCGTCCGGGGTTCGCGTACGGGGCACGAGGAACCTTCCGTCCGTCGTCGGTCGGTTTCCAGGTAAGCCACCGCTTGACCTCCTTGAGGTCAGCGGGGTACACACCTGGCTCGATCTCAACTCCAATCTTGACGGAGTTGGAGTCCTCCGAACCGGGCGCCGTCATGCCCAGACCCCCGTTTCCTGAGCGAAATAATCATACAACAGATATATGCCAGTGTCCGAAAACCCAGATACGCAGCCGCTTAGAGGGAAGGTGAAGGTAGGATTTGAAGAATTTCTTACAAGCCTAGGCCGGGATTTGAACCCGGGCTCTCGTCCTTACCAAGGACGCGCTTTACCGCTAAGCTACCCAGGCGCGCACTCTTCCGTTTGCCGGATTCGTCTTTAGGCGTTTCGATTTACGGGTCCGTTGGAGACGACGGCACACGGTCGTCCGTCCCGTCCGCAGAGAAGGACGCGATGCGCTCCGCGGTCCCGTCGGGCAGCGCGGCCGCCGCGGGCGGGAGGTCGCCGTCGTACCCCCGGGCGAGCCCCGACGCGTAGTCCAGGAGCGCGGCCGGCGGGGCGCCCCCGTCGACGGCGCTCGTCCCGGCGGCGACGGCGAGTTCGAACACGTCCGCTTCGAGGTTCCGGTCGAGCGCCTCCCGGTCCGCCTCGGGGACCGACCGCCGCGTCGTCTGGTCCCGCCCGAACGCCCGGACGGTCCCGACGGCGCGCTCCGCCGCCTCCGTCCGCGCGAGGAGGTAGAACCCGCGGGAGACGAACACGTCGGCGGCGAGGATCTCCATGTCAGCCCGGACGTCCGCCTCCGAGAGCTCCGTCCACGGCTCGTCGTGTGCGAGTCCGCGGGTGAGCCAGAGCCCCTCGTAGATCAGTTGCACTCCGGCGGCCCGCTCCGCGATGAGGTCGAGGTCCACGCCCGGGTCGAGCGCCCGCGCGCTCACGAACGTGAGCACTCCGGGGGTCATCGAAGCGTCCGCGAGGTGGTCGTAGAGCACCTCGCGCAACGCCCCCGGTTCGACGTCGGAAAGCGCCTCGCGCGCGGCTTCACGGGCCCGCACGGCGTCGTCCATTACGCCGGCCTAGCGGGGGGAAGGGCAAAGACCTTTGGAAACGCCCCGACTGCTGAGACCATGATTCGCACGACGGACGCGGGCGAGCTCCGGGTCGTCACGTTCGATCGTCCCCGCCGCCGCAACGCCCTCCGGCCGACCGACCTCGACGCGCTGGAGGCGGCCGTGACCGACGCCGACGCGCCGGTCGTGTACCTCCGGGGGGCCGGCGACGCCTTCTGCGCCGGCGCGGACCTCGACGCGGTGGTCGACCTGGACGATCCGGCGGCGTTCGCGCGCCGCGGTCAGCGCGTCGCCGACGCGATCGAGTCCGCCGAGTCGGTCGTCGTCGCCGGGATCAACGGGGCGGCGCGGGGCGGCGGGGTGGAGCTCGCGCTCGCCTGCGATCTCCGCGTCGCGACGCCGGCGGCGACGTTCGCCGAGCCGGGCGTGCGGTTCGGGCTGTTCGGTGCGTGGGGCGGGACGATCCGGCTCCCGCGTGCGCTCCGCGAGGGGGACGCGCTCGACTTCGCGCTCTCGGGTCGCGTCGTCGACGCCGAGGAGGCGCTCAGGATCGGCCTCGTCTCGCGGATCGTCCCCGATCCTCGCGCGGTCGCAGAGGAGATCGCGGCGAACAAACCCGACGCCGTCCGGACCGTCAAAGAGCGTCTGCGGGACCGTCGAAGCCGAGACGAGCGGGCGGTGGCGGAGGCGATCGCGTTCGAACGGCTGGTGGAGCGGTACGCCGGCGACATCGCCGCGGACAGGGGCGACCGCGCCGTCCAGGGAGGCGATCCCGGGGGGGCTGGGGCCGCAGATCCCGCGGGTCCGGGACCCGCGAACGACGCGAGCGACGCGGACGACGGTGAAAGAGGGGACGACAGCGGGGACGAACCTCGTTCCTGACGGTCCGGACGGCGTCGGAGGGCCGATCAGAGCCCGAGCGGCTGCGGCGCCGGCGGCATCGAGCGCTTGTGGGCGCTCGCGTCCACCAGCGAGACCACGCGCTCGATCTGCTCTTCGGTCACGCCGAGGTGCCGGACGGTGGCGGCCTTCGACAGCGGACCGTCGACGTGTAGCGCGAGGACGGCGTCGAGCGTGTCGTAGTCGAGCCCCATCTCCTCCTCGTCGGTCTGTCCCGTCCACATTTCGGCCGAGGGCGTCTTCGTCACGAGGTCGTCGGCGACGCCGACGTGGGCCGCCAGCTGGCGGACCTGCTGCTTGTAGAGGGTGCCGATGGGGTTGCAGTCGACCGCCTGATCGCCGTACTTGGTGAAGTATCCGGTGAGCGCCTCGCTCCGGTTGCCCGTCCCGAGGACGATTCGGTTCTCGTGGTTGGCGACGAAGTAGCTCAGGACGGCCCGCGTCCGGACGCGGACGTTCCCCGCCGCCGTCTGATCGCCGGCGGCCTCCGGGAGCGCGTCGAAGAACCGCTCGACGATGGGGTTGATCTCGATCACGTCGTACTCGATTCCCAGCGTCTGCGCCACGCGTTCGGCGTCGCTCATGTTCTCGTCCGTGTTGACCCGGGAGGGGAGGACGAGAGCGTGGAGTCCGCCCTCGCCGAGCGCCTCGACCGCGAGGTGCGCGGTCAGGGTGCTGTCGATACCGCCCGAGAGTCCGAGAACTGCGCCGTCGGCGTTCGCCGCGTCGACGGTGTCGCGGACGAACGAGACGACGTGCTCGCGGGTCGCTTCCAGTTCGTCGTCCGAGAGACGGAGGTCGAGCGGCGCCGAGTCGGACAGAACGGTTGCCTCGTTGCTCATCGGTCGCCTCGTAGGGGCGCGACCGACTAATAGCCACCCTCTCCGCCGATCTTTTCGAACGTTCGTCCACTCGACGGAGGACGTCCGGCGGGATCGGACCGCGACCGTCGCTTCGACTCGGAGCGTCGAGGTGCGTCCCGCGCCGTCGAGCCGGGTGCGAGGCGGGCGCGCGAAGAACGACTCAGGAGGATCCGCCCGCCTCGCTGTCAGAGGAACCGCGTGACCCGTGGAGGGTCACCTGAACGTTCGTCGTATGCGATAAATGCTTTCTGGCGGCGGGTCCGCCGCACGGGTCGAGGGGAGGAAACGGGTGTGTCAGAAACCGCTGGTCGCGCGCTTCCTCCCGTTCGGGCCTCGGAGTTCGTAACTGATATGCTTTTTGTCGGAACGAGACAAATCGACAGCGAGACGACTGCGCCCGACTAGACGAGTTATTATCGAATACACCTAATAGCTGTTCTCCTGTGAGTTCCACCCCCGATTCGCCCTCGCCTCCGTTCTCCGCAGGCGGATCCTCGGTGGAGAGCCGAGCCTCTCAGGGACGAGGGCTCGCGCGGTGTCGAACGACGGATGAAGCTCGCCGAACGGGTCGTCGAAACGCCGGCGGCTACGACGGTTTCAGTTTGGAAGTGGGTATGTTGAAGAGAAGCTCATTCACGGTCGTCAGAGGCACCCCACTTCGGCCCGATGTCGCACGGGCCGTCCTAACCTACACGGTTTATCATAAAATCCTTTTCGGATGTCAAATGACTGTACGTTAGCGCCGGCTACGGACGCCGCTCTCGTCCGGGGGGACTGTTCGGCGTAGAACGGAGGGCCGGGTCGGGGTGCCTCTGATTCGAATCGGCGGATCCGCCCCCCGTCTCTCCCCGACGGGGCGATTCCCCCTACGATCAGGGTACAAAAACGGCTCGTGACCGATCCGTCAAAATCCGCGAAAGACGAGCGAGGCCGTCAGCCTCTCTCAAAGCCGGCGCTTTCCGGACGCGCCGTCCGGTACTCCGCTCTCGTAGTACGCGTTACCGAGACGGTGAATCGCCTCGGGGTCAAGCCCTGAAGCATCTTCTGAACATTCAGGTCTTCCACGAACGCGACGTCGTATTCTTTGACGAGCCACGTCGTGGGTTTGTGCTGGTAGTCCACGTAGTCCCAGCGGACGTGGTTGTAGAGTTGGCGATGGACGTCTAACTGATGTTCCAGTCGCTCCGCCACCTCTTGTGTCGGGTACGCGTGGTAGCGGTGACTGTCTTCCATCGCTGTCTACTGTATTCCATCGCCGTCTCTCGATTGGAAACGTGTTGATTTACTGGTTTGTACATCTGAGTGTCGGCTTCATCCCCGAGGTCACGCCTCGCGGTATTCGCCTTGTCCGCTGATAAATGAGATCACGGAGACGAGTGGGGGAACTACTCTACGAGCACCATCTCGACGAAGTGCTCCTCGCCAAACTCGTCTTCGTGCCGTGTCCCTTCGTTCAGAGCAGCGCGAAGCCCGTCGATGGTCTCTTCGTAGTTACACTCGACACACGCTAATTCGTATGTTGGCGGGCCATCTACGTCACTCTCCCTCGACGATGGCTCGGTATCGCTCGACTGCTCTCGGTTCAAGGCCATCGGCAGAGTGGGGTTCACGCATTGACGTATTAAGCGACGCGCCCAATCGAAATGGCGAGATGCGAGACCGGGTGGTGGTGATCGCTCATTATCACGTCTCTTCGCTATAGCTCTCATCGCTCCTGATCCGTTCACTGCACTCCGGCGGGGGAGTTGGCCAAACGTGTAGCGTCGCCACAGCCACCGACGCGGGAATTTAACCGATCGTCCCGTTCCACGAGACGCCACATTGAGAGCGCTTCACCCGCGTAGCACTCGAAAGGGCGATACGAGGGCGAGATCGCCATCTTCAAGGTGAGCGACCTTGTACGGGATGATGCGATTCGAGAGCGCCGTTGGTCCAGTGGTAGGACAGTGGCTTCCCAAGCCACTAGCCCGGGTTCAATTCCCGGACGGCGCATACGAACGCGGCGCGCTTTTCGACGCGACGGGTCGCCGGACTCCGGGAAGTCGATCTCCGAACCGAGCGAACGTCGCGCCCGAACTGTCGGTCGGTCGGACAGATCCTGGGATGGCACGACGGGCCCGAGCGCTAAACGGTGCGTTCGCCGCCCGTTTCGATCGACCGTGACGAAAACGCAAAAAACCGCGATTGTCTTCGAACCAAACAGATTAGGGCCTACGCTGATACTCGAACGGCGACGAGAACGGAGTGCGGTGCGGCGTGAGGCACCCCCTCTGTGATCGGGTGCGAAACCGCACGATCCGGCACGTGGCTTGACACACTACAACCGGACCGCAATCATCACTCCTCGTCCCTTTCGCGGCCGCGAACTCCGTCGCCGGCGATCGGCAGCTCTCGTCGATCCCGGTGCTCTCGTCGCTCTCGACGCTCTGGTAGGCCCCGCTCGGATCGGCGGACCGCTCGTCCGTCCGGTTCGAGCGCCTCCGCGCCCGAAGCGATGCGACGCTCGATCCCGTGACGCGCTTTCTCGCCCGGAGCGTGGTGTCGGTACGGTACCGGACCGCCGAGGCGCTTAGCGGTTCTCGGCGCCGAATGGCGCCGCCCGGTCGCCGTCCGCGACGATCCGGCGGAGTTCGACCGTGGCGTTCTCGTCGAACCAGAGCCGTCGCCTCCACCACGGTCCCCTGCCGGAATCGTTGGAAAGCTCGGTCACGAGGCGGTTGGCCTCCGCGCCGACCTCGCGCGAACTCAGGGGCACGGCGCGGTCGTAGAGCCGCGAACCGTCGCCGCCGGCGACGAGCACCTTCGCGTCGAACGGGTCGCGCTTGACGTGGGCGTTGTTCGAAAATCGGGCCCGCTCCGCCGCCGGGAGGCGCTCGTACTCGCGCCCGGTGACGGCCGTCTCGACGCGGAACTCCCCGATGAGGTACGCCCCCCAGTCCGGGGCGATCCACTCCGCCCGCTCGTCCGGGTGCCCGCTGTAACTCAGGGTCGCGTAAAAGAACAGGCTGTCGTCCGGTTTCAGCTCGGAGAGCGGCCCGGCCTTCACGCCGTGTTCGTCACCGTAGGTGTAGCGTTCGCAGCTCGGGTACGTCGCGAACTCCGGATCGAGGTGGACCGGCACGTCGGCGACTCCATCCGGAATCTCGATCCTCAGGTCCAGGTCCGCGTACGTCGGGACCGCTCCGCGCGTCGCGGCCCGTTCGGGTATCGGCACGTACTCGAAGCGCCCGCTCGGGCCGATCGGCCCGCGAAAGCCGGGCAGGTTCGTGTTGGCGGCGACGTTGATGGCGATGCTCCGGGGCACTGACAGGGGGTTCGCCTCCCGGCGGAAAACGTTCTCGGTGTCCGCGTCCGACGCCGTCGGCCCGCGCGGCACCGGAGCGCTCACCCGAGGCGCTGAGCGCAGTTCCGGCAGAAGACGAACGTCGCGTCGGGCTCGTTCTCCGCGCCGCAGTGCGGACACCGTCGCTCTCCCGCCTCCGCGCCCCCCGCGCCGAACGACGGCCGCGACTCGGGCGTCGGCGTCCCCCACCACGTCCCCGCGAAGTGGTCCGGCCCCTCCCCGCGGGCGCGCTCGCGGCGTCCCCGCTCGTCGCGCACCTCCCGGTCCGCGCCGTCGCGTTCGGACGTCGGGCGGCCGTGCTCGGCGAACGGTTCGTCCCGGTCCCAGAGATACCGATACACCAGTAGCTGGAGGACGGCCAGCCCGACCGCGTAGAGCACGATCCAGCCCCAGATGTCCATCACTATGAGGTACGATACCACGCGACTTTGATTCTTCGATAGTCTGGATCGTCGAAATGTCGTCGGCGCGGACGAACGATCGGCGCGCAATCGGCCGTTTTCGGGCGAATCGGTGCACCCTCACCCGTCCGCGGGGAGGAGTCGGAGCACCCGGTCGTCGCTCTCGCGCGGAGAGCCGCGGCCGTCCCGGTTGCTCGTCGCGACGAGCAGGTGGCCGTCCGGGTCGACGAAGGCGGTCCGCAGCCGGCCGAACTCGCCCTCGAACAGCCGCTCGTCGGCCGCCACGCCGCCGTTCTTCCGGATGCGGGTGCGGTGGAGGTGTTCCCCGACCAGCGTCCCGAAGAAGAAGTCGCCGCGCCAGGCGTCGATCGGACCGCCGTAGAACGTCGCGCTCCCCGGCGCGATCGTCGGCGTGTACGACGCGATCGGATCGGCGTACTCGTCGTCCTCGCTCGGCCCCGTCACCTCGGGCCAGCCGTAGTTGCGGCCCGCTTCGAGCGCGTTGATCTCGTCGTCGACGTCGGGACCGTGTTCGGTGCTGTACAGCGTTCCGTCCCGGAAAGCGAGCCCCTGCGGGTTCCGATGCCCGTAGGAGAACACCTCGTTCCCGAACGGGTTGTCGGGGTGCGGGTCGCCGTCGAGCGTGAGGCGGAGGACCTTCCCGGCGAGCGACTCGCGGTCCTGCGCGAGGCCCGCCTTGTTCGCGTCGCCGGTCGTGACGAAGAGCGAGTCCCCCCGGACCGCCAGCCGCCCCCCGTCGTGGATGCTCGACGCCGGAATCCCCTCCAGGATCGACTCCTGCGCCCAGCCGTCGTCGAGATCGTGGCGGACGACCCGGTTCCGGAGCCCGCCCCCGCCGTCGTACGTCTGGTACGTGTACGCCGTCGGCTCGCCCGGGCGGAAGGCGAGTCCGAGCAGCCCGCCCTCGCCGGTCGGTTCGAGGTCCGGAATCCCGTCGACCAGAACCTCGACCTCGGCCGCCCCGCCACCGCTGCCGGCTCCGCCGTCCGCGACGCGGACGATCCGGCCGGGGCGCTCGGTGAGGTAGAGCCGTCCGTCCCGGTACGCCGCGCCCCAGGGGACTTCGAGCCCCGAGACGACGGTCTCGACGCGGACGGGCAGGCCGCCGTTCCCGCCGTCCGACGGGCCGGAACTCCCCTCGCCGTCGGTCGTCGATCCGGTCCCGTCGGGCGCGCCCAGGCAGCCCGCGCTCCCCAATCCGAGACCGAAAGCGCCGACGCCGGCCAGGTAGCGCCGGCGAGAACGTCGAGTTCGCGCCCGTCCGGCGGCCGATCTCCGCGTGCGGCTCATGCCCGCGATACGGCGGCGCACGGCAAAAGTGGTTGCCCGCCCCCGTTCCGCGACGGGGCGAAGCCGCTCGGCTGCGAGCGGTCCGCGTTCGGCGGGCGGTCCGCGTTCGGCGACCGATCCGCGTTCGGCGGGCGATCCGGCAGGCGACGAGCCGCGTTCGCGCTCGGTGAGCGGCCGGCGATCAGTCGGCGCTCGGCGGCCGGAGGTCCCGGCCGAACTCGTCGAACACGTCGAGGTCCTCGGGGAGGTCGTACTCGATCCGGCGCTCGTCCTGCCGGTTCGGATTCGCGTTCTCGATGGGCTCGGCCGCCGACTCCCAGCCGGGCTTCACCTTGACGCTGCGGGCGGGCATGCCGACGGCGATGTGGTGGTCCGGCACGTCGCCCTGGACGACCGCCCGCGCGCCCACGATGGCGTTCTTCCCGACGCGGCACCCGGCTCGGATCATCGAGTCGTACGTGATGCGCGCGTCGTCGCCGACGATCGTCTCGTAGTTTCTGACCTCCGTCTGATCGACGATGTCGTGGTCGTGGCTGTAGATGTGCACGCCGTCGGAGATGGAGACGCGGTCGCCGATGGTGAGCTTCCCGCGGTCGTCGAGGTGGACGTCGTCGTGGATGACCGTGTTGTCGCCGACGGTGATGTTGTGGCCGTAGGAGAAGGTGACGCCCTTGAAGATGCGGAGGTTTTCCCCCGCCTCCTCGAAGAGGTGGTCGGCGAGCATCTGCCGGAAGCGGAGGGCGAAGTCGACGTTGTCGGCCATCGGCGTCGCGTCGAACTGCCGCCAGAGCCACTGGAGGTGCTTGGAGCGGCGGAACTTCTCCTCGTCCTTCTCGGCGTAGTACTCGCTCTCGAGCGTCGAGTTGCACGGGTCGTACCCCTGGAGACGGACCCGCTCGGCGTTCGACACCGGCTCCCCGTTCTGCCAGGCCTCGTACGCCTCGCGGTCGCCGAAGAGGTCGACGAGCACGTCCCGGACGACCTTGCAGGTGTCTTCGTCCGAGGAGAGCCGCTCGTCTACCTCTTCGATGAAGTCCTGAACGCCGGCTTCGGCGTCCTCGGGGAGAGACACGTAGCGCTTCGTCATTAGCCCCCCTTTCGCCGTCGCCCCACAAATGGATTCGGGTGTGAGCAGCGGTCGCCAGACTCCGGCTCCCGGGCGCGCGACCCCGGCGCGCCGGTACGCGATCTCGCCCCGCCAGAACTGATCGACGGACGCGATCCGACGGCTCGGTTTCCTCCCGGCGCAAAAGGTGAGAGCTTTGGGTCAGCACCGATCACCGACACGCATGACCGACGGATCAGACGCGGCGCTGCTCGACGCCGTCGACGACCGAAGCACCCCCGCGTGGACCCGGGCCCACGCGGCCGGCATCGACCGAACTGAACGGAACGTCGCGCCGATCATCTACCCGCCCGAAGCGCCGCTCGACCCGGCGCTGCACGTCTGGGACACGTGGTTCCTCCGGCGGCGCGACGGGAGCGTCGCGGAGATCGACGGGTACCGCGTGATCTTCGCTCTCACCTCGCCCTCGGAGCTCCTGCCGGGCAAGCGCCACGACGTCGCCGCGATCCGCTACTTCTACTCGCGCGACGGGAAGAACTGGACGACCGGGGGCCGCGTTTTCGAGGAGAGCGAACCGCTCGGCTCGCGCCAGTGGGCCGGGTTCGCCCTCTACGACGAGGGCGAGGTGTTCGCCTACTACACGGCCGCCGGGCGGCGCGGCGAGGCGGAACTCGCCTACACGCAGCGCATCGCGCTCGGCCGCGGCGGCGCGGTCGAGACCGACGGCGACGGTCTCCGGATCGAGGGGCCGTGGGACCACTTCGTCCTCCTCGAACCGGACGGCGAGTACTACGAGACGGAAGCCCAGTCCCGCGGGATGATCTACACCTTCCGCGACCCGTGGTTCTTCGAGGACGGAGACCGTACCTACCTGCTCTTCGAGGCGAACGCGCCCGTCCCCGACAGCGCCGATGTCTGCGGAGGGGATCCCGCCCAGCGGGAGTTCAACGGCTGCGTCGGGATCGCCGAGTCGCCGACGGGCGATCCGACGGACTTCGAGCTCCGCCCGCCGCTCCTCGACGCCGTCTGCGTGAACCAGGAACTGGAACGCCCCCACCTGATCGTCCGCGACGGCACCTACTACCTGTTCGTCTCCAGCCACGACCACACGTTCGCGCCCGGCCTCGACGGCTACGACGCGCTGTACGGCTTCGCCGCCGACTCGCTCCGCGGCGACTACGAGCCGCTGAACGGCTCGGGACTCGTGCTCACGAACCCCTGGAACGCGCCGTTCCAGGCGTACTCGTGGCTCGCGTACGACCACGGCGACGAGGCGCTCGTCACCGCCTTCTTCAACTACTTCGACTTCGACCGCCCGACACTCGACGACGTGGCGCTCCTCCCGGAGTCCGAACAGCTCCGGCGCTTCGGCGGGACGCTCGCGCCCACCGTCCGCCTCCGGCTCGACGGGCGAGAGACGCGCGTCGCGGGCACGCTCGATCACGGCCACCTGCCGCTGCCGAGCGAGGAACTCCCGGAGCCGTGGTGGGAGCCAGGGGAGGACGTCGCTGTCAGCGGGTACCTGACTCCGCCCGAGGCCGACGCCGGCGACGGCGTGCTCGACGTGGACGATCCGGACTGCTGATCCCGCGCTATCGGCGGCTGATCGCGTCCGCCGCCGGCTGATCGGGCGGCGTCTGTTGAACGCTAGAGGGTGCAGGCGGCGATCCGATTCACTCCGTCCGCGTCCGCCCCGCCGCGAACGTCGGCTTCAGCTCCCACGCGTCGAGCGAGCGCAGTTTGACGTCCCCGCCGCGCGCGAACAGAGACGCGCCGTCGGCGTCCGGGCGCGTCGGGTACGCCCGGCCGGTCAGACATCGGCGCTCGTTCGCGAACAGCTCCAGGATCGAGCCGTCGACGAACGCCCGGAGCGAGAGCGTCCCGTCGGGGCCGACCGCGTCGGCGACCGGCATCCGCTGTTCGCCGCGCGCCGCCGGGTCGTGGCTGCTCCGCGACCGGTCGACGGCGACCGACTCGCCGTCGTAGCGGACCGCGGTGCGCTCCGACAGCGCCGGCGACTCGAACAGCCCGAGTTCGAACGTCGCGCCCGGGTCGAGGTCGATCTCCAGGCCGAGCTCGTAGGCGTTGCCCGATAGACCGAGCGACAGCCGCTCCCCCGCGGCGAGCGACCGCTCCCCGGAGGCGGCGTGCCGCTCCCGGAGTTCGGCGAGTTCCGCGGCCGGTCGCTGAGCGAGTTCGCCGCCCTCGATCGAGAGTTCGCGCGGGAGCGACATGGCGCCCGACCAGCCGGCGCGCCACTGCGCCGCGACGCCGCGCGCTTCGGGGAGCCACCCCCACGTCAGGTATCGGCCGTCCGGCGCGCGGGTCGACTGCGGCGCGTAGAAGTCGCCGTAGTCGAGCACGCCCCGGCGCTCCACCTCGAACGCCGGCGCGCCGAGGTCGGCCTCGCCGACGAAGTAGACGGTCTCCTCGTAGTTCGACACGTGCAGCAGCCGCCGGTCGCCGAAGTCGAGCAGCTCGGGACACTCCCAGACGGTCTCTGGCGGCGCGTCGTCGCTCCCGTCAGCCAGCAGAGGGCCGACGTACTCCCACTCCCGGAGGCTCTCGCCGCGGTACAGGAGCGCCGCGCCGCCGCCGTCCCGCGTCCCCGCCCCGATGAGCTGGTACCAGGCGCCGTCCTCGCGCCAGACGCAGTGGTCGCGGAACTCGGCGGCCCAGTCGTCCGTTTCGAGGATGGCCGGATCGTCGGGCGTCTCCTCGATGATCGGGTTCTCCGGGTGCTTCTCCCACGCGCGGAGGTCGTCGTCCGCCGCGGTGGCGAGGCAGGGGAGCTGATCGCGGCCGCGGCCGCCCGTGTACAGCAGGGTGGGCGTGCCCTCCGCGTCGACGACGGCGCAGCCCGACCAGCAGCCGTCGCGGTCCGGCCCGTCCGGCGACGGCGTCAGCGCGAGCGGCTCGTCCCGCCAGTGGAGGAGGTCCTCGCTCGTCGCGTGGCCCCAGTGGATCGTCCCGTGGAACGGGCCGGCCGGGTTGTACTGGTAGAAGACGTGGTAGCGGCCGCCGTGGTGGATGATCCCGTTCGGATCGTTCAGCCAGTTCGCGGGCGCGGCGAGGTGGTACCCCGGCCGGTGGTGGTCGTCGGCGAGCGCCGCCCGGAGGGCCCGGGCGCTCTCCTCGTCGGTGTAGCGGTCGGTGAACGTCGGCCGGCGGTCGCCGCCGAGCGTCGCGAGGAGGTTCCGGACGAACTGATCCCTGGCAGCGGTCTCGTCCCCTTCCGCGGTGAAGACGACGTGCGCCCCGACGCCGACGACCGCCCCGGCTCCGACCCGCCACGAGACGACCTGCTTGCGGCCGACGAGGAGGTCGTCGCCCGAGACGGCGCAGGCGAGCACCTGCCCCCGATCGGGGACGAGCGACTCGTAGCGGGCGAACGGGCGGTCCTCGGCCGCCGGGTCGGTGCGAACGCGCTCGCCGAACGACTCGAACGCCGGGTGGGACGCGTGGACGGCCTTCGGGGCGAACCCGGTCGGTTTCGGGCAGTCCTCGACGCCGACCGCGTCGGGTCCGACGGGGTCGACTCCGAGCGGTTCGACGGCCGAAAGCGCCCGGAGCGAGAGGAGGAGGCCGCCGCCGTCTTCGAGGTACGATCCGAGCGCGCCCGCGCAGTTCGCCGCCTCCGCCGACACTTCGTCCAGCGGTTCGTCGCGGTGCCACCACGCGGCGTCGTAGTCGCCGAGGTCGACCGTTCCGTCGGCCACGTCCGACAGCGCAACGGGGTCGGCGGCGACGGCCGCCCCGTCGCACCACTCGTGCGCCGCCCGCTGTTCCACAGAACGGTCGGTCGCGTGCAGGCACGCGACCCGAACCGGAAGCGAGTCCATCGAACGACACTGGTGACGGCGGCGGATTAAGCGTTGTCAGTCGGTTCCGGTCTCCGCTCGACGGCGGTTGTAGGCCGGTACGCGCCGCTTGCGAACCGTGTGGTTGCCACCGCTGCCTCGTTTCGCGAGCGGCGCTGCGGCCGGAACCGCGGTTCCGCCACATTTCGTATCACAATAACCTGTGTATGGTGGTCGGCGCGGCGCGAACGGACGCACCGTCCCCGACCGGCCGCGCCGCTCTCTGCCCCCCGATTCGACGCTCGCGCTCCCGAAACCCGTTCGAGCGCCGAACCGGTTCCGATAAGTGCGAGCTTTCCCTACCCGCCGGCATGAAGTACCGGACGCTCGGTGACTCAGGCGTCGAAGTGAGCGAGGTCGGCTTCGGCGCGTGGGTCGTCGGCACGGACTGGTGGGGCGACCGGACGGAGGAGCAGGCCGTCGAGCTGGTTCAGCACGCCCTCGACCGCGGGATCACGTTCTTCGACACCGGCGACGTGTACGGGCACGGCGACAGCGAGACGCTGCTCGGGAGGGCGCTCTCCGAGCACCGCGACGAGGTGACGCTCGCCACGAAGGTCGGCTACGACTTCTACAACAACCCGCAGGCGGGGCACGGCGAGCTGCCGAAGCGCCTCGAACCGGACTGGATCCGAACCTGCGTCGAGCGCAGCTTAGAGCGCCTCGGGACCGACCACGTCGAGTTCCTCCAGCTCCACAACGCGAACGTCGACGAGGTGACGCCCGAGGTAGTGGAGACCCTCGAAGCACTCCGCGAGGAGGGCGTCGTCGACGCGCTCGGCTGGGCGATGGGGCCGTCCATCGGCTGGCTCGCGGAGCACGAACGCGCCGTCGATCTCGACTTCGACGCGGTGCAGACCGTGTTCAACGTCTTCGAGCAGGTTCCCGGCCGGCACGTTCTCGACTACATCGAGGAATCGGACGCCGACACGTCGGTCGTCGCGCGCGTCCCGCACTCCTCGGGGCTGCTCAACGAGCAGGTGCGCCCCGACACGGAACTCGGAGAGGGCGACCACCGCGGCTTCCGACCGGACGCGTGGTACGAAACCGGCTGGGAGAAGATCGAGACCCTCCGCTTCCTCGAACGGGACGGCGAGCGGACGATGGGGCAGGCGGCGATCCAGTGGCTCCTGTCGCACGACGCCGTCGCCGCCGTCACGCCCACGTTCCGCACGACGGCGGACATCGACGAGTGGGCCGCGGCCCCCGACACGCCGCCGCTCTCCGCGGAGGAGGTCGATCGGGTCGAGGAGCTGTACCGCGAGAACTTCGGAATCTCCGGCGACGACGGCATGGACTCGCTCCGGTCGTCGGTCGGAGGCGCGGACCTCGAAGGTACCGGGAAGACGTACGCCGGGAAGTGACGCCCGTCCGCGAACGACGCCGCGAACCCCTCCGTTTCGTGTAGAGATTTCGACCGATCGTTCGATTTATCTGTCGGTTCCCGATCACCGCTTTCGTCACCCAGGTCGCGGTGTGTCGCAGTTTCCGGCCCGTTCGCCCGCTGGACGGAGATTCCTCCCCCTCCCTGTAAAGTAGTATGCGCTGTATGAAACCGTACCGTTCGGGGAGCTGAGACTACAGGGGTTGAGCGGGCCTGTTCGGGAGGCCTGTGTCTGTGTCATCGGGACGGGAAGAGAACCCGAGAGAGTCGGGGATTCGTGACCGTAGACGAAGCGTTGGGACGGCCCAACGGTGTTTCCCCGGGCAGTATTCGTATTGGGTTAGTCGTCTGCGACCGCGGGAGCAATTACCTCTGCGTCGACTTCGTGCCTCTCGGACAGTGGTATCCACCGCAAGTCGCTCTCGTACTGGAACGCGCGGTGGTCCTGAGTCGGGTCGACAACTGCCAGGAAGTGCCAGTTGTTGTCAAGTAGCTCCGCAACCTCCTCCTGGTCGGCAAGGATGCTGTTGACACGTTCGACCGGAGCGTGGATGACCGTCGAGAGGCGGAGTGGCTGGTGGTACGGTTCGTCGTCAGCGGTCATGAGAGACTGCAGCGGGAGACCGGTCATCAGGTCGCCGCCGTTGCCCTGGTAGACGCCGATATTGCCGACGGGGTTGTGGGTCACCTTCGACCCGCTGCCGTAGACGGCGTTGTCGACGGTCGAGAAGTAGTACTGGGTGTTTATCCACTGGGTGACGACCATCGGCCCGGCGAGTATCGCTTCCAGCGCCTCGCCGTCGGGGTCGGTCGACCAGTCGTACGAGTGGAGGAACGCGCGGCCGTCGAGGTCGAGATCGCTGGTCAGTTCGCGAGGACCAATGACGAAGCCGGCGTTGCCGGCCAGTCCCCACTCGGGACGGGTTTCGGCCCAGTCGGCAGCGCGGCGTTCCGTCTCGCTGACACCCGACGATCCACCGGGATCCATCGACTCGGCACGCTCGGCGGCCGCGTTCTCGCGAGCGGTGGCGAGGTCGGCACGCAACTGCTCGAGATCGTCGGCGTGACTCTCGGATACGTCGCTGTCGTACAGTTCGACCTCGTCGGTCGTCGTGTTGTGTTCGCCGGCGAGGAAGACGGTGTCCTCGGGGACGTCGAAACCGCGTTCGCGGAGCGCCGTCTTGACCTCGGAGTCGTTGCAGATAGCCGCGAGTACGCGGGCATTCGGCCCGCCGGGGTTGCCGGCACAGGCACCACAGTCCAGACTCGAATCGTATGGGTTGTTGGTCGTCTCGCTGGCGTGGCCGACGAAGACGACGAGGCGGCTGAACTCCTCCCAGCCCATCAGGTTGAAGGCGGTGGCGGCGTACTCGACTTTTTCCTCGGTGGTCAGCCCCACTGGCAAATCGCCTACGTAAGTATGCTGGTGATGGACGAGCGGCTCACAGAACTCGTGTTCGTCGGGCACTAACCCGTCAGCGGCGTCGAACAGGCCGTGGACGCGCCCGGGGACGAGCGTGCGGGCCGCGAGCGCGAGGCCGTAGCCGCTCCCGGCGCTCTCGACGTAGCCGTAGGCCGTGGCGGCGTTGGCCTTTAGCGTCTCGATGACTTCGTGGGCGGCCTCGCGGACACCCGACCGGCGGTCGTACCTTGTCCGCGTGTCGTCGTCGATCGGAAAGTCGGTGATGCGATGTTGTGGTTCGAGAATCGGTGGACAGGCATCGACCGGTACGTCGGCGTCGTATCCCTGGTACTCCATCGGGATGCCGAAGAAACCGGCGTACCCGTGGGTCTCGTAGTCGCCTACTGCCTCGATGTGACGGCGGATGATTTCCGAGCGAGTGTCGATACAGAAGACCAGTTGGGCGTCCGGTCGGCCCGATGTATCGCTCTCGGCCAGCGACTGACTCTCTGCGGCGACGGCCTCGACGAGGTCACCGCGGTAAGTCGCCTCCCACGCGCGCAGGAACGCCCGGGCGAGTTCGTCGGCCGGGTTCGCGTCGGCGTCCTCGTTCGAGGGCTCGATGGTGGCACCCACGCCGTCCAGCAGCGCCAGCCGCACCGCCAAGTACCCTTCCAGCGAAATCGGGTACGTCGACTGCCACTCTCCCTCGTCGGTGGCGCGCTGCTTGATGAAGCCCGTCCAGCCTGGAAGGGCGGCCAATTGCTCCTCGAAGATCGGCACCCACTGGCTCTCCGGATACGGCTCCAGCACCGTCTCGATGGCCTCGATCGGCGTCTCGGGTAGGTCAGCGACGACCCCCTCGTCGGGGACTTCGCCGTCGTATTCGGCCACCTCACGGAATGCGACGTAGAACCCCGCTTCGCGGTTCGGCATCGACCAGTGGGCGCTTCCCTCGTCGAGGAAGGCCGACAGCCACTTCGTCAGCACCCGGTCGACGTGGTCTGTGGCGGTGTCCGCGTCACGGTCCTCGGTGTCAGCCGCGTCGGCCATGAGGTCGAGTAGCATCTCGGGATCATCCTCGTAGCCGGCCTCGGCGAGTTCCGCTCCGAGTATTTTCGGGTCTATCTGGCCGCGTTTCAGCGCCTTCCTGAACGTCTCGGCGCTGGGGTAGCCACGGCCGCCGAGCAGGTCGGCTGCCCGCACGACCGCCTCGTCGAACGGCTGGTCCTCGAACCCCGAGAGGGGGTTGGCCGTCACGAACGAGTGGATGGGCCAGAGCGAGCCCACGCTGGTCGCTGCATCGTCGATGCTGTCCGGGATGGTGGATTCAGTACTCATTGTAGTCTTCCGTGGAGGTCAGCACGGTGTCCGGTGACGGTTGACTGGCGTTCAGCAGGGCCACGTAGAGACGCTGGCTGTGTTCGTGGACGCCGGTCTCGATGCCGACGTAGATGCCGACGAAGACGGCGGCGATGACGCCGTGGAGCAGGGTCAGTTCGGTCGTCGCCGTGCTGACGGTCAGGAGCTCCGAGATAGCCTCGTAGACCACGGCATAGATGACGATAGCAGGGAAGAAGACCAACGGGACGGCCCCATAGCGGGCCGTCGTCGGAAGCGAAGTGTGCTGGACCGCGCTGCGGGCCGCGTGGAGCGTGGTGAAAACCACGAAGAACGTCAACAGGAGACCACTGTCGACGTTCGTCCCCTTCCCCGTCAGCACCGCGAACAGCATGCCGCCACTGAGGCCGGTCAGCAGCGCCACGGCAAGGCCGACGACGCTCGTTATGCGCCCTATCGTGTGCTCGGTCGCCTCGCTTGGGCTGGTGTGTTCGACCTGTCCGCCTGCGCTGAGGAACTGGTAGGCCTTGTAGAAGCCGTGCAGGATGAGATGGGTGATAGCGGCCCCGAAGAAGCCGAGGCCGACCTGCATGATCATGAACCCCATCTGGCCGATCGTCGAACAGCCAAGCTTGCTCTTGATGTCCGTCTGGACTGACTTCAGGAGTTTCCCGCCGACGGCGCTAGCCCCGCCGACAGCGACTACTGCGAGCATAAGCGCGGGATCGACGGTGATGACCGGGGCGAAGCGGGTTAGCAGGATGGCGCCCGCGTTGACGAACCCGGCGTGCATCAGCGCCGACGCCGAAGTCGGTGCGGTCATCGAGGAGAGCAGCCAGTTGTGGAACGGGACGAGCGCGGATTGAATCATCGCCGCGAGCACGAGCGTGCCGGCGGCGATCAGCCACACTGGGCCACCGAGCGTGTCGGCGGCCGCGGCGATCCCGGAGACCGTAGTCGCCCCGGTCGCCCACCACAGTGCCGTCAGCGCGATCCCAAGGAGCGCGCTGCTGGCGAAAAAGTACTTGCGGGCGACCGCCGCGGCCGCCTGCGCCTGGTCCCAGCCGCTGGCGATACCGATGAGTTTCGCCATCAGCAGACCCATCGCCAGCCACAGAATCCCAAACAGGGCGACGTGGTCGGCCGCGACTAGCCCCATCACGACCACCGTGAAACCGAACATAGTGGCGAAAAAGGCCGTTTTGTGGGTGCTTCCGGCCATGTAGCGGCGCGAGTAGCTGTGGACGATGCCGCTGAAGAAGGTGACGACCACCCACATCAGAACAGTTAGTCCGTCGATGACGACCACGCCGGGGATCTCCCACGCGCCCTCGGTCTGGGCTCGGACGCCAAGCGTAGCGATACTCGCGATCGACAGTGACCACGCGAGCCACGTGAGTGCGGCGGGCACGAACGGCGGCTCTGCCGTCGTGTCCGGGAGCGATCCGACCGTCGTCGTCGTTGAGCCGTGTCCTGACATCGTTCAGTCCATTTGCGACCCGTCACGGTATCCGAGACAAACCAGGTGGGTCGCTTCTGGTCGCCCTCACCCACCATTACGAACAGAATGGTTATTAAATCCTTCTATTCTACCAAATTGTTCCCGATTAAGCGGATAATAGAACGTTATGTTTTCACCCCGCCAGCGAGTGGAGTGGCCCGACAGTGAGGTCAGTTCAGGAGACTCCCTACCTGAACCGAGGGATCGTCCGGGAGGCGAGGCCGAATCTCGGTCGGTTCAGTCGCACCGTCAAGAGCAACTAGATACCGCTTGCCGGGGAAGGAACTGTACGCCCCGTCTTGATCGTGGACGTAGCCAGCAATCGTGACCGAAGGGGGGAGTGCCTGCTGGAGAAACCGAACTTGGCGGCTGACATTGTATTCGACGAGTCGATACGCTCTCGTCCGAAGTGACGTAGATTCCTCGAAGAGGCCCTGCTCGGCTCCATCCTCGACGAGGGAAACGAGCGGATCCAATCGTGCCTGGACGCCTGCAGGCGATTCTGGTGGCGGTGACACCCACCGATCGTACGCATCTCTGAGAACCTCACACCTCGTATGTCCAACGACGAGCACGGCTGCGATGTCGTACTGGTTCCTGAGATGTGCAATGTCACCGTCGATAACCGTCTCGCCCTCGTATCGTTCCCGCGTCTGGTTTCCGAGGGTCTGAACGCCGACGGCGTTCCAGGCGGCGTCAATTGGCCAGAGTGGCTCACGGGGTTCGCAGTCACTCATCGAACACGAGACGACGAGGGCGGTCTGAGCACTCGATGCGCGTACCGAATCTCTTCGAGATTCGGTCCAGTCTTGGACGGATTCGATGAGAGATTCGAGACTGTCCCCGCTCATCAACGGGTGGTCCACCTCCATTCACGCGTATCGGTGTCTGTCATCGACCGTCAGGACAGAATAGCCGCCGAGACGAAATAGTGTTACCGAAACGTTCGATATTCGGGGTTTGAAAAATCATATCGTTATTCGGGATGTCGGGTTCCTGTCGCAGTCTGTCCGCGCGCGAATACTGTCTTGGGTAGACCCCCAGTACGGGAGTTGGTCGATCACACGACAGTCGCACTCGGGACGGATAACGTACCGCTCAATCCACCCGCTATGGTTCGCGAGATGGCATATACGGCGAAACGATTCGACGTGACCGCGCGGGAGGATGTCAAGGATGGCGACGACCGCGGGTGCCGAGATCGTCGGACTTGACTGTGGAGTCATCGCTCCTGGCCGCCGGGCCGCACTCACCGTTCTCGACGGCGACTCGGACAATCTGGCTGACTCAGTCGATCCGGTACGTGCAGTCGTCCGGCGCGCGACCGCGCTCGATATCAAATACGTCGTCAGTCAGCTGCTGTTCTCGGAATCGAACTTGCCGAAGGGCGTCGTCTCGTGGCTTCGAACGAGCACTTCGTCGGCGACTGTCAGTCCCATATCGAGGAGTTCCTGCGCCACGGGCGTGATCTCGCTGTCCGACTCGCCGACAGCCGTCACGAGGAGATTCCGTTCACCAGTGACCAGTTCCTGAACCGACACAACGCCGTCGATCTCCAAGATTTTGGGTATCAGGTCGCCGCGTTCGGATATCGAAGCAGTACAGTAAAGCAACATTCGGAGGGGGTAACCCGCCTTCTGATAATCGACGCTGGCGCTGTATCCTTTGATTATGCCGTCGGACTCGAGGCGCTGGATGCGCTTACGGACCGTACTGTCCGAGGTACCGGTTCGCTCTGCGATGTCTCCGGACGACGTGTTACGAGCATCCTCTTGTAACGCGTATAGGACTGCTCTGTCCACGTCGTCAATTTCTTCGTCAGCCATACTGGCGTGTCCACACTAAAAGCACTTTACCTTTATACGTTACTCGGACGGCGCATCGAGTTTGACTGCCCTCCTCTCACTTTCTGCGTACGTAGCGAGAGATACCCGCTATCTGCCTTCCTTCCTCGTCTCTGAACCGCCAACGAAACGCCGCTTCCGTCCGTAAATTCGTCATCCTCCGGAGTTGTGTGGGCGACCAGCGTCGCCGCCGTCCGCGACGGGGAGCCGATCGCCGTCGGTGACGTCGCTCAAAACGTCAGATAATCGTCTTGTCACAGCCACTATACCGAAGAAGCGCGTACCGAGCGGACGACGACGGCGCCGACCGGACGAACGTCCGGTCGAGCAAACGAGCCCCGGTGATCAGAATGAGTGAGAGTACACACCCGAACCGAACGCCGAACCCGATAGCAGCGATGTTCGAAATGCAGCGTCAGTCGATAGAGCAGGGTCGACGCTGGTTCCAGCGGAGCGTGAACGCGCAGGCGCGGTTGCCGCAGGCGCTACGGAACGCGATAAAGTCGGGGCTGTCGATCCAGCGGTCGAGCGTCGGCGCGACGCGCAACGTCTGGAAGGCGTCCCTCGAGGCGTACCGCGCGAGTGCGCCCGGTCGGACCGAGGACGCGTTCGAGAACCTCGAACGGGCGGTCGACGAGCAGTTCGACGCCCTCGATCGGATCAACGAGCGGGCCTGGCGGACCGCCGAGGACGGCGTCGTCGACAACGCCGAGGCGTACGCCCGGTTTCTCGACCAGTCGGCGTCGCTCGTCGACGCCCCGGCGAGCGCGTACGCGGACTCGCTCGGCGCGGTCGCGCGGCGGGTTCGAGAGGGGACCCGCGAGACGGCACAGTCCGCCGAAAGAGCCGGGACCGAGACGGGAACGGACCGGGACGAGGGGATCGACGAGGCGGAAGGCGACGACCTCCGATCCATCCCGGGGATCGGCTCGGCGTACGCGGAGCGCCTCCGCGCGGAGGGCGTCGACGGCGTGGCCGCGCTCGCGGAGGTGGATGCCTCCTCGTGCGCCGAGCGGATCGGTGTCTCCGAAAAGCGCGTCAGCCTCTGGGTCGACGAGGCGCGCGACCGCGTCGATTCGGCGTGATCGACGGTCCGTCGGTCGCCCCGTCCCGGTAGTCGCCGGCCGGACTCCGATCAGACGAGTTCGGTCCCGATCAGGCGAGGAACACGTGCCGCGGCCGGTCCGCGAGCACGTCCCGCCCCCACCGGACCGTGTCCCTGAACTCCTCGCTCCGGAAGAACGCCATCGCGTCCTCCTTCGAGCGCCACTGGCTGGAGATGAACATGTCGTTTTCGTCCTCGCGGTTCACCATGAGGTCAGTGCCGTGGTGACCCTCCATGTCGTCGAGCAGCCCGCCGACCGTCGCGAACTTCCCGACGAAGTCCTCGCGGTGCTCCGGCTCGACCGTGTAGAACATCCCCATCGTGCCGAACCCGGACTCCTCGCCCGCGCGGGAGACGATCCCGGGCAGTTCCGAGAGGAACCCCGCGGCGGTTTCGGCGGCGCTCGCCGTCTCCCAGACGCTCACGACCGCCGATCTCTCCCCGTCGCTGGCCTCGTACACGGCGGTCTTGACGTGCGTGCCGTAGTGGTCGAAGTTGCCCCGCAGCCCCTCGACTTCCTTGAACAGCTCGGCGGGGTCGGCTTCGGAGTACAGGACGGTGGCGTACACGTCCTCGCCGTGCGGCTTGCCGGCGTAGACGTTCAGCTCCTCCAGTTCGCCGCGGATCTCCTCCGAGGCGTCGGCGGACTCGTCGCGTCCGCGGCCGTGACCATCTCGGGCGTCCTCACCGCCACCGTGGGCGTGGTGGGCGCCGCCTCCGTGATGGTTGCCGGCTTCGGCGCGACCGCCCTCGCCGCGTCCGCCGTGGACGCCGTTGTCGACGCCGTGCTCGGACGTCGGGACGGGGTCGCCGGCGAGGAACGTGCCCAGATCCGACGGCGGGAATCGCCGACCGACGTAGAACCGCCCGAACTCGCCGTACTTCGAGGACGCCTCGTCGAACCGCATCTCGTAGACGATGTCCTTGATGTCGGTCGGATCCGCCGCGAAGAGCGTGACGCCCCACTCGTAGTCGTCGAAGCCGACGCTGGAGGCGATGACCTGTTTTATCCTCCCGGCGAACTTCCGCCCCACGTCGCCGTGGCCCGACATGAGCTCGGCGCGCTCGTCGAACGGCAGGTCGTACCAGTTGTACACCTCGCCCCGGCGCTTTTTCATCGGGTAGAAGCTCACGTACTCGTCGTCCGGGATGTCCGGTTTGAGCTTCCCCTCGATGTAGCGGCGGAGGCCCTCGTCGATGGATTCCGCCCCTCCTTGGCTTACCTCGCCGGTTTCGGCCTCGTCGTCGGACGGCTCCGACGCTTCGCTCTCGAAGTAGGCGTCGGAGACGTAGCCGGACACCTCGGTGACGGAGACGTACGACGTCGCCCTGTCGGTGAAGCCCGCGAGGGCCGTCCGCTCGAAGCGGCGCTCCGCCGTCGACAGGTCGTCGAGCGTCGGGCGGAAGTGCAGGAGCAGCAGGTCGGCCTTGTGGCCCAGAAGCCCGAACACGGCCGACGCGCCCTCCTCCGCGTCCTCGACCGCCTCGTGCGATTCGAGGTACCGAACGCCGGCTTCGATCGCCCGTTCGCGTTCCCGTTCGGGCGTGTCTCGCCACGCGTCCCAGTCGACCGTCCGGAAGTCGTGCAGCGCGTACCACCCTTCGTCGGTCTGCGGCGGCTCTGGCATACGCCCGGCTTGGCACGGTGCGAACAAGGACCTTTTGAGTCCGCGCCGGCGGAGCAGTCTGTTCGGCGCGGTCCGATTCGGTCGCGCAGTCGATCGCAGCCGTAGCCGTTTTGCGCCGTCCCCGCGTTTGACGCCCACGGCTCTCTCCGATGTCATCTGACGAACCAACGGGTGCGACGCTGTCGTACCGACGTATCCTCGAACAGGAGATGGAGAACGCGCTGAAGGAGATCAACCGCCCCGCGAAGGGCGTGTTCCTCTCGGGCATCTCCGCCGGGCTCAACGTGAGCTTCGGCGCGTTGTTTATGGGGATGGCGCTGACGTACGCCGGCGGGTTCTCCTCGTCGCTCGTCCAGCAGGCAGTCCTCGCGGCGGTGTCGTCCGTCGGCTTCGTCTTCGTCATCCTCGGCCAGACGGAACTCTTCACCGCCCACACGACGATGGCCGTCATTCCGGTGCTCGACGGCCGCGCGACGCTCCGCGAACTGCTCGGGCTCTGGGGCGTCGTCTACGTCTCGAACCTCGTCGGCTGCGCGCTGTTCGCCGGGCTCATCGCGGTTCTCGGTCCGGCGCTCGGCATCGTTCAGCCGTCCGCGTTCGCGACCATCGCGGAGGCGGTCGTTCCGTACCCCTGGTGGGTGATCCTCCTCAGCGCCGTCGTCGCCGGGTGGCTGATGGGCCTCGCGACGTGGCTCGTCGCGGCCAGTCTCGACGCCATCTCGCGGGTCGTCCTCGTGCTCCTCACCACCGCGGCGATCGGATTCGGACCGTTCCACCACGCCCTGCTGGGGTCGACCGAGATGCTCGCCGCCATGTTCCTCGGCCAGGGAGTGACGCTCGCAGAGTTCGCGACGGTCCTCGCGTGGACGACGATCGGCAACGCCGTCGGCGGCGGCGTCTTCGTCGCGCTGCTCAACTACGGACACGTCGCCCTCGCCGGCGAGCGGGTCGACGTCGACTTCGACGCCGAAACCGACGCGAGCGACTGAGGCCGCGCCGTCCGCGGGCGGCCGTCACCAAAACGCTTTCAACGCCGCTCCGCGGACTCGGACCTGATGCGGAAAAGCGGCCCACCGAAAGGCCTCATCTCCTATCTCGTTCTCGAACTGCTCGACGAGAAGCCGCGCTACGGCTACGAGATCCTGAAGGAGATCGCGGAGCTGAGCGGCGGCCACTGGGAGCCCTCCTACGGCTCCGTCTACCCCATTCTCTACAAGTTCGAGGAGAAGGGGTGGGCCGAGCGAGTCGAGCGCGCGGATGAACCGGACCGGAAGTACTTCGCGCTCACCGACGCCGGGCGGCGCGAACTCGACCGCAAGCGCGCGGAGTGCGGCGGCTGCGCGCGCGAGTTCGCCGACGTGATCCTCGGCTTCTACCACGTCTACGTGGCGTTCGCCACCGACGACCGCTTCGAGATCGCCCGCCCGGACGACGACTGGTGCTTCGACGAGACGTTCAGCTCCTGGATCGTCGAGCAGATGATCCGCCACCACGAGCGGGACTTCGGCCCGTTCGAGCGGATCGAGGCGTCGCCCGAGGAGTTCTACGCGCGGCACGCCGTCGAGGGGGAGTGACTCCGGCGGCTACGAGAGCAGCTGCGGCCCGAAGACGATCACGACGAGCGCGGCCAGCATCGTGAGACCGATGGACGTCGTGATGGTTCGGACCAGCGCGTAGGGCTGGCTGACGGGCAGCCGGGAGACGATCGCCTCGGTGCTCGTCCGGAGGATGCGGCCGCCGTCGAGCGGGTACCCCGGAATGCAGTTGAACAGCCCGAGCTGGAGGTTGATCCACGCGGTCCAGAACAGGACGTTCGCGAGGAGGAACACCCCGCCGCCCAGGAAGGACAGGGGTCCGCCCTGGGCGACGTAGAAGTTCGTCACCTCGCCGGTGAAGCCGGGGAAGTTGTACGGGAGGCCGAACACGCTCGCCAGCGGCAGGATGAGCGCGATGTACACCAGCCCGAGGAACGAGTCGACGATCCCGCTCAGGGGGAGCGCATCGGCCCCGGAGCCGCCCTCGCCGCCCAGCAGCGCGAGGTAGGTCCCCGCCGGGTACTCCTGGACGCCGAAGTCGGTGACGAGCAGGCCGCTCGTCCCCGGCAGGAGATTGACGCCCAGGAAGCCGGACCCGTCCTGCGGGTTCTCCCCGAGCGTCACGCGGTACGTCTGGATCGAGCCGTCGACGTGCGCCGTCACCTCGACGGTCTGTCCCGGCTCGGTCCCGTCGAGGACGCCCCCGAGTTCCTCCGCGGACGTCACCCGCTCGCCGGCGACGTGGGTGATGATGAGCGTCCCGTTCGTCGGCGCGCCGGCGCTCGCGAACGGCCCCTCCGGCTGGACGTTCGTCACGGCTGCGCCGACGGGGATGGTGCGCTCGCCCTGCGAGGTGGACAGCCGCGCGAACGTGTCGTTCCCCACCGCGGCCTCGAACTCGGCCATCGTGGTCACGCTCGTCCCGTTCACCGCCGTGATCCGGACGGGATCGTCGCCGGGCGAGACCGACAGCCCGGCGGGATTGCCCGGCACCGAGTCGACGATCACCACGGAGCGCCGAACGTCGACGGTCTCCCCGCCGGCGAGCGTCACCGACACGGTGCGGTCGGGCGCGTCCCGCAGCGCGGCGTCGAACGTCCGCTCGTCCGACACGGACTGCCCGTTCACGGCCACGATCCGCTCGCCGCTGTCGATGCCGGCCGCCGCCGCGGGTGCGCCGTCGTACGTCCCGCCGACCGCGACGCCCGGCGCGACCGCGATCGACCCCACGACCGGACCGAAAAGCAGCGCGAACGCGACGACCGTCACGGCGAAGTTGTTCGTCACGCCCGCCGCGAACATCCGCGTCCGCGCGCCGCGGTCGGCGTTCCGCTGGCTCTCCTCGTCGGGTTCGACGAACGCGCCGATCGGGAGAACAGCCAGGAACACGACGCCCATCGACTCGATGTCGATGTCCTCGACGCGGCAGAGGAGGCCGTGTCCCCCCTCGTGGACCACGAGACCGACCAGCAGGCCGAACACGATCTCCGGCGCGACCGACAGGGGGAGAAAGTCGTTGACGCCGGGGATCACGAGGAAGTTCTGCGGCTGGTTGACGGTCGAGGTCTGCGGGTTCCGCACCGTCGTGAGCGCCGCCTGCACCAGCAGGAAGAACGAGCCGATCATCACCACGAGCGCGATCCCGACGCCGACGTTGCTCCACGCCCGCCAGAACCGCTTCGGCCCGGCGAGCCAGTTGAGGAACGCCCGCCCCCGCTTCGTGTGGACGGTCATGAGCGGTCCCTGCAGCCGGACCGACGCGGGGAGGAGCCCGCGTGACTGCAACGAGAGCGCGATGACCGAGTACGCGAGGACGCCGGCGAGTACCCAGAACAGCGTGTTCATTGGGAGATCGAAAGGCAGGGAGCGGCAAATGCGTTCGGGTTGACCGCCTCACGGCGACGGGTCGGGGCTTCGGCGGTCGGCGGAAGCGGACGGTTCGGCGACTCCGTCGGCGTCCGGTGCGCCCCGGCGGCTCAGCTCAGCCCTCGCGGCGGAGGCGCGCGACGACGAACTCGGGGTCGAGTTCGCCGAGGAACTCCCCGAGTCGCGGGCCCTGCGTCGCGTCGAAGAACAGCCGGTAGCCCGCCTCGAAGAAGTCGCCGACGGGAACGTCGTGGCGGCGGGCGACCTCGTAGATCTCCCCCTGGATCTCCTCGCCGTCGCGGCCCTCCTCGACGAAGTCCGCGAGCTCGTCGAGCGCGGCTTCGGTCTCCGGGTCGAAGTCGACCTCGGGGAGCGCCGCCTGGAGCCGGTAGTTGTACTGGTTGTCCATCCGCTCGGCCCAGGTGCGAGCCTGCTTGACCCGCTCGAGCGCCTCTTCGATCGCCCACTCGGGCGTCTCGTCGGTGATGTGTCCCTGGTTCCGCGCCATCCGCTCGCGCAGGTCGCGGTCGTCCGTCATCCCGAGGACGGCCGCGAAGGTGTACGGCAGGCGGACGCGGTCCTCGCGGACCTCGTCGACGACCAGCGGGTAGGCGCGGTCCGCGAGGCGCTCGAGCTTCGGATCGACCTCCTCCTCGCCGAAGTAGATCCGCTCGAAGCGGTCGAACTCGTCGACGAGCAGGTCGAGCCGCGAGACGTCGAAGTCCTTCGCGCGCTTCGGGTTCCGGACGAAGAAGTACCGGAGCACCTCGGGTTCGAGCAGTTCCAGCACCTCGGCGACGGTGACGACGTTGCCCGCGGAGGACGACAGCGGCTCGCCGTTGAGCGTGAACCACTCGTACACCATCGGGACCGGCGGTTCGATCCCGAGGACGTTGCGGGCGATGTCCTCGCCGCTCGGCCACGATCCCTCGGCGTGATCCTTGCCGAACGGTTCGAAGTCGACCCCGAGCACCTGCCACTGGGCCGGCCACTCGAACCGCCACGGGAGCTTCCCCTGACGGAGCGTCGCCGTCCCCTCGTGGCCGCAGCCGTCGATGGTGCGCTCGCCCGCCTCCATGTCGGTGCAGACGTACGAGACGGTGCCGGAATCGAGGTCGACGTCGGTCACGGTCTCCGTGATCTTTCCGCAGTTCCCGCAGATCGGGTTGAACGGGACGTACCCCTCGTCGACCTTGTCCTGGTACTTCGCGAGGACCTCGCGGGCCGTCTCGACGCGTTCGAGGACGCGGCGGATCACCTCCTCGAACGCGCCCGACTCGTACAGCTCCGTGTTCGAGACCATTTCCACGGGGACGTTCAGGCGATCGGCGTCGGCCTTCAGGAGCGCGGCGAAGTGAGCGGCGTACGACTCGGCCTCGCCGAACGGGTCGGGGATGTCCGTGTACGGCTTGCCGAGGTTGCGGCCGAGCGCGCCCGCGTCGACGTCGCCGAGGCCGACGACGTTCCCGTCGGTGTCGGCGAGCTTCCGCGGGAGCTTCCGGAGGGGGTCCCTGTCGTCGCTCGTGAACACCTGTCTGACCTCGCGGCCGCGCTCCCGCAGCACCTCGGCGACGAAGTACCCGCGCATGATCTCGTTGAAGTTGCCGAGGTGGGCGACGCCCGAGGGCGAGACGCCGCCCTTTATCACGATCGGCTCGTCTGGGTCGCGAGCCTCGATCTCGTCTGCGACCTCGTCGGCCCAGAAGGCGCGGTACCGCGGTTCGCCGTCTCCCTCGACCCTCTCGACGCCGGCGCCGGAACTGGGCGCGTCTTCCGGATCCGCGCTCATCGCTGGGTCCAGTAGGTCGGCTCGCCCCCGCTCCCCGCGGGAACGATGTCCGTTCCGGCGTGATCCCCGCGGAGGACCGCCGCCTCCACGCGATCGGGGTCCTCCCCGTCGAGGACGATCGTCCGCATGCCGGCGCGTTCGATGAGCTTCGCCGCGAGCAGGTCGACCGGCGCGGAGGAGCCGGCGTCGCGGCTCATCGGCGCGATGATGTCGACGAGTTCGGTCGGCGTGAGCTCCGCGAACTTCTCGGCACCGTCGTTCGTCCGGGGGTCGGCGTCGTAGACGCCGTCGACGCTCGTCGCGTAGACCAGCAGGTCCGCGTTGACGTACTCCGCGAGCGCCGCCGCCACCGCGTCGGTGGTCTGGCCGGGCATCACCCCGCCCATGACGGTGATGTCGCCCCGGCGGATGGCGTCGCCGGCCTCGTCGTAATCGTGCGCCGGAGTCGGGTCGACCCGATCGCCCAGCGCGGCGATGAGCAGCCGCGCGTTGATCCGGGTCACGTCGATGCCGATCTGATCGAGCTGGACCTCGTTCGCCCCGAGGTCGCGAGCCGCCCCGATGTACTCGCGCGCGATGCCGCCCCCGCCGACGACGGCGCCCAGTTCGCACCCTTCCCGCGCCAGCGACTCGATGGCCCCGGCGTAGCCCTCGACGCGTCCGGGATCGAGCTTCGGCGCGAGAACGCTACCCCCGATAGAAACCACGACTCTCATTGCCCACGGGTTGCTGTGAGTCGGTCTTAAGGGTTGTCAACTCGAAGACCGTCGTTTCGCCGACGCTTTCGTCCGAACCGCCGCCCGGTAGCGCGGTGCGCCGCCGACCCGCCGCTCGCCTTCGCGGTCCCCTCGCGGGCGGCGGGTCGCCGATCGATCCTTCGCGCACGCGGGGCTTTGCACCCGCCGGGCGATGAACGAATTCATACGTCAAGGTGCATTTTTGTACTATTAGGACCAGTAGTGGGTATGGGTGACGACGGCCCCGCTGATGATCGGTATCGGATCGACGGTTTCGCCTTCCTCGGTCGGACGTTCGAGGAGTACCGTCGGATGTTCGACCTGGATCCGGACCGTCTCGCCGGCGAGCGGGTGCTCGACTGCCCCGGCGGCGCGTGCTCGTTCGCGGCCGAGGCGGCGGCTCGGGGTGCCGAAGCCGTCGCCGTCGACCCTCTGTACGGGCCGACCCCGGACGATCTCGCGGCGCGGTGCGCACGCGACGTCGAGCGGGCGGTGGCGGCGCTCGACGGGGTCGAGCACCTGTACGACTGGGAGTTCTACGGCGACGCGGGATCGCTCGAATCGTACCGACGGGCGGCCGCGAAGCGGTTTCTCGCCGACTACGAGTCGACCCCCGACCGGTACGTCCGCGCGGGGCTGCCGGACCTGCCGTTCGCCGACGGGAGCTTCGACCTCGTTCTGTCGGCGCACCTCCTCTTTCTGTACGACGATCGCCTGGATCACGAGTTCCACCGAGCCGCGCTGTGCGAACTCGCCCGGGTCGCCGCGGACGAGCTCCGGGTGTTCCCGCTCGTCGGGTTCGACGCGGAGCGGTACGGCCGGCTGGACGACCTCCGGCGGGCGCTGGGAGCCGCCGGCTACGCGTCGGCGGTACGCGAGGTGCCGTTCGAGGTCCAGCGCGGGGCGACCGAGATGCTGGTCGTCCGGAGGTGACGGTCCGGGGGTGGCGGTCGACGGGGGCTCCGCGAAGCAAAACTAAAGCCCGTCGCCCCCCGCCGTTCGGGTATGCAGGTACTCTCACTCGTCGGATCGGACGCGGCCGAGGTCGCCGCGCGCCTCGTCCCCCGACTCGACGGCCGCGTCGCGACGGTAGATCGGCTCCCCGAGACGGACTCCGGGGCGAAAATGCCCGGAACGGCTGCCTCGTTCGGCCTCGCGCCAAACGGGTCGTGGGTGGGCGCCGGGGCCGATCGGTCACTCTCTGACCTCCTCGACGCGCTCGCCGCCGAGTACGACTTCGCCCTTCTGACCGGGTTCTCGGGCGTCCGCCTCCCGACCGCCGTCGTCGGCGAGGTCGATGTCGACGGCGATTCGGCCGACAGCGCTTCGACCGGCGGCGTCCCGGAGGACGCGCTGCTCGTCGCCGAGAGCGCGGACGCGGTCGACCTCGACGACCTCGCGCGGCGACTCGACGACGCCGAACCGCACGTCACGCTCGACTCGCTCGTGCGCGCGATCAAAGGCTCCCCGCGGGCCGACCGCGCCGGAGCCATCGCGACGTTCACCGGCCGCGTGCGCGCGAAGGACGGCGACGACGATCCGCGGACTGTCCGGCTCGAATTCGAGAAGTACGAGGGCGTCGCCGAGGAACGCGCGGAGGCGATCCGCCGGGACCTCCGCGAGCGCGACGGCGTCGAGGAGGTCCTGCTGCACCACCGCACCGGCGTCGTCGAGGACGGTGAGGACATCGTGTTCGTCGTCGTGCTCGCCGGCCACCGGACGGAGGCGTTCCGCGCCGTCGAGGACGGCATCAACCGCCTCAAGGACGAGGTCCCCATCTTCAAGAAGGAAACGACCGTCGACGGGGAGTTCTGGGTCCACGACCGCCCGTAGCGCGCGCCGATGGGGCGTCAAGCGTCGGATGAACGCCTCTCGACGGATCAATTTAGTATCCGATACACGTATTAAAAACCCGCCGGAACGTCCACCGTACCATACACGAAGCTCAGAAAGAAAATCCGTGCGCGCTCGATAAAACGTCTAACCGGTTCATAAAAAGTCGCAAAACGAACAATTTCGCCCGTTTTAACCTGAACGTAACCGAAGGAGTCCGAAGGGGTCCTAACGTTCCTCCCTTTATAACTCCCCCACCGGGCATACGGAGAAGCGAGGTCACACGACATGAGCGCAACCGTACACGCCTCCGCCGACAGCCCCTCTAAGGAAGAACGCCTGAAGCAGTACCTGGCCGAGAAGGCACAGGACGGCGAGCTCTACTTCAAGAGCAAGTTCATCGCCGACGAAGTCGGGCTCTCGCCGAAGGAGATCGGCGCCCTCATGGTCAAACTCCGCGACTCCGCGACCGACCTCACCATCGAGAAGTGGTCGTACACGAGCGCGACCACCTGGCGCATCCAGCCGGCCGACACCGCCTGATCGCGCCTCCCGGGTCCCCGCACCCGTGACGCCGGTTCCGTCTCCGCCGCCGGTCAGTTCCGTCCCGGCGGCCGCAGCCTACACCCTTCACGCGCAGTCTGACACCCCTCGTGAACCGGCACGCCTCGCGGACCTCCGCTCGAACGGCGGACCCGCGACCGACGCGCTTTCGCCCGGAAGCCGTTCTTCGCCCGCTCAATCGTCGGCTGCCGCCGTCGGATCCGCGGCGCCGTCCCCGCCCCGGCGGGCGAAGTAGCTCGCCAGCGCGACCGCGAGGCCGCTGTTCCGGAGGCCGATTTCGAACGCGCACGTCCGCCGCCGATCCGCCGGCATCCGGCGAGGCGGCCGACGCCGTACCCCGCGCCGAGCCCGAGCGCGTTGTGCGCGACGACCGCGAAGGCGACGGTTCCGGCGGCGGCGAAGACGTTCTCGACGTTCAGCCCGACGACGGCGGCGACGATGGCGACGGTGGTGACGACGCTGACGGCGGGAAACACGTCGAGGCCGACCTCCGCGGCTTCCGGCGCGCGGCGATCGAGCGCGTAGCGGAGCGCGAAGCCGAAAAGGACCGGGCGAACACGATCTGGACGATGCTGGCGAAGAGATCGACGAACGTCACGTGCAGCCGCCTGAAGTCGTCGGGTCGGAGCGTCAGCCCCCTCCCCAGCATGATGACGCCGAGGAGCGGCGCGATGTAGGGGGCAATCCACGTGAACGCCCCGGGAACGACCAGCGCGACGCCGGAAAACAGCAGTACCCAGACGACGAAGTACTCGCTCGCGATTCGACTGCCGGCCCGGAGATACCGCCGGGCGCTCATCGAGCGTCGCCCTCGTGCCGGTGCGCCCGAGTCCCGCCTCTCATCCTTTCGTCTTCCGCCGCTCCGGCACATATCAGCGACGGTGAGAGCGACTCGGTCGCGCTCGCAGCCGGCGAGCGACGACACCGGATTTATACGGTTTCCGACCGTAAACCCGCTAAATGGATCGGGTAGATCAGTCGTCGGAGCCCCGCGCGATCGACGCGCTCCGATCGGTGTTTCACCTCCACGACGTCCAGCGCGACGGCGATCGCGTGTTCTACTACGGCGAATCTCTCGTCCCCGATCGGATGCTCCTCCGCGAGGTCTGGCCGGCCTTCCGAGAGGCCGGCTACGAGGTGCAGATCGCCCGAACCCGCGACTCGCGGGACGTGCTCGTCGCGACGCCGGCGACCACCGGCGTCGACGGGGTCCCCTGGAAGAACCTCCTGCTCTTCGTCGCGACGGTCTGCTCGACGCTCTTCGTCGGCGCGACCGCCTGGTACTACATTCCGATTTCGACGATCGCCGAGAACCCGCTTGTCGCGCTCAGGGCGTGGCCGTTCACGGCCGCCGTCCTCGGCGTCCTCCTGATCCACGAACTGGGCCACTACGCGATGGCTCGCTACCACGGCGTGGACGTCTCGCTGCCGTACGTCATCCCCTTCATCCTCCCGTTCGGGACGATGGGTGCGATCATCCGAATGCGCGGACAGATGCCCGACCGAAAGGCGCTCTTCGACATCGGCGTCGCCGGGCCCCTCGCGGGCCTCGCCGCGACGATAGTGGTGACGGTCGTCGGCCTGTCGCTCGGGCCGTTCACGATCCCGCAGTGGGCGTTCTCGACCGGCGGCGAGGTCATCTACTTCAACAACCCGCCGCTCCTCGAACTCATCGCCGCGGCCATCGGCCGACCGACGGACTATCCGCCGCCGAACACCGTCCACCCGGTTGTCATCGGCGGGTGGGTCGGGATGTTCTTCACCGTCCTCAACCTCCTGCCGGTCGGCCAGCTCGACGGCGGCCATATGCTGCGGGCGATGATCGGGGAGCGACAGGAGACGGTCGCCGCGCTCGTCCCGCTCGCGCTGTTCGGCCTCTCCGGGTACCTCTACTACGTCAGGGGGCTCAGCATCAACGAGTCCGTGGGCCTGTGGGCGTTCTGGGGGCTCTTCTCGACGTTCATCGCGTTCAACGGTCCGGCGAACCCCATCGACGAGACGGGTATCGGCCGGAAGCGACAGCTCGTCGGCCTCCTCACGTTCGGCCTCGGGCTGCTCTGCTTCATGCTCGTTCCGATTCAGATCGGGAGTGCGTAAACCCTCGATCGGGGAGCGGACCGCCGTCCATCGTCACGCCCCGGCTCTCGTCGGTCACGCGGCCGACGCGCGCGATCGACGTCGGCGACGCCTCCCGGGCGTCGTCGAGCGCGTCCTCCGGGAGCGAGAACACGAGCTCGAAGTCCTCGCCGAAGTGGACCGCGAGCTCGCGGCGGTCGCCGCCCCCGTCGGCCACCTCGTCGACGCTCCGATCGACGGGGACGCGGTCCCACTCGACCGCGAATCCGCAGCCGCTCGCCTCGGCCAGCTGGTGGAGCGACCGCGCGAGCCCGTCGCTGGAATCCATCATCGCGCTCGCGTGCCCGCGGAGCGCCAGCCCGGCGGCGACGCGCGGTTCGAAGCGGAAGAGGTCGTTCCCCCGTTCGGCGTCGCCGCGCTCGAAGAAGCGCAGCGCCGCGGCGGTTCGCCCGAACGTCCCGGTGACGCAGACGGCGTCGCCGGGCTCCGCCCCCGTGCGGAGGACGGGGTCGTCCGTCTCGCCGATCGCGGTCGTGGCGACGGTGAACTCGCCATGCGCGTCGAGGTCGCCGCCGACGTACGTCGCCCCAACCGCGTCGCAGACGCCCCGCGCGCCGCGCACGAACGCCCGGAGTTCGTCCCCGTCGAACGCGGGGGCCCCGTACGCGGCGACGGCCGCGGTCGCCTCGGCCCCCATCGCGGCCACGTCCGACAGCGACGCCCCGACCGACCGCCAGCCGGCGGTGTAGCGGGTCGTCCCCGGCGGGAAGTCCGTCGACTCGTGCAGCATGTCCGTCGTGATGACCGTCCCGCCGACGACCGCGGCGTCGTCGCCCGCCCCGGGGAGATCGCCCGCGAGCATGCGCAGGGCCGTGCGCTCGTCCATGCCTCGGTGGTTGCGACGGCGACGTGGTAAAGGCTCCGAGACCGAAACTCCGGCCCGGACGCCGCGGAGACGAACAGGGCGTCACCGAGACGAACCTGATCACAGCGGCGGAGGGCCGTCGAGGCGGCGGCTGCGCCCCGTCCGTCCCTTTCGGTGGCTTAATGCCGTCCGTGTCCGATTCGGCGGTATGGCCGGCGAGAGAATTCGAACGACGGTGCTGGGGTTCGCTGGCGCGCTCGCCGTTTTCGCGTTGTTGTTCTACTTCGTCGGCGTCGACCGCCTCGTCCAGCAGCTGTCGACGGCGGACCCGAGAACCGTGGCGCTCGTCCTGTTCGTGACGCTGGGGTGGCTCACGGCCTGGAGCCTGTCGCTCCGGACGGTCCTCGCGGTGCTCGGGCTCGACATCTCGACGGCGAAAGCCTTCTTCGTCTTCGCCGGCGCGACGTTCTCGAACAACATCACGCCGTTCGGGCAGGCCGGCGGCGAGCCCGTGACCGCGCTGCTCATCTCGCGGACGGCCGACGCGGAGTACGAGACCGGCCTCGCGGCCATCGCGAGCGTCGACACGCTCAACTTCGTCCCGTCGATCGCGCTCGCGCTCATCGGCGTCGGCTACTTCGCCACGGAGACGACCCTCGGTCGAAACCTGGAGATCGCGGTCGGCGCGGTTCTCGTCCTCGGGCTCGTCGTCCCCTCCCTCATCTACGTGGGCTGGCAGCGGCGCTACTCGCTCGAACGGCGGGCCGTCCGGGGCGTGACGCCGCTCATCCAGCGCATCGCCGGCGTCGTTCCGCGCGTTTCGGCCCCCAGCGCGGCGATCATCGAACGGCGCGTCGGGCGCTTCTTCCAGGCGATCGAGCGAGTCGCCACGAATCCGAAGGGGCTCGCGCTCGCCGTCATGCTGTCGGCGACCGGCTGGGCGTTCCAGATGGTGGGCCTCTGGCTGGCCTTCGAGGCGATCGGCGCGTCGATCCCGCTGTCGATCACGCTGTTCGTCGTCCCGATGGCCGCGATCGCGGGGGTGACACCGCTCCCCGGCGGCGCGGGCGGCATCGAGAGCATGCTCGTCGTGTTGCTGCTCGCGGCGACCGGCCCGATGATCACGGAGCCCATCGTGCTGGCGGCCGTCATCATCTACCGCGGCGCGGTGTACTGGGTTCCGATGGTCATCGGCGGGATCGTGATGGGCGTTGTCACCGTCCGCGAACGGGCCTAATACGATGGCTTTAAACAGCGCCCTCAAGAATTCGTAGCCATGGTAACCCTCTACGACGTCCCGGCGGACGAGCTCATCTCGGAGCTCGCAGACCGCCTCGAGGACCGGCTCGAACAGCCCGACTGGATGCAGTACTCGAAGACCGGCGCGAACAAGGAACTCCCGCCGCAGGACGACGACTTCTGGTACGTCCGCGCGGGGAGCGTCCTCCGAAAGGTCGCCATGAAGGGGCCGATCGGCATCGAGCGCCTGGCGGTCGAGTACGGCGGCCGAAAGCGCGGCACGAACCGCTACCGCGTCGCCAAGGCCCACCAGGAGACGGGCAGCAAGAAGATCATCCGCACGATCCTCCAGCAGCTCGAAGCGGAGGGCTTCGTCGAGACCGCGCAGGGCGAGGGTCGCCGCATCACGCCCGAGGGCCGCAGCTTCCTCGACGAGGCCGCCCGCTCCGTCTTCGAGCGCCTCGACCGCCCCGACCTCGAGCGCTACGCGTAGCCTTTCGTCGAACGCGTCGTGAGCGTTTCACCGTCCGCCCGACGAGCCGTCGCTGCGTTCGTCCGTAACCGTTTTCCTGTCCAATCGGAAACTATGCAGGTATGAGCGGCAATCCAGACGACGAACGGTTGGAGGAGCTCCGTCGCCAGAAGATGCAGGAGATGCAGGAGCAGGCCCAACAGGAGGGCCAGGAGGAAGCCGACGAGGCGGCCCGCCAGCAGGCCGAAGCCCAGAAGGACGCGCTCCTCCGGCAGTTCCTCACCGACGGCGCCCGCCAGCGGCTCAACGCGGTCCAGATGAGCAAGCCGCAGTTCGCCGAACAGGTCGAACGACAGATCGTCGCGCTCGCCCAGAGCGGTCGGATCCAGGGCAAGATCGACGAAGAGCAGATGAAGCGACTCCTGAAGGAGCTCAAGCCCGACTCCAAGAGCTTCAACATCCGTCGCCGGTGACGGAATGGAGCTCGCGCTCCTCTACAGCGGGGGAAAGGACTCCTCGCTCGCCGCCCTCCTCCTCGACTCGTTCTACGACGTGACGCTCGTCACCGCCCACTTCGGCGTGACGGACGACTGGCGGCACGCCGAGCGGGCGGCCGAGGCGCTCGGCTACCCGTTCGAGGCGGTCGAACTCGACCGCGCCGTCGCGGAGGAGGCGGTCGACCGGATCCGCGCCGACGGCTACCCCCGACACGGCATCCAGCGCGTCCACGAACACGCCCTGGAGACCGTCGCGGGGCTCGACGTCGCCGCCGTCGCCGACGGGACCCGCCGCGACGACCGCGTCCCGACCGTCTCTCGCGCCCAGGCGCAGAGCCTCGAGGACCGCCACGACGTCGACTACCTCGCGCCGCTTTCGGGCTTCGGCCGCCGGGCCGTCGATCGCCTCGTCGAGTCGCAGCTCGCGGTCGAGTCGGGTCCGAGCGAGGAGATCCCCAAGTCGGACTACGAGGGCGAACTCCGCCGCCTGCTCGCCGAGCGGTACGGCTCCGACGCGATCGTCGAGGTGTTCCCCGCCCACGAGCAGACGTACGTCCGGGGCACGAAAACCGATTGACGTGGGTTCGTCCCCGCCCCGAGCGACTTCGAATCCCTCTTGTCCCCCTCGCCTGTAGGCCGTCCGTGGACATCGGCATCGCCTACTCCGTCGTCGCGGCGCTGGTCTGGGGCGGCTACCTGTTCGGACTGAAGCGCTACTTCGACGACTACCCCGCGACGGCGCTCTCCGTCCTCGTCTACGCCTTCGCCATCGCCTGGTACCTCCCCTACGCGGCCGTGGCGCTCCCCGAGGGTGCCGTCGGCGACGCGGTCGACCGCGCCGGCCTCGCGACGGCCGGGGTGGTGCTCGTCACCGTCGCCGCCATCGCCGCGGCGCTCGTCATCTTCCTCTGGGCGCTGGAGGCGGGCGACGTGTCGTACGTCGCGCCGATCAACAAGACCGTGCCCGTGTTCGTGCTCCCGATCGAGATCGGGCTGCTCGGCGCGCACCTCGCCCCGATCCAGGTGTTCGGCGTGCTCGTCGCCACGTTCGCGGTGTACGTCGCCAACTACCGGCCCGGCGGGCTGCTCGCGCCGGTGCGGAAGGCGGCGACGTCGCGGGCGGCGCAGCTTGCGCTCGTGAGCGCCGCCTGCTTCGCCGTCGGCGACATCGGCAAGCGCCTCGCGCTACAGGATCTGGGGCTCCCACTGGAAGCGTGGGTGCTCGCCCTCCTCGGCGGCGTCCTGCTCGTCCTCCTCCCGGCGGCCCTGCGGTCGTGGCCGGACGACGTGCTGGCGGACGCCCCGAAGCTCGCCGTCGCGGGCGCGGCGGTGGCCGTCGGGGAGCACGTCACCTCGCTCGCCTTCTCGAACGTCCCCGCCAGCATCGCCTCGCCGGTGATCAACACGCAGGCGATCGTCGCGGTCGTCCTCGGCGGCGTCGTCCTCCGCGAGGAGGCGTTCCGCGTCCGCCTCGCAGCCGCGGGGCTCGCGGTTGCCGGAGTGGCGCTCATCGCCCTGTGACGCGTCGGCCCGCGCTGAACGCGCTGAACCGCGTCGGTCCGCGTTCCGAAGCGCGTCGGATCGCGTCCCTGAATCGTTCCGGCGCGCGTACTGAAGTCGGGTTCAGCGCGCCGTTAAGCCGCCCGAGAACCTCCTCTCCTGTATGTACGCCGAACGACATCCGCACGCGGGCGGCTCGGAGCCGCAGCCGCGCTCGTCCTGGAGGCGCTGATGCCGCGATTCGCCCTCGTCACGGGCGCGAGCAAGGGACTCGGTGCCGTTCTCGCGACGTTCCTCGCCGGGCGGGGCGACGACCTGCTACTCACCGCCCGCGACGAGGCCGCGCTGACGGAGCGAGCCGAGTCGCTCGCCGAGTTCGGCGTCGACGTGCGCGCCGTCGCCGGCGATGTCGCCGACCCCGACCACCGCGCGGTCCTCGGCGAGATCGCGGCCGAGCGCGGGGCGCTCGACCTGCTCGTGAACAACGCCTCGGCGCTCGGCCCGTCGCCGCTCCCGCCGCTTTCGGCGTACCCCCTCGACGAGTTCGAGCGCGTGCTCCGGACGAACGTCGTCGCCCCACTCGCGCTCGCGCAGGCCGTCCTGCCGGTGCTCCGCGAGGCCGGCGGACTGGTGGTGAACGTCACGAGCGACGCCGCGGTCGAGGGCTACCCCGGCTGGGGCGGCTACGGCGCGAGCAAGGCCGCCCTCGACCAGTTGACCCGCGCGCTCGCGGCCGAGGAGACCGCGGTGGGCGTCGTGAGCGTCGACCCCGGCGACATGCGGACCGACATGCACCGGCGGGCGTTCCCGGGCGAGGACATCTCCGATCGCCCGCTGCCCGACATCACGCTCCCCTTCTGGGCGTGGCTGCTGGGCCGCGATCCGCTCGACGTTACCGGCCGCCGCTTCGAGGCGCAGGCCGAACGGTGGGAGGCGTGATGGGCGGCGGGATGGAACTCGCGGACTTCCGGTTCGAACGGCCGGTCGATCTGCAGGCGACGCTGCCGCCGGAGGCGCGCGGCCTCGCGCGCGACGGGGTGCGCCTGCTCGTCAGCCGCGGGCGCGAACACGTCCACGCCGGCTTCGTCGACCTCGCGGACTTCCTCGACCCGGGCGACCTGCTCGTCGTCAACGACAGCGCGACGCTCCCGGCCAGCCTCCCGGCGACGGGACCGGATGGGACGTTCCTGCTGAACGCCTCGACCGACTACGGCCGGAACCTGTGGCTCGTCGAACCCCGCCACGGCCCGGGCGAACCCGGGCCGATCGGGCTGAACCCCGGAGACGAGATCCGCGTCCCCGGCATCGCCGGTCGCGTCGTCGCCCATTACCCCGAGATTCCGCGGCTGAGCTTCGTTCGGTTCGACGGCGACCTCCGGGAGGCGATGGAGGCGGCGGGCGAGCCGATCCGCTACGGCTACCTCGCGGAACCGCAGCCCCTCGACGCCTACCAGACCCCCTTCGCGGCGCGCCCCGGGAGCGCCGAGATGCCCTCGGCGGCGCGGCCGTTCACGGAGCGCGTCGTCGAACGCCTCCGCGCGAAGGGCGTCGGAATCGCGTCGATCACCCTCCACGCCGGCGTGTCGAGCCTCGAAGTCGAGTTCGACGCGCTCGAATGCGGCTGCGAGGACGACTGGAACCCGCTGTACGGCGAACCGTTCGAGGTTCCCGCCGCGACGGCGCGCGCGGTGACGGCCGCGAAACGCGACGGGCGGCGCGTCGTCGCAGTCGGCACGACCGTCGTCAGGGCGCTCGAAAGCGCGTACGACGGCGCGATCGGGGCGGCTCGGCCTGTCCGCGGGTTCACCCGGGCGTTCATCACGCCGAAGCGGGGCGTCGCGGTCCCCGACGGCCTCCTGACGGGGATGCACGACCCGGAGACGACGCACTTGGCGATGCTCCACGCGATCGCCGGCGCGGAGGTGATCGGGGAGGCGTACCGGGCGGCCGTCGGAGAGGGCTACCTCTGGCACGAGTTCGGCGACAGCCACCTGATCCTGCCGGGGTCGGCGCGGTAGGGCGGCCTCACTCCGCGTGCCGGACGATGTGCACGTCGTACCGCGGATCCTCCGAGACGGGGTTACCGACGCTCGTGAGGGGCGCGGAGACCTTCCCGGCGTTCTGGCTGCCGACGAACACGACGGACGCGTCGACTTCGTCCGCGACCTCGCGGACGGTCCGCGCGATGTCCATCGTCCGCGTGGCGGTCGGATCGTCGCCTCGGGGTACCTCCGTCCGGAACGTCGCCTCGGGGGCGAGGGCGGAAACGCGCTCCCGCATCGACTCGCCGACCCGTTCGACGCCGAACGGCTCGTTCTCCGCGATCCAGCCCCGCTCCAGCGCGTACTCCGCGTCGTCCGGGACCACCGTGAGGGCGACGACCTCCTCGTCCACGAGTTCGCCGAACTCCGTCGCCCGTTTCAACGCCGCCTCCGAGAGGTCGGAGCCGTCGAACGGCACCAGTAGTGTCATTCCACGCATGGGTTGGCGTTCCGCCCTGATAGCCCTTGTTCAGGGTTGCCGATGGGTACGCCGGCGGCCGTCCGTCGCGCGAGCCGATCCGGCTCCACTCGAAAAGGACAGCCTTCAAGCGAGCGCTGTGCGAACCACGACACAATACAATGTACGAGCGACTCAAGGGGTTCCGAGACTTCTACCCTGGGGAGATGCAGGCTCGGCGGACGGTCATCGACGCCATGGAGTCCGTCGCGAAGCGCTACGGCTTCCGGGAGGTGGGGACGCCCGCGCTGGAGCGGACGCGGATGTACGTGGACAAGTCGGGCGAGGAGATCGTCGACGAGCTGTACTCCTTCACGGATCAGGGCGGCCGCGACGTCGCGCTGACGCCCGAACTCACGCCGACGGTCGCGCGCATGGTCGTCGCGAAGCAGCAGGAGCTCTCGAAGCCGATCAAGTGGTACTCCACGCGCCCGTTCTGGCGCTACGAGGAGCCCCAGCAGGGCCGATTCCGCGAGTTCTACCAGACGAACGTCGACGTGTTCGGCTCGTCGGACCCCGCGGCCGACGCCGAGATCCTGGCGTTCGCCGCCGACTCCATGACCGACCTCGGGCTCACGGGCGAGGAGTTCGAGTTCCGCGTGTCCCACCGCGACATCCTCGGCGGCCTGCTCTCCGCGTTCGAGGCAGACGTGGACGTCCGCGCGGCCGTCCGCGCCGTGGACAAGAGCGCGAAGATCGCGGACGAGGAGTACTACGACCTCCTCGTCGACGCCGGCCTCGACTACGACGAGGCCCGGCAGTTCGACTCCCTCCTCGGATCGGAGGACCTCGACGAGCTCGTCGACTTCGCCGGCACGGAGCGCGTCGACGAGGCCGTCGGCAACCTGCGGGCCGTCCTCGACGCCGCCGAGGACTTCGGCGCGCGCGAGTACTGCTCGCTCTCGCTCGAAACCGCCCGCGGCCTCGACTACTACACCGGTGTCGTCTTCGAGTGCTTCGACTCGACCGGGGAGGTCTCCCGCTCGGTCTTCGGCGGCGGCCGCTACGACGACCTCATCGAGAGCTTCGGCGGTCAGCCCACCCCCGCGGTCGGCGTCGCGCCGGGCCACGCGCCCCTTCAGCTCCTGCTCCAGCGCGCCGGCGTCTGGCCCGACGAGGCGCTCTCGACGGACTACTACGTCCTCCAGGTCGGCGACACCCGCCCCACGGCGGCCCGCATCGCCCGCGACCTCCGCGAGCGGGGCAACGTCGTCGAGACGGACGTCTCCGGCCGGAGCTTCGGCGCGCAGATGGGGTACGCAGACAGCGTCAACGCCCGGACGGTCGTCATCGTCGGCGAGCGGGACCTCGAGAACGGCGAAGTGACGGTCAAGGACATGGCGTCGGGCGAGCAGACGACCGCGCCGGTCGACGACTTCCCCGGCGAGCGCGACGCGCCGACGTACGACGACTTCGCCGTCTGACGGCGCGACTCCGCCGCCTCGGACGCCTCACGGGACGACCCCGCCGCAGACGACGCGACTCAACCGTCCAATCGCGCGTCGGGGAGCCCATCCGATTCAATTCTCTCCGATTCGATCCACTGCGATCCGTTCGGGTCCACCACGATCAGCTCCGATTTTCGCCCCGCGGGAATCGGCGGTCAGGGTTAACCCGCTGCCCGGGAAAGACCCGCACGGAGACGCCATGTACGAGCGCATCCTCATCCCGACGGACGGAAGCGAGACGGCGAGAAGCGCGGTCCAGCGCGCGGTGGACTTCGCGCGTCGATACGACGCGACGCTCCACGCGCTGTACGTCGTCGACACCGCCGCCTTCGGCACGGCCGACTTCGACGCCGACGTGATGCTCGAGGGGTTCGAACAGGAGGGAAAGCGGGCGGTCGAGTACGTCGCCGAGGCGGCGCGCGACGCGGCCGTCCCCGTCGAGACGGCGATCGTCCACGGGTCGCCCGAACGGACGATCCTCCGGTACGCCGACGACAACGACATCGACCTCATCGTCATGGGAACCCACGGGAGGCGGGGGCTCGAACGGTACCTGCTCGGGAGCACCACGGAGCGGATCGTGCGGAGCGCGACGGTGCCCGTGCTCACCGTCCGACACCACCGCGAGGGGACCGAAGCGGCCGAGGAGTGAGCGGGGACTGCGAGCGGGATGGCCGCAGAGCGGGCGGGAGTGACTGCGGAACGCGAGGCGTGGCGACGCACCGCGAGGGGAGCGACCGACGCGCGCCCGCCGTGACCGCTCGGTCCCGGAGCCGGACGCGTTAAGCCGGCGCTCGCCGAACGGCCGACAATGCCGACGCGGGCCTTCCGTATCGCGTACGACGGCCGGCCGTTCCACGGCTTCCAGCGCCAGCCCGACGTGCCGACAGTCGAGGGCGCGCTGTTCGACGCCCTCCGCGACCTCGGGGCGCTCGACGCCGACGCCCCGAAGCCGACCGGCTACGCGGCCGCCGGCAGAACCGACGCCGGCGTGTCCGCGCTCGCCCAGACGGTCGCTTTCGACTGTCCGGCGTGGTGCTTGCCGCGCGCACTCAACAGCGCCCTCCCGGCCGACGTGCGGGCGTGGGCGAGCGCCGCGGTGCCCGCCGACTTCCACGCGACCCACGACGCCGTCCGGCGCGGGTACGCCTACCACCTCTACGCGCCGGAGATCGACGACGATCGGGCCCGCGCGGCGCTCGACGCGCTCTGCGGCGAACACGACTTTCACAACCTGACGCCCGATCACGAGAACACGGTCCGCGACCTCTCGGGGTCCGTCGAGCGCGACGGCGCGTTCCTCGTCGTCCGGGTCGAGTCCGGCGGCTTCGCCCGCGAACTCGTCCGCCGCCTCGTCTCCCTCGTCCGCGCGGTCGCGGCCGGCGAGGCGGATCTCGCGAAGGTGGACCGCGTGCTCGGCCCCGACCCGATCGACGGACCCGAGGGGGTCGCCCCCGCGCCGCCGACGCCGCTCGTCCTGACCCGCGTCGAGTACCCGGACGTCTCGTTCGACGTCGACGCGGACGCCGCCGGGAGCGCGCGGGCGGTGTTCGACGACAGGTACGTCGCGGGCCGAGTCGCCGCGCGCGTCGCCGACGAGATCCGCCGCGGCGTCCGCTGACGGCTCCCCAGTCCGATAACGACTCCCGACGCGGCCGTAGGGCTATTGCTATATATTGAGTAAAGTAATTATGGAGTGAACGACCACTAGCGGGTGACCATGTCCGAAACGCCGATCGGGTTCGCCGGGCCCGGAGCCGCGTTCGACGGTTCGCTCGCGGCGGCGGACGGCGATCCCTCCGGGCCGACGGAACCGAGGTGGGGCGGGTGAGCTACGACGCGATCATCCTCGACAACGACGGCGTCCTGACGCACCTGACGGGGACCGACGTCGTGCGCGCGGCCGAGGCCCAGCGCGCCGCGCTCCAAACCGGCGCGAAGCCGCTGTACGACGACGTCGCGTACCTCTTCGATCTCGCCGGCGATGAGCCGACTCGTCCCGTGGACCTCGACGACGATGGGTCGTCTCGTCCTGTCGACTTCGCCGGCGACGGGCCGGCTCGTCCGATTGATCTCGCCGTGGTGAGCAACAACCAGCACGCGACGGTCGAGCACATCCTCGACGTGTTCGGCCTCGACGACCTGTTCTCGGTCGCCTACGGGCGGGAGCCGACCATCGAGGGATTCCGCCGTCGGAAGCCGGAGCCGTACTACCTGGAACTGGCGGTGTCGGAGCTGGGGGCCGAAAACGCCCTCTACGTCGGCGACAGCAACGTCGACGTGCTCGCGGCGGACCGCGCCGGCGTCGACGTGGCGTTCATCCGGCGGCCGCACCGGGCGGAGTACGAACTGGTCGCGGAGCCGACGTACGAGATCGAGACGCTGGAGGAGCTCCTCCCGCTGGTCGGCTGCGAGCCCGTCCCCCGCTGACGACGGACACCTATTTGACACGTCCCCGCGTCCCCGCGCACATGTCGCTCGAACAGGCCTCCTGGGACGCGACGATCCGCCTCTTCGCGGGCGTCGCGCTGATCGCGCTCGGCGTCGAACTCGGCGGCCCGATGCTCGGATCGGGACTCCTCGGCGGCGCTCTCGGCCTCCTGGTGCTCTGTAGCACCCTCCTCTACGGGCTCAATCAGATCGCGAAGGGCCTGTGGATCGTCGTCTCAGACGCCGCCGGCGCGTCGACGCGGTCCGGGTAGTCCGTAACCCGGTTCGCCCCCGCTACTCCCACGCCTCGGGCCACAGCCCCGCCGCCCGCATCCCCGCCTCGAACTCGGCCTCGCGGAACGCCGCGGCGAGTTCGTCGCGGTCGAGCCGGGGCACCTCGCTCCGCGCGAGTTCCGCGACGAGCAGCGCGGTCAGCATCGCGTGCTCCCTGACGTTCCGGTCGTCCACCTTGTCCCGCGTGTCGGCGTGTGTGTGCCCCCAGCCGCGGCCGCGCTCGCCGCTGTCGCTGTGGAGCTGCAGCGCCGGCACGCCGCGCTTGACGAACGGCCACTGGTCGCTGAACGGGTGGGGCTCCTCGCGGAGTTTGATCGGCTGCCGCGTCCGCTCGCTCACGCGAGTCGCGGCGCCCCTCGTCGCCTCCGAGGCGTGCGTCATCGCGACGAGGTCGCGGAACCGCCCCGCGCCGTCGACGTTCACGACGGCCTTCACGCGATCGAGCTCCAGCGTCTCCGCGAGGTGCTCCGCGCCCATGAGCCCGATCTCCTCGCAGCCGACGCCGGCGACCCGGACGCCGAGATCGAGATCCGCCTCGGCGAGGATCCGCGCGGCCGTCACGACCGTCGCGATGCCGCAGCCGTTGTCCAGCGCCCCCTCCGCGATGTCGTGGGCGTCGTAGTGGGCGAGCAGCAGCAGCTCCTCGTCGGTGTCGGGACCGAGGCGACCGACCACGTTCTGGCTCTCGCCGGGTCTCGTCTCGGCCTCGACCGAGAGGCGGACCTCGCCCCCGCGGTCGGCGTACTCGGAGAGCCACGAGCCGGTCTCCTTGCTCACGCCGACGGCGATCGCCTCGGCCTCCTCGTCGAACCGGAGCGATCCGGTCGGCGGGAGCTGCCCGGGGACGTGGTTGACGAAGACGAACGCCTCCGCGCCCGACTCGATCGCGTGACCGAACTTCTCCATTCGGTGGATGAACCGGCTCCCCGCCGGCGTGGTCGTGCTGGCGACGACGACCTTCCCCGCGACGTCCGTCGCGTCGATCTCGGCGGGGGTGCCGTAGCCCGCGTCCGCGAGTTCGCCCGCCGCCTCGCCCGCGGGGCAGTACGGGAGCGCGATCGCTTCGAACTGCCGACGCCGCGGCGCGCGCAGTTCGAGCTTCGTCCGCCCGCGGACCCACTCGTTCATCTCGAACCGCCAGTGGCGGACGTTCTCGACGCCCGCGTCCTCGAACGCGGACGCGACCAGGTCGGCGGCGCGGCGCTCGCCCTCGCTGCCGCCCATCCGATCGCCGATGCTCGTGAGGTCCGTCAGGAACCGCCACGGTCGGTCGTCGATCCACGTGCGCCCGAGGGCGGCGCGGTCGGCCGCGACCCGCCGCTCGTCGTCCGCGGCCGGCCCCTCGTCGTCCGCAGCTGGCCCTTCGTCGCCCGCGGAGCTGCGCTCGTCGACGGCGGAGCGCGGTTCGTCGTCGTCCATGGCGCGCCGTTCGTCGCTTCCGACTAAAACCTCCGGGATCGCGGTGAAGTACGCCTCCCGCACCGCGATCGCCGCAGCCCGCCCCGACGGGGCGCCCCGTCACCCTTTCGCATTCGGATAGGCAAGGCTTACCAGCCTGACACGCCACCCACCGGGTATGAGTTCGGTTCCCGAGCGCGGCGACATCGACCGGGAGTACAAGTGGGACCTGGAGAGCGTCTACGCGACGGACGAGGCCTGGGAGGAGGCGCTCGAGGAGGCGAAAGGCCGGGTCGAGGAGATCCGGGAGTACGAGGGGCGGACGACGGAGAGCCCGGAGACGCTCCTCGAACTGCTCGAACTCGTGGAGTCGGTGATGCGCGACGTGGCGACGGTCGTCTCCTACGCGCGGCTCCGAAGCAGCGAGGACACTCGGAATCAGGAGTACCAGGCCCTGTCCGCGCGGGCCGAGTCGCTGTCCGCCGAGGCCGGGAGCGCGACGAGTTTCATCGAACCCGAACTCCAGCGCCTCGACGGGAACGAGGTCGAGGCGTTCCTGGAGGAGGAGCCGGCGCTCGAAGCGTACGAACACTACCTCGACGACGCCCTCCGGATGAAGCCCCACACCCGCTCGCCGGAGGTCGAGGAGCTGCTCGCCGAGCTGTCCGAGGTGACGGGCGCGGCGAGCGACGTCTACTCGATGCTCTCGAACGCCGACATGCGCTTTCCCACCGTCGAAAATCCGGCGGGCGAGGGCGTCGAGATCACGCAGGGGAACTTCACGAAGCTCCAGAAGCACCCCGACAGGGAGTTCCGCCGCGAGGTGTACGAGGCGTTCTACGACGAGTGGGCGGGCGTGCGAAACGCCGTCGGTACGGCGCTGAAAAACAGCGTGAAGGCGGACGTGAAACTCGCCCGCGCCCGGAACTACGACACCGCCCGTGAGGCGGCGCTCGACGGCCCGAACGTGCCCGTCGCGGTGTACGACACCCTCCTCGACACCGTCCGCGACAACCTCGGGCACCTCCACCGACACGCCGAACTGAAGCGCGAGGCGATCGGCGCGGACGAACTCCGGATGTGGGACCTCTACATGTCCCTCACCGGCGACGAGGGACCGGAAGTCACCTACGAGGAGGCGACGGAGTACGTCGTCGAGGCGGTCGCCCCGCTCGGAGAGGCGTACCAGGAGTGCATGGCCGAGGGGCTGGAGAGCCGGTGGGTCGACGTCTACGAGAACAGGGGCAAGCGAGCCGGGGCGTTCTCCGGCGGGACGTACGACACCCACCCGTTCATCCTGATGAACTACCAGGACGACGTCGCCTCGATGTTCACGCTTGCCCACGAGCTGGGCCACTCGATGCACTCGCTCCTCGCCAACGAGAGCCAGCCGTGGCACTACTCGAGTTACGACATCTTCGTCGCCGAGGTGGCGAGCACCGTCAACGAGACGCTCCTCACCCACCACCTGCTGGAGAACGCGGACGACGACGAGCTCCGCCGGCACGTCCTCGACGAGTACCTCGAACGCTTTCGCTCGACGCTGTACCGGCAGACGATGTTCGCCGACTTCGAGCTACGGATCCACGAGATCGCCGAGGAGGGCGGCGCGCTCACGCCCGACGCGTTCGACGAGATCTACGGCGGCCTCAAGGCGGAGTTCTACGAGCCCGCGGCGATCGACGACCGGATCGCCCGCGAGTGGATGCGCATTCCGCACTTTTACTACTCCTACTACGTCTACCAGTACAGCACGGGGATCAGCGCGGCCGTCTCGATCGTCGAGCGCATCCGCGAGGAGGGCGAACCGGCCGCGGCGGACTACCGCGAGGCGCTGCGCGCGGGCGGCAGCGCGTACCCGATCGAGGTGCTCGAAACGGCCGGCGTCGACGTGACCTCGCCCGCCCCGGTCGAGGACGCGCTCGGCGTCTACGGCCGCTACCTCGACGAGATCGCCGATCTGCTCGACCTCCGGTGACCCGTCTCGCCCCGCGTTAGCCGGCGCGTCCGCGGCCGACCCGACCCCGCGACGAACCCCCGTTCGGTTTCCGGACCCACAAGGCACATTTACTCCGATCCCGAAGCGGGCAGTAGCGAATGTCACGTAGCCCGTCCCTTCCCGACCGTCCTCGGCTGGATCTGGACCCGGAGATGTCCGACGCCGAGCGGCTGAACGCGATGCGCAAACACTACGCGCGCATCGTCCACGTGAACGAGGAACTGGACGAGCGCCTGCAGGAGGCGAACGATCGGCGACGTGAGCTCCGGGAGGAAGTCGACCACCTGAAGCGGCGAAACGAGGTGCTGAAGACCTCCTCGATGTACATCGCGACCGTCGAGGAGATCTCGGACGACGGCGTCGTCATCAAACAGCACGGGAACAACCAGGAGGTGCTCACCGAGGTGTCGCCGAGCCTCGCCGACTCCCTCAGCGAGGGCGACCGCGTCGCGATCAACGACTCCTTCGGCGTCCAGCGCGTCCTCGACGACGAGACCGACGCCCGCGCGCAGGCGATGGAGGTCGAGGCGTCGCCCGACGTGCGCTACGAGGACATCGGCGGCATCGACGAGCAGGTACGCGAGGTCAGGGAGGCGGTCGAGGACCCGCTCGTCAACCCGGACCTGTTCGAGGCGGTCGGCGTCGACCCGCCGAAGGGGGTCCTCCTGCACGGCCCGCCGGGCACCGGCAAGACGATGCTGGCGAAGGCCGTCGCCAACGAGACGGACGCGACGTTCATCAAGATGGCCGGCTCCGAGCTCGTCCGCAAGTTCATCGGCGAGGGCTCGCGGCTCGTCCGCGACCTGTTCGACCTCGCCGAAGAGCGCGAACCGGCGGTCATCTTCATCGACGAGATCGACGCCGTCGCCTCGAAGCGGACGGACTCGAAGACCTCCGGGGACGCCGAGGTCCAGCGGACGATGATGCAGCTGCTCTCGGAGATGGACGGGTTCGACGACCGGGGCGACATCCGCATCATGGCGGCGACGAACCGCTTCGACATGCTCGACGAGGCGATCCTCCGGCCGGGTCGGTTCGACCGCCTCATCGAGGTGCCCAAGCCGGCCGCGGAGGGCCGCGAGCGCATCCTCGAGATCCACACCGCCGACATGAACGTCGCCGACGACGTGGACCTCGGTGAGATCGCGGCGGCGCTCGACGACTACAGCGGCGCGGACATCGCCAGCCTCACGACGGAAGCGGGCATGTTCGCCATCCGCGACGATCGGGTCGAGGTCCGACACGAGGATTTCGAGGCCGCGCGCGAGAAGGTCGAAGCCGAGGACGAGGGGCCGGTCGCCGGCTTCACCGACTACCAGTACTGAGCCGCGAACGGGATCTGCGACCCGCAACTGCGACCCCGGCTCCGCAACCCGCGACCGCGCCGCCGATCCGTAACCCATTCTTAGCCGCGCCTCCGTCATCCGACAATGAACGCGATCCACGTCGCGCGCGGCGCGGCGACCGCGCCGACCGAGCTGTCGTCGTACGACGCCGCGCTGGCCGAGGCGAACGTCCACAACTACAACCTCGTCGTCGTCTCCTCTATCGTCCCGGCCGGCGCGACCGTCGAGGAGGTCGACGCCGTCCCCGACCTCGGCCCGGCGGGCGACCGACTCACCGTCGTCCAGGCGCGGGAGACGAGGGCCGGGCCGGGCACCGTCGCCGCGGGCCTCGGCTGGGCGACCGGTCCGGGTCCGGGGCTGTTCTACGAGGCGACCGGCGACGACCCCGACGAGGTCGCCGCGGAGATCCGGGCGGGCCTCGACGCCGGGGCGGAGCTCCGCGACTGGGAGTTCACGGACCGGGAGGTGACCGTGACGTCGGTCGAGGCCCCGCCCGAGGGCTACACGACGGCCCTCGTCGTCGCGGCCTACGGCGAGAGCGAGCCCGTCTTCTGACGCGTTCGACGGCTTTTTACCCCGGGTCAGCCTACTCTCCCCGAACCTTCCTATGAACGCGAACGATCCGTACGCCGGTGTACCCGGCGTCGTCGGCGCGGGCGAGTCGTCGCACGACGTGGACCTGACGCTCGACCAGCGGCGGACGCTCCGCCGCGCCGTCGCGGGCATCGTCGAGCAGACCCGCGCGTACCTCCCCGACAGCTACACGGTCGGGTCCGAACTCTCCTACGGCGCGGACGGTCCGCGGGCGACCGTCGCCGTCCACCCCCCGGCCGGGCACCCCGTCAGCGCGGGCTTCGCGCCCGACCTCGACGACCTCGAAACCGGGCTCGCCGAGGAGGACCGGCGCGAGGTCGCCCGCGGCCTCGCCGCGAGCGCGGCGCTCCAGGTGATGAACGCCGTCGGCGACGGCGTCACCCCGACCGCGCGGTAACCGTAGCCGCCGCTCTTCGACGCTCCTTCCCTTCTCCGAGAACCGAATCGCGGGACGCCGGACGCGCCCGTACGGTCGATCGGCGCGTCCGCGTCCCGACTCGGCTTCGGCCGACTTCCGACTACTCTCGGCCGATTTCCGACTCGACTTCGACCGACTTCCGACTACTCTCGGCCGGCTTCCGACGCGGCGTCGGTCGACGCTCGCCGTCCGTCACGCCGTCCCGTCCGCGGGGGCGTCACAGAACAGGCCGTAGCCGAGCACGACCGCGGAGGGGAGCGACCCCAGTCCGGCGCCGAGCGCCGTGGGAACCGGCGCGAGGAACGACCACGCGACCCCCGCGACGAGCGGGAGCGGAAGCGCGGCGAGCAGCAGGTCGTACCGCGATACCTTCGGCGGTCCGGTGCCGCCGCTTCGCTGTGCGTTTCGAACGCTCATCGTCGCTCACCTCCGCGCGACTGTACGGCGCAGCGCCACAAAATATTGTCGCCGCACCCCGACGCCGCCTCTCGGTTTTACTCACCGACTCGCCATCCCGCTCCGTCGGGTGGCGCTTCGGACGCGTACGCGGGTCGAGCGGGGTTCGCCGCCCGCCGCGGGGTGCGACGGCGGTCTCCGTCGCCGCGTCCTACTTCCCCCAGAACGGGTCGCGGCGGCGGTGCTTGTCGAGGTAGCCCTGGAGCGCCTCCAGTTCGTCCGCCGGTATCTCGCCCGACAGCTCCTGCTCCAGGATCTTCGCGTGCTTCTCGGGCAGTTGGATCCAGAGTTCGTCGCCCTCGTCGATCTGTCGGCCGACGGTCGGGCCGTCGATGGCGACGCTCACCCGCGATCCCGCGCGCGCCTCGGAGATGTCCTCGCCCTGCTCCTGAATGCCGTTGAGCTGCCCGACGCGCGTCGGCTCGTCGCCCTCCCACTTCGCGACGTACTGGTTGTTCTTCAGCGTCCCCGAGAGCACCTCGACGCCGACGACCGCGGGGTTGCTCTGGCGGAATACGTGGTCCTCCAGGACGCGGAACCGGCACGGGCGGACGATCTTGTCGAGCACCGTCTCCTGCTGGGCGCGCTTTCGCTCCTCGACAAACTCGTCGTAGTCCTCGACGAGCTGGTAGATCACGTCGTGCTCGAACAGCGTGACCTCGCTGTGGTCGAGTTCGTCCGCGGCGTCCGGGAGGACGTCGACGCTGAACCCGAGGATGACCCGGTGTTCGGGTTCGCGCGCGGTCCCGGCGATGGCGATGTCCCGCGGGGCCACGTCGCCGACTTCGGCCCGGAGGATCGGCACTTCCGCCTCGCGAAGGGCGTTCGCCATCGCCTCCAGGCTCCCGAGCGTGTCGGCCTTGACGACGACGCCCTCCTCCTCGGTCTCGACTTCGATCTCCGCGAGTTCGGACTCGACCGCCTCGATCACCGCGTCGAGGTCACGGTCCCGGACGACGCGGACCGGCGCGCCGGCCATCGCGTCTTCGAGGTCCGGCGCGGCGATCTTCACCCCCGCCGCCGCCGAGACCTCCTCGACCCGCTCGAACCGCTTTTCGGTCCGGATCTCGGCGAGCGGGCGGGGCTGCAGGAGCGCCCGCACCTCCGTGACGATCGGGCCGTTCGTCCCGCCGACGACGATCCGCTCGTCCTCGCGGACGGTGCCGTCGTACAGCACCACGTCGAGCGTCGCGCCGAAGCCCCGCTCCTCTTTGACCTCGAGGACGGTCCCCTTCCCCGGCCCGGCGATGTCGATCTGCATCTCCGCTTTCATGTACCGCTGGGAGAGGCCCATGAGCACCGCGAGCAGGTCCGGGATCCCCTCGCCCGTGATCGCGGAGACGGGGACGACGCCGACGTCCTTCTGGAAGTTCTGGACGCGCCAGTACAGGTCGGCGGAGAAGCCCTGCTCCGAGAGGTTCCCGATGATGCGGTAGAGATTCTCGTCCAGCCGGGAGCGGGCCTGCTTGCTCTGGGCCTCGTAGGTCTGCTGGATCGGCGCGCCCTCCCGGGCGTTCCAGCCGGGGGTGGTGTCGATCTTGTTCGCGGCGACGACGAACGGCGTGCCCGTCCGCTTGAGGATGTCGATGGCCTCGATCGTCTGCGGCTGGAAGCCGTCGTTCACGTCGACGACGAGGATGGCGATGTCGGCGAGCGCCCCGCCCCGCGAGCGCAGCGTCGTGAACGAGTGGTGCCCCGGCGTGTCGATGAACAGCAGGCCGGGCAGGTCGAAGTCGTCGGGGTCGACGAGGCTCCCCGCCATCCCCGAGATGGTGTCGAGCGGGACGGCCGTCGCCCCGATGTGTTGCGTGATCGCGCCGGCCTCGCCCTCGCTGACGGCGGAGCCCCGGATCTTGTCGAGGAGGGTCGTCTTCCCGTGGTCGACGTGGCCGAGGACGGCGACGATGGGTGTGCGAAGCGCTTCGGTCGGGCCGCGTGTATCGGTATCAGACATCGAGATCACCCAGCAGAAATGCTCTTGTAGGGTTTGAGCGGCGGATCGTAGTTAAGTCCATCGTCCTCCTACCGCCGAACCGTCATCGAACCGCCGACCACCGACCCGCGGGGGAGCGTCGAATCGTCCGCCCCGCCGGTCCTCAGCGGTTTTCGACGCCGAGTGCCGTCGAGTGCCGAGCGATGCTGAGCGACGCCGAGCGATGCCGAGCCGCGCCGTCCGGCCTCCCGCGCGTCCGCCGCCCGTCGGACGCACCCCGTGGCGTTTATGTAACGGCGGCCGAATACCCCCCGTATGGCCGACATACTCGCCGAGAACCTCTCGGGGAAGGCCGTCATGGGCTCCGACGGTACGGAACTGGGAATGCTGTACAACATCACGATGAACCTCAAGACGGGGGCGCTGCACGACCTCGTCGTCGACCCCCACGAGACGATGACGGAGGAGTCGTTCGAGCGGGACGAGGAGGGACACGTTCACGTGCCGGTGGGCCGGGTACAGGCGGTCAAGGATTACATCGTCATTCAGCGGTAGATGCACGTTCTCGACACGTCAGCGTTCATCCACGAGTACCACACCGACGAGCAGACGGCCTCGATTCCGCTCGTCCAGGAGGAACTCGAAGGCGAGCACGCCTTCCGCTTCGACGCGATGGAGGGGGCGGGGATGCACATCCACATCCCGGCGGACGGGACCGTCGAGAAGGTCCGCCGTGCGGCCGTCGAAACGGGGGATCGAGAAGTGCTGTCGGAGACCGACATCCGACTGCTCGCCGCCGCGTTCGAACTCGACGCCACGCTCGTCACCGACGACTACGCGATGCAGAACGTGGCCGACCGCCTGGGGATCGCCGTCGAGGTGATCGCCCGCGACGGCATCACCGAACAGCGGAGCTGGATCTTCCAGTGCGCCGGCTGCGGCCGCGAGTTCGACGAGCACCGCGACCGCTGCCCCGTCTGCGGGAGCGGCCTCTCCAGAAAGAACCCTGCCTGAGCTCCCCCCGAGGCTCCGTGCCCGAGGGGGGCCGCCCGGTTTCCGCCCGACTCGCGGGAAGACTCACGGGAGCGCGCCGGTCACGGCGGCGTACTGGAACGCGAAGAGCACCGCGTTGTACCCGCCGTGGACGAGCGCGGGGAGCGCGATGTTCCCCGTCCGTTCGTACAGCAGGCCGAGGACGACGCCGAGGAGCGCCGCGACCAGCGCGTACACGAGCCGCTGGCCCGGCGTGCCCGTGACGCCGAACACGTGGACGAGCCCGAACACCGCGGAGGCGAGCGCGATCGCGCTCGCCGCGCCGAACGCCCGACGGAGGAGCCCCTGCACCACGCCGCGGAACAGCAGCTCCTCCGTCGGACCGACGAGGAGGAGCGTCACGGGGATCATGTACAGGAGGTACGCGGGCGAGCGCCGCCCGGTCGCGACGACCTGGTTCTCGCCGGCGTTGACGCCGAGCGCGCCGAGCGCCGCGACGATGACGAACTGCGCGACGAGCAGGAACGCGACGCCGCCCCCGACGAGCAGCAGGTCGCGCCCGGTCGGCACTCGCGCGCGGATGAGCCGCCAGTCGTCGGTCACGGCCAGGTAGCCGGCGACGGCGACGCCGAACCCGACGAACTGGAACACCGTCAGCACGACCTGCCGGCCGACGCCCCGCGGGCCGACGAGCCCGAGGCCCGCGAACAGCTCCGCCGCCGGGATCGCCAGGGCGCTCGCGCAGAGGAACGCGCCGAGGACGACGAGCATCGCCTGTCCGAAGCGGACGAGCCCGCGCTTGCCACGCTCGACCGCAACGTCGTTCGTCTCCATCGGACTCACTTGGCGACGGGCTCGAATAGGCGCTCCGGTTCGCTACGCGGCTGGAGCCGGGCGCTTCGGTTCGTCACCCGATTTCGAACCGCCGCTTGTCGCTCACGGCGTCGGCCTCGGGGAAGTCCCCGCCGCCCAGCAGGCCGCGCGCGGCGCGCTTCCCCCACTCGACCGCCGGCTGCGTGAACGTCGAGACGGCGTCGAGTTCGCCGTAGAGGACGCAGGCGGCCTCCATGCCGTACAACAGCTCCCCCAGCCCGCGCTCGTCGACGCGGTCGATCTCGATCCTGACGTTCGGCCGCCCCGCCGCGGCGAGGCTTGCCTCCGTCGCCTCGAACTCCGCGTCGAGCAGTTCCCCGAGGCTCGACCCGCCGAGGTACGACAGCCCCTCCAGGTCCGTCTCCGGGATGGGCCGATCCTCGCGCTCGCGCGGGCGGACGAGGGTGATCAGCTTGTCGCGCGGCCCGGCCCGGTACAGCTGGAGCTGCGAGTGCTGGTCCGTCGCGCCGAGGGCGCGGGCGGGGGTCTGGCCGACCCCGTCCTTGCCGAGGCTCTCGGCCCAGAGCTGTGCGAACCACTCCGCGAAGTACTCCAGCGACTCCGCGTAGGGCATCATCGCGTTGACCGACGCGCCGCGGCGAGCCAGCGCGTACGCGGTCGCGCCGTAGGCGTACGCCGGCGACTCGAACAGCGACCCCGAGAGGCGCTCGGCCTCCGCCGCGCCGCCGGCCAGGATCGACTCGACGTCGCGGCCCTGGATCGCCGCGCAGGCCAGCCCGACGGTCGAGAGCGCCGAGAACCGGCCCGGAACGCCCTCCGGAACGTCGAGCGCGGGGAGGTCGTGCTTCTCGGCGAGGTCCCGGAGGTTCCCCTCCTCGCCCGTGGTGACGAACGTCCGCTCGGTCCAGTCGACGCCCGCGTCCGCCATCGCCTCGCGGACGACGAGGAAGTTCGCAAGCGTCTCGGCGGTCGTCCCGGACCGCGAGACGACGTTCACCGCCGTCCGGTCAAGCGGGAGCGAGTCGAGCAGCGCGGTCGCCCGCTCCGGGTCGACGTTGTCGAGGAAGTGCGCCTCGGCGCCGCTCTCGGAGGCGGTCTCGTCCCCGTCTCCGGATCCCTCCAGCGCCTCCGCGATCGTGGCCGCGCCGAGGGCGCTGCCGCCGATGCCGACCGTCAGCACCGCCTCCGCGTCCGCGAACGGTTCGACCGCCGACCGGATCGCGTCGGGGTCCGCGGTCTCGGGGAGATTCAGCGCGGCGTAGCCGTGCTCGGACTCCTCGCGGCCCCGCTGGATCCGCTCGTGCGCGTCGGCGACGCGTTCGTCGAGGCGTTCGAGCGCTTCGCGGGAGACGCCCGGCGATGCGTCGAGTGCGTTGCCCAGGTCGACGTACATGGAGAGTGCGCCGTCCGGAGGCGGTAAAGTCGTTGTCCTCCGGCATCCGGAGCGCCGGAGTGCGGGGAAAGCGGGACCGGGCAGTTTAATCGCACCCGGGACCAACCACGACCGATGGCCGACGGGTACGACGGCGTGTTCGGGGCGTTCCCCTACGCCTTCCGGAAGAGCGACTCCTGGTTGTTTCGCCTGTACGTCGTGGTCGCGGTCCTGGCCTCCCTCGCCGTTACGCTGCTCGTCGCCCTCGGACTGGTCGTCCTCATCGCCGAGACGGCGGCCCTCCAGGGCGGGTCGCTCACCCTCTCGCGGGCCTTCTACGTGCTCGTCGGGCTGTTCATCGTCGGGCCGCTCATCGCGCCGGCGCTGTTCGTCGCCCGCCGGCACCGGCGGGGGTTCGCGCGGACGGACCACTACGACGCCCTGCTCGCCCTCGCGGGCTTTCTCTTCCTCGCCTCGCTGTACGTCGGGCTGGTGATCACGGTCCCGCCGTCGCAGCAGACGCCCGCGACGGGGCCGCTCGCCCCCGCGGTCCGATTCCTCTACGGCCTGCCGGCGGTCTTCGGGCTCGTCCCGCCGCTCGTCTGCGCGCTCCTCATCGGGGCCGTTCACCGGTACGCGAGTCGGTGATCCCTGCCGTGCGAACCGGCGATTCCGGTCCGAATCGGCGATTCGGCGTCCGAACGGACGGCGTTCAAAGCATCGAGGTGGTCTTCAGCCGGACGTTCCGCGCGTACTTTCTCACGTACCCCCTCACCGTGATGCGTCGCCCGTGCGCCCGCGTCCGACCGGCGCGCATCGCCTCGACGACCGCGTCGGCGTCGATCGGTCCGGCGGCGACAACCGTCACCTCCGTGTAGGCGCGTCCGACGAGATCCGCGCGGTGGGCGTCGCTGCCGCCGAAGCCGGGGAGGCCGTGCGCCCGGGCGAACGCGGCGGCCTGCGCGTTCCGGACGCCGGTCAGGGTGTGGGCGTTGTAGATCTCGATCCCGTCGACGGGAGCGCCGCCCGCTCCGTCTCCCTGCCCTTCGTGCGCTTTCTCCCCTCCGTCCGCTTCCCTCCCCCCGTCGCCGCTCCCGGCGAGCGTCCGCCGCCGGACGCCGTGGCGGATCCGCTGGAACGGGTGCGGAACGACGGCCACGCCGCCGAGCGATCGGACGGTCGCCGCCGTCTCCGCGAGCGGTCGTCCGGGTTCGGGCGCGCGCTCGACGCCGACCGCGAGGAGGTGCCCGTCCGCCGTCGACACCTCGACGCCGGGGATCCCGATCAGGCCGTACTCCGGCGCGAGCGCCGCCGCCCGAAGCGACTCGCCGACGGCGTCGTGGTCGGTGACGACCACGCCGTCCAGCCCGACGTCGCGGGCCCGTTCGAGGACGCGTTCGACCGGCGTCTCCGCGTCGTAGGACGCCTCCGAGTGGACGTGCGCGTCGATCCGGACGACGACCTGCGAGCGCCGCGACGGCGCGGAGAGCCGCCGCTCTCCGCCGGCGTTCGGCTCCCTCGCGTCGCTCATGCGTATCCGAATTCGATGAGGAGACAGAGCCCGGCGACGATCACCGCGAGGAGTCCGGCGAGGAAGTGCCCGGCGGTCGTCTTGTACGCCTTGTAGTCGGAGACCATGAGCGGGCAGACCGCGAGGACTGTCGCGGCGGCGAACCACCCGTTCCAGAAGCCCACGAACGCGGAGAGCAGGTAGTTCGCCAGCACGACCGCGTTCGTGTGGACGACGGTCGTGCCGTGGTAGTAGCTGGTGCCGTCGTCGTCACCGAACCCCTCGCTGTTGTGACGGATCAGCCGCAGGCCGCCGAGCGAGAGGACGGCGAACCCGACGACGACGCTGACGAGGATGTGCGGCGCGAGCGCGAAGTGAAACAGCAGCGCGGCCGTCACGAGGTACGCGAAGATGTCGATGAAGGAGTCGACCTGCCGGCCGAACCGCGACTCGATGCCGCGCTTTCGGGCGTAGTACCCGTCGAGTTTGTCGAACAGGAACGCCCCGAACATGACGACGATCGCCCAGTTCGGCTCCCCCGAGAGGAAGAGGATGGCGCTCACCCACGCGAAAAAGAGCGAGACGAGGCTGAGGTAGTCCGCCGCCGTCAGCCGCCGGATGACGTTCGTCCGGTTCTTCGACTGAACCCGCCGATTCCGGGCGTCTATTCGGTCGAGCGCGCCCCGTATCGTCGATCTGAGTTCGTCTGGCATCTGGCTCTATCGGAAGTCGTACGCTCGGGAATATAAAATTTGCCCAGTTAGTAAATAGTTTGTACTAAAATATATAGGTATGTTCCCGTACGGAGCGCTCCCGAGAGACCGGTCCCCCGCGACCGCCGACCGCCGGTCGAGTCGGTGTCACGCCCCCGACGCGTCGGCGACGGGCGCGACCGTCCGTCGGCGGAGCCCGAACAGCCGGTAGTAGCCGTGGACCCGGCGGCGGCGGAACCCGTTGGCTTCGAACACCCACTGCGAGGGTCGGTTGTCGACCGCGACCAGCGCGGTGGCGCGGTCGGCCCCGAACTCCTCGCGGGCCGTCTCGACCGCCCGGGCGACGAGGGCCGTCGCGATTCCGCGCCCCCTGTGGTCGGGGTCGACGAACAGGCGACGGACGTACGCGCCCTCGAACGCCATCGACGTCTCCAGGGGGGCGACGTACGGGTCGTCGTCGACGCTGAGGAACAGGCGGCCGACCGCGGTACCGTCGTCCAGCGCCGCGACGACGAGTTCGCCCGGCCGGAGTTCGTCGAACGCCCCGCCCGTCGCGTCGAGTTCGTCGCGGCGGAAGACGCCGAGTTCGACGCGCTCGTCGACCCGCCGCGCCGCGGTCCGCTCGTCGTCCGCCCGCCGGGTTCCGGCGACGTACTCGTACATCCGAGCGCCCTTCACCCCGACCCGTTCCAGCGACTCGTACAGCGCCCGCCCGTACCGGTTCCGGGTCAGCCGCCAGAGTGGAAGCATGCGGGCGGTGGGTCGCGTCGGGGGGCTAAATAGCCGGCGTGCGAACCGATGGCGAACCGCCGTCGGTCGAGGCGGCTCCCGGGCGCTCGCGGCGGGACGAAACCCCGAAAAGGGTCGACGGCCTACGACGGGGCGATGACGGAGCAAGACGGGCCGGACGCGGATCCAGACGGTTCGAAGGACGACGAGCCGGCTCCGAACGCCGGCGAGGTGGGCGGCGACGAGCCGGTCATGACCACCGACGAGGTGAACGCCGACGGGGCGACGGAGAAGGACGGGACGTTCCTCGTCACGGCCGCCGACGAGGGCTCCGCCGTCCTGAAGGACGTGACCGACGGCCAGGTGCACGCGCTCTCGTCGAATCCGGGCGTCGAGCGGCACGACGCGGTCGAGGGCGTCGTCGCGTCCGACCCGCCGCTGAACGTCTCCTGGCGGCTCGTCGAGATCAGGGAACGGCGGGCGCTCTCCGTCGAGGAGAGCGCCGAGTCGCCCACGGCGACGACGAAGGGGATCGCGGCGGAACGGGACGCGGGCGATCTGACGCGCAGACCCCGAGCCGGAACCGGCGAGATACACGTCATCACCGTCCCCGAGGGGACGACGGAGCGGGCCGTCCGCGACGTGCTGGACGACGAAGAGGGGCTGCTCGCCAGAGCCGCCCGGCTCGGCGTCTCCCGGGTCGAAATCCGCTCCGCGCCGGGGGTCGTGAGCGTCCGCTACATGCCCTGATCCCCGATCCGGCGGTCGATCGGCGGCCGCGCGAACGCGCTCCGGCGCGAACCGGCGATTTACCGTTCGGGCTCCGGCCCGGCCGCGCTCTGGACGAGCCAGCCGCCGCGCATCTCGGCGTCGCGCTCCGCGAACTCGATCTCCGTCTCGGGACCCATCGCGTCGCCGCCCTCGACCGCCTCGACCCGGAGCGGGACGTCGAGCGTGTCCCCGCAGCAGCCGACGTCGGCGAACTCCTCCCACTCCTTGCCGACGAACACCCCGCCGACGGTCTTTCGGAGGTAGTTCACGTACCGGTCGCTTTCGAGCTGATCGCGCCCCCAGTCGCTCAGCTCCGCGGGGTACGAGACGACGACGCGGTCTGCCGGAGTCTGCGCTTCGCTCATGCGCGCGAGTACGCGCCGCGCGAACATAGGCTCCGCGGCGGACCGGGAGTCCGCGCCGGGTCGAGAGCGCGGTGCGACGGATTGAGAAGGCTTATTCAGTGGGCCCTCACACCGCCGCGCATGGTTACGTTCGAAGTACCGGAGGTCGATTACACCCGGTACACGAATCGCCAGCTCGCGGCCGTCCCCGTCGCGGTGCTCGTCGTCGCCCTCCTCGTCATCGCGGGATGGTACGTCGCGACGGGCGCGCCGGTGACGCCGGGGCTGGATTTCACCGGCGGGACGGAGCTCCGGATCGCCGTGGACGCACCCTCCGACCAGGCGGCGCGCGAACAGATCCGCGCCGCGTTCTCGGAGGAGCCCGAGTCCATCAGATCCGTCCCCTCCGACGGGACGTACGTCGTGACGTTCAAGGCGTCCGACGTCGGCGCCGCACAGCTCGAACGGCAGGCCGAGGACGCCGGCTTCGATATCAGATCGATCGACTCCGTCTCCGCGAGCTTCGGCGCCGAAACCCAGCGGCTCGCGCTCGGCGGCGTCGCGCTCGCGTTCGTCGGCATGAGCGTCCTCGTGTTCCTCCTGTTCCGGACGTTCGTCCCCTCTATCGCCGTGGTCCTCTCCGCCTTCTCGGACATCGTCATCCCGGTCGCCATGATGAACCTCCTCGGCATCGAACTCTCGCTGGGGACGGTCGCGGCGCTCCTCATGCTCATCGGGTACAGCGTCGACTCCGACATCCTGCTCAACAACCACATCCTCCGGCGATCCGGCGACTTCTACGAGTCGACGTACCGGGCGATGCGGACCGGCGTGACGATGACGCTCACGTCGCTCGCGGCGATGATCGTCATGACGATCACGGCGACGGTCTTCGGCATCCAGCTGCTGTCCGCGATCGGCACGATCCTCGTCTTCGGCCTCGCCGCCGACCTCATGAACACCTACATGCTGAACCTCAGCCTCCTTCGCTGGTACAAGTACGAGGGGGTGGCGCGCTGATGGGGGCGCTCCGCGACAACTGGCGGGTGCTCCTGCTCGTCGTCTTCGTGCTCGCGAGCACGTTCGCGCTCTTATCGCCGACGGTCGCCCCCGACGAGGGGCCCGGCTCGCCCGGCGCGGCGAGCGAGGGCGCGACGAACCTCAAGTTCGGGCTCGACCTCTCCGGCGGGACGCGCATCCGCGCCCCGCTCGTCGGCGTCACGGCCGAGGAGGTGCAGTTCGGGGGAGATAGCCCCGGACAGGTCGAGCGGAACGTGGCGGCCCAGCTGCGGGGAGCCGACGTGACGGACGTGACGGCCAGGCAGACGAGCCAGTCCGGCGGCACCGTCGAGGTCACGGCCGACAACGTCACCCAGTCCGACCTGGCCACCGCGCTCGACGCGGCCGGCTACGGCCACGGCGAGGTGCGCGACGGCGTCACCGCGCAGACCCGCGAGGAGACGGTCCGCATCCTCGAGGACAAGATCAACCAGGCGGGCCTCTCGGGCGGGACGGTCCAGGAAGTGACGACGGCCTCCGGCGAGCACTTCATCCTCATCGAGGTGCCCGGCGAGGACCGGTCGGAGGTGCTCGACCTCGTGCAGTCGCGCGGCACCGTCCGGGTCGACGTGTACTACCCGGTCGAACGGAACGGGTCGACGGAGTACCAGCGCGACCGGGCGGTTCTGGAGCGCGACGACTTCCAGACGATCGGCGCGGCCCAGCAGGGCGGCAACGGCCAGCCGCCGCACGTCCCCGTCGTCCTCACGCAGGAGACGGCTCCCGAGTTCCAGCAGAAGATGGTCGATACGGGCGTCGCACAGCGGGGCGGTTCGACCTGCACCTACGAGGAGAACCGGCAGACCACCGGTCCCTGCCTGCTCGTCGTCGTCGACGACCGGGTCGTGGGATCGTTCGGGATGCACCCCAGTCTCGCGTCGAGCATGCGCAGCGGCGACTGGGCGAGCGACCCGTCGTTCGTCCTCCAGACGCAGAACTTCTCGGAGGCCCAGGAGCTGTCGATCAACCTCAACGCCGGCGCGCTGCCCGCGAAGCTCGATCTCGGTCCCGACGGCGAGGGCACGTCCTCGTACATCTCGCCGACCCAGGGCGAGAGTTTCAAGACCGACTCCGTCATCACCGGCCTCATCGCCGTGTTCGCGGTCAGCGGGGTCGTGTTCGTCCGCTACGGCGAGGCGAAGGTCGCGCTGCCGATGATCGTGACGGCGCTCTCGGAGGTCGTGATCCTCCTTGGGTTCGCCGCCGGGATCGGCTATCCGATCGACCTCGCGGTCGTCGCCGGGTTCATCGCCGTGATCGGCACCGGCGTGGACGACCTCATCATCATCGCCGACGAGGTGATGGCCGAAGGACAGGTCAGGAGCCGCCGGGTGTTCCGGTCGCGCTTCCGCAAGGCGTTCTGGGTCATCGGCGCGGCCGCCGCGACGACGATCATCGCGATGAGCCCGCTCGCGGTGCTGTCGCTCGGCGACCTGCAGGGGTTCGCCATCTTCACCATCCTCGGCGTCATCGTCGGCGTCCTGGTCACGCGCCCGGCGTACGGCGACATCCTCCGGTCGCTCCTGACCGACGACCGCTGAGGGTCGAACCCGAGCCGTCGCGCCGGTTTCCCTCTCGACCGAGATCGGGACCGCCCGCCGTCCGGGCGTCCGGTCGCCCTTCACTCGGAGGGATTATCGTAGCCAGCCGGTGGTTCTGAAGCCCGTCCTTGGGTGGTGGCTCTCGGTTCGTCGCCGAGAATCTATGAACTCCTCCGATACTCCCTCTCAGTCACGCGCGCTGATCGTTCAGAAACGCGAGCCACCAGGCCCAAGTCGATGAAACGCGGATAGACGGGGTATGAAACTTCCGTCGATGACCTCGCCCGGTGGTCTCTTCGACTACATCGTGCTGTTCATCCTCGCGAGCGCGGCGTTCTTCGGGGCGATCTTCGCGGCGCTGTACTTCGGCGTCATCTGAGCCTCCCGGCCGCCGCGGGCGCGAGATCAGAAATCCGAGAGCGCCGACTGCTCGACCGCGTCGAGGAGGTCGGCGCAGGTCTTCCACGAGGTCCGCGCGCAGGCGGGCAGGCCGTCGTGCTCCCGGACGTACGCCCGGAGGAAGTCCCGGGTCTTCGGGTCGCTCGGGTAGCCGCTGCCGATCGCGCCGTACTCCGCGGCGAGGGAGTCGATCCGCGCGTCGCGCTCGACCTTGGCGACGACGCTCGCCGCCCCGACGAGGGCGTGCCGCTCGTCGGCGCGGTGTTCGGCCAGCACGTCCACCTCCGGGCCGGTTTCTGCGACCGCGGCCCCGACGCGCCGGCCGAACCGCGACTCGTTCACGTCCCCGGCGTCGACGACGACGGCGTCGTCCGCGTCGGCGACGGCCGCGATCGCCTCGGCCTGCGCGAGGACCGTCAGCGCGTTCATGTCCGTCTCCGGGTCGTCTATCGTCTCCACCTCGACGACCGCGACGCCGATCTCGATCCCCTCCGCCGCCCGGAGGTCGGCGGCGACGGCTTCGCGCCTGGCCGGCGCGAGGCGCTTCGAGTCGTCGATCCCGTCGGGTAGTGCACCCGGCTCCGCGCGCACCGCGGCGGCAACCATCGGACCGAGCACCGGACCCTTCCCCGCCTCGTCCGCGCCGACGCGCACCATGGATCCGCAGTGGTCGAGCGCGCACTAATCGGTTTCTCTCCGAACCCGCTCGCCCGCGCCGACGGCGGACGGCGAAAAAGCGGAACGTGGCGGATCTCGGCGGCCGCCGCGAGGACGCGGCGAGGGGCCGCTCAGTCGTCCGCGGGCGTCGGCGTCCGTCTCTTCTCTTCGCGCGCCGACTCCTCGCGTGCGGTCTCCTCCGGCTCCGGCTCGTCTTCGGCCTCGCGGAGGTTCTCACGCAGCGCTTCCCGTTCTCGTTCGAAGTGGTGGCACATGGTAGCTCGCCTCACCAGTCGGTCGGGTCCGGGAAGACAAAACCGTGTCGCCCGTCGGGACGGCGAAGCGTCGTCGCCCGGCGACTCTCCGGCGCTACCGGAAGAACTCCTCGCGCTCGAACGGCTCGTCCTCGCCCTCGACGGCGATCACGTCCAGCGCCGCGACGGTCGCGTCGACGCCGAGGAGCCCCGCGAGGCTGGGCTCGGTCCGCCCCTCGTCGCCGGAGACGAGCTCCTTGATGTAGAGGCCGCCCTCCCCGTGGATCTCGATGGTCGCGCGGCGCGGATCGACGAGTTCGCCGCTCGCGTCGTACACGCGACGCGTCCGCGTGAGGCCCGCCCGACGGTGGTCGACGCGGTGCGGGGTGTACTGCTCGACGGTCGCCCCGCGGAGCTCCGAGAGCGCCTCGTCCAGCGCCTCGGGCGTCACGTCGTCGCCGAACTCGACCGCCGCGCGGTACGTCTTGCTCGCGTCGAGCTCCTTCACCCGCTCGACCATGTCGTGCTCCGCCGAGCGGAGCCCCTCGACTTCGACCTTCCCCTCCGCGAACGCGTTGATGTCGGCTTCGAGGCGCTCGACGTCGACGTCGCGCCGTCGGGGCTCTTTCACCTCGATCACGAACGGGCGGCCGGTGCCGAGCATCCGCGCGTCCACGTCCTCGCGGCCCGCGCCGTGGAACAGCGCCTCGGTGCCGTCCATCACGTCCAGCACGACCGGCGCGGTCAGCCCCTCGACGCTCTCTTCGTACAGGTAGCCCGACCCCCCGCAGTGGTCGCACGCCGTTCGCCCCCGCCGGCCGCTGCCGTCGCACTCCCGGCAGGGCCACTCGGTCTGGGGGATGTCGCGTTCGAGCTTCCGGTACCGGCCGTACACGAACGCCGAGTTGACCGTCGTCTCGACGGTCCCGCGGTCGACGTCGAGGACGAACTGCACGTCCGGCCGGTCGAAGTCGACCCGCGTCCCGGTGAGCCGGCCGATTCGCTTTCCGACCTCGCGGTTGCACTCCGATTTGAACGCCTCGCCGGCGTCCTCGGGCAGCCCCGCGCCCTCGCGGAGCAGGAGTTCGTTCTCCTCGATCAGGGGGGGCGCGCGGGTTCCGACCTGGTAGGTCTCGAACTCCACGTCCCCGACCGCCTCCGCGGCGCGCTCGGCCCACTCGTCGAAGCGGTCAGTCTCGCCCTCGCACACCCAGCACTCCGACGCGTCGACCGGTTCGAACGGCTCGTCGGCGTCGAGCGCCGCCGCGATCCGGAGCGACCGCCCGCGCTCCTCGTTCGTCAGCCCGTAACTGCGGTCGGCGAAGACGCGGCCGAGGCAGGCGTCGCAGACGGGCCCGGCGTCCGCGAGCGCGCGGGCGTCCTCGAGAACACTCATACGGCGACTCAGACGCGGCACCCGTAACTGTCTTGCTATCGCGGGGGGCGGGGAACGGGCGGTCGGCCCGTCTCCGGACCGACCTACCGACCTCCTCATAGGGGTTATCGGAGGAGTTTACAGATTCGTCTCGTGGGATCGACCTCCCGCACCTGGTCGGGGGGCTCGTTCCCCCCGGTCGGCTACGGTACCCCCTATCAGTATCCGCCGCCCCCGCCGCTCTCGTTGCCCGACGGCGTCTGCGCGGGGGTGGGCGTCGCGTACTCGGAGCCGATCTGCACGTCGCCTATCATCGTCTGCGGGTGGTACTCACATCGGTACCGCGCCATCTCCTGGGTCGCCCGGAAGTCGACGGAGCGCGCCTCCCCCACGTTGGCGGTGGACTCGGTCGCGACGAGCTCCTCTCCCCCCCGGTTCAGGATCTGGAACTCGTGGTTCGCCCCGTCGAGGTTGATCCAGACGACCCGGTACTGCTCGCCCGGCTGGAACTTCAGCGGCGGGTTCTCCTGACGGTGGAAGGCGTCGACGACGGGCGACAGCCCCACCCAGTGCTCCGTCAGCCCCCCGAGGACGTACGTCGTCGGCTGCTGTCCGTTCTGCCCGCCGCCCTGCTGCGATCCGCTCTGTGCGCCTCCCTCCTGCGCGCTCCCGAGACCGGCGAGGCCGACCGCCGCCCCGATCCCGCCGACGGCCCGCATGAACCGCCGACGCGGCGCGCGGAAGTCGCTCTCGCTTCGTTGCCGCGTGTGTTCTGTCATTGTCTCTCCTCCCGGTGGAGTGATCAACGGTCGACGTGTTAACTGCTACCTCCGGTCAACTGCCTGACGCGACCGTTCCCGGTCGGCCGTGAGAAACCGTGACAGCGGTCCGGTACGTTCGCCTACGGATGCCGTGGGGCGTGATACCGCGAATCCGAGAAATTTCATGTGCGTCGGACGGGTACCACCGTTACCACCACGGGATCTCACCGATATGACACCTCTTCGAATCCTCTCGGAAAACCGAAACGGAGCGCTGTTCCTGGCGCTCGCGCTCGTCTGGGGCACGTCCTTTATCGCCATCAAGTCCGGCCTCGACGTGCTCCCCCCGGTGCTGTTCGCGGCGCTGCGGTACGACATCGCCGGGCTGCTGTTGCTCGGGTACGCCGCCGTCGCCAGCGAGCGCTGGCGCCCGGAAACCGGAAGCGAGTGGCGGCTCGTCGCCGTCGGCGGAACCCTCATTATCGGCGTCCACTTCGCGCTACTTTTCACCGGCCAGCAGTACGTCACGAGCGGAACCGCCGCGATCGTCCTCAGCACGGCTCCGATGCTGACGCCGGTGTTCGCCTGGCTGCTCCTGTCCGACGAGCGCATCGGGCGGGCCGGGACGGTCGGCGCGCTGCTCGGGCTGGTCGGCGTCGCGATCGTCGCCGACCCCGATCCGGGCGCGATCGGCGACCAGCTTCACGGCGTCGGCCTGCTGTTCCTGTCGGCGGCAAGCTTCGCCTTCGGCGCGGTGCTGGTGAAGCGCATGCGCGCCGCGCTCCCACTCGCCGCGACGCAGGCGTGGATGATGCTCGTCGGCGCGGCGATGTTGCACGGGCTCAGTCCGCTCCTCGGCGAACCGTCCGTCGGCCGCGTCGGCTGGACGCCGGAGGCCGCGGCGGCGCTCGCCTACCTCGCCGTCGTCGCCGGGGCGGTCGGCTTTCTCATCTACTTCGACCTGCTCGACCGCGTCGGCGCGATCGAGATCAGCCTCGTCAACTACGCGGTCCCGGTCGTCGCCGCGCTCGCGGGGTGGGCGGCGCTCGGCGAGCGGATCACCGCGACGACCGCCGTCGGCTTCCTCGTCATCTTCGCCGGCTTCGGCCTGCTCAAGTGGGACGCGCTGTTCCCGCGGATCGTCCGCCTGCAGGCGCGGGCCGGCCGCGGCGCGTCCGCCGAGAACGTCTACGTGCTCGAAGGCGGAGCGTTCTCCGGGTCGTCGGCCGGCGAGCGGGCGTACGCGGACGACTGAGCGCGTCGTCGGCGATGACGAGCCGGCGCGCCGTCGGTGGCGACGACCGCGCGGACGGTTCTCCGCCTCCGTCAGAGAACCCCGGCGGTCCGGAGCAGCCAGAGGAGCGACCCCGTCGCGGCGGCGCCGATCCCGAGAAGGAAAAGGAGGATCGCGCCCGTCGTGACCGCGAGGTATCGGCGGTCGGTCCGGGCGGCGTTCGGGTCGTCGACGCGGGCTTCGAGGAGGGCGACGTTCCTCGCGTTCGCCTTCCAGGCCGCGTCGAAGGCGTCGCCGACGACGGGGATCGCCCCGACGATCGCGTCGACGGAGAGGTTGAACAGCATCCGCAGGAAAGTGGCGCGCGGCACCCCGCTGTGGACCGCCTCGGCGACGATGTACGCCGACAGCGCCGTCGTGGGGAACTCGCCGACGACCGGCACCAGCCCCACCACCGGGTCGAGGCCGACGCGGCGATCCGTCCCCGGAACCCGGATGGCGTTGTCGAGCAGGTAGCTGAGGGCGCGGAGCCGTTCGCGCGTCGCGTCGCCCGCCCCCTCGCGCTCGGCGTCGCGTCTCGGCCGCGTCTGGGCCGGTTGCTCGCTCACGTCAGCCCGGTCGAGCCGCGGGGGCTTGAGTCTCCCGGGCGACCGCCTCAGTCGCACTGGCCGGGGTCGTCGGGTTCGATGCCCGCGCGGCAGGCGTCCGCGTGGGGGTTTCTCGCGGACAGCTGGTCGTCCCCGTCGATCGCCACGGCCGCCTCGACGATCTGCCGCTCCGCGAAGTAGTTCGGCGGGAGGCGGATCCGGGTCGTTCCTTCGACCACCTGATCGTCCCGGAGGCCGTAGACGTACTCCTCCTCGTTGTACACCGTCCCGAGCGCGCAGTCCGCCTGGGCGGTGAGCACCTCCAGGAGCACCTCCTCGTAGGACCCCCGCACCTCGACGGTCGTGCAGTCGACGAACCTGATCCCCGGCGGCCCGGCCGCGCCTCCGCCGTCGTTCCCCGATCCGCGGTCGTCCGTCCCCGTGCCTTCGCCGACGGACTCCGGATCGATCCGCTCCCCGTCGAGGTAAACCGTCGCGTCGCCGTCGACGCGAAGCGCCGCGAGGTCGCCCGTGAAGAGGAACGCGACGACGCCGTCGACCGAACCGCGGACGGTTCCGCCGTCCACCCGCGCCCCGGGATCGATGCGCGCGGCGGGGACCGGTGCGCCGCCGACCGTCCCGGTTCTGACGACGCGGCCCGTCGTCTCCGCCCGGTAGGTGACCGCGGACCCCGCGTCGCGGGCGTCGACGACGAGGTACCGCGCATCGCCGCTCAGCTCGGCCGGCGAGACGCGCGATCCGTCCGCGAGCACCGTGATCCCCCGGTCGGCGCCGAAGAGTCGCACCTCGCCCTCGACGGCGAACTCGGCGGTCCCGTTTCCGATCGCGCCCGCGACGCGGGTCACGCTGGTCCCGTTTTTCGACACGGTCGAGACCTGCTGTTCCGCGCTCCCGCCGGACGACACCGCCCGCCCGACGGTTCCGTCGACGAGGAACTCGTACCGGTTGACGCGCTCGGCCGCGTCGCTCCTGACGACCAGGCGCGTCGCCTCGTCTCCGCGCGCCTGTACGCCCGTGAGCGTCGCGCCGAGCAGCGCGACGCCCCCTGCGAGGAACCGCCGTCGGTAAAAGGACGAATCGTTCATAGGGTGGGTCACTTACGGAATAGTTTGGGCTGATTAATGGGATAAATCTTATTCATCGAAACCTATCGATCAGAACGCGGTACATTCGTCAAAAGGCGTGTGTCCGGTCGGTTGACCGTCGGAGATCACGGGGCGCAATCGGATCAAGCGCCCGTTTCGGGGCCCGAAACGGGTGATTACGCGGACCAGGGGTCCGGACCGGGGATCAGTCGCGCCGCCGCGCGACGCCCGCCGCGGTCGCCACGGCCGCGCCGACCAGCAGGCCGGCGGCGAACGCGGGGTACGACAGCAGCGCGACGGCCGCAAAGGGGATGGCCGTCAGCGCGACCATCGCGGCGAGCGACGGCGCGGGACGTCGGTGGGTCGGCGGGTAAGCGGTTCGGCGTCGGTCGGATCGCGTGCGTCTTCTCATGCTGTTTCCTCGGACGGAGTTGTGACTGGCGGGCGGTGCGAGCGCGGGGCGACCCCGTCAGCCGCGGTCGGCGCCGCGGACCGACTCGATCGCGGCGTCGGCGCGCTTTACGCCGAAGCCGTCGGCGAGCTGCGCCGAGACGGCGTCGTCGTCGACGCGCCCCGGCGGGGGGTCGCCGACGGGGCGGAGTGTGACGGTGACGGTCGCCTCGACCGCGAGGTCGTTCAGGCCCGGTCGGAGGCCGCGAACGTCGAGGTCGTCGACGGCCGTCACGCCCTCGATCCGCCGGATGCGCTCCGTGACGCCCTCGCGGAGGTCTCCGGGGGTGTGTCTCGATACGAGCACCGTGAGATCGGCTCTGGCGACCACTTCGGGCCGTTTCTGGACTGACATGAGGCTCCTGTCGCGATTCGAACGCTGACGCGCGGGGCGCGCCTCCGGGGATCGATTCCCAGGAGCGGTCGGCGTCGCGGTGCGGCGAGCGGCGGAGACGCCTCTCGCGGGCCCGTGCCTCGGGGGCGTCGGCGGGTCGGCCGGTCCCGACGCGGTTCGCGCTCGCGCGAACGACGTGCACGGCGATTCGGGACGCGGCGGACGCGCGGACGCCCGACGGTCGTCGGCGACGACGCGGCGACAGAAGGGAACCGCACCCGGTTCCGACTTCGCAGTCGACGCTCTCCGGTCGGAGTCCGAGAGAACGGTCGACCGTCGCCGCGGCGTCTTCCGCTTACGCGACGACGAGGTCGGACGGGGTGCGCGGGAGCATCACCGCCGTTCCGAACCGACCGCCGTCCCGCTTGGCGCAGGTGCCGACGCGGGGATACCGGCCGTACCCGCCGTTCTCGGCGGAACGGGCGATCGGCCGGAGCGTGTGGTTCGGAACGGTCATGTGCTCACCTCGTGCGTGACCGGGATGTCACGCGAACGACGTACACGATTCATCTTTCGGACGGTACTTAAAATTTGCCGAGGTGTGGGTGGGCATAACGTGGCACGGAGGGGACAGACTCCGTCTCGGGACGTTCAGGCCCGCCTACCCGCGACGGGCTTAGGAGCCGTCGCCTCCGAGTGCCGAACGGAGCACGTCTTGTCATGCCCATCACACCGATCGAGCCGTCCGGGACGGACGGCGCAGCCACGCCCGACTACCAGGAGGTCTCGACGCCGGTGCTTGTCGTCGGAGCCGGCGCGGCCGGCGTTCGCACGGCGATCGAACTGGCCGAGAACGGCGTCAAACCCCTCGTCATCGGCAAGCGCGCCCACGGGGACGCGCACACGACCTGGGCGGCGGGGGGGATCAACGCGGCGCTCGGCAGCCTCGATCCCGAGGACGACTGGACGATCCACGCCGCGGACACGTTCCGGGAGGGCCACTTCGTCAACGACCCCGACGCGGTCGAACTGGTCGCGCGAAACGCCCCGGCGCGGATCCTCGAACTCGACGAGTGGGGCGCCGGGTTCGACCGGACCGACGACGGGAAGATCAACCAGCGGTACTTCGGCGCGCAGTCGTTCCGCCGGACCTGCTTCGTCGGCGACCGGACGGGCGAGGCGATCCTCTCGGCGCTCGTCGCGCACGCCCGCGAACTCGGCGTCCCGTACCGCGACGACGTGATGATCACGCGGCTGCTCTCGGACGGCCGGCGCGTCCACGGCGCGGCGGGCTACGACATGGACGACGGCGGGTTCGTCCTGTTCGAGTCGCCCCGCGTCGTGCTCGCGGCCGGCGGTTACGCCGCGCTGTACAACCGCCACACGTCCGAGGCCGACGAGAACACCGGCGACGGACCGGCACTCGCCTGCGACGCGGGCGCGAACCTGCTCGACGCGGAGTTCGTGCAGTTCCACCCGACGGGCATGGTCGCCCGCGAGGAGTGGGACGACGACTGGGACGGCCAGCTCGTCACCGAGGCCGTCCGCGGCGAGGGCGGTCGACTGTACAACGCGCGGGGCGAGCGCTTCATGGAGCGGTACTCGCCGACGCGGATGGAGCTCGACGCCCGCGACGTCGTCGCCCGCTCGATCGCCCGCGAGATCCGCGAGGGGCGCGGCACCGAGCGGGGCGGCGTGCACCTCGACATCTCCCACCGCGACCGCGCGTTCATCGAGGAGCGCCTGCCGCGGATGTACGAGCGGTTCGCCGACCTCGGCGTCGACATCGCCGAGGAGCCGATGGAGATCGCCCCGACGGCGCACTACTCGATGGGCGGCGTCGACGTCGACCCGCGCACCGGTCGGACGAGCGTCGACGGCCTCTACGCGGTCGGCGAGACGAGCAGCGGGCTCCACGGCGCGAACCGCCTCGGCGGCAACTCCCTCGCGGAGACCGTCGCGCTGGGCCAGCTCGTCGGCGACCACCTCGCCGAGACGATCGACGAGGCCGATCCGACGCTCGACGGGGCCGAATCGGCGCTCCCCGACGGGATGCGGGCGGCGGCCGAGCGGGAGTTCGAGGCGCTCGTCGCCCTGGAGGGGGCGGACGGCGACACCGCGCCGGCGGAGCTCGTCGCGGCCCTCGGAGACCTGCTCTGGGAGCGCGCGGGACTCCTCCGGGACGCCGAGGGGCTCGAAGCCGGCCTCGGCGCGCTCGACGACCTCCGCGGGCGGCTGTCGGATCTCCGCGTCGAGGGCGGCCGTACTGGCCGGGACTTCGAGTTCGCCGTCGACCTCGCGTTCATGTTTGCGGTCGCGGAGGCGATCCTCCGGTCGGCGGCGTTCCGCACCGAGTCGCGCGGGGCGCACTTCCGGACGGACTTCCCCGACGAGGACGACGACTGGCGCGTCAACGTCGTCCTCGCCCGCGGCGACGACGGGATGGACCTGCGGACCCGGCCCGTCGGCACTCCGAGCGAGGAGGTTCGGGAGGCGCTGGACGAGGGATACGAACTGGACTATCACCACCTGGAGTGACGTCCGGCCCCGCCCTCCCGATCCCCGGTTCGTCGGCGTCTGCGTCTGCGTCGGCGGGGGCACACCGACGCGCGAGGCGGGAGGTGGGACGGCGGAAAAGCGGAAGACCGCGAGCGTGCCAGTGGTAACCATTATCATCCGCCGTCGCTGACCTTAATCGCGTTCGTCCCCGACCTAGGGTCGAATGACCGCTGCGCTCGAAATACGGGACCTGCGGAAGCGCTACGCCGACGTGCAGGCGCTCGACGGGGTTTCGTTGACCGTCCCCGAGGGCTCCTTCTTCGGACTTCTCGGCCCGAACGGGGCGGGCAAGACGACGTTCATCAACATCCTCGTCGGCCTCGTCCGGAAGAGCGGCGGCGAGGCCCGGGTGTTCGGCTACGACGTGGAGGACGACTACCAGGAGGCGCGCGACCGGATCGGCCTCGCGCCGCAGGAGTTCAACGTCGACCGCTTCTTCCCGATCAAGGAGGTGCTGGAGCACAAGGCCGGCTACCACGGCATTCCGGCCGACGAGGCGCGCGAGCGCGCCGACGAGGTGCTGAAGCAGGTCGGCATCTACGACAAGCGCGACACCCGGTTCGACTGGCTCTCCGGCGGGATGAAGCGTCGGTTCATGCTCGCCCGCGCGCTCATCACCGACCCCGACCTCCTGATCCTGGACGAGCCGACCGCCGGCGTCGACGTGCAGCTCCGGCGGGACCTGTGGGACCTCATCATCGACCTCAACGAGGCGGGGACGACGATCCTCCTCACCACCCACTACATCGAGGAGGCCGAGCGGCTCTGCGACGAGGTCGCCATCCTCGACTCCGGGAACGTCGTCACGGTGGCGAGCCCCGAGGAGCTGATCGACCGCGGCGCGGACCGGATCGTCGTCCAGCTTCAGGACGCTCCGGCGGGGACGCCAGACCTCCCCTTCGAGGACGATCGGGTCGACGCGGTCGAACTCGACGGGAACCGCCTCGTCGTCACCGCGCGGCGCGGCGGACTCGTCGCGCCCGACCTCGTCCGGGCGCTCGACCGCGCGGGACACGGGATCGTCGACCTGGAGATATCGCGGACCTCGCTGGAGGAGGTGTTCGTCGAGCTGACGCGCACCGAGGACGGGGCGGCGGTCGACGAGCCGGCCCCCGCGCTCGCGGCGAACGGTGAGGGCGGACGTCGATGAGCGTCGCCTCGAAGCTCCTGCCGGTCGGCTTTTACACCCTCGCCAAGCGGGAGATCCTGCGGTACGTCCGCCGGCCGAAGAACACGTTCGTCCCGCCCCTCATCACGAACGTCCTGTACTTCTCGGTGTTCGGCGTCGTCCTCGGAACCCGCGTCGGGGAGATCGCCGGCGTGCCGTACATCCTTTTCATCCTCCCCGGGCTGGTCGTCCTCGGCGCGATCTCGAACGCCTTCGAGAACGCCTCCTTCTCCATCTTCCACGGCCGCTGGAACGAGTACATCCACGAGACGCTCACGTCGCCGCTGTCGTACGCGCAGATGGTCTGGGCGTACGTCGCCTCCAGCGCGATCCGCGGAATCGCCGTCGGCGTCCTCATCTCGGTCATCGGCGCGATCTTCACCACCGTCGGGGTCGAGCGGCCGTTCTACCTCGTCGCGTTCATGCTGGTCATCACCGTGCTGTTCGCCGGGCTCGGCGTTCTTGGGGGCCTCTGGGCCGAGGACTTCGACGATCTCACCATGATGAACCAGTTCATCCTCCGCCCGCTGGTGTTCTTCGGCGGGGTCTTCTACTCGCTGGACGACCTGAACTCGGAGCTGTTCTACACCGTCTCGCTGTTCAACCCGATGATCTACATGGTCAACGGCGTCCGCTACGGCTTCATCGGCACCGCCGAGGTCGACCCGAACGCCTCGCTCGTCGTCCTGACGGTCCTCGCCGCGGCGGTCGCGGCGCTGGACGTCGCCCTGTTCCGGCGCGGATACGGGCTCACCGAGTGAGGCGACCCCTCTCCGCGACTGTCTTTTTCGGACACAAGCGTCACTCCCGGTCGATCTCGGGTCCGACCCGGGTCGCCCCGTCGCGGAGCACCCCGAGACCCGGCGCTCCGTCGTGCACCCAGACGCCGAGCGCGACCGCGGCGAGCGCGCACTCGAACAGGAGCGTCGGCGTCGGATCCAGCGACAGGAAGAACTCCAGGAAGCTGCGGTCGTACTCGATCCGGTCCGCGGGGACGGCCGGCCACAGCCAGAAGGCCATATCGGCGAAATCACCTCGGAGCAGCGGGTACAGCGAGTCGCCGACGAGGTGCGAGACGTGCCCGAAGGCGAACGCCGCTCCGGCGGACTCCCGCCCGTACCGACGCCCGAGCCACACCGCGGCGACGCCGACGGCGACCGCGAAGAAGGCCGAGTGCGCGAACGAGCGCCCCGTGGGGAGCACGCCGAACGTCCACGACAGCGGCTTGTCGATCAGATCGGGGAACTGGCTGCCGACGGCGAGCGCGAGCGCGCAGAGCCCGTCGGGACCGATCCCGGTCCGTCGCCGCGTCCAGAGCGTGTAGAGGAGGTACCCGAACGCGACGTGACCCCAGGGGAGCATCGGCCGGCGGTACGTCCACGCCCGGTAAAGGCGCTTCGCACTCGGGGTGCGGCGTCGGCGCTGCCCTCTCTCACCCGCTCCACTCGCCCTCGATGTCCGACGCGACCTGCGTCCGCCACCGCTCGAACCGCCCCGCGCACGCCGGCCGGTCGTCGATGTGCGCGATGAATCCGGCGCCGCCGTCTTCCAGCGCCGCGCCGCAGAACGGGCACCGCTCGGGATCGCTCCAGCGCGTTTCTGTCGCTGTCGTTGTCGTCTGGGCGCTCATGTCGAGTGGACGTATGGCGAGAGAGGTAATCAATTTTTGGCTTATCGGGCTATTATGTCGAAAATATCCTTGGATACCTCTGACGAATCGGTGTGAATCGGTACGTATGAATACACGAGTGGTGCCGTTGCGGCTGACTCCGCCGTCCGCCGCGTGCGTTCCCCGCCCGTCCAGCGGTTCCGGCGATCGGCGGGATGCGGTGCCGCGATCGAGCGGCGCGCGGGTCGGTTGAACGGCCCGGTACGGCGGCTGTCGGTGCGGTTCCTCCGTTCGAAGCGCCGCGGCCGAGGCGCTCACAGATATATCATCCGGTCGTCGCTTGGCGACGGCATCCGACACAGAGTTAAGTGCCGAACCACCTGGTATGCAATTGATGACAAATTCGTTTCGTGACCGAGAGCGCGCCCGCGAAACGGATGCGACGGAGTCCGAAGGCGAGCGCGAGCGGACGTGCCCGGAATGCGGCTCCGACACCCTTGTCAGAAGCGAGGACCTGGGTGAACTCCTCTGCGACGACTGCGGCCTCGTCATCGAGGAGGAAAGCATCGATCGCGGCCCCGAGTGGCGGGCGTTCAACCAGCAGGAACGAGACAGCAAATCGCGCGTCGGCGCGCCCGTTACCCAGCGGATGCACGACAAGGGGCTCACGACGACGATCGACTGGAAGAACAAGGACGCCTACGGGCGGTCCATCTCCTCGCAGAAGCGTAGCCAGATGCAGCGGCTCCGCAAGTGGCAGGAGCGCATCCGCACGAAGGACGCGGGCGAGCGCAACCTCCAGTTCGCGCTCTCGGAGATCGACCGCATGGCCTCCGCGCTCGGCGTGCCCCAGTCGGTTCGGGAGGTCGCGTCCGTGATCTACCGCCGCGCGCTCAACGAGGACCTGATCCGCGGGCGCTCGATCGAGGGCGTCGCCACGAGCGCCCTCTATGCCGCCTGCCGCCAGGAGGGCATCCCGCGCAGCCTCGACGAGGTCGCCGAAGTGTCGCGGGTGCCGCAGAAGGAGATCGGCCGGACGTACCGGTACATCTCCCAGGAGCTCGGCCTCGAACTCAAGCCCGTCGACCCCAAGCAGTTCGTCCCCCGCTTCGCCTCGGAACTCGGCATGAGCAAGGAAGCGCAGGCGAAGGCGACGGAGATCATCGACGTGTCGGCAGAACAGGGGCTGCTGTCGGGGAAGTCGCCGACGGGGTTCGCGGCCGCGGCGATCTACGCGGCGTCGCTCCTCTGCAACGAAAAAAAGACCCAGCGAGAGGTCGCCGACGTCGCGCAAGTCACCGAGGTCACCATCCGCAACAGGTATCAAGAGCAGATCGAAGCGATGGGGCTGTACTGACGGCGCGGGGGCGGTCGTCTTCCGGACGTGTCCGGACGACGGACAGTCGACCGAATCGATGCTGACAGTCCACAGAACCGACGCTGACAGTCCGCAGAACCGACGCGACCGCACTGTTTTGGCCGTCGGCGCGGATCGTTCGGGTATGACAACGACGGCCGAACTGGCGGCGTTCGTCACCGAAACCGGGTTCGACGACCTCTCGGAGGGGGTGGTCGAGGAGACGAAAAAGCGCGTCCTCGACTCCGTCGGCATCGCGCTCGGCGCCGTCGAGGCGGAGGCGACCGAGGCCGTCCTCGCGACGGCGCGGGAGGCGAGTCCGGGCGGCGGCGACTGTCGGCTCTGGGCGACGGACCGGTTCGCCTCGCCGCCGCAGGCGGCGATGTACAACACGTCGCTGACCCGGTACCTCGACTTCATGGACTCGTTTCTCGCCCCCGGCGAGACGCCGCACCCGAGCGACAACATCGGCGCGGCGGTCGCCTGCGCCGAGTACACCGAAGCCTCCGGGAAGGACCTGCTGACCGGCATCGCCGTGGCCTACGAGGTCCAGGGCGAGCTCGCGTGGAACGCGCCAGTCCGCGACAAGGGGTGGGACCACGTCACCCACACGGTCATCTCGGCGGCGTGCGCGGCGTCGAAGCTGCTGGGACTCGACTACGAGCAGACGCGGAACGCCATCGGCATCGCCGGGACGGCGCACAACGCCCTCCGCGTGACGCGGACCGAAGGGATCAACATGTGGAAGGGAATCGCCTCGGCCAACGCCGCCCGCAACGCCGTCTACGCCGCCCTGCTCGCCGAGAACGGCGTGGAAGGCCCGGTGAACCTCTTCGAGGGGCGGAAGGGCTGGAAGCAGGTGATCTCGGGGGACTTCGAGGTGGATCTCGATCCCGGCTGTACGCGCCTGTTCGACGTGATGACGAAGCGGTACGTCGCCGAGACGTACGCCCAGTCGGCCGTCGAGGGCATCATCGAGGTCGCGGAGCGCGAGGGGATCGACCCGCGCGAGGTCGAGGAGATCCGCCTGCGGACGTTCGCGGGCGCGAAACTCATCATCGGCGGCGGCGAGGGGAGCCGCTACGTCGTCGAAACGAAGGCGCAGGCCGACCACTCGCTGCCGTACATGCTGGCGGTCGCGCTCATCGACAAGGAGCTCACGGACGACGCCTACGATCCCGAGCGCATCAGCCTCGAAGACGTGCAGGACCTGCTGCAGACCGTCGAGGTCGAGGAGGACCCCGAGCTCACGGAGCGGTTCGAGGCGGGCGAGATGCCCGCTGTCGTCGACATCGAACTGTCGGACGGCACCGTCCACCACGTCGAAAAAGACCAGTTCAAGGGCCACCCGAACGACCCGATGGACTGGCCCGACATCGAGGACAAGTTCCGGACGCTGGCCGCGCCGATCTACGGAGAGTCCCGGCAGGACGACCTGATCGAGGTCATCCGATCGCTCGAAGGGCGCGACACCGTCGACCTCGTGGCGCTGCTCGACTGACCGACCGTCGCGGCGGCGGTCGTCTCGGCGGCGGTCGTCGCAGCGGGGTGGTCGCAGCGGCGATCACCGGCCGAGGGCCGTCGGCCGACGCGGAGATACAAGTACTTTAGTCCGTCTCTCGAACGCGCGGCCATGGTGAAGCAGGTCACCGTGACGAGCGTCTACGCGGGCTTTCTCATCAGCGTTCTCGGCGCGGTCGCGTGGCTCACCGGACGGGCGTTCATCTTCCCGAGCCTGGGTCCGTCGGCCTACCTCCTCGCGTCGGTCCGACGCGGCGAGATCATCTCGGCGCGGTACTTCCTCGGCGGACACGCCATCGGCGTGGTCGCCGGCCTCCTGGCGTACAACGTCTTCGCTCCGGGACTCGCCATCACGGGGGCGGCTCCGTCCCTCTCGCCCGACCAGCTTCGCCTCGTCGGGAGCGCCGTGACCTCGGTCGCGCTCACGACCGCGGGGATGGCGTGGACGGACGCCGTCCACCCGCCGGCCTGCGCGACGACGCTCATCGTCTCGCTCGGCCTCCTCCCGTCGCCGATCGACGGGATCATCATCCTGGTCTCGGTGGCGATCCTCTTTGCGATCCACGTCGCCGTGACGCGCTACGTCGCGCCGACGCTCGTCCCCGAGACGTACCCGTGGTCGTGAGCTCCGTCCGGTCTCCCTGAAAGTCCCCCGCAGGCTACTCTCGCGTGTCACTGACGAATCACTAAGTGCGTCGCGGGCGAACGTCCGACCGAACCATGACCGAGCGAGCATTCGACTTTCTGCGCGTCAACGAACGCGGCGAGAAGCCCCGGGAGAAGGGAATCACGGAGATACGCGGGCCGTACTACGACCCGATGGGACCGCGCGAGCTGCGCGACATCCTGGAGACGATGGGTCGGTACGTCGACATCTACAAGTTCTCGGGCGGGTCGTTCGCCCTGATGGACCGCGAGGTGGTCGAGGAACTCATCGGCATCTGCCACGATCACGACGTGCAGGTGTCGACCGGCGGGTTCATAGAGCACGTCCTGATCGCGGACCACGACAAGGTCGACGACTACATACAGGAGTCGAAGGAGCTCGGCTTCGACATCGTCGAGATTTCGAGCGGATTTCTCGCGATCGACACCGAGGATCTCGTCGCGCTGACGGAGCAGGTGACGGAGGCGGGTCTGAAGGCGAAGCCGGAGATCAACGTCCAGTTCGGCGCGGGCGGGGCGTCGAGCGTCGAGGAGCTCGAAAGCGAGGCCGCGATCGATCCCGGGAGCGCCATCGAGGAGGCGAGGCGGCACCTCGACGCCGGGGCCTACAAGATCATGGTCGAGTCGGAGGGGATCACGGAGCGCGTCCGCGAGTGGCGGACGGACGTCGCCTTCGAGATCGCCAACGAGGTCGGCGTCGAAAACTGCGTCTTCGAGGCGGCCGACCCGGAGGTGTTCGAGTGGTACATCAAGAACTTCGGCCCGAAGGTGAACCTGTTCGTCGACAACTCCCAGATCGTCGAACTGGAGTGCATGCGGTCGGGGCTGTGGGGGAAGAAGAGCTCCTGGGGCCGGATCACGAGCTACAGCCGCGAGTAGCCCTCCCCGCCTACCGTTCGTCTCGCGCCCGCTCGGTTCGCGTCTGCTGTCGCCACCAGCGGAGCCACTGGACGAGCGGTCGCGTCCACTCCTCGACGCGAACGCGCACGGTCCCGTCGAGCCGCCAGTTCGCGCTCGCCGCCTCTTCCCCCATCCCCATCGGCACGTCGACCCGCACGTCCTCGAACGTGCACTCGACGACCTCCGGCCGCCGCTCCATCGTGACGATGATCTCCTCGAACGCGTCGAGCCACGAGTCGGCAGCGGGCGGCGGCCCCCCGGTCGGTTCGTCTCCCCAGCTTTCCGTGTCTGGCGTCCCCATCTCGTCCGAACGAACACGGCTCACGGACATATTCTTTGGCCGTCGGCGGCCGCGGGGACACGTCGGCGCGGCCGACGCGCTCGTCGACCCCGCGACGGTCGCGCGAGACGAGTCCTCGCCGCGTCGCGCGCGAGCGCGCCGGTCCGACCGGGGTCGCTACGCCGCGGTCGTCTGGAGACCGACGATTCCGGCGACGATGACGGCGATGCACAGGAGGCGGACGGGATCGCCCGGCTCGTCGAACAGCACGATGCCGAGCGACGCGGTCCCCACCGCGCCGATGCCCGTCCAGACCGCGTACGCGGTGCCGACCGGGAGCGTCTCCACGGCGCGCGCGAGCAGCACCATGCTGAGGACGAGCGCGACGACGGTCGCGACGGTCGCGGGGACGTTCTCGAACCCGTCCGCGTACTTCAAACCGATGGCCCACGCGATTTCGAACAGTCCAGCGACGAAGAGGGTGCCCCAGGACATGGCCGCTCCTCGGGATCGGTTCGGATGGCGGTTGCGGTTTCCGTCCGCCGCGAAACCGGATTCGCGCGCGGCTCTCGGAGCGGGTAGCCCGGAACGAAGAAGGCGCATCGTCGGGGGCGTTCGCGGTCGAACTCCTCCCGGTGGGTGGTTCGATACAGCTAGTACAGCTGGACGACGGGCGACCCGCACTCCTCGCAGACGGCGGCGCGGTTGTCCTTGTACGTCCCGATCTCGACGGTCCCGCCGTCGCAGTACTCGCACTCGCGCCCGTCTACGGCCTCCAGCAGCGCCTCGCGTCCGTCCTCCGCCTGCTCGATAACGCTCATCGGGAGTGGGTTGTTTCCACCGCGGGATAAAAATTTCTATAAGAAAGGGTAGAATTATTCTGCCAGAGGGGTTCGGTAAACCGCGGCACGGTTCGGGGACGAACGGCGCGTCGATCCGGACGCGCCGCCGACGGCACCGGCACCGCACGAACTTCCGCGATAGCGGGATATTTGCGCTCCCGGTTCCTACCGGCGCTGTTGCGAATGAGGAAAGACGTCCACCGCGCGGATCGACAGTCGACGACGGGGGTCGCGATCCGACGGTGACCCGGGCCCGGACGATCGTTCTCGCGGTCATCGCCAGCACGTTCTTCGTCGGATTCGGCGGCGGGGTGATCTTCCCGATCCTGCCGAACCTGGGGACGGTGCTCGGGATCTCGCCGTTTCTGGTCGGACTCATCCTGAGCGCGAACCGGTTCGCCCGGCTCGTGGCGAACGCGCCGGCCGGCGCGCTCGTCGACCGCATCGGAACGCGGAAACCGTTCGTCGCGGGTCTCGTCGTCGAGGGGATCGCGACCCTCGGGTACGTCGCCGCGCTCGGCTCGTCCGCGCCGGAGGCGTGGTTCCTCGCCGCCCGCGTCGCGTGGGGGCTCGGCAGCGCGCTCGTGTTCGCGACGGCCTACACGATCACCGCCGACGTGAGCGCCCGCGAGTCGCGGGGGACCAGCATGGGGCTCGTCCGCGCGGGCATCACCTTCGGGTTCCCCGCGGGGCTCGTCCTCGGCGGGGTGGTGAGCGACGTCTACGGCGTGTCGGCGGCGTTCGCGCTCGCCGCCGCGTTCGCGCTCGTCGCCGGCGTGGTCGCGTACCTCGTGGTTCCCGAGACGCACGTCACCGACCGAGCGACCTCCACGCCGTGGGACGTCGACCGGAGCGTCCCGGCGCTCACGGCCGGGCTCGTCAACTTCGGCCTCTTTTTCTCCTACGCCGGGGTGCTCTTTTCGACGCTCGTGCTGTTCCTCCAGGTCCGCGGCTTCGCGTTCCTGGGCTACTCCGCGCAGGGCACCTCCGGCTTTCTCATGGCGGCGACCGTCCTCGCCGGCTCCGCGTTTATGCTGCTCGGGGGCAAGCTGAGCGACCTCCTCGGCGCGCGGGTCCCGATCCTCCTTTCCTTCCTCGGGCTGGCGTCCGTCGGCTTTCTGCTCCTCGTCGTCGCGGACTCCCTCCCGCTCCTGCTGGTCGGCTGCCTGCTCATCGGCGCGGGGCAGGGCGGCGTCGGCGGCCCCCTCATGGCGTTCCTGGCGGACCTGACGCCGACCGAGCGGATGGGGCGGGCGACCGGCACGAACAACGTCCTGGGGGACGTCGGCGGGGGGCTCGGTCCCCTCGTGTCGCTGCCGCTGGTCGAGGCGGTCGGCTTCGCCCCGGTGTACGCCGCCTGTGCCCTCATTCCCCTCTTTGCGGGGATCGTGCTGGTCGCCGGCGCGTACGCCCACACCGGGAGCGTCAGCCCGGCGACCGACGCGGGCGGGGCCGACTGAGTGCCCGCGTCGGATCCGTCAGTCGGCTCACTGCTCGCGCGCGACGCCGATGTTCCGCAGTTGGCTCCCGCAGTCCGGACACGTGCCCGGGGACCGCTCCGCGCGGACTCGGTACCCGCAGTCGTCGCACTCGTACGTGTGCATCCGTTTCACCTCCGGTCGTCGGCTTCCGGTCATGCGTGCGAATACGTGGCACGGGACCAAAGCGGTTTCCGACGGTAGCCCTGTCCGTCGCGCGGCGGCGACCCTCACCTCCGCCGGACATTCGGTCGAAGGGGCGGGCCCGCACCGTTATCCGTCCGTCGGTCGCACCCCCTCCTATGGAGGACGACCTCAGAACCAACGCCCTGCGCGAGACCGTCGAGTCGGGGGACGTCGCACTCGGCGTCCTCGACGGCTTCTACAGCCCGACCACCGTCGAACTCTGCGGGGAGCTCGGCCTCGACTTCGTCTGGCACGACTTCGAGCACGCCGGGCCGAGCCCGTGGGACGCGGAGGCGATCGAAGCGCTCCTCCGCGCCGCCGACGCGACGGGCACGGAGCTGCTCGTCCGGCTCCCGAAGGCCGAGCCGGCGCTCGCACGCAAGGCGCTGGACGCCGGCGTCCGCAACGTGTTCTTCTCGCGGGTGGAGACCGCCGACGAGCTCCGCGAGGCCGTCCGGGCGACCCGGTTCCGGTACGACGGCGACCCCGGTCAGCGCGGGCTGGCGGCACCGCGGGCGAGCCGGTGGGGGCTGGCCGACGACTACGCGACGGTCGAAGACCGGGAGATCTTCGTCGGCGTCACGGTCGAGAACCCGTCGGCGCTCGACGCGCTCGACGAGATCCTCGCGGTCCCCGAACTCGGGTTCGTCTTCATCGGCCCGTACGACCTGTCGGTCGCGTACGGCCACCCCGGCGAGGTCGACCACCCCGACGTGCAGGAGGCGGTCGAGACGATCCGCGAACGGAGCCTGGAGGCGGGCGTGACGGTCGGCGGTCTCGGATTCGGCATGGACGACGTGAACGAGAAGGCGGAGAGGGGCTATCAGATCCTCAACGTCGGGAGTTCGATCGCAGCGGTCTCCGAGATGGTCTCGTCCCGACTGGAGGCGTTCGAGGGCGACCGTCCCTGAGCGGGCACGCGGATCGCCACCGGCGCGACCGCAAACCTTTCCCCCTGTAGCCGACGAGAGGGAGACGTCACACCGAGAGGACGGGTCCCGATGGCAACGGAACACACGACGCTGCTCGGTCGACTGCGCTCGAGAGTCCTATCGATCAACCTGCGGCGCCTGAAGCGCGCGGGGGTCTTCACGTACTTCTTCGTCTACGCGTGCATCGCGCTCGGCGCCCGCCGCGGCGTCAACGCGGCGTTCGCGTCCCTCCCGGTCGACGTGCGGCCGGCACCGATCAGGCCCCTCGACGTCGCGCTCGGTCTGCCGACGAGCGTCGCGTGGGGCTCGGTGAGCCTCGCCTTCGCCCTCGCCGTCGTCGTCGGACTCGCCGTCTGTTCCCTCTCTTTCGGGCGGGCGGAGGGGACCGAGGTGAGCGACGCGCCCGAAGCGGTCGAAACGTCCGAAGGGAACGACGGAACCGAGGACGACGACGCTCTCGGTGGGGACCCCGCGATCTGGGCGGAGCGCGACGACCCGGAGAGCGAGTAACGCGGCCGTCGACCGCCGATCCGTCGGACCCTAATCGTCCGCGGCGCTCTTTTCCGCCCCGAGCTCGCCCGGCGCGGCGGGGCCCGCGCCGGTCACGTCGGCTCCGCGCCAGGTGCCGCGCTCGAACCACCGGTAGGCGATGACGGCCCCGGCGACGTTCGAGACGGCGAACGCGATCCAGATCCCCGTCGCGCCGACGACCTCCGCGCCGACCCACGCGACCGGGAGCCGGATGACCCCGAGCATGAGCACGGAGACCGCCGCCGCGATCAGGGTCCTGCCGGCGCCGCGGAAGCCGCCGGTGTACGCCCGCATGATGCCGATGCCGCCGAACGTCAGCGCCGTGTAGCGGAGGAAATCGACGCCCACGCCGATCACGTCGGGGTCGGACGTGAACACCGAGATGACGGGTTCGGCGGCGACGAACGCGACGACGCCGACCGCGGAGAGGATCGCGAACATCGCCTTCGCGGCGAAGTGGTTCGCGGCGGCCGCCCGGTCCGGCTCGCCGGCTCCGATGTTCTGGCCGGTCATCGTCTCGACGCCCTGGGAGACGGCAATCGCGGGCAGGAAGATGACCGAGAAGACGCGCGCGCCGATCCCGTAGGCCGCGACGACCGTCGTCGGGAACAGCCCGACGATGACGAGGAGCAGGTTGACAGACAGGGCGCGACCCGTCACCTCGACGGAGGCGGGCGCGCCGACCTCGAATATCCTGCGGGCGAACGCCGGGTCAGGGATCATCTGCTTCGGGTGGATCTGGACGCCCCGGGTCCCGCGGAGCATGATCCACAGCCCGACGGCCAGCGCCAGGGTGCGCGAGAACACGGTGGCGACGGCCGCGCCCTCGACGCCCAGCGCCGGAAAGCGCCACCAGCCGAAGATGAGGAACGGGTCGAGCGCGATGTTGACGACGACCGAGCCGAACATGACCAGCATCGGGGTTACGGTGTCGCCGTAGCCGCGCATCAGCGAGATGAACACGGCGAATCCGAACACCGACACCAGCCCGAGCGAGAACACCTCCATGTAGCCGGCCGCGAGCGGCAGGACCGCGGGCGAAGCGCCGAGCAGCGCGACGAAGTCCTCGACGAGGAAGTAGCCGACGCCGCCGAGCGCCAGGGCGGCGAGGATGGCGAAGCTCATCGTCTGGGAGGCGACGTACTCGGCGCGCGCTTCGTCGCCCGCGCCCACGTTCTGCGCGACGAGGACGCTGCCGGCGATGGAGATCCCGATCGCCAGCGCGATGAGCAGAAACACCATCGGGAAGGCGAAGCTGATCGCCGCCAGCGCCTCGGTGCTGTGCTGGCCGAGCCAGAACGTGTCGGCGAGGTTGTACGCCGTCTGCAGCAGGTTCGTGACGACGATCGGCAGCGAGAGGTAAAACAGCGGCCACGCGATGCCGCCCGAGGTGAGGTCGAACTCGTCCCTGCCCTTGAACAGCCTCATTCGGCGGCGACCTCCGGGTCGCGGCCGTCGGCGAAGAGCTGCGTTTCGAGGTACGCCATCAGGGTCCGACGGGCGTCCCCGACGGGCGCGCCGACCGCGACGTACCGCGCGTTCGCGCCGTTCATCACCGTGATCACGAACGAGGCGACGTCGTCCGGGTCCGCGTCGCCCCTGAAGACGCCCCGCTCGATCCCGTCGGCGACGATCGAGCGGACGCGGTCGTGCATCAGCCGGTCGAACTCGGCGAGCCGCTCGCGGAACCCGTCGTCGTACGGCGCCTGCGCTTTGATCTCCAGGACCGCCGTTTTGAACTCCCGGTGGGTGTCCTCGCGCCGCGGCGTGAACACCACGTCGACGAAGGCGGCGAGGCGCTCGGCCGGGTCGTCGGCGTCGGCGGCGTCGATCCGCTCGCGGAACCGGTCGAGCAGGTAGTCGAGGAACGCCAGGAGGAGGTCGCGTTTGCTGTCGTAGTGGTAGTGGAGGGCGGCCTTGCTCAGCCCCGACTCGTCCGCGATGTTCTGCATCGTCAGCGCGGCGTACCCGTGCTTGCAGAGGGCGCAGTACGTCGCGCCCATGATCTCTTCGGTCGTGTCTTCGCTCATGGGGGACCCGTTCTCGTCGTAACTAACTGGCCGGTCAGTCAAATATCCTCGGATAACGGAATCCGCGCGAAGAATCCTCGAAGAGCGGGACCCGCGCGAAGAGCCGACTCGCCGACGTACCGCCCGCTCCCCGCGTCGCGGGCGTCGACGCCGAGCCCGTCGAGGTCCGAGCCGTCGGGGACGCCCGCGCCCGCGGCCGTCCGAGGCTAGTACTCGCGGTATCCCGGATTCTCGAACGGGCGGATCTCCGGGTCGTCCCCCTCGACCCGGCGGACGTACTCCCGGAGGCGCTCGCGGAGGTCGTCGGCCACGTCCCGGTACTCGGGTCGGCCGACGAGGTTGATCCGTTCGGCGGGATCCCTGCGGAGGTCGTAGAGGTACCGATCGACGTACAGGTCGCTCTTCTCCTCTCCGACGCCCCCGCGCCACCCGTTCATCGTCGGCGCGGAGACGGCGTATTTCCAGCGGTCCGTCCGGATCGCCCGCCCGATCTCCGACTCGCTGATCTGGACGAACGCGTCGTCGGACCACTCGGCGTCCGCGGACGAGAGCAGCGGGACGACGCTGTCCCCCTCCATCCGGTCCGGCACGTCGCACCCCGCCGCGTCGAGGAGCGTCGGCGGGATGTCGACGTGGCTCACGATCTCCGACACCGTCCGTCCGCGGTCGAAGCCGGGACCGCACAGGATCGCGGGGACGCGGATCGACGCCTCGTGGCAGCTCCGCTTGTACTCGCCGGGGCGCGTCCGGAAGTGACAGCCGTGGTCCGAGGTGAAAAGCACGATCGTCCGTTCGGTCTGCCCCAGGCGCTCAAGGGTCGAACGGAGCCTGCCGACGCACTCGTCGATCCGCTTGCACATCCCGTAGTAGTCCGGGAGCTCCTCGTACCACTCGCCGGGGCGGTTGCGGAGGTCCGGCGGTACGTGCGGGTTTCGCCGGTACCGGTCCGCGTAGCCGTCCGGGGCGACGAAGGTCCACTCGTCGTTCTGGTCGTGCGGTTCGAGGTACGCGACGGTGAGAAGGTACGGCTCCGAAAGCGCCTCCAGCGCCGACACCGCGAAGTCGGTGAACGCGTCCGTCCGGTACCCGTCGAACTCCACCGGCTCCCCGTCGCCGTCGTAGAGTACGCCCTCGTACGGTCGGGAGGTGAACTCGGGGACGTCGGCGGCGAGCCAGTAGTCGGCGTATCCCCCCCGTCGCTCGGCCGGGACGGGATCGTCGACGGTTCCCGCGAGGTGCCAGTCGCCGACGTAGCCCACCTCGTACCCCTCGTCCGCGAACTCGTGTGCCAGCGTCCGCTCGCCCTCGGCGAGGGGCATCGCGCTCCGCCAGACGCCGGTCTGCGTCGCGTACCGCCCCGTCTGGAGGACGCTCCGGGCGGGTCCGCACAGCGGCTGCGCCGAGAAGGCGCGCTCCAGCGTGACCCCCCGCCGGGCCATCGCGTCGACGTTGGGCGTCAGATCCATCGGGCAGCCGTACGCGCCGACGGTGTCCCAGCGCTGCTGGTCGGTCAACACGATGAGCACGTTCGGGGGGAACTCGCCGCCGTCCGACATCGTACCGGAGACAAACCCGAAGGACGCATAAGAACCGTTCGATGCGACGGCGGGTCGACCGAATCGACGGCTCGTCTCGCCCCCACCTGAACGTTATTTATTAGACCGCTCCGATCAAGAGGAGTTACGTATTTGTTGTAATATTAGGAGTATCGCGCAATATGCACAGTAAGTCGAAGGTAAAGACTCGTCTATATTATATACAAAGAATAAATAATGAAATAAAGACGCGGGAAAATTGGTAAATACGAATTATTCTATCTGACAGTCGTCGAACCGCGCCACAGACGGTCGCAGCCCGGATCGGCCGGCGGACGACGGGTGGTCGAAACCGCGCGGATCCGGCGGTCAGGGAGCCATGTCGACGACCGACCGGACGGCTTCGTCCGGATCGCCGGCCGGGAAGAACTCGCAGCCGACGTACCCGTCGTACCCCGTCTCGGCTATCGCCGCCAGGACGTTCGGGTAGTTCAACTCCCCGGTTCCGGGCTCGTGGCGGCCCGGCACGTCGGCGACGTGGAAGTGGCCGATCAGGCCGACGCGTTCTCGCACCGTCTCGATGATGTTGCCCTCCGTTATCTGCTGGTGGTACACGTCGTAGAGCACCCGGACGCGATCGCTGCCGACCGACTCGACGATCTCGAACGCCTCCTCGGAGTCGGTCAGGAAGTACCCCGGGTGGTCGACCGCCACGTTCAGCGGCTCGACGACGACCGTGACGCCCGCGGACTCGGCGGCCGGGGCCACGCGGTCGAGGACCTCGGCGACGCTCGCCCGCTGCGCGTCCCGGTCGAGGTTCGGCTGCTCCGGCCCGGTCGTGACGATCAGGCTCCGAGCGCCGAGGGCGGCCGCGGCGTCGAGGGAGCGCTCGACGTCGGCGACGACCGTCTCGACCGACTCGGGTCGGGTCATGGCGGGACCGTCGAAGTCGTCGATGTTCGAACCGCCCCCCGCCGAGAGCGTCGCGGCGACTTCGACCCCGTGTTCGTCGCACAGTTCGCCGACGGTCCCGGCGTCGTGCTCCTCCCAGCGGAAGAACTCGAACCCGTCGACGCCGATCGCGGTGGCCCGTTCGATGCCGGCTTCGAGCGAGTCCGCTCGGAGGGCCATCGGCAGCGTGGCGCTGATCCTCACCATGGTCACTCGACCACCGCCTGCCGCTCGCGCTTCGGCGAGACCGGCCCGTCGCGGCGGATCGCCTCGTTCACCGCGAGCGTGAGGTCGAACGTGCGGCGGGCGTCGGCGTACGCCGACCGGACGTCGCCGCCCCCCGCCTTCACCGCCTCGACGAACGCGTCGACCTCCGAGCGCCACGCACAGCCCTCGGATTCGAACTCGATCTCCTCGCCGTCGACAACGCCTTCGAGCGAACTGGTCGACTCCGGCGGGGAGCCGTCGGCGAAGCCGAACGACAGTTCGAGGTGGAACCCGTCCCCGACGAGCAGGAGGCCGACGTCGTCGCCGGGGGACGCGGCGGACGTCGAGACGTGGCTGACGGTCCCGTTCTGGTGTTTCATCGTCGCCGAGACGGCGTCCTCGAAGTCGATCTCGTCGCCGACGACCCGCTTGCCGCCGACCGCGCGCACGCTCTCGACCTCGCCGCCGAAGTACCGCACCAGGTCGAAGACGTGCGCGGTCTGCTCGACGACCTGTCCGCCCGACTTCTCCTTTATCCCCCACCAGCTAGCGCCGGGCACGCCGCCGACCCACCGCCCGTCGACGAGCGCCACGTCGCGGTCGCCGATCAGCTCCCGGGCCTTCTCCACCGCGTCGGCGTAGCGGAGCATGTGTCCGACCTGCGAGACGACCCCGGCGTCTTCGATCGCCGCCTCGACCTCGTCGGCCGTCTCCGTCCGCAGCCCGATCGGCTTCTCCACGAAGAGGTCGAACCCCCGTTCGGCGGCCAGCACCTCCTGATCCGTGTGCGCGAACGGCGGGATGGCGACGAACACCGCGTCCGGATCCTCGGCTTCGAGGAGTTCCCGGTGGTCGGTGTACACGGACGCCCCGTGCGGCTCTGCGGCCCGCCGGGCCGCCTCCTCCGCGACGTCGCACACGGCGACGACGTCGACGTCGTCGCGCGCTTCGAGGTTTCCGAGGTGGATCGACGCGATGCCGCCCGCTCCGATGAAGGCTAACGCTACCGTCATACAGATTCAGTAGGAAATCGCCGGCACTTTAACCTACCTTTCACGGAAACGGTCTCCATTAGTTGGGAATAATGCGCAAATAAGGCTAACGGAGGGGCTTCCGGAAGGGTTGCTTCGGGGTCAGGTCCCTTTCATTCCCCCGTTCGCCAGCCCCTCGACCAGCCACCGCTGGACGACGGCGAACAGGAGGATCACGGGGACCATCGTGATCACGGCGGCCGTGAGCACGAGCCCCCAGTTGATCTGGTTCTGCGTCTGGAACAGCTGGAGGCCGAACGGCAGGGTGCGCGTCGCGGCGGTCTGAGAGAGGACCGAGACGGCGAGGTAGTCGTTCCACGAGAGGACGAACGTGTAGAACCCGGCGACGGCCATCCCCGGCGCGGACAGCGGCAGGATGACGCGCCAGAGGACGTCCACCTGCGAACAGCCGTCCATCTTCGCGGCGTCGTCGAGCGACTCCGGGATGTCGTCGAAGTACCCCTTCAGCATCCACGTCGCGAAGGGGAGCGCGAAGGCGGTGTGCGCGAGGACGATGCCGGTGAACGAGTCGACGAGCCCCAGCTCGAACATCAGGAGGAAGAAGGGGATGAGCACGAGCACCCACGGCAGCATCTGGGTCGAGATGTACCCCAGGAGGAGCACGCTCCGTCCGGGGAACTCGAAGCGGCTGAGCGCGTAGCCGGCGAGCGTTCCGAACACGAGCGTCAGCGCGGTGGTCGCGGTCGCGACGACGGTCGAGTTGACGAAGTACCGCCGGAACTCCGGGCGCGCCAGGACGTGCGCGTAGTTCCGCAGGGTGAGTTCGTCCGCCGCCGGAACGACCCGGCCGGAGTACATCACCTCCGTCGACATGAGCGTCGACAGGATCAGCCAGGCGATGGGGAGCAGGAGGAAGCCGAAGTAGACGGCGAGGACGCCGTAGACGGCGAGCGCGCGGCGAGGGCTCGTCTCCTCGTCGAGCCAGTCGTCGAACCGACCGAGGAGCCCCCGACCGCCGACGTCGCGCGTCGCCATCAGCGCCACCTCCCGCGCGTCCGGTGGGCTCCGCAGAGCGCGCGGGCGCGGCGCGCGCCGGCCGGGAGGTGGCTGCCGGTGACGCCGAGCCAGTGGGGGTCGTCTCCGGCGCTCGCGTCGGTCGTCGGTTCGTCGCTCATCTCAGGTCTCCTCCAGTTTCACGTACACCGCGGTGAACGTCAAAAGCAGAATCAGCATCACCACGCCGACGCTGGCCGCGTAGCCCAGCGCGTACGAGGTGAACGCCTGCTTGTAGACGTACGTCGCGAGGACCTCGGTGCTGTTCACGGGCCCGCCGCCGGTCGAGAGGTAGACGATGTCGAAGTTGTTGAACGTGAAGATGACGTGGAGCACGATCATGATCATCGACACGTAGGAGATCTGCGGCAGGGTGATGTACCGGAACCGCTGGAGGGGGCCCGCGCCGTCGAGCTGGGCGGCCTCGTACAGCGACTCCGGGACCGACTGCATGCTCGCCATCAGCGCGATGGCGAAGAAGGGGACGTTCCGCCACACGTGCATCGCGACGACGAGCGGGAACGCCCAGGTTTCGTTGCCGAACCAGTAGGTCGTCGGCAGCCCGAGCCAGTCGAGCACGATGTTGACGAACCCGAAGTCGGGCTGGACGAGCCACCGGAAGATGATCACCATGACGATGATCGGCAGGACCCACGTCACCATCGAGACGCTCCGAAAGAGGCCGATCCCGGGCACCTTCTCCTTGAGCGCGAGCGCGAGGCCCAGGCCGAGCAGGTACTCCAGCGAGACGGCGACCGCCGTCAACAGGACGGAGTTTTTGAACGCGAGCCAGAACGTCGGGTCCGCCACCATCCGCGCGTAGTTTCCGAGGCCGACGAACTCGGCGTCGCCCGGATTGATGAGCGACTGCTCGAACAGGCTGATCCAGACGCCGCTCACCGTCGGGTAGACGACGATGACCCCGAGCAGGACCGTGGTCGGGAGGACGAGCGCGTAGCCGAGCCACGTCTCCCGGAGGAACCAGCGGAACTCCTCGGCGTAGCGGCCGAACCGCTCGCGACCCGTGGTTGTCGTCGCCATGTCAGACTTCGGATTCGAGGGATTTCAGCTGGGAGTGGAGGTCCTTCCCGGCGGCGTCCGGCCCCTTCTTCCCGTAAACGACGTTCTGCATCTCCGTCCAGAACGCCTCCTGAACCGGCCCCCAGCTGATCTTGGCCAGCGGCTTCCCGGTTTCGAAGACGTCGACGAGCGGTTTCCAGTTCTCGTTGTCGATGGTGGACTCGACGTCCTCGTGGACCGGCGTCGCCAGGTCGCCGGAGTCGGGGATCGCCTCCTTCTGTTTCCGTAGCGACTCGGGACTGGTGAACCTCCTGACGCCCTCCCACGCGGCGTCCTTATTCCCCGAATTCGCGTTCACCATCACCGGCTTCACCTCGAGGTACGTCCCTTTCGATCCCCCCTTCGCCCGCGGCAGGTGGGCGACCGCCGACTTCTCGTCGAGGAGGGCCTTCGTCCGTTCCGCGTCCTGGATCTCCTCGCCGGTCGTCCAGCCGCGCAGCCACGGCCCGCACTCGATCATGGCGAACTGGCCGTTGAGGAAGCCGGGGTCGTTCACCTGCCAGCCGGTGCCCTTCTGCTCCGGATTCGCGATCGGATCGTCGGCCGCCCACACCCGGTAGTAAAACGCGTCGAAGACCTTCGCGAACACCTCGGCGTCGGGGACGAGCGTCCAGCCGTCGCCCTCGCGCTCGTAGAGGTTGTCCTCGTGCTGGTAGACGTGCGACATCCACTCCTGGAACGCCCGGACGCTCCCCTTCTTCGTGCAGTTGTGGAAGGCCCACATCCCGTCTTCCTTCTCGTTTATCGTCCTGCCGACCTCCAGGAACTCCTCGGCTGTCTGCGGCGGCTCCAACCCGTGCCTCTCGAAGACGTCCTTCCGGTAGATGAGCGCCCGGCCGTTCCCGGTGAACGGCAGACCGTACAGCTTCCCGTCGTACTCCATCGCCCTCATCGCGCCGTCGACGTACCCGTCGAAGTAGTCGAGTTCCTTCGCGCGGTCGCCGATCGGTTCGACGAGGTCGGCCTTCACGAACTCGCTGAGGTGCGAGAGCACGCCCTCGATGTAGTCCGGGTTCCCGCTGCGGGCGCCGGTGAGGAACTTCTGCCGACGGTCCTCGTAGCTGAACGCCGCCACCTTCAGGTTCGTCCCGGTCTCCTCCTCGAAGCTCTCCTTGTACCACTTCTCCCACGGGTCGTCGTTCTCGTCGCTGAAGTAGTCGGTCCAGAAGATGAGCTCCTTGTCGTTCCCCGACCCGTTCGACCCGCTCGATCCGCCGGAGAAGCTCCCGCCGATGCAGCCCGCGAGCGTAGCTGCGGCGCCGACGCTCAGCCCTCTGACGCAGTCGCGCCTGCTCGGACGCGAGGTCTTGCGTGACTCTGTCATGCTAATCGTTCGTGGCTACAATCGAAACAGGAATACTAATATTTTTCCCTGATGGACTATCCCGCCGGAGCGACGTTTCGTCGAACCGACGCGGCCCCGTGCTGTCGGTGGCTCGCGCCGACGCTCGGTTCGTCGGCGACGACGTGCGCTCGATCTACTCTCGGCTCCGCGTTCTCGGGCGCGGGGGAGTCCGCCCGATCACACGCTGAGCCTCGCCTCCGCGTCCTCCGACGGCGGCTCCCGGTTCCGAAGCGCCTCTCCGGTGCGACCGTCGAAGAGGTGAACGCGGTCCTCCGGGAAGGTGACTTCGACGGTGCTGCCCGGGTCGAGGATCACGTCCCCGTCGAAGCTGGCGGTGTACTGGTCGCCCCCGATCTGCAGGTACACGAACGTGACGTCGCCGAGCGGCTCGGTGACGTTCACCTCCGTGGCGAGGACGTTCTCGTCGTCCGGTTCGGCGAGGCGGACGTCCTCGGGACGGACGCCGAGCACGAACTCCGTGCCGCGCCCGACCACGTCCGCGGCGAGTTCGTCCGAGAGGTCGTACGCGAACGCCTCGTGGACGAGCGACGGCGAGTCGCCCGACTCGTCGAGCCGCACGTCGAAGAAGTTCATGCTCGGCGAGCCGATGAACCCGGCGACGAACCGGTTCGCGGGAGCGTGGTAACATTCGAGGGGGGTGCCGATCTGCTGGAGTTCGCCGCCGTTCAAGACGGCGATGCGGTCGCCCATCGTCATCGCCTCGGTCTGGTCGTGCGTCACGTAGATCGTCGTCACGCCGAACTCCTGCTGGAGGCTCTGCAGCTCCGTGCGCATCTGCGTGCGCAGCTTCGCGTCGAGATTAGAGAGGGGTTCGTCCATCAGGAACACCTCGGGATCGCGGACGATGGCGCGCCCGAGTGCGACGCGCTGCTGCTGGCCCCCGGAGAGCTCCTTCGGCTTCTGGTCGAGGAGCTCTTCGATCCCCATCATCTCCGCGGTCTCCGTCACCCGCCGGTCGATCTCGTCCGTCGAGAGATCCGTCGTCATCTTCAGGCCGAACGCCATGTTCTCCCGGGCGGTCATGTGGGGGTACAGCGCGTAGTTCTGGAACACCATCGCCATGTTCCGGTTCTTCGGCTTCTCGTCGGTCACGTCGTCGCCGTCGAGCACGATCTTCCCGTCGGTCGGTCGTTCGAGCCCGGCGATACAGCGGAGCGTCGTCGACTTCCCGCAGCCGGACGGGCCGACGAGGATCAGGAACTCCCCGTCCTCGATCGCGCAGTTCAGCTCGTCCACCGCGACGATCTCGTCGCCGCCGTCTCCGAACACCTTGGTCAGTCCGTCTATGTCAATCCGGCCCATAGTCACTGACAACGAACTCGGGGAGTTAAAACTACTGCATGTCAGTACCCGATCACGCTCCCGATCAGTACCGCCTCGGCGTCGCCGCTCGGACCCGCGCGCTGGGCCCGCCGATTCGCGGTTCGTCCGCGACGTTCGTTCACGGTGCGTGAACGAGGGGCGGTCGCGTCCGGGTAGCGGCGGTTCGACCGCGGCTCGGCCGCAGTTCGGCCGCGGTCCGCCGCTTCTCTTCCGAGGCCGTCGGAGCCGGCCGGGAGCGACCGATCGGCGGAGACGGCGCGTCGGTCGGATCGCTCGCCCGACCCGACGTTCGTTCACGCTCCGTGAACAAGGTTTTTGTCGGCTCGATACGTCCGTCGCCGTAGTGCCATGACCGAGACGCGACCGGAGGACGAACGCCCGACCCGCGTGGCGAAGACCACGATGACCAGCTTCGAGATCGTCGAGGCGCTCTCCGAGCGCGAATCGGCGGGCGTGTCGGAACTCGCCCGGGAGGTCGGGCTGGCGAAGGGAACGGTCCACAAGCACCTCTCGACGCTTCACCGACTGAACTACGTCGTCAAGGACGGCGACTCCTATCGGCTCGGTCTGCGCTTTCTCGGACTCGGGGTCGGGGTTCGAAAGCGGCTGCCGATCTACCGCCGCGCGCGGGGACACCTCGAACACCTGGCCGAGGCGACCGGCGAAGTGGCGAACCTCATGGTCCCCGAACACGGGTACGGCGCGTACGTGCGGACGGTGTCCGCCGACAAGGGGTACGAGCCGCCGTTTCACGAGGGCGAGCGCGTCCACCTCCACGCCACCGCGGGCGGGAAGGCGATCCTCGCGTACCTGTCGGCGGACGACCGCGAGCGCGTCATGGAGACGCGCGGCCTCCCCCCGCTGACCGAGAACACGATCACCGACCGATCCGCGCTCGGAACGGAGCTGCAGTCGATCCGCGACAGGCGGGCGGCGTACGACCGCGAGGAGCACACGGAGGGGTGGCGGTGCGTCGCCGCGCCGATCACCGACCCGACCGACGCGGCGATCGGCGCGGTGTCGATCTGCGGCTCGACCGAGCGAATGACCCGCCGCCGGACCGACGCCGACATCCCGGGCATCATCGGGAGCGCGGCGAGCTCCATCGAGAACAAGCTCTTTTCCCGCTGACGAACTTCCGCCGCTTTCGTTCACGTACTGTGAACGGTCGCGTTACACGGCTAACCGTGTAACGCGACCGGCGCTCTCCCCTCGGTCGCACCGCCCCGACACGCGGTGCGGCGAACCGATTCGCGGCTCGCGGACCGGGAGTCGGATCCAATTAACAATATCCGATTTTGTCGAACGACTCCACAAAACGGATCTCCGGAAAAGGGGATCGATTCTCACAGAGCGGCGCTGTCCGCGGGCTGATCCGTCGAACTCGCTCGTTCGCTCACAAGAACTGCCGATCCGTTTTTAACCGGGGGATTATAGTTGCTCATCAGATATACATTCCCGTGCGGATCACCCGATCGTGATGTTACCATGGAAATTTCCACACGATCGACGTTTTTTGTTCCGTCCTGTAGCCCCGTTAAAAACATAAATAATTATACATCATCCGCTCGTCAAACTCCGGCTGCTCTCGCCGGCAGATCCACGCTCGGTCCCCGATCGGGGAGACGCGGAGCGAGCGAGAAAAGTAGCTCGCCGCCCTACTTCGCTCGTCCGTGTCACGAACGCCCCGCCACAGAAAATGCTCCGATTGAAGGACGGCATCCACTTCGACCTCTCCCGCACGATCGTCGCCGACGCCCGCGGCGCGGTCGGCGACGTCAACGTCGTGAGCCACGCCCACGCCGACCACCTCCTCGAACGCGCTTCGACGGGAACCGTCGTGTGCTCCGCCGCGACCGCGGCGCTCGCCGGCGCGCGGACCGGCGCGGACGTCGAGTTCGTCGAGGAGACCGACGGGATCTTACTCCTCCCGGCGGGGCACATCGTCGGCTCCCGCGCGGCGCTCATCGAGGAGGACGGCAGACGGTTCCTCTACACCGGCGACGTCTCGACCCGCGACCGGCTCTCGCTCCGGGGATTCGAGCCGGTTCCCGCGGACGAACTCGTCGTCGAAACGACCTACGGCCATCCGGACTACCGATTCCCCGACCAGCGCGAGCTGGAGGGACGCATCGTCGATTGGATCGCGGACGCCGAAGACAGGCCGCTGTTCCTGTTCGGGTACTCGCTCGGGCGGGCCCAGGAGATCCAGGCGCTGGCCGAGCGAGCGACGAACCGCCGGCTCGTCGCCCACGGCGCGGTCGCGAAGATGAACCGGGTGATCGAGTCGGTCTCCGACCGCCGGTTCTCCGCCGTCCCGTACGCCGAGGTCGACGAACTCGCCCCCGACGACGTGTTCGTCGTCCCGACGCACCTCGCCCGGAACGGGTGGGTCAACCGCCTCGCGGACCGGCTCGGCGCGGCGAAGGTCGGCTTCTCCGGGTGGGCCGTCGACGAGTCGTTCCGGTACCGCGGCGGCTACGACGAGACGTTCGTCCTCTCGGACCACTGCGACTTCGACGAGCTCGTCGACCTCGTCGGGGCGGTCGACCCGGAGCGCGTGTACACCCACCACGGGTTCGACGAGACGTTCGCGTCGCACCTCGCGACCGAACACGGGTACGAGGCGTACCCGCTGCGGCGGAACCAGCGGACGCTCGGGGAGTTTTGAGCGCGCGCCGGAGGACGGTGCGGGCGATCCGCAAACGGCGACGCGACCACAAAGCAGATGACGCGGAAGGGGCGACTGGTGTGTATGCCCTCCCGCCACGCCCCGACCGCCGCGAAGTCCCGAACCGCCGCGGACGCGACCGACGCGACCACGGCCCGCGTTACCGGGGTCCGCATCCGCGACACGGCGTCGGGCCCCGCCGTGGAGCTCTCGCTGGACAACAAACTGCTGCGGCTCCCCCGCGGCGGAGACGCCCTCCCGGCGGTTCTCGCCGCGTTCGATCTCGACACCTGGCGGGACGCCGGGCGGCTCTTCGGCGAGGAGATCCCCGTCGAGGTCGACGAGCGCGGCGAGTGGACGCGCCCCGACCTGGACGCGCTTCGGCGACCGAACCGCGATCGGCTCGTCGCTCAGTGAGCGCGTCGCTCGCTCGTCCCGCCCGGCTCTCGGTTATCCGAACCGGCGACCCTCCTTCGAATATCGCATCAACGGCCGTGAACGCAAGACTAAGCGCCGCCCCCGCGTATCCGGCACATGGGACGGAGTGACAACGGAGGCGTCCCCGACGACGCCGAGAGGGGGACCCGAGGGCACGAGCCGGAGTCGCGGTCGGGGTACCGAGTTCTCGTCGCGGTCGGCAACCCGGCCCACGTCGACCAGCTCGTGCGGACCGCGGGAGACCTCGCCGTCGACCGCGGGGGGGAGATCGTCGTCCTGAGCGTGATCGTCAAGCCGTACCGGTCGCCGTTTTCGATCTTCACCGACGAGACGATCGAACGGGAGTTCGGGCGGGATCGGCAGGAGATCCTGGATCGCGCGCTGCGAGCGCTCGGGAAGCGCGACGCCCCGGTCCGCGGCGAGGTGCGGGTGAGCCACGACCTGGCCGCCGCGGTCGTGGGCGCGGTCCGCGAACACGACTGCGACGGCGTCGTCCTCGGCTGGCGCGAGCGCCCCCGGTTCGACCTCGTCTTCGGGAGCGACGTCGACCGGACCGCGACGAACGCGCCCTGCGACGTGCTCGTGGAGAAGATCGGCGCGACGGCGGACGGGGTCGAGTCGGTTCTCCTCGTCGCCGCGGACGGCCCGCACGGCGACCTCGCGGCGGACGTCGCCCGGGCCGTGGCCCGGATGAACGAGGCGCGCGTCGAGGTGGTTCGGATCGTCGACCCCGGCGCGTCGGACGCCGATCCCGGCGAGGATCGACGGTTGATCGACTCGGCGGTCGCCGGACTCGACGACGTCGAGGTCGAACGCTCGGTGCGCGCGAGCGACGACCCCGCCGAGACCGTTCTCTCCCTCACCGAGCGCCACGACGTCACCGTGATCGGCGCGACGGCCGCCCGTCCGCTCCGCCGCTCCGTCATGGGCGCCGTCCCCGAGCGCGTGGCAAAGCGGGCGGAGAAGACGGTCATCCTCGCGCGGCGAAACTGCGCCTGAACGGCTCCCGGTTCGTCTCATCCCCTCGGTTTTCCTGCGGTGGCTTTTCGGCGCTTCGGGTTTCCCGCGACGGGGGTGCGCCGTTCTCGGTCTCGCGCCTCGTCGGTCGATCGATCGTCCCCGCCTGACGGTCGCGCGCGACTCACACTCCGGACAACAAGGTTATTGTGACTCCTCCGGTAGGTAATACACATGGATATCGAGTCCGCCGTCGTGCTCGCGGCCGGGGAGGGGACCCGCCTCCGACCGCTCACGAAACACCGGCCGAAGCCGATGCTGCCGGCGGCAAACCGACCGATCCTGGAGTACGTCTTCGACGCGCTCATCGACGCCGGCGTGGAGGACCTGCACCTCGTCGTCGGCTACAAGCGCGACCGGGTGCAGAACCACTTCGGCGCGGCGTACCGCGATCGGCCGATCACCTACCACGTCCAGGGGAAGCAGCTCGGGAGCGGCCACGCGCTCCTCCAGGCGTCGCACGCGCTCGACGCCGACTTCCTGGTCGTCAACGGCGATCAGATCGTCCGCGAGGAGACCGTGACCGCCGTCCGGGAGGCGCACACCGTCGAGGACGTGGCGACCCTCGCGGTCATCGAAAGCGAGGAGGCGCCCAACTACGGCGCCGTCAAGCTCGACGGCGACCGCGTCGTCGAGTTCACGGAGAAGCCGCGGAGCGACTCCTACCGCCTCCTGAACGCCGGCGTCTACGTCTTCGCCCCGTCGTTCTTCGTCGAGGTGGAGTCGACGCCCCGACAGCACGGCGAACTGTCGCTCTCCGACAGCATCGCCCAGCTCGTCGAGAACGGGAGCCCGGTCCGCGGGGTTCTCACCGACGGCATCTGGGAGGACGCGACCTACCCGTGGGATCTACTCTCGCTCGCCCGCAAGCTCATGAACCGGGGGCTGGTCGAGGGCGCGGCGGGCCCGAACGCGGCGGTCGTCCCCGGCGGACGCGACGGAGCGGGCGGGCCCGACGGAGCGGGCGGGACCGACAGAACGGACGGCGCGGGAGGCGCTGACGAACCGGGACGCGTTGACGGGCCGGAGGGCGTGGACGGCACCGACGGCGCGAGCGAAACGGCCGGAGCCGGCCGAACGGCCGGACTCCGCGGCGCGGCGGCACTCGACCGATCGGCCGGAGCGGACGGCGTGTACGTCGACCGGACGGCGACCGTCCACCCCGACGCGACGCTCCAGGGGCCGGCGATCGTCGGCCCGGACAGCGTGATCGGACCCGCCGCCGTCGTCGGTCCGAACACCGCCCTCGGTCGGAACGTCACGGTCGAGGCGGGGGCCGTCGTCCGCGGCTCCGTCGTCGACGTGGACTCGCGCGTCGGGCCGAACGCGACTCTCGTCGACTGCGTCACCGGAGAGGGGGTCCAGGTCGGCGCGGGAACGGTCGCTCCCGGCGGATCGGCGGACGTCCGCATCGGGACGCGGATCCACGAGGGGTGTCAGCTCGGGGCGGTCATCGCGGATCGGGCGCGGCTCGACGGCGGCGCGACGGTCGAACCCGGATCGCTCGTCGGCCCGCACGCCAGCGTCCGGACGGGGGCGCACGTCCGGGGCGACGTCGACGAGGGCGCGGAGGTGCGGCGCTGATGTGCGGGATCATCGGCGTCGCCGGCGCGGACGACGCGACGTCGGCGGTGCTGCTCGAAGGCCTCTCCAACCTGGAGTACCGCGGCTACGACTCGGCCGGGATCGCGGTCGGCGGCGACGAGGTCGAGGTCGAAAAGAAGGAGGGCGAACTGTCCGCGCTGAAGCGCGCGCTCGCGGGGCGGACGCTCGACGGCGCGGTCGGCATCGGCCACACCCGCTGGAGCACCCACGGCCCGCCGTCCGACGAGAACGCCCACCCCCACACGGACGAGTCGGGCCGGGTCGCCGTCGTCCACAACGGCATCATCGAGAACTACCGGGCGCTGCGCGACGAACTCGAAGCGAAGGGCGTCTCCTTTTCGAGCGAGACGGACACCGAGGTCGTGCCCCACCTGATCGCCGAGGCGCTCGACGCCGGCGCGGACCCCGAGTCGGCGTTCAGGCGCGCCGTCGAGCGCCTCGAGGGGAGCTACGCGCTCGCCGCGGTCGTCGCCGGCACGGACGCGATCTTCGCCGCCCGGCACGACTCGCCGCTCGTGCTCGGGATCGGCGACGGCGCGCACTACCTCGCGAGCGACATCCCCGCGTTCCTCGAACGCACCCGCGACGTCGTCTACCTCGACGAGGGCGAGTTCGCGGTGCTCACCCCCGGAGACTGGCGCGTCGAGGACGAGCTGGGCGAGCCGGTCGAAAAGGAGGTCGAGACGGTCGAGTGGACCGCCGAGCAGACCGGCAAGAGCGGCTACGACCACTTCATGCTCAAGGAGATCCACGAGCAGCCGAAGGCGCTTCGGCAGTGCCTGCGGGGCCGCGTCGACGAGCTGGAGGGTCGGATCACCGTCGAGGAGCTCGACGGACTCGACGCCCCCGAGGAGGTGCACTTTCTCGCCTGCGGGACCTCGTACCACGCCGCCCGCTACGGCGCGCTGCTGCTCCAGGAGGCGGGCGTCCACGCGACCGCCTTCCTCTCGAGCGAGTACGCGACCTCGCTGCCGCCGATCGCCCGCGACACGCTCGTCGTGGGGATCACCCAGAGCGGCGAGACCGCCGACACGCTGAGCGCGCTCCGGAAGGCGCGCGGTCGCGGCGTGGAGACGGTGGCGCTCACGAACGTCGTCGGGAGCACGGTCGCCCGCGAGTGCGACCACGTGATGTACATCCGCGCGGGTCCCGAGATCGGCGTGGCGGCGACCAAGACGTTCTCCTCGCAGCTCGTCGGGCTCAACCTCTTCGTCGAACAGCTGCTCGCGGACGAGCCCCGAAACCGGGATGTCCGGGAGCTCGTCTCCGCGCTGCGGGACCTCCCGGGGCAGGTGCAGGAGGTACTCGACGAGTCGCGGGCGGACGAGGTCGTCGAGGAGTTCATGGGCGCGAAGTCGTTCTTCTTCATCGGCCGCGGGGTCCACTACCCGGTGGCGCTCGAAGGGGCGTTGAAGTTCAAGGAGATCACCTACGAGCACGCCGAGGGATTCGCCGCCGGGGAGCTGAAACACGGACCCCTGGCGCTCGTGACGGAGGAGACGCCGGTGTTCGCGCTCGTGACCGGCGACGGGGAGAACGCGCGGAAGACGATCGGCAACGTGAAGGAGGTCGAAGCGCGGGGCGCGCCCGTGGTCGTGGTGACCGACGGCGAGTCCGACGCGGAGCGGTACGCCGATTCGGTGCTCGAGATCCCGGCGACGCACGAGCGGACCGTGCCGATCCTGGCGAACGTGCAGCTCCAGCTCGTGGCGTACTACATGGCCAGGCGGCTCGGGCGGGCGATCGACAAGCCGCGCAACCTGGCGAAGAGCGTCACCGTCGAGTGAGCGTTCGGATCCCCGACGGGATTCGACCCGGGAGGCTCGACGGGGTTCGAGCCAGGCCCCCCGACGGGATTCGAACCGAGACACCCACGGCGTCGAACGGGTGCGCTTTTCGGAGCGTACGACGACGGATTCAGCTCCGCGGCTCTCTCCGAGGCTCCGCCGTGATATCCGCCAGTTACTGACCCGATATCTGGTATTTACCGAAGGGATGAAAGTACACAGAAAGTTTATTATCGGATCGCTTAGTCGTCCCGTACGATGCTCACGGGGTGGCGGTACAGGGTGGCGAGCGTTTCGGGCGCCGCGGTCGCGACCGTGCTCGCGGTGCTCGCGGCCAACCACCCGCTCGTGCAGTGGCTTTTCACCCCGCACGTCCCCGCGTTCAACCGACTGGACGCGGTCGTCCTGCGCGGCGAGTCGCTCCTGTCGGCGACGCTGCTCAGCGTCTGCGCCGTGGCGGGGTGTCTGATCCCGCTGTACAAGCCGCGGCCCCGCCGCGTCCTCGACACGGTCGCGCTGACGGCGAAGCGCGTCCTGACCGCGGGGATGGCCCTGGCGGCGTTCGGCTTCTTCCAGTGGTCCCACAGGCTCCCGCGGGCGACACTCGTCGCGGCCGTCGGGGTGCTCGTTATCGTCCTGCCGCCGTGGTTCGTCTGGGTGCGCCGCCGGCCGTCCGCCGACCCCGAGCGGGCCGTCATCGTCGGCGACGACCCGGCGCTGATCGGGCGCATCGCGACGGGCGTTCCGATTCCGGTGCTGGGCTACCTCTGTCCGACGAGCGCGCTCTCCGCGGTCGGGCGGGCCGAGCGGCGCGGGGCGACGAGCGCCCGCGCGGTCGCGGACGGCGGAACGTCGGTCGCCGCGCGCGACCGCCTCGGCGGACTGTCCCGGCTGGACGACGTGCTCGTGGAACGCGACGTCGACGCCGTCGTGCTCGCGTTCGCGCGGGCCGACCGGGCGGAGTTCTTCGGCGCGATCGAGGCGTGCCACGAGCACGGCATCCCGGTCAAGGTCCACCGCGACTACGCCGACAGCGTGCTGACGGCGGAGGGCGAGGCGGGGCCGCTCGTCGACGTGGAGGTCGAGCCGTGGGACCCGCAGGACTACCTGTTCAAGCGGGCGTTCGACGTGGCGTTCGCGGTGGCGGGGCTGGTCGCGCTCTCGCCGCTGATGGCGCTCGTCGCCCTCGCGATCAAACTCGACAGCCCGGGGCCGGTGTTGTACCGACAGGAGCGGACGGCGGTCTTCGGCGAGACGTTCGGCGTCTACAAGTTCAGGAGCATGGTCCGGGACGCGGAATCGGAGAGCGGCGCGAAGATCAGCGAAGAGGACGCCGGCGGGGTCGATCCGCGGGTCACCCGCGTCGGTCGCGTGCTGCGGCGGACACACCTCGACGAGGTCCCCCAGCTCTGGGCGATCCTCGTCGGCGACATGAGCGTCGTCGGCCCGCGGCCCGAGCGGCCCGAACTGGATTCGGACATCCAGTCCGGCGTCGTCGACGTGCTCTTCGACGGTCAAGAGCGCGTGCGCGAGGCCGTTCTGCTCGCGCTGGTGGGTGTACGTGATGGGGATGCCCCGGAACTCGTCCCCGTAGTGGCTGATGACGTGCTCCTTCTTGTAGCCGACGACGACGATGAACTCGTCCGCGCCGAGCCCCGCGAGCGACTCGAAGCAGTGAGTGATGATCGGCTTGCCCGCGACCTCGACGAGCCCCTTCGGTTTGTCCTCGGTCAGGGGCCTGAGCCGCGTTCCCTCCCCGGCTGCCAGCACGACCGCTTTCATACGCGTCTTCTGCTATGTTCGGAAGGTAAATATATTTATGCTGGCGCGGGGGATAACGATCTCCAACGGCGTCTGAACCGGGTATCGGAGCTGTCATCGGACCCGATCGATACCCGAAGTATCATCAGGCGCGACAGAGATGGGTCCGCCGATGAGTACGAGTTCGCCGACGAGCGCGGGTTCGCCGATGGACGTCAGCATCGTCGGCAGCGGCTACGTCGGCACGACGGTCGCCGCCTGCCTCGCCGACCTCGGCCACCGGGTCGTGAACGTCGACGTCGACGAGGGCGTCGTGTCGAGCCTCAACGACGGCGTCGCGCCCATCCACGAGCCGGGCCTCTCCGACCTCGTCGCGACGCACGCCGGGTCGCGACTCGCGGCGACGACCGAGTACGGGGCCGTCCGCGACACCGACGTCACGTTCGTCTGCCTCCCAACGCCCGCGAACGACGACGGGTCGATAAACGCGTCCGTCGTCGAATCGGGGATGGCGTCGCTGGGCGAGGCGATCGCCTCGACGGACGGCCGCCACCTCGTCGTCGTCAAGAGCACGGTCGTTCCGGGGACGACGGAGGAGGTCCTCCGGCCGGCCGTCGAGCGGGCGTCCGGAACCGTCGCCGGGGAGGACTTCGACCTGGTCGTGAACCCGGAGTTCCTCCGCGAGGGGAGCGCGGTGGCCGACTTCTTCGCGCCGGACAAGCTCGTCTTCGGATCGCCCACGGCGCGGGGCCACGACGCGCTCGCGGCGGTGTACGACCCGCTCTTCGACCGCGCCGACGGCGAGATTCCGGTCGTCCAGACCGGCGTGCGCGAGGCGGAGATGATCAAGTACGCCAACAACGCGTTCCTCGCGACCAAGCTCAGCCTCGTCAACGAACTCGGGAACGTCTGTAAGGCGTACGGCGTCGACGCCTACGAGGTGGCCGAGGCGATCGGCCTCGACGACAGGATCGGCGAGCGGTTCCTCCGGAGCGGCGTCGGCTGGGGCGGCTCCTGCTTCCCGAAGGACGTGTCGGCGCTCGTCGCCGCCGCGCGCGAGGTCGGATACGACCCCCAACTGCTCGAAGCGGCGGTCGCGGTGAACGACGAGCAACCGCGCCGGCTGCTCGATCTCCTCGCGGGGCGCGTCGACGTTCCCGGCGCTCGCATCGCGGTGCTCGGGCTGGCGTTCAAGCCCGGAACCGACGACGTGCGCCACTCCAGGGCGATCCCGGTGATCGAGTCCCTCCTCGACCGCGGCGCTGACGTCGTCGCGTACGATCCGGCGGCGGCGGGGAACATGCGGGCGCTGTTCCCGGACGTCGAGTACGCCCCGTCCGCCGCCGGCGCGCTCCGGGGTGCCGACGGGGCGGTCGTTCTCACCGACTGGGAGGAGTTCGCCACCCTCGACGGCGAGTTCGACGCGATGGCCTCGCCCGTCGTCGTCGACGGCCGTCGGATCGTCGAGCGGCGCGAGGGGATCGAGTACGAGGGGCTCACGTGGTGAACGGGAGGGTCAGGCCGCCGACAGCGCCTCGCTCACGACCCGCACCGCGGGGAGCGCGAACTCGCCGGCGGCCGAGAAGTGAACGACCCCCGAGAGGAGCAGAAACGCCGTGGCGACGCCGCCGACCGCCCCGAGCAGGACGGCGCCGAGCCGATCGCTCCGCCGCGCGGTCGACGCGGTCGAGAGCCCCCAGACGCCGAGACAGAGCGCCGCCGCGAGCGCGAGCAGCGCGTGGCCCTGCATCGCCTCGCCGAGCGCCGGGCGGCGCAGGAGGGTCGCGAGGAGGAGCAACTGTCCGCCGACGAGCACCGTCGCCGCGTACGCCCACGCCATCGTCCGCCACGCCCGCGCCGCGCTCCGAACCGGTTCGAGTCGGGTCAGCAGGTACGCGAGCGCCGGAACCGCCGGAACGAGGTAGCGGACGGTCACCGTCGCGTGGAGGGGCAGACGCGGGAGGTACAATAGCGTCAGGACGCCCGCGAACGCGAGCGAGAACAGGTCGACCGCGCGCGCCGGCGTTGGATCGACCTCCCTCCGAGCGCGCGCCCCCGGCCGCCCTGACCGCCCCGACCGTCCCGACCGCCCCGGATCCTCCCGGAGGCGCAGGGCGAGGTGCCCCGGAAGCGCCAGCGCCGCGCCGAGCAGCGGCATCGATTCGAGGAGCGAGAGGCTGATCGCCTCGTTTCCGTCCTCGGGGGCGACCGAGTCGACGTACCCGCTCCTGACGAACGTCCGGTACAGCCGGTCGCCGTCGAGGAGCGCGTCGACGCCGCGGGCCATGAACCGCCAGAACAGCCCGGCGTTGTCGATCGCGGTCGCCCCGACCCGACCGAGAAAGCGGGCGAGCGCGACGGCCGCCGAGCGCCGGCCGCCGGCGTCGGCCGACGCTGAGGCCGAGAGCGGATCCGACGCCGCGTCGACCGATCCGTCGCCGAGCGCGCCCGTCCCGCGACCGGGACCCTCGACGGCGCTCGTCGGCGAGAGCGCCTCGCCGGCGTACCGCGGCAACAGCCGCGGCGGCAGCAGGGGGTTCCCGCTCATCGCGTAGTTCGTCAGGAGAAACGGCAAAAGCGACAGCCCGAACGCCCCGCCGACGGCCGCGAGCTCCCGCCGCCCGGTCGACCGCGCGGTGAGGAGATCCGCCGGGACGAGCGCGACGAGGAGCGCCAGCGCCTCGGCGGGCTGGATCCACGCGCAGAACCCGACTAACCCGTACGCCAGCGCCCGGAACCCGAGCGCCCGCCGCCGGCGGTCCCGTCGCCGTGCGCGGCCGTCGGGGCCGGCTGCGGTTTCGGCCTCCCGCGTCCGGTACAGACAGTAGGCGACGGCGACGACGAGCGCCGCGACGGACGCGTGTCGCTTCGGCAGCGGCGCCCAGAAGCCGACCGGCGAGGCGAACGCGACCGCCGCCCCGGCGGCCATCCCGGTTCGACGGCCGCGAATCCGGCGCACGAGCCGGTACAGGAGGACGGCGGTCATCGCCGCCGCGGTCATCGACGAGAGCTGCAGCGCCGCGAGGGGGATCCAGCGCGCCTCCAGTTCGGTGGCGACCGCGAGGTTCGCCCCGAAGAGGGCGAGGACGACCCCGGAGCCGGCCAGCGCGAACGCCCGTCTGCGGCCGGTGATCCGCCCGAGGAGCACGAAGCATCCGAGCAGCGAGAGGCACCAGAGCCCGACCACGGCGAGTCGGAGATCGGCGACGAGAGCCAGCCCCCGCAGGAGGTGCGCGGCGGGGAGCGCGAGGAACACCTGCCCGTAGTTCCGGCCGTACCGCTCCCCGCCGGCGACGACCATTCCCGGCGTCTCGCCCGACGCCGGCCCGTACGCGATCCGGTCGACGGAGAGACTCCCCTCGCTCACCGCCGCCGCGGCGTTCGCCACGGTGTACGTGTCGGTGATGAAGACGCCGACGCGCCAGTACAGCCCGAAGAAGGCGAGCGCGCCGAGAAACAGCGCCGCTCCGCACCGGTCGCCGAAGGCGACCCCGTACAGCGCGCGCCCCGCCCGACGGAGGCGCGCCAGCCCCCGAGAGCGGAAACCGGAGTCGGAATCCGGTCCGTCCCCTTCCCCGTCGGTCACCCGCGCACCTCGATCTCGACCGTCCGCTCGTCGAGGACGCGGTCCCTCTCGTTCGCGCGCGCGAGGACGCGAACCTCGGCGCGGTACCGTCCCGCGGCGATCCGTTCGGGGGAGAGGGCGTCCTTCCCGAGGGAGATCCGGACGGTTCCGACCGCGCCCTCGCTCGGGAACGCGGTTGTCGAGCGCGCGTAGCCGAGATCGGCGATCCGGACCTCGTAGACGAGCATCGGCCGTCCGTCCACGGACGCCACCTCGACGAACGCGTCGGGTGCGACCAGGTAGTACGCGCCGGATCCGTGCGCGCCCCGCTCCAGCCGGTAGCCGGTCTCCCCGAACGCCACCGCCTCGACCGCGACGCTCCCCTGCCCGACGTTCCCGGAGACGGGCGCCGGGGCCGGCGGCGCGAGGTCGACGCCCGGAACCAGCGGTCCGCCGAGAACCGCCGCGACCGCGACGACGAGCGCCGTCAGCCGAACGGCGAGCCGGCGCGACTGCATTGGCTCCCGAAGGTGACACGAGACACATAAGTTATCCGGAAGATCGGTTTCCGCGCCCGGCCCCGAAGCGCGTCGGCGTCGCCGGAAACGCGGGCCACTCGGCGCAAAGAAGCGTGGGATGTGCGGAGCGCGCGGAAGCGCGCTCGTTCGGCGGTTTGGCGGTTCGATGGTTCGGCGGTTCGACGACTCGGCGGTTCGGCGGTTCGGTGGTTCGACGGCTCGGCGGTTCGACGCGGCCGTCAGCCGCCGACGGAGACGTTCTCGAGCGTCACCCCGACGTTCCGCACCGTGATCGTCACGTCGCCGATCGCGTACGTCGTCCCGTCGTGCGCGATCGCCACCTCGTCGACCGTCACCGTCGACTCTTCGATCGTGTAGTCCGCACGGTCGACCGACTTCTCGGGGAGTCCGGTCCCCGTGACGTGGGTGTCTTCGACGCGGACGTCGGCGTCGGCGACGACGACGTCCTCGCCTCCGAGTCGAACGACGTCGTCGGACGCGTCGGAGGGCTGTTCTGCGCTCTCGCCGGCCGCGAGCGCGCCGGCCGCTCCGGCGACGGCCAGGAGCAGGCCGGCGAGCGCCGCGACGGCCAGCCGGCGGGTCGGGAGGTTCGATCGAAGCATCGTCGGCACCGACGGGGGAGACCGCATTTGACGTGCGGGGTCGTTACGGCGCGGTATCGTGAGGAATACTCGCCGCACGTACCAGTTTCGAGCCGACGTTCCGCTCGAAAGGAGGGATTTCGCGGCTAGGGTCGCCCTACCGGGATGCCGAGCCGTGCCGCCGGAAAAGCGGGCCGCCCTACCGCCCCGTCGGATCGCCGCGAACGCCGCACCGAACCCGACGTGCGGCGGAACGACGGCAGCGGTCGACGGCTCGTTTCGCGGGCCGTTCTATCGGTCACGGGGCAGATCCTCGAACTCGTCGGGGATCCACCACAGGTCGACGCGATCGCCGATCCCGTGAGCGCACACCCGTCCTTCGTCGAACAGCTCGGTCAAAAGTTCGGCGGCCTCCGCCCGCGCGATTCGGAGTTCGTTCGCGACGTACCGGGTGTTCACCACCGGCGCCGGGGCGGCGCGGATCGCCGCCAGCGCGTCCTCGCCCGTCGCCGCCTCCCCCCGTCGCGGTCTCTCGGTTCGGTCGTGGTCGTCGTCTGGCACGATTGATCTCCTCCGGGACTTCGTTCGGAGAGACGAACTCCACGCGCTTCGGTCGCTCCCCGAGCGGGTCGCGGCGCACCGTCTCCGTAGTCTCCGCGCGCGCCTCGCGCCCGAAACGGCGTCTCAGTACCCGACGACCCACGTCCGAACGGCGGACGGGGGCGCTCGGTCTCGCGATTCTCGACCGCGTTCGACCGTCTCTCTCGGTTCGCTCGGGTCGTCTCTATAGCGCTCCTAGTTAGTTACTTATCGACTCGGTTTCTCCGATAGTCCGTAGAAAAACCGTCCCCGAACAGACGAGAAGACCGCCCCGACACGGTGCCCGTGTCACCGAGTCACCGAGACGAACACGACGAACCGATGACACAGACCGATCTCCCCGACTACAGCCGAATCCAGCGAACCCTGACGGAACTGAACGCGACCGCCTCCGTCCTCCCGCGGGACAACCTCCCCGAGCCCGCGTGGCCGTCGCCGTGACCGCCCGGACGCGATTCTGATCGCGGTCGATCGAACCGTCCCTCGTTCCTCCACCGTTCCGAGCGTTTGCGAGAGGTCCTCTAGGGGAGTGAGACTTTTAACGCCGCGTGATGTTGATCCCAACGGTACGCATGGGGAACCGACTTACCCGGCGGCGAGTTCTCGCACTCGGAGCCGGCGCGAGCGTCGGCGGGCTGTTGAACGCGCGGCGGACGCGCGGCGACGCCGGCGGAGCGCCGCGGGAGGCGCGCGACCGCCTCCGGACGCGGGATCGACCGACCGACAGGACCCGGTCCGGGACGGACGATTCGGGCGCGCCGGTCGACGTCCGCGGCGCGGTCTACATCCCGGCGCGCGCCTACAACCGCTATCAGATGTGGCACGACTACGACCCCGCGGTCGTAGAGCGTGATCTGGGGTACGCCGCTCGCCTCGATCTGAACGCGCTGCGGACCTGGCTGAGCTACGAGTTCTGGCTGCAGGATCCCGAAGCCCACCTCGACGCGCTCGAACACTTTCTCGACACCGCGGACCGGTACGGCATCCGGATCCTGCTCGGGCTGTTCGACGGCGTCGGGCGCGAGCCGACGTACGAGAACCTGATCGACGACGACCCCCTGACGGCCGTCCAGACCCACTCGCCGTCGACCAGGACGGTGCGAAACGAGGAGCTGTGGGACGAGCCGAGGCGTTACGTCGAGCGGTTCATGGACCGCTACCGCGACGACGACCGCCTCCTCGCGATCGAACTGACCAACGAACCGGGGTGGAGCAGAGCGGAGGTCAGATTTTCGAGGGAGATGGCCGGAGCGCTCGCGGACCGCCGCGGCGACGTTCCGCTCACGGTCGGGTCGACGAGCCTCGCGAACAACGCCGAGTACCTCGGGTGGGGTATGGACATCGTCCAGTTCCACTACAACTTCCCCCGGACGCGGGGTATCTACCGCCGCGTCCTGCGGCAGGCGAACCACGTCGCCGCCGAACTCGGCAAGCCCGTCTGGCTGTCCGAGTGGCAGCGCGCGCGCGAACCGGAGTCGGGGGCCCTGGGCGTCCCCGTCCTGGAAGCGACGGGGTCCGACACGCACGACGCCCGGCGGACGCCGGACTACGCGTCGCTCGCCCCGCTCGTCCGCGACGCCGGCGTCGGGAACTTCTTCTGGTCGCTCATGCTCAAGCCGGCGTTCACGCTCGCGGTCCGAAAGCGCGGCGTGATAAACGGCCTGTTCCACGAGGACGGCGCGGTGTGGAGCTTAGACGACGCCCGCGCGATCAAGTCGATGTCCGGCGATCCCACCTTCGAGGGGCTCCAGCGCCGGGAGTACCCCGAGTGGGCCGAGGTGATAAAAGAGCGAGCGACGAACGAGCCGGGCGCGGGCGAGTCCGGCGAGTCGAGCTGAGTCGCCCCGGCCGCGATCGGCCTTCGATTCGATTGCGCGCGGTTATCGACGCCCGCCTCCCTCGACCGGCGCTCTGAGCCGCGGATCGTCGGTCCCCCGTGGCGATCGCTCCCACCGCTCCACGTCGCCGGCGTAGTTGCCCTCGATCCGGCTCCGTTCGATCTCGATCCCCTCGCTCCGGTCGTCGACGACGACGCCGAACAGGTTCTGCTCCGCGATCGAGTCGGTCACCGAACTCCGGCTCGCGTTCCAGAACGCGATCCCCTCGGCGTTGTGCGAGGCGTTCACCCCCCGCACCGAGACGTCGGACGCGTTTCTGACGTGGATCCCGCGGTTCCAGTCGGTGACGGTGAGAGAGTGGACGGTGACGTTCGTGACCGACCGGGGGTGCGACACGAGGATCCCGGTCGAGTCGCTCACGCCGCCGCCGCCGACCGTGCGATCCGCCCCGTCGAGCGTCACGTGGCTCGAACTGATCGTGATGCAACTGGCGGACAGGCCCGTCCCATCGCCGAGATCCTCCGCGAGGACGTACCGTCCTGGCTCGGTGATCGTCGTGCACTGCGTGATCGGAGTGGCGTTTCCGGGGTCCGAATCGTCCGAACCGGACGGGTAGTCGTGCGAGGTGACGACAGAGCCGATGCTCAAAAGCGCGAGAACGAAAAGCAGCCCGAGTGCGACTCGCTTCCGCTTCCCTGACGGTACTTTCGCGGGGACCATGCTCTCTTCAGTCGTGTTCACCGCCGTCGGTAAAAGTATCCGTGGCTTTCCGTCGGCTCCGGATCAGCCGTCGCTCCGCTCTGCGACGATGCGGACGTGATCGCCGTCCTTGAGGAAGTACTCCTCGGGGTTCACCGGCTCTCCGTTCACCTCGACGGTGACGGTCGTGCCGGCGTCGCTGTCGGAGTAGGACTCGCCGCCGTACGTCAGCGCGCCGTCCTGGACCGTGATGCCCGGAAGCGTCCCCATCGCGTACTCGATCGTCATCGCCCAGGTGTGGGCGTGCCAGTAGCTGCCGTCACCGTCCTCGAAGTGGAAGTACGCGTCGCGACCCTGGTACTCGTCCCGGCTGAAGTCGACCGTCTCGCCGTCGACGACGAACTCGATGGTCCCGTGGACGTGCGAGCGGTCGGCGTCGATGTACTTGCCCGGCGGATCGACGTCCGTCTCCGCCGTCTCGACCGTCACCCACACCTCGTCGCCGTCCTGCAGCGCGTAGCTCCGGGGATCGACCTCCTCGCCGTTGACGCGGAAGTGCAGCGACGTTCCGGCGTCGCTCGCGCGGTAGGTCCGCCCGTCGTACCGGACGACGTCGGCGCTCGCGTCGACGCCGACCGTCGAGAGCGCCTCCGCGAGCGTCACGTCGCCGCTCGCGCGCCACTGCCCCTCCGAACCGAACTGAAAGCCCGCCCCCTGCGAGCCTTCGTCGGCCGTCCGGAGCTGTTCCCCGGCCACGACGACGGTCATCTCGCCCGTCGCGTCGCCGCTCGCGCTCTCGGAGCCGTCGCCCTCGCCCGCTCCGTCGCCGGCGCCTTCGCTCTCGCCGTCTCCGTGCTCGTGGCCGTGCTCCGAGTCCGCCGCCTCCCGCCCGTCGGACTCGTTCGCCGTCGCGCTCTCCGATCCGGAGGACGCGCCGTCCGACTCCGACGCGGACTCGTTCGCGTCCGGGGCGTCTCCGCTCGCGGTCGTCGTCGACGCCGTCGCGTTCGCCTGCGCGTCCGCCGTCGCGGCGGGGCTCTGCGTCCCGCCGGCCCCCTCGTCAGCACCGGGGGAACCGCCGAGGCCCGCGCAGCCGGCGGCGAGAAGAACGATGCAAACGGCGAGCAGCGCGCGCCCGCCACGTCCGATAGCTGAATAGTTCATCCGACGCTACGTTCTTACAATCGGTACTTTGTTATCCGGACATTAAGTCAGCGGGCGAACACGATCGCCCCCGACGCAGACGGTCGAAACGCGCCACGGAGAGCACGATAATTGACATGCTCTGGGCCGATCGGGGCCCGCTCGCGCCGCGGGCGCTTCGTCGCTTCGCCCTCGCCACCGTTCGGGCGCTCAGGCGTCCGACGAGAGCAGGCGGTACGCCTCTTTCGCCGCCCGGAGCAGGTCCGCGACGCGGGTCCGATCGGGGGTCACTCGCTTGCGGTCGGCGTCGTAGGTCGCCACGCCGATGTCGGCCAGCTTCGGGAGGTGGACGTGGTGCAGTTCGAGCGCGACGGCCGTCCGGTCGTCGGTCACGCCGCCCGAGTCCGCCGCCTCCAGTTCCCGAACGTCGTCGACGAGCGCGGCGAGTTCGACGCTGTCGCCGTCGCTCGCGTCGAGCGCCTCGACGACGTACTGCCGCCGCGGGTTCGAAAGCAGCTCCGATACGTCGTTCACCTCATCTCGCCCAGAAAGCTCACTGTTTTCGGCGGCCATCGCGTCGAAACAACGGCGGGTGGGATAAAATATCCCGGCGACTGTTGTGTCCGTTTCAGATTGTTTCACGCGAGCTGAACTGTCGGCGACAGAACGCCGTCGACGGATTCGATCGACGCCGACCCGACGACCGTCAGCGGCGGACGCGGCCGTTATCGATCGTTAAAACGCGGCGAGTGAGGGTAAACGCGGAGTTTTGCAGCGGAAGTGACACCTTTCGGCGGAGAGCCGGTGATGTAACCGGGCGCTCGGTTCACCTCGGATTTCGGATCGTATCTCGACCGCTGGGCGTCGCGCCCCCGACGGCGCGCAGACACGCGAACGGTGCGGCCGCGGCCCACGCCTGCGGCTCGCAGGCGACGCCGTACGGCACGGGGACGTCCGTCTCGTCCCGGTCGAACCCGGCGAAGAGCTCCGGCAGGCGGTCGTTGCCCCGCGCGATCGCGGCCTCGACGAGGCCGGTCGCCACTCGCTCCGCCGCGCCCGTCCGGCCGTACCGGGCCATCCCGAGCGCGACGAGCGAGGTGTCGTGCGGCCAGACACTGCCGCGGTGGTAGCTCTGCGGGTTGTACGCCGCGTGCTCGGCCGAGACGGTGCGGAGCCCCCACCCCGAGAACGCGTCGTCCGAGACGAGGCGGTCGACGACCCGATCGGCCCGCGACTCGGGGACGATCCCGCTCCAGAGGCAGTGGCCGGGGTTCGTCGACACCGTCGCCACGGGTTCGTTGTTCCCGTCGAGCGCGATCGCGTAGAAGCCCTCGTCTTCGAGCCAGAACGCGTCGTCGAACGCCTCCCTCAGTTCCTCGGCCTCGGCTTCGAGCCGGTCGGCCGTCGCGCCGTCGCCGACGACCTCGCGGGCGAGGTCGGCCGCCCGGCGCTTCGCGTCGTAGGCGTACCCCTGCGCCTCGGCGACGGCGAGCGGCCCCTCGGGGTGCGCTCCGTCGGGATGCACGATCCCGTCGTCGCTGTCCTTCCACGCCTGGTGAGTGAGCCCGCCGTCGTCGCCCCGGTCCGTGGGGTATTCGAGGAAGCCGTCGCCGTCGCGGTCGCCGTACCCGTCGAGCCACGAGAGCGCCCGCTCGACGCTCCCCCACAGCTCCTCGACGAACGCGTCGTCGCCCGTCCACGCCCACGTCTCGTGGACGAGAATCGCAAAGAGCGCGGTCGCGTCGATCGTCCCGTAGTACGGCGAGTGGGGGACCTCGCCGCGGACCGTCAGCTCCCCGTGACGGATCTCGTGGAGGATCTTCCCCGGTTCGGCCATCCGAAACGCGTCTTCCTCGGTCGCCTGGTGGGCGGCGAGGTACCGGCATGTCCCCTTCGCCGGGCGCGTCGAGAGCGGCAGCGCCTGGTACGCGGCGATGAGCGCGTCGCGGCCGAACGCCGTCGCGAACCACGGGACGCCCGCGGCGAACACCGGGCCGTGGTCGGTTTCCAGGAGCAGTTCCAGGAGGTTCCGCCGGCTCTCTTCGAGCACAGGGGCCCAGCGCCGGTCGGGGAGGTCCGCCCGCCCGACGTCCGCCGTCGTCTCCCGCCACGACCGCTCGCGCTCCCGCACCGCCTCGCGAGCCGATTCGTGGGCGGCGGTCGGGTCGGCGGACGGCGCGCCCGTCTCGACGGCGATCGTCGCGTCCGCCGACTCGCCGGGATCGAGGGCGAGCGGAATCCGGATCGTCGCGTCGGCCCGCCCCTCGCCCCGTTCGACCGACGCGACGTGGCCGCGCGAGACGGTCACCGTCGCTTTCCAGCGCGCGTCGAGGTCGTCGGGATCGTAGCGGAAGACGACGCGGCGATCGCCGGACTCCGCCTCGACGCGGCGGCCGCGCCCCGAGCGGTAGTAGCCGCGCACCTCGAACAGGTCGTCGAAGGCGGTCCCCACGGCGAGTTCGAGCGTCTCCTCGATCGGCTCCGCGGTCAGGTTCGTCGCGCGGACGCGCTCGTACAACCCGCCGGTCGCGACCTGCCGCCGGCTCACCCGCAGCCGGCGCGCGCCGTCGACCTCGACGACGGGACTACAGAGGTGCAGGACGCGCTCCCCCGGGCGGGGGTGAACCGCCGCCAGCGTCTCCAGGCGCTCGCCGGCCGCGTCCAGGCGGTACCGGTCGAGGTGTCGCGCGTCTCGGTGGTAGAACCCGTCGTGCTCCCGGGTCTGCCGCCCGTCGGGGTCGGTGACGAGGAACGTCGACCCGCGGACGACCGCGCTGTCTCGCATCATCGTGCGCCGGTACCGCGTCGGATTCATAAACACCTGCGCTTTCGCGGTCGACCGTCACGGCGAACGCACCGTTCGTTGATCCCCGTCGCCGACGTACTCTCCGCTCATGTACGCGAACGTCCTGATTCCGATCGACGGAAGCGAAGGGGCCCGCCGCGGCGTGGAGCACGCGCTCGCGCTGGGCGAGCGGTACGGCGCGCGGATCCACGCGCTCTACGTCGTCGACGAGTCCGTCTACGGCGGCACTGCCGCGCTGAGCAGCGAGGAGCTCTCGCTGGAACGGATCGAACGGCGCGGGGAGGAACTGCTCGAGGAGATCGAGCGCCGGGCGGCGGACCGGGGACTCGAAGCGAACTGCGCGTGCGTCCGGGGAACTCCCCACCGGGCGATTCTCTCCTACGCGGCGGACAACGAGGTCGACCTGATCGTGATGGGAAAACACGGGCGGTCGGCTCACGGCCCGCCGCACCTCGGGAGCACAACCGACCGCGTCCTTCGGCTGGCCGACGTCCCGGTCCTGCCCGTGTGAGCGCTCGTCGCGCTACCACTCCATGCCGCCGTTGACGCCGAGCACCTGTCCGGTCATGTAACAGGAGTCGCGGCTGGCGAGGAAGCGGACGATGCCGCAGATGTCCTCCACCTCGGCGAACCGCTTCAGGGGGATGCGCTGGAGGATCTTCTCCTGGACGCGCTCGGAAACCTCGTCCAGCATGTCCGTCTTGACGAACCCGGGCGCGACGCAGTTCGCCGTCGTGTCGTACCGGGCGAGTTCGAGGGCGATGGTCCGCGTGAAGCCGAAGAGCCCGCTCTTCGTCGTGGCGTAGTTCGCCTGGCCGTAGTTGCCCTGCTGGCCGACGACGCTCGAGATGTTGATCAGCCGGCCGTGGTCCGCCTCCTTGAGGTCGGGGAAGAAGGTGCTCGTGCAGTTGAACACCCCGCCCAGGTTCACGTCCATCACGAGGTCCCAGTCCTCGCGGGTCATCTCCTCGAACTTCTTGTCGACGGTAATCCCGGCGTTGTTCACCAGGACGTTCGCCGTCCCGAAGGTGTCGGTGACCGTCTCGCGCATCGCCTCGACCTCCGCTTCGTCGGTCACGTCGGCCTGGACCGCGATGGCGGTTCCGCCCTCCGAATCGATCCGGTCGACGACGTCGTACGCGTCCCGCTCCGACGAGCGGTAGTTCACGACGACGTTCGCGCCGTGACGACCGAGTTCCTCCGCGATTCCCCGTCCGATTCCCCTCGACGACCCCGTTACGATGCAGGTGCGGTCTTGTAGCGTCATGGTAGGTTCAAGGTACAGAACGGTCGGCTCGGCGGTCAGGTCGGATCGCGCGAACGATCGCGTCTACCGCCCGCTCTGTCCTCCTACCTGTGTGTCCAACAAATTCGAGGATAAACGTTGTTGCGAGCTCGCACTGAATACTATTATTGTATAAATGCGTAAAATGATCGAACGAAACGACGCTTCCGCTCACCGATCTCCGACGCGCTCGCGCGCCTGCTCGACCCAGGCGTCCACGCGGCTCTCCGAGACGCCGATCCGCTGTGCGAGCGACGCGGCGTCCGCCTCGGCGAGGGCGGCGACGCCGTCGACTCCCTCCTCGCGGAGCCGATCGGCGTAGGCCGGTCCGATGCCTTCTATCGTCCGAAGGCTCCCCGACTCGGCCGTCTCGGCCTCGATCTCGGTACCCTCCGTGATCTCCTGGTCCTCCGAGATGTCCGTCTCGGTCTGGTCCATCGTCGCCACGTCCGCCGCCGCCGCCTCGTCGTCTGCCAGCCCGACCTGCTCAGCCGTCGGTTCCTCCGGCGTCGCCTGCTCGGCGTCGTCCGCCGTCGAGGCCGCTTCGCCCGCTGTCTTTCCTTCGCCGCGGGTCGTCTCCCGCTCGACGGTCACTCCGTCCGGCATCCCCGTCCCGGCCTCGATCTCGGCCGCGGCCTCTCGGCCCTCGGGGACCGATCGCTCCGCGTACCACTCGGCGACGTTCGGCCAGAGCTCGGCGTGGGACTTGCCAGAGACGGACAGGCCGATGTGCCCCGTCGGGAACTCCATGACGGTCGTGTCGTCGCTGCCGACGACCTCGTTGAACGGCTTGCTCGCGTCCGGCGGGATGAGGTGGTCGTACTCGCCGACGATCTGGAGGACCGGCATGTCGATCTCCTCCAGGTCGACGCGCTTGCCGTCCAGCGACAGTTCGCCGTTCATCAGCTTGTTCTCCTGGTAGATGTCGCGCAGGAACTGCTCGTAGGTCTTCCCGGCGACGTCGATCCCCTCGGAGAGCCACCGCTCCATCCGGGCGAAGTTCTCCACGAACTCGTCGTCCTCCAGGTTGTCGTACAGCCGGAGGTACTTGGTGACGTAGTTCGACACGGGATCCATCAGCGCGAAGCCGACGTCGAGGAACCCCGCCGGGACGTTGCCGAACGCCCGCCGGACCTGCTCGGGCGAGTAGTAGTCCTCCTCGCCCCAGAGTTCGAGGATGCCGCCGGTCCCGGCGAAGCACAGCCCGGCCGCCATGAGCCCGAGGTTGCGGACCTTCTCCGGGTGGAGGGCGGCGTACATCGCGCTCATCGTCCCGCCCATGCAGTACCCGAGGAGGTTGATCGAATCCTGCCCCGACCGCTCGCGGACCACGTCGACGCAGTTGTCGACGTACCGGTTGACGTAGTCGTCGAGCGTGAGGTGGACGTCGAGCTTCGAGGGCTCGCCCCAGTCGATCAGGTACACGTCGAACCCGCTTTCGAGCAACCGACGGACCACGCTCCGGTCCGGCTGGAGGTCGAGGATGTACGGCCGGTTGATCAGCGCGTAGACGATGAGGATCGGCACGTCGCGCTGCTCGTCCGTCAGCGGCTCGTAGTGGAGCAGTTCGAGCTTGTTCTCCTCGTAGACGACCTCGCTCGGCGTCTGTCCGACCTCGATCTCGGCCATCCGGTCGGCCTGCTCCTCGAAGGCTTCCGCCTTCTCCGCGAACTCGGTCACGGCGTCCCACCCCTCCCGCTGGAAGTGTAAAGCCGCCGCGAGGGGGTTCATTCTTCCACCGCCTCGAGGATCCTGTCGAGCTTCGTTTCGACGGCGTGCTGGCGCCGTTCGAGCTCGACGAGCCGTTTGCCCACCTCCTCGATGTCGCCGTCGGTCGCGAACCCGTAGGCGCGGAGGGTCGACTCCGCCAGCTGATCGAACCCCTCCTTCGCGCCGAGCGCGTTGTCGACCGTCTGCCCGGTGGCGAGGGCGAACGCGGTCGTCCCCATCACCTCCTTGAACGCCTCGTTCGCGGCGTTCAACCAGATGTCGCGGAAGTCCTCGAGCGGGACGTCCTCGCCCTCCATCGCGTCGTGAACCCGCTCTATCTGCTCTTCCGCGGCGCGCATCCACACCTGGTACGCGCGGGCGTACCCCCTCGCGCCGTCCTTCCAGGTCTCGTCCATCGCCGTCTCGTCGATCGATCTCATCCAGGCGTCGAGGAACTGGCTCTGCATCTCCACGTTCCGCTCGACGGCGTCGAGGAACGAATCTCCCATCTGATTCATCTGCTCGGACCACGCTCCGGGATCCGATCGCTGTGAATTACTGTCTACCATTGGTCTGTGGGGCTTGTTACGGCGAGTGAAAACAAAAGGATTGTTCGGGTAACTACTCGGACGACGAGCTAGACGACGAGCGCGACGAGCGGGACGACCGCGACGCGGACTCGGAGGCGGACTGGGCCGTCTCCTCGGCGGCCTGCGCCATCTGCTGGGCGCTCTCTTCGACGTGCCGCTCGACGTCGTTCAGCGAGTCCTCGTAGGCGTTCATCGAGTCGTCGACAATCGAGACCGTCTGGTCGATGACCTGGTTGTACGCGTCCGAGTTGTCGTCGATGTTCTGCCGGACCGTCTGCCAGGTCTGCTCGTTGATCTGGTTGACCGCGTCGAACTGATCGTCGACGGCCTGCTCGAGGCTGTCGAACGCGTCCTCGCTCTCGTCGCTGGGGACGCTCGCCTTGAACACGTCGAGGTACGCCTTCCAGATGTTGCGCGTCGCGTCGACGCCCGACTGCTGGACCGACCGCCCGGACTCCATCGTGTCCTGGAGGGCCTTCGGGAACTGCTTCTGGGCGTTCATACTCTGGTGGAGCCACTGCTGGCCCTGCTTCATCGACTGACGCTGCATCTCGAACATCGCGTTTATCGGGTTAGACTGCTGGTTCTGGTTGGAACTTTCACTCATTGTTGATCACCGGAGGCTCGCTTTATCGGGATGACGAACGTCTGGACGATGTCGCCCTCGTCGAGGTCCAACGCCTCCCGCTCGGCGTCGGGGATACTTATCCGACCGCCGCTCCGGATGCGCGTTTTGAACATCGCCACCCCCGTCCCCATCGACATGAGGTCGGGATAGCTGCTCATCCCCGATCCGGCGTTCATCGACAGCATCTGGTTCAGCAACCGCATCTGCTGGTCTGTGAACTCCTCGCCCGCCTTCTGCATCTGCTTGGCGAAGAACGCCGGCGACCACGGCATCTCGTCCAGTCCGTCCGTCATCTCACTTCCAACTGGGGGCCCCGCACGTAAGTATTTTCCGCTCAGAACCACTTAGTGCCAATAGGTGGTAATGAGTGTCGCCAAACGGTGAGAATACTGTCGGGCCGGCGAGCGTACGGGTCGCGTATCGAAATAGCTAATAGATCATGATACCCAGTACCAAACAGACCGACTTTACAAATGAATAGTCAAGAGACGAAACGGGAGGCCGCTACGCTCGGGTACGGATTCACCGACGCGTGGATTCGGGCGACCGGACACATGATAAACAGCGCGGTCGAGGCCCAGCGGGCGGCCCTGGCCGCCTACGGAATCAAGGGCGGCTCGGACGATCGCTCGAACGGCGGCATCGATTCGGTAGCGTATTCGAAAGACGAGTGGTCGTTCGAACGGACCGTCGATTCTCCGGGCGAGATCGGCGTCGGCGACGCCGTCACGTTCTCCAAGACGCTCTCTCACGACGACGTCGAGGCGTTCGCCGACGCGAGCGGCGACACGAATCGCCTCCACCTCGACGGCGGATTCGCCGAGGAGACGCGGTTCGATCGGCCGATCGTCCACGGAACGCTCGTCGCCGGGCTGATCAGCGCGGCGCTGGCGCGGCTTCCCGGTCTCACGATATACCTCTCGCAGGACGTGGAGTTCCTCCGACCCGCCTTCCCCGAGCAGCGCTTGACGGCGACCGTCGAGGTGATCGAGGACATGGGTAACAAACGGTACCTCCTCTCGACGGACGTGACAGACGAGGAAGGGCGCCCCGTCATCGAGGGCGAGGCGATCGTCCTCATCGACCCCCTCCCCGGGGCAGCCGAGAAGGCCGACGACCCGGCGCGGTAGCCGCCGCCGTTCGAGCGCCCGAGAAGGCCGACGACCCGGCGCGCGCGATTGTTCCCGCGTCGCGGACACTCGCCGCCGCGAACCGGTCGCTCGACCCGTGGTAACCATTTACGCCCCTCGGCCGTCACTGTCCGTACGGCATGACCGACAGCGAACATCTGTCCACCTCGGTCACGCTTTTCGTCCGTGCGCGGCCGGCGTTCGGGGCCGAGGAGTACAAGCGAGAGGTGATGGAGCGGATCGCGGAGCTGGAGCGAGGGGGGAGACTCGAACGGTTCGACGTTCGGACGTGGGAGAAAGCGGTACGCGACGCCGGTCCGCTCGAGAGGTGCGAGTCCCTCCGCTCGGTGTTCCGGCGGCTGGAGGAGTTCGAACGGTGGGCCGATCGGAACGGCGTCTCCGTCGACGGCGTTTTCAGGCGCCGCGAGGTCCACTCGGCCATCACCGACGAGCGGTACGCCGTCGTCTCGCTTCCGACGCTGTGCCTCGTCGCCTACGAGGGGGGCGAACTGCGCGGCGTCTACCCCCACTCGGACGGGTCGGACACCCGGACCGTGTTCGACTTCCTCGACGCGCTCCAACGTGATCGTTGAGTGTCTGTTCTCAGTTATTGAGAAGTACTGTGCGATACTGTCCCATCGCCCCGACTCCGTCTCCGCCGGTCCTTGGTCACAGGTCACACAGCGCCGCCGTCGCCGGTGTTTGCGATCCGGCATGTTCGGAACGCGGACCATGAACCTCCTATGTTCTTATTATGACCTTTAACGGATCTCATCCCGTTTTAGCCAAGTCCTATATGTGTCCGCGTTGACCCTCCCAGTGAACGCGGTCGGTCGACGACCGGCCTGTGCAACGGCCCCGCGGCGGAACGGGACGCCGACCTCTCGTCGCCGACGATACAGTCGCTCGATTCCGCCACCGAGGGAACGGAGTCCGTCAGCGCCCCGCGCAAACGATCAGAAACACCCAACCATGACCCAGTCAACAGTGAACTACGAACCGGCTTCGGGCGGCATCGAATCGAGCGTCGAACAACTCGCGGTTCCCGCGGAACTCGACTCGACGAGCACCAAACTCGTCTACCTGTACCTGCGGACCGCCGACGAGGTGACGGTCGACGAACTCCGCGAATCGCTCCGCATGAAAACCATCGCCCTGTACCCCGTCCTCGAGACGCTCCGCCGGAAGGGGCTCGTCCAGCAGAGCGGCGAAACCTACCGCTGTTCCTGAGCGCCACGCGCCGCTCTCGCGCGCTCCCGTCGGACGAGCGCACCGTCCCGTGCGCGTGATCGCCTTTTCGCGCCCCGAAAACCCGTTTTCAGAGTTCGACTGCGCCGACCCAGGCGTCCTCGCCGTGTCTCGGGCACCAGGGTTGGTGTGCGTCCGCGCAGCGCGGATCCATCGTCCATCCGCACGTGCAGTACGTTTGAAACTCTCTCGCTTCGATCAGCCGTCGGCAGAGCCGGCATCGCACGCTCATGCTAGTGGGTAGCACTCGGTGGGTGATAAACGGCTTTCGCGCCCGGCGGGGACTGTCTACCCCGCTGTCCTGACCGCGTCACCGGGCGAACAGCGCCGCGATTCCGCCGCCGCCGCCGACGCTCATCCCGACGACGCCGTAGCTCGCGTCCTCGTCGACCATCGCGTGCACGAGCGTCGTCGACAGCATCCCGCCGCTCGCGCCGATCGGGTGTCCGAGCGCGATCGCGCCCCCGAGCGGGTTCAGCTTCTCCCGGGGGACCCCGAGCGTCTCGCCGACGTACACCATCTGCGCCGCGAACGCCTCGTTCAGTTCGAACACGTCGACGTCGGAGACGTCGAGGTCGTTCGCGCGGAGCAGCTCCTCGACCGCGTCCGCGACGGCCATCCCGAACCACCGCGGGTCGCGGTACGCGACCGCGTAATCGACGATCCGCGCGAGGGGATCGAGGTCGGCGTCGCGCGCCGCCTCCGCGTCGGCGAGCAGGACGCACCCGGCCCCGTCGCTGAGGTCCGAGGCGTTGCCGGCGGTGATCGTCCCGCCGTCCCGGAACGCCGGCCGGAGTCCGGCGAGCCGCTCTTCGCTCGTGTCGGCCCTGGGCCCTTCGTCCTCGTCCACCTCCTCCCCGTCGACCGACACGGGGACGATCTCGTCGTCGAACGCGCCGTCAGCTATCGCCTCGACCGCGCGGCGGTGGCTCCCGAGCGCGTACTCGTCCTGCGCCTCCCGGGAGATGTCGAACCGCTCCGCGAGGTCCTCGGTGAGTTCACCCATGTGGGCGTCGTAGTTCGCGTCCCACAGCGAGTCGTAGATCATCGAATCGCGGAGCGTCACGTCGCCGTACCGGTGCCCCCGGCGGATTTCCGACGCCACGTACGGCGCGTTCGACATCGACTCCATCCCGCCCGCGACGACGAACGTCGCCCGCCCGGCCGCGATCCGATCAGCCCCCAGCGCGATCGCGCGAAGGCCCGACCCGGAGGCCTCGTTCACGGTGGTCGCCGCGAGGTCGTCCGGCAACCTGGCCTCGACGACGACCTGCCGGGCGGGCACCTGGCCGAGCCCGGCCGAGATCGCGTTGCCGAGGGCGACCCAGTCGAGCCGCTCGGCGTCGATCGGCGTCCGATCGAGCAGCCCCGAGAGGGCCGTCGTCCCGAGTTCGACGGCCGACCGGTCGGCGAGCGAACCGAGAAACGACCCGTGAGCGGTGCGAGCAGCGTCGATGAGCGCGATGTCGGTCATGGAATGCGTTCGGGTGGACGCGCGCGCCGGCCAAGTAACCGCGGACCGTCTAGACGGCCGGACGGTGCGGTTCGCCGGACTGTCGCTCGTCGCGTCACCTCAGTCCGACCGGTCCGGGTCCTCCGAAAGCGGCCCCGGTTCGTTACCCGGAAGACACACGAGGTTTCTCCGCCCGATTCGGTGTCTCGTGACGGCTCCTTCGCGTTCGAGGTGCGAGAGCGTCCGGCTCGCCGTCGAGGCGGAGACCCGCGCTTCCTCGACGAGTGTCTTCTGCTGGGCGCGTCCCCCGTTCAGCTCGATGAGGCGGAGGAGGTACTCCGCGGGTGTCGCCCCCTCTTCGAGCAACAGTTCGGCCGGCGAACGCTGACCCTCTCGGCGCTCGGCGGACGCGCCCGGTTCCTCGACCGACTCCGGCGTCGGTTTCTCGCTCCCGGCCGCGGCGGTCGTCCGACCGTCCGAACCGGGGCCCCCGTCGGCCCCTCCGAACAGCCGATCCGCCAGCCGTCTCAGGTGGCTCATCGACCCCGATCCTCCGCCTCGGCTACCTGCGCTCGCTGTGACCTTCCCATCGACATTCCGACGTGCGATCCGATCGCCCGCTCGAAGAATGACGAAATTGCTTGCGTGGACAAGCGAGTTTTACGTGTCCGTCCCCGGACGGCCGAGCCGACGGATCGCCGTCCCGGGTCGTCGCCGGCCCGTCCCTGCCGACCGTTCTGCGCCGACCGCTCTCCTCCGACCGCTCGACGCCGCCGTCACCCGAACGGACGGTGTGAAAAGGGATTGGCGAAGCGGCCCGCCGGGGGAATAACAGCCTTTAACATTCTGACGCCCCTCGATTAATACATGACAGTGGTCAGCGTTTCCATGCCGGAGGAGTTGCTCGCCCGCATCGACGCCTTCGCCCAGGAACACGGCTACACCGGCCGCAGCGAGGTCATCCGCGAAGCGTCCCGAAACCTCCTGGGGGAGTTCGAGGACAAACGCCTCGAAGACCGGGAGCTGATGGCCGTCGTGACCGTCGTGTTCGACTACGAGACGACGAGCGTCGAAGAGCGGATGATGCACCTCCGCCACGAGTACGAGGGGCTCGTCGCGTCGAACTTCCACAGCCACGTGGGCAACCACTACTGCATGGAGATTTTCGTCCTCGAAGGGGAACTCGAAGATATCTCGACGTTCGTCGGGAAGATCCGTGCGACCAAGGACACGCTCAGCGTCGACTACTCCGTCATGCCCGTCGACGACTTCTCCCCCTTCACCGAGATCGAGTGAGGTCCCGCGCCCGTCGACCACGTTCGGGACCGCGGCGACGCTCGACGATTCAACCGGGCGCGGCATCTCGCCGGCCGAGAAGCGACTATTATTAATATTCGAAGGTCTATTTTTAATACATGGCCGTCGTGAGCGTCTCGATGGACGATAGGCTGCTCGAACGGGTCGACGAGTTCGTCGCGGACCACGGCTACACCGGCCGCAGCGAGGTCGTCCGCGAAGCGGTGCGAGCGCTGCTGGGCGAGTTCCGCGACCGGCGGCTCGCCGACCGAAACCTGGCGGGCGCCGTCACGGCGCTTTTCGAGTACGACAGCCCCGACGTCGAGGCGCGGATGACGGAGCTCCGCCGCGAGCACGGGTCGCTCATCGCGTCCAACGCCCACCACTGCGTCCGCGACAACGGCGGGTGCGTCGAGTCGTTCGTCGTCGAGGGCGACCTCGCGGAGATCTCGGCGTTCGTCGCCAAGCTCCGCGCGTCGGCAGAGACCGTGACCGTCGAGTACTCGCTCGCGCCGACTGACGCGATCGGCGAGCCGCTGTTTCCCGACCGCTGACGTCGCCGGATTCGGTCGCCTCTCGCCCCCTCGGGGCGATCAGCCGTCGAACTCGGCGACGTCCCTTCCGATCGAGACGACGTTCTTCACGAGGTTGCCGTGCGCCCGCTGTAACCGCTCGGACAGCGCCTGCTGGGAGATGCCGAACTCGGCGGCGAGCTCCTCGGTCGACGCGCGGCTCGGTATCTCGTAGTATCCGCGCTCGAACGCCTCCTTGACGGCCTCGTACTGGCTCTCCGTGAGGTCGAACTGCGCGCGCCGGGCCTTGTCGATCTCGTAGATCCGGTCGACCCGGACGTCGATGCCCCGCTCCCGGCAGAAGGCGTTGGCCGCCGCGGCGTCCTCCCGATCCGTGAACACGATCGTGAGCCGCCAGCTGTCGTCGTCCGTGAACGCCTGCTGAACGACGGCTTGCAGTTCGTTCGTGACGTACTCGACGAGCGTCTCGTTTTCGACCCAGTCCATCCGGTAGAGCCACTCCTCGTCGAACTCGGCAAGCAGACGGACGTTCTCGACCGTCGGATCGTCGTCCAGGAGCCGGTTCAGGCGGTCGGGGTCGCACTTCATCGCCCAGACGAACGGCACGAGCGTCGCCTCCGTCGCCACGACGCGCTCGATCTCGAACTCCGCGTCCGGCATCTGCTCCAGCGTCCGTTCGAGCATGAACTCGTCCGCCGGCAACGTGACCTCCGCGGCTGTAGGCATCGAGGGGGGGTTTGACGCGCAGGGACTTATACGGATTCCCGCCGCCTCGATGCCCTCGCTGGCCGGCGGAAACGCGGCGGCGCGCCCGCCGGAAATCGCCCGATGTCGTCGGTAGTCGAGCGCCGGCGGTCCGCCTCGCTCGACTCGCCACGGATAAGTAACCTGTTATAACAAGTACGATCGATTACCTTCGTTTGCCGATACACTGTTCGTCGTGACGACCGTCGTCGAACTCAATCTGTCTCCTGAAGCGTTCATTCTCTCTGAAACTGTCGCCGATCACCCCGGGATCGAACTCGCGGTCGTGCGGGCCACCGCGCACCCCTCCGTGCTCGCTCCCATCTTCTGGGTTTTCGACGCCGACTTCGACGCGCTGACGGCGTCGCTTGAGTCCGATCCGACCGTCCGGGGCGTCGAACTGGTCGCGTCGTTCGACGGCGAGCGGCTGTACCGGGCCGAGGACGTCGAGCACGGCGAACTGCTTCGGTACCTCGTCTGCGAGAAGGGGGCGACCGTCCAGCGGGCGTCGCTGTCGGGCGGCCGGTGGCGGTTCCGGGCGCTGTTCGACGAGCAGGAGAACGTGTCCGGGTTGTTCGACTTCAGCCGCCGACAGGGGCTCGACGTGCGCGTCGACCGGGTGTACCCGCTCTCCGAGCTCCACCGAGCCGGTCTCGGGCTCTCGGAGGCGCAGTACGAGGCGATCGGGCTGGCTCTGACAGCGGGGTACTACGACATCCCCCGGGAGGCGACGATCGCTGACCTCGCCGGCGACCTCGACATCTCCTCGCAGGCGCTGTCCGAGCGGCTGCGGCGCGCGCACGGGGCGCTCGTCCGGGAGGCCGTCCTTCCCCGGTTCGACGAGCAGTCGCTCTCCGACTCCGACCCGCTCTCCGGCCCGTAGAGCCGCTCCCACCGCCGCGAAGTCGCTCTCGCCTCCGGTCGGCGAGCGCTCTCGCCGACCGACCGACGCGCGCCATCGCGTCGCCGAACGGACGACGTGTTTTCGACGCAATAGATCGTAGGTGGGGTATGAACCGCGACGCCGTCCGGGTGGGGGTGCTGACGCTTCACGACAGCAAGGAGACGAAGGCGATTCTGAACGCGGTCGAGGCGCTCGGCCACCGACCGGAGTGGCTCCGCGAGGAGAACACCGTCTTCCGGGTGGTCGACGGGCGGCCGCGGCTGCGGCCCGACGTGGACGTCGTCGTCAACCGCCTGCTGCTGTCGAACGCCGACCGGCCGGCGGAGCACCTCGGCGTCGCGCAGACGCTCGCCGAGATCCGGCCGACGCTCAACCGCCCGGAGGCGGCCGCGTGCGCGGCGCACAAGACGGCCACGGCGGCGATACTGGCCCGCGAGGGGATCCCGACGCCCGACGTCGCGTTCGCGCTCTCGGGCGACGCGCTCACCGACCTCCGCGCCGAGTTCGGGGAGGAGGTCGTCTACAAGACCGCCATCGGCACCCACGGGGGCGGGGCGTGGAAGCTCGAAACGACGGAGCCGCTCACCGCCTCGGTCGGGGCGAGGCGGGCGTTCCTCCAGGAGTTCGTCTGTAGCACGTACGAGGGTCGCCCCCGCGACCTCCGGGTGTACGTCGTCGGCGACGAGGTCGTCGGCGCGATGTACCGCTACGCCCCCGAAGGCGAGTGGCGGACGAACGTCGCCCGGGGCGGCGAGGTGGAGGACGCCACGGCGGTGCTGTCGACGGAGGTCGCAGAGCTCGCGCTGGCGTCGACCGCCGCCCTGGGGCTCGACTACGCGGGCGTCGACCTCATCGAGGGCGAGGAGGGGTGGTGCGTCCTCGAAGTCAATCCCACCGCCGGGTTCCGCGGGCTCTACCGGGCGACGGGCCGCAGCCCGGCCCCGCACATCGCCAAACTCGCCGTCGAGCGCGTCGGCGTCGCCGTCGACGGCGAGCGGGTGCGGCGGCTCTCGGCGACCCTCGACGACTCCCGGCCGTCGTGCGCGCCCGCGCCGGGACCGACGACGCCCGACGAGCCGCCGGTGATCGGGTTCACGGAGCGGGTGGTCGTGAGCGGGGCGACGGGAACGAAGACGGTGGTCGGCAAGTCGGACACCGGCGCCTCCCGGACCAGCATCGACATCCGCCTCGCCGCGGAGATCGGCGCCGGACCGATCCACACCGTCAGCACCGTCAGGTCGGGCACCACGAAGCGCGGCAGGAGCCGTCCGGTCGTGGATCTGGTGATCGGCATCGGCGGCGCACAGCACACGGTCGCGGCGAACATCGAGGACCGTTCGCACATGGACTACCCGCTGCTCCTCGGCCGCGACGTCCTGAAGAACTACTACCTCGACATCGGTCGTCGCGTCGACGACGGGGCGGATCGGCCGACCCGGCGCGGCGGCTGACGCCGCGTCCTCACCGAGGGCCAGTACGAGGCCGTCAAGGTGGCGGGCAGGTGCGACGATCTCGATCGCCGCGGCCCGGGTAGGTCCGGCGGCCTCCATCACCCGCGCCCGGCGCGGCCGCCGATCCAGCAAGAACGTCCCGGTCGCGTGATTTTTTAGGGGCGTTTCGCCATGGCAGTGCATGGCGAAAGTCGACATCGACACCTTCGGGTCGCGGCGCTCGACCGTCTACGGTCAGCGCGGCGTCGTCGCGACCAGCCAGCCGCTCGCCGCCCAGGCGGGGATAACCGCCCTGCAAGGCGGCGGCAACGCGTTCGACGCGGCGGTCGCGACCGCGGCCGCGCTGAACGTGGTCGAACCCACGAGCACCGGCCTCGGCGGCGACGTGTTCGCCCTCTACCGCACCGCGGAGGGCGAGGTGGGCGCGATGCGGAGCTGCGGCGGCGCGCCCGAGGAGGCGACGATCGAGAACGTCCGGGCGAGCGTCGAGGCGGCGGACGCGGACACCCGCTCGTCGTGGTACCCGGAGTCCCGGGGGTACGCGGTCGACGAGGCCGAGACCGCCGGGATGCCGTTTCTCGGCCCGCACGCGGTCACCGTCCCCGGCACGGCCCGCGGCTGGGAGCTGACGGTCGAGGAGTTCGGCCGGAAGTCCCTGTCCGAGCTTCTCGACCCGGCGATCCGCTACGCGACGGAGGGCTTCCCCGTGTCCGAGGTCGTCGCCAGCCAGTGGGAGCACGCCGAGGAGCTCTTCGCGGACGACCACGCCCGCGCGGCGTACCTCTTCGACGGTCGCGCCCCGTCGGTCGGCGAGCGCGTCCGCCTCCCCGCGCTCGGCGCGACGCTCGAAACCGTCGCCGAGGAGGGGGCGGACGCCGTCTACGAGGGCGAGATCGGAGAGCGGATCGTCGAGGAGGTTCGGGCGAAGGGCGGCTTCCTCTCCCGCTCGGACCTCGCGGGATTCGAACCGGAGTTCGTCGATCCCGTCTCGACGACGTACGGCGGCGTCGAGGTGTACGAGCTCCCGCCGAACAACCAGGGGCTCATCGCGCTCGAAGCGCTGAACGTCGCCGAGGAACTCGGCGCGGGCGAGCACCCGCTCGACTCGCCGGAGCGGATCCACTACTTCGCGGAGGCGACGAAGCTGGCGTTCCACGACGGCCACCGCTACATCACCGATCCCGAGTACGAGGACGTCCCGCCGCTCGGGTCGAAGTCGTGGGCGAGACGCCGGGCCGCCGAGGTCGGCGAGACGGCGAACCGCGACGTCTCCTTCGGCGTCCCGGAGGCGCGGGCGGAGGACGCCGACACCGTCCTCCTGACGGTCGCGGACGACGAGGGGAACGTCGTCTCGTACATCAACTCGCGCTTCGCGGGCTTCGGCAGCGGCCTCGTCGCGGGCGACACCGGCATCGCGCTCCAGAACCGCGGGGCGTCCTTTTCGCTCGACCCCGAGCACCCGAACCGCCTCGAACCGGGCAAGCGGCCGTTCCACACGCTCGTCCCGGCGGTCGCCCGCCTCGGCGAGGACGACTGGGCGGCCTTCGGCGTGATGGGCGGGTACATGCAGCCGCAGGGGCACGTCCAGGTCGTCTCGAACGTCGTCGACTACGACCTCCCGCTGCAGGCGGCGCTCGACCGCCCGCGCTGGCGCTACCGCGAGGACGGCGCGCTGGCGATAGAGCCCCACGTGCCGGACGACGTCGCCGCCGCGCTCGCCCGCAAGGGCCACGACGTGCGCGTCCTCCCCCCGGCGATGTTCGGCGGCGCGCAGATCGCGCGGAACGACGGCGGCGTCCTGTCGGCGGCGACGGAGCCCCGGAAGGACGGCAACGCGGTCGGGTACTGACCCGATCCGGGCGGAGGGGAACCGTTCGTCCGCGCGGGTTAGGCGGCCCTGTAGTACAGTCTCACTTCCCCGTCCTCTCCCTCGTCGATCGCCCGCTTCTCCGCGTTCCCGTGGTACACGAGCGTTTCGAGGGCCATCTCGACCAGGATCTCGGACCGCCGCCGCGACAGCTGCCAGCCGACGGCGTCACGGATCGCGTTCACGAGCGTCGAGTCCCCGCTCTCCGCCGGTCCCGCGTCCCGGAAGAGGTCCTCGACGGCGTAGGCGGACGGCGCGCCGGCCTCCAGGATCTCGCGCACCGTGGTCAGCAGATCGTCGACCTCCGCGGCCCGGTCCCAGCGGTCTTCGTCGATCGGCATGCGTACTGCTTCGCGCGGCGCGGTATAGGTCTGTGTCGGCGATCGCCGGATCGCCGTCGGCCGGAGTCGACGCGTCCGGCCCGATCAACCGCCCGTGCTCGCCACGGTGAGCGCGAGACGGTACGGGTAGTCGCCGGTGTCCCTGATGCGACCCGTTTCGCGTTCACCCCCGTCCTCGCCCCACCGCCGAACGCCGAAGTAGTCGTCGACGACGTACGTTCCGGGCGCGAGGTTTCTCGCGTCGGCTCGGAGCAGGTAGGTTCGACGCATCGTTTCTCCGGGGAGCAGCGGCACGCCGAGTCCGATCGAGTTCACGATTACCGTCCCGTCGTCCCGGGGGTGAACGTAGTCACTCGTCTCGTACCGATCGCTCCACAGGACGACGCCGCCCTCGCCGTCCCTCCTCTTCGCCGAGAGGACTCCGAACGGCGGCGGCGCGCCGCAGAACAGCGTAACCGGGACGTGTCCCGTGTTCGTGACTGACCGCGTGAGCGTCGCGGGGGAGTCCGGCGCGATCGCCGCGTCGCCCAGAGCCGCCTCGAACCGTACCGGGAGCGATTCCGGGCGGGCCGCGAACAGGTACGGCTCGTAGTACTCGCCCTCGATGCGGACGTAGTCGTAGGCTGCGACCGATTCCTCGAGTTCCGCCGGAAGGTCGTGCATCCGATACCGCCGGCCGTCCGTCTCGAACGCGCCGCGGATCGCCCGACGCGCCGCGGGCGGCAGGTCGGCGAGGTCCGCGACCGTCCCGCCGCGAATCCGCGACTCGTCCGCGGGCGTCGCCCGCAACGCGTACGGCGGTCCCGGATCGTCGACCGAGAGCGTCAGTTTTCCGCATCCGTCGGAGTGCCGGACGAAGTCGTATTCGGAGAGGAACGCCCGTAGCTTCGGGTCGAGAGCGGTGGTTCGGTGCTCCAGCTTCCCGCGGACGAGACTTCCGACAACCTCGTTCACCGCCCGAGTCCGTCGAACGACGTCCCCGTTCACGTCCGCGGTTCGACCCGGAGCGGCGGCGTCTCTCGGAACCGGGTCCAGCGTCAGGACGAGTTCCGGAAACGTCGAATCGAGTCCGTAGATCCGGTCGTCCGCGGCCGCGTACCCCGTCCGAACCGCGTACCGGAGTTCGTCGGACGGATCGTCGATTTCGTACCTCCCCTCTTCGATCGCCGACTCGACGGCCGCTCTCGCCCCCGCAGGCAGATCGGTGACGTGGGGCGCGCGTACGTCGAGGCTGCCCCCGTAGCTGAGATCGAGCAGGTATCGGTAGGTCGTCACCCCGTCGAGGGATGCGGTGAAGGCGGTATCGTCCGGCGGTACGTCGTCCTTTCGCTCGTCTCGCCCGAGACACCCGGCCGAGACAGCGCCCGTCCCGACGGCGGCGAGGAAGCGGCGACGGTGCATGCGATGTCGTCCCCCGACCGCGGCATAATCCTTCTGTAGGCGCAAACGAGCGCTTGTGTCTCCGACCGCAGAACCGTCGCCGGCTCGGTTTCGCTCGCCCCCGAACCGCCGGCTCACTCGCCGTCGCGTGCGCGACCGGCGATCCGCTCTACCACCGCCGGGTCGGCGCTCTCGATCTCGCCGGCCTGCACGCTCCACAGGGTCGCGTACAGCCCGCCCCGCGCGACGAGCTCCTCGTGGGTGCCCCGCTCGGCGATCCGCCCCTCGTCGAGGACGAGGATCTGGTCCGCGCCCCTGATCGTCGAGAGGCGGTGGGCGATCACGAACGTCGTCCGGTCCGCCGTCAAGCGGGCGAGCGCCCGCTGGATGAGCAGTTCGGTCTCGGTGTCGACCGCCGAGGTCGCCTCGTCGAGCACGAGGATCTCCGGATCCTGCAGCATCGCCCGGGCGATGCTGATGCGCTGGCGCTGGCCGCCGGAGAGCTTCACCCCCCGCTCGCCGATCCTGGTGTCGTACCCGTCGGGGAGGCGTTCGACGAAGTCGTGCGCCTCCGCCGCCGTCGCCGCGGCGACCATCTCCGCCTCCGTCGCGTCGAACGCGCCGTACAGGAGGTTCTCGCGGACGGTCCCGTCGAACAGGTACACGTCCTGGCTCACGTACCCGACGGCGCCGCGTAGCGATTCGAGGGCGACGTCCCGCACGTCGACGCCGTCGATCCGGACCGCGCCCCCCGGATCGGAGACCTCGTACAGCCTGAGCAGGAGCTTCGCGGCGGTCGACTTGCCGGCCCCGGTCGGCCCGACGAGGGCGACCGTCTCGCCCGGCTCGGCCGCGAAGCTCACGTCCCGCAGCACGGGGACGCCGTTCGAGTAGGCGAAGTCGACGGCGTCGTACTCGACGCGGCCCTCGACGCCGTCGAGGACGACCGCGTCGGAGGCGTCGGCGACGGTCACGGGGATGTCCGCGAGCCCGAAGACGCGCGCGGCGGAGGCGCGGGCGTTCTCGTAGCTGTTGACGATGCGCCCCGCCCCGCCGAGCGGGCCGACGAACCGCTGGGTCATGAAGAGGAACGTGACGAACTCGCCGACGAGAAGCCGGCCGCCGAAGGAGGGCGGCGGACCGGCGACGAGCCAGTACCCCCCGAGCAGGAACGTCGCGGCGAACGCGACGCCGGAGAGCAGTTCCATGCTCGGCTGATAGAGGTATTCGAGCTTCGCCACGGCCCACGATCGGAGGTAGTAGTCCCACGACGCCTCGGCGACCCGCCCCTCCTCGTACGCCTCGGCGTTCGACGCCTTGATGACCTCGATGCCGGCGACGTTGTTTTCGAGCCGCGCGTAGAGGTCGCCGACGCTCGCGCGAAGCGCCGCGTACATGGGCCGGATCGTCCGCATGAACCGCACCGTGAAGGCGAGGAGAAGCGGCACCGCGACGAGCGTCACGAGCGCGAGCTGCCAGTTGAGCCAGAGGAGCACGCCGGCGATGGCGACGACCGACGCGACGAGCTGGATCGCGCCGCTGAACGAGCTGTCGAGGAACATTCGGAGGTTCCGCACGTCGCTGTTCAGGACGCTCAGGACCTGCCCCGTCTGCTTGTCGTCGAAGAACGCCATGTCGAGCCGCTGCATGGCCGCGTAGGCGTCGGTGCGGACGGCGTGCTGGATGCGGTTCGAGTACAGCGACAGGCCGATCCCCTGGAGCCAGGTGAAGACCACGCCGAGGACGAACCCGGCGGCGATGAGGAGCGCGGAGAGCCACAGCTGCCCGAGGCGCGTCGTCGGGAGCCAGGCGTCCGGAACCAGCGGCAGGCTGAACGGGGCGTTTCCCCCGAACACCGAGTCGATTGCGACCCCGAGCACCAGCGGCGGCAGCAGGGCGACCAGGCTCGCACAGACGCTCGCGAGGAGCCCGAGCAGGAACCACCCGAGGTCGTCGCGGCCGTACTCCGCGAACACTCTGACCAGCGGGTCGGAGCCGGCGTCGCGGTACTCGTCGAACGGGTTGGGCGTCTCCGGATTCATTCGAAGTCGGCGGACGTGATCCGCTCGCAGTCCCGCGGTTCGCGCCCTCACCTCACGTTAGTGACCGCCGTATTTGAACCGCGCGCCTGGGGGCTCGCGAGCGGTCCGACCGCCGCGTGCCCGAGTCAGACCGTCGCGCCTCCGAGCCCGATTGCCGCGCCCCCGAAACCGACAGCGGAATGCCGCTCGAACCGCTGATTGTACCCATGCGCTCCGGAGGGATCGGACGGTGACCGGCGGCTCCGACGCCGATCGGTACGGGTTCGACGAGAACCGGAACTACCTCGCGGAGGCCGTCGGCAAGTTCGTCCCGCAGCCGCTGGCGCGGCGGGCGCTGCGGATCGACCTCGAAACCGACCGCGAGGCGTACCGCCCGGGCGACGCGGTGGAACTCACGGTCGCCATCGAGAACCGCCTCCCGCTGCCGATCGCGGTCGCGACCCCCCAGCGGCGGCTCTGGGGGTGGACCGTCGACGGCGAACTCGAAGCGAGCGACGAAAAGCGGTACGCGAGCGGCGCGGCGGGGCGGTTCCCCTTCCGAGCGGGCGAGCGGAAGGTCATCACCTGGACGTGGAACGGGCGGTTCAAGCGCGTCGGCGACCGCACGACCTGGGAGACGCCGGCTCCCGGAACCTACGAGATCCGGGCGTTCGTCGCCACGCGCCCGCCGCGGCCGAGCGACTCGGTCCGGATCCGGATCGGGTGAGGGAGGGTAAGGGGCGGTCAGCCGATCCGTCGTCACCCTCGCGCCCCGACGCTCGATCAGCCCGGCCGACCTGATCAGCCAGGTCAGTCCGCGCGCTTCGTCCGGTGGAGGTGACAGGCGGCGAAGTGTTCGCCCCGGCCGTACTCCGGCTCGACGTGGTACGCCGGCTTCTCCTCGGCGCAGACGCTGTTCTCGGCGAACGACTCGGTGAGGAGCGCCGCGGCGCGATCCCAGTCGTCCTCGAGTATCGCCTCGATGCTCTCGTCGACGACGGCCGCCGCGTCGCCGCGCGGTTCCGCGTCGGCGAAGAACTCCGCGCGGATCGCGCGCCCGGTCGACGCTTCGAAGGTGCGGCGATCGACGGCCCGCACGAACCGGCGGACGTTCGCCCACTCGGCGTCGGTCAGGTCGTACTCCGCCGGCACGATGAGCTTCGGACAGCGCGTCCGGAACCGACAGCCCGACGGCGGGTCGATCGGCGAGGGGACGTCGCCTTCGAGCACGCCGCGCCGGCCCTCGGCCCGCGGGTCCGGAACCGGGATCGACTGGAGCAGCGCGTCCGTGTACGGGTGCTGGGGGTTCTCGAACAGCTCGTCGGTCTCGGCGAGCTCGACGAGCTGGCCGAGGTACATGACGGCGACCCGGTCGGAGATGTGGCGGATCACGGAGAGGTCGTGGCTGATGAACAGGTACGTGAGGCCGAACTCCCGCTGGAGGTCGCGCATGGTGTTCAGCACCTGCGCCTGGATCGAGGCGTCGAGCGCGCTCGTCGGCTCGTCGCAGACGATGAAGTCCGGATTCACCGCGAGCGCCCGGGCGAGGTTGACGCGCTGGCGCTGGCCGCCCGAGAACTGGTGGGGGTAGCGGTTGTAGTGGTGCGGGTCCAGCCCCACCTTCTCCAGCAGCTCGCGGGCGCGCTCCTCGCGTTCCCCCTCGTAGAGGCCGTGGGCCTTCATCGGCTCCTCGACGATGGGGCCGACCTTCATCCGGGGATCGAGGCTCGACTGGGGGTCCTGGAAGATCATCTGCATGTCCTTGCGGTGGTTGCGGACCGCCTCGCCGGAGAGTTCGGCGAGGTTCTCGCCCTTGAAGTACACCGCCCCGTCGGTCGGTTCGAGCAGGCGGAGCACGGTCCGCGCGAGCGTCGACTTGCCGCAGCCGGACTCGCCGACGAGCCCCAGCGTCTCGCCCTTCTTGATGTCGAAGGAGACGTCGTCGACGGCCTTCACCTTCGGCTTCGGGAAGATGCTGCTGAGCAGGCCGCTCCCCTGGCTGAAGTGCTTCGTCAGCCCCTCGACCGACAGGATCGTCTCGCCGTAGTCGACCTGTTCCTCGTCGTGCCGCGCGACCGCCCTACTCATCGCTCTCACCCCGCGCTTCGACCAGGCCGCCGCCGAATGCGCCGGTCGCCGCCGTCTCCAGCGGGTCCGAGTCCTCGTACCCGACGTCCTCGTACTTCACGCACGAGACGCGGTGCGGCGGTTCGTCGCCGGTCACGTCCTGGTACGCCGGGTGCGCCCGCCGACACACCTCGCGCGCGTCGGGACAGCGAGTGTGGAACCGGCAGCCCGGCGGCGGGTTGATCGCCTCGGGCATCACCCCCTCGATCGGGTTCAGCTCCTCGACCGTCTGGTCCGGCCGGGGGATCGAACGGAGCAGCGCCTCGGTGTAGGGGTGTTTGGTGTCGTAAAACAGGTCGTCGACCTCGGCCTGTTCGACGATCTCGCCGAGGTACATCACGTTGACCCGGTCGCAGATCTCGGCGACGACGCCCATGTCGTGGGTCACCCAGATGAAGCTCGTGCCGTACTTCGCCTGGAGGTCGCGCACGAGGTCGAGGATCTGTCCCTCGACGGTCACGTCGAGCGCGGTGGTCGGTTCGTCCGCGATGATGAGGTTGGGTTCGCACGCGAGCGCCATCGCGATCAGCACGCGCTGGCGCATCCCGCCCGAGAACTGGTGGGGGTAGTCGTCGTAGCGCTCTTCGGGCTCCGGAATCCCCACCTCCCGGAGCATGTCGACGGCGATCTCCCTGGCCTCCGCCTTCGAGACCTCGCGGTTGATCTCAATGAACTCCCGGAGCTGGTCGCCGACCTTGAACACGGGGTTGAGGCTCTCCATCGGGTCCTGGAAGATGATCGCTATCTCCCGGCCGCGGATCCGGGTCCGCATCTCCGCCTCCGAGAGCATCTCTGGCGATCGGCGGCGTTCGCCGTCGGGGCCCTCTTCGAATCCGACGAGCACCTCGTCGCGGTACCTGACGGTGCCGCCGACGACCTCGCCGGGGTTCTCGACGAGCCGCATGATCGAACTCGTCGCGACGGACTTGCCCGCGCCGGACTCGCCGACGAGCCCGACGATCTCCCCTTCGTTCACCTCGAAGCTGATGCCGTCTACGGCGCGGACGACACCCTCCTCGGTGAAGAACTGTGTCTGCAGGTTTTCGACGGTGAGTAGTGGTTCGCTCATCAGTTGTTGATCCGTGGGTCGAGTGCGTCTCGCAGGCCGTCGCCGAGCAGGTTGAAGCCGACCACCGTCACGAGGATGGCCACCCCGGGCCAGATGCTGAACCACGGGTTCGGAAGCATGTAGTTCCGCGAGCTCGAGAGCATCTGCCCCCAGGAGGGGGTCGGCGGCTGCGCGCCGTAGCCGAGGAACGACAGCCCCGCGATGATGAGGATGTTGATGCCCACCTGGAGGGTCGCCTGCACCAGCACGGGCGCGAAGCTGTTCGGGACGACGTGCCGGAGGATGATGTTCCGGTCGCGCACCCCGGCGGCGCGCGCGGCCTCGATGAAGTCCTCCTCGCGGACGCTCAGCACCCGCGAGCGGATGAGCCGCGCGAAGGTCGGGATGGTGGCGATCCCGACGCCGATCATCGCGAACATCAGGTTCCGGCCGAAGGCCGTCATGAACGCGATGACGAGCACGAGGAACGGAATCGCGAAGAGCGTCTCCGCCGCCCGCATCAGCGCGTCGTCGACCCAGCCGCCGTAGTAGCCGGCGACGGCCCCAACGAGCGTCCCGAGGATCATCGCGATCCCGGTCGAGACGATCCCGACGGTGATGGCGATCTGCGTCCCGTAGAACAGCCGCGAGAGGACGTCGCGGCCGCGGTGGTCCGTCCCGAGCGGGTGGTCTAACGTTCCGGGCCGGTTCGGGTACAACTCGTTCGTCAGTCCGAACGGCGGACGCAGGATCTCCGCGCCTGCCGGTTCGTGCACCGGACTGTACCAGAAGGTCTTGGCGAGCCAGTACTTTTCGACGCCCAGGTTCGCGAAGAACCCGATCTTCGAGAGCTGTTCGAAGACGGTGCTGTCGACGAACGCGATCAGCGCGACAGTCGTCGTGAGGCCGATGATGAAGAGGCCCGCGAGCGCCGTCGGGTCGCGTCGCACCTGCGAGAGCGTGTACCGAAGCCCGACGCGCGCTTCGACCTTCTCTTCGGCCTCGGCGTCCCGGACGTCGAACTTCGTCGAAGTGGATGTGTCCGTTGCCATGGTCAGTCAGTGTCGTCGTAGGACACCCGGGGGTCGACGTACGCGTACGAGAGGTCCGTGACGATGACGCCGACGACGAACACGACGCCGAACATCAACGTCGTCCCCATCACCAGCAGGTAGTCCTGGTTGTTGATCGCCGTGATGATGAGCCGGCCCATCCCGTTGATCGAGAAGACGGTCTCGGTCAGGACGGCCCCGCCGAGCGCCTGGGTCAGCTGCAGCCCGACGATGGTGATGAGCGGCAGCTGCGCGTTGCGGAACGCGTGCTTCCGCAGGATCTTCCCCTCCGAGACGCCGTACGCCCGCGCGAGCTTGACGTACTCCTGTCCGAGCACCTCCAGCATGGACGACCGTTCGATGCGGGTAAAGGCCGCCATCTGGAGCGTCCCGAGCGTGATCGTCGGGAGCACGAGGTGGTGCAGCGCCGTCAGGACGACCTCTAACTGCGTGCTCGCGCCGTCGACGGCCGACGGGTGCGCCCACGGCATGACGAGGTCCGTCGCCGGGAAGAGCCGGATCTTGTACGCGAACAGGATGATGAGCATCAGCCCGATCCAGAAGGAGGGCGTGCTCACCCCGAACAGCGCGACGATACGGGAGACGTGGTCCGTGGGTTTGTTCCGCCGCTTCGCCGAGATGACGCCGAGCGGGACGGCCGTCACGAGCGCGAAGGTGAAACTCGAAACGAGCAGCAGCAGCGTGACCGGCAGCCGTTCGAGGATCTTCTGCGTCACCGGGACCCCGTAGTACAGGCTCTGGCCGAAATCGAGCCGGATCACGTCGATCAGGTAGTTGACGTATCTGACGTGCAGCGGCTGGTCCAGCCCGAACTTCGCGCGGATGGCCGCCGCCTGCTGCGCGCTCGGCGAGGGCCCGAGCATGATGCTCACGGGGTCCCCCGGGATCGCGTCCGTCAGGAGGAACGTGATCGTGATGACGCCGAGCACGACCGGGATCGACTGTAGCAGGCGACCGGCCGCGTACCGGAGCCGGCTCACGGTGCACCCCTCGCGCTTTCGGTGTGCCTCCGCGGTTGTTGCTTGTCGGTTGTAATGTACATAAATCCGGAATGGCTCCGTCGCCGGAGCCTACTTTTCGAGCGAGACGTTGTTGTGGTCGCTCGCGATGTGGAAGCTGTCCACCGGGTGCGACGCGAAGTCCTTGACGTAGTTCTTCACGCCGAAGCTGTTTTTGAGGTTGTACGCCGGCAGGTGCGCGCGGTCTTCGAGGGCGGTCGTGATGCCCTCGACGTAGAGCTGTTTGCGCTCCTCCCTGTCGGTCGACTGCCGCGCCTGCATGAACAGCTCGTGGACCCGCTTTCCGTTCTCGCTGTTGTCACCGTAGTAGGTCCCGTTGGTGACGCCGAGCGTGTTCTCGTCGCGGCCGAACATGTAGTAGGTGAACGCGTCGGGATCGGGCGAGCCGGACCAGCCGAGCGTGTACATGTTGTAGTCCGACTCCTTGCCGGAGACGTACTTGTCGAGGAACGCGCCCCAGTCGAGCCGCTGGACGGACACGTTGTTGAAGCCGGCCTCCTTGAGACCGTTCGACACCGAGACGCCGATCTGTTCGCGCTTGTCGTCCGGCGGGACGATGATCTTCCAGTTGTAGTTCGAGTCGACGCCGGCCTCGTCGAACAGCTGTTTGGCCTGCTCGGTGTCCCGCTTGTGGGGAATCTGCTTCCACTGGTCGAGCGGCATCCCCCAGTCCTCGGCGACGGCCTTCGGAAGCGGGCTGTACTGGCGGACGCCGGTGGGCTCGACGTAGTTCTTCACCGCCTGGTCCATGTCGACGCAGTAGTCCACCGCCTCGCGGACCTTCGGGTCCGTCGTCGGACCCTCCTTGCAGTTGAACGCGAGGTAGAAGTAGCCGACGCCCGGCACCTCGTCGATGCTGGCGTCGCCCATGTTCCGGACCGTCGAGTACTGCTTCGGCGGGATCTCCTCGATGACGTCGTTCTCGCCGTTGCGGAGCGTCGTCACGCGGGTCGTCGACTCCTCGACCGGCACGAACTCGATGCCGTCGATCTTCGGCTTCGGATCGCCCCAGTAATCCTCGTAGCGCTTGATCCGGACGAAGTTCCCCTCCTGCCACTCGACGAACTCGAAGGGACCGGAGCCGACCGGCTTCTTGGTGTTGAACGCCTTCTTGTCGTTCTCGCGGACCGACTTGGGGACGATGTCCCTCCCCGCGAGCGCGGTGTCGAACGCGCCGTAGGGGTACTTCAGGTCGAACTGCACCGTCGTCTCGTCGACGGCGGTGATGGAGTCGACCATGTTCACCTCGCTCGCGTTCTCGGTCTCCTCTTTCACGGGCGCTTCGAAGGAGTACTTCACGTCCTCGGCGGTGACCGGGTCGCCGTTCTGGAAGGTCGCCTTGTCGGTCATCTCGACGACGTACCGCTTTCCTTCCCTGGACACCTCCGGCTCGCCCGTGGCGATGTTCGGGACGATGCCCGTCGACTCGTCGTACGAGTACAGCGCCTCGAAGATGTTCTGTGCGACCTGGTCCGACGGGACGTCGTTGAGCACGACCGGGTCGAACTCCAGCGGGCTCTTGACCAGCGCCATCTTGAGCTGGTTCGCCCCGCCGGATCCGCCGGATCCGTCGGATCCTTCCGAGTTGCCGCCGTTTCCGGTACATCCCGCGATGCTCAGCGCGCCGGCCGCGCCGAGTCCTTGAAGCACGCGCCGTCTGTTCATCCTAGCTCCGTCCTGATCCGTATTAGACATGCGATATCACCCTTCCTGGGAAACGATACCGTGAATGTATTCTGGTTAAATAAATATCCTGCGATCCTGGGTGAGCATTCACCCGAGGACGAAATAGAGTGAAAACGTTGTCGAATGGGTGGATTCGGTTGCTAGATGCCTAATTTTAACCGCCCGATCAATGTCAATGTTATATTATGAAGGACGATGCTCGGGATACGTTCCGTTCCGGTCACCCGCGCAGCGCGTCGACCGGTCGCTCGTTCGCGGCTTTCCAGGCCGGGTACAGTCCGCCGAGGAGGCTGACGAGGACGCCGAATCCGAACGCGACCAGGAGGTAGCCGCCGTTCCGGGGCGCGAGCACCGCTGCGAGGGTCACCTCGGCGACGAAGTAGTAGAGCCCCGCGGTCCCGATGGCGGCGAGCGCCGCCCCGACCGCCCCGCCGACGACGCCGAGGAGCGCCGCCTCGACGAGGACGATCCGCACCACGTCGCGCCTCTGCACGCCGACCGCCCGGAGGACGCCGATCTCCCCCCTGCGCTCCGCCGTGCTCATGAGCATGACGTTGAGGATGCTCACCCCGGCGACGACGAGCGAGATCGAGCCGACGGCGAGCAGGAAGGAGTTGAGCAGGGCGAAGAAGTCGCCGATCCGGTCGACGATCGTCGAGAGTTCGAACACGTCGACGCGGCGCTCCCGCGCGTTCAACCGCTCGCGGATCTCCGCGGCGATCCGGCCGGCCTCCGTCCCGGAGTCGGCCCGGACGATGACCTGGGTGTACTCCTCCTCGACGAACGCCTCCTCGGGGAGGACGATCGCGTCGTTCGGCGAGACCGGCGCGACGTCGTCCGCCGCTTCGAGCACCGCGATTACGCGGTACTGCCGCCCCTCGATCGTCACGGTGCGACCGGCCTCCACTCCGAGGTCGGCCGCGACCGCCGACCCGACGATCGCCCCGCGGGTGTGCCGCGCGGGCAGTTCGCCGTCGGCCGCCTCGAACAGGGCTCTCGGTTCCGACAGCCCGTACAGCGTGACGAACGTCCGCTCGTCGCCGCGCTGGGCGACCGCCCCGGCGGAGATGAGCGGAACGACCTCGGACCCGGCGGCGACGCGCTCTATCCGCTGGACGTCCCGGGGTTCGATCGCCTCCTCGCCCGCGTCGCCGTTCGGCGTGACGACGACCTGATCGCCCAGGCCGCCGAGCGACTGCGTCGCCGTCAGTTCGAGGACGCTCCCCAGGATCCCCAGCGACGCGATGGCGAACACGCCGATGACGATGCCGAGGGCCGCCAGCGCCGTCCGGAGGCGGTTCCGCGAGAGGTTCCGCCGCGCCATCAGGACCGCCGGAAACCGGACGTCCGGCCGCGGCGCCCCGGACGGCCGCCCACCCGCGCTCATCGCCGCTCCCGGCGCGCCAGGAGGACGGCGGCCAGCGCGAGCGCGCCCAGCGTCAGGCCGGCGCTCGCGGCCGCGCCCGCTCCCGCCGATCCGAGGCTGAATCCGCCGCCGGATCGCTCGCGGGGGGGTTCGTAGGGGAGATCGACCACGCGCTGGCGGTCGACGCCGTCGACCTGGTAGGTCAGCCGAACCGGGATCGTCTCCGCGCCGTCGTCGACCCGCGCGGTCAGCTCGAACGGCGCGAAGTCGCTGCCGTCGACAGTGCCGACGAAGTAGTCCCGCTGCGGGTACGTCGGCCGGACGGCCTCCGTCGGCACGACCTCGGCGACGAGACCCGTCACCTCGCCCCGCCCGACGTTCGCCGCGTTGGCGGTGACCGCGACGGTGCCGTCGTCGCGGGCCGTCACGTTCGCGTCCGTGATCCGGATCTCGCCGACGGGCGGCCGGTACTCGAACCCCGCCTCGGCGCTCCCCGCCCGCACTCCCGCGTCGTACGCGAGAGCGAACCGCACTTCGGTCGGTTCGCGCACGTCCGCGAGGTCGACCGTCGCGGTCGCCCGTTCGCCCGGCGCGAGCGGGCCGTCGATCCGCTCCCGCGGGAGGGCGGTGTCGCCGGCCCGTGGGGTGACGACGACGTTCTCGACCGGGACGGTGCCGAAGTTCGTCACGACGACCTCGTACCGGGTGGTCGGCGCGTCACCCTCGGCCTGCCCCCCGTCCGTGACCCCGGCGGCCGATCCCGCGCCGCTCAACAGGCCGCCGAGGCTCCCCGCCGCGTCGGTCGGCCCTTCCGTCGCTCTGGGAGCCTCCGGCCGCACCTCGACGCCCACGTCGTCGACGAACGGGGCGACGGAGACCGTCCGCTCGGCCGCCGTCGTGGATTCGGTGCCCGCCTCCGTCGCGTAATCGAGGGCGACTCTCACCGGCTGTTCGCCCTCGGCGTCCGGGACGGCCGTGAGGTTCACCGTCGCGGTCGCCCCGGGTCCGAGCACCGGAATCGCCCGGCGATCGATCCCCGGCTCGCCCAGGGGATCGTCGAACCGGACGACGAGGTTCCGGACGGGCGTCTCGCTCGGGTTCGAGACGGTCACCCGGACCGGCGTTTCGGCGTCGACGGCGGGCGACGGGACGGCCAGCTCCAGCCGCGGCGCGGCGTCCTCGACGGCGATCGGGACGGGACGGGCGACGCTCACCTCGTCGCCGTCGGCGTCGACGCCGACGACGCGGAGTTCGAGCGTCCGGACCCCCGCCCCGTCGAACGCCGCCGTGAGCGGGACCGAAAGGTCGTCGCCGGGCGAGAGCGAGCCGACGCGCTCCGCGCGGTCGAGGACCGCGTCGCCCTCGCGGAGTTCGATCCGCTCGATCTCGACCGGCGAGGGGCTCCCGACGGAGTTTCGCACCGTCGCGGTGACGGTCACCGTCTCGCCGACGAGCGGCGTCCCCGGCGCGACGGCGACGTTCGAGACGGTCAGCCGGGCGTCGGGGACGGCCCCCGCGGGCCCCGCCGCCGAGAGCGCGAGGGCCAGGGCGAAAAGGAGCCGGAGCGTCGCAACCCGGTTCATTGGAAGCTACACGGGGGGAGCGAGCATAGCAGTGCCGGCGATCGTTCCGCACCGCTTCGCCCCGGAGTGGACAGACCCATGTACGCCCCGACCGCACGTCCACCATGCGCCAGTTCCTCGTCCTCGGCCACGACGCGCCGACGACGCCCGACTTCTCGCTCGACGACCTCGCGGGCGCCGCGGGCCGCCTCGACGTGCTGTGTCGCTGCGTCAACTCCGCGTTCTTCCTCTCGCACGCCATCCGCGAGGACGTTCGCGTCCACCTCGTCCTCCGCGACGAGCTCACCGTCACGTTCGAAGGGAGCGAGCTCCGGCGGCTGAATCCCGACGAGCGGAGCACCGCCGCGCTGATCCGGAAGGCGCTCGGCGAGCGCGAGGGGGCGATCGGCCACATGCCCGTCGAGAGCAGTCCGGGCGTCTCACTCAGACGGATGGGGTTCGAGGAGACGCTCGCCGACGCGGCCGCGGGCGCGACGGTCGTCCAGCTCCACGAGGGCGGCGATCCGGTCGTCGAGGTCGAACCGCCCGAAGACCCCCTGTTCGTCCTCTCCGACCACCGCGACTTCGCGGACGAGGAGGCGTCGGCGCTGGCGGACGCGGCCGACGAGCGCGTTCGCCTCGGTCCGGAGGTCCTCCACGCGGACCACGCGATCACCGTCGCGCACAACTACCTCGACACCGACGGCTACACCTCCTACTGAGCGGGCGAAACGTCCGACGAACCCCAACAAATCCCGGCGAGTCTCGTCTGACCCCGTCGGACCCGGCCGAACGGCCGCTTCCGCCCTCCCGATCGTCGCCAGTCGCCGGGCGGGGTTCGCCGATCGCCGTCAGTCGTCGGACGACGGCGACGGCCCGTCGTCGAGCCGGACCAGCTCGTCCGCGGATTCGAGCAGTCTGACGCCCCAGGTCATCGTCACGGGGACGAGCGCGGTCGTGAAGATGGCGATGAAGACGAGGATCGAGAACAGCTGCCGGTCGATGACGCCCGCGGAGAGCCCGATCGAGGCGATGATGATCTCGACGGTGCCGCGGCCGTTCATCCCGAAGCCGACGACGAGCCCCTCGCGGGAGGTGAGATCGGTCGGCAGCGCGAACAGCCACGAGCCGACGATCTTGCCGACGAAGGCGATGGCGACGAGCAGCGCGAGCAGCGCGAAGTTCTCCGTGAAGACCGAGAACGTGAGGTCGAACGCGACCGTCACGAAGAAGATCGGGGCGAAAAACCCGATCGCGAGGTCGTAGATGACCCCGTGCATGTGTTCGTACAGCGAGGGCTGGAGGTCGGCCATCCGGAGGAACGCCCCGGCCATGAACCCGCCGATGATCATGTGCAGGCCGGCGAGGCTCGCGAGCTCGGCGAACGCGAGCGCCACCAGGAGCGCGAAGGTGAACGCCGTCGTCTTGTCGACGAAGCCGTAGCGCTCGCGGAGCGATTCGAGCTTCGCCCAGGCCGGCGGGAGGAAGCGGTCGCCGACGACGATCGTCACCGCGAAGAACGCCAGCGCCTTGGCGAGGATGACGCCCATGTCGAGCAGGTTGACGGAGCCGGCGTTGATGAAGCCGATGACCCCGGAGAAGACGACCAGCACCCCGACGTCGGAGATGAGCGCGCCCCCGAGGAGCACCCCCGCGATCCGGGTTTCGAGCAGGTCCAGATCGGAGAGGATCCGCGACTTCGTCGCCAGCGAGGTCGCGGCCATGGCGATGCCGAGGAACAGCGCGCCCTCCAGCGGAACGCCGATCAGGATCCCGCTCGCGTAGCCGAGGCCGAACGGGATGACGAACGCGCCGACCGCGATCACGAGCGCCTGGGGGCCGAGTTCGAACAGGTCGTGCAGGTCGACCTCCATGCCGACGTACACCATCAGGAGGAAGACGCCGAGCTCGGCCAGCACCGCGAGCACCTCCGTCGGCTGGATCAGCCCGAGCAGCGGCGGGCCGAACAGCACCCCGGCGAACAGTTCGCCCATCATCGCCGGGTAGCCGACCCGCTCCGAGAGCGCGCCGAACACCCAGGCGAGCGTGAGCACGGACAGGAGTCCGAGTACGTCGATCCCTTCGGCTCCGACCATCTCACACCCCCCGTGCGAGCGTCGGTCGCCGTTCGTTCGTCGCGTCGATCAGTTCGACTTCGCTGTGTGCGTTTTCGTGCATGTCGTGTACGTTTCGGCCGAGAATCGCTGTGACGGCGGGCTGGACCACCGAAGGGGACGCGCCGATTCCGCGAGGGAGCGTCCCAACGGCGTCGGCTACGCGCGTTCGGCTGGGAGGCAGCCCTCTCTTCGGTTTCGACTATTGCTCAAAACGTAATAAATCATCCGGTCGTTCGGTAATTCTGTCCCACTTTATCAGTATAGTTCTCGATTCGAGAAACATACTAAAAACAGACCCGCGACTTTTCGTTACTGATCGCCCTCCCCCTGCGACGGCGTTCCGAGTGGCCGGGTGTTCGCGCCGGGTGGTTTCGGAAGGGTTAAAGGACAACCTGCCGTTGTTCGATGTGCGGGCCGGTGGGGTAGCTTGGTATCCTTCGGCCTTCGGGTGGCCGTAACCGCAGTTCAAATCTGCGCCGGCCCATTCCTGGCCCGTGATATCGCAACCGCGAGCGGAGCGAGCGGTCCGTATCGCGTGGCGAATGAACGCCAAGCAGATTTGAATGAGACCACGAGCGAGCGGCAGCGAGCGAAGTGGGCGTGGTTCAAATCTGCGCCGGCCCATTTCACCCCACTTCGCAACGACGAGCGGCACCGACCGAAAACACGCTGCCGCCCGCCAAAGCCCACGTCACCGCGAACTGATCACCGCCACCGGGCAGGGCGCGTTGCGGACGATGTACTCCACGCGGTGGCCGAGGAACGCCCGGCCGGTGAGGGGTCGGATGTTGCTCCCCAGGACGACGAGGTCGTAGTCGCCCTCGGCGGCGTACGCGACGAGCTCCTCCTCGGCGTCCGCCTCGCCGACGAAGACGTTCGTCCGCACCTCGACACCGCGTTCTCTGCCCAGGTCGGCCTCGCCGTCGACGATCTCCTCGCCGAGCCGCAGCGCCGAGTCCATGTCGGGGCGGTCGGCGAACACGTCCCCGGTCCGCGGCGGGGTGACGACGTGGACGACTTCGACGACCGCGCCGCGCTCCTGCGCGATGGCGAACGCGACCTCGGCGGCGTGGCGGTTGTACTCCGCGCCGACTGTGGGCACGAGGATGCGGCGGATCGGCTCCTGGTTGCGGAGTTCCTGCACGTCCGTCGCCTCGGCGTCCGGGGCCGCACTGGCGATCATGACCGGGCACGGCGAGTCGCGGATCACGTCGTCGATCGTCGCGCCGAAGAGCGGCGCGTCCGAGCGGGGGGCCAGCGCCCCCGCGCCGAGCACCAGGAGGTCGTACCCCCTCGCCGCCTCCGTCAGCACCGTTCCGGTCGTCGTATCGCCCTCCGGCCGCGAGATCATCCGCGTCCGGGCGTCGGGGAGGTTCAACTGAACCCGCATGAGGTCGAGACACCGCCGGGCGTCGTCCCGGAGCTCCGCCGCGGCGTCGGTCGGAGCGTCGGCTTCTTCGCCGGCCGCGGTCCCCCCGTCGCTCCGCGACCGCGACTCGGACGCCGCGCCGGGCGTGCGGCGGACGCGGCCGGCGAGCGACCGGAGTCGGGCGAGCGGGCTCCGAACGGACGTCGCGCCGCGGCCGCCGCGCTCGACGTACATCGTCGTGACCTCGATGTCCTCGCCGCGGCTCACGTGTCCGAGGAGCTGGGCGGCGAACTGCGAGTCGACGCTGCACCGGGTCGGGAGAAGTACCTTGTTCAGGCCGCCGACGAAGCTCCGCCGCTGGCGGGCCTCGCGGTCGAGGCGGGCGCGCTCCTCCGGTTTCATCTCGATCTTCGGGAGGGCCCAGCGCATGATCGCCGGGGCCATGAGCGACGTCACGATGGCGATCGTCACGATGATGCTGTACATCTCGGTCGTGAGGATGCCCAGCCCGAGGCCGATGGTGGCGACGATGATCTCCATCGCGCCGCGGGCGTTCATCCCCCCGCCGATGGCGACGCCCTCCCAGGTCGAGAGCCGGGCGAGCCGCGAGGCGCCCATGACGCCCGCGAACTTCCCGAAGCAGGCGACCGCGAGGACGACGACCCCCACGGCGAACACCGTCGGGTCGAAGAGCGCCTCGACGTTCATCCGGAGGCCGGCGATGGCGAAGAAGATCGGGGCGAACACGCCGAGGGTGATGACCTCGAAGATGTGCCGCAGGTCGTAGCCGAAGCGCTTTACCTGGCCGACGAGCACGCCGACGACGAACGCGCCGAGGATCGCCTCCAACCCGAGGTACTGCGTGACCGCCCCCGCGGCGAGCGCGAGCCCCATCAGGGTCGTGATCATCGCCGTCTCGCCGGCGGCCGCGTTGTCGACCCGGCGGAACAGCCACTCGACGAACCGCCGGCCGACGGTGAACGCGAGCCCGATGAAGACGATCACCGAGAGCGCGGTCGTCGCGGCGGCGTCGAGGTCGACCGTGCCGCTGCGGGCGAGTCCGGCGACCGTCGCGAGCAGGATCCACCCGATCGTGTCGTCGACCATGCCCGCCGCGAGGACGAGCTGGCCGACGTCGCGGCGGATCACGTCGAGTTCGATGAGCACCTTCGCGATGACCGGGATGGCCGAGATGCTCATCGCCGTCGCGATGAAGAGGCTGAACACGAGCCGCTGGTCCGGCGCGGCGATGAACTCGACCGGGAGATACCACCCGAGGGCGAACCCGGTGGCGAACGGGACGAGGATGCCGCCGAGCGACAGCGTCACCGCGGTCTTCCCCTTGCTCACGATGAGGTCGATGTCGGTTTCGAGCCCCGTGACGACGAGCAGCATGATGAGCCCGATCCAGGAGACGATTTCGAGCAGGTGGAACTGCGCCTCCGGGACGGCGAACAGCGACCCGTAGAGGCCAGGCGCGGCGACGCCCAGGACGGAGGGTCCGAGGAGGACGCCCGCGAGGAGCTCGCCGACGACGGCGGGCTGGCCGATGCGACCGAACGCCTCGCCGAGCGTCCGCGCGACGACCAGCAGGACGAAGAACTGGAGGATGACGACGAACAGCTCGTGGTGGCCGAGCGGCTCTATGACCTGCATGGGTCAGCCGCCCCCGCCGCTTCGCCGCCGACCGGCGGCAGATCGTGGATCGACGGTGGATCCGGCGGTTGCGGGGCGGTTTCTCGGGCGCGCCGTTCGCGTTTCGGTGTCTCTCATTGCTCGTGGCGTGGGACGGGTGAAAAATTCGGGACGGACTGTCGCTCGACGCGCTCCGAGCGCACGCCGGGGACTTTGTTTTGGAGGTACGTCCCCGAATGTATTTCATCGTTGTGCCCGTCGACCGTCGAACGCGCCGCCGGTCGCGGTTCAGTCGGACACGTAGCCGAGGGATCTGAGCCGATCTTCGACTTCGGTTCGATCGATCGACTGGAAGTTCTCCTCTTCGGTCGCGTCCTCGACCCGCGAGAGGACCTCCTCCAGTACGAACGTGACGTACTCGTCCGTCGAGCCGAACTCGCTGCGGGGGAGGCGCGCCTCGACGCGCCTGTGGATCCGCGCGGGGAGTTCGACCGTCCGCGATCGCGTCGTTGTCTGACTCATAGCGGTCGGTGTAATTCACGCCGAACGGAGCTTTGTTATCCGGTGACTACCGCGGGCGCGCCCGGCGGTTACGCTCGATCTACCGCCGTCGGAGAAGCCGCTCGAAGCCTGTCACGCGCTCGATCGGTCGGTACCGGACACATAACGAAGTCCTCACCGGTCCGCACAGGCGACAATGGCGGATCGAAAGGACGTGATTCTGGTTACGGTGGACAGCTGGCGGGCGGACCGCTGCGGGTTCATGGGCGCGGAGGAAGACGTCACCCCGACGCTCGACGCGCTCGCCCGCGACGGGCTCGTCTTCGAGAACGCGATCGCCCCGGCCCCGGAGACGAACAGCTCCGTCTCGACGATATTCACGGGGCAGTACCCGATCCACGAACCCGACTCGACGGGCGTCCCGTACACGGAGCGCATTCGGCACCACATGCGGACCCGACACACGCTCCCGGAACGGTTCCGGGAGATGGGGTACGAGACGGCCGCGTTCACGGCGAACCCGTGGACCTCCCGGTTTTTCAACTTCGACCGCGACTTCGACTTCTTCGAGGATTTCATGGACGAGAACGTCTCCAGCGGCCTGATCAGCGACGGCCGACAGACGAGCCTCGCCGGAGATCTGCTGGTTCAGCTCCTGAACTGGTGGCAGGGACAGGACATGTTCATGTCGTGGGAGGCGTTCTACGACGACGTGCGGGCGTGGATCGCCGACGCGGAGAGCCCGTACTTCCTGTGGCTCTTCCTCGTCGACGTTCACATGCCGTACCTGCCGGGATCGGGGTACCGCTCGCAGTCGCGGCTGCTCACCTACCCGGCCAACCTGTCGCTGTTCGCCGGCGGGTCGAACCTCCGGTTCGAACGGCTGTTCCACGACGTGCTCGTGCGGGCGTACGACGACACGATCCGGTACACGGACGAGTTCTTCCGGCGGCTCGCGGCGGACGCGGGGGACGAACCGTTGATCGCCATCCACGCCGATCACGGCGAGGCGTTCGGCGAGGGCGGCGTGTACGGCCACGGCCAGCGCGTCTCGGAGGAGATGACCCACGTCCCGTTCGTCGTCCTGAACGGCCCGGAGGGGCGGGTCGAACGGCCGTTCTCGCTGCGTCGGCTCCCCGATCTGCTCCCGGCGCTCGCGAGCGGTCGGGGGTACGAACCCGTCCTGGACGAGACCGTCCTCGCGCGCAACTACGATCCCGCGCTCGCTGTCCGCGGGGAGTCGTGGCGCTACGTCTGGCGGCCCGACAGCGAGCGCGTCGCCGTCCGCACCGCCGACGGGTGGGACGACGCGGACCGCCCGGCGCTCCGCGCGCTCGGCCGGCGCCTCGTCGACGCCCACGTCGAATCGGAGCGGGAACGCGGTCGTGTGATCGATGCCGCCGGATCGGTCGCAGAGGCGGCGAGTCTCTGACGAACCGGGGCGAGACGATCCGGTCGGAGCGACTAGGACAGATTTTTCTACCCCTGTTTCGAACGCGCGCCCTGGAGGTGGACGCTCGTCCGGGAGGAGATGGCTCTCGCCATCTTTGTGAATGTTCAGAAATACCGGCGTTCACTCCCGACATTATCGTCAAAATACTTAAACACTAGTGAATTTCACGCGGTCGATCAATTTATTTTGGAAGACTGTTTGGGTCCCCCTGTATGGCTCAGGAGGAGTCTTCATTCCGGGCATCGATCAGTCGGCGCGCCTACCTCGGCGCGGTAGGCGTCGCCTCCCTGACCGCGATTGGACCGACCGTCGCTTCGGGCGACGAAGGGGCGTACGAGAACGTCGTGAACATCGTCGAAGCCGGCGCCGACAACACCGGCGAGGAGCCGATCGACGACGTGTTCGCCGAGGTCGCGGCGGACGACACGCTCGTCAAGTTCCCCGAGGGGACGTACGTCGCGAACAGCCTCATCCTGTACGGGCTGACGAACTTCGCGATGGTCGGCGAGGGCGACGCGACGCTCGTCCCCGGCGACGATTACGACCCCGAGCTGTGGATCGCCGGCGGCGAGGTCGAGAACCTTCGCATCGAGAACTTCACCGTCGACAACACGGCGGAGGGAGTCGGACCCGAGTTCGACATCAGCGCGTACGACGGGCTCGTGCTGCGCGACATCCGGAAGGTCGGACGGCACGGCCGCTCCGGCATCGCCTTCGCCTTCCAGATCCTTCGGTCCGACGGCAGCGGCCTCATCGAGAACGTGGTGGCGACCGACGGCGGCGACTCCGTCGGCGTCTACCTCAACTCCGAGGGACCGGTGACGGTGCGTAACTGCCACCTCGAACGGTTCGCCAACAACGGGCTGTACGCGTCGAACTCCACCGCGCCCATCACGGTCGAGGGCGGCACGTTCAGGAACAACAACGTCGCGCAGGTCCGCCTCGGCAGCCGGGGGAGCTCCCTCACCGACGCGTTCCTCGAAGTCACCGAGGAGCCGCCGCTCCCCGAGGACATCGCGACGAACATGCGCGGCGTCCGCATCGCCGACGGGCCGGGCCCCGTCACCGTCGAGAACTGCGACATCCGGATGGCCGGGGGCGAGGGGACCGGCGGCATCGTCGGCGCGTACTCCGGCGGGTCGTTCGAGGTGCGCGACACCCGGATCTACGTCGACGAGAGCTACACGACCATCGGCTCGGACGGCTCGCGGACGAGCTACGGCATCTACGTCGACAACGCGACCGAGGCCGACGAGGGCACCCGCACGATCGAGACGACCTCGATCACCGGCGGGGGTTCCTTCCGGGCCGCGATGCGGTTCCGGCGCGACAACAACGTCGTCCGCGACAGCTGTATCCAGTAGACGGGCGAGGGCCGCGACGGCATCTTCTTCGACGACTCCGAGAACAACGAGGTCTCGAACACGACGATCAACGCCACCGACGAGGCCGTCCGCACCCGCGGCGGCTCGTCGGTCGAAACCTCCGGAATCTCCACCGACGGCACCTGTCCGCTCCCCGAACGCTCGGACGAAACCGCCCCCGACGGCGAGGGCGACGACGCGTCGGAGGGGGACGGAAGCGACGAGGGAGAGCCGAGCGAAGACTCGACCGAGGAGGAGCCGGCCGAGGAAGAGCAGAGCGAGGAGACCTCCGAGGACGAGCAGGTAGAGGAGACGCCCGAGGAACCCGAGGAGTCCGAGGAGCCCGAAGCGCCCGAGGACGACTCCGGGGCGTCCGACGGGGACGCCGCGCCGATCGAGGAGCAGCCGCCGGAGAAGAGAGAGCGGTTCGAGGAGATGGACCCCGAACCGGACGGATCCAACGGTTCAGGCGACGCCCCCACCGGCGACTCCGAGTCGGACGACGGCTCGAAGGACTTCTGTCCGCGGCGCTGAGCCGATTCGAACCCCGCGGCGCGTCGGCGGCGGAACTGCTCCGTCGGATCGCGGCCGGGAACCCGCGCCGGCAGGCCGGCCGATCCGTCACTCCTCTTCGACGCCGGCGAGATCGTCGCCCCGACAGACCGCGTCGACGACGCTCTGTGCGGCTTCCGCGGCGCTCTCCGGGTCCCTGTAGGAGTCGCCGAGGCCGACTTCGCGCCCGATCCACGTCCCGTCCTCTCGCGTGTACACGTCGACCCACCAGTACACCTGGAGGTGCCGCTGGAACTCGGTGATGGCGACGCGGACGCCCGACGAGTCGTCCACGTAGTCGACGCGGCCGTCGCCGACTCGGACCCGCCAGTTCGCCCCGAGGTCGAGATCGTACGGATCGGACATGGTGTGCGGTGCGTTCGCCGGCTGTCGGTCCGGCGTCGTTGCCGGCGGTAGAGCGCGGGGGGATAACGATCTTTCCCTTCGGCCGGATTACGTTGTGCGATTCGTCTCCGCGACCCGAAAACGATATGCTTCCGCTTCGACGTCGTTCGGACGCTTCTGTCTGCCTGCGACGAGCGCATCGCGCAACGCGGAAGCACCCGACGACGCGCGCCGCGATCCTGTTATCGCGGATCGCTGTCGTCACGGATCGCGACCGCGGGTTTCGTCACGCGTCCCCGTCGTTCGCGGCCGCGGCCCGGTCGTCCGAGCCGGACGGCTCGTCCAGCACCACCCGGAGCGTCTCGTGGACGCCGATGACCAGCGCGGGGACGACGATCATGAACAGGTGTTCCTCGATGGGGATGCCGAGGAGATCGACGCCCGTCCTGAGCGGGATCTCGAAGACGCCGACTTCGAGCGTGTACCGATCCCAGGCGTACGCGATCGGGTACAGCGCGACGATCGTCCGGGCGGCCCGGCGGAACGCGTCGGCGTAGTACAAGAGGGCGGCCGCGACCGAGCCCCAGAAGATCTCCGTCGCGAGGTAAGTGTACGGACCCAGCACGCCGATGTCGGGAACCATACGCCCCGTTCGGGCCGGGAGGTGGAAAACCCTGACCCCGCCCGCCGCCCGAACGGATCACGACAGCGGCTCGAACCACACGGCGACGACGAGGACGGCGAGAAAGAGGTACGAACCCCTGATGAGGAGCATCGTCGCCAGTCGGTCGTCGGCCCGGCGGGCGACGAGCGCGACGCCGGCGAACACGACCACGGCGAACACCGCGCTCGGGGGGAAAAGCGCCGCGGCCGCGAACGCCACGACGAGGGAAAGCGCCGTCGCCATCAGGAGGTACGCGGAGACGCGGGCGCGCCGCCGCCCCAGCGCGACGGCGACGGTCCGCTTGGCGATGGACCGGTCGTACTCGTAGTCCTTCGAGTCGTCTATGACTTTGATGCCGGAGAGGAGCACGACGAACACCGCCGCGAACGCGAGGACGGTCGCCGAGATCGAGCCCGTCTGGACGTAGTATCCGCCGACGAGCGTGACGGCGATCCCGGCGGGATAGCCCGCCGTCGCGGTCACGGGGTTCATGTCGAGCTGGGGCGCGTGGAAGTACGCGATGAGCCAGCAGGGCAGGGTGATCAGGGCGGCCCCGATCCCGACGAGGACGCCGAGCGCCGCCGCGGCGAGGAAGAACCCCGCTGACGCGCCGACGAGCGCCAGCTTGCACCCTCGCGCGGTCAGCGGGTGGTCGTCGTCCTCGCCGCGGACGTAGAAGTCCACGTAGCCGTCCTTGACGTGGGCCGTGTACAGCGCGAAGAACGTCGCCGCGATGTGGAGGGCGGCGAGATCGAGCGCGAACCGGCCGGCGAGCACCGCCCCGAACGCGGAGGTGGCGAGGGGCGGCAGCATGAACACGGGGTGGATCTGCGAGGCGAGGGCGCGGAGCGCGGCCGGTGGACCGGTGCCGTGCCGTGCGATCTCCATGTGCGCACTAGCGGCCGTCAGCGCCATAGGTGTTGTCACGGTTCGCGCCCGCTCTCGCCCGCGCGTCAGAGCGCCGCCCGCCCCTTCCGGAGTCGGTTCGACTCTCCCGGTGCGGATAGAAGCCTATTTGCGCCCGGGTGACACAATCTCACCGACTAATGGTGTCGAAACGGACCACGAGCACCGCGCTGCTCGCCGGCGGCGTCCTCCTGTTCGTTCTGACGTTCGTCGGCGGCGCGGCGCTCGCGCCGACGATCGGCGTCGCCGACGACGGCGACGAGACGCGGCGGACGCTCGTCGGCTCGCAGGGCGGCGGCGCGGGACTCCACGAACGCGGGAGCGTCTACCTCCTCGACGGGACGAACCAGACGTGGCGCTCGTGGAGCGCGGCGAGCTACTTCGACGTGACGATGCTCGACAACGGGAGCGTGCTGGCGGGCTTCATGGACACCGGATACGGGGAGTGCGGCCCCTACGAACCGCCCTGCACCCGGACCGGCTTCCGAATCGTCGACCCCGAACCCGAGCCGCGCGTGGTTCACGAGTACAGCTTCCCCGTCCGAACGGGACAGAACAGCGAAGTTCACGACGTCGAGCCCCTGCCGGGCGGCGGGTACGTCCTCGCCGACATGGAACACGAGCGCGTCGTGACCGTCGAGAACGGGGAGATCACCTGGCAGTGGAACGCGAGCAGCTACTACGAGGCACCCGAGGATCCCACGAAGGTGGACTGGCTCCACATCAACGACGTCGACCGCATCGGCGAGGACCGCTACCTCGTCTCCGTCCGGAACGCGAACCAGATTCTCATCGTCGAGCGCGGGAAGGGCGTCGTCGACGTGATCAACGAGGACAGGAACCCACGCCACCTGAACCACCAGCACAACCCGCAGTGGCTCGGCGACGGGGCCGTGCTCGTCGCCGACAGCGAGAACGACCGGATCGTCGAACTCCACCGCAACGACGACGGCGGGTGGGAGGTCGCGTGGGCGCTGTACGAGGCCGAGGGCGTGAGCTTCGCCTGGCCGCGCGACGCCGACCGCCTGCCGAACGGCAACACCCTCATCACCGACTCGGCGAACCAGCGGCTCGTCGAGGTCGATCCCGACGGCGAGGTCGTCTGGAGCTACCGGACCGACTACGTCCCCTACGAGGCCGAACGACTCCCCGAGGGCGAGACGGTCGGCGCCCCGCTGTACGGCGAATCCGGCGTTCCGAACGGACCGGTCGCCCCCGGCGAAAACGGAGCCGGGGCTCCCGATCGCGGGGTCCCGGTGCTCTCGTCCCTGCTCCAGGTGCTCCGGACGAGCTTCCCGCTGCCCTTCTGGCTGTCGGAGGTCCACCTCCTCCTCTCCCTCGTCTCTCTGGCGATGATCGTCGCGGGCGGCGCGTTGCGACTCCGGCTCCGCCTTCGATCCTGACCCGATCTGATCTCGACCCGATCTGATCTCGACCCGCTCTCGATCCTGCTCCCGCTCTCGACTGATCCCGACCGGGTTTCGACCAGGTACTGACCAGATCTCGCTTCTCGTCCTCCTCCCGAACGCCCCGGTATCTCTCGTCGGGGTCGGAGGGGAATCGCTCGACCCTCGCCGCGTACCACCCGGACTTTTCGCCCGCGAACGCGACGGACGGGTATGGAAGACGACCCACTGGCCTGGGAGACGACGGGCTCCGCGATCGACTACTCCTGTCCGGGGTTCGACGTCCGGCGGGACGACGTTCGCCTCCCGGACGGGACGGAGACGGACTACCACTACGTCGACGAGCCGCCGGCGGTCGTGATTCTCCCGTTCACCCCGGACGGGCGGGTTGTCGTCATCGAGGAGTGGCGGCAGGCCGTCGGCCGGATCAACCGCGGGCTCCCCGCGGGATCGACCGAACCCGAGGACGCCGACCTCGCGGCCGCGGCGCGGCGCGAGCTGACGGAGGAGACCGGGTACGAGGCGGAGACGGTCGAGCCGCTCGTGACCGTCGAACCGACGAACGGTATCGCGAACTCCGTCCACCACTACTTCGTCGCCCGCGGCTGCGAACCGACCGGCGAGCGGGACCTGGATTTCAACGAGAGCATCCGCGTCGCGACGACGGCGTACGACGACCTGCTCGCGTCGATCCTCGACGGCGACGTTCGAGACGGCCGGACGGCGCTCGGCGTCCAGCACTACGAACTCGCCGTCCGCTGAGCCTCCCGCCGCCGCGAAACGCCTCACGGATCGCCGGATCTCCGCCTCCGGGTCCCGTCAGACCCCGCGAACGACGCCGACCGCGAGGCGATCGGCCGCGCCGACCGTCGACGCCGTCGAGTCGGCGGATCTTGCCGTCACCGCGTCCGAACGGCTTTGGTCCCTCGGACCCTCCTCACGCGTGTATGTCGGACCCTTCGATGAACGCGGCGTCCAACAAGGTGCGCGCGCTCGGCGTCGGCGTCGGTGCGGGGCTCGCGGGGGTCGTGGTCTCTCTGATCCTCGTGGTGATCGCCGCGAGCGCCATCGACCTGCTCGGGGCCGAGCTTCCGATCGCCGTCACGATCCTCCTCCTGCTCGTCCTGAACCAGTACCTGTCCTTCGGCGGCGTCGCCCTCGCCTACCTCCAGTATCGGGGGCTCGGCCTCGACTACGTCGGGATCCGGATCCCCTCGCTCCGCGACCTCCTCGTCGCGATCGGGGGGTGGCTCGCCTCGTTCGGACTCATCATCGCGGCCGGCGTCGTCATCCAGGCGCTCGGCGTCGAGACGGCGAGCAACCAGACCGCCGAAATCGGCGCGGCCAACCCCGAGGTGCTGCTCCTTTTGATCCCGGCGTCGTTCCTCATCATCGGTCCCGGGGAGGAGCTGCTCTTCCGCGGAATCGTCCAGCGTCGCCTCCGTGAGGCGTTCTCCCCGACGATCGCGATCCTCGTCGCCGCGGCCCTGTTCGCCGCGATACACTTTCTCGCGCTCAGCGGCTCCTCCGGCGCGCGGCTGACGACCATCTCGATCCTGTTTTTCCCGTCGCTCGTGTTCGGCGTCGCGTACGAACTCACCGACAACATCGTCGTCTCGTCGCTCATCCACGGGGCCTACAACGCGACGCTCTTTGCGATCCTGTACGTCGCCATCGAGTTCGGCGACATGCAGCCGCCGGCCGTCTTCTGACCGACGGCCGATTCGCTCCCCCGATCTATCGCTGCATCGAACGTACAGGCGTCGGTGTGTGTCGTCTCGGCCAGCTTGTTTTCGAATCGTGGGAATAGAATACAAGGTTATGCTCGCGCGAAGCGTACGGATATTCGGTGAAAGATCCATGCAAAAGAACGTCGGCGGGTACGACCGCATCGCGCGGTTCGTCGTCGGCCCGATCCTGCTGATCGTCGGCCTCGCCGCGATCGGCGGATTCGTCACGATCGCGGCCGGAACGCTGGGGGCCGTCCTCGTCGCGGCGGCGCTCGTCGTCGGTGCGGTGCTGACCGTCACCGCCGTCACGCAGAAGTGCCCCCTCAACAGGGCGCTCGGAATCGACACGTACCGCGGCCCGTCCGCGACGGAGGCCGACGAAGAGATGAAGGCGGGACGACCCAGCTAGGCGAGCGCCAACCGCTTTTTTCGTCCCTGACGCTCCTCGCGTCGGCCGAACGCAACCCTTACCGCGGGGCCGTCGAAACGGCGGATATGCGCGACTGCTTCGAACTCCGCGACGGGGACCTCGCGGGGCGTATCGGGCGGCTCACCGTCCCGCGCGCCGGCGTGACCGTCGAGACCCCGGCGCTCTTGCCCGTCATCAACCCCAACCTGGTGACGATTCCGCCCTCCCGGCTCGAATCCGAGTTCGGCGCGGAGATCCTCATCACCAACTCCTACATCATCCGCAAGACCGACGACCTCCGCGAGCGAGCCCTCGACGAGGGACTCCACGAGCTTCTCGACTTCTCCGGCGCGATCATGACCGACTCGGGATCGTTCCAGCTCGCGGAGTACGGCGACATCGACGTGACGACCGAGGAGATCCTCCGATTCCAGCGGGACGTCGGCTCGGACATCGGCACGCCGGTGGACATCCCCACCCCGCCGGACGTCGACCGCGAGCGGGCCGAGGAGGAGCTCCGGGTGACGGAGCGGGCGCTCGCGGACGCGGAAGCGGTCGACACGGGCGACATGCTCGTCAACGCGCCCGTCCAGGGTTCGACCTACCCGGACCTCCGCGAGCGGGCCGGCAGCCGCGCCGCGGAGACCGACCTCGACGTGTTCCCGGTCGGCGCGGTCGTGCCGCTGATGAACGCCTACCGCTACGCGGACATGGTCGACGTCGTCGCCGCCGCGAAGCGCGGGCTCGGGGCGGACTGCCCCGTCCACCTGTTCGGCGCGGGCCACCCGATGATGTTCGCGCTCGCCGTCGCGCTCGGCTGCGACCTCTTCGACTCCGCGGCGTACGCGCTGTACGCCCGCGACGGCCGGTATCTCACGGTTCGGGGGACGGAGCACCTGGACGACCTGGCGTACTTCCCCTGCGCCTGCCCGATCTGCGCCGACCACGCGCCCGAGGACCTCCGCGGCTTCGACGGCGAGCGGACGGAGCGGTTGCTCGCGGAGCACAACCTCCACGTCACGTACGCGGAGATCCGGCGGATCAAGCAGGCCGTCCGGTCGGGTAACCTCCTCGAACTGGTCGAAACCCGCGCCCGCGGCCACCCCGCGATGCTCGACGGCTACCGCGCGCTGCTCGACCACGCCGAACAGCTCGAACGCTCCGACCCGGCCTCGAAGGGCGCGTTCTTCTACCTCTCGAACGAGAGCGCCCGCCGGCCCGAGGTGCTCCGCCACCGCCGGCGGCTCGATCGCCTCCCCGCGTCCGGGAACGTCCTGCTCACCGAGGGCGACGCGCCCTCGACCGACGAGTACGACGACGCGTGGCGGGTCGTGCCCCCGTTCGGCCCGTTTCCGCGGGCGCTCTCGGAGACGTACCCGCTGACCGCGGAGGTGCCGGAGCGCCTCGACGCGGACGCCTACGCCTCCGCCGCCGAGGGCGTCGCGCGGCTCGTCGACCTCAACCCCGACGCGTCGTTCACGCTCGCGCACGCCGGCTGGCCCGAGGCGGCGCTGTCGAAGGTGCCCGACTCGGTGACGGTCGAACGGCTCGGACGGACGCCGCCGGCCGACGAGTGAGTCGGTCCGCGTTCTTCGTCTGCCCTCGTTTGGCGTCGGTCCTCACTCCGCGTCGTCGGCGCTCGCGTCCGCCATCCGGTCCGCGAAGTCCCAGCTGTAGAGCTTCGTCGGCTCGATGCGGATCCGGACCTCCTCGCGCTCGGGCGACAGCAGCGAGGCAGCGAGCCGGGAGTCGATTCCGCCGAGGTAGCGCTCCAGCAGGTCGCGGAGGAGCGCCTTGTTCTCGTCCGGTTCGACGGCGGCGACCCCGCGCCCCCGGACGCCCCTGTACGGCGGCTCGTTCGTCGACGCCTCGAAGGCGACCTCCGGGTTCGATTCGAGAAAGCGCACGACGTCCGCGTCCCGCCCCGTCGCGCAGCGGAGTTCGCCCTCGCGGTACACGTACCACAGCGAAAGCATCCAGAGATCGTCCGCGGGGGTTCGACAGGCGAGGCGCAGGGGAATCGCGGCGTCGTCGAAGAACGCCTCGACGCCTTCGAGGGACCACGCGCCGGAAACACTGACCATGGTTCCCCGACGCCCCGACAAAGCAAGATAGTTCACGCTCCGTCGCCGAGGGCGACGCATGACCGACTATTTCGAGGTTCTCTCCCGGGACGGGGCCGCCCGCATCGGCGAACTCCGACTGGCCGAGCCGCTTTCGACGCCCGCGCTCGTAGACGACGTGCTCGTCGACGCCGGCAGCCTCTGGGCCGAAGATCGGGAGGTCCCCGACGGAGATCCCGCCGCGCTCACCGTGCTCCCGCACCGGGCCTTCCCCGCCGGCACCCGCGACGAGATCAAGCGGTCGTTCGCCGTCGAGCACCCTGACCTCGACACCCCGACGGCCGCCGTCGTCGCCTCCGACGCCGCGTCGGACGCCGGAACGGACGCCTACGTCCTCTCGGACGCGCCGGGCTTCGTCGGCCACGCGGCGGCGTTCAAGGACGCGATCATCGCCGCGAAGGAGTCGCTCCCGGCCGACGCCGCGCTCGCGCTCTCGGGCGTCGCCACGCCCGCGAACGTCGCGACGCTCGTCTACGCCGGTGTCGACCTCGTCGACGCGAAGAAGGCGAAGGTGAAGGGGACCCAGGGGAAGTACCTCACGAGCGAGGGCGAGTACTTCCTCGAAGACCTGGAGGACCTCCCGTGCGCCTGCCCGGCGTGTCGCACGCCCCGGGAGGAGTTCACCCGCGAGGACTGCGTCGAGCACAACGTCGACGCCCTCCGGGCCGAACTGGCGCTCGTCCGCGAGCGCATCCGCGCGGGGCGGCTCCGCGACTACATCGAGGGACAGGCCCGCCACGACGCGTGGCTCACCGCGGCGTTCCGCGAGTTCGACGGCCAGTACGGCTACCTGGAGGAGCGGACGCCGGTCATCCGCGACAGCCGACTCCTGGCCGCCTCGGAGGACGCGCTCCGCCGGGTGGAGATCCAGCGCTTCGCCGAGCGCGTGACGACCCGCTACCGCAACCGCTTCGACAACCCGCTCGTGCTCGTCCCCTGCTCCGCGAAGAAGCCCTACAGCGAGTCTCAGAGCCACGGGCAGTACCACGACGCGATCCAGTGGCGCGCCCACCAGGTGTCGATGACCTCGCCGATCGGCGTCGTCCCGCAGGAGCTCGAGCTCACCTACCCGGCGCAGCACTACGACTCGGTCGTCACGGGCCGCTGGTCCGGGGACGAAACGGAGTTCGTCGCGGAGGTGCTCCGGCGGTACCTCCGGCGCAACGAGTACTCCCGCGTCGTCGCGCACGTCCCGCCGCACGGCTACCGCGACATCTGCGAGCGCGTCGAGGCCGCCGTCGACGTGCCCTTCGAGTACACCGTCGAGGATCACCCGACGACGGCGGAGTCGCTTTCGAACCTGCGCGACGCGCTCTCGGGCGAACTGAAGTACTCGAAGCGCGAGCGCGAGCACAACACGGTGCGGGCCATCGCAGACTACCAGTTCGGTCCCGGGGCGGGCGACGCGATCTTCGACGATATCCGAACGACGGGTCGCTACCCGAAGTTGCAGGTCCGCGACGACGCGGGGACCCAGTTGGCCGCAATGGTTCCCCAGTACGGCGTCCTCTCGTTCACCCTCGACGGCGCGCGACGCTGGGTCGAGAGCGACGCCCCGACGAAGCGCGTCGAGATCGACGGGTTCGTCCCGCACGGGAGCGTTCTCGCGCCTGGGGTCGTCGGAGCCGACGACGACATCCGTCCCGGCGACGAGGTCGTCGTCGAAGGGCCGACGGCGTTCGCCGTCGGCCGGGCCGCGATGTCCGGCCCCGAAATGGTCGAAAGTACCCGCGGCGTCGCCTCCGAGGTCCGCCACGTCGAGGAAACGTAGCCGAGTCGCTCGGTTCGCCGCGCCGAAGGGCCGTGTTCGCCGCCGCACTGTACCGCGGGTGTGACTGTTTCGCGCGGTAAATCGGAGCTTACCGCCCTCGATCCCCCGCGGTCCGGAGTAAACGGTTCGGCTTCTTACCACTCCGACGCGACGGCGCGCTTCGCGGACCGCCGCGCGGCCGGGATGCGGTCGGGCCGCGCCGCCGTGCCGTTTCACCGGCTGAAATAGCGAATTACGCGAGAGGGCGTAGATTTTACGAGGGGACGGCCAGGTGAAAACGCAAATTAGTTTCCGTACGATCTCGGCTGTTTATGACCTAGAGTGACCTGAAAATAGCTGCGTCCCCACAGCGCGCTGTGCGGTGAGATGCAACGGCCGCTGTGAGGGGGGAGACACATGGTATCCATCGGAAACCACTCGACGTCAGTACGGTCGACGCCGCGCGGCGGCCGTGCGGGCCGTCACTCGGCGGTATCACGCTCGGAGGAAGGACGCCCATGGAACCGCTGACCAGCGACATCATCCCGCCGTCCGGCTGGACGGTCGAACGGTTTGGGAGGGACGAGGTCCGGTTCCGGCCGGAGCGGTGGCGGATCGCCGTCGAGGCGAAGCACGTCCCGGGTCACGGCTGGGAACTCCGGTGTCGCGAATCCGCGGGCGAGGCGAGCAGCGTCAGGTCGCTCGGGTACGCGCCGACGCGGCAGGCTGCGATCCAGGCGCTTTTCAGCTGCATGCGGGGGATCAATCGGGCCGCGCGACGGGCCGGAACCGACGCGCCGATGACGCTCGCGTCGCTCGTCGGAGAGATGGCCGGGCGGCCGGACGTTCGACCGATGTCGGCCGACTGGCGGCGCGCCGCGCCGCCCTCTGCCACTTCGCCGCCGACGGAACCCGCCGACCGGCCGGACGTCGGCGGACGGGATCCCGAGCGCCCGTGGCGCGCCCCGGACCGTCGCGAGGAGGACGAGTCCGACCGATCCGACGGGTCCGGCAGGGAATCGGACGGCGGCTCCGACGGCGGTTCGAACGCCGACCCCGACGACGGATCGAGCGCCGACTCGGCGTCGGGCTTCGTCGCCAACTGACGGCGACGGCGCCCCTTTTCGACGTGTTACCTGTCGTCCGCCCCGACGAGTCGAGACAGCTCCGCGGCCCCGTGGGCGAGCGACTCGGCCGGATCGCTCGGGTCGTCGTGCTCGTAGACGATCCAGTCGACGCCGGCGCGGCGAGCCGCGTCGACGGCCGCGTCGACGTCGAGGTCGCCCTCCCCGAGTTCGACCGGGGTTCGCGCCTCGAACGCGACGTCCTTGAGGTGGACGATCGGGATCCGGTCGCCGTACTCGTCGAGGAGCGCGACCGGGTCGTGCCCGGCGGCGGCGGCCCATCCCGCGTCGAGTTCGATCGAGAGCCGGGCGTCCGTCTCGGCGAGCAGCCGCTCGAAGGCGGTCTCGCCGCCGGAATCGGCGGGGGAGACGGCGCGGTCGGCGGCCGACGCGGCGCTATCGTCGGCCGATGCGACGTCGTCGCCGAGGCCGACGAACTCGTGGTCGTGGTTGTGGTACGCGAGGTCGAGTCCGACGTCGGCGAGGCGGTCCGCGAGGTCGGAGAGCCGCTCCGCGGTCCGCGAGACGGCATCCGCGCTTTCGAACGCCTCGTCGGGGAGGTACGGGACGACGACGGTCTCGCAGCCGATCGCCCGGTACCGGGCGACGGCGTCGTCGAACTCGGCTTCGAGCTCGTCGATTCCGACGTGCGCCCCTGCGACGGCCAACCGGTTCGCCGAGAGCGCCTCGGCGACCGCGTCCGGAGACGCGTCGCCGAGGCCGGCGAACTCGACCCCCTGAAACGGCGTGTCGCCGACGCGGTCGAGGAGGTCGGGGAGCGGTTCGTCGAGCGCGCAAAGCGAGTACAGCTGGATTCCGGTGCGCATACCCGCCCGTCGTCGACCGGCGCCTAAGGGTTTTCCTCGCGCCCGTCCGAAACCGCCGCGCGTTTCGAGCCCGCCGCGGCGGTCGGGGCGTCCCGGCCCGGGAGCGTCGACCCCCAGGTTCTTCTCCCTCGGCCCCCTCTCGCCGGGCGGATGCGATCTCACGCCTGCTACCGCTGCGGATCGCGGGTTCACCCCGCCCGCGACGCGTACGCGGCGGTCGACGTTCTCGACGCCGACGGCGAGCTGAAGGTGCTGCTCTGTCGGGAGTGCGGCCGGGAGCTCCGATCGTTCCTGAACGCGGACTAGGCTTTTAGTCCCCGCCCCGCCATTCCGCGACATGGACACGATTTCGCTCGGCGTCCCGAGACCGATCCTCGAATCGCTGCCCGAGGGGAGCGACGCGGTCGAACAGGACATGCGGCGCGCGGTCGAGGGCATCGAAGCGCGCGTCAACCGCGCCGTCGAAGAAGCCGACGACGAGTCCGAGGCGGCGAGCTACGTCGTCGACGTGCTCGAACGCCTGAACGATCACCTCGAACGGTACGACGAGTTCGTCCCCGAACTCCGCGCGTGGGGGCAGTCGCCTATCTACGCCATCGCCTGGCGAAACCTCCAGGCCGACCTCATCATGCAGCTCTACGAGGTCGACTGGCTCGCCGACCATCTCGACCGGGAGCGGAACGCCCGACTGGTCGAGGACGGCATCCGGTTCGGCGACCGCTGATCGCGCGCACCTTTTTACCCGACGCGGACCCATCGGGGTGTATGAAGCTCCAACTCCGCTTTTTCGCCACCTTTCGCGAGGCGGTCGGCTCGAAGACCATAGAGCGGGAGTACGGCGAGGGCGCGACCGTGGGCGACGTGCTGGCCGCGCTCGAAGACGAGTTCGACGGGCTGGAGGGGAATCTGCTCGAAGACGGCGGCCTCAAGCCGCAGATCAACGTGCTGAAGAACGGCCGGGAGGTGCTCCACATCGACGGCGTGGACACCGACCTGACGGACGGCGACACGCTGAGCGTGTTTCCGCCGGTCGCGGGGGGCCGATGACGGACGACGCGTCCGCCGACGGCGGGACGGTCCGACGCGAGAAGTCCTTCCGCGGCATCTCCACCCGCCTCGCGATCCACTACCTGACGAACCTCGGCGGCGAGCGTCGGAGCGCGGGCGAGAGAGACGGCGGTGACGCCGATTCGGCGGACGACGGGGGCGACGACGCAGCCGAAGGTGCCGAAGACGACGACGCCGACGACGTCGAGGTCGTCGAGGGCGACGGCTGGCGGGCGACCCTCTCCAGCGACTCGGTCGGCGTCGGCCCGTCCCTGGATCTCACGGAGGTGACCGTCGTCTTCGAGGGCGAGAGAGGAGTGATCGACCCGCTCGTCGAGCGGTTCTCGCAGAAAGCCATGCGCGCGGGGGGCTGATGCCCGACGAGGACCGCCCCCACGACGACAGGTCCGACGACCGCCCCGACGCGGAGCCGCCCGTCGGGGGCGCCGAGTCGGCGGTCGCGGACGGGGACGACGAATCGCCCATCGAGGGCCAGATCCTCCTCCTGACGGCGGCGAAGGCGAGCGTCCCGCCGCAGGAGCTGCCGGGGCTCGTCGCCCGTGCACAGTCGGCTCTCGGGCCGCGGCTCGACGACTACCGACGCCGGTACGAACTCGTCAACGAGACGCCCGACGCCTGCGCGTTCCTCGTCCAGCGGGGCCACTGGGAGGAGGTCGGCGCGGAACTCGGTTTCGAGCGCCGTGAGACCGACGCGATCCGGCGCGCCCACGAGGAGCAGCTCCGCCGCTTCGGATCCCGCGAGGGTCGGCGCGAGGAGTTCGAAGCCGCGCTGGAGATCCGCGAGGCCGCCGTGATCGGACGCTGAGCCGGGGCGAGATCCCCGCGCCGGCGGCGGAACCGCGACGCCGCATCGGCAGACGTTTCACTCGCCGACGGCCGAGTAGGTAGCATGTCACGACTCCGCTCCGTTCCGCCCGAGTTTTCGACCGGCGTGCGGGCGGCCGGGCCGCTCCTGCTCGGAATCGCGCCCTTCGCGCTCGTCGCCGGGGTCGCCGCCGCGAACGCCGGCCTCTCCGTCGTTCAGGCGCTCGGCATGTCGGTGTTCGTCTTCGCCGGGGCGTCGCAACTGGCGGCGCTCGACCTCCTGAGCCGGGACGCGCCGCTCGCCGTCGTCGTCGTCACCGCGGCCGTGATCAACCTCCGGATGTTGATGTACTCCGCGTCCATCGCGCCGCACTTCCGGAACGTGGCCGGCCGAGCGCGGGCGCTGCTCGCGTACTTTCTCACCGATATGTCGTACGCTCTCACCGTCGCGCGCTTCTCCCCCGACGCGCCGGAGCAGCGCTGGTACTACCTCGGCCTCTCGATCACGGTCTGGCTCGTCTGGCAGGCCGGCACCCTCGCCGGGGTGCTGCTCGGCGCGGGCGTCCCGGCGTCCTGGGGGCTGGAGTTCGCCGTCCCGCTCGTCTTCCTCGCGCTGCTCATGCCCGAAATGAAGGATCGGTCGTCGGTCGCGGCGGCGGTCGCCGCCGGCGTCGTCGCCGTCGCCGGCGCGGGGCTGCCGCTGAACCTGGGGCTGCTGCTCGGCGCGCTCTGCGGCGTCGTGGTCGGGACGGTCGCGGAGGCGTCGGTCGGGGTGGGCGCCGAGTGACGACGAGCTACGGCCCGCTCGCGGTGTGGGCGGTCATCGTCGCCATCGGGGTGGTCACCTACGCGATCCGCTTTTCGTTCATCGCGCTGTTCGGCCGGACCGACGCGGTCCCCCCGCGCGTCGGGCGGGCCCTCCGGTTCGTCCCGCCGGCGGTGCTCGCGGCGCTCGTGTTCCCGGCCCTGATCGACGCGCAGCCGACGGTGACGGGGACGCTCGCGGACGACCGGCTCATCGCCGGCACGCTCGCCGCGGTCGTCGCGTGGCGCACCGAGAACGTGCTCGCGACCATTGGGGCCGGGATGGTCGCGCTGTGGACGCTGCGGTTCCTCCTCTGAACGCGCCCTCCGTCCGACGACTTCGCCGCCGGATCAGGTCGCGCTCTCGCCCTCTCCGCCGCGGACGACCGGGCTCACCTCCATCGCGGTGAAAATACCGAGACGACCGCGTCGGACCCGTCGCACCTCCAGTCCAGCCTCTGTCACCACTTCGGTCGGCTCCTGGTTCCACCGGCAGCCCATCTTCTCGAAGTGCTTCTCCGCCCGCCAGTCCTGGAACCGGGCGACGGGTCCGACGCTGCTGCGCCCGTGCTCGAACAGGAGGATCCGCCCGTCCGGCTCGCAGACGCGCGCCATCTCCCGCAGGACCGCGGCGGGATCGGGAAACGTACAGGTGGACAGCGCCGAGATCACCGCGTCGAAGCTGTCGTCCGGGAAGTCGAGGTCGGCGGCGTCCATCGCGCGGAGGTCGGCGTCGACCCCGAGGCGGTCGGCCCGCGTTCGAGCGCGGGCGAGCATCTCCGGGCTGAGATCGACGCCGACGAGATCGACGCCGTCGGGGAGGTACCGGAAGTTCGTCCCGGTGCCGCACGCCACGTCGAGGACCCGCCCCTCCGCCCGCGAGAAGAGGCGTCGGCGCTGCCGGCCGACCAGCAGGCGATCGATCGGTTCGGCCAGGGCGAACCGCGGGGCCTGCTCCGCGTAGATCGCGCGCAGTTCGTCCGCGGATTTCGCGGGGCGTGGCTCGTCGCTCATGGCGCGGAGTTGGGCGCGCGGCGGGAAAAATCAGTCGCGGACGCGCCGTTCGGTCGGCGCTCACCCTCACGGCGGAACGCCGCTCAGTCGTCAGCCGGGGCGGGACTGTCGCCGCTCGCGCTGACGCCGGTGCCGGGGCCGATGTCGATTTCGAGCTCTTCGAGCTTCTCGTCGGGGACGACGCCGTCGACCCAGCCGCGGTGCTCGTAGTACTCCTCCTTCATCTCGTCGAGCTCGCACAGCTCGCCCTCGGAGGCACCCTGGCCGGGGATCGCGCCCTCGCCCTCGACGAAGCGGGACGGCAGCGAGTCGTCCGCCCCGTCGAAGCCGGCGAGGTTGTTGTAGTAGCGTTCGAGGTTGTAGATGCGCTCGCCCGCCTTCATCAGCTCGTCCTCGGTCAGGTCCTGTCCGGTCATGCCGTTGTACTGCATGACGTACTCCTCGATGCCCTCGGCGAAGGCGTTGAACTTGCAGATGTCGAACGAGTCCGAGATGGCGTGCAGGTCCTGGAAGGCCGCACAGAGCTCGCCCTTGCCGCGCCACTCGTACGGATCGACCTTCTCCGGGATGCCGAGGATCTCGGCGGCCGGCGTGTAGCCGCGCAGGTGGCACGCGCCGCGGTTCGACGTGGCGTAGCCGATGCCCATGCCCTTCATGCAGCGCGGGTCGTACGCCGGGATGCTCTGACCCTTGACGCCCAGGGAGTTCTCGCGGGCATCGAACTCCTCGGCGAGGATCTCCGAGCCGTCCGCCAGCGCGTCCGCGAGGTCGCCGTCGCGCTCCGCGATGCGGCCGATGAGGTCGATCATCTCCTCGGAGTCGCCCCAGTCGATCCCCTCGTCGAGGTCGTCGAACTTGCCCTCCTCGGTCATCTCCATCGCCATGGCGATCATGTTGCCCGTCTCGATGGTGTCCATCCCGTAGCCGTTGCACCGGTCGATCATCACCGCGATCTTGTCGCGGTCCGTGTGACCGGAGTTGGGGCCGAGCGCGAACGCCGACTCGTACTCGTAGGACTCCATCCGGACGTTCATCTCCTCGCCCTTGTGCATCGCCGACACCTCGACCTCCTTCTTGCAGGCGACCGGGCAGGAGTGACACGTCGGCTCGTCGACGAGGATGTTCTCGCGGACGTTCTCGCCCGAGACGCGCTCGGCGTCGATGTCGGGGCCGCCGTCGTCGCGGTAGCTGTGGGTGCTGGTGTAGCGGCCGTTCCGCGTCGGCAGGCCGTCCATCTCCTCCGTGATGTTCATCAGGACGTTCGTCCCGTACACCGAGAGCCCCCCCTCGTTCGGCGCGGTGACGTCGGACTCGCGGATGACCTGCATCGCCTGCTGGTAGCCCTTCTGGAACGTCTCGGGCTCCTTCGGCTTGGGCATCCGGGTTCCGGACTTCACGACGACCGCCTTGAGGTTCTTCGACCCCATGACGCAGCCGGTGCCGCCGCGGCCCGACGCCCGGTCGTCCTCGTTGACGATGCAGGCGTACCGGACCTGGTTCTCGCCGGCCTGACCGATCGCCATCACGCTGAGGTTCTTGCCGACCGCGCCGTCGACCTCCTCGCCGAGCGTCTCGATGGTCTCGTGGACGCCCGTCCCCCACACGTGCGAGGCGTCGCGGAGCTCTACCTCGCCGTCCTCGACCAGGGCGTACACCGGCGTTTCGGACCTGCCGGTGAAGAGCAGGCCGTCGAAGCCGGCCCACTTGAGCCGCGCGCCGCTCCAGCCGCCGTGGTGGGAGTCGGTGACGGTCCCTGTGAGGGGGGACTTCGTGCAGACGGCGATCCGACCGCTCATCACCGTCTGGGTGCCGGTGAGCGGGCCGTTCATGAACGCCAGCAGGTTGTCCGGTCCCATCGGATCGACGTCCGGCCCCTGCTCGAAGACGTACTTCACCCCGAGGCCGCGCGCGCCGATGTACTTCTTCGCGTCTTCGTCGTCGATGCTCTCGTAGCGCACGTCCCCCTCCGAGAGGTCGACCCGCGCCACGTGATCCTGGAAGCCGCCGAGTTCTGTCATTGTAATAGTCGTTAGTTATATTGGGGCCGAAGCGTGTTAGTCGTTGGCTCGTCGACGTAACGGGATTCGGTTACGCGCCCGGAACGCCCGGACGGCGGGGAGACGCTCCGCCCGGCGGCGACGTCGCCGGCCGTCACTCACCGACCGTCCCTCCCGGGCGTCCTTCTCAGATCGATCTCGGAGCCTTTATCCTTCCCGCGGGACCGGTGCGGGACGTGTTCCATCGCGCCGCGCGGAACCGCCTTCGTTGGGTCGTCGTGGGCTGTCTCGCCGTCGGACTCCTCGTCGCGTCGGTTATCTCATCCCCCGCCGGCGCGGCGACCGGCGGTCCCCTCGGGCTCGTCGGACTGGACAAGTGGCTTCACGCGCTCGGCTACGGCGCGCTCGCGGCGGCGATCGCCGCCGCCGGATCCGGCCGCGGACCGCGTGCCGCCCTCCTGGCGGCGCTGGCCGCCCTCTGCTACGGCGTCGCCGTCGAAGCGGTCCAGGCGTTCGTCCCGGCGCGGCGGGTCGACGCGGCGGACGTCGTCGCCAACGGCGTCGGCGCCGTCGTCGGCGCGACCCTCGTCGATCGGGCGGTGCCGGCCGTCCGCCGGACGCTCGTCAGGGCACGGCGAGGTCGGCCGTGACCCTCCCGCCGGGCGCGATCACGATCCACACCGGACCCACCGGCGGGCAGGTCATCCAGCGGTAGACGGTCTCCGGGCCGGCCGCCGTCCCGAGCGACAGCGTGTACGGACCCGACCGGCGAAACAGCGTCGGATCGCGGCGCGACTCGCCCGGACCGAGGCGGTACCGGCGGACGGCGGTCGCCCCGCCCGTTTCGAACCGCACCGCGAGCGCGTGCGGCCGGTCGTCGTCGTTCACTAGGACGCCGACCGCGTGGTCGCCGCCGCAACCGACGTCGATCCGGCCGCGCCGAACCGTGACGAAAAGCTCCGTGTCGACCTCGCACCACCTGCCCCGCGCCCGATCGCCGCCGCTCTCGGCCGCGACGGTCGCCGCGCCGCGGCGCTCTCCCACCGGCAGGACGAGCCTCGCCCCCGCGGGCAGGTCGTACCGGTACCGGAGGCGGTGCTCGGGTCCGTCGACGCGGAGCCGGACCGATCGCGGGACCGAATCGCGGTTTTCGACGCGGAGCGTCGGCTGGTACCGCACCGACGCCGTCTCGGCTTCCGTCGGGAATCCGACCGCCCGTCCGCCCCGCGAGACCGGCGGACAGTCCGGCTGGCAGCGGACGACGGGGACGAACCGGACGCCCGCGCCGACGGCGATTTCGAGGTCGCTCAGCGCCCCCCCGACGCGCCACGCGTACTCCTCGCGCGGCCCCTCGTGTCGACCCGACCTGACGCTCTCGACGACGACCCGGTACTCGCCCGCGGTCCCGACGAGCGAGGGGTACTCGGCGCTCTCTCCCCGGTCGAGCGCGAGGCTGTCGACGAACACGGGGCTGTCCCCGTCGTCCACGGCGACGGTGACGTACCGCTCGTCGGGTCCGACGTTCCGGAGGACGACCCCGTGCGCCCGCCGGAGCGGTTCGCCGCCGCCCCGGTACGGTCCGGCCGTCTTCGGCGACTGTCCCCCCTCCGTCTGCCGTCCGCCGGCGGGCGATCGCGACTCCCTCGACGCCGCTCCGCACCCGGCAAGCCCGCCGAGGACGGCGAGCGCGAGCAGCCGTCGACGGTTCATGCGAGATAGTATCACCCGAAGCCGCATGAACCTTGCAGGCCGGCGTCCCGGTAGCGTTCAGATACGCGGTTGCCGCGAGGAGTTCCGCCAGGGACCACCAGAAAGCCCCCGGCCGGGTCGACTCCCGCGGCTCGCTGCGCGCGGTCGCTCCCGGCGGTCGCTCACGTGCTTGCGTCGCCGGGGGTCGCCGACCCGCCCCCGCCCTTTCAATCCACCAGGCTGACGGCTGAGCGACTCCACGAAACCGCCGGCGGTATCCGTCTCTGAACAGTGCCCCGCGTCCCGGTCCCGACGTCGACGATCCTCGCGCCGGCCCCTCGACAGTCAAGCCGCCGGCGCGACGATCTCTCGCCCGTCACACCGCCGGCGCGGTGATCCGCTGCCCACCGAACCGCCGCTCCCTCCGCCGCCCGCCGATCACCCGCCGGCCGTCGGTTCCCCCGCGGGCGTCTCCGCCTTCGCGCTCGCTTCCGTCGATTCCGCCGACGCGGTCCGCGTCGACGGACCCGGCTCTATCTCCGACGCGTTCGACGCCTTCGACGCGATCCGGGCCCCACCCGAGCCGAGCACGAGCGTGCCGTTCGGCTCGACGGAAAAGCGGAGGGGGTCGGGCGGGGGACACAGCGTCCAGTCGCCGGTGACGCGCTCGCCCGCGTCGAGTTCGGCGGCGACGCGGTAGCGGCCGCCCGAGCGGGGGAGGCGGACGTCCGGAGAGCGGGTCGTCCGCGGCGGAAGGCCGAACGCCCGCTCGACCGCGACCTCCCCGTCGACGTCGACTCGCACCCGCAGGCGGTGTTCGCGGTCGTCGCGGTTGCCGACGGCCTCGATCCGGGGGCGGTCGGCGCGTCCCCGGGACCCGTCGCACGTCGGGCGAACCTCGTCCGTTCCGACGTCGAAAAACAGCACGCCCTCCTCGGGAACGTGCCACTCGTAGTCCCGCTCGTCGCCGCCGTACGCCACCGAGAGGTCGAACGTCGCCTCGGCCCGGGCGACCGGGACGGCGAGGCGCACCTCGGGGGCACCTCGTAGCGGTAGTCGACGAGCGTCCGCTTGCCGGTGCGGACGGCGAGGGCGACCGACCGCGGCGCTTCGGCGCGGTTCGCGAACACGACCCCGGACGTGCCGTGTCGCCGACCGTCCGCCCCGTCCTCGAACGGCAGTTCGACGGCCCCGCCGGACGCCCGGATCGGCCGACACGCCGGATCGCAGAGGACGTGCTGTTCGACGTGGATCTCGTCGTCGATCCCGACGAAAAGCGGGCGCGACTCGGGACCGACGACCCACTGGAAGGCCCGGCGCGCCCCGCTGTCGGTGTCAACGACGACGGGGTACAGCCCGATCTTCGCGACGAGCCCCCCGTAGGTCCGCTCTTCGCCCGCCTCGACGGTTCCGTTGTCGTAGAGGATCGTCCGCCCGTCCTCGGTCTCGACCGCGACGGTCACGTATCGCTCGCGGTCGGTCGCGTTGTGCACGGAGAGCCCGAGCGGCCGATCGATATTTTCGTCCGGGTCGTCCGAGCGGTACGGCAGGGAGACGGGTTCCGGGGTCGCGGTCGGCGTTCCGGTCGCTTCCCTCTCCCCGTCGAGCATTCGCGTCGAACAGCCGGCGAGGCCGACTGTCGCGGCGGCCAGCAGGGCGCGACGGCGCATGGACGTTCGTTTCTCCCGGACGAGAAAAAGATCGCGCCGACCGAATCGGCACGTCCCGCACCTTTCAGCTCTCGGACCGCAGGAACCGACGGCCGGTCTCCGCGAGTACCTCCCCGGCGGTGAGGACCTCCGACCAGGCGATCGTCTCGTCCGGAAAGTGCGCCTGGTCGACGGAGCCGGGGCCGAACACCACCGTCGGAATGCCGGCGGCGACGTAGTGCCTGGAGTCGGCCCCGTACGTCTCGCCCCTGGGTTCGGAGTCGGACAACCCGCGGTCGGCCATCGCCTCGCGCAGGGCGGCGACGATCGGCTCGTCGGGCGCGATCTCGGCGGCTTCGAACTGCACCGAGAACCGCTCGAACGCGGGCGGGTGCGCCGAGAGCCACTCGCTCGCGTCGACGACGGCGTCGAGCGCGCGGGCGAACTCCGCCTCCACCTCGTCGACCGTCTCCCCCGGCGCGACCCCCAGCCGGAGTTCGGCGACGAGCGACGACGGGACGCTCGACGCCCACGATCCGGCCTCCACGGTGCCGACGTTGATCGGCCAGGGGTTGTCGAAGCGCTCGTACAGCGGGTGCGTGACCCGTTCGGCCCGCTCGGCCTCCAGGTCCGCGAACGCCGCGCGGACGCGCTCGAAGTGCGGGAGCACCGACTCCCCCCGCCAGGCTCGGGCCGCGTGGGCCGATCGACCGGTGAGGCGGAGGCGCTTCATGACGCTCCCCTCGGTCGCGATCACGGGGCGGAGTTCGGTCGGCTCGGTGACGACGGCGGCGTCGCGCTCGAAAGGGTACGGGTTGTCCATCGCCGCCGCGGCCGCGCCGACGCCGCCGTCCTCCTCGCCGGCGACGCTCTCGACGACGATCCTCCCGTCGAGCCCCTCGGCGGTGTCCTTCAGGTGGCGCGCGGCGAAGACGCCGACGGCGGTGCCGCACTTCATGTCGGCCGCGCCGCGGGCGACGAGGTCGTCCCCCCGCCAGGTCGGCTCGAACGGGTCGCTCGTCCACAGCTCGCGGTCGGCCGGGACGACGTCGACGTGGCCGTTCAGGACGAGCGTCGGGCCCGCCTCCGGATCGCCGAACTCCAGCACCCCGCCGACGCTGGGTCGGTCGACGATCGCCTCGTCCGCCAGGTCGGCCGGGAACGACGGGTGCTCCGCGAGCCGTTCGGGATCGGCGGTCCAGACGAACGTCTCGAACCCGAGCCCCTCCAGCCGCTCGGCGAACCACTCCTGGGCCGGTCGTTCGTCACACGCCGTCGTGTCGAACCGCAGCAACGACTCGACGAACTCCCGGAGCTCGTCCTCGTATCGGTCGGTGAATGACATCAGTGGCAGAATCTCTGTCCCCTGATCCGCCCAACGGCATAATAAACGTGCCGTCCTCCCGAACGGCAGTGTTCAGATAGGCGATTGCAGGCCGGACACCCGACGCGGGGTGGGAGTGACCGGGACCGCCGTCTCGACGACGGCCGACGACGAAAGGACCGCAGGATGGCGTCCGAGGACCGCAGCGAGTCGCCCGAGTCGAGACGGCGGGGGCGTTCGAGGAGGTCTCTGTCTCGCTGTCGACTCCAACCCTCTGAGCTGAACAGTACCTCCCGAACGGCGTCGAAACGACCGCGAAGGACGAGTCTCGAACGCCGACGGATTTGAGGAAGTTATTTATCACACTACTTGAAAGAGTCCCCGTGACACTCGATATCAATCGACGGAACGTGCTCAAGGCGACCGCCGGGCTGAGCGCGGCCGGGCTCACCGGTACGGCCGGCTGCCTCGGCGGCGGGAGCGGCGGCTCTTCGCGGGCTCCGACGGACGTCACGGAGTGGCCGCCGGAGGACCTCGAAGGGAACCTCAACCTGTGGAACTGGTACGACGACTGGGCCGAGTACGCCAAAGAGGAGTTCGGCAACGAGTTCGGCGTCACCGTCACGAACAGCGGCTACTCCTCGCCGGACCAGTGGTACGCGAAGCTCCAGTCGGGGAACAGCGAGATCGACAACATCGCCGCGACGACGAACTGGGTCGAGCGATCCATCGAGAACGACTTCCTCCACGAACTACCCGTGGACATCATGCCGGCGTGGGAGAACATCACGGACCGCGTCAAGGACGTCAGCTCCTACCAGAAGGACGGTAAAACGTACGCCGTCCCCGAATCGCTGGTGCTGTACCCCCTGACGTACAACGAGGAGTACTTCGACGAGGAACCGCGCTCGTGGGACGTCCTCTGGGACGAGGCGCACAAGGACAGGATCGTGATGTGGGACAACAGCACGGTTTCGTGTCAGATCGCGGCGCTGTACACCGGTCAGGACCCCATCGAGCCCGACGATTTCGGCGAGATCGAGGAGGTGCTCAAACAGCAGAAGCCCCTGCTCAAGACCTACTGGGGCGACTACCAGCAGGGGATGAGCCTGTTCGTCAACGAGGAGGCCGTCGCCGGCCCGCTCACCATGGGGCGGACGTACACCGCCCGGTTCGGCGAGGGCGCGCCGGTCAACTACACCGCGCCCGACGAGGGGGCGATGTACACGAGCGACCTGTTCGTCATCCCCAAGGGCGCGCCGAACCCGATCGCCAGCCTCCAGTTCACGAACTGGGCTTCGGAGAAGAAGCACGCGACGAAGCTGTTCGAGACGATGGGGTACATGCCCGCCGTGGACATCGGCAGCGAGCTCTCCGAGGAGGACCGAACGTTCACCGAGTGGCCAGACAGCTGGAACCTGGTCTTCTCGGCGACCCTCTCCGACGAAGTCCGCTCGAAGTACGACGAGATCTGGACCGCGGTCAAGGCCGCCTAGTCATCGATGTCGCTGCTCACCGTTTCCAATCTCACAAAGCGGTTCGGAGACCTGACCGCGGTCGACGGCGCTTCGTTCGACATCGAGGACGGGGAGTTCGTCTCGATTCTCGGGCCGAGCGGCTCCGGGAAGTCGACGATCCTCCGGATGGTGGCCGGGTTCGAAGCGCCCACGGCGGGGTCGATGACGCTCGACGGGAACAGCCTCGTCGGCGTGCCGCCGTTCGAGCGCGACCTGAACATGGTGTTTCAGAACCTGGCGCTTTTCCCCCACCTCACGGTCGCGGAGAACATCGGTTACGGGCTGAAGCAGTCCGGCGTCCCGAAGGGCGAACGGAAGGACCGCACCGCGGCGATGCTGGAGATGGTCCACCTCGAAGGGTACGGCGACAGGAATCCGGACGAACTCTCCGGCGGCGAGCAGCAGCGCGTCGCACTCGCCCGGGCGCTGGTGAACGAACCCGCCCTGGTCCTCTTCGACGAGCCGCTGTCGTCGCTCGACCGCAAGCTGCGCCAGCATATGCAGTCGGAGCTTCAGCGCATCCAGGCGGAGACCGGCATCACGTTCCTGTACGTGACCCACGATCAGGAAGTCGCGCTGTCGGTCTCCGACCGACTCATCGTCCTCAACGACGGCCGGATCGAGCAGGTCGGCCCCGTCGAGGAGCTGTACGACGAGCCGGCGACCGCGTTCGTCGCGGACTTCATCGGCGACGTCAACGCGATCTCCGCGACGGTCGTCGAACGCGACGGGGAGCATCTCACGCTCGACGCCGGGACGGCGACGAACCTGCGCGCCCGGACGGACGGCCGGTGGCAGCCCGGTGACCGAATCGACGTCTGCGTCCGGCCGCACGAGGTCCGTCTGCTGGACGCCGTCGGGGACGCGCGGTCGTTCGCGACGAGGGGAACCGTCCGAACGCGGAGCTACCAGGGAAGTGACATCGTCTACACCGTCGAAACGGAGTGGGGCCCCCTCACCGTGAACGCCCGCGAGCGGGGGCACGCCGTCGGCGACGAGGTCGCGGTCACCTGGGACGCGGCGGACGCGCACCTGTTCCCGGCGGGGGAGTCCGACGCGGAGTCCGAATCGACCGACGCGACCGCGGAGCGATCGGCCTCCGAATCGGACCGGGCGCGTCCGGAGGGAGCCTGATGGCCGAGGCCGCGTCGACGGAGGAACGATCGACGGGGAGGAACCGGCGGGTGCGGGCCCTCGTGACGTACCTCCGGGACCGCCGGCGGCTCCGAACGTCGCTCGTCGCCGGCCCGCCCTACGCGGTCCTGGTGCTGTTCTTCGCGCTCCCAGTGCTGACGATGCTCGTCATTTCGTTTCGACTCGGAAGCATCACCGGCCCGTTCACGCTCGACAACTACGCGAACTTCCTCGCGTCGGACACCTACCGCACGGTCCTCTGGCGGACGCTCCTCGTCACCGTCGAGGTCACCGCGATCGTGACCGTCGTCGGCTACGCGCTCGCCTACAGCATCGTCCGGTTCTCCCGGCGGACGACGCTGCTCCTCCTCCTCGTCATCCTGCCGTTCTGGACGAGCTACATCATCCGCATGTACGCCTGGATCAACATCCTCCAGAGCGGCGGCGTTCTCGATTCGACGCTCGTGCTGCTGCGCGTCGTGGACGGACCGGTCGGGCTGCTGTACTCCCAGGAGGCCGTGCTCATCGGCTTCACCTACGTCTGGCTCCCGCTCGCCGTGCTACCGTTCTACGCCTCGCTCTCGAACATGGATCCGGACCTCATCGAGGCCGCCAAGGACCTCGGTGCCGGTCCCATCAAGGCCTTCTTCACGGTCACGCTGCCGACGACGGCGAACGGGGTCGTCACGGGGATCATCCTCGTGTTCATCCCGACGTTCGGGTCGTTCATCACCCCGCGGCTGCTCGGCGGGACGAACAGCATCATGATCGGCATGGTCATCGAGAACCAGTTCAAGTCCGCCTTCAACTACCCGTTCGGCGCGGCGATCGGGATGATCATCTCGGCGGTCGTCGTGGCGGTGCTCCTGTTCGGGGCGCGCGGCGGCGGCACCCTCTTCGCCGGGGGTGACGGACCGTGAACGCCCTCGACGGCGCGCTACGCCCGCTCGAACGGCTCGTCCAGCGCCACGGGAGCCGTCTGGCGCGCGTCGTCATGGTCGCGGTGTTCGCGTTCCTCTGGCTCCCGATCGGGGTGCTGGTCCTCATGTCGTTCGCGGAGGGGGGCGTCCTCTCGTTCCCGCCGGAGGAGCTCACGCTCCGGTGGTACGGCGCGTTCCTCTCGAACGACACCGCGCGTCGCGCCATCGCGTTGACCCTCAAGATAAGCACCGTCGCGACGGCGGTGACTGTCGCGCTGTCGACGCTCATCGCGTACGCGGTGGACCGGTTCGAATTCCCGGGAAAGGGTCTGCTACAGTTACTCGCCACGCTCCCCATCGTCGTTCCGCTGGTGGTCACGGGCGTCGCGCTGGTGCTGTTCTTCGGCACGATCAACCTCGGCTCGGGCTACTGGTCGGTCGTCGTCGCGCACGTCGTCCGGACGATCCCGTTCGCCACGCTCGTCATCCTGCCGACCTTCCTCACCTTCGATCGGCGGCTCGAAGAGGCCTCGAAGGACCTCGGAGCCGACGAACTCGAAACGTTCGTCCAGGTCACCCTGCCGAACGTGTTTCCCGGGATTCTCGCCGGCGGGCTGCTCGCCTTCACGATCTCGTTCAACGAGTTCGTCTTCACCTACTTCGTGAAGGGGTCGGGGCAGTCGACGCTGCCCGTCTACATCTGGGACCAGATCCGGTACAACGTCACCCCCGAGGTGAACGTCATCAGCGTCGTGTTCCTGCTCGTCGCGGTCTCCATGGTGCTCGTCGCGGTGTCGCTCACGCGGGTTGAGCTGCTGGCCCGGCGGTAGCGTACCGCCCGACCCGCCGCGGCCTCGCGCCCCACCTCGCAGACGAAGCCGCTTTACCCGCCGACCCGATACGTCCCTCCAATGAGCGAGCCGAGCCCCGAAGTGTACGAGCGCGGGCGCGGGATGGACGCGCACAACAAGGTGATGCGCGAGATCCGCGCGCAGAAGGAGAAACGCTACGACCCCCACGAGCCGACGCGCGTCTGGATCGACGAGGACAACACCCCGGACGGGGTGTACCAGTCGCTCACGATCATCCTCAACACCGGCGGCTGCCGGTGGGCCCGCGCCGGCGGCTGTACGATGTGCGGGTACGTCGCCGAGTCCGTCGAGGGCGGCAGCGTCAGCCACGAGGCGCTTTCGGACCAGATCGAGGTCTGCCTCGACCACGAGGAGGAGAACGCCGACGAGGAGTCCGGGCTGATCAAGATCTACACCTCCGGATCGTTCCTCGACGAGCGCGAGGTGCCCGCCGAGACGCGGCGGGCCGTCGCCGAGACGTTCGCCGACCGCGACCGCATCGTCGTCGAGTCCCTCCCCGATTTCGTCTCCCGCGAGAAGCTGGCGGACTTCACCGGCGTCGGCCTGGAGACGGACGTGGCGGTCGGCCTCGAAACCGCGACGGACCGCGTCCGCCGCGACTGCGTGAACAAGTACTTCGACTTCGAGGACTTCGTCGCCGCGAGCGAGGAGGCGGACGCGGCGGGAGCGGGCATCAAGGCGTACCTGCTCATGAAGCCGCCGTTCCTCTCGGAGCCGGAGGCCGTCGAGGACATGAAGCGGTCGATCCGCCGCTGCGCCGAGTACGCCCACACGGTGTCGATGAACCCCTGCAACGTCCAGCGGTACACGATGGTCGACGAGCTGCACTTCCGCGGCGGCTACCGCCCGCCGTGGCTGTGGTCCGTCGCCGAGGTGCTGCGCGACACCGCCGACGTCGACGCCATCGTCGTCTCCGATCCCGTGGGCCACGGCTCCGACCGCGGCCCGCACAACTGCGGCGAGTGCGACGACCGCGTCCAGACGGCGATCAAGGACTTCGACCTCCGGCAGGACCCGACGGTGTTCGAACAGGTCTCCTGCGACTGCGAGGCGACGTGGCGGGTCGTCATGGACGAGGAGACGAGCTACGGGATGCCGCTCGCCCGATAATCGAACTCACGCCGGCGCGCGTCTCCCCCGCTTTCGCGCCCTGACCCCTCCGTGTTCCGCTTTTCGTTCACCGATCCCTGTTCCCGTTTCCCGTTTCGCGCGCCCTACCGATCGTTCGTCCCCCGTTTTGCGGCCATTACCGACCGATCGTGCGGCCGTAAGCGGCTCGTAACGAAACTGGAAGCGCCCGTCCGACAGCACGGCGACCGGCGCACCCGGCCGCAAGGAGACGGAGATGGACGAGAACGACGGACGGTTCACGGCGCTCTACTGCACCGACGGGTGGTTCGAGATCCGGGAGGACGGCAACCCGGAGGGATGGATCGCGACGGACGCGGCGGTCTGGATCCCGACGTAGCGCGGGCGGCGACCGCGGAGGCTTCCGGTCGCGCCCGCGGGGAGCGACGCGCAGGCGGCGGCCGACCATTTATTACACTCTCCCGCACAGTCCGAGATACGAACACGACGGTTCGGGTGAAAAAATGCGCAGGAAGGCGGCGGAAGATCACGCGGCGCTCGTTCGACTCGTCACGAAGCGGCTGGGCTTTCTCGAACGGCTCGGGTCGTCCCGGCTCGAAAAGCGCGAGCTGGTCGACGAACTCGACTGCTCGCGGTCGACCGTCGACCGCGCCGTCCGCGAACTCGAACTCGCCGACCTCGTCCGCCGCGTCGACGGCGGCTACGAGACGACACTCGCCGGCGAGCTGATCGCGGACCGCCACCGCGAGTACGTCGGCGACGTCGCCGACGTGCTCGACGCGAATCCGGTGCTCGCGTCGCTCCCCGCCGGCGCGCCCGTCGACGCCGCGATGCTCCTCGGGGCCGACGTCCGGAGCGTCGACGACTCGACGGTCGACGGCGTGCTCGACTACGTCCACCGGCGCGTCGGGGACGCGGACGGGCTTCGAATCGTCGCCCCCGACGGGCTCGATCCGCGGTTGCTCGACGTCTCCCGGGCCCGGATCGGGGAGGGCGAAATCCCGACGGAACTGGTCGCCGATCCCGCGCTGTTCACGCGGTACCGCCCCCGGCTCGCCGGCACGGTCGCGGCGATCGCCGAGAACGACGGCGAAGCGGCGTTCTCGCCCGAAACGCCGCCGTTCGCGCTCTTTCTCGTCGAGCGGGACGGCGACCGGACGGCCCTCGTCGTCGTCCACGACGGCGATCGGACGGTCAGCGGCGCGCTCGGGAACGGCACGGACGCCGCGGTCCGGTGGGCCGAGTCGTTGTACGACCGCGTCCGCGCCGACGCGACGGACGTGACCGGTCGGATCGATCCGACCGTCGACGGAGGCTCCGCCGCCACGGAGTGGGACGGCGGTCCCGATTTCTTCCGCGGGATCGCCGCGGCGCGGGACGCGGATCGGTCGCCCCCGGCGGCGGGCCGCCTCGGCGTCCCCGACGGGGAGTTCGAACGGGTCGCGCTCGAATCGGAGGGCTTCGTCCGGCTCTCGGAGACGTACTTCGAGGGGCGACGACCCGCGGAGCCGGCGACGTGCTGGCGAACCGGGTTCGACCTCGTCGAAGTCGGCGCGGGGTACGCCATCGACCGCGAGTACGAACGCGGCGGCGAGCGGCGGAACCTCACGGACGACCTGCTCGATCGGCTGGGGGACGGCGTCGACCACGTCGTCGTCGGTCCCCCCGGTTCCGGCAAGAGCACGGTCTGCAAGTCGGTCGCCTGCCGCTGGTACCGCGAGGGCCGCGGCGCGGTGTTCTACCGCGCCGGCGGCGACGGCACGGCGTTCACGAACGAGGCGGTGCTGCGGGCGCACCTCCGGCGGGCGGAGGGGCACGCCCTCGTCGTCGTGGAGGACGCCGTCAGGAGCGAGGCGAACGCGGCGCTCTGGCTCGCGACGGCGTTCCGGGGGCGGTCGGACGTCACGTTCCTGTTCGACGCGCGGGACGGGGAGTGGCGGGATCCGGAGAGCCTGCCGATCGACGCGGGCGTCGAGGTCTACCGGACCGACGACGTCGAACTCGTCCGGGTGCCGGGGATCGACGAGACGGAGTGTCGGCGGCTCGTCCGCCGGTTCGAGGAGACCACGGGCCGCGCCGTCGACGCGACGGCCGAGCACCTGCTGCGCGAGATCCGCACGGGGTCGAGCGCCGACTCGGCCGCCGAGGCCCGCCCCGACGAACTGCTGTTGTTGCTCCACCGGCTCTCGCTGTTCGCCGATCCCCTCGCCGGGTACGACTCGAACACCTCCACGTCGCTCCTGGCGGACATCCGGCGGACCCTCGCGCTCCTCCGCGACGCCGACGGGGAGGGCGACCTCGCGATGGACGTGGGCGTTCTCGTCAACCTCCTCAACGCGACCGGCGTCGGCGTCCACCCCGAACTGATTCACGCGGTCGACGACGACCACGGCGCGGTTCGCGCCGCCCTCTCCCTCCTGGAAGGCAGCGTCCTCTTCGGGCGCGACGGCCCGTCCGAGGGCGGGCGGCCGAGGTACCGGACCGTCCACGAGTCGTGGTCGACGACCTTTCTGACGACGCTGTTCGAGCGGGAGTCGCTCCCGGCGGCGCAGGCGCGGTTCGGGCGGTGCGTCACGGCGCTCCTGTCGCTCGCGGACGACGCGGAGCGGCGCGAGCGGATCGACTGGGAGTTCGAAGGCGACGCCCCGCGCGTGGCCGAGATCGCGGCGTCCCCGCGGGAGTGGGCCGACCGGATCGTCGAGCGCCTGTTCGCCTTCGGCCGGGAGCACCCGGGACTCGCCCCGCTTTTCGGAAAGAGCGGGTACTCGCACATCGAACTCCCGGCGACCTGCTCGCCCGACCTGTCGGTGCGCTGCACGAAGTGGCGCGGTCGGATGTGCCTCGACGGCGGCTACTTCGACAGGGCGGAACACGAGTTCGAGCGCCTCCGCGAGACCGTGTCCGGGGGGCCGCCGCCCGGCGTATCCGCGTCGACCGCGGCGGAACTCGACGCGTGGGGGCTGCGGTCGCTCGGCGCGCTCGCCCGGCGACGGGGGAACCTCGACCGCGCGGAGGCGTACGCGCGCCGGAGCCTCGACCGCTCCCGCGAGATCGACGACACGCAGGGCGAGGCGGACTGTCTCAACCACCTCGGCGCGGTCGCCTGGTCCCGCGGCGACCTCGACGGGGCGGAGCGGTACTTCTCGCGGAGCCTCGACGTCAAGCGCGACCTCGGCGACCGCCGCGGCGAGGCGAACTGCCTCAACAACCTCGGCATCGTGGCCCTGGTCCGCGGGGAGATCGGCGCGGCCGAGACGTACCTGCGCCGGAGCCTCGACGCGAGACACGAACTCGGGGACGCGAGCGGCGAGGCGAGCGGCCTGACGAACCTCGGCGTCATCGCCCGCGACCGCGGGGAGTACGACGCGGCCGCGACCCGCGCGACGCGCAGTCTCGACATCTGGCGGGAGATCGGCGACGCCCACGGCGAGGCGAACGGCCTCTTCCTGCTCGGCCAGATCGAACGTCGGCGCGGGAACCTGGAAACGGCGGCCGAGTACGCCGCACGCAGCCTCGACGTCCGGCGGCGGATCGGCGACGCCCACGGCGAGGCTGACTCGCTCCGGCTGCGCGGCGAACTCGCCCGGGAGCGCGGCGAGACGGCGACCGGCCGGGCCCGCGCCGAGGAGTCGCTCGCGATCTACCGGGAGATCGGCGACGACCGGGGGGAGGCGCAGGCGCTCGCCCTCCTCGGCGGCCTCGCCTGCGACGCCGGCGATCCGGCCGCGGCCGAGCGACACGCCGAGGCGTGTCTCGCGCTCAGGGGCGACGTGACCGATCGGGGGGTCGCCGACGCGCTCAGGGTGCGCGGCGCGGCCGCCCGGGGCCTCGGGAACCGCGAGGAGGCACGACGCCACCTCGAACGGAGCCTCGACATCTGCCGCGAGAAGGGGTACAGGCACGCGGAAGCCGACGCGCGGGTCGAACTCGGCGCGCTCCGCCGCGACGGGGGCGACCTCGTCGGCGCCCGAGAGCAGTTCGACGCGGCGGGCGCGATCTACCGGGAGATCGGCGCGGCGCGGGACGCGCTCTCCGCGCTGCGGCGGCTGTGCGCCGTCTCGGAGCGGCTCGACGGCGCGGCCGCGGCGGCGGAGCGCTGCGAGGACGCGCTGGCGCTCGCCCGCGAGGCGGCCCTCGACGACGAGGCGGACGCGTTCGAAGGGGAGCTGCGGCGGCTGCGCGCCGGGAGCGACGAAGCGGCGTAGCGCGAGCGCGTATCGCGAGCAGCGTCTCGCGACCCAACCGTCGCAGCGCCGGAGTCACCCGCCGCCGACGGTGGCGCGCGAGCGGCGTCAGTCGGCGACCCGGAAGCCGGAGAGGATCCCCTGTCCGTCCGTTCCGGCGCGGAGGTCCGGCAGGGTCGCGCGCTCGGGGTGAGGCATCAGCACCGCGACCGTGTCGCGCTCGCCGAGCACGCCCGCGACGTTTCCGGTCGAGCCGTTCGGGTTCGCCGCCTCGGTGACCTCGCCGTCGGCGTCGCAGTAGCGGAACAGGATCCGGTCCTCGGCCTCCAGACGCTCGTACCGGTCGGGCGCGATCTCGAAGCGCCCCTCGCCGTGGGCGATGGGGAGGGAGATCACCTCCCCCTCGTCGTAGGCGCGGGTCCACGGGGTGTCCGCGTTCTCGACGCGGAGGGTCGCGTGCTCGCACTGGAAGCGGGCGCTCCGGTTGGTCGTGAACGCCCCGTCGGTGAGCCCGGACTCGCACCCGATCTGCGCGCCGTTGCAGACCCCGAGAACCGGCGCGCCGTCGGCCGCGGCCTCCCGGACCTCGGCCATGATCGGCGACCGCGCGGCCATCGCCCCGGCGCGCAGGTAGTCGCCGTAGGAGAAGCCGCCGGGGAGCACGATCCCCGACGCGTCGGCGGGGAGGCCGTCCTCGTGCCAGACGCGGCGGGCGTCGATCCCCAGGTTCGAGAGCGCCCGGACCGCGTCGCGGTCGCAGTTGCTCCCGCCGAACTGCACGACGGCGACCGTCACCGCGACCACCTCCCGCGGCGTCGTCGGGGGGGTACGAGCGGAGCGACGATCCCCGTCATTCCGCCTCGGCGACCTCGACCTCGTAGTCGTGGATGGTCGGGTTCGCCAGGAGCCGCTCCGCCATCTCGCTCGCGCGCTCTTCGGCGGCCCCGCCGTCGGCCGCGTCGAGGTCGATCTCGAAGCGGTCGACCGAGCGGAGCCCGCGGAGTTCGAAGCCGAGCCGTTCGAGGGCGCGCTTCGTCGTCTCCGCCTCCGGATCGAGTACCCCGCGCTTCAGGCGCACCGTCACCGTCGCGGTGTAGGCTGTCATCGGTCGAGAGTGCGCGGTCATGCATCATAGGGGTTTTGGATGCAACCGAATGTGCAAAAACGTGGGTATCGATCGCGGGGTGCCGGTTCGTGCGTCGTCTGTGCGTCGCCGCTCGTGCGCCGCCGCCCGCCCGCTCCTCTCGCCGGTTGAGACGCGCCCGCGGGATTAAGGAGGATCCGAGTTATCTTTCCGAAAGCGAGTCGAGGACTACCGCTCATGCTCGGTGAAATTCCCCCCGATCGATCGTTGAATGCTGCGGAGAACGGAAGGCGTATACGCGTCCCCGGCGCAGGGAGGGACATGTTCGGCCCCGAACAGCCGGAGGTGACGGTATGACGCGCGAGCTAACCGAGATCACGGTCATCGGAGGCGACAAGACCGGACTCATCGCCCGGGTCACCACCCTGCTGTTCGAACGCGGAATCAACATCGAGGACCTCGACCAGGCGGTCAGGGAGGGGATCTTCCGGATGACCCTCCACGCCGACACCTCGGAGATGGTCTGCACCGAGGAGACGCTCCGGGCGGCGCTCGACGAGCTCGCGGACGACCTCGGCGTCGACATCCGGATCCGCTTTCCGGCCGACCGCGAGACGAAGCAGATCGCCGTGCTCGTCACCAGGGAGAGCCACTGCCTCGAAGCCCTGTTCGAGGCGTGGGCCAACGGCGACCTCGGCGCCGACATCGGCGTCGTCATCGGCAACCGCGACTACCTGCGGCCGCTGGCGGAGCACTACGACGTGCCGTTCCACGACGTCGGCGACGAGAAGGGGTCGCCGGACGAGGACGCCCTGCTGGAACTCCTCGACGACTACGAGGTGGACCTCATCGTCCTCGCGCGGTACATGCGAATCCTCGGCCCGAACGTCGTCTTCCGCTACGAGGACCGCATCATCAACATCCACCCGAGCCTGCTGCCGGCGTTCCCGGGGGCGGCGGCGTACCGGCAGGCCAAGGAGGAGGGCGTCCGGATCGCGGGCGTCACCGCCCACTACGTGACGACGGACCTCGACCAGGGGCCGATCATCGCTCAGCGGGCGTTCAACGTCCCCGACGACGCGAGCGTCGACGAGCTCAAGGCCCGTGGCCAGCCGCTCGAAGCTGAAGCCCTCCTGGAGGCGGTGCAGCTCCACCTCAACGACGACGTGACGGTCCACCGCGGCCGGACGAGCCTCCGCGACGGCGCCGGAGACTACCAGCTCGGGATGCCGGAGGAGGCGGACCGGGCGAACCCCGACCGGCCGATCGACGGCAAGGCGGACGTGCTTCGGAACGGGAGCGACGCGGTCGAAGAGACGGACTCCGACGCGCCCGTGCAGTCCGACGACTGATCGACGGCGCGGCTGCGACCGTCGCGCGGCCGAGGCGTCGGGCCCCGGCCGGGGTCACGCTCGGTGCAGAATCCTGTACCCCTGCTTCGCGGCGTCCATCACGGGACTGTTCGACTCGACGTGGTAGTACGGGACGAGGTCGCCGCCGAACTTCGCCTTGTACCTGGACAGGCGCTCGACGTTCGCGCCGAGGAGGTCGTAGCCGGCGATGGTTTCGACCGGCGGATCCGCGGCGAACTCCTCGATGATGCGCCAGTGCAGCAGCGCGTTGACGCTCGACCCCTCGTAGCTCGTCCGGGTGCCGCCGTGCCAGAAGTACGCGAGGTCGTTCGAGTACAGCACCGTGACGCCGCCGACGTACGCCCCGTCGGATCCGCGCGCGACGTACGATCGCGCCCGCTCCCCGAGCGCGTCGACCAGCTCCGTCACGAACCGCTTCGACTTGAGGTGGTCGACGTCCTGCTCCTCGTAGCGGTCCGCGACGTCGTCGTAGATCCGCTCGACCCCGGCGAGTCCCTCGCGCTCGACGGCGACGCCGGCGTCCTCGGCGTCGCGGATCTCCCGGCGCAGGCTCTTGCTGAACGACTTCCGGATCTCGTCGACGTCGCGCGTCAGATCGAGGACGTAGGTGAACCGCGGTTTGACGCGCAGGCCTCGCCAGCCCAGCGGGCGCGGGTCGTCGTAGGCGACGCCGGCTATCATCCAGAGGAGCGAGAGGTGCGAGTCGGCCCGGAGCTCCTCCACCGCGCTTCGGACGAACGTTCGATTGACGCGCTCGCGCTTGCGCCGTTTCGGGCTCGCCGGCATCAACACGGGCCCCAGCCGCTGGATGCCGGACTGCGGCGGCGGCGAAAAGATCGCGCGGCCGACCGACCGCTCCGCGACGAAGGCGGGCAGCGCACCCACGGCCCGATCCCCCTCGTACCCCGCGAGGAGCACGAGTTCGGAATCGGAGTGGCGTTCGATCACTTCGAGGGCTTCCGGCCGGTGGAACACTTCGAACCCGGTATCGGGGAGCACCTCCGCCCACTCCCCGAGGCCGACGCGCTGTATTCGCATGTCGGAACTCCCGCCGGGCGGATCGTTTGTTATTCGTTCCTTACAGCCGAAACTGTCGCGCGTCCCTACAGATTCCGGACCGCGTCGACGGCGGCTTCGACGTCCGGCGCGTCGAACCACTCGCTCCCCGTGTAGGCGTTCGCCCCGGCGGCGTACAGGTCCGAGACCGCCGCAATCACGTCGTCGGGGAGCCCCATCGGCTCCGCGTCGCAGCGGTCGCGCCAGTCGGCGACGCCGCGCTCGTCGGCCTCGTCCTTCGCGGCCGCGACGGCCTCGACCCAGTCGGGCTGCTCGCACTTGTAGTACTGCCGGACGACCTCCTTCGAGACCTCCTGGCCGTCGTAGCTGAAGCGGTTCTCGTCGAACGTGCCGAGCACGTCCGCGACCTTGATCGCGCCGTCGTGGTAGAGACACTCGATCTTGCCGTCCTCGTGGACCAGGCCCGCCCGGGCCGCGCGGTCGGTGAGGATGTGGTTCACCGCGAGCGCGAGCTCCTCGAGGCGGTCGATCTCCGCCGGACCGGCGATCTCGTCGGCCTCCTCGCGGGCGAGGTAGCGGTCCTTCTCTTCGAACTTCGTGGAGAACTCGACGATCGGCTCGGGGAGATCGACCGCCTCCGCGGGCCACTCGTCGAAGCCGAGTCCGAAGTCCGCGGGGTCGGCGCGCTCTCTGAGGCTCGACCCGACGGGGACGGTGTTGCGGAAGACGATTTCGAGGGGGATCAGGTAGTTGTTCCCCACCGCGTCGTAGAACGCGTCGTAGTCGTACCCCGACTCGTACCGCAGGTTCGGCACCTGTACGAGGTCGATCGCCATCTCCCGCGGCGGCTCGGTCGCCTCGCCGAGCTCCTTCACCTCGCCGTCCTCGACGACCCCGCGGTAGTGGGTCGGGACGTGGTTCACGTCCAGGAGCTCGAAGTTGAACGCGCCCATGGTGCAGAGGCTCGCGCCCTTGCGGGGAATCGCGTCGGGCATCTTCCCCCAGTCGAACACGGAGTAGTCGTCGGTGAACACGAAGCGCCCGCGGCCGAGCTCCGTCTCGGTCGGCTCCTCCTCGATCAGGAATTCCTTGACGCTGGTCATACTGTGAAGCGCGGCGGGACGCGGTATGAATCTTTCACTCCCGTGCGTTGTTCGTGCTCCGAATCCGAATACTCTGTGCACGTTCTTGTCCTCTCACGGCGGCGTCCGGACGCCGATCGTCCGGACGGGTAGCGTCCCGACGGTCGGCGGAGCGCGTTGGCGCGCGGTCGTCGGTTCGCGTCGTCGCGCCGTCTCGCCGATCGCTGCCACCCCACCCACCGCCTCCGACACGCCGCGTTCCGCCGCCCGAGATTACTTCACCTGGGCCGCCCATCCTTGCCACATGCTACCCGTCACCCGTCGAGCGTCGATCCCGCGGACCGCCCCGGAGGCGAGGGACCGATGACGACTCCCGAGGAGTGGAGCGAAACGCAGAAGTCGACCACGGTCACGGTCGACGGACACGAACTGGAAGTCGCCTACCACGAGTCCGGCCGCGACAACGGCGGGCCGCCGGTGGTGTTCCTCCACGGCATCCCCACGTGGTCGTTCCTCTGGCGCGACGTCGTCGGGGCGGTGAACGACGAGCGGCACGTGATCGCGCCCGACCTCCTCGGCTACGGGAACTCCGAGATGCGGGACGGGTTCGACCGCTCGATCCGCGCCCAGGAGGTGATGCTCAGCGCGCTCCTCGCGGGGCTCGACGCCGAGACGGTCGCCCTCGTCGGCCACGACATCGGCGGCGGGATCGCGCTGCGGTACGCGTCGCACGAACCGGACGTCGTGACCGACCTCGTGCTCTCGAACGCGGTCTGTTACGACTCCTGGCCCGTCGAGTTTGTTGCCGGCCTCGGCGTCCCCGGCACCGTCGAGTCGTGGAACGACGCGGAGCTCGAAGGCAAGCTGGAGTTCGTCTTCGAGGACGGCCTGTACGGCGACGAGCCCCGCGAGGAGTTCGTCGAGGGGATGAAGGAGCCGTGGCGGTCGCCGGAGGGCCGCGTCTCGCTGTCGCGCAACGCTGTGGCGACGAACACGAACCAGACGCTCGAACTCGACTACGGCGCGATCGCGGCCGACACGCTGCTTCTGTGGGGCGCGGACGACGTCCTCCAGCCGATCTCGTACGCCGAGCGGCTGGCCGGGGGCGTCGCCGGAGACGCCGAGCTCGTCGGCCTCGACGAGGCGTACCACTGGGTCGTCGAGGACCGCCCCGAGGCGTACCGCGAGCGCCTGCGGTCGTTCCTGGTCGGCGGCGCGGGGACCGCGGGGGGGAGCGCCCGATGAGCCACGGGCTCCTGCTCCCGGAGGGATCCCGCGAAGCCCCCGTCGACATCGCCGCGCGAGCCGAGGCGCTCGGCTACGACGGGCTCTGGCTCGGCGAGCTGTGGGGCGCGGACGCGTTCGTCCAGCTCGCGGCCGTCGCCGACCGCGTCGAGGAGGCGGCGCTCGGAACGGCCATCGTCAACGTCTACTCCCGCTCCCCGGCGACGCTCGCCGCCGCGGCCGCGACGCTCGATTCGGTCGCCGACGGTCCCGTCAGGCTCGGCCTCGGCGCGAGCACGCCGAAGGCGATCGAGGACCTGCACGGCTCCGAGTACGACCGGCCGGTGCGGCGGATCCACGAGGCGGCGGAGCTCGTCCGGGCCTTCACGGCCGGCGAGGGCCGCGTCGAGTACGACGGCGAGCTGTTCTCGGTCGCCGACTTCCCGGCGCTCGACGCCGACGTTCCGGTCTACGTCGCCGCGCTCGGCCCGGCGGCCCGCCGCATGACGGGGCGCGTCGCCGACGGCTGGATCCCGCACAACGTTCCGTTTCCGACCCTCGACGCGGCGTTCGAGACGGTCGCAGACGCCGCCCGGGAGGCCGGACGGGACCCCGGGGACGTCTCCGTCGCGCCCTACGTCCCGTCGGCGGTGAGCGACGACCCCGAGGAGGCCCGCGCGGCCGTCCGCGGCCACGTCGCCTACTACGTCGGCAGCGGCGAGGGGTACCGCCGCGCGGTCGCGGAGGCGTTCCCCGACGGGGCCGACCGCGTTGCGGAGGCGTGGCGGAGCGGCGACCGGGCGGCCGCCCGCGACGCCGTCACCGGCGAGATGGTCGACGCGCTGGGCGTCGCCGGGACGCCCGGGGAGGCCCGCGAACGGCTCCGGGAGATCGCCGCCCTCGACGCGGTCGACGAGCCGATCGTCGTCGTGCCGATGCAGGCGGGGGACCTGCGCGAGCGGACCGTGGAGGAACTCGCCCCCGAAAACCTCTAAGGGGAGACGGGTACCAGATGATTGACGCCCCTCCCGGACGATACTCCGGGCGATGAGCGACTCCAGCTACACCGGCGCGGACCTGTTCGTCGACGCCCTCGAACGGTACGGCGTCACGCACGTCTTCGGCAACCCGGGGACGACGGAGCTCCCGCTTTTGACCGCGCTCGCGGACGCCGACCTCGAATACGTCCTCGCCCTCCACGAGGACGTCGCCGTCGGGGCGGCGGCCGGGTACGCGAGCACCCGCCGGTACCACGCCCACGGCGACCCGGACGTGCTCCCGGTCGGCGTCGTCAACCTTCACATCGCCCCCGGCCTCGCCCACGGGCTCGGAAACCTCTACGGCGCGAGCGTCGCCGGCGCGCCGCTGGTCGTCACCGCGGGCAACCACAGCACGGATTTCCGCCACGAGGAGCCGATCCTCTCGGGCGACCTCGTTTCGATGGCCGAGCCGTTCTGCAAGTGGAGCGACGAGGTGCTCGACGTGCGCGCGCTGCCGACGATGCTCCGCCGCGCGTTCCGCGTCGCGCTCACGCCCCCCACGGGTCCCGTCTTCCTCTCGCTCCCGCTCGACGTGACGACGGCCGAGACCGACGCCGAGCCGGAACCCCTCGGCCCGATCCCGACCGCGGGACGGGGCGACTCCGAGCAGATCGACCGCGCGGCCGACCTGCTCGTCGAGGCGGACGACCCGGTGCTCGTCGTCGGCGACGGCGTCGCCAGATCCGGACGGGACGCCGTCGCCGCGGCCGTCGACCTGGCGGAGGCGGCGGGGCTGCGCGTCCACGGCGAGATCATGGCCTCGGAGGTGGACTTCCCGACGGACCACGACCAGTGGGTGTCGTACGTCCCGCCGGACGAGGATCTCGCCGCGACGATCATGGACGCCGACGCGCTGCTCTTCGCCGGCTGTTCGACGAACACGACGCTGACACGCCACGACGACCCGATCGTCCCCCCGGATGCGACCCGCATCCACGTCTCCGACGACGCGTGGGAGGTCGGGAAGAACCACCCCGCCGACGCCGCCGTCCTCGGGGATCCCGGCGCGGTGCTGGCCGACCTGGCGGGGCGCGTCGCCGACCGTCTGCCCGACGCCGAGCGCGAGCGGCGGCTCAAACGGGTGAAGTCGGCCAAGGAGGCCGCCGACGAGCGGCTGGCGGCGGTCGGAACCGGCGACGAGAACGACCCGCGCGCCTCGAAGGCGGAACTCGTCGACGCGATCCGGTCGGCCGCGCCCGACGCCTACGTCGTCGACGAGGGCGTCACCTCGCGCTTCGCGCTCGTGACCCGCTGGCCGATGGAGGCGGAGGGGCTCATCTCGAACAAGGGCGGCGGCCTCGGGTACGGCCTCCCGGCGTCGGTCGGCGCGGCCATCGCCGAGGGGCAGCGCGACGATCCGCGCGACGTGATCGGGTTCGTCGGCGACGGCTCGTACCTATACTACCCGCACGCCCTCTACACGGCGGCGCGGTACGACGCCGATCTCACCGTCGTGATTCCGGACAACCGGAACTACCGCATCCTCAAGGACAACACGCTCTCGCTCCTCGGCGGCGACGAGGACGACTACGAGTTCGTCGGGATGGACTTCGAGCCGCCCGTCGACGTTCCGGCGAACGCGGAGAGCCACGGCGCGCGGGGCCGGCTGATCGAATCGCCCGAGGAGATCGAGGGGGCGGTCCGCGAGGCGCTGTCGCGCCCGGGGCCGGACGTGCTCGACGTGCTCGTCCACGACTGAGCGGGCGTCGCGGCGGGTCGTAGCGGGTCGCGACGGGTCGTCGCGACCCGCCCGTGACGCCGTCGCCGACGGGGCGGGCGACGCGCCGGGCGTCGCCGGGACGCCCCGCCTCAGGGATCCAGCGCGTACAGGTAGCCGACGCCGGTACCGACGTACGCCCCGTTCGCCGTCGTCGCCACCGCACCCACCGAATCGTTCGGCTCGAACCGCCAGCGCTCGCTCCCGTCGGCGCCGAAGGCGACGACCGAGTTCGACCGGCGCCGGACGACGATCGGGACGTCGCCGGCGGCGTACAGCTCGGGTCGCCCGGGTCCGATCGACGCCGACCACCGTTCGGTTCCGGTTTCGGCGTCGACGGCGAGCAGCGTTCCGCCGCCGAGGACGTACGCGCTCCGCTCGGTCGCGACGACGTCCCCGCCGTTCGCGGGGGCGCTCCGCCGCCACCGAACCGTTCCGTCGCTCGGGGCGAGCGAGAGGAGCGTTCCGCGGTCCGTCACCGCGAGGAGCCGACCCCCGGCGAGCGCGCGGTCGGCGACGCTCGCGCCGCCGCCCGGCGCGTGACGCCACCGCTCGTCGCCCGTCTCGCGGTCGAACGCGACGAGGTCGCCCGGCCGGACGACGAGCAGGTCGTCGACGACCAGCGGTTCGACCCCGAAGTACTCCGAGGTGTCCTGCTTCGCCCACAGCGCCTCGCCGGACCGCTCTCTGAGCGCGTACAGCCCGCCGGATGTGCCGGCGTACAGCGCGCCGTCGGCCACCGTCCCGTCGACGGCGTCCCCGAGCGGCCACCGCCAGCGGACGTTTCCGCCCGCCGAGATCACCCCGTACACTTCCTCGTCGGTGCTCTCGTCGTCGTCGGTCCCCCCGACGAACAGCGTCTCGTCCGTCGTCCCGAGCAGCGTCAGCCGCGGGCCCGCCTGCGGGAACGACTCCGCCCAGCGCCCCCGCCCGCCGCGGCGTTCGACGGCGAAGACGCGCGGGGCCCCGTCGCCGTTCACGCTCGCGCTCGCGTTCGCGTTCGACCGCGGGCTCGAATCCGCGCTCGAGTTCGCGCTCCCGTCCCCGTCGCCGTACCCGACGAGAAACACCGCGTCACGGGAGACGACCGGCGACGACGCGGGGGGGAGTTCCGGATCGAACGTCCACCGTCGGGTCCCCTTCTGCTCGTCGAGCGCGCTGAGGCGCCGGACGCCGGGACCGACATCCGGCGCCGCTTCCCCCGCGCCCCCCGCAACGTACACCGTCCCGTCGACCGCCGTCGGGGCGTGGGCGACGCGACCGCCGGCGTCGGCGACCCACCGGAGCCGTTCGTGGCTCGCCGGGTCGGGCTTTCCCGGGTCGGGTCGGGGATCCGGTTCGGCGGTCTCGTTCGGCGTCCGCGTCGGGTCGTCGGGGGGCGACGACCGGGTCGGGGAGGGCTCGGGGTCGTCCTCCTCGGCGCAGCCGGCGAGCGCGGCGACGGCGAACGCGCTGCCGAGGCGGCCGAGGACGGTCCTGCGGGAGGGGCCGGTCATGCGAACCCATCTCTCCGTCGCCGTAATGGTTTTTGTGGATACCCGACCGGTCAGCGGTCGCCGCGGGTGCGCTCCCCGCGGACGCGGCCGCCGCCGACCGTCTCGGGGAAGATCTTCCCCGGGTTCAGCGTGTCCGTCGGGTCGAGCGCCCGCTTCACCGCCCGCATCGCCCCGACGGTCGCCTCGCCGTGCTCCGCGACGAGGTACTCGCGCTTGCCCAGGCCGATCCCGTGTTCGCCGGTCGCGGTCCCGCCGAGGTCGATCGCCCGGCGGACGACCGCCGCGTACGCCTCCTCGCCGCGGGCGACGTGCTCCGGGTCGTCGGGGTCGACGAGCACGCTGTAGTGGACGTTGCCGTCGCCGGCGTGACCGAAACACGGCACGACGAGATCGCGCTCGGCCGCGAGTTCCTTCGCGTACCGGACGACGTCGGCGTACCGGCTGATCGGGACGGTCACGTCGCCCGGGTGGAGCGGTTCGAGGTTTGGATCCCACGAGTCGACCGCGTAGGCGAGGTCCTTGCGCGCCTGCCAGAGATCGTCCATCTCCGCCTCGTCGCGTCCCACGTCGAACCGCTCGACGCCGTGGCTCTCGAAGATCGCCCGGCAGAACGCCACCTCCTCGTCGACGCCGTGATCGGCGTGGAATTCGAGGAAGACCGTCGGGGCGTCGGGGAGGTCGGTCCCGCTGTAGGCGTTCGCCATCCGCGCCGTCGTCCGGTCGAGGAGTTCGATCGTGGCCACGTCGACGCCGGAGGTGACCGCGTCGGCGACGGCGGCCGCGGCGTCGTCGAGCGTCGGAAAGACCGCGCGGCCGGCGCGGACCTGCTCCGGCAGCCCAGCGAGCCGAAGCGTCGCGCGCGTCACCACGGCGAGCGTCCCCTCGCTGCCGATCAGGAGCTCTTTCAGGTTGTAGCCGCTGGAGGTCTTGACCGCCTTGCTCCCGGCGGTGATCACGGACCCGTCCGCGAGGACGGCCTCCAGCTGGAGCACCCAGTCGGCCACCTCCCCGTACTTCACGGTCTTCATCCCGCTCGCGTCCGTGGCGATCATCCCGCCGATCGTCGAGAAGTCGCCCGACGACGGCAGCGGCGGGAAGAACAGCCCGCAGCGGGCGACCGCCTCGTCCACCGCCGAGCCGACGACGCCGGGTTCCACGTCGACCTGGAGGTCCGCCGGCCGCGCGTCGAGGATCGCGTCCATCCGGGTGGTGTCGAGGCTGATCCCGCCGCGAACGGGAGTGGCGCTCCCCTCCAGCCCCGTCCCGGCGGCGTAGGGCGTCACCGGAACACCCCGGTCGGTCGCGGCCGCGAGCACCGCCGACACGTCCGCCGTCGATTCGGGCCAGACGACGGCGTCCGGCCGGACCCGCCGGTCGGCCGGCGTGCCCCAGTCCCCGGCGCGGCTCTCCCGGTGGGAGTCGCCCGTCGAAACGTCGCCCGCGAGGTCGAGGTCGCGGAGGAACGACACGTCGTGCGCCATGTGCTAGTGCGTGGCGGACGGCGGTGATAATACCTCCCCCTACCGCCGGTACCGTCCCCTTTTTTACCGCCGGGCGTGGGAGATTGGCCCATGACCGACGCCGACGGTTCCGCCTCGCCCTTCGATCTCGACGGCAGCGACGCCGCCTCGCCCTCCGATCTCGACGGCAGCGACGCCGCCTCGCCCTCCGATCTCGACGGCGACAGTGCCGGCTCTCTCTCTCCGTTCGACTCCGACTTCGAGTTCGAGCACGTCCCCGAGACGGACCAGTCGTTCGAGAACGCGCTCGAGAAGGCCAGGGCCGGCGAGCGACTCACGGTGGCGGACGGCGTCGAGCTCCTGACGACCGGCACCGACGTCGAGGGCGTCGACCCCGTCCGGAAGGAGCAGGTGCTTGAGGCCGCCGACCGCCGCCGCGCCGAGGTCGTCGGCGAGGAGGTGACGTTCGTGGCCAACCTCAACAACAACGTCACCACCGCCTGCAACACCGGCTGTCTGTTCTGCAACTTCAAGGACACCGCCCACCAGTTCGAGGCGGGCTACGAGGGCGAACACGGCGGGTTCACCAAGACGCCCGAGGAGTCCCGCGCCGTCGTCGAGGACGCGCTGGAGATGGGGATCTACGAGGTGTGTTCGGTCTCCGGGCTCCACCCCGCCTTCGCGCTGAACGACGAGCACCACGAGATCCTGCGCGCGAAATCGGACGAGCGGGACCTGAACTACAGGCCGCCCGAGGCGTACGAGACGGATCCGGGGACCTACGTCGAGCAGATGCGGGCGATGTCGGTCGGCGGCGTCCACCTCCACTCGATGACGCCCGAGGAGGCGTACCACGCCCGCCGGGGGACCGACTGGACCTACGAGGAGGTGTACCGCGAGCTGAAGGCGGCCGGCCTCGACAGCGCACCCGGGACAGCCGCCGAGATCCTCGTCGACGAGGTCCGGGACGTGATCTGCCCCGGCAAGATTGACACGCGGGGCTGGCTCGACGCGATGGAGGGAGCGATGGCCGCCGGCCTCGACGTGACGGCGACGATCATGTACGGCCACGTGGAGAACAAGATGCACCGCGTCATGCACCTGAAGGCGATCCGCGACCTCCAGGACCGAACCGGCGGCATCACGGAGTTCGTCCCGCTGTCGTTCGTCCACGAGAACACGCCGCTGTACGAGCGCGGCGTCGTCTCCGGCGGCGCGACCGACGACGAGGACGAGCTTCTGGTCGCCGTCTCGCGGCTCTTTCTCGACAACGTCGACAACGTCCAGTCCTCGTGGGTAAAGTACGGGAACGCGAAGGCGCTGAAGCTGCTCAACTGCGGCGCGAACGACTTCATGGGGACGATCCTCTCGGAGGAGATCACGAAGCGCGCGGGCGGACGGTACGGCGAGTTCCGGTCGTTCGACGACTACGTGGACATGATCTCCGCCATCGGCCGCCCGCCGGCCGAACGCTCGACGGACTACCGGACGAAGCGGCGGATCGACCTCGACGGCGGCCCGTACGGCCCGACGCTCGGCCCGCGGGCGGACGGGACGCCGATGCTCGACTCGCGTCGCGGGGCCGACGGGTCGGAGACGGCGCACGCCGACGACTGACGCGAGGCGGCCTCGTCTCGCTAGCCGACGTTCCGCCGTCGAGAGTGCGCACGATTCATGTGTCCGGAGGACGGAGGGTCGGGGACGGTATCTCTATTCGGAGGTGAACGAACGTGATGGCACCGACGCACGTCGCGGTAGGGTTGCTGCTGGCCGCCCCGGTCGCGGCGCACAAACCGGAGTTGGCGCCGCTCGCGGCCGCGGTGGCGGGGAGCGTCTTCCCCGACCTCGACCTGCTGGTCGGCCGGCACCGCAAGTCGCTGCACTTCCCCGTCTACTCGTGGCTTCTCGCGCTTCCGGCCGTCGCCGCCGCGGCCGCCCTTCGGACGCCGTGGTCCGTCTCGCTGGGGCTCTTTCTCCTCGCCGCCGCGCTCCATCCCGCTGTCGACCTCCTCGGCGGCAGTTCGGAGCCCGCCCCGTGGGAGTACGCGACCGATCGCGGGGTGTACCTCCACCTCGGGGGGCGGTGGCTCGCGCCGAAGCGGTGGGTGCGGTACGACGGCGCTCCCGAGGATCTCGCGCTCGCCGTCTGCTGTACCGTCCCCGCGCTCGTCGTCTTCGACGGCCCGGCGCGCGCCGTCGCGCTCGGGAGCCTCGCGGTCGGCGTCGGCTACGCCGCGGCCAGAAAGCGGATCCCGCAGCTGTCGGGGCGGTTTCCCGGAGCGGTTCTGTGGATCGCCGGGCTGTTTCTGAGTCGACTCCGGCGGTAGCTCGGCGGGCCGTCGAGTCGAAACGACTCGGCCCAGGGGCGTGTCGACCCCGCCGCTCAGTGGTCGCTCTCGTGCGGGTTCAGCGGCGTTCCGTACTGTTCGGCGAACTCGGCGTACTCGATGAACCGCGGGGCGTCGGGGTCGAACGGCCGCTTCAGCGACTTGAACGCCTTCTTTTTGTCCCAGCTCTGGAGGCCGCCGATGGCGCTCCGGTCTTCGAGGTCGTGGTAGTCGAGGTCGGGGGCGGTGAGCTCCCAGGCCTTCAGCCCCTTTTCGGTCCGGACGATGACGCTCGAGTACTCGTCGCTGCTGCCGACGGACCCGACGGTGATGTCGGAGCAGTAGCCGGTGAAGTCGGCGCACTCGTCGCAGCCCTTCAGGGCGGCCCCGTGGAAGTTCCGGACGTCCTCGGCGAGCAGTTTTTCGCCATCGCGGCCGTACACCCGCATCTCTCCGTCGAGCACGTCGAGCTTGCCGATCTCCTCCGGGAGGATGCCGCGCTTTTCCGCCAGCTGCTCGCCGATGAGCCGGTAGTAGTTGAAGTTCTTCGTGCACATCAGCGCGATCGTGTACTCGATGGCGCGGACGCCGGCCTCCTGGGAGCCGTACTCCCAGTCGAAGTCCCGCAGGGCGCGGATCCCCTCGATCTCGCAGGGCGTCCCGACGACCGCGAGGCTGAGCTCCTCGACCGGTACGTCGGGGAGCTTGTGTGCCCACCGGTCCAGATCGAGGTCTCCCAGCGCCATCGTCTGGTTGTAGAAGCTCCCGGCGCTCTCGACGAGCTCCTCCGGCGTCGTCGCCAGGAAGCTCTCGGCCTTCCAGGGCTCCTCGTCCGACTCGGTCGCGACGAGCGCGCCGTCGATCTCGCCGGCGTCGAGCAGGTGACAGAGGACGCTCGTGACGACCCCGCCGTCCTGGGCGTTCTCGCGCCACTCCTCGGTGACCTTCGCCGAGAACTCCGTGATGGGGTCGCCCGCCCCGGTCACGTTGTCCTCGCCGCCGGTGATCTTCCACTGCCGCTCGTACCGGAGCCCGCCGCGGGGGCAGAAGTCCCAGCAGAGCGAGCAGCCGGTGCACATCTTCACGAGCTCCGGGAGGCCGTCGTCGCCGACGGCGATCGAGTCCGACGGGCAGGCGGCGACGCACGTCCCGCACTGGATGCACCGGTCCGCGTCGATGACGGCGGCGTCGAGCTCCATGAACCAGGTCTTGTCGTCCGGCGTCTCGATGTCGTTCATCTCCCGGCGGATGCCGTACCCCGGCGTGTCGAGGTCGACGCCCTTGGGGGGGCCGACGCGCTCGGTAGGATCTCCCTCCTCCACGTCCTGGCTCGCCCCCTCGGCCGGCGGGGTGAACGTGATCGGCCCGAGGCTCCCGTCGCGGACGTTGACCGCGCCGCCGCTGCCGTCGGCTGCGACCGGTCGGTCGCCGCCTCCGCCTTCCGCGCCGCAGGTGCAGCCAGCCCCGCAGCGACCTTCGTCCTCGTCCACGTCCCCGTCACGGTCGCCGAACGCCGGAACGCCGGGGAGCGGCCCGTCGCGGTCAGTCATCGGCGGCGACACCCCCCGAGACGGGAGCGTCCGCCCGCCGCATGATCTCGCGCAGGCGGTCGTTGTCGACGCGCCGGCACCACTCGTAGAACCGCTCGCCCTCCTCCCGTTCGTCGGCGTAGGCCGCGAAGAGCCGTTCGAGCGCCGGAATGACGGCCTCGGCCGGCACCGCGGCTTCCACCCAGTCGAGGAACCGGTTGTCCGAGCCGAGGCTGCCGCCGAGCCCGAAGTCCATCCCCTCGACGATGGCGTCGCCCTCCGCGTTCGTGCTCCGGGCGTCCTCGGGCAGCTTCACCGTCTCGCCTCTGAACCCGATGTCAGCGATCTGCGGCTGGGCGCAGGAGGCCGAACAGCCGCTCATGTGCATCCGCACGACCTCGATCTCGTCGGGCACGTCGATGCGGCGGTCGAGTTCCTCGGCCCAGCGCTTGACGCGCCGCTTCGTCTCGATGATTCCGTAGTTGCAGAACTCGCTCCCCGTACAGCCGACGGCGCCGCGCGTGAACGGCCCCGGATCGGGGCTGTACTCGCGGGCGAACGGCTCGTCGAGGAGGGCGTCGACGTTCTCCGCGGGGACGTGCGTCACGAGGAAGTTCTGATCCGTGGCGAGGCGGATCGTGGAGTCGTCGGTGCCGTACTCCCTCGCGGCGCGGGCGGCCGCGGCGAACTCGTCGCCGCCCATGCGACCGGCGACGACGTTGAAGCCGACGTACCGGAGCCCCTCCTCGCGCTGGTCGTGCACGCCGACGTGGTCGCCGGTGTACCCCGTGGTCAGGTCCTCGCCGGCGCTCGGGAGATCGACCGAGCAGCGGTCCCGGACCGCACGCTCGAACGCCTCGGGTCCCATCTGCTGGACGAGGTAACGCATCCGGCAGACGCCGCGGTTGTGGCGGTCACCCAGCTCCTTGAACGTCTGGGCGACGGCGCGGCAGAACTCCACGGCGTCCTCCGGCGGGACGAAGGCGTCGAGCGTCGAGGCCATCCGCGGCCCGTCGGAGAGGCCGCCGCCGACCCGCGCGTGAAAGCCGTAGTAGGGCTCGCCGTCCACGACCTTCCGCGCCGGGACCAGCCCGACGTCGTTGATCTGCGACTGGGCGCAGTCGCGCCGGCACCCCGTGATCGTCAGCTTGAACTTCCGGGGGAGGTTCGCGTACTCGCGGTTGCCGGTGAAGTAGTCCGAGACGGCGTCGACGACGGGCTGGGCGTCGAACGCCTCGTGGTCGTCGAGGCCGGCGGCGGGGCAGCCGAGGACGTTCCGCGCGCCGTCGCCGCAGCCCTGGATCGTCGTGAGGCCGACCTCGTCGTAGCGGTCCCAGATCTCGGGCACGTCCTCGATCTCGATCCAGTGCATCTGGACGTCCTGCCGCGTGGTGATGTCGAGGAAGGCGTCGCCCCACGTCGGGTTCTGTTCCTCGCCGCCGAACTCCTCGGGGGCCGTCGCGTACTCGTCGGCCACCTCGCCGATCACCTCGGCCTGATCCGGGGTGAGCCGGCCGCCGGGCACCTTCGTCCGCAGCATGAAGTACCCGCGGTGCGTCCCGTGGGCGTACATCCCGGCCCACTTCAGCCGCTCCCACTCGCCGTCGCCCGCACGGGCCTCGATCTCGTCGAAGGTCAGCCCCTCGGCGGCGTACTCGTACACGTCCTCGACGACGTCCAGCGGGTGTTTCTCCCGCTTCCACCGCTCGACCTTGTTCATCGGGGCCACCTCCGCCGGCGACGGGCTCGGGGCGACGGTGTCGCTCCGCTGTTCGCGTGAACTACCCCGTGGTGAACGTGCATTCGGGAGAACTCGTTTCTGCCGTTATTCACGCGAACCCCCCCGTGGAGAGCGTGAGTTCGAGAGAGCCCGCTCTCTCGTCGTTCACGTGAACCACCCGCGGCGGCGAGCGCGAAGTCGGACGCGCGCGACGCTGCCGTCGGTCGTCCGAACGATCCCCGCCCTGTCGTGTCCTTCGGTAACGATCATCGTGAGTCGGAGTACCGTTATTCACGGACGACGATGTACGTCGTCGTTAGAGCGACTTCTGCCAGTTCTCCGCGACGGGAGCAGCGGTTTCCGGCGTTCGCGACGCGCGTATCGGCCCGAGGAATCGAACGCACCGGTCGAGTCTGGCGACTACGCTGCGTTCCCGCCGCCGAGAGGCGCACCCGATACCGGCAATTTATTCCGAGTCACCGGGCCGACGGCGGCCGAGGACGGCGCGGTACCGGTCGCCCGCCTCGTCGTCCGCCGCGAGCGCCCGCAGGATCCGCTCCGACAGCCACGTTCGATCCGCATCGCCGACGGCGTCGGACGAGCGACCGCCGTCAGCGCCGGCGGAACCGTCCGCGTCGACGGGACTGGTTGCATCGGTGGACCCGTCCGCGTCGGATCGGCGGTCGCCCTCGGCGACGTCGGATCGCCCCTCCCCGCCGAAGCCGGCGGGGAGATAGCGGTCGTACACGGGCAGCCGCTCGTACAGCGGGACGCCGGCCTCGTCGGCGACGTCCCGCAGTTCCCGCAGCGCGGGCCACTCGTATTCCGGGTTGATGTAGTCGTCCGTCACGGGCGAGACGCCGCCGAGGTCGTCGACGCCGCAGTCGAGAAGCTCCCGTGCCGGCGAGAGGTTCGGCGGCACCTGCACGGAGACCTCCCCCGGGAGGCACGCCCGGGCCATCGCCACGACCCGTCGCATCGCCTCGACGGGAGGTCGCTCGAAGTCGGAGCGCTCGTTCGGGACCACGTTCTGGACGATCACCTCCTGGACGTGGCCGTGCCGCTCGTGGAGCTCGCGGATCGCGAGCAGGCTCTCGGCGCGGTCGCGCCAGGTCTCGCCGATGCCCACCAGGATCCCCGTGGTGAAGGGGACGCCCGCGCGGCCGGCCGCCCGGATCGTGTTGAGCCGCTGACCGGGCGTCTTCCGACGGATACCCGAGTGGGCCTGCACGTCCGCGGTCGTCTCCAGCATCACGCCCATGCTGGCGTTCACCTCCGAGAGGCGCTCGAACTCGGGTTCCGTCAGGTCGCCGGGGTTGCTGTGCGGCAGCAGCCCCTCGTCGAGCGCCAGCTCGCACATCTCGTAGAGGTAGTCGACGATGGAGTCGTGGCCCCAGGCGTCGAGTCGCTCGTGAATCTCCTCGTACCGGGCGTCGGGCTTGTCGCCGAAGGTGAAGAGCGCCTCCGTGCAGCCGGCGTCCGCGCCCGTCCGCAGCGTCTCGCGCGCCCCCTCCGGCGACATGAGCGTCGCCTGGCCCGGGACGTCGTAGTAGGTGCAGTACGTGCAGGTGTACCGGCAGGCGGTGGTCAGCGGGAGGAAGACGTTCCGCGAGAAGGTGAGCGCCGGCGCGGGGTCGACGTCGTCGGGCGTCACCGACAGCAGGCGCTCGACCTCGCGCTCGTCGATCCGGACGTCGATGTCGTACTCGTCCGCCCCCGGGAACATGGGCACAGTTCGCCCCCGGAGCGACAAAAACGTAGTACTTCCGTCGGAACGTTTCGCGCGGGTCGAAAACTCGTTACCGCTGACATCGGTCGAAACGTCCGGATTCCGTACATTTTAACCGACGAAAGGGGGCGAAATTTGAACGAATTTGGGTGAGAATCCGGAAAACCTACTTCCGACGTTTGCACGTCGTTCCGATCGTGCCCACGCGGCACGGTGAAAGCATGACCGACGACACCCCCCTCGACGACGCGCGGCCCGACAGCATCGAAAACGTACCCCGGACGGCGCGGAGCCACCTGACCTCCCGGCGCGGCTTTCTCGCCGGCGCGGCGGCGATCGGCGGCGGATCGCTCGTCGCGTCGACCGGCGGATTCGCGGGCGTCGCGACCGCTGACGGCCACGGCGGGGACGGCTCCGACGACGGCGGGAGCGGCTCCGACGACGGGACGTCCGACGTCGACATCCTGAACTACGCGCTGACGCTCGAACACCTCGAAGCGGCCTTCTACGAGATGGGGCTGTCCGACTTCTCGGACGACGAGTTCGCGTCCGCCGAGCTCGTCTGCGGTCGGTTCAGCGAGGAGACGCGCCGGGAGCTCCCCGAGTACCTGCGGGTCGCCGGCGAGCACGAGGCGGTCCACGTCGAGCAGCTGACCGCGGTGATCGAGGAGCTCGGCGGCGAGCCCGTCGGGGCGGCCGAGTACGACTTCGGCTACGAGACCCCCAGCGAGTTCCTCGAAATCGCGTCGGCGCTCGAAAACACCGGCGTCGCCGCGTACGCGGGGGCCGCGCCGATGATCCAGAACGACGAGATCCTCTCCGCGGCGCTGTCGATCCACAGCGTCGAGGCGCGACACGCCGGGACGGCGAACTTCTTCATCGGCGAGCTGCCGTTCCCCGACGCGTTCGACGAGCCGAAGGGGATGGACGAGGTCCTGGAGATCGCCGGACAGTTCATCGTCTCGGAGTAGGTTCCGTTCGCTCCCCTCCCCTCGACCCTGCCCCGCCTCGGCCCTCGACGCCCGGAACGATACCCTTTTTTCGAACCGCCGGCCAGCCGGTCCGACGGTCGTCGGCCGACGGCCGACCGCTCGAACGGACGACGATCGCGCTACGGTACCCGCCGGACCCCGACCCGGCCCTCGCGCACGTCGAGTTCGAACCCGGCGTCTTCGAGCCAGTCGCGCGCCGCGCCGTCGCCGTGGACGAGAAGCTCCGCGAGGTCCTCCGGCTCGTCGACGTCCGTCGAGAGGCGCATCGAGTCAACCTCCCGGACGGTCGCGCCGATCTCGCGGGCGATCCGGCGGTGGTCGAGGTACGACGCGCCGTGGTAGTCGACGCGGAACGCGGGGTGCCGCACGACGAGCGCGTTCGTCCCGCCGCCGCGGCCGGACGCGATGACCACGTCGCCCGGCGTCGAACAGAGGCGCTCGACGCTTTCGGGGGTTGCGAGCGCGAGGTCGCTCATCAGGACGGCCGCGGGGCCCTCGGCGGCCGCGAGCGCCGCGTTCACCGCCTCCGAGAGCGGCCGCTCGTCGACCGCGACGGGCGCGACGGCCGCGTCGACCGCCACCGGCGCGGTCGCGAGCACCTCCGGATCGTGGCCCGCGCCGACCGCCGCGGCGAGCACGTCCCGCAGCATGGCCTCCGCGAACGCGGTCCGCTCGTCGGCCGAGAGGACGCCCGCGAGGCGCGTCTTCGGCCGCTCGGCCGCGAACGGGACGACGATTCGCATACCGGCGCTACGAGGGCAACGGGGAAAAGCGGTGAGGAGTCGGCGTCGTCACCCGAGTTTGTCGTACCCGTCCCGCCGGGAGCGCCACCAGAACGCGCCGCCGACGAGGGCCGCGAGCCCGAAGAGCCCGCCCGCGCCGTACACGAGCAGCCGCCTCGTCTCGCTGGACTGTTTCGCCTCGTTCGCCGCCGACTCGGCCTCGCTTGCGAGGTTCGACGCGTGGTCGAAGTTGTTCCCGCTCTCGTAGGCGTCGATCGCGTTTCTGAGCGCGCTCTCGGCCTCGCTCGTGTCGGCGTCGGCCGCTTCGATCGCGGCCCGCGCGGCGTCGATCGCCGCGCGCGCGCTCCGGCTGTCGTCGGTGTAGTGGTGCGCGCGCCACGCGCCGATCTCGTTGCTCGACCCGCCGTCGCGCGTCTGGGTCAGCCGCATCAACAGGAACGACTGTTCCGGCTCGTAGCTGTAGTTCGCCACCTCGGGGACGGTGCCGGTCACCTTCACGCGGACCTCGCTCACGTCCGTGTCCGCGCTGATCGACGCGCCGGTGAAGTTCGCGCCGTCGATCGACTGCTGACCGGTCTTCGAGCCGGTCTGGTCGTAGTACGTCAGCGTCCAGGTCACGTCGGTCAGGTTCGTCTCGCCCGCGAGCTCCCACGCTTCGAGATCGGGGTTCCGGTACAGCTCGGACAGCGTCACCGTCGCGCTGACCTTCTCGCCGACCTTCCCCTCCTCGGGGACGCTCCGCTCGTCGACCGACACCGCGGCCGCGGGGGTCGCGAGCGCAGACACGAGCAGGAGGCCCGCGAGGAGCAGGCTAGAACAGCGACTCCAGTTCGTCTTCGTCATCGTTGATGAGGTTGTCGAGGTTCGTCTCGCTCTCCCGCCTGATCTCGTCGATGTTGTCCTGCGCCTCGATGGCGACCTGCTGGAGCTCCTTGATCCGCGGGACGTTCGTGACGCCGGACAGCAGGATGACGCTCGCGACGAAGCCGCTGCCGGAGACCGGGTAGTCGCCGCCGCGGACCTCCATGCTGCCCGTCTGCTCTTCGAGCCACTTGCGGCCGCGCTCGATGCCCTTCCGGTTCAGATGCTGCGGCGGGCCGGCCATGACCAGCAGGGCTCGCTCCGTCCCGTCGATCTCGCAGGGGAGCGTCAGCCGCCCCAGCGCAGCCTTCCGGACGAGGCTCGTGATCCGATTCGTCGTGTGGGCGGTGTCGAGGCCGTCGTCGTCGTCCGAGCCGCCGGTCAGACGCGAGAGCAGTCCCCCGGACTTCTTCTCTTCGACCCGCTCGGAGGCGTACCCGACGGTCGAGACGCCGCCGCCGCTGAGCGTGTTGATGATCTCGCTGGAGTCGACGACGCTTTCTGCGACCTCCTGGCCGTCCGTGACCTTGCCCGCGCCGAAGAGGATGCCGAACCGCTTTACGATCTCCTCGTTGATCTCGTCGTACCCACCCTGAACGGATTCGCCGGTCTTCCGCCAGGCGTCGTTGTCGAACACGAGGAGGTTGTCCACCTCCCGGACGAACGTCTGGAACGACCGCGCGGCGTTGAGCGTGTAGATGCCGCCCTCGTCGCCGCCCGGGAGGATGCCCAGCCCGTACACCGGCTCGGTGTAGATGCGCTTGAGGTGCTTTGCGAGCACTGGCGCGCCGCCGCTGCCGGAGCCGCCGCCGAGTCCCGCGACGACGAGGAACGCGTCGATCTCGTGGACCGGTATCGCGTCGATCGCGCCCTGCACCTCGTCTATGTCCTCCTCCGCGACCTCCGCGCCGAGTTCGTTGTCCGCGCCGACGCCGTGGCCCTTGACGCGCGACTGCCCGATGAGCACGCGCTGGTCGGTCGGGATGTTTTCGAGGCCCATCAGGTCGGCCTTCGCGGTGTTGACCGCGACCGCCGCCCTGACGATGTCGCTCCCCGTCCGCCGGTCGTACGCGACGAACGTATCGACTATCTTATCCCCCGCCTGACCGAATCCGATCATTGCCAGTTTCATTGTTCCATTCCCCTCACCATTGCGTGAAACCCATGGCGAAAACAAATATAAGTTTTGTGATGACAGCGAACCGTACTTTCCCGATCGCGGACCGAAGAACCGAGAGACGGCGCGGTGAGAGCGGAAACGGTTTATATATCTTACCGCCCGATTTCCGCCGGGAACTACTGATGCTTATATGGCATGATCGAAAACCCTCCTGTGACAGATCACCGTTCGATAGCCCGGAACGGGGGGATTATTTCTCACCGAGATACTCTCGCAACGTTTTCATCTCCCGCTCGCTCACCCCGAACGTATCAACGTCGTTGTGGTTCGTCGTGTTGTCGAACTTGAGTGACCGGTACTGGTCCGACCCCATCGGCGATCCGGGGACGCGATCGGCGACGGTCAACCCGATCCCAGCGAGGCTCATCGGGACCGGAACGACGTTCACGGACCGCCCCTCGGCCTCGTGGATCTGCCGGGCGACCTCCGCGAGCGTCAACCTCTCCGGCCCGCCGATCTCGTACACTTGGCCGACGTGCCGGTCGTCCTCCAGCGCGTCCGCCAGGATCGGCGCGAGGTCGCCGATCCAGATCGGCTGAAAGCGGGTTTTGCCGCCGCCCGGAAGCGGGGTGACGTACGGCGGGGCGAGCTTTCTCGTGAAGGGAACGAACTCGCCGCCGTCGCCGAAGACCACCGACGGACGGAAGACGATCCAGTCGAGCGCCGACTCCTTCACGACCTTCTCGGCCTGCCCTTTCGCCTTGATGTACGCCGTCGGCCCGTTGGGATCTGCGCCGAGCGCGCTCATCTGGAAGAACGTCCGGACCGCGTTCTCCTCCGCCGCCCGGACCGCGTTCTCGGTCCCGCCGAGGTGCACGTCGAAGTGCGTCCGGTCGCCCCCTTTCGGCTTGAAAAGCGGCGACAGCGAGACGAGGTTGACGACCGCGTCCTGCCCCTCGAAGGCGCCCGCGATGGAGCCGTAGTCCGTCACGTCGCCCGACACCGTTTCGACCCCCTCCGGCACGCCGTCCTCGTTCGGGTGGCGCGAGAGCACCGTCACGTCGTGGCCGTGCGCGAGAAGCTCCTCACAGAGCGCCGTGCCGATGAACCCGCTCCCGCCGACGACAAGGACTTTCATGCGATATATTTCTCGTCGAAACGACATAAAACTAGGCGAGCCGGCCGTTTCGTGGCGTTCTCCGACGGCGGTTTGCGGGCGGCCCGATGGACGAACGCTTAAGCGACGCCGCCGACTTCCCCCGGTATGCTCATCACGCTGGAGGGGCTCGACGGCAGCGGGAAGACCACGGCGTGGGAGGCGCTTCGGGACGCCTACCCCGACGCCGTCTTCACCCGCGAGCCCACCGACTCGTGGTACGGGGAGGCCGTCTACCGCTCCATCGGCGACGACGACGCCGATCCGCTCGCCGAGCTGTTCCTCTACACGGCCGACCACGCCGACCACCTCTCGCGGGTGATCCGCCCCGCGCTCGCCGAGGGGAAACTCGTCGTCTCCGACCGGTACTCCGACTCGCGCTACGCCTACCAGGCCGCAACGCTCTCCGGGACGGATCTGGTCCGCCCCCTCGAATACATCCGCGGCATCCACGAGGCGTTCTCGCGCGCCCCGGACGCGACGATCTACCTCGACGTCGACCCCGAAACCGCGGCGGCGCGCAGCGGCGCGTCGAACAAGTTCGAGCAGGCGGGCTACCTCGCCGAGGTGCGGGCGAACTACGAGCGGCTCATCGACCTCGAACCGGAGCGGTTCGTGCGCGTCGACGCGGCGCGACCGCCGGAGGACGTGCTGGAGGCGGTCGAGCGGACGGTCGAGCGACTCCTCGACGAGCGGTAGTCGGCCGGTCCCACTTCGTTCTGCAGGACGTATCAGATGCAGTATATACACAACCGTTATACAGTAATGCGCTGTCGTGGGAGACGATGCCGCGCAACACAGTGATGGGCGCACTCGCCGCCCTCTCCGTCGGACTGTTGGCGACCGCCGCGGTCGGGATGTACCGCGCCTTCTCGTATCTGGCGGCGCTCCTCATCGTCGGCGTCATCGGGGCGGCGTCCGTCGAACGGACGTCGTCGGAGCTCGATCTCTCGCCGTACAACGGACTCGTCGCCGGACTGACCCTCACGTTCGTCGTCGGGTTGTCCGGGATCTGGCTGCTCTGGAACCCGACCACCGCCGAGTACACGTACGTCCTCGGCCTGCCGGTCTCGACGCTCCTGTACGTCGTGTTCATCTGGATCATCCCGGTGCTCGCGTCGTTCTACTACGCGTTCGTCTTCTCGTCGATCGGCGGCGACGACGTGATAGAGCAGATCACCGACGAGGCGGCGCGGGCCCAGCGGGACGCCGATCTGCCGCTCGCTCCGCAGGGCGTCGAGAGCGACGGGGGGCGCGAGCGATGACCGCCGCGGTCCCACTGCAGGCGATCCCCATCGCGGACAGCCCCTACGTCATCGTGTTCGGCAGCCTGTACCTGCTTCTCGTGCTCGCTATCGGAGCCTGGGGCTACATGCAGACCGAGAGCACGAGCGACTTTCTCATCACGGGCAAGAGCATCGGCACGTGGGTGCTGGCGCTCACTGCCTTCTCCGTCATCCAGTCGGGGTTCGGCTTCGTCGGCGGCCCGGAGCTCGTCTACTCGTTCGGCACGACCTCCCTCTGGATCTTCTTCACCGCCCCGCTCGGGTTCCTCGTCGCGTGGGCGCTGCTCGCAAAGCGGATGCGGATCCTCGCCGACATCCGCGACGTGCTCACGCTCCCCGACGGGATGTACGTCCGCTACGAGAGCCAGTGGGTCCGCGGGCTGACCGCGGTCGCGGTCGTCGTCGGCGTGATCGCCTACCTCGCCACGAACCTCGCGGCGCTGCAGTACGTGATGCGCGCCATCTTCGGCATCCCGGTGACCTGGGGGCTGCTCGTCGGCGCGCTCATCCTGCTCCTGTACAGCATGCTCGGCGGGATGATCGCCGGCGTCTGGACCGACTTCGTGCAGGCGCTGACGATGATCGTCGGGTCGGTGCTCGTGTTCGCCTTCGCCCTCTCGTTCGGCGGCGGCATGGAGAACATCTCCCGGAACCTCGCGACCGCCGACCCCGCGCTGATCTCGCCGTTCGGCGCGCTGGGGACGCCCGAGCAGGCCGTCTTCGTCGCCCTGGGCTGGTGGATCCTCTTTTCGATCGGCTCGGCCGGCCAGCCGCACCTCATCACGAAGTTCTACATGAGCCGGAACCTGAAGATCCTCCGCTGGGGCGCGCCCATCGCCGCCTGCACCTACGCGGTATCGAGCCTGCTCGCCTTCTCGACGGGCCTGTCGATGCGCGCGATGGTCGAGGCGGGCGAGGTCGCGGCGCCGCAGAACGCCTCGGTCGTCGGACCGGTGTTCGTCCTGGAGTACACGCCGGGCGTCGTCGCCGGGCTCATCCTCGCGGCGCTCCTGGCGGCGATCATGAGCACGAGCGACTCCTTTTTGAACATCGGCGCGGCCGCGGTCTCCCGGGACATCCCGCGGGCGCTCGGCCGACCGATCGAGGACGACCGGACCGAACTCCGGGTCACGCAGGTCGCCCTCGCGGGGATGACGGTGCTCTCGGTGCTCGTCGTCGCCGCCTCGGACACGCTCGTCGGCATCCTCGGGACGATCGGCTGGGGCTTCTTCGCGGCGGCGTTCTTCGCCGTCGCCGCGCTCGGCCTCAACTGGAAGGCGGCGACGAAGGAGGGCGCGATCGCCGCGATCGTCGGGGGGCTCGCCGTCAACCTGTTCTACAGCGCCCTCCCGCGGGTGGCCGACGCCCTCGGCATGGTCGCGCTCCGCGACGCGGTGCTCGGGCTGTACCCCTTCCCCGAGTCGTTCCCGGTCGGCACCGTCGCGCTCCTGGTCGCGATCGCCCTGTTCGTCGGCGTCTCGCTGCTCACGGGCGCGCGGGCGCGGAACGCCGTGCCGGCGGACATCGCTGCCCTCATCGAGCGATGACGACCGACGAGCGGGTGCTCGGTCAGTTCACCGAGTGGCTCAGGCGCCGCCCGAACTCCTTCGAGTTCTGGGAGGTCGTCGTCACCGACCGCCGGCTCCTGCGCTGTTTCGTCGGCGAATCGTTCAAGGCGCAGCTCCTCCGGGCGGACGTCGCCGAGGGGAAGCGCCGTCGGCTCGACGATCTGCCGCCGGAGGAGCTCCTCGACCGGCACGAGCGCAACGTCGCCGTCCCGCTCGACGCGCTCCGGTCGGTGCGGCTCGAACGCGGCTCGCGGCTCCGCCGCGCGTCGCTCTCGTTCGAGTGGGACGCGGACGGCGAGAGAGAGCGGCTCGTCCTCTACAACACGAAGGGCGGCGACGAACAGGCGGACCTCGTTCGAGCGCTCGCGTCGGACGAGCGACTGGCCGGCGTCGAGGTCGAGGTGGTCCGTCCGCGGTTTAGAATCTTCTGAGGGACGCCCCCGTATTTATATATCGCACCCCCGGCGATGTGAACACATGACGTGGTACGTGACGCTCGACGACTCCTCCTACGAGGCGGCGAGAGAGGGCTTCTCGTGGGACGTCCCCGACGGGTACAACGCCGCCAGCGACCTGCTCGGCAAGCACGCGCCCGACGGCGTCGCGCTCTACCAGGCGTATCCCGACGGGCGGCGGGAGATCTTCTCCTTCGGCGACCTCGACCGGCGATCGAACCGGCTGGCGAACGCGCTCGCCGAGCGCGGCGTGGGCCGGGGGGACCGGGTCGCCGTCGTCGTGCCGCAGAAGCCGGCGAACGCCCTGACCCACCTCGCGTGCTGGAAGCTCGGCGCGGTGTCGCTCCCCCTGTCGACGCTGTTCGGCGACGAGTCGCTGCGGTACCGGCTCAGAGACAGCGCCGCGCGCGTCGCGGTCGCAGACGAGAGCGTCGCCGGGACGCTCGCGTCGGTCGCGCCCGACTGCCCGGACCTCGAACACGCGCTCGTCGTCGACGCGGCGGCCGATCCCGACGAGGAGGCCGACCCGGACGACGGGACCGCGTGGGCGCGATACCGGGACGTGCTCGCCGACGGCGGGGAGTCGTTCGACGCCGTCGAGACGGACGCCGACACGCCCGCGATCGTCATGTACACGAGCGGGAGCACCGGGCCGCCGAAGGGGGTTCTCCACGGCCACGGCGTCTGGGTCGGCCACTGCCCGGCGTTCTCGATGTACTTCGAGGGCGACGTGCGCGGCGACTCGGTCTTCTGGACGCCGGCCGACTGGGCGTGGATCGGCGCGCTCGGCGACCTCGTCTTCCCCGCGTGGCACTACGGCCGCCCCGTCGTCGGCTACCCGATGGGGAAGTTCGACCCCGAGGCCGCGTTCGCCCTCGCGGAGGAGTTCGACGTGACCCACGCGTTCGTCCCCCCGACGGCGATCCGGATGATGATGAACGTCGCCGCGCCGGACGACCGGTACGACCTCTCGCTCCGGGCGATCTGCTCGGGCGGCGAGCCGCTCACGCCGGAGATCCTCCAGTGGGCCGACGCCGAACTCGCGGGCACGGTCGTGAACGAGCTGTACGGCCAGACCGAGGCGAACCTGCTCGTCGCGAACAGCCGGCGGTGGTTCGCCGCCCGACCGGGGAGCATGGGAAAGCCGGTGCCGGGCCACGACGTCGCGGTCGTCGACCCGGAGACGGGCGAGGAGCGGCCGACCGGCGAGATCGGCGAGATCGCGGTCCGGCGAGAGGGGGACCCGGTCGTGTTCCGGGAGTACCTCGACCGGCCGGAGAAGACCGCCGAATCGACCGTCGACGGCTGGCACCTCACCGGCGACCTCGCGGTCGAGGACGAGGACGGCTACTTCTGGTTCAAATCGCGCGACGACGACCTCATCATCACCAGCGGCTACCGCGTGGGACCGGGCGAGATAGAGCGCGTCCTCCTGGAGCACGAGGCCGTCGAGCAGGTCGGCGTCGTCGGCGTCCCCGACGAGACGCGGGGCGAGATCGTGAAGGCGTTCGTCCAGCCCGCGGACGGGCCGGTCGCCCAACCCGCCGCCGAGTCGTTCGATCCCGACGCGCTCCGCGAGGAGCTTCGGGATCTCGTGCGTGACCGGCTGGCCAAGTACGAGTACCCGCGAAAGATCGAGTTCGTCGACGAGCTTCCGCAGACGACCACGGGGAAGATACAGCGGCGGAAGCTCAGGGAGCGCGAATCGTAGCCGCGCACCGTCTCGAACGCGCCGCGGTCCGACCCGGCCGAGACAACGCACTTACGTCGATCGCGTCAACCGTCCGCTCGATCCTCTCCACCGGACGGTCGCTTCTCGCCGCCGCGGCGGCCTACGAACGATCGCCCGGAGACGCGCCCGGATCCGTCGCGGGTTTCGATCCGGCGTCCGGCGGGGAGCGCTGGCGGGTCGGCCTCGATCGACGCCCGACTTCGCCGGCGCTCGTCGACGGGACGATCTTCGTCGGAACCGACGGGGAACGGTACTCGCGCTTCGGTAATCCGGCGATTCGATCAGGTGCGCGTGTCCGGCAGCTCGTACTCGTCCGGCGACGGCACGTACAGCACGTCGATGGTGAATCCGAGCGCCAGCGGCAACCCGATCATGATCCCGAGCGCCGCCGCGGGGCTCCCCAGGTTCACCCCGATGTTCAGCGCCCCGGAGAAGACGAGCGTCGTCACGAAGAGCACCACGGGGATGAGAAACAGCGAGTAGACGACCGCCCCGATCTGGGTCTTCAGCCGGATGCGGAAGTAGCGCGTCATCACCGCCGCGATGAGCGTGTGGATCGCGAGCACCGCCCCGAGGAGGACGAGGTTGAGCAGGGTCGCCATGCCCGGACTACGGGCGGATCCGACTTCGGGCTGTCGGATGCGGCGTCGGCCTCCCCCTCAGTCGTCGCAGGGGACGGCCCGGTTCGCCTCGGCGGTGATCTCCACCCGCCGTCCCGCGATCTCGCCCGCGTAGCCCGGCAGGATCACCCCGCGGTCGAGGTAAAGCTGCCAGGCGACGTCGGCCTCGTCAGACATCCGCGGTCGCACCCCCGTCTCGATGCTCTTCGATACTCGCTTCGCCGTCGCGCGCGTCGTTCGCTTCTCGGACACTGTCTCTCATTTGTGAACGTCACTCGATAACGAAATACCGAATCGTAATTACTATGCTTCGATTTACGGGAAGAAATGGGTGCCTACCGCACGGAATCGAGGGTTTCGAGCCCCTCGGGGTCCGTCGCGCGGGGTCGCTCCCCACCGACGCGCACCGACCGCCGAACCGGCGTCGTCAGCCGTCCATCGAGATGTACGTCTTCGTGTCGACCACGCCCTGCAGCCCCTGCACCCGGCTCGACGAGGTCTTCAGGATGTCGTACACCTCCTCGGCGTCGACCTCGGCGATGATGTCGTACGTCCCCGCGACGATGTGGGCCTCGGCGACGGAGCCGAGATCGCGGATGGCGTCGACCAGCCGCTCGGACTCCCCAGCCGCCGTCTTGATCATGATGAAGGCGTGAACCATGACCTGTGGTACACATCTGCACGGCAAAAACCTTCCTCCGGCTCGGGGGTGAGCGCCGACGGCGATCGGGGCAAGGTTATTCACCTCCCCTCTCGTACGGAGCCCCATGCGGTTCGTTATCATTGGCGCAGGACGGGTCGGTCTCCGAACGGCGCGCGTTCTGCGCGAGGAAGGCCACGAGGTGACGCTCGTCGAGCGCGACAGGGACCGCGCCGATCGGGCCCGCACGAACGGTTTCGAGGTCGTCGAGGGCGACGGCTCCCGGGAGGAGGTACTGACGGAAGCAGACGTGGAGGGGGCCGACGCGCTGGGCGCGCTCACGAGCGACCTGAACGCGAACTTCGCCGCCTGCATGATCGGGAAGCACTACGGCTGCCGGACGGTCATGCGCATCGACGAGGACTACCGGGAGGAGATCTACCAGAAGTACGCCGACGAGGTCGACGAGATCGTCTACCCCGAGCGGCTCGGGGCCATCGGCGCGAAGAACGCGCTGCTCGGCGGTTCGGTCCGGGCGATAGCCGACATCGCGCAGAACCTGCAGGTGATCCTCTTTACGATCACGGAACAGTCGCCGATGCGCGGGTACACGATCAGCGAGGTGGCCCTTCCGGCGCGGGCGCGCATCCTCGCGTTCGGCAAGCGGGATCGACCGATGGGGATTCCGCTCCCGGACGACTCGCTGGAGACGGGCGACCGACTCGCCGTCCTCGCCGACTTCGACGTGCTCGACGACGTGCGCCAGCTGCTCGTCGGCGAGGGAACCGCGACCGCGGCCGTGGGGGGTGACTGACGTGGTGACCGCCTACGTGATGGTGAAGGCGAACACCAGCGAGGCCGACCGGCTCAAATCGGAAATCTCCGCGATCGACGGCGTCGTAAGCACGCACATCGTCGCCGGTGACGTGGACTTCATCGCCAAGGTCGACGTCGAGACGCCCGCCCACGTCAAGGACGTCGTCGCCACCCACATCCAGTCTCTCGACGGGATCGAGGACACCCAGACGTACATCTCGATGGACTGAGACGCGCCGCGGGACGCCTTTTGTCCCTGCGTCCCTCCGCGCCGTCCCGCCTACCGGTTTTCGCTCCCGCCCGACTCCTCGGCCCGCGAGAGGATCGTCGTCACCGGCTCGGTGTAGTCGTACCCCGGGATGATCCCCTGGACGAACGTCCCCTCGACGTAGTCGATGAGCGCGCCCGCGTCGTCGGCGCCGCGCCGCTCGTCCAGCTCGGAAAAGGAGAACTCGACGACGGCCCGCCTGTCCTCGACGTACACCGCCGGGTCGAGGTCGCGCTCGCGCGAGGTGACGCCGCCGACGTCCTCCACCCGGAGCGCGAACGTCTCGTACCACCCCTCCTCGACCACGTCGGCGACGCGGCCGGTCGTCACCTCGTCGAGCATGGGTACCTGGACCGTCACGCGGTACTCGAAGCGCCCGTCGCCCGCGGGCACGACTCGGACGACCCCCTCGAACGGCGTCGTCACCGACTCGAAGGCGTCGTCGTCGATCTGCTCGAAGGCCTCGTGGTCGCGGAACGCGCGGCGGACGCGACCGGGGAGTTCGGTCATACGGGTGGGTGAGGCGGCGGCCGGGCAAAAACTCGTTGCGTCGGAGCCGTCGGAAACACGGAAGCCATTTACGCGTGCCATCGGTTGGTCAGCGGGATGACGCAGACCGAGGCCGACAATCCCGTCGAACGGCTCGTCGAACTGCTCGATGACCGGTTGAAACAGTCGGAGTGGGACATCCTCGCGGCGCTCGCCGAGGCGGACGGCCCGCTGACCGTCGGCGAACTGGTCGACGAGACGGGGTACACCGAGCGAACGGTGAAAAAGCGCGTCGAAACCCTGGAAGCGCAGCTTCACGGCGGAACGCTGCTCCGACGCGACGGCGACGGCAACCCCGTGCTTCACCCCCAGTTCGCCCGGGCGGTCCGAGCACACGTCGACTGAGCCGTCGATCTCCCCACCGTTCTGCCGTGTACGCCACGTTTAAGTGTCCGTGGTCGGTGGTGTTAGGTGACGCTTCGCTTTGGAGGGCCGAAGCGTCAGCGGGGACCAATTCAGGGCGGCAAGCGCGTCGCGCGCCGTTCTATTGCGCCCGACGCGCTTACCCCTTTTGCGAACCGAATCTTCGACGGCCAGCGCCGCCGTCGCGCGGTCAGTCGTCGCGGTCCGGCTCGCGCCCGTCGCTCGGCGGATTGCGCACGAGCGCGTCGAACAGCGCCACGCTCGCCGCGAGGGATCCCGCGCCGCCGGCGACCGCCAACGGAACCGCCGACAGAGCCCCGACGAGGCCGCCGGTGAGGAGCGAGACGCCCACGAAGAGGAGAATGAGGTCAGAGCGGGTCGGCGCGGCCGGAGGGAGAATGCTCGTCGCCATCGTAATTACATCTAATTACCGCCGGACTTGTGTACCTTTTGTCCAGATAGAGAGAATATCCCCTTCGCCGTTCATTTTCGGCCGGAAGGTTGTTCCGGGTTCGAACCGAAATCGGAGACGCACATGCTGGGTCCGTTAGCGGTCGGCAAGAAGGCCGCAAAGTACGGCTACAGACGGTTCGGCGTTCCCGGCGCGGTACTCGCCGGCATCGGCACGGCGGCGGGGTACGTCGCCGTGCGGAAGAAGCTCAAATCAATGCTCGGCGGGAGCGACGACGAGTCGGCCGGAATCGCCGACGAGATGAGCGACGACGAGTCGGCCGCGGACGACAGAGACGAGGAGTAATCGGTCGGTTCACCGTCGTCGCCGCGTCGCGAGCGCCCGCGGAATCGGATCGACTTTTCGACCCGGCGGCTCGCTTCGACCCCCGGCGCTCCGGCGGACGTCGCCGGAACCGGCGACCGCCCGTCACTGATGCACCGACTCAGTGAGCGAAGCGAAGGCGGCCGGGTCGTCCCAGAGTTCGCCGAGGGTCGCCGCCGCCAGGTACCGGGTAGGGGCGGCGACCCACTCCGTCGTCACCGGATCGTCGGGGTCGGGGGCCGCCACGTCGAACCACCAGGCGATGTAGCGGCCGTCTCTCAGCTTCGCCGTCGGGTACATGTGGCCGTTCACCGCGACGTCGATCCGCGACTTCGGCTCGACCTGCGGCGCCTCCTCGGAGTCGTCCGCGACGAGGAGTTCGATCCGAATCGACTGTTCACTCATCGCGCCGCCCTTCCTCGGCCGCACGTCGGTCGCGGTGCGTTCCGAACGAGCCTTCCATACCCGGACGTCGATCCCTTCGGGCAAAAAGATGAGTCAGGCGTGCGTCAGACATCGGCGGCGTCCCGGAGGGCCGCACTCCCGCTTCGCCTCCGCCGATAACGGCGTCTCGGGACGCTGCGTCGTTCACCCGCGTCCATCGCGCGTTCGTCCGACTGCCGCGCGACCGACGGTGAACTACCCGTGAATTAACCGATCGGTCGACCAAAGAGCTATGAACGCCTCCGAGGTACCCTGGCAGTGGATATGACAGGCGAGTTCCTTCTAACGCGACGGTGCGGACGCGGCGGGGTCGACCGAAGACGGAGAACTGTGGGGGGGTGACGGATGGACGAGTACTACTACGTCCCGACCGACACGGACGGCAACTACATCTGCGCCCGGCTGGCGGTGTCTCAAGGGCGGCTCTGTCGCAAGCGGGTCTCTACGCCCGGCGGCGCCTGTAAAATGCACGGATCGAAGCCTCTGGAGCCCGAACTTCTCAGTCGAGCGCAGCGCGGCAAATCCGGGCTCGAGCTCTTCGAGAACCGGCGGTAGCCGGCTACCGATTCCGGAACGCGCGCTCCCGGCGGATCAGCCCCCGACCGCCGTCGGCGGCGCGTCACAGAGACTGTTCTTCCCACTCGCGGCGCTCCCGCAGGCGCTTTCGTCCGCGGTCGGTGATCGCGTAGTAGTTCGTCCGGCGGTCGATCGTCCCCTTCTCGACGTACTCCCGGTCCACGAGCGTGTCGAGGTTCGGGTACAGCCGCCCGTGGTTGATCTCGCTCCCGAGTTCCCGTTCGAGGTCCTCTTTGACGTCCTGCCCGGAGGGAGTGTCGTGGCCCGCGATGACCACGAGGAGGTCGCGCTGGAAGCCGCTCAGTTCGAAGAGGCTCATGCGAACGTCTACCCATCACCACCGTATAGTTATCAGCAGGTTACAACGATCGCAGAGCGCTAGTGCGAACCTACCGCGCCGTTCGGGTGCGGTTTCGGCGGTGCCCCCGCCCGGTCCGGACTGCTTCGAACCCCTTCGAACGACTGACACGGCGCTCACGTCCGTTCGCGGCGAGACGAGTGCGAGGGGTGGGATTCGAACTACGCGGAGACGGTCCGGGTCGCTCACGTTCGTTCGCTTCCCGGGCTGCGACTCCTCTCGTTCGAATCCATCCGGAGCGATACGCGGTCCTCACTGGCGTTCGGACACGCGATGCGAGGGATGGGATTCGAACCCATGGACCCCTACGGGAGCGGGTCTTAAGCCCGCCGCTTTTGGCCTGGCTCAGCCACCCTCGCCCGACGGCCCTTCACGCGTCTGCCGCAAGTCGTTTTCGATCGTCGGCTCCGCCGGCGTTCACCAGTCGACGCTCAGCGTGCCGTCGCCGTGGGGGTTCGGCGCGATCTCCTCGTCCGTCCGGCGGTCGATCACGTGGATGACGCCCTCGCCCTTCTTCGCGGGGCACACCTCGGCGGCGCGGACGTTCTCCTCCAGTTCGTCCTCGCCGACGAAGTACGACTTCGCCCGCGCGAGGCCGCTCGTGAGGTCCATCTCCCAGTTGTCCGCCACCTCGGCGCACCGGCCCGCGCCGAAGCACTTGTTCGCCTCGAAGATGATCTTGTACGGCTTCTCCTCGACCGGCGGTCCGTCGTCTCCCCCGAACTCGCTTGGCTTCCTGACGCCGTCGTCGCTCATCACCGGTGTTTCGGGAGTGAGGGGACTTTCGTCTGTCGGTCACGGGGCGTCCGGTCCCGCGCGCGGCACCCGCCAGTCGACGTCGACGAGGCCTCGGACGTCACCGCGGACGCCCCGGCGGCTCACGACTTCGAACGTCCGGTTCTCCGCGTCGGGCGTGAACAGCGACGCGACCGCGAGCCGCGCGACGTCCGCGCGCGGGATCGATCCGGAGACGGTGTCGCCGCCCTCGCCGACGAGAACGTCCCCCGTCGCGGGCGCGTTCGTCAGCCGGCCGGGGCGGAGGATCGTGTACGCGAGTCCGGAGTCGCGGATTGCGGCTTCCGCGCTCTCCTTCGCCCGGAGCGATCCCCGGAGGACGAGCCGCGCGGGGAGCGGCATCCGAGTTCGGGAGTTGCCGACGCCGATCGCGCTCTCGTAGACGAACCGCGAAGCGCCGAGGGCGACGGCGGCCGCGAGGAGGTTCTTCGTCCCGGTCCGGTCGACGAGTTCGCCGCCGAGCGCGTGTTTCGGACTGAGACCGGTGCCGACGGCGCAGAGGATCGCGTCGCAGCCGTCGACCGCCCGGACCGCGTCCGCCGGATCGAGGAGGTCGCCCACGGCGACCTCGTCGACGCCCCGGCGTTCGAGCGCGGCTCGGTTCGACGCGTCTCGCGTCGTCGCGCGCACCGTCAGGTCGGCGTTCCGGAGCCGCGTGAGTATCTCCCGGCCCGTGCGTCCGGTCGCCCCCGCGACGAGCACGCGATTCGAATCGGTCGACATAGCGTGACTCCCACGCCGATCCTGAAAAACGTCGGCTTCGAGCCCCCGTCCGTTCGTCGCGGTTCGCGGTACCGCGGAAGAGCGAGCGCCCACCCAGTCGGAGCCAGTCGATTCCTCGATCGGCGGACGAGCGACTGCGACTCCCGGGCGACACCGAAGTGCCACGCCCTCCCCAGCCGATTGCGTTCCTCGTTCGCTTCGCGCCGCTCGCTCCGGTACTCTCCCTCGCGCGCAGCGGTCGACCTCGACGGGCCGACAGCGAACGCCAGCGGAGACGCGACGGAGTAAGGAGAAAAGATGGGTGAGCAAAAACCGGCGGCGGTCGCTCAGTCGTCGCGGCCGGTGATGAGTTCCTCGTACCGCGCGCCGGTCTGTTTCAGCGTCTCGGTCGAGTAGAGCCGCTCGTGGGGTAACGGGAGATGCTCGGCGGCGAGTTCGTCGACCTTCGCGTCGACCGCCGCGGCCTCGCGGCCGTGGATCATGGTGAAGAGGTTGTACGGCCACCCCTGCTCGGGTCGGCGCGGCCGGTGGTAACAGAGCGTCACGTAGGGGAGCGCGCCGACGGCGGTGCCGCGGCGGTCGAGTTCCCCGTCCGGCACGTCCCAGACGACCATGCAGTTGTTGTGAAAGCCCGTGACGACGTGATTGACGACGCAGCCGACGCGCTTGATGCAGCCCACTTCGAGCAGGCGTCGGACGGCGGTGAGCACGTCGTCGACGTCGGCGTCGATCTCGTCGGCGACGTCGCGGTACGGGGTCGCGGACAGCGGGAATCCGTCCTGGATCGCGATGAGGAGGGCCGCTTCGAGGCGGGTGAGGTCCCCGGTCGCCTCCTCGCTGATCCGCGTCGCGTTCACCGCCGTCTCGGCGTTCGATCGCCGGGAGTCCCCGCTCGCGCCGCCGGTCGCGCTCCCCGGCGAGCCGTTCGGCGCGGAGCCCAGCGCCGTCGTACTCTCCCTGGCGAACCGGTCCGAGTTGACGACCGGGAACTCCAGATTGATGTAGTAGTCGGTCAGCATCGGGAGGTTCAGCACCTCGCAGCCGGTTCGCTCCTCGATCTCGGCGAGAATCCGGTCGCGCGTCCCCCGCGAGCCGGCGGTGACGACGAACCACATGTTCCACTCGTGGGCGCGCCGGTAGTTGTGGTTGACCTGCCGGTACCCGTTGACGACGTCGGCGATCTCGTCGAACCGGTCCTCCGGCGCTCGCACCGCCGCGAGGGTCGAGCTGCCGATGACGGGGGGGTTGAGAACCGCGCCGAAGCGCCGGAAGACGCCCCGTTCGCGGAGGCGCTTCACGCGCGCGAGCGCCTCCGCTTCGTCGATCCCCAGCTCCGCGCCCACCCGCCGGAACGGTCGCTCGACGACCGGGAAGCCGCTCTGATAGCCGTCGACGAGCGCGGCGTCCACGTCGTCGAGCCCGGTCCGCCAGTCGCGGTCCGCGTCCAGGCCGCTCATCGGTTCCGCTAGGGGGCAGGGTCACTACGCTTTGTCGGTTCGCGCCGCCGCGCGGGAGACCGCTCAAACGGGACGCTTTTGGCCGGTCCCTCCCAACGTGCGCCCATGGCGAACACCGGCGACGAATTCGGCGAGTGGCCGCTCAAGCGGCTCATGACCGAGGTCTGCGGCTCCGGCCCGAAATCGGCCGACGACATGAGCTACGACCAGGCGGCGGAGGCGATCCGCCGTATCTTCGCGGGCGAGCCCGACCCGACCACGCTCGGGGCGTTCTGGCTGGCGAACCGCTGGAAGCGCAACACGCCCGAGGAGCTGGCGGCGTACACGGACGAGATGTGCGAGCGGGTGGCGTACGCCGAGCCGGCGGCGGACCCGGTCGACTGCGGATCGAACTACGACGGGAAGCTCCGGACGGCGCTCCTCGGCGTCGGCGCGGGGATCGTCGCCGCGGCGGCCGGCACCCCGGTCGTCGCCCACAGCGGCGACCGCGTCCCCACCCAGAAGGGGTGCGCCTACAAGCACGTCCTCGACGAACTCGGCGTGCGAACCGAACTGAGCCCGGACGAAAGCGCCGACATGGTCGACGAGACCGGATTCGGCTTCTACTACCAGCCGGCGTTCAACCCGGCCGTCCACGACCTGCTCGACCGCCGGGACCGGATGGGCGTCCGGACGTTCGTCAACACGATCGAGACGCTCGCCAATCCGGCGAACGCCGACGTCCACCTCGGCTCCTTCTACCACCTCGCCTTCGCCAAGAAGGTGACGGACACGTTCGAGCGCTCGGAGCGCCACGACCTCCGCCGCGTCATCATGTTCCAGGGGATGGAGGGCTACGACGACATCCGCCCCGGCTACACGAAAGTCGCGGAGTGGACCGAGGGGGCGTTCACGGACTACGAGATCGAGACGCCGAACTACGGGATGGACTTCGAGAACGAGGACCTCGAAGTCCCCCGGGACGACGTGGCCGGCGCGTCCGCCCGGATCACGGAGGACGTCCTCTCGGGCGAGCGCGAGGATCACTTCGCCGACGCCGTCGCGCTCAACGCCGCGTTCCGAATCTACGCCCGCGAGGACGCCGAGGACCTCGAAGCCGGCCTGGAGATGGCGCGCGCCGCCGTCGCCGACGGCAGCGCCGAGGCGACGCTCGAAGCGCTGCGGGCGTTCTGAGCCCGACACGACGGGCGTCGCCGTCGCGGGGAGCGCCGCCGCCCGCGCGGCGCGAACCGAAACAGTGAATCCGCCGCTCGCGACGATTGAACCCGATGGCGACGAGTTCGAAGCCCGGAGTCGTCGAGATGGCGACGGCGCACCCGATCCGCACCGGTATCTACTCGATCCTCCCGCCGCTCACCGCGCTCGCGATACTCGCGATCAGCTTCTTTCACGGGGCGTCGCTGTGGTTTCCGGGGGCGTTCGCGACCGGCATGGTCGCCTTCACGGCGGTCGTCACCCGGCACCACCTGGCCGTCTTTCGCATCGCTCGGCTCGAGGAGGGGTCGCGCCGGGGCTGATTCTCGGCGGTCGATCCGCCGCGGCGATCGCCCGCGATTCACATTCAAGTAGTTCCGGCGACTAGCTACACCGGGGGAGTGATGTAAATGAATGGCACCAAGTGGACCACGGCAGCGGCGGCACTGCTCGGCCTGTGGGTGATCGCCTCGCCGTTCGTGTACGGCGCCGGCCAGGCGATGACGTGGAGCGCCGTCGTCGTCGGCGCGCTCGTCGCCCTCATCGCGGGGTACAACTTCTACCGCCGGACCGAGGACGAGCGGCTGATGGTCGGCGGCGCGGCGCTCACCGCGCTGCTGGGGCTGTGGCTGCTCGCCTCGCCGTTCGTCTTCGAGACGGCGACGGGCACGGGCATGTTCTGGAGCAGCGTCGTCGTCGGCATCGTCATCGCCGCGCTCGGCGCGTACAACGCGTACGTCGGCCGGCGTCGTCGCGGGGCGGCCGCAGGCCGCCCGGCGTGAACAGTCCGTCTGAACAGCCTTCGAACGGACCGGCCAGACCGGTCCGGGATCGATCCGACGGGTTTCGTTTTTTTTTCGGGACTTCGATCGCGTTCGCGCGCCGTCGAACGACCGGACCCCGTCTCGGGCGCTCTCGGTCTGAGGGCGGTCGCGACGGTGCCGTCACCGGATCGCGCACGTCGCGGCCGTTTTGGGACGCTCGTCTACTGTCTACTCCAGCGGTTCCGCCACGCCGACAAGCGTCCGACCGACCGTCACCGTCGCCTCGCGGGCGACCGAGTAGAGGATCCCGTCGCGGTCGACCTCGACCGCCTGGAGCGTCTCGTAGGTCGTCGGGTCGTACACGCGGCCCAGGCGGTCGCCGGCTTCGACCTCGCGGCCGAGTTCGGCGCCGTCGCCGGGGACGAAGAGCCCGGAGTCGGCGGCCGTGACGCGACCGAGGTGGTTCCGCGCGATCGTCCGCGCCGGCGGCACCTCCGGCTCCCCGGGAAGCATGCCGAGGTGCCGGAGGACGTTCAGGAGCCCCCGGACGCCGGTTTCGATCGCCGGCTCGACGAGCTGTTTGTTGTGCGCCAGCTCGGGCGTGATAGAGGGGATTCCCTCGCGCGTCGCCGCGACGCGGAGCTTTCCGCCGAAGTCGCGCTGGGCCCACTCGGCGTCGGCGTCCTCGCCGGCGGCCTCCGCGAGCAGGAGCTCCGTCCCGAACGCCTCCGCGAGTTCGCGCGACCGCTCGTCGCCCCGGAGGTAGACCGCGTGCGTGAGCATCTCCGGACTGCCGGTGTGCAGGTCGACGATGGCGTCGGCGTCGCCCGCGTACTCCCAGAGCCGCGCGGCCATCCGCTCGTGGAGCGTCCCGTCGGGGTCGCCCGGCCACACCCGGTTCATGTTCGGGTTGACCGAGTCGAGCGACTCGGGCGTCGTGTACGAGACGCGGTCGAACGTGAGCGGATCCGCGACGGGGACGGCCACGAGCGTTCCGGCGAGCGCTTCGCCGTCGAGCCGGTCGTGGAGGCGGCGGAGCGCCTCCGTGCCGTTGATCTCCCGGCCGTGCTGTGCGGCCTGGACGTACACCGTCGGCCCCGGCCGGCCGCCGCCGTACCTGTGGACGGTCGTCTCGACGGGGACGCCCGATGGGAGACGCGCGAGCGTCACCCGCTCTGCCGTGTGCATGGTTTCCCCTGGTCCTCCGGGGTCAAGTAGCTGTGGCGACCGGGCGGTCGAATGTGGGCTGTGGCGACCGACGCCCGAACGCGGACTCGCCCCCCGAGCGCTCTACGGGAGATCGGCGAGCCTGACCTCGTCCTCGGTCACCCTGGAAACGTGCTCGTGCTCCATCGTCGAGGTCAGCGTGTCGTCGACCCCCAGCGCCTCCTTCAGCTCCCCCGGCATGTCGGGGTCGGCCCGCACGTGCGCCCTGCCGCCCTCGACGTCGCTCACGGAGCCGACGCGCCGTCCGTCGGACGAGACGACCGGTTTGCCGAGGTCGTCCTCGGTGAAGTCGTGCGCCATGACGGGTCACGGTTCGCGCCGGATCGGGTTGTAGCTGACGGCTGGCCTTCAGAACCCGAGGAGCGAACGGACCCGGTCCGTCAGCCCGCCGCGGGCGTCGAAGATCCGCTCCATCTCGTCGTCCGAGAGTTCGAAGTCGAAGATCTCGACGTTCTCCAGCTGGTGTTCCCGCGAGGACGCCTTCGGGATGGCCGAGACGTGGTCCTGCTGGATCAGCCACCGGAGCGCGACCTGCGCCGGCGTCTTGCCGTGTCGCTCGCCGAGATCGGCGAGCGCGTCGTCGCCGGCGAGGTCGCCGACGTCGAGGGGGCTGTAGGCGGTCAGCATCACGTCGTTCTCGATGCAGAATGCGAGCAGCTCGTCCTGCGACCTGTACGGGTGGTACTCGACCTGATTCGTCAGGATCGGAGCTTCGGACGCCTCCATCGCCTCCGCCAGCTCGCTCACCGAGAAGTTGCTGACGCCGACGTTCCGCACCTCGCCGCGCTCTCTGAGTTCGTTCATCGCGCCGAGCGTCTCCTCGACGGGGACGTAGTCCCGCGGCGCGTGGATCAGGAGGAGGTCCACGTAGTCGGCGTCGAGCCGCTCCAGGCTGCCGTGAAACGAGTCGAGCACGTCGTCGCGCGCGAGGTTGCTCGGGTGCAGCTTCGTGGTGAGAAAGACGTCCTCCCTGGGGTAGTCCGACTCCCGGATCGCCCGCCCGACGGCCTCCTCGTTGTCGTACATCTGCGCGGTGTCGACGTGGCGGTAGCCGACGTCGAGGGCGCTGGCGACCGCCTCCACGCACTCCTCGCCGGTCATCCGCGCGGTGCCGAACCCGATCGCCGGAACGTCCACGCCGCGGACGGTGACGTACTCCGTGTCGACCATACCTCCGGGTACGGGCGGACGGGTAATGAGCGTCGGGCCGGCGGTTGAACGTTGCGGCCGGCGCGGTCGTCGACCTCGGCAGCGACCGTCGGCGACCCGGAGCATCCGTCGGATTATCGCACTCGGCGGATCAGCGCGCCCGACGGATCACGCCACGAGCGCCTGCCAGGTGTCGGGGCCGACGATGCCGTCCACCGCGAGCCCGCGCGACGACTGGAAGGACTCCACCGCCGATTCGGTACCCGACCCGAAGACGCCGTCGACGGCGATGTCGTAGCCGTGGGCGTAGCGGAGCTGATCCTGGACCGCGGTCACGGCCGAGCTCTGATCGCCGTAGCTCACCGTGACGATCAGCGCCTCCCAGGTGTTGGGACCGACGATGCCGTCGACGGCGAGGCCACTTGCGGACTGGAAAGATTCGACCGTGCTCTCGGTCTCCGAGCCGTAGATGCCGTCGACGCTGAGGCCGTAGCTGCGCGCGCGCAGGAGGTACTGGATCGTGTACACGTCGCGGCCGCTGTCGCCGCGCTCGTACACCGGCCACCCGCTCGGCGACGACCCGCCGAGTTCGTCGTCGAGGGAGTTCATCACGTCGCGGATTCCGTACTTCCAGTTGTCGTCCGTCGCGTAGTGGACGTTCATCCCGCGGAGCGTCGGACCGTAGGAGGTGTAGTACGTCCCGCCCGGCGTCAGGTAGTTCTCCCTGATCCGCGGCATGACGTACTCGATGCACGCCTCCATCGAGCTGAACTCGGTGGCGCAGCCGCTCGGACAGCTGTCGTACGCCGTCCACCCGTAGATGTTGTTCTTCTCCCGGGTGATGCTGCTCGTCCCCCAGGCGGACTCCCACGCGGCGTGGGCGGCCATGTAGACGGCGTTTATCCCCTGCTCGTTCCCGACGCGCACCCACGTGTCCCCGAGACCGATGAGCGGGCTGTCCGACCGGACGCCCCTGATCGCGTCGTCGAGCTGCGAGCCGGTGATGGCGAGGGTGTTCGTCAGGTCGCTGTCGACGGTGTACCGACCCGCGGCGGCGGTCCCCGCGACCGCGGTCAGTCCCGCGGTCCCCGCGAACTTCAGTGCGTCTCTTCTGGAAGGCATCGACCATTCATCACGTGTTTACTAATTAAAATTAACTATTTTTCATATGTTGTCGAACGTCGATCACGGTGCGCGAACGAGTTCCGCCGCCGACGCGTCCCACCCGCCGGCCCGGCCCGCCGCATCACCAGGGTTTTCACTCCCGCCGACGAGGACCGCGTATGAGCAACCCGACAGCGACGATCCACACGAACCGCGGCGACATCACCGTCGAGCTCTTCGAGGAGCGCGCCCCGCGGACCGTGGAGAACTTCATCGGCCTCGCCACCGGTGAAAAAGAGTGGGAGGACCCGCAGACGGGCGAGACGAGGCGGGGTGAGCCGCTGTACGAGGACGTGATCTTCCACCGCGTGATCGACGGCTTCATGATCCAGGGCGGGGACCCGACCGGGACCGGTCGCGGCGGCCCGGGCTACCAGTTCGACGACGAGTTCCACGACGAACTCACCCACGACGGCCCCGGCGTGCTCTCGATGGCGAACGCCGGCCCGAACACGAACGGCTCGCAGTTTTTCATCACGCTCGACGCGACGCCGCACCTCGACGGCCGCCACTCCGTCTTCGGGAAGGTCACCGACGGAATGGACGTGGTCCGCGAGATCGGCGACGTCCCGACCGACCGCAACGACCGGCCGCGCGAGGACGTCGTCATCGAGTCCGTGACCGTCGAGCGGTAGCGCGAACCGCGTTTTCACCTCCTCGCCGCGTCGACCGACGAACCCCCGGCCCGGCGAGCGTCCGCTTTCGCTGTTTGCGCGTCGATAAAAGGGTTGCCGGTAACATTTACGTCCTCCCGTGCCCGACATTCACACGCACAGCATGTTCGAGCAGTTCTCAAGCGGCTACTACCTCGGGGAAATGTACGTCGAGCCGCGCGACGGCGACCGCGGGTTCGGCGCCATTCAGCGGGCGGACCACGAGCGGATGAACGAGCAGCTCTACGCGACCGGCGAGGGCGTGGAGCGACTCGACGCGCCGCTCGTGATGAAACTCGACGGGCTGCACTTCCCCGTGCTCGGGGACGACGACGTCCCGACCGGGACGCTCACGGTCCCCTGGGAGCTCACGGACGACTCGCTTCCGGTCCGGCGCGAGGTGTTCCTCGCGAAGGCTGACCGCGCCGACGAACTCCTCCGGTACGCGGGGTACGAGCCGTCGACCGGCGTCTGAGGCCGGAGCCGACCCCCAACCTAGAAGTCCCCAGCCCGCGCCTCTCGACCATGCTCGACGAGTTGCTCGGCCGGGCCGAACTCAAAGCGCGCATCGAGGAGCTGGAGGAGGAGAAACGCCACCTCGAACGGCGCGCCGAGGCCGAGGAGGAGCGCCGAGCCGACGCCGTCAGCGCCCGACAGGACGCCGAGGAGCGGGTCAACCGGCTGGAGGACCGAATCGCGGAGCTCGAGGACCGGGTCGAGCGCCTCGGCGGCGACGAGCCCGACCTCGACTTCCGCGGCGTCGAACCGCTCCGCGGCGCGCGCCTCGACGAGGTGCGCGCCCGCCTGCGGAGCGTGGAAACCGAGCCGGAGGGCGCGCTGACGGCGGCGATCGACGGCGATTTCGACCTGCCTGACGCCGTCCGCGACGTTCTGGGCGACCGCGCGGCGCTCGCCTCCCGCGCGGCCCCGTGCGTCGTCTGCGCCGACGACGCCGGACTCGTGAGCGCGGCGCTCGCCCCGCCGCACCCCCCGGAGCCGTTCTGCGAGTGGGGCGACGGGTTCGCCCTCGACGACGCGTGGTTCCGGCCGACCGGCGAGTTCGCCTTCGCGCTCGTCCGCTCGGACCTGTTCGCGCTCGGGACGTACGACGGCGGCGACCGGAAGACGACCGAGGGGTTCGAGAGCGACGTGATGAACCGCCACTCGAAGGGCGGCTTCTCGCAGGCGCGGTTCGAGCGCCGCCGCGACCAGCAGATCGACGACCACCTCGACAGGTGCCGGGAGGTGATCGAGGAGCGCGACCCCGACCGGCTCGTCCTCGTCGGCGAGCGGAGCGTCCTCCACGAGCTCCGGGACCTCGCCGACCGCGTCGCGCCGTCGGACGCCGGGGGCGACCCGGACGACGCCCTCGCCGACGCGTTCCGCGAGTTCTGGACGACCCGGCTGTACCGGATCTAGGTCCCCTCCGTCCCTTCGAAGTATTCCGCGATCGACTCGGCGATGCGGTCCAGGTCCGCCGGCGAGAGGTGCGGGTGGACCGGGAGCGAGAGCACCCGCTCCGGGAGCGTCAGTTCCGCCCGCGGTGGACACTCACCCGGTGTGACCCCTGCCCGGTGTACTCTGCCCGGCGTAACCCGCCCCGCCGCGCGCGACCGGTCCCTCTTTTATGCTGTCGGTGACGAACTCCACGCACATGACGGCAGACACCGACGGATCGCGGCGCATCGCGATCCTGGCCCACGAGAAGTTCCCCCACGAGGCGAAAACCGCGACCGGGGTCATCCGGTACGGCTCGGACGAGGTCGTCGCCGTCCTCGACCGCGACCGCGCGGGCGACCGCGTCTCGGAGCACCTCCCGGACGCGCCGGACGCCCCCGTCGTTGAGTCGATGGCGGACGCGCCCGACTGCGACGCCCTCTTGATCGGCATCGCGCCCATCGGCGGCGGCTTCGACGACTCCTGGCGGCCGGACGTGCGAACGGCGCTCGAACGCGGCTGCGACGTGGTCGCCGGCCTCCACTACTTCCTCACGGAGGACGAGGAGTTCGTCGCGCTCGCAGAGGAGCACGGCGCTGAGCTCCACGACGTTCGCAAGCCCCGCGACGATCTCACGGTCAGCCGGGGGATCGCCGACGAGGTGGACGCCGAGATCGTGCTCACGGTCGGCACCGACTGCTCCGTCGGGAAGATGACGGTCTCGCTCGAACTCGCCCGCGCGGCGGCGGATCGAGGCGTCGACGCCGAGTTCGTACCCACGGGGCAGACCGGCATCATGATCTCCGGGTGGGGCAACCCCATCGACCGCGTGGTGAGCGACTTCACCGCCGGCGCGGTCGAGGAGATGATCCTGGAGAAGGGCGACGAGCGCGACGTGCTGTTCGTCGAGGGGCAGGGCTCTATCGTCCACCCCGCCTACTCGGCGGTCACCTGCGGCATCCTCCACGGCGCGATGCCCGACAAGCTCGTCCTCTGTCACGAGGCCGGCCGGGAAGTCATCCACGGCTACGAGGACACCGCGCTCCCGCCGATCCCGGACTACGTCGACCTCTACGAGGACCTCGCCGCGCCGGTCCACGAGACCGAGGTGGCCGCGGGCGCGCTGAACACCGTCGGCGTCGACGACGACAAGGCGGCCAGGGCCGCCGTGGACGCCTACGCCGACGACCTCGGCGCGCCCGCGACCGATCCGGTCCGCTTCGGCCCCGACGAGATCCTGGCGGCGCTCGATCTCGAATGAGCCTCGAAACCGAGTTCGAGCGGGTGTCGCTCCCGCTCGCGGACGCGTTCACGATCTCGCGCGGGACGCAGGAGGTCGCCGAGAACGTCGTCGTCCGGGTCACCGACGGCGGCGGGATGACGGGCGTCGGCGCGGCCGCCCCGTCGAGCCACTACGGGGAGACCGCCGACACGGTCGAGGCGGTCCTGCCGTCGCTGCTGTCGGTCGTCGAGGAGGTCGGCGACCCGCACGCGCTCGCCCGCGTCGAGCGCCGGCTCCGGGAGACCGTCGCGGACAACCCCGCGGCCCGGACCGCGGTGAGCGTCGCGCTGCACGATCTCGCGGCCAAGCGCCTCGGCGTCCCGCTGTACCGCCTCTGGGGGCTCGACCCCGCCGAGGGCCCGCGCACCTCGTTCACGATCGGCCTGGACGCGACCGAGCGCGTCCGCGAGAAGACCGCCGAGGCCGTCGAGGCGGGCTACCCGATCCTGAAGATCAAGCTCGGCACCGACCGCGACGAGGAACTCATCGCCGCGGTGCGGGAGGAGGCACCCGACGCGACGATCCGCGTGGACGCGAACGAGGCCTGGACGCCGCGCGAGGCCGTTCGCATGTGCGAGACGCTCGCGGAGTACGGCGTGGAGTTCGTCGAACAGCCCGTCCCGGCCGAGGATCCGGCGGGACTGAAGTTCGTCTACGAGCGGAGCGCCCTCCCGATCGCGGCCGACGAGTCGTGCGTCGCCCTGCCGGACGTGCCGGCGGTCGCCGACCGCGCGGACGTCGTGAACCTGAAGCTGATGAAGTGCGGCGGCCTCCGGGAGGCGACGCGGATGATCCACGCCGCCCGGGCCCACGGCCTCGAAGTCATGCTCGGCTGCATGGTCGAGACGAACGCCGCCATCGCCGCCGCGTGCCACCTCGCTCCGCTTCTCGACTACGCCGACCTCGACGGCTCGCTGCTGCTCGCGGAGGACCCCTACGCCGGCGTCGACCTCGACGGCGGCGAGATCCGACTCGCCGACCTCGACCGCAGCGGCACGGGCGCACACCGCCTCGACTGATCCGGCGCGTCGCCGTCGTCCGGACGGTCGTACCGACCCCGCCCTCAGAGCCACTCGGCGAACGACGCCGTCGCCTCCGACCGCCGGACGTACTCGCGCTGCGCGTCGGTGATCGCCTCCGGGAGCGACGCGCCGCCCTCGACGGCTTCCCGGACGCGCGCCCGCTTCCACGCGCTCGGCGTCGTCCGGGCGTCGCGCCTGGCTTCGATGGGGGCGAGGTACTCCTCGATCGTCCCCCCGGCGACGCCGAACGCGGTGAGCCCGCGCCGGGCGAACCGGAACACCTCGTCGTGGACGACGGCCGGGTCGTGCGTTCGGTCCCCCTCGGCGGTCACCCACGCCAGCTCGGCGTCCGGGCCGTCGTCGACGGCGTTGTAAAAGGACTCCTCGGCGTCGGCCCACGCGAGCGACTTGATCGGGTGGTCCGCCTCGACGAGTCCGCGCAGGAGCCCGACGGTGAGCGCCTGCAGCCCGACCGTGTCTCGGACCGTCGGCTGGGCCGGCAGCGGGCGGTACTCGATGCGGACGGACGCCTCGTCGTTCCGGCCTCCCGCGCCGGGCGGCGCGGGCGTCCGCCCCCCGATCACGGTCCGAACCCACCGCCAGTACGTCCCGCGCTTGTGTTCGAGTTCGGGGTACGGCTCGGGGTACGCCGACTCCTCGTCGGGGTCGCTCAGAAACGGCGCGACCGTCTCGTCGTCGACGAGTCGCCTCACGGCGTCCTCGACGGAGTCGATGTCGCGCGGGACGCACACTTTCCGACGCACGCCGACGTTGATCGACTGCTCGAAGACGGGGACGCGGAGCTCGTGCGGCGTCGCGTCCAACACCCGATCCGGGTCGGCGTCGCCGTACAGGTCCGCGGGGAGGAACGGCGAGTTCGCCGCCAGCGCGAGCACCGGGCCGAGCGTCCGGACGGCGCAGTTGAAGTAGCGCGGGAACGCCGCCGTCGACGGCACCTGGAGGTGCGGCTGCATCGACGCCGTGAGGGACTCGACGAGGATCGACGGGAACGTCCGCTCGACGCCCGGCACGGACAGCGGAATCTCGCCGCCGGCGCGGCGGAGCGTGTCGTTGTCCAGCGCGCAGTACCGCGGGTCCGACCGCATGTTCGCGGCCACGACGACCCCGCCGCGCTCGGCGCGCTCGCCGAGGTACGCCTCGGTCCCCTCCGGCGGCGGGATCGTCCACATCCCGTCGAGGACGGGACGCAGCCCCGCACCGCCGAGGACCTCGCGGGCGCGCTCGACCCGCGTCCGGAGTCGATTCGCCTGCCGGTCGAACCCCGAGCCGTCCAGCACGTCCGGGGTCGTGTTGAACTCGACGTTGTGCACGCCGAGCTCCTTCTCGCAGCCCGCTTCGTCGAACGCGCTCGCCGGAACCCGTCGGAGCCGTCCGCCGTCGTCGACGACGTACGATTCGAGTTCGAGCCCGACGGCGAAGGTCGCGTTTTCGAGCAGGCCCGACCGGTAGTCTTCGAGCAGTCGCTCGGCCTGCCGCTCGACTCGCCGCTCGAACTCCGCCCGCGTGGCCGGCGAGAGCGAGTCGCGGACGCGCTCGACGAGTTCGTCCATGGGACGGGGGTTGCCGTTCGAAGGGGTTAGTCGTTCCGTCGGTCGCGGTCCGGACGGACGACGCTACTTCCAGTCGACGTCGTCCGACCTCGCCGTCTGCCGGAGGATGAACGGGCCGATCGCGAGCGTCCGCTTGGCGACGGTCGCGATGCGGAGGATGTACGAGAGCAGCAGCACGAACGGCGTGAGCGACACCGTCGCCGCGGCGCTGACGAGCAAGACGAGGTTGCCGATGCCGAACGTGCTGCCGGTAATCGCGTCCGGCGTCACGTACAGCATCATCACCATCGCGACGACGAGCGCCGGGATCGACGAGTACAGCATCACCCGCGAGAGGTTGACGAGCTCCCACTGGAAGTACAGCGTCTTGAAGTGTTCGCGCGCGGGGCCGAAGAACTCGAGCACGTTGATGAGGTCGGCGAGCGCCTCGTCGGTGGCGTCGTCGAGCGAGTCGGCGTGCTCGCTCTTGAGCCGCCGCGCCTCGTAGATCTTCCACGAGTAGTTGAAATCGAGGGCGGTGGAAATCACGCCGAACGTCCCGAACTGCGAGCCGCTGAGCCGATCGCCGACCTCCCGCGCGTTCTCCGTGAGGCTGTCCACGTAATCCTCGACGCGGTCGCGGAGCTTCTCGTCCTCGTTCCCCTCGACTTCCTCGCCGAGCCGATTGGCGTGCGTCTGGACGGCGTCGACCAGCGCCGCGAGGAACGACGCGGGGTCCGGCGGGCTCGTCTCCGTGCCGAGCCACGGCTCCACGTCCTCGCGGAAGTCGACGGCGCCCCGCATGCGCTCGCGCTGGTCTCCGAGCGGTCCGAGCTCCTGGGAGAGCACGAGCTGGTTGATGGTGACGACGAGCGTGACGCCGGTGACGATGGCGTTGATACCCGGCGAGAAGAGCCACCAGAGGCCGTTGTGGCTCGCCACGACGGCCCGCATCGGGGCGAGGTCGAGCAGGCTGGCCGCGACCAGGGAGAGGAACACTCCGAGCAGGAGCGCCCCGGCGACGATCCACCTGTTCGCGTCCATCAGGAGCCAGAATTTCCACCGACTCTGTGCGGCGCGACCCCGCATCGTGTCGCTCGGCGAGCCGTCGTCAGCGTCTTCCATACGTCCGATACGGTCGCCGGCCCACAAATCGTTCGTGGCGGACTCGTCGACCCCCCGACGGGGCCGGCCCGCTCACTCGGAGCGGGACTCTTCCTCCCTGAGCTCTTCCAGCTCCGATTCGACCTCCTCGTCGCTCACGTCGGTTTCGGTCTCCGGTTCGGATTCGCCCTCGGCCGACTCCGGCTCGCCTTTCCCCATCTCGGCCTTCAGCGTCTCCAGTTCGGTGTCGACCTCGCTCGAACTCCGGGCGGCTTCGAGCTCCCGGTCGATCTCGTCCTTGTCCGAGAGGGCGTCCTCGAACGCGCCCGTCGTCTCCAGTTCGTCCATCGCGGCCGAGCGCGCTTCCATCTCGTCGGTCCGCTCCTCGGCGCGCTCGATGGCGCGACCGACGTCCTCCATCTCGTCGCCGACGCCGGTCATCGCCTCGGAGACCCGGCTCGACGCCTCGGCGGCCTCGTAGCGGGCCTTCATCGTCTCCTTCCGGGTGCGGAACTCCTCGATGCGGCTCTGTAGCTCGTTCTTCTTCTCGACGAGGTCGTCCTGGGTCGACTGGAGGTTGGCGATCTGCCCTTCGAGTTCCTCGATCTGGTTCATCTTCGACTGCTTTTTCTCCAGCGCCCGCCGAGCGAGGTCGTCGCGGTCCTGGCTGACCGCCTCGCGGGCCTGCTCGTTGTGCTTCTCGACGTTCTCCTCCAGGCGTCGCTTTTGGATCTCCAGCCGCTTTTTCTGCGTCGTCAGGTCGGCGATGCCCTGCTTGACCTGCTGGAGCTCGTCCCGCATCTGCTCGTAGGAGTAATCGAGCGTCTCGGTCGGGTCCTCCGCCCGGTTGAGGATAGCGTTGATCTTCGACCGGATGACGTACGACGCGCGCGAGAGTATTCCCATATCTCCCTCTTATGGACCTCGGGCTTAAAACCTCATGCGGACAAGAGGTCGGCATGGTCGACGACACCGTTTTGATCCCCGGCGGGCGGGACGTGCGGGCGACGCTCGATCGCGCGACCGGCGGCTCGGTCGAGGACGACGAGGGACCCGAGGGCAGGACGGGCGGCGAGGCCGACGACGCCGGCGGTCCCGCCGCCGACGGAGCCGACGCGGCCGTGGTCGCATGCCCGCCGCACCCGCAGCACCGCGGCCACCGCGGCGACGACCGGCTCGTCGCCGTCAGCGACGCGCTCACAGAGCGCGGGATCGACTGCCTCCGGTTCGACTACGGCCCGTGGGACGAGGGCTACGGCGAGCGCGAGGACGCCCGAAACGCGCTCCGCTGGGCGGCAGATCGGTACGAGCGCGTCGGGCTCTTCGGCTTCAGCTTCGGGGCCGCGATCGCCCTCCTGACCGCCGCCGGCCGCGACGACCTCGCGGCCGTGAGCGCGCTCGCGCCCGCGGCGCGCCTCGCGGCCGACCTGGACGCCGCGGCCGCCGTCGACGAGGTCGCCGCGCCCCTCCAGGTCGTCTACGGCGTCCGCGACGACACCGTCGACTGGGGACCGGTGGTCGATCGCGCGCGCGAACGCGAGGCCGAGGTCATCGAACTGAGCGCGGATCACTTCTTCGTCGGCCAGGGGCGGAACGTGGGCGAGGCGGCGGCCTCGTTCTTCGAGCCGCACCTGGGCTGACGCACACCTGGGCTGACGTACCGACGTACCGACGTGCCGACGTGCCGTCGTTCCGCAGAAACTACCGATACCGGCGCGCGCTGTCGCGGCCTCCGTGCCGCGACGGATGGCGCGCGAGGGAACGCGAGCGCGTCGGTGCGAGCGCCCGGTTGGGGAGGCGTGAGGCTTCGGCGGGCGAGCTGTCGGGCGGGACTGAAAGGGGGCGCGCTCTCGGGGAGGCACGGGGACGCAAGCACCGCAACGAGCGGAGCGAGTGAGGAGCGCAGCGAGCCGCGCGACCCGAGAGCGCGCGGGCTTTCGAGGCGTTTTCCGTCCGTACCCCGTTACGCTACGGACGATCGTCTCGGCCCGAGTACGTCGGTTCAAAACCCGATGCCCTCCTGGTAATCCCTCATACGCAACCAACTCTTGATCGGCCGCCGACTCATCCGACTAATTGTACTCCCGCCACCGGTACCCGCACTCCTTGCACTTGAAAAAGCGCGTCGGCGGCTCGTCCGCGGAGGCGGTCTGCTTGATCGTGTACCACGCCGCGCCGTGGCCGCACTTGTCGCACGTCACGTCGTTCGCGGTCGGCTTGCCCTCGAAGTCGGCCCCCTCCTCGGTTTCGATCACGTCGTCGTCGGTCTGCTCCTCCGTCGAGACGAACTTCGCGGCGAGGTCCTCGTCGCGGTCCGCCGTCGCGCCGCAGTTGCGACAGACCATCTCTCCGTCCCGATTGACCATCATCGAGCCGCACTCGTCGCAGAATTGCATGTCCGAACCGTTCTCGCCCCGGACACAAATGTCGCTCGGGTCGGCCGACGCGCCGGTCGAATCAACCCCCCTTCGGACCGCCGTCACCGCCGATGTCGCCGTCACCGTCGCCACCGCCGTCGTCGGCGACATCGCCGACGTCGCCGACGTCGCCGTCGACCATCGGGCACCCGCGCACCCGGAACCGGTCGAGGTCGACGACCTCGACGATCTCCGTCCCCTCGCGCGCACACGTCGCCCGCGGCGGCGCGGCGAAGTGCCGACAGCGCTGGCAGTACTCCCGCTTCGGGACGACGCGTTCGGGTCGAAGGTCGCCGACCCGCCCGCCGGACGGCTCCCGATCCGTCCGCTCCGCGCCGGGATCGTTCGATCCGTCGCCGCCGCCGGACGCGAGGGCCGTCCACGCCCGCTCGTCGGCGATTTCGCCGTCTTCCCGGCTCGCTTCGGCGACGAGATCTCCGAGGGATCGGTCCGTCGGGCCGGACTCGCTCGCGTGGAGTTCCCTCGCCCCGTCCCGCTCACCCGCCTCGACCCGTTCGAAGAGGCTCTCGTCCGCGTCCGACGACCGCTCGCGCCGGGCTCTGAACTCCCGCGCGAGACCGTCCAGCGGAGCTGACTCCTCGTTCGAACCGGACTCACTCATCGTCGTCGGCGACCCCCCTCGGCGCTCCCCGCCCGCGGTCACTCCGTTCCCGGGACGATCGATCGGGATCGGCGTCCGTACCGCACCGTCCGTCGAGCGCGGGCGGATCGCCGACCGTCAGCGCGGCCGAGCCGAAAAACCCCCGCGGGGGCTCGACGTCCGCGAATCCGCGCTCGCAGTGGGGGCACCGCGGCTCCGAGAGGAGGCCGACGTGAACCGTCTCGCCGCACGCCCCGCACTTCGCGGCGTCGACGCCGCACCCGTTCGCCGCCTCCCGCAACGCCGCGGTCGCGCGACGGCGCGACGCCTCGGCTTCGAGCGCCGCGGCCCGGGACTGGAGGTCGACGACGGCGCGGGCGAGGCGGCCCGCTTTCTCGTCCAGCTCGTCGCTCTCGTCGCGGAGGCCTTCGAGCACCTCCTCGTAGTTCTCGAAGCCGCGATCCAGTCTGTCGTCGAGCGCGTCGGCGCGCTCGCGCGCCTCGGCCGCCGTCTCGGCGGCACGACCGACCTGCTCGCGCAGCGCCGGGTGCTCGTGCCCTTCTGGCGCTTTCCCGTCGGTCTCGCGCTTGACCCGGACGAGCCGCTCGCGCAGGTCCGCGACCTTGCCGTCGAGGTCCGACTCGACGGCCTCGACGCGGGCCGAGAGCGCGTCCACGTCCGCCCTGATCGCCTCGCGCTCCCGCTCGGACCGCGCGAGCGCGTCGCTCCCCTCCTCGATGAGGCGGAACGCGACGACGGCCCGGGTGAGCAGCTCGTTCCGGCCGACGCCGAGTTCCGCCGCCTTCGCGTCGAGCCACTCCCGGAGTTCCGCCGGAAGCGCCTCCGACTGCTCCCCCGCCATCTGTCAGAGGATTTTTTCGTGTCGCCTTAAGTATTTGTGAGCGCGGCCGTCGACCGCGCCCGCTCCGGCAGGCGGCGGTCCCAGTTCGCTCGGACGTGGCTCGAACCGGAGAACCCGGCGTCGGTCGGGACGATCGTCACCGGATCTTTCTCACGTCGCTCACGTCGAAGCCGCCCTCGTGGATCTCGGTCTCGAAGCGGACGATGTTCTCGGATTCGAGCCGCGAGAGCGCCCCCCGGAACTCCTTCACGACCATCGTCCGGGCGCGCCGGGAGCCGCCCGTCTCCCACTCGAACAGGAGCGTTCCGCTCGCGGCCTCCATGAGGTGGCCCAGTTCGGTCGACGTCAGCGTCTCCCGGCTCACGAGAAGGAGGATCAGCCCCTTCCACCCGTGAGAGGCCTTCTCCAGCCCCTTCAGCACCATCGCGATGTCCGTCCACGACGTGTCGTCGCTGATCGCCCCCACGAGGTCGGTGATCGAGTCGACGAGGACGAGGTTGCCGGGCGCGTGCTCGCTGAGGTAGTCGCCGAGGGCGTTGAGCACGTCGGTCCGCTCGTGGCGCCTGCCGAGATCAGAGAGCGACGACGCCTCCCCGGCGTACCAGTCGCGCGGTACCGGGGTGAGCTGGAAGTACTCCGGGGAGAAGTCGCGGAACCGGATCTCCTCGACGGCCGCCCGGACGAGGGCTTCGTCCATCGTGTGAGCCATCTCCCGGGCGAGGTACTCCTCGTCGGCGGTGAACGAGAGGTAGTGGACCTCGGGGGGGACGCTCGCCCCCTCCGCAAGCGACCCGTAGTGGAGATCGAACTCCTCCGGCGCGGCGCGGGCGAGCGCGTTTATCGCCGCGCTGGTGTGGAGAAACTCCCGCGCGCCGGCCCCGGATTCGCCGACGAGGAGGACGACGCTCCCCGGCGGCGCGCCGCCGCCGATGATCGAGTCCAGCCGCGAGACGCCGAGGGGGATGGTGTCCATGCACCCCGTGTTCGGGGAGGGTCCTTATCCGTTACGCCGCTCGGGGATCGGGCGGCTGAGCGACCTTTCCCGGCGATAGCCGGTCTGCGTCGCGCTACGTCGGGCCGTTTTCCCCGTCGCGGTCCTCGCGGTCCTCGCCGCCCTTACCGCCCTTACCGCCCTTGCCGCCCTCGACGACCGCCCCTCGGTTGCGGCCCCGAACGACTGCCACCTCGCCGTCGACGCCGGCGTCGTCGAGCGCCTCCTCGCCGGCCGCACGCGCCTCGTCGGCGTGGTCCGCGTCGGTGACGCCGAACACGGCCGGCCCCCAGGAGGATTGGCCGACCCCGTACACCGCGGGCGAGGCGGCGAGCGCCGCCACCAGTTCGCCCACCGGCGGCCGGTAGACGCCGCCCTGTTCGTCGGCGTACCACGCGCCGTTCAACCGCCCGATCTCCTCGACCGCCTCGCCGAAGGGCTCCGCCGCGCCCTCGGCGACCGCCGGGAGGAGCCGCCGGGCGACCACGCCCGCGACGCGGTCGGCGATGGCGGGATCGGCGCGCTCGACGACGGCGCGCATGCTCGCGTCCTCCGCGTCGCCGTTTCGGCCCGGATCCGCGTCGGGGACCACGAGCAGAAACCGCCAGTGGTCGGGGATCTCGTGTCGGGCGGCGACGGCGGGAACCGTCCAGTCGCCGTCCGCGGGCCGAGCGGTGGTAAAGCGCGCGGTCGGGTGGCCGGCGTCGAGGACGAACCCCCCGGACTCGAACGCGGCGACGCCGACGCCGGAGCGGCCGCCGCGGCCGAGCGCGGGCGCGCGGTCCCGGACGCCGGGGTCGCGGCCGTGCGCCCGCGCGACCGCCGAGAGCGTGGCGAGCGCGAGCTGCGTCCCGCTGCCGAGGCCGGCGTGGCGGGGGAGCGCGCGCTCCACCGAGACGGTGGCCCCGGGCAGATCGAGCAGCGAGACGGCGCGCTCCGCGTACAGGCGCGCGGTCGGGTCCGCGCAGTCGACCCCGTCGGCCGGCTCGGCCCGGACCGCGACCCGCGGCTCCTCGATGGCGGCGCCGATCGCGCCGTACAGGCGCTCGTGCGAGAGGCTAAGGTTCCCGAAGCCGAAGTGGAGGCGCGCCCCGGCGGAGACTCGGACCATGCACCGACGTTCGGAGGGCCGCCGTATCCCGGTTTCGGCGGTGGCAACGCCGAACGGTGAACGGGCGAGCCCGGCCGAATCTGTCGAATAACTCGTTTAGCACAAAGTATTTACCTTATTCGCGAATATATTTTAAACGTAACATGTGGTTTCGGAAACGCACGCTCGGGCGATCGGAGCCGCAACGGTCGTCGGGACGCGGACCGTCCTCGGCCGTCGAGGAGTGGCAGCCGGGTCACCGGAGGCGGCGCCGTTCGCTTCGATGACGGTCGATCTCGCGGCCGCCGAACCGCTAATCGCGCTGTCGTCGACCGCCGCGTCTCGCGCGGCGATCGATTCCGGCCTTCCGGTGTCCGATCCGGCGTTTCTCCTGTCGGGGGAGTGGTGGGACGCGGGGGCCGGAGACCTCCTAAAGCGCGCTTTCGCGGTCGTGATCTGGTTCCTGATCTTCCCGGTCGTCTGGAAGATCGGAACCCTGTGGGAGGACTATTCGGACGCGTTCGGCCGCTCGGCGACCCGGGAGATCGAATCCGAGCCCGTGTCCGACTCCGATCCGGAGGAGTGATCCGCTCCCCGACCCGGTACGGGGCCCGCCCTCAAGACGGCAGCGGACAGAGACTCGCGGTGAAGACGGCGACCTCGTCGGTGTCGTTGCGCGCTCCGTGCGTGACGCCGCGCTCGTGGAGCACGACGCCCGGCGCGTCGATCTCCTCCTCCTCGTCACCCTGGACGACGGTGACCGTCCCCCGGAGGACGTGAAAGACGTTCGTGCTCGCGTCGTGTTCGTGCGGGTCGAGCGCCGCGCCGGGGCCGAGCGCGAACGCCTTCACCAGCACGTCGTCCGTGACGACCAGCTCGGCGGTGGCGACCTCGCCCGGCTCCGGCGAGAGCGCTTTCAGTCGGTCGAGCGACATGGGTGGACCGAGGCGGCCGCTCGGCTTAACAGTGGTGCCCCGTCGATAGGATAGGTAGTGTTCAGATACGCGGTTGCCGCGAGGAGTTCCACCAGGGGCCACCAGAAAGCTCTCGCCCTTTCAATCCACCAGGATCACGGCTGATCGCCCCCGCCGAACCGCCGACGGTAACTTCCGTCTCTGAACAGTGCCCCGTCGATACGTGCGGCAAAAGCGATTCCGTCGCCGGATTCCCGCCGCATCGATCGCTCGTCGACCGCTCGTCGGTTCTTCGGCGAACGACGGGGACGACGGGGGCGGCGGGTCGGGTGTCAGAACTGCACGTCGATCCAGCCCGCCCGGGTCAGCGGCCGACGCCGACGTTCACCGACGCGCCCGCGCCGGCGGTCGCGGTCGCCCCGTCGTCGTCATCGTCTTCCTCCCCTTCTTCGTCCTCGTCGTCTCCCTTCCGGTCGTCCTCGTCTCCCTTCCGGTCGTCGCGCTCCCGGTCGTCACCGTCGCGGTCGGCGCGGTCGTGGTGATCCCGTCCGCGCTCGTCGGCGTTCTCGCGCGCCTGCTTCGCCCGCTCGCGCGCGTCGTCGGCGCGGTCGCGGCCCTCCGATCCGTCGTCGGCGTCGTCCCCGCCTTCGTCGTCGGCGCGGTCGTCCCCCCCGGCGACGGCACTCACGGCCCAGCCGAGGTTCCCGTCGAGGAACCCGGCGAAGTACGTGCGGATGAGGTCGTGGATCCGCTCGACGTGGGGCGGAACGCGGTCGGGCAGCTCCTCCGGCGGACCGGCGCGGTCGCCGTCCTCGGCGTCGAACTCGGTCGATTCGAGCGTCAGCTCGCCCGAGTCGAGGGCGTACTCCAGTTCGCCCTCGAACCCGTCGCCGCGGAGGGACACCTCGAGTTCCTCGTCCGCGTCGGTCTGGAACGTCAGCGTCCCGTTCGCGCCCGTGGTGCCGACGAGCGTCCCGTTCTCGTAGACGCTCACGTTCGCCTCCGCGGCACCGTCCCGCGTCACGGTCACCGTCACCGTCCCGTTGTCGTACGTCGCGTCGGCGTCGAGCGACGCCTCGGCGCTTCCGTCCGCGTCCGCCTCCGCGGTTGCGGTCGCCGTTGCCGTCGTCGCGGTCGTGTTCGAAGCCGCCGCGGCTCCGATCCCGGCGGTCACCAGCAGCGTCGCCAGCGCGATTGCGAGTAGTTTGGTCGGTCGCATTGCGGCCTCCCGTTGCCCGGTGGCCCTCATTAACGGTGGTCACGCTGAAACCCGATTCTCCGCGTTTCGAGCGCTCTCTCCCCGAATTAAGCCGGATTAAATCGGGCTTAACGGTTCGTTTTCCGGGCGACCGCTCGTCGCCCGGCGCGGAAGCCTGCCGGCGGTCGCCCGCGCGAGCGACCCTGAGTTCTCAACCCGCGAGCTTAGGACGCGCCGCCGCCGAGCACGACGTATGAAGTGCGAGGAGGGGACCCCCGAGGGGTGGCACGAGGTGGCGGACCCCGATGCGCGCGTCGAACGGCACGACCCCGAGTCCGTGCGCCTGTTCGTCCACGGCGAGCAGGACCTCAGCGTCCAGGTCGGCGCGCTCGACCTGCGCTCGCCCGACGAGGCGGACCGGACGTACCGCTTATCGGTCGTCCGCGACCGCGAGGCGGGGCGCAGAAAGACGACGGAGTTCGCCGGCCTCGCGGATCGGCGGGCGGCGCTCGCGGCCGCCTGCCGGTTCATGAGCGCGTACAGCGCGTCGGAAGATCCGTCGGTCGAAGCGGTCGAGAGCGCGATGGCGGCCGTCGAGCGGGAGTAGCCGACCCGAAAATCAGGCGAGCTCCTCGGCGACCACGTCGGGGCCGAGCAGGGCGGGATCGACCGCGAGGTCCGCCTGCCCGCGCGCGAACTCGGGCAGCGACTCGCGCGCGTAGATCACGACCTTCACGTGCGGGTTGCGCTCCTTCGCGACCGATATCGCCGTCGCGTCGGAGACGTCAGTCAGCACGAGCAGGTCGGCGTCCGCCAACCCCGCCTCGTCCATGGACGCGCGCGTCGCGAGTCCGTCGATCCGAACGGTTTCGACGCCCTGTGCGGCGAGCGCGTCCCCGATGTGCTCTTCGTCCGCGCCGGCGATGAGTGCCTTTCTCGTCACGGTCACTCGTACTCGATGGTCGCCGGGGGCTTATGCGTCACGTCGTAGACGACGCGGGCGACGTTCTCGTTCGTCCCGGTGATGCGGCTCTGGATGCGCTGGAGCGTCTCCCAGTCGATCTCCTGGGCGCGGGCGGTCATGCCGTCGCGCGATTCGACCGATCGGACCGCGACGATCCAGCCGTGGACGCGGTTGTCGCCCTTGACGCCGGTTCCCTTGCCGACGACGGCGGCGAACGCCTGCCACGGGTCGTACTCCTCCAGCTCCTCTTCGACGACGTGGCACGCCTCGCGGGCGACCTCGACCTTCTCGCGGGTGATCTCGCCCACGACGCGGACCGCGAGCCCCGGCCCGGGGAACGGCATGCGCTCCGAGATGACCCTCTCCAGGCCGAGTTCGCGGGCGACCTCGCGGACCTCGTCCTTGTACAGGTCGCGGACCGGCTCGACGATGCCCTCGAAGTCGACCACGTCCGGCAGGCCGCCGACGTTGTGGTGGGACTTGATGCCGCCCTCGCTCTCGATGCGGTCGGGGTAGATCGTCCCCTGCACGAGGTAGTCGGCCGCCGTCTCCGTGGCCTCGCGCTCGAACTCGCGGATGAACTGCTCGCCGATCACCTCGCGCTTCTCCTCCGGGTCCGTCACCCCGGCGAGCGCGTCGAGGAACCGCTCCTCGGCGTCGACGACGCGCAGGCTCTCCATGAACGAGAAGGTCTCGCGGATCTCGTCGGTCTCGCCCTTGCGCATCAGGCCGGTGTCGACGTAGACGGGCGTGAGCTGTTCGCCGATCGCGCGGTAGGCGAGCGTGGCCGCGACGGACGAGTCGACGCCGCCGGAGAGGGCGATGACGGCGTGGGCGTCCCCGACCTGTTCCCGGATCTCCGCCGTCGCCTCCTCGATGAAGCGCTCCGCGTCGACCATCAGGCCTCCACCTCGCGTTCCTCCGGGCGACCGTCGGTTTCCGTCCGCTCGAGCACCGCGTCGACGAGGCCGACGAACGGCGGGCTCGCGCGGTCCGGCCGGGAGCGGTACTCGGGGTGGAACTGGGTTCCGAGGAAGTACGGGTGGTCGTCGAGTTCGAGGACCTCCATGCGGTTGCCGGCGCGCCCGGAGAACGTGAGGTTCTCCGACTCCAGCCGGTCGATGTACTCGGGGTTCACCTCGTAGCGGTGGCGGTGGCGCTCGACGCAGGAGTCGCCGCCGTAGACGCGGGCGGCGAGCGATCCCGGCTCGATCTCCGTCTCGTGGGCGCCGAGGCGCATCGTCCCGCCGAGATCCTGCAGGTCGTACTGCTCGGGCAGGAGGTCGATGACCGGGTGGGGCGCGTCGGGATCGATCTCGGTGGAGTGTGCGCCCTCCAGCCCGAGGACGTTCCGCGCGTGCTCGACGACCGCGAGCTGGAAGCCGAGGCAGAGCCCGAGGAACGGGACGCCGTGTTCGCGCGCGTAGCGGACGGCCTCGATCTTCCCCCTCGTGCCGCGGGAGCCGAAGCCGCCGGGGACGACGATCCCGTCGGCGTCCCGGAGCCGCTCCGCGTGGTGGTCGTGCATCTCGTCCGAGTCGACCCAGAGCACGTTGACGTCGACGCCGCGCTCGATGCCGGCGTGCTTCAGCGCCTCGTGGATCGACATGTACGCGTCCTCCAGCGCGTACTTGCCGACGAGGGCGATGTCGACCGAGCCGGTTCGGTCGCGGGTGACGAGCTCGCGCCAGCGGCTGTCGCGCTCCACCTTCGGGAGCGCCTCGTCGGCGAGGTTCAGCCGCTCCATCACGTACTCGTCGAGCCCCTCCTCTTCGACCATGAGCGGCACGTGGTAGATGTCCGGCACGTCCGGGTTCGAGAAGACGGCCTCGGTCGGCACGTCGCAGAAGAGGGCGATCTTCTCTTTGGTCTCCGGGTCGAGCTCGTCCTCGCAGCGGCCGACCAGGACGTCCGGCTGGAGGCCGATCGAGCGTAGCTCCTTCACGCTGTGCTGAGTGGGCTTCGTCTTCTGTTCGCCGTTCTTCGAGTAGGGGACGAGCGTCACGTGGGCGAAGAGGATGTCGTCGTCCTCCTCCTCGTGGGCGAACTGCCGGAGCGCCTCCAGGAACGGCATCGACTCGATGTCGCCGACGGTGCCGCCGACCTCGACGATGCAGACGTCGGTCCCCTCGGCGGCCTCGCGGATGCGCCGCTTGATGTCGTCCGTGACGTGGGGGATGATCTGCACCGTCTTGCCGAGGTAGTCCCCGGCGCGCTCCTTTTCGATGACGTGCTGGTAGGTCTTGCCCGTGGTGATGTTGTGGTCGGAGGTCATGTCGACCCCGAGGAACCGCTCGTAGTTCCCCAGGTCGAGGTCGACCTCGCCGCCGTCCTTCAGCACGTACACCTCGCCGTGCTGGTACGGGTTCATCGTCCCGGCGTCGACGTTCAGGTACGGGTCGATCTTGACCGCCGTCACGTCGAAGCCGGCGTTCGCCAGCAGTCGCCCGGTGCTCGCGGCGGTGATCCCCTTTCCGAGCCCGGACATGACACCCCCGGTTACGAAAATGAACTTCCTCCCCTTGTCGGGGTCGTATCCCGTGTCGGGTTCCGTCGGCATACCGAGTGTGCGCCACGGCGATTGAAAACCGTTTCGAAGCGGCGCACGAACGCATCAGCGAGCGAAACTCCCCGCCGTCGGGAGGGATCTTCCGGCCGTAACGCGGCGCCGTCCGCGCTCCGGGAGGAGTCACGGATCGCCGCCGAGATCGATCGGACAGACGGCGACGACGGGGTCGCGGCGCGGTCGAGGGGAAACGTCGGCTTATTCCGACGGTCCGCGCATAAGGTGTCCGGAACTGACCGAAACGGTGTCCGTCGTTGAAGTGAGTCGGCGGCGCGGTTGGGGACGGAGCCCTCAGTCCGCCGACGTCCGTTTCGACGGTCGAAGCGGAGCCGGCGCGGAGTGACGCAGGCCAGGAGAGACACGCATGAACCGGACGCTAATCGCCCTCGCCGTCGTCGCTGTCGTCGCGGGTCTGTTCGTCGCCGCCCCCACGGTCGCACAGGACGACAGCGACGGCGAGACACGGATCGTACAGCACCAGGAGAGTTCGCAGCACGCCGACGCGGAGAGCACACAGCGCGTGCACGTCGAGACACACGGCACTGTCGAGGAGACGCACAGCACTCGCGTCGAGACGAGTTCCGACGGCCACACGTCCGTCGTCACGACGAACGGCTCGGGCGAGGGTGCGACGTGTCAGTCGTCGGTGACTCGCTCGGCCCAGCACACCACCCACGACGGGAACGGCTCGGTGACGGTCGTGAGCGAAACCGACCGGACGACGGGTCAGTGCGGCGAGCTGACCGAGGAAGGAGGGATGGACCTCTCGGACGCGATGGACGAGCAGTTCTTCTCGGGCCTCCGAGTCGTCGAGCACGAGCGCGAGAACTGACGCCGATCTCCGATGCCGCGCGCCCCGCTCTCGCCGCCTCGAACGCGCCTCCCCTCGTTCACCGTCCACACTCCTCCTCGTTCACCGTCCACACTCCCCCTCTTTCGCCGTCCACGTTTCCGCCCGTTTACCGCTCACGGTTTTCCCCGTTCACCGTTCTCCTTCCCGTTCCTCCTGGCGCGTCTCCGCCGCGTTTTCCGTTGACGCTCTCCGTCCGAGTCTCGGCGGGAGAACCGCCTCTCGCGCGCTTCGTCGCCCGGTCCCGTCGTCGACGACGCCTGCCCCGTCGGCGTCGATACGCCTCGCGGGCTCGGAACGGTTCGGTAGAAAACGCCCCGCCGTTCGGAGACGGACCGGGGGGCGAATCACTGCGGTCGGGAGCGTCGACCGGTCGTCGGCGATACGAAATCGAGTTCACGCGCCGACCGCGGCTTCCAGAGCCGAACGCTGATCGAGAGTGCGAGCGCATACCCCCGTCTTCCGGCGGAGGTCGAGCGACGCTCGGGCTCGGTTCCCGCCGGAATCGGTTCGTCGTGGCCCTCCGTAGCACAGCGTGCGACGGACTCGGTGCGATGCCGTCCCCGAACCACAAGGGGTGGCGGACAACCGCGTTGTCCGCACGGCGATGACACGGATTCTATTCCGATGGGATCTCTTTGGTCGGGCCACAGCCCTCCGTGGGAGGAAACGAGAGTTCCCCCGGTGTCTCGCGAGAGCTTCGCTCTCGCGGACTCGTCGGAATATACAGCCTTCCGACATGTCGACGGTTCCCTCCGAGTGCGGGTCGGAACCTCGGAGGCAACGACAGCCGACACCCGGTGTTCGGATTCGACGTCGGTCACGGCGTGGAGGAGGGCAAGCCTGGCGCACGATCTCTTGGACCGTGAAATCCGCGCTCTCTTCGCGTTCGAGCGGACGCTATGCGTCGTTTTCTCGCCACTCGATCCGAAGCCGTGCGCCGAGGGCAGGCGGATCGACACGTCCGGTGCGACTGAACCGACGGGGGGGCCACTGAGCCGATTAGGGCGACGTTACGAACTGTTTCACGCCGTAAGCGGCGGCTACTCGGACGGAAAACGGGGGAGTTCCGGGCGACTGATCGACCGCAGAAAATCGCCCGTCTCGCCCGGCGAAGCGCGAAACAAGCCCCGCTTACCCTTTCCCCGCGCTCGGAACGTGGGCAAATCGGACCTGGTGTCCGCCTGCCGTGATTTCGCGTTGGCCTCGTAGCGGCGACTGTCCGTCGAAACGGTCGATCTCCGCGTCCCCCCCCCCCAGCGTTCGCGATCGGAGGACATACCACCGTGAATGGTGATGAAACCGTGACCGTTTCGGGGAAAAGCGTCGCTTCGGACGGTAACCCCCTCTATCACTGTTACAACCGTGGTCGGGATTGAATACGGACACTGTGGACGACATCGACTGGGCAGCGAACGCCCGGGTAGAGTCAGCCCGTCACGGCCGACGACGCTCGAACCGGGCCTTCGTCCGGGCGTTCCTGCTCGTGATACCCATGAAAAAGGCACTACGCATCCTGATGGCCCTCGTGGTCGTCGGCACCGTCTTCAGCGCCGGTCTCGCGGGAACCGTCGCCGCGGACCACAGCGACTGGAAAGACAAGATGAAGGACAAGGCGAAGGACAAGACCACGATCAAGCAGAACCAGGAGAACTACCAGAACGCCGAGGCGAGCGTCGACCAGGACCAGGACGTCGACCAGTCTAACGAGAACACGCAGGTTGGCGCGTCCGTGGGCGTGTTCAACAAGGGCGACCAGTCGGTCAGCCAGAGCAGCGAACAGGTGAACTACAACAACCAGGAAGGCTACGCCTCCGCGTCGAACTACGCCGAGCAGAACCAGGAAGCCGACGCCTGATCTGAAGGCATCGACCTCTCCTGACCGTTCCTTTTTTATCGCCGTCCGCGAACCGGCGAGCGGCGCTGCGCGGACGACCGTCCGTCAGATCGCGGCGTCGACTGGACGACGAGAACGGTACGATCCGAACCCGGAGCGAGCGGTAACTACTACCATCGTCGTGCCGTACGGCCGACCGTGGCGCTGACGCACGACTACCACGTCCACTCGACCTACTCGGACGGCAGCTTTCTCCCGGGGATGGTCCGCGCGGCCGCCGACGCGGGGCTCGACGGCGTCGGCTTCGCCGATCACTGCAACGTTTCCGACCGCGAAGCGATGCGTCGGGCGAAGTACCGGCTGGGGTTCAACCTCGATCTGACCTACGAGCGCCGCCGGGAGGCGATCCGGACGCTCCGCGAGCAGTTCGACCTCCGGATCTTCGACGCTGTCGAGATGGACTACGACCCCGCCGACGAGGCCGAGATCCGCTCGTTCCTCGATCGGGCGGGCTTCGACTACGCCGTCGGCAGCGTCCACGCGGTCGAGGGCGTGAACGTCCACACGGAGTCGTACTTCGAGGGGAAGTCGACGGCCGAACGGCGCGCGGCGGTCGACGACTACTACGAGAAGCTGATCGCGCTCGTGGACTCCGAGCTGTTCGAGATCGCGGCCCACGTCGACCTCGTCGAGCGGAATCCGGCCCTCCGCGACCTCACGACCCCCGAACACCACGAGCGCGTCGCAGACGCGTTCGAACGCTCGTCGACGGTCCCCGAGGTGAACGCCGGTCGCGTCCTCCGCGAGTACGGCGAGTTCCACCCCGCGCCGTCCTTCCTCGAGACGCTCTTCGACCGCGGCGTCTCCTTCGCCGTCGGCTCGGACTCCCACCGCCCCGCCGACATCCGCGACCGAGCGCCGCTCATCGAGGATTTCCTGACCGAACGCGGCATCGAACCCGTTCGGCTCTTCGACTGACGCCGAGCGGACGACACGGTCCGGGTTCGCACCCCGCGCTACCGTTCGTCTCGCCGCTCGACCCCGTCGACGCCGAGTACCAGATCCGGACCGAAGGTCGATGCCGGAGTCCCGTATCCCGCCTTCGCGCCGCCGTCGAGCGTCCGCTCCGCGACGAGCAGCGCGGTCTCGACGGCGAGCGCGTAGGGGTGCGGCGTCGCCCGGATTTGGGGCGAAGCGACCGCCGGGGGCGGCGACGTCGAACCCGACGCCCGGCAGCAGGGTCACGTCCGCGTCCGCCGCCGCGGCGTCGCGGCGTCCTCGGCGCCGAACGTCCGCGCGTCCAGACCGAGTTCGCCGGCCTGGTCCGAGACGGCCTCCGCGTCGCGCCCGGCGAGAATCGGATCCACCCCCCGACGCGCGTCCTCGCGGGCGATCAACGACCCGGTGTAGCCGTACGATCCGTAGATCAGCAGGTCGGGCATGAGCGTCACCTGACCGGCCGGCGGATAAACCCTGTCGTCCCGCCGATTGTCACGCTCGGGAGGACCGTCGCGTTCGCCTCGTCGGTCGCCCCGTCGGTCGTTTCGTCCGTCCGCCCAAACGGCCGGTCGCCCGGACGACCGACCGCCCGGTTCGCCGTTCCTCCCGTCGCCGGTGTCGGTCCGCCCTGCCGGGACCCGAGCCTTTCAGGTGCCAGCGTCCCCCCGTCCGGTATGGACGCCGAACTTCCGAGACTCGGCCTCGGCACGTACGAGAACACCGATCCCGAGCGGTGCGCGAAGAGCGTCGAGGTGGCCGTCGACGTGGGTTACCGCCACGTCGACACGGCGCAGATGTACGACAACGAGGCGCACGTCGGCGACGGCATCGAGCGCGCGGCCGTCGACCGCGAGGACCTGTTCGTCGCCACGAAGCTCGACACCGACAACCTCGGCTACGACGACGTGATCGAGACCACGAAGGAGAGCTGTGACCGCCTCGGTGTCGACGCCGTCGACCTCATGTACGTCCACTGGCCGCTCGACAGCTACGACCCCGAGGAGACGCTGCCGGCGCTGGACGAGCTGGTCGACGACGGGATCGTGCGGAACGTGGGCCTGAGCAACTTCCTGCCGGAGCAGCTCGACGAGGCGCGCTCCGTCCTCGACGCGCCGCTCTTCGCCCACCAGGTCGAGATGCACCCGCTGCTCCAGCAGGGGGAACTACACGCGTACGCGCGCGAGCACGACCACTGGCTCGTCGCCTACTGCCCCATCGCGCGGAACCAGGTCGCGGACGTGCCCGAACTGCAGGAGATCGCCGAGCGCCACGAGACGACCCCGGCGGTGGTCTCGCTCGCGTGGCTCCTGCAGAAGGACAACGTCGCGCCCATTCCGAAGGCGTCGAGCGAGGCGCACATCCGGGAGAACTACGAGGCACTGGAGCTGGAGCTCTCCGACGACGAGGCGGCGGCGATCGACGGGATCGACCGCGAGGAGCGGATCGTCGACTTCGAGGAGGCTCCCTGGAATCGGGCGTAGACCCTTCGAGGGACGACGAGTCGTTCGGCGATACGACCGCTCAGGAACTCGTTCGGCGGTACGAACGACCGCTCAGGAGAGGACGCACAAGTCCTTGTCGGGCCGACTCACGACCTATAGACCGCCGTCCGAGACGGCCATCGGCTGCGAGAGCGCCGTCTCCACCGGGTAGCTGTGGCGGACTTCCCCCGTTTCGACGTCGAGCGCGTCGATTCGCTCCTTCCGCTCGTTTTCGACGTACGCGGTCGTCCCGGCGACGCCGAGTAGGGACGTCGCCTGCCCGGTGCTGTGCTCCCAGACGACATCCCCGGTTTCGAGGGACACGCCCACCGGTGGACCGTCCCTGCAAGGAGACGACGGCGGTGGTCGGTCCGAGAGTCGGCGGTGAAACTTTCACGCCATCTCTCCCGTGTCTCGCCCGACCGCGTAGAGCCGACCGCGAGGGCTCCCGGCGGTAGTTACGTGTACGTGGGTATCGTCGGCCGAAATCCCACTGACGCACGTGTCCGCCTCCTCGATGTGGTCGAATTTCCAGGGCGGCACACGTGCCCGCAGCGGCCCTCAGGAGGGATCTGCGGTTCATGAGTCGATAACCATAATATGACGCGATAGGAACACATCTGCGCATCGGTAACAACCATGAACTGTCCCCGCCGGAAATTTCTCGCCGCAGCGTCCCTCGGGGGTGTCTCGTTTGGAATGGGCTGTCTCGCTCGGCTCTCGAATGCAGATACGCTCCCCGCTGGCTCCGTAGAGATCACCAATCGCGATTCGAAGGCACACGCTGTCACGATAACTGTCGAGCCGCTGAACGCTTCTGGGAGTGACTCTGCGAAGAGCATCCACACACTCACGGTCGGTCCGGGCGAGACGGCGACGAAGCAGCTTATCACCGAGCCGGGGGAATACAACGTGACCGCGCAAACGAAAGACGGTACGTCCGACTCGGTGGACGTCTCACTGACCACGTACGGCGACGGTCTCGCGGGAGACGAAATTGCAATCTCCATCGAATCCGGTGGCGGTCTCCGGATAACCACTGCGACCGGAACGTGAACGAATCCCCACCCACACACTCCTCGTTCGTCTACTTCGAGCAGTTGGTCGAAGCGTTGGACAGCCCAGAAGGCACGGTCCGGGTTCGTAACGATCGAAGGGTCGACGTGACGCGACGCTTCAGTGCCGTCTCGCCGAATCTCACCCCGTGTTCTTCATCCCCGCCGCGATCCCCTTCACCGTCAGCCGCAGGGTCTGCTCCTCCGCCTTCGTCCGGTGGGTCTGCGCGAGCAGGTGCGTCTGCAGGAAGTTCAGCGGGTCGACGTAGGGGTTCCGCCGGCGCAGGCTCTCGCTCAGCCAGTCGCGCTTCAGGAGTCGCTTTCGGTCGCTCACGTCGAGCACGAGGTCGACCGCCTCGCGGTACTCCTCGTCGATGCGCGGGAAGAACCGCTCGCGGAGCTCCGAGTCGGCCAGCTGGGCGTACTCGGCGGCGATCTCCATCTCCGTCCGCGAGAGCGACAGCGCGGCGTTGTCGAGCGTGGTCCGGAAGAACGGCCACTCCTCGTACATCTCCCGGAGCGTCTCCTCGTCGCCGCCCCCGTCGAGGTACGCGCGCATCCCGGTCGCCAGCGAGTACCAGCCCGGGAGGATACAGCGCGCCTGCGTCCAGGAGAACACCCACGGGATGGCCCGGAGGTCCTCGACGGTCCGCTCGCCCGAGCGCGAGGCCGGGCGCGACCCGAGGTTCAGATTCTCGATGACGGTGATGGGCGTCACCTGCTCGAAGTAGGCGACGAACCCCTCCGTTTCGAGCAGGTCGCGGTACTCCTCGCGGGCCGCGGCGGCCATCGTGTCCATCGCGTCGACCCAGGCGTCGGGGACCTCCTCCTCGGGTTGCCGGAGCGCGCGGTGCCGCGCGCGGATCTGCGCGTCGAGCATCTGTTCGAGGTTTCGCTCCGCGATGCGCGGGTTGGCGTACTTCTCGGCGATCGCCTCGCCCTGCTCCGTGAACTTGACCTGCCCGGTCACGGTTTCGTTCGGCAGCGCGAGCAGCGCCTCGTTCATCGGCCCGCCGCCGCGCGAGATGGAGCCCCCGCGACCGTGGAACAGCCGCATCGTCACGTCGAACTCCTCGGTGATCTCCGCGAGGCGGCGCTGGTTCTTGTAGAGGTCCCAGTTGGCCGCGAGGAAGCCGTTCTCCTTGTTCGAGTCGGAGTAGCCGAGCATGATCTCCTGGACGTTCCTGCGCGCCGCGAGGGCCCGCCCGTACGCCTCGTTCTCGAACAGGGTGCCCATGATGCGTCGGGCCCCGTTGAGCGCGCTCTCGGTTTCGAGGAGCGGCACGACGTCGATCCCGCAGTGGTCGGGGAGGCTGACGACGCCCGCCTGGTCGGCGAGGAAGAGCACCTCCATCGCGTGGCTCGGCTCCTCGGTCATGCTGATGCAGTAGGTGTCGATCGCGCCGACGCCGTACTCGCGCTGCCAGTCGCCCAGCTTCGAAAAGAGCGTCAGCACCCGCTCGGACGTGTCAGACACGTCGCCGGGCTCTTCGAGGTCGATGACGGGCTCGTCCTGGAGGACGGCCTCGGTGAGGAGTTCCATCCGTTCGTCCTCGTCGAGCCCGCGGTAGTCGACGCCCTCGTTCGCGAGCGCCTCCGCGACCGCCTCGGTGTGATTCTTCCGGTGGTCGCGGAGGTCGAGGCTGGCGAGGCAGAAGCCGAACGTGTCCACCTGCCGGATCAGCGGGTCGAGGTACGCGTCGACGACGTTCTCGGCGCCGTTCCGCCGGAGGCTCTCGGCGATCGATTCGAGGTCCTCCTTCAGCTCGCCCTCGTCGGCGTAGCCGTTGGGGCGGACGTCCTCGACCCGCCGGAGGCGCTCCCGCATCAGTTTCAGCTTCTGCCGGTACGGCTCGTCGGGGTACCGCTCTTCGGCCTCCGCGGCGACGCCCGGGAGGCGTTCGCGGTCGGCTTCGAGCCGCTCGTCGAACGCCTCGCCCGTCTCGATCCGGTTGCCGTCCTGGCTCAGGAGGCCGGAAAAGCGCTTCAGCGCCGTGCGGTACTTCGCGAGCACGACCGAGCGCTGGCGTTCGAGCGTGTCCTCCGTCACCTCGGGCGTCACGTACGGGTTGCCGTCGCGGTCGCTGCCGGCCCACGAGCGGAACTCGAACAGCTTCGGCACCGTCACGTCGTCGTACTCCGCGGAGACGAGCTCCTCGACCTCGCTGTACACCTCGCCGACGACGTCGAAGAGCGTGTTCTCCAGGTACCACTGGACGTTCCGCGCCTCGTCCTGGGGCTCCGGCCGCCGGTTGCGGACCTGCGCCGTCTGCCAGAGGCTCGTCACCTCGGCGTCGACCCGGTTCCACTCCTGTTCCTGCTCCTGATCGGTCAGCCGGCGCTCGTCGAGCGTTTCGAGGTGTTCGGCGATGGAACGAAGCTTCGCTTTGACCGTCTTCCGCCGGGCCTCGGTCGGGTGCGCGGTGAACGTCGGCTCGATGAGCACGTCGTCCAGCACCCGCTGGACGGCGTCGGCGTCGGCGCCCGACTCGGAGAGGTACGCGACCGTCTCCTTCAGGCTGTCCCCGAGGGTCCCCTCCTGCGAGCCCTGTCGGACCGCCCGGACGCGCTCGCGCTCCTCGGCGAGGTTGATGAGCTCGAAGTAGGAGGTGAACGCCCGCGCCACCACGCTCTCGCTTTCGGGCGACAGCCGACCGAGCACGTCGTGTAACGGCTCCCGCGAGGGGAGCGACCCTTCGCGGTAGCCGATGGCCGCGGTCCGGAGCTCCTCGACGGTTTCGAACGATTCGGTCGACGTCTGCGCTTCGAGCACGTCTCCGAGAAGTGCGCCCAGTTCCCGAACGTCCTGTCTGACTGTTCGGTTGTGTAACTTCATATCCGTGTGTACGGGTGGCATATCGTAAAAGGGCGTGACTCGTTTCGAAAAATTGCCTTCGGGTTGAGTTAATCGTGAGGATAGATTGCTCGGCGCGCACGTGACCGCCGCGCGCCGGCGGTGCGCGCCGCCGGCGCGAGACAGGGTACAATGGCTCGGATGACAGGCTACTTTGGTGGCGTGAGGTTGACAGGCTTACGCGGCCGAAGGCCGGCGGACACACGCCGGTCGAGACGTCTCGCGGGCAGGATAAGTATCTCGCTAAGTGCCCTCTATACCGATATTGAGACGTTCGGTGCGCTCGCTCGGCGTCGACGAACATCCCTGTGCACCGTCGACGATCTCTCCGGCGCGCAGTTCCCGTCGGTGCGCCGGCGCGTGATTCTCCGGCGCGGGGCGACCGCGCACTTCGTCAACCTTTTTATCGGCCGGTCCAACCTTCCGGCATGAGCGAGAGCGACAAGTACCCCACCGATTCGGGTCGTCGTCGGTTCGTAAAGGGCGTCGTCGGGGGGGCGACGCTCGTCGGCGTCGGCGCGACGGGGGCGACGGCGATTAACCTCGCGACATCTTCCACCGGGGCCGGCGGGGGTTCGACGCAGGCGATGGCGATCGAGAACACTGGCGGACCCGCCCCGCGGGGGATGCCCCAGATCCCCATCGAGATCGACGAGGAGGGCTACCTCAAGGGCGTCTGGCCGGACATCAAGACGGTGACGCAGGAGGGCGTCGAAGTCCAGATCGCCGAGATGCAGCTCGGCGGGATGACGTACTCCCAGAACTGGTTCCAGTACTGCGGGGTGGAGTCGTACGAGGGCCTCAATCCGGAGTACGACAGCGACAACTACTTCCACTCCGACGCCAACCCGCCGTACTCCTGGCAGCAGGAGGCCTACAGCGAGGGCGACAAGCTCCACGTCGACGACTTCAGCGAGTACAAGAGCTGGGGTAACGGCATCGGGGAGGCCGGCGTCGGCATGCCCGCGACCGGCACCTGGCGGTCGCAGGACGCCGAGGACACCATCCCGATCCAGGTGCTCCGCAGCGAGCGGATCCAACAGATGGCGCAGAACAACGAGTGGCTCCAGGCGAGCACGCAGGAGGGCTTCATCGCCTGGCTGAACAAGTGCACGCACTTCTGCTGCGTTCCGGGCTACAAACAGAGCAGCGACGCGGCGAGGTACGGCGCGGCGAACGGCGTCTACTGTCAGTGCCACCAGTCGGTGTACGACCCCTTCAGCATCACCGAGACGCTGTTCGTCGCCCGTCCCCGCCCCGAGGGCGACGACTGAGCCGGTCCGTCCTCTCGCGGACGACTCCCTCCGTTCTGTTCGATTCCGCGTGCCGCGAGCGACCGCGTCGGGCTCGGCGCGTCGAACGGTCGCACCGCCCGTCGCGTCCAACCGTCCCGTCAACCCGTAACCCGTCACGCCGTCCGTCGCACCGACCGCCGAGCCGACTTCAGCCGCCGCTCACCGGCGGAAACAGCGCGAGTTCGTCTCCCTCCTCGAGCTCCGTGTCGAGGCCGTCGGCGGTGAACACGTTCTCGCCGTTCCGGAGGACGTTGATGTGGTCCCTGAGGTCGCCCTCGTCGTCCAACACGCGGTCGGCGAGCGCCGGGCGGGCTTCGAGCAGCGCGTCGAGCGCGTCGCCGACGGTCGCCCCGCCGTCGACCTCGACCGTCACCCGACGGCCGTCCGCTGCCTCCGCGAGATCCGCAAAGAGCTTCCACTCCATGCGAGTTACTCCCCGGCGGCGGGTGATGAGGGTTGCGCCTGCGCGGCTGATTCGAGCCGTCGGAGGGCGGCCGGTCGGGCGATGAGGTAGAGGGCGTCGCCCGCGTCGAGCGTCCGATTCCGGGGCGGCAGCGCCTCGACGGCACCGTCCGCCGCCCGCACCGCCGCGACGGACGCGTCGATATCGCCGACGGTGCTCCCCTGCAAGCTACCGCCCTCCTGGACGACGATCGCGCTCATCGTCTCGTCCGCGGCGCGGAGGTGCGAGGCGAACTCCCGGTCGGCCGGCGGCTCGGCGGGGAGCGTCACGAGCCGGTACTCGGTCTCGGAATCGAGCCTCGCGGCGTCGGACTCGTCGACGACGAGCGTCGCAACGTCGCCGGCGGTCGCCCGGAGTTCGGCGTTCACCACCCGCGTCGGCTCCGCGCCGCCGCGCCACACCTGGACGGCGTCGCCGGCGCTCGCGCCGCGGGCGGGGTCGCCCCTGACCGCGACCGCGACGTCCGAGGGGGCGAGGGTCGGACCGATGCCGGACGCGCGGCTCCCCAGCGCGAGGTACTCGACGACCCCCTCGTCGGTGACGTCCGCGTCGACGTGTCCGACGCCGTAGTCGTCCTTCAGCCGCGTCGCGAGCCGATCGCGGAGCTCCGCGACCGTGAGCCGCCGCGGGAACAGGAGCGTCTTTCCGGCGATCTCGGCCTTCTTCTCGTCCGAGACGGGGTCGTAGTCGTCCATGTCCCTGATCTCCTCGGGCAGCGTCACCGCCGTCACGCGGCCGACCGACCGGACGACCCTGCTCACTTCGCCCTCCAGTTCCCTCGCGCCCGTAACGGCGAAGACGTTCGTGGCCGTCGCGTCGCCGACGCGCAGGCCGACGGAGGTCACGGCGAGGGCCGCGCCGAACGCGACGATGTATCCCAGCGCGGTCTCCGGCTCGAAGAGGGCGCTCCCGCTCCCGGATATCACGTCGCTGAGCGTGAACGTGTTGAGGACGAGCGCGACGGCCGACAGGCCGATGAGCGCGGCGATCCCCTGCGGGATCCGTTCCCGAAAGTACCAGCGGTAGCCGAGCGCCGCCGCGGCCGCGGCGGCCGTCGAAAGGAACATGAGCAGGAGGACCGCCGTGGCGGCCCGCTGCGGATCCTCGAGCGAGACGTTCAGTTGGAGGACCGCGTCCCCGATCACGCCGCCACCTCCGCGAACGCGTCGAGTTCGTCGCGGCCTCCGACGACGAACAGTTCGTCGCCGGCCGAAAGCCGCGTCTCCCCGTCGGGGGCGAACTCCCAGGAGTCGCGCCGGACCGCGAGGATTCCGACGCCGTAGGCGTCTCGCACCTTCACCTCGCCGATGGTCGCGCCGTCGAGCGGTCCGCCGGGCCTGACCGACGCCTTCCGAACGCGCTTGCCGGCCCGCCGGAGGAGCGAGAGCAGTTCGAACTCCCGCCGCGTCCCGCGCGAGAGCACGATCACCCGGCCGCGTTCGGCCCGGAGCAGCGCCCCGGCGTCGGCGCGATCGATCGAGACCGTGATCCGCCCCTCCCCGCCGGTCGTGACCGGCGCGCTCCGGGACTTCTCCGTCTCCTCGACCCCTTCGTCCGCGCCGCCGTCGGTCGCCGCGGGGGGCTCGCCGACGGTCTCGGACGGCGCGCTCTCCGCCGCGCGGTCGTCCGTCCGGGCGCTGACGACGGTCCCCGCGACCGCGCCCTCGGCCGTGACGACGCGCACGGATTCGCCGCGGGCGACCCCCGTCGGAATCAGCGCCTCGAGCGACACGGCCCGCTCGCCGGGCGGCACTCGTTTCGAGAGCCCGCCGACGGGCGGCGCGGCGGCGATCGTCGCGCGCGCACGCTCGTCGAGGGTCACGGACACGTCCGCGAGTTCGTGTTCGTTCCGCAGCCGGTCGGCGAGCCGCGTTTCGAGCTCGCTCAGCGGGACGTCCGCCGGGAACGTCCACGTCCCCTCTCGGATCTCCGTCCGGAGGGCCGCCGGAAGCGGCGGGTACCCCTCCATGTCGTCCACGTCGCACGCGACCTCCACCCTGACTTGCCGCCGGTTGCCGACGAACTCGATCACGTCCGCCGACAGGGTGCGCCCCGTGAGCTGCTGGAGCGACACCCGCCGCGGGAGAGTATCGCCGAGCTTGTCGCCCTGCGCGTGCGCGTACAGGGAGAGCATGAGCACGACGAGGATGGCGACCACGAGCGCGATGTTGTGTTCGTTGTTCAGGACGGTTTGATCGTAGAGCGCGAGGATTCCGCCGTTGACGCCCGCGATGGCGAGCGAGAGCACGACGACACCGAACCCGGGGATGGTGACGTCCGTGAAGTACTTGAAGATGAACCCCAGCGCGCCGGCCACGAGCGCGGGGATGATGCCGGTCAGAACCCCCAGATAGATGCCGTAGAGGATTTCGACGGGGAGCGATGCCATGTGAGCCACCAGACCCTCATCCGATAAACAACTACCGCAGCCGGGCCGATAAACAACTACCGCAGCCAGGCGGGCGCGTTGCGAACCGCGTCGCCTCGGACGCTCGCAACGCGCCCGCCCGTCCGTCCGTCCGTCGCGGAGGGCGATCCGGCCGGTATTTATACGCGGACCGGCCAAAGGTGTGACATGGCGCGGGGCAGGGAGTGGATCGGGACCCGGGCGACGGTGCTTCTGACCTTCACGGTCGCGGTGCTGTCCGTCGTCACCGGCATCGCCAACATCACCCTGCCGGCCAGCGGTCCGTTCGCGCGCTACGTCCCGGCGGTCGTCCAGCAGACCGTCGGGTTCACGGGGGCGCTGACCGGGTTTCTCATGCTCGTGAGCGCCATCGGGCTCCGACGCGGACTCCGCGCGGCGTGGTACTCCTCGCTCGTGCTGTTTCCGCTCACCGCCGCCCAGGGGCTGCTGCAGTCGAGCGCCTACTCGGTGCCGCTCGTCGTCCTGTCGCTCGTGTCGCTCCCGGTCGCCCTCCTCAACCGTCGGCAGTTCGACCGCCGCCTGGACCTGACGGGCACCCAGCTGGCGGCGATCGTGGCGTTCGTGAGCGCGCAGACGTACGGAACCGTCGGGACCTACGCGCTGCGGGAGGACTTCACCGGCGTCTCGACGCTGGTCGACGCGTTCTGGTACACCATCGTCACCGGGAGCACCGTCGGCTACGGCGACGTGACGCCCGTCCCGGACAGCCCCCGCGCGAAGCTGTTCGCGATCTCCGTGCTGCTCGTCAGCGTGTCGAGCTTCGCGGTCGCCCTCGGCGTCCTCCTGACGCCCGCCATCGAGGCCCGACTCTCGAAAGCACTCGGACGAATGACAGACACCGACCTCGAACTCCTGGAAAACCACATCCTCGTGCTCGGGCACGGGGAGCTGACCGAACCGATCGTCGACGAGCTCGCCCCGCAGGCGGCGTTCCTCGTCGTCACGAACGACCCCGAGCGGACGCGGGAGCTCACGGAGCGGGGGATCAGGGTGCTCACGGCGAACCCGAGCGACGAGGAGCCGCTCCGCCGCGCGCGCATCGACGCCGCGCGCGCCGTCGTCGTCGCCACGAACAACGACGCGGAGGACGCGCTCGCGATCCTCACGGCCCGACAGCTCAACCCCGAGATCCGGATCGTCGCCGCCGCGACCGACAGGGAGAACGTCGCCAAACTCCGCCGCGCCGGCGCGGACACGGTCATCAGTCCCGCCAGCATCGGCGGGCACCTGCTCGTCGAATCCGCGCTCGGCGGCGAGGGGGCGGAGACGGTCGCGGAGCGCATCATGTCGGAGGAGCCGTCGCGGGAATCCTGAGCCGCCCCCCTCGGGTCAGACGCCGCCGCGGTCGACGACGGCGACGTCGCACTCGACAGACCGGAGGCGCTCGAACGTCGGCGGCGAGACGAACCGCGAGGCCGCGCTTCGATCGCGGCTCGATCCCAGTATCACGAGGTCGTACGCGCCGGCGTTGGCCTCGATGAAGTTCTCGATCTTCGCGCGCGCCACCCGGGTTTCGACGTTCCCCTCCGCGGTCTCGACGAGGTTGGCGAGCCGCGTCTCGGCCGGGCGGCGCTCGACCTCCGTGTCGATGCAGGTGCAGACGCTCACGCTCCCGACGGGGCCGGCCAGCCGGGTCGCGAAGTCGATCATCGCGTGGGCCGAATCGCCCGGCCGAGAGACGGTCACGAGGATCCGTCGCCAGCGCCGCTTGCCGGTCGCAGAGCGGAAGGCGATCGCGTCGGTCGGCCCGTCGAAGACGGCCCGGACGACCCCGGAGAGCAGCCCCCGTTCCTCCTCGTAGGGCGTCACGACGAGGTCGCAGCCGGCCTCGCGAGCCGTCCGGACGATGGTCGTTCCGGGATCGCCGCTGGCGACGACGACCTCGCAGGGGACGCCCACCCGGGTGCGGATCGTCGCCGCGTGCGCTTCGAGGTCGGCCGCTGCGCCCGCGGCCGCGCGCCGCGCCGCCTCGTCGGCGAGTTCGCCGTCCCCCGTACCGACGGTCTCGTCCGCGACGGGGACGCCCTCGGCCGCCGCGCGCTCTTCGAGCACCTCTCGCTCGGCCGCGGCGAGCCGGTCGTCGTCGACCACGTCGAGCAGGACGACCTTCCCGGCCTCGTGGGCCGCGGCGAGCCGGGCCCCGAACAGCGCCGCCGTCTCGGGATCGTCGCCGCGCATCGGCACGAGCACGTGGTCGTCGCTCTGGGTGGTTCCGTAGAGGTAGCGCGCCCGCCGCTCGTAGAACCGCGAGCGCCAGACGGCGAACGCCGCGGCGACGATGCCCCCGGAGACGGCGATGCTGACCACGTACGCCGACGGACTCGCGCCGTCCGTGAGAAGCACGAGGAGCGCCGTCGAGAACGCGGCCGGCTCTTCGACGCTGAACGCCCACGTGACCGCGCCGGTCAGGAAGATGCTGAGGGCGGCGCTCGCCGGACTCACGCCCGGGAGCGGCGCAGTCACGCCAACCGCGGCGGCCACGACCTCCTCCGCGGCCCACCCGCAGACCGCGCCGAGGGTGAGGCCGGCGACGAACTTGGCCGGCGACGCGTAGCGCCCCTCGGGGTCGGCGAAGAGCGTGTACGCGCCCGCGGCGAGCGGCGGAAACAGCAGGAAGGTCAGCCCCGGCAGCGCGTTCGACAGCACCGTCACGAGCGCGATGAGCAGCGGCACGACGAGGAGGATCGTGAGGTGGAGCAGGTTGCTCGTGTCCTCCGCCCAGCGCCGGAACTCGGCGACCTCACGCCGTTCGAGCCGTCGCGCCCGTCGAACGAGGTCGGCGGCGCGCGCTTCGAGTCGGTCCAGCATCTTCGTGCGGGGCTGGGCCGCCTACGCGATGCGCGCGACGGCGTCGAGCGCGATGCCGATGGCGCGCTCGACGTTGTTCTTCGCCTTCTCGGGCAGCTCCTCGTCGCCGTCGGCCCCCTTCTGCGTTCCCTTCACGAGGTTCCCGTCGACGGTGCAGATCGCGCCGGCGCGCATGCCCTTCCGGCGGGCCAGCGCGAACACCGTCGCGGCCTCCATCTCGATCGCGAGCAGGTTCGCCTCGTTCCAGTCTCTCACGTACTCGTCGCTCTCGTTGTAGAACGCGTCGTCGCTGACGATGGGGCCGACGTGGACTCGGCCCGCGGCGTCGCCGCTCGCCCCCTCCGCGGCCTCGTTCGAGGCCGCGCGCTCCTCGTTTTCCTCGGCCGCATCGACGAGCGCGGTCAGCACCTCGTAATCCGGGACCGCGGGGTACACCGCGGACTCGTAGCGCTTCGAGGTGCCCTCCTCCTTCGCGGCGCCCGTCGCCACGATCATGTCCCCGATCTCGACGCGCTCCTGGAGCGCGCCGATCGTGCCGACGCGGACGACCGTGTTCACGCCGACGCGCGAGAGCTCCTCGATCGCGATGGCGGCGGAGGGACAGCCGATGCCGGTCGAGCAGATCGTGAGCCCGACGCCCTCGTACTCGGCGTTGACGATCTTGTACTCGCGGTTCTGCGACACCTCCTCGACGTTCTCGCACTGCCTCGCGATCCGGTCGACGCGGCCCGGATCGCCGGGCACCAGCGCGATCTCGTTGACGTCTCCCTCCTCGACGAGCAGGTGGGGCTGTTTTGCCATACTGTCGGCTCTCGCGTCGGCGGGAAAAATGACGCGGTTGGGTCGACCGCGGGTCACGATCGGCGGCGCGTCGCTCCCGACGAGCCGCGTCCGCGCGCTCGCCTCTCGGCTGTCGAAACGTTCGCGCCGTCCGACGTTCCGGCCCGTTCGAGCCGGCCGTTCAGTCCCCGCGATCCCGACTGTTTATCGGTCCCGATCGCCTAACGCGGTGTTGCCGCCGCCAGTTCGCCCGCTACCTCCCTTCGCGGGCCGAACGAACCCGTCGCGGGGCGTCCGATCGACAGAGTGTGAACGGTTGAAACGGAACTCTCGTTTACTATCGTTTATCGGACGCCGGGACCCGCGTCGGGGGCGCCCGACAGTTTAGCGCGCTTTCGGCGAGTAACGGGATTTTGAAGCCTCGCGACGACCGCTCAGCGAGAACGATCGTTGTCAATTGAGCGATGATCGGGAAAACGTACAATATTCCCGATGCAACTACCGTCGGCGTTGAATACGGGTTCTGTCGACAGTACCGAGCGAGCGACGAGCGCTCGGACGGAGTTCGTTCGGTGCGGTTGACTCGACCGCTCGGCCTTCGGTGCGGTGGTTGAATCTGACTCGACCGCTCGGCCGGTTGAATCGGGCCTTCGTCCGGGCGTTCCTGCTCGTGATACCCATGAAAAAGGCACTACGCATCCTGATGGCCCTCGTGGTCGTCGGCACCGTCTTCAGCGCCGGTCTCGCGGGAACCGTCGCCGCGGACCACAGCGACTGGAAAGACAAGATGAAGGACAAGGCGAAGGACAAGACCACGATCAAGCAGAACCAGGAGAACTACCAGAACGCCGAGGCGAGCGTCGACCAGGACCAGGACGTCGACCAGTCTAACGAGAACACGCAGGTTGGCGCGTCCGTGGGCGTGTTCAACAAGGGCGACCAGTCGGTCAGCCAGAGCAACAGCCAGGCCAACTACAACAGCCAGACCGGCAGCGCCTCCGCGTCCAACTCCGCCACGCAGAGCCAGAGCGCCAGCGCGTAATCGGTAACCGACCCCGTTTTTTAGATCCGGTCGACGACGGACCGAGCGTATCGGCCGTCCGGCGGACGATCGTCTCGTCGAAGCCCGTACCGCTTCCGACGCTCACGCGGCGATCGACCAGAGGACCGGCGCGATCAGCGTGAGCGTGACGCCGAACACGAGCGACGAGCGGAGCCACTGGCCGCGCACCGCGGTGGACTGGTCCTCGTAGATCGCGCTCTTTGCCCGGGGAAGCACCACGTAGGCGTACGAGGCGTAGACGAGGAGGACGACGACTCCCACCGCCAGCAGGTGCGGCAGGAGCGCGACGCCGGCGACCCGACCAAGCCCCGGCACGACGACCGAGAGCGCGGAGAAGACGGCGGCGTAGAGCGCCCCGGCGACCGCGCCGGTCGCGTGGTGGGCGACGTTCGCGTCGCGGGCACTCACCTCGTCGGGCTTCTTCCGCCTGAACACCGACGCGGCGACGTACGCGGGCGAGAATCCCTCCGACTGCCGGCGGACCGGCAGCGTCATCGCCAGCGCCGCCGCCAGCCCCGCTAACGCCCCGATACCGAGGTTCAGGGCGAACGAGAGCGCCGGCGCCGCCAGCTGTGGAACCGTGCCCGGATTCATTATCTCCGAACAGTCCGCGCAGCGAGATAAGTTTGCGGGCAATCAGCGCGAGAGTAGCTCTGACACGCCGTCCCAGTCGAGCGGCGTCCGCGCCCCCCTCGTCCGCGCGGCGAGGGCGCCGCAGGCGTTCGCGAGCGCGAGCGCCTCCTCGCACCCGTCGCCGCGGAGCAGCGACGCGATGAACCCCGCGGCGAACGCGTCGCCCGCGCCGGTCGTGTCGACCGTCTCGACGGCGAAGCCGGGGTGCGTGTACGTCCTCGTCCCCGTCCGGACCTCCGCCCCCCGGGGTCCGTGCTTCAGGACGAGCGTCCGGTTCTCGGAGTCGAGCGCGTCGCCGAGCGCCGTGGCCGCCTCGCGGTCGTTGAGGAAGACGACGTCCGCGCGCGCGAGCGCGCCAGAGAAGTCCCGCTCGTCGAGCCGCCGCCCGGGATCGAAACTCACGGTCGCGCCGGCCTCCCTCGCGCGGTCGGCCAGCCGGGCGGCGGTGTTCGGACGCTGGCTCGTGAGGTGGACGTGCTCCGCCGACGCGAGCGTCGACTCGGGCAGGTGGCCGGCGGTGAACGCCTCGTTCACGCCGTCGCGGCCGAACACCATCACCTCGCCGGCGGCCGAGACCGCGAGGTACTTCACCGCCGTCTCGCCGTCGGGCACCGTCTGGATCGTCCCGCAGTCGACCCCGGCGTCGATCAACTCAGCCCGCGCGGCCGCCCCGTGGTCGTCCTCGCCGACGCTCCCGAGGAGCGCGACGGGAACGTCGAGCCGCGCCAGCCCGCACGCGACGTTCGCCGCGCTTCCCCCTCCAGCGCCGGTCTGGGCCTCGATGACCGCCTCGCCGTCGGGTTCGGGCAGGCGGTCGACGTACAGCGTGACGTCCCAGTTGACGTGGCCGGCGCAGATAACGCGGGGCATGGCCGAACCGACGCGGCGGTCCGGAAAAAAACCTGTAGCCGTCGGCGAACCGATCAAACGGATCGGGGGAACCAGTTTCGGCGGACTGGCGGACGGGTACGCGGCCGACTCGACGGGACCCGCCGGCGCTCACGCGATCGAAAAGAGGACGAGGTTGTGCGTCCCGGGACCGAGCCCCACGGCGGCGATCAGCGCCAGCAGGAGGTACCCCTCAGTCGGCTCCTCGCGGACGTAATCGGCCATCAGGGCGACGACGACCGACGCGACGGCGAGCTTCACGAGCACGAACAGCCATCCCGCGCCGACGAGTTCGGCCGTCGGCAGCGCGTCCCCGAACTCGATGATGACCCGCGACAGCGGCGTCCGCTCGCCGAAGCCGAGCACGTCGACGCCGAGGGCCGTCGAGACGCCGTCGAGGACGTGGCCGAACATCGCGAGCGCCCCGGCCCCGCCCGTGATCGCCGCCTGGGGCCGCAGGCGGGCCAGCCCGACCCACGCCGCGGCGGCGACGACGGCCGACGCGACCAGCCCGAGCGCCGGCCAGCGGGGGTGGAGCGTTCCCCGGGCCGACCCGACCGCCAGCGCGAGGCCGAGCGCCGCGAGCAGCGCGAACGCGCCGGTCACGGCGAGCGCCCGCGGCGCGCGGCCGGTCCCTTCGTCCGCCCCGATCCAGATCGCTCCGGCGACGAGCGCGACCGTCAGGTAGACGGCGGGCGTCCCGGCGAGCGGCCGGACCGCGGGCGGCAGGGCGTCGAGGACGTACAGGACGTGCAGGCAGGCCCCGGTGCACATCCACGGCGCGAGCGCGACCACGTGCCGGTCGGTGACCGGCGGCCTGCGGCGGGCGAACGCCCAGCCGACGGCGCCGAGACCGACGAGCAGTCCGAGCAGGTACGGTGCCGGCGGCAGCGCGAACCCCTCCGGGAGGAGCTGCATGCGCGAACGGCCGTCGGGCCGGCGGGAAAGCCTTGCGATTAGGTTGACGGGCGAACCTGTCCGCGGAACCGACCGCGGGCGTCGGCGCGTCCCCGTCGAGGGCGGCGACGGGACGAGGCGACAACGGGACGAGGCGGCCGTCAGTCTCTCGGCCCGCCGCGGGAGCGACCCGCGCTTCGGCGCGTTTTTGCCCCCGCACCCCGTGGGACCGCGCATGGACCGAAGGGAGTTCGTCGCGCGCATCGACCACACGGTGCTGGGTCCGGAGACGACGCCGGCCGACGTCGAGCGCGTCCTCGACGAGGCGGCAGCGTACGGGATGAACGCCTGCGTTCCGCCGTGCTACGTCGCCGAGGCGGCGGCACACGCCCCGGACGTGACGCTCGCGACCGTCGTGGGGTTCCCCCACGGTCAGCACAGCACGGCGGCGAAGCGCGCCGAGGCGGTGGACGCGTGGGAGAACGGGGCGGACGAACTCGACGTCGTGATCAACGTCGGCCGCCTGAAGGCCGGCGAGAACGGCCGGAACGGTACCGGTGGCGAAGACGGCGAGGACCGGGGAGGCGACGACACGCACGCCGATCCGGACCGCGCGGACGGCGTCGCCCCGCGGGTCGACGCGGTCGAGGCCGACCTCGCGGAGGTCGTCGCCGCGGTCCCGATCCCGGTGAAGGTCATCATCGAGACGGCGCTCCTCTCGGTGGACGAGAAGCATCGGGCCTGCCGCGCGGCGGCCGAGGCCGGCGCCGCGTTCGTGAAGACCTCGACGGGGTTCGCCGAGGGCGGCGCGACCGTCGAGGACGTCGAACTGATGCGCGAGTACCTGCCGGTCAAGGCGAGCGGCGGGATCGGCAGCTACGAGGAGGCGCGGGCGATGCTCGACGCCGGCGCGGAGCGCATCGGGGCGTCGAGCGGCGTCGAGATCGTCGAGGGGTTCCCCGGGGAGTGAGGCGCGGGTCCGCCGTGTCGTCCGGCGGAGCGCCCGGTCCGCGTCCGCGGCTCCGCGACGGACGATCTCGGCGCGCAACCGGTCGGAACCGACGACCGTTCTCGAATCGGGAAGTTCAGCTCTGTTCTGATGTCGAATCAGTTAAGTCGGCGCGGGCGAAAGCGGGGATCGTGATCGGAAACGGGGTACGTCCGCGGTCCGCCGCGCGGGCTCTTCGCCTCGGTGCGCCGGCGGGACACCGCCCCTGATTCTCTGCTCTTCGCACACATGAGCCCACGATACTCTCTCCGACAGACGGAAACGCCGGACGGAACGTCCGTCGACGGCCGCGGTTGCCGGGGGCTGACGCCCCGCGGGACGGTGATGAGCGATGGCTGACGAGGAACTGGCGAAGGACCTCGGCCTGCTGTCGGCGCTCACGATCGGCATCGGCACGATGATCGGCGCGGGCATCTTCGTCCTGCCCGGCGTGGCCGCCCGCGAGGCGGGGCCGATCGTCGTCGTCTCGTTCATCGTCGGCGGGTTCATCGCGATGGTCAACGCCCTCTCGGTGAGCGAACTCGGGACCGCGATGCCCAAAGCCGGCGGCGGCTACTACTACGTCAACCGCGCGCTCGGCCCGCTCTTCGGCTCGATCGCCGGCCTCGGCGACTGGATGGGGCTCGCGTTCGCCTCCGCGTTCTACTGCATCGGCTTCGGCGGCTACCTCTCGACGCTGCTCCCGATTCCGGGGGTCCTCTTTCTCGACCCGGTGCAGATCGGCGCGCTCCTCGCCGGCGTGGCCTTCGTCGGCGTCAACTACATCGGCGCGAAGGAGACGGGCGGGATCCAGACGGTCATCGTGCTCTCGCTCCTCGCGATTCTCACGGTCTTCGCCGCGGCGGGGTTCCTGCAGTTCGACTACGGCACGCTCGTCGACGAGGGCGGACTGGCGCCGTTCGGCCCCGCCGCGATCCTCCCCGGGACGGCCCTCGTCTTCGTCTCCTTTCTCGGCTACGCCAAGATCGCGACCGTCGCCGAGGAGCTGAAGAACCCCGGCCGGAACCTGCCGATCGCCGTCATCGGCAGCGTCGCCGTCGTGACCGTCATCTACGCGATCCTCGTCGTTGTGATGCTCGGCATCGTCCCCTGGCCGGAGCTCGACCTCAACACGCCCGTCTCGCAGGTCGCCTCGATCTCCTTTTCGGGGAACCTCGGCGCGCTCGGCGTGACGATGATGACCTTCGGCGCGCTCCTCGCGACGGCCTCGAGCGCGAACGCGTCCATCCTCGCGTCCGCCCGGATCAACTTCGCGATGGGGCGCGAGCGGATCGTGAGCGCGTCGCTCAACGAGATCCACCCGCGCTTTGCGACCCCGTACCGCTCCATCCTCGTCACGGGGCTCATCATCGTCACGTTCATCGCACTCGGAACGGTCGAGACGCTCGCCAAGGCGGCGAGCGTCCTCCACCTCATCGTGTACGCGCTGATGAACCTCGCGCTCATCGTCTTCCGGGAGGCGGACCTCGCCGACTACGATCCCGACTTCCGCGTCCCGCTGTACCCCGTCACGCCGATCGTCGGCGCGGTCGTCTCGCTTGGGCTGGTCGCGTTCATGGATCCCGTGGAGATCGCGCTCTCGGCCGTGTTCGTCGCCCTCGCCGTCGTCTGGTACTTCGTCTACGCGCGGGGGAACACGGACAGACAGGGGGTTCTCGGTCGGTACATCCTCGCTCGGGCGGACGAGATGCCCGACGCCGCGGTGTCCGCCGCGAGCACCGTCCAGCCCGACGGCGGGGACTACCGGGTGATGGTCCCGCTCGCAAACCCCCGCACCGAAAAGGACCTCATCGAACTCGCCAGCCTGGTGGCGAAGGCCCGGGGCGGCACCGTCGTCGCCACGCACATCGTGCAGGTCCCGGACCAGATCCCGCTGTCCGCCGGCGCGGAGCGCGTGGACGAGATCGACGCCGAGTCCGCGGCGCTCCTGGACGCGGCGCGCGACGACGCCGAGACGTTCGGCGTGCCGGTCGAGACGCGGACGATCATCTCGCACCGGCTGTTCGAGGAGGTGTTCGACGCCGCCGAAACCTCCGCCGCCGACCTGGTCGTCATGGGGTGGAGCGAGGAGGCGTACTGGTCGGCGGGCCGCGTCGAGGGGACGTTCGACGAGCTCACGAGCGACCTGCCCTGCGACTTCCTCGTCCTCAAGGACCGCGGCTTCGACCCTTCGCGCGTGCTCCTCCCCACCGCCGGCGGGGCCGATTCGGACCTCAGCGCCGAGGTGACGCGCGTGCTGAAGGACCTCCGCGGCGCCGACGTCACGCTGCTGTACGTCGCCGACGGCGAGGACGAACGCGAGGCGGGCGAGGCGTTCCTCCGCGACTGGGCGGCCGAGCGCGACCTCGGCGACGCCGAGCTCGTGGTCGACGCCTCGGGCGACGTGGAGGGGGCGATCGCCCGCCACTCGGAGGACGCGACGATGGTCGTGATCGGCGCGACTGAGCGCGGCCTGCTCTCTCGGCTGCTCGGCGGCTCGCTCGTCTACGACGTCGTCAACGAGGTGGAGTGTTCGGTGCTCCTGGCCGAACGCCCCCGGAAGCGGTCGTTCCTCTCGCGGCTGTTCGGGCGGTGATCCCTCGCGGGAACTCCGCGTCGGAGGGGCGAGCCACCCCCGACCGGGTCCACACTTTTGCGCGTCGGTACCGACTGCTAGCAGTGGATGGCTCGCTGGAACCACACCCGAGTGCAGCTTCTGTGGTGGGCGGCCGGAGTCGGGATCGTCGCGGTCGTCGCGTTCGCGCTCTACTCGCTCGTCGGGGCGCTCGTGTTCGGGATCTTCCTGTACTACGCGACGCGCCCGATCTCCCGCCGGCTCGACAGGTACGTCGATAATTCGGACGCCACGGCGGCGCTGACGCTCCTCGCCGTCGGACTGCCGATGCTCCTCGTCGTCGGGTACGGGCTGTTTCAGGGGCTCGGCGAACTGAACCAGTTTCTCGCGTCGAACGACCTCGGGCGGTATCGCTCCTACCTGCGGCCGCACGTCGATCTCGCGCGAATTTCGAACCTGCAACGACTGTCCGAACGGATCCAGCAGGGGCGATCTGGACCGCTCGGTCCGGTTTCGTGGACGGCGATCCGGCGGTATCTGAGCGCCCTGTTACGGTACGCGAGCGTGATCTTCGGCGTCCTGCTGGACGCGTTCGTGATGCTCCTCGTCGCGTTCTACCTCCTCCAGGCGGACGACGCCGTGGGGCGGTGGTTCCGCCGGACCTTCGAGCGGGAGCGGAGCGTCGTCGCGTTCGCGGAGAGCGTCGACGCGGACTTAGAGCGCATCTACTGGGGCAACCTGGTCGTCGTCGGCATCACGGCGCTCATCGCCGGCGTCACCTACTACGGCCTGCGGTCGATCTCACCCCAGGGGGTGACCGTGCCGTACGTCGTCCTCTCCGCCGCGTTGACCGGCATCTTCACCCTCGTCCCGGTCGTCGGCATCAAGCTGTTCTACTTCCCGATGACCGGCTACCTGCTCCTCGTGGCCGTCACCCGCGAGGCCGCCCCGCTGTGGTTCCCCGTCGCGTTCTTCCTCGTCACGCTCGTCGTCGTCGACACCGTCCCCGATTTCTTCATCCGCTCGTACGTCTCGTCCGGCGACATCCACGCGGGCCTCGTCCTCATGTCGTACGTCTTCGGCTCCGTCGCGTTCGGCTGGTACGGCATCTTCCTGGGGCCGATCGTCCTCGTGCTGTTTCTGCACTTCGCGCGCACGATCCTCCCGATGCTCCTGCGGGGCGTCCCGGTCGAATCTCGCGCGGAGTGACCCGCCGGGGTGAGGTGGGGTGGGGACCGCAGGAACGGTCGAGAGAGATCGCCCGAACGCACGCCGGCCGGCGCGTTCCTCGCCGCCTTCGCCCCGGACCGTCGCGCTTTTGCCCGCGCACCCGAAACGTCCGCTAACTGAATGGCCCGATATCACATCGAGACCTACGGCTGCACGGCGAACCGGGGTGAGAGCCGTCAGATCGAGCGGGCGCTCCGCGACGGCGGACACCACCGCGCCGACGGGCCCGAGGACGCCGACGTGGCGATCCTCAACACGTGCACGGTCGTCGAGAAGACCGAGCGCAACATGATCCGCCGGGCGAAGGAGCTGCAGGAGGAGACGGCGGACCTCATCGTCACGGGCTGCATGGCGCTCGCGCAGGGCGAGGAGTTCGTGAAGGCCGGCGTCGACGCGCAGGTGCTCCACTGGGACGAGGTGCCCGTCGCGGCGATGAACGGCGAGTGCCCGACGCCGACGCCCGACGCGGAGCCGGTTCTCGACGGCGTCATCGGCATCCTGCCCATCGCCCGCGGCTGCATGAGCGACTGCTCGTACTGCATCACGAAGAAGGCGACCGGGCGGATCGACTCCCCGCCGATCGAGGAGAACGTCGAGAAGGCGCGGGCGCTCGTCCACGCCGGCGCGAAGGAGATCCGGATCACGGGGCAGGACACCGGCGTCTACGGCTGGGACAGGGGCGAGCGCAAGCTCCACGAACTGCTCGAACGGATCTGCGGGATCGACGGCGACTTCCGCGTCCGCGTCGGGATGGCGAATCCGAAGGGGATCCACGGCATCCGCGACGAACTGGCGCGGGTCTTCGCGGAGAACGACGAGCTCTACAACTTCATCCACGCGCCCGTCCAGTCCGGGTCGAACGACGTGCTCGGCGACATGCGCCGCCAGCACCAGGTCCGCGAGTTCGTCGAGGTGGTGGAGACGTTCGACGAGCGGCTCGACTACTGGACGCTCTCGACCGACTTCATCGTCGGCTTCCCGACCGAGACCGAACACGACCACGCCCAGAGCCTGGCGCTCATGCGCGAGGTCCGCCCCGAGAAGATCAACGTCACCCGCTTTTCGAAGCGGCCCGGAACCGACGCCGCGAAGCTGAAGGGGCTCAACGGCGCGGTGAAGAAGGAGCGCTCGAAGGAGATGAGCGAGCTGAAGATGGAGATCGTCGGCGAGGCGTACGAGTCGATGGTCGGGACGACGCGTCAGGTGCTCGTCGTCGAGGAGGGGACCGGCGACTCGGTCAAGTGCCGGGACGGCGCGTACAGGCAGATCATCGTCCGAAACGCCTCGGAGCGCGGCATCGAACCCGGCGACTTCCTCGACGTGGAGGTCACGGGCCAGCAGACGGTGTACGCGTTCGGCGAGCCGGTCTGACGCCATCGGACGGGACCGGGGCTTCGGTTCGTCCGTTTCATTTCGTCCGTTTCATTTCGTCCGCTTCACTTCGTCCGTTTCATCTCGCCTCGTTTGCCATAGGAGGCCGTCTCACGGCCTGCAAACGACGCGAATCTACTAACCGCCGATCGGTGTACGAGTGTCCATGTCTGACGACCGACGCTCCTGGACGCGCACGCTCGCGCGCTCTTTCCTCTTCGTCGCGGTTCTGACGCTCGCTCTCTTCGCCACCTGCGGCGTCTGGCCGCCCATGGTCGCCGTCGAGAGCGGGAGCATGTCGCCGAATATCCAGACGGGCGACCTGGTCGTCGTCACCGACACCGACGGGTGGACCGTCGCGGCGGCCGACGGACCGGACATCGACACCGTCCGCTCGCCCGACGGCGATCCGAAGTTCGGCGCGCCGGGCGACGTGATAATCTACGACGTTCCGAGCAGGGGAACGTCGGTAATCCACCGCGCGCACTTCCGCGTCGAGCGGGGCGAAAACTGGTACGACCGGGCGAACGAGTCGTACCTCCCGCCGGACGCCGACGGGTGCGACGACCTGCGGAACTGCCCGGCGCCGCACGGGGGATACATCACGAAGGGAGACGCCAACCCGTACTACGACCAGGTGTCCGGCATCGCGCCGCCGGTTCGTCCCCAGTGGATCAAATCGAAAGCGGGGCTCCGGGTGCCGGAGCTCGGATGGATCCGCCTGGTGGTGGTCGGACGGGGCTAATTCCGGCCTCCGATCCCCCGACCGAGGCCGTCGCCGCCTCTCCCCACTCGTCTCGGCTCTCCGGCCGGTTCAGCCTCACGACCGCCTCCGCTTTACCGTCGTCTCGGCGTCGTCCTCGGACTCGGCCCCGGACGCGGGCGCGTAGTTTGCGAGCCGATCCGCCTCGGCGTCCTCCTTCCACTCGCCGAGCTCCCGGGGATCGACGTGGACGAACACGTCGTCAACGCCCGGAATCTCCCGTACCGACTCGACGACCGCCGTTTCGAGCGCGTGCGCCCGCCTGATCGTCATGTCCCCCTCGACCTCGATGTGGAGGCTCACGTCGATTTCGGGGCCGACGTAGTGGGCGACCACGTCGTGGGCCCCCTTCACCTCCGGGTGCGAGAGCGCCCGCTGGACGATCTCGGCCCGGAGTTCCTCCGGCGGGGCCGCCCCGACGAGGTAGTTGACGTTGTCGCGGACGATCTCGACCCCGGTGTAGAGGATGCCGAGGGAGACGACGCCGGCCGCCAGGGGATCCAGGATCGGGTACCCCGCCCCCGCCCCGAGTACCCCGATCAGCGCGGCGCCGGCGGTGAGGATGTCGTTCCGGTTGTCGAGCGCGGTCGCGACGACCGCGGGCGAGTTCCGCTCGCGACCGACGCGGAGACAGTACCGGTAGAGGAGGTACTTGGTGACCGCGGTGGCGGCGAGGACGGCGACGGCGATCGGGCTCGCGCCGTCGGCGGTCGGCCCCGCGAGGACGGCCGTCGTCGCCTGCCAGAGCACCGCCGCGCCGGCGGCGAACACCCCGACCGCGACGAACAGCGAGACGAAGGGCTCGATCCGCTCGTGACCGTGGGGGTGTTCGAAGTCCGGCGGCTGCGTCGTGACGTACAGCCCCGCGAGGATGACCATGCTGTACGCGGCGTCCGCGAGGCTGTTGACGGCCTCGGAACCGACGGCGAGGCTCCCGGTGACGGACCACACGGCCGCCTTTCCCAGCAGGAGGACGACGTTGACCGCGAGCACCGCCAGCCCGACCCGCCTCACGGCCGTCTTTCGCTCCATCACCGGGGGTTCGCCGTCGGCCTCCAAAGGCCCTTCGGGGTCTTCGGTCCGTCCGCCGCGTCAGCCGAAACGTTTCGACGGCTCGCCACGTCAGTCGAAGCGCAGCCGAACGGCCCCGTCCGCGGCCGGGGTCGTCGCGCCGCCCTGTTCGGCGAAGGCTCCGCGGACGCGTTCGTACGTGTCGTCCAGCGCCTCCACGATGACCTTCGTGTCGCCCACGACCGGCATGAAGTTCGTGTCGCCGTCCCACCTGGGGACCACGTGGGTGTGGAGGTGGTCGCCTATCGATCCCCCGGCCGCCCGCCCGAGGTTTAATCCGGCGTTGAAGCCGTCCGGATCCAGCGCGTCCGCGATCGCGGTCAGCGTCCGCTGTTTCAACCGGGCGTGGTCCAGAAGTTCCGCGTCCGAAAGCTCCGCGTACTCGCCGGTGTGCCGCAGCGGAATGACCATGGCGTGGCCCGGGTTGTAGGGGTAGTTGTTGAGCAGGACGAAACTCCGCTCGCTCCGGGCGACGATCCGGCTCTCGCGATCGTTCCCCCGCTCGGGGAGCGCGCAGAACGGACAGCCGTCGCCGTCGCCGCCCTCGCGCTCGACCCACTCGATCCGCCACGGGGCGAAGATCTGCTCCATACGGGGGGGACGAACCCCACTCGTTTATCGTTTGTCTCACGCGGTCGTATATCGGGGCTTAGGAGGGTAATAACCGCAGATTGAACGAAAACAACGGTTCGTATGGACGTCGTACGGCGAACGTCGGAATTCGGGCGACGCGGACGGTTCTGAGCCGTAAATCGTGGGATGAACGGTCGAAATAATCCGGAACGGAGATCGGCTTTTATTCTCTCGCCCGCCGTCCGACCGGATACTATGGCGACACAACCATCCGACCTTGACGGAGTTACGGAACCCTGTGCGGACTGCCGCAGCGAGACGCTTCACAAGGTGCGGGTGGAGTTACGGACGGAGAGTTCGAAAACGGAGAACGCGGAGTTCTCCCGCGAGCCCTACCGCGTCGCGGTGTGCATGGAGTGCGGCAGCGAGACGATCCAGCGGATGAACAACGCCTGAACGCGGCGACCGGTTCCCGCGAACGGCACGCGGGTCGGCGAAGCTTCCTCGCTTTCGCGTTATTCGACCGACGTCACGAGGTCATCGAGTGGTGATCTCGCACCCGCTTTCGGTGACGATGACGGTGTGTTCGGCCTGGCTGACCAGCCGCCCGTCCTCCTCTTTCAGCACGGGGTACCCGCGGAGGACGCTCTGCTGTTTCAGGCGGCGGATCGCCATCTCGGTTCGGGGACCGTCGAGCCACCGGGCCGCGAAGGGGAGCGTTCTGTACCGCTCCGACACCGTTTCGATCACCTGTCGCGCCCGGCGGTCCCGGACGGACCGCTCGTCGACGAGTTCGTAGATCTCCTCTTTCGCGCCCTCGCTCACCTTCCCCCGGCCGTCGGTCGCGAACGGCTCGACGGCCACCACGTCGCCGACTTCCAGTTCGACCCCCCGGTCCGTCCCGCGGTTCGGGATGCTCGGCCCGGTGTGGGCGTCGTACCGCTCGACGCCGTGCCCGGAGAGGTTGAGCACGGGCGTGTAGCCGTACCCGCGGATCACGTCCTCGATCTCGGCGCCGACCTCCCCGGTCTCGACGCCCGGCCCGATGACGTCGAGTGCGGCCGCCAGCGCCTCCTCGGCCGCCTCGACGAGCTCGTCGTTGCCCGAGAGGTCGACCGTCACGGCGGCGTCGGCGATGTACCCGTCGACGTGCGCGCCGAGGTCGAGACAGACCATCTCCTCGCCGAACTCGGTTTCGTCGTCGGCCCCGGGAGTGGCGTGCGACGCCTCCTCGTCGACGCTGATGTTCGCGGGGAACGCGCACCCGTCGGCGAGTTCCTCGATGCGCGCTTCCGCGTGCTGTGCGACCTCCAGGTGGGTCGCGCCGGGCTCGATCAGCGCCGCCGCCTCGTCGATCACCGTTCGGAGGGCGTCGCCGGCCTCCCGGTACTTGTCCACGGCCTCGTCGTCGAGAGGTCCAGTGCTCATGCCGCGGTGCTTCGGCCGTCCGGGGGAAAGAGGTTGCGGGATTCCCGCGGGCGAGACGCCCGAATAACGCCAGAACCGCCCCCGGACGCGGCGGCTGTCTATATATCACTCGGTAGACCTCTTAGCAACCGTTTACTCCCGCAGAGTCCGTTTATAAGGAGGGACTCACACCCACATGACCGTCCGCTTTACCGAACCCCTGGAAGCACAACACCGCCGCGTCGACCCCGACGACTGGGACGACATCTACGTCGTCGGCGACGTTCACGGGTGTCTCGCGGAACTGCGCGCGCTCCTCGGGAAGCTGCGCCCCGGCGACGACGATCTCGTCGTGTTCGTCGGCGATCTCGTCCGGAAAGGGCCGAACAGCGGCGGCGTCGTCGACCTGGTCCGCGGATCGCCCAACATGCTCGCCGTCCGCGGCAACAACGAGGAGAAGGTGCTGCGCGGCGAGAAGACGGTTCCCGGCCTCGCCGAGGCGGACGTCGAGTGGCTCCGGTCGCTCCCCGTCGCCGTCTCCTGGGACGACGCGCTCGTCGTCCACGGGGGCGTCGACCCGCGGAAGCCGCTCGCGGAGCACACGGTCGACGACCTGCAGACCACCCGATCGCTCGCGCCGGGAGGCAGCTACGACCGACCCTTCTGGTTCGAGCGGTACGACGGTCCGAAGCGGGTGTTCTTCGGTCACACGGTGATGGAACGACCGGTCGTGCGCGAGCACGCGGTCGGGCTCGACACCGGCTGCGTCTACGGCGGAGCGCTGACCGCGTACGACTGGCGGTGCGGGGAGTTCGTCGGCGTCGAGGCGGACCGGACCGTCCAGTCCCGGAAGGACTCGAAGATCGTCACGCCCCGCCGGACCGCGGCCAACTGAGGGGGAACGAGGCGTGACCGCGGACCGGACGGGAGAGGAGCGGGGGGACGAAGAACAGTCGGACAGGGAACCGACAGAAACCTCGGTCGACGGGGCGGACGGATCGGAGGAATCGAACGGCGCGCCGGCGCTCGATTACGACGATCGGTCGCGGCCGGACTCGGACCGGGACGGGGCCGACGGGGACGGAGCCGATGCCGACGGAAACGAGGACGCCGTCGGCGGAGGCGTCGGAGACGGCGTTGACCTCGACGGCGGCGGAGACGAGGAGGCGACGGCCGCCGCGGACGTCGACCTCGACAGCCCCGAGTACTACCTGAACCGCGAGCTGAGCGAACTCGCCTTCCAGCGCCGCGTGCTCTTCGAGGCCCTCGACGAGCGGAACCCCCTCCTGGAGCGCGTGAAGTTTCTCGCCATCTTCACGACGAACATGGACGAGTTCTTCATGAAGCGCGTCGGGGGGCTGAAACAGCAGATGGACGCGGGCGTCACGGAGCGGACCGCCGACGGGCGGACGCCGCACGAGCAGTGGCGGGAGATCCTCGCGACGGCCCGGGAGCTGTTCGAGGAGCAGAACCGGTGTTACCACGAGGAGATCCGTCCGGCCCTCGCCGAGGCGGGGATCGAGATCGCCGACCACGACGACCTCGACGGCGACGACAGGGCGCGCCTGCGCGAGTACTTCGAGAGCTCGGTCCTGCCGACGCTGACGCCGCTCACGTTCGATCCCGCCCACCCCTTTCCGTTCATCTCGAACCTCAGCCTCTCGCTCGCGGTGCTGACGCGCGAGGGCGACGACGACCCGAAGTTCTCCCGCGTGAAGATCCCGAAGAACCGGCCGCGGGTCGTTCGGGTCGGCGAGGGCGAGCCGACGTTCGTGCCGATCGAACAGATCGTGGAGGCGAACCTCGACCTCCTGTTTCCGAACGTCGAGATCGTCGACGCCTTCCTGTTCCGCGTGACGCGCAACGCCGAGGTCAGGCGGAACGAGGAGGTCGCCGAGGGGCTCATCGAGATGATCGAGGACGTGCTCCGCCAGCGGCGGTTCGCGACGGTCGTCCGCCTCGAAGTCGCCGCGGACATGCCGCCGGAGGTCCGACGGCTACTCATCGACCAGCTCGGCGTCGACGAGCGGGAGGTGTTCGACCTGCGCGAGCCGATCGACTTTCGCGACTTCATGGACCTGACGGACCTCGACCGGCCGGAGCTGAAACTCGACCCGTGGACGCCGAAGGTCCACCCCCGATTCGCGGGCCTCGACGCGGACCGTCCCGACGAACTGTTCGACGAGATCCGGCGGGACGACGTCCTCGTCCACCACCCGTACCACTCCTTTGCGAACACCGTCCAGACGTTCCTCGACGCCGCGGCGAGCGACCCCGACGTGCTCGCGATCAAGGCCGCCATCTACCGGACGGCGAGCGACTCGCAGGTCATAGAGAGCCTCATCGAGGCCGTCAAGAACGGCAAGCAGGTGGCGGTGATGGTCGAACTGAAGGCGCGGTTCGACGAGGAGAACAACCTGCGGTGGGTAAAGCGCCTCGAAGAGGAGGGGATCCACGTCGCCTACGGCACCATCGGGCTCAAGACCCACAGCAAGACCGCGCTGGTCGTCCGCGAGGAGGACGACGGCGTGCAGATCTACTCTCACGTGGCGACGGGTAACTACCACTCCGAGACGGCGAAGACGTACGTCGACCTCGGCCTCCTGACCGCCGACCGCGACGTCGGGCAGGACCTCGTGAAGCTGTTCAACTTCTTCACCGGCCACGCGCTGCACGAGCGGTACCGAAAGCTCCTGGTCGCGCCGGAGAACATGCGCGAGGCGTTCTCCCGGCTCATCCGGCGTGAGGCGGAACACGCCCGCGACGGGCGCGACGCCCGGATCGTCGCGAAGATGAACGCGCTGGAGGACCCCGAGATGGTGAAGGAGCTCTACAGGGCGTCGATGGCCGGGGTCGACGTCGACCTCGTCGTCCGGGGGATCTGCCGGCTCAGACCTGGCGTCGAGGGGGTGAGCGACACCGTCTCCGTCCACAGCGTCGTGGGTCGGTTCCTCGAACACTCGCGGATCTTCTACTTCCGCAACGACGGCGACCCGGAGTACTACGTCGGCTCGGCCGACTGGATGACGCGCAACCTCGACCGCCGCGTCGAAGCCGTCGCCCCGGTCGAGGACGAGGCGCTCCGCGAGGAACTGCGGGCGATCCTCGAGGTCACGCTCTCGGACAACCGCAAGCGCTGGGTGATGAACGCCGACGGCAGCTACGACCAGGTCCGTCCCGCGGAGGGTGAGCCCGTCGTCAACACCCACGAGCGGCTGATGCGGCGGGCGGCTGAGTCCGCGCCGGACGAGGAGCCCCGACCGGTACCGTCCAGGGGGCGGCGCGAACCGTCGATCGACCTCGACGACGTGTTCACAGACCAGCGGTGAGCCGGTCCCTCGGTTCCCGAAGGGAGGCCGCCGGAGTCAGGACCGCGCGACGCTCGTCTGCATCCCGTCGCTGTTGTACGCGCTCCCCGCTCCGTCGCGGTCGAGCACGATGACCCCCGCCTCGGACCCCGTGAGCTCGCCGAACTCCTCGATCGCGAGTTCGGCGGCCCGCTGGGCGTCGAGCCCTCGCTCCAGGTGCGAGACGGCCCGCCGCGAGAGAGTGACGCGGGCGATGTCCTCGCCGCTCCCGGTCGCGCTCGCGCCGCCGGCCGGGGCGCAGTAAAAGCCCGATCCGACCTGCGGCACGTCGCCGACGCGGCCGGCGAGCGCGAACCAGCGGCCGCCCGTCGAGGTCGCCGCGGCGAACGCCTCGCCGTCGGTCGCCACCGCCCCGACCGTGTCGTGATCCGTCGGGTCGCGGGCCGCCGACTCCCCCTCGGCGCTGTCGTGGCGGCCCCACCGTTCGCGCAACCACGCGAGGTGGGCCTTCGGACCCAGTTCCCTCCCCGGCGGATCCGCCTCGGCCCACCGCTCGCGGCTGCGCTCCGTCAGCAGATCGACGCCGGTCTCGACGCCGAAGTCCTCGGCGAGGGCGGCGGCGCGCTCGCCCGCGACGAACACGTGCGGCGTCTCCTCCATCACGACCCGCGCGGCGGAGACGGCGTGTTCGACGCCCGGGACGCTCGCAACCGCGCCGACCGCGCGGGCGTCGGTCATGACGCCCGCGTCGGTCCGGACGACGCCGTCCGACTGGACCGCGCCGCCGACGCCGGCGTTGAACCGCCCGTTCGATTCGAGCACCTTCACGGCCGACTCGACGGCGTCGAGGGGCGTCGATCGCGCCGCGCCCGTTTCGGCCGCCTCGTCGAGCACCCGCTGCCGGGGTTCGGGGTCGTCCGGGACGCCGCCCGCGCCGCCGTGGACGATGACGTGCATGCCTCCGCCGTCGGGCGTGCGGGGCATGGGCGTGTCGGTTCTCGGCGTCCGCGCCGCTCGTCGCCGCGGCGTGCCGTCTCGTCCCGTGCGCCGTGCTGTCTCGCGCGTTCCCGCGGCGATATTTGCTCTTCGAACCGAAGAACGGCAGGCCTTTTACGCTGGTCGGGAAACACCCGATCGTTCATGAGCTACGACAAGGTCGAGGTCCCCGAGGAGGGGGAGAAGATCACGCTCGCCGACGAGGAGACCGGGAAGCTCGACGTCCCGGAGAACCCGATCGTACCGATCATCCACGGCGACGGGATCGGGACGGACGTCGGCCCGGCGGCCCAGAAGGTGCTCGACGCGGCGGCGGAGGCGACGGGACGATCCGTCTCCTGGATGCGCGTCTACGCCGGCGCGAGCGCCCGAGAGAAGTACGACGAGAACCTCCCGGACGACACCGTCGACGCCATCCGCGAGTTCCGCGTCGCGATCAAGGGCCCGCTCACGACGCCGGTCGGCGCCGGCTTCCGCTCGCTCAACGTCGCGCTCCGCCAGAAGCTCGACCTCTACGCGAACGTCCGCCCCACCTACCACATCGAGGGCGTCCCCTCGCCGGTCAAACGCCCCGAGAAGATGGACATGGTCACCTTCCGCGAGAACACGGAGGACGTGTACGCCGGCATCGAGTGGGAGGCCGGCACCGACGAGGTCGAGGAGGTCGAGGCGTTCCTCACGGACGAGATGGGCGTCGGCGACAAGCTGCACGACGGCCCCATTGGGATCGGCGTCAAGCCCATCACGGAGTTCGGCACGAAGCGGCTGGTCCGCCAGGCGATCGAGTACGCCCTGGAGAACGACCGCGATTCGGTGACGCTCGTCCACAAGGGCAACATCATGAAGTTCACCGAGGGCGCGTTCCGCGACTGGGGCTACGAACTCGCCGCGGAGGAGTACGGCGACGTCACCATCACCGAAGACGAGCTGTGGGACGAGTACGACGGCGAGAAGCCCGCGGACAAGCTGGTCGTCAAGGACCGCATCGCGGACAACATGCTCCAGCAGCTGTTGACGCGAACCGACCAGTACGACGTGATCGCCACGATGAACCTCAACGGCGACTACATGTCCGACGCCGCCGGCGCGCAGATCGGCGGGCTCGGCATCGCCCCCGGCGCGAACTTCGGCGACGGCCGCTGTCTCGCCGAACCCGTCCACGGCTCCGCGCCCAAGTACGCCGGCGAGGACAAGGTGAACCCGACGGCGATGATCCTCTCGGGCCGCCTCCTGTTCGAGTACATGGGCTGGAAGGACGCCGGCCAGCTCATCCGCGACGCCGTCGAGGAGACGATCGCCTCCAAGGAGGTCACCTACGACCTCCACCGCCAGATCGAGGGCGGCGAGAAGCTCGCCACCAGCGAGTTCGCTGACAAGATCGTCGAGAACATCGAGAAGCTGGCGTAGACGGACCTCGACCGTTCGGCCGACGAACCTGTTTTCCGAAATACCTTTCGTTCGTCCCGAGAGATTCCGGTCTATGGTCCCCCTATCCGGCCGTCAGTTGATCAGATCGTTGCGACCCGTCGGGGCACTCGTGCTCGCGTGGGCCGCCGTCGTCCTGTTCAGCGAGTTCGGCGTCAAGAACGTCGGTTACAGCGAGCCCGGCAGCCTCATCTGGTGGCTCGGGACGCTCATCACGGCCGGCGCGACCGTCGTCGCGGCGGCGGGCGTTCTCCTCTACGTCCTCGCGCAGGGGATCCGACTCGGCCTCGGTGTCGATCCCGTCGGCGACTCGAACGGCGGCGGAGGCGGCGGAGGGTGCCCGGCCGCCCGCAACGAATGAGGCGCGGCTGTCCGTCCACGGCCAGGGGCGCGAGCGCGACGGTCCGCGGCGGCGCGCCCGCATCACATTCTTTGCCGTCCGTCCCCTACGGTACGTCGTGACAAACGGCGATCCGTTCGACGACTTCGACGACTTCGACCCCATGGCCGACCTCGACCGCGCCGAACAGCGCCTCTCGGTGCGCGTCGAGCGCCGCCGGTACGGGAAGCCCGTGACCATCGTCGAGGGATTCGAGACCAGCGTCATCGACATCGACGAGGTGGCCTCCGAGCTGAAGCGGAAGCTCGCGACCGGCGGCACGGTCGAGGGGGACGCCGTCGAACTCCAGGGCGACCACCGCAACCGGGTTCCGGGCGTGCTCGAAGACATGGGCTTCCGGGTGGAGTGACCGCCCCGGCACCCCTGCCGCTCGGTCGGCCGCGGACCCGCGCGCCGGGCGACGGGGGATCCGTCAGTCCGGTCTGACCCGCGCCAGCGGGTCCCCCCGGCGGAACGTCCCGTTCTCGGGGACGAGCCGTTCGACGAGTTCGCCCGGGGCGGGCGCGGGCACGTCGACGCTCACCTTCTCGATCTGGATCTCGCAGACGGTCTGCCCGTCGGCGACCCGCGCGCCCTCGCGGACGAACCAGTTCGCCACGACGCCCTCGTCGACGTCCGCCGCGTCGTCGGGCCAGACGGCCGCCGAGTCGACCGCGACGAGGCCGGGCTCCTCGCTCATCCCTGCGTCCGGCGGACCGCCGCGGCGATGTCCTCCGTCGCGGGATTGACCTCCTCCTCCAGCGGCCGCGCGTAGGGGATCGGCACGTCCGGGATCGCGAGCCGCTCGACCGCCTCCAGATCGGATAGCGCCCCCTCGGCGGCGCGGGCGACGATCTCCCCGGTCACGCCGAACGACCGGTAGTCCTCGTCGACGACGACGAGCCGACCGGTCTTGCGGACCGACTCGACCACCGTCTCCGTGTCGAGCGGAACCAGGGTTCGGAGGTCGATCACCTCCGCCTCGACGCCGTCGTCGGCGAGTTCCGCCGCGGCCTCCAGCGCGCGGTGGACGTGCAGGCCGAGCGTGACGACGGTCGCGTCGTCGCCCTCGCGCTTCACGTCGGCCTCGCCGAAGGGGATCTCGTACGCCTCCTCCGGAACGGGCGTCTTCGGTCCGGGCGGGGCGGGCATCCACCCGAGCCCCATCAGTCGCTTGTGGAACATGTACACGACGGGGTCGTCGTCGCGGATCGCGCTGTGCATGAGCCCCTTGGCGTCGTAGGCGGTGCTCGGAACGACGACCTTCATCCCGGGGAGGTGCGCGAACGTGCCGTACAGCGTCTGCGAGTGCTGGCCGGCGTCGCTGTAGGTGCCGCCGACGGCGGTCGTGAGCACCATCGGGACGTTCACCGCCCCGCCGCTCATGTACGCGTTCTTCGCCATCTGGTTGTAGATCTGATCCATGCAGACGCCGAAGAAGTCGACGAACATCAGCTCCGCAATCGGCCGCATCCCCGCCTGCGCGGAGCCGACGGCCGCCCCGATGAACGCCGTCTCGCTGATCGGCACGTCCATCACCCGATCGCGGCCGAACTCATCCAGCAGGCCCTGCGTGCTGTCGAAGATGCCGCCGTAGTCGGCGACGTCCTCGCCCATCACGAACACCTCGTCGTTCTCGCGCATCTCGGTCGCGACGGCCTCGACCATCGCCCGGCTCATCGTCAGGTCCCGCTCCGCGACGGGTTCGGGCTCCGTCGTCGCCATCACTCGTCACCTCCCCCGTCCGCGGCCGCGGTCCCCGGCTTCGCCGCCGGCTCCGGCGGGTCGGCGAACACGTCGTCGTACGCCTCCTCGGGATCGGGTTCGGGCTGCTCCTTCGCGAAGGCGATGGCGTCCTCGACGCGCCGTTCGGCCGCCGCGCGGAGTTCCCCGAGTCGCTCCTCGTCGACCCCCTCGGCCCTGAGGCGGTCGGCCAGTCGGTCGATCGGGTCGAGGCGCTTCAGCCGCTCGACCTCGTCGTCGGGGCGGTACGCCTCGGCGTCGCCCATGAAGTGGCCCATGTGGCGGTGGACCTGCACCTCCAGGAGCGTCGGTCCGTTGCCGGCACGGGCGCGCCCGACCGCCTCCGCGGCGGCCTCGTACACGGCGACGGCGTCGTTGTAGTCGACGCGGACGCCGGGCATGTCGAAGCCGTCGGCGCGCTGGGCGCCGTTTTTCACGTCCGTGACGCGCTCCTTCGGCATGCTGATCGCCCAGTCGTTGTCCTCGACGACGAACACGACGGGCAGGTCGTGGACGCTCGCGAGGTTGAGCGATTCCAGAAAGCCGCCCTGGTCGATCGCGCCCTCGCCGAGGTAGGCGACGGCGACACCGTCGGTTCCGCGCTTCTTCGCCGCCATCGCCGCGCCGACCGCCGGCGGACACCCCTGTGCGATGATCCCGCTGCACGCGAAATTCACGTCGGGGTCGAACAGGTGCATGTGTCCGCCCTTGCCCTTACAGAGGCCCGTCCGCCGACCGAAGATCTCCGCCGTCATCCGATCGAGGTCGACGCCCTTCGCGATGGCGACGTGGTGCGGCCGGTGCGGCGCGGTCACCGTGTCGTCGTCCCGGAGGTGCTGACAGACCCCCGCCGCCGCGGCTTCGTGCCCCGCGGCGAGGTGTAACTCCCCCGGAATCGGTCCGGCGGAGATGTCGAACGCCGGTTGTTTCCCTTCGAGGTACTCCTCCTGCAACCGCTCCTCGTAGTACCGAGCGGTCACCATGTCGGAGAACATCTCCACGAGTTCGCTTTGTGTTGGCACTTGGCACACCCCGTCGCAGGGATACCACTGGATCGACCATTAAGGTACGCCGTTCGTTTCTCCGACTCTATCACAGAAAATAGGGTCGCTGGGGCGGGATACGACCGATCCGAGTCACTCGCCTCGGGCCGAGTTCGGAACTACTCGCCCCAGTCGGGATCCGTCCGCGGCGGGCTGAAGATGTCGACGCCTTTCACCGGGACGTCACCCCGGTTTTCGGCGGCGTGGGGTTCGTCGGCCGGGACCGCGTAGGAGTCGCCCGGGCCGGCGTGGACCTCCTCCCCGTCGACGACGAACGTCAGGGTCCCCTCGACGATGTAGCCCGTCTGCTCGTGCGGGTGGCTGTGCTCCGGCACGGTCGCCCCCGGTTCGATGAAGAAGTGCTGGACGCTCATCTCCTCGCCGGCCGCCAACTGCGAGAGGTGGACGCCGGGCACCGCTTCGACCGCTTCGACCGCATCCGTCGGAACGCACTCCATGCGTGGTGCGTGTTCCCCCGGAGCATAAATCTCCGCACCGCGGCGAACGAGGCGGTTCGCGGCGCGGCGAAGCGGCGTCGTTCGATCGCCGCCTTCCCGGGGCGGGATCGTGAACCCGCCGCGTCCGCGGGCGACTACCGCGACTCGCCGCGACGCTCGGCGGCCGCCTCCCCGGCGAGTACGGCGTTGACGACCGCCCCGAGGAGGATGACGAGGCCGCCGAAGTACAGCCAGGTGACGAACAGCAACACCGCGCCGAGCAGCCCGTAGGCCCGGTACCGCGCGGCGTTCTGCACGTAGTACAGGAAGACGACTTCGAGGAGGAGCCACCCCGCGGCGGCGACGACGGCTCCGGGGACGACCTCGCGAACCGTGACCGGCACCGGCGGGAGCACGTAGTACACGGGCAGCAGGACGACGGCGAGCGCGACAAAGAGGCCGGCGCTCCCCGCGATCGCGGGGTTCTCGATCGGGGGATCGAGCACCGCGAGCGCGACGCCGGTGGCGACCATCAGCGCGACGGCGAGCGCGACGAGTCCGAGCACGAGGAGGCCGTTCCGGAGCTGGACGAAGAGCGGGATCGACAGCCCCGCGTCGTACACCTCAGCGAACGCGATCGAGAGCCCGCGGAACACCTTCAGTCCGCTCCAGAGCAACACGAGGAGGCTCAGGACGCCGGCCCCGGTTCGCACCTCGGAGTTCCGCAACGCCTGCGCGAGCACCTCGCGACCGCTCGGGGTGAGATACGGCTCCGTCCACGCCACCAGCCGCGGGACGAGCTGACCCTCGCCGGCGGTCGTCGCGACGGCGAGGGCGATGACGACCAGCGGCACGAGCGAGACGAGCGCGTAGTGCGCGAAGCTCGCCGCCATGAAGGTGATCTCGCGCTCCCGGGCGGTTCGAACCACCTCGATCACGGTGTCGGCCGCGACGATCGGACTCACGCGGGTCGATACGCGGCGGTGGGGACCAAGAGGTTTGTCGCGGTTCTCGCCGCGTGCGACGGGCGGTCCGTCGTCCTTTTCGGCGCGCCGGGACCGACGGGACAGCAGATTCAAACCCGGCGACCGCGAAGCCGGGGTATGTACGCGGTCGTCGGCTGCACCGACTGTGGCAACCTCTGGCTCCTCGAAGATCCCGGCGAGACGGCGCAGTGTTCGCGCTGCGGGAAGCGACACCGGACCCGGAAGCTCAGGCGCTTTTTCGAATCGGACGACAGGGAGGCGGCGCGGCAGGCCCGCGCGGCGATGCTCGCCAGGAAGGGCGGCCACGACGAGGCCTTCGCGGACCTCGACGACGTGGCGACGATGGAGGCGCGGCTGAACGACGTCGGCGTCGAGGACCGGGAGCTTCTCGAACGGTCGGGCGTCGACGCCGACGAGGTCGCGGCGGCGGGCGACGCGTCCGCCGGTCGGTCGCGGAGTCGGCAGGAGATCGTCGTCGACGCGGTTCGCGAGGGCGACCGGCCGACGGAGGAGGAGGTTGTCGCCTACGCGACGGACCGCGGGGTCCCGGCGGACGCCGCCCGGAGGCTGCTGGAGGCGCTGACGCGCCGCGGCGAGGTCAGCGAGAGCCGGGGCCGGTATCGGCTGGTGTGAGTCGGCGCGAGGACGGTATCGGCTCGCGCGAGGCGACGGCGGGCCGACGGCGGCTATCTCCCCAGATTCTCGTGGGCGCTGGAGAGGTGCCGCGATCCGAGCGCCGCGAGCAGCGACAGTTCGCCCGCGAGCGCCCCGACCGCGATGCACTCGGCGAGCGCGTCCGCGTTCGACCCCGGCGGGTCGCCGCCGCCGCGGACGCCGAGCACGTCGAGGCCCTCCGCCTGCGTCGGGAGCTTCGTCCCGCCGCCGACGGTGCCGACCTCGAGGCTCGAAAGCGAGACGGAGACGTACAGGTCGCCGTCCGGATCGACCTCCGCCGTCGTGATCGCGTTCGCCCCCTCGACGACCTGCGCGGCGTCCTGCCCGGTCGCGAGGAACATCGCGGCGACGACGTTCGCGACGTGGGCGTTGAAGCCGAGGCTCGCGGCCTTCGCGCTGCCGACGAGGTTCTTCCGGACGTTGATCTCGGCGACCGCCTCCGGCGTCGTGTGCAGGCGCTCCTCGACGACCCCGCGCGGGATCGTCACGTCGGCCGCGACGCTCCGCCCCCGCCCCTCGACCGCGTTGATCGCGGCGGGCTTCTTGTCGGTGCAGAGGTTCCCCGAGAGGGCGACGAGCGAGGCGGTCGTCTCGGACTCGATCAGGTCGCAGGCCGCCTGCGTGGCGATCGTGGCCATGTTCATCCCCATCGCGTCCTTCGTGTCGTAGCGGAACCGCAGGAAGACGGAGTTGCCGACGACGTAGGGCGTCACGCCGAGCAGTTCCCCGTGGCTCGTGGTCGACTCGGCCGCCTCGGCGAGTTCGTCCCCGTGCCCGCGGACCCACTCGACGAGCGCCTCGGCCTCGGCGACGTCCGCGACGCGGAAGACGGGCGCGCGGGTCATCCCCGATTTGAGGACGCGCGCGGTCGCGCCGCCCGCCCGCTCGACGACGGAGCAGCCGCGGTTGACGCTGGCGACGAGGGCCCCTTCGGTCGTCGCGAGGGGGAGGTAGCGCGCGCCCGAGAGCGCGCCGCCGTCGATCGTGACCGGGCCGGCGACGCCCATCGGCACCTGCGCCGCGCCGATCATGTTCTCGACGCTCGACTCGGCCGCGGCGGCGTCGAACCCGTACGAGCCGACGGCGTCGAGGGTCGCGTCCGACCGCTCCTCGACGAGCAGGCGTCTGGCCGCCGCCGCCGCGTCGGCGTCCGCGTGCGCTTCGAGTTCGTGGAACCGGAGGTCGCCGTCCCGGACGCGGTCGGCGAGCGCGCCCGCGTCCGCCGCCTCGGAGTCCGCGGTGTCGGTCATGGCGGGTGGTCGTTCCGGCGGTCGCTAAGGGTTGTCGGTTCCGCGTCCCGTCGGACCGCTCGCGGCGCGGCGGGCCGCGAGGGCGCTCGTCCGCGCCACCGGCTCTCACCGCGTTCGCGCCGCCGACGTTCGGTGCGTCGCCGGGGGTCCGGCGGACGGCGGACAACCGGCTCGACGTTCAACCGTGCCAACCGTTCACAACACGTTTGTGCGCTCGGTGCCGACTCGCGGACATGCCGCGCGATCCGATCGAGCGCGAGACGGCGGTCGGCGAGGACTACTCGGTCGCGGTGCCGCCCGCGGTCCGGGAGGCGGGCGCGGTCGCCCCCGGGGATCGGCTCCGATGGGTCGTCGGGCGGTACGGCGACGTGACCGTCGAAGTCGTCGGGCGGAGCGACGAGGGAGCGACGTACGACAACTTCGACCACGTGAGCGGCGAGGCGCTCGACGAACAGGAGTTCGCGGGCGAGGAGCCGTAGCCGGGCGCGGGCGCGTCGGCGCGACCGAATCGAGGCGGTCTCTCGCGGCGGGAGCGACCGCCCGCGCTGACTGTCCGCGCGATCGCCCGCGCCGGTCCACCGCGGGCGACCGCCCGCTTCCCGAACGGTTTTGCCCTCTCACGTCCCCGACCGTCGTATGACAGACGCCGCCGACCTCCTCCTGACGAACGCGGAGGTTCACACGCTCGCGGCTCCGGACGGGGCGACGTCCGGCCCGCGCGCACGGGTCACCGGTCGAACGACCGCCGCCCCCGACGCCGACGAGGTTCGCGAGGCCGTCGCCGTCCGCGACGGGCGGATCGTCCGCGTCGGCTCCGCGTACGACCTCCAGTTCCTCGCCGGGGTCGAGACCGAGGTGATCGACCTCGACGGCCGCGTCCTCCTGCCGGGGTTCGTCGACGCGCACACGCACCTGCTCATGACCGGTCGGGCGCTCGTTCACGCCGACCTCTCCGGGGCGGACGGGCCGGCGGCGTGCCGGGCGCGCCTCCGCGACCGCGCGGCGAACGTCGGCGAGGACGAGTGGGTGCTCGGCTTCGGCTACGACGAGAGCGCGTGGGACGACCGGCGCTACCTCCGCCGCGAGGACCTCGACGCCGTCTCCGAGGGCCGCCCTGTCGTCGCCTTCCGCGAGGACATGCACGTCGCCTCGCTCAACTCGGCCGCGCTCGACCGACTCGCCGACGACATGCCGACCGGCGACGTGCGCCGCGAGGGCGGCGAGCCGACGGGCGTAGTCGTCGAGGAGGCCGCCGAGGTCGTGTACCGGGCCATCGAACCGGACCCCGGAGAGACGGCCGAGCTGATACGGGCCGCCCAGCGGGCCGCCAACGAGCGGGGCGTGACGGGCGTCCACGACATGGTCCGCAGGTCCCACGCCCCGCGGGTGTACCGGGAACTCGATCTCGCGGGCGAACTCACCCTCCGCGTGCGCCTCAACTACTGGTCTGACCACCTCGACGCGCTGATCGAGGCCGGCCTGCGCACGAACCACGGGAGCGGGATGGTCCGAACGGGGGCGATAAAGACGTTCACCGACGGCAGTTTCGGCGGCCGGACGGCGAAGCTCTCGGAGCCGTACGCCGACGTGGGTTCGGACGCGGACGCCGGCGCGGACTCGGACACCGGCGACGGTGACGGGACCGGTCAGGATGGCGGCGCGACCGGCCAGTGGGTGGTCGATCCGGGGGAGCTGAACGACCTCGTCGCCCGCGCCGACGCGGCCGGGTTCCAGGTGGCGGCCCACGCCATCGGCGACGAGGCGATCGACGCCGCGCTCGACGCCTACGCCGACTGCGAGGATCCGGGCACGTCGCGCCACCGGATCGAGCACGTCGAACTGGCGAGCGACGAGGCGATCCGGCGCTTCGGCGACATGGGCGTCGTCGCCTCGGTCCAGCCGAACTTCCTCAAGTGGGCCGGCGAGGGCGGCCTCTACGACGCCCGCCTCGGCGACCGCCGCACCGAGACGAACCGGTACCCCGCGCTCCTGGAGGCGGGCGCGCCGCTCGCGTTCGGCTCCGACTGCATGCCGCTCGATCCGCTTCTCGGCGTCCACTACGCCGTGAACGCCCCCGCGGAGAGCCAGCGGCTCGGCGTGACGGAGGCGATCCGCGCCTACACGCTCGGGGCGGCGTACGCCGGGTTTGACGAGGGGCGCGTCGGGACCGTCGAGCCCGGAAAGCGCGCGGACTTCGTCGCCCTGGAGCGGTCGCCGTGGGAGCACCCGACGGAGATCGCGGACGTCGGCGTGGCGATGACCGTCGTGGACGGGGAGATCGTCTACGACGGGCGCTGACCGTTCGTCTCGATCGGCCGCGCGCAGCCGTCCGCGTCGACGACGTTCAGGCGGCCGTCGAGGACGATGCACATCGAGTCGTCGCCGCAGGGGATGTCGAGCCGCACCTCGATGGGGTCCTCGGAGACGATCGTCGTGCTGGCGTCGCTCACGCACCAGTCGAACGTCCAGAACGGCCGGGTGCTCAGGTCGACGCCACGCTCGGCGTGGAAGGTGAGCACGTCGGCGTTGTCGAGGAGGTTGAGCCCGACCGACGAGTGGAGCCGGTTCCGACAGCGGGTGCACTCGTGAACGACCTGCACGTCGAGCCCCGGGTAGTCGGTCTCCGTCGTGAGCGTCGTCTCCATCTTCCCCATGCACTCGGGGCAGACGCCGTCCGCGGCGAGGCAGTAGTGGTGGCGGACGTGGTGGTGGAACGCCTGCAGCAGCTCCTCGGGGGTGCGATCGTCCAGGCCGCCCGGCGGGAACGAGTAGCTGACGTGGACCGCCCCGCACTCCCCGCACTCGATGGTGAGGTGCTCGTCCGCGTACCACGCCCGCAGGCCGCCGCCGCAGTCGTAACACGACCCCTCCGTCTCGAACGGGTCGAGGCGGGCGCGGTCGGTGAACGTGCCGGCGAAGACAGAGCGGACGACCTTCCGGCCGGGGTACTGGAACTCGTAGCCCTCGTCCGTCCGCCGGACGAAGTGGTCGGTGAGCTTCTTCAGGTGGTAGTTGAAGTGGGCGCTGTCGTCGATGTCGACCAGCTCGTACAGCTCCGAGAAGGGGACCGGCCGCTCGTCGCCGCCGGCGTCCAAGAGCGCCTGCAGGATCTCGATTCGCGTGTCGTTGCCGAGCAGCGCGAACGCCTCGGCCGGCGAGATGCTCGCCGCCTCGGGTGGATCGCTCGCCGCGCTGTTGGCGGGCTGACTCATGTGAGAGGCTACCGTGCCCCCGAACAAAACAGTTCTGTACCCCGCCGTCGCTACAAAAAAAGATTTCAGGAAGCGAGGCTGCGGGAGCGACCGCTGGCCCGCGACGCGCCCCGGTCGGCGCGAGAGGGAACTGTTTTGTCGCGCTCGGCTCACCTTCCCGCATGGCCCTCGCGCAGTTTCCCGGCGTCCCCGGCGGTCCCGAACTCCTGATCGTCCTCGCGGCGACGCTCCTCCTGTTCGGCCCCGTCGTGCTCGCCGTCGTCGCCCTCCTGCGGTACTTCGACCGCGACGGACGCGGCGAGGGCGACGACGTCCGCGTCGCCGAATTCGAAGCTAGAGTGGCGGAGCTGGAGCGCCGCGTCGAGGACGGTCGCCGGACCGGCGCGGGAGCGGACGATTCCGATGCGATCGGCTCGGGCGCGGACGATTCCGACGCGATCAGCTCCGGCGCGGACGGTTCCGACGGGGACGACTGAGACCGATCCGGGAGGCACGACCGAGACCGGCGCGGAAAAAACGACGGACGAGACCCCGCCGGAGGGTCGGTCGAAAAGGAGAACACTTAGCCTCCGCTCGCCCGAGAACCGGACAATGACGTTCTTCGATCGCCTCAGAGAGCGCATCGAACGCGCGGACAGCGTCCTCTCGGTCGGCCTCGACGCCGACCCGGCGCGCATCCCCGAGCACCTCCGGGAGAAGGACCTCCCGCGCTGGGCGTTCAACCGCCGGATCATCGACGCGACCCACGAGTACGCCGCCGTCTACAAGCCCAACGCCGCGTTCTACGAGGACCCGGACGGGTGGCGCTCGCTCCGGGAGACGATCGCCTACGCCCGCGGCAAGGACGTGCCGGTCCTGCTCGACGCGAAGCGCGCGGACATCGGCAACACGACCCGGCAGTACGCGAAGCTCCTCGACCACGCGGACGCCGTCACCGTGAACCCGTACATGGGGCGCGACTCGCTCCAGCCGTTTCTCGACCGCCCCGACAGGGGCGTGTTCGTCCTCTGTCGCACTTCCAACCCCGGCGGGGCGGACTTACAGGACCTCGAACTCGCCTCCGGCGAGCCCGTCTACCAGCGGGTGGCCGCGCTCGCCGACCTGTGGAACGAACGCGGCAACGTCGGCCTCGTCGTCGGCGCGACCGCGCCCGAGGAGCTCGAAACCCTCCGCGGGCAGGTGCCGGACCTCCCGTTTCTCGTCCCCGGCGTCGGCGCGCAGGGCGGCGACGCCGAGGCGGCCGTCGAGTACGGGCTCGCGTCGGGCGTCGGTCTCGTCAACTCCTCGCGGGGCATCATCTTCGCCGGCGAGGGGGAGAACTTCGACAAGGCGGCCGGCCGGGCGGCCCGGCGGCTCCGCGACCGGCTGAACCGGTTCCGGTGAGCGCGGCCTCCGCGTCGTCCTCTCGGTCGGAGAACGACGGCGCGGAGGAATCAGCGCCGCCCGTCGTCCGGAGGGGACAACGCCTCGCGTCCCTCGCGGCTGACCGGACCGTGCGACGTTCGGTCGCTGCGCTTTCCCCGTTCCCTCGGCCGTCGAATTCGGATCAGCGAACGACAACAAGAAACATTGCGTCGGAACGCCAACTACGACCGTCGTGGCCCGACGACTCGAATGTCACCGGTGCGGGTACATCTGGGAGTACAGCGGCACGTTCCAGAAGGCGACGTGCCCGAGCTGTTCGGCCAAGGTCCCGGTCGAACGGCAGTCGACGGAGGAGTCGCTCGAAGACATCGCGGCGGACTACGACCTCTCCGTCCGCGAACTCAAGGAGATACTGCGGCGGGTCCGTCCGCGGAAGGAATCGTGATCGTCGCTCCTGCGCGCGGACGCCGTCGTCTGCCGAACGCGACGCCGCCGTCCCCGATCGCTCCGTTCGCGCGGGTCGGGGGATCGAAGTGACGCGGGGCGGATTCCGGAAAGTCGTCCCGCCGACGTTCACGATCCGGGGGCGGTGTCCGCCTCCGGACTCTCCTCCCCCGAGAAATTTTCACTACTTATTTAAGTGACTAAATTTATTCGCGCGTCTAACGTCAACTTCTGACGGAACCCATGTTCTACCACGAGAACAAGCTACAGTACGAGGTGCGGGTGGAGGAACCGGACCCGGTGTTCGCGAAGATGCTGCAGCAGGCGATCGGCGGGGTCGAGGGGGAGATTCGGGTCGCGATGCAGTACCTGTTTCAGGCGTGGTCGCTGCCGCCGGAGCACGAGAAGTACCGGCGGATGCTCCTGAACACGGGCGCCGAGGAGCTCGGTCACATCGAGATGCTCGCGACGGCGGTCGCGAAGAACCTCGAAGGCGCGCCGCTGGAACTGAGAGAGGAGATGACGCAAGCGGTCGGCGCGGGGACGATGAACGGCGTCCAGCCCCGCCAGATTCTCTCGTCGGGGCTGCACGCGATGGCCGTCGACAGCGACGGCGTGCCGTTCAACGGGAACTACGTCGTGGCGAGCGGCAACCTCGCCGCCGACATGACGGCGAACGTGATGGCCGAGTCGACCGGCCGCCTGCTCGCGACGCGGCTCTGGGAGATGACCGACGATCCCGGCATGAGGGACATGCTCTCGTACCTGATCGCGCGCGACACGATGCATCAGAACCAGTGGCTCAGGGTGCTCCAGGACCTCGGCGAGACCGACGACCCCTTCGAGGCGTTCCCGATCCCGGACAGCTTCCCCGACGGAGAGGAGAATCAGGAGTTCAACTACGCGTTCATGACGACGGACGCGGACGGACAGGCCGACTACGAGGCGCCGTGGACGCGGGGGACCTCGATGGACGGCGAGGGGCAGTTCTCGCACGTCCGACAGCGGGACCTCGACGGTGACGACCCCGACGTCAGCGTGCCGGACCCGAGGACGCACGACGATCCGACGCCCAAGGGAGAGGACTGAGGCCGCTCAGCGGCTTCACCGCATCCCGGTTCCGGGGCCGACGTCGTCCTCCCCGCCGAGCGACGCCGCACACCGGACGCAGACGCCGTGCTCGCGGTCGTAGTGGCGTTCGCAGACGAGCGTGCCGCACTGGTCGCAGGCGTGGGTGGCCTCGGCCGCCTCGCAGATCTGACAGACGCCGGTGACGCTCATACCCGCGATTCGTCCCCCGCCCACTTGAGCGCTCGGCCCGTTTGTCCGGGTACTGTTCAGCTCAGAGGGTTGGAGTCGACAGCGAGACAGAGACCTCCTCGAACGCCCCCGCCGTCTCGACTTGGGCGACTCGTTGCGGTCCTCGGACTCCGTCTGCGGTTCTTCCCTCGTCGGCCGTCGTCGAGACGGCGGCCCCCTTCACTCCCACCCCGCGCCGGGTGTCCGGCCTGCAATCGCCTATCTGAACACTGCCGGTTGTCCGGGCGTTCGGTGCGCCCGGACAGGCATCCGCCGCCCCCGGACGGGACGCTTACGTCCGTGCGTCTCCAAGGCGTCCGCGTGGATCGCGATCGACTCGTGCTCGGACTCGCGGCGGTGTTCGCCGGCCTCACCGTCCTACTCGTCGTGCTCGCGTTCGTCTATCAGCCGTTCCTGCTCGTCGTCGCCGCCGCCTTCGGCGCGACCACCTACTTCATGTGGTATCAGGCCACCGGCAGACTGGAAGCCAGCACGCGCCGCCGCGTCCGCCGGACCCGCGCACGTCGGTCGGACGCTCACCGGAACGCGGCCGGCGCCGGGACTCGGGGGAACGACCGCCGGGCGCGAACCGCGCGGTCGAGGCGGACGCCGACTCCCGCGGAGGCGTACCGCACGCTGGGTCTCGATCCCGGCGCGAGCCCGCAGGAGATAAAACGCGCCTACCGGACGAAGGTGAAGGAGGCCCACCCCGACACGAAATCGGGGAGCGAAGAGGCGTTCAAGCGGGTCAACCGGGCGTACGAAACCCTGGTCGAGTGACGCGGCGGGGGCGGTGGCGCGTTCGGGGATCAGTCCCCGCCGCCCGCGTTCGTCGCGGTTTCCGTCCCGTTCCCGCCGGGTCGATCACCGTCGACCGCCCCGAATCTCGGAGAACCTGATAAATACCGCTCCCGAGACCTCCCGTGTCATGAGAATACACATCACGAAAAGCGTTATACGAAACGGCTCCCTACCCGCGCCCATGAGCGCGGATCGGGCCATCCTGGAGGAGGCCCTAGAGCGCGGCGAAGAGGAGGGCGGGCCGATCGAATTCAAAGAGCGACTTTCTCGCGGCGTTCACCTCGCGGACGGACGCATGGAGAGTCTCGCGGCGCAGCTCCGCCACCGGGTGCTGTCCGGGAACGGCGAGGCGACCTACGTCGTCGGCGTGACGGACGACGGCGGAATCGCCGGCATCTCGCCGTCGGCGTTCTCCGAGTCGATGGACGTCCTCTCGCTGCTCGCGGAGGAGGCGGGCGCGCACATCGAGAACGTGGAGACCTGGGGGGTCGGCGACGGACCGGACCGCGGGCTCGTCGGCGTCGCCACCGTCCGCGAGGGTTCGATGCTCGAAACCGACGACGAGCACATCGTCGTCGGCACCGCCGGTCACGTCGACCACGGCAAGAGCACGCTCGTCGGCTCGCTCGTCACCGGACGGGCCGACGACGGCGACGGCGGCACGCGGAGCTTCCTCGACGTACAGCCCCACGAGGTCGAGCGGGGGCTCTCCGCCGATCTCTCCTACGCCGTCTACGGCTTCGGCGACGACGGTCCGGTTCACACGATGAACCCGCACCGCAAGGCGGACCGCGCCAGGGTCGTCGAGGAGGCCGACCGCCTCGTCTCCTTCGTCGACACCGTCGGCCACGAGCCGTGGCTGCGGACGACCATCCGCGGGCTCGTCGGTCAGAAGCTCGACTACGGCCTGCTCACGGTCGCCGCGGACGACGGCCCGACGAAGACCACCCGCGAGCACCTCGGCATCCTGCTTGCGACCGAGCTGCCGACCATCGTCGCCATCACCAAGGTCGACGTCGTCTCCGAGGAGCGGATCGTCGAGGTCGAACGGGAGGTCGAGCGCCTGCTGCGCGACGTGCGGAAGACGCCGCTGCGCATCGAACGCCACGGCGTCGACGCGGCGGTCGAGGAGATCGGCGACGCGGTCGTCCCCATCCTCCGGACCAGCGCGGTCTCGATGGAGGGGCTCGATACCCTCGACCAGCTGTTCGAGCGGCTGCCGAAGACGAACGGCGGCGGCGGCGACTTCCGGATGTACATCGACCGCACCTACAGCGTCACCGGCGTCGGCGCGGTCGCCTCCGGGACGGTGATGTCCGGGAGCGTCGAGGCCGGCGACGAACTCCTGCTCGGCCCGATGCCCGACGGCCGGTTCCGCGAGGTCGAGGTCCGGTCCATCGAGATGCACTACCACCGGGTCGACCGGGCCAAGGCCGGCCGCATCGTCGGCATCGCCCTGAAGGGCGTCAAGGAGCCCGAGATCGAACGCGGGATGGTGCTCGCGCCCCGCGAGTCGGACCTGCGCCCCGTCCGCTCGTTCGAGGCGGACGTGATGGTGCTCAACCACCCGACCCGGATCGGCTCGGGCTACGAACCCGTCATCCACCTCGAAACCGTCAGCGAGGCGGCCGTCTTCCACCCCGAGGGCGGACAGCTCCTCCCCGGCGACACCGGACGCGCCCGCGTCGAGTTCAAGTTCCGCCCCTACCTCGTCGAGGAGGGCCAGCGGTTCGTCTTCCGCGAGGGCCAGAGCAAGGGCGTCGGGACCGTGACGAAGGTGTACCGGGAGTAGCGAAGCGACGCAGGGGGTGCAACCCTCCCTACCGCCGCGCTCGCGCTCGTTTTCCCGCGCTCTACCCACCGGCGGCGGCGTACCCGCCGTCGGCGCGGTCCGCCAGCCCGAGGAGCACCGACCACTCCAGCACGCGCCCGATCCGGTCGTGCCAGATCTCCTCCCAGCTGGAGGGGTTCTTGTAGTGCTCCCACGTCGGCACGCGATCGCGGAACGTCTCGTACACCTCGTCGACCGAGCGCGGGCCGTCCGCCTCGGCGAGCGCCGAGAGCGCCTCGTCGGCGCCGAACACCCGGCGTCGGAACGCCCCGCGCAGGTGCTCCGGCGTCGGGTCGGTCCGGGTCCGCCTGAACCCCGACGGCGTTCGCTCGGCCAGGTCGAGCGCCCGGAGGAACGTGAGCCACGTCCGGGCGACGTCGGGGCTCGTGAGGTCGAGCCGCCGCAGCAACCGCGCCGTGCAGTCGTCCTCCGACCCCGGCACGAGCGGGATCGCGCGCCGCGCTTCCGCGACGACCTCGACCGAGGCGGGGGGTTCGGGGACGAGCTTGAACCGCATCCAGCCTCACCGCAGGCCGAACGAGTCGGCCAGCAGCTCCTCGTTCGTCTCGCCGAGGACGTGCGTCGGGCCGTTCGCCACGTCGATCGTGACCTGGGCGGGGGCGAACACCGACTCGGGGAGGTCGTAGAAGTCCCAGCCGACGCTCTCGAAGATCTCCTCGAACGGCGTGCCGTACTCGTCGGTCGCGGTCGAGGGGACCTCGTCGAAGCGGTCGAACTCCTCCGCGACGTGGAGATACACCTGCCCGCCGTAGGCGAGCGCGTCGTTCGTCCGCCCCATCGCCACGCCCTCGTCGTAGCTGACGGGCGCGACGGGGGCGCTCCCCGAGACGGAGCGCACGTCCAGCGGGTCGTACCCGAGTTCGAAGAGCCGGAAGACGGCGAGCTCTGCCGCGCGCGCGGCGATCGAGACGCTGCCGGCGACGCTTCCGGTCGCGTAGGTCGGCAGGAACACCGCCGTCTCCTCGACGCCCGCGAGCTCTGCGACGTGCGCCGCCACCTCGTCGGTCGGGTGGTCGATGCTCTCGACGGCGAGGACCGTGAGGTCGAACTCGTCGTAGTAGCCGACGCGCTCGAACTCCGACTCCTCGCCGACGAGCGCGCGGGCGGGGCCGCTGCCGAGGCCGTCGAAGTCGCCGAACTCCAGCTCCCAGCCGGCCTTCTGCGAGCAGAGCAGCGCGACGTCGGGGTGGTCGGTCGCGAGTTCGACGTGCGGCATCGGCGCGCCCGCCACCTCGTCCATGCGGGTCTGAATCGTCGCCAGCCCGGCCGTCTGAATCTCCGCGAGCAGCAGCCCGGCCTCGATGCCGCCGTCGGCGTCGATCCCGAAGTCGAGCTCCGTCGCCCCCGAGTCGAGTTCGCGGGACTCGATCCCGAGTTCGTCGGCGAAGTCGAGCGCCTCGTCGACGAGTTCGATCGCCATCCGGTTGATGCTGTCCATGCCGGGGGTTGTTCGCGTCCGCCTAAAGGGTTTGTCAGTCCCCCTCCGAGTACTGGTTACATGAGCCCGATTCGGTCGAGTGAGCTGTCGAGACGGGCTTGAAAGTCCCACCCGCGGCGGTGGCTGGTTCGCCCGCAACCGTTGTCCGAACACCGCCTCCTCCCCCGGCGGTCGGCCGCCGAACCTATCGGCGCGCGCGGCGTACGGGGGTCCGGACGATGCTCGAACTGTACCAGGCGGAAGGCTGTCCCTACTCGGAGACGGTGCGCGAGAAGCTGACCGAACTCGGCGTCTCCTACGTCGTCCACAACCCGCGGACGCACGACGGCGACGTGCTGAACGAGCAGACCCACGGGGAGCTGACGGCGCTCGGCGGAGCGGACCAGATCCCGTTCCTCGTCGACCACCGCCGCGGCGAGGCGATGTACGAGAGCGACGACATCGTCGAGTACCTGGAGGACCACTACGCCTGACCCGACGGTCACAGCGCCCGAGGCGACGACAACTACTTCCGGCGTGACGGCGTCACCGGGCCCGACGCGGCGGCGGTCCCGTCCGAGGCCGCCGCCACCGCCGCGGATCTAGCTCCCGCTCACCTCGTAGCCGGCGTTGCGGACCGCGTCGTGGAGGTCCCCCGTCGGTGCCTCGTCGGCGTCGTGGTCGACGACGACCGTGCCGGTCGAGCGGTCCGTCCGCACCTCGTCGACGCCCTCGATCCCGAGGAGCTCGTTTTCGACGAGCCGCGCCGCGTTCTCCGACTCCATGCCGCTCACGCGCAGTCGCGTCCGGTGCATGCCCGACGGTTCGGCCGCCACGCCGTTCAAAGCGACGGCCGCTCACTCGACCTCGTACCCGGCGTCCCGCACCGTGGACTTGATCGCCTCCGCCGAGAGCAACTCCTCGCCGTATCGCACCTCGACGTCGCCGCTTTCCGGGTCGACGGTCGCCGACTGGACCCCTCTTCGTTCCCGCAGTTCCCGCTCGATCGTCCGCGCGTCGTCCTCGGACGCCACGCCCTCGACCGTGAAGTTCGTTCGGCTGTCCGCCATAGTCGGCGTTCGTCCGCCGGGGAGTTCAGTGCTGTGCCGGCATTCACAAGGGCGCGGGCGCTACCGCTCCTTCCTCGCCTCCCGGCCCAGCTCCCGCTCGACGGCTTCGACCTTCTCGCGCGCGCTCTCGGTCGACGTCCGCTTGTCGTCGATCTTGAGGAACGTGCTCACCCGGTCGGCGTCGACGGCGTTGTGCGCGGCCGCGACCGCCTCCAGGAGCGTGTCGACGTCGTCGGCCTCGATGACCGTCCCCATCGGGTTCGTCTCGTAGCCGACGTCGAAGTCGTCCAGGGCCGCGACGGCCTTCGCGACCTCGCCGGACATGCTGCCCTCGGTGACCGGTGCGACGCTCAGGAGCGCGATCACTGTCATACGTCGACTCTCGACCGCCAGCGGCCTAAGTCTGCGGGGCGCGCCGAGGGCCGCGGCCCGTGAACCGGACGGAACTGATCAGTCTCTCGTCAGCGACCGTTATGCTCTCGGCGCGCGTCTAGACGCGAATGGCCACGCCTCAGACGCTCACTACCCGATCGGCCCGACGAACCGCCACGACCAGCGACCGCACTTCGGCGGGGGCGATCCCGCGCGGCGTTTCGGTCGCGAACCAGCGCCTCGTGGACGAATTCGGCGAGGCGTACCTCGTCTGGCGCTGCCTCGGCTGCGGCGAGACGGGCGACCTCGAGGCGTTCCCGGCCGCGTGTCCGAACTGCGGCGCGAGTCGCGAGGACCTCTACTACTGGACCGAGGACTGAGTCTCGCACGTCGACGAGGACCGCGTCTCGGAAGCCGGGGCGGACCGAACGCCGGTCTTTTGTCCTTCGTCCGCCGAACGCAACGCATGTACCTCTCTCACCCCGTCCGCCGGATCAGAGACGACCCGACGCCCGGCGAGTCGGTGGCGCTCGTCGTCGAGGCTTCCGAGTCCGCCGGCGCGGAGACGATCGAGGAGGCGGTGTCGGATCTCGGGGGCAGCGTCGACCGCGACCTGGGGTTCGACGCGGTGCTGGTGACGGTCCCCGAGACGGCGGTCGCGGCGCTCGCGGAGCGCGCCGACGCGGACAGAATCGAGACGGCGAACACCATCTCGCTCGGGCTGGATCCCGAGGTCGAGGGCGGAACCGACTCCGGGGCCGGGCGCGAGGAGCGCTGATCGCCCCGGCTCGCGCGCGAAGAAACAATCGGCCGATTCCCGATCCAAATCCACTCGTCTGCCCGCTCGCCGCCGTCGCCGACCTCGGCTACAGCGCGTCGGACGCTGGCGACGTCCTGTCGCGCACCGCGTCGGTGTAGTACACCCGCTCTCGGGGGACGTTTCGGGTTATCGCGTCGCCGTCGTCGGTTTCGCCGATCGGGAAGGACCACACCTCCCGGGCGTCGTTGTAGCGGAGCTCGCCGTCCTCGACCTCGCGTTCGACGACACCGTCCGGCGATTCGAAAACGATCGTTGCCATGGACGGAGGTACGACGCGCCGTCACTTAGCGGTCGCGCGGCCGTCGGCTACTCCCACGGGTCGATCTCGTAGCCTTCGAGTTCGCGTTCCACGCGCCACTGGCGCGGTCGGTAGGCGATCACCGCGAGACCGACGTAGGAGGCGGCAACGATCCCGACGACGACGACGCCGGGGACCGGCCCGATCGCCGCACTGGAGGGCCACGGACTCGCGGCGTACCCGGTGACGCGAATGAGCCACGCGGCGAGCAGCAGGGCGTACAGCGGAAAGTACACGCGTCGAAGCCGGTGGGCGAGAGACTCCTCGAAGCTGATCTTCATCTTCGGCGAGCGGTAGTCCTCGCTCAGCTCCGCGCGCCACTGCGGGTCGGAGACGCTCCGGGAGGGGTCGAGCGCGTAGGCGAACACGTTCTTCTGGAGCAGCCGGACCCGCGACCGCCAGATGTCGTAGCCGCGGAACCGGCGCGCTTCGATGACCAGGAACACGCTGAGGATCGCTACCGCGATCAGCACGATGTAGTGGGGGTTCGTGTGGCTCGAAAACGCCCAGGTGAGGATGGCGGCGATCACGGTCACCGCCCAGTACGTCGTCCGGTCGAGGCGCTCGCGCCAGAACTTCATCCGGTGGATCTCGCCGCGGTACAGGTGTGCCATCGCCGAGCCGGGACCCATGTCCTCGTCGAATAGCCCCCGGCCGAGCTGCCGATTCTCGCGGCTCGTCGGATCGGGGCCGTCCTTCGTCCGTCCGGCGTTTTCGTCGGTCGGATCCATCCGTACGCGGTGGGTTAGCCTCCCGAGAATACAGCGGTTTCGTCGCCGCCCGGTGGACGACGGGTTCGGAGATGCGATTCGGGCCGAACGGGTGCCGATCGACTCAGGCTTCCGAGGCCTCTTCCATCGGGAAGTACTGTCGCTTCCACTCGCGGTGTTCTTCGAGCTCTTCGAGACCCTTTTCGGAGATGCTGTACGAGTTCGTCCGCCGGTCTATCGTCCCCTTCTCGACGTAGCCCTGCTTTACGAGCGTGTCGAGGTTCGGGTACAGCCGACCGTGGTTGATTCCGCCGCCGAGGTGCCGTTCGAGTTCCTCCTTCACGTCCTGTCCCGAGGGGTTTTCCTTCCCGGCGATCACGTACAGCAGGTCCCGCTGGAATCCGCTCAACTCGAAGAGACTCATGTTCCCCGGATTGGACGGTCGTGCACATAGTTATCAGCAGGCTATCGAATCTCGGTCGTACGGTCTCGGGAGACAGTCGTTCCGAGTGTCAGGTGCGGCGGATCGACCGCGGGACCTTCGTCACGTCCGGCGGTTTTCCGCTCCGAAGACGTCGGACGCCGCTGAGAGGCGCGCCGATAGGAGGGACTTACAGCACGTTATGCGGAGCGTTTCGGCCGAAACCGTCGATTCTCACCGACGGTACGCGCGCTCGACCGCTTCGAACACCGCCCGGACGGTGGTGGCGAGCGTCGCGACGAGAGGAACGCTCGTCCGGCGTTCGGCAGCGGGAACTCGACGCCGGCGAGCCGCTCGGCCGTCGAGGTGGGTCACCACCGAAGGCGTGAGCGAGCACGTCCTGCTCGGCTCACTTCGTTCGCCTGTGCGGGCTGCGACCGGCAGAATTCAAATCCCAGTGCTCCGCATACACGGAACCACAGCCTCGCGGCGAGACGAACCTCACCGCTCGGGGTTCTGGCGTCAGAGAAGTGCGCTGGCTGGGATTTGAACCCAGGTTGCGACCATGGCAAGGTCACGTGATACCGCTACACTACCAGCGCGCGTCGCGCTTCGCAGCGCCGTGCTGCTGCATTCAACCCTAACTGGCGTTCGAGTATTAAGGGTTCCGAAATCTGTGCGAATCGAGAGGCGGCGTGGGGGTGGCTCTCACTCGCTGAAACGGAAGAATGTCCCGTATTCCGTCGTGTGACGGTCTGCCAGGCGCGTCTCCAATTCGCTACCCTTTTAGGGGCGTATCCGGTACAATCGCCACAGTCTAGTGGCGAGACGCCGAAGGACGGGCATGACGCTCACCGTCTGTGTCCCGTCCTCGCTCGCCCGGGAAGCCGAGGACCAGCGCGAGGCGACTCGCAAACTCGGCTACGTCGCCCGCGCGGCGGCGGTGTTCCGGGCGGATCGACTGGTCGTCTTCCCCGACCGGGAAGGCGAACGAAGGCAACGCTGGGGCGGCGAGTTCGTCGCCACCGTGTTGGAGTACGCTGCGACGCCCCCCTACCTCCGACAGGAGGCGTGGGGAAAGCGCGACGAACTGCGGTCCGTCGGCGTGCTCCCGCCCCTGCTCGTCTCGCCGCAGACCGGCTCCGAACCCGACGGTTCGGGGTCGTTAAGACAGGGAATCGTGACCGAGGTCGGACCTGAAGGCCGCGTCCGGGTCAATTGCGGACTGCAACACCCGATCTCCCTCATCGCCCCTCCGGGAATGGAGGTCGAGGAGGGGGAGCGCGTCACCGTCAGGATCTCTTCGCGAGAGCCGGTCCGCGCGCGGATCGTCGACGAGGCCCCGCCGGGGTTCGTCGTCGAGCGCGTGGACCTTCCGGAAGCGCTCGGCCGTGAGGACGCCGGCGTCCGAATCGCCACGTCGCGGCACGGACGGAAGCTGTCCGTCTCGCGGCTGTCGGACCTGGCCGGGCGCCTCGCGGGCGGCATGACAGTCGCCTTCGGCGCGCCCGAACGGGGGCTTCCGGAGATCCTCGGCGTCGCCGTCGAGGACATCCCCGCCGGCCCGACCGGCGAGGGGTTCAGCCCCGTCGACGAGAGCGACGGGCGAAGCGTCGAACCCGATCCGGGGTTCGACCTCTGGCTGAATACGATTCCGCGACAGGGCAGCGAGGTCGTGCGGACCGAAGAAGCGATGTTCGCCTCCCTCGGCTGTCTGACACTCACGGAGTGAAACCATGCCACAACCAAGCAGACCACGAAAAGGCTCGCTGGGCTACGGCCCGCGCAAGCGTGCGGCCAGTGAGGTTCCACGCATCAAGTCGTGGCCCGACGACGACGGGTCGCCCGCGCTGCAGGGCTTCGCCGGCTACAAGGCCGGGATGACCCACGTCGTGATGGTCAACGACGAGTCCAACTCCCCGCGCGAGGGGATGGAGGAGTCGGTGCCCGTCACGGTCGTCGAGGTGCCGGCCATGCGGGCGGTCGCACTGCGAGCCTACGAGGAGACGCCGTACGGACTGAAGCCGCTGACCGAGGTGTGGGCGTCCGATCTCGACGACGATCTCGGACGCGTCCTCGACCTGCCGGCGGAAGACACCTTCGAGGACGACGCGGAGGAACTGCGCTCGCTCCTCGACGAGCGGCGCATCGACGACGTGCGGGTCATCACCCACACGGTGCCGCGCGGACTCAAGAACGTCCCGAAGAAGAAGCCCGACGTGATGGAGACGCGCGTCGGCGGCGGCAGCGTCGAAGAGCGCGTCGACTTCGCGCTCGACCTCCTGGAGGAGGGCGGCGCGTACGAGATGGCCGACGTGTTCCGCGCCGGCGAGTACCTCGACGTCGTCGGGGTCACGAAGGGCAAGGGCACGCAGGGGCCCGTCAAGCGCTGGGGCGTCCAGAAACGGAAGGGCAAGCACGCCCGGCAGGGCTGGCGGCGCCGCATCGGCAACCTCGGCCCGTGGAACCCGAGCCGCGTGCGCTCGACCGTCCCCCAGCAGGGGCAGACGGGCTACCACCAGCGGACGGAGCTCAACAAGCGGCTCGTCGCCATGGGAGACGACGGCGACGCGACCGTGGAGGGCGGCTTCGTCAACTACGGCGAGGTCGACGGCCCGTACGCGCTCATCAAGGGCTCGCTGCCGGGCCCGAACAAGCGGCTCCTCCGGTTCCGACCGGCCATCCGGCCGAACGACCAGCCGCGCCTCGATCCCGAGGTGCGCTACGTCTCCACAGCATCCAACCAGGGGTGAATGATACATGGAAGCAACAGTACGCGACCTGAACGGCGAGGAGGCGGGCGCGCTCGACCTCCCCGAGGTCTTCGAGACGCCGTACCGACCGGACCTCATCAAGCGCGCCGTCCTCGCCGCGCAGGCGAACCGAAAGCAGGCCTACGGCGCGGACCCGTACGCCGGGATGCGGACCCCGGCGGAGTCTCTGGGCAGCGGCCGCGGCCTCGCGCACGTTCCGCGCGAGAACGGCCGCGCCCGACGCGTCCCCCAGACGGTCGGGGGGCGCAAGGCGCACCCGCCGAAGGCGGAGAAGGACCAGGGCAAAGGAATCAACAAGAAGGAGCGTCAGCTCGCCACGCGCTCTGCGATCGCCGCGACGGCGAACGCCGAGCTCGTCCGCGAACGCGGCCACCGGTTCGACGACGGCGTCGAGCTCCCGCTCGTCGTGAGCGACGACTTCGAGGACCTCGTGAAGACGAAGGAGGTCGTCGAGGCGCTCGAATCGCTCGGCGTGTACGCCGACATCGAGCGGGCCGACGACAACAGGAAGGTGAAGGCGGGCCGCGGCAAGACGCGCGGGCGCAAGTACAAGCGCCCCAAGTCGATCCTGTTCGTCACGAGCGAAGAGCCGTCGCGCGCGGCGCGCAACCTCGCCGGCGCCGACGTCGCCACCGCGGCGGAGGTCAACGCGGAGGATCTCGCGCCCGGCGCGCACGCCGGCCGGCTGACGATCTTCACCGAGAGCGCGATCGAGGGGGTGGCGGGCCGATGAGTTCCGTCGCACGCGTCGCGCACTACGACCTTGTCGTTCTCACGCGAGGTGAGAGCCGATGAGCGTGATCGAACACCCGCTCGTCACCGAGAAGGCGATGAACGAGATGGACTTCGACAACAAGCTCCAGTTCGTCGTCCACCTCGACGCGGGCAAATCCGAGATCCAATCGGAGATCGAATCGCGCTACGACGTGACCGTCACGAAGGTGAACACCCAGGTCACGCCGAAAGGAACGAAGAAAGCGACAGTCACGCTGGGCGAGGACGACGACGCGACCGAGATCGCCTCGCGCATCGGGGTGTTCTGACAATGGGACGCAGAATCCAGGGACAACGACGCGGCCGCGGCGGCCCGACGTTCCGCGCGCCGTCGCACCGCTACAAGGCGGAACTCTCGCACAAGAAGGCCGAGGAGACCGACGTCGTCTCCGGGACGGTCGTCGACATCGAGCACGACCCCGCCCGGAGCGCGCCGCTCGCGGCGGTCGAGTTCGACGACGGCGAACAGCGCCTCGTGCTCGCGCCCGAGGGCGTCGCCGTCGGCGACGAGATCCAGGTCGGCGTCAGCGCCGAGATCAAGCCGGGCAACACGCTCCCGCTCGCCGAGATCCCCGAGGGGGTCCCGGTGTGCAACGTCGAGAGCAAGCCCGGCGACGGCGGCAAGTTCGCCCGCGCCTCCGGCACGTCGGCGCAGCTTCTCACCCACGACCGCCACGTCGCGGTCGTGAAGCTGCCGAGCGGCGAGGTCAAGCGGCTCAACCCGCAGTGCCGGGCGACCATCGGGGTCGTCGCGGGCGGCGGTCGGACGGAGAAGCCGTTCGTCAAGGCCGGGAACAAGTACCACAAGATGAAAGCGCGCGGCACCAAGTACCCGCGAGTTCGGGGCGTGGCGATGAACGCCGTCGACCACCCGTTCGGCGGCGGCGGTCGCCAGCACCCGGGCAAGCCGAAGAGCGTCTCGCGCAACGCGCCGCCGGGACGGAAGGTCGGTGACATCGCCTCGAAGCGCACCGGCCGCGGCGGCAAAGGAGGCAACAAATGAGTTCGGACTACCGCACCGGCCGCGAGGGTGAGTTCACCTACCGCGGCTACACGCTCGACGAGCTGCAGGACATGGAGCTTGACGAGGTCGCAGAACTGCTCCCCGCTCGCCAGCGGCGAACCATCACCCGAGGGCTGTCGACCCAGCACGAGAAACTGCTCGCCAAGGTCGAGGGCAAAAGCGAAGAGGAGACGGCGAACGACCCGATCCGGACGCACCTGCGCGACATGCCGGTGCTGCCGGAGTTCGTCGGCCTGACCTTCGCGGTCTACACCGGTCAGGAGTTCGAACGGGTGAAGGTCCAGCCGGAGATGATCGGCCACTACCTCGGCGAGTTCCAGCTGACCCGGCAGTCGGTCGAGCACGGGCAGGCCGGCATCGGCGCGACCCGGTCCTCGAAGTTCGTGCCACTCAAGTAAGCCATGGGAATCAACTACAGCGTCGAGGCCGACCCGGACACGACGGCGAAAGCCATGCTCCGGGAGCGGCCCATAAGCCTCAAGCACAGCAAGGCCATCGCCCGAGCCATCAAGGGCATGACCGTCGCCGAGGCCGAGGAGTACCTCGAGGCGGTCATCGCGGGCGAGCGCTCCGTCCCGTTCAAGCAGCACAACACGGGCGTCGGTCACCGGAAGGACATCGACGGCTGGGACGCCGGGCGCTACCCGAACAAGGCCTCGAAGGACTTCCTGAAGCTCATCGAGAACGCGAAGAACAACGCGACCGAGCGCGGGTTCGACGGCGAATCGATGCGCATCATGCACGTCGCCCCCCACAAGGTGGGCGAGCGCATGGGGCGCAAGCCGCGCGCCATGGGTCGCGCGACGCCGTGGAACACGACGCTCTGCGACGTCGAGCTGATCATCGAGGAGCCAGAGGAGGTCGAGGCCTGATGGCGGACGAACACCAGTTCATCGAGGACGGGCTCCAGAAGTCCCAGATCGACGAGTTCTTCGCGTCCGAACTCGGCCGCGCCGGCTACGGCGGCATGGAGGTCGCGAAGACCCCCATGGGGACGCAGATCGTCCTCAAGGCCGAAAAGCCCGGCATGGTCATCGGCAAGGGCGGCAAGAACATCCGGAAGATCACCCGCGAGCTCGGACAGCGGTTCGACCTCGACGACCCGCAGATCGACGTGCAGGAGGTCGACGAGCCGGACCTCAACGCCCGGATCGTCGCGGACCGCCTCGCCAACGCGCTCGAGCGCGGCTGGTACTTCCGGAAGGCCGGCCACACGACCATCGACCGGATCATGGACGCGGGCGCGCTCGGCGCCGAGATCGTCCTCTCCGGGAAGGTCACGGGCGCGCGGTCGCGCGTGGAGAAGTTCAACCGCGGCTACATCAAGCACAACGGCGAGCCGGCCCAGGAGGTCGTCGACGAGGGGCAGGGCGTCGCCGTCATGAAGCTCGGCACCATCGGCGTGACGGTGAAGATCATCCCGCCGGGGGCGGAGCTCCCGGACGACTTCGCCATCGCCGAGGACGCCGAGGTCGAGGCGGTCGAGCAGGTCGCCGAGACCGAGGGCGTCGAGGGGCTCCTCGAGGAGCCCGAGGACGAGCTCGTCCCGGACGCCGAGGCCGACCAGGAGCAGGTCCCGGCCGAACACGCCGGCGAGGAGGAGGCCGAGGAGGCCATCGACGAGGAAGTCGTCGAGGAGATCGTCGAGGAGTCCGGCGACGTGGCGTCGCGCAGCGAGTCGGCCGAGCCGGATCCGCAGGAGGAACCCGTCGAGACGGGCGACGTCGAGGCGGAGGAGCCGGCGCTCGACGAGGACGAGGAGGCGACCGACGACGTCGACGCGGAGTACTCCGAGCTCGACGAGGAAGTCGAGCAGGAGGCGGCGGACCTCGTCGCCGAGATGGAAGCCGACGAAGAGGAGGGTGAACAGTAATGGCGATCCTCTACGCCGAGGAGATCCGCGACATGACGCCCGCCGAGCGGCGAGCCGAGCTCGAGGAGCTCGAAACCGAGCTCCTCAACGCCAAGGCCGTGCAGGCGGCCGGCGGCGCGCCGGAGGACCCCGGCCGCATCGGCGAGCTGCGGCGGACGATCGCGCGGATCAAGACGATCCAGCGGGAAGAAGGCGACCTGGACGAAGAAAACGAGTAAGCGGATGCCGATTTCGCCCGAGACCCTGACGCGACACGAACTCAACGGCCTCCCGGTGCGGGTGGCCGACGCCGCCAACCCCGACCTCGTCGGGATAGCCGGCCGTGTCGTCATCGAGACGATGAACACGCTGCACGTCGACACCGGCGCGACCAAGGCGCGCCGCGCGTTCGGCGACGGCGACGGCGACGAGGGCGCGGACGGGTCTCGGGTGCGGCAGGTGCCGAAGCGGGGCACGACGTTCGAGTTCGCGCTCCGAGAAGCGTCCGGCGACGAGCCGTCGTCGGCGCGAACGGGCGCAGACGAACTCGCCGGCGACGAGCCGGCTCGCACAGATGAAGCCGCCGGCGGCCGAAAGGCCCCGGGGTCCGCGTCCGAACTTCCGTCGGATACTGCCGGCGTCAACGCCGGTCAGTCTGGCGGTTGCGAGGGCGCGGTCTACGTTACGGTGGATGGCGAACGACTGCTCTCACGACCCGCCCACCGCACCGAAAACGCAGGTGATTCGAAATGGCGATAGGACTGAACGTACCAGAGCCGGAGGAGACCTGCTCCGACCAGCACTGTCCGTTCCACGGTTCGCTTTCCGTGCGCGGACAGACGCTGGAGGGAGTCGTCGCCTCCACAGATATGGAGAAAACCGTCATTGTGGAGCGCGAATACGACGTTCGCGTTCCCAAGTACGACCGCTACATGAAGCGGCGCAGCCGCGTCCCGGCCCACGCACCCCCGTGCCTGGAGCTGGAAACGGGCGACATCGTCCGCATCGCGGAGACGCGCCCGCTCTCGAAGACCAAATCGCACGTGGTCGTCGAGAAGCTCGCGGCCGAGGATGCTTCGGTGTCCGCGCAGGTCACCGAGCACGCCGCCGGAGCGGTCGAGGAAACGACCGGCAACGTGACCGAGGGGGCGTCCGCCGACCGGAGCCCGGAGGGTGGTGACTGATGGAAGCGCTCAAAGCTGACATCACCCAGGGCCTGGAACGCGGCTCTCTCATCACGTGCGCCGACAACACGGGTGCCCGCGAGCTGAAAGTGATCAGCGTCGCCGGGTACTCCGGAACGAAGAACCGACACCCCAAAGCGGGCGTCGGCGACAAGGTGACCGTCTCGGTCACGAAAGGCACGCCGGAGATGCGCCGCCAGGTGCTGGAGGCCGTCATCGTCCGGCAGCGAAAGCCGATTCGCCGACCGGACGGCACCCGCGTGAAGTTCGAGGACAACGCCGCCGTCGTGATCGACGAGATGGGCGAGCCTCGCGGGACCGAGATCAAGGGTCCCATCGCGCGCGAAGTCGCCGAGCGCTTCGGGAGCATCGCGAGCACCGCGACGATGATCGTATAGACCATGAGCAGACAACCACGCAAACAGCGAACCCGAAAGTGGGACGCGCCGCTGCACGAGCGGCAAAAGCAGGTCCGCGCGACGCTCTCCGACGACCTCCGCGAGGAGTACGGCCGTCGGAACGTCCGCGTCAACGCGGGCGACACCGTCGAGGTCCTCCGCGGCGACTTCGCCGGAGAGGAAGGCGAAGTCGCCGAGGTCGACCTCAAGCGCGAGGTCATCTACGTCGAGGGCGTCGTCGTCGAGAAGGCCGACGGCGAAGAGGTGCCGCGGCCGCTCGACGCGAGCAACGTCCGCGTGACCGACCTGGACCTGGACGACGAGCGCCGCGAAGCGCGTCTCGAAGGATCGGAGGGTAACGAATGACGAAGCACCAGAAACGACTCTCGGTACCGAACTCCTGGCCGGTCGAACGGAAGGAAGCCACGTGGACGGTCAAAGCCGGTGCCGGTCCGCACGGCGCGGCCGGCGTCCCGCTTCTCATCCTGCTGCGGGACGTGCTCGGCTACGTCGACTCCGCGAAGGAGGCGCGCTACGCGCTGAACCAGGGCACCGTCCTGGTCAACGGCGACGCCGTCTCCGACGTGCGCCGACCCATCGGGATGTTCGACATCCTGGCGTTCACGGAGCGCGAGGAGTACTACCGCGTGTTCCCCGACGAGGGCGGTCGGCTCGCGCTGACGCCCGTCGACGCCGACGCGGCGGACAGCCGCCTCGGGAAGGTCGTCGGCAAACGCCAGGTGACCGGCGGCGACTTCCAGCTGTCGCTGCACGACGGGACGAACGTCCGCGTCGAGGACGGCAGCGAGTACAGCGCCGGCGACTCGCTCGTCATCGACAACGAGACGAAGGAGATCGTCGCGCACTTCTCCTACGAGGAGGGTGCGCTCGTGACCGCCGTCGCGGGCGCTCACGCCGGCGAGATCGGCACGATCGAGGAGATCACCGTCACCGCCGGCAGCGGGCCGAACACGGTCCGCGTCGCCCAGGAGGGCGAGGAAGGCGAGGACGCCGGCTTCGAGACGATCGCCGACTACGTCGTCGTCATCGACGAGAACTTCACCGGCGGCGAGGACGCCGTCACCACCGGAGGTGAGAGCGAATGAGCGAGAGCGAAGGCGAAGCCGAAGCCGAAGCCGAGTTCCACGAGATGCGCCGGCCCCGCGTCGAGAAGGTCGTCGTCCACATGGGCGTCGGCGAGGGCGGTCGCACGCTCGCCAACGCGGAGGAGATCCTGGAGGACATCACCGGCCAGGAGAGCGTCCGAACGACCGCAAAGCGCGCCGGGCAGGACTTCGGCGTCCGCCCCGGCACGCCGGTCGGCGCGAAGGTGACGCTCCGCGGCGAGGCGGCCGAGGAGTTCCTGCGGACGGCACTGCCGCTCGCGGACCTGTCGCGCTCGCAGTTCGACGACACCGGCAACTTCAGCTTCGGCGTCGAGGAGCACACGGAGTTCCCGAGCCAGGAGTACGACCCGAACATCGGCATCTACGGGCTGGACGTGACGGTCAACCTCGTCCGCCCCGGCTACCGGGTTCGGAAGCGCGACCAGGCGAACCGCCCGATTCCGTCGGGTCACCGCCTGACGCCCGAGGACGCGATCGCGTTCCTCGAATCGACCTTTGACGTGGAGGTGAACGAATGAGCGAAAGCGAGAGCGAAGCCACGGGCGAGCACGCGACCCGACGCACCGGCCAGGAGAACGAGTGCCGGCGCTGCGGTCGAAAACAGGGGCTCGTCGGCAAGTACGACATCTACCTGTGCCGACAGTGCTTCCGCGAGGTCGCCCGCAGCATGGGCTTCAAGAAGTACCGATAACCATGGCAGGCAACGACCCACTCAGCAACGCGCTCTCTGGCGTGAACAACGCCGAGAGCGTCGGGCACCTGAACCACACGGTACAGCCCGCCTCGAACATCATCGGCTCCGTACTCGAGGTCTTCTACGACCGCGGGTACATCGACGGCTTCGAGTTCGTCGACAACGGGAAGTCCGGGAAGTTCGAGGTCGAACTGAAAGGCGCGATCAACGAGTGTGGCGCCGTCAAGCCCCGCTACTCCGCGGGCGCGGACGAGTTCGAAAAGTGGGAGAAGCGGTTCCTCCCCGCCCGCGACTACGGGACGCTCATCGTCACGACGAGCCACGGCGTCATGAGCCACTACGACGCCCGCGAACGGGGCATCGGTGGCCAGATCATCGCATACGTCTACTAACATGAGCAGAGTCGAAATCGAAATTCCGGACGACGTGTCCGCCGAGGTGGACCACCTCGACCTGACCGTCGAGGGACCGAACGGGAGCGTGACGAAGCGCCTCTGGTACCCCAACGTCTCCGTCGCCGTCGAGAGCGTCGAGAACGACGACGGCGACGACGTCGAAGCGGTGGTCGTCGAAAGCTCCGAGGAGAACGCGAAGACGAACGCGACCCTCGGAACCTTCGAGAGCCACGTCCGCAACATGATCCACGGCGTCTCCGAGGGTTGGGAGTACCGCATGGAGATCTACTACGCCCACTTCCCGATGCAGGTCAACGTCGAGGGCGACGAGGTCGTCATCAACAACTTCCTCGGCGAGAAGTCGCCGCGGCGGACGCCGGTCCGGGGCGACACCGAGGTACAGGTCGACGGCGAGGAGATCGTCCTGAGCGGCCCCGACAAGGAGGCCGTCGGACAGACCGCCGCCGACATCGAACAGCTCACGCGCGTCACCGACAAGGACACGCGCGTGTTCCAGGACGGCGTCTACATCACCGAGAAGCCGAAGGCGGGTGGTGTCTAAATGGCCGAAGAGGAAAACGACATTCAGGAGCTCGAAGACATAAGCGGGGTCGGCCCGAGCAAGGCCGACTCGCTCCGCGACGCGGGCTACGAGTCCGTCGAGGACGTGAAGGCCGCGAGCCAGTCCGAGCTGGCCGAGGTCGAGGGCATCGGCAACGCGCTCGCCGCGCGGATCAAAGCCGACGTCGGCGGCCTCGAAGTCACCGAGGAGACCGAAGCCGAAGTCGAAGTCGAAGAGGAAACCGAGGAGGCCGAAGCGGAGGCCGAACCCGAGGAGGCGGCGGAGACGGAGCTCCGCCCCCGCGGACACGCCGACAAGACGCCCGACCTCAGCGACGAGAAGGCGCGCGCGCTGGCCCAGAAGCACCGCGAGGGCAAGCCGCAGTTCTACCGACAGGACTACCACAAGAAAAAGCGGACGCCCACCTCGTGGCGCCGTCCGCGCGGCAACCTCTCGAAGCAGCGCCGCGGCATCAAGGGCAAGGGCGACACCGTCGAGGCGGGCTACGGCTCGCCGAAGGCCGCCCGGGGACTGCACCCGAGCGGCTTCGAGGAGGTCTACGTGCACAACGTGGACGACCTCGAGGGCGTCGATCCGGCCACGCAGGCCGTCCGCATCGCGAGCAAAGTCGGCGCTCGCAAGCGCGAGCGCATCGAGGAAGTCGCCGAGGACCGCGAGATCCGCGTCCTCAACCCCACCTACGTCGAAGTCGAGGTGGAAGAATGACCGACCTGAAGGCACAGAAGCGAATGGCCGCCGACATTCTCGACGTGGGCAAGAGCCGCGTCTGGTTCGACCCGGAGGCCCAGAGCGACATCGCAGAGGCGATCACGCGCGAGGACGTCCGCGACCTGATCGACCAGGGGACCATCCGCGCCAAGGACGCGAAGGGCAACTCCCGCGGTCGCGCCCGGGAGCGGGCCGAAAAGCGGGCGTACGGTCACCGCAAGGGCCCCGGCTCCCGCAAGGGACGCAAGGGCGGCCGACAGGACTCGAAGAAAGCATGGATCAGCCGGATCCGCGCCCAGCGCCGTCGCCTGCGCGAACTGCGCGACGACGGCACGCTGAACCGGACTCAGTACCGCGAGCTGTACAACAAGGCGAGCGGCGGCGAGTTCGACAGCGTGGACCGGCTCGAAGCGTACATCCGGAACAACTACGAAATCACGCTGGAGGACGAATAATGGCAACAGGACCACGGTACAAGGTACCGATGCGGCGTCGCCGCGAGGTCCGGACCGACTACCACCAGAGGTTGCGCCTGCTGAAATCGGGGAAGCCTCGCCTCGTTGCTCGCGTGAGCAACAAGCACGTCAGGGCGCAGCTGATCACACCCGGTCCGCAGGGCGACGAAACGCACGCGAGCGCCACGTCCGAGGACCTCGCCGAGTACGGCTGGGAGGCCCCCACGGGCAACCTCCCGAGCGCGTACCTGACGGGGTACCTCGCGGGCAAGCGCGCCGTCGAGGCCGGGGTCGAGGAGGCAGTCCTTGACATCGGTCTGAACACGGCGACGCCCGGCGGCAAGGTGTTCGCGGTACAGGAAGGAGCGATCGACGCGGGACTCGACATCCCCCACAACGACAGCGTGCTGGCCAACTGGTCGCGCACGCGCGGCGAGCACATCGCCGAGTACGCAGAGGGGCTCGACGAGCCGCTCTACAGCGGGGAGTTCGACGCCCGCGATCTGCCCGAGCACTTCGACGAGGTGCTCGAACGACTACGGGACGACGGCGCACCGGCAGGCGCCGACGAGATGGAGGACGACGCATGAGCAGAAACAACGACGGCTGGGAACCGCAGACGCGGCTCGGCCGCAAGGTACAGGAGGGCGAGATCACCTCGATGCAGCAGGCGCTCGACTCCGGCCTGCCGCTGAAGGAGCCCGAGATCGTCGACCAGCTCCTCCCCGGACTGGACGACGACGTGCTCGACATCAACATGGTCCAGCGGATGACCGACTCCGGCCGCCGGGTGAAGTTCCGGTGCGTCGTGGCCGTCGGCAACCGCGACGGCTACCTCGGCTACGCCGAGGCCCGCGACGACCAGGTCGGCTCCGCCATCCAGAAGGCCATCGAGGTGGCGAAACTGAACATCATCCACGTGGACCGCGGCTCCGGTTCCTGGGAGGACCGCCCCGGCGGCACCCACTCTCTCAGCCGGAAGGCCGAGGGGAAAGCGGGGAGCGTCACCGTCGAGATCATCCCGGCCCCGATGGGGCTCGGGCTCGCGGCGGCGCCGACCGTCCGGAGCATCCTCGAACTCGCCGGCGTCGAGGACGCCTGGACGAAGTCGAACGGGAACACCCGGACGACCGTCAACCTCGCGAAGGCGACGTACAACGCGCTGAAGAACGCCTCGCAGTCGCGCACGCCCCGGCGCGCGCGCGAAGTCCAGCGGGAGGTGCGCGAGTGATGCGCGCGGTCGTCCAGATCCGCGGCGACGTGAACATGAGCGGCGACGTCGAGGACACCCTCTCGATGCTCAACATCCACTCGGTCAACCACTGCGCGTTCGTCCCCTGGACGGACACCTACCGGGGGATGGTGACGAAGGTGAACGACTTCGTCGCCCACGGCGAGCCGAGTCAGGACGTCGTCGAGACGCTCGTCCGCAAGCGGGCGGAGCCCCTGGAGGGCGACGCCGAGATCGACGACGAGTGGGTCGCCGAGAACACCGACTACGACGACGTCGCGGCGCTCGCGGCCGCGATCGTCGACGAGGAGACGACGCTGCGCGAGCAGGGCCTCTCGCCGGTGATCCGGCTGCACCCGCCGCGCGGCGGGCACAACGGCCTCAAGCACCCGACCAAGGAGGGCGGCCAGCTCGGCAAGCACACCACCGAGGAGATCGACGAGCTCCTGGAGGCGATGCGATAATGACGAGCAAGAAGCGACGACAGCGCGGCTCCCGCACCCACGGCGGCGGCACGCACAAGAACCGGCGCGGCGCCGGTCACCGCGGCGGCCGCGGCCGCGCGGGGCGCGCGAAACACGAGTTCCACAACTACGAACCGCTCGGCAAACACGGCTTCAAGCGGCCGCAGAGCGTTCAGGACACCGTCCTGGAGGTCTCGGTCCGCGAGCTCGACGAGGACGCGGCGCTGTACGCCGCCGACGGCCTCGCCGAGAAGGACGGCGACGCCTACCGCATCGACGCCCGCGACGTCGTCGAGGACGGCCACGAGGCGGACGTCGTGAAGGTGCTCGGCGACGGGCAGGTCCGACAGGAGCTGCACGTGGTCGCCGACGCCTTCTCCGCGAGCGCCGTCGAACTCATCGAGGAGGCGGGCGGGAGCGCCGAACTCTCGGAGCGCGCCCGGCGCGCCGAGGAAGCGGAGAACGTCGAGGGCGAGACCGTCGACGAGGCGGAGTAGGGCGGTTTTCGCGCGCCGAGTTCCTCTTTCCGTCGCGGTTCGATCCCCGAGCGACGCGTCGGCGTCTCGCTCGGGTCGCCGTCGGCGCGCCGCTCGCATCGCCGGCGATCCCTCGACCGGACGGCGCTGTTTCCGGCCGATCTCCGTTCGGGAAGTAGACAAGTGCCGCTCGTTCACATCTCTCCGCCGAGTGGAATGTGACTGCCGCCGCCGCCGACCGCCGTTCGCCGCGACGCGCCGCTCGCGGGCCCCAGGTGCGCGGTGGCGACCCCGCACCGCGCCGGCCGTCGTGTCAACTTTGACGGAAAATGCGCGTCGCCGACCGCATAATTCGTGTGATACTCCGGGCGCTCAAAACGAAGCATCTACAAACCCACGTGCGAAGTATGCGGGTATATGGGATGGAAAGAAGCCGCCGAACCCGTGCTAACGCGGATGCCGGCAGTCCAACGTCCCGAGGGGCACGTCCCCTTCAAACGGAAGTTGGGCTGGACCGCCGGCATCCTCGTTATGTACTTCTTCCTGACGAACATCACCCTGTTCGGGCTCCAGACCGGAACTGACGACTTCTACGGGCAGTTCCGGTCTATCCTCGCCGGGTCGCAGGGCTCGATCCTCCAGCTCGGGATCGGTCCGATCGTCACGGCGAGCATCGTGCTCCAGCTGCTCGGCGGGGCCGACCTGCTCGGATTGGACACGAACGATCCGCGCGACCAGGTGCTCTACCAGGGGCTCCAGAAGCTCCTGGTGGTCGTGATGATCTGCCTGACGGGGCTTCCGATGGTGTTCGCCGGGGGCTTTCTGCCCGCCGATCCGGCGGTCGCCCAGCAGCTCGGCGTCGGCCAGTTCGGGGTCGAGACGCTCATCTTCGTCCAGATCTTCGTCGGCGGCGTTCTCATCCTGTTCATGGACGAGATCGTGAGCAAGTGGGGGGTCGGCAGCGGGGTCGGCCTGTTCATCATCGCCGGCGTGAGCCAGCAGCTCGTCGCCGGGCTGTTCAGCTGGCAGGAGCTGGGCCAGGCTTCCGGGTTCTTCCCGACCTGGTTCGGGATCGTCACCGGCTCCGTCCCGCTCGGCTCGCCGCTGACGGCGGAGGGCTTACAGGCGCTGTTCCTCGGCCAGGGACAGCTGCTCGCGCTCGTGACGACGGTGCTCATCTTCGCCGTCGTCGTCTACGCCGAGAGCGTCCGCGTCGAGATCCCGCTGTCGCACGCCCGCGTGAAGGGGGCGCGCGGCCGCTTCCCGGTGAAGCTCATCTACGCGTCCGTCCTGCCGATGATTCTCGTCCGCGCGCTCCAGGCGAACATCCAGTTCCTCGGGCGCATCCTGGCGAGCCAGCTCGGCGAGGGCATGCCCGCGTGGCTCGGCGAGTACAACCAGCAGGGCCAGCCGGTCGGCGGCCTGTTCTACTACCTCAACCCGATACAGAGCCGCGACCAGTGGACGTGGTTCCTCGGGACGACCTCGGCCGAGCCGTGGGAGGTGATGCTCCGCGTCGGCGTCGACCTGACGTTCATGGTCGTCGGCGGGGCGATCTTCGCGGTGTTCTGGGTCGAGACCACTGGAATGGGCCCGGAGGCGACCGCCCGGCAGATCCAGAACTCCGGGATGCAGATCCCCGGCTTCCGCCGGAACCCGCAGGTCATAGAGAAGGTGATGGAGCGGTACATCCCGCAGGTGACCGTCATCGGCGGGGCGCTCGTCGGGCTGCTCGCCGTCATGGCGAACATGCTCGGCACCATCGGGCAGGTCTCCGGGACCGGCCTGCTGCTCACGGTGTCTATCACCTACAAGCTGTACGAGGAGATCGCGGAGGAGCAGCTCATGGAAATGCACCCGATGATGCGCCAGGTGTTCGGCGGGGGCGACTGATGGAACTGCCGTAGAGCGCTAACTCACCTCTTTTCGGCGTCCTGAATCGCTCGTCTCATCGGAGCGGAAGGGCAGCGTAAGCTAGTTAGGCGCGTATGCAGTCCGTATACACGTGAGCACGTCCATTCGCGTCTCGGACGACACCAAGCGGATGCTGGAGCGGCTGAAACGGGAGGACGAGACGTTCGACGAACTCCTCGAACGGCTCGCACAGAGCGAACGCCCCATCGAAATCGGCGCGTGGAGCGAGGAAGAGGCCGAACGAGCGCGGTCGGCCGTGAAGCGCTCTCGGAGGAGCTTCGAGCGGTGACGTTCCTGGATAGCTCGGTCATCATCGACATGCTGGAGGGCGTCCCCGAGGTCGTCTCGGCCGTCGAAGAGCGCGGCCAGCCGTACCTCACGTCCTCGCTCTGCGTGTTCGAGGTCGTAGACGGGAGAGTAGGTAGCGGCGAGACCGACGTCGTCGGAGTTCGCCGACAGTTCGGCGGCGTTCGGGCGCTGGACCTGAACGAGCAGATCGCGCTGGAAGCCGCCCGGATGCAGGACAGATTGATGGACGACGGGGAACGAATGGCCGCGCGTGACCTGCTCATCGCGGCGACCGCCCGATCTACCGGGGACGAACTCGTCGTCTCGGACAGCGACTTCGAGACGGGTTCGCTCACGGAGATGATGGACGTTGCGAGCCTCCGAGAGAGAGACTGAATTCGGCGAACGATACAATCTCCGCTACGAACTGGATTCGCGTAGTTAACAGCGGTCTCCAAACCCGTCATCCCGGACGCAGAAATCGAGCGCCGCGCTGCACACAGAGGATGTGTCCATCAATGGGGTACCGATGATCCGCGGACGTAACCAAATCAGGAATCCGAGTACTATCCGCGGAGAGAACTGCACTTCAGTGCCTGACTCAGTGCTCTCATCCGCCACGATTCACATCTACCACCTCCATCCGATCGTCGTACGTGAGCCCAAGCACATCGCCCTCCAACGGAATCGAGATGCGGATGCGAAGGGGGTCCTCCGAAAGAAGTTCCTCCTCGAAGTCGAGGAGGTACGCGCGTTGCTCGTAGGTAGCGAGGTCGAACTCAATGCCATGTTCGTAATAGAACGCGACCACCGCCGGGTGTCTTGACGGGTAGAACAACGTCGGCATCCGCCACCGGTATTTACACCCTTCGCAGACGTGCGAGACCAGCATCCAGAAGATCGACCCGCAGTTCTCGCAGAACTGGTACTCGTTCCAATCTGGCTGGTGATCCTCGCAGATATCGACCGAGGTGATGGGCATCTCACCCGCACACTCGGGGCAAACGCCGTCCATCACCGACGCTCGTCGATGAGTACCCCAAATCCGGTCCGCCTCGTTGATCTCGTTTGGCGTCCGACCCCGCAACCCCGACGGAGGGAATTCGGTCTTGCTGATCACCCCCGGCGGGAACGACTCGACACACCTCGCTTCGCAGTTGGTACATTCCAAGTAGCGCCATCCCTCCCAATAACTCCACTCCGGTTGTCCACCGCAATACCAGCACGAGATATCCACCGCCACGGGCTCAATCTCTGGATCGTCGATCGCGGTGCCGGAAAGTAACATCCGGACGATCCGCTTGCCCGAATCCATGAGCTCGTACCCGTCTTCTGTCCGCCGGACGAAGGTGTCCATGAGCTTGTTCAGGTGGTAGTTCAGACGGCCGGGGTCCTCAACGCCGACGCGCTCGCGGAGTTCGGCGAACCGGATTGAGGTTCCGTCCACCGGATCGTGGGCTTCCCAGAGGACCTGTAAGATTTCGAGTCTGGTCTCGTCCGAGAGGAGCTTGAACGCCTCGTTCGCGGTGGATGGGTCCGACCGTTCTGCCTGGCTTGGGATCGGGGGGTCCATACAGTAACGAGGTGGACGTGCGTAATGACCCTTACTCGTGGTATCATACCACACGGCTTTGAGGATCCCCCAGCCAGTGTCGCCTGCCGACGTAAGTTCACTCTCTCAAGGCATTGAGCCCGGAGCCACGCATCACACTCCTTATAGAAGACGGGTTCTATCGACGTTCCTATAGAACTGTAGTTCTAATTACAGCTATATCGGTAGCAGCGGATGGTGTTTCTGGAGGTCAACAGCAGTGGCACAGGCCCACAACCTCGATTGTGAAGCAGCAGCGGTCGGTTGCCGGTTCATCATCCAATCGGAAGACGAGGCCGAGGCGATCGAACTTGCCAAGCGACACATGCGGGACGTCCACGGTAAGGACTGCTCGGACGAAGAACTCCGGAGCGAACACCTGCGGATCGTGTAGGAAAGAAACCATGTCAACGGAAACTGAAACGAACTCGATCGACGAACAGAAACTGACCGACCTGGTAGAAACGTCTCTCGTGGACCTCGGTGCGACGGTCCACGCCGCGCTCGCCGTCATCGGCGATGAACTCTGTCTTTATGCGGCACTGGACGAGGCTGGGCCGCTTTCGTCCGCTGAGCTGGCCGAGGAGACGGATACCGTGGAACGCTATGTCCGCGAATGGCTTCGAGCGCAGGCCGCCGGTGGATACGTGACCTACGACCCTGAGACCGACCGCTACTATCTCTCCCCCGAGCAGGCGTACGTCCTAGCCAATAGAGAGAGCCCCGTGTTCATGCCTGGTGCGTTCCAGCTGGTGACGTCGGCCTCCAAGATCGGACCCGAACTCCGAGAGGCCTTTCGAACGGGCGAGGGCATCGGCTGGCACGAACACGACGAGGACGTGTTTCACGGTACCGAACGTTTCTTCGGACCATCCTACGGGACCTTCCTAATCGACTGGATCGGGGCACTTGACGGGGTCGATGCTACATTGCAGGCAGGCGGGAAGATCGTTGACGTGGGCTGTGGCCATGGCGCACCCACGATTCGCATGGCCCAAGCCTATCCCAGCTCCACGGTTATCGGCATTGACTACCACGAGGCTTCGATCGAAGTGGCACGCGAGCGGGCGGAAACGGCGGGCGTCGCCGACCGCGTCACCTTCGAGGTAGCGACCGCGAGAGGGTACAGCGGGACCGATTACGACCTCGTCACGATGTTCAACTGCTTCCACGACATGGGCGATCCCGTCGGTGTGGCGGCCCACGTTCTGGAGACGTTGGCCGATGACGGGACGTGGATGATCGTCGAACCCTACGCTGAGGATCGTGTCGAAGACAACCTCACCCCGTTCGGCCGCCTCGCATACTCCATCTCGACGGTTGCGTGTACGCCGAACTCGCTCAGTCAAGACGTTGGCTACGGGCTCGGCGCGCAAGCAGGCGAGGAGCAGACCCGGAAGGTCGTCACCGAAGGTGGGTTCGCGCGCTTCCGCCGTGCGGCCGAAACGCCGACCAGTCTGGTCTTCGAAGCGAAGCCGTAGTCCGATATCTGAGATATTGTTCTTTGACCATCCTTGATCGGTCAACCAGAATCTCTACCGAGTCGTCTGTCTTCTCGATATCTCACCCTCCGTGACGCTGATCGTTAGGCCGTTTCCATCGCTAACCCGTATCCCGGAGGTGTTAAATCCGCGCCCTGTATTCAGCACGGTTATTCTCTCGGATCGGGTGGAAATAGCCACGTAAGCTCCCCGTGCTGTAGATGACGGCTTCGATCTGTTGGGGCTCCAGTAGGATCCCGTTGCATCGATGATGCGCCAGGTGTTCGGCGGGGGCGACTGAACCGCCGTTCCCGCCGCGGAGGACCGCAAGCGAACGCTTCGCGGGTTCCGCGTCTCACGGGTTACCCTCCCTATGGGATTTCGTCGCAAAACGGCCGTATCTCTCGAATGGAGAAGAGAACCGCCCCGATTCTCCGGTGTGAGAATTAGTGGCACAGATTTATGTCCGGCCGGCCGTACGTTCAGAACGGTTCGCGGCGCGGCGGGGGGACGGGCAGTCGCCCCGTCGGCGTCGCGAAGGAGTGATTGACGCATGAGCGCGATCGACACGTACGATCCGGACGACGGCACCGCCCTCCGCGAGCTCCCGCGCTTCCGACTGGAGTATCTCTTCGACGACGAGCGCCGTCCGACGGAGGTGACGGTGTTCCCGGCGGAGTCGGGCGACCTCGCGACGAACTGGATCACCATCGACGAGTCCCACGCGGTCCCGCTCGAAGACGTTCGGTGAGCGCGGCGACCGCTGTCTGCCGGCGTTCCTCGGCGACGACCGGACCGACGAGGTGGGCTTCCGCCCTCGCGCCGCCGTCGACGCCGTCCCCAACGTTATGAACTCCGAGAACGTGAATGGTAGCTCTTATTAATCTTGAGGCATCTCTTAACACTACGCATGAGCGGATACACTCGCAGGAGGGCCCTCGGCATCGGGGCGGGGGTCGCGGTGGCGGCGTTCGCCGGGTGTCTGGGCGAGGGGGGCGACGGATCCGGAGGCGCGACGGGCGGCGACGGAGAACCGGTGCAGGCGTCGTTCTTCGTGCTGTCGGACTTCGCCGACAGCGTCGCGGGCGACGCCGTCGAGGTCGGGAACCTCGTCCCGTTCGGTCAGCACGGCCACGGGTGGGAGCCGGGCCCCGACATCCAGCGGACCGTCCTCCGGTCGGACGCGCTCGTCTACATGGGCGACGGGTTCCAGCCGTGGGCGGACAAGATCGTCCAGAACGTCCGGGACAACGACGAGGACGTGTCGGTGATCGCGGCCCGAGAGGACGTCGATCTCCTCGGCCCGCCGGGCGAAGGGGGCGACGATCACGGACACGGCGACCACGAAGGTGGCGAGCACGGTCACGACGATCACGCCGAAGACGACCACGGGCACAACGACACCGCCGAGGACGACCACGACCACGAGGCGGGCGGCAACGAGACCGACCACGGCCACGAAGCCGGCGGCAACGAGACCGGGGGCCACGAGGGAGGGTCCCACGACGAGCACGCGGAGGAATCTCACGAAGAGCACGGAGAGCACGGCGATCACGAAGGCGACGGTCACGACCACGGGCCGCACGACCCGCACTTCTGGCTCGATCCGACGCGGGCCGCGACCGCGGTCGAGAACGTCCGACGGGGGCTGGTCGAGGTGTATCCGGACCGCGAATCCGCGTTCGCCGACAACGCGGCGGCGTACGCGTCCGAACTGGAGGCGCTCGACGAGGAGTTTCGGTCGTCGCTCGACGGCCGCGAGCGGGACGACGTACTCGTCGCCGGGCACAACGCGTTCCAGTACCTCGGGAACCGGTACGGCTTCACCGTGCACGCCCTGACCGGCCTCGCGCCGGATTCGCAGGCGTCGCCCCGCGACGTCTCCCGCGCGCAGGCGCTCATCGAGGAGCACGGCATCACCCACGTCCTCGCGCCCGTCTTCGAGTCCGACCGCGCGGCGAAGCAGCTGGTCGAAGAAACCGACGCGACGGAGGCCGTCCCGCTCACGCCGGTGCCGACGCTGAAGGCGGAGTGGGCCGAGAAGGGCTGGGGGTTCGTCGACGTGATGCGGAACGTCAACCTGCCGTCGCTGCAGAAGGCGCTCGGGGCGGAATGAGTTCGAGCGACGAGGCGCGGCGGGGCGCCGGTGCCGTCGGCGGGGACGCGGGGACGGCGGACCGTCCCGAAGGCGAGCGCGAGTCGATCGACGGGGCCGTGATCGAGGTTTCGAACGTCACGTTCGGATACGGGGGGTCGCCCGTCCTCGAAGACGTGTCGCTGACCGTCGAAGCGGGGGAGTTCCTGGGCCTCGTCGGGCCGAACGGGTCGGGCAAGAGCACGCTCCTGCGGCTCGTCCTGGGGCTGCACCGGCCGGACAGCGGCGAGATTCGGCTGTTCGGCGAGCCCGCCCGCGCGTTCGACGACGGCGAGCGCGTCGGCTACGTGGCGCAGGACGTCACCGGCGGAACGCGAGAGATGCCGATCACCGTCCGCGAGGTCGTCACGATGGGGCGGTACCCCCGCGTCCGGTTCGGGCGGGTCGGGTCGCGCGACCGGCGGATCGTGACGGAGGCGATGGAGACGGTCGGCGTCGACCACCTGGCGGACCGTCGGCTGGCGCACCTCTCCGGCGGCCAGCGTCAGCGGGTGTTCATCGCCCGGGCGCTGGCCGGCGAGGCTGACCTGCTCGCGCTCGACGAGCCGGCGGTCGGCGTCGACGCGGAGTCCCGCGAGGCGTTCTACGACCTCCTCCACGAGCTGAACGGCCGGGGGATCACCGTCGTCCTCATCGACCACGACATCGGCGTCGTGACCGAGCACGCCTCGCGGGTGGCCTGTCTGAACCGCCGGCTGTTCTTCCACGGCGACCCGGACGGATTCGCCGAGAGCGACGCGCTCGCGCGGGCGTACGGCGCGAACCAGCGGCTCCTCGACCACGATCACTCGTGAACCCGACCGAACTCACCTCCATCTCGGCCCTCTCGCCGCTCTGGCTCGGCCTCGCCGCGGTCTTCGAGGGGTTCGTCGGTCTCGTCGGCGCGGGGATCCGGCTCGTCGGCGAGCTACTGTGCGCCGTCGGCGGCGCGCTCGGCGTCGACATGCTCTGTTACTCGTTCATGCAGCAGGCGTTCGTCGCCGGGATCTGCGTCGGCCTCGTCGCGCCGCTCGTCGGGAGTTTCCTCGTCCACCGCGACATGGCGTTCATCGGCGACACGCTCGCGCACACCGCCTTCGCGGGCGTGGCCGTCGGCCTGTTCGTCGGGTCCGTGTCGGCGATCTCCGTCTCGCCGTACCTGACGGCGCTCGTCGTCGCGGTGATCGCGGCGCTGCTCATCGAACTCATCTCCGAGTACACCGACGCCTACGGCGACGTGCCGATGGCGATCGTCCTCTCGGGCGGGTTCGCCCTCGGGACCGTCCTCGTCAGCCTCTCCGACGGGGGAATCGCCGTCAGCATCAGCCAGTACCTGTTCGGCAGCCTCTCGACGGTCACGCTCGAAAACGCTGCCGTCCTCGTGGTCCTGACCGCGTTCGTGGTGGCCGTCGTCGCGGCGACGTACAAGCAGCTCCTTTTCATCACGTTCGACGAGACCGCCGCCCGCGTCGCGCGGCTGAACGTCGCCACGTACAACCGCCTCCTGGTGGTGCTCACCGCCCTGGTGGTCGTCGCGGCGATGCAGATCATGGGCGTCATCCTGGTCGCCGCGATGCTCGTCGTCCCCGTCGCGGCCGCCGCGCAGGTCGCCCGGAGCTTCCGGGGGTCGGTCGTCGTCGCGGTTCTCGCGGGCGAGCTCGCGGTGCTCGTCGGCCTCACCCTCTCGTACTTCTACGGCGTCGCCGCCGGCGGGACCATCGTCCTCGTCGCGATCGGCGTCTACGCCTGCGCGGTCGCGCTGGATCGGCTGGGCCTCTCTTTCAAGGCCGGGTCGGGCGAGCGGGTCGACGCGAGACCCGCGGCGGTCGACGGCGGCGAGGAGCCGAAGGGGCCGAAGGGGCCGAAGTAGCCGCCCGGTGGGCGGAGGGTCGAAGTGCGCCGCCCGTCCGAAACGGCTCCAAGCTTTAACTCTCGGCCCCCGTATTCGGACGCATGCCCGAGACGATCACGGGGTTGGAGGGCGAACTCCGGAGCAACGGGATCAGCGTCGAGGAGATCCGCCAGGAGGAGACGGTCGAGTTGACGTACATGACCGCCTTCCCCGGCGAGCGCGTCGACCACCGCGAGATGGGGCGGGCGCTGAACGTCTTCATCGACCTCGTCGAGGACGGCCGGTGGGAGCCGACGCGCGTCGACGCGACGGTGGTCCGCACCACGGACGACGTGCTGGGGACCTGGCGCGCCGAACCCGAGTGGTTCCGCGGGCTCGTCGAGTACCGCCTCAACGAGGTCGAGTTCTCCTCCTTGGTGCTCGACACGCTGTCGGAGGACGAATGAGCCGAGGGGCGTGGCGGAGCCGCCGGCCGGCGGAGACCGCCCCGAAACCCTCGCGCTACGAGTTCTCGAAGGTGATCGCCCACTTCGAGAGCGGCGGGACGGAGTGCGCCGGCTGGCTCTACCGCCCGGACCGCCCCGCGAACCCGCCGGTCGTCGTGATGGCCCACGGCCTGGCGGCCGAGCGGACGTTCGGCCTCCCGGCCGTCGCCGAGCGGCTCGCGGAGCGCGGGTACGCAGTCTACCTGTTCGACTACCGGACCGTCGGCGACAGCGAGGGCGAACCGCGGAACCTCGTGAACCCGGAGCGCGACGCGGCGGACTGGCGGGCCGCCGTCGCCAGGGTCCGGAACCTCGACGGCGTCGACGCGGGACGGATCGGGCTCTGGGGTGTCTCGCTCGGCGGCGGACACGCCGTCGAGGTCGCGGCGGACGACCCCCGGATCTCGGCCGTCGTCGCCCAGACGCCCGTGCTCGACGGCCGGGCGTTCGTCCGTCGCGGAGGGGTCGGCTACCTGCTGAAAGGCGTCGCGCTCGGCGTCCGGGACCGCCTCCAGTCGCTGCCGCTCGTGCCGCTCGGTCCGTACACGGTTCCCGTCGTCGGCGATCCGGAGGAGTTCGCGCTCCTCAACGACCCCGGCGCGCGGGCCGGCTTCGAGGACCTGATCCCGGCCGACGCCGACTGGGAGAACGAGACGCCCGCGCGGGCGTTCCTCTCGCTCCTCCGGTACCGCCCGGCGTCGGACGCCGCCGACGTGGCCTGCCCGACGCTGCTCCTGGCCGGGACGCGCGACGAGATCGCCCCCGCCGAGGCGATCGAGGCGGCCGCAGACGGGATCTCGAACGCCACGCTCGTCCGGCTGCCGGGCGATCACTTCGGCCTCTACCACGGCCGGCTGTTCGAGCAGACGCTCGGCCACGCGTTCGCGTTCCTCGACGCGAACCTCAGATAGGTGAAACGGTGCACCTATCAGGAAGAATTTATATACTTTCGGAGCGGCTGTCAACCGACCATGAGATCCGTTTCTCGATCCGCGGCGCTGTTCGTCGCGGTGCTGGTGGTGGGCGCAGGCGCGAGCGGCGTCGTGGGCGGCTAGTCGGCGGAGGGAGAGCCAGCGTGGAGCGACGACCTGTACGACGATCTGCGCGGGATGGTCGGCCTGTACAACGCGAACGTCGCGTCGGCCGACCTCGGCGTCGCCGGGGAGCAACTCGCCGACAGGCGGGTGAACCTCTACGTGCGCGGAAGCGGGGGGACCGCCGCGTACTCGTTCTATGTGGACGAGGACAACCGCATCAGCGATCTGCGCGACGGCCGCCACCCCGACGCGGACCTGAAGATGACGACCGACAGGGCGACCGTCCGCGGAATCGCCGGCGCAGACGACCCGTCGGCCGCCTTCCGGCGGGCGGTCGCGCGGGGCGACGTCGTCGTCGGCGGGGAGAGAGGACGGATCGTCGAGCGGGTGAAGTGGACCGTGATCAACGCCGCCAAGGGGCTCCTGTTCTAGCACGTAGCCGTCTTCCGCCCCCGACCGTCCCGTCCTCGCCGCTCCCGGTCGGGGCTCCGCGACGCCGGCCGCGGCACGCGCTCGCAAGGTTCCGTCAGTCCACAACCCTCATACTCCGTTCCGCCCACCACAGAGCAATGGCAGTCGCTCGCACGGTCGAACTGGAGGGACACATCATCGACTCCGGGATGATGCAGCGTTGTTTCGGCATCGTGATGGACATGGGTGGGAACTTCGAGGTCGAGGAGTTCCGCGTCGGCAAACACAAGGACGCCGAGTCGTACTGTCGGATGGAGGTGTACGCCGCCGACGAGGCCGACCTCACCTCGATCGTCCACGAGCTCCACCAGAACGGGGCGAACCTCCTGGACCCGGTGGACGCGACCCTCGACCCGGCCCCGGCGGACCAGGTCGTCCCCGCCGGGTTTTATTCGACGACCAACCACCCGACCCAGGTTCGGTACGACGGGGAGTGGATCGACGTGCAGAACGTGGAGATGGACTGCGCAGTGGTCGTCGAGGACCGCGACGCGACGGGCGAATCGAGCGGATCGGACGACCCGGACGGTTCGAGCGGCGGGGGCCGGCGGGACGCCGACGGGCCGCGGGCGTACACGAAGGTGCTCAACGCCATCCGCGAGGGCGACCTGGTCGTCACCGGCGAGGCCGGGATCCGGGTCAAACCGCCGGAGCGCCCCCGGGACGCCTCCGGCCCCTTCGGGTTCATGCAGGGCGGCGTCTCCAGCGAGCGCCCCTCCGATTCGCTCATCCAGCAGATCGCGGAGGCGGTGGTGGAGACGAAGCGGGAGGGCGGCAACGTGCTCGTCGTCGCGGGGCCGGCGCTCATCCACGCGGGCGCGGGCGACGACCTCGCCCGCCTCGTCCGCGAGGGGTACGTCGACGCGCTCTCGGCCGGCAACGGCTTCGCCGTCCACGACATCGAGCGCGGCCTCTACGGTACCTCGCTCGGGATGGACGTCGAGACGCTCGAACACCCGCGGAAGGGCCACAAACACCACATCTACGCGATCAGCGAGGTCATCCGCGCCGGCGGCATCGCCGAGGCGGTCGATGAGGGGCTGATCGCCGAGGGCGTGATGTACGAGTGCGTGAGGAACGACGTGCCGTACGTCCTCGCCGGCTCCATCCGCGACGACGGGCCGCTGCCCGACACCATCTCCGACACCGTCGAGGCGCAGAACGCCATCCGCGAGCAGGCCCACGAGGCCGACCTGGTGCTCATGCTGTCGACGCTGCTCCACTCCGTGGCGGTCGGAAACTGCCTCCCGTCGACGACGAGGGTCGTCTGCGTCGACATCAACCCGGCGACCGTGACGCAGCTGCTCGACCGGGGGAGCTCGCAGGCCATCGGGATGGTGACGGACATCGGGACGTTCGTCCCGACGCTCGCGGACAAGGTGCTCGACGAGGCGCGCGGCGGGGAGTGACTCTCGTCCCCCGTCTCGCCGCCGTCGGTCTCTCGCGGCTGCTCCGTCGGATCGAGTGGGGCCGGACGCTCACGCCACCGCGGTCCAGGCGAGGAACACGGCGAGGCCGCCGAGGGCCGTGCTCGCCACCGCGTGGAGGCGGAGCCTGTCCAGGAGCGCGTGCGCGTCGCCCTCGACGGAGAGCGCCTCGTGGATCTCGCTCCCCAGCTCGCAGCGCGGGAGGAAGTCCATCGCCACGTGGAGGAACACGCCCGCGGCGAAGCCGAAGACCAGCCCCCGGACGGCCGGCGCTGCGGGGAGCCGAACCGCGCTCGCGCCGATGGCGGCGACGCCGACGCCCGCGGCGGGCAACAGCAGGGTCGACCAGGACCGCCCCCGCAGAGCGAGGCGCTTCGCGGCCGCGTAGCCCGCCGGCCCCTTGTGCGAGACGATGGCCAGCCCGAGCAGCGGTCCGAGCGCCGGCATGTTGCCGTAGACGACGCCGATGATCGCGCCCGCGGCGAGCGCGTGGGCGCTCAGCTCGGCCACCGTCCGATCCATCGGGAGGTCCAGGTGGGAGAGGCGGTGGCCGACGGTGTGCGCGCCGAAGCCGACGAGCAGGCCGAGCGCGACGCCGAAGCCGCCGAACTGCGCGTGGTGGTCGATCGCCCCGGGGAGGAGGAACACCGCGGCGCTCGTCACCATCGCGCCGCTCGCCAGCCCGTACCCCCAGACGAGCGTTCCGGCGCGGTCGGTCCGCGTCCGCGCGCCGAGGATCGCCGCCGCCGCCATCGCGGCGAACGCGACCCAGGAGATGCCGAGCAGCTTCCACGACCCGGCCGCCGCGGCGACCGCCGACAGCGCGACGAGCGTGAGCGTGGCGCCGAGTCCGAGGGCCGAGAGCCGTGCCATGTTGTGAACGCGTCGCCGGTCGTTATTAAGCCCGTCGCCACGCGGTCGCGGCGCTCCTCGCGCGTCGGACGACCCGTTCGAAAGGCGCGGTTCGTCGGACGGGCCACCGCGGTTATGCTCCTGGCTGCCGGGACTAGTCGTATGTCCATCGGCGAGCGGACGCAACAGCGTACGGACGAACTGCGCGAGCGGCTGCGGGAGGAGTACGGGGACTGCCCGGTCGAGGAGGAGAGCGTCGAGGTGCCGGTGACCCGCTTCGAGGACATGGTCGGCGTCGCGCCCGAGGGGCTTCTCGACGCCGGCGTCGCGTTCGTCACCGACGACGAGGGGCGGGTGCTCCTCGTTCGGACGGAGTCGGGGCCGGAGCGGTGGACCGCCCCCGGCGACGAGTGCGAGGCGGACGAGTCGCTAGAGGAGGCGGCGGTCCGCGCGGTCCGAGAGAAGGCCGGCGTCGCCTGCGAGATCGACGGCCTCCGGCTCGTCCGACAGCTCCAGTACCTCCCGGACGACGACGAGGACGAGCGGCTGCTGTACACCCTCGACGCGTTCTTCGCGGCGTCGGCGGCGAACGGGACGCCGGAAGACGAGGGCGAAACGCCGGAGAGCGGAACCTCGGAGAACGACTCCGAGGAGGCGCTCGAAGCCAGGTGGTTCGACGAACCGCCGAAGACGGTCGACTCGCTCGTCGAGAAGTACGCCGAGGCGTGGTGAACGCCGGGCTACCGCGTCGCCCGCCGCCAGGCCTTCAGATCGAGCCGCCCGCCGTTCAACTCGTCCGGGTCGACCTCGGTCGCGGCCCAGACGAACATCGGGGCCACGTCGGCCGGATCGCGGCCCCGCCCGCCGCTGAGGTCCGTCCCGATGAGCCCGGGGTCGACGATCCCGACGGCCTGTTCGACGTCCGCCGCGAACCCCCGCGCGAGCGCCTCGGCGGCGGCTTTCGACACCGCGTACGCGCCCGTTCCGGGCTTCGCGTCGCGCGCGACCGAGCCGGAGGGGATCAGCACGCGGGCGTCCCCGGCGAGGTGCGGCAGCGCCTCCTTCACGGCCGCGAACACCCCGCGCACGTTGGTCCGGAGCGTGTCGTCGAACCCGGAGTAGGGCTCGTCGGCGAGTGGCGTCGCTCCGGGCTCGCCGTGGGCGACCGCGGCGCAGGCGACGACGACGTCGATCTCCCCGTTCACGCGGGCGGCCCGTTCCATCAGCCGCTCCAGGTCGTACTCGTCGCGCACGTCCGCCCGCAGGCCCGACGCCCGCCCGCCGGACGTTTCGACGTCGTCGACGACCGCCTCCAGGGCGTCGACGTCTCGGGCGCAGCAGACGACGTGGGCGCCCTCGGCGGCGAACGCGCGGACGACCTGCTCGCCGATGCCGCGACTCGCGCCGGTGACGACGACCGTTTTCCCGTCCATGGACGGCGTAGGGAGGGTCCGGACCTAAAGCTACGGTCGGCGGCCGCCGCCCCGCAGTCAGTCGTTTTATGCTCCGGACGCACCTATCAGGTCGCATGAACCCGCTTTCGTTCCTCGGTCTCGGCGACGACGCCCCCGAGTCTGTCTCCCCCCCCGGCGATGCTTCCTCCCGCTTCGGTTCCGGGCTGGACGGCGACCGGGGCCGGCTCCGCGAGCGACTCCGGTCGCTCGACGGGCGGTCGGTCGTCGTGATCGGCGGGGGGTTCGGCGGCCTCTCGACCGCTTGCTACCTCGCGGACGCCGGCGCGGACGTGACCCTGCTGGAGAAGAACGAGCAGCTCGGCGGCCGGGCGAGTCGGCTCGAACGCGACGGCTTCCGGTTCGACATGGGCCCGTCGTGGTACCTGATGCCCGACGTGTTCGAGGACTTCTTCGGCTACTTCGGCAGGGACCCGTCCGACTACTACGAACTCGTCCGGCTCGACCCCCACTACCGCATCTTCTTCAAGGACGGCGACCGGGTGGACATGGTCCCCGACCTCGCGACCAACCGGGAGACGTTCGAGTCGTACGAACCCGGCGCGGGCGAGGCGTTCGAACGCTACCTCGACAAGTCGAAGCGCAACTACGAGATCGGGATGCGCCACTTCGTCTACGAGGACCGCCCCCGACTGCGCGACTACGTCGACCCCGACGTGCTCAGGCACGCCTGGGGGCTGTCGCTCGTGGGGTCGATGCAGGGTCACGTCGAGGACTACTTCGACCACCCGAAGCTCCAGCAGATCGTGCAGTACACCCTCGTCTTCCTCGGGGGCGCGCCGAACAACACGCCGGCGCTCTACAACCTGATGAGCCACGTCGACTTCAACCTCGGCGTCTACTACCCCCGCCCGACCGACGGGGGCGGGTCGGAGTCCGACCGGAGTTCGGCCGCGGGCGGAGTCGGCGCGGTCGTCGACGGCATGGCCGCGCTCGGGCGGGAACTCGGCGTCGAGTTCCGCGTGGACCGCCCCGTCACCGAGATCCGCGGTCGGCGGGGCGGGTTCGTCGTCCGCACGGCGGGCGACGAGTCGTTCCTCGCGGACCTCGTCGTCTCCGACGCCGACTACGCCCACACGGAGCAGGACCTCCTCCCGCCCGAAAAGCGCCAGTACGACGCCGACTACTGGGAGTCGCGCACCTACGCGCCGTCGGCGTTCCTCCTGTACCTCGGCGTCGAGGGCGACGTGGACCCGCTCGCGCACCACACGCTCGTCCTCCCGACCGACTGGAACGAGCACTTCGAGACGATCTTCGACGACCCGGGGTGGCCGGAAGACCCCGCTTACTACGTCTGTGTTCCGTCGCAGACGGACGACGCGGTCGCCCCCGAGGGCCACAGCAACCTGTTCGTGCTCGTGCCGATCGCCCCCGGGCTGGACGACGCGCCCGAGCGGCGGCGCGAGTACCGCGACCTCGTGCTCGCCGACGTCGCGGAGCACACCGGCGTCGACCTCCGCGACCGAATCGTCTTCGAGGAGTCGTTCTGCGTGTCCGACTTCGCCGACCGCTACAACAGCACGAAGGGGTCGGCGCTCGGTCTGGCGCACACGCTCCGACAGACCGCGCTGTTCCGCCCGCCCCGCGCCTCGAAGGGGATGGAGGGCCTCTACTTCACCGGATCGTACACCACGCCCGGAATCGGGGTCCCGATGTGTCTCATCAGCGGTCGGCTGACCGCCGAGGCGATGGCGAAGCGCGAACGAGAGTCGGGACGAGTGTGAGATGAACGCGACGGGAGCGAGACGCACGCGAAACGAACGCGACGCGTTGGAGACGAACACGAAACGAGTGCGAAACGAACGCGACGTGGGAGTGAGATGAGGTGGTCCGTCTGCGCTACCTGCTGAAGCTCTCGCGGCCGCGATTCTGGCTCTATCTCGCCGGTCCCGTGCTCGTCGGCGTCGCGTTCGGCGCTGACGCCGCCGCCGACCTGTTCGCGCCGGTCGCGCTCGCCCTGTTCGGCTACTTCCTCGTCCCGGCGAACGTCCTCCTGTACGGCGTCAACGACGTGTTCGACGCCGACGCGGACGCGGAGAACCCGAAGAAGGACGACCGGGAGGTCCGCTACGAGGGCGGGGCGGCGGTCCCCCTCGCGGTCGCCGCGAGCGGCCTTCTCGGCGTCGCCCTCCTCGCGGTCGTCCCCCAGATCGCGCGACCGTGGCTCGCGGCCTTCTTCGTCCTCGCGGTCGAGTACAGCGCGCCGCCGCTGCGCTTCAAGACCACGCCGCTTCTCGATTCGCTGTCGAACGGCCTGTACGTCCTCCCGGGCGCGGCGGCCTACGCGGCGGTGTCGGGGGCGCATCCGCCGGCGCTCGCCGTGGTCGGAGGGGTGCTCTGGACGATGGGGATGCACACCTTCTCGGCGATCCCCGACATCGACCCGGATCGGGATGCCGGCATCCGGACGACGGCGACGGTCCTCGGCGAGTCCCGCACGTACGCCTACTGCGCCGGCTGCTGGCTCCTCGCGGCCGGGGCGTTCGGCCTCCTCGACCTCCGTCTCGGCGCGCTGCTGCTCGCGTACCCCCTCTTCGCGCTCTTCGTCTACCGCTCCGGCGTCGACGTCGAGCGGGCGTACTGGTGGTTCCCCGCGCTGAACGCGGTCGCGGGGATGGCCATGACCCTCGGCGGCCTGTGGAGAGTCGCGTATGGCTGACGCCGGGGCGCTCTCGGAGCGGGTGCCGTCGACCCGGCGCGAGGCGGAGGCCCGGTTCGACCGCCTCGTCCGCGAGAACCGCTTCACGATCTCCGTGTTCTTCCCGCTGAACGGCGCGGTGCTTCTGGTCGCGAGCGCCGAAGGGTGGCTCCCGGCGCCGCTCGCGTTCAATCCGCTCTTGATCCTCCTCGGAACGGTCGTGATGCGCTCGCCGCTCGTCGCCGGCGTCGCCCCGCTCGTCGACCGCCGGGCGGCGGTCGGAGTCCTCGCGCTGGCGCTCTACTCCTACGGCGTCGAGTACGTCGGGATCGAGACCGGGTTCCCCTACGGGGAGTTCTTCTACGGGATCGACCTGGGGCCGACCGTGGCGGGCGTTCCGGTCGGCCTGCCCGTCTTCTTCCTCCCCCTCGTGATGAACGCGTACCTGCTCTGTCTGTTGCTCCTCGGCGGGCGCGCGGAGCGAACGGGGGTCCGTCTGGGCGTCGTCGTCGCGGCCGTGCTCGCGATGGACGCGGTGCTCGATCCCGGCGCGGTCGCGCTCGGCTTCTGGGTGTACCCCGGCGGCGGCGTCTTCTACGGCGTTCCGCTGTCGAACTACGCCGGCTGGGTGCTGAGCGCGACGGTCGCGGTGGTCACGCTCGACCGGGTGTTCGACCGGCGAGGGCTCCGCGCCCGGCTCGCAGACTGCGAGTTCGTGCTCGACGACCTCGTGAGCTTCGTCATCCTCTGGGGCGGCATCAACGCCTGGTTCGACAACTGGATTCCGGTCGTCGTCGCCGGCGTCTTCGGCGTGGGCCTCCTCCGGACCGAGCGGTTCGACGCGGGACTGCTCCGGGTCCGACGGTCGCCGTTCCGCTGACTACCGTATCGGGAGCCACTCGGTGCACTTGCGCCCGGCGGCGGTCGGTTCGCGGTCCGAGACGGTGCTCGCCCTCCGGAACACGGTCGCCGGATCCTTGCTCCACGCCCAGTGCCAGCGCGTTTTCGCGAGCAGCGTCAGCTTCCGGAGCGTCCCGAGCTGCGGCGTCTCGGAGAGCACGTCGTAGTTCCGCCGCCGGATGAGCCGGTGGTGCTCGGCGTACATGACGGCCGCGAGGAGCACGGGAAACTGGCAGTCCCGCGGGAGGTACTTGATCCCGGTGACGCCCTTCCTGTAGAGGCCCTCGGCCCGCGCGAGTTCAGCTCTGACGGCTGCGGCGAACCGATCGTCCATCTCGAATCGCCGTATCTGCCCCTCCGTGACGCCGTGGTCCGACAGCGTGGTCGCGGGCAGGTAGATCCGATCGCGCTCTTCGACGTCCTCGCGGACGTCGCGGACGAAGTTCGTCAGCTGGAACGCCTCGCCCAGGGCCGTGGCGTGCGGCAGCGCCTTCTCCGGCTCTTCGGGGCCCATCACCGCCGTCATCATCCGACCGACCGCCGCGGCCGACCCGTCCATGTACGCTTCGAGCTCCTCGTAGCTCGCGTACCGGCGCTTCGCGATGTCGGTGGCCATCGCGTCGACGAACGCGTTCACGTCCTCGTCGTCGATCCCGTAGCGCTCGCGGAGTTCGGCGAACGCCGCGAGGACCGGATCGGTCGCCTCGCGCTCGCCCAGCGCCTCGGCGCGGATGCGTTCGAGTTCGGCGCGCTGCCGTTCGGGCGCCTTCGGCATCCCCCCGTCGACGACCTCGTCCGCGATCCGAAAGAACGCGTACAGGACGTACGTCGCGCGCCGCGTTCGCTTCGGCAGGAGCCGCGTCGCGAGGTGGAAGGTTTTCCCGGTCCGACGCTGAATCGTCTTGCTCCGTTCGACTCGTTCGTCAGCTACCATGTGGAGGGATGGGCGGCAGTGTCGTCTGCGCGTCGCTCCGACCGCTCATTTTGACGTCGGGTCGTTGGGAGCCAACTGACATAACGCTTCGTGCTCTTCGGCTCCGAAAAGAGGGCGACAGATCGCCGATCCGCGGAGCGTCGGGGGTGGCGGTCGGTCGTCCGACCGTCCGGCGTGAGGACCGCGACCCCCTCCTCCCCTACCAGAACGTGTCGCTGCAGTCGTACACGACGCCGTGGGCCGGACAGACGTACTTGCAGTGGCGGCGGGCCATCGACGCCCCGCAGAGGGGACACGGGCGACCCCTCGTCCCCTCGGTCCGCTCTTCGTCCATACGTGGACACGCCGCGCCTCGCGCATCACTGTTACGCCCGCGGCGGTCGCTCGTCCGTCGTCCGACTGCCGCCCGTCCGTCGTCCGTCGTCCATCCGACTCCGCTCCCTCTCGTCTCGATACCCGCGCCCGTCGCCCCCGTCGAATCCCCAGAATCGCCGGACGGCGTTAACTTGATTCCGTCACGCGACCAATAGAGTAACCGAGAGGTGAAACACAGATGAAGTACGAAGGACGAATCCGGGCGACCTTCCTCGACTGGATCTCGCTCGCGCTCGTCATCGTCGGCGCGATCAACTGGGGTCTCGTCGGACTCGGGGAGTTCGCCGGTTCCAACTGGAACCTGGTGAACCTCGTCTTCGGCTCCGTCCCGGCCATCGAAGCCGCCGTCTACGTCGTCGTCGGGCTCGCCGGCCTGTACGAGCTGTACTTCGCGTACCAGCTCTACGGCGCGCGGACCGGCGCGGAGATGCCCGAGCGCAAGCCGACGAAGTGACGGTGAGGACCGCTGAACGCCCTTTTTCCGATCGTTCGAATCGACGACGCCGCGAAAAACCGGAGTCGGTCCGTCGGACGCGCTAGCTCAGCTGCACTCCGACCAGCCGCAGGACTCGCAGGTCTTACAGCCCTCGGAGAAGTACAGCGTCATGCTGCCGCACTCGGGACACTCGGGGCTCTCGCCCGCGTCGAGGAGGTCCTGGGTGGCGTCGTGCGTCTCGTCGGGGGCGTCCGTCGACGCGTCTGGTCCGTCGGCGACCGCCGCGCCGCCGTCAGTCTCCTGCTTTCTCGCCTCCTCTTCGACCTCGCTCAGGTTCGTCTGCTTCGGGTACGGCTTTTCGATCTCGCCGTCGAGGTAGCGGCGCATCGCGGTGCCGATCGCGTCCGGGATGGAGTTGATCTGCTCGCCCTTGTCCCAGGCGACCTTCGGGCTGCGGATCCCCTGCAGCTCGCTGGCGATCTCCTCGGGGTCGACGCCCGAGCGGAGCGCCGTGCTGATCGTCTTCGCCAGCGCCTCCGTGAACGAGGCGGTGAAGCCGCCGGAGTTGCCGATGTTGGCGAACAGCTCGAACGGCTCGCCGTTCTCGTCCTCGTTGATGTTGACGTAGAGCTTCCCGTAGCCCGTGTCGATGCGCTGGGTGACGCCGTACAGCACGTCCGGGCGCGGCCGCTTCTTGCCGCTGCCCATCTCGCTCCTGCCGTCCCCGCCGACGCGCGCGCCGAGGGCGTCGAGGTCGTCCCCGAGCGCCTCGCGGACCTCCTCGCTGTCGAGGAAGCCCTCGATGCCGCCGAAGACCTCGCGAATCCCCTCGACGATTGCCGCCGCGGCCTCCTCGTCGTCGGAGAACTCCGCGTTCTTCGCGCGGGTCGTGAGCACCTGCTTCGAGCGCGTCCCGTCGCGGTAGACGGTGACGCCCTTGCCGCCGTGGTCGTAGATGTACCGGTACACCTCGTCCATGTCCTCGACCGTGGCCGAGTTGGGGAAGTTGCAGGTCTTCGAGATAGCCGAGTCGACGCCCTCCTGGCAGGCGCACTGCACGGCGGCGTGTTGGATGCCGGTGAGGTCCGCCGTGACGACGAACAGCTCGGAGATGGAGTCGGGCACCGTCGACAGCGAGTCCACGCCGTCGAACTCGTTGTTCGCCATCTGCTCCTGCGCCTCGCGCTTCACCTCGTCGACGTCGATGTCGTTGGCCTCCAGCACGCGCAGGAAGTAGTCGTCGAACTCGACGAGCATCTCGTCGCCCTGCACGTCGTCGGAGACGTTCTTGTAGTAGGCGACGTTGTAGATCGGCTCGCAGCCGCCCGTCGTGTTGCCGACCATCGAGGTGGTGCCCGTCGGCGCGATGGTCGTCGTGTTGTGGTTGCGGATCGGGAAGCCGTCCGCCCAGTCGTCGGCGTCGAGCCCCGTGTGGTGTTCGAACCACTCGCGGTACTCCGTCGGGTTCGCGTACTTCGAGTCGGCCCAGTCCTCGAAGCTGCCGCGCTCCTTCGCGAGTTCGTGGGAGGTCCACTTCGAGCCGTGGTTGATGCGGGTCATCACCTGCCGGGCGACCTCGTTGCCCGCGTCGGAGCCGTAGCGGATGCCGAGCTGGATGTACAGCTGCGCCAGGCCCATGACGCCGAGGCCGATCTTCCGCATCTCGCGGACCTTCTGTTCGATCTTGTCGACCGGGAAGTCCGACATCGTGACGACGTTCTCCAGGAAGCGCGTGCCGTACTCGACGCGGTGGTTGAACTCCTCCCAGTCGATCGCCTCCTCCAGGAAGGCCGCGACGGCGTCCTCGTAGCTGTCGTACTCGTCGAGGTGCGCCTCGGACCAGACGCGCCAGTCGGGCGCGTCGCGCGCCGCCAGCGTCGAGAGGTTGATGTGCCCGAGGTTGCACGCCTCGTACTCCTCCAACGGCTGTTCCCCGCAGTTGTGGACGTTAATTGTGACCTCGCCGGATTCGCTTGCGAAGAAGTTGTGAGTACCCTCCACGGTGAGGTCGAACACGTCTTCGCTCCCGTCGGCTTCGACGCGTTCGACGGTCTCGACGATTGTTTCCTGAACCGGTCCCTGCGACGTGGCCAGGACCCGTGACAGGGCCACGATGGAATCCCCGGTCGAAAGGTCGGCCGCTTCGATCCAGTCACCGTCCGCGTTGCGGATCCTGTGGTCCGGCGTCACGCGAATGGAGGCGCCGGACTCCGTCGTGACGTGAACCACGTCGGCGTCCTCCTTCGTCTTGAACGCCCTCGCCGGACGAGAGCTGACTTCGCCTCCGTCGAGCGTACGGACGTGTACCGGTTCGTCCCTCTCCGCCAACTCACCGATCGGCTCGGTCGTGCCATCAGCCAACTGCACTTCCATCTCGGCGGTGAGGCACGGGTTCGTCGCAAGGATCCTGTGATCCGGATGTTCCTCCACGTCGAACGAATGTTCCTTGTTCACCCGTTCGAGGTAGATCACGCCCGGCTCGCCGTTCTCGTGGGCCCCCTCGACGATGTGCTGCCAGATCTCCCTCGCGGGGATCGACAGCACCTCGCCGACCTCGACGTGCTCGCCGAGGCCGAACATGTCGTACAGCTCCTTCGTCTGGGGCGTGGCGACGTGCGGCTCCTCCGTCCGCGGGTTGGTGAAGACGAACTCCTCGTCCGCGTACAGCGCCTCCATGAAGTCGTCGGTGACGCCGACAGAGATGTTGAAGTTCGAGAGGTGGCCCTCGACGGCGTTGCGGAGGTGCTTCGGGACGCGCCCCTCCTCGTCGATGAGTTCGCGCGCCTCTTCGAGCGCCTCCTTGAACGTCGTGTGGGTGTAGTCGTCCGGGTCGTTGAGCCGGAGCGAGTGCGCGAGCGAGACGTCCTTGTTCTTCGCGTGGATGAACTGGATGACGTCCGGGTGGCTGACGCGCATCACGCCCATCTGCGCGCCGCGTCGGGCGCCGCCCTGCGCGATCGTCTCGCACATCTGGTCGTAGGTGCGCATGAACGTGATCGGCCCGGAGGCGATGCCGCCCGTGGAGCCGACGGCGTCGCCGTACGGCCGCAATCGCCAGAAGGCGTAGCCCATGCCGCCGCCGCTCTGAAAGACCTCGGCGGCCTCCTGCATCGTCTGGTGGATGTCCGTGATGTCGTCGTCGGGGGAGTCGACGAAACACGCAGAGAGCTGCTGGAGCTCGTCGCCGGCGTTCATGAGCGTCGGCGAGTTCGGGACGAAAGAGAGCATCTCCATCAGCTCCTGGAACTCCTCGCGGGTCTCCTCGACGGCCGCGCGGATCTCCTCGGGGAGCTCGGGGACGACCGTATCGTAGGCGAACTTGTTGACGTTGTAGACCGAGAGCGCCGTCTCGGCCTCGTCGTCCGCGGCGACGCCCGCGCCGAAGACCTCCGCGGCGAGTTCGTCGCGGCGCGGGTGACCGGGTTTCAGCTGGTCGGGGCGGACGGTGACCTCGACGTCTCGCTTTTCGGCCTCGAAGACCGCCTCCGCGAGGGCGATGTTCTTCGCGACGCGTGCGAACAACTCCTCCTGCGTCTCGATCAGATTCCCGTCCGCGTCCTTCCGGAGGTAGCGCGCGGGGAGGATGTTGTTGTAGGCGTTCGACGTCATGCGCTCCTCCAGCGTCTCGCCGTCCGTCCGCTTGATCGGCAGGACGAGCTCGTCGGCGCTGAGATCGGCGCGGCTCATCTCACTGTGCCCCCCGCCCGGCGGCTCGGTGCCGGGCGATTCCGCGTGAAGTGACTGTCTCTGTTTCGTTCATTTATGACGGTGTTCCTGTGTCGGACTGGATCCCTTAATCCTTCGGTCTCGGTAGACGATCAGTCGGGGAATAATTATCACTCATGTGTCTGTTCGACCGAATTCGCCGTCGGCGCGGCGGTGCGTACGTAGAACCCTGTCGAACGGAACGCCCATAACGCTAGTTGGAGCGCGGCGAAAGTGATCCTTTCGGCCCGAGATTCGAGAGACGGTGTCGGGACGTCCAGTGGAACGAAAGGGGGGTTGCGGTCCCGCGCGCGCCGCGTCGTCCGGGCGAGCGACGACCCCGCGAGTCGGTGGCGAAAATCGGCCTCCGAATTCCGTTCGTACCTGATATGACGGGAAATTTTCACGGACACGACTCCGCGCCACCGGAGGTACGCCGCGGCGACGGCGACCGCCGCCGAGCGGCGATACCCCACAGATTTATCTACTAGATGGTACTTCTAGCCCACATGACGCTCACCGGTATCGTCGCGTTCCTGTCAGTCCTCCAGTCCGCCGTGCTGTCGGGACTGCCGCTGGGACGGGCGTTCGCCGTTCTCGTCGCCGTCGGGGTCGTCGTCCTGGTGGGACGGCTCGTCCTCCGCGTCGCGTGGCGGGTCGTGACCGTCGGCGCGGTCGTCGTCGGCGCGCTGCTCCTGCTGTCGATGCTCGGGGCGGGAATCTGATCACCGGGTCTCGGCGCTCGCCGTCGCCGCGGAGGCGCAGCACCGGACGAAGTTGCCGACGAGCTCGCGGCCGACCGCGGTGAGGACGCTCTCGGGGTGGAACTGCACGCACTCGATCGGGAACTCCCGGTGGCGGATGCCCATCACGAGCTCCCGAACTCCGTCCGGGTTCTGCCGATTCGTCGCGTGTTCAGTCGTCGCGCTGACCTCGAAACACGCCGGCACCTCGGTCGCGACGAGCGAGTGGTACCGGCCGGCCTGGAACCCCTGTTCGAGCCCGGCGAACACCCCGCGGCCGTCGTGGTCGATCGGGAACGCCTTGCCGTGAACCGGCTCCGGGGCGCGGCCGACGGTCCCGCCGTAGACGTGAACCGCCGCCTCCAGCCCGAGGCAGACCCCGAGCGTCGGGATCTCCGGGCTCAGCTCGCGCAACACGCCCGCCGTCACGCCCACGTCGCGCTCGTTCGCGGGGTGGCCGGGCCCGGGGCTGAGGACGAGCGCGTCGGGGTCGGCCGCGCGGACGTCCCCGAGGCTCGCGGTGTTCTTGAGCACCTCCACCGCGACCGGCTCGCCCGACGCGGGCGACCGCAGTTCGGAGAAGTACTCAACGAGGTTGTACGTGAAGGAGTCGTAGTTGTCGACGACGACGAGCCTCACCTCGGCACCTCCCGCGGCGGCTCGCGCTCGATCGCTTCGATGGCGGCGAGCACCCCGCCCATCTTCTGTTCGGTCTCCTCGTACTCCGCCGCGGGGTCGCTGTCGGCGACGACGCCCGCGCCGGCGCGCACGGTGATCTCGTCCTCGTCGCCGTCGTCGCCGCGGCGGATCGTCGCGGTCCGGATCACGATGGCGAAGTCGGCGTCCCCCGTCCACGAGTAGTAGCCGACGCCGCCGCCGTAGACGCCGCGAGGACCGCCTTCGAGCGCGTCAATGATCTCCATCGCACGGACCTTCGGCGCGCCCGAGAGCGTCCCGGCGGGGAAGGCCGCCCGCGTCGCGTCGAAGGCGTCCCTCCCCTCGGCGAGCGTCCCCGTCACGGTGCTCTCGATGTGCTGGACGTGCGAGTACTTCAGGACGTTCATGAACTCCTCGACCCGGACGCTGCCGGGCTCGGCGACGCGGCGGACGTCGTTGCGCGCGAGGTCGACGAGCATCGTGTGCTCCGACCGCTCCTTCGGGTCGGCGAGCATCTCGCCCGCCAGTCGCCGGTCCTCGACGGGGCTCGTCCCGCGCGGGCACGTCCCCGCGATGGGGTTCGAGACGACGCGCCGCCCCCGCACCGACACGAGCGTCTCGGGGCTCGCGCCGACGACGGAGAGGTCGCCGTGCCGCAGGAGGTACATGTACGGCGAGGGATTGATCCCGCGCAGCGCCTCGTAGAACCCCAGCGGGTCGATCTCGCCGCGGAGCTCGCGCGTGCGGGAGACGACGCCCTGGTAGATGTCGCCGTCGAGGACGTGTCGCTTCGCCTTCCGGACGGCGGCCTCGTACTCCTCGCGCGGTCCGGCCGTCTCGCCCGACCGGACGAATCCGCCGGTGTCCGGCGCGCCGGCGTCCGCGATCGTTCGGCTCACGCGGTCGGCCTCGGCGGCGAGGTCGTCGTACACCGCCCCGGCGTCGTCTCCGGGCCTGACGATGGGCGTGAACACGAGCGAGGCCGTCCCTTCGACCTCGTCGAAGACGAGCGTCCTCGTCGTCAGGACGAACTGCGCGTCGGGCAGCACGGGATCCGGCCGCTCGACGCCCACCTCGGACAGCCAGAGGTCGTAGACGGCGTCGTAGGCGACGAACCCGACCAGTCCGCCCTCCAGCTGCTGGCGGTCCGACTCCGGGAACCCGACGCGTTCGACGTCCGGCAGGGCGTCGCGGAGCGCGTCGAGCACGTCGCCGTCGGCTTCCGATTCTTCGACCTCGCCCGCCGCTCCGTCGCCCGCCTCGTCGCCCTCGTCGGCGAAGTCCACCAGCTCGGCCGTTCGCTCGTCGAGCGCCTTCACGTCGTTTCCGTCGGGGCCGACGGTCACGACGGCGTCCGGGTCGTAGCCGACGAAGGAGTACCGCGCGTGCCGGTCCGCGTCCGCCCCGTCGGGCGAGAACGCGCCGTTCGGATCGCTCGACTGGACCTTCTCGGCGCTTTCGAGGAGAAATCCGTACTCGCTCCGATCCGCGAGCGCCGCGTAGGCGGCGAGCGGCGTCGCCTCGGGGTCGAGCGCCGCGGCGACGCGCACCACGGCGGGCCGGTCGGCCGACGCCGCGAGGTCGACGAACTCCTCGCGCGATCGGTCGAGCGCGGCGCCGTTCACTCCGCCGGACGGCACGTCTCGACCTCCGTGAGGGACTCGCGGCCGGCGTTTCGAACGAAGCGTCGCACCGCGTCGTGATCCTTGACGCCGCCGTCGGCTTCGACGCCCGAGGCGACGTCGACGGCGTACGGGCGGACGGTGGCCGCCGCCTCGGCGACATTCTCGGGGGTGAGCCCGCCGGCGAGGATCACCGGCGAGGAGAGCGTCCGGGCGAGGTCGCGCGTCCGCTCCCAGTCGTGGGTCTCGCCCGTGCCGCCAGCGCCCGATTCCGACGCCGAGTCGACGAGGATCGCGTCCGCGACGCCGTCGTGCGCCCGGGCCCGCTCGGCCTCGTCGCACGCGACGGCGACGACGACCTTCGTCTCCACCTCGGCGCGGACGAACCGGAGCTCGTCCGGGTCGATTGTCCCGTGGAGCTGCAGCACGTCTGGGCGGACGATCTTCGCCAGCTCGGCCGCCCGGTCCGGCGACTCCGGCATCGACACGAGCGTCGTCGCGAGGAACGGCGGCGCGGCCGCGGCGAGCTCAGCGGCCCGACCGGGATCGATCTCCCGGGGCGTGTCGACCGGCACCTCGGAGACGAGACCGATCGCGTCCGCGCCGGCCGACGCCGCGGCCCGGAGGTCGGCCTCCCGCGTGACGCCGCAGATCTTGACCCGCACCGTCAGTCACCCCGCGGCGCTTCGACCGTCGCGCCACGGAGGTCGTCGAACTTCGCCGCTGCCGCCCCCGTCTCGACGGCCTCGCGGGCCCGTTCGACGCCCTCCTCGACGGTGTCGGCGAGTCCCGCGACGTACACGGCCGCCCCGGCGTTCGCCAGGATGATGTCCCGCTTCGGGCCGGTCACCTCGCCGGAGACGATCCCGCGGAGGTCGCGGGCGTTCTCCTCGGGGGTCCCGCCTGCGACGGCCTCGACCGGCGCGGACGCGAGGCCGAGATCCTCGGGCGAGAGGGTGTACTCCGCGACGTCCTCGCCGTCGATCTCGGCGACCGTCGTCTCGGCGTGGATCGCGATCTCGTCCATGCCCGCGCCGTGGACGACGAGCGCGCGCTCGACCGGCATGTGCGCGAGCGCCCGGGCGATCACCGGGACGAGAGCGGGGTCGTAGACGCCGAGCACCTGCGCGTCGGCCCCGGCGGGGTTCGTGAGCGGTCCGAGGATGTTGAAGATCGTCCGCATGCCGAGCTCCTTCCGCGGGCCGATGACGGCCTTCATCGCGGGGTGGAACACGGGCGCGAGCATGAAGCCGATGCCGTCGCGCTCGATGGCGCGCTCGACGGCGGCCGGTTCGGCTTCGACGTTCACGCCCGCGACTTCCAGCACGTCCGCGCTCCCCGACGACGAGGAGACGGAGTAGTTGCCGTGCTTCGCGACCGCCGCCCCCGCGCCGGCGGCGACGATGGCGCTCGTCGTGGAGACGTTGATCGTGTCGTGATCGTCGCCCCCGGTGCCGCACGTGTCGACGAGCGGCGCGCGATCCGGCTCGATCGTCCGCGCGGCGTCGCGCATCCCCTGCGCGAAGCCGGCGATCTCCGCCTCGGTTTCGCCTTTGGCGCGGAGCGCGGCCAGGAGAGCGCCCATCTGCGCCTCGGTCGCCCCCTCGAATATCGCGCCGGCCGCCTCGCGCGCCTCGGCGAGCGTCAGATCCTCCCCGTCCGCCACGCGTTCGATGTAGTCCTGCATTGTGTATCACCGTTGTATGGATTCGAGTTGTAATGTACAAATGAGTACATCGACTTAAGCCTGTTGGGAAGTCGAAGCGTCGCCGGTCGGACCGTCGTTCCTCCGTTCGGAGGCCGGACTCGGAAACGCCGCAGGTGTCGAGGAAGGACCGACGATTCCGACCCGGAGGCGGCGGTTTCGTCGAAACCACCCGGCGGCACGACGTTTCGAAAGGTTCAATTACTGTGCTGCGATACGTTAGAGTGCGTTCGGAAAGCGCGTAACCGGGTTGGTGGTCTAGTCTGGTTATGACACCTCCTTGACATGGAGGAGGCCGGCAGTTCAAATCTGCCCCAACCCACTTCCTCACTTCGTTCCGAACGGGACTCTCAATCGGATAGCGTCGGGTCACTCTGCTTCATCGAGACGCTCGACTGCATCGATCGCAGGATACCGAGACGACCGCCGGACCGCCGGACCGCCGCAGTCGAGAGTTCCGATCCGACTATCGCGCGCGCAGCACGGCGACGTCGCGGACCCGAACCCCGTCGTCGTCGCTCGCGTCGGTCCCGTCGAACAGGTTCTCGGTGTCGACGGGCCGCGCCGGCGTCACCGTCGCGGGGTCGACGCCGAAGTTCAGGACGACGACGAGCCGATCGTCCCCGCTCGCGCGCTCGTACGCGACGACCCGATCGGGATCCCCCTCGGCCACGTCGTGTCCGACCGGTTCGACGCTCGGGGCGCGGAGCGCCGGCTGCTCGTTCCGAAGCTCGACGAGCCGCCGGTGGAACGCGGTCAGCCCGGCGTCGCCGTCGTGCCAGCGCATCGTCCCGCGCCGCTCGGGGACGCCGCGCTCCTGCCCGTAGTAGAGCAGCGGCGCTCCCGGGAGGGTGAACGTCGCGGCCGCGGCCGCCCGCAGGCTGCCGTCGCCGCACTCCGTCGCGTACCGCTCCTCGTCGTGGTTTTCGACGTAGCGCATGTGGACCGCCTCGTCGGGGTAGCCGCGGCGTCGAGCGTCCGCGAGCGCGTCGAAGAGCGCCGGCGCCGGCGCGTCGCCGGTACCCACGTCCCGCAGCGCGAAGTACAGGTCGGTGTCGTAGTGGAGGTCGAACTCGTTCTCGCGGAAGGCGCTGTCCCGCGGGACGGTCTCGTCGAGCAGGAGGAAGTCCGGATCGTCGGCTTTCACGCGCTCGCGGACTTCCTTCCAGAAGCCGTGGGGGACCCCCCACGCCACGTCGCAGCGAAAGCCGTCGACCAGGGGCGCCCACGCGTCGATCACGTCGAGCATCCACCGCCGGACGGCCAGCGAGTCGTAGTTCAGGTTCGGTATCCTCGTCCAGTTGAAGTAGTAGCCGGGCGCGTCATCGCCGGCCCAGTTCACCCCCGACGCGTCCCGCTCGGCTGGGACGCGCTCGTAGCGGTCGGCGTAGTCCGGAACGCCCGCGCGGTGGAGCTGGAAAGCGGGGTGATCGCGCGAGGTGTGGTTGATCACGAGGTCGAAGATCACCCTGATGTCGGCCTCGTGGAGCCGCTCGACCAGCGACGCGAACTCCTCGCGGGTGCCGAGGTCGGAAGCGGTGTCGAACAGATCGGTGATGTGGTAGCCGTGGCGGGTGGGGCTCTCGCAGACGGGGGTCAGCCACACGGCGTCGACCCCGAGCCAGTCGAGGTAGTCGACGCGACGTTCGATCTCCGCGAACGTCGCGTCGACCGACTCGCCGGCGAACTCGCGGACGAAGATCTCGTACACGGTCGCGTCGTCGCGCCCGAGGGCGTCCCTGTCGTCGAGGTGAAACTCGACCGTCGGATCGCTCCCGTCGGGGGCGGCGCGGGCCGTCGCGGCGACGACGACCTCGTCGCCGTCGCGGCGTCCGTCGAGGCGGACGCGGGGGCGGCCGGGCCCCTCGACGACGGCCTCCGCGGTCGCGTACCGCTCGAACTCGTCGTCGAAAACGAAGATCGCCTCGTGCTCGCCCGGCGGGAGCGGCACGTCGAGCGCCCACGCGTCGCCCTCGCGCTCGGCGCGGTGGACGCCCATCGTGAAGTCGTTGAACGCCCCGATGACGGTCGCGCGTTCGACGCCGTCGAGGTCGCCGTTCGCGTCGGTCTCGTCCACGCGGAATCGGGCTTCCCGTCGGGGGTCCGGAAACGCCCGCACCGTGACTGCGTGCGTGCCGTCGGGGGCGTCCAGTTCGGCGACGTACGTGCCGGGCACGTCGGGCGCGAGGTGGACGACGGGGCCGTCGCCGAGAAGGGCACGGCTGTCCGCGGGCGCGTCGACGAGCCGCCACTCGTACGTCGCGTCGGGATTCGGGTCGCGCGGGGCGAGTTCGATCCGTTCGCCGACGCTCGTGAATCGGGGAGGACCGGGATGGTGCACGGTATCGGGTCGGAGCCGCGGCAGCCACATAAGGATCAGCAGAAGAACGGTTCTGTCCTCCGGAAGACAGGTATCGACGGCGGTCGCTCCGCGATCGGCCCGCGGCGTTCCGCGATCGCCGGCGCTCGGCCGACCGCGGCGGCGAGGGCGGACGCGCCCGGAACGGCGGACGACCGTGCGGCGTCCGACGGCCGCCGCTCGGGGGCGTTACTGCGCGGCGAGCCGCCGAAGATTTTTTCTGCCGCCGCTCGTTGGGGAGGGGCACCGTGCTGATCGGCCGGCGCGCGGGGCGCGAAGCCGCCGGCGGCGGGGCGCAACCGGACGCGGGACGCGATCGGGCCGGGCCTTCGAGTCGAACACCATCACTCATTACCGAGCGCCGCGCGATCCGAACTATGGGCGAGTTCACGGCCGACGCGAGCGCCGACGACGACGCGAGTGCCCGACATGCGGCGTCGGCGTTCCGGTCGCTCGCGGACGAGAATCGGATCGCGATCCTCCTCGCGCTCTGGGAGCACGAGACGCTGCCGTTCGCCGCCCTGCAGGAGAAAGCGGGGTTCGAGGACAGCGGCCGGTTCAACTACCACCTCGGGGAACTTCTCGGGCGGTTCGTCGAGAAGCGCGACGGGACGTACCGGCTGCGGGCCGCCGGGGCGAAAGCCGTCGACATCGTCTTCGACGAGCGGTTCGGCGAATCGCCGTCGCCCGTCGAGGCGTCGATCGACGCCGACTGCCCGGTCTGCGACGAGGGGCTCTCCGCCCGATACGAGGACGAGAACGTCTTCGTCGCGTGTCCGCGCTGCTCCACGACGGTCCACATGGGCTACTTCCCGCCGCGCGCGCGGATCGCCCACGAACCGACGGACCTCTTTCGGGCGTACGCCAGGCAGCTCTGGCGGGACTTCACCCTGGCCTCCGAAGGCGTCTGTCCGTACTGCCGCGGTCGAACGGCGACGCGCGTCGAGGTCGATCCGGACTGGTACCTGTCGTACCCGGCCGTCAGTCGGTGCGGCGACTGCGGCGTCTCGATCGGCACGACGATCGGGCTCCGCCTGCTCGCCGATCCCGCCGTCGTCTCGTTCTTCCACGATCACGGGGTCCGCCTCGGCGAGCGCCCGTTCTGGGAGTTCGACTTCTGCCTCGACGACGGCGACGTGACCGTCGCCTCGGACGACCCGCTGCGGCTCCGCGTCCCGATCCGGCGCGGCGACGAGACGCTGCTCGTGACCGTCGACGACTCCGCCGCCGTGGTAGAGACGGCGCGGATCTCGCCTCGGTGAGCGCGGGAGCGTTGCGACCGCGGCGAACGTTCCGCCCGCGGCCGCTTCTCGACCGTCCGGCGTCACCCGACTGGTCCGCCGCCCCCCCTCCCGGCCGCTACGTCCGCCAGTCGCCGACGTACTCGCCGGTCGAGTCGCTCGGCGTCGTGTACTGGCGGTCGGAGCCGGATTCCCACGTCACGGTCCCGTCGCCGTCGATCTTGACGAACTTGAACTCGATGGACGTCCCCGCGGGGACGTTGACGTCGTAGTACCAGGTCAGGTACTCGTGGACGACCTGATTGAAGAACGGCCCGACGGCCCGAGCCGCGTCCCACTCGCCCAGCTCGTGGACGTTCCCCGCTAGGTAGACGTTCTCTCCGATCGCTGTCTCCGCGTTGTCGACGACGAACCGGACGGAGACCTGCTCGGCCGTCAGCACCTCGAACCCCTCGAAGGCGTCGCTCTGCGCGCCGTCGGCGTCGACGACGGTGACGTCGTAGTACCCTCCCGCGAGCGGCGGGACGGTCGCCTCGATTCGCGCGTCGGTCCACGAGACGACCTCGGCCTCGGTCGAGCCGAACGTGACCGTCCCGGCGACGTCGCCGAACCCCTCGCCGCTGATGGTGACGGTGTGGCCCGTCCGCCCCATCGTCGGTCCGACGCGACCGAGCGCGGGTTCCGACGTGTTCCCCGCGTGCTCCCACACGCACACCGTCTGGGGGCCGAACGAGAACGCGTCGATCGAGCCGTCGCCGTTGACGGTCGTGCCGAACCCGTCGAGCACGCCGTCCAGGACGTCGGCGTACGAGCCCGGGGGGAGCGACGTGTACAGGTCGGTTATCTCGTACCACTCTCGACTCCGGTTGATCGCCACCAGCGCGACGTTGTCGCCGAACTCGCGTTCGTAGACGAACACGTCGCCGTTGAGCCAGCGCTGGCGGGTACCGCCGTAGGCGAGGGCCGGGTTCGACTGACGCAGCGGCGCGAGCTTCGAGAGCACCTCGTAGGCGGTGGTGGAGGTGTCGAACGCCGGCATCGGCTTTCGGTTCTCCGGGTCGGCACCGCCCGTGAGGTACTGCTCCGTCCCGTAGTAGACGGTCGGCGTCCCCCTCGAAGTCAAAAGCACCGCCAGCGCCATGTCGGTGTTGACGGTCTCTCCGCCCTCGACCGTGAACCGCGCCATGTCGTGGTTGTCGATGAACGGCACCTGATCCACGACCTGGTCGTGCTCGTCGGCCGTCTCCCGGAGCACGTCCCAGAACCCGTACCAGTCGTCGGTGAAGTCCCGCAGCACCTGCCGTATCTCCTGGCCGAATCGGAAGTCGAGCAGGCTCATCCCGCTGTCGTTCGAGAAGTCGTAGTAGCGCCGGTTGTACTCGTCCGCGCCGAGGAACCACTCGCCGAAGGTGAAAACCGGCCTGCGGTCGTAGATCACGTCCATCAGGGTCTTCTGCCACTTGGGCGGCATGTGAGCGACGGCGTCGACTCGAATTCCGTCGATACCCGCGTCCAGCCACTGCTTGACCGCGTCCTTCAGGTACCGGTCGACGTACGCCTCCTGCTGGTCGAAGTCGGCGAGGTCGTACAGGTTGCGGTAGATCTGATCCTCGTAGCTGGAGTAATCGGTCCCGCCGTTGTGGTGGAAGTACCCGTTCGGATCGTCGCTGTAGGACGCGACGTACGCGTCGTCGTCGTAGAGCACCCCGTCTTCGAGTTCGCCGTCGGCGGTCGACGGGGAGGTGTGGTTCGGGACGAAGTCGATCACGACCTTGATGCCGTTGTCGTGGGCCGCGTCGATCAGCCCCTCGAACGCGGCCGCGTCACCGAAGAACGGGTTCGGATCCTTGAAATCCCGCGCCCAGTAGCCGTGGTACGACGTTCCGGCGTCGGAGTCGACCGAGGTGACGTTCTCGAACGGCGGGGACACCCAGACGGCCGTGATTCCCATCCCGGTCAGGTACCCGTCCTCGATCTTCTCGACGATCCCCCGCCAGTCGCCGCCGCAGTACTTCCGCAGGTTCGAACAGCCGCTGCTGTAGAGTTCTCCGTCCGGATTGTTGGCCGAGTTGCCGTCCAGAAAGCGGTCAGTGACGATCTGGTAGATGACGTCGTCCGCGTAGTCGACGCTGCTACCGGGGTCCGCCGCGGCCGCTCTCGCCGTCTGTGCGACGAACGCCAGATCCGCTTTTTCCGCGGTCTCGTCGTGCCGACGAGACCGACCGTACCCAGACCGAGTGCCTTGAGGAACGTTCGACGATCGAATGTCATCGTAATCTATGTAGAACTAATTCGTACAACGTTTATAACTATTTCCTAGCCAATAAATAAGGTATTAATTAATCGGACCAATTTGAGAAACACTCCGACATCCGGTCCGTCGCGGCCGAAGGAGGGCGACGTACCGTCCGCGAGCCGGTCGAGATCGTCGGCCGCTAGCCCTCCATGCCGCTGAAGGAGAGTCCCCCCTCGATGTACCGCTGTGCGAACAGGTAGACGAGCACGATGGGGGCCGCGAACGTGAGGGCGAACGCCGAAAAGCGCGCCCAGGGGATGGAGTACTCGCTGACCAGCGAGAACAGGCCCACCGGGAGCGTGTAGTTCTCCGTCGACAGCAGCGTCTGGGCGACGACGAACTCCGTCCACCCCGTGAGGAACGTGAAGATGAACACCGTCGCGAGCCCCGCCGCCGACAGCGGGATGATGACCTCCGTGACGACGCGCCACGGCGGCGCGCCGTCGACGACGGCCGCCTCCTCGTAGGAGACCGGGATCCCGTCCATGTACGTCTTCAACAGCCACGTGTTGAACGGGACGGCCGTCGCCGCGTAGTAGACGGCGAGCGCGAGTTTGCTGTCGTTGAGACCGATCTGCACGTACACGGCGTAGAGGCCGATGAGCAGCGCGATGCCGAGGCCGCCGCCGACCTGCGTCAGGAGGACGTAGGTGAACAGGATCTTCCGCCGGAAGATGAACTTCCGCCGCGACAGCGCGTACGACGCCGGCACGATGAGGCACATCGCGATGGCGACCGTCGGAATCGAGACGGTGAGGCTGTTCCAGAAGAACCGCTTGAACTCCGAGGCCCCCTCGACGCCGTAGTCGGAGACGTCGAGGAAGACGATCTCGGGGGTTTCGAACACCACCGCGAGGTCGGTCAGCGGGACGTTGACGGCGACGGCGTACGCCGGAACGACGAGGTCGCCGACGACCCAGAGGAACGGGCGCAGCGACGGGTCGTCGGGCAGCAACCGCAGCCCGCCCGACGAGTAGATCGACCCGCCGGAACCGGAGAGCGCGGCCATCAGGATCCAGTAGATCGGGAACATCAACCCCGCGACGAGCAGCAGCGCCCCGAGGGTCGCGCCGACCGTCTTCAGCGGCTTCGACGGGGGGATCTCGCCGCGGCGGACGCCGCCGACGGTGTACCTGATACCGCGCGCGACCTCGACGGGCGCCGACGCGGCGTTCCGGGCGTCCTCCTTCAGCTTTCGTCCGACCCCGCTCAGGAGGCTCACGAGTCGCTCACCCCGTCGGCGAGCTTCCCGCGCTTGACGTTCAGCCACATGAACGCCCCGATGAAGGCGACCGCGATGATGGAGATGGCCGCGCCCTCGCCGTACTCGGCGAACGAGAAGGCCTCGCGGTACCCGTAGACGACGACGAGCTCGTTCTGCCGCGCCGGTCCCCCCTCGTTGAACACGTACGGGATGAGGAACTGCTGGAACGACGCCGCGGCCGTCAGAATCGAGGCGAAAAGCACCGGGCGCTTGATCGAGGGGAGCGTCACGTGGAGGAACCGCGAGACGTAGCCCGCGCCGTCGACCATCGCCGCCTCGTGCAGTTCCTCGGGGACGTCCTGCAGCGCGCTCACGGTGATGATGACCATGAACGGGTAGGCGAGCCACGCCTCGGTGACGTTGTAGGCGACGAACGCCATCCAGCGCTCGCTCAGCCACGAGACGGTCCCCATCCCGAGCGAGCGGAGTATCTGGTTCGCGAGGCCGAACTCCGCGGAGCTGAAGATGCCGCGCCACACCGTGATGGTGAAGATGGCCGGCAGCCCCATCGGGAGGATGATGAGAGAGCGCATGAGGCGCTTGCCGCGCACCCGGTCGCCAGTGACGACGAGCGCGATGCCGACGCTCAAAATCAGCTTCAGCGTGACGCTCGTCGCGACGATCAGCCACGTCACGCCGAAGGAGTTCCAGAACGTCGGATCGGTGAGGACGCTGACGTAGTTCTCCAGCCCGACGAACGTCGCCTCGCCGAACGTCAGCACCGCCAGCGCACCCTCGCCGGCGAACAGGTTCGCGGGCTCGGCGTTCGTAAAGGAGATGCCGACGAGGTACAGCACCGGGAACAGCATGAACGCCGAGAAGACGAACAACCCGGGGAGGACGAACAGGAGGGACGCGTCTCGTCTGTCGAGGAAGGGGACCTCCTCGACGCGGCGGGCGACGCGCGAAACGGTGCTCACGAGCGCGCTCACCCCCAGTTACTGCGGATTTCGTTCGCGGCCTGCTTCATCGCCGATTCGGGCTCGGCGTCGCCGTTGAACATCTTGGTGAGCGCGTTCTTCACCGGGTCCCACACCTTGTTCATCTTCGGGTCGCTCGGCATCGGGACCCCCTGCTGGACGGTTTCGGAGAACCCCTGTACCGAGTCGGGGAGCTCGTCGCCCTCGACGAGGCTTTCGAGGACCGGGATGCTCCCCTGCTCCTCGGCGTTCCGCAGCATGAGGTCCTCGTTCGTCGCGTACCACTCGACGAAGTCGAACGCGGCCGCCGCGTCGTCGCCGCCGTCCTCCATCCCCTTGGCGAAGTACCACATCGTGACGCCCGTGTAGGGGGTGGGGCTTCCGCCCTCGGGAGTCGGAAGCGTCGCGACCTCGTAGTTGACGTCCTTCTCGTTGAGGGTGGAGAGGTACCACGGGCCGTTGAACGCGAACGCGGCGTTGCCCTCGGCGAAGGCGGACGACTGCGGTTCGTACTCGGGATCGTTCGGCATGTAGGGGTTGAAGTTCTCCACGGCGAACTCCGCGCCCCGGATCGTCGCCGGGTTGTCGACGCCGAGTTCGTCGTCGCGCTCCGGGTCGAAGAGGTAGCCGTCGAACGCCTGTAGCCATCCACTGAGGAAGTAGGGGTCGGCGAAGGGGTACCCCAGCCCGTACTGGTTGCTCCCCGGGTCGTGGAACTCCTCCATCGCCGATTTCATCTCCGCCACCGTCTCCGGCGCTTCGTCGACGACGTCCGCGTTGTAGATGAGCGCCACCGTCTCCGCGTCGTGCGGGAGGCCGTACACGTTCCCCTCGAACTGGACGGCGTCCGCGGCCGCCTCGGTGAACTCGTCGAGACTGACGTTCAGTTGGTCGCTCCGGTCGACGAGAAACCCGCGCTCGGAGTAGTCGCCGACCCAGTCGTGGGCCCACTCGAAGGTGTGCGGGCCCTGTCCGGCGGGGATGGCGCTCGTCGTCTTCTTCGCCATGTCCGAGATGTCCGAGTGGTCGACGCTGTGGCCCGTCTCGTCCTCGAACCGCCGTATCGCCGCTTCGCGCTCGTCCTTTTCCGACTCGGACAGCGAGTACCACACCGTCGCGGTGCCGGACGGGCCGGACGAACCGGAGCCGCTTCCGTCGCCGGACGAACCGTCCGATCCCTGCTCCTGTACGCTGACGCACCCGGAGAGCGCGCCGAGCGCGCCCGCGACGCCGACCTTCTTGAGCACCGTTCTGCGATTCGTTGTCATGCGTGAATATCGGATGAATAATTAGTTCACATATTAAACCTTCGGGTATGACACGATCTTTCGTCACGCTCCGTTTCGGGGCGCTGAGGGCGTGAAAGCGCCGATTCGCCGTTTTTATTCCCGGACGGGTGGACAACCGGGAAAACGGAGACGCGGGATTACACCGGTTGAGCTCTCGGAAACCGGTCTGGCCGCTCGGTCGTATATTCGGTACGAAATCGTACTTCACAAATCGAATCGGGAGGGCAAGAATTAGACTCCGGGATTTCCACTCGTGGAGACAATGGGAACTGTCACGCTCGATGGTATCAGAAAGGAGTTCGACAACGGCCGGATCGTCGCCGTCGACGACCTCTCGTTGGACGTCGAAGACGGGGAGTTCGTCACGGTCGTCGGCCCGTCCGGCTGCGGGAAGTCGACGACGCTGCGGATGGTAGCCGGCCTCGAACAGCCGACATCGGGGCGAATCCTCATCGACGGCGACGACGTCACCGACGTCCACGCCCGCAAGCGAGACGTGGCGATGGTGTTCCAGAACTACGCGCTGTACCCCCACAAGACCGTCAGGCAGAACATGGCGTTCGGCCTTCGGATGAGCACCGACCTCCCCAGGGCCGAGCGGGAGGAACTCGTCCGCGAGACGGCCGAGATGATGGGAATCGAGGACCTGCTCGACGACAAGCCCGGCGAACTCTCCGGCGGGCAGAAACAGCGCGTCGCGCTGGGGCGCGCCATCGTCCGCGAACCCGACGTCTTCCTCTTCGACGAACCGCTGTCGAACCTCGACGCGAAGCTGCGGACGACGATGCGGACCGAGATCCAGCGACTGCAGAACGAGCTCGGCATCACCTCCATCTACGTGACGCACGACCAGGAGGAGGCGATGACGATGGGCGACCGCATCGTCATCCTGAAGGACGGCGAACTCCAGCAGACCGGCGCGCCGACGGACGTGTACGAGAACCCGGCGAACCGCTTCGTCGGCGGTTTCGTCGGCTCGCCGTCGATGAACTTCGTCGACGTTCGGGCGGCGGTGACGCGCGACGAAGTCCGCCTCTCCGACGGGACAGGGCGGTTCGAGTACCGCCTCCCGGCGGCCGACTACCCGTCGATATCGGACGGCGACGCGCTCACTTTCGGCGTCCGACCCGAGGACGTGTTCACCGCCGAACCGGCGTCGGGTATCGAGACGGCCGTCGAAGTCGTCGAACCGGTCGGCAGCGACAACTACCTCTACCTCGATCTCGGCGACGACTTCATCGCCCGCGTCGACTCCGACGTCGAACCCGACCCGGGCGACGTCATCTACGTCGGCTTTGACGAGTCGGACGTCCACCTCTTCGACGCTCGGAGCGGCGGGTCGCTCGCGTTCGAACGCGGGGAGCCGACGCCGGCGCCGTCGGCGTAACCGACGCTACTCGGTCGCCGGGACGGTCGCCTCGTCGGCGTCGACGCCGTCGATATCGTCGGTGCCGCCGGTGCCGCCGAGCATTCCGCGCTCGTCCATCAGCGCCACCGTCGCCAGTCGGAGCGCGTGCGGCCACCCGAGCGGCGTCGCGCTGTCCGGCGTGCCGTCGTCGAACAGCTGTTCGGGGAGGTAGCCGGTGTCCGCGCAGAGCGGGCCGTCGGGGAGGACGAGCGCCAGCAGTTCGCGGGCGATTCCGGCGAACTCGGCGGCGCGGTCGTCGCCGCGCTCCGAGAGCAGCGCGGCGAGACTCGCCGCGGCGTGAGCGCCCCAGGCGGTCGAGACGGTCCACACCTTCTCGCTTTCCTGCCCGCGCCGTCTCCACTCGTCGCCCTCGTAGCGGACGAGCCCGGCCACGTCGCCCTCGTCGGACTCGTGCCACAGACCGTCGACGGTCTCACGGACGTGCGAGACGAGCCGCGCTATCCGCTCGTCGTCGACCTCGCCGACCCGCGCGTACGTCAGGTGCGCGCTCGCGAGCGCCAGCGCGGCGGAGTCGTACCGCTCGTCCAGGTCTCCAGCCGCGTACGCGCCGTTCTCGGCGTCCTCGTGGTACTCCCGGAGCGCGTAGACGCCCCGTTCGGGAACCCACAGATCGTCGACGCTCTCGTACACCTGGTGGGCCCGATCGGCCGCCCGAGCCGCCGCGTCGCCGTCGCGGAGGTCGGTCGCCGCGAGCGCGGCGTACGCTTCGAGGAACGTCGCCGTCGTGTGGGAAAAGCGGCCGATCATGTCCTCCCAGGCGTTCTGACAGGCGACCGGGCGACCGTCGTCGGCGAGCGTGTCGTCCAGTCCGTCGAGCGCCGCGACGAGCGCCGCCTCGATCTCCGCTTCGAGTCGGCCGTCGACGTCGTCGAGCACCGCCGCGAGGAACGCGATGACGCTCCCGGTCTGGTCGGCCTGGTAGTCGAGATCGTCACCCGCTTCGAGGCGACCGTTCGCCCAGCCGGGCGCGAGACTGCCGTCGAACGGCCAGACGCGGTGGGGCCACGTCCCGTCGTCGCGCTGGGTCGCCACGTACGCCCGGGCGCTACGCGCGGTCCACCCGTCGAGCGAGAGGCCGAAGTGCTCGGCGGCGTCGCGGACGAACAGCGAAATTTCGGCGTCGTCGCGGAACCAGGTGTAGCCGTACCCGCCCGAGTGAGCGAAGTGCGGGTCGAAGTCGGGGCCGGCGATTCGGAGACCGGTTTCGGCCGACAGCAGCCCCAACACCCTGAGATCGGTCGTCAACGCGCCGTCGTACGGAAGGTCCGACGGTACCTCGACCGGCGTCTCGGCGGCCGCGGCCCGCCGGAGCGTGTCGACGTCGTCGTACGCCTCTGTCAGCTCGGCGATCCGGGCCAGCGCCCGCTCGCGCGGCGTCTCGGTTTCGTTCGTGAGGAGCGTCACGAGCGTCGACCCGCCGGATTCGAGCGGGAGGAAGACGACGAGGCCGCCGCTGAGGCGGTCCTCCTCGTAGCGATCCTCCGAGAGCGGGCGCGGCAGGCGGACGGGATCGGCGGCGAGCACCTCCTCGAACCGCGCCGGCACCTGTCCCCGAACCTCCGCGAATCCGGTGGCGGATCCGACGAAGTCGTGCTCGTCGGTGTGGTACACCTCGATGGCGTCCTCGTGGCGAAGCTGCCCGATTCGGGTGTCCTGCGCGTTCGGCGCGAGGTCGAGGTACGCGACGAGCTCCGCGTCGGCGTCGCGCGCCTCGTCGCCGCACTCGAACCGCGTCAGGTGCGCGTCGCCCAGCGCGAGATCGTACTGCACCACGGCCTCGTCTTCGCCGACGTGTTCCGTCACGACGAGCGCGGTGTCGCCGTGGTACGCCTGCGAGCCGACCGCGAACTCGTCGAACCACGTCACCTCGCCGCCGCGTCGAAGCCCGAATCGGGAGCGTTCGACGCCGTTCAATCCCGTCAGCGGATACCCGAAGTCGCGGAGCGACCCGTCTCGGTCGACGTGGACGAGCCGGCCGCCGAGCCCCGAAAACAGCCCATGGGTCGACCGGCGCTCGCCCGGAAACCGCGTGTCGTGCCCCTCGTTGCGCTTGTAGTCGTCGAGGGCGTCGCGCAATTGCATCGAGAGACGAACGTCGCCGCAGGGATATAAGCGTGATGTAAAAGTCGTTCACAAATTTGATCCCCGTTCGGTTCCCATTCGATCCCCGTTCGATCCCCGACGACCCTGCCGCGGCGCGATTTCCGGCGTCGCGCCCGACGCCGGTGCGCCGATTCCCCCGGTCGGCGCGCCTCTCGTGACCGACCGATGTAAATAGAGTCCTGAATTGGTACGCGTATGAACGACACGGCGCTCGCGGATCTTCTCCGGCAGTTCGGGCTCTCCGGAAAAGCGATAGACACGTATCTGACTATCCTGGAGCACGGTGAAGCGAAGGCGAGCACCATCGCCGACGCCGCCGGCGTCTCCAAGCGCTACGTGTACAGCATAAGCGAGACGCTCGAGGACCGGGGCTTCGTCTCGGTGAACGATCACGTGGTCCCGACGACCATCCGCGCGAACCCGCCCGCGGACGTCGTCGGCGCGCTGAGCCGCGACCTCGAGACGATGCAGCCGGCGCTCGAAGCGCGGTACTCGGAGACCGAACCGGCGGACGATCGGTTCGAAGTCATCAAATCGCGCGTGACCGTGTTGAAGCGGATCCGGAGCCACATCGACGACGCCGACGACGAGGTGACGCTGTCGATCCCGAACGCGCACCTCGGCGAGGTCGCAGAGGAGCTCGAGGCCGCGGTCGACCGCGGCGTGCTCGTGTTGCTCGTCGTCACCGGCGTCGGTCCGCAGTCGGAACTCGACTTCGACGGGATCGCGAGCGTCGTGCGCGCGTGGACGGAGCCGATGCCGACGATGCTGACCGTCGATCGCCGCGTGGGGCTGGTTGCGCCGACCGAGATGGTCGTTCGCACGAACAGCGACGCGAGGGCGATCCTGTTCTCCGAACGACGGCTGGGTCCGGTCATCGTCGGCTCGTTCCTCGGGAACTACTGGCCGATGGCCGAGGAGGTGTACGCGACCGAGGCGGCGTCGCTCCCGCGAACGTACCGCAACTTCCGACACGCGGTACTGCAGGCGACGCTCCACCATCGATCGGAGACACCGCTTTTCGTTCGCGTGCGCGGGAGGCGACTCCCCGAGGGCGATCCCGCCGAACTGGGCGGGCGACTCGTGGACGTGCGCCAGGGGCTGCTCGCTCCGGCGAACAACTCCTTTCCGGTCGAGAACTCCCTGGTTCTCGAAACCGCCGACGGCGTCGTCACCGTCGGGGGCGGCGGCGCGTTCGTCGAGGATTTCGAAGCCGACGAGGTGATCCTGGACGTCACGGAGGAGCCGTAGCCCGGGCGCCGGGGCGCTCGAAAGCCGCGGTTCGGCCGCACCCGGCCGATCGCTCGGACCGCGTCGCCCGTCGGAGACGGGTCCGTAGGTGCGATCGGAGAACGGGGTCTATCAGGCATCCCGACCGCGGCCGCCGGACGTGAACTACTCGTATCAGGTCTTATTACGTATACTTCAAACTACCAGTTAAAATATGAAAAGTGTTTATCCACCGTGGTTGTCTGGTTGCGACCGTGAATTTCGCCGAGCGGATCCCCGGGATGAAACCCGGGGCGACCGGACGGAACGCCGCCGTCGCGATCGGGTATCTGTTACTCTTCCCGTTCGCGCTCGCGTGGGCGATCGGGACGAACCGGTACGGACTCGCCGATCGGCTCGCCCGCGCGCCCGGGATCAGCAGGGGCGGCGGGCTGAAAACCGGCGTCGTCGCCTTCGCGTACGTCGCCGTCGCGCTCGCGGTTCTCGCCGCCGGGCTTCCGTCGGACGGGACGGGAGCCGAAACGCCGGCTTCGGACGCGCCGGAGACCGGGACGGCCGAAGCCTCCGACCGGAACGCCGCCGGTACGTCGACGCTGTCGTCGACGGGGACCCCGTCCTCTTCGAGCGCCCCGGCGTCGGATCGGTCGGTATCGGATCAGTCGGCGTCGGACTCGTCGGCCTCCGGTACGCCGGCGGCGGACCGATCCGAGACGTCGTCATCGTCGGAGGGACCGCCGTCGCCGAACGACGCCAGCTCCCCGCAGTCGACGGCCGCGTCGACGGAGACGAGGGGGCCGTCGGCGGGGGCGTCCGGCTCCGAGACGGAGTCCGCACCCCCGACGGAGGAGACGCAGACCGCCGCCGACTCCGACGCGTCGAGCGACGAAGCGCCGCCGTCGAGCGGCGCGGACGCGCGCCGGGCGACGGTCGTCGAGGTCGTCGACGGGGACACGTTGAAGCTCCGGTTCGCGGACGGAACGCGGGAGACGGCCCGCCTCCTCGGCGTCGACACCCCCGAGACGTACGGCGAGAACGACCCCGAGGAGTTCGAGGGCGTCCCGAACACCGACGCCGGCGAGCGGTGCCTTCGAGAGCGCGGCGAGGCCGCGACGGCGTTCGCTCGCGAGCGGCTGCTCGGCGAGGAGGCGACGATCTCCTACGACGAGAACGAGGGGAAGCGCGGATACTACGGCCGCCTGCTCGTGTACGTCGAGCACGACGGCCGGTCGTTCAACTACCGGCTCGTCGACGAGGGCTACGCGCGGGTGTACGACAGCCAGTTCGAGGAGCGCGACCGATTCTACGCGGCCGAAGCGAAGGCGCAGGAGCGGGGAGCCGGGGTCTGGGAGTGCCGCGACGTCGGAACGCCGACCCCGACGCCAGCGCCGACGTCCACGCCGATTCCCGATGGCGGATCGGCCGGCGAGCTGACTGTGTCCGAAATCCGCGAGGACGCGCCCGGAAACGACCACGACAATCTGAACGGGGAGTACGTCGTCTTCGAGAACACCGGCGATTCGACGCTCGCCCTGAGCGGCTGGTCCGTCTCGGACGAGGCCGACCACACGTACCGCTTCCCGCAAGGCTTCACCCTGGAACCCGGTGCCGAAGTGACGCTCTACACGGGGAGCGGAACCGACTCGGCCACGGAACTGTACTGGGGTTCCGGATCGGCGGTCTGGAACAACGGCGGAGACACGATCTACGTCCGCGACGACAGCGGCGACCTCGTCGCGAAAGAGGCGTACTGAGGTCGGGAATCGCCGGCTTTCCGGCGATGCTCTCTATCGGACTACCGACGTCACGCGCGGTCGCGCCGCCACGCCGAGGTGATGTGACAGTGATAGCAGACGGTGAGGGTTCGTCGAATCTCGTGGACGTAGATGTCGCTCGCGTTCTCCTCGCTGCCGCCGCACACGTCGCACTCGCCGTATTGGTTCTCGACCATAACAAAGAAATTAAGGACAAATTATCTTAGTTTAATCGATTTAATCCGAGCCAATTCGCGCTCGGATTCCGTCGGTTCCGCCCGTGATCGCTCCGGGAGCGATCCCAGCGCCGTGGGCCGATGACGTCGACCGAATCATCCCCCGACGGCTCGCCGTCGGTCCGGGCGCAGGCGATACCGACGGTCGTCCGCGGTCCGGGTGTGGCGTTCGCGACTTTTTCACGCGGAGTACGACCGGGATACGGCGAAAAACGGGTGAATAACAATAGCTACGCGGGTTTCTTATTCTATTTCAATGTTCGAACTCAGCGGGTTTCAGCGCGATCTCCTCGTCGTGATCGCGGGATCAGAAGAACCGTCGGGCCAGGACGTAAAGGAGGAGCTCGAAACCGTGTACTCGGGGGAGATCAACCACGGTCGGTTGTACCCGAACCTCGACACGCTTCTCGACCGGGGGTACATCGAAAAGGGGACGATCGACCGGCGGACGAACTCCTACTCGATCACCGATCGGGGCGAGAGAGAGCTCCGGAAGTGGAACGAGTGGAAGGAGGAGGCCGCTTCGAACGCGTTGTAACCCCGTAGCCGGCTTCCCACTTCGTCCGCGAGCGACGGCCCTCCCTCCCGAACGGCGATCCGACCGCCCCTCAGCAGCCGTGCGTCACCGCGATCGTCGCGTCGTCCACGACCGGTTCGCCGTCCGCCGCGTACGGACCGTCCTCCGCGCCTTCGGAGGTGACGAAGTCGTACTCGCCGTTCCCGTTCGAGTCGAAGTGCGGCATGGCGATGAGCGTCGCGTCCTCTTCCAGCATCTCCGTCTCGAACTCCCTGCCGGGGACGCCCTCGAACAGGTGGATCTCGACGTCCTCGTGGGTTCCGGCGTCGAGCGCCTCCGAAACGCCGACGACGCTCTGGAACACTTCGCCGTCGAGCAGCGTCGCGTCGTGGATGGTGACGAAGCCGCCGTCGGACAGCATCGCCTCGTGAACCACGACCGTCTTTCCGTCGGACTCCTGGTCCCGGAAGCAGACCTCCGCCGTCGGCTCTGCCGACGAGCCGGCCTCGACCGCGACCTTCGCGTCGTCGATCACCGCCTCGCCGTCGGCGGTGTACGGGCCGTCCTCCGCGCCCCCGGTGGCGACGAAGTCGTACTCGCCGTTCCCGTTCGAGTCGAGGTGCGGCATGGCGATGAGCGTCTGATCCCCCTCCAGCATCGTCGTCTCGAACTCCGCGCCCTTCACGTCGAACAGGTGGACCTCGACGTCCTCGTGGGCCCCGGCGTCGAGGTACTCCGAGACGCCCACGACGCTTCCGAGCGCGTCGCCGTCGAGGAGCCGCTCGTCGTGGATCGCCACGAAGCCGCCCTCGGACAGCGTCACCGACGCGACCGCGACGGTCTTCCCGTCCGTCGTCTGGTCCTCGAAGGTCACGTCCGCCGACGGCGCGTCCTCCTGGGCGATCGCCGTGCCGCCCAACGCGAGCGCCGCGCCGGCCGACGCGGCCACCGTGAGGAACCGCCGCCGCGACGTGCGGTCGACGGAAGTACCGACTGATTCGCGCGCTGTGCGTCCCGTGTCGTCTGCGGTGTCGTGTTCGGGCATGGGTGCGCTTCCGCCGTTCGGCGGACACCGGCTGTTCGTCGAACGCACTCAAGACGATTTTTCGAACTTTCACCCGATTCTGACCCAAATCTCCGCGCGCGTCGCTCACCGGTGGATCCGCTCCGCGGGATCGCTCCCGGCCGAACTCCGCCGCCGCGCGACCAGCGCGCCGAGCGCGACCGCCCACACCGCCGCTGTCTGCGCCGGGGAGTGGATCCCGAGCGCGACGCCGTATGACGACGGGACGATCGGGTAGTGCCACATCACGCCGCTCTTCGTGAACGAGTCGACGACGAGCTGCGAGAGGTAGCCGAGGCCGACGGCGGTCCGGGCGTCGCGCCCGACGCCGCCGACGTACAGCGCCGCGAGCGCCAAAAGGAGGACCGCGGGCGTGTGCGTGACCCCCCGGTGGACGAGCGGGAACGGCCACGCGTGGGGGAAGAGGAGGTCGACGTCGGCGGCGACGCCGGCGAGAGCGCCGACCGCGGGCGGCGCGTCCGTCGCGACGGTCGCGAGCGTGTACCCTATCAGGCCGTGCGTGGCGATCGCCGCCGCGAGGTACGCGGCGTGACCGAAATCGGCCCCGTGCAGGAGTGGAACCGCGTCGACGTAGTGCATGGACCGTGCCTCCCCGCCGTCGAGGGCGACGGCGGTGTCGTTGATTCTTCGGACGGGACGGACCATAGTTCTCCGCGTTTTTCGTTCGCCGCCCGCGTCCGTCCGGATCGGGCGAATCAACCGACTCCGCGGGCCTGGACGGAAACAACTTTCAAGACGGCCGAGAGAGTAGGTGGAACTTGGACTATGGACATCACTGAGATCGCCATCCCGGAGTTCGTCACGGTCGACGCCGACCAGCGCCTGGGGAAAGTCCGCTCGATCTTCGAGCGGGAGAACCCGAAGGGGCTGGTCGTTCTGAACGATGGCGAGTACGCGGGCGTCATCGCGGAGAAGCAGCTTATCCAGTCCCACATCGAGGACCAGACCAAGGCGGCCGCGTTCATGAAGTCCGCTCCGCGCGTGGACCGGTACGAGGACGTCCGCGAGACCGCCCGGATGCTCATCGAGGGCGACACCCAGATCGCCCCGGTGTTCGAGGGCGACAACCTGTGGGGGATCGTCACCACCGACGCCATCCTCGAAGCCGTCCTGGAGAACCTCGACGCGCTCACCGTCGAGCAGATCTACACCGCCGACGTGGTCACGATCGGCGAAGAGGACCGCCTCGGCCAGGCGATCAACCGGCTCCGGGAACACGGCATCTCTCGGCTCCCCGTGCTCAACGAGAACGGCAAGCTCACGGGCATCCTCACGACCCACGACATCGTCGACTTCGTGACGCGCAAGATGCACCGCCAGGGCAAGGGCGACCGCTCCGGCGACATCGACCGGATGCTCGATCTCCCCGTCTACGACCTGATGCGGAGCCCCGTCTTCACGACGAACCCCGGCGAGTCGGTCCGCGAGGCGGTCGAACGGATGTTCGAGAAGGACATCGCCGGTCTCGTCGTCACCCCGGCAGACAGCGACGCGGAGGTCATCGGCGTCCTCACGAAGACCGACGTGCTCCGCGCGCTCACGTACACCGAGCGGGACACGATGGACGTGCAGATCACGAACATCGGGCTGCTCGACACGATGTCCCGCGAGGAGCTCGTCGAGAGCATCCTCCAGGTCGTCGACAAGTACCAGGAGATGCGGGTCCACCACGCTCACGTGCGCTTCCACGAGCACAAGGAGAAGCTCCGCGGGACGCCGCTGATCCAGTGTCAGATACGAATCCGCACGAGCCACGGCCAGGTCGCGGGCTCCGGCGAGGGGTACGGCGCGGAGCACGCGTTCCGCGTCGCGCTCGACAAGCTCGAGCGCAACGTCCTCGAACTGAAGGGCATCAACAGCGACGAGGAGTACCGCGGACAGCTCCTCCGGAAGCTCGGCGAACTCTGAGCGCGACGGTCGACGCCTCGCCGGGCCACCGTCCCCGCCGGCTTCGACCCCGTCAGATCTCGTCCGCGTCTTCCATCCCCGACCCGGTGATCCGGAACGTGGTGATCTCCCCCGCGGGCTTGGCGCGGTGTTTCTCCAGCGTCGCGCGGCGGTTGCCGCCGCGGAACCGATCGAGGCGCACCACGGCCCCGGTCCAGTGTTGGAGCGTGTGCCCGCCCAGCGGCCTGGTGCGGTCGCTGTCCGGATCGGTGAACACCTGGTTCGTGACGACGACCGCGAGGTCGTGCTTCCGCGCGAGAGACAGAAGGTGCGTCACCTGGCGGGCGACCCGGCGGAGCGCCTCCCCGTCGTCGCCCTCCGCCGTCCGCTCCAGGCGGTAAAAGCCCGTCGCGCTGTCGAGGACGATGAGGTCGACCTCCGGGGCGAACTCGGCGGCGTCGCGGACGGCCTCCTCCTGCTCTTCGAAGTCGTACGCCTCGGTGACGATGAGCCGGGAGGCGACCTCCTCGAACGCGCCCTCGTCGCCGTCGACGCGCGCCTCGATGAGCTGGCGGAAGCGGTCGATCGACAGCCCTTCGGTGTCGATGTAGACGGCGGATCGGCCGTCGACGGCGGCCTCGACGGCGGCCGTCAGCGCCAGGTTCGTCTTGCCCGCGGCGGGCGGTCCGTACACCTGGGTGACGGTGCCGCGTTCGAGCCCCCCCGCCAGCAGCCCGTCGAGGGATTCACAGCCGGTGGTGAGTGACTCGCTCACGGGCTGAGTTGGCGCGGTCCGCGGAAAAACCCCCCGGTCCGGTCGTCGCGCGGCGCGTTCCGCCTCCGTCGACGGGGGACGAAACGCCGGCGACCGCCACCGTCTGAGGTCACACCATCGGCGACCGCCACCGCCGGAGGCCACACCATCGGCGGCGGCCCGTCCCCCGACGCCGCCCGCCCGTAGGTTTTACCTCGACCCTGACGAACTCCCACCCCGTGATCGTCGTCGCCACCGAGGACTTCGAGCTGTACCACGAGATCGTCACCGAACTCCGCGACCGCGGCGTGTCGTTCACGACGATCCGCCCCGGCGACGACCTCCCCGAGGGGACCCGCGTGCTCGTCACCGCGCCGGACGACGAGGTGGAGATCCCGGCGGCCGAGGGCGATTCCGAGCCCGACCCCGAAATCGAAGTCGAACGCGTCGTCGCGACCCCCGACGACGCCCGCCGCGCCGTCGAGGAGGCGCTGACGCACCTGCGCGGGGAGGGCGGCCGGACGGTCGTCGGCGTCGACCCGGGGACCCGCCCCGGGATCGCGGTGCTCGTCGACGACGCGGTCGTCGCGGCCTTCCACGTCCCGCTCGCCGACGCGGTCGACGTCATCGAGCGGGAGGTCGCGGACGCGGTCGATCCGGTCGTGCGCGTCGGCGACGGCGCTCGGCTCCAGGGCGCGCAGATCGTGAACGACCTCGACGGCGCGCCGGTCGAACTGGTCGACGAGACGGGGACGACGCCGTACCTCGGCGCGGGCACCCGGGGCATGGGCGACGTGCTCGCGGCCGTCAACATCGCCCGGATCCCCGGCGAGCGCGTCGACTCGCGGGAGATCGACCCGACGGCCGGCGAACTCCAGCGCATCAAGGACCGCTCGCGGCGGGCGTCCGGCGACAACCGCACCATCGACGAGGCGCTCGCCCGCCGGGTCGCCGCCGGCGAACTCACGATCGACGAGGCGCTGGACGAGCACCGCGGGCGACCGGTCGGCGTCCGCGACGGCGGCGACGATCGCGACCCGGATCGCGGTAACGGCGAGGGTCTTGACCCGGCGGATCGCGGCGACGGCAGCGACGACGCCGGCGGCGAGCGGGAACGCTGAGGACGCTCGCCGGGCCGCATCCGTCGAGACGCGGCGGGATCCCCGCGGTGGGTTGATCCCCGCGGGCGTCGTAATTCCGCCATGAGTTTCTCGGCTGGCGGGGACGCCGGCGGTCGGACGGCCGGACGGCGATCCGATCAGGCGTCCGCACATCCGATAGACGCGAGCTGGCTGGACCGGAGCGCGTACCCCTTCGCGTCGAAGTGCCTCGGTCTCGACGCCGGCGCCGTCCACTACGTCGACGAAGGTCCCACCGACGAAGGCGAGACGCTCCTGATGCTTCACGGCAATCCGACCTGGTCGTTCCTCTACCGCCACCTCGTCGGCGGCCTCTCGGACGAACACCGGTGCGTCGCGCTCGACTACCTCGGGTTCGGTCTCTCGGAGGCGCCCGCGGGCTTCTCCTACCGACCGGAGGACCACGCCGCCGTCGTCCGGGAGTTCGTCGAGACGCTGGCCCTCGCCGACGTTACCCTCGTCGTGCAGGACTGGGGCGGACCCATCGGCCTCTCGTACGCCCTCGACCGACCGGAGAACGTCCGCGCGCTCGTCGCGATGAACTCGTTCGCGTGGCCGGTGCGCGACGACCGGCACTTCCGCGCATTCAGCTGGGCGGCCGGCGGCCCGGTCGGGCGCGTCCTCTGCGAGCGGTACGACTTCTTCACGCGAGTGGTCATGCCGCTTGCGTTCGCGGACCGCTCGAAACTCCCGCGCGCCGTCCACGAGCAGTACCGGCGGCCGTTCGACGATCCAGACCGCCGGATCGGAACCTGGGTGTTCCCGCGGTGCATCGTCGACTCGACGCCCTGGCTCGCGGCGCTCTGGGAGGGTCGCGGGGCTATCGCCGACCTCCCGGCGCTGCTCGCGTGGGGGATGGAGGACCCGGCGTTCCGGCCGCGTGAGCTCCGAACGTTCGAGGGGCTGTTCCCGGACGCCGACGTCCGCCGCTACGACGGCGTCGGCCACTACGTACAGGAGGAACTGGGACCGGATCTGGTGCCGCCGATCCGGTCGTTCCTCGACGGCCTCGACTAGTCGTCCGCGTCGTCTTCGTCGGCGATCTCCTCCGCGCTCTCTCCGTTCGCGCTTTTCCGGTCCGCGACCCCCTCGTCCGCGACGCGCGCCTCGGCTCGGCGCATCACCTCGCGCGCCGGCAACCCGGTCTCGCGGGCGACCGCGGCAGCGTCCTCGTACTCGGCGCTCACGTCGTACACCTCGCCGGCCGCGTCGCTCGCGACCTTGACCGACACCTCGTACTCCCGCCCGTCGACCGAGAGCGTCGCCGCCTCGAACGACCGCGCGGCGATCCACCGGTGACCGCCGCCGTGCTCGCGGACCCCGAGCGTCCCCGTCTCCTCGGCGAGGCGGCGGGCGACGCGTTCGGCGTCCTCGGGTTTCGCCACGACCTTCACGAGGTGGCCCGGCCGGGACTTCTTCATCGTCGCCGGGAGGATCGACACGTCCCGCGCGCCGACCGCCGCGAGGCTCTCCTGGAGCCCGCCGAGCACCTCCGGGGAGGCGTCGTCGAGGTTCGTCTCCAGCACGGTGATCTCGTCGCGGACGAGCGAGCCCCCGCCGTCGCCGACGAGCGCCCGGAGCACGTTCGGGTGCTCGGGGAAGTCGTAGCCGCCGGCGCCGTACCCCGCGGCGTCGACCCGCAGCGGCGGGAGGTAGTCGACGCCCTCGGCGACGTGCGCGAGGATCGCCGCGCCGGTCGGCGTCAGCAGTTCCGCCTCGACCGGTCCGCCCTTCAGCGACCAGTCCGCCCGCTCGGCGAGTTCGACGACCGCGGGCGTCGGAACCGGGTAGCGGCCGTGGCTCATGGACACCTCGCCGCCGCCCGCCGCGACCGGCGTCGCGACGACCCGGTCGACGCCGAGGTCGTCGAGGAGGAGGCACGCGCCGACGATGTCCGCGATGGCGTCGTCGGCTCCGACCTCGTGAAAGTGCGTCTCGGTCAGGTCGGTCCCGTGGACCGCGGCCTCCGCCTCGCCGAGGAGTTCGAAGACGGCGAGCGCGTCCGACTCGACCGCCGGCGGGAGATCCATCGACTCGACGATCCCGACGACCTCCGGGTAGGACCGGTGGGGACCGTGGCCCTCGGCGCGGACCCGATCGTCGCCCCGTCCGTCGCTCCCGCGAGAGTGATCGTGGTCGTGGGGGTGGTCGTGAGAACGTCCGTGCTCGTCGTGGTCGTGGGTGTGACCGTGATCGTCGTGGCCGCGAGGGTGGGGATGAGCGTGTTCGTGAGGATGGTGGTGCTCGTGGTGCCCGCCGTTTCCGTGTTCGTGCTCGTGATCCCGATCCGGGCTGTTCCGTTCGGTGCGGGTCTCGGTCCCCGCGTTGTCGGCCTCGGCCGCCGTGTCGCCGGCGAGCAGCACGTCGACCGTCGTCGCGCTGATCCCGTTCTTCTCGGTTCCGCCGATCTCGTACCGGACGTCGAGCGCGCTCTCGACCGCGGAGAGCGCGTCGGGGTCGGCGCCGACGGCGATGAGCGAGCCGAGGAGCATGTCGCCGCTCGCGCCCATGCGGCCGTCGAAGGCAAGCGTGCGCATACCCGAGAAGACATCGCGGGAGACAAAAGCCTCGCCCTCCCCAGGTGAGGGTAGGGATTAAGAGGCTAGCGAGGCACAGTGCTACTACATGACAATCGACGCTCGGACGGTGGCGGTAGCAAAGAACTTATCCTGTGCCGTCGCCGAGAAATCACTAATCCCCGCAACTGAATCATGAACGAAGTCCAACTCGAAGTGGCGAAGGCGTACCCGAACGACTCGGGTCGCGGAATCGCCCGTCTTGATCCGGACACGCTGCTCCATCTCAAGCTCTCGCCGGGCGACATCATCGAGATCGAAGGCGGTGAGACGACGGCGGCGAAGGTGTGGCGCGCCGACCGACAGGACTGGAACACCGACACGGTCCGCATCGACGGCTTCACCAGGCAGAACGCCGACGTCGGCATCGGCGAGCGCGTGACCATCCGGAAGGCGGAGGCCAAGAAGGCGAACCGGCTCGTGCTCGCGCCGCCGGAGGAGGCGAGCGTGCAGTTCGGCTCCGACGCCGCGGGCATGGTCAAGCGGCAGATCCTCAAGCGGCCGGTCGTCGAGCGCGACATCGTGCCCGTGATGTCCTCAACGAACCACCCGTTCATGCGCTCGCCCGGCCAGGCGATCCCCCTCATCGCCGTCGAGACCGACCCCGGCGGCGTCGTCCTCATCACCGAGGACACCGAGGTCGAACTCCGCGAGGAGCCCATCTCCGGGTTCGAGAAGACCGGCGGCGGCATCACCTACGAGGACATCGGCGGCCTGCAGAACGAGATCCAGCGCGTCCGGGAGATGGTCGAGCTCCCGATGAAGCACCCGCAGATCTTCAAAAAGCTCGGGATCGAGCCGCCGCAGGGCGTGCTCCTGCACGGCCCGCCGGGCACCGGCAAGACGCTGCTCGCGAAGGCCGTCGCCAACGAGACCTCGGCGAGCTTCTTCTCCATCGCCGGGCCGGAGATCATCTCGAAGTACTACGGCGAGTCCGAACAGCAGCTCCGGGAGATCTTCGAGGACGCGAAAGAGGAGTCGCCCGCGATCATCTTCATCGACGAGCTCGACTCCATCGCCCCGAAGCGCGAGGACGTGACCGGCGAGGTCGAACGCCGCGTCGTCGCCCAGCTCCTGACCATGATGGACGGGCTGGAGACGCGCGGACAGGTCATCGTCATCGCCGCGACCAACCGCGTCGACTCGGTCGACCCCGCGCTCCGCCGGCCGGGCCGGTTCGACCGCGAGATCGAGATCGGCGTCCCGGACGAGGTGGGCCGCAAGGAGATCCTCCAGATCCACACCCGGGGCATGCCGCTGTCGGACGACGTGAGCCTCGACCACCTCGCCGACGAAACCCACGGCTTCGTCGGCGCGGACATCGAGAGCCTGACCAAGGAGGCGGCGATGAAGGCGCTGCGGCGGTACCTCCCCGAGATCGATCTCGACGAGGAGGACATCCCGCCGAGCCTCATCGATCGGATGATCGTGAAGCGCGAGGACTTCGGGGGCGCGCTCGCCGAGGTGGAGCCGAGCGCGATGCGCGAGGTGCTCGTCGAGCTTCCGAAGATCAGCTGGGACGACGTCGGCGGCCTCGAGGACGCCAAACAGCAGGTCAAAGAGAGCGTCGAGTGGCCGCTTTCGGACCCCGACAAGTTCGATCGCATGGGCATCGAGCCGCCGAAGGGCGTGCTCCTGTACGGCCCGCCGGGCACCGGCAAGACGCTGATGGCGAAGGCGGTCGCCAACGAGACGAACGCCAACTTCATCTCGGTGCGCGGCCCGCAGCTGCTGTCGAAGTGGGTCGGCGAGTCGGAGAAGGCGATCCGGCAGACCTTCCGCAAGGCGCGGCAGGTGTCGCCGACGGTGATCTTCTTCGACGAGCTCGACAGCCTCGCGCCGAGCCGCGGTCAGGAGGTCGGCAACAACGTCTCCGAGCGCGTCGTCAACCAGCTCCTCACGGAGCTCGACGGGCTCGAAGAGATGGGCGACGTGATGGTCATCGGCGCGACGAACCGCCCGGACATGATCGACCCCGCCCTGATCCGCTCCGGTCGGTTCGACCGCCTGGTGATGATCGGCGAGCCGAGCGCGGAGGGCCGCGAGCAGATCCTCAAGATCCACACGCAGGACAGCCCGCTCGCCCCCGACGTGAGCCTGCGCGAGATCGCGGAGATCACCGAGGGGTACGTGGGCTCCGACCTCCAGAGCATCGCCCGCGAGGCGGCGATCGAGGCGCTCCGCGAGGACCCCGACGCCGACGAGGTCGAGATGCGGCACTTCCGCAAGGCGATGGAGAACGTCCGCCCGACGATCAACGAGGACATCATGGACTACTACGAGCAGATGGAGGACCGCTTCCGCGGCGGCGCGCGCGACCAGTTCGCCGAGCGCGGCGGCGGGCGGATCGGCTTCCAATGAGCCTTTTACGCTGCGGTCGCGCGCCGTAGGCGCGCTCCCTCGGTAAAAGGTTCATCAAAAGCGCTTCGTCACCCCCTCGGGCGCGGCGACGCCGCACCCTCGAGGGTTCCTCGGCCCGCTCGCGCCGCGCGGCGCGAGCGGGCCGAGTACGCGGACACAGACCTACTCAGCTATCGATGAGCCGGTGAACGTTTATCCGCGTCGAGTACATTTCGCGATCATGACCGGTCCCAGACGATCGTGCGAGCGTACGTCGTCCGCCCTGCTCCCCGACCACAGCCTCCTCTCGCTGTCGGACTACCTCGCCATGCAGCGGTCGATCGGCAACGAGACGCGCTTTCGGATCCTCGACGCGTTGACAGAGCACGGCCCCCCAGAGCGCGAAGGAACTGCGCGAACGGCTGGGCGTCGAGTCGAACACGCTGCACTACCACCTCGACGAACTCGTGGACGTCGGCCTCGTCGAGAACCGAAAGCGAAAGGAGCGCGGCGCGGACGGACTCTACTCGTACTACCGCGCGACGTCGCTCGGGGGTGGGATCCTCGAACGCGGCGTCCGTGAACTGATGCGCGAGGAGTGGGAACTGCTCGACGCCTACGGTCGCTGAAGCCTTACTTCCCCCCCGTGTCTTCGCTCTCGACGATTTCCACCCGCTCGCGCAGCCACGTCACCGCGGCGCGGACGGACTCGGCGTCCCGCCCGGTCACCTTGATGCGGTTGTACTCGTCGCCGCGCGTCGGATAGCTGCCGACCGCCACGTCGAACCGGTCTCGGACCTCGGCGAGTTGCTTCGTCACCGCGCCCTCCGGGGCGGGCGTGAAGAGCGTCTCGGAGACGCCGTCGCCGCCGAACTCGTCGGCCACGAGTTCGAACATCGCGCGCATCTCCTCGGGGATTCCGGGCAGGACGTACACGTTCTCGGTCACGCACCCCGGCGAGAGCCCGGCGGGGTTGAGAAGGGGGCGGCTCCCCTGCGGAATGGACGCCTGGGCGTCCGCGTCGATTTCGAGGTCGTACGCCTCGGCCAGCTCGGGGTTCGACTCCCGGAACGCGGCGACCGTTTCGAGCACGTCCGCCCTGGCCTCCTCGTTCACGACGAGCGGGCGACCGAACGCGGCCGCCACGCCGTCCATCGTCAGGTCGTCGTGCGTCCCGCCCAGCCCGCCGGTGACGACGACCGCGCTGTACGCGCCGCTCCACTCCCGCACCGTCTCGGCGATGACGCCCTCGTCGTCGGGCACCGTGAGAATCCGCCTCACCGTCGCGCCGCGCTCGGTCAACCGCCGCGCCAGCCACGTCGCGTTCGTGTTCTCGGTGTCCCCGGCCAGCAGTTCGTCGCCGACCGTGAGGATCGCCACGTCCATAGACCGGGTGGGGCCCCCGGGCGATTAAGCGTTGGTCAGGCGGCAGGGCGGCGGTGCGGTAAGCCCGAGGAGTCGTACTGCGAGCGAAGCGAGCGGGCCGACGACCGAACGGAGTCACGGCTTCGCCGTGACGAAGTGAGGGAGGAGCGCTTTTGATGAACCTTTTGCCGAGCGAGGCCGCGAAGCGGCCGAGCGCAGCGTAAAAGGTTCTAGTAGATGAGCTCGTCGTCGTTCTCGATCATGTAGAGGGTGCGCGCGGCGATGTTGACCGTGTGGTCGCCGACGCGTTCGAGGTCGCGGATCGTGAGGAGCAGCCGCGAGACGTCCTGCATGAGCGACTCGATCTCCTCGTCGTCCTCGCCTTCGAGCTGGTTCCCCTCGATCAGGTCCCGGACGACGATCTCGCTCGCGGCCTCGCACATCGCGTCGAGGTCGTCGTCGCGCGCGGCCACGGCGTAACACTCCTCGGCGTCGTCGGCCTCGTAGGCCTCCATGGCCTGATCGAGCATGTCGAGCGTGTAGTCGCCGAGCCGCTGGACGTCGACGTCGGGGAACACGTCCCGTTCGGCGTCGATGGCGTAGCCGCCGAGGTTGGTGGCGAGGTCGGCGATGCGTTCGAGGTCGGTGATGATCTTGAACGAGGAGGCGATGAAGCGGAGGTCGCCCGCGACGGGCTGCTGGAGCGCGATGAGGTCGATGCAGTCCTGTTCGAGGTCGAGGTACATCCGGTTGACCTCGCCGTCGCCCTGAATCACCTCCTCGGCGAGGCGCTCGTCCTTCTGTTCGAGCGCGTCGAGCCCCATCCGGAGGCGTTCGGCGACGACTTCGCTCATGTACAGCACGTCGCTGCGGAGCGCAGAGAGTTTGGATTGATATTCGTTTCGCGGCATGCTTCCGACTTCCGTCGGTCAAGCGTATGTATATTGTGTTCCTGGGGTGACAATGCGGCGAGGCGCGCCCGGGGCCTCCCTCCCGCACTCGGGCGCGTGGGCGTCGACTACCGGCGGGGTCGACTCGAATCGGTCGGTGCGGGCCGGTCCGAAGATGTTCCCGATTCGGACGTTCTGCGCATCTATCAAACAGGTTGCCCGTGCTGTCGGACCGCGCGGCGGTGCCACCGACCCGCGGCGAGAGTCGGAGCAACCCGCGGTGGCGCCTCGCCGTGGTCGTGTTTTTCGAATCGGGGTGCGCGGTCCCGCTCTCGCGTCGATCCGCGGCGTGCGTTTTATCTGTCAGATTGTTTCCTGTCCAAAACTCGAATAAATATCACTCAGTACGAGTATTATAAACTGTTATATGACGCTGAGATAGTGCGTTGACTGCAGTCATGGAATTCACCCGACGAAACCTGATGGAAGCGTCGCTGGCGGCGGCACTCGGCGCCAGCGTGGCCGGGGTGGCGAGCGCCGAGCACGCCGAGGAGGTCGAAGAGACGGATACGCCGGGCGCACCGAGCGTCAGGGGGAATCTCAAGCGATTCTCGACGACCGCTTTCGGAGCCGAGGTGACGGGGCCGTTCGTGTTCGAGGACGGCGGACTCCTGTACAGCCTCCAGCACCCGAACGAGGACAATCCGGAGCCGTTCGACAGGGCGGGCGTCGGCTACTTCAGCGGCTTCCGGTTCGAACTGGACGGCAACAACGACGACTTCACCGAGGTGTCGACGCCCCAGACCAGAGACGAACAGGGCAGGGTCCGCTCGGGCAACGGCGAGTACGTGCTGCTCGCGCAGGGGCGGGATCCGATACGCGGCGGCGCGGAGCGGCTCGGCGTGACTCAGACGCCCGACGGCACCGACATCACGCAGGACAACTTCGCGGGCACCCAGTACGGGGACGCCGCGACCAACCCCGACTGTAACCAGTTCGTCGCCACGAACGACGAGGGTACCGAGGGCTACCTCTTCACGAACTGGGAGAACAGCCCCGGGAACGTCTCCCGGATTCCGATCAGCCGGGACGAGGACGGCGAGTGGGAGGCCGACCTGGAGAACGCGATCAACCTCGCGAACACTGAGCCGCTCCGCTCCCTGGGCGGCACGCGCATCAACTGCTACGGCAACCTCACGCCGTGGGGGACGATGGTCTCCTCCGAGGAGAACTACGCGCACCCGCGCGTCTCCCTCACGCACACGGTGGGCGACGTCGCGGAGGCCGGGTCCGGCGAGGGAATCGTCGCCGCCTGCCAGTTCTGGAACCGGCCGAACCCCTCGGAGATTCAGGAGGCGATCGACGGGTACTACGGCGACAGCTCCTGGTACATCCAGGGGTCCTGGGCGCTGACGGGCGTCGAGTTCCTCGCGTACTACCTCGGCGCGGAGCCGGTCGACCAGACCGACGACGGGAAGAACGACACGACCCCGATCGGCGACGTCTACCCGAACCCGTACCGCTACGGCTACCACGTCGACTTCCGCGAGCCGACCGCGGACCCGCCGCAGCCGGTCAAGTACTACGTGATGGGCCGGGCGTCCTGGGAGGCCCCGGACTTCCTGGGCGACGAACGGACCGTCTACGGCTGTTCGGACGGCGACAGCAAGGGCATCTACAAGTTCGTCGCCGACGAGCCGATCCCGAGCTACGACGACCCGATGGACCTCGAGGGGACCCTCTACGCTCCGAAGATCACCAACGACGCGGCGTCGGCCGCCGACTCCGGCCAGCGTAACTCCCCGGCGGACGTCAATCTCGAAATCGAGTGGATCGAGCTGGGTCACGCGAGCAACGCGGAGGCCGAGCGGTGGATCGCCGAGTACGACGACGTCACCCAGGTGCACTACCTCGAAGCGCACGCCGAGACCGACTGGCGGGAGGACCTCGACGCGGCGCTGGAAGAGGCCGACAGGGAAGTCATCGAGAACGGCAACCGGAACTACGTCACCAACGAGGAGATCCTCGAGTGGGCCGAGCAGTGGGAAGAGAACGGTCCGCGGGGCGTCGACGAGGAGCTCCGGAAGGTTCCGTTCCTCGAAACCCGCGCGGCCGCCAAGGAGATCGGCGCGTCGATCGAGTTCAACAAGGCCGAGGGCGTCGACAGCATCGACGGCGCCGGGCCCGGCGACTTCGTCTACTTCGGCATCTCCGAGTTCAACGACGACATGGCCGACGACACCGGCGACATCCAGATGGACCGCGTCGACGGCGGCGTCGTCTACCGCGCCGAGCTGGAGCCCGATTACAACGTCTCGACGCTCGAACCGGTCATCGTCGGCCCCGACTTCACCGACTCGCCCGCGGACGCGGACGACGCGCTCCGCAACGTCGACAACGTCTACGTGATGGACGACGGCCGCGTCCTCTGCTGTGAGGACGGCTTCGGCGGCCCCGCGCGGTCGTACCCCAACGACGGGCTGTACGTCTACCAGCCGAACGTCCTGGTCGACGTCGACTCGCTGGCCGTGGCGAACGGCAGCACCGCGAGCGCGGACCTGACGGCGTCGTCCCTGCCGGCCGGCGTCTCCGGCGGCTGCGTCACCGTCACCGTCTCCGACCCCGAGGTGGCGGCGATCACGGACGTCGCCTTCTCCGACGAACTCACGCCCACCGAGAGCACCGTCTCCGAAGACGGGTCGTCGGCGAAACTCCGGTTCGCCGACGCGGAGAAGAACGTCCAGCCCGGCGCGATGGACGTCGTCATCGCGTCGCTCGAACTCCGCGCCCGCGGGATGGGGACGACCGACCTCGTCGTCGATGTCGACCGGCTGGACGACGAAGACGGCGACGCCATCGACGCCGAAGCCCGGAGCGGCGTGCTCGTCACCGGCCCGCCGGCCGTGGACGGCGAGAACGCCCCCACGGACCCCGACGGCGACGGCCGCTACGAGGACGTGAACGGGAACGGTCGGCTCGACCGCGACGACATCGTCACGCTGTTCGAGCAGTTCGACTCGGACAGCGTCCGGCTGAACGCCTCCGCGTTCGACTTCAACGAGAACGGCCGACTCGACTTCGACGACATCGTCAGCCTCTACGAGGAACTCGACTGAGGCGGGCCGGCGGACGGCACGCCGCTCGCGCTCTCCGCCGGGCATCGTCCCATTCGCCGCCGAACTCGACCGCCGCTCGCTCGACGCACCGCTCGTCCGAGGGCCGTCGCAGCACGCGACGCACCGCTCTCGAATCGCCACCCACCGACTACCACGAACCGTCACCCACCGAACCACACGACACATGTCACGATCCAACAAGCAGACCGCGAACAGGCGGAGCGAATCGACGTTCCGCGAGTACATCCTCGGCGTGCGAATCGTCGAGTCCGCGTCGCCGGACGGCGGCGCAGTGTATCGGTTCGAGGCGCCCGAACACCGGGGCCTCACGTTCGAGAACCCCGACCTGGCCGAGCTGTACGCCGATGTCTACTTCGACGTCAACGGCTTCGAGGAGGCCGGCACGGGGGAGCGCGGCGTCCCCCCAGCGATCATCCAGGCCGGACGGGACACGCTGGCCGCGTACTTCCTCACCCAGCCCCACACGGACGTCTACTGGGTCGCCTCCTTCTACGGGGAGAAACCGGAGAAGATCGAGCGGTACGCCTCCCGCGTCCGCAAGCGCGCGAAGAAGATCCGGGACGGCGCGAGAGAGCGCGGCCTGGAGTAGCGTCGAGGAGTCGTCCCGCGAGCGACCGCGGGGAGCGAGCGGTCTTTTTTGGTCGAGCGTTTTGCGCCGAGCGGCGTGCGAAGCGCGCCCGAGGCGGAAAAGGGTCGTCTAGTAGATGAGCTCGTCGTCGTTCTCGATCATGTAGAGGGTGCGCGCGGCGATGTTGACCGCGTGGTCGCCGACGCGCTCGACGTCGCGGACCGTCAGGAGAAATCGATTGACGTCGGCGAAAAGCGCCTCGTCGAACGCCGTCGCCTCGGTCTCGACCAGCTCGCGGATGACGATCTCGCCGACGCGCTCGCAGAGGCCGTCGAGCTCGTCGTCCCGCTCGGCGACCCGCCGACACGCCTCGGCGTCGTCGCGGGCGTACGCCGACAGCGCCTCGTCGAGCATCTCGACCGCCAGCGCGCCGAGGTCCTGCAAGTTGACCGTTGGGAACACCTCCCGCTCGCGCGAGAGCAGGTAGCTACAGAGGTTGGTGGCGAGGTCGGCGATGCGTTCGAGGTCGGTGATGATCTTGAACGACGCGACCACGGTCCGGAGGTCGCCGGCGAGCGGCTGCTGGAGGGCGATCAGGTCGACGCACCGCCCTTCGAGGTCGAGGTACGCCTCGTTGATCTCGTGGTCGGTCTCGACGATGGTCCGCGCGCGGGGGCGGTCGCGGTCTTCGAGCGCCTTGAGCGCCTTTTCGAGCCTGGTGACGACGGCCTCACCCAGGTGGAGAACGTCTTCGCGGAGCGCCGAAAGCTCGCGGCGGTACTCGTCGCGAGCCACGGGGCGTCACCCGAACTTGCCGGTGATGTAGTCTTCGACCCGCTGGCTCTCGGGGTTCTCGAAGATCTTCTGGGTCTCGTCGAACTCGACGAGCTCGCCGCCGGTGAGGAACACCGCCGTCTTGTCGCTGATCCGGGCCGCCTGCTGCATGTTGTGCGTGACGATGACGACCGTGTACTCCTCGGCGAGGTCGGCGATGAGGTCCTCGATCTGGGAGGTGGCGACGGGGTCGAGCGCGCTCGCGGGCTCGTCCATGAGAATGACGTCCGGATCGACGGCGATGGCGCGCGCGATGCAGAGCCGCTGTTGCTGCCCGCCGGAGAGTTCGAGGCCGGACTCGTCGAGGCGATCCTTCACCTCGTCCCAGAGCGCGGCTCCCTTGAGCGCGTTCTCGACTTTCTCGTCCATGTTCTGCGTCTTTCCCTGAACCCGCAGCCCGTAGGCGACGTTGTCGTAGATGCTCTTGGGGAACGGGTTGGGAGACTGAAACACCATCCCGATGCGGCGGCGGAGGGCGACGGAATCGACGTCCTCGTCGTAGACGTTCTTGCCCTCGAAGTAGAGCTCGCCATCAACGCGGCAGGAGTCGATGAGGTCGTTCATCCGGTTGATGCAGCGGAGGAACGTCGACTTCCCGCACCCCGACGGGCCGATCATCGCAGTCACTTGCTTTTTCGGTATCTCGATGTCGATGTCCCGCAGGGCCTGATCGTCGCCGTAGTACACGTCGAGGTTCCGCGCTTCGACAACCGTTTCGTCGTGTATCGTTCGACGTCGCTTTGAATCCGTGTCGATCGCCTCCGACCCGGGCGCGGGCGAAACGAGCGGCTCGTTTTCCGTGTCGGCGTCCGAGTCGGATGTAGTCATGTTGTCTTGTGTCATTGGTTACGTCCTCCGCTGATATTTGTTCCGGATGAGAATTGCGGCCGCGTTCATCGAGAGCAGGACGACGAGGAGGGTGACGACGCCCGCCGCCATGACGCCGTACTGGAACTCGTGGGCCGGCTTGCCGACCCAGGCGTAGATCTGCCGCGGCATGGCGCTGAACAGATCGAAAAAGCCGTTCGGCGGGGTGTACACGGTCGCCGCCGCCCCGATCATGAGAAGCGGGGCGGTTTCGCCGATGGCGCGACCAAACCCGAGGATACTGCCGGTGAGAATCCCCGGGAGCGCCTCCGGCAGCACGACCCGACGGATGGTCTGCCACTGGGTGGCGCCCATCCCGTACGAGGCCTCCCGCATGGAATCCGGAACCGCCCGGATGGCCTCCTGCGCCGCGATGATGATGATCGGCAGGATGAGCAGGCCGATGGTCAACCCGCCGACGATCACGATCCCCGGACGCAGGCCCCCCCAGTGGACGAACAGCGCGAGCCCGAGCAGCCCGTACACGATGGACGGAACGCCGGCGAGGTTGCCGATGTTGATCTGGACGAGCTTTACGATCGCTCCTAGAGCACCGTCATTGGGGGCGTACTCCTCCAGATAGAGCGCCGCACCGACTCCAATCGGGAACGACGCGGCCGCCACGACGACCATCATCAGAATCGAACCGATGAGGGCCGGATAGATGCCGGCCTCTTCGGGGAAGCGCGAGTCGGCGCTCGTGAGAAAGCCGTAGTCGAGCCATGAGTCGGGGCCGGCGAACCCGAGCGTGTCGACCAGGAACGCCCCGAGAAGTATGCCGACGACGACCACGAGCGGGAACAGCAGTCCGACGGGTCGCTCGCGCTCCCGAAGGACGCTTTCGACGTAGAGCGCGGTCGGTACGCCGGCGAACGTGAACAGGACGACCCAGATCTCGGGTTCGATACCGACCGCCGAGACGGCGAGGCCGCCGCCGGCCGCCGCGGCGAACACGAGCGCCGCGGCGGTGAGCCCGGCGCGATCGCTCGACCGTCGACGCGCGACCACGAGCCCCGCGAGCGCGGCCCCCGCCGCGCCGAAAGTCAGCAAGTAGATGAGCCACGGAGTCGGTACGACGGGGAGGTTCACGACGCCGAAGTAGACCGCCGGGGCCACCGCCCCGAGGGAACCGACGATGACGAGCAGGTGTTCGAGGAAGCCCGGCGCCGGACGAATCCGGCGGTGGCTCTTGATGACGACGGCGGCGGCGAGCACCGCCAGGACGAACGCCAGCCACGCGACGACGCTGAGCACGTCGATGAACAGGAGCAACACGCCCGATCCGAGCAGCAGCCCGAAGAAGGGGATGCCGAGGGCGGTCGCGGCGACCCAGCTTTCGCCGTCACCTCGGGCGACGTAGTAGCCGAACAGCGCCAGCGAGGGGAGAACGAGCGTCAGGAAGAAGACGAGGTGCCACCGGGGATCGGCCGTCGCGGGCCTGAACGCGTCGTTCGCGACGTACACGAGGAGTCCGAACACCGTGAGGATCGCGAAGAGCGTGGCGCCGAGGCAGGTCGCCGCGAAGACCCGACCGGGCAGGCGGCTAATCTGCCCGGTGTCGCCAAACCACGACTGATCTCGCGTGCCGCTTTCGGTCGCCATCAGCGCGACACCTCCGCGCTCGCGATCGGAGCATTCGTCCGAGCCCTCATTGGTACTCCTCCCGATACCGCTCTGCGATGATCCTGCTTGCAAGGTTCATGAGGAACGTGATAGTGAACAGGGTGAGTCCGATGGCGAACATCGACTTGTAGGCCACCGTGCCGCCGGCGATGTCCGTCGTGATGAGCTGGACCATCGCCGCGGTCATGACCTCCAGCGATTCGAACGGGTTCGGAAACAGCCGCGGACGCATCCCCGCGGCCACGACGACGATCATCGTCTCGCCGATGGCGCGCGACAGCGCGAGGATGAATGACGAGAAGATCCCGGAGATCGCGGCGGGAATGACGATGCCGGTGGACACTTCGAACTTCGTCGCCCCGAGTCCGTACCCCGCCTGCCGGAGCGAGTCGGGAACGGCGCTCATCGCGTCCTCGCTCAGACTCGACACCATCGGGATGATCATGATCCCGACCATGAGGGAGGCGCTCAGGGCGTTGAACGTGCTCAGCGGCAGGCCGACGGATCGGAGCGCCGGCGTGAGGTACGCGAGCGCGAAGTACCCGTAGACGACCGTCGGGATCCCGGCGAGGATCTCGAGCGCCGGCTTGATGACAGAGCGCGTGCTCTCGCTCGCGTACTCGCTCAGGTACGCCGCGGAGGCGACTCCGACCGGGATTGCAACCAGCGCCGACATCACGGTGACGAACAGCGTCCCGGCGACGAGCGGGAGCACGCCGAACTCCTGGCCGATCTTCGGACTCCATTCGGTGCCGAGGAAGAAGTCCGCCGGCGTGACCTCGGTGAAGAAGCTGAGTGCGTCGAACAGCAGGGTCGCGATGATCGCGCCCGTGACGAACACGGAGAGCGCCGCGCACGCGAACAGGGTCCATTTGATGGCCTGCTCCTGCGCCGTGCGAACCCCCGATCCGCCGACGAAATCTGGCGTTCTCGTTTCCTGACTCATCTTGTGGTTGGTGTGTGGTGCTTCATGAAAAGCAGCGTGATTTCGCCGCTGTGGCCGTTCCTTGGTTGACGCTTATCCACCCGTTTCGAAGGCCCACGGACGTTGTGACGCCGTCAGTTGCCGCTAGCCGCCTGTTCGAGCTTCTGGAGGTTCTTGTCGCGCTGCTCCGCGCTCGAGGGGACGTACCCGACCTTCTTCACCAGATCCGTTTCGGCCTTGTTCAGGTAGAATTCCAGGAACGCTTCGACCTGCGGCTTCTCCTGGATCGAGGATTTCGCCCCGTAGATGAACAGCGGACGCGCCATCGGATAGTCGCCGCTCTTCGCATTGTCGAGGCTGGGTGCGGTGCAGGTACCGCTGTCGTCCTTCTTGATCTTCAGCGCCTTGACGGCGTCCTTGTTCTCCTCGTAGTAGGCGTACCCGAAGAAGCCCATCGCGGTCTCCGAACCCTGGATACCCTGGATGATCGTGTTGTCGTCCTCGGTCGGCTCGTAGTCCTCGCGCATCGCGCCCGACTCGCCGATGACGTTCTCCGTGAACCAGTCGAACGTCCCCGAGGAGGACGCCGGGCCGTACAGCTCGAACTCCTTGTCCGGCCACTCGGGGTTGACGTCGCTCCACTTCTGAGCGCCGTTGGGCTCCCAGATCTGCTTGAGCTGGTCGAAGCTCATGCAGTCGACCCAGTCCGCGTTCTTGTTGACCGCGACCGTCAGCGCGTCGCCGGCGATCTGGAACTCGACGGGCTCGACGTCGTTGCTGGAGCACTGTTCGACCTCGCTGTCCTTGATCGGGCGCGAGGCGCCGTTGATGTCGGCGTTCCCGGGACAGAAGTGGTTCTTGAACCCGCCACCGCTCCCGGTCGAGTCGACCGTGACGTTGACGTTGGAGTGCTGCTTCTGGAACTCCTCAGCCATCGCCTGGGAGACCGGGTAGACGGTACTGCTCCCTTTGATGATGACATCGCCGGAGAGGTCTTCACCGCCGTTGCCGCTGCCACTGTCGTCCCCACCGCTGTTGTCGCCGCCGCCGTTGTCGCCGCCGGTGTTCTCCGTACAACCGGCGAGCCCTACGGCTCCGACAGCACCTGAGGCGATTAGGAACTTCCGCCGGGACACGTGATCCTGCGACGTCTTTCGCGTCATCACCTGTGTGTGGCCGATTTGATCATAAATACACTGCTATGACAACTATATAGTGTTCTGTACTGGTACGTTGTGTTCGGTCGACAGTGACGTATCAACCGAGAAGACCGCCGCAGTCATCCGATTTTCGAATCGGGATTCGCTGCAATAATCCTGAATGTAACTCGTGGTACCGTGCCACATGGGGAATCTATGTGGATGGCGAGACCGGTACCCGTTTCGTAGACTCAGTATATATGGATCGCTCTCCTTCGAAATAAACGGGGGGCTCCCGGCGTCCGGTACGGACCTCTTCGGACGCGTGGCGCGGTACTTCCCCGAACGAACGCCCGTCCGTCCCCCGTCCGTGGCCGTCGATTTGTCCCGAACGATGCGCGCACCTTCCCGTCTCGCGCGCGGCGACGGGCGGGCGCCTCCGCGCGGAGATACCGCTAGGTATATAGAAATAGCTAGTTTTATAGTGGGATGAGGGGAGCTTCACACATGGCCGAAACGCGGAAGGTCCAGGTCACCGGCGGATCGACGTACACGGTGTCTATTCCGAAGGAGTGGGCGACGGAGAACGGCGTCAGCGCCGGCAGCACGGTCGAGTTCTACCCCGAGGGCGACTCGCTCTTTCTCACGCCGCAGACGGAGGACGAGCGAACGGAGGGGACGCTCGACATCTCCGATCTGGCGGGCGACGAGCTGACCCGGGCGGTGATGACGATGTACGTGAGCGGATTCGACATCATCGCGCTCGAGAACTCCCGCATCACGAACGACCAGCGCCGGACGATCCGGCAGGCCACCCAGAGTCTCGTCGGCCTCGAAGTCCTCGAGGAGACGCGCGACCGGGTCGTCATCCGCGACCTCCTCGACTCCTCGGAGCTCTCGATCCACAACGCCGTCACCAGGATGCGGCTCATCTCGCTGTCGATGCTCGAGGACGCGATGGCGGCGCTCGCGGAGCTCGACACCGACATGGCCCGGGACGTGATCCAGCGCGACGACGACGTCGACCGCCTCTGGATGGTCGTCTCGCGCATCTTCCGGGCCACGCTCCGGACCCCCAAGGCCGCCGAGGAGCTCGGCCTCCCGCGGGAGGTCTGCTTCGACTACCACTCCAGCGCCCGCCAGCTGGAGCGCATCGCCGACCACGCGACGAAGATCGCGCACCTGACGCTCAACATCGAGGATCCGGTCCCCGAGGACGTCGTCGACGCGCTTTCGGAGCTCCACGCGGACGCCAAGGCGGTCATCGACGGCGGCATGGACGCGCTTTTCACCGACGACAGCGTCGAGGCGACGCGGCTCGCGAACGCCGCCCGCGAGTCGGTCCAGGAGATCGACGAGCACGCCCGCGCGATCGACGAGCTCCTCCGGGAACTCGACCCGGCCCGCGCGCAGATGCTCGGCCTCATCGTCGACTCGGTCTCCCGCAGCGCCGACTACGGCGGCAACATCGCCGAGACGGCGCTGCAGAAGGCCGCGCCGACCCCCTGACGCGCCCCCCGGCCGCTCGGTCGTCCCGCCTTCAATCTCCCCGCTTTTCCCGTCAGCGCCGCCGAGAGTCCCCCGCGGCGGCACGTGGCCGACGAACTTTCGGACGGCGTCGACGTACGGGTGATCCGATGAGTGGTCCGGGCGACGGTGCCTCTTCGGAGCGATCCGAGGGCGGAAGGCCCGACGCGGTCGAGCGCGCGCGCAACTGGTTGTGCTGGAGAGTGATCGGCTGACCGTCGCCGGAGCGCTGGCGCTCGCGCTCCTGCTTTTGATCGGGGCTCTCGTGGCCTCCGGCCTCGCCCCCCTTCGACGTTTTCAGTCGCTGTACTACGTCTTCGGCGGCCTCATCAGCGGCAACCTCACGCTCGTCACCGTCGTCGTCACGATCAACCAGCTTCTCCTCTCGCGCGAACTGGAGACGCCGGGGGAGCTCCGCTCCGAGATCGAAAGCGTCACCGACTACCGACGGGAGGTCGAGGATGCGGCCGGCCGGATCGCGCCCGCCCAGCCGCTCGGGTTTCTGGAGGTCCTCGTCGAGAACACGCGGGAGGAGGCGCAGAACCTCGGCGGGCTCTCGTTCGACGGGATGAGCGAGGACGCCCACGAGGAGATCGAGGCTCTCGTGACGGACCTCACGGACCACTTCGACGCCACGGACTCCCTCCTGAACGAGACGGACCCGAACACGTTCGACGTGCTGTCGGCCGTCCTCACGACGAACTACGCGAAGGACATCAACCGCATCCGCCGGTTGCGCTCGGCGTACGGCCACCAGTTTTCGGACGCGGTCACGGAGTCGACGGATCGACTCGTCGATCGGCTGCGGGACGTCGACGTCGCGCGGCAGTACTTCAAGTCGATCTACCTCCAGGAGGAGCTCTCGACGCTCTCGCGGGTGCTCATCTACGCCGGGCTTCCGGCGGAGGCGATCGCGGCGATCGCGCTCCTGCTTTTCACCGCCTCCGCCGGGACGGTTCTACCGTGGTTCGGGCTTCAGATCTTCGCCACGGTGGCGTTCGTCGTCGCGTTTCTGCCCCTCCTGGTGCTGTCCGCGTTCATCCTCCGAACCGCCACCGTCACGCAGCGCACCGCGGCGACCATTCCGTTCACGACGCCGGAGCAGGAGCACGCGTAGCCCGAAGCCCGAGACGGCGATCGTCCGCGATCGCTTATCGACGTTCGATCCGGAAAACGGGAGAACTTGTTCGCTTACTCGTCGTCGACGAGGACGGCGTTGACCTGCCCGTCCTGTCCGGGGCGGGACGTGACGCGGGCGGTGCCGGCGCTGGTTTCGATGACCGCGCCCTTGGTGATGATGTTCCGGCGGACGTAGTTGATGTTGGAGGGGTTCTCGATCACGTTCTCGATCTCGGCCTCCGTGACTTCGCCGCCGTCCGCGACCTGCGCGACGTTGGTCGACAGCGCGCGGACCTTCTTGTCGGTGCCCCGGGAGTCGATGACGCGGAACCGCGGCTCGCCGACGGTCGTCTCGGTCGGCGAGCGGCCGAGCTGGTAGCGCTTCTTGTTCCGGAACGGCTTCAGCCGTCCGCCGGTTCGCTTCCGCTTGGAGCGTCCCTGGTCCTTCATACCCGGTAGGACAGCCACGAAGTACTTGAATCGCTCGACTCGAACCGCGAGGCGCGCCGCCCGCGCCGTTCCGTCGAACCGCCGGTCGTCGTGCGTCCCGCCCGGCCCGCAGATCGTCGCGTGGATCCGCCGGTTTCGCGTCTCCCAGTCGGCCCGCGAGGGTCCGTCGGCCGGCGCGACTATCACGCTCGCGGGTCGTTCCGGTACGCTTTAGTGTCGGTCGGTCGCGCCGTACCGACGATGAGTCTGGAGCGGGCCGTCGCAGCGCCGTTTCGACAGCGCGGCAAGAGTCGGATGGGCGAGGGGGAGTTCGTCGTCGCGCTCTCTCTGGACAACGACTGGTTCTCGCCGGACCAGGCGAAGCGCCTCGTCGACGTGGCGGTCGGCCGCGACCTGCTCTCCCGGGACGGAAACACGCTCGCGGCCGAGTTCGACCCGGGCGAGGTCGAGGTTCCGCCGGACTTCGTTCCCGACGAGTCCGTCCTCCGCGAGCAGTCGACCTTCGAGCGGATACTGAACGCGCTGCTCGCCGCCGGCGTGGAAAAGCGGGACGCCGTCGCCGACATCAACCGACGGCAGCACGAACTCGGGGTGACGCTCGAAGCCGCCGCGGTCGTGTACGCGCGCAGTCGAGGGGTCGACGCGGGCGACGCGGCCGCGAGAGCCCGCCGCGAACTGCGAGCCGACGGGGAGACCTAAGCGGCCGCCGCGAGTACCGTCTCCATGGTTCGGGATCGGCTCACGGACGGCAAACGCATCGCCCAGCTGCTCGCCTCGGAAATCGACGGCGGCGGCGGGGGGCTCGCCGACCTCTCCGTCGAGGACGCCCGCCCCGACGTCGAACCGACGGTCGACGGGGCGCTCGCGTACGCGGTCGTGCGCGCCGCGGAGGGCGACGGAGACGGCGATGGCGGCGAGCGCCTCGCCGAAGTGTACGTCCAGCCCGACCGGGCTCGGATCGAACTGCTCGCGGGGCAGGCCGAGGGGGCCGAGGCCGCGGCGGATCGGGGCCTGCGCGTTCGCCCCAAGGCGGTCCGACCGCCGCGGACGCTCGTCTTCGTCGAGGACGGCGCGCAGGTCAAGTGGGCGCTACCGGCGTTCGAGGCGGCCGCGGCGGCGCTCGACGCCGACGGTCCGGTCGGCTGAACCCCGTCTCGGACTCGGCGAGCCGAGCGGCTGAGCTACGCTTCGGATCGCTCGACGAGGCGGAGATCGATTCCGAGGCTCCCGGCATCGACCCGTCCCACGCCGTCTTCGACGCCGCCCGAGAGTCCCCGTTCTTCGAGGAACGCCGCCGCGGTCGCCAGATCCGCGACCGCGACGACGAGCGCCTCGACGCCCGACTTCCGGCGCGGGACGAGTCGGATCGCGGGTCCGCCCCCCGGAAGCCGCCAGACGCCCCGCTCTCGCTCCTCGGCCGGGGCGAGCAGGCGGGTCCAGCGGCGGCGCGTCCGCTCGAAGTTCTCGACCCCGACGACGATCTCGGCGAGACCCTCGACGCCGAGCGGGCCGCCGCCGCGCTCGCGAAGCGCCCGCCGGCTCTCCTCGCGCTCGAACGCCTCGGAAAACGCGGGCTCGTACTCGACGAGGAACGCCATCCCGTTCGGGAACGCCCTGTCGAGCAGCGCCACGACGTCTCCCCGCGCCCCGCTGGGGCGCGATTTCGCGAACGACTCCGGCAGCGCCCGGAGGAGGGCGAAAACGCCCCGCTGCCACAGGTTGTCGTCGAGGAGTCCCCCGAGGTAGACGGCGTTCCAGAGGTGGTCGAGAGTGCCGTCCCACCCGCGCCGGACGTACGGGACGACGCCGCTGTGGCGGACGTTCCGAGCCGCGAGGCGGCGCTCGCTCGTCCGGAGGTCGCCGTCGGGAGCGAACGCGATCCCGTAGAGGCGAGCGTTCGCTCCGCCGGTCCGCCCGAACGTCGGCCCGAAGCGGACGAGTTCGACGTCGACGTTGCCGAACGAGACGCCCGCGCTGGCGAACGCGGGGTGCGACGCGAGCGGCCACGGCGACGGCAGGTCGAACGCCCCGGTGAGAATCGAGTACAGGGGCTCGTGGCGATCGACCCTGACGAGGACGTGGTCGACGCCGGCGACGACGGGGTCGGAGTCCATGCGATCTCTCGCGGGCGAATCCGGGGATGCCTTTCGTTTTCGCCCGGTCGCGGTCGGCTTCGCGCTCCGGCCGTCCCGCGTCCGATCGCGGGCGCGGAGCGCCCCGCCTCGACGATCGCGGACCCCCACTCTTTTAGCCGGCTCCGTCCGGTGTGCCCGGTATGACTCTCGACCCGGTCCACGTCGACGGCATCGCGCTGCTCGCGAGCGCGATCGCGGACAACGTCGACAGCGGCGACCACGCCGACCTCGCGCGGACGACCTGGGACGAGTGGCTCGACCCGCTCCGGAAGGACGGCAGGAAGGTGATCGAACCGCTCGGCGAAAAGCGCCTCCGGGCCGTCGGCGTCGAGGACGCCGCGCTCACCGACGCGCCGTTCCCGACCGTCCACGGGCTCGATTCGGGGACGATCAACCCCACGACGTTCAAGAACGGCCTCGTGCTCGACGTGGCCCAGGCGGCGATGGCGAGCGTCCCGTCTGACCTGGACCTCCACCGGTCGCGGAGCCTCGTGGCGACCGTCCACGCGAACGACGTGACGATCCGGTTCCCGGCCGACTGGACCACGTACGACGAGGGGTACAGCCGCCGCCGCATCCTGCACGCCCCCCGCGTCAACCGGTACGCCGGCGAGGTCGTCCACGAGCTGGCGCTGTATCTCGCCGAGAGCGAGCACGCGCTGGTCCACGCGAACACCGTCAGGGACCTCCTGTTTCTCGACGGCCCGCTGTACCCGAACCGCCTGCTCAACTGGCAGGACCGCGACGCCGAACTCAGGAACCTGGCCTCGGAGGCCAAACCGCGCAGCATCGTCGAGCGGTACGTGCGCCTCGTCGAGCAGTTCGTCTCCAACGACGTCCCGCTCGTCGGATTCATCAAGACTCCCGCGGCGAGACACATCACGCAGACGCTGCGGGAGAAGGGGGTCGACGCGCCGTGGGTGAACGACGCCGTCCTCTTCCGCCGCCTGCTCGAGCGCCGCGAGGACGGCGAGCGGCTGACGGACGATCTCACCTTCACCTCGTGGTTCGTCTCCCGCGGCGGGTCCGACCGCACCCTCGCCGCCGGCGGGGACGCGTTGGGCATCGAACGGAGGCTCGACCCCGAGCGCTACGAGGTGACGTTCTTCGCCCTCTACGACCCCCGGAGCGACCTCCTGTACCGCGTCGAGGCGCCGTACGCGTTCACGCGGGACCCCGAGACGCGGCGCGCGCTGACCACGCAGGTGTTGCACGACGTCGCCTCCGCGCGCGGCCCGCCGCCGGCCGTCGCCAAGGCGGACGAACTGGCACGCATCAGCGCCCACGAGAAGGCGGCCCTCCGGCGGAAACTGGAGGACAGGTTCGACTCCGAGTACGTCCGGACGTACGACGACGAGCGCTGGGGCGACGGCGCGGAGTACTGAGCGCTCCCACGGACGCCGTCGCGGCGAGCGGACGGGCGAAAAGCGAGGCGGTTCGGCTGCGAGCGGTTGGGGGATTCGTCGGGGGCGGCCGCTACTCTCCGCGCTACGCCTGTTCTCCCGGGTGGTCTTTCACGACCTCGATATCGACCTCCGCTTCCGAGACGCCGACGCGGGCGAACTGCGTCCTGATGTGCTCCTTCGCCGCCTCGATCGCCTGGGCTCGGGTGTCGAACCCGCGGGGCATCGGCGACTCGAAGGCGATGCGAATCTCCTTTCCGTTGACTTCCGTCGGAGAGCCCCCCGATTCGACCTGGTAGAACTCGTCGCACACCCAGACGTACGGGGCGTCCTCGTCTGGCGCGCCTCGGAACGACGGGGCCGTCTCACCGCGTTCGTAGATCGTGCCGGTGAGTTCCGTCCCGGCGCCGCGGCCGCGGACTAGCAACATAACCTTGCCTACGGTACCGAACGTAAAAAGGAATGTGAGACGGCCGAGCGACGGCCGTGCGACATCCGTTCGAGGCTCGATCGACGCCGGAACGACACTCGATCGACGTCCGGCCGCCGCTGCCGATTCCGGAGCCCGCTCCCTCCGAGGGGAAAGGCGTTTGTCGGGGGGCTCCGTCGTCCGCGGTATGACCCTCGAAGACTTCACGGACTTCTCCGGCGACGGCGACGCGGAAGCGGACGCCGACGCGGAGGACGAAGGCCAGGAGAGGGGCGAGAGCGGCGTCGAGCCGTCCGGCGACGGCGCGTCGGACAGCTTCCAGCGGCTGGCGGTTGAGCCCGCCGGTCGGGACCGCGGCATCGGCACCATCTCGGTGTCCCAGGGGCTCCGCGTCGCGGAGGACGGCCGGGACACCGAGCTCCGGGCGTTCGTCACCGCCGGCAACCGCGAGTCCGTCCGCCTCGGCACGTACCTGCTCGTCCCGTACCCGGACGACGAGGCGCTCTTCTGCCGGATCACGGCGCTCGAATACGCCCAGGAGTTCCAGGCGGACGACGCGACCGAGATCCACGCCCGCCGGATGATGCGCCGCGACGACTTCGAGGAGCGCGACTACAAGTTCATGGCGTCGCTCGATCCCGTCGCCGTCCTCTACCGCGAGGGCGGGGAGCTGAAACGGCGGATGACCGACCGCGTCCCCAAGCCGGGGGCGACCGTGACGGAGGCGACGGAGGCGGAGCAGATCAAGACCGGGTTGAAGATCCCCGAGGACGGGGTCTTCCTCGGCCACCTCTCCGTCGGCGGCGAGACGGTCCGGACGGCGGCCGAACCGCCGACCATCGACTACCGGCTCAAGGACGATTACGCCGACGGCGACCCGCTCGTGTTCCGGCACGCGCTCGTCGCCGGCGGCACGGGGTCGGGCAAGACGCACGCGTCGAAGAACATCCTGCGGCAGTACCTCTCCCCGGATCGGACCTACGAGATGGACGACGGGCGGGCGGCGCGGGCGGCGGTCGTGCAGTTCGACCCGCAGGACGAGTACGCGCAGATGCACGACGACAACCCCGCCGTGACCGCCGAGGACGCCCGCCGGCTCGAACGCGAGGGCGTCGCCCACGGCGGCCACGACGACACCGTCGCGCTGATCCCCGAAGTCGCGGACGCGACCTACCCCGGAACGGGCCACCGCGCGGAGCAGGTGCCCTTCACCATCCCGTTTTCGATGGTGCGGCGGCGGCCGTGGCTCGTCGCGGGCGCGAGCCTGAACGACAACCAGTACAACGCCCTGACGCTGCTTCTCGACCGGTTCTTCGAGAGCTACGGGCGCGAGGGGACGTACCGGCAGTTCGTGACCTTCCTCGACGATCCGGCGCTGCGGGAGGAGCTGGACGAGTCCGGCCGCGTCCACGAGGCGACCTACGACGCGGTGATGCGGAAGACGCGGACCCGCGCGGCGAACCTGGTGTTCGATCAGGACGCGCGCCCCGTCACGGACCTCGTCCACGAACTCGTCCGCCCCGGCGGGCTCTCGGTGGTGCCGACGTACCACATCAGCGACAGCCGGGCGACCGAGATCGTCGTCCTCGCCGTCGCCAGCCTGCTCATCGACGAGAAGCTCTCGAACGACCCCGCCCACGACCGCATCAAGGAGACGCCCCTCGTCGTCGGGATGGACGAGGCGCACAACTTCCTCGCCGACGCCGAGAGCGTCCAGGCCCGGAACGTGATCCGCAAGTTCACCGAGGCGGCGAAGCAGGGCCGAAAGGAGCGGCTGGGGCTCTTTCTCATCACGCAGGACCCCCAGGACATCGCCGAACCCGTGTTCAAGCAGATCAACACGAAGATCGTCCTGAACCTCGGCGACGAGGACGCGATAAAGAGCGTCAACATCCCGCCGAACCTGGAGGACAAGGTGCCGTACATGGAGAAGGGCCAGATGGTCGTCTACTCGCCGGACAACTCCGAGCCGGTCGAACTCGTCGGCCTCTCGAAGTGTCTGACTCGGCACGGCGAGTGACTCCGTACCGCTTCCCGTAGTTTCGTGCGCCGTCGACGTATCTCACCGTGTGAACGATGAGCATGCTATTTAATACAGGGAGATCGTAGTGTCGGGTATGATCCGTCGGATCCTGATTCCCGTGGACGGTTCGCCGCCGTCGAAGCGAGCGGTCGAGTTCGCCGTCGACGAGTGGCCGGACGCCGAGTTCACGCTCCTGCACGTGATCAACCCCGTGGAGGCGGGGTACAGTCCGAGCGCCGGCGTCCCGAGCGGGGCCGAGGAATGGTACGAGGGCGCGCGAGCGGAGTCGGAGTCGATTCTGACGGGGACGGCGTCGGAGTTTCCCCCCGAGGCGACGATCGAGACGACGTCGGAGGTCGGGCGGCCCTCGCAGACGATCGTCGAGGTCGCCGAAGAGGAGGGCTTCGACCTCGTCGTCGTGGGAAGCCATGGCCGAAAGGGGGTCTCGCGCATCCTCCTCGGGAGCGTCGCCGAGTCGGTGGTCCGCAACTCGACCGTCCCGGTGACCGTGGTCAGGTGAACGCGGCGGCGCGTTCCGTCGCCGACACCCCCCGTCCGCGCTTTCCGCCACCCGCACCGTTATCCACGTCGGTCGGCGACTCCCCGGCATGGAGATCGATCCGTTCGGCCTCGAACGCTGGTTCGCCGAGTACGAACACGGGGCGGAGATCATGCTCGCCGAGAGCGGCATCCGGTCGCTCCCCGCCGACCGATTCGACACCGATCCCGGCGAACTGGACTACGTCATCCCGACCGACGGCGACCCGGACCTCCGGGCGACCATCGCGGACCGGTACGGCCGGGAGCCCGAGGAGATCGTCTGCACCTGCGGGGCTCAGGAGGCGAACTTCCTCGCGTTCCTCTCGCTCATGCGCGGCGAGGACGCCCACGCCGTGGTCGTCACGCCGACGTACCAGGCGCTTCACTCGGTACCGGGCGCCTTCGGCGACGTGACGACCGTGCCGCTGGAGCCGCCGGAGTGGACGCTCGACGCGGACGCGGTGGCGGACGCCCTCCGCCCCGAAACGCGGGTCGTCGTCCTCAACAATCCGAACAATCCCACCGGGCGGTACCACGGCGAGGAGACCGTCCGGGCGCTGTACGACCTCGCAACCGACAACGACGCGTACCTGCTCTGCGACGAGGTGTACCGGCTCCTCGCGGAGGATCCGCTGCCGCCGGTCGCGAGCGTGGGCCCCCGCGGCCTCTCCACGTCGAGCGTGACGAAGGCGCACGGGCTCGCCGGCCTCCGGTTCGGCTGGCTCGCCGGGGACCGGGAGATCGTCGACGGGGCCCGGCGGTGGAAGGATTACACCACCATCTCGCCGCCGCTGTTCGGCCAGCACGTCGCGGCGCAGGCGCTCGGGGCGCGGGAGGAGGCGATCCTCTCGGAGAATCGGGCGCTCGCGGCGGAGCACCGCCGCATCGTCGGCGAGTTCGTCGACGAACGCGGCCTCGACTGGCTCGAACCCGTCGGCGTCAACGGGTTCGTCACGGTCCCGGACCCGTTCGAGACGGGCGAGGCGTTCTGCCGGCGGGTGGTCGAAGCGGAGAGCGTCGTGCTCGCGCCGGGCGACCTGTTCGGCTTCCCCGACTACTTCCGGATCGGATTCGGCCTGCCGACCGAGGAGCTCGAAGCGGGCCTTCGGCGCGTGAGCCGGGTGATCGAGCGAGCGTGAGCGCGGTTCGAGGGTGCGATCGACGCCGGGGTCGACGAGCCGGGCGACGGGAGCCGCTTCGCTCGCTTTCCAAACCGTTTATACGACCGCCTCGGTAATCCGGACGTATGGCGAAAGAGCAGAAACAGGTTCGCGAACTTCAGGAGGGCAGCTACGTGATGATGGACGACGCTGCCTGCAAGATCAACTCCTACAGCACGGCCAAGCCGGGCAAGCACGGGAGCGCGAAGGCCCGCATCGAGGGCCGCGGCGTCTTCGACGAGAAGAAGCGGAGCCTGTCGCAGCCGGTCGACGCGAAGGTCTGGGTCCCGATCATCGACCGCAAACAGGGGCAGGTCGTGAGCGTCACCGGCGACGACGCGCAGGTGATGGACCTCGACACCTACGAGACGTTCACGATGCGGATGCCCGACGGAGTCGACCTCTCGCCGGAAGACGAGATCGAGTACCTCGAGTACGAGGGCCAGCGGAAGATCGTCTAGATGTTCCCGGGAGCGACCGCCGACCGCGACGCGGCCGACTACGTGGTCGTCGGCGCTCCCCTGGACGTCTCGACCACGTTCCAGCCCGGGACTCGCTTCGGCCCCGATCGGATCCGGCTGTTCGCGGAAACGTTCGACGACTACGACCGAAGGACCGACCGATTCTTCACCGATCTGGGGGTCCACGACGCGGGCGACGTCCGCGCGTGGGACGACGCCCCCGAGTACATCGAGTTCCTGAGCGGCGCGCTCCGCGACGTCGTCCGGGACGGCGGGATGCCGCTCGTCCTCGGCGGCGAGCACACCGTTTCGGCGGCGGGGGTTCGGGCCGTCGAGCCGGACGTGTTCGTCTGCCTCGACGCGCACCTCGATCTCAGGAGCGAGTACGACGGCAACGAGTGGAGCCACGCGACGGTGACCCGGCGGATCCTCGACGGCGATCCGCCCGCCGACGGGACCGGCGTCGCCGACGAGGCGATCGTCCTCGGCGCGCGGACCGGCTCCCCCGAGGAGTGGGAGCGCGCCGACGCGGGCGACGTGACCGTCGTCCCCCCGGAGGGCGTCCGAGACTGGCTCGCCGAGCCGCCGGATTTCGACGACCGCTCCGTGTACCTGAGCGTCGACATCGACGGTGCGGACCCCGGGTTCGCACCCGGAACGGGGACGATGGAGCCGTTCGGGCTGACCCCGCGTGAGATGCGCGACGTCGTCCGGACCGTCGCACCCCGCGCGGGGGGATTCGACGTCGTCGAGGTGAACGACCGCGACGACGGCCAGGCCGCGGCGCTCGCCGGAAAGCTCCTCCGGGAGTTCGTGTTCGCGCACGCGTCGGGAGCAGACAGGTAGACCGCGCGCTCGGGCCGACGCGACCGGCGGGGCGCCCGAGAACCGTCGCGCCGAAGAAACGAGCGGACCGGGCGGGGGCGCTACGCCCTGATTCGCCGCAGCAGACGCCGTCCTTTGCGAACGATGCGCCGTCGCGCGCGCCGCGGGAGGCGGCGCCACGCGAACCAGGTTTTTCGCAGCTTGCCCATCGTGAATCACCCTGTTGACGCTCGGTTCCGGAACCGGGGTCGGCTCCGGACGTACCACTCGTCCGCCGCCTTTCTTAACCCTGGTGGCGATTCACCGGTATGGAGCTCACAGACATCTGCGCGCGGTACGACGACCGGCTTCGAACGGAGGACTACGCCGATCTCGACGCCAGCGCGAACGGCCTCCAGATCGGGCCCGATCGCGGCGAGGTCGACCGCGTCGCCTTCGCGGTGGACGCCGCCGTCGCCACGATCGAGGCGGCGATCGAGGCCGACGCCGATCTGCTCGTCGCTCATCACGGCCTGTCGTGGGGCGGCTTCGAGCGCGTGACGGGGGGGACGTATCGCCGGATTGCGCCGCTGATAGAGGGCGACCTCGCGCTCTACGTCTCGCACCTCCCCCTCGACGGTCACCAGGAACTCGGAAACGCGGCCGGACTGGCCGACCTGCTCGAGCTGACGGACCGGCAGCCGTTCGGCCGGCTGGGTCCGGAGCACGTCGGTCAGCGCGGCCGAGCTGGCGATTCCTATTCCGTTCCGGCGCTCGCGACGCTGCTGGATCGGGAACTCGATCACGGCGCCCGCGGCGTTCAGGTGCTCGACTTCGGCCCCGAAGAGATCGAAGACGTGGCGGTCGCCACCGGAAGCGGCGTCGACTGGCTGGACGAGGCGGCGGCGGCCGGCGTCGACGCGCTCGTCACGGGCGAGGGGAAACAGCAGGCGTACCACGAAGCCCGAGAGGCCGGGCTCAACGTCTTTCTCGCCGGACACTACGCGACGGAGACGTTCGGCGTTCGAGCGTTACAGGCGCTCGCGGAGGAGTGGGGGCTGGAGACGACGTTCGTCGACCACCCGACCGGGCTGTAGCGAGTCTCGGCCGAACGGCGGTGTGTGGCTGCGCGGACGTCACTCCGCGTGTTAGCGGGCTAGCAGACGGCACGTCGAGCGCGCGACGGGGTGTGCCGTACTCCCGCGGACCGCGCCGCGGCGACGGATCAGCTCACGGAAGGTGCTGGCCTCGTCTTCGTACGTAAATGCACGGACAGGACGGGGGACAGGTTGGTGGGGAAGCGAGGGGTGGGACCGCTCGATTCGGGATCGCGCCCTTCAAACCGCTTCCGGACGCACCTCCTCCAATGAGCGACGACCACGAGTACGAACCGCCGCGGCGGGAGGAGTTCAGCCACGACCCGATCGACCACGCCGAAGTCCGCGGGGGAATGACGGTCGGCGAACTCGCCGCCGAGTACGGGAACGCGGGCATCGGCGCGGCGAAGGTTCACGAGGCGGTCGACATCTACGCGGAGATGCTCGACCCCGACGTGACGTGTTTCCTCTCGCTCGCGGGCGCGATGGTGCCGGCGGGGATGCGGCGAGTCGTCTCCGATCTCGTTCGCGACGGGTACGTCGACGCGCTCGTCACCACCGGGGCGAACCTCACCCACGACGCCATCGAGGCGATCGGCGGCAAGCACCACCACGGGCGCGTCGGCCCGAACGAGGCTCGTCACGGTACTCCCCGCTCCGACTCGTCCGACTCGTCCGACGGTTCGCACGAACGCGAGGGGATGACCCCCCGCGAGTTCGACGAGGCGCTGCGCGACGAGGAGGTCGACCGGATCTACAACGTCTACCTCCCGCAGGAGCACTTCGCGCTGTTCGAGTCGCACCTCCGCTCCGAGGTGTTCCCGCCGCTGGAGGGGGACGGCGCGGTGAGCATCGCTCGGCTGACGCGCGAGCTCGGACGGGCCAACGCCGAGGTGAACGAGCGGGAGGGCGTGGCGGAGGATCCCGGAATCGCCGCCGCGGCGTACGAGTGCGACGTCCCCGTCTACTGTCCGGCGGTTCAGGATTCCGTGCTCGGCCTGCAGGCGTGGATGTACTCGCAGACGTCCGCCTTCACGCTCGACGCGCTGCAGGACATGACGCCGCTCACGGACCTGGCGTTCGAGGCCGAAACGGCGGGCTGTCTGCTCGTCGGCGGCGGCGTCCCGAAGAACTTCACGCTGCAGACGATGCTCGTCACGCCCGGCGCCTACGACTACGCCGTGCAGATCACGATGGATCCGGACGCGACCGGCGGCCTCTCGGGCGCGACCCTCGACGAGGCGCGCTCGTGGGGGAAACTGGAGAAGGACGCGCGGAACGCCACCGTGGTCGGCGACGCGACGATCTTGCTGCCGCTGCTCGTCGCCGCCGCGCGCGAACGCGTCGAGTAGGTGGTCCGCCGGATCGCCGGCCGGAACTCGAAGACCGGAATCGCCCGAAAGGGTGATGAACCGACGGTTCGGATCACGGACTGATTTATGGTGCGTTTAGCGAAGGAGGTCGAGCCCGTTCCGGTCGCACGTATGGCGCGTCAGCGCAGTCATCCGGGCGAATCGACCGGCGGCTTCGACCGCTCCCGTGCGACGCGATCGCGGGGGGAGTGAAATGCGGAACGTCGCGCTCATCGTCCTCGACACGGTTCGAAAGGACACCTTCGACGAGCGCGCGCCGCGGCTGCGGGCGCTGTCGGACACGTCCTTCGAGCAGTGTCGCGCGGCGAGTTCCTGGAGCACGCCGAGCCACACGAGCATCTTCACCGGCCGGTTGCCCTCCGAGCACGGCGTCCACTCGGAGAGCTTCGACGCCTCGTTCAGCTTCGCGCGCTTCGACGCCGACGAGACGTTCCTCGGCGACCTGCCCGAGCACCGCCGCATCGGGCTGAGCGCGAACTCCTACGTCAATCGCGCGTTCGACTTCGACGCGCTCTTCGACGAGTTCTACGACTTCTCGATCGGCTCGCACACTAACGAGACGCTGTTCACCGAGGGGCTCGCGGTCCAAGAGTACATGGAGTCGGCCGACGAACCGAACCCGGCGAAGCGGTATCTCGGCTTCCTCCGCGCGTGCCTGGACCACGAGCGTCCGGCGAAGAGCCTCGCGAACGGCGTCTGGTCGCAGGTTAACCACCGCGTAAAGACGCTTCCCGTGCCGGAGTTCGTCGACGACGGCGCGAAGAACATCTCCGCGACGGCGACCGAACGGGCCGAGGCGGTCGACGAGCCGGTCTTCCTCTTCGCCAACTTCATGGACGCCCACACGCCGCTGCGCAACCTCATCCAGTACGACCAGTCGCTCCACTCCGCTCCGAACTCGTGGAGTTCGAACGAGCTCGACAAGTGGGAGCTCAACAAGGAGGGGCTGGCGACCGAGGAGTACGCGCGGAACTACCGCGAGCTGTACGCCGCCGCGGTCGACTATCTCGACCGGATCGTCTCCCGGCTCGTCGTGGAGCTGCAGGCGAAAACCGACCGGGAGTGGTCGTTCGTGATCGTCTCGGACCACGGGCACAACCTCGGATACGAGGCCGACGACGGGCTGTTCCACCACACCGGAAGCATGACCGAAGGGGTGATGCACACGCCGTGCGAGATCGTCGGCGCGCCGGAGGGCTACCCGACGCGCGTGACGGAGTACGTCTCGCAGCTCGAACTCGGCGAGCTCCTCGTCCGGCTGGCGAACGGTGACCCGTACGCGGACGACCTCGCGGCGGACCACGTCGTCGCCGAGACGATCGGTCTGCTCGGCCACGGCGACCGGACGTGGGGCCGGGAGTTCACCGACGAGGAGTACGACTTTTGGAACCGGATGATCAGGGTCGCCTACGAGGGGGAGACGAAGCTCGAATGGGACTCCCTCGGGCGCTGTATCGAGTACGATCTCGACCCCGAGAGGCCCTCCTGGCAGCGGGAGGTCGCGACGCACGGCGGCCCGCCGCCGGAGGTGACCGCGCTGTTCGAAATCGGGCTCCGGGAGTACAAGGAGGCCGCCGCGGCGGGCGAGCAGGACCTGGAGTTCGACGAGTCGGTCGAAGAACAGCTGAAAGAGCTCGGGTACCTCTGACCGATGGTCGGCCTGTGCGGCGTCGTCGGGAGCGACGACGACCTCCCGTCGGCGTTCGTCGACGCGATCCGATGGCGCGACGGGGAGGCGTCCTTCTCGTACGCCGACGACCGGGTTGAGATCCACGGCTCGTTTCACCCGCTGCTCGTCGACGACCAGCCCGTCCGCGCCGACGGGGGGGACGTCGACATCTGGGTCTGGGGCGACGTCTACGGCTACCAGACCGGGTCGGGCCACGTCCCGCGCGACAACGGCCCCGACGGGAGCGCGGACTTCTGCGCCGAGCTGTACGAGGCGCTCGGGACGGCGTTCGTCTCGGGGCTGAACGGCGACTTCGCGCTCCTCGTCCGCGACCGGGACGCGGGGACGCTGTCGTTCGCCACCGACCGCCTCGCCACGCGCCCGATCTTTCGCGCCCGCCTCCCCGACGGCGGGCTGCTCTTCACGTCGAACTTGCAGTCGCTGGTGCACCACCCGGAGTTCGACGTTTCGTTCGACCGCGGGTACCTCGCCGAGTACTTCCACCTCCGCCGCGTCTACGGCGTGAAAACGCCGATCTCGGGGGTCGAGGAGTTTCCCCCGGCCTCGGTCGTCACCGCGGATCTCGACACGCTCTCGACGGCGACGGACACCTACTGGCGGCCGACGTACGACCCCGTCGACCGGCCGTTCCCGGACGTCGTCGACGAGCTCGCCGGGACGTTCGAACGCGTGCTGAGCGAGTGGACCTCCGACGACCTCGATTACGGGCTCCTGTTGAGCGGCGGCAGCGACTCCCGCCTCGTGCAGGCGGCCGTCGACCAGCCGCTCACGTCGTTCCACAACGCCGACTGGCTAAGCAGGGAGGCCCGGACCGCCCGCCGGGCGGCCGCCGTCAACGGCGACGAGTTCCGGTTTCTGGAGCGCGACCCGGAGTACGACGCCCGACTGCTCGAAACGTCTCCGGCCATCTCGAACTTCAGCGGCTGGTTCGACCAGGCGTACTTCACCGGCTTCGAGGACGAGATCGCCTCCGATGTGGACGTCCTCGTTTCGGGGCTCTACGCCGACATGCTGTTCGCCGGCGGGCCGCTCGCGACTCGCCGCCTCGATCTCGGATCGATCGGGACCGTCACGCTGCCCGTGGGTCGCGGCGTCGACGGCGTCGAGGAGTACGTCCGGGCGCAGACGAAAGACGCGGTCGAGCCGCTTCCGTACTTCGGGGCCGACCGATCGCTCGCGCAGGTCCTCCGGGCGAACGTCCGCCGGACCGACGCCGGCGTCGAGAGCCACGGCGTCACGTACCCGTCGGTGCGCGACCTCGTCATGTACGGCGACTACTACCCGATGGGCGCGGACACGGACGCGATCTTCTCGCGGAGCCTGATGCAGCTGTGCCCCTACCGGACGCCGTTTCTCGACAACCGGATGATCGACCTCCACCGGACGATCCCGGTCAAGTACTTCCTCCGGCGGAATCTCATCAACGCGGCGGTGGAGCGACTCGACCCCGACCTGGCGGAGATTCCTCACGCCCGGACCGGCGTCCCGCTCAAGTACCCGTTCGTCGCGGACTACCTCGGGGACAACCTCACCGGGTTCTGGCGGAAGCACGTCTCGGAGGAGGAGCCCCCGGAACCGTACCTCGATCACGCGCCGTGGCCCGACCGCTGCGAACTGCTCCGCGCGCGGGAGTTCGCCGAGGAGACGATCCGCCGGACGGCGGACCTCCAGCGCGGCCTGCCGTTCCTCGATCACGAGGGCGCGCTCCGGTGCTACCGCGACCACGAGGGCGGCGAGAACAACATGACCGCGCTCTACTCCCTGTTGACGTTCCTGAACACGCCCGTCGCGAGAGCGGCCGCCGAGGGAGACGGATCCGACGCCGATTCGACGGACGTCGCGGCGGTTCCGGACGCGGCGACGGACGGCGGATCCGGCGGAGACGGGCGGACGTGATGCGGCCGTGCGGGACGCGGTCGGTCGCGCGGCCGGTTTCGTCGCCCGGTTCGCGAGCGGAACGGATTTTTGCCGGCGGCGGGTAGTCGTCGATGGCCGATGACGATCGTACCGCTCCGAGTCGGGGTGGCGCTCGACGGTGACGAGCCCTATGAGTGCCGAGGCCACCGATTTTACGGATAGACGGTGTCTCTCGTGGCATCTGTCGATGGCCACGGTATCCATAGGCCCCGGTCACGTGGTACTCAACCACGACTGACCGGTCGAACACGAATTTATGAACGTTGCCGGTCAAGCACGGTGTATGGCTGCCGAACTTTCCGACCGGGTTCGAGAAATCGCGGAGGCTCACGGCCTTCCCGAGTTCGAAGTCTTCGAGCAGGCTCTCGAACGCGGACTCGAAGACTTCTGGGAAGATATCGTACTCGCACAGTACCTGAACGGGGAACTCGACCGCGGGGGAGCTATCGAACGCGTCGGCCGGACGAAAGTCGAGCGCGCAGGAAAGGAGCGAGCGGTCGTCGAGGAAGACGTCGACTGGGGCCTGAATCCGTGACCGCCGCTGAAGGGACCCAGGACCGCGTTTTTAATACCGATAGCGTGCGAATACGGAGATATGAGCATCGTTCGGGACCCCGAGCACAGTGACAGTGCACCGACCATCGAGGGGACCGGCATTCGAGTGAAAGACGTCGCGATTGCTTACGAACACAGCGGGTACGACCCCGACGAGATTACCCAGCTGTATCCGGATCTCTCGCTCGGTGAGGTTCACCGTGCGCTTGCGTATTATTACGATCACATCGACGACTTCCGATCGGTAGAGCCGGCTCAGGCATGAGACCGCTATACTGTGACGAGAGTATCTGGATTCCCGTCGCGGACGGTCTCCGCCGTCGTGGCTGGACAGTTCACACCGCTCGTGACGAAGAGCGGTTGGGCGATCCCGACCGAGAGCACCTCTCGTATGCATTCGAAAACGACTGGATTCTGGTGACGTTCGACGACGACTTCCTCTCGCTCGTCGAAGGCTCCGGACTCGAACACGCGGGGATTATCTACGTTCAGCAGGCTGGACGAGATATCGGAGACGTCGTGAAGGCGGTCGATGCACACCTCGACAATCGAGAGGAAGACGATCGCGGAATCCACTACTGCTGACCGGTCGGCGAAAAGATGGCTGCCCTTTCTGGAGGGATACTGTGGATTCAGATCACGTCACAAGCGCAGTAACCCCAGATTCCTGGGGTAGATGTCGAAACACGTCGTCTTTGATGAACAGTTGAGTAAAACTGAATTACGGCCTGTGCGTGCTCGATAGTGTCTCTAATCGACCAATTATGGACAGCAGATAAGTCGTGAGTGCCGAGGCCACCGATTTTACGGATAGACGGCGTCTCTGGAAGTATCCGGTTCTGGCCACGGTAGACAGAGGCCACCGGTCACGTCGCACGCAACCGTCACGCGGAATCGGACGCAGGCGACCGACGGAACGAGCGATCCGAACCGCGACCGAAGGTTGATAAACTCGTATACGCGAGTATACGGCAATATGAGCAAATCGGTTCGCGTCTCCGAAGAGTTCCACGAGTTCGTGAAAGCGCACAAACGGGAGGACGAGACGATGGAAGAGACGCTCCGTCGCCTCATCGGAGGGCCGCACCCGGAGGACGTCGCCGGTATACTCTCGTCCGAGACAGCGGCGCTCATGCGGGACCGTCTGGAGGAAAAGCGGAAATCCGATGTCGAAGGGAAGCGCGAACTCCGGGGACGATTCGAGTGATCCTCGACACCTCGTTCCTGATCGACCTCTTCGACGGCCGGCGCGGTGCGTTCGAAAAAGGAACCGAGCTTTCCGAGGCCCAGACCGTACAGCGCGTTCCCGCACCGGTCGTCATGGAACTCACCTACGGTGCCGAGTTCGGCGACGAGGGAGAACGGAGGAACGTCCAGAACGCGCTCAGAATGTATCCGGTCGTCGAACAGGACGAGACGATCGCTCGCCGCGCCGGACAGTTGCTCGCACGGGCCGACCGGAAGGCCGGCGGTGAGAGCGGCATCGACAAGGTCGATCCGGTGGTCGGGGCAGTCTCGGATATCTACGACGAGCCTGTCCTCACTGCCAACGTCGAGGATTTCGAAGCCCTCGGCGTCGACGTGGAGACGTACTGAAACGCGGACAGACCCCGAGTTGCGAGTGCCGAGGTCATCGATTTTACGGATAGACGACGTAATGAGTGGGATCTTCTCTATTCGCTCCGCTAGCTATCCCGATAACTTCCGGGGACGGACCGTTCTATCACCCCGTCGACGGGCGCTGGATGCTTCGAATGTTCGGCCTGCACTGACGCCGGTTCGTCACGTCGCGTTCGACTCGTCCCGGTCGACAGCGGCGCGCTCTCGTTCTTCGCTACCGTCGTCCGGGGCAAACGAAACCCGTCGAACGGACGCGGACCTCGACGAACCCTACTCTCCGGCCCGAAGCCGCTCACGGCGCTCCTCGTACTCCTGGTCCGAGAGCTCCCCGCGAGCGTAGGCCAGTCGGAGCGCTTCGAGCGCCGGGTCGCCGGAGCGACCGGCGTCGGCGCGACCGACGAGGCCGCGGTAGAGGAAGTACCCGATCCCCACGAGGACGACGAGCCAGACGAGCATCATCCCGACCCCCCACAGCGGCGAGAGCCCCGTCGTTCCGCCGGGGCCCCACCACCAGCCCATCATTCCCATCATGGGCATCGCGAACACCATCATTAACAGCGGGAACAGCACGACGACGCCGAGAACGACGAGGACGACGCGAAGGAGGTTATCCTCGGTGTCAGTAGTTGCCATGTGATATCGTTGGACGCCCGGATTTAATCCGATTGTGCTTCGGTATCGTCCGCGAACTGGGTCCGGAAGTTCCGATTTCGCCGCTCGGTTCCCCCGTTCGCCTCATCTTCGAACGTCGTCGCCGGGCGGTCACTGTTCACCCGCCCCGAGCCTCGACTCCGGGCGTGATCGGACGCGGCGCTCGGCCGCTCGGTTGGTAGAGCGAAAAGAGACTCACCCGCTATGGACACATGACCTAAGGACCTCCCGACCGGATATCACGGCCCCATGAACGAAACGACAGCCGAGACGGGGCTCCGGGGCGTCGACGTCGCCGGCCCGCCCGACGCACAGCCGATCGTGTTCGTCCACGGATCGGTCTTCACGCGGAAGATGTGGGCGCCGCAGCGCCGAGCGCTGTCGGAGGAGTTTCGGATCGCCGCGCCGGACCTGCCCGGCCACGGCGCGCGCGCCGACGGTCCGTTCGAGTTCGGGCCCGCCGTGGAGCTGCTCGACGAGACCGTCGAGACGACGGCCGACGGGAACGCGCTCGTGGTGGGCCTCTCGCTCGGCGGATACGTGGCGACGGAGTACGCGCGTCGGCACCCCGACAAGGTCGACGGGCTGGTGATCTCGGGGAGCAGCGCCAACCCGGTCGACGGGATGGAGCTCGTCACGCGTGTCGTCGGCGGTACGGCGCGTCTGGCGACGAGGAGCGACCTCGTCGAACGGGGCGTCCGGCGGTACGCCGAGCGATGGGTCCGAAAGCGGGACCTCCCGCCGGACGTCGCGGAGGAGATCATCGGCTCCGGGTTCTACCCCAGGGAGTTCGGGAACGCGGGGCCGTACCTCGCCGGGCGGGACTTCCGGTCCGCGTTCGCCGCCTACCCCGGGCCGTCGCTCGTGCTCAACGGCGAGCGGGACCTCGTCATGAGACGGGGCGAAGAGGACCACGCCGCGGCCGCACGCGACGCGCGCGTCGAGGTGATCGACGGCGTCGGCCACGTCTGTAACCTCCACCGACCGAGGGCGTACACGGCCGCCGTGCGGAACTTCGGCCGTCAGGCGGTCGCGACGCGCGGGTGAGGCGGTCGTAGAGGTCGGTGTACGCCGCCTCGTGATCGGCGTCGACGAGCTCGTCGCGCACGCGGTCGTAAAAGTCGGTCGCCACGACCGTCGGTTTGACGATGACGACGTCTATCCCGGTCTGCGGTGCCGTTCCCGGCGCTCAGACGGGGAGCTATCGTCACCACTCTCCGTCCGGCCCCACCGGGTCGCGCGTCTCGCAGTGGGGACACCTGTTTCGATACCGTTCGAGGTCCCGGCCGCAGACGCGACAGGCGTACTCGGTCTCCGCCGAATCCGCGATCCCTCCGGGGGACGAAGCGCCCCGACGGGTGAAAAACCCCGACCGGAGGGCGAAGGCACCGGCGAGGACGAGAATCCCGCCGGCGACGACTACGAGGAGCGGAACGTCTCCCGCGCCGGGGATCGCCAGCGCCTCCCGGGAGTCGCCCCCGCGAAGAACCCGCCTTCCGACCGCGAAAACCGCAAAGAGGAGCAACAGCCGATAGGGACCCAATCGGGCCGGCATCCCCCTACGCACTGTGGCACCTCGACGTCACACCGACGATTGGGGACGGGCGGCGATAAGACTTCGGAGTCGCGCGATTCCGAACACGTATACGTCGGCGGGCGACCTCCGTACGCGTATGGAATCGACGACGCCCGGAGGTGAGATGGAAGTCGCGTCGGTCCGGCGGCGGGTGTTCGCGTACCTCGTGGACCTCGTTCTCGTCGGCGGCGGGGTCTACGCCGTCGCGGCTCGGCGCGACCGATCGGTCGCGGTTCGAGCGCTCGCGTTCGGGCTGCTCGCTACGGTCGTCGGGTCGGCGTACCACGTCGTTCTGGAGGGACGCGGCGGACAGACGGTCGGGAAGAGGGTCGCCGGTATCGCCGTCGTCGGGGGAGACGGGTCCCGCTGCAACTACGCCGCGGCGGCGAGCAGGACGGCCCTGCGCTTCGTCGACGCGCTCCCGTTCGCGTACCTCGTCGGGTTTCTCAGCATCTCCCTCACCGGACGACGACAGCGAATCGGGGATCTCGTCGCGAACACGGTCGTGGTTCGATCCCGCGGCGGGTGAGCGGACGGCGGGTCGAAGAGCCAGTTACGAGACGGGCCGCCCCCGCGATAGTGCCCGAATCGCCGGGACGCGTCCGCTTTCGATGAAGGCCCGGACGGAGTACTCGATCCCCGCGACGAATCAGGAACCATAACCCGATGGACGGCGAACCGCGACAGGTGCGAAGTCGCTACTCGGCCGCCGGTCTGTTCGTCCTTCTCGCGACGCTGTGGGGGCTCACATTCCCCGCGATCAGCGTCGGGCTCCGGTCGCTGGAGCCGGTGCTGTTCGCCGCGTTCAGGTACGACATCGCGGCCGTACTGCTCGTCGGATACGGAGTCGCCCGCACGACCGACTGGTACCCCAGCGCGGAGCGGGACCTGGCGGCGGTGCTCGCCGGCGGCGTCTTTCTCGTCGCGGGCAACGTCTTCCTGTTCGTCGGCCAGCAGACGGTCCCGTCCGGCGTCGCGGCGGTCATGCAGAGTCTGGTCCCCATCGCGACGACGCTGTGGGCGCTGGGTATCCTCCCCGAAGAGCGGGTTTCGGCGTCGGGCGCGTTCGGAATCCTGCTCGGGTTCGTCGGCGTCGGCCTCGTCGTCCGCCCGGACCCGAGCAACCTCCTCGCCGGGGACACGCTCGGAAAACTGCTCGTCCTCGGCCAGGTCGCCTCCGTCTCGCTCGGCGGCGTTCTCGTTCAGCGCTCGCGTCCGATGCTCGACCGGGCCGCCCTCTCCGGTTGGTCGATGGCGGTCGGCGGGGTCATCCTCCACGCGGCGAGCCTCTCGGTGGGCGAACCGTTCTCGCTGCCGGCCACGCTGACCGCGCAGGCAGCGGTGGTCTACCTCGGCGTCTTCGCCACGGCCGTCGCGTTCTACATCTACTACACGCTGCTTGACGTTCGCGGCGCGCTGGAGACGAGCCTCGTCGCGTATCTCGTTCCCGTCGTCGCCACGGTCGCCGGCGTCGTCTTCCTCGGCGAGCGGGTGACCGCCCTCACGCTCGTCGGGTTTCTCGTCGTTTTCGCGGGGTTCGTCGCGCTCAAACGACGCGCCATCGCCGACCTCGTCGCCGGATCGACCCCGTCCGCGTCGAGTGAGTAGTGCCGTCCGAGTCCGGACCGTCCGTCGAGGCGACAGAAGGATATCGCGCCCGTCTCCGCGTGCTCGGTTCGTCGGGCGCGTCGTCCCTCCCGTCGAACGGGAATCGGGCGGGACCGAATCGACCGCCGGCGACGGCGTTCGCCCGTATATGCGAGTCTCGATAACGGGTACCACTCTAGGTCATCTAGCTCCATTAACCACCACCGCTTTGTGGTCCACCCGACGACCACCACCTATGAGCGACGAGCCGCCACAGACACCTCCCCCGACGCGAAAGTCGACCCTCTTCTGCCAGGTCTGTCGACACGCGAGCCTCGTCGACGGCGACTGGCGACTCCGTTCCGCGGCGGACGGGACCGTCCGTTACGTCTGTCCCGAGTGCGAACACGTGATAGCCGAGCGACCGTCGTTCGGGGATGAGAAGGCGACCGACGGGCGGGGGACCGACCGCGACTGGGATCGCGAGGAGGGCGCGGCGGCCGCGGTACCGTCGCCGGCGACGCTCTTCGACCCGGCGCGGTGGGGCGTTCGGTCGCCGTTCGTCGCGGTCTGGGCGACGTACGCCGGCCTGGGAGCCCCCGCGAGGGCGGCGACGGTAGCGTACCTCTCTCTCGTCACGTACAGCGCGCATCTGGTGACGGGTCGGCGCGTCACTCCGCGAAACCGGCGCGGTGGCTGACACCGGCGAACCCACGACGGGTCGTCCGAGGGGGCGACGGTACGTCGGGTAGCGTCCCCGCTACCGGACCGCCGCCGGGGCGATCCGACGCTTTCGACGGCTCTACGCACTCGCTATCTCGCTTCGGCTCCGGCCGACGATCTCCGGCTACCGCTGGCGGATGACCGCAGTCGACGAACCCGACGAGGAAGCCTCGTCCCCGGGAAAATTACTGAATGTGACCTTCGCGGCGGAGCTGGTCCGCGTCCTGACCGGTGTAGCGCCACTCGATGTTGGCCTTCTCGTCCTGCCAGTCCCACGGTTCGACGAGGACGACGTCGCCCTCGTTGATCCAGGTCCGGTACTTCATCCTGCCGGGGATCCGCCCCATCCGCTCCTCGCCGTCCTCGCAGCGGACGCGGACGTGGTTCCCGCCGTTGTGTTCGGTTACGACCGCGAACAGCTCGTCCTTGTTGGGCATTCGGAGGTTCCGACGCCCCGTTTCTTCGCTCACATCCCTCATATGCGGTGCGCCCATTTAAGTTATCGGAGACTCGCGGTACCGTTTGTCACGCCGGTCGGACCGGCGTCTTCGGGGAACCGACGCGCCGACGGATTCGGCCGACGCGGGAGGTCGAATCGGCGGGCGTAGAGTTTTGTGTTCGCCACCCCGTGACACGCTATGGACACCCGACCGCTCGGAGAGACGGGCCACGAGAGCTCGATCCTCACGTTCGGCGCTATCGCGCTCGACTTCCTCGATCAGGAGGACGCTGATCGGATGGTCGAAGACGTCCTCGCCGCCGGCGTCAACCACTTCGACGTCGCGCCGACGTACGGCGACGCCGAACTGAAACTCGCGCCCAAGCTGAACGAACGCCGCGACGAGATATTTCTGGGCTGCAAGACCCAGGAGCGCACCTACTACGGCGCGTGGGGCGAGCTCCACCGCTCGCTCGATCGCCTCGGCGTCGACCACATCGACCTGTACCAGTTCCACGCGCTCACCCGGTACGACGAACTCGACGCCGTCACCGGCGAGTACCGGCCGGAGATGGCGCAGGATCACGACGAGGGCGCGCTCGCGGCGTTCAAGGAGGCGAAAGACGAGGGGATCATCGGTCACATCGGCCTGACGAGCCACGGCGACCCGAGCGTCGTTCGGACGGCGATAAAGCGCATTCCGGAATTGGAGACGGTGATGTTTCCGTTCAACTACACGCTGGACGCCAAGGAGGGGCCGGAGTACGACTACCGCTCGGTCCTCGACTTCGCGCGCGAGCGCGGCCTCGGCACGCTCTGCATCAAGGCGTTCGCCGAGCGACCGTGGCCCGAGAGCGTTCCCGAGGGCGAACGACCCTACGGCACCTGGTACCAGCCCTACGACACGCCCGAGGAGATCGAAGCGTGCCTCCGCTACGCGCTCTCACAGGGGATGACCTCCGTTCCGAGCGCGGGAGACCCCCAACTCGTCCCGGCGATCCTGGAGGCCGCGCGGACGTACGAGGAGATGGACGCCGACGAGCAGGAACGCCTCCGCGAGTCCGCGCGGGACGCGGATTCGCCCGTCCCCAGCCCGTGACGCCCGCCCCCCGTCCGCGAGTGCGGCCGGTCGGCGGGAAAGGCGTCCGCGCGTCGGTCAGGACGAGCTCGGCGCCTCGGCGTGCGAGAGGTACGACGTGAGGTCCGTCGTCGTGATCATGCCGATCACCCCCTCCGTCTCGTCGACGACCGGCACGTGATGGAACCCGTGTTCGATCATCGCGTCCGCGACGTCGGTGATCGGTGCGTTCGCCGTGGTCGTGACGACGTCCGTGCTCATGTACGCCGCCACCGTCTCGTCGGACCGCGACCGCCCCTCGGCGGCGATCCGAACGAAGTCGGTCGCGGTCAGGATCCCCTCTAGACGGTCCTGCGCGCCCGCGACGACGACCGATCCGATGCCGTGCTCCAGCATCGTCTCCGCCGCGCGTTGCACCGGCGTGTCCGGGGAAACGGTCCGCACGGGAGAACTCATGAGGCGACCGACGAAGACGTCCGTATCTGTCATACGTCGCTCACGAACGCGACACTGATAAGAGTTGTCGTGAGGGCGCTCGCCGAGCGCCGTCCGCCGGTCGTCGAACAACCGGACGAACGGCCGCGGGCGACCGGACCGACGCGACGACGTTACTCGTCCCCGCGGCGGATCGCGTCCCCGTACTCCCCGTAGAGTCGTCGGAAGGAGTCCCGCTGCTCGCGGAGGCCGTCCGTCATCTCGGCGAAGACGTGCTCGAACATCTCGTCGGGGTTCGCCTCGTAGTTCTCGACCCGTTCGACCGCGCGCGAGAGCGTCGCCTCGATCTCGTCTTCGATCTCGTCGACGCGTTCGTCGTCGAGCCGTCCCGTGTCGCGCAGGAACGATTCGAACCGCGCGATCGGATCCTTCGCCTTCCAGCGTTCGACCTCCGCCTCGTCGCGGTACGCCGACGGATCGTCGGCGGTCGTGTGCGCGCCGAAGCGGTACTGCACGGCTTCGACGAGCGTCGGTCGGCGCTGTCCGTCCCCCGGATTCCGCGCTTTCTCGCGTGCGGCCCGGACGACCGCGTACGTCGCGAGCGGGTCCATCCCGTCGACTCGGACGCCCTCGAACCCGTAGGCGACGGCTTTCTGCGCGAAGGTTTCGCTCGCGGTCTGCCGCTCGGCGGGGGTCGAGATGGCCCACCCGTTGTTGTTGCAGACGAACACCGCCGGGACGTCGAACACGCCGGCGAAGTTCATCGCCTCGTGGAAGTCCCCTTCGCTCGTCGCGCCGTCGCCGAAGTGCGCGACGGCCACGCGGTCGTCGCCTTCGAGCTTCGCCGCCCACGCCGCGCCGACCACGTGCGGAAGGTGGTCGCCGATGGTGATGTTGAGCGGGAGCACGTTGAGGTCCGCGAGCGCCTCGTTGCCGCGCTCGTGGCCCGCCCAGTAGAGCAGGTACTCCCACGGGAACCCCCGCGCGACGACCGCGCCGTGCTCGCGATACTGGTAGGAGATGAGGTCCTCGTCGTCGAGGGCGTACGTCGATCCGATCTGCGACCCCTCCTGCCCGGCGAGCGACGAGTAGGTGCCGATGCGGCCCTGCCGCTGGAGGCTTATCGCCCGCTCGTCGAACCGCCGACAGAACCGCATGTCGCGGTACATCGAACGCAGCGTCTCGTCGTCGAGCTCCGGTACGACGTCCGGCGCGACGACCGTTCCGTCGGCGTCGAGAATCCGCACCGGCTCCTCCGCACCGCCCGTCAGCAGGTCGCGCGCCCCCGTCATGTGTTCGCTTCTCAAAGCGGCGAGCGGACATATGAAACGTCGGGTTGCGCCGCCCGGTCGTGTTCGGATACGCAGTCGCCGCGAGGAGTTCCATCGGGGACCACCAGAAAGCCCTCGTCCTTTCAATCTACCAGGCTGACGGCTGAGCGACTCCACGAAACCGCCGGCGGTAACGTCCGTCTCTGAACAGTGCCGCGCCGCCCGCTCTCGTCCGCATCGCGGCGGCGCTCGCTCGCCGCGACGCGGACCGATCCGCATCGTCGCGACGCGCCTTCCGGTGCGGCCGGCGCGACCGGTGCGACGGTTCCGAGAGGACAGCGGTCGGCCGTTCGCCGGGCGAGATCTCTCCGCGCCGTCCGTTCGAGTCGAATTAAATCACTTTTTAATTAACCGAATAGATTCGGCCGAAGCGATAAATCTCGATCTGTGATACCAAGTGGCACAACATGCGCAAGACCGAACGCGAGCCGACCGGGATCGCGCGGCGCTCCGTGCTGCAGGGGGTCGCCGCCCTCGGCGGGCTGGGGATGGTACCGGCGAGCGCCGTCGCCGAGGCGGGCGCGGCGACGGATCCGCACACGAAAGACACATACCGCGCCGTCGCGGACGCGATCGTCCCGTCGACGCCGGAGCTGGCCTCCGAACTGGGGGAGGCGCACGAACCGGGCGCGCTGGCGATCGACCTCGAAGAGTACCTCATCTGGTCGTTCAACAACTTCCACGAGGTGCACGTCGGACTCGTCGACGGCGCGCTCGACACGCTGGTGCGCGCCGCCGATCTCGACGCCGACGTCGGGGTCGTGATCCGGTTCGAGGTGAACACGGGCGTCCTCTCGGGCGAGTTCGAAGTCGTCGTCGAAACCGAGGGCGGGACGTTCGAGCGGACGCGGGCGAACTACCCCTACGCGGAGGCCGTCGCGCTCGCCCTCGACGTGGTCGCCGCCGAGTTCGTCGCGCGGGGGAAGAACAGGCGCGAGCCGAGCCTCAACGAGCGATTCCCCGCGGGCGGCGTGTTCACCAAACTCGCGCCTCGCGATCGGCTTCGGGTCGTCGAGTCGATCATCGAGGGGAGCGTCGTCGACGAACTCGACGACGCGCTCGACGACCTCCTCCCGCACGTCGGCATCCTCAAGTTCGTCTCGTTCGGCCTGAACGCGTTCGTCCAGTTCGGCTACTACAGCGAGTGGTCGGGGTACGGCGAGACGAAAACCGACCCGCCGAACGAGCGAGTCCTCCGGCGGGAGGTCCAGAGCCACGCCCAGACCGGCTATCCGGGACCGTCGCCGGGGTACGCGGCCCTCCGGGACTTCCCGGGCGACGGCGTGTTCGAACTGAACGAGGACGGATTCGCGGAGAACGAGTACTGACCATGGCCGAATCGAAACACGACGTCGTCGTCGTCGGCGCGGGCGGCGACGGTCCGGCGCTGGCGTGGAAACTCGGGCAGTACGGGCTCGACGTGCTGGTTCTCGAAGCCGGACCCTGGCACGGGAACGAAAAGTGGGAGCGCCCCCACGAGGAGCCCGGCGCGACGCAGAGCTCCGACCCCGCCGACCTGAACGGGCGGCTGATGGACGAGCAGCTCAACCGCCGCGAGCAGGCGACGAACGACCCCGTGGCGGGGAAGCTCCGGGTCGGCCCGGCCGATCGGAGCCGGGCGCCCTGGTTCCGAAACCAGCCGCAGAACATGTTCATCTGGCAGGTCGCCGCCGTCGGCGGGACGACGATCCACTACTTCGGGAACCACCCCCGGTCCTATCCGCTCGCCATCGACGAGCAGGGCCACTGGCCGATCGACTACGCGGACCTCGTCCCGTACTACCAGCTGCTCGAAGCGGAGCTCCCGGTCCTGCCGGCCCCGACGACGGACAAGGAGGCCCTCTTCTACCACGGCGCGGCGGAGGCGGGGTACGAGCTCCTCGACGAGAAGAACGTCGTCGCGGAGGGGTACCGCCCGCAGCCGAACGCGATCGCCCACCCCGACGAGAAGCTCCGCGTCGAGAACAACTACGAGGGCGACTTCACCTACCCGGACGTGGAGGGGTCCACGCTCTCGGGCCACCACTTCCAGGGCGGGTCGCTGCCGCTCGACGCGCCCGTCAGGGAGAAGGCGCGCAAGTCGAGCAACGTGAGCTGGGTCCCGCGGGCGCTGGACACGGGGAACGTGACAATCCGGCCGAACACCTTCGTCACGAACGTCGTGACGGAGGGGATCCTCGGGGCGCCCGCGGCGACCGGCTTCGAGTACCGGGACACGTGGACCGGCGAGACCGGGACGATCGACGCGGAGGTCGTCGTCATGGCCGGCGGCTGCATCGAGACGCCCCGGCTGTGGCTCAACTCCGATCTGCCCGAAAACGAGTGGGTCGGAAAGGGCCTCACCACGCACTGGTTCGACTGGGTCGTGGGCGTGTTCGACGAGGAGGCCATCCGGGAGGCGATCGGTTCGGACACCGTCCGCCCCTACGTCGGGCAGAACTCCGCGGCGCGGTTCGACAAGCCGGGCGTCGGCGGCCTCGAGAGCATCGGCATGAGTCCGGCGCTGTCGGCGTTCGCGCACTACGCGTTCAGCCGGGCCGGCTACAACTTCGACACCGTCGTCGACGACGACGCGCCGTGGGACACCCGCGGTCGCCTCAACGACGCGAACCTGAAGCGGAAGATGGCGGACTACGAGCGGACGATCGGGGTCCTGGTGCTCACTGACGACCTCCCGCGGAAGAACAACGGCGTCGAACTCGACCCGGCGTTCGAGGACGAGCACGGGCCGGTGCCGCTCGTCCAGTGGGAGCCGCACCCCGACGACGACGAAAAGCGCGACGAGCTCGCCGAGGTCGCGGCCGACATCCTCCGGGGCGCGGGGGCGCACCACGTCCACCGGTCGGACTGGCCGCCTCTGCTCTTGCACATGCAGAGCTCGATGCGGATGGGGAAGGTCGTCGACGAGAACTGCGAGGCGTACGACGTCGACCGGCTCTTCGTCGGCGACCACAGCGCGATGGCCAACGGGGGCGGCGGGCCGAACCCCACGCACACGGGGCAGGCGCTCGCGCTGCGGACGGCTGACAGGATCGTGGAGCTGTACTTCTCCGACCGCTGACCGGCCGGCGCGCTCCCCGCTCGGTATCGCCTTCGACCGCTCTCCGAGACGATCGGCATTCGACGATGTTTCGAGACGATATACCCGAACTCGACACGAACCGACCACGCCCCTCGCACGCCGACGCGGACGCCCGAGCCGTCGCCGCGCTCCGCCGGGGCGACGCCCGGACGGCGATCGACCGCCTCACCGAACTGCTCGACGAGGACCCGGACCGCGTCGCCGCGCTCGTCGTTCGCGGCCGCGCCCGCCTCGCCGCCGGGGAACTCGACCGCGCCCTCGACGACCTCGATAGAGCGCTCGAACTCGACCCGGAGCGCGCCGAGACCCACGTCGACCGCGGGAACGCGCTCGCCGAGCGCGGCGAGTACGGCCGCGCCGTCGAGTCGTACGACCGCGCGATCGAACTCGACCCGGCGAACGCGCGGGCGCACCACAACCGCGGCAGCGCGTACGTCGCCTTCGGCGACGCGCGGGAGGTGATGGCGAACTACGACCGCGCCGTCGAACTGGACCCGGCGGACGCCGAGGCGCACTACAAGCGGGGCACCGCGCTCGCGCTCGCGGGCGACCACGACGCGGCGATCGACGCGTTCGACTGCGCGGTCGAGCACGAACCGGCGCACTCGCAGGCGTACAACGCGCGGGGCGTCTCCAGGTGCGAAACCTCGGGACCGGCCGACGCGCTCGCCGACTACGCGCGGGCGATCGACGCCGACCCGACGAACGCGGACGCCTACTACAACCGGGCGATCGCCCGCGCCCGCCTCGGGCGGGTCGACGGCTCGAACGACGACCTCGACCGGGCGATCGAACTCGATCCCTCGTACGCCGACGCGTACCTCGAACGGGGGAACGCCTACGCGAAGCAGGGCAGCCACGAGCGGGCGATCGAGGACTTCGCCCGCGCGGCCGAGGACGACCCGTCGGATCCGAGACCCCGGTTCAATCTCGGCGCGTCCCGCGAGGCGGTCGGCGACCCCGAGGGCGCGATCGAGTCGTACCGGGCGGCGCTCGACCGGGCGACGAAGCTCCCGGACCGCGGTCGCCGCGTCCACGGCGCGCTGGCGGCGCTTCACCTCGACCGCGGCGATCGGGAGCGACACGAGCGCCACCGGTTTCGGTACGCGCTCCTCGCGTTCGTCCGGCGGGACGTCTGGGCCGGGTTCTCGGCCGCGGCGCGGACGCTCGACTCCGGGATCGAGGCCGGCGTCGAGCGGTCGGACAGGCGGCGCAGGGCGGCCGTTCTCGTCCTGCTCGGCGGGTGGTTCGCCGACCGCGCCGGTCGGTACCGGCTTCCCGAGATCGAGGCGGTCCGCGATTCCGCGCGCGAGATAGTCGAGGAGGAGTCGGCGAAACTGTCCGGGGAGAGCGCGCTCCTGCGGGATATCAGCGGCGGGGGGCGGGAGCGGATTTCCGCTCGACGGGTCGAAGCCGCGCTCGACCGCGCGGGGGCGATCGACGTCGACGCCGCCGTCGAATCCGACGACGGGGAGGCGCTGTACGTCCGGGCCGCGGGAGAGCTTCTCGAACACCTCCGGGTGTACGTCGATGTCGACGGGGAGCGGTGACGCGTCAAAGCGGGGGGGGGCGGGGCGGTCACCGCCGAAGTTGCGACAGCACCCGCGATTCGACCTTCCGGAGGTGTTCGTTGACGGTGCTCGGCGCGCACCCCAGCCGCCGCGCGATCTCCTGGTGGGTGGTCCGCCGGGGGATCTCGTAGTAACCCATCTCCAGCGCGGTCTCGACGACCTCCAGCTGGCGGTCCGTCAGCTTCGAGCGGACGTACCTGCTGTCCGAGTGGTACTGACCGACCTGCTCGATCGAGACGTCGACGGAGTCGGGTATCCCCTCGACCGCGCGCCGGAGCGTCTCGTGGGAGCCGATGAGCGTCGTCCGCAGTCCGCCGCGCCCGGTGAAGACGATCGGCGTGTCGATCATGAGCGCGTGCTCCTGAAAGAGCATCATGAGCGACCCGGCCGGTTCGCCGGGCCGCACGTGGACGTAGAGGTGAAACGCGTCTGCCTCCGTGTAGAGCACGTCGTGGGCGATGAGGTCCTCGTGCGCTCCGAGGGCGTCCGCGAGGCGCTCGCGGTCGCCCCGAACGCTGTAAACCATCACCCCCGTTCCGTTGGAGAAGGCGTTGACGTACAGAAGCGCCTGCCGCTCGATCGTCGGTCGAGCCGCGAGCATCCTGTCGACCGGGTGGATGCCCCCTTCCGCCGGGCGTAGCGTGACGGTGAAGTACTTCATCGGACAGTCGGAACCTCCGGGACGGGCATTCTGTAGCCGGTACCGCCGCGAGGGCGTCGCGTCCGTCCGTTCGATCGGACGACGCCGGTTTTCGCGTTCGACACGACGCCGCCTTCCGCGTTCGGCACGACGACGCCGACTTTCGCCCGTTCGATGCGACGACGCCGGCCGTCGCCCGGTTCGTCGGGTACCGACGTGCAACGACGTGCGCGGAATAAAATCTATTCGAACGAGAGTTACCATTAGGGAGTACAGTTAAGTAAACTCCCTCACCCTCCTCGGTCGAACTCGCGGGCGGTGGCGCTCCGAAGCGTTATCGTCCCGATGCGTGTACGGATCGCATGCGCGTCCACTTCGACGATCCGACATTCGACTACCAGACGCTCAGGGCGATCTCCTACGGCACCTACGGCGGCGCCGAGCCGGGGGAGTGCCTCGCGACGGTCGAGCGGATCGACGAAGGCGACTTCGAGGCCTGGCACGCGGAGTGGCGGCGGACCGCAGATCGAGTCGCGGCCCTCGCCGAGGACGCCCGCGGGGACGGGCGCGACGAGACGGCCCGGGGCGCGTTTCTCAGGGCGCACAACTACTACCGGACGGCGGAGTTCTTCCTCACGGGCGACGACGCGAGGCGCGCGCCGACGTACGAGCGGAGCAGGGAGGCGTTCCGGCGCGCGCTCGACCTGCTCGGCGCGCCGGTCCGCCGGGTCGAGATTCCCTACGAGGGCGCCGCGCTGCCGGGCTACCTGTTCGAACCCGAAGCGGACGGCCGTGACGGGCCGCGGTCGACGGTCGTCTGCGTCGGCGGGTTCGACTCCGTGGCGGAGGAGCTGTACCTCCTCTGCGGCGTCCCGGCCGCCCTGGAGCGGGGGTACGCGTGTCTGCTCTTCGACGGCCCGGGACAGGGCGCGCCGCTCCGGTTCGGGGGACTCAACGCTCGACCGGACTGGGAGGCGGTCGGCGGGCCGGTCCTCGACTTCGTCGCGGATCTACCGGCGGTCGATCCGGAGCGCATCGCGCTCGTCGGCGCGAGCATGGGCGGCTACTACGCGCCGCGGATCGCCGCGTTCGACGACCGCGTCGCGGCCTGCGTCGCGTTCGACCACTGCTTCGATCTCTGGTCCGCGGCCGCCTACGGGCAAGAGCGGACCGCGGCGCTCGTCGCCCGCGCGCCGGACGCCTTCGTGAACGCGCTCGCCTCCCTCGGTGCGCGGTTCGATCCCGGCGCACGCTGGCGGCTCGAAAACTCTCGCTGGGTGTTCGGGACCGACGCGGCCGGGCTCCGCGAGACGCTCCGGGAGTACTCGCTTCGAGGCGTCGCGGACCGGATCGCCTGCCCGACGCTCGCGCTCGCGGGGGAGGACGACCACCTGATCCCGCTGCCCCTCGTCTACGAGTTCGCCGACGCCGTGGCCGGGCCGACGACGGTCCGGGTGTTCACGGCCGAGGAGGGCGCGGGCGAGCACTGCCAGCTCGGGAACCTCTCGCTCGCCCACGGCGCGATCTACGACTGGCTGGACGAGGTTCTCTCGGCGGGGTGAGGACGGACGAGGGGCGGGCGTCGAACCGCCGGACGCCTTTTCTACGCGGGCGACCGTAGCGTCCGCCATGATCGCCCTCTCGGAGGACGGGACGACCGTCCGCTGTGCGAGCTACGGGGCCGTCGAGACCGGCGTCGCCCTCTGCGCCGACGAGGATCGGGGTGCCGACGGAGAAAAACGCGGGAAACGAGGCGTTCGGGCGGCTCTCGTTCCCGGTGACGACGCGGAGGGTCCGAACCCATGACCGGCGATCCCGACGTGAGCGTCGTCGGCCCGGGCGACGTCGAATCGCGAGCCGCGTCCGTCGCGGGCAGGACGCGGGAGACCGTCTTCGAGGCGGACGAGGCGCTCCTGGCGCGGATTCGTCTGCCCGGCGGCGGCGAATCGGAGTGGCACGCACACGGCGAGCGCGAGGCGTACGGCGTCGTCGTCGAGGGTCGCGCTCGGATCGAGTACGGACCCGACCGCGCGGACGCGATCGACGTCGGGGTCGGCGAGTTCTTCCGCGTTCCGGCGGGAGTCGTCCACCGCGACGCGAACCCGAGCGACGACGAGTGCGTCGCCCTCGTGGCGTTCGTCGGGCCCGGCGACGGGGCGGTCGACGTCGCCGCCGAGGAACCGCCGTCGGAGGCGTCCCACCCGGCTCCGCGGGCGGCGGGCGAGGACGACCTCGTCCCGACCGCGCGGCTCAAAAACCTGACCCGCCTGACGCCGTTCCCGGACGCGCCCGTCCAGCAGGTTCGGGGCCACGCGAGCGGGCGCGTCGAGTCCGACTGGCACCACCACGGCGACAACGACGTCTTCGGCCACGTCCTCGCCGGCGAGGGGTACGTGGAGTGGGGCCCCGGCCCGGACGAGCGAAAGCTGGCTCGCGCGGGCGAGTTCTTCCGCGTTCCGGCGGGGGTCGTCCACCGCGACGTGAACCCGAGCGACGACGAGCAGGAATACGTGCTCTGGCTCACCGGCTCCGAGCCGCGGACGGTACGCGTCGACGGGCCGGAATCCGGGAGCGACTGACCCGGCAGTCACCGACGGCGCACCGTCCCGGCCGCCTCCCGGAGCGGTCCCGAGGACGGCTCCCCGCCGTCGAGCCGCGCCTGGTGCTCCATGACCAACTCCTGGACTTCCCGCGGATACCTCGCGTAGTCCGCGATCGGCCCGTACAGCCCGATAGTGTCGTGCAACCGTTCGTCGTCCGGATCCGAGCGGTACGCGACGAACGCCGCGGCGAAGGGGACGAGCGTGAACAGGTAAATCGCCATCCACACGAGCGCGATTCCCGCGAACAGGGTCGGCGACAGGTCGACGCTCCCGAGGAGGACGAACACGGCGAGAAAGAGACACAGCGAGGCGCTGCCGACGGAGACGAACGCCCACCGTCGCAGTTCGGGTCCCCGGCCGAGCGTCCGGATCGGGACGGACTCGGAGTACTGGAGGACGACCTGGAGGGCGATGGCCAGCGCGGGCAGCAGCAGCGCCACGAGTTCGAGCACGGTGAGGACGACGTCCACCCGTTCGTGATCGACGGGGATTCCGCCCTCCAGCAGGAACCCCCTGAGCGCGATCAGGAGCACCGCCGGTACCGCCGCGATCAACCACCGCCTCGAAACCGTCGGTCCCCTCATCTCCGTCACCTTACGGTCACTACCGCGCTCACGGCTATATCTTCGCTGGAGGGCGCACCGATCGGGCTCCTCCGGCCTGCGGCGACACCTCTGAGAGCCGGTACCGCAGTCTCAGTACAGCCGGCACGTCGCGGATCCGACCGCTATCCGGACGAGCGCGTTCTCGGCGTAGGCCGTCTCGCCGGCGCCGTACTTGGCGTTGATCCGCCGGGCGGCCGCCCGCGTCTCCCCCTCGTCCTCGACGACCGTCGCCGTTCCCTGGATCGCGACCATCCACTCGGTCCGACCCCCGGTGTCCTTCTGGATCGAGAGGGCGACCCGCGGGTTCCGCCGGACGTTCGCCAGCTTCCGCCCCGACGTGAGAATCTCGACGGTCCCGTCCGCGTAGTCGTACCACACGGGCGCGACGTGGGGGCGGTCGTCCACGCTCGTCGCCAGGTGAGCCATTACCCGCGCGTCGGCTATCAGTTCTTCCACCTCGGGCGGCACCGTGTGGGACATGTTCCGACGGTCGTCTCAGAGCGCGAAAAGCGTTTTCGCCCCCGGCGGGGAATCGGGTCGAACTCCCGGGAGACGCGGACTGTCGGCGGCCGATCGACGCGGCCGGGGGACGTATCCGACGCCGGTCCGTAGGTGCGGCGGACGGACCGTGACCCGAACGCCGCCATCCGTGAGGCACGCCGACCTATCGTTCACTCCGGTCTGGAGCGACTCGCTCGGGGCGAAGACGACCTGCTGCTACGTCGAGACGCCCGACCTCTCGATCTGTGTCGACCCCGGCGTCGCCGCGATGCAGCCCTCCTATCCGCTGTCGGCCGCCGAGAAAGCGCGCCGCGAGCGGGAGGCTCGACGGGAGATCGAACGGGCGGCGTCGCGGGCGGATCACGTCGCGATCTCCCACTACCACTACGATCACTACCTGCCGGATCCCTCGCTGTACCGGGACGCGGAACTCTGGCTCAAGGATCCGAACCGCTGGATCAACGATTCGCAGCGCGAGCGGGCCGGGGAGTTCCTCGCCGCGCTCGCGGCCGATCGCGGCGTCGAGCTGACGGAGACGCCGCCGCGACAGCGGGCGTTCGACGACCCGCTCTCCGACCTCCCGCACGCGACGGGGAAGGACTTCGGCGGCTATCAGGCCCGCAGGGAGGAGCTGCTCGAAACGTGGCGCGGGAGGTTCCGCGGCCGCGCGGAGCGGTGGGCGACGGAGCCGTGGGTCGAGGAGCCCCCCTTCGCCCGGTTCGCGGACGGGCGCTCGTTCGAGCGGGGCGGGACGCGCGTCCGGTTCCACGGACCGCTGTTCCACGGGATCGAGTACGCGAGCACCGGGTGGGTGTTCGCGACCGTCGTCGAGACTCCGGAGGCGAAGTTCGTCCACTCGTCCGACCTCGAAGGGCCCGTCGTCGAGGACTACGCGGACTGGCTGGTCGAGGAGGACCCCGACCTCGTCTTCCTCGACGGCCCCGCGACGTACCTGCTCGGCTACGTGGTCAACCGAACGAACCTCCGTCGATCCGTCGACAACGCCCGGCGGATCGTTCGGGAGGCGGAGCCCGAGCTGCTCGTCTGGGATCACCACCTGCTCCGGGACCGGCGCTACCGGGAGCGAACGTCGTCGTTCTGGGAGCTGGCGTCGGAGGGGTACGACGTCCGGACCGTCGCCGAGCTCCGCGGCGTCGACCCGCTCGTCGACCGGCTCTCGGAATCCGACGGCGGGGCGTGACCGCGGCGGTGTCCTCCCGTCACCCGCACCGGCCGCCGGTGCGCACTCGCGCCGCGCGAGTCAGGCGTCGAACGTCCCCGGCGCGGCGACGGCGACGGAGCGAGTGCCCTCGACGCGGATTTCGTACCCTCGGGTCCAGAATGTCAGGCGTCCGCCCGAACGGGGCGTCCCGTCGTACCTGTCCCCGAATATCGCGTCCAGCGCGTCGGCGTTGATCGCGTCGAACACCGGATCCATCTCCGTTGGATCGAGGCCCTCCGCGCGGGCGACCGCCATCGCAACCGCCTCGCTGACGGATTCGTGCTCGTCGATCTCACGCCGGACCAGGGCGGTCGACTCTCCGTTCGCTGCGCTGCGCTCCGTTCCGTCGCGTCCGCCGTTCGGATTCGGTGTGGCGTGCGCTCGTTCGTCGTCTGTTTCCATGGTTGGCAGAACCGAACCGGGGCGATCCCCCGGCCGGACGTCTCACGGGGTACAGTTCCGCTTCCACCCTGTTGGACCTATCCGTTCACCCCTGAAGGGGTTCATGTACTCGACGTCGTTCCTCGGCGTCAGTGCGTCACCGGTCGCTCCGCGAGGCCGGTGTGTTCGATCAGCGCGGACTGCGCCCGCCGGATCCGCCCCGCGACGGCCCGGGGCGAGATGCCGAGCGCCCGGGCCAGTTCGTCGAGGGTCGCGCCGCGGGGCTCGTCGAAGTACCCCTCCCGGTATGCGACCGCCATCGCCTCGCGCTGTTCGGGCGTCAGTCCGTACCCGCGCTCCCGCCGCGGCTCCGGCGACGTCGACACCCGACGGAGGTCGATCGGGACGCCGTGTTCGCGGCAGAACTCCTTGAACGCGCTCGCCGCGTCGGCGTCGCCGAAGCGCACCTCGAACGTCCACTCCACGCAGGTCGCCCTGGCTTCCAGAATCGTGCCGTCGGTCCGCGTGATCCCGCGCAGCGTCCCCGCCGCGTCCCGGTTCCACTCGGCCGAGTACAGCGCGCCGTCCTCGACGCGCTGGATGGGGGTGAGCCGATCGATGGCGGGCTCTTCGCGCGCCGACGCCTCGAACGCGCCCGTATCGTCGCCCCAGACCCAGAAGAACGGCATCACGGTGTTCTCGGTCGGGATCACCCGATCCAGTTCGAGCGTCATGTCGGGGTCGCCCCCGAGCGATCGTCCCAGCGCGCACGCCTGCGCGGGAACGCAGAACGTAACGACGACGGTCATACCTCTATCTACGTCCGACGCCATATACTATTATTTGCGAACGCGGCTGTGTTACCGTCGTCCCTGACTGTGGCTTCTCCCGATCCGCCCCGTCACCCCTCCCCCGGCGCGCGCTCGTCGCGCTCGCCGCCCCGCCCTTCGATGATCCCGCCGCGCCGGTTGGACCGGACGTCGTTGTTCGAGAGGCGGTTGTCGCGGGAGTCGAGGAGGACGATCCCGCGCAGGTTGTCGGCGACGGTGTTGCCGACGATCGCGTTGCCGTCGCTGGAGATCAGGAGGATCCCCTCGGCGCGGCTGTCGGTGACGACGTTGTCGGCGACGGTGTTGTTCGCGCTGAACCGGAGCCGGATCCCGACGGCGTTCCCGGCGGCGGTGTTGTTCGAGAGCGTGTTGTTCTCCGAGCCGTCCGCGAGCATCACCCCGTAGAAGCGGTTTGAGAGCCTGTTGTCCGCGAGGACGTTGTCGTCGGCGGCGGACAGCCACGCCCCGGCGATCCGGTTGCCCTCGGCGGCGGTGCCGCGGACCGCGTTCCCGTCCGCGGAGACGAGCGCGAGGCCCATCTGGTTCCCGCGGACGGCGTTGTTCGAGAGCTCGTTGCCGCCCGCGCCGCCGACGAGGTGGATCCCGAACAGCGCGTTCGACGCGGCGGTGTTGTTCGACAGCCGGTTGCCGTCGCTCTCGTCGGCCACCTCGACGCCGTGGACGGCGTTCCCCCGGGCGACGTTGTCGACGAGGTCGTTGCCGCTCGAATTGACGAGGAGGACGCCGATCCGGTTGTCCGCCGTCGTCGTTCCGGCGATCCGACCGCCGTCGGCGCTGACGTAGCGGACGCCGTCGTCCCAGCCGGTGACCTCGACGTTCCTGACTGTCACGTTCGAGACGGGGCGCTCCCACGACCCGGCGACGATCCCCGCCGTGCCGAACGACCCGACGCCGTCGACGCGGTGGCCCCCTCCGTCCAAGACCACGTCGCTCGTCCGGATTCTGATGCACCGGCCGGCCTCGGCGTCCTCGATGTCGGCTGTGAGCTCGTACCGACCGGGTTCCGTGATCTCGGTGCAGGAGTCGATCCCGGCGTCGCTCTGCCCGGCGTCGGGGGGAACGACGGACTGGCACCCGGCCAGGAGCAGGAGCGCGCACGCGACCGCGGCCGCGAGGGGACGATCGATCTGCATGTGCCGAGGGTTCGATTCCGCGGCCCTTGGTCGTTCGTGTCGGGCCGCGTCGTTCGCGTCCCGTCGGACGCGGCTCGTCGACCGCCTCCGAGCGGAGCGACCGGCGCGGCGTTTCGGTTCGCCGACCGGCGGGGCGGGCGAGACGGCGTTCGCTCCCCTCCGCTCGAATCAGGTGATGTACCGCCGCTGTTCCTCGGGAACGTCCTCTTCGAGGGCGTCGACCGCGGATTCGCTCATCCGCACCGTGAGAACGGGCACGCGAGCGTTTCGAACGACCTCCTCCGCCACGCTCCCGAGGATCCGGTGGGCCTCTCCCGACCGCCCGTGCGTCCCCATGACGATGAGGTCGACCCCGCTCTCGTCGGCGTACGAGAGGATCTCCTCGTGCGGTATCCCGTGACGGACTTCCCCCTTCACCTCGACGCCGAGCGCCTCGGCCCGCTCGGCGATCCGGTCAACCGCGTCCGCCCCCGCCCGTTGGAGCGCCCGCGCGACCTGCTCCTGCATCTCCTCGGGGAGCGCGCCGTAGGTCCTGACGTCGACGACGTAGAGCGCGTGGACCGTCGCGCCGGCTATCTCCGCCTGAGACAAACACTGACGGAGCGCGATCGTCGTGCCCGCGCTCCCGTCCGTCGGGAAGAGTATGTCGTCGTACATCCGATTCGGCGCGTGCTCACCCGTGTCGTACTAGGCGGTATAAGGGATAAGTACAGCGGCGGTGCGTTCGCCGCCGGCCGACCGGCGGGGGGAGACCGGGCGTCGGGAGCCGCGGAAGGCGCTCACCGCTCGTGGGCCGTGAACTCGCCGACCTCGTATCCGAGCGCCAGCGCGCCGGTGACGGCGATACCGAGCGCCCCGAACCGCAGGAGCGCCGTGAAGCCGGTCGTGACCGCGCGCTCCGCGGGTCGCTGCACGAGCGTCTGCTCTGCGACCCGCGAGACGAAGGTGAGCGGGACCCCGCTTTTCGCGCTCAGCAGCTCGTACGACGGCGTCAGGGCCGCGGTGAGAAAGACCGAGACCAGCAGCACGACGATGAGAACGGCCAGTTCCACCCGGACCGACCGCACGAACCACTCCACCGCCCGGCGCGGATCGGGGCCGGCGGGACGCCCGTAGACGAGGAGCCCCGGCAGTCGGCGGGCGAGACCGCCGTCGTCGGTCCCGTCGGCCGCCCGGAGGATCCGGCGGTGGAGGACGACGCGGTTGAGCCCCCCGAGCCCCGCCGCGACAAGGACGAGCGCGATTTTGATCGACAGGACGATTCCGTACGTGGTCGAGTGGAGCGCGTCCACGGCGGGCACGTGCCAGGCGACGATCACCGTGCCGGTGGCGAACGCGAGCGTGACGCCGGCGACCGCGACCATCGAGAACCGCCGGATGAGACCCGCCGCGACCCGGCTCAGGTCTCTGTGCCACTCCTCGGGGAGCAGCGACGGGAGCGCCGCGACGACGACGAGCCCGCCGACCCACAGCGCCGCCCCGGTCATGTGGCCGAACTTCATCAGGATCGCGGTCGACGCGTCCGAGACGGCGGTCGAGTGACTCCGCCAGCAGAGCGCGAGAAGCGCGAGAAGGGACCCGCCGAGGACCGATCCGAGCCAGTACCGCAGTCGAAGCCGCTCCGGGCGGCGGGACCTGATCGCGGTTGCCCCGCCGAGGGCGAGGATCGCGCCCGATTGAACGACCCAGGCGCGCCCCGGCTCGGTCACGAGCGTCCAACGGAGCGGGTCGACCGGCTGCGGGGCGGACGCCGCCCGAAAGAGGGCGAGCCCCGTCGCCGACGACAGCGCGGCGACGAGCGACCAGCCGACGAGCCGCACGGCGACGCGCTCGGCCCTCCCGGCGTCGATTCCGCGTTTCCGCATCTCGGGAAACACCACGAACTGGAAGGTGGCGGTCGCGCCGATCAGGACCATCAGTGCCGTCACCAGCACGCCCCGGAGAGCTGGTTCGACGGGACTCATTCCGCCCGTTCCACCTCCGGCGAGCTTCCGCGTCCCGGGGCGGTGCGTGCGTGATCGTTCGACGCTGTCGCCCGGCCGTCCTCGTCCGCAACCGGGCTCGAATCGCGCGATTTTGGTACGATCCTAGTAGGCTTCTGTGGCATGCTCGGAGGGTCGCTCTCGGGGCCTCTCACTTTATCTGGCGACACCGGGTTTCCGCCCGTAGAACGGTTTCGGGCGCTTCACGCCGTTTCGAGGGGAGACACGCGTTTCGACCCTCGAAACACGTTCGTCGAGTCCGACGCGTCACCGGGTTCTCGACTCGCGGTCGACGGCGAGCAGTCGGGGATCCGCCCGCCCCGGCACCGCCAATCGAAGCGGGGAGCGGAACACCGGGAGCCTCTTGGACGCGGGCGGCGTACCGCGGCGCATGCGCGTCTCGGTGAGGGTCGACGATCGGGAGCCGCCATCGCTCGTCGAGGAGGTCCGCGCCCACCCGGACGTCGAGGACGTGACCGTCGTGCGCCTCCCGGCGGGCGACGTCGCGGTCGACGGCGTCGGGTTCGAGCGGAAGACGCTCCGCGATTACGTCTCCTCTGCGTTCGCGCGCTCCGGGACCGACCTCCGGGAGCAGATCGAGCGGCTGAACGCGCGGTACGGGTACTCCTACGTGCTCGTCGAGGCTGACCTCTCCGACACCGAGACGATTCGATCGGGCGTCTCTCCGGCCTCGATCCGGGGATCGATGGCGTCGATCACCGCCCGCACCGGAACGCCGGTGATCCCCTGTTCCGACCGGCGGCTGCTCGTCGACTTCGCCGTCCGCCTCGGTCGGAAGCACCTCGAAGACCCCTCCGAACGCCGGCTGAACGGCGGCGCGGTGACCGACCCCCGCGAACCGACGCCCAAGCGGATGTACGGCTGCATCGACGGCGTCGGTCCCGAGATCGCCACGACGCTGTACGAGGCGTACCCGACCGTCGAATCCCTGCTCGCCGCCGCGCCGGAGGAGTTGATGCGTATCGAGGGCATCGGTCCGAAACGCGCCCGGACGATCCACGCGGCGTTTCGAACCGCCGAGTGACCGTCGGACTCGCCCGCGGCGAGCGCGAGACGCGCGATCTCCGATCCGCTCGGGGCGAGCGACGAGGCCCCGTGCGCCCTCGACGACGGTTCGGTTGCTGCTAGCACGCGTGTAACGGGATTCACGGTCCCGGCGTTCGTACTCGTCGACAACAGATGCCGACGATACAGACCGCGGACGGCGCCGGAGAACTTCACTACGAGAGCCGCGGCGACGGTCCGGCGGTGGTGTTCGTCCACGGCGGGTGGATGAGCGGCGAGATGTGGGACGCGCAGGTCCGGCACTTCTCCGACCGGTACCGGGTCGTGACGATGGACCTCCTGGGGCACGGCGGAAACGGGGCGACGGAGAGGGAGACCTACTCGGTCGACGGGTTCGCCGACGACGTTCGGCTGCTCCTCGACGAGCTTTCGATCGACTCGGCGCACGTCTGCGGCCTCTCGCTCGGGAGCCTGGTAGCGCAGTCGTACGCGATTACCCACCCCGACGACGTCCGCGGGCTCGTCCTCTCCGGCACCATGCGGACGTTCCCCCCGCTGCCGATAACGTCCCTGCAGCAGCGGTTCCTCTTCCCGAAGCTCTGGCTCCGGACGGGGATCAGAACGCTCGGCCCGAGCGCGTACTTCGCCGGGCTGCTGCAGTGGATCCGGACCGCGGAGGGGCGACCCTGGCTCGCGCTCGACGGCGACGCCCGGGCGTACGCGATGGAGGAGGTCGGACGCTTCACGACCGACGAGTTCATCAAGGTGTTCGACTCGCTGTACGAGTTCGAACCGCGCGACGCCTCCGACATCGCCGCGCCGACGCTGATCGTCCACGGCGACCACGAGGCGAGCACGCTCGTCTCCCAGTCGAAACAGCTCGAAGGGACGATTCCGGACGCCTCGCGCGTGACGATAGACAGCGCGGGTCACCTGGCGAACATGGACCGGCCCGAGGCGTTCAACCGGGAGCTCGACCGGTTCTTCGGCGCGATTTAGGCCTGATCGACGCGTCCCGCTCGTCGCCTCAGAGCAGGCGCTGGAGCAGGCTGAACGCCTTGTCGCGGACCCTGGTCGGAACGACGACCCCGAGCGGGAGCACTTTTCCGTAGGGCCCGAGCCGGTACCGGGTGCCGGGATTCGGGTCGCTCGCCGCGTCGGCGATGACCGACGCGACGTCCTCCGGTTGGATCGCGCCTGGGGCCCTGTCGATCGTCCTGCGGCTGCTGTAGAGCCTGTCGAACCACTCGTACGCCCCCGTCCGCTCCCGGTCGTCCTTCCGTCGGAGCGCCGTCTCGCCGAAGCGCGTCTCGACCGGCCCGGGCTCGATCAGCACGACGTCGATCCCGTGGTTCGCCACCTCCGCCCTGAGCGCGTCGCTCATCCCTTCGAGCGCGAACTTCGAGCCGCAGTACGCGCCCTGCCCGATCATCGCCGTCCGGCCGTAGACGCTCGACACGTTGACGATCGTTCCCCCGCCGCGACGGCGCATCGACGGAAGGACGGCTCTCGTGACCCGGTGCGGGCCGAAGGCGTTGACCTCGAACTGCTCTCTGAGACGATCGATCGGTAGCTCCTCCAGGGGGCCGATCTGCCCGTACCCCGCGTTGTTGACAAGGCAGTCGACGCAACCGGCGTCGTCGACGACGTGCTCGACGGCACCTTCCACGCTCGCGTCGTCCGTCACGTCGAGCTCGACCGCCTCGCACCCGAGCGCTTCGAGGTCGGACAGCTCACCCGGATCGGGATCCGTCGCGTACACGTCCCACCCTCGCTCCCGGAAGGTTCTGGCCGTCTCGTGGCCGATACCCGACGAACAGCCGGTGATCACGACCGCGTCTCTCGCCATACCGCTCGTTCGGACCCGCGACAGTTAATCGCCGGTACCGCCGGAACCCGAGACAGTCGTTCCCCGTAACCGGTTCGTGCGACGTTTGGACCCCAGTTTTCATTGAGTATCACCCCGATACTATCGACGGGTGTACCGGGCCGCCCGCCGCGGCGCGACCGCGCTCGGCCGAACCAACCAGGTGGGAACCGATGAACCCGACGTCCACGAGACCGATCGATGAGAGCGCGGTCGACCGAACGCGCGGTCCCGGGGGGCGGACCGACGAGCCCGACATTCCCCCCTCAGGTCGGCTCTCGCGGTTGGCCTCCGCTCGACTCTCGAGGTCGATCGGAGCGCAGCCGTTCGTCCCGCCCGTCTTCGCGCCGACGACGGAAACCGAGCGGGGTCGCCTCCTGGACGAGTATCCGTACGTCCGCGTCGGCGACGGTCCGCGGACGCTCGTCGTCCTCCCCGGGTTCGGCGACGCGATGTTCGACGGCGACTACCCCCCGGCCGCCGCCTGGGCGCTCGGTGCGTACTACCGTCGGCTCGCCGACGAGTACGCGGTCTACCTCCTGAGCCGTCCGCGCGGGCTTCCGGAGGGGCAGACGATCGGCGAGATGGCGGACGGTCACGCCCGCGTGTTCGAGGAGGCGCTCGGTCCGGCCTCCGTGCTCGGCCTCTCGATGGGCGGGATGATCGCACAGCGGTTCGCCGCCCGCCGTCCGGACCTGGTCGAACGGCTCGTGCTGGGCGTCACGGGCGGCCGCGTGGACGAGGAGGGCCGCCCGATCGTCCGCCGGATGGAGCGGGACGCCCGCGAGCGCGACTGGTTCTCGATCCGCGCCGAGCTGGCGAGGCGCATGTTCTCGGACTGGCGGCGGTTCCTGTACCCGCCGATGATCCAGTCCGCCGGGCGTTTCGTCCTCCCGCGGCCGGCCGTGGCGTCGGACGTGTGGGTGTCGCTGCGGGCCATCCTCGAGTACGACGGGACCGATGAACTCGGGGAGATCGAGGTTCCGACGCTCGTCGTCGTCGGGACGGACGACGTCTTCTTCCCGGAGCGCACGCTGCGGGAGACGGCGGAGGGGATCCCGGACGCGGAGCTGCACCTGATTCGCGGCGCGAAACACGGCGCGTTCCACGAGCGGAAACGCGAGTTCGACGCGAGGGTGGCGGCGTTCCTCGACGCGCGGTGAGGCGGCGGGTTCGCGACCCGCGACCGCACCCGGCTACGACCGCCGCGCGAACCACTCGCAGACTCTCGGCCACCACTTCTCGTGCGCCTCCCGCGAGACCGACAGGCCGACGTGCCCGGTCGGAAACTCGATGACCTCCGTGTCCTCGCTCGCGACGGCGTCGAGGAAGGGGAGGCTGGACTCGGCGGGGACGAACTGGTCGTCCCGGCCGACGATCAAGAGCACCGGCGCGTCGACGTTCGAGAGGTCGACCCGGCGGCCGCTCACCGTCAGCTCGTTCTCCATCAGCGCGTTCTCGCGGATCAGCTCGTCGACGAACTGCCGGTACACCTCCCCGGTCACGTCCGGGCCGTCGGCGCTCCAGAGGAGCCGCCGGGCGAAGTGTTCGACGTACTCCTCGTCGTCGAAGCGGTCCCACAGCCGCAGCGGGTTCGCGACGGCGTACTCGACCGGCTTGCGCAGTCCGAACCCCAGATCGAGCAGCGGAGCCGGCACGTTGCCGAGCGCGTCCCTGAACCGGGAGGCGTCCTGCCGCTCTACGATCCCTTTGAGCCGGAACACCCCGCCGTCGACGTTGTAGTCGAGCGGCGGCCCCTGCAGCCCCAGCGTCGCGACTTTTTCGGGGTACAGCGCCGCGTACATCGCGCACAGCGGCGCGCCGGTCGAGTACCCGACGAGGTGAACCCCGTCGGCCCCCGTCTCCTCGCGGGCGGCGTCGACGCAGTTGTCGAGGTAGCGACCGACGTAGTCGTCCAGCCCGACGTGCGCGTCGAGTCTCGACGGGTAGCCCCAGTCGATCAGGTACACGTCGAAGCCCCGTTCGAGGAACCGGCGGATCACGCTCCGATCCGGTTCGAGGTCGACGATGAACGGCCGGTTGACGAACGCGTAGGCGTACAGCACCGGCACGTCGCGCCGCTCCGCCGCGTCGGACTCGTACCGCCGGAGCGCGAGCTTGTTCTCCGCGTGAACGACCTCGTGCGGCGTCTCCTCGATCTCGACGGTCGCCATCCGGCGGAGCCGATCGGGGACGAGGGTCGCCTTCTCGGCGTCCGCCGCCGCCCTCTTCCACGCCTGTCGCTGCAGGGAAAACGGATTCGAGCTCGGGCTAGGGTTAGGATTCGTGGGACTCATAGCTGGGTACTCGGTGGAACCGCTAGGTACGGGCGGCGGGTGCTTGAACGTGGACCCGACCGTCGGAAGACCGGAACCTCCCGCCTCGATCACGGTTCGCCGAATCTGAAAGTCGGCGCTTCGAGCCGATCCGACGGCGCTTCGCGCCGATCCGCCGGAGCGTTGAGGGCGACGAAGCGCGTACCCGGGGACGATGAAGGCAGTCACCGAGAGCGGCCGGGAGATCGAGTGCGCGGAGATCGAAGAGAGCGCCCACGGCGTCGACCTCTACGACGCCGAGCGGAATCGTGTGGGGTACGTGCCCTACGACCGACTCGCGTACGTCGCCGAGATCCGGACGCCGGTCGAGTCGAGCAGCCTCAAGAGCGTCGGGTACGACCCCGACGACGAGACGCTCGAGATCGAATTCCACAGCGGCGGGGTCTACCGGTACCGCGACGTGCCGCGGCGGGTGTACCAGGAGCTCCTCAGCGCGTCGTCGCACGGATCGTACTTCCACGAACACGTCCGGGGGCAGTACGACTACCGCCGGCTCAGGTAAACGCGCCCCGGTCGACACCCGACCGCCGAAAGCGGCCCCTCGCGGTCGGCGGCGGCCCGTCCGCGGATCTCAGGCCGCCCCCCGCCTGTCGAGTTCCTCGATCAGCCGGTCGGCCAGCGACTGTAGCGACTCGTCCGGTAGCTCTCCGAGGTTCGCGGCGATCTCCTCCACCGCCTCGTCCGCCCGCTCGGCGTCAGTCGGCTCCCCGGTTTCTTCGGCCTTCTCGGCCTCCTCGACCTCCTCGGCCCTTCCCGCCTCTTCTGACTCGTCCGGCCCGGCCGACTCGTCCGCGCGGTCCTCCCCCACCGGTCCGTCTGTCCCCTCCGCGTCTTCCGCCTCCTCCCCGTCCTCTGCCTCCTCCCCGGCGCCTTCCGCTTCTTCATCGGCGGGCTCGTCGGCCTCGGCGCTCTCTGCCGACTCGCCGCCCTCGTCGGACTTTTCGTCCTCCCTCGACTCCCGGCCCTCTTCCGCCTCGCCGGCCGCCTCTCCGGTCGCTTTTTCCCCGGCCACCTCCCGCTCTTCGCCCGGTTCGCTCTCCTCTTCGGCCGTCTTCGCCTCCCCCGACTCTTCCGATTCCTCGGACTCTCCCGACTCCTCCGATTCCTCGGCCTCTTGCCCCTCCGCTTCCGTCTCTTCGGATTCCTCTTCGTCTCCACTCCGTTCGGCATCCCCTTCACCTTCCGCGCCCTGGTCCTCCCGCTCGTCCGCGTCGGTCGCTTCCCCCTCCCCCGATCGATCTTCGTCCGCCGATCGGTCGGCCGCAGTTCCGGATTCGGATTCGGTTTCGGATTCGCCGTCCGTCCCGTCCTCGCCGACGCCTTCGATGAGGATCCGCTTCGCCTCCCGCGCGCCCGTCTCGACGGTGTCTCGGAGCTGCTCCGCCTCCGATTCGCCCTCGTCGCTCCCCGGTTCGAGGAACTCCGTCAGTTCGGTGTCCCCGTCCGACTCGACGAGCGAACCGATTGCCTCGCCCAGCGTCTCGCCGAGCCGCCGACCGACGGCCTCGCCGAGCGCCCGGCCGAGCGCGGCGCCGATCGACCGCGCGGCGGAGTCGAGCGTCCCGTCGTCCCCCGCGTCGGCCGCTCGTTCGTCGGATCCGCCCGCCGCCTCGGTTCCGTCGCGGCCGAACGCGGAGGACGCGTACGCCGCGAGTCGGCGGCCGACGGCCTCGCCGATCTCCGCGCCGAGCGCGTCGCCGAGGGTCCGTCCGAGGCGGCCGCCGAACTCGCGGCCGAACGTCTCCCAGAAGATCGCGGTGTCGGGTCCCTCCTCCAGGTCGAGTTCCTCCGAGATCCCTTCGAGGTCGGACCTCGCTCGTTCGAGTAGTTCAACGACGCTGCCTCCGCCGGTCGGCGTTTTGAGATTCTGATCGCTCATGGCGTTCACCTTACTTCCGGTCCGCAGCCACGCGTCACGCGGGCGGGTCCTCGCCGCAACGGTCCTCGCAGCAACGGTCCTCGCCCGCCACGGCCCTCAAGCGCGCCGCGGCGGCGCTACGTCGGTTCGCGCTTCCGCCTGTCGAACTCGCTCCGGCGGTACCGCTCGACCCGGCGGAACTCGTCGACGCTTCCCGACTCGTCGACCCGGAGGTCGTACCGACCGAGGATGTCCTGCGTGTCGGGCACCGATCGGCGTTCGATCACCTCGACGCCGACCGTCCAGCCGCCGTCGCCGGGGCTGACCTCGACGATCCCGTCGACGGGCCGCCGCAGTATCTTCTCGGCCGTGTCCCGGACCGCCTCGCGCACGGCGCGGACGTCGGCCGGCTTCGCGCCCCCTCTCGCGCCTTCGAGCGCGTCCGTGAGGCGCTCACGGGTCTCGCCGAGTGACTGTTCCCGCTCCGGTTCGGCGTCGGATGTGGACTCGGCCACGCGTTTCACCCACCTGAGTCGTCGGTCCGGACGGTCATAATCGTTCTTCAGGTAGGAATATTGGATTTTCACCCGTAAGTCGATGAAAGTTGCGGGGCGGGCGGAACGCATTCGTCGTTCGCGGCCGAACGTGCGGGTGACATGACCGCGGAGTTCTCGGACGAGCAGGTGGGAAAGCGCGTGATCGACCGGCGCGGAAACGTGATCGGCACCGTGAGCGAGGTCCGGGACGGCGAACTGTACGTCGAGCTCGGCCCGGACGCCGACAGGGAGACGCTGGACGACCTCGGGTGGGGGCGGATCGTCAACCAGGAGGTGCACCACCTGGAGGCGCGGTTCGTCACGGACACGACGGACGAGACGGTTCGACTGCGGGTGTAGTTGCTCGGCGGCCGGGCGGCGCGCTCGGCGGCGATCGGCGACGGCCGCCGAGAGTCGGCTTTACGTTCGCCGCGCCCCGACGTCCGGGCATGCTCGTCCTCGGAGACGCGCACGCCGACGACCCGGAGAAGCGCCGGGCGCTCCTCGCCGCCTACCGCGACGCCGGCGAGGCGATCGCGCTGCAGCTGGGCGATCTGCTCCACTACGAGGTGCCCGTCCCCACGTGGTTCATCGCGGGGAACAACGAGGACTTCGACGCCGTCGAGGCGCTGAGGCGCGGCGACGCCGCGCTCGACGGCGGGGCGAACCGCCCGCGGCTGTTGGCCAGCACGGCGGTCGATCTGGAGGGCGTCCGCGTGGCGGGCCTCTCCGGAAACTACGCTCCGACCCAGTACGACCGTCCTCGATCGGAGCTGTCTGGCGACCGCCGCCGACACTTCACCCGCGAGGACGTCGAACGGGCGAAGGCGCTCGACGACGTGGACGTCCTCCTCGTTCACGAAGCGCCGCACGGACTGCTCTCGTTCGGCTACGATCCTGGCTGCGAGCCGGTCGACGAACTCCTGTCGGCGCTGGAGCCGGCCCTCTGTCTCGTCGGACACTACCACCGGCACGCCGAGGCGACGATCGGCGGGATCCGCGTCGTCAGCCTCGCGCCGGCCTGGGAGCGCTACTACGTGCTCGACCCGGCGACGCTCGCGCTCGAACGGTACGAGACCCCCGCGGACGGGGAGTGAACGCGGACGATCAGCCCGTTCGGACGATCGTCAGTCCGGACGACCGTTCGGTTCGAACGACGGTGCCCGCGGCGGACGTGTCTCTCCGCCGAACGACGGAACGATTTACTCGCTGGTGACCGTACGCCGTCGCGTGCTGCGACGCGAGTTCCTGTCTGGCGTGATCGGCTCCGCTGCCGGCTCCGCCGCGCTTTTCGACCCCGACCCCGATCCGAGCCGCCGAACGTACCGGAACCCCGTCTTCGGGGAGGTGTTCGCCGATCCGACCGTCGTCCGCGCGGACGACGGGACGTTCTACGCGTACGCGACGTACAACGACTGGGGGCAGCCCTGGCGGCGGCCGCTGGTCCCGATCGCCCGCTCCGAAACGCTCGTCGAGTGGGAGCGCGCGGGCGAGGCGTTCGCGGAGAAACCGGGTTGGACCGGGGACGACGGGCTGTGGGCCCCCGACATCGCTCGTCTCGCGGGCAGGTACGTGCTCTACTACGCCGTCGCGCAGTTCGGCGAGCGGAATCCGGCCATCGGCGTCGCCGTCTCCGACTCGCCGGCCGGGCCGTTCGAGGACCGCGGCCCCCTCCTCCGGAGCGCCGAGATCGGCGTCCCCAACACCATCGATCCGGAACTCCTCGTCGACGACGGCGTCCCGTACCTGTTCTTCGGGAGCCACCGGGGCATCTACGGCGTCCGACTCGCGCCCGGCGGGCTGTCGCTCGCCGGCGAGCCGTTTCAGATCGCCGGTAGGGGCGTCGAAGCGGCGTGTCTCGTCCGCCGAAACGGTCGGTACTACTTCTTCGGCTCGCGGGGCACCTGCTGTGAGGGCGCTGAGAGCACCTACCGCGTCGTCGTCGGTCGGGCGCCCTCGCTCCGCGGCCCGTACCGGAACCGCGCCGGCGAGCCGCTCAGCCGCGCGCCGGGGACGACGATCCTGCGCGGCGACGATACGTTCGCCGGTCCCGGTCACAACGCGATCGTTCGAGACGACGACGGCGCGGACTGGATCGTCTACCACGCCTACGAGCGAATGGACCCGTGGGCCGGCCCGATCCCGCGGCGAGTGCTCATGATCGACCGACTCCGCTGGGCCGACGGGTGGCCGACGGTCGCGGGACGCTCGCCAAGCGAGCGCGCGCGCCGGCCGGCGACGGGGTCGGGCGGCCTCTTCGGCTGAGCGGCGGTGGCCGGCGAGTGGCCGACGAGGCCGCGGCGGTCTCGTCCCCGGAGGACCTCGCGGTTCCGGCGGCGGACGACGACCTCCTGGAGCGGACGCGGCGGGTCCAGGGGGCCGATACCCACCCGGGGCTGCGCCCCCGGCGGACGATCGGCGACGGCGGCCCCGGTCCAGTCCTGCCCCGTCTACTCCGACTCCTCGACGAGCCACCGGCCGATCGCCCGGCACAGCCGATCGACCGCCCGCTCCGGGGACACCTCGTCCGTGTCGATCGTCACGTCGGCGTCGGGTTCCTCGAAGCGGCGGTAGATGGCGCGGACGCCCCGTTCGTCGATCGGCTCCGCCCGCTCTTCGTTCCGCCGGAGGCAGGTCTCCAGGTCGGCCGCGAGGTAGACGACCTTCGCGTCGCCCAGGTCGCGGAACCGCTCCCGCCACTCGCGCCTGTAGAAGGTCCCGTCGAGGAGCCAGTTCGACCCCGGCGCGTCGGCGACCCGCTCCGACATCCGATCGTAGGGGCGCCGGGAGAAATCGTCCGAGTGGAGGAGTTCGAACGAGTGCCCGGCGGCGGCGAGCCGATCCCAGAGCCGCGTCGCGACGGTCGTCTTCCCCGACCCGGGCGGCCCGCACAGGACGACGATCACGGTCGCCGACGCCTACGCGCGGGGCGCGCAAAAGTGACGCGGCGGCGGAGTTCGGTGCGGCTGATCGCCTGCGCGTCGTCGAACGGCCTCGCGCCAGCGCCGACTCGCAGAGCGCCGCCGTCGGCGAACTGCGCGGCGTGTCACCAGGACACATGACTAACGGGAATAATCCGATCCATTTTAATGCTCTCTGTGCATACGTGGCGGCGATGGTTTCGAAAGACTTCGCGCCGCTCACGTTCGAGGAGCTCGATCCGGAGCGACGACCGTCGCTCCGCCTGGCGATCCTGCCGGTCGTCGCGCTCGTCGGGTTCCTCGGCGTCGGTTCGGCGGTGCTGGAACTCGATCCGCACGTGCCGCTGCTCTGGAGCATCGTGGCCGTCGCGGCCGTCGGCCGGTACGGGATCGGCCTGCCGTGGGAGGACCTCTCCGACGGCGTCGCGCGGGGGTTGAACATGGGGCTGCAGGCGCTTCTCATCATCTTCACCATCTACGCGCTCATCGCCACCTGGGTGAGCGCGGGGACGATTCCGGCCCTGATGTACTACGGACTCGGACTGCTGAGCCCCGCCGTGTTCCTGCCGGCGGCCGCGCTGCTCGCGGCCGTCGTGGCCTTCTCCATCGGCTCGTCGTGGACCACGGTCGGCACGCTCGGCGTCGCGTTCGTCGGCATCGGATCCGGGCTCGGCGTCCCGGCGCCGATGACCGTGGGGGCCGTCCTCTCCGGCGCCTACGCCGGGGACAAGCAGTCGCCGCTCTCGGACACGACGAACCTCGCCGCCGGGGTGACCAACACCGACCTGTACGACCACATCCGGGCGATGCGCGCCGGCACGGTCGCCGCCTTCGGGGTCGCCGTCCTCGCGTACGCCGCGCTCGGGCTCCGGGCCGCGGGCGGCGCTCCTCCGGGTCGCGTCGCGGAGATCCAGACGGCCCTGGCGGGGACGTACGACCTCTCGCCGCTCGTGTTTCTCCCGCTCCTGGCGACGTTCGGGCTCGCGCTCCGGGGGTACCCGGCGCTCCCGTCGCTGGTCGCGGGCGTCTTCGCCGGGGTCGGGACGAGCATCGCCGTCCAGGGTCGATCGTTCGTCGACGCCTGGGGGGCGTTCATGTACGGGACGAGCCCCGAGACGGGCACAGACCTCGTCAACGAACTGCTCGCCAGCGGCGGCCTCACCGGGTCCGCCTGGACGATCACGGTCGTCGTCGCGGCGCTCGCGCTCGGCGGCCTCCTCGAACGGACCGGCGTGCTGGCCGTGCTCGCCCACCACCTCTCGAAGTCCGTGAGCGGCGTCGGCGGCCTCGTCGCCGGCACGGGGGCGGCGGCCGCGGTGACGAACGCCTTGACCGCCCAGCAGTACATGAGCATCGTCGTCCCCGGCCTGACGCTCCGGAACCTCTACGACGAGTACGGGCTCGACAGCACGGACCTCTCTCGCGCCGTCGAGGCGGCCGGCACCCCCACCGGGGCGCTCATCCCGTGGCACGCCGGCGGCGTGTACATGGCGACCGTGACCGGCGTCGCCACGCTGTCGTACGCCCCGTACTACTTCTTCGGGTTCCTCTCGCCGCTCGTGCTCTTCGCCATGGCGGCGACGGGGTGGCAGCTCACCCGCTCCGGGGACGCGACGGGGGTCGCCGGCGCGGCCGACTGAGGCGCTCTCGGACGGCGGTGCGAGGACGAACTCGAACGCGCGAGGCGGCAGTGGACGAACCGTTCGGCCGCTCGCCCCCGTCTCGGGCCGTGTCGAACCGGCGGCTCGTCGAGCCGGTCGAGCAGCGGGTGGCCGACGTTGCCGCCCATCGCCGCGACGACGGCGTCTCGCGGGCGGGAACGGCTACCGACGGCGGATCGACCGCGAGCGGGGCGTTTATACGATCGGAATTTATCTCGTAAATAGGAGAAAATCCGTTAAGAGGGACACCGTCGTAATTTCCTGCATGTCACGGTTCACGCGCCGCGAACTCCTCGCGGGCGGGGCTGCCGCGGGCGCGATCGGGCTCGCCGGCTGCAACGCTCCAATAAACAGCCGCAGTCGGCAGCCGAGGCGGGCCGAAACCGAAACCGCGTCCCCGGTCCAGCGGACGCCGACGGACGAGGAGGAACTGGAGGACATAGACCAGTCGGCCCTCGATCCGGTCGACGTTCGCGGCGCGATGTACTTCCCGGCGCAGGCGTACAACACGTATCAGATGTGGGGCGGCTACGACCCCGACGTGGTCGAACGGGACCTGGGGTACGCCGAGCAACTGGGGCTGAACGCCGTTCGGACGTGGCTGAGCTACGAATTCTGGGAGGAGGATCCGGAAGCTCACGAGGAGGCGGTGGATCACTTCCTGGAGACGGCGGCGGACTACGACATCCGCCCCATGATCGGGCTCTTCGAAGCCGTCGGCGAAAACCCGACCGAGGAGAACCTGACCAACACGGATCCGCTGACCGCGACCGGCGTGTACTCGCCGAGCGACGAGGTGCTGAACAGCCCCTCGATGTGGGACGGGCCGCGGGAGTTCGTCACGTGGTTCATGGACCGCTACCGCGACGACGAGCGACTGCTCGCGATCGAGGTGATGAACGAACCGGGCTGGTGGTCCAAAAAGAAGCAGTTCGCCGAGGCGATGTTCGAGGTCATGGTGGGGCTCCGCGGCGAGGTCCCCCTCACCGTCGGCTCGACGAGCATGGCGAACAACGCGGACTACGTGGAGTGGGGCACCGACGTGATCCAGTTTCACTACAACTTCCCGTCGAACCGGATCCAGTACCGCGACCTGCTGCGGCAGGCCATCACGATCGGGGCCGCGGCGCCCCAGCCGGTGTATCTCACCGAGTGGCAGCGGATACGCCGCGGCCGCGGGTTCGCCTCCGAGATCGAGGGCGACGAGTGGCAGCCGAACTACGCGTCGCTCGCGCCCGTGATCCACAAGGCCGGCGTCGGCAACTTCTTCTGGTCGCTCATGGTCAAGCCGGCCTACGTCCCCATCCAGCGGAAGCTCGGCGTGATAAGCGGGGTGTTTCACGAGGACGGCTCGGTGTGGAGCCTGGACGACGCCCGCTCGCTGAAGGCCATGTCCGGCGACGACTCGTTCGAGGCCGAGGAGCGGCCGGAGTGGCCCGAGTGGGCGATGGCCGCGAAGGAGGCCTACCGCGGCTGACCCCTCGCCGGCGGTCCCTCCCGCAGGGGATCAGATGACGTCGGACGGGAAGGGCTGGTCGTCGATGTCGGCGACGTAGTTCCCGACCAGCGAGTTGTTCCTGAGGCGGTTCGCGCTGGCCGCGGGGCCGATGCCGACGAGGTTGTTCACGATGGTGTTGCCGGCGATGGTGTTGCTGATCGCTTCTTCGAGATAGATCCCGTGGGCGTTCTTCCTCGCCGTGACGTTCCGCACCTTCCCGTTCGAGAGGTTCTTGAGGTGGATCCCGCAGTTCCAGTCGGTGACGGTCAGGTTCCTGATCGTCACGTTCTCGACCGACGACGCCGATCCGACGGTGACGCCCTTCGTTCCGCTGATCCCGTTGCCGTCGACGACGTGTCCCCGTCCGTCGAGGACGACGTCGCTGGCCTCGATCGTGATACAGCTCTCCGAGAGCCGCGTGCCGCGGCTGTTCCGCAGATCCGTGACGAGCACGTACTCGCCGGGTTTCTCGATCGTCGTCGGCCCGTCGATCCGCTTCGGGCCGCCGAAGCTGATCTGAAACGACATCAGCTGAACGCCTCCCTGGAGAGCGCGAAAGGCGAGGACCCGAACGGCCGAGACAGCCGGCGCCGTCGGGGCGACGACGTCCGCTCCGACTTACCCGTCGATAGCATACGGACAGTAACGTCCTTCGACCATTTATGTTCGCCGGCCGATTGCGCGCGGCGCGAAACCGTGCCGCACGTCCCGTCAGTGCGCGGCGAACGCCGAACGCCGATCGCCGACGGCCGCCCGACTCCCGACACGCGGAGCCGCGGCGGGTGTCGTCGCGCTCACGCGGACTCTTCGTCCGACCGAGAGACGTCCGGCGACGGGAGCCAATCGTAATCGGCCTCGACGCGGTCGGCGAGAACCGCGTTCAGGACGCCGCCCAGGAGGAGCGCGAGGCCGCCGAGGTACAGCCACGTCAGGAGCAGGAGCGCGCCGCCGGCGACGCCGTACAGTTGGACGCTCTCCGAGGTCCGCGCGTACAGGCGGAAGCCGAGGCCGGAGACCGTCCAGGCGGCCGCAGAGAGGAGCGCGCCGGGCAGCGCCTCCCGGAGGGTGACGCGCTTGCCCGGGAACAGGTAGTACATCGGGACGAAGACGAAAAGCAGCGCGAGGAACAACAGCGGGAGGCTGAGCACCGCCCACGCGACGCCGTCGAAGACGAACGACAGCGAGACGCCGACGACGCCGAGCAGCCCGACGGCGAGCGCGACCGTGGCGAGGGTGATCGCGCTGTCCACCGCCTTGCGACCGGCCGACCGGCGTTTGCGCGTGCCGTACACCTCCGAGAAGGAGGTGTTGACCGCGTGGAACATGCGCGCGGCGCTCCACGTCAGGATGACCACGGCGATGGCGGCGGCGCGGGCGCGTCCGGTGGTCGTCGCCGTGGCGCGTCGGAACGACGACCCGGCCCGCGCGGGGTCCACTCCCGCCACGACTTCGAGCAGGTGCATCAGTCGATCCACCTGCTCGAACACCGACACCCCGACGACGAGGAGCAACGCGAGCGGGATGAGCGCGTTGAACGCGTGGTACGCGAGGCCGGCCGCGGTGAGCGTCACCTGCCGCTCGCGGGCCACGGCCGCGACCGCCTTGAGGACCCCGACCCATCGGCGCGAATTCGTCATGAGACGACAATCACGCCCGGACGACAAGTACCCTCCCGTCGACGTTCGTCGCCCCGTCAGCGCGGTTCGCCGCGTCCGATTCCGACGGATCCCACCTCGACCAGTCCCGTCAGGCGTCGGGTTCCTGATCCCTTATGGCCGCGACCGCCGGGGTGGCGGTCACGCCGTGCAGGACGATCGAGACGAGCACGACCGCGCCGACGAGCGCCCAGGCCCGCTCGGCATCGGCGAACGCCGCCTCGTTCACCCCGTAGGCGAGGTAGTAGAAGGATCCGATGCCCCGGATGCCGAAAAAGGAGATGACCGCCCTCTCGGTCCACGCCCGGGCGAAGCCGAGCAGGCCGACGAGCCCCGCGACCGGCCGGACGACGAGGACGATGGCGGCCGCCGCCACGGCGTCCGTCGACGTCAGCGGGTCGAAGAGCCCCGTCGCGAGCGCGCCGCCGAAGGCGACCATGATCAGCGTCATCAGCACGTGCTCGGACTTTTCTGCCACCTCGTGTAGCGTCGCGTTGTACTCGTGCTGCCGCTCGTAGTTTCGGATCACGAGCGCCGCGACGAACACCGCGAGAAAGCCGTATCCCCCCGCGATCTCCGTCAGCCCGTAGACGAGGAGCGTCCCGCCGACGGCCTCCAGCCCCTGCACCGACCGGGCCAGTTTCGTCTCCGCGGAGAAGCGGAAGACGATCCGGGCGAGCGCCCACCCGAGGACGACGCCGGCCGCGAGGCCGACGCCGATCTTGAACAGGACGTACACCGTCACCCACTCTCCCAGCCAGTTTCCCGGCGCGACGCCGAGCGTCGCCGTCAGGATGGCGAGGTAGGTGAAGGGAAAGGCGAGGCTGTCGTTGAGTCCGGCCTCGGAGGTGAGCGCGAAGCGCACCTCGTCGGCCTTCCCCTCCTTGCCCTCGATCTCGATCTCCTCTTCTTCCTCGCCCTCCCCGGGTTCCTCCACCTGGACCTCCGAGGCGAGCACGGGATCGGTCGGCGCGATGACCGCGCCGAGCAACGCGGCGGTCGGGAGGACGAACCCGGCGACGCCCCAGCCGAGGAGCGCCGCCCCGACGATCGAAAGCGGCATCGTGATCCCGAGGAGCCGCCAGGTCGAGATCCACGAACGCAGCCCTGGGACGCGATCGAGCTTCAACCCGGCGCTCGTGAGCGCGAAGATGACGCCGAGTTCGGTCAGTCGCTCCGCGAGTTTCCCGTGTTCGAGCGGATCGGGCGCGGGGAGCCCCAGCGGAAGCGCGAACACCGCGGCGCCGAAGGCGACGTAGAAGATGGGGAGCGAGACGGGGCGGTCGGACACGATCCTGGGCAGGAGCGTCACTCCGAGCACCGCGACTCCGACGACCGCGAGGCCGACGACGTACGGCTCCATGGTAGTCGACGGGTACGGTACGGGGGATCAAAACGGATGTGGCGGCCGGCCGCGGGACGTCGCTCTCGTCGGACAAATTCCGTCGTCTCACGGGAGAATCAATCGCCACCTATCACTGAAATAATCAGTAACAACTGCCGTTAGGATGGCCATAGATAAGTGAACACGAACAATCGGTCTACGATAATGGTCGTGCGTATCGATCCGGTCCCCGCCGGCGCGCCGGACGCGAGTTCGGGCTCTCGATCCGCCGCCTCGATCGCCGAGGACGCCCTCCCCGAGGCTCCTTCCCGGCGTCTCGACGCCGGGCGGCGCTTTCGACCGCCCCGCCGGACCGCGACGGGCGCTCGTCGCGGCGGCCGCCGCGCGTCCGCGTCGCGGGATCGGAACCGTCTCGGATCGACGATCGAAACCGTCCCGCGCTCCGGCGCGAGCGTCGCGGCGCCACAACGCTTATTCTCCGCCGGGCGCGAGGACCGATCCGGCGACGGTCGCGGTCCGCCGGAGGAACGTACATGAGCAGCACCCTCGACGCCGGCTCCGAACGATCCGGGTCGCGGCCGGCGGGTATGAAGAAGGAAGTGTTCGGCGTCTTCGGCGACGGCCACGACCTCTCGCGGCTCCGCCCGGAACGGGCGTTCGACGCCGTCCTCGAAGGCGACCGCGTCGCCGTCGGCGTCCGGGACGCGGGCCTCGGCTCGTCGGGGCGGACGGCGGTCCACTCGGACGAACGCGGACTCTGTCTCGTCTTCGGAGAGGCCTTCGTCGGGGGCGCGCGCGAATCGAACGAATCCGGCGCCCCCGTCGATCGCAACGCGGCGCGGCGGCTGCTCGACCGCTACGCCGCGGTCGGACGCGACGCCCTCTCGGAGCTGAACGGATCCCACGTCGTCGTGCTCGAATACGGCGGCGAGGCGCTCGTCGCGACGGATCGGCTCCGCTCCTGGGAGTGTTTCTACGCCGACCTTGACGGGCTCCGCGCGTTCACGACCGACCTCTCGTCGCTCGTCCCCCACGTCGACCGCTCCCGCGTCGACCGAACCGCCCTGCTCGAATTTCTCCACGTGGGGACGGTGCTGGGGACCGCGACGGTGTTCGAGCAGGTGCGGCGGGTCCCCTTCGACGGGTATCTCACCCCGCGCGGCACCGGTACGCTCGACCGGTTCGTCTACGAACCGCGCGAGTTCGACTACGTCGACGAACTCGCCCGGCGACTCACCCGAGCGATCCGCCGCCGCGCCGACCTCCCCGGCCGCAAGGGGCTGCTCCTCTCGGGCGGCAAGGACTCGCGCGTGCTGCTCTCGCAGCTTCCGGCCATCGAGCACTGTTACACCATCGGCAGCCCGGACGCTCGCGAGGTTCGCTCGGCGCGGAAGGTCGCCCGGCAGTACGGGTCCGGGCACACGGTGCTCGAACCGGACGATCGGTACCTCCGACCGACAGCCGAGAAGCTCACGTACACCCAGGCGATCAAGGAATCGCTGCACATCCACCACGCGGGGTACGCTGACGCGTTCGACGTTGACACGCTGTACCACGGGGCGCTGTTCGACACGCTGCTGAAGGGGTACTTCCTCGAACGCGACGGGGTCGAGCTGTTCGGCTCGAAGCTCCCCTCGCGGCGTCTGCACCCGGACCCGGACCCGATCGACTCGCTGCTCGGGACGCTCGGGTACTATCCCGACGCGAGCGTCCGCCTCGCGGACGCCGCGGGCGACCTCTTCGACGACATCGCGCTCGATTCGCCCGACGAGTTCCTCAGAGAGCGGTTCCGCGCGGAGCTCGAAACGTGCTGGGAGCGGACCGAGTCGGTGCACAACGCGATGGATCTGCTCGTCATCAAGAACCAGCCGGTGCTGCCGTTCCGGACCCACATCGCTGACAACTTCTTCGAGGGCTTCATCGCCGCCGACACCGACCTCCTCGATTGGCACCTTAGGACGCCGCCGGAGCACCGTCACGACGACACGTTCTGGCGGGCGCTGAAGCGGATCGACCCGGCGATCTTCCGTCACCGTCCGCCGAGCCAGCCGCACTCGTCGACCAGGCTCAACCAGATCGAGCGGTTCGCCCGCCGGAAGCTCCCGTTCGTCGAGGCGTTCCAGCCGGCCTGGCCCGACCGGAGGGAGGTGTACGAGGCCTACGGGATGGACGAGGAGCTGTTCCCGTTCTGTCAGTCGGTCCGGGAGCTCCCGGTCAGGCTGAAGCTCCGCATCAATGACATTCGCTGGTGGCTCGACTGAGCCGACCCGCGAGAGCGGGGGCGTCGACGCCCGACGTCGGTTCCAGCCGCGACCCCTCTCGGCGCTTATGTAGTCGTTAATCCGTCGTTTCAACCTCCTTAGTGTGTCTATACTCATGAACGTTCCCCGAGAAGCGCCGGATCGTTCAGGGAGGTTATGAAATGAAACGAACTTCTGCGATCGTTCTGTCGGCGCTCGCGCTCGCGTCCGTGATCGCCACGGACGCGCTGGCCGCGCAGGCGGGACTCCTTTCGCTCCCCGGCGGGGCGGCCGCCGACGCGGGCGACGCGACGACGGAGCCGACGGCGCTCACGGCGCACTCGGCGGAGGCGACCGACGCGCCGGCGGGGACGCCGGAGGCGGACCGGAGCGACGAAACCGACGACAGCGACGAAACGGACGCCGAATCGACGGACGGAGAGAACTCCGCGGGGGAAACGCCCGCCGCCGAACCGGTCGAGATCCGCTCTTGCACCGTCATCGACTCGCCCGGCCGGTACGTCCTCGCGGCCGACGTCGAAGACGCCGGGGCGGACGCGTGCATCCGGATCGTCGCCAGCGACGTCGTTCTCCGCGGCGGGGGTCACGCGGTCGACGCGGCGTTCGACGACCGCGCTGCGGATCCGAGCGCGTCCCGCGCCGGCTTCGGCGTGGTCGTCGGAGCCGAGGCGGAGACGGTCACGAACGTCACGGTCGCGAACCTGACGGCGGTCGACTGGGGCACCGGGATCAAGTACGAGAACGCGAGCGAAAGCGCCCTCCGAAACGTCACCGTCCGATCGGCCGACACCGGCGTCCTCTTTTACCGGACCTCCGACTCGGTCGTCGCAGACAGCGTCGTCACCGACACGCGGCGCGGCGAGGCGGTCCTTCTCGTCTCCTCCGACCGCAACCGGCTGGTCGGGAACGACGTCTCCGGCAACGACTTCGACTCGTTCGGCGGCCGCGCTCGCGGCGTCGTCCTCCGCGGATCCAGCGGCAACGAGATCCGGTGGAACACGCTCGCGGAGAACAACGCCGGCGTCCACGTCGAGGCGGCGAGCGACGGCAACGAGATCGCCGGAAACGGGTTCGAAATCTCCGAGATGGGCGGCGTCGCCGTCCGCATCGCCGGCTCGGACGGCAACGCGGTTCGCGACAACGCCTTCTCGGTCGCGGGGCCGGGCGTCTCCGGCGTGACCGCCGTCGAGGTGGTCGGATCTACCGGCGCGGTCGTCGAGAACAACGCGCTGTCCGCCGTCGACGTGACGGTGAGCGACTCCTCGACGGACGTCGCGGTCGCGGACAACGAGGTCGCAGACGGGACGATCAGCGTCGTCCGCTCGGCGAGCGACGTGTCGGTGACCGGGAACCGAATCGTCGACGGCCGGATCTACGCGGGCCTCGGCGCGACGAACGTCACCGTGCGCGACAACGACCTCGTGCGGAGCGAGGTCTCCGTCGAGGACGGGGCGCAGTCGTGAAAACTCGGGGCGGAAGCTCGGCTCGGTTCACGCCGACGGCTCGAAGTCGAGCGCGACGGAGTTGATGCAGAACCGCTTGCCGGTCGGTTCGGGTCCGTCGTCGAACACGTGGCCGAGGTGGCCGTCGCAGTTCGCACACAGGATCTCGACGCGCCGCATCCCGTGGCGCGTGTCCGTCCGGCGCTCGATGTTCCCCTCGTTCGCGGCGTAGAAGCTCGGCCAGCCGCAGCCGGAGTCGTACTTCGTCTCCGAGTCGAACAGGACCGCGCCGCAGCCGGCGCACGTGTAGACGCCGTCGTCCGTCCGGTCGACGTGCTCGCCGCTGAAGCGCGCCTCGGTGCCGCGCTCGCGGAGGATCCGGTACTCCTCGTCGCCGAGCCGCTCGCGCCACTCAGCCTCGGACCGCGGGAGGTCGGCCGTCGGGGCTCCGTCGTTCTCGCTCTCGCTCTCGTTCACGCCGTCCCCTTGGCGCCGAGACGGGTTATGACTTTTCTCGACGTCGTCGGCCGTCGGGCCGACTGCCGCCCTCGCCGCGCCCATCGTCGCGTCCGCCCTCGCCGCGGTCCCCGTTCGGGCTGCTCGGTCGGGAACGGGGGGTCGCCGCGTCGACGAAGCAGTTGAACTCGACTGTCGCCTCCGCGACGATCGCCCCGTCCGCGGACTCCGCGCCGACGAAGTAGCGTCCGTGTGTCGGCCGCGGTCCGAGGTTCACCGCGTACTCGCGCCTGTCGACGAGTGGGATCTGGTAGAGCAGGTCGCCGTCCGCGTTGCGGATCGAAACGCGATCCACCCCGAACGCCGATATCGCGCCTCGCTCGAACCGGATCCGGAGCACGGCGTACTCGCGGTACGGGCGCACGGTGATCCGCCGGAGCACGCCCTCGGTCCCGTACGTCGACGCTCGGGTCGAACAGCCGCGCTCCGGCCGTCGCCGTCGTTTCGAGGCCGCGCGACCGGGGAGCGCGCCGGCCGTGAGACACGCGACGCCCGCCGTCAGCGCTCGCCGCCGAGAGCAGTGATCGGATAGCACTCGAATAGGTGACAGGTGCTCCGCGGATATAGGTCTGACCCGGGATTCACCCGTCGTCCCCCGGCCGCACCCGCTCCAGCACGTCCGCGAGCTCGTCGACGGCCCCGCTCTCCTCGAACTCCTCGGCCTCCTCGACGAGCTTCTCGCGGAGCCGGCGCCGGTACTCGTCGGCGTCCGCGACGCGCGTCTCCGGCGTCTCGCCGCTCCCCCTGACGATCTCGGGGATCCGATTCCGAACGAGTTTGTCGTACTCGCGGACGCGCCCGTCGCGTCCGTCGCGGTCTTCGCCGCTCAGTCCGGGAACAGCTCCACCTCACGGTCGATCGACTCGATCGCGGCCGCGTCCCCGTCGTCGAGTTCGAGCTCGCGCGCGGTGAGGTTCGCCCGGAGGTGCGCCTCCCCGCTCGCCTTCGGAATAACTACCACGTTCTCCTTGCCGAGGAGCCACGCGAGGCTCACCGCCGCCTCGTCCGCGCCGTGCTTCTCGGCGATCGCGGAGAGGACCGGCACGTCGAACACCTTCCCGCCCGCGAGCGGCGAGTACGCGACGAGGTAGTACCCGTGCCGCCGGGCGTGCTCGACGAGCTCCGGCCGCCGGAACAGCGGGTGGTACTCGGTCTGGTGGGCGAAGAGCGGCGAATCGAGGACGGAGCGCGCCTCGTCGAGCTGGTCGACCGAGAAGTTGCTCACCCCGACGTGCCGGACCGTCCCCTCCCCGCGGAGGCGGTCGAAGGCGGCGAGCGTCTCCTCGGGGTCGTAGGCCCCGACGGGGCGGTGGACGTACAGCAGGTCGACGGCGTCGACGTCCAGGCGGCCGAGGCTCGCCCTCGTCGTCTCAATCGCGTCGTCGCGTGCGAGGCTGTCCGCCCACACCTTCGTCGCGAGGAAGACCTCCTCGCGCGGCGCGTCGGCGGCCGCGAGCCCGTCGCCGACGACGGCCTCGTTGCCGTAGATCTGCGCCGTGTCGAGGTGGCGGTACCCCAGTTCGAGCGCCGTCGCCACGGTCTCGGGGTCGCGTATCCCCATCGTTCCGAGGCCGACGGGCGGCAGCGTCGTCTCACCGCCGTCCCGCTCGCAGCCGTCGGTGCGCACACCGCCGTCCTTCCGCCCGCCTCCGCCGTCCGCGCCGCTCACGCGCGCTCCTCCCCCGCCGCCGGCGCGGCGGACACCCCGTCGATTTCGAGCAGGTCCGCCAGGCCGTCGATCTCGTAGGTCGGCTCCGCCTTCAGCGAGTGGTCCGCGCGGTGGTCCCGGCGGACGAACGCCGAGTCGATCCCGGCGTTGGCGGCGGCGAGCACGTCGACGTCGCTGTCGCCGACGAACAGCGCGCGCTCGGCACCGAGGTCGGTCAGCGCGCGCTCCAGGTAGTGCGCCTCGGGCTTCTTCCGGCGCAGGCTCTCCACCGTCGGCTCTCGGCCGTAGGCGGTTTCGAACAGGTCGCCGATCCCGAAGTGATTGAGGAGGAAGTCGATCGTCTCCTGCTGGTTCGAGCTGACGATGCCGAGCGGCGGATCGAGCGCGCGGACCGCGTCGAAGTCGCCGTACAGCGCCTTCCGTCCGGCGCGGACCTCGGCCTGCTGCGCCAGCGAGGCGGTCCGGTCGCGGACGGACCAGAACTCGTCCGGGTCGAGCTCGTAGGCCGAACAGACCGTCGAGAGGACCTCCGGTGTCACGCCGAGCGCCATCTCGTCGACGTGCGCGGGGTCGGGTTCCACGCCGAGGGACGCGAACGTCTCGCGCGCCGCCTCGCGGAGCACCTCGTACTCGACGAGGGTGACGAGCACGCCGTCGTTGTCGAACAGCACCGCGTCGTATGTCATCTACCGGACGAACGGATCGCGGGCGTGAAAAATCGTTCCACCCGCCGCCGAGCGAAGCGTTTAGCACCGACCAGTCCCCCCAGTCAACCATGGACGCGAGTGCCGAACCCGAGCGCCGACGCCGGCCGAGTGCGGGGGGCGCGTGGGCGCGATGACCCGCTCCGTCGGGATCGTCGGAGCCGGCGCGGCCGGCGTCGGGGCCGCGTACGCGCTCCGTGACGCCGACGCCGACGTGGCGGTTCTGGAGGCGAGCCGCGGCGTCGGCGGACGGGCGGCGACCCGCCGAAAGCGCGGCTGTCGGTACGATCACGGCGCGAACTACGTCAAGGGCGGCGGGCGGACGGCCGAACTCGTCCGGTCGCTGGGCGCGGACGGGCTGGTCGACGTCGAGGAGCCGGTCTGGACGTTCGACGTGGACGGGACGATCTCCGAGGGGGATCCGGACCGGCGAGACGACCACAAGTGGACCTGGACCGGGGGGATCGCCCAGTTGGCGGAGCGCCTGCTCGACCGGACGGACGCGACGGTCGAGCGCGAGGTTCGGATCGAGGCGCTCGAACGCGCGGCGGACGGGTGGTGGACGATCGCGGCCGACGGGAGTGAGCGCGGGCCGTTCGACGCGCTCGTCCTGACGCCGCCCGCGCCGCAGGTCGCCGGGCTCCTCGCGGAGACGAAGTGGCAGAGCCCCCACCTCCCGGCGCTCAGAGAGGCGGTCGGTGCGGTCCCCTACCGGCCGATCCGGACGGTCGTGCTCCACTACCCGTTCGAACTCGATCGGCCGTACTACGCGCTCGTGAACGCCGACCGGGAACACGAGGTCGGCTGGGTCGCCCGCGAGGAGTGCAAGGAGGGACACGTGCCGGCCGGCGAGTGTCTGCTCGTCGTCCAGATGGCTCCCGAGTGGTCCGCGGCGCACGACGACGACCCGCCCGACGAAGCGGCCGCGACGGCGGCCGACGCGGTCGCGGAGCTCCTCGGCGAGAACCGCCTCCGCGACCCCGACTGGGTCGACGACCGGGCGTGGCGGTACGCGCTCCCGGACGACGGAGCCGACCGCGAGGTCGTCCGGCGCGGCGAGGAGGACGGGCTGTTCTTCGCCGGGGACTGGGTCGCCGGCGAGGGTCGGGTCCACGAGGCGCTGTGGAGCGGCGTCGAGGCGGGCGAGCGGATCGAACGCCGGGTGCTCCGGCGCTGATCGGCCGGGAGCCGAGGCGCGCTGCCCGAGCGACCGCCGCGACGGCCGGTCACTCCTCCCGGCGCTGTCTGAGGTTCTGCCGGGTGAACTGCGGCGTCGCCCGGAGTCCGCTCCGCGAGCGGAACGAGCGGTACAACAGCACCGCGAACGGGGCGGTGAGGGCGGCGCCGACGACGACCGCCGCCACGCTGTCGCCGAAGGCGTAGAGGATCGACACCGAGAGCACGCCGACCGCGAGGAGGACGCCGTAGACGATGCGCTTCGCGAAGAGATCGAAGACGCCGTTTCTGTCCTCGACGCGGACGTTGACCGTGAGGTTCTCCCGTTCGGCGCGGTCCAGGACGCGGTCGAGCTTCGGCGGGACCGTGAGCAGCGACCGCGCCGTCCGCTGGACCTGTTCGCCCGCGCCCTCGACGATCCGCTGGACGCTCTCCTCGCGGTACCCCTGCTCCGTCAGATACGACGTGGCGACGGCGATGAAGTCGAAGTCGGGGTCGAGCGTGACGCAGACCCCCTCGACGACGGTCGCCACCCGGAGCACCAGCGCGAGGTTTCTCGGCAGGCGCAGCGGGAACTCGTAGATCGTCGATTCGACCTGCTCTATGATCTGCTGGACGCGGTACTGCTCGATGTCCTCGCCGCGGGCGTCGGCGATGGCGAGCTCCATCACCTCGCCCATCACCCGCCGGTCCGCCTCCGGCGAGAGCGTCCCCATCTCGATCAGCGCGTCGAGGATGCCGTCTATGTCCTGGTTCGCGACGGCGACGTAGAAGTCGACGATCTTCCCCTGGATGTACGAGTCGACCCGGCCGCTCATCCCGAAGTCGTAGAAGATGATCGAGCCGTCGTCGGCGACCGCGAGGTTCCCCGGGTGCGGGTCGGCGTGGAACACCCCGTCGTCGATGATCATCTGGAGGTAGATGCGCTGGAGGCGCTCTGCGAGGTCGGTCCGGTCGACCCCCATCTCGTCGAGCTGCTCGACCCGCGTGATCTTCACCCCGGGGACGTACTCCATCGTCAGGACCCGCGGCCCGGAGCACTCGTCGACCACCCGGGGGATGCGAATGGAGCCGTTCCCCTCGAAGTTCTCCCTGATCTCCTTCAGCATCCGCCCCTCGCGGTCGTAGTCCATCTCCTGGCGGATGGTCTTCGCGAACTCGTCGGCGAGGTTTTCGAGCGAGAACGCCCGCCCCTCGCCGATGAAGCGCATCACGAGCGGCAGCGACCACCGGACGACTCTGAGATCGGCCTCGACGAGCTCCTCGATGTTCGGCCGGCGCACCTTCACGGCGACGCGCTCGCCGTCCCGGGAGGCGAGATACACCTGTCCGAGGCTCGCACCGCTTATCGCTTCGGGGTCGAACTCGTCGAACGTCTCCTCGACGGGGCCGAGCTCCGCTTCGAGGACGGCGCGCGCCTCGTCCCAGTCGGCCGGCGGAACCTCGTCCTGGAGGCTCGACAGCACGTCGACGTACTCCGGCGGGAGGACGTCGGGGCGGGTCGAGAGTAGCTGTCCGAGCTTGATGAACGTCGGCCCGAGGGTCAAAAGCGAGTCGAGCAGTACCTCGGCGCGTTCGACGCGCTCTTCGGCCGTGACGGCCCGCGACGGGCCGAAGAGAAGGAACCGGTGGCGGTCCCGAGCGTAGGCGACGATCAGCGGCGAGAACTGGTAGAAGACGACCAGGAACCGCCAGTAGGCGCGAAGGTTCACCGCGGAACCTCGACCTTACGCGTCCTCGATGGGGATGGTCTTCTCGGGGGTGGCCTCGCGCTTGGGGAGCCGGATTTCGAGGACGCCGCGCTCCATCTTCGCCTCGGCTCCCGTGCCGGTGACGTCCGGCGGCAGGGGGAGCTCGGCGTCGAGGAACAGAGAGCGGTCCTCGCGGACGTAACGGTACTCCAAGGGGAGGGACTTCTCGCGACGGGCTTCGATGACGAGCTTGCCGTTCTCGACGCTGATGTCAGCCGTCTCGGCCGTCACGCCCGGCAGGTCGAGGACGAGCAGGTACGCCTCGTCGCTCTCCAACAGGTCCGCGAACACAGCCTCCGGAAGCTCGCGCAGCGCGTCGCGCAGTGCTGACATGGGCGGCCCTACGTATTGGGCGCCGAAAAAGCCCGCGGTGTGGGACTCGTTCCCTGCGGCCGCAGATTTCGCGATCCGCTTCGAACCGGCGTGACGCCGGGAAACGGCCGCGTCCTCCGCGTCGAACGCTCCGACTTCCGTCGGAGGATTCCGCTCGCGATTCCGACCCACTGGGACCGTTTCTCACGGAATTGCCGCCACCGCGTCCGGAATATCAGCGGGTACCCGTACAAGTTCTACCGCCTCAGCGACGACGCCCGGGCGCTGTTCGATCGGAACGATCTCTTCCCGGAAGCGGCGTGGCGGCGGCAGTACGATCGAGTCCGGAAGCCGGGGCGGATCACGGAACTCGAAGAGGTGCCGCGTCCCACCCGGTAGCGGCTCGATCGCTCTTTCCCCTTCGATCTTCGAGAGTGAGAGGAGCTACTGATCCCGTGCGCGCCCGCAATTCCCTTCAGTCCCCTCCGCGCCAGCCGTCCGACCAGCGGCCGCTCGTCCGCACCCGAACCGCGACGGGGCAGACGCTTTTACCTCGGGGCCGAAAGGTGCGGACATGAGCCACGACGACCTGCGGCGCGCCGGGTTCAAGGAGCGGACCCGCGTCGCGGCCGCCCGGGAGCGACTCCTCGGGGCGGTCACGCCGCACGACCGGACCGAACGGCTGCCGCTCGGCCCCGCCGACGGGCGGGCGCTCGCCGAAACCGTCGCCGCCCCGAACCCCGTGCCGGGGTACGACCGCGCCGCGATGGACGGCTACGCGGTCCGCGCCGAGGACACCTTCGGCGCGAGCGACCGGTCGCCGAAGATCCTCTCCGAGGAGGAGGGTGACGTCGCCCCCGGCGAGGCCGTCCGCGTCCACACCGGGAGCGAACTCCCGCCCGGCGCGGACGCGGTCGTGATGATCGAGCGGACCGAGGTCCTCGGCGACGAAGTCGAGGTGTACGACGCCGTCGCGGAGGGCGAGAACGTCGGCGCGGCCGGCGAGGACGTCGCGGAGGGGCAGCCGCTGTACGAACCCGGCCACCGGCTCCGACCCTCCGACCTCGGGCTCCTCAAGTCCGTGGGCGTCCGGGAGGTGGACGCGTACGAGCGGCCGACGGTCGGGGTGATCCCGACCGGCGAGGAGCTCGTCCAGCGCGACCCCGCGCCGGGCGAGGTCGTCGAAACCAACGGCCTCACCGTCTCGAAGCTCGTCCAGCGGTGGGGCGCGGTCCCGACGTACCGCGACGTCGTCCCCGACGACCCCGACGCGATCCGCGCGGCGATCCAGCGCGACCTGACGAGGGACGTCGTCGTCACGACCGGCGGCTCCTCGGTCGGCGAGCGAGACTACACCCCCGAAGTCGTCGACGAGCTCGGCGAGGTGCTCGTCCACGGGGTCGCGCTCAAACCCGGCCACCCCGTCGCGCTCGGCGTCGTCGAGGGGACGCCGGTGTTGATGCTCCCCGGCTACCCCGTCGCCTGCATCATCAACGCCGTGCAGTTCCTCCGCCCGGTCGTGAAGCGGATCGGCCACCTCCCCGAGACCCCGCACCCGACCGTCGAGGCGACGCTCGCCCGGAAGATCGCGAGCGAACCGGGGACGCGGACCTACGCGCGCGTGAAACTCGAGGAGACCGACGACGGCCCGGTCGCGACGCCGACGCGGGCCAGCGGCTCCGGCGTCCTCTCCAGCGTCGCGCTCGCGGACGGCTGGGTCGTCGTCCCCGAGCGGAGCGAGGGGTTCGAGGAGGGCGCGACCGTCGAGGTCGAAGACTGGGAGTGGTCTGGATGAGTTCGAGAAAGGAGTTCCGCGACCTCGCAGAGCCGGAGGAGGCTCACGCCGCGATCGCGTCGCTCGACCTCGAACCCGCCCCCGAGCGCGTCTCCCTCTCCGAGGCGCGCGGGCGGGTTCTCGCCGAGCGGATCGACGCCGAACTCGACGTGCCGGGCTTCGACCGCGCCTCGATGGACGGCTACGCCGTCCGCGCGCGGGACACGTTCGGCGCTGACGAGGCCGATCCGGTCGTCCTCGACCTGATCGGCGCGGTCCACGCGGGCGCGGAACCGGACGTGACCGTCGAGTCCGGCACCTGCGCCGAGATCTCCACCGGCGCGGTGATGCCGCCGGGGGCGGACGCGGTGGTCATCGTCGAGCGAACCGATGAAACCGCCGGAGGCGACGCGGTCGAGATCAGGACGGCGGTCGCGCCGGGCGACAGCGTGATGCTCGCCGGCGCGGACATCGCCGCCGGCGCGCGGGCGCTCGGGCCCGGAACCCGACTGACGCCGCGGGAGATCGGCCTGCTCTCGGCGCTCGGAGTCGATCGGGTGCCCGTCCGCGGGCGGCCGCTCGTGGGCATCATCTCCACCGGCGACGAGCTCGTCCGCCCCGGCGAGGCGCTCGACAGCGACGCCGGGCAGATCTACGACGTGAACAGCTACGCCGTCGCCGCGGCCGTCGAGGAGGCCGGCGGCGAGGCGCGGCTGTACCCCCACGCCGGCGACGACTACGACGAGATGGAGCGGATCCTCGTCGAGGCCGCCGAGGAGTGCGACCTCGTGCTCTCGTCGGGCTCCACGTCCGCGAGCGCGGTGGACGTGATCTACCGCGTCATCGAGTCGCGCGGCGAACTCCTGCTGCACGGCGTCGCGGTCAAGCCCGGCAAACCGATGCTCGTCGGTCGGCTGGGCGCGTCCGCGTACGTCGGCCTCCCGGGCTACCCCGTTTCGGCGCTCACCATCTTCCGGACGTTCGTCGCGCCCGCGATCCGGCGCGCCGCGGGCCTGCCCGAACCGCGGACGGCGACCGTCTCGGGGCGGATGGCCGTCCGCGAGCGGTACGGCGAGGGCCGACTCCGGCTCATGCCGGTCGGCCTGATCGAAGACGAAACGGGCGAGACGCTCGTCTACCCCGTGGACAAGGGCAGCGGCGCGACCACGAGCCTCGTCGAGGCCGACGGGATCGTGGAGGTGCACCCCGACACCGAGTACCTCGCGGCGGGGGAGGCCGTCGACGTACGGCTGTTCTCGCCGGACGTGCGGGTCCCGTCGCTACTCGGCGTCGGCGAGGACGACCCCGCGCTCTCCCGCCTGCTCGATCGGCTCTCCGCCCCGCGGTACCTCCCGCTGGGGAGCCGAGAGGGGCTCCGACGGCTCCGGAACGGGGTGCCGGACGCGGCGGTCGTCGCGGGACCGGCGGACGTGACGGGTCGGCGAGGTGCCGGCGAGGCCGGAGGAGATGCCGGCACCGTCGCCGGCGAGATCGAGGCGGTCGACCTCGGCGGCTGGATCCGGGAGTGGGGGCTGATCGTCCCGGCGGGCAACCCCGAGGGGGTCGAGGGACTCGCCGACCTCGTCGAGCGTGACCTCCGGTTCGTCAACCGCGACGCGAACTCCGGGCTGCGGACGAGCCTCGGCAACGCCGTCGCCGACCTCGCGGCGGAGCGCGGCGTCGAACGGCGCTCGATCGTCGAGTCCGTCGACGGGTTCGAACTCGCGGTGAAAGCCCACGAGAGCCCTGCGCGGCAGGTCGCCGCCGGGAAGGCAGACGCGGGGCTCGGCCTGCGCGCGACGGCGGAGAAACTGGGGCTCGGATTCGTCTCCCTCGGCGACCAGCGCGTCGTCGTCCGCGCGAACGCCGATCGGGCGGAGAAGCCGGGCGTCGCGGAGCTGCGATCGGCGCTCTCGGGGCTCGATTCTATCGTCGAGGGGCTGGCGGGGTACGAGGTAGGGCGGTAGCCGGAGCGGCTCCGACGAGCGGTCCTCCGGCGGTCACCAGACGGACGCGCCGTTACTGCACCGTCCCAAGAGCCGTTCGGAGCCGTGACGCGAGTCCGCCCGTCAACGAGCGCGGGCGTTCGAACGGCGCGTCCGCGAACCGCTCACCGCGGGAGTTCGTCGAACGACTCGACGCGGTAGTCGCCAAGGACGCACTGCCCGCGGAACGACGGGTCGTGGCGCTCGACGTGGACGCCGTCGAGGTCGGCGTTCCACGCCGCGCCGATGTCGTTCGCGCCGTCGCCCGCGAGCACCCCCCGGTGGACGCCGTTGACGCCCAGGCTCGACATCGCGCGTTTCACCGGCGCCGGGTCCGGCTTCCAGCCCGTCTCCTCGGTGCAGCAGACGACGACGTCGAACCAGTCGCGGATGTCGAGGCGGTCCAGCACGGGGCCCGCCAGGAACTCCTGGCAGTGGGTCACGAGCCCGATCGGGGCGTCGAGCGAGGAGATGAACGCCGCGGCGTCCTCGTGGAGGTACGTCGCCGCCGCGCGGGCCTGCGGGTCTTCGACCGCGTGGAAGGCCGGCCAGAACTCCTCGGGCGGGATCCCCCACTCCCTGAGCTGGGGGTCGCGCGCGCCGCTCAGGCCGTGCCAGAGGATTTCGACCTCGCGGTCGGTGAACTCGCGCCCGAGCCGAGCTCCCACCCGGTCGAACGCCTCCCGGGTGTACGACCACTCGGCGTCGACGAGCGTCCCGTCGAGGTCGAACAGCCAGAAGTCGTACGCGTCGAGAACCATCGGAGTATCTGATAGTGCGCCCCCGGTATTGGATGTTCCGGCGGATTTCAGCCGCTGCAGGCGACTCTCACCGCTCGATTACTTTCGCTCGCGTGAACTGATCCGGAGCGGAGAGCCCCGTCCGAATCGGGGCCCCCGGCTCACGACGAGGTGACCCGGATCGAACTGCCGAGGTACTTGTGCAGCACCTCGGCGACGTCGTCGGCGTTGAAGCGCGAGAGGTCCCGACCGATCTCCGACTTCAACGCGTCGAGGTACGCCTCGTCGGTTTCGAGCTCCCGGAACGTCGCGCCCGCGACCGGCACGCCGAGGGCCTCCTCGAACCGGTCGCGGAGGTGCCGCTCGTCGTTCGCGTTCCCGCGCCAGAGGGAGTCCCGGAAGAAGAGCCAGCCGTCCTCGCCCGGCTCGGCCGCCGGCAGGCGGAGCACCGTCTCGAACTCCCGCGGATCGACGCGCACCCCCTCCGCCGGGGCCAGCCGAAACCGCACCCGGAAGACGTACGCGGCGTTCACGTCAGTACTCGCCGTCGAACAGCTCGGCCATCCGGATGTCCTGGTCGGTGATGCCGCCGGCCTCGTGGCTCGTCAGGCGCACTTCGACCTCCTTGTAGCCGATGAGTATCTCCGGGTGGTGGAACTCCTCCTCGGCGACTTCGGCCACGTTCGTGGCGAAGGTGACGCCCTTGAGGTAGTCGTCGAACTCGTAGGTTCGGACGATCTCGTCGCCCTCGCGGTGCCAGTCGTCCGGGAGCCGCTGGTCGATCTCGTCGTCGGACAGTAGCTCTGCCATGGCCGGTACATCGGGTGGCGGTCGGATAACGTTTGCCCAGCGGCGGGTCGAAATTTGTTCGCGGACGCCGCCTCCGTCGCGGCCTCGCACCGCCCGCTCCGCCGGGCAGCCTCCCGACGGCGACCCGCCCGGACGCGGCCGGCGTCTTCGGCGGGATCGTCGCGACGATGCGTCGACCCCCGGCGTAGAGAACTCGGTCGCCGGAGGGAGCGCTCAGTCGTCGGAAAGCTGTTCGAGCACGTGCGGAGGGATGTCGGCGCTCTCTGCGATCCCGTCCGGGATTCCGTCGAGAAGCGAGTCGTCCGGCGTCGCGTCCGCGGTCGGCGGCGTCGATCCGCCGAACTCGGGATCGAAAAGCTGCATGGCCGTCTGGATCGTGGTCCAGTCGTCCTCGGCCGCCGCGTCGCGCAGGCTCTTGGTCGGCGCGGCGAGCAGTTGCCCGACGAGCGCGTCCGCCAGCGCCGCGACCGTCTCCCGCTGCTCGTCGGTCAGCTCGCCCTGCGCTTCGAGCTTCGAGAGCGCGGTGTCGAGCTCCCGCTCCTTCACGATCTCGGCGCTCTCGTACATCGCGCTGATGGCGTCGTCCGCCCGCTTGCGCTTGTAGGCGTCGAGGAGGCGCTCGAACTCCTCGTCGATCATCGCCTCCACCTGCTCGGCCTCGCGCGCCCGCTGCTCTCGCGTCTCGGCGGTGACCGACCGGAGCGCGTCGATGTCGCGGAGGGTGACGCCCTCGACCGCGACCGCGTCGGGGTCGACGTCGCGCGGCTGGGCGATGTCGATGAGCACGGTTTCGCCGGCGCCTTCGAGCGCGGCGCGGTCGAGCACGTACGTCGAACTCCCCGTCGCCGCGATGACGATGTCCGCCTCCCGAGCGGCCGCCGGCGCGTCGTCGAGTCCGACGGCGCGGGCGTCCGCGTCCACCTCGGTCGCGAGGTGCTCGGCGCGGGGGACGGTCCGGTTGGCGACGATGAGCGCGCCCACGTCCGCGGCGTCGAGCGCGCGGGCCGCGAGCGCGCCCATCTCGCCGGCGCCGACGACCAGGGCCGTCGCCCCCTCGACGTCGGTCTCCGCGTCCGCCAGCGCGACCGCGGCGCTGCCGAGCGAGACGACCCCCTCGTTGATCCGCGTCTCCGTCCGGGCGCGCTCGCCGACGTGGACGGCCTTCGTCAGCGCGTCGTCCAGCATCGCGCCGATCCCGCCCGCGGCGCGGGCCTCCTCCGTCGCCGTTCTGAGCTGTCCCAGGATCTGATCCTCGCCGAGCACGAGCGACTCCAGCCCGGCGGCGACGCGCATCAGGTGGCGGATGCTCTCCTCGTGGTCCATGTGGACGATCGCGCCGTCGCGCACGTCCGGGGCGAAGTCGGAGAGGGCGGCGGCCCCCTCGGCGGCCCGGTCCGTGACGACGTACGCCTCGGCGCGGTTGCACGTCTGGATGGCGAACGCCTCCGTGACGCCGTCGCGGGCGAGGAGGTCCCGGACGACGGTCCGCTCGTCCTCGCGGCAGGCGGCGGCGATCTCGTCCACGCTCGCACGCACGTGCGAGACGCTAACGCCGGATATCACGCCCGCGTCAATCATCGCGGCTCACCTCTGGTTTCTCGAATCACGCGCTCCGCCTCTCTCCGGGCGTTAGATTCCGCCGTACGTAAAGCCTTCCAAACGCGCGAACTCCGCGCGACGGCCCGAATCGCCGCCCTGCGCTCGTCCGGCGGGACGCCGTCCCCCTTCAGTTCCTCGCGGAGTTCGCCGGTCAGCTCCGCCATCGCGCCCGCGCCTGCCAGCTCCGACTCCAGCCGCTCGCGGAGGTACTTCGACAGCGCGGGGCTCGCCCCGCCGGTCGAGACGGCGACCGTCACGGGCCCGTCGCGGACGGTCGCCGGGACGACGACGCTGCCCGCGTCGCGTCCGCCCGCGCGGTCCGCCCGGTTGACCAGCGCGCAGCGCCCGCGCGCCGCGGCCTCGGCCGCGCCGTTCACCGCGTCGTCGTCCGTCGCGGCGACGACGAGCGCGGGGTCGACCCGGTCGACCCACCCGGACACCGCCTCGGGCGTCGGCGCGGCCCGGACCAGTTCCGCGTCCCCGAAGTCGCGCCCGCCGAACGCGGGACTCACGACGACGACGCGCGCCTCGCGCGCGAACCGCCGGGCCTTGCGCGCGCCGACGGCGCCGCCGCCGAAGACGAGCACGGACTCGTCCGAGAAGTCGTGGAACAGCGGGATCATGTGGCTACTCGGCCGAAGCGTCCGTGTCCGCGCCGGCTGCGCTCGCGGCGTTTGCCGTGTTCGCCTCGGCTCGCTCGGTCAGTCTGATACCCGTTTTCTTCAGGATTCGCGCGGAAAACAGCGTGTCCCAGTTGCCGGCGTCCCGATCGTCGCCGACCTGCGGGTCGCTGCCGACGTCCCGCCCGCCGCCGACGTGCCGCTCTCGATCCCGCTCGCCGGCGTCGGAGGCGATCCGTCGGGCCGACGCCGGCTCCTCGTCGACGTCCCAGTACTCGGCCATCTTCGCACGCACCTCCCGGATCCGGCGTTCGCTCTCCTCCTCGCTGCGGCCGTGGGTCATCGCGAAGAAGTTGTACGGCCAGACGCCCCCGTGGCGCGGGCGCTGATAGCAGTGGGTGACGAAATCGAGCGAGGCGACGGCGGGGCCGACCTCCTCGACGAGGTCGTCGGGGACGTTCCAGACGGTCATGCCGTTCTCGGTGTAGCCGAGGGCGTAGTGGTTCGGGATGACGCCGACCCGTCGGATCTTCCCCTCCAGGTCGAACCGCGCTATCGTTTCGAGGACCCACTCCGTCTCGACGCCGAGCGCCTCCGCCACGTCGCGGTACGGCGTCTCGGCGATCGGCAGGCCGTCCTGGATCTCGGAGACGAGCTCGAGTTCGCGGGGAGTGAGGGTCCGCCTGCCGATCGGCTCCGCGTCGGGGCCGAGGTGCGAGAGGTCGACGTCGCCGTCGGGGATCGGTCCGTCGACGAGGAACTTCGCCTCGACCCGGAACTCGCGGACTTTCGGCATGTTGTACGTCGGCTGGCCGGTCTCCGCTTCGATCTCGGCGAGCACCTCCGCCACCTCGTCCTCGTTCGCCACGCTGACGACGAACCACATGTTGAGGTGCGGGTGCTCGCGCTCGTAGTTGTGCGCCACCTCGCGGTGGGCGTTCACGAGGTCGGCGACCTCGTCGAACCGGTCCGGCGGCGCGTGCATCGCGACCAGCGTCGCGGTCCCGCCGATCTCCTCGGCGTTGACGAGCGCGCCGAAGCGCGTCAGCACGCCCGACTCGTCCAGCTCGCGGATGCGGTCGCACAGCTCCGACGCGGTGACGTCCACGCCGCGCTCCCGGAGCGCCGCGGCGGCCGGGTCGAACGGACGTTCGACCACCGGAAAGCCGCCCTGGAAGGCGTTGATGACGGCGCGGTCGAGCGTCGAGAGGTCCGCGTCCACCGTTCTCATGTTCGGCACTCGGGGAGGAGGGGGAATAAGCGTCTCGAAGCCGGCGCAACCGCCCCGATCGGAGCCGGCGAGGCCGACGAAGTCGAGCCCGGATCGGGTGCGATAGCCGAGCGCGGAGACGGCCCGGGAGTCGAGAGTGGATTCGGCGCGCCACCGAGAGCGACCCCGACTCGACCGACGAACCCTCGGCGGCGGATAGCAACTGTTATTCCTCCGACCCGGCGTTTCCGACCAACGGGCGACGGGGCTCGACCATGATCGACGGGAGGTCGCCCGACCCGACCGCCGACTCGGCTGATGGCTCCTGTCGACGACACCGCGGGACGGAATCTCCTGCCCGAACACAGATGAGACGGAAACGCGCGCTCGAACGATTCGAAACCGTACTGCTCGTCGCCGTCGGGGGATTCGCCGGATCGAACCTCCGGTACTTCTTCGACGCCGCGATCCCGCAGCCCCTCGCGGCGACGTTCCTCGTGAACGTGGCCGGGAGCTTCGCGCTCGCCGTGTTACTGTACGACGCGACGGGCGGCGAACTGTTCGCGCGCCGGAGCCGGCTCGTCTTCGGCGCGGGCTTCCTCTCGTCTTTCACCACGTACAGCACGTTCGTCGTCGAGGCGTTCACCCGCCCCGACGCCGCGCTGCTGTACGTCGGCGCGAGCTACGCCTGCGGGTTCGGCGCGGTGCTGGTGGGACGCGCGGCCCTCGGCCGCATCGACGGAGGCGGGCACTGATGGATCCGGCGCACCTCCTCGGCACCGGGGGCGCGCTCGGCGCGGTCCTCCGGTACCTCGTCGGAGAGGCCGTCCCCGCGGAGGAGTTTCCGGTCGCGACGCTCGTCGTCAACGTCGTCGGGAGCTTCGTCCTGGGGCTGGTCACGTTCGGCGGCGTCGGCGGCGACGTCGCGCTGTTCGTGGGCGGCGGCATGTGCGGGGCGTTCACGACGTACTCGTCGTTCAGCGTCCAGACCGTCCTCCTGTGGGAGCGGCGGACGCCGCTTCTCGCCGCCGTCAACGCCGCGGGGAACCTCCTTTCGTGCGTCGGCGCGGTCTGGCTCGCGCGGCTGCTGGTCGGCTGAACGCGCCGGAGGCGGGGTTCTCCCCGCCTCAGGGGACCGGCGTCACCCGGTGACCCATCCCCTCGATCTCCTCGACGATCGCCTCCTGGTCGGTGTCCGCCTCGTAGTAGAACACCAGGTCGAACGTCCCCTCGCGGAGGAGCTGCTGGCACTCCCAGACGAACTCGTCGTCTTCGAGGGTGAGCCCCTGGAACTGGTTCGAGGCGAACCGGCTGTCGTCGTTGCCGGCGTAGATGTACGCCTCGCCCTTGCCGGCGTGCGCCGCGATCACGTCGTTCAGCTCGACCGTCAGCTCGTGCATCTCGAGGTCCTCGTCGCTCGTGAGGTCCGTGTGGACGATGACGCCAGCGAGTTCGATCTCCCCCGGTTCGAGGAACGCCTTCGTCCGCTGGTAGAGGTCCTCGTCGAGAACGTCGCTCATGATCGGAGCGTGCGGCCGCGGGGGATATACGGGTGGCGATTCCCCGTCCGGCCCGATCGTCCGACGCCCGCTGCGATGGAGGGGGGAGGATCGCCGCCTCGCGCCGTCGTGCCGCGGTTTCTCAGCCGCTCGGTCGCCCGTCTCGCGTGCTGCTCTGTACGGTCTGTCGACCTGTGCCGCGCGGTGGAACTGCGGGCCGGGCGACCGTCACGTCAAAAAGCACATAGGGCGGGATGGATATCTAACGACACATGCTACAGCGGGCGCGCACGGAGTTCGATCGGGCGTACGAGCGGTTGCTCCGCCGCGAGATCGGCGACGGCCCCACGCACGTCGCCATCATCCAGGACGGCAACCGACGGTACGCCCGAAAACGCGGCGCTGAGGCCCCCGACGGGCACCGCGCCGGGGCGCAGACGACCGAGAACGTCCTCGACTGGTGCGACGAACTCGGCATCGAGGAGCTGACGCTTTATGCCTTCTCGACGGAGAACTTCAACCGGCCGCCCGAGGAGCGCGAGCCGCTCTTCGACCTCATCGAGTCGAAGCTCCGCGAGTTCGCCGACGCGGAGCGGGTCCACGAAAACGAGGTGTGCATCCGCGCCATCGGCGACATCGATCGGCTCCCGCGCCGCGTCCGCGACGCTGTCGACTACGCGGAGGATCGGACGCGCGAGTACCACCGCTTCCGCCTGAACATCGCGCTCGCCTACGGCGGCAGGAGCGAACTCCTCCGCGCCGCGCGGGACGTGGCGGCCGCCGTCCGCGACGGCGACCTCGCGGCCGACGAGATCGACGTCGCGGAGATCGAGGGCCGCCTCTACCGCCAGCCCGTCCGCGACGTGGACCTCATCATCCGCACCGGCGGCGACGAGCGCACGAGCAACTTCCTCCCGTGGCACGCGAACGGCAACGAGGCCGCGGTCTACTTCTGTGCCCCCTTCTGGCCGGAGTTCTCGAAGGCGGATTTCCTCCGCGGGATCCGGACCTACGAGTCCCGCGAGGCGTCGTGGCAGCGCACCCGAACCGAGCGGGCGGTCGCGCTCGTGCGGGCGCTGGCGGGCGTCGAACTGGCGGAGGCGCGGAGCGTGGCGGCGCGCCTGCGCGATCAGCTGTCGAGTCGCGGGGCCAGGGAGATCAACGAGGCGCTCGAACGCCACGAACTCGAACCGGCCGACTGACGAGCGGCGCGGTCCCAGAGCGCCGGCGCGCTACCGTTCGAACCGCCAGCGCGTGGCGTCGCGCGGGTAGTCGCTCCACGCGAAGACGGCGCGCGGGCGGACGGCCCAGACCGGCGTCCCGTGCGGGATCCCGTACTTCTCCTCGTAGGCGGCGTCGATCCGTTCGAGCAGCGAGGGGTCGGTCCCCTCCCCCGGCGCGAGCTTCTCGGCGACGCCCTCGACGATCACGACCTCGTCGCCGCTTTCGCGGTGGACGGCGATCTCCGGGTTCGACGCGAGGTTCCGCGCCCAGCGCGTCTCGCCCCCGCCGCAGTGGAACGCCCCGTCGACCCAGACGCCCCACACGGGTCTCGCGTGCGGGCGGCCGCGCGGGCCGACGGTCGCCACCCAGTAGTTGCGGTCGCTCCGCATCCGCTCTTCGACGTACTCCCACGGGAGCATCCCCTCCGCGTCGGTCGGGATTCCGTACCTCGAATCGGTTTCCGGTCGGCCGCGCTCGGCGTCCGGGCGGTCGTCAGAATCGCGTTCGGTTTCGTTCGCCATCGGCCGGCTCACTAGCCGGCGTCGGCGCATAACGCCGTCGCTCGGCCGCTCTCTGTCGGCGAGCGCGCCGACGTTCGTCCCTCGACGACCCGTTCGTTCCCCGAGACCTCCGGGCGGTTCGCTCCGCTCACCGACCGAACTCCCGTCGGTCCGCTCGCCGACGCTCGCTCCCCGACGACCTTTGGGCGGTTCGCTCCGCTCACCGCCCAAAGCGCCGCTGTCTGTTCTGGTAATCGAGCACCGCCCGGAGGTAGTCGCGCTTCCTGAAGTCGCGCCAGTTCACGTCCGTGAAGTACAGCTCGGAGTAGACCGACTGCCAGATCATGAAGTCCGAGAGCCGCTCCGCGCCCGTCTTGATCACGAGGTCCGGCTCGTCGGGGAACACGAGCCGGCGTTCGACGTCGACTTCGTCGATCTCCTCGGGGTCGAGTCGGCCGCTTTCGACCTCCCGGGCGATCGAGCGGACCGCCTCGGCGAACTCGTGTTTTCCGCCGAGTCCGATGCTCACCTGGACGGGCGCGTCGGCCCGCTCCGTGTCCCCGGGGGCGCGGACGGCGACGGGTTGCGGCGCGTCCACGGTCCGGAGCTCCCGTTCGAGCGTCGGCACGACGGCGGCGTCGAGCACGCTCACGTAGATCGTCACCCGCTCGGCGCCGTACTCGAACGCCCACCCGAGGAACCGTTCGAGCGTCTCGTAGGCACCCTGTTCGAGCAGATCCCGCTCCGTGATGACGACCGCGACGCGGGCCGGCGGATCCGCCGGGTTCCGGCGGTGGCGAAGGGCGAGATAGGCGTCGTAGAGTCCCACACCCACGAATCGCCCCGCGACGCCTAAAGCGCACGGCTTCGCGTCGGCTCGCGGGGCGGGTCGTGTCGGGAGCGTTAAGTGGGCGTCCGCGATACCGGGGAGTGTGACTTCCACGCTCCGGCGGGCGGGCGGATTCGCGGCCGTGGGGACGCTCGCGCTCGCGGCGCCGGTTCTCGGCGCGGTCGCCGCCGTCCCCTTCGCCGTCATCGCCGCGCTCGCGGCCTTCGTGGTCGACGACGGGCCGGTGTTCGAGCTGTTCGCCCGCCCGGGGGACCGGAAGGACGGACGGCTCAACGGGCTGGCCGGCTTCGCGCTCGCGGCGACCGGCCTGGCGCTGCTGTCGACGCTGCCGCGGATGTCGATGCCGCTCGCGGTGTTCGTCGCCGCCGTGTTCATTCTCGCCTACGGCAACCTCGGCGAGCAGTTCGTCCGCGCGTCTGGCGGCGACCCCTTCGTCTCGGCGACGGGGTTCATCCTCGTCGCGTTCCTCGCCGGCGTGGTCGGCCAGAGCGCCGCCGCCTACCTCCTGGTCGACCCCGTCTCCCTCCCCGAGGTGGTCTTCCTCGCGGCGACCGGCGCGCTCGTCGCCGCGCTGCTCCGCTCCGTGCTCTACGAGCGCGACGACCCGCTCGTGATGCTCTCGGTCGGCCTCCTCCTGTGGTTCTTCGACCTGCTCGCCATCGACGTGGGCGGCCTCACCGTCGCCGCCGCGCTCGTCGTCACCGCCGTGCTCGGCTACCTCTCCTACGCGCTCGGGACGGCGTCCGTCCCCGGCATGCTGACGGGGGTGCTGCTCGGCCTGCTCACCGTCGTTCTCGGCGGGTTCGGGTGGTTCGCCGTGCTCATCTCGTTTTTCACCATCGGGGGGCTGTCGACGAAGTTCAAGTACGAGTCGAAGCGCCGGCGCGGCGTCGCCGAGGAGAACGACGGCGCGCGGGGCAGCGGGAACGTCCTCGGGAACGCCGCGGTCGCGCTCGTCGCCGTGATCGGCTTCGCCGCCAGCCCGCACCTGCCGGTGCCCGGCGCGCTCTTTCTGTTCGCGTTCGCGGGGTCGATCGCGGCGGCGATGAGCGACACCCTCTCGAGCGAGGTCGGCGGCCTGTACGACAACCCGCGGCTGATCACGTCGTTCGAGCGCGTCGACCCCGGCACCGACGGCGGCATCACGTGGCAGGGCGAACTCGCCGGCGTCGTCGGAGCGGCCGTCGTCGCCTGCATCTCCGCGCTGCTCCTCCCGATCGGAGCGCCGCTTCTCGGCGCGCTCGTCGTCGTCGTCGGCGGGATATTCGGGATGACCGTCGACAGCGTCCTCGGCGCGACGGTCGAGGGCGAGCGCATCGGCAACCAGACCGTCAACTTCCTGGCGACGCTGGCCGGCGCCCTCGCGAGCGCCGCGCTCGCGGCCGCGCTCCTCTGACGTGACCGACGATCGCGTTCCCGCTGCCACCCGGCCCGTCGATCGCGCCCCTGCGGGGGTGCGCCGGGCGACGCCGGCCGACCGCCCGGCGCTGTCGGCGCTCCAGTCGTTCCTGCCCGAGCCGAGCCCCGAGTTGCTCGACCGCGGGCTCGCCGCGGGAGCCTGCGAGGCGTTCGTCTCGACCGCCGACGGCGCGCCGGTCGGGTACCTCCTCGCGGTCGGCGGCGACGGAGCGCACGTCGCCGAGCTGGTCGTGGCCCCCGGCTTCCGACGCGAGGGGCGCGCGTCGTCGCTCCTCTCGGCGCTCTTCGCCTCGCTCGACCCCGGAACGCGCGTCACGCTCGCCGTCTCGGCGGACAACGGGGCGGCGCTGGCGCTCTACCGCGGGTTCGGATTCCGCGTCGTCGGCCGTCGGCAGGACGCCTTCGCCGACGGAGCGGGGCTGTCGCTCGTCGCGACGGCGCGGCCGGTCCGATCAAAAAGTCATCCGTCGCGCAGCTGATCTGCGGTCCGCACGCGGACGTCAATCGGCTTCTTCACGAACTCGCCCTCGGAACGGGCGACGACGTGTTCCACGCCCCGCTGGGACGCCACGTCGAGCACCCGCTGCGTGAGCTGGCCGTCGAGAACCACGGCGTACGGCACCGCGTCGGCCTCGGCGATCGCGTCGAACGCCTCGGCGGCGGCGGCCTCCCCGAACGCGTCGAACGACCGGTCGAGGAGGCGGACGGTGCCGGCTTCGCCGCCGATCACCTCCCGGACGTGGCCCCGGAACGTGGTCGGCTCCGGTTCGGCCCCCTCGGGTTCGCCCGCTTTCGCCTCGGCTCCGTCCGATTCGCTTCCGTCGGTTTCGACCCCGCCTCCGTCGGCCGCGTCGGCCGCGGCTTCGGGTTCGGCGCCGTCGGTCGCGTCGTCGGGGCCGCTCTCGCCGTCGTCTGCCTCCGTTTCGGGAGTCGGAGCCGCGGGGGAGTCAGTCGTCCCCGGCGACTCCGTTCGAGGGTCCGCGGTTCCCCCCTCGGGCGCGGGACGGGTGCTCCCGTCCGTCGCGGCGACCGCACCCCGCGCGTTCGACTTCCCCGCGACCGTCTCGTACGGCACCTTGTCCCGCAGGGCGGACATGACCTCGTCCCGCGCGAGATCCTCGACGGAGCGCCCGGCGGGGGCGAACGCGACGTAGTCGACCGCCCCGACCTGCGCGAGTTCCCGCAGGATGAGTTCGCCGCCGCGGTCGCCGTCGAGGAACGCCGTGACGGTGCGCTCCTGGGTGAGCTTCGCGACGGCGTCGGGGACGTTCGTCCCCTCGACCGCGACGGCGTTTTTGATGCCGTAGCGAAGCATCGTCAGCACGTCCGCCCGCCCCTCGACGACGATGATCGCGTCGGAGGTGTCGACGTGCGGCCCGGCGGGGAGCCCGCCGTATTCGGTGATGTCCTCGACGCGGACCGACTCGCGGACCTCCTCCAGGATCTCGCGGCTCGTCATGACGCTCTCGTCGAACGACTCCGTCAGGAGTTCCTTCGCCCGCTCGACGACCTCGCGCCGCTTGGCCGCGCGCACGTCCTCGATGTCCGTGACCTCGACGGTCGCGCGGCACGGACCGACGCGGTTTATCGTTTCGAGCGACGCGGCGAGGATCGACGTCTCCACCTTGTCGAGGCTGCTCGCGATGGTGACCTCGCCGATCGACCGTCCGTTCTCGCTCGCGATCTGTACGTCTATGCGCCCGACTTTCGAAGACTGCTGCAGGTCGCGGAGGTCCAGGTCGTCGCCGAGCAACCCCTCGGTCTGCCCGAAGATGGCACCGACGACGTCGCTCCGCTCGACGACGCCGTCGGCCGTGATCGCCGCGTGAATGAGATATTTTGCCGTATCGTCCATGATGAACTCCCCTCCGGGGAGGTAGTGATCGTGATAGCGATGTGGGGGTACCCACTCACTATATATACGTTTCCCACGGGAGAAATACCTATCGTACCGCAGATCTCACCCCGGAACCGCCGTAACCGCCGATTCGGCGGCTTCAGCTGCCGGATACCCGACGGCGAACGAATCGAAGAAGAATTTTCTTCGAACTTCATTTCCGAAGTACATCCGACAACGCTTTAGTGTATTGTCGAGTATGCGTCGAGCAATGAGGCGAAACAGAACTGGCGCCGTCTGGGCACCGCTCTTCGCGGTACTCGTGGCGCTCGCGGTTCCGTGGTTCCTCTGGGGCGACGCCCGCGTGGTCGCCGGGCTGCCGCTGTGGCTGTGGTGGCACGTCGGCTGGATGGGAGTGGCGACGGTCGCGTTCTACGCGTTCACGCGCGGGGCGTGGGACCGCGCGATGGGGGTGAACCGTGGCTGACCTGGCCGTCCAGCTCGGCGTCCTCGGCGCGTATCTCGTCGTCGCGCTCGCCGTCGGGCTGGTCGCCTACCGCGTCACGAGCCGCGACGCCGAGGACTACTACCTCGCGGGGCGCTCGCTCGGAACCGTCGTGCTCCTCTTTACGACCTTCGCCACGCTGCTGTCGGCGTTCACGTTCTTCGGGGGGCCGGATCTCGCGTACCGCGCGGGCCCCGAGTGGATCCTGGTCATGGGCGTCATGGACGGGATCCTCTTCGCGCTCCTCTGGTACGTCATCGGGTACAAGCAGTGGCTCGTGGGTCGGACGCACGGCTACGTGACGCTCGGCGAGATGCTCGGCGACCGCTTCGGGTCGCCGACGCTCCGCGGGTTCGTCGCGGCGGTCAGCCTCTTCTGGCTGCTCCCGTACGTGATGCTCCAGCAGATGGGCGCGGGCGAGGCGCTCGTCGGCCTGACCGACGGACTCGTCCCCTACTGGGCGGGCGCGGCGCTCATCACCGCGTTCATGATCGCCTACGTCGCGCTCTCGGGGATGCGCGGCGTCGCCTGGACCGACACGCTCCAGGGGCTGTTCATGCTCGGCGTCACCTGGGCGGCGGTCGGCTGGGTGCTCGCGGCGGTCGGCGGGCCCGCGGCGGCGACCGCCGGGCTGGCCGAGTCGAAGCCGGAGTTCCTCGCGCTCGGCGGCGGCGTGTACACCCCGCAGTTCATACTCTCGCAGGCCGTCGTCATCGCCTTCGGCGTGACGATGTTCCCGCAGATCAACCAGCGCTTTTTCGTCGCGAAGTCCGCCCGCGTCCTGAAGCGGTCGTTCGCCCTCTGGCCGGTGCTCGTGGTCCTCCTGTTCGTGCCGGCGTTCATGCTCGGCGCGTGGGCCGCGGGCCTCGGCGTCGCGGTGCCGGAGGGCGCGAACGTCCTCCCCGTCCTGCTCAACGAGTACACGCCCGCGTGGTTCGCGGCGCTCGTCGTCGCCGGCGCGATGGCGGCGATGATGTCCTCGTCGGACTCGATGCTCCTGTCCGGCTCGTCGTACTTCACGCGCGACCTCTACCGGCCGTTTCTCGCGTCCGACGCCGGCGAGCGTCGGGAGACGTGGGTCGCGCGGGTCGGCGTCGCGCTGTTCGCCGTCCTCGCGTTCGTCGCGAGCCTCTTCCGCCCCGGCACGCTGGTCGAGGTCGGCGCCACGGCGTTCGGCGGCTACGCGCAGCTGGCGCTGCCGGTGCTCGTCTCGCTGTACTGGTCGGGCACGACGCGGAGCGGGATGTACGCCGGACTCGTCGGGAGCCAGGCGTTCTACCTCCTCTCGGTGTTCGTCCCGGCGACGACGGTCGGGGCGTTCGGCGGCGAGGCGATCCTGTTCGCGCGCTCGTACCTCGGCTGGGACGTCGCCCTCTTCGGCATGCTCCTCGGCCTCGCGCTCACCGTCGGCGTCTCCGCGCTCACCGCCCCCGCCGCCGAGGAGGAGGCGAGTCGGTTCACCGAGGGGCTGAGCGCCGACTGAGCCTCGATCGCTCGCGGTCGGACCCCGTCGCTTCGCTCGTCGATCGGGTGCCGTTCGCCACTCCCCGTCGGTCCGCTCTCATCCGTCACTTCGCGGCGATTCGCCCCGCGTTCGACTGTCAACCTACGATCGTCCACGAAACGATCGGCTCGGGGCGCGATTGTCGGGTATCATCGTCGTATTCGAAACGTAGATGGGCTCTCGGCCCTCCTCCGTCGACATGAACGAGACGGGCCTGGACGCGCTGCTCGACCAACCGACTCTCGGGGAACGCGTCGACGCGGGGTCGCTGCCCGAGTGGGTCGTCGCCCACTACGAGTCGTTCCGCGCGTCGATGCTCGGCGACCGCGACGGCGCGCCGTTCCCCTGTTACTTCGGGATCGAAGCCGAACGGCGGGGCGGCCTCCTCTACACCGCCTGCCGGTCGACGACGCACAAGGACGCCCTCCTGGCGCTCCGGGACGCGCTCTCGGAGTACCTGGACGTCTACCGCGACCACGCCGACCGCGCGCCGCTCGTCGTCTTCTTCGCGCCGCCGACGCGGGGGCTGTCGGAGGCCGAGTACCACGAGCGGCTCTGGAACGTCCTCCAGTTCCTCCACGTCCACGACCCCGAGCCGTGGCCCGAGGCGATTCCCACCGACCCCGACGACTCCCGCTGGGAGTTCTGCTTCGGCGGCGAGCCGATGTTCCCGACCTGCCGCGCCCCGTTTTACGACCGGCGGACGAGCCGGTACTGCCCCGTCGGTCTGGAGATCACCTTCCAGCCGCGGACGGTGTTTGAGGGCATCACGGCCGACACGGCGGCGGGGCGGCGAGCCCGCGAGGTAATCCAGGAACGGCTCGAAGACTACGACGGCGTCTGCCCGCACGCCGACCTCGGCGACTGGGGGGTCGAGGGCGACCGCGAGTGGCCGCAGTACCTCTTATCGTCCGACCCCGAGCAGGCCCCGGACGAGTGTCCGATGCGCGTCTCGCGCGACCACCCGAAGGTCGGCCCGGAGCTGCTGGCCCCCCGATCGCGCCGGACCGCGCGGGCGGAGGCCGACTGAGATGTCCGCGCTCTCGCTCCCCGACGACGCCGTCCTCCTGCTCGTCGACTTCCAGCGCGGCTTCGACGAGCCGATCTGGGGCGACCGGAACAACCCCGACGCCGAGGCGCGGGCCGCGGACCTCCTTTCGGCCTGGCGCGAGGCGGACCGTCCCGTCGTCCACGTCCGGCACGACTCCCGGGAGTCCGACTCGCCCCTCCGGAGCGATCGGCCGGGGTTCGCGTTCAAGCCCGAGACGGCCCCCGAGGGGGACGAGCGGGCCTTCGAAAAGCGGGTCAACAGCTGCTTCATCGGCACCGGGCTCGAAGGGTGGCTCCGGGACCGCGGGTACGACGCGCTCGTGATCGCCGGCCTGACGACGGACCACTGCGTCTCGACGACGACGCGGATGGCGGAGAACCTCGGCTTCCGCGCCGCCGTCGTGAGCGACGCGACGGCGACGTTCGACCGCGAGGGCCCGGACGGCGAGCGCTACACCGCCGAGGAGACGCACCGGACGGCGCTCGCGCACCTCCGCGGCGAGTTCGCCGCCGTGGTCGACGCCGACGGGGCGCTCTCGGCGTTCGAGTGAGGAGGAGCGACCGGGTGGGCTATTTCCGACTTCGGCCGTCGGAACGCTTATCACACGTGTAGAAATACTGACATTATGCTTCCGCTCCAGTTCGGTTCCGTCCCCGTCGGCCCCGAGATTCTCGTCATCCTCCTCGTCGCGCTCCTGATCGGAATTCCGCTGCTCTACGTCGGCAGCCAGTTCGTCGCGGGCCTGAAGGGGAACTGACCGGGAAAGTCGACGGGAAGCTGACCGAGGGGATCGAAGGGGAGCCGGTCGAAACGGTCGAGTGGGATCCCATCGAGTAGGACCCGATTGCGACCGGACGGCTCACCCGCGCCCATCGCAGAACCTAACACGTGAACTGTCCAATCCCCCCGCATGCAGACGCACGTCGTCCCGGTGGGGTTCGACTACGATCGGCTCATCGCCCCGCTCATCCGCGATCAGCGCGACGTGGACCGGGTGATCCTCCTCGAAGGCGCGGTCGGCAGCGAGGCCAACGTCGAGTACTCCCGCCGGCTCTCCCGCAAGCTCGAACAGGACTTCAGGAACCTCCTCGGCGCGGAGACCGAGCGGGTCGTCGTCGACGACGTGTACGACTACGACGCCGCGTTCGAGCAGGCGTACGAGCTGATCAACGCGGAGCTCGACGGCGAACCGGGCGGGGACGAGCCGTCGCGGTCGGGCGCGGAAGCGGACTCGTCGGCTGATCGGGAGGTCTGGGTGAACGTGAGCGCGATGCCCCGGCCGGTCAGCTTCGCGTTCGCCACCGCCGCCCACTCGATCATGGTCGAGCGGCAGGCCGACCGCGACCGCATCCACACCTACTACACCGCGCCGGAGAAGTACCTCGAAACCGAACTCGCGGAGGAGCTGCGGGCCGGCAAGGAGCTCCTCGAGGACGTCCGGCGCGGCGAGGTGGACTCCGACCGCATCGACGAGCGGCTCGACAGCGTCGCCGACCTCCTCGCGGAGTTCGACGAGCGCGGGACGACGATCGGCGCGAAGCGCATCGGGGAGACCCACGTCGTCGAGCTCCCGGTCGCCTCCTTCTCGAACGTCAAACCCTTCGAGGAGGTCATCCTCTACAAGCTCGGCGAGGCGGGCGAGTTCGAGAGCGTGAGCGAGCTCGCCGAGGCGCTCGCCCGCGATCTGAACGAGGAGTACACGGACAGCTTCCGCTCGAAGGTCATCTACAACGTCGACCGGCTCGGTCCGGGCGGCAAGGGGTACATCGAGCGGGAGGAGCGGGGCAAGTCCCACCGGACGCGCCTGTCGCGCATCGGCGAGCTGTGGGTCCGAGCGCACGCGGATCGGTCCGGTCGATCGGACTGAGGCCCGCCGCGGCTCAGAACGCCAGTCCCCGCGGCTCCGCCGGCGGGGAGAGCGGGCTCCCCGGAAGGTTTTCGGCCACCTCGGGATCGTTGTACGCGCCCGGCGCGACGTCGTTCGGGCCGTCGGGGTAGAAAAGCGACGCGAGCGCCTGGACGTGCGAGCGGCCGACGTCGAGTTCGAACTGCCCCCCGCCGTACAGCCGGACGCCGCGCTCCTCGCAGTACTCCAGCGTCTCGAACAGCGACTCGACGGACCCGAACCGCGAGGGCTTGACGTTCAGCCACCGCGGCTCGAAGGGGAGTTCCTCGACGCTCTCGACGCCGGTGATCGGCGCGTCCCACGAGACGTGGTCCTCGCGGCCGGCGACGATCGGCTCGGTCTCGTCCGTCAGCGCCGGATCCTCGACGACGGCGTCCGGGAAGCCCTCGAACACCACGTCGTACAGCTCCGGGTCCGGGTCCTGGTCGACCTCGGTTCCGCGGTACTGCCCCTTCAGGTCGAGAATCCTGACCGCGCCGGTCGCCGCGAGATCCGCGACGATCCCGTCGGTCCAGTCCGAGGTCGGATCGAGCTTGAATTCGAGGTCCGGATTCCCGTCGAGAAGAGCGTCCACCCGGTCGGTCGACGGCGGTTCGCCGAGCCGCGTGCTCACGACGAACCGGACCGGATCGTAGTCGCGGCCGACCGCCTCGCCGAGGGTCGCGTCGGCCTGCCGGAGCGCGAGGTCGAGCGCGGCGCTTTCGAGCGCCCAGCGCCGGTAGTGCCGCGAGGACTCCCGCTCAGGGGGCTTCGTCGGGAAGAGGTCGAGCCCGTCCAGCCGCTCGGAGAACGAGGCGACGGTGTACTCGCCGGCCAGGTCGAACGGCGGCACGCCCGCGAGGGCGTCGTGGTCCTCGGCGTCGTAGGTCACGTCCTCGCCGCGGCCCGTCTCCCCGGCGCCGGAGAGCGCGAAGACGGTCGTCGCGCGCCGGAATCCGCTCGACACGTCGCGGGCGTGCCGGGTCCGGTCTTCGTCCTCGATGCGGAGCGGGAGGTCGGCGACGCGCTCGTAGAGTGTCACGGGTCGCGGTATCGCTCGGCGGAGCCAAGGGTCTACCGGTGGCGCGTCCCGTCGCGGGCGACCGTCGACTTCGTCAGGGTCGTCCAGTGTCGGCCGCCGCCACCGACCCCGTCACGATCGTCGAGCCCCGGCCGTCGCCCCGGCTTCGAGCTTCTTCGCGCGGGTCGAAAGCGCGAGGAACGTCGCCGAGAGCGTCAGCGCGACCGCCCCCGCGGCGGCGAGCTGGAGCGCCGTCGTGCCGCCGACGGCGGCCCCGTCCGAAAGCGGGAGGTACGTGTGGTGGGGGTCGCCGACGATCGGGACGAAGTAGTCGACGAGGTCGTTGAACCCGTACCAGAGGGCGGCGACGAACACCGCGCCGACGGGGAAGTCACTGTACCGGTGGATGAGGAACGCCTCGACCGCCATCGCCAGGTGACTCAGGTAGAGGAAGGCGTACATCGGCGCCCACGTGGTCTCGAGGAACGCGCCCGCGAAGACGGTGAGGACGTAGGGGGTCCACAGCCCGAGCTTCCAGCAGCCGAAGAACGCCAGCGCGTTCACGTACTCGTTGTTCCGGCCGAGCTTCCACAGCGCGAGCGAGAGCGCGATGAAGAGCGTCGCGACGGGGCTGTCGGGGACGAACGGCCACATGATCGCGGGGGTGTCCGCGAACTGGAACCGGTAGTACCAGAAGCCGAACGCCGTCCCCGCGAGGTTGATCGCGACGACCAGCCACGCGATGCGGAGCCCGAAGTTCTCCAGCCGGCGCGGCAGCGGCGCGAGCCACCGCGGCAGCGAGTCCCGCTCGGGGAGTCCGTCGCCGGAGACGAGCCCGCGGAGGCTGACGCGAGAGACGGCCATGCGCCACGGGATGCGTCGCTGAACCAAAGCGGTGGCGGTCCGTCAACGGCCGCGGGCGGCCGACTCCGCCGCCGGAGCCGGTTATCGGCCGCGCTCCGGCCCCGGATCCGAACCGGCGAACACGTTTACGTTCTTCGCCGACGCAACGTATCTACATGGCATCATCCATGGCGGAGTACATGGACGAAGTGGGTCCCGGCCTCGTCATCCTCGTCGGGCTGATCCTGATCGCGATCCCGGAACCGGCGACCTCGACGCTCGGCGCCGGGCTCGTCCTCTTCGGCCTCGCGTACCTGTTCTACGAGTGGCAACGCCCGTAGGAGGCACGTTTCCTCTGTCGCTCGCGGGCTCGCTTCCTCGGAAAATCTGGATCAAAAAGACGCTCAGTCCCGGCCGCGCTTCGCACCCGGGTTCGTCACCACACCCTTCCACCTTTTTTGCCTCGGGTCCGCTTCGCGCACCGCTCGGCAAAAAATCTGGACCAAAAACTTAGTCTTGCCTCCGCTTCGCACCCGGATTCGTCACCGCCCCGTTGGCGGCCGAGCCGAACGCCTCGCCGTACTTGGCCAGCACGCCCGTCGTGTAGTTCGGCTCGCGCGGCTCCCACGCGTCCCGCCGCGCGTCCAGTTCCTCGTCGGACAGGTCGACTTCGAGCGTCCGGTTCGGGATGTCGACGGTGACCTCGTCGCCGTCCTCCAGCAGGGCGATGGGGCCGCCGTCGGCCGCCTCCGGGGCGACGTGGCCGATCATCGGTCCCCGGGTCGCGCCCGAGAAGCGCCCGTCCGTGATGAGCGCCACGTCGTCCTCGTGGCCCTGGCCGACGACGGCCGCGGTGACGCCGAGCATCTCGCGCATGCCGGGGCCGCCGCGCGGCCCCTCGTTGCGGATCGCGATCACGTCCCCGGAGGAGACGCGGCCCTCCTGGACCCACTTCATCGCCGTCTCCTCGTTCTCGAAGACCCGGGCGGGGCCGGTGTGGCGGAGCTGATCGTCCTCGCCCGTCACCTTCAGCACCGCGCCGTCGGGCGCGAGATTCCCCTTGAGGATCTTGATCGCCCCCTCCTCGTGGAACGGGTCGTCGACGGGCCGGAGGAAATCCACGTCGATCTCGTCGTCGTCGGGGAGGTCGAGCGTCGAGAGCTCCTCGGCGATGGTCCGGCCGGTGACGGTCATCGCGTCGCCGTGGAAGAGGTCGGCGTCAAGCAGCCGGCGGATCACGACCGGGACGCCGCCGACCTCGTGGAGGTCGGACATGACGCGCGTTCCGCCGGGCTGGAGGTTCGCGATCTTCGGGGTCCGGCGGGAGATCTCGTCGAACTCGTCGATGTCGAGGTCGATCCCCGCTTCGGCCGCCAGCGCGAGCAGGTGGAGGACCGCGTTGGTCGACCCGCCGACGGCGACCTGGAGCGCGATGGCGTTCTCGAAGGACTTCTTCGAGAGCACGTCGGAGGGTTTGCGGTCGCGCTCGACGCAGTCGAGAACCGCCTCGCCGGCCCGGCGGGCGACCTCGTAGCGCTCTTCGGACTCGGCGGGCGCGCTCGCGCTCCCGAGGGGCGCCATGCCGATCGCCTCGCTGATCGAGGCCATCGTGTTGGCGGTGAACATCCCGCCGCAGGAGCCCGCACCCGGGCAGGCGTGCCGTTCGAGGTCGTCCAGCTCCTCCGCGCTCATGTCGCCCGAGGCGTACGCGCCGACGCCCTCGAACACGTTCTGGACGGTCACCTCGCGGCCCTCGTGCTCGCCGGGGAGGATCGACCCGCCGTAGAGGAACACGGTCGGCAGGTCCGTCCGGACGGCGGCCATCATCATCCCGGGGAGGTTCTTGTCGCACCCGGCGACGGTGACGAGCGCGTCCATCCGCTCGCCGAACGCGACGAGTTCGACGCTGTCCGCTATCACCTCCCGGGAGATGAGCGACGCCTTCATCCCCTCGGTGCCCATCGAGATGGCGTCCGAGATGGTGATCGTGCCGAACTCGATGGGCATGCCGCCGGCCCCGTCGACGCCTTCGATCGCGGCCGCCGCGACGTCGTCGAGGTGGACGTTACAGGGAGTGATGTCCGCGGCGGGGTTGGCGACGCCGACCATCGGCGACGAGAGGTCCTCGTCGTCGAATCCCATCGCCCGGAACATCGAGCGGTGGGGGGCGCGCTCCGCGCCCTCCGTCACTTCGGTGCTCCGCAGTCGCGGGTCCTTCCGCCCGGCGAACGGTTCGTCTCCCCCGGATTCGGCCTCCTCGGGCCGGGGCTCCTGCTTGCTCATGTTCCCCCGTTGCCGCACACGGTTATAAATGGTCGCGACCGGACAACGTCGACTGTCGAACCGAACGTCCGACCTCCCTCCGTCTCCTCCGCGACGTCACTCGGCTCCGTTTTCTTCTCCGTCCCCGTCCTCGTCATCGTCCCGCGCCGCCAGGCCGGCCAGGTGCGACGCCTCCTTCACGACGATCTCTTCCGCGCCTAGCCGGGCCGCGTTCTCACTGCCCGGGAGACAGAAGACGAGAACGCCGTCTGCGACGCCCGCGACGGCGCGGGTTCCGACGACCCTCGTCCCGATCTCGTCGTAGGAGAGCCGGCGGAACAGCTCCCCGAATCCCGGCAGCTCTTTTTCGAAGAGCGGTCGAACGGCCTCGACGGTCACGTCGTCCGGCGTCACGCCCGTTCCGCCGGTCGTCACCACCGCGTCCACGTCGTCCCGTCCGACGAGATTATCCACCGCCGACTGGACGCCGTCGTAGTCGTCGCGGATGAGTTCGCGGGTCACCACGTCCCCGCCGTCGGTTTCGAAGGCGGCGACGATGGCGTCGCCCGCCGGATCGTCCTTCAGCGACCGCGTCGAGGAGATCGTCACGACCGCGACGCCGAGGTCTTCGACGTCGTGGCGGTGATGTTCGTGTTCGTGTTCGTGTTCGTGTTCGTGTCCGGCGTCGCCGCCGTGTCCGTGCTCCCGCTCGTCTCCCTGCCCGCGGTCGTGGCCCTCACCCGCTTTCGCCTCCTCGTCGCTCCCGTGGTCGCCTTCCAGTTCGAACTCGTCGCGGCCGGCGAGCGGTCGCGCGTCTTCGTCGCTCATGATCCGCCGTTCGGTTCGGGGCACTAAAACGTCCCTCCCCGCGGACAGAACTGTCACCCGATCCCCCGGTCCCCCGTCCTCGTCATCACCCGCTGAGAACGACCGATACCCTATTTCTCCCCGCGCGTCAGCTAGTACGATATGAAATCCCTGTCGGCGGTCATCAGCCTCCTGGCCGGCGTCGCGTCCTCCGTCGGCGTCGGCGCCGCCCTCACCGCGCTCCTCGACCCGTACCTCTGGCCGTCTCTCCTCGTCGGGATCCCGGTGGGCGCCGTGACGGGGGCCGCGGTCGCGGTGGGGGTGTACATCGCCCTCGCGTCCAGAGACGCCGAAAAGCGTCGGGATCGGGTGACGGGCGCGGATTCCGCCGGTACTCGGAAGGCGTAGTCGTCGGGCGGATTCCGGAAATCCCGACGGTCGGGGCATACAGTTTTGTCCGCGGGTGTGCGATGCACGCGCATGAAAGCCGTCCAGTTCACGGATCACGGCGACCGCGACGTCATCACGTACGACGAGTTTCCGGACCCCGAGCCCGGACGCGACGAGGTGCTGGTGGACGTCAAGGCCGGCGCGCTGAACCACCTCGACATCTGGACGCGCAAGGGGTTACCCGGGGTGACCCTGGAGATGCCGCACGTCCCCGGGAGCGACGGCGCCGGCATTGTCGAGGCCGTGGGGGAGGACGTGAGCCGGTTCGAGCCCGGCGATCACGTCGCCGTGACCGCCGGCGTCGCCTGCGGCGAGTGCGAGTTCTGCCGCCACGGCGAGGAGTCGATGTGCGTGCGCTTCCGCATCCTCGGCGAGCACCTTCCGGGCGTCCACGCCGAGGTGGCGGCGGTGCCGGAGGACAACCTCGTGGCCGTGCCGAAGGACGTCGACTGGGAGATCGCCGGGTCGGCGTCGCTCGTCTTCCAGACCGCCTGGCGGATGCTCCTGACGCGCGGCGAACTCGCGCCGGGCGAGAAAGTGCTCGTCCTCGGCGCCTCCGGCGGCGTCGGCCACGCCGCGGTGCAGATCGCCGACTACGTCGGCGCGGAGGTGTACGCGACCGCGAGCAGCGACGAGAAGCTCGAGTACGCCGAGGCGTGCGGCGCGGACCACCTCATCAACTACGAGGCGGAGGACTTCGCCGGGGCGATCCGCGAGCTGACCGGCAAGCGCGGCGTCGACATGGTGGTCGACCACGTCGGCGCGGCGACGTGGCGCGACTCGCTGAAGAGCCTGGCGAAGGGCGGCCGGATCGTCACCTGCGGGGCGACCACGGGCGGGCGACCGGAGACGGACCTGAACCGCATCTTCTGGAACCAGCTGTCAGTCGTCGGGTCGACGATGGCGACGCCGGGGGAGGTCGACGACGTGCTCGAACTGGTGTGGGACGGCACGTTCGAGCCGCGGATCCGTGAGGTGCTCCCGATGAGCGAGACCGCCCGCGCCCACGAGATGATCGAGAACCGTGAGGGATTTGGCAAAGTGGTGGTAAGACCAGACAGTGAACTCTGAGGGCGAGCGGAGGAAGCGAAGTGACGGCGTCTCCGCGAGCGAAGCGAGCGGAGGCTCGTCGGACGAGCGGAGCGAGTTCGACGGCGTCTCCGCGAGTAGCGCGGAGCGAAGCTCCGCGGACCGTTTGAGCGGGCGAGGCCCGCGAAAAGACGAAGCGAGCGGAGGCTCGTCGGGAGCGAAGCGACCCGACGGCGTCTCCGCGAGTAGCGCGGAGCAAACTGACGGCGGGTACGTCCACCGGCCCGAGGGCTACGATGCCGACGAGCGGAGCGAACCGGAACCGACGGGGTTCGGCCGAGCCGGCTGGGCCCTCGTCGCCGTCGTCGTCCTCTCGTTCCTCGTGATCCCGGGCGTCATCTACCTCTTCCCCGGCGCGTTGTCGGAGCTGGGTCTGCCGTTCCTCGTGGCGATGCTCGTGCTGCCGATGGTCCCGGCGCTGCTGCTCGGCCTGACGGCCGTCTGGTCGATGACCGGCGCGACCCGCGGCCGGCGGCGGTAGGGTCCCGCACGCAGGCAGGTATTTACTGCGAGGCGGCGTATCGAGGTCCATGAACGCACAGTACGGCGGCTTCGGGTCGCCGCAACTCGGCTGGTCGATCCAGGGGACGTCGGCTCTCGCGTGACATGGCGGTCGACACAGACACCGACGTCGGCTACCCGTCGAACGTTCCCGGGGAGAGCGTCTACGTCGAGACGAACGGCGTCAGACTCCACACGGTGCAGGCGGGGCCGAACGACGGCCCGCTCGTCGTGCTCCTCCACGGCTTTCCCGAGTTCTGGTACGCGTGGCACGACCAGATCCGACCGCTCGCGAACGCCGGCTTCCGCGTCGTCGTCCCCGACCAGCGGGGGTACAACCTGAGCGACAAGCCGTCGAGCGTGTCGGCGTACCGCATCGACGAACTCGCCGCCGACGTGGTCGGCCTGATCGACGCGACGGGCCGCGAGAAGGCGTTCGTCGTCGGGCACGACTGGGGCGCCGCCGTCGGGTGGTGGGTCGCCCTGCACCACCCGGGACACGTGGAGAAGTTCTGCGCCGTGAACGTCCCCCACCCGTCGGTGTTCCGGCGGACCCTCAGGCGGAGCTGGAGTCAGCGGCTGCGAAGCTGGTACGTGGCCTTCTTCCAGCTTCCGGTGCTCCCGGAGGCGACCTCGCGGTTCCACGACTGGGAGCTGATCGTGCGGACGATGCGAGAGTCGAGCGAGCCCGGAACCTTCTCCGAGGTCGACTTCGAGCGCTACCGCGAGGCGTGGAGCAGGCCGGGAGCGTTCACCGCGATGGTGAACTGGTACCGCGCGATCGTGCGCAACCGACCCCGTCCGCGGCGCAGACGGGTCCGGGTACCGACGCTCGTCATCTGGGGGGCGAGGGATCAGTTCCTCAAGAAGTCGATGGCGCGGCCGAGCGTGAACCTGTGCGACGACGGTCGGCTGGCGATGCTCGACGCGAGCCACTGGGTCCAACACGAGGAGCCGGTGAAGGTGGCGAACCTGCTCCTCGACTTCTTCTCGGAGCGGGGGAATCACCGAGCGGAGTAACTCGATCGGCCATCGGCTTCGTCCGCACCCCGATGCGATGTGCGGCGAGTGCGAACGGACGGCTCCGGCGCCGAACGCGGAACGGGTCGCCGTGCTCCCGCGGGCCGTTCCGCGGCTGTCTCTCAGAGCATGGCACCAACTGGCCCCGTTTTGGCATATTAATCTCAGGACGTCGCGGAGGTCAAAGGGGAGCGGCGGCCTGCAACGGCTCGCGCGGACCGGCTCACCACCCGATGACTTCCCGGTCGCGCCAGAACCGCCCCGCCGGACTTCCGGGCCTGAACCGGCAGAGCCACGCCGGCGTCTCCGCCCCCTTCTCGACGGGGCGGCTCGCGTCCCCGCCGCCCATGTCCGTCCGCACCCACCCCGGGCAGACCGAGTTGGCGATCAGGCCGCGCTCGCCGTACTCGCCGTGGAGGTAGGCGGTCAGCCCGTTCAGCCCGGTCTTCGAAACCCGGTAGGCCGGGGACCTGCCGCTCTGTGGTTCGGTGATCGCGCCCATGCCGGAGGAAACGTTGACGACGCGTCCGCCCTCCCGCTGGAGCAGGAGGGGGAGCGCGTGCTTGCAGAGCAGCATCGGGCCGCGGAGGTTGACCGCGAGCGTCCGGTCGATGCGTTCCGTCGGTTCGCCGACGAGCGAGTCGCCGAACTCGCCCACTCCCGCGTTGTTCACCAGCACGTCCAGCCGGCCCGCCTCCTCGAAGATGCCGTCGACCGCGGCCTCGATGTCGCCCTCCTGGGTCACGTCCAGAAGGACCGACCGCTGGTCGCCGGGCACCTCGTGTGAAACGCTCCGAACGCCGGCGTACACCGTCGCGCCGAGGTCCGCCAGTCGGGCGGCGATCTCCCTCCCGATCCCCCGGTTCGCGCCGGTGACGAGCGCGACCTGTCCGTCGAGCGAATCGTACAGTTCGGGTTGCATCGCGTGCGAATTACCGGCACGCGGCAATAGGCCTTATCTACGGCCGGCCCGATCGTGATGGCGTGGCAACTGTTTACGTCGATCTCGACGGCACGCTCGTCCGGTACGAGCGCTCCTACGGGGAGATCTTCGCCGCGACCTGCGAGTCGCTCGGCGTCGCCGTCGGCGGGGACGGCGTCGACTACTACACGGAGTCCTTCTTCGAGCGCTTCCTCTCGTTCGCCGACGACCCGTACCGCGAAGCGGCCGCCGACCTCTGTTCGGCGTACGACCTCGACGTCGACGGCGGAACCTTCGCCGACGCGTACCTCGAACGCGAAATCGCGGCCTCGACGGTCGCCTCCGGCGCGAAGGCGGCGCTCTCGGCGCTGGCCGCGGATCACGCCCTCGGCGTGCTCTCGAACGGCGTCGGGGAGGTACAGCGCGCGAAGCTGGCGGCCCACGGCCTCGAACCCCTGTTCGACGAGATCCTCGTCTCGCACGAGTTCGGGGCGATGAAGCCGGATCCGGCGATCTTCGCGGCCGCGAAGGAGCGACTGCCGGCCGAGCGGTACGTCTACGTCGGCGACGACCCCGACGACGACATCGAGCCGGCGCGGGCGGCCGGCTTCCTGCCGGTACAGGTGACGGACGGCGACGACCCCGACCCGGGGGCCGCCCTCCACGTCTCCCCCGACGAGTTCTTCCGCGTCGCCGAACTCGTCTGAGCGCGTCCGGGCGGGCGCTTCCGGCCGTCCCTGCCACACCCGATCACTCGACGGCGATCGGCAGCGGATCGAACGCCTCGCCCGTCCAGCGCCACGCCCGAACCTCGTCCGTTCGGGGCGCGACGATGAGGTAGACGTACCCGTTCCACGTCGCCCGATCGCGGTCCGTCTCGCTCGGAACCGGCGGGCTCTCGGGATGGGAGTGGTAGAACCCGACGACGTCCAGTCCCGCCGCTTCGGCGTCCTCGATCGCGGCGAGCGCCTCCGCCGGATCGAGTTCGTACTCCGTCCGCGGATTCGCCGCGACGTTCGGGACGCGCCGGCAGTCGGTCGCGCGGTCTGCGCCGTCCCGCTCACGGGCCCGCGCGCCGACGAGAACGCCGCACACCTCCCGCGGACCGTCGCGGAGCCCCTGGCGGGCGTGACGGAGCAGGGCCCCGCGGACCCCGTCAGCGAGCGTCAGCTCGGAAGTCACGGCGCATGGCGATCTCGAACCACGGGCAGAGCCGCAGCTGCCGGTACCACCGGGGGTGGTCGTGGAGGTGCTCGTAGTCCACCCAGAGCAGCCCGCCGATCTCGTCCTCGTCGGGGTCGAGGGAGACGTCGTCCAGTGTCACCTTGAGCACGGCGCAGACCTCCCACTCGACGCCCTCATTCGGGTAGTAGCGCTTGTACTCGAACCGGTCCGTCACCCGGAGGTCGTCGTACTGGTCGGGCGTGACGCCGAGTTCCTCTTCGAGGCGCTTTCGGGTCGCCTCCTCCTGCGTCTGTCCCTGACTCGGGTGGGAGGCGACGGTGCCGTCCCAGTAGGTGTCCCAGAGGCGCTTTTTCGGGCTGCGCTGGGCGAGGAGCAGCCGCCCGCCGCCGTCGAAGACGAGGCAGGTGAACGCCCGGTGCCGGACGCCGTCGCCGGTGTGGGCTTCGAGTCGGTTCACGAGCCCCTGCTCGTTGTCGTCCCCGTCGACGGCGATGACGTTCTGTCGGGCGTTCCTGTGGACCTCGGCCTCCTCTCCGGACGCCGGAACCTCGTTCGCGCTCATGGCGGAGTCATTGCGCACGGGGGTGAAGGGTTCTTCGATGCGGGCGGCGATTCCGCGCCGCGTCAGTCGACCAACGGGACGGCGGCTGACTCGCTTCGCGTCGGTCGATTGGCGGCGCGGCGACCGAAACGGCCCCGCTTCGGCGTCGAGAGGGGGAAGAGCAAAGGGTCGCCCCCCGGTTGTTCGACTGTGTACGCTGTCGACCTCCACACCCACAGCCGTTTCTTCCACGGATGGCGCGGCCGACCGACGCGGTACGACCCGATCGGGCTGCGCCTGCACGCGCTGGTCGCCCGGCTCCGCGGCCTCGACGGCTTCGCCGTGACGAACCACGACTACGCGTACTCCGCCGAGATCGGCACGCCGACGGTCCCGGGCGTCGAGGTGTCGACGACCGAGGGACACGTGGTCGTGGTCGGGCCGGACCCGCCGAGCCGGACGGAGGCGGGCGGCCTCACGCCGGTCGAGACGGTGTCGCTCGCGCACGAGCGGGGGTGCGCGGCGATCCTCGCCCACCCGTACCGCAACAGCGCGGCGCGGAACTCCGACGCCGAGTTCGACGCCGTGGAGTTGAACGGGAAGAACCCCGACCACGTCGCGCGGACGCGGCGGCTCGCCGAGCGGCTCGGCCTCCCGCTCGTCGGCGGCAGCGACGCGCACTATCCGATCGAAGTCGGCCGGGCGTACACCCGGATCGACGCCGACGACCTCTCGCCCGCCTCCGTGGTCGAGGCGATCCGCGGCGGCCGGATCGAACCGGTCGTCAAGCTCGGCCCCGCCGACCGCGTCCTCGCGAAGGCGTACAACCGCATCCACACGGCCAAAGGGTGGATGGACACCGGCGAGTGAGGTCGGCGCGCGCTTGCGCCGGCTTGCGCTCGTCCGCGCCGCGCTGACGCTATTCCGCGTCCTACTCCGGGTGCGGCTCGTACGATTCCCCGACGCAAACGTCGAGGCCGCCCGCCCGCGTTTCCGCGGCGAGGCGGTCGGCGGCGATCATCTCGCCGTCGAGGCTGAACCGGATCGGCTCGTCGCCGAGCACGTCGAGCGAGAGTTCGGGCGCCTTCAGCCGGGTGATGTGCTCCGTCTCGCCGCCGAACAGGCGCTGGACCGCCGCCTGCCCGGCGAGATCGACGGCGGGCCGGTCCTCGATGATCGTCACGTCGAAGAGCCCGTCTTCCATGTCCGCCTGCGTCCGCCCCTCGGCCGGGAACCGCCGGCCGTTTCCGACGAGGACGCACAGCGCCTCCCCGTGCCACGCCTCTCCTTCCCACCCGCCCCGAGCGTCGTCGTACCCGCTCTCGCTCTCGCCGTCGTCGCGGGGGGCTCCGCCCTCCCGCGGTACCGAGGCCGACTCGAGGTCGACGCCGAGGCGCACGGCGTCGAAGTCGGCGAGGGTCCGAAGCGTGGTCAGAACGTACGCCACGACGCCGAACCGGCTCTTCGACTCCGCCTCCGTCGCGCCGCTCGCTTCGGCGGTCAGCCCGCCCACGCAGGAGTTGACGAACGGGCGTTCGGTCGTTCCCTCGTCCGTCGTCGCGCTGACGCGCCCCACGTCGATCCGGCGGCGGCGGCCGGACTCCATGACCTCGAAGGCGTGTTCGATCCCCTCGACGCCGACGTTCCCGGCGAAGTTGTTGCCGGTCCCCGCCGGCACGACGCCGAGCGTCACGTCTCCGAGCCCGCCCGCGCGGTCGACGCCGCGGACGACCTCGTTGATCGTCCCGTCGCCCCCGCAGGCCGCCACGAACTCGGCACCGTCCTCGACGGCCTCGGCCGCGAGGCGGACGCCGTCGCGCTCCTCGTCCGTCTCGCGGACGGAAAAGCCGTGGTCGGCCGCGAGATCGCGGACCGTCGCGGCGTGGTCCGCGCTCCCGCTGATCGGGTTCAAGACGAGCACCCGGTCGCCGCGGGCGGGACGGCCGCCGTCAGCCGCGGCTCGGAGGGTGCGACCGCCGGAAGAAGGGCCGTCCGGCCGGGGGTCTCGTCGCATGGCGCGTGCTACTCCCGCCGACGAGATAGGTTTGGCGGGCGAACCGACGGACGGGACGACAGGTGCCCGCGGTGGTGGGCGGATCCGCGGTCGGTCAGCCGAGCCGCTCGTCGAGGATCAGCCGCGTCTTGGTGCTCTTCACCTCCTCCAGCTCGCGCGCCTGCGTGATGAGATCGTTCACCGCGCGCGTGTCGGCGGCGTCGACGACGAGCACGATGTCCTCCTCGCCCGACACCTGCCAGGCGAAGTCGACCTCCTCCCACTCTGCCATCCGATCCGACACCGCCGCGGTGTTCACGTCGACCGCGACGGACACCTCGATCATCGCCTTGACGTTGCCCGTCCGGGTCGCGACGGTGAACCGCTCGATGACGCCCTCGGTCGTCATCCGCTCGACTCGATTCCTGACCGTCCCCTCCGAGGTGCCGACGCGCTCTGCGATCTCCGTGTAGGGCGTTCGCGCGTCGCGTCGGAGGATGCTGAGGATCCGCCGGTCGAGGTCGTCCATGTGCACGGGGATGCGTCTCGTGCAGCTTAGGGATTACGAAATTCGTAATCTGATTTCGAAAGTAAGGCTTATACGCCCGGGTTTCGTGTGTTTCTCGTAATGTCGGACGCCTACATCGCCCTGGCGGACGGCCGCGTCGTCGAGGCGCGTGGCCGCGTTCCGGGGCGGACGCGTGGCGAACTGGTGTTCACAACGGCCTACACGGGCTACGAAGAGAGCCTGACCGACCCCTCCTACGAGGAGCAGGTCCTCACCTTCTCGTACCCGCTCATCGGGAACTACGGCGTCCGAGACGAGCGATTCGAATCCGACCGGATCCACCCGCGCGCGGCCGTCGCCCGCGAGTTCACCGACGAGGTCGTCGAGTGGCTCGCCGACGAGGGCGTGCCGGCGATCGATCACATCGACACGCGCGCGCTCGTGACCGCGATCCGCGAGGAGGGCGCCATGCGCTGCGGGATCGCCGTCGGCCCCGACGCCACTCCCGAAGCCGCACGCGAAGAGCTGGAACAGTGCAAGGAGATGAGCGAGCACGCGGACATCGGGGCGCAGGTGAGCGTGACCGAACCCGAGGTCCACCCGGGCGGGGGGGACGCCACCGTCGCGCTCGTCGACTGCGGCGCGAAGGGTTCGATCGTCACGTCGCTCGTCGAACGCGGCGCCGACGTCCACGTCCTCCCGTACGACGCGAGCGTCGAGGACGTCGAGTCGGTAGACCCGGACGTGCTCTTCGTCTCGAACGGGCCGGGCGACCCGGCGAACTTCGAGGCGGCCGCGGCGCTCGTCGAGCGCTTCGTCGGCGAGGTGCCGCTCGCGGGCATCTGCCTCGGCCAGCAGGTGATCGCCCGCGCGCTCGGCGGCGAGACGGAGAAGATGGCGTTCGGCCACCGCGGGGTCAACCAGCCCGTCCGCGATCTCGACACCGGCCGCGTGATCATGACCACGCAGAACCACGGCTACACGGTCGCCGACCCCGGACCGAAGCTCGACGTGACGCAGGTGAACGTCAACGACGACACCGCCGAGGGGCTGGCGAACGACGAGCTCCGGGTCATCACCCGGCAGTACCACCCCGAGGCGAACCCCGGACCGCACGACTCGCTCGACTTCTTCGACGACGTGCTGGCGATGGCGGGGAAGGGCAGCGAAAAGCCCCCCGCGGTCGCCTCGGACTGAAAACCGACGCCGACCGGCTCCCGACCCTCCCCCTCCTCCGACCGACTGCCGCTCAGGGAGCGTGCGCGTCGAGGAACGCTTCGAGGTCCCGGAAGTCGTCCAGCCGCTCCCGGAGCGCGTCGCGGTCCCAGTCCCACCACTCGGTGGCCTCGATCCGGGCGGCGACCTCGTCGGGGAACCGCCGCCCCACCGGCTCGGCCGGGACGCCGGCGACGATCGCGTACGGCTCCACGTCGTCGACGACGACGGCGCCCGCGCCGACAACCGCGCCGTTGCCGACGGTCACGTCCGGGAGGACGGTCGCGCCGTGGCCGATCCAGGCGTCGTGGCCCACCTCGACCGGCTGGTCGGCCCGCCACTCGAAGACCGACTCGTCGTCCTCGCCGAGGCCGTACATCTCGCAGCGGTAGGTGAAGTGATGGGCCGTCGGCCGGTCGATCGGATGGTTCGTCGGCCCGAGTCGGGCGTCCGACGCGACGTTTCCGAACTTCCCTACCGCCGCGTAATCGAGCTGGACGCGCTCCATCAGGTACGTGTAATCGCCGATCTCCGAGGCGTGCAGCCGGGAGCCGGATCGGATCTCGGTCCAGTCACCGAGGGAGCTCTCCGTGATCTGTACGCCCTCGTGGATCGTCGGCTCGGGAGACAGGCGCTCGACGCGCGGACCGCCGCGGGATCGGACGTACTTCGAATCGCGTGCGTTCTCCGACATCGCGCCAGCTTGGCGAAGCGGCGGAATAACCCTTGGCTACGGAGAGTTCGGAGGCGCACGCCCCGCCGCTCGATCCCGTCCGGCCCGTCGATTCGAGGCCGGACGCGCGCGACCGACGCGGTCGGCGAAGGGACCCGTCGCGTCGCGTCCGGAGTCGTACGTACGCCGCGAGTATCCACCCCTCGCGGCGTACTGCCCGCTCCGCCTCGGGGGCGACGGCGGCAGTTCGGTCGAAGCGAACCCCGACGGCACCGCCGGGCAGTCGCCGCGACGGCGGGCGGCAACCGCGGTCGTGAGGGGATCAGATCACCGCGACAGCGGCGAGAGGTTGTAGAGCGCTCGCGCGCCGCGCGCCGCGCCGAGCACGGCGTAGCGACCGCCGAGAAGCGCGCCGGTCTTGGCGACCTTCCCGCCCAGGAGCGCCCCGGTCTTCGCCACCTTTCCGCTGCGGAGCGCGCCGACTTTCGCGTAGTAGCCGCTCGTCCGCGCCGCGCCGATGGCGTAGTGGCGCGCGGAGACCGGGATCGGCGTCCGCCGCCCCCGGATGAGGGTTTCGCCGTCGCGGATCGCGCCGAGGATCAGCTCCGCGTCGAGGTCCGCGCGGGTCGCGCCGTCGATGGTGATCTCGGTGTACGCCCGTCCGACCAGCGGGACGCTGTGGGCGTCGCTGGCGGCCACGCCCGGGTAGCCGTGCGCGTCTGCGAAGCGGCGGGCGCGCCGGTTCTTGTACCCCGTGAAGAGCCAGGAGTTGTACACCTCGATCGCGTCGACGCAGCCGCCGTCGCAGCCGACGAGGTGGCGCTTTCTGATCCCGTGGCGGCTCCGCTGGAACGGATGGGGGACGATGGCGACGCCGCCGCGCTCGCGCACCCAGGCCGCGGTCTCGTCGACGGGTCTGCGCCGCGGCGGCATCTCCTCGACCCCGATCGCGAGAAGGTGCCCGTGGGCGGTCGTCACCTCGACGCCCGGAATCCCGACGAGCCCGTACAGCGGGGCGAGTTCCGCCGCGCGGAGGGACTCGTCGATCACGTCGTGATCGGTGATGACGACGGCGTCGAGCCCGATTTCGGCCGCCTGCTCCAGCACGAGTTCGACTGGCGCGCTGGCGTCGTAGGACGCCTCCGAGTGGACGTGGGGATCGATTCGGACGGTGAGTTCGGACACGGTCGCCCGTTGTACGGGCGCGAGGGGCAAAAGCGTATTCACCGACGGAATGACCCGACGTCGGGAATGATAATCCGGTTTACAGAAATTCGCTCCAGAGAACGGTTTTACCCCGTCCCGCGCTACCCTGCGTCATGAGCGAACCCGCCACCAACTTCGTCGAGGCGGTCCCGGAGGCCGAGTTGCGAGCCGAGGGACGGAAGCTTCTCGCGATCGACGGCCGCTCCGTCGCGCTGTTCCACCACGAGGGCGAGATCCACGCCGTCGACAACCGGTGCCCGCACATGGGCTTTCCGCTGACCGAGGGGACCGTCGAGGAGGGGATCCTCACCTGCCACTGGCACCACGCGCGGTTCGAACTCTCCTGCGGGAGCACGTTCGACCCCTGGGCCGACGACGTGCCGAGTTACCCCGTCGAAGTCCGCGACGGGACGGTGTACGTCGATCCGACCCCCCGGCGCGACGACCCGCCCGCGGTCCACTGGGCCGAGCGGCTGGAGGACGGCCTCGAAGGGAACCTCCGGCTGGTGATCGCGAAGTCCGCCATCGGGCTCGTCGACGCCGGCGTCGCCCCCGAGACGCAGGTGGAGACCGGCGTGCTGTTCGGGACGCGCTACCGCGAGGGCGGCTGGGGTCCGGGACTGACCATCCTGACCGCGATGGCGAACGTCCTGCCGACGCTGCGCGAGGAGGACCGAAAGCGTGCGCTGTACCAGGGGCTCGTCCACGTCGCGCGCGACTGCGCCGACCAGCCGCCGAAGTTCGACCAGGAGCCGTTCGACGCCCGCGATCTCCCCTTCTCCCGGCTCAAAGCGTGGTTCCGGGACACGATCGAGGTGCGGGACGCCGACGGGGCGGAGCGGTGTCTCCGCACCGCCGTCGCCGCCGGGTGCTCGCAGGCCGAACTGGCGGAGCTCCTCGTCGCCGCCGCGACGGACCACCGCTACCTCGACGCCGGTCACGCGATGGACTTCGTCAACAAGGCGTGCGAGGCGCTCGACCACGTCGGCTGGGAGCGCGCGGATCACGTCCTCCCGAGCCTGGTCCGGGGGCTCGCCACCGCGGCGCGCAGCGAGGAGCGCTCCTCGTGGCGGCAGCCGGTCGACCTCGCGGCGATGCTCGCCGAGACGTTCGACCGGCTCGACGACCTGGTGGCGGCGGGCGCGGGACGGACGTGGACCGAACCCGAGTCGTTCGCCGAGACGCTCCTGAGCGACGACCCCGAGGCGATCGTCGGCGCGCTGGAGGGGGCGATCCGCGAGGGGGCGACGATAGAGGAGCTGGCGTCGTCGGTCGCGCTCGCGGCCGCCACCCGCGTCGCGCGGTTCTCGACGAGCAACGAGTTCTCGGACTGGAACACCGTCCACCACACGTTCACGTACGCGAACGCGGTCCACCGGCTGAGTCAGCGGACGAACGCGACCGAGCTGTACCGCGGCGTGTTCGACGGGGCCGTCAACGTCTACCTCGACCGCTTCCTGAACACCCCGCCCGCGCCGCTCCCGGGGCGCGGCGACGCGGACGCCGACCCGGAGGCGCTGCTCTCAGATCTGATGGAGACGTTCGACGAGGAGGGCGAGGTGAACGCCGCGGGCGCGCTGGCGGCGCACTACCTCGACGCCGGCGGCGACCCGGCGGCGCTGAGAGAGCGGCTCGGGGAGGCGCTGTTGCGCGAGGACGCGGGCTTCCACACGTACCAGGCGCTCGAAGCCGGGTTCGCGCAGTACGACGGGCGCGACGACGCCGACGAAAAACGGACGCTGCTGGTCGCGGTCGCGCGGTACCTCGCGGCGCACTCGCCGACGCGCCGCGAGCGGGAGCAGACGTTCACCATCGCGGCGCGCCTCCAGCGCGGAGAGCGGATCTACGAGGGCGAGTAGCCCGCCGTCCGCGACGGCGGGCGGTTCGGCGCTTCGGCGGTCCGCCGGTCGCTTCTCGTCCGCGTCACGCCCCGGGTACGCCGAGCGCGCCGAGCGAGACGATGTTGAGCACCGCGAGCACGTACAGGGCGACGACCGCCACGATCCAGGCCACGAAGCCGATGGCCGCCGCGGAGCCCCAGCCGCCGGGGTACTGCAGGTTGATGACGCTGATCCAGGCGATGAGCATGAGCAGCGGCCCGAGCAGCGGGATCCACCCCACGAAGAAGCTCAGGACGCCCCACACGATCGCGCCGACGAGCGCGGTTATCACCGCCCGGACGAACCCGACGTCGCTGTCGATGACGAGCTTCGCGCCGACGTGGATGGCGAGCGCGCCGACGAGTAGGCTGATGACGAAGATCAGGATTGTGTCTACGAGTGCCATGGTGGATCACTCCGTGGATTTCCAGGACGCGTCCAGTTCGATCGATTCCTTGTCCCCGCGCAGGATCGACGAGCGCTCGACGACCTCGACCTCGGCCGTGATCTCGCCCGGCGGGTGCAGCGTCACCGACTTGTTGTCGACCGAGACGGTCACCTCACCCTCACCGTCGAACCCGTCGGCCAACATCCGCAGGTAGTCGGCGAACTCCTCGCGGCTCATCGTCCGTTTCGTCTCGGTTTTGTCCGCCATACCGTAATGTAGGTGCGATTCCATGATAAATTTGCGGGCCAAAATGATAGGAAAAGAATGTCCGGAAACCGCACATTCGCCGACTGTGATACGAACGCCCCCGACGCGTCGGCACCGCGCCGCGAGGCGCGCGAAGCGAGAAACGGCCGGGTCAGAAGATGTTGGCCTGCCGGTAGACGCTGATCCCCGTCGCGGTGATCTCGTAGGGCTTCGTCTCGCGGGAGTGGTTTGCGTCGCGGATCTTCTGAATCTCCACAGCCAGCCTCGTCTCGCGGAAGTCCGACGGCCGGACGTACTGGAGGACGAACACGGCGTCGGCGAGGTACTCGACGATGCCGTGCCTGGAGGCGTAGGGGTTGTCCTCGCTCGCCTCGGAGGTGAGCATCGTCGTCACCCCGGCCTCCTTGAGCGCGCGGGCGAAGTCGAACACCTCGCTGCGGCGCTTCGAGGGGTGGTCGTACATCATCTCCAGGAGGGAGACGGAGTCGAGCACGAGGCGGTCGGCCCCGAACTCGTCGATGAGCCGCGGGAGGTCGTTTCGAATGCTCGCCAGGCTGTTCGCCATCTCGACCGGGTCGAGCGCGACGACCGCGAGGCGCGCTTCGTCCTCGAAGCGCCGGAAGGGCCACCCCTTCTCCTCCGCCGTCGCCAGGATGGCCTCGCGGCTCTCCTCTAAGGTGATGTAGACGCCCCTTCCGTCGTTCCGGAGCGCCTCGTGGAGGAACTGCAGGCCGACCGTCGTCTTCCCGGTGCCGGCGCTGCCGATGGCGACCATCAGCGACCGCTTCGGGACGCCGCCGAGGATCATCTCGTCGAGCCCCTCGATCCCGATCTCGATCCGCTCGATGTCCGATTCGAACTCCTCGTCGTCGAACGGTCCGCCGCCGAACGAGTCCGCGCCGTCGTCGCCGAAGGCGGCGAAGCCGAAGTCGTCCCCCGCGTCGAAACCGCCGAAGCCGTCCCCGCGGTCGCCGACTCCGGCGCGCTCGGGCGCGTTCTCGAACCCGCCGGCGAAGTCCTGCAAGTCCGGCGACGCCTCGTCCGGCGCGCCGGGCGACGCCTCGCCGTCCCGTCGATCCGCCTCGCCGTCCCGCCGATCCGCCTCCCTCGCCTCACGGAGGGCCCGCTCGAACCAGTCCTCGTCGTCGCTCATCGGGCACTCACCTCCCCGTGCCACCACCGGCGTATCATCGGACGGACAGTGGCGGCCGGGTGTCATGAATGTTGCCCGCGCCGCGCGGCTCGACGGCCCGCGGTCGGTACGGAGGGCTTTTGGCGGCCGGCGGTCAACCGCGTCGCATGAACGTCGGCATCGTCGCACAGCGGGGCAACCGTCGGGCGGCGCGCCTCGCCAGCGATCTCCGATCCCGGCTCCGGGAAGCGGACGCGTCGGTCAGCCTCGACGAGGCGACGGCGGAGGCGCTCGACGCCGAAGGTTCTCCCGTGTCTCGGTTCGCCGAGTGCGACCTCGTCGTCAGCATCGGGGGCGACGGCACGTTCCTGTTCGCCGCCCGGGGCGCGCAGGACACGCCGATCCTCGGGGTGAACCTCGGGGAGGTCGGCTTCCTGAACGCGGTCTCGCCCGAGGACGCCATCGGGGCGGTCCTCGCCGAGGTCGAGGCGTTCCGCGCCGGCGACTTCGAGGTCCGGGAGGTCCCCCGGATCGCCGCGCGGGGCGACGGCTGGTGGGGGGAACCCGCCGCGAACGAGATCGTCGTACAGGGCCCGCGGCGGGGGCGCGGCGGGGGCGCGCGCGTCGAGGTCCGGGTCGACGGCTCGCTGTACTCCGAGTCGGACGCCGACGGCGTGCTCGTGGCGACGCCGACGGGGAGCACCGCGTACAACCTGAGCGAGTACGGGCCGCTCGTCCACCCGCAGATAGAGGGGCTCGTCGTCAACGAGATGTGCGCCGACGACGGGATGCCCCCGATCGTCGTCCCGCCCGACAGCGAGGTGACGGTGGCGGTGACGGGGGCGGAGCGGGCGGTCGTCGTCAGCGACGGCCGGATCTCGCGGGAGCTCGCGCCGCCCGCCGAGGTCCGCATCGCGACCTCCGGACCGCCGATGCGGCTCGCCGGCCCGCAGTCGGACTTCTTTCAGGCGCTTGAGAAATTGGACTGATCTCCCGCGACGAGTATGCGGAAAACGGCGACGAGGACGAAGCGCCGGGCCGGCGTCGTCGCCGTTCGACCCGCCCGGCCGAGCGATCCGTCTCCTCGGTCGCTCGGACCGGCGCGTCAAAACGCCAGGCGGAACCGTCGAAGGCTGCGATATCGTGGGTGACCAGGTCACCAATCCCCCGACGACGATTCTCGACCTGTGAGTGTGTGTATGGTTGCCACGGAGATAATCGTATCGCCCCGTCGTCGAGCGACCCCGTTCCGCGGCGCGCCCCCGGTTCGTCGGCCGAGAGCGCGAACGGGGCGGTGCGACGCGCCCGCTCCCCGCAGCCGCCGACCGTTACTCCCTCGCTCGGCGGGCTACTTCCCCCACTCGGCGACGCGCTTCGGCCGGTCCGAGACCGCCTGCACGTCGATGGGGTCGTCCGCGGCGCGGATGCCCTCGAGCGCCGCCTTCGCGCTGGCCTCCGTCGAGAAGTACGTCACCTCCTCCTCGACGGCGACTTCGAGCGCCGCGCGGTCGCGGGAGACGATGAGGTCGATCTCGCCGGCGCGGATCGCCTCGCGGAAGGCCTCCGGATCGTCGAACGAGACGAGTTCGAAGTGCTCGGCGAACCCCTCCGCGAGTTCGCGGCCGGCCGCCGAGTCGGGGTCCGGGAACTCGTCGTCCGAGAGATCGACCACGGCGGTCCCGGTCGTCGGGATCGGCTTGCCCGTCGCGGCCTGCGCCTTCTCGTAGGCCTTTCCGAACGTCGAGGCCGTTCCCATCACCTCGCCGGTCGATTTCATCTCCGGGCCGAGCCGCGGGTCGGAGCCCGGCAGGCGGTCGAACGGGAGGACGACCTCCTTCACGCTCACCTGCTCCGGGATCCGCTCCGCCGCTTCGAGTTCGTCCAGCGACGCGCCCGCCATCACCTTCGCCGCGAGCTTCGCGATGGGCACGCCCGTCGCCTTCGAGACGTACGGGACGGTGCGCGACGAGCGGGGGTTGGCTTCGAGCACGTACACCTCGCTGCTCGCTTCCGAGGCGCTCTGCGCCTCCCCTTCGCGCTCCTTCACCGCCAGTTGGACGTTCAGCAGACCGACCGTCTCCAGCTCCCGGGCGATGTCCTCCGTCACCTCGCGGACGCGGGCCATCGTCTCGTCGTCGAGCGACCGCGGCGGAATCATGCACGCGGAGTCGCCCGAGTGGACGCCCGCGCTCTCGACGTGCTCCATCACGCCGCCGATCAGGACGCGCTCGCCGTCGGACACGGCGTCGACGTCGAGCTCGACGGCCCCGTCGAGGAACTGGTCGACGAGGATGGGCTTGTCGGGGCTCACGCGGACGGCCTCCTCGATGTACTCCGCCAGCTCGTCGTCGTCGTGGACGACCCGCATCGCGCGCCCGCCGAGGACGTAGCTCGGGCGGACGAGCACGGGGTAGCCGAGGTCGCGCGCGAGGTCGAGCGCCTCCGCCTCGCTCGTCGCGGTGCCGCCCTCCGGCTGGGCGATCCCGAGGCCGTCCATGAGCGCGTTGAACCGGTCGCGGTCCTCCGCGAGGTCCATCGCCTCGACGCTCGTCCCGAGGATCCGACAGTCGAGGCCGCGGCGCTCCAGTTCCGCTTCGAGGGGCTCGCCGACGTTCACGGAGGTCTGCCCGCCGAACTGGACCATCACGCCGTCCGCGCCCGTCGCCTCGACGACGTCGGCGATCTCCTCGGCCGTGATCGGCTCGAAGAACAGCCCGTCTGAGGTGTCGTAGTCCGTCGAGACCGTCTCGGGGTTGTTGTTCACGACGTGGGCGTCGACGCCGGCCTCGCGGAGCGCGCGCACCGCGTGGACGGCGCAGTAGTCGAACTCGACGCCCTGCCCGATGCGGATCGGGCCGCCGCCGACCACGACGACGCTCTCGACGTCGGTGTCGACCCGAACCTCGTTCAGCGGCTCGTCGTTCAGGTACTCGGGCTGGCGGGCCGAGTAGTAGTACGGCGTCGACGCCTCGAACTCCCCGGCGCAGGTGTCGACCTGCTTGAACGTCCGCTCGGGGACGGACATCTCGACCTCGTCCACCGACGCCCCCGCCGTCGCAGCGACCTCTGCGTTCGTGAAGCCCGCGGTCGCCGCGGGCTCGAAGTCCCCCTCGGCGGCCGCGGCGGAGGCTTCGGCGATGCGTCCGTACCGCTCGACGTACCACGTCTCGATCCCGGTCAGCTCCGCGACCTCCTCGACCGTGTAGCCGCGCTCGAACGCCTCGAACATCGCGTACGGGCGGTCGGGCGTTGGCGTTTCGAGGTACTCGGCTTCGAGCGCCTCGTCGCTCACTTCCGCCCAGTCGACGCTCGGCTCGTACTCCGAGGAGCGTAGCGCCTTCAGCAGCGACTCCTCGAAGGTGCGGCCGATCGCCATCGCCTCGCCGGTCGACTTCATCGCCGTCCCGAGCGCGAAGTCGACGTCGTCGAACTTGTCCTTGGGCCAGCGCGGCACCTTCGTCACGACGTAGTCGATCGCCGGCTCGAAGGCCGCGGTCGTCTGGCCGGTGATCTCGTTTTCTATCTCGTGGAGGCGCTTGCCGAGCGCGACCTTCGCCGTGACGCGCGCGATCGGGTACCCCGTCGCCTTCGAGGCGAGTGCCGACGACCGCGAGACGCGCGGGTTCACCTCGACGACGCGGTACTCGCCGGACGGCGTGCCGTCGTCGCGCCAGGCGAACTGAATGTTACAGCCGCCCTGGATGCCCAGCTCGCGGATGACTTCGAGCGCCGCCGAGCGCATCTCCTGGTGGCCGTCGTCCGGGATGACCTGCGAGGGCGTGACGACCGTCGACTCGCCGGTGTGGATGCCCATCGGGTCGATGTTCTCCATGTTGCAGATGATGATGCACGAGTCGTCGGCGTCGCGCATCACCTCGTACTCCAGTTCGACCCAGCCGGCGATCGACTCGGTGACGAGAACCTCGCCGTTCCGCGAGAGCCGCAGCCCCTTGCGGACGCGCTCGACGAGCTCGTCCATGTCGTCGACGACGCCGGAGCCGGAGCCGCCCAGCGTGTACGTCGTGCGGGCGATAACCGGGAGGCCGCCGACCGCCTCGACCGCGGCCTCGACGCGCTCCCTGAGCGCGCCCGCGTCGAAGTCCGTCACCGACTCGCCCTCGTCCAGCGAGATCGTCGTCGACCGGGGCATCGGCTGGCCGATGTCCTTCATCCGCTGGCGGAAAAGGTCGCGGTCCTCGGTCGCGTAGATGGTGTCCAGCGGCGTTCCCATGATCTCGACGTCGTACTCGTCGAGGACGCCCTCCTCCGCGAGTTCGGCCGTGACGTTGAGCCCGGTCTGGCCGCCTAGCCCCGCGATGACGCCGTCCGGGCGCTCCTTCCGGATGATCTCGGCGATGGCCTCGGTCGTGATCGGCTCGATGTACACCCGGTCTGCCATCTCCGGGTCGGTCATGATGGTCGCGGGGTTGGAGTTGACGAGGACGACTCGGGCCCCCTCCTCCTGTAGCGCGCGGCAGGCCTGCGCGCCGGAGTAGTCGAACTCCGCGGCTTGCCCGATCTGGATGGGTCCGCTGCCGATGAGCAGTATCGTCCGGTTCTCGGACTCCGCCCGAGAGTCAGTCGAAGTCGCCTCGTCGGTCATTGTTCCCTCGAAGTCCGCACATCGTAATAAGTCCGGCGAAAAATTACGATGGGCGTAGAACGATTTCGAATTTCGTAAATACTGCGAACCGTGGCGGAGCTGACGGCCGTACGGACCGGCCGTAGGCTCCGCGGTGACGGGCGACGCTGCCTCCTCGGGCGGTGAACCGCCGATCCGGCGGCTCGTCGAAAGATCCCGGTAGTCGCTGCCGGGTGACCGCGCCGCCGGCCGCGTGCCGCACCGAACGGGAATCGCGTCTCCGTCTCGGGAACGAAAAGCGGCGTGCGACGGACGCGCCACGGTCGGCTCCCGGAACCCTCCGGGCGAGGAGTCTCCGAAGCCGTCCGTCGGTTACGGCGCGGCCGGCGTACCTGTTCGAGACTCGCTGTCGTCCGGATACGTCGACCGGTTCGATCGGATCGATCAGCCCGGCCGAGCGTCACCGGGCGAGTTCGTACCGGTACGGTCGGTCGGGGATCACCACGACCCGGCCGCGCTCAGCCCACCGGCCGAGTATCGTGGCGACGCGGTGCGGGCTGTCGAGCGTCTCGTGCCCTTCGAGCGACGAGAGGATCTCGCTCGCGGTCAGCGGCTCCTCCGCCTCGGAGAGCACGCCCCGAAGCGGTTCGAATTCCCCCGTGCGAACGCGCATGTGGACCGCGATGCGATCGACCGACTTAACCCTCAGTGTGACGGGCGTCCGACAAAACGGGGATCGCCGCCGTCGCGCTTCGGGGGCCCTTCGGGGACGATTCGCGGTCGTTCGGTCGGCTCAGACGAACACGTCCTCCTCGCCCAGGTCGCGCTCGGCGCGGTACTGTTCGACGAACGCCGACACGTCGAACTCGAGCATCTGCGCTTCGAACTCGGAGATCGCGGCCTCGTCGTCGGCGTGGCTGACGGCGTGTTCCATCAGTTCGACGACGAGTTCGACGATGATCTCGTGGAGGCGGCGGGAGTCGAAGTCGGTCACCCACAGGAGGGCGTAGCCGATCTCCTGGTCGTCGGTCACGTCCTCGCTCACGACCTTCTCGGGGAACTCCTCGAGGACGATACCCATGAGGTGGGGCGTGCCGAACTCCGGCATCTCCTCGCTCGTCGTCTCGATCGCCTCCCGCAGGATCTCGACCAGGAACTCGGGGAGAAAGCGGTCGGGCGGGTGGACGTCGGTGACGACGGCGTGGGTCCCACCGCAGGCGCAGTCGAACTCCCGCATCCCCATGTCGATGTCCCTCACGCGCTTCGTCTCGCCGCAGGGGAGTTCGAGTTCCTCCCCCCGTCCTCCGGGGACGCGCGGTTGTGCCATACCGGTGGTTGCCGTTTGGGGCGGTTAAAACTCGCGCTCCGCGCCCGGTTTCCGCCACGTTCGGCCCGTCCTTCGAACCGAGGCCGGACCGACCTCGATTCGGCCTCGATTCGGCCTCGATCCGGCCTCGGTTCGGCTCGGCGTTCCGACGCCGGGGTGCGGCGGTCGTCCGTTCCTCCGACTCACTCCTCCCGGTCGTCTCCCTCCGACTCCGATTCGTCCGCGCCCGTCGGCTCCGACTCGCCCTCGTTCTCCTCGTCGTTCTCCTCCGCCTCGCTCCCGTTCGCTTCCTCGCCTTCGTCGGTCTCCTCGCTCGCGTCCTCGTAGTCGCTCAGCTCGCTGTCTTCCCCGTCCGACTCCGTCCCGCCCGCTCGTTCGACCTCGACCTCTACTTCGATCTCCAGCCCGTCGACCGAGAGCTCCGCCTCGGCGGTCTCGACGTCGCCGACCTCGATCTCCAGTTCGTCCTCGTCCACCTCGACTTCGACCTCCACGTCGACCGAAAGCTCCTCTTTCTCGGACATGCGGACGAACCTACGACGGCGCAACCTAAAAACGAGCGGGCGGGTGACGGTCGGAGTGGACTACTCCGCTTCTGCTCCGGGAGCGGTCTCTGACTCCTTACCGCCGCGCCGCGCTCTTCAGTCTTCGGGCGGCCGGCGACCCACAAGCGACATAAACGGACGTGCCGGAGGGACAGTCATGATCAGTGTCGTGGGCGGCGGCATCGCGGGACTCGCGGCCGCCTATCGCCTTCAGCGGCGGGGATACGACGTGCAGGTGTTCGAGGCGTCGGACGAGGTCGGCGGGCTCGCCGCGGTGTACGAGACGGCGGGCGACCCGATCGAGAAGTTCTACCACCACCTCTCGAAGTCCGAGCGGACCATCGTCGAACTCGCGGAGGACCTCGGCGTGGGCGACCGCCTCGAATGGCTCGTCGGCAAGAACGCCTACTACGTCGACGGGGTGGTCCACCCCCTCGACACGCCCTGGGAGATCCTCGCGTACCCCCACATGAGCGTCTACGACAAGTTCCGCCTGGGGATGCTCACGATGGAGATCGACGTCCGCGGCGGGATCCCGCAGTTCGACACCTACGACGACCTCGCCGCGTTCGAGGACGTGCCCATCAGGGACTTCCTGATCGAGCACACGACGCGGGGCGTCTACGAGAACTTCTTCGAGCCGCTGCTCGACGCGAAGTTCGGCTCACGGAAGGACGACGTGAGCGCCGCGTGGCTGCTCGGCCGCATCAAGTTCCGCGGCGAGCGCGACCTGCTCCGGGGCGAGATCCTCGGCTACTTCGAGGGCGGGTTCGCCCCGCTCGTCGACGCGCTGGTCGACGCGGTCGGCGAGGAGAACATCTCCACGGGCGCGCGCGTGACGGGTCTCGATCTCGACGGCGGCGCGGTCGACGCGATCACCGTCGAGACCGACGACGGCGAGGCGGCCTGGAGCACGGACGCGGCGGTCGTCGCCGCGATGCCGAACGTGCTGGAGGAGCTGACGGGGTACGACTGCGAGATCGACTTCCAGGGGGCCGTCTGCGCGGTCGTGACGATGGACGAACCGCTGACGGACACGTACTGGCTGAACATCGCCCACGACGCCCCCTTCGGCGCGCTCATCGAGCACACGAACTTCGTGCCGCCCGAGCGCTACGGCGGCGACCACCTCCTGTACGTCGCCAGCTACATCCAGGACTACGAGGAGGACAACTGGCGGATGGACGACGACGAACTGGAGGACGCGTGGCTCGACCACGTCGAGGAGATGTTCCCGGCGTTCGACCGCGACGCCGTCTCGGCGTTCCGCGTCGCCCGCAACCCCCGCGCCGCGCCGGTCTACGAGCGCGGCTACCTCGACATGATCGTCCCGTACGACCTCGCGGACGAGGTCGCGGAGGGGGTCTACTACGCCGGAATGGCGAGCCGAGCGCAGTATCCGGAGCGGAGCCTGAACGGCGGCATCGTCGCCGGCTACGAGTGCGCCGACCGGATCGCCGAAAAGCGGAACTGAGACCATTCCCCGGCTATTCGTGCCGAAGCGCTTCTATCGGATCCGTCCGCGCCGCGCTCCACGCCGGGTAGAGTCCGGACGCGATCCCGACGAGCAGGCCGACGACCACCGCGACGACGAACCAGATCGGCCGAACTTCGAGCGGGAGCCCGATGACGGCGGTGGCCAGCGCGCCGCTCGCCAGCCCCACCACGGATCCGATCGCGGAGCCGAGGAGACCCAGCAGGATCGCCTCTAGCAGGAACAGCTGGATGATGTCGCGCCGCCGGGCCCCGATCGCCTTCATGACACCGATCTCGCGGGTCCGCTCCGTGACGCTGACGAGGATGATGTTCGCGATGCCGATCGCGCCGACGACGAGCGAGATGACGGCGACGCCGGTGATGTAGGCGGTGAACGTCGCGCTGATCCGCTCGATCTGGTCGACGATCTGCTCGTGGGTCAGCACCTCGAACTGGTTCCCCTGCGCTTTGAGCACGCGCGCGTCGGACCGCTGGGTGAGGTACGAGTACACCCGCCCCTGGACCGCCTCGATCCGCTCCACGTCGTCGACCCTGACGAGCACCTGCGCGTACACGCGCTGTTCGGACCGGGTCGAGGGGGCGATCACGGTCCGCTCGTAGTAGGGGTCGGCGGGCGCGTAGATCGCCGGCCTGTCGTCCCCGACGAGCGACTGGACCCGACCGGACCGGTCGGGGCTCTTCGCGATGCCGACGACGGTCGCGTTCAGCTCCTCCCCGGAGCCGGCCCGGGTGAACGTGATCTCGTCGCCCACGGAGACGTTCCCCCGGAACATCCGGGCGGCCTGCTGGTTCACCACGACCTCCCGCTGGCCCGACCGGAACGTGCGCCCCGCGACGATCGTCTGGTCGTTCACGCCGAAGTACCCCGGCGTCGTCACCGTCACGAACTGCCGGCCGACGGTGTCGTCCCCGTGTGCGACGCCCGCGGTCGCGAACCCGCCGACCGGAACGGCGTTCTCGACCCCGTCGATCCGGCGGATGCGGTCGACGTCGCGGTCGGTGAACACCGCCTGTCCCCGCGAGGGGAGGACGCCGATCTCGCCTTCGGTCTGCGACTCGGCGGAGACGTACATCACGTCCGTGGTGTCGCCCGCGAGCGTCTGGACGATGTCCGCCTGGAGGCTCGCCCCGAGCGTGACGAACGCGATGACGGCGGCGACGCCGATGATCACGCCCAGCGTCGTGAGCGCCGAGCGGAGCTTGTGGTCGGTGATGCTCCGCCAGCTCATCCGCAGCGCCTCGATTACGTCCATCGGTCGTTCGCCGAGGCGGTTCGTCGGCCCCCCAGTTCTTCGACGGACTCGACCGTGCCGTCGAGCACGTGGACGATCCGCTCCGCGCGCTCGGCGACGGTCCGCTCGTGGGTGACGAGGAGAACCGTGTTGCCGGCCGCGTGGACCCGGTCGAGCAGATCCAGGATCTGTCCGCTCGTCTCGCTGTCGAGGCTCCCGGTCGGCTCGTCGGCGAGGACGATCGTCGGGCGGTTGACGAGCGCCCGCGCGACGGCGACGCGCTGGCGCTGCCCGCCGGAGAGCTCGGTCGGCCGGTGGTCCATCCGGTCTTCGAGCCCGACCCGTTCGAGCAGCTCCGCGGCCCGGTCGCGCCGCTCCTCGCGCGCGACGCCCCGAAACACCAGCGGCAGCGCCACGTTTTCGAGCGACGACAGGCGCGGCAGCAGGTTGAACGTCTGGAACACGAAGCCGATCTTCTCCCCGCGGACGGTCGCCCGCTCGTCCTCGGAGAGCGTCGTCACGTCGCGCCCGTCGATCTCGACGATCCCGGCCGTGGGCGCGTCGAGACAGCCGATGAGGTTGAGGAGCGTGCTCTTGCCCGAGCCGCTCGGCCCCATGATCGCCGTGTAGGACCCCTCGGCGAGGGTCAGCGACAGGTCGTCGAGCACGGGCACGGGCTGGCCCAGCTCGTACACCTTGTACACGCCCGTGAGCGATACCACGGCCTCCGCCCGGGCGTCCTCCGACGGCGTTCCGTCCCCCATGTCCGTTCGAAGGCGACAGGGGGCCAAATAGTTACAGGCGGAACCGAGATCCGGCGACGGGGCGCGACGGGCGACCTCGCCCTCGCGGTCGTCGTTCGACTCCTGCGGACGCGTCCCCCGAGAGCGCGGCCGATTACCGGGAGTCGTCCGCGTCGGACTCGGCGTCGTCCATCCCCGGCGCGGCTCGGACGTCGACGTCCGCGGGCTCCTCCCGGCCGCCGACGCGGACCTCGCCGTCGTCGCCCTCGACGTACACGTCGTCGGCGAAGCCGCCCTCTGCGTGGGGGTGTTCCGGCGCGTCGAGCTTCTCCGGCGTCGACGGGGCGTCGGGGATCTCGCGGGTGCGGAAGTCGCCGAGCGGGTCGGCGATCGTGATCCCGTGCCGCTCGAAGAAGTCTCGGTAGCGCTCGTAGTGGGCTTCGAGCTCGTCGCTCGGGATCTCCATCATCTCCGTCCAGCCGTGGTTGAAGAAGTCGAAGTTCGCCTGCACGTGCGTGATCTCGCGGGCCTCTGCCTCGGAGTAGCCCTCCTCCAGCGCCGCGACGTACGCGTCCATCGTCGCGTCGAAGAACGCGTCGAGGTGGTCCTCGCGCTCGTCCTCCCGGCCCTCCTCCGCCTTCCCGAGGAAGATGTTCGTGTGCAGCCGCACGAGGCCGGCGGTGACGACGCGGCCGACGCCCGGCGTCGTGAGCGCCTTCTTCGCGGCCCAGTGGCGAGCGTTCTGGCGGATCTTCATCGGCCCGGGCTTGGCGTCCCGGCGCCTTGAAGGCCACGCATACCCCCCAAAGCTCCTTAAATCCCTATACGCACGGAATGACGAAGATAGCAACCGACATTAACCCCGAACGCAAAGCACGTCCACATGACCCAGTCGTTCGTGATTATCGGCGACGGGATCGCGGGGAGTTCTGCCGCGGAGACGCTCCGCGAGGAGGCCCCCGACGCCGATGTCACCGTTATCACAGACGAGGGCGAGTCCCTCTATAATCGAATTCTGATCAAGGAGTTCGCCAAGGGGAAACTGCCCGAGGCGCCGATCTCCATCCACGACGAGTCGTGGTACGACGAACGCGACATCGACCTGCGGCTGAACACGCTCGTCACCGACATCGACCCCGAGGCGCACGCGGTCGAAACGCACGAGGACGAGACGATCGAGTACGACAAGCTGCTCGTGGCGACCGGCGGGACGCCGACCCAGCTCCCGGTCGAGAACAGCGACGCCGAGGGGATCCACCACTTCTGGACGTTCCAGGACGCCCGGAAGATCCGCGAGAGCGCGGAAAGCGCCGACGACGCCGTCATCGTGGGCGCGGGCCTGCTCGGCATCGACCTCGCGGCCATCTGCGGCGCGCAGGGCGTCGAGGCGAAGTACCTGATGCGCGGCAACGCCTGGTGGCGCTACGCGCTCTCCGAGTCGGGGGCGGAGATCATGCACGACGCCATGCGCGAGATCGGCGTCGAGCCGGTCTTCGAAAGCGGCGTCGACCGCTTCGAGGTCGACGACGGGGGTCGCATCGTCGCCGCCGTCGATCCGAACGGCGACCGCTACGAGTGCGACTGGGCCGGCGTCGCCATCGGTCTCAACTTCAACACCGAAATCCTGCACGGCACCGGCGTCAAGCAGAACGACGGCGTCGTCGTCGACCAGCACATGCGGACGAACGTCGACGACATCTACGCCGCGGGCGACCTGACGCGCTTTTACGACACGATCCTCGGCGAGTACGCGCAGAACGGCTCGTGGGGTAGCGCCAAGGAACAGGGCACCATCGCCGCGAAGAACATGGTCGAGCCTGAATCCGCGGAGTTCCGGTGGGTCTCGTCGTACTCCATCACGCACTTCGACTTCCCCTTCCTCTCCTTCGGCCACCCGACCATCGGCGACGACGAAGTCGAGCGCAAGTACTCCGACACCGAGTACCGCCGCCTCGCCCTCAAAGACGGCAAGATCGTCGGCGGCGTCCTCATCGGCGATCTGGCCCCCCAGAGCGCCTACAAGCGGCTCATGCGCGAAGAGCGCGTCGTCGGAGACCAGAAGGAAATCCTGCTGGAGAAGAAGTTCGACGCCGACGAACTCGCCCCGCCGCAGGAACAATAACCCCGGACTCTCCTCGTTTTCTCCCCGAGCGGGGGAACGTTTATCAACCATCGTGGTATTTGATACCTCATGTCACGGTCTATCGTGCGCCCCGAACTCGCGGTCCGCCGCGTCGAGTCCGTCCCGTCCGGCTCGCGCGTGCGCCACTTCGACGAACTCAGCGACGCGGCGCAGGATCGCGTCCTCGCCGCCGCGGAGGGGGAGGCGACCGACGCCGGCCCCCTTCCCGCCGACCTCCGCGAGAACGAGGTCATCGTCTTCACCCGGCTCTACCGGGTGACGGGGCGCTGAACGCCGCGAACCGGCCGTCTTTCGGCCGCCTCTCGCCCGCTCCTCGCCCGCCGCATCCCTTCTGATCGCTTTTCGCCCGCCGTTCGGTTCCGTCGGACCGAAGGCGTTTTCCACGGGCCCTCGGTACCACACGTATGGAATCCGGCGGCACGATGACGCTCGCGTTCGAGCTGGAGGCGCTGAAGGGACTGGCCGACCCCAACGCCGTGTTCAACGACGCGCGTCAGTGGACGAAGTACGTCGGGGTCGTGAGCGAAAAGCCGACGTACGTGGTGACGAACTTCACCCGCAAACAGCGGATTCGGCAGGACTTCTTCTCGGGGCCACGAGGGGTGAAAGAGAGCCTGGAGAACGTGAAGCGGCAGTTCGACACCGACCGGCACGTCTTCGTCGGCACGAGCGACGACGACGAGGCGGTGGCCGAGGAGACCGGCTGGGAGTTCCTCCCCGTCGAAGACGCCGCCGAGGCCGCCGGGTGGGAGATCGCGGAGGAAACGGGCGACGAGGACCCCTTCGACGCCGGGACGCGGGACGACTGGCCCTGACCCGCCGAACGTCGCGGCGGTTCAGGCGGGCCGCGCGGCGTTCGTTCCCGGTATCGAAAGCCCTAATCGGCGAGCATCCCTCGGTTCGAACGATGAGCCACCAGTTGCCTGACGTACAGGCAAACCGCCCCGACGTGACCGTCGGGCTGAGCCAAGTCGGCGTGACGGGCGTCGAAAAGCTGGTCAAGGTCGCCCGCGACGGCAAGCGGCCGATCGTCCTCATGGCCGACTTTTCGGTGTTCGTCGACCTGCCCGCGAACCGCAAGGGCGCGGACATGAGCCGGAACATGCAGGTCATCGACGAGACGCTCGAATCCGCCGTGAGCGAGCCGACGTACCGGGTCGAGGACGTCTGCGGCGACGCCGCCGAGCGGCTGCTCGAAAAGCACGAGTACACGAGCACGGCGGAGGTCCGCATGACGGCGGAACTCATGACTCGCGAGCGAACGCCCGCGAGCGACCTCGGGACGCAGGGCACCGCGACGATCATCGCCAGCGCGGTCGCCACCGAGGAGGGGACGAGAGAGGAGATCGGCGCGCGCGTGACGGGCATGACCGTCTGCCCGTGCTCGCAGGGGATGTCCACGGCCCGCGCGAAGGACAAACTTCAGGACCTCGGCGTCGATGACGAGGTCATCGCGGAGTTCCTCGACGCGGTCCCGCAGCCCGGCCACTCTCAGCGGGGGCACGCCACGCTGACCGTCACGAGCGACGGGTCGCCGGACGTCGACCTGCTGGACGTGATCGACATCGCCCGCGACGCGATGAGCGCGCGCATCTACAACCTCGCAAAGCGCCCGGACGAGGACCACATGACCTACCACGCGCACGCGAACGCGAAGTTCGTCGAGGACTGCGTGCGCTCCATGGCCGAGTCGGTCGTCGACCGGTTCGACCACCTCCCGGACGACGCGGTGATCCACATGAAGCAGTCGAACGACGAGTCGATCCACCAGCACAACGCTCACGCCGAGCGCGAGGTTGCGATGGAACAGTTGCGCTCCGAGATCGTGCTGTCGCGGTAGGCGGTCCCCCGACCTTCCTCCCCGCTCCGGCTCCAGCCCCGTTTCCCTCGAAATCCCGTTTCGGTCCCTTCGAACCCGCTGTTTTCGAGGGCGGTAGCCACGCTTTCGAACCGACTTCGTCGACTTCGCCGCCCCCGGGAGGACGAGACGATCGAGTACTCGGTCGCCGCGTCCCGGCGTCAGTCGTCGACCGGTTCCGGCTCGGCCGCCCGCCGGTCGCACACCCGGATCTCGTCGGGGGAGACGACCACTTCGCGACCGCAGTACCGAAACGTCAGTCGGAGCGCTTCCGCGCCCCGGTCCGACCGAAAGAGCGCGTCCAGCGCGTCGGGGTCGATCGCGACGTCGAGCGGTTGTAGCTCCAGCGGCGAACAGTTCTTCGCCGCGGCCACCGCGAAGTACACGCCTTCGCTGGGCAGTTCGAACGGCCGCAGGCGGTATCGACTCGGATCGGACTCGCGCGGAGTTTCTTCGGTCGTCATGGATCTCGTTCACAGCGGAATCTGCGACAGGAAGTCCTCGCTCTGGGCGTCCAGGTGGTCGAGGCGCGGGCCGAGCATCTCGCGCATGAGTACGACGAACGCGTTGTCCGCCCCCTCGCCCGCGATGGCCGTCTCCCTCGGAACGCCCGCGGCGCCCTCCTCGCCGAGCGTGCCGAGCATGAGCGCCTCGCGGTCGACGAACACGAGCCGTCCGACCCGCTCCCGCGTCGGAGGGAGGTTGAGCCAGTCCGTCTGCGGCTCCCAGATCGTCACGTCGGGGGTACGCTCGCGGACGAGGTCGCGGACTTCGGGGGTCTGCGAGCCGAGGTACACGTCGACGCCCCGGTCGACGGCGTCCTCCAGCCGCGCGATGCACTCCTCTTCGAGCAGGCCGTCCGTCGTTATCATGAGGAACAGCTCCTCGTCGGCGCGGTCGAAGAGCGACTGCCCGTGGGCGACGACGTCCTCCCGCCCCTCGATCGTCCGGATCTCGTCCGAGCGCCCCTCGGCGGACGGGGCGGTCCGGGGTGACTCGCCCGGCTCGGCGTCGAGCCACCGCTCGGTCAACGCCGGGTGCCCCCGGTACGCCACCGTCTCCCGCTCGGCGTCGTACTCGACGATCCCGGCCCGACGTAACTTGGGGAGGTGGACGTGGTGAAGCGAGACGAGAATCCTGTGCCGCTCGTCCTCGGTCGGGCACCGCGTCTCCTCGCTTCCCGCTCCCTCGCGTTCCGCCTCCTCACTTTTCGATCCCTCGCTCACCTCGGATCGGTCGCCCGTCCGCGCGGCGACGAGGGCGGCGAGTTCCCTCCGGTCGACCGGCTCTCGCCGTCGGCGCAGAACGCTCAGGACCGCTCGGCGGCGGGGGTTCGCCAGGGCCGAGAGGGCGGGGTCCCACGAAGGGTCGTGGGTGTCGACGGCCGCCGCGAACGCGGGGTCCCGGAAGGCGGGGTGGTCGGTCGCGGCGACCGTTCTCCGCTCCGCGTCGCGCGCGACGAGACCAGCGTCTTCCAGCTTCGGAAGCTGCGTCTGAGCCAGGTCGACGAGCGCCCGTCGCTGCTCCTCCCTCGTGACCGCCAGCAGCTCCTTGTCCTCCTCTCGGGCGACCAGCTGCGTGGCGAGGTCGGCGAGCGGAACCGGCGACGTCCGGTCCGTCAGGAGCGCGAGGACGCGTCTCCGTCGGTGGCTCGCGACGGCGCCGAAAAGGTCGCGGCCGGATGCTCCCTCCCCCCTCGAAAATCTATCCCCCATGTGGTCTCTCAGGCGCTCTCGGGCAGATAAAGGCGGCGGGAGGCCGCGGCTCGTCACGGGCGCGTGTTCCGAACGGAACACCCGTCCGGACGAGAGTTTTCAGAACGACAGCGGCTCCGCGTCCTCCCACCGGGGGTCGAACACGTCCCGCACGTTCGAGGCGAACTCGGCGTCCTTGAGGTCGATCATCGCGAACACCTCCTCGGGGTTCAGCGGATTCGGCACCTCGATGCAGACCTCCGTGTCGTCGATCAGGTTGAACGTCCCGGTCACGGCCTCCGCCGTCCGAACCGCGAACGACGGGTGATCCGACAGCCGCTCCTCGTACCGCTCGCCGACGCTCGGCGGGAGCGTCCCGACGAGCTCCGGCGACAGGAGCACCGACACCGACACCCCGCGGTCGAGCGCCTCCTCCAGCGCCTGGGCGACGAGGTCGCCGACCCGACCGAGGTCGAACTGCGCGGCCGACGACGACCCCGCGACCACGACGACGTGATCGTCGGCGGCCGCCAGCCGTTCGAGCAGGAGATCGACGGTCTCCTCCGGGCCGACGGCGGCGGTCCAGAACTTCTCCTCGACGGGTTTCGCGGCGTCGAGTTCGCCGACGAGCTCGTCGACGATGGCCTCGTACTGCGCGGCTTTCTCGTCCAACTCCCGCCGCTTGTCTTCGAGGAGGCGATCCAGAGCCGCCTCCGGCTCGACCGCGACGTACTTCTTGGGACGGCTCGCCGCCTGGCTCCGGACGAGGTTGTACTGTTCGAGGGCGTTGAGCACGTCGTAGATCCGGCCCATCGGCACGTCGCTCGCGCGGGACAACTCCTTCGCCGTTGTCGGACCCGTTCGAAGGAGCGCGCGGTACGACCGGGCCTCGTATTCCGACAGCCCGAGGTCGCGCAGACTCGCCATGGGTGAACGTGCGGCTCGAATGAGATAAACGCACCGGGTGTTTACGTCGCGTCGACCGGATCCCACGGCCGTCGAGGCGACGCGAACCGTCCGATCTCGTCGACGCGACGCGGGTCCGCGCGTTCGACCCCCGCGACGCGAACCTACGCTCGCTCGGCGACCCGCGCCACGAGTTCGTCCGGCGTTCGCGCCGGAACCGCCTCGCCGTCGCCGAGAACGTACGCCGCGCCGGGGTCGAGGTCGAACCGCTCGTCGGCGTTCGGGACGACGACCTTCTCGTGGTCGGCGACGCGGAGCGCGGCGCGGTGGAGGTCCGAACCCGGCTCCGTCGCGACGGCGACGACGAGCGGTTCCCGACAGAGCCGCGCCGCGACGGAGCCGTACTCCGCGACGTGGACGCCGATGCGATCCCACGCGCCGGCGAACGCCGCGATCGACTCGCGCGCGACGCGGCGGTAGGACTTGTCGCCCGTGACCGCCGCGAGGTCGACGAGCGCGTCCGCCATCTCGACGTTTCCGTCGAGGGGCCGGAGCGGTCGGTCGAGCAGTCCGGGGCCCTCGGCGGGGCCGTCGAGGAACGAGCCGTCGTCGTGGAGCGACTCGATCGCCTCGTCGGCGACGGCGCGGGCGGTCGCCAACCCCTCCCCGAGCACCTGCTCCGCCCGGACGAACGCGGCGGCGACCCGGGCGTGATCGACGAGCAGCCGCGACTCGCCGCGGTCGCCGCCGTCGGCGTAGCGGGTCACGACGCCCCCGTCGACGAGTTCGGAGTCGAGGTACTCCAGCGTCCGACGGGCGTAGCGACGGGCGCGCTCGTCGTCGGTGTAGGCGTGGTAAGTCAAGAGCGCCTCCGCCGCGACGGCGTTCGCGCCGGCGTACGCCGTCAGGTCGGTCCGGGGGCGGGTCGTCCCCTCGCGCCCCGCCTCGTCGAGGGCGTAGTACTCCCGGCCGGCCGCCGGTCCCTGACTGCCGCCGAAGGCGACGCCCGTCCAGAGGTCGTCCGCGAGGTACGCGACCGTCCGCTCGGCGGGGCGGCGGTAGGCCCCCTCGCCGGTGTAGAGGTAGGCGTTCGCGAACGCGCGGACGAGCGCCGCGTTGTCGTCGAGCCGCTTTTCGTGGTGCACGTCGGACCAGTTTCGGTTCCCCGCGTACCGGAAGAAGCCCCCGGCGACGGGGTCGAGGAGGTTGTCCCGGACGGCGTCGAGCGTCCGGAGGGCCTGGCCGCGCTCGCGCTTGAGGGCGAACTCGACCGTCCGCGGCAGCGGGAACTTCGCGTCGGTCCCCCACCCGGCGTAGTCGGAGTCGTACTTCTCGCCCAGCTGCCCCGCGATGTGCTCTTCTATGACCGGCGTGACCTCGCCCGCCGGCGTCGGGTCGCCGGAGAGGCTGCGCGGGACGCGACCGGCGTCCGCCCCCTTCTCGTTCCACACGCCCCGGACGCTTTCGAGGACCTGCCGCATCCCCTCGGGACCGAGGTACATCGCGCCGGTCAGGATCTCGCCGTCGGGCGTGGCGAACACCGTCGAGGGAAACCCGCCCATGTTGTACCGCTCGCGGACGCGGGGGTGCCTGTCGACGTCGACGCGGACGGGGACGAACCCGTCGTTGACGTTCGCGGCGATCCGCGGTTCGGCGTACGTCTCCGCGTCCATCTCGTGACAGCCCGCACACCACGTCGCCGACAGCGAGAGGAGCACCGGCTTGCCCGTCCGCCGCGCCTCGTCGAACGCGTCGGGGCCCCAGTCACGCCACTCGACGCGCGTCTCGTCGTTCATACCCGGTGGTCGGGGAGCGAGGGGCGTAAGCGCTTCGAGGCGACGGGGACGGCGCGGGGCGTCCGACCGTCCTCACGGGTCCGCCGCGTCCGGTTCGACGAATCGCCGACGCGCCGACGGCAAAAGGGCTATACAGCCGGGCCGGAAAGTGCGTAGTATGCGAACGCGGTGGCTCATCGCACTCCTGTTGCTCATCCCCCTCTCCGACGCGCTGTTGCTCATCCCGGTCTCCGGGATCCTCGGCTGGCAGGCCACCGTCGCGCTGGTGGTGCTCACCGGCCTCGTCGGGATGCTGCTCGTCCGGGCCGAGGGTCGCAGCGCGCTGCGGCGGCTCCAGCGCAAGCTCTCCGTCGGGGAGCCGCCGACGAACGAACTCCTCGACGGCGGGCTGCTCATCGCCGCCGGGGCGTTCCTGCTCACGCCGGGGCTCGTGACGGACGCGATCGGGTTTCTGCTCGCCGTCCCGGTGACGCGGTACCCCGTCCGCGAGGCGCTGAAGCGCTTCGTCGTCCGCCCGTACCTCGACGAGCGGATGGAGGGGTTCGTCACCGGCCGGGTCTGGACCGCCGGCTTCCCCCGGGACGACACGTACAACGTCGACCCCGAGTCGTACCGGTTCGACGACGAAGAGCGGAGCGACGGCTAGCGCCGTCGCGTCCGCGTCGACTCGGACGACGTGCGAACCGACGGCGCAACGCGGCCAAACCGTAAGACGCAAACGGGGCGCTAAAAGGAAACTCTTAAACGGCATTGTGCGCAACAACAGAGTGCGCTCGCCTGGGCCAATAGCTCAGTCAGGTTGAGCGCTCGGCTGATAACCGGGAGGTCCGCGGTTCAAATCCGCGTTGGCCCACCTTCCAAACGCCCGACTTCTGGTCGGGCGTCATCGGGGGCTACAACTCCCCAGCCACCTAATTTCGCGATATCCTCGAAAACTGAAAGCGCATTCTCCAGCGGCGTCCGTCCGGATCGCGGCCTCAGTCGATCCGCGGAGCCGACGGTCACCCCCGATCTCGGCCGAAACGCGGGTACCGAATCGATCTGTCTCTCTATCACAACGGCCCGGTGGGAGTAGTATTCTTCACTCGACACCGTTCAATTCATAGGCCATAAGTCATATGAATAACCGGTTCGTTTCGCTAAACGCCCGTCGGGGGCACCGAAAGTGTGGGGAACCGTGCCCGCCGTCAACCACCGAGCCTGTCAACCGTTACCCCACCTTTCCATCGGAATAGCGCATCGGCGAGTTGCACCCAGCGAGGATAATTTTCAACCGAGGAGGTGATTTCGTGTTTAAAACCGAGACTTTCGATCATCGAAACGAGTCCGACCGAAAACTACATGGTGGTACAACGCAGTTATGCTACCAGCCCACCCGAGTGGGTCGAGCGGGTGCCTCTGACAACCGTGAATGAGCTCCGATGGCGCTTCACCCGCTTTCTCCTTCGAAGATCGAGGTACAACCGGCGCAGAGCCGCCTTTTGACGGATCGGTCAGAAGTTCCTTTTACCGAGAACTCGTTGGACAAGGTGCCCCGTTGACGTGAGGACGAGGGAGGAGCGAATTCCCGTCAGAGGCACCCGCCGTCCTCCACTCCTCACTTTCCTTCCGCGACGACCGGAGAGCGCCGTCGCTGACGCCCTCGTAAGGGCTCTGACGGCGCCCGAACGGGAACAGACGCGTGACGAATGCGACGGCGCGGATCCCGAGAGTGAACCGTGGCGGGTCGTCGGCGCGACCGCCTGTCGACCTCAGGAGCGCCCTCAGTCGTCGATTTCCGCGTCGTAGACCAGCTCGATCCGGGCGTAGCCGTGTCCCTCGGTGTCCGTCGCCACCGAAAAGCGGAGGTCGTCGGCGGCCGACCGCTCGTAGAGCCGCCGGGCGCTCGCCCGCATCCCGTCATCCGCGAGCAGTTCGACGTGGCGCGGTCGCTCCCGCTCGTTCTGCTCCGCTCCGGCTCGGTCGGCCCCCGCGCCGCCTGCCGACCGCGGCTGGGGAACGGCAGTCGCGACTCGATCGCAGAGGAGCGAGAACCGCCGCCGAATCGCCGTCACGTCCCCGTCAGGGGCCACGGAAGTCCTCTCGAAGTAGCAGACGCCGCAACTTCGACGTCCGCTCGTCTTCGTCCCGGTCTCCGCCCCCGTCGACGGTCGATCGCGCGCCGTCGTCGCCGTTCTCCCATATATTTGATACCCTCGCCATTTGAGTTTCCTGTCTCCTATTCTTATAAATACTTTCTGCACGATCGGTAGAACCGCTCTCTCGCCCTCCGTGCCGATCGGCGACGGCCGGCGACCGTCCTCTCGTTCGAAGACACGGAGCTGTCAGTTCCGCTGCGGCTGATCCGGGTGAAAGCATCGCGTAACCGACGCCGAGGCAACTTCGACGAACCCCCCGTCCGGCGGTTCTCGTTCTCTCCCGCGCGATCGGATTGACCCGGGCGGGACCACCCGTCAGCGCGTCCGCGCGCAGACCGCCGCATTTCGGCCGGCCTAAAATCGACACGCTTTTCTATTTTAGGCCAGCCTAAACCATCGTGTATGCAGGCAGTGATCGAAACGTCGTCGCCGACGAGTGCGGACGGATTCGCGGCCACGGTCCGGAGTTCGAAGAGCGGCGTCGCCCCCGGTGACGCGCTCGCGGCCGGCACGGCGTGGAGGCGGTGATGCGGGCGCGCGAGTGGGCGCTGGCGTCTCTGTACCGGGAGCCCGAGGACTACGAGATTCCGGCGCTGCCGGTCTGGACGGAGCGATGCGACGACGAGGGGGGACTCTCGCTTTTCGCGCGCGGGTCCGACGAGCCGTTCATCTCGGCCGGAAAGCCGGTGAGAGTTCGACGGTAGCGGGTCGACCGTCCGGCGGAGCTGTCCGTCGGTTTGGTATTCATTCTCGCGTGAATCGTCATTCATTACCGTGGGCGTCGATCCACTAACCGGAGGTCACTCGGATGACAGACATGGAACTGGCGAGTCACGAATGGTGGGAGCGGTACAAGGAGACGGTGAACGACGACCCCGAGATGCGGGTCCGCGGACACGACGAGTTCGACGCCAACTTCTACGTGGAGATCGGCGACGAGCGATTCCTGATCCAGATGGACCGGGGGCGAGTTCGGGACGTCGTCCCGAATCCGGGCCTGAACCACCGGTGGGAGTTCGGCGTCGAGGGGTCGCGCGAGGCCTGGGAGGAGTTCGTCCGGGAGACGCCGCCGCCGTTCAACCACGAGATCATCGCGTCGCACTACCGCAGCGCGGTTCGCGGCGAGGACGGGCACCTCGTGCTGACCGGGGACAACAAGCGGATCTTCCAGAACCTGCGGCCGTTCCAGCGTGCGCTGGATCTGATGCGCGTCGCGCACAACGGAGGTGGCAGCTGAGATGAGCGGCGCGATCGAGGAGATCACGGGGAGGTACGTACACGTGGAGATCGGCGGCGTCGATCACCGCGTGTACTTCGAGGAGAACGGCCCCGAGGACGGCATCCCGCTTCTCTGTCAGCACACGGCGGGCAACAACTGCCAGGAGTGGCGAAACCTCCTGACCGACGAGGAGATCACGGATCGGTTCCGCGTCATCGCCTACGACCTGCCGTTCCACGGCAAGTCCGTCCCGCCGACCACCCAGCGGTGGTGGACGGAGGACTACACGCTCACGGCGGACCGATTCGCCGAGACGATCGTCGGCATCGCCGACGCGCTGGAACTCGACGACCCGATCTACATGGGGTCGAGCATGGGCGGCAACGTCGTGCTCGAACTCGCGGACTGGTACCCGGACCGATTCCGCGCCCTCATCGGCCTGGAGTGCGCCGCCCACAGCCCCGGCTTCTACATCGACTGGCTCGACCACCCGCACGTGAACACGACCGAGGTCAACGCCTACTCGTGCTGGGGTCTCATGGCCCCGCAGAGCCCCGAGGAGGCGCGCCGGGAGACGATGTACCTGTACGAGCAGGGCGCGACGGGCGTCTTCAAGGGCGACCTGTACTACTACTCGGTCGACCACGACTACCGGGACAAACTCGACCAGATCGACGCCGAGCGGTGCCCCGTCTACGTCGTCAACGGCGAGTACGACTACCTGACGACGCCGGACGACGGCCGCGAGACGGCGAAGGGGATCGGCGACGGGGCGGTCGCCGTCGAGATGGCGAAGATCGGCCACTTCCCGATGAGCGAGAACCCCGAGCTGTTCAACGCGTACCTGGGGGAGATACTCGACGACATCACCGGGGAACGCGAGGGGGAACTCCCCGACGTCATCGCGCCGGAGGACGTCGGCGTCGAACTCCACCCCCCGGCGCCCGTTCGGAAGCCCGAAGGCGGGGGCGAGTGACGGATCGGGGAGCGCACGCGCGATTTCATTCTGGATCGAAGCACATCCTTCACTTTTTATAGTTCGGGATCGGGAATTCTTAAATACGCGCGGTTCGTCCGCCGGGACACGGACGTATCAATGACTGAAACGGACAGCCGGCGCGGCGTCTATCTCTCGAAGCGGACGGGCGGCGGCGAGACGAAGATCTACGAACGCGGGAACGACAACGCCTGGATAACGTCGAACGTCTCCGTTCGACTCGCCTGGTACACGTGACCGCGAGCGGTCGATTTCGCTCTTCTCCGGACGGTCGCTTCGGCGAAAGGCGGGCGGTTCGCGGAGCCGTCGCCGCGCGCCGCTACGACCGGGAGTCGCCGTCCGCCGCCTGACCCGTCCGGCCCGCGGTCGACCGTCGCGCGACCGAAGCGCCCGCGTACCACGCCGCACAGACCAGCGCGGCGAGTGCGAACCCCAGTAGCGCCCACCGGTGGTATCGGAGGGCGTCGACGGTCGACAGCGAGAACACGATCGCCTCCGAGACCCGCGTCAGCCAGAACACCGTGATCCCCACCATCGCGAGCGAGAGCGCGAGGAGGGCTCCGCCGACGATCGCCGGCCAGATCCGGAACAGCGGTCCGAGCGCGCCGACGAGCGCGAAGAACGCGGCGAGCACGCCGACGGCGACGGGGCCGACCGCTGGACGCGCGTAGTACACCCACACGCCCGTTCCGGGCAGGGAGAACGGCGCGGCGACCAGGGCGATCACGGCGAGCGCGGCGACGACGCCGCCGATCAACGAGCCGGGCCACCGCCGTCCGGCGGGGTCGCCCCGGCTCATTCGCCGTCCTCCTCCGGCCGCGGGAACGCGACGAACGACTGCCTGATGATCGTGAACGGGTTGTAAACGGACTGGTGGCACGGGCAGTAGATCTCGTTTTCGGCGTCGAACCGCGCGCTCGCGGGGTCGATCTTGTACCCCGGAACGCAGCAGAAGTGCGTGCACTTGTTGAGGATCGCGACGAACCCTTCCCGCGTGCTGGCTCGGAGCCACGCGTCGTCCCGCGCGGCCTGTCCGATCCGATCACTCCGGATGAGTAGGACGGGGATCGTGCTCGCCGCGTCGGCGCCCTCGGAGCGCCACGTGACCGACGCGGGCTTTCCGACGCCCGGCTGGCCGATCTCGTTCCCCCACGTCCGGTAGTCGGCGAAGTCGTCGACGTTCACGGGGTCGCCCGGCGACACCTCCTGGTTCTGCCAGTCGTACTGCGACGACTCGGCGTACCGGAAGTGGTTGTCCCGGTCCGCCGTCGGCTCCAACCCGGGAAAGGTTTCGACGCCGCAGTACTGGAACCACTCGCTGCTGTAGGTGATGTCGCCCAACCGCATCTGAGCGACCGCGACCGTCTCCCCCTGCCGGGTCACCTCCCGGACAGGGGGCCAGACGCCCAGAACGTTCCCCTCGTCGTCGATCTCGATCGGGATCTGCGGCATCGGCCGCGGGGCGGGGCCGCCGACCACGTTGACCCCGTAGTACTCGATGAGCCCGCCGCCCTCTCCGGTCGGACTCGTCGTCAGGTTGATGCCGGCCGCCCCCGCCGCGGCGAACGCCGAGAGGGCGGCTCCGCCGACGACGCCCTTCACGAAGCGCCGCCTGCTCGTCGGTTCCGGATACTTGTCCTCGGTAGACACGGATTCCCACACCCTTTGCGGGAAGTACGCCCCCTACGGGAATCACTGTTCGTGAATCGTGCAACGCCCGACGGTGCCGACCGAACGACTGTCACCGGGCGCGGCGACTCCCGACATCGGCGGCAGAAGGCGTAGAGGAGTCGGTTCGATCGCGCGGGACGGTCAAGCGGGCCGTAGGTCCTCACCCGCACCCCGGAAGTGCGGCCCACAGCCCCGTCCCGGCGACGGTCGGCGCGGTCGGTGGGATCGACGCGATCGGTCGTCCGTTTCAGGCGTGCAGTGCGGTTCGCCGTTCGATTATCTCGCCCGCGTAGCCCGGCAGGATCACCCCGCGGTCGAGGTAGAGTTGCCAGGCGACGTCGGCCTCGTCGGTGTCGTGTTCCATCTCGTTTTCACCCCGGCGGCGGGTTCGCGTATGCGCCTGGTTACCAAAAGTCCTGTGTATGTCTGGACGACTGATACGTCCGCGGTCGGGCGTTCAGTACAGCGTTCCGCCGAGGGGGACGTCCTCGTCCGGGACGACGAGCACGGGGTTCCCGTCGTCGCCCGGCACGCCGACGGTCAGCGCCTCCGACTCGAACCCGGCGATCCGCACGGATCCGAGGTTCGTCGCGCAGAGCACCCGCCTGCCGACGAGCTCCTCCGGTTCGTAGTGGTAGCCGAGCTGCGCGGCCGATCGGACCTCGGCGTCGCCGAGATCGATCCAGAGCTTCGTCATCTCGGGCTTGTTCGCCTCCTCGAAGCACTCGGCCCGACGAACTTCGCCGACCCGGATCGTCACGTCGAACGGGCTTTCGGTCATGCGGCAGCCCTCGGCCGGAGGCGAGATAAATTGGCGGGTCACGCGCGGCCGCGACGAGCGCCCGGCGGAAGCGCTCGCCGGCGACCGCGATCGCGGAGGGGGTCGCCGGCGCCGTCTACGGCGCGACTGCCGGCTCCGTGTCGGATCCGGATACAGTCTATTTTCCCTGTCACTACCGTTCGCGGAACGCTACGTAGGGGGATCATATCCGCATCGATAACGACGCCTTCAGGACCGTTTTCTCCGTTCAGACGGTTCGCCGACGCCGAAACCGACGGCGTTCGAAGCCCGAAAACGCGAGCGACGGGCGGCCACCTCCCGACGGGCGTCGAAAACGGCGTGAAACGGAGGCGAACGGTGGACAACGGTCGTGATGGCTCTTATTACTGTAGTCGTGACATAGGAGCGATGGTAACGCAGAAACAACGACCGCGAAACGGGAGTCGGGTCGACAGCGTGGTCGACGCGCTCGCGCACCCGCGGCGGCGGAACGTCCTCGAGGCGCTTTCCGACCTGTCGGCCGACCCGGTCGACTTCGACACCCTCGTCGACCGGGTGTCGCGGCTGGAGACGGGCGAGGGACGGACGGACCCCGACCGGAGACAGATCGCGACGTCCCTCCACCACATTCACCTGCCGAAGCTGGCCGACATCGGCGTGATCGTCTACGACTCGCGGCGGCGGCGCGTCTCCCACCAGCGGACGCGGGTCGCGGACGTGCTCGCCGTCGCGAGCCGGGCGGTTACCGTCGAGCGGGGGGCGATATGACGTCCGGGCGGGCGCGGGTCGGGCGCGCGGCGGCCCGGATCCGCGGCTACCTCCGGGCGCCACGGTTCCGCCTCGGGGGAGGTTCGAGGAGCGCCTCCTCCGACGACGCGTCGAGCGACCTCGGGTGGTTCTGTCGCGTCTGCGGGTCTGTCTTCGAGGGGCGGCCGCCCGCCTGCGCCGAGTGCGGCAGCCGTCAGATCGAGGGCGACGCCGACGTGGCGGCCGATCCGGCCGTCGCGGCGCAGTGATCGAAACGGGGAGGCATTCCGGCCCGGGTACGCGGGGGCGGCTCCCCCCTCTCGGCGACCGCGAGTGCCGGTCGTGCGGCGCAGGCCGTCGGTCCTCCGTCGGGCAGCGTCGCCGTCAGCCGATTGTCTGACGGGTATTCTTAATGTTTCGGCCAGAAGGACGGGATATGCCTTCGAGAGGCCGTCCACGGAGAAGGACCTCGCTGTCGCGGCGGAACAGAGGGACGCTCGACTCGCTCGCGGGCCGGCTCAGGTCAGCGCTTCGATCAGGCGGTCGATCCGGCCGGTCCGCTAACCGGTCGCGGAAGCGATCGCAGCAGCGTCGGGGATCGAATCGGTCGCGGCGTCGTTCGACCGACCGGACGCAGCGACACTCCTCGAACGGGTCGGGGCGGTCGCAGCGGCGCAAAGAGCCGGGCGCGATCGACGTGTTGAATCCGTTCCTCTTCGTCACCGGCTGCTGGCTGCTCGGGAACGGGCTTTTCATCTCGCTCGCCTCCGCGGATTTTCTGTTCGTCGCGCTGTTCAACGTGCTGCTCGTCGCAGCTCCGGCGATCCTCGTGAGCCGACTCGCGGGAGGCGCCGCCGAGGCGGGGCGCATGGACGCGCTGGTGGCCGAACTCAGAGAGCTCGCGGCGCGGGGCGGGCGATCCTCCCGGGGCGGCATGGATCGCCTCTGAGCGCGGCGGGCGGTCTCTCGCCCGGAGACGGGGCGTTTTCACCGGAAATATAGTGTCCGATATATAGTGCTACCGAATTTCTACTCGCGGTACGGTCCGGAGAGGGGACTCGCCTTCGCCGCTCGATCGGGCGTCGTCCGATCGAACGCGTCCGCGACGCGCTTGCGACCACGGATCGGAGAACGCGGACCGCGTCAGAAGCCCTCGCGGAGGTACGCCGATTCGCGGGGGAACAGTTCGTCGAGCGATTCGGCCGCCGCCGCGTCGTCGACGGTCAGCTCGTCGTACCGCTTCAGCGAGTCGACCGACTGCGAGCCGACGGCGAGCTGCGAGAGCGCGCCGACGCCGGTCCGAACGTCCGGCTCCGCGTCGCTCGGCAGGCACGCGCCCGCTCCGCCCTCGACGTCGAGCTCGAAGACCCCGTCGTTCCAGGGACAGCGGGCATCGTCGACGGCGATCGTCACCCTGCCGGCGGTCCCGGCGGGATACGACAGCGCCGAGAGCGCGGCCTCGACGTCGACGATCCGAACCATCGGTCCCGGTTCGACCTCGACGGAGGCGGCGCGGGGGTCCGAAAGCGTCTCCAGGAGCGTCGTCTCCGTCGGGCCGCGGATGCGGACGCGATCGACCTGCGAGTCGTGGTCGCGGCAGAACCGGAGGAGCTGCCGCCGCGCCGCGTAGTCCGTCGCTGCGAGCTCTCGGACCTCCATCACCTTCTCGTCGTCCTCCTCGTCGACCGTGTAGGAGACGTACCCGCGGAGGTCGCCGCCGTCGTCCTCCCAGCCGTACACGTAGGGATCCTTCCGCCACCCCGAAAAGACGCGGTGTCGCCACCATCCCTCGGTTCGCCGGATCGCGAGCGCCTCGGTCACCCACTCGCGGTGGACGGCGTCGAGGGCCGAACTGTCGTCCGGATCGAGCGGTCGGAAGCGCCCCCGCGGTTCGCCGACGACGTCGCTCAGCTCCCCCGGCGGGACGGTCGTCGCACAGCGATCGTTCGACATCGCGTAGCCGAACCGGCGGTAGAACTCGTACTCGAATGGCCAGAGCGCGGAGAAGTACGTCCCCTCCTCGCGGAACTCGCGCAGTAGATCGTCGAGCAGCCGCGCGACGTGGCCCCGCCGGCGCGTCTCGGGCGGCGAAGCGACCGCCGAGACTCCGCCCATCGGGTGCCAGCCCCCGCGGACGCGGGCGGTGAACGCGTAGTAGCCGCAGACCGCGAGCAGGTCGTCCGCGTCGAGCGCCGCGTCCGGCGTCTCCGGCGCGACGTCGTACAGACCGCGGCGGCTGTAGATCTCGGGACGCTCGATCTCCTCGTCCTCGTCCGGGTCGGGACCGCGCTCCGGACTGAACGCGTATCGGACCGTCCGCCTGAAAGCCGTCCGGTGTTCGTCGGGGAGTGGACGGGTGTCCATGGTCGGCCCAGGGCGAGAGAGCATATATGGTTCGTGGAGGTGTGATCGTCGTCACCACGGACCGCGGCGGATCGGCCGTCGAATCGAGCCATTGACGGCCCTGGAACGCGATTTCCGCGACATGGGCGAAAACCACAGCGGACGCCGACTGGGCCGGGGAAGCCTGCTCCTCGCGGCGGTTCTGGTCGTCGGCGTCGTCGGATCGGGGCTGGCGAAGTGGGCCCTGGACGCGGCGGGCTACGACACCCTCGGCAGCGTCGTGTTCGTCATGGGATACACCGCGATGATCCTGACCGTCTGGTTCGGCTGGATCCGACCCCTCGACATCACCGGGCCGTCGTCCGAACGGTAGAACGGAACTTTAAAGCAGGTTTCCGGGCGAGATAGGCGTAAGAATGCTCCCGCTACAGGTCATCGACAGTTTCCTGCTCGAGTACAACGTCGGGCAGGCGCTGCTGCTGGCGTTCGTACTGACGACTCTCGCGACGCTCCCGCTGAAGTCGCAGAAGGTACTCGCGCTCAACACCATCCTCTTCGGGATCATCTTCACCCTGACGCCGCAGAGCCTCGCGCCGCTGCACTACCTCTTTCTCGGCATCGTCCTCGTCGTCATCGGCCCGATGCTGTACGTGACGGCGCGCGCCTGACCGGCCCAAACCGACGCGAACCGGCGCGAACCGGCGCGAACCGACCCGCCTCCGCTACCTTTTTGCCCCGACTCCGGAAAGGCAGGACATGATCGCTGTGAGGGCCCCCGCGACGAGCGCGAACCTCGGGAGCGGTTTCGACGTGTTCGGCGTGGCCCTCGACCGTCCCGCCGACGTGGTCCGCGTCGAGGAGGCCGACAGGACCACGATCGAAGTGACCGGCGTCGGCAGCCACTACATCCCCGAGGACCCCGACAAGAACACGGTCGGCGCGGTCGCCGACGCGCTCGACGCCCCCGCGCACATCAGGATCGACAAGGGCGTCAGACCCGCCTCGGGACTCGGATCGTCGGCGGCCAGCGCCGCCGCCGCGGCGCTCGCGCTGAACGAACTGTACGACCGCGGCCTCTCACGGCAGGAGCTGGTTCCCGTCGCGGGCGAGGGCGAGGCGGTCGTCTCCGGCGAGGCGCACGTCGACAACGTCGCGCCGGCGCTGCTCGGCGGGTTCACCATCGCGTCCGAGGCCGGGGTGACGGCCGTCGACGCGTCCATCCCGCTCGTCGCCTGCCTCCCCGAGATCGCCGTCTCGACCCGCGACGCCCGCCGCGTCGTTCCCACCGAGACCGACATCGGCGATCTCGTCCGCACGGTCGGCTGCGCGGCCACGCTGACGGCCGGGATGTGCCGCAACGACCCGCGGCTCGTCGGCGAGGGGATGTACGACACGGTCGTCACGCCCGCGCGGGCGGAGCTCATCACGGGGTACGAGGCGGTCCGGGAGGCGGCGCTGGCGGCGGGCGCGACGGGCGTCACCGTGAGCGGGGCCGGCCCGGCCGTCCTCGCCGCCTGCTACGGGGCCGATCGGCGGGCGGTCGCGAGCGCCATGGTCGACGCCTTCGCGGACGCCGGGGTCGACGCGCGGGCCTACCAGACGGCGATCGGCGGCGGCGCGACGGTGCTCTGAACGCCGGCACTGCGTCAGGATCGCGACGACGTTTAAAGCGACGGGAGAGGCGGCCACGTCGTTCATTGTACTCAGGGGAGTCCGTGAAACACGATGGTAGAGCACACCCGATCCCTGGGGTTCCGAGTCGCGTTCGCGCTCGGCCTCGGAACGATGATCGCCGCCGGCATCTTCTCCCTGTCCGGCACCGCTATCGCCGAAATCGGAAGTAGCGCCGTCATCGCGTTCGTCATCGCCGCGGCGGTCGCGGGCATCACGGCGGCGTCGTACTCGGAGTTCGCCTCCATCTACTCGGAGAACGGGGGCGGCTACCTCTTTTCGTCACGGACGTTCGAAAACGAGTACCTCCTCTTCGGTATCGGCGTCTCGCTCTTTCTTGGGTACACCGGCACCACCGCGTTCTACCTCGCGACGATGTCCGAGTGGGTGCAGGAGTTCGTTCTCCCCTCCGCCGTCCACCTCCCCCACGGGACGTCCGCGGTGGGGACGGCGATCCTGCTCGGCGTTCTCAACGCGAGGGGGACCGAAGAGAGCGGGACGTTCCAGGTCGTCGTCACCGGCGCGAAGGTCGCCGTCCTGCTCGCGTTCGTCGGCGGCGCCTTCGCGTTCAAACCCGTGTCGGCGACGGCGGGGACGTTCACGAGTCGGTTCGTGCTCGATCCGGTCGGCATCCTCCAGATCGCGTCGCTCGCGTTCATCACGTTCTTCGGCTTCTCCGCCATCGCCGCGAGCGCCGGCGAGATCATCGAACCCCGAAAGACGGTCCCGAAGGCGATCGCCGCGAGCATCCTCACGGTGACGGTGCTGTACGTCTTCGTCATCGTCTCGATGATAAACGCGCCGACGCCCGCGAGCGTCATCGCCCGGCAGGGGGAAACCGCGATGGGTCGGGTCGCCGCCGACTTCCTCGGCGGGATCGGGCGGAGCCTCATCGTCGCCGGCGCGATCTTCAGCATGGTGAGCGCCTCGAACGCCAGCATCCTCGCGGCCACGGGCATCGGGAACCTCATGGGCCGGCAGGGGCAGGCCCCGCGCCGGTTCTCGCGCATCCACCCCGAGTACGGGACGCCGTTCTGGAGCGTCGTCGCCTGCACGCTCGCGATCACTGCCCTCATCGTCGCCTTCATCGCCGTCTTCCCGGCGGAGGGCGGGTTGTTCGGGCTGAATCTGGGGCTGACAGCGCTCACCGGGTTCGCGACGCTGAACCTCCTCGTGCCGCTGTCGGTCGTCAACCTGGCGCTCGTCTACTCGCGGCGGAAGTTCCCCGACGTCGAGCGCCCGGTGAAGGTTCCGCTCTCGCCCGTCGTCCCGGCGCTCGGCATCGTCGCCAACCTCGCGCTCATCTACAACCTGCCGCTCGAAGGTATCGTCACCGGTTTCGCGCTCGAAGCGGCGCTGATACTCGCGTACGTGGCGTGGGGCGGCGCGCCGGACGTCGAGACGCTGTCGGAAGTGGCCGTCTCGCCCCGATCGCCGCTGAACGCGGGCGGCGACGTCGAATCGAGACGCGGCGCCGCGCCGACCGAAGACCGGTTCCGGGTGCTCGTCCCTGTCGCCCGTCCGGTCAACGCCCCCAAGTACGTCCGACTGGCGTCGGAACTCGCGACGGCGCGGGGCGAGGATCCGGTGGTACAGGTCGTCAACGTCACGTGGATTCCGGACCAGACGCCGAGCGAGTCGGTCGTCGACCACGCGAACAAGCGCGCCGAGGCGTTGACCGACGCCCTCGCGGACGTCGAACTGGACGTCCACTACACGGTCGAAGGGCACATCTGCCGCGACATCGCGTTCGACGTCCTCCAGACGGCGCGCAACGACGGCGCGGACGCGATCGTCATGGGCTACCCGGAGGAACACCCCCACGTCACGGAGAAGGTCGAGTACGACGCGCCGTGCGACGTGTTCTTCGCCGACGGCTTCGCCGAGTCGACCGACCTCTCGCCGGTCACCATCGGCGCCGGGGGCGGGCCGCACCACGAAGCGCTACTACCGTGGGTGCGTGAGATGGCCGCCGGGGGAACCGACGTCCACGTCGTCGCCGTCGAACCGGCCGGACGCGGCGGCACGCCGGAGGACGTAGAGGAGACGCTGCGGTCGTTCGCCGAGTCGGGCGCGGTGCAGACCCACCGGGTGAACGCGGACACCGTCGCCGACGGACTCGTCTCGACGGCGGCAGAACTCGGCGGGATACTGCTCGTCGGAGCCTCCCGGACCCGGTTCCTCCGCCGGTGGGTGTTCGGGAGCACGCCCGACCGTGCGGTCGATCTCGCCGGCGACGTCGGCGTGCCCGTCCTCGTGTACGCGAGTCCGACGGGCGTGCGCGGCCGCGTCGGGGGCGCGCTGTTCACCGCGTATCGGTACGCGAGGAAACTCGGCACCTCGCCCCAGTCGGCGTCCTGAGGCGCCGACGGACTCGCCGACTCACCCGAGCGCGGACGGTCGCGGGAAGCGAGGGGCGACCGCGGCGACCCCGTCGGCCGGAGCGACCGGAGGTGCGGAAGGGGGCGGACGCACCGGAAATCGAACGGCGGCGGGGGCCGCTCTCAGACGCCCCGTCCCTGGAGCCGCTCCTCTTCGGGCATGCCGACGTTGGACTGCCCTTTCATCCCCTTGCCGATGTCGGAGGCGATGTCGGCGAGGCGCTCCGGGTCGTCCCAGTTGTTCACCGCCTCGACGATGGCGTTCCCCATCTCGACCGGGTCCTCGGCGCCGAAGATGCCCGAGCCGACGAAGATGCCGTCGCAGCCGTGGTGCATCATGAGCGCGGCGTCGGCGGGGGTGGCGATGCCGCCCGCCGCGAAGTTCACGACCGGCAGGCGACCGAGCTCCGCGGTCTCGTGGACCAGGTCGGCGGGCGCTTCGTTCTCGCGGGCCCACCGCTCGCGCTCCTCATGCGTTTTCCCCCACAGCTCGCGGATGGTGCCCTTGATCGCTCGCTGGTGGGTGACCGCCTGGTTCACGTCGCCGGTGCCGGCCTCGCCCTTCGTGCGGATCATCGCCGCGCCCTCGTCGATCCGGCGCAGCGCCTCGCCGAGGTTCCGGGCCCCGCAGACGAACGGCGCGGTGAACTCGCGCTTGTCGATGTGGTAGTCGTTGTCCGCCGGGGTGAGCACCTCGGACTCGTCGATCATGTCGACGCCGATCGCTTCCAGGATCTGCGCTTCGGTGCGGTGGCCGATCCGGGCCTTCCCCATGACCGGAATCGACACCTCGTCGATGATCTCGGCGACCCGCGCCGGGTCCGCCATCCGCGCGACGCCGCCGCGCTTGCGGATGTCGGCCGGGACCGCTTCGAGCGCCATGACCGCGACGGCGCCGGCGTCCTCGGCGATCCGCGCCTGCTCGCGGGTGACGACGTCCATGATGACGCCGCCCTTCTGCATCTGCGCGAACCCGCGCTTGACCAGTTCAGTGCCCCGCTTTAAGTCCTCTAGGTCGGTCTCTTCGGGCATGCCCGTTGCTTGGAGCGGACGCACTTATCCGTGTCCTTTGCCGAAACCCCCGGACCGAACGGCGCGCGGACGCGGCGAGCGTCTGACGCGCGTCTGACGCGGATTGAATAGCCTCGAACGCCGTAATTCCATCCAAGCCATGCCTGAGAGCCTCGACGACCAGGACGCGGCGGACACGGCTAGCGGCGGTCGGCCCGGGACCGACTCCGTCATCGCCGGCATCCAGGGCGAGCTGGACGAGCGGATGGCGCAGCTCAAGAGCGAGCGCGCCCGGCTCGAAGATCAGTGCGACCGACTCGAACGGGAGTACGCCGAACACCAGCGGCAGATCGATCAGATCGGGCGCGAGCTGGCGCACCTCACCGAGCTGTACAAGGCGGTCGAGCGGAACCACACCGCGTACCTCGACGGGGAGACCGACCCCGCCACCACCGGCAAGTCGCTGCGGACGGTGAGCGACGCGTCGCCGGGGGCGCTCTCTATCGACGACATCGTGCCGCCCGATCTGGGGGCGGGGCTGGACGCCCGATCGAAGCGCCACCCCGAGCGACGGGCGTGGCAGGACGACCGCGACCGGATGCAGGCGCACCTCTTGAAGCGCCTCAAGTGGTGGGTGTTCGGCAAGAAGAAGGGGCGCGACCGGCTCTGATCGTCGTTCGGTTCTCCGTTTTCTGTTTCTCTTCGGCGGATCGAACGCCGCCCCCGCGCGCCGAAGAGCGCCAGCGTTACGAGGGGAGGGGGCGTACGGGTAAGCGATCGCAGAGTACCTTCGCCAGGAGACCGAACGATGCTCGACCGAATTAGATCACTGCTCGCACGGGGGAGAGAGGACGTCAGAACCGCGCTCTCGAAGGATCCGGCGGCCAAGAGCGCGGTCGAGGTGTTGCTGTGTTACCCGGGTCTGCACGCGATCTGGATGCACCGGATCGCACACGCCCTGTGGGAGCGGGACATCCGTCTCGCGGGGAGGGTCGTGTCCCACGCCGCGCGCGGCCTCACCGGCGTCGAGATCCACCCCGGCGCCGAGATCGGCAGGCGCTTTTTCATCGATCACGGGATGGGGGTCGTGATCGGCGAGACGGCGGAGATCGGCGACGACGTGATGCTGTACCACGGCTGCACGCTGGGCGGGGACACGCTGGAGGACGAAAAGCGGCATCCGACCCTCAAAGACGGCGTGACGATCGGCGCGAACGCCACGCTTTTGGGGCCGATCCTCGTCGGCGAGAACTCGAGCGTCGGAGCGGGGTCGGTCGTCCTCGATTCGGTGCCGCCGAACTGCACGGTCGTCGGCAACCCCGCGAAACTGGTCGGCGAGTGCGGCGAGGACGGCTCGATCGAACTCGGAAGGGAGTTCGGCGATTGACGTCCTCCCCGCCCTGCAGGGCGGGCTTTCTCCTCGATTCTCCGTAGGAGCGACGCCGCTCGGAAGGCCGAGACACCCTCGTTTCGGCGCGCTCTCGTCCCCGCACGCGGGGGTCGGTCACCGGATCGTGTCCGTCCGAATTCATAATGGAACCTCTATGCGGTTGGCGACCGTCTCTCCGCACGGAATGGAGAGAACTGTCGGTGCGTGATCGAGCGTCGGGGCGCTACGAGACGTGACCGCGACGTGGTGGTACCGTGATACTCGCCGAATTTCGCGTTGATCAGCCGATTCTCCGCCGGACGCTCGACCACGTTCCCGGGATGACCGTGACGTGGGAGCGATCCGATCGGATCGGCGGCGATCGAACGCAGTTTCTCGTGTGGGCCGAGGGCGGCGACTTCGAGGCGTTCGAGGCGGCGCTCGCGGACGACCCGACCGTCACGCCGCCGCGACAGACGATGAACTTCGTGAGTCGACGCCTCTACGTGCTGGAGTTGACCGAGGAAGGGCGTCAAACCTGCATCTACCCCCTCATGGTCGACGAGGGTGGACTCGTTCGGGAGATGACCGCGACGTCGGACGGGTGGCGCCTGCGCGTAGCGCTTCCGGACCGCCGGGCGCTCACCCACCTCCACCGGTTCTGTCGAGAAAGCGGCATCGACTTCGACCTCCGGCGGCTCTACGTCCGGGCCGACGAGACGGGCGTCTCCGCGTACGGTCTCTCCCCGAAGCAACGCGACCTTCTCCTGCAGGCCTTCGAAGCCGGCTATTTCGAGGTTCCCCGGAAAATCACGCTGTCCGAACTCGCGGACGAGTTCGGGGTCTCGAACCAGGCGCTCTCCGAGCGCCTCCGTCGCGGCGTCCGGACGCTCATCGCGCAGACGCTGGCGAACACGGTGGAAACGTCCCGCGGAGAGTAGCCGCGGCCGCCGGCGGGACGCGAGGGGGTTTCCGTCGAACGTTCGATCGCGCCTTCGAAGGCCGTCACGCGCGTCCGGCGGGCGTTTGCCGCTCGGCGACTTCCCCTGCGGCGGGATCGCGTCGATGTCGCCCGGTTTCGCGGCGACGCCGCGGGAACTGTCCGAAGGTAATAATATTCATACGTACAAATGTGATTATTTTCGAATCGGTGAAAATATAGATCAGGGACGAACAGCACAAATCGACACGTTTAACAACGGACTCGTGGTCCAATGGCTTGGAGCGGGACAGCCACCGAGAGCACGGTATCGACAGCCGACCCAGGTGTCTGCGATTGTCTGGTTGGGGGCAATCGGAGCGCAGCGTTTCGCTGGACCGCTTACAACCGGGCAGGCCAGCCATGTACACTGAAGAGAGCCATCTCTCGAAATCCGTCGAACGCCAACCGAAATCGATTCCAACCCCGGACGCCGGGCGAATCGGCAGGTGGGGGTGTTGAGATGCCGAGCTCGCCGCAATCCGAACTGGAGAGCGAAGCGGGTATCGACGGACGGGCGGAAGACATCTCGGAGATTTTGACGGACGAACGGTCGCGGGCGATCGTTCAAGCCCTCGTCGAGAACGAGGGGGAGCTTCACATCTCCGAGCTCGTGGACGAGGTCATAGAACGGGAACGGAACGGCTTCGACGGCGGCGGGGACGATCTGTCGGTCGGTTGGAGATCGATCCCCCCGTGGGCGTTTAGCCTCGTGAGCCTGGGGGGGATAACGACCGTCCTCGGCTCGCACTTCGAAATCGGCCATTTCGTCGTTCTCTCCATCGAAGCCTGGGCGAGCGTCTTCTTCGGACTCCTCGTCGCCCTCCACGTTTATTCGACCGCCCGATCCTGATCGCGAACGGCGATGGTCGACTGACGCTGCAGGCGAGAGAAAGCAGAGGATAGATACCGCCCGATCCGGAGTAATCAGATGACCGCGCCGAAGAACGTTCGGTTCTCCCGGATAGAGCGGATGACCGTCGCGGGACCGCACCATGATAATCACCGAATTCCGCCTCGAACATCCAATCCTCCGGGAAGCGCTCGCTCGCGTTCCCGACATGGAGATCGCGTGGGAGCGATCAGACGTGGTCGATCAGCGTCGCGTTCGGATTCTCGTGTGGGCCGAGGGCGGCGACTTCGAGGCGTTCGAGGCGGCGCTCGCGGACGACCCGACCGTCACGCCGCCGCGACGGACCGTCGAAATCGGGGATCGCCGGCTGTACCAGATGGACCTGATCGGCGAGGGGCTTCGAACCAGCATCTACCCGCTTCTCGTCGAAGAAGGCGGAATCATCCGGGAGCTGACCGCGACGTCCGACGGGTGGCACTTCCGGGCGACGTTTCCGGATCGCCGGACGTTTTCGCGCTTCTACTCGTTCTGCGAGGAGCGGAACGTCGACTTCGAACTCCAGCGACTGCACGTCGAGGTCGCGGGTACCCGAAATTCGACATACGATCTCTCGTCCAAGCAGCGCGAACTTCTCCTGCGGGCGCACGAAGCGGGGTACTTCGAGATCCCTCGGCGGACCACGCTGGACGAGCTCACGGACGAGTTTCAGATATCGAGTCAGGCGCTCTCCGAACGGCTGCGTCGCGGGCTGGACACGCTCATCGCGGAGACGCTGGCGAGAGCCGAGTCGACGGAGTAGCTCGCCCGTTCGAGCGCGTTTCGGCGATCCGGCGTTCAATCGCCATGGAACCGCGACTGGTGCGACTTCGCCCCGCACGCCTCGCAGAGCGCCGTCCGGACGGGTTTGCGAGCGTGCTTTGCGTTTTCGGGGGCGACTTCGTCCCTCGTCGTCGTCTCTCGAAGCGCGATTTCGATCCGGTGGACCGTTTCGCGGCCGCAGTGCTGACAGTACGACACCGCTTCGTCGGGCTGTAGATCGAACGAATCCATTGCAGTGACAGCTCCTGATCGCTGGTCGGGCGTCTCGCCCCGGCGGTGCGGAGACGACACCGTGTGCCGTTCGCGGAGACGTTCGGGGTCGTATTTACCGAACGTGGGAGTCGGTCCGTACGCGGAGGCGGGTGTTTCGAGCGAAATCCTCGACGCCGCCGATAGATCACCTCTCGGATACCGGCCCCCCGAAGACGCGAGGCGGGCAGAGTCGGCCGCGGGTACGCGCGCGGACGCCACACGCTCGTCGAGCGCGCGCTGCGCGCAAAGCGAAAGCCGCTGCCGCACAGGCCGAAACTGTTCGGCTCTGCGCGAAACTCCCGTATTCGTTACTGAGACCTTTTCTGCCCTCAAATCGTGCCTCCACTATGCAAGCTCTCCGGTGGGTACGGATGACCGAGAACGAACTGAGCGAATTCCTCGGAAAGGGCGGCACGGGCGTGCTCTCGTTTTCGACGGACGCCGACGCCCCGCCGTTCTCGCTGCCGGTGTCGTACGGGTACGACGCGGACACGGCGAACCTCTACTACCGTCTGGCGTTTCCCCCGAACAGCGGGAAAGCGGACGTCGTCGACAACCCCGTCGCCTTCGTCACGCACGCCCGGACGGACGCCGGATGGCGCAGCGCCGTCGCGACCGGCCGCCTCGACGAGCTGACGGACGCGCCGTACGAATCGGCCGCCGTTCAGGGGCTGTGGGCGGTCCAGATCCCGATGGTCGACATCTTCGATCGCCCCCCGGAGGAGCTGACGTTCCGCCTGTTCCGCCTCGCCCCCGACACGCTGACGGGGCGGAAGGAGGTCCAGTCCCAACCCTGACCGGCGGGTATTCCGCGGACCGTCGGGGGACCGACGATCCGCGAACGTCCGGACGCTCGGCTCGGCCGGTCGACGGGGTCCTACGAGCCGTTGCCGGGATCTCGGCGGTTGTTTCTGGCGGTCACCGCCGCTCGGTTCAGGGATTCGCCCAGGTCCTCCGCCCGGTCCGGGCTCAGCCGCATGACCTGTCGTTTCCCGTCGTACGTTATGACCACGACTACGGTGTCCCCGCGAACAGTGACGGTGTAGCTCCTCGTCGAACCCACCTCAGAGGCCCCCCGTTTCGGTACCCACGCGGATCGGGTACGGGGGCAAACACCCCTCCCCGGAAACCGACCGCTCCGATTCACCGGAAGAGGCGTCGCGTCGCCCCCCTTCCGATCGTCGCTGTCCGATCCGGACACCTCGGTCGAGTAGGGGCCCGGTTTGTCGGAGTCGAGCCGTGAAGAAAAAACGGGTCATGTTCGTCTCGGTCGAGCTCGAGCGCGACCTGCTTACTCGCTCGTCGGATTGACCGTCGCCTCGACCAGGTTGAGCTGGTCGGCGAAGTAGTTCGCACCCTCGGTCGCGAATCTCATGGAGTCTCCCTGCGAGACGTTCACGTCGCCGGGATCGTTGAACATGAGCGCGTAGAGCGCGGTGGGCGTCTCGGTGTAGCGGATGACCCATCCCTGGTAGTCGCCGGGGTTCTGCACTACGTTGATGTTTCGGCCCCTCCCACCCTGCAGAAGGTCGATCGTCAAGGAGTTCGGAAGACTTCCCGTGACTCTGAACCGCGCACCCGGGATGAAGTCGTTGGCTTGCACGAGCACCGACCCCGACTCCTGGGCCGCGACGCTTCCAGTCGCACCGAGACCGAGCGCCAGCGCCCCGGTCGCCACCGCTCCCTTCTTCATGAACGAGCGGCGGGATTCGTCGCTGTTCAGTTGTCCGAGGAGACTCTCCTCTTCCGCCGGTCGGGTTTCTCTTTCTGTCATGGTTCGATAGATCGATCCTTTGAGTGTCCGGTTTGATAGTCGGCTTCCGTTACCACCCCACTCAATTCGGAACACCCTAGTTTGACTGGAGACTTCGCTCGGACACAAACCACACTCTCGCATTTCAGCCTCCTTAACTCCGGACGCGAAACGCATCGAGACCCGACAGCTTACGCCGATCCCTCCCAACGCACGCCGGTGGCCGGGGTCGGAGACGCAGCCGCCCCGCGGTAATGCGGGAGCGTAGGCGATTCACGGAACGGCGGGGTCCGCGAAGCGTTTCGGGCGCAGACCGATCCGCGCCGGGCGCGGCACCGCGTTCGATCCTCCCCTCGCGCTTCTGTGCGCCGACGGGGGAATTCGTCACCGATCACCTGCGGTCCGTCTGTTCGAACCGGGGTTCTACCCCCTCAAAGAGCGGTCTCGACGGGATCAGCGAGACGACGAGAAGAACGACGAACACGGCACCGCTCATCCCGGCCGGCGGTCCGAGGTGGTACAGTCCTACGTTCCGACGATCGCTGTCAGCAGGCCGTCGGTCTCGGCGGCCCGTAAACCGCTGAACGCGCCGGTCGAACATCGCCGTCGATTGCTCAGTTGCAGACGAATGATAGCGGGGGCCGATACGCGCGTTCGGCGACCAGTTGATCCGGAGAGGAAAGCGAGAAACGGAACGCAGGTCGACGGAGAAACGAGGCCGCGTCCTTCGGCGGCATCCGGGGTCGCATCACTCACGATCGTCGAAATCACTGTGAAACGGGCTACTCTCCCTGTTCCACTGTTCGACACCCGGGCAGTCGTGATTCTCGGGAAGTTGATGTTCCGGACAGTAGGCGTTACCGCAGTAAGAACACGCTCGATCTCCAGCGATTTTTTCACCACACCGTTTGCACGCTCCCATGCGGTACCTACACGATCGACACTTATAGTCTCACGCCGGAGTAGTTGCTCGACTTGGCGGAAGCGGCGGCTACCCCCGGAGGGATTGACTGCGCATTCGATCTGCTCTACGCCGTCGTAGTCTTCTCGAATTCGGTTTCCTCGAGATCGTCGAACGGCATCGGAATTTCAGTTGCATGAATTCTCATAAGGAATCAAATAATTATAGACAATCTCTAAATGAATCATAACGAAAATAAAAATACTCAGTTTACGCGGGGGTTGTCTGCGTTTTACTCTTTTCCTTGACGGTGGATGGTGGTGAATATATCATCGAGAATGGCTTTGACCGCTCGCCGAATCCGCTCGGAGACCGCCTGCCCAGAGATCCCAAGCTCGGCTGCAAGCTCTTGTTGACTCACTTCGCGTGGGATATCGAAGTAGCCGCGAATATAAGCTTCGACCAGTGCATCGTACTGGCCCTCAGTGATGTCGGCTGTAAGTTCTTCAGCGCCATGCTCGGTGTATATCGCTCTAAAATCAGCCGGGATACCGTGTTCTTGCAATTTTTCCCCAACGGTTGAGACGGCATTTTTGTCGAGCGCGCGCAGCCAGAAGTGCCAGCCGTCGGTAGTGATCACTCCTTGTTTAAGAACGGTATCGTGATCATAGAAGAGGATGCGAAAGAGCGATCGCAGCTCCTCGTTTTCTGACTCAAGTCTGTAAAGTCGAGACGAACCCTCCGTTGTCAGCGTAGTAATATCCTTTATTAGTGGGTTCTCGCGTGCCTGTGCTTCGAACCGGTCGAAGTCGTCCCCCGTCGCCCAAACAAGGAGTTGAATTGTCTTTTCGCCAACGAACGGGAACTGTCCCGGCTCGATCCGAAGTTCCATGTCTGGGACTGCTGTAAGTGACTCTTGGAGGAACGGGAACTGCAGCGTGAATTTGGCGGTGATCACAGGCTGTTAATTCTTGGTGGCCCTGTGCAGCCGCGGACGATTCTCTGTGATATTTCTCCTTTCATAGGGATCGTTGTAGGGGAATGCTGACCGCCTGTGGGGAAAATGTTGCCGGCGAAAGATACTTGTGGAACCTGACACGGGACTAACGGCAGGCAGACAGGAGAGATTCGAACTCGTCGAGACGATCGTCCGAACGGAGTGAGGACGCTGCGACTCGCCTCTCGAATCTCGTCGCTCGACACGTTCGCACGTCTCGCTGTCGCTCGGCGAGCAGGAACAGTGGGACCGCCGACGGCTCGCTCCGCTCGCCCTCGTGCTCCCATTTTCGCGGAGCGAAAAGTGGGACCGCCGAGATTCGAACTCAGGTCCGACGCACCCCATGCGCCGAGGATACCGCTACCCTACGGTCCCGCATATCGGGGAACGGGCGTCCCTTAATTAAGGGCTTCGTTTCGCCGTCGGCGTCCGCGCCTCCGCCTCGCGATTTCCGCGGCGCGACCTCGATCCGTCGGGATCGGGCGGTCCGTCCCCGCCCTCCCCGTACCCGCCGGGAGCGTCGCTCCCGGCTCGGAAACGAGAGCGCGCGAATCCCGCCGGGAGGTTAGACGAGGACGCGCTCTAACCGCACTACCTCGCCGCGCTCCGCGTCGGGATCGCCGACTAACCGTCCGAGGCACACTGCGGCGCCGTCGGGCGTGTAACACGCGAGCAGCCGTCCGCGTTCGACCCCGCCGTCGGCGGCGACGACGCCGGGGGCGTACACCGGCGCTCCCTGCGCCACCTGCTCGGCCGCGCTCTCGGCGATGACGACCCGCGGGAGGTGTTCGAGCGCCCGTTCGGCGGGTCGGACGGTCTGCCGCAGGAGCTCCTCGTCCCCCTCCGCGGCGAACGCCAGCGCGTCCGCGAGGTCGTGCAGCGTCGCGAGGTCCGAGTCGTCGAACGGGTCCGTCGCCGTCCGGCGGAGGTGGCCCATGTGCGCGCCGGTTCCGAGCGCGAGGCCGAGGTCGTGACAGAGCTTCCGGACGTACGTTCCGCTCTCGCACCGAATCCGGAGGAGCGCCTGTCGGTCCCGAAGCTCCAGCAGGTCCAGGTCGTACACCTCGCGCGTCCGCAGGCGGCGCGAGACGGCGCTCTTGCGCGGCGGTTTCTGGTACAGTTCGCCTTCGAACTCCGCGACGACGGCCTCCAGATCGCTCGGCGGCCGCCCGTGCAGTTCGAGCACGGCGACGTACTCCTTCGCGCCCTCGAGGAACACCTGCGCCAGTCGGGTCGCGTCGCCGAGCAGCACCGGCAGACAGCCCGTCACCTTGGGATCGAGCGTTCCGGCGTGCGCCGCCCGCTCCGCGCCCGCCAGGTCGCGGACCCACCCGGTCATCTGGTGGGCCGACGGACCGGGCGGCTTGTCGAGGTTCACGACTCCGAATTCGAGGAGGGCGTCCGCGTCGCGCTCGTCGGGCGGGCCGCGCATCGTCAGAAGTCGTACCGGACGCCCTCGACGGGATGTTTGCCTTCGTCGGCGTCGGGGTCGTACGCCTCGACCGCGTTCGCGAGCACGTCGATCACGGCCTCCGGGCCCCAGCGCGCGGTGTTGAACGCGAGGTCGTAGATCGAGAGATCGTCGATCGGGATGTCGTAGTACTCCCTGTAGCGCTTCTTCTCGCTCGCCTCGCGCCGCTCGGTCTCCTCGCGCGCGGCGGCGACGGCCTTGTCCTCGCGGTCGGCGATCCGGGCCGCGCGGACTTCGAGCGGGGCGTCCAACCAGAGGCGGAGGTCGGCGAAGTCGCCCGCGAGCCAGCCGGCGAGCCGGGATTCGAGCACGACGTCGTCGCGCTCCTTCGCGATTTCGTACAGCCGCCGGTCGAGGTCGCGGTCGATCGCCTCGTCCTCCTCCGCCAGTTCGTTGAACTCGACGGGCGAGTACCCCCGCTCGGCGGCCAGCGCGCGGAAGATGTCGCCGCCGCTCACGTGGTCGAGTCCGAACCGCGCGGCCAACTCGGCCGCGTTGGTGCTCTTGCCGCTACCCGGCGGGCCGGAAACGGTGATCAACATACTCACTCTCGAACGGACGGATTAAAATGCGTTACCTTCCCGAGCGGGCGCGACAGTGGTTGTACCGCCGCACGGGAGGTCGGTTCGGGGCGGTACGGGATCCTACGACGTCGACGGCGTCGTGCTGATGTTCAGCCCCTTGCGGATGATCTGGGTGAACGCCATCGAGCAGAGGAAGTACCAGACGATCCACAGCTGGATGGGGCCGAGGAGCGAATCCTGCCACCCGACTTCGCCCGCAAGCGGGATCGTCATCGGGGTTAGATCGATGTGCGCCGACGCGTTCGCCCCGATCCCGACCGCCCAGTACATCCAGAGGAACACGGGGATGGTGAGGAACATGATCCACACCATGGGGCGGAACTGCTCTTTGAACATGCCCATCTGGTCGCCCATCGCCTCCATCTGCTCCTCCTGGATCTTCTCCAGGGCGGCATCGTCGCCCGACTCCTGGGCTTCTTTGCGGCGGCGCTGGATGTCCTTCATCCGCTCCTGGTACATCCCCATCTTCTCCATGTTCATCAGGTTCGCCTGCAGCAGCGTCGAGTACAGGCCGGTCGCCAGCGCGAGCACCATCACGACCGCGTAAAAGGGGAGCATCTCCGCGATCGGGCCGAGCACGACGTGGAAGGCGCTGCCGACGAGATTCCGAACGGGCGCCCACGAGTAACCGAGGAACAGCCCGACGGTCACGAGCGCCGCGCCCTTGTCCCACTTCGACCACGTCGTCCCCTCGATTTCGTCGTCGCCGCCGGCGGCGGCCGTCGCGCCGGAGTCGTCGTCCTCCGAGAGCGCCCGGCGGGTCGCCTCGGGGTCGGCGAGCGAGAACCCCTCGCCCCCCTCGCCGTCGACGAGGACGCCCTTCTCGATGAGCCGCCCCCACTGTCCGCTGGTCAGGTCGTCGCGGACGTCGACCCACCGGACCTCCCCGCGGTCAGCCCGATCGAGCACGGTCTCGACGGCCGACCGCATCTCCGGATCCTCGGCCACGAGCGACCTCACCTTTGCTTCGATACGTGCCATTACCCGTCGGTAGTAATCGACTGGTTATGAAGCTTTTACTCTCCGATTCCCGCCGCGGGACCCGTGCCCCGCCGCGGGCGGCTGCGCTGGCGGGGACGCGCTGGTCCGACGGTCCGGTCTTCCGTCGGTCGAAAGCGCGGCCATTCCCGGCTCCGATCCGACGAGTCGGGCGATCTCTGATCTTCCGCCCGCTCGCGGTTACCCGGCCTGCTCGCGGACCACGTCGGCGATCCGTTCGAACACCTCGTCGGGCGTCCCCTCGCCGTCGACCTCGACGAGTTTGCCCCGCTCGCGGTAGTGTTCGATGACCGGCTCCGTGTTCTCGCGGTAGACGCGCAGCCGTTCGCGCACCGTCTCCTCCGTGTCGTCGTCGCGCTGGACGAGCCGCTCGCGGACCGCCTCGTCCTCGGGCATGTCGAACTCGACGTGGTAGATGTCGCCCGTCTCGGGGTCGAGCCGACGGCCGGTGAGCCGCCGGACCAGTTCCTCCTCGCTCACGTCGAGGTAGACGACGGCGTCGAGGTCGGTGATCTCCGAGAGGTACTCCGCCTGCGAGAGGTTGCGCGGGTAGCCGTCGAGGACGTAGCCGTCAGCCTGCGACAGCGCCTCCCTGACGATCTCGTTGACGACCTCGTCCGGCACGAGCTCGCCCTCGTCCATGTACTCGCGCGGCGTCCCGTACTCGGTCTCCATGTCCTTGTTCGCGCGGAGGGCGTCGCCGGTCGTGACGTGTTCGAGGTCGAACTCCCCGGCGAGACGCTTGCTCTGCGTTCCTTTCCCCGCACCGGGTGCTCCGAGCAGAAGCACGTGATAATCCGCCATGTCCCCAGGTTCACCAGCCTTCGTTAAGGAGGTGTTGTTTCCGGCGAGCGTGCGCCGCTCGAAGCCGATCCTTTTTGACGCTGACGACGTACCCGCCGCCATGACGCGATTCGACGCCGACACGCCGACGGAGCGGCGCAAGCTGTTCGCCGACGCCGTCGCCGCCCACCGCGAGCGCGCCAGTCCCTACCTGACGATCGAGGTCCCCGCCGACCCCGACCTCGACGGGGTCGACGAGGAGGGCGACCCGCTTCCGGGGCCGTGGATCCAGTTCACGGAGCGGACGTTCAACCTGGACGCCACCGACGAGGAGCTCGACCGCCTGAAGGCCCTCGTCTCGGAGTTCCCCGAGTTCCGGATCGACCAACTGGAGAGCCCGGAGAACGCCGAGGGGACGAACGTCCGGATCACGGCCCGTTCAGACGCGAATCGGCTGGCCGGTTTCGTCGACCGCGCGTTTCAGGAGGTGTACGGTCGCGACGAGGGATACCGGGCGTGGGTGACCGCGATCTGACGCCGGGCGGCCGCGCGCCGGCGCGAGTTCGATCGAAACTGGTCGCTCCGGCGGAATCACCTAAGGCGTCGGCCCCCGTACCCCGGCGCATGAGCGCCGACCGACCGTCACCGCGGACGCGCCGCGCCGGGACCGCCTCCTGCGACTCCCCCCTCTCGACCGCCGGGGGTGTCCGCCGTGTCTGATCCGCTCCTCGCGTATCCGATCGTGCCGATCGCGAACGAGGACGACGCGCGCGCGACGTGCGACGCCGTTCTCCCGTACGTCGCCGACGCCGGCGGGCGGATGCTCGTCGTCCACGTCGTCGAAAAGGCCGGCGGCGCACCGGACAAGGCCTCCGTCGAACAGCGAGAGGAGCTCGCCTCGGAGATGTTCGCCCTCGTCCGCGAGCGCGCCGCGGAAGCCGGCGTCGAGGCGGAGACGCGGGTGCTGTACGGGACCGACGTGGCGACGGCGATCCTCGAAGCGGCCGCCGAGGCAGACGCGAGCGCCGTCGTCTTCTCCCCCCGCGGCGGGAAGCGCTGGTGGGAGCTCTTCGCCGAGAACGTCAGGAGGTCGCTCGTCACTGAGAGCGACAGGCCGGTCGTCGTGCTGCCGCGGGATCGCGGGGGCGACGAGTAACCGGCGATCCGTCGACCCGTCGATCTCCCCCGCATCCGCGGCCGATCGGCACCGCGCTCCGCGGGCCGTCCGGCGCGGCGATCCGGATGACGTTCACCGCGCGGCCGACGTGACCGCTCCGTCGCACGTCCGGCGAATCGCGGATCGAAGCCGTCGAGCGTCCTCGATTACGAATCAGTTAAACCGGGCGATTCGAATACCATTTGGTATGAAGACACGTCCGGAGAGAGTCACGACGATTCCGTCACCCCCGCGACGATTCCGCGCATAAGCGACGAGGAGCTCGCGAAGGACCTCGGTCCGCTCGCCGCGCTGACAATCGGCGTCGGCACGATGATCGGCGCGGGCATCTTCGTCCTCCCCGGGGCGGCCGTCGAGCGGGCCGGACCGCTCGCCGCCGTCGCGTTCGTCCTCGGCGGCGCGATCGCGCTCCTGACGGCGCTCTCGGCCAGCGAACTGGGGACGGCGATGCCGAAGTCGGGCGGCGCGTACTACTACGTCAACCACGCGCTCGGGCCGCTGTTCGGCAGCGTCGCCGGCTGGAGTAACTGGATGGGGCTCGCGTTCGCCAGCGCGTTCTACATGACCGGCTTCGGACAGTACGTGGTGCTGTTCCTCCCGGTCCCCGACCTCACCGTCGGCGGCGTCACGCTCGCGGCGACCAAACTCGTCGCGCTCGCGGGCGCGGCGCTCTTCGTCTTCGTCAACTACGTCGGCGCGAAGGAGACCGGGCGGCTCCAGAACGTCATCGTCGTCACGCTCGTCGGCATCCTCGCCGCGTTCACCGCGGTGGGCGCGCTGAACGCCGACCTCGCCACCCTCCGGCCGATCGTCCCCCCGGACAGGGGCTTCGCGCCGCTGCTGCCGGTGACGGGGCTCGTGTTCGTCTCCTACCTCGGGTTCGTCCAGATCACGTCCGTCGCCGAGGAGATCAAAGACCCCGGCCGGAACCTCCCGCGGGCGGTGATCGGCAGCGTCCTCATCGTGACGACGATCTACGCCCTCGTGCTCGTCACGGTGCTCGCGGCCGTCGACAACAGCCTCGTCGCCGGAAACGACACGGCGGTGGTCGACGTCGCCCGGGCGCTCGCCGGTCCGCTCGGGGCGGCGGCGCTCCTCTTCGGCGGGCTGCTCGCCACGGCCTCGAGCGCGAACGCGTCCATCCTGGCCTCCTCGCGGATCAACTTCGCGATGGGCCGGGACCGGATCGTCAGCGCCGAACTGAACGAGATCCACCCCCGGTTCGGGACGCCGTACCGATCGATCGGCGTCACGGGCGCGTTCATCCTCCTCTTCGTCCTCGTCGCCGACGTCGAGACGCTCGCCACCGCCGGCAGCGTGCTCCACCTGCTCATCTACGGGCTGTTGAACGTCGCGCTGATCGTGATGCGCGAGGCCGACCCCGAGGACTACCGTCCGGACTATCGCGTCCCGCTGTACCCTCTCGTTCCGGCGCTCGGCGCGGTGGTCTCGTTCGCCCTGATCGCGTTCATCGAACCCTTCGTCGTCCTCCTGAGCCTCGCGTTCGTCGCCTTCGCCGGGCTCTGGTACCTCGGCTACGCCCGCGGCAAGGCGGACAAACAGGGCGTGCTCGGCCACTACATCCTCCACCGATCCGAGGAGATGCCGCGCTCCGCGGTGTCGGTGGCGACGTCGGTGCAGCCGGACGGCGGAACGTACCGCGTCATGGTGCCGCTCGCCAACCCGGCCCACGAGACGGATCTCATCACCCTGGCCAGCGCGATCGCGAAGCACCGCGGCGGAACGGTCGTCGCCATCAACGTCGTGCAGGTGCCGGACCAGACGCCGCTGGAGGCGGCGCGCGAGCAGGGGGATCTGGACGACGCCCACGCCATCCTCGCCGCCGCCCGCGACGACGCGGAGACCTTCGGCGTGTCGGTGGAGACGCACGCGGTCCTCTCGCACCGCTCGTTCGAGGAGGTGTTCGACGCCGCCCGGACCTACGGCGCGGACCTGACGGTGATGGGATGGGGGCCGGACTCCCACGGCGCGCCGGGCCGCGCCGAAGGGGCCGTCGACGAGTTCGCCCACTCGCTCCCCTGCGACTTCCTCGTCCTGAAGGACCGCGGGCTCGATCCGTCCCGGATTCTGGTGCCGACCGCGGGCGGCCCGGACTCGGATCTCTCCGCCGCCATCGCGGCGACGCTCCGCGCCGAGTACGGCTCCGAGGTGACGCTTTTACACGTGACCGACCACGAGACGGATGGAGAGGAGTTCCTCCGGTCGTGGGCCGAGGCGCACGACCTCGGCGACGCCCGCCTCGTCGTCGAGTCGGGCGACGTGGAGGCGGCCATCGAACGGCACGCCGCCGCCGCGTCGCTGCTCGTCATCGGCGCGACCGAGCGCGGGCTGCTCTCGCGACTCGTCCGGGGGACGCTCGTCCTCGACGTCGTCGAGGACGTGGACTGCTCCGTCCTCCTCGCCGAGACGGCTCGCGAGCGGACGCTCCGCGAGCGGCTGTTCGGCTGATCGCCGCGATCGCCGCTTTTCAATCCCTGTATTCCAAGGCCGAGCCCATATCCCCCGGCGGGCGTAACGTTTCACGCGAAGAAAATGACCCCCTCCAACGGATCCGACCGGGCGCCGGGCATCGAAAAGCGGGTTTTCGAGGCGTTCAACGACGACCAGCCGCGGTCGACCGCGGACGTCGTCGAGCAGGTCGACGTCGAACCCGCCCTGGTCGAGGACGCGCTCGTCGCGCTGGAACGGCAGGGCGTCCTCGAACGGCACGAGGTCGAGAAGCCGGACGAAGAGGGCGAGTCGGAGACGCTCTGGTACGCCGTCTGAGGCGGCTCCCCCGCACGCCTCCCGCCGGCGACCGCGCGGCGAACCGGGCCCGCGGTCGCCGACGGTCCTACCGACCGCGGGCGGTTTCGTCGGCCGAGTCGTCCGGCTCGTCGGTCAGGTCGGCCGCCATGACGAAGTCCGGCTCGTCCGACACCGCCGCGCGGGCGGCCGCCGTGTCGCTCACCCACCGGACGCTCTCGGGGACGAGCACGCGCGTCCGATCGGCGCCCGCGTCCGCGGCGTCGCGCTCGATCGCCCGGTAGAGCGCCCGGGCCGCCTCCGCGTCCGCCCACGCGCCGACCGCGTACTCGGCCCACGTCTCGGAGGCGCCCGCTTCGTTCTCGCGCTCGTAGCTCCGGTTTCTGAGCGAGAGCGCGCGCGTTCCCCCGTCCTGCACGGTGAAGAGCCGCCCCTCGTCGGCCGCCTCGCGCAGCCGATCGCGCGTCAGCTCGGAGAGCGCCCACGACTCCGCGCCGTCAAGCGCCAGCCCCTTCAGGTGCGCGCGGGCGTCGCTCGCGGTCCAGAACGCCCACCCGCCGTCGGGGTCTCCGGTCACGCGGAGGTCGGGCTCCGCGTCCGCGTCGGGCGTCGGCGTCGCCCACCGGAACTCCGTACAGGGGTCGAACCCCGCGGCGCGCGACTGGCCGAGTCCGGCGACGTTCCACGAGAAGACCATGTTCCGGACGACCGTCGCCCCCGCTCCCGCGGCCCACTCGAACAGCGCGTCGGTGAGCGCGAGCGCGACGCCGCGACCGCGGTACTCGGGGTGGACGCGCATCCCCTGCCCCCACGCCTCGTACTCGGAGAGCAGGACGCCCTGGCAGATACCGGCGACGTTCGTCGAGGGCGTGCCGCCCGCGCCGTCGCCCGCGTCGAGGACGAACGTCATCTGGCCGTCGTCGTCGCCCTCGATCCACTCGTGGTAGATTCGCGGGATGTAGTCTCCGCCCCGGTCCGGCCACGTGTCGGTCGTGAACGCGGCCACCGCGTCGTAGTCCTCCGGGCGGGCGCGCCTGACCGTCAGGTCCACGGTCGTGACCGCTCCCGCAGTTCGCCCGCCAGCGACTCGCCCATCGCGCCCGCCGGATCGCCGAGGTTGGCGAGCGCCCACATGAGCTTCACCTTCGCCGTCCCGGGGAGCGTGTCGCCCGCCTCGACGACGCCCGCGTCGAGCAGGTCGCGCCCGGTGTCGTAGACGCGGTCGCAGACGCGCCCGCCGAGGCACTGGCTCGTCATGGCGACGACCGCGCCCTCGTCCACGAGCTCCTCGATTCGGGGGACGAGGTCCGTGTGGACGTGGCCGAGGCCCGTCCCCTCGATCACGACGCCGGACTTGCCGTCGAGGTAGTCCCACGCCGCCGGATCCATCCCGGGGGTGAACTTCACGAGCTCGACCTCGGTGTCGAGGTCGGGCGCGATGTCGAGCGTCGCCGCGCCGCGCTCCCTGTACTCCCGGCGGAAGGCGACCTCCTCGGTCTCGTAGTTCACCTCGCCGAGCGGCCTCGCGCCGACCGTCTCGAAGGCGCTCCGACGGGAGGTGTGGTTCTTCCGGACGCGGGTGGCCCGGTGGAGCGCGCAGACGTCGTCGCTCTCCGTGGCGTGCATGCAGACGAGCACCTCCGCGCAGTCGCTCTTGGCGGCTTCGACGGCGCAGACGGCGTTCATCACGTTGTCGCTGGAGGGTCGATCGGCCGAGCGCTGGCTCCCGGTGAAGACGATCGGCACCGGCGCGTCGAGCATGAACGCGAGCGCCGACGCCGAAAACTGCATCGTGTCGGTGCCGTGCATGACGACGACGCCGTCGGCGCCGTTTTCGATCTCCTCGTGGACCGCCCGCGCGAGGCGCTGCCAGACCGCCGGCGTCATGTTCTCCGAGAGGATGTTCGCCACGACCCGGCCGCGGTAGTTCGCCCGCCCCGCGAGGTCGGGAACCGCTCGGAGCACGTCCTCGGCGTCGAACTGCGCCGTCACCGCGCCCGTCCGGTAGTCGACGGTCGAGGCGATGGTCCCCCCGGTCGAGATGAGCGCCACCGTCGGCAGGTCCGGGTCGAACTCGACGACCGAGCTCTCGTCCTCTCCGTCGCCCTCCCCGCCGACCTCGTACGAGCCGGATTCGAGCACCTCGACGTCGGCGCCCTCGCGCGCGACCCCGACGTTGTACCCGCCGTCGAGCTTGACGACCAGGTGTTCGGCCGTCGTCGACGGCATCAGCACCCCTTCGTTCGCGACGCCCCCGCGCTCGACGCGGACGCGGTCCCCTGGGTTCATACAGCGTGGTACCGCCGGACCGGACTTGAAAGCATCCGTTCGGCCGTCCGGCACAAGAGCCTTGACCGACGCCCGCCCATCGTCCCGCATGCAGCGCAGCGATCAACGCGAACGCGAGTCCGTCGCGTTCGACGACGAGGCCGCCGGGGCGGGCGACGACGAGCGCGGCGGACAGCTCTCGGGGCTGGCGCGGCGGACCGGCTCACTGTTCTCGATCAAGGTGTTCCTCGCCGCGCTCGCGGCCTCGCTCGTCGGGCTGCTCCTCGGCGGGTCGATCCCGATCGTCGGGTTCCTCGGCCGGATCGCCGGGCTGTTCGTCGTCGCCTTCGTGGTCGGGCTCGCGAGTCGCCGCCGCCGGTACGTCGAAGTCGGGCTGGCCGCGGCGCTCGCGTCCGGGCTCGTGCTGGTCCTGACCACGCTCGGAACGTTCGGCACCGTCGCATTCCCCTTCGCGGTCCGGGCGTTCTCCCAGTACGGTACCGCGATCGCGGGCGTCGGCGCGGGCACCGGCCTGCTCGTCGCGCTCGTCGGACACTACTTCGGCCGGGATCTGCGCGCCGGGCTGACGAGGGAGGTCAGCTGATCCGCCACCGGCCGCCCCGGTTCTGCACCAGCCCGCGCTCGGCGAGCCGGCGGAGGGCGTCCTCGACTGCGCCGGCCGGCGCGTCCACCTCCGCGGCTATCTCGCCGGCGGTCCGCTTTCCGTCCGCGAGCGCGCCGAGGATTTCGGCGTAAAATCGGCTGTCCGCGTCGACCCCGAGCGCCTCGTTCAGCCGGTCGAGCACGTCGGTCATCCGCCCGTGAACCCACCGCTGGGCGAGCGACAGTTCGTTTTCGAGCTCCTCCAGCCGGGAGAACTCGGCCGCGAGATCGGAGAGGTCCTCCTCGTCGTCGTCGAGCGCGCGCGTCTCCAGGGAGACGTGCGGACAGCGTCCGGTCATGTCGAAGCTCGGGTTCGCCGGGTACGCGCTCTTCGCGCCGAAGCCGTACGGCGAGACGCTCACTTCGAGACGGAGGTTGCGCGAGATGTGGAAGTACTTCCGCCGCTGGTCGTCGGTGCGGCTCTCTATGAGCCCGGCCTCCTCTAACTTCCGCAGGTGGTCGATGACCGCCTTCGGACTCACGCCGAGGTACTCGCTGATCTCGGTGACGTAACACGGCTTGTGCGAGAGCAGCCGGAGAATGCGCCGACGGTTCTCGTTGCCGAGGAGATCGAGGAGCACCGCAGAGTCCATGCTGTGGTCGTACGCTACGAAAACTCAAAAGGCTGACTCACCGCGTCAACCAACCCGGCGATAAAAACGGGCGGCGTCAGCGACCCGACGAGCGAAGCGAGCGCCGGACGGTCGCCGGAGGCGTCCGCCGGCCCGTCGGCGGCGGCCGTCAAGTCGTCGGAGCGGTTCGTCGAACCGTCGGCGGCGGCCGTCGAGCCGTCGGAGGCGTTCTCGTCGCTTCGGCTCCGATCTGCGGCGTTCGGGTCCGCGTTCTCGTTGCGATCGCCCGGGTCGGTCGTCTCTCCGCCGACCGGTCGATCCGCAGTCGGCGCGTCCGCGGTTGCCTTCGCGTCGGCCGCGTCGCCCGGCGCGCCCGTTGCGCCGCGGTCCGCGTTCGGTCGGCTCGCCGGAGCCGAGCGGGACCGGTTCGTCGCGGCGTCGACCGATTCGCCCGCGGCGTCGGATCGGTTGACCGCCCGTTCGGCGGCGGTTCCGTTCGCGTCGGCCGTCGGCGCTCCTCCCCCGACCGACGCGCTCGCGCCGCGGGCCGGCTCTCCCGCCGGTCGGCTCGCGGCCCACACCGGGCCGTCGGTCGGCGGGCCCCGGACGCGGTCGACGCCGGCGTCGATCTGGTCGAGCCGCGTCGTGTTGGCGCCGAGCTCGGCCGCGGGTTCGCGCGCCGAGTCCACGACGGCGTCGAGGATCAGAAGCTGCGTTTCGATCCGACTCAGCCGCGCCCGGTACTCGAGATCCGAGACGTTCCCGTTCTCGTACTCGCTTTCGAGCTGCTCGCGCTCCGATTCGAGCGCGATGAACTTCGACCCGAGGTCGTCGATCCGCTGCTCCATCGTCGCGGCCGTCTCCGTCCGTTCGAGTCGGCGCTCCCACAGCTCGCGGTCGACGGTCCCCCTCGTCTGGGCGCTCATCGACTGCACGAACGACGAGAGCTCCGTTCCGAATCCCATACTCGCGCCGGCCCGCTTTCCGCTCGTCGCGTTCCGGATCTGCGCCTCGCTCGCCACCGGCGGCTCGCCGATCGGCTCCGACGGGGCGTGCAGCGACTCCGCGACCCCGGACGACGCCGACGCTGCGGCCGCCGGACCGCACGCGGCGGCGACGAGAGAGAGGCAGGCGACGAGAACGTAAACCGTTCGCATAGGTAACCGGTAGCGTCGTCCCCTAGTATAAACGAGAGCCTTCGTTCGTTTCGTTCATTGGGTGTGAACTGTCTCGGTGCGTAAGTTTGCACCGTTCACCTCAGTCGTTTTCGGCCAGCGGGGCGAACTCCCGCGCCGCGAACGCGACGGAAAGCACCGACAGCGCGACCGTCGCGGCCGCGAGCGTCGCGCCCGGTTCGTACCGGATAGGCGGGTGATAACCGAACGCGTAGTCGAAGGCGTCGCTCGCGAGCATCAGCCCCAGCGCGAGCGCGAGCGCGCCCCGCGTCGTCCGCCCCACCCGCGCGATGAGGAGGGCCTCGACGACGAACAGGACGTGGGTGAGGATGATCCCCCAGTAGCTCCACAGCGAATCGAGCGTGAACCCGACGTACAGGTCGGGGCGGAGGTTCAGCGCGACGACGGTCCAGAGGCCGTACTTGACGAGCCAGACGAAAGAGAGCGTGTGGAGGTACGCGAGCGGGCGGTTCGTCGGCGCGTCGAGCGGCGAAACGCGCCCGAGCGCCGGCAGAAGCGTCGCGAGGGAGAGCGTCGCCAGCGCGAGGGCCGTCGGCGAATCGCCGTACAGCGGCCACAGGAACGTCCCCACCGCCGGCATCGTCTCGACGTAGTACCGCACGCCGACGAGGAACGCCGTCGCGTTGACCACGAGCAGCCAGACGAGGCTCGGGCCGTTGCCGAGGTAGTACTCGACGAGTCGATCCGGGACGACGCGCTCTGCGACCATGCGGGATGAGCGCGCGGCCGGGCAATAGGTCTCGCGGTCGCGCGACGACTCCCCCGCGCGTCGGACCGGCGTGCCCGGCCGCCATCCTCGCCCGAAGCGAAGGGTAGTTACCCGCGGCGGCGGTGGTATCGCCCATGAAGGTTGCGCTCGTCATTCTCGACGGATGGGGACTCGGCGACCACGACCGCAGAGACGCCGTCAAGGCCGCCGACACGCCGAACTTCGACCGATTCGCCGAGTCGGGCGCGTACGGCACGCTCGACGTGTCCGGGCGCCGCGTTGGCCTGCCGGAGGGCCAGATGGGCAACAGCGAGGTCGGACACGTCAATATCGGCGCCGGGCGGGTCGTCTACCAGGCGTACACCCGGATCAACGACTCGATCGGGGACGGGTCGTTCTTCGAGAACGACGCGCTCGATTCGGCGTTCCGGTACGCGGAGGAGCGAGGCGGTCGCGTCCACCTCATGGGGCTCGTCAGCGACGGCGGGGTCCACTCCGACCAGGAGCACCTGTACGCGCTCGTCCGGATGGCCGCAGACCGGGGCGTCGAGGCGGTCACCCACGCGTTCACCGACGGTCGGGACACCGACCCGAAGGCGGGGGCCGACTACCTCGCCGAACTGGAGTCGGTCGTCGCCGACCGCGGGACGGGCGACGTGGCCACCGTCTCCGGCCGGTACTACGCCATGGACCGCGACCTGAACTGGGAGCGGACGAAGCGGGCGTACGACGCCATCGTGCGCCGCGAGGCGACGTTCGAGGCCGAAAGCGCCGTCGCGGCCGTCCGCGGATCCTACGAGCGCGGGGAGACGGACGAGTTCGTCGAGCCGACCCTGATCGAGGGCGGACCGGCGCTCGAAGACGGCGACGCGGTGATCTTCTTCAACTTCCGGTCGGACCGCGCCCGGCAGCTCGTCCGCATGCTCGCGGACATCCGTCCGGACTGGCCCTTCGACACCTCGCCGCCGGACGCGGAGGTCGTGACGATGACGCAGTACGACAAGACGTTCGACCTGTCGGTTGCGTTCCCGCCGACGCAGCCGGAGGACACCCTGGGAGAGGTCGTCTCCGAGGCGGGGATGACGCAGCTGCGCCTCGCCGAGTCGGAGAAGTACGCGCACGTCACGTACTTCCTCAACGGCGGGCGCGAGGTCGAGTTCGACGGGGAGATCAGGCGCATCATCCAGAGCCCCGACGTGCCGACCTACGACCAGAAGCCCGAGATGAGCGCCGAGGAGGTGACGGACACGGCGATCGCGATCATCGAGTCCGACGACCCCGACGTGCTCGTGCTGAACTACGCCAACCCGGACATGGTCGGCCACACCGGCGATTTCGACGCCGCCGTCAGGGCCGTCGAAGCCGTCGACGAACAGCTCGGACGGCTCGTCGCCGCCGTCCAGGCCGCGGGCGGGCACGCCCTGATCACGGCCGATCACGGGAACGCGGACGACATGGGGACGCCCGAGGAGCCGCACACCGCGCACACCTACAACCCCGTCCCGATCGTCTATCTCGCGCCCGACGGCTCGGACGGCGGTCGGACCGTCAGGCCGGGCGGGTCGCTCTGCGACCTCGCGCCGACGATCCTGCGGCTCGTCGGGGTCGAGCAGCCCGGGGCGATGACGGGCGAGTCCCTCCTGGAGTGAACCGAGTGACGGGCCGACCCGCGAGTCCGCCGTAGAACGGCGGGCGTGTCCCTCTTAGCGTGGTCCTAAGATCGCGCTCGGGTCGTCCGACGGTCCCCTCGCCCTCCCGCGGTTCGATACCGTCCGTCCATCGCCACCCGCCCGTTCGCTCCCGGCCGCCAGCTCACCGCCACCCGCGCCCGAAGACGCGGCCGAGCCGCGAGTCGTCGCCCCGCAGGAACCGGTACGCCGGCCCCGCGAGGAGGAGCGCGGCGAGGAGCGCCGCGGCGGCGACGAGTCGGACGTCGATCGCGCTCGACAGCGAGTCGGCCGTCAGCGCGTCGAGCGACGCGCCGGCCAGCGCGCCGCCGGCCGCCCACGGCAGCTCCCCGAGCGCGGTTCCGACGAGGAACGGCCGGAGGGGGACGTTTGCGGCCCCCGCCCCGACCGACACCACGTCGGACGGCGCGGGGAGGAGGCGGCTCGCGGCGACGCTCCTGACGGTGCCGGCGTCGTCGACGAACCGCTCCCCGGCGTCAGAGAGCCGGCCGCCGCCCCCGGTGCGCCGGGCGAGGGAGTACGGGACGAGGCTCGTAACAACCATCAGCGCGAGCGCGACGCCGATCCCCGCCGCGCCGTAGCCGTACCCCGCCCCGACGGCGAGGAGCGTCGTCGGCCACGCGAGGAACGGCCGGACCAGCGACAGCGCGAGCAGGACCGCGCCGAACCGGACGGGGTCGGAGGAGAGCCCCGCGAGCCACCGCAGCGTTCCGTCCGGGGAGGAGAGCCACGCTCCGAGCGCGACGGCGGCGATCGCGGCGGCTCCGAGGAGGAACCGGGCCCGGCGGTTCATACCACCCCTGCCAACCCGCGGTGGAAACGCTTTGCGCTTCGCGGAGCGCGCTCGGGCTCCGCGGAACGGTTAAGCGTCCGGCGGCGGAACGGGCTCCCGTGACCGACGCCGGGAGCCGGGACGAGCGGGTCGCCCTCGCGCTCGACCTGCTGGCGCACCTCGAACGCGACGAGCTCAGTCTCGCCGAGGTGGTCGACCGGATCGAGACCGTGACGACCGACCCGACGGCGACGCGCGAGATCCTCGACGAGGCCGAAAAGCGCGGCATCATCGAGCGCGAGGACGGGCGGATCCGGACGCGCCGCGGCGGGACGTTCGTGCGATTCGAGAGCCAGGTCGTCACGAGGGAGGGCGACTTCTCCTGTCGCCGCTGCGGGGCGGGCCTCTCGACGGGTCACTTCATCCGCTTCGACTCCGGCGAACTCGGGCCGTTCGGGTCGTCGTGCATCAGGAAAGTCACGGGTCGAGAGTAGAATGCGGAGCTCTCCTATCGACCCCGCCGCAGTTCCTCGATGAGCTGCTCGACGAGCTCCCGCTGTTCGCGGAGCGCCTCGTTCTGCCGCTCGACCGCGCCTTCGAGCGCCGCGAGGCGGCTCGCGAGCTCCTCGTCCGAGCCGGCGTCGGCCGGCTCGAACCCGGTACCCCGGAACTCGTCGGCCGCCGCGCCGTCAGCTCCCGCGCCGTCGGCCGCCGTATCGGCGTGCCGGGGTTCGGCGTTCGGGGGATCGGCTCGCCCGTCGGCCGCGCGGGGCGCGCTCTCGGACGACCGCGCGAGTTGCGACGGGGTCGCGCTCAGCGGATCCGGACCGTCGCCGAAGTCGACCGCGCTCCGCGCGGACCCGCCCGAGCCCCTCTCGTCCGCACTCGCGTCTTCGTCTCCGCGCTCGTCGGCCGAGACGGCAGCGCGGAACTCCGAGAGGCTCCCGACGCCGTGGTACGCCAGCAGCGCGGATTCGAGTCCCTCGCGCACCGCCCGCGCCTCCTCGTTCGGCGCTTTGAACCGCTCCTGTCGGTCGCCGAGCGTGAGGACGACCGAGGTCGCGACGCTGCCGTCCTCGAACGCGAGGTCCGTCACGTCGTCGTAGCGGAACACCTCGTAGTCGTCGTCCCAGACGGCCGCGCCGATGTGCTTCACCACCCGCGAGTCGGTGATGACGAGCGTCAGTTCGCTGAACCGGAAGACGTGCGTCACGGTTTCGCCGTCCTCGACGATTCCGACGGCGGCGAGCGCGCCCGCGAGAACCGGGTGCAGCGCCTCCCGCAGTCGCTTCGTCGGGACCGCGAACGAACGTTCGCCGTCGAGACCGTAGCCGAGGGAGACCTTCGACTTCCGCTTGCCTTCGGACACCTCGATCCGCTCGGCGTCGTGCGGGTACGTTTCGACCGCCTCGTCGGACAGCAGCCCGTCGGCCCGGTAGACGAGCGTTCGCGTCGGGGTGACGAGCAGTTCGTCCTCGCCGCCGAGCGCCACGCGGGCGGTGACGGACTCGCCGTCGAGTTCGGACCGGACGAGTTCCGGGAGACCCATGGCGGGGTGTCCCGCTACTATGACATAAATCCGAGGGGTGTGCCGCGAGGCGGCGGCGAGCGATCGGGCGAACCGATATGAGAAGGTTAAAGAGTCTCATCGCAATACGTGGAAGTGAGCCCGGGTGGCTTAGCTGGACATAGCGCCGCACTCATAGGGTATCGCGTCGGTCCTCCGCGGTCCGACCACCGAGCTTCGGTGCGGTAACCGCCTTGGAAGCTCCGCTCCCGGAGGCCCGCCGAGCCTCGTACCTGGGACATGCGGAGATCGTGGGTTCGGAGCCCACCCCGGGCACTCGACGACTTCTCGCCGTGATCCGACCGCCCGCAGAGCGCGGGCTGTCCTCGTGGCCCTCCGTCGGTCGTCGGACCGTCTCGCAGCAGTTTCCGCCCTCCGAGTTCAGACGCCAAAAAACGTTCGAGGGGGTCTCAGACTTTTCCCCTCACCAGCCATCACGGATGGCTGTTGGACCTGACGGATGTACGCAGCACAACGTGACTGACCCAAGTGCTGCGAAACATAGATTCAGGCACCCCGGCATAAGTTTTCTCCTTTCGCGGAGAATTTTCAAATTTCTATACATTCGGGGCCAGGGTGGATCGAGCGGTGCCGATGGCGGCGCGTGCGCCGGCGTTCGGTCCATTGATCGACGTTCTTGAAGTTACTATTCCCCATTAATAGCATTCTGATCACACTATGTCGGGGGGAGTCGCACTACCGCTCTCCGAGGAGCGGGGGCGAGTGGTCGGACGAGAGGTTCCTACAGCTCTCGGCCTTCTCGTTACCGTCGGACGGGCCACCGGGGGACACGCCCCCTGCCGGCCCACCCGCGGAGATGCCGCTCCTGACAGGAAAGTGCAGCACCACATGACTGCCTTAGTGCTGCGGACCCTTCTCCCGACACCGTCGGCATAAGCTTTCTCCTCGTCGATTCGTTCGAAAGCGGCGACCGCTCGCCGGCGTCGGCGCGACGCTCTCGACCGGCTTCGGCGTCCGCCCGCCGAGTCCGGTCGGGTCTCACCGCGAGAGCAAGCCGCGCGAGCGCGTCCGAAGCTCGCGCGAGTCCACGATCGTCGGGAACCCGCCGTCGCGCCTGATCTCGACTCCTTCGGGGAGATCCACGGGGTCCGTCGGAGCGAGCATCAGCACCTCCTCCGCCTCGGTCTCGACGATCTCCCGCCCGGTGTCCGTCTCCCACATGCGCGGGGTCCACGCGCCCGATTCGAACCGCTCCCAGAGGTCGTTTTCCGTGTAGTATCTCCCGTTCGATCCCTCGTAGACGGACATGTCAGTCGCGCACCGTCGGAGGCTTCGCTCTCCGACGATCCGCCGCGACGGGACGAGAGCGGCGGGAGCCGCGGGCGAAACCGCGCTTCGTCGAGCGCCGAGTGCCCGCCCCGCCGGGCCTATCGGCGTCCGCCGGCCGTCGCACCCCGCTCGTCGGTTCGCGCGCTCGTGCTGTTCTCCTGTCGATCGTGTGTCGTTCCGACATGTGTCAAATGCACCCTCCGTTCCCTACTCGATCCGGTACACACGCGTCCGGTCGGAAACCGAAACGTTCGGCGCTACGAAAGCGATCGGTGCGCCGCCTCCCCTAGTACGTTTCACCCCGGCTAGCAGGATAAACGGAAACCATGCGTACGCAAGCGACTTATCAGCGTCACGTCTCGTCGGTCGGCGTTCCGGATCCGGATTCGAGGCATCTCCGCGGCGGACCGGAGCAGCACGATCCAGCGAGAGCGTCCGGACGGAACGGTCGGGCGTCCAGTAGTCGCGAATCCGCGACCGCTCCGCCGGAATGTCGCGATCCGCACGGCGAGCGAGCCGCGCGCGAAAGGACGCGGAAGAGCCTAGTAGCGGTCCCGGCGAGCGGGACGAATCCGACGGTCGATCGCGCCCGTCCGCGGGAGTCACAGGCCGAGGTACCGGGGCGGGACCCGGTCGGCCGTGTACGTCTCGGGGCCCCGGCGGCGAATCGGAAGCCCGTCCGAGAGCATCGCCTCCGAGTCGACGACGAACACGATCGGCTCGGCGGCGTGACGCCGGCCGACCGACCGCGCGCCCTCCCGCGTCGGGGACAGGTGGACCTCCTGCCGCCCCATCGGCTTGAGCCCCTCTTCGCGGATCGAACCGACGTTCCTCGGAGCGGTTCCGTGGTAGAGCCGGTCGGGGACCGCCCCGCCGTCCGTTCCGGAACCGAGATCGACGTCGACGGAGTGACCGTAGGCCGCCCTGATCCGTCCGTCGGCGCGCTCGAAGCGACCTTTCGGATCCGTCGCGACGACGGCCTCGACGGCCTCCGGGGTCGCCCACTCGTACCGGTCCGTCGCGGCGCGGACGAGAGCGGCGTACCGCACCCGGCCCGCGTCGTCCATCGAGAGGCCGAGATCCGACGGAAAGTGCCGGAGCGCGCCGCTCAGGAACCGCGACAGCCGTTCGCGCCGGTCGGCGTCGAGAACGAGCCGTCCCCGCGCGCCGCAGTCCGGGCAGACGCCGGCGTCGAACGGACCGTGCGCCTCGCAGGTTCTGAGAGCCGACATCGGGTTCCATCCGCCCGCCCGCCGGAAGGCAGTTTCGTCCGATCGCCCGGGCGGACGCACGCCTCCTCGGGTCGGTCTCGCGCGAAAAACCGCAGTTCGGGGCTTAAACCGGCCGGCCGTCGCCGTCGGTTCCGAGCAGATACGTGCCCGCCGTGAGAAGGATCGCGGCGGGGAGGACCAGCACGCCCATGCCTGCGCCCGGCGTGACTCCCGGGAGGAAGGCGAGCGTACCGACGATCATCAGGACGAGCCCGATCATACCTTTGCGTGTGACGTCCATGCCTCTACCGAAAGCTACGCCGCGCATCGCATAAGGCGTTTGGTTTATCCGTCGTAACGGACATAATCTATCATCATATTCTCCGGCCGTCCCGCTCGCTCCGGCAGTCGAGGGTGGACGGACCGGTTCACCCCGTTCGCTCGCCGGCCCGGATCGCCGCTTCGAGCCAGTTCTCCTCCGGGGGGAGCGGACACGAGAAGGTGTCGCTGTAGGCGCAGAACGGCTGGTACGCGAGGTTGAAATCGAGGACGGTTTCGTCGCCGTCCCCGAGGTCGCGCTCCGGTTCGAACTCCATGTACCGGCCGCCGCGGTAGGTCTCCTGGCCGGTCGTCTTGTCGCGGAACGGGACGAACAGGGTCCGACCCTCCGCTTCTTCCTGGCGGTAGGCCGCGAGCGTCCGGTCGTCCCCCCGGAGTTCGAACTCGAAGGTGACGACGCGGAGGTAGCGCACGTTCGGACCGCTCGTCGTCTCCATCTCGACCGGGTCGGGTCGGTCGTGAACCCGCGCGGTCGCCCCGATCCGGTACGTCGGATCGGGGTCGAAGTACGACAGCCCCTCGAAGCCGTCCCGCTCGGCGGGCGGAATCGGCGACTGGGGGTGCTCGGCGAAAAAGGCGTCCTTCTCGTCCCGCATCCGGCGTAGCTCTGCCGCCCAGGCGTCGGCGTCGAAATCGGTTTCGCTCACGTCCGCCCCTACCGGCCGACGACATAACGGTCTGACGAAGCGCGGCGGGATCTCTCCCCCGCTGCGCGCCGACGATCCGACGATCCGCCGACTTACGCCGGTTCACGCCCGCTTCGCGTCGGCGAGACGCTCGAACTGTTCGTCGGAGATCGAAACCTCGCACGCGGCGAGGTTCTCCCGGAGCTGGTCGACCGTCCGCGCCCCGACGATCGGCGCGGTGACCTGCTTGTGGCGCGTGAGCCAGGCGAGGCTCACCTGCGCCGGGCTGGCGTCGACCGCCGCCGCGACCTCCTCGACCGCCTCCAGCGCGTCGAAGTTTTCGGCGGTGAGGTACGAATCGACGAACCGCTGGTCCGTCGCGGCGCGGGAGTCCGCCGGCGGCTCCTCGTCCCGACTGTACTTCCCGGTGAGAAACCCGCCCGCGAGCGGCGACCACGGGATCACCCCGACGCCGTAATCGGCGCACATCTCCAGGTAGTTCCCCTCGATCTCCCGGTTGACGACGTTGTAGCGCGGCTGTGCGAGCCTGAACGGTTCGTACCCCCGCCGGTCGGCGATCTCGTTCGCCTTCGCCACCTTCCAGGCGTTCGGTTCGAGCGTCGAGGTGCCGAGGTAGTTGACCTTCCCGTCGCGGACGAACCCGTCGAGGGTGCGCATGAACTCCTCGGCCGGCGTGTCGTCGTCCCAGCGGTGGGTGTACAGCAGGTCGACGTAGTCGGTGCCGAGGCGATCGAGGATGCGGTCGATCTGCCTGCGGAGGTGCTTCCGATTGAGCCCGCGGCCGTTCGGGTCCTCGCGGGTGGGCCAGTAGATCTTCGAGGCGATCACGAAGTCCTCGCGGTCGCGCTCCGCGAGCCAGTCGCCGATGTACTCCTCGCTGCGCCCCTCGCCGTACATGTCGGCGGTGTCGATGAAGTTCCCGCCGCGCTCGGCGTAGGCGTCGAGCAGCTCGTGGGCCCGGTCGCGGTCGACCTCGATCTCGCCGGCGTCGTTCTCGCGGCCGAACCGCCAGGTGCCGAACGCGACCTCGCTCACCTTCGTCCCGGTCGGTCCGAGCGGAACCGTTTCGAGAGACATGTCGGTCGCTCCGCCCCGTGTCGTCTAAAGGATCCTGATTCGCTCGTCCGGGACGGTCACCGCTTGTGCGCGCGTCCGACGTACAGCGCGACGAGGTTCGCGGAGAGGAGGCCGACGAAGACGAGCGGCGCGGAGCCCTTCAGCCCGTCCAGGAGCAGCGGAACGTAGAGGAACGGGAGCGCGATCGCCGCCCAGAAACAGAGGGCGCGGAGCGGAACGACGACGGCGTGCGCCATCGCGCCGAAAACCTGGCGGTCGATCCCGGACGCGAGCGCGTCGTCGGCGCTGCCCGGTCGAGTCGGCTGTTCTTCGACGGTGGTTGAGGGGCTCGACATGACGTGGGACCTCACGAACTGGTCTTCGCCGGACGGTGACATATAGCCGCGTGAGCCTTCGATCCCTTTCGGCGCGTTTCACCCCGAGAACGCCGCGAACGGCGACGTTTCACGAACCGATCTCGGGCCTCCTAACAATTTATCGAGACGACTGATTCTTTTATTCTCCGCGTGTGACACCACGAATATGTCAGCCGGTCGGCCCTCCGTCCGACCGTTGAGCCGACCGACCGTCGCACCGACCGGCCGCCGATCGGGTGCCGATCGTCGTCGCCTCGCGGTGTCGCGCCGGCCCGACGGAGCCGGTGTACGGGACGCGGGGCGGCGGCGTGACGCTCCGGGAGCGCGGCGCGCTGTTCGCGGGAGACTTGCCCGCCTCGAAGGGCCGGATCGAGCTCGTCCTCGCGCTGTCGGCGGGGTTGTCCCGCGGGGAGGTCGCGTCGCTGTTCGAGGCGTGACGCCCTCCGCGTACTGTTCGACGCCTGACTCCCTCGACCGGCGGCCGCGCGCTCGGGTCGTGACGGATTTATGTCCCGCGCCGCGTTGGCGGACACATGGCCGATCTCAACCCCCTCGCGAAGCGCATCTACAACGTCACCCCCGAGCCGGTTCGGCTCACGCTCGACGACGGCTCGACGGGCGTGTACCACCTCGAGAGCGCGGAGTTCTTCCAGCGGGAGTTCCAGGGCGAGGGAACGCGCGAGGGCGACGACGCCGAGTACCGATTCGCGACGACGGAGGACAACGAGCGCGTCATCGTCGGGCGGAAGGGCCCGGACGAGGGCGGCTGGTCGATGGTCGGCACCGTCGTCGAGGCCGAGCGCGCCGAGTGACGGTCGGCGGTCACGGGGCGGGCGCGCTCGCCGACGGGACGATCAGTTCCGCGAGAAGAGCGCCCGGAGCTCCCCCCCGAGGCGCGGAACCTCCGCGCGGATCGCCTCGCGCTTGATGAGGAGGAAGCCGACGAAGATCAGGAGGAAGCCCGCCGCGGTCGCGGCTCGCGGCTCCTCCGCGAGGAAGACCCACCCCGAGAGCGCGGCGAACAGCGGCGCGACGTAGGAGACGAGGTTGATCTGGATCGGTCCGAGCCGATCGAGCAGCGTGAAGTAGATGAGAAAGCCGACCGCGCTCGCGCCGATCGCGAGGTACAGCAGGGCCGCGAGCGCCGCGGGCTCGGTCCACCGAACGCCGTCGCCGACGATCGGCTCCCCGAGGCCGAGCGAGACGAGGTGCATCAGGAGCGCGCCGCCGAGCATCGACCACGCCTCCATCGACTCGATCGGCATCTCCGCGTCGATCCGCCGCGTCAGCACGCTCCCGAGCGCGAACGCCGCCGCCGCGCCGAACACCAGGAGCTTCGCGATCACCCCGCCGGAAAGGAGGTTGTTCGGATCGGGTTGCGAGAGCACGGCGACGCCGACGAGACCCAAAAGAAGCCCCGCGATCCCCGCCGCCGTCAGCCGCTCCGCGGGGAGGAACATTCGCGCGAAGCCGGTCGTCAGCACGGGGCTGAGGCTCACGATGACGGCCGCCGCGGCGCTGGTCACGGCGGGGTCCGCCTCGCCGACGAACAGCATCGCGTGGTACGCCGCGATGAGGAGCACCGAGCCGATCCCGACCAGCGCCCACTGCCCCCGCCCGCGGGGGAGCGGGTCGTCGAGGACGTGCCAGGCGTACGCGAGCATGAGCAGGCCCGCGATGTCGTAGCGGACGGCCGCGAACAGCACGGGCGGGAAGAACTCCAGACCGGCCTTGATCGCCATGAACGCCGACCCCCAGACGGCGGCGAGAACGACGAACAGCGCGGCGTTTCGGTACCGTGTCACAGTGACGGTCGCCCCGGACGACGCCTCAAGGTTTCGCTTCCGGCGATCGGATCCACCGACGGACGCCCGGGGCGGCCGGGGCGTGCGACGCTCAGTCCGCCCGCGCCTCGGCCTCGTCCCTCCCGGCGTCGGGTTCGACCGGCTGATCGTACAGGTGGCAGGCCGCCGGGTGATCGCGCTCCTGGAGAACCGGTCGCGTCGTCTCGCAGACGCTCTCGAAGCGCTCGCGGAGCGTTTCGGCCGCGCGGTCGCCGTCGCCCTCGGCGAGGGCGTCGAGCGCCTTCTCGACGACGTCCTCGTTCTCGCCGTCCAGGTCGGTGTCGAACAGCTCCTCCCGGAGGTGCCGCTTGAACGCCGGCTTGTCCGCCCTGCCGGGATCCCCGACGGCGTCCCAGACCGCGTCCGGGTTCAGATCGCCGGACTCGACGCGGTCGCGGAGGTCCATCACCTCGCGGTACGTCCGCTGGTCGATGTCGACGTCGTCGGGCGGAATGACGAGCGGGCAGCGCGTCCGGAACCGGCAGCCCGACGGCGGGTCCCGCGGCGACGGCACGTCGCCAGAGAGCGCCTCGACGCGCCGGCCCTGCTCGGAGAGCTTCGCCCGCGGGACGCTCTCCAGAAGCGCCCGCGTGTAGGGGTGTCGCGGGTCGTCGAACAGGTCGTCCGTCGGGCCGAGTTCGACGATCTCGCCGAGGTACATGACGGCGACGCGGTCGCAGATGTGCCGGACGACAGAGAGGTCGTGGGCGATGAACAGGTACGTCAGGCCGTACTCCTCCTGGAGGTCGTCGAGCAGGTTGAGCACCTGCGCCTGGACGGAGACGTCGAGGGCGGAGACGGGCTCGTCGAGGACGATGAACTCGGGTTCGAGCGCGAGCGCGCGGGCGATCCCGATCCGCTGGCGCTGTCCCCCGGAGAACTCGTGGGGGTACCGATCCACCTGGTTCGCCGAGAGGCCGACCCGTTCGAGCAGCTCCTTCGCGCGGTCGCGGCGGTACTCGGACTTCGAACGGCCGTCGCCGGTGTCCTCGGGGAGCCCGTGGATCCGCAGCGGCTCGGCGAGGATCTCGCCGATCGTCATCCGGGGGTCGAGGCTGGAGAAGGGATCCTGGAAGACGATCTGGGCGCGCCGGCGGAAGCGCGTGAGCTCGTCGCCGTCCATGTCGAGGACGCTCTCGCCGTCGAACTCGACGCGCCCGCTCGTCGCCTCGCGCAGGCGGAGCAGCGTCTCGCCGGTCGTCGACTTCCCGCAGCCGGACTCGCCGACGACGCCGAGCGTCTCGCCGCGGCGGACGTCGAAGCTCACGCCGTCGACCGCCTTGACGCTCCGGGACCCCCGACCGAGGAGCCTGTCGAGCAGCGAGTCGCCCTCGACGTAGTACTTCCGGAGGTCGCGGACGCGGACCAGCGGGTCGCCCGCGTCAGTCATCCGCGTTCACCTCCGGTTCCCGCCGTCGCTCCGGATCCGCGGACCGCGGCGGACCCGCCGACTCGGGGTCGAAGTAGCCGTCGGGGAGCGCCCTCTCGGGATCGTACTCCCGCTCCGCGAGCACGCAGCGCGCCCTGTGCTCCGTCCCGTCGTCCCCGCGTTCAGCGCCGCCGTTCCCGCCCCCCGCGGCGTCGTCGACGCCGTCGAGGTCGCTCCCGACGCCGCCCTGCGGTTCGCCGGCCGACACCGCGAACTCCGGGATCCGGGTCAGGCAGTCCTCCATCGCCATCGGGCACCGGTCGGCGAAGTAACACCGGTCGCCCATCTCCGAGTCGAGCAGGCTCGGGACGTTCCCCTCGATGGGTTGCAGGCGCGGGGCGGGGTCTTCGAGGTCCGGGATCGACCCGAGGAGCCCCCGCGTGTACGGGTGCACGGGGTTCTCGAACACGTCCGCGAGCGTTCCGCTCTCGACGATCTCGCCCGCGTACATCACCCCGACGCGGTCGCACATCCGGGCGATGACGCCGAGGTCGTGGGTGATCATGACGACGCTCATCCCCTCGCGCTCCTGGAGGTCGCGCAGGAGGGTCAGGATCTGCGCCTGGATCGTCACGTCGAGCGCGGTCGTCGGCTCGTCCGCGACGAGCACGTCCGGCTCGCCCGCGAGCGCCTGGGCGATCATCGCCCGCTGGAGCATCCCACCGGAGAACTGGTGGGGGTACTCCTCCGCCCGCTCGGCCGGGTCCGGAATGCCTACCTGTTCGAGCAGTTCGACCGCCCGCTCGCTGCTCTCCTCGGAGACGTAGGACCGCGAGGGGAGCACGCTGTCGACGATGAGGTTGCTCAGACCGTACCCCTGCGTCCGCGACCGCGTCCGCCGGGGGTTCGCCCGGGCGCGCCGCTGCACCTCGACGGCCTCGGCGATCTGTTCGCCGACGGTCAGCGAGGGGTTCAGGCTGCTCATCGGATCCTGGAACACCGTGCTGAACGCCGGCCCGCGGAGCGATCGGCGGACGCCCTCGGGGAGCCGACGCACGTCGACGAACTCGCCGTCGACCGCCTCGGGGCGCGTTTCGCGGAACTCCCCGGCGAGGTCGGCGTTCCGGTACCACACCTCGCCGGCCGTGATCCGCCCCGGCGAGTCGACGAGGTCGATGAGCGAGAGGGCGGTGACGCTCTTTCCGGATCCGCTCTCGCCGACGATGCCGTAGATCTCGCCGTTGCGGACGTCGAAGCTGACGTCCTCGACGGCGTTGACCTGCCCCTCCTCCGTGAAAAAGCGGGTCGAAAGGCCCCGGACCCGCAGGATCTCGTCGGTCATACGCCCCCCTCCCCCTCGATGCCGGGGTCGAGCGCGTCCCTGAGCCAGTCACCGACGAGGTTGATGCCGACGACCGCGAGGACGATGGCGAGCCCGGGCAGCGACGCGATCCACCAGGAGGTCGAGAGGTACTGCCGCCCCTGCGCGATGTCGAAGCCCCACGAGAGGTTCGCGCCCGAGAAGCCGAGGTACGCGAGGGAGCTTTCGAGCAGGATTATCGCGGCGATCTGGATCGTCGCCAGCACGAGGATCGGCGTGAGGCTGTTCGGCAGGACGTGCCGGAGGATGATGGACGCGTCGCTCGCGCCCAGCGCGCGGGCCGCCTTGACGTACTCCTCGCTCCGGACGGACAGCGCCTCGCCCCTGGCGACGCGGGCGAACCAGACCCAGTTCACGAGCGCGACGACGACGATCACCGTCCCCGGAAGGACGATGTTCGGCGGCATCCCCGGTTCGACGCCGGCGGCGACGATCGGATCGGGGATGCGCAACGACGCGCCGCCGAGCAGCCCGATGAGCGCGATGGCGAGCACCAGCGACGGGAACGCGAGCATGACGTCCGAGACGCGCATCAGCCCGTCGTCGACCTTTCCGCCGTAGTAGCCGGCCGTCAGCCCGACGGTGACGCCGATGAGGACCGCGAGCGTCGTTCCCAGGAGGCCGACGAGCAGCGAGGTGCGCGCGCCGTAGATGATCCGCGAGAGCATGTCGCGGCCGAGCGAGTCGGTTCCGAGCGGGTGCGACAGCGAGGCGTCGACCTGCCGCTCGCGCTGGACGACCTCGATGCTCCCGTTGACCATCTCGGATGTCGTCTCGTTCGTCACCGCGCTGAACCCCAGCGGCGGAAGCTGCGACTCGCCGAGGTTCTGTTTCAGCGGGTGGTGCGGCGCGAGCACCGGCGCGAGCACCGCCACGAGCAGGACGGCGACGACGAGCGCGATGCCGACCTTGGCGAGCGCGCTCCGGCCGAGTTCGCGCTTCAGGTTCCGAACGGTTCGCGGCGAGACCATCAGTCGTACACCACCCGCGGGTTGACGTACGCGTACAGCGCGTCGACGGCGATGTTCACCACGACGAAGCTCGTCCCGATGACGATCAGACAGCCCTGGATGAGCGGCCAGTCGCGCGCATTGATGCTGTTGATGACGAGCGTCCCGAGTCCGGGCCACGCGAAGACGGCCTCGGTGATCACCGCGCCGCCGATCAGCGACCCGAGCTGGAGCCCGAGCACCGTGATGACCGGGATGAGCGTGTTGCGCAGCGCGTGCTTGTACCGCACGAGCGACTCGGGGAGCCCCTTCGCCCTGGTCGCTCTGACGTAGCTCTTGCCGAGTTCGTCGAGCATCCCGCTCCGGGTGAGCCGCGTGATGAGCGCGGTGAAGTACGTCCCGAGGGTGATCGCCGGCAGCGTGATGTACTTCGCCCAGACGATCAGCCCGTTCGGGTTCCCCTGCGCGAGGTAGCCGAGCGCGTCGACGAATCCGAGCGCCCGCCTGCTCGTCGGGAACAGGTCGAACTGCACCGACAGCACGAGCACCAGCATGATGCCGAGCCAGAAGTTCGGCGTGCTGATACCGGCCAGGGAGAAGGTCGTGGCGGCGTAGTCGGCCGGCTCGTGCCGCCGGGTCGCGCTGACGACGCCGAGCGGGATCGAGAGCGCGACGGCGACGAGCGTGGCGACGACCGCCAGCTCGACCGTCGCCGGGAGCCGCGCGAAGATGCGCGCGCTGGCCTCGGTTCCCGAGATGTAGGAGTAGCCCATGTCCCCCCGAACGAGCTCCGCGAGGTAGTCGAAGTACTGTACGTAAAGCGGTTTGTTGAGCCCCAACTCCGCCGCGATCCGTTGCCGGAGCGCCGGACTGGCGTCGAGGGGCGCGATGAAGGTGATCGGGTCGCCCGGAGTCACGAATCTCAGGAGAAAGACGACCGTCACTACGCCCCAGATGACGAAGACGCCCTGCAGGGCCCGCTTGAGGATAAATCGGCCTAGTGACATGCGTGGTTCGAGTGTCGGTGTATCGATGAAGGTCGTTCGGTCATCGGTGCGTTCCGCGGTACGCGGCCCGGTCGCGTCGGATCACTTCGGCGAGATCGAGTACGCCTTGATGGACTCGTCCCGCCGCGGGGTCCACTCGATGCGCCCGCTCGCGCCGTAGACGCTGTACTGGCGGTTCAGGAAGATCCACGGCGCCTCGTCGTGGGCGACCTGGTTGGCCTGCCGAAGCAGTTGCTCGCGCGCGTTCTCGTCGGTCTCCGCGTTCGACTGCGCGACGAGGTCGTCGAACTCCTCGTTGCTCCAGCTCGTCAGCACCCCCTCGGACGTGAGCAGCGGGATGAGCGTCTGGCTCGCGTCGAACGTCTCGTTGCCCCACCCGATGAGGTAGAAGTGCGGCTTGTCCTCGATGCTGCCGGTCGTCAGCTCGCCCGCGAGCGTCCCGAAGTCGCGCTGGTTGACGGTCGCGTCGACGTTCGGAAGTTCGTTGATGTAGCCGACGACCGCCTGAGCGATCTCCAGGTCCTTCAGGTAGCGCCCGACCGGCGTGTGCAGCTCGATCGAGGCCCCGGCGTGGCCGCTCTCCTCGACGAGCCGCTCCGCCTCGTCGGGGTCGTACGGGTAGATGTCGGTGTCGGGGTTGTACCCCACGAACCCTTCGAGGGTCGGCTGGCTCGTCGCGTCGGCGAAGTCCGACAGCACCTCCTTGACGATCGTCTCCAGGTCGATGGCGTAGTTCATCGCCCGCCGGAACTCCCGGCTGGAGAACGGCTCCACGTCGTACCGCATCGCGTTGTAGATGATGCGCGTGCTCGGAACCGCTTCGACGCGGGCGTTGCCCTGGTTGTTGATGCGGCCCACCTCCTGCGGCGGGACGTTCACCACGATGTCCGTCTCGCCGCTCACGAGCTGGTTGACGCGCGTGCTCGACTCCGCCGCCGCGTTGAGGGTGACGCGGTCGACCGCGGCCGGGTCGCGCCAGTACTCTTCGAACTTGGTGTAGACGACCTCCTCGTCCTCGGTGTACCGCTCCAGCTTGAACGGGCCGGTCCCGTTGACCTCCGAGTTGATCTGGTTCTTCTGTCTGCCTTCGACCCAGGACTTCTGCATGACGTCGCCGTAGCTCGCGAGGAGGCTCACCAGCACCGGATTGACGCCGTCGGAGACGACGTCGACCGCGCGCTCGCCGTCGACGACCGTCGCCTCCGTCACGCCCGCGAGCTGGTCCTTCTGCGGGCTCGCGAGCCCGCCGACGTCGTTGTTCACGATGCGGTTGATGCTGAACGCCACGTCCTCCGGGGTGAGCTCGTCGCCGCTGTGGAATTTGACTCCGTCGCGGACGAACAGCCGGAGCGTGGTGTCGTCGACCTGCTCGTACTCTTCGGCGAGGCTCGGGACGACCTTCCCCTCCGCGTCGCGGTCGAGCGTCCCCTCGTACGCCTGCATGAGGACGATGTCGGTGGTCGTCTCGCGGTGGTCGTGCGGGTCGAGCCCGGAGTCCAACTGCCCCTGCGTGATGGTGACGGCGAACTCGCCGCCGTTTCCGGAACCGTTTCCGCCTCCGTTCCCGTCACCGCTGGGGGTCTGAATCTCGTCGCCGCCGGCGCACCCCGCGACGGACGCCGCCGCAGCCGCGCTCCCCACCAGCGACAGATACCTCCGCCTACTAATCCGTGACTGCCTATCGTCAGCCATGCCCCGTAATTGTTCGACCCTGTTATATATGCTATGGAAAACCACGGCTGGGAGTCACTTTCGAATAAGTCCGACGCGCCGTCGGGACATTGACGGCTTGCCTCAGCCGGCACATACTTAAGTGAACGCCCGACCAAGCGAACGTATGGCCGTTCACGGCCGGTCAACGCTTCGGGACCTGTTCGACGAGTCGCCCACGCCCCACATCGCGCACCCGCCGCGCACCCATCACCGCCACTTCTACGTCGCCACCGACGGCTCCTACCGACCCGACGGCGGCGGCCTCGGGGCCGTGATCGAGACCCGCGACGGCGAGCGCGTCGCCCGGATCGCGATGCCGGACGCCGCGCCGGACAACAACGTCGCCGAGTACCGGGCGCTCCACCTCGGGCTCGACGTGCTCGCCGCGCGCGCCCCGCGGAGCGCGCGCGTCGGCGTTCTCGTCGACCACGACGCCCTCGCCACGAACGTCAACGCCGCGGTTCTCGCCGCCGACCACCCCGACCGGGAGCCGCCGCGGCCGATCAAGGTACCCGCGGACAGCGAACACCACTGGCGGGGGATCCTCGCCCGCATCGCCGGGTTCGAGGAGCTTCGGGCCGCCAGGATCGACGGCCGCATCAACCCCGCTCACCCGCTCGCGAACCGGCCGGAGGAGTACGCGCACGTTAACCGGCGATCGCCCCGCTGCGTGCTCCCGGAGCCGCTCGACTCGGCGGACGCGAACGCCGCCGACCCGCGGTTCCCCCCGCCGTCGCGGTTCGAAAGACGGGCCGGGGATTGACCACCACCTTTTGCGCTGCGCGAACCCGCCCCGCGGGTTCGCTCGGCAAAAGCTGGACCAAAACCCTCGTCACTCACTTCAGCACAGCTTCGCTGTGCTTCCGTTCGTTCCTCGGTCCGCTCGCTCACTCGCTACGCTCGTTCGCTCCCGGTACAACCGCTGCCCGATCGTGACAATCCCAGATCGCCGCCGAGCGGTTGTACCGCAAGCGCCATTGGCGCTTGCGGGCCGCCGACTGAACGGAGGTGCACGAAGTGCACCGAAGTGAAGGAGGAGGCTTTTGGTCCAGCTTTTGCCGAGGGCCACCGCAGATGGCCCGCAGCGCAAAAGGTGGTGGGTCTCACTCCTCCTGCGCGTCCACGACCGCCACGCCCGCGAGGTTGACGATGTCCTTCACCTCGTCGCCGCGCTGGAGGACGTGGACCGGCTTGTCCATGCCGACGAGCATCGGCCCGATGGCCTCCGCGCCGCCGAGCCGCTGCAGGAGCTTGTAGCCGATGTTGCCGGCCTCCAGGTTCGGGAAGATGAGGACGTTCGCGGGCTCGTCGAGTTCGGAGAACTCGTAGGTGCCGTTCAGGATCTCCTCGACGACGGCCGTGTCGGCCTGCATCTCGCCGTCGACGGGGAAGTCGACTTCGGGGTCGTCGTGGAGGAGGCGGACCGCGTCGCGCGGCTTGCGGGTCCCCTCGTTCGTGACGCTGCCGAAGTTCGAGTACGACAGCATCGCCGCGCGCGGCTCGACGTTGAACCGCCGGGCGAGCTTCGCGGTGTGTTTCGTCACCTCGGCGAGCACCTCCTCGTCGGGCGCGAGGTTCACCGTCGTGTCGGCGGCGAAGATGACCCGGTTCTTGAACGTGAGGAGGTACACCCCGGCGGCGTAGTCGGCGTCCTCCGCGGTCCCGATCACCTGCAGCGGCGGGCGCAGCGCGGAGGGGTAGTGGTGGGTCAGCCCCGTGAGGAGGGCGTCCGCGTCGCCTCGCTCGACCATCACGCTCCCGAAGTAGTTGGTGTCGCGGCGGATGAGCTCGCCGGCCTCGCTCCGCGTGAGCCCCTTGCGCTTGCGCAGTTCGTACAGCCGGTCGGCGTACGCCTCGTACCCGTCGTCGCGCGGGTCGACCACCGTCGGCTCGAACTCCAGGCCGAGGTTCCCCGCGGTGCGGCGGATGGTCTCTTCGCTCCCGATGAGGATCGGCTCCGCGATCCCCTGTTCTTCCATCTGGTAGGCCGCCCGGATCATCTTCTCGTCCGTCCCCTCGGCGAGCGCGACGCGCTTCGGGTCCGACTTCGCCTTGTTGAGGACGACGCGCATCATCTCGCGGGACTTGCCCAGGCGCGCTTCGAGCTGCTCCGTGTAGTCGGTCACGTCGATCTCCTTGCGCGCCGCGCCGCTTCGCATCGCCGCCTGCGCGACGGCGGGGGCGACCTCGAACAGCACCCGCGGGTCCAGCGGCTTGGGGATGATGTACTCCGGGCCGAACTGCAGCGGCTGGTCGCCGTACGCCTTGACGACGGCGTCCGGCACGTCCTGCCGGGCGAGGTCCGCGAGGGCCTCCGCGGCGGCGACCTTCATCTCCTCGTTGATCTCGGTCGCGCGCACGTCGAGCGCGCCGCGGAAGATGAACGGGAACCCGAGGACGTTGTTCACCTGGTTGGGGTAGTCGGACCGCCCGGTCGCCATGATGACGGTGTCGTCGCGGGCCTCCTTCGCGTCCTCGTAGGTGATCTCGGGGTCCGGGTTCGCCATCGCGAAGATGATCGGGTTCTCCGCCATCGAGCGCACCATCTCCGGCGAGACGATGCCGCCGACCGACAGGCCGACGAACACGTCAGCGCCCTCCATCGCGTCGGCGAGGTCGCCATCGGGGACGTCGCGGGCGAACTCGCGCTTGTACTCGTTGAGGTCGCCGGCGCGCGCCTCGGTGATGACGCCGGAGGAGTCGCACATCGTGATGTTCTCGCGCTCCGCGCCGAGCGAGACGTAGAAGCGCGCGGTGGCGATGGCGCTCGCCCCCGCGCCGGAGAAGACGATGTTCAGGTCCCCGATGTCCTTCTCGACGAGTTCGACCGCGTTGAGCAGCGCCGCGCCGCTGATGATGGCGGTCCCGTGCTGGTCGTCGTGGAACACCGGGATGGACATCTCCCGGCGGAGGCTCTCTTCGATCTCGAAGCACTCCGGGGCCTTGATGTCCTCTAAGTTGATCCCGCCGAAGGTCGGCTCCATCGCGCGGACCGACCTGACGATGTCGGCGGGGTCGTCGAGGTCGAGTTCGACGTCGAACACGTCGATGTCCGCGAAGCGCTTGAACAGGACGCCCTTGCCCTCCATGACGGGCTTGGACGCCTGCGCGCCGATGTCGCCGAGCCCGAGCACCGCGGAGCCGTTCGAGACGACGCCGACGAGGTTCGCCTTGGCGGTGTAGTTGTACGCCTGATCGGGGTCGTCGGCGATGTCGAGGCAGGGGGCGGCCACGCCCGGCGAGTACGCGAGGCTCAGGTCGCGCTGCGTGTTCGTCGGCTTGGTCGTCGAGATCTCCAGCTTCCCCGGCGGATTCCGCCGGTGGTATTCCCTGGCGTCGTCGTCCAGTCCCATGAGTGCGCCCTCTTCGGGCGACGCCAAAAAGGTATTCCTGTCCGTCGAGTTTGCCGTTCGACAGCTGCCGTGACTCAGGCGGTTTTTGCGCCGCCGGTCGCCGCCGAGCCGAGCGGCGGGAGCAGCGCGAACCGAGCGTTCGCCGATCCGAGCACCCGCAGCTCGTAGGTCGTGAAGTACGTCCGGACCAGGATCTGAATCGGCAGGGAGACGGCCAGCAGCGCGAGGAGCGCGACGGCCGCGATCAGCGCGTAGAGCCCGATCCCGATCGGGGTGGCGACCGCCGCCGAGAAGCCGCCGAGGGCCGCCGTGACGACGAGGGCGGCGACGAACCCGGCGACGGCGATGATCGCGCCGAGGAGGGCGACGAGCAGGCCGACTGCGATGCCGACGCCGATCCCCAGCAGGAACCGCACGACGACGAACGCGAGAAACTGCGCCGGCTCCGCTCGGAGCGTCGGCCAGAACCGCCGCCACGAGGCCAGGACGCCGCCGTCGGTCGCGATCATCACCGGCGCGACGAACTGCACCGTGAACTGAAGGAACAGGGCGACGAGCAGCCCGACGACGAGGGCGACCGGGGCCAAGAGGACGGCCCCCGCCGCGCCGATCCCCGCCGCCAGCGACGCCGGATCGACGACTCCCGCGAGGACGAGCACCCCGACGAGGATGAACGGTAGCGCGGCCAGGAACGCGACGAACGCTTGGAAGGCGAACAGCCGGATGCCCTTCCCGAACCGGCGGCGGAACGGGTCGCGGACGCGGACCTCCCCGGTCCGAAGGGCGTCGAGGAGGACGAACCGCATGACCGACGAGAGCACCGCGAAGAGGAGCCCGACGGCGACGACGATCCCGACGACGGCCAGAACCAGGCCGAGGTCGATCGGCGGAACGCCCGGCGGCAACGGTTCCCCGGGCGACAGCGGCGGGATCGGTTCGCCGGGTCCCGGCGACGGTCCCGGTCCCGGCGTCGACGGCGGTACGTTGACGACGCCGTTCAGACCGCCGCCGCTGCCCCCGCCGCCGAGGAAGAACACGATGACGGCGAGCCGCAGCCAGCGGCCGAAGCGGAACGGGAACAGGAACTGCCGGGTCGACTCCAGGGCGTCGTCGACCGCGTCGAGCGCGTACCAGGGCATACCGGTCGTTTCTCTCGGACGACATATAAGGTTGCCCTGGGGACGGACCGGCGAACGCGAGTCCGCTTCTCCGTCGCCCCCTCGGCGTCAGTCGATCCGCAGCACGGTCGGTCGCTCGACCGCGGCCGGGTAATCGATCGCCGCCACGCGCCGCGTCGGCCACTCGCCGGTGCTCGTGAGCACCTCGAAGCCGTCCTCCGTGACGAGCACCGTGTCCTCGCTCTTCGCGCCCTGCACCGTGGGGTTCCACGCGTAGGCCATCGGGGTCTCGACCGGCGCGTCGAGGTCGGGCGTGGCGATCCACTCGCGGCCGGCGAACCCCGCCGCGCCGCCCTGGTGGTGCTTGCGCCACTCGCCCCGGTAGCCGACGTGCTCGTACGCGGCCTGAATACCGTGGAAGACGCTCGCGGCGGGGCCGTCGAGGCGGGCGACCTCCCGGGTCGCACCCAGGGCCGTCGCCTCGACCTGCATCGCTTTCGTGTGTCGCTCGCCGAGCCACTCCGGCGGGTCGAAGGCGACCGTCCGCGTCATGCTGGCGTGGAGCCCGCCGCGCTCGGCCGTCACCGACAGGAGCGCGTACCCGCCGAGTTCGGCGTCTGTCGGCGTGTAGTGGCGGTACTTCTGTGCCCGCTCCGCCCCGCCGACGAGCACGACGGGCGCGTTGATCCCCCGGGCGGCGAGCGCGATGCGGAGCCCCGCCGCGACCTCGCGCTCCGCGTCGTCGGGTTCGAGTTCGCGCGCGACCGCCTCGACCGCTTCGGCCACCTCCGCGCCGAGGGTTCGGTACGCGTCGATGTCGTGCTCCGAGAGGGGCTGTCGGAGCGGCGAGGCGTCGACGCGGTCGAACCCCGGGACGTCGAAGTCGGCGGCCGCGGGCGTCGGGGAGGTCGCGGCGACCGCCTCCGCGAGCGACGACTCGTACCACGGCGCGGACTCGACCGCGACGTCGGCCGGCAGTTCCTCGTCCGCGAGCCGCCCCGCCTCGATGTTGTTCGTCACGACCCGGAGCCCCGCCGTCCCGTCTTCGGCGCGGACGTACCCCGCGGCCGCGACGCCGACGTCGCCCGCGCGGTCGACGACGTTGTCGCCGCCGGTCAGCCACGCGAAGGAGTTCGGGCGGGCGAACCACACCGCCTCCAGGCCGTTCGCGTCGAGGTAGTCGTCGAGCCGGTCGGTCCGATCGAGTGCCGCGTCCGCTGCCTCCGTCATGTTCTACCGGAGGCTTCACGCCGGGGCACTTGAATGCGGGTGAAGGGGGCCGCGCTACGAATCGGGGTCGGCGGTCGTCGGCGCGGGCCGGATCGACGACGCGGACCGACCCGCGGACGCTGATCGAACACTTGCGTCCGCGGATCGACCCACCGACGGACCGAGCCCGTTCGAGAACCGGTACGTCGGACGCGCGTTCGGACAAGCCTAAGTGCACACGCTCCCGAGTAGAGAGGTAGCATGGCCACCGCACGCTTCCGCCCCGCGTGGCTCACCTTCCGGCGCTTCGCCGCCTTCACCGCGGGGTTGACGGTCTTTCTCATCATGCTCGGCGTCTACACCGCCGCCACGGGATCGGGGCTCGCCTGCTCGGCCCAGTGGCCCCTCTGTGACAACGGACTGCTCCCGCAGACGGTTCCCAGCTTCGTCGAGTGGTTCCACCGGCTCGTCGCGATGATCGCGGGCTTTTTCATCCTCGGGACGGCCCTGTGGGCCTGGCGCACCCCCGACCCGCGGACGAGGACGGCGGCGACCCTCGCGGTCGTGCTGCTCCCGCTGCAGATCAGCATCGGCGCGGTGACGGTGACGCTCAACGGGATGCTGCCCTCGGGATACTCGCCGCCGACCCAGGCCGCGCACCTGCTCGTCGCGCTCGCGATCTTCACGCTGCTCGTGTTCGCCGTGCTGTTCGCCTACGAGGGGCGGTACCGCGCCGACGCGCTCAGCCGCGTCCGCGGCGGGCTGCTCGTGTCGCTCGCCCTCCTGCCGCTGTCGGCGCTTTTCAGCCGCGTCACGTCGGCGGTCCTGCCGTACTCGCCGGCCGCGCAGGCGGCGTTCATCGGGTCGTCGCTCGTGCTGTTCGCCGCGCTGGTCGCGGTGACCCACTGGGTCGGGGGATCGAACCTGGCGACGCTCCGGGCCGCGACGCTCCCGGCGCTCGGGCTGGTGTTCGTCCACCTGCTCCTCGGCCGGGACCTCGTGTTCTACACGCCGACGATGCGTCTCCTGAACGTCGGCCTGCTCGTCGCGACGGGCGCGCTGCTCGTCGGGGCTGCGTGGCTGGCCTACCGCCGGAGCGACGTCGGCCCCGGTCGGGCGTCGTACGCCAGCGGCGACTGAGCCGGAAGCGGGTTCGCGGCTCGGTCGTACCCGACCGACCGCCGGCCGCCGTCGCCCTCGCCCGAAACGGCGTCAGGCGGCGGAGTCCCGTGAAGAAGAAAGGTTGAAACGTCTTCTCGACCTGTCCAATTTATATGGACGACAGGCACGAGGCTCGCCAACGCGGCGTAAGCCGTCGGACGTACGTGAAGATGGCCGGCGCGGGCGGCGCCGTCGGAATCGCCGGCCTGGCCGGCTGCACCGTCGACACCGGCGGAGACGGTGGCGGCGATGGCGGCGGCGGAGACGGCGGCGGAGACGGCGGCGGCGAGAAGACGATCGTCGCCGGGACCGCGCCGGGGTTCCCGCCGTTCGAGATGAAACAGAACAACGAGCTGGTCGGCTTCGACATCGACCTGCTGGAGGCCGTGGTCTCCGAGACGGACTACACGCTCTCGGAGTGGCGGACGTTCGAGTTCAACTCGCTCATCCCCGCCCTGCAGAACGACCGGATCGACGTCATCGCGGCCGCGATGACGATCAACGAGGAGCGCAAGCGGACGATCTCCTTTTCGAACCCGTACTACAATGCGGACCAGGCGATCCTCGTGCGCGAGGGCGGCGACTTCCAGCCGCAGTCGCTGGACGACCTGTCCGGGCGCAAGGTCGGCGCCCAGGAGGGGACGACGGGCGCGGGGCTCGTCGAGAGCCGCCTCATCGAGGAAGGGAAGCTCGAACAGGCCAACTACAACGCCTACGGGAACTACGTCCTCGCGGTCGAGGACCTGGAGAACGGCAACATCGACGCCGTCGTGCTCGACGTGCCGGTGGCCCAGACGTTCGCCGAGGAGCGGAACGTCGAGGTGGCGACCGTCGTCGAGACGGGCGAGCGCTACGGGTTCGGCGTCCGGCAGAACGACGACGACCTCCGGTCGGCGCTGAACAGCGGCCTCCAGGCCGTCCGCGACAGCGGGAAGTACGAGGAGATCCGGAACAAGTGGTTCGGATCGGAGTCGGAGGCGGGCACCGAAACGGCGGGGAACGAGACCGCCGGCAACGAGACGGCGTCGGGGAACGAAACCACGACCCAGTCGTGACATGACCGGCGTCGAACTCCCCCCGATCGCCCTCCAGCAGGCGAGCGACTGGGCGTTCGTCTGGGAGAACAGCGGGTACCTCTTCGCCGGCACGGCGCTGACGATCGCGCTCACGGTCGCCAGCGTCCTCCTCGGCTTTTTCGTCGGCTTCCCGGCGGGCGTCGTCGAGGTGTACGGCGGCCGCGCGAGCAGGGGGCTCGTCGAGACGGTCGGCGTCGTCCTGCGCGGGACGCCGATCGTCGTGATCCTCATCTTCATGTACTTCGTGTTTCCGACGCCCGACCTCACGATCGGGGTCCTCGGCGTCACGGCGTCGCTCTCGGGGGCGTTCCTCGCCGGCGTGCTCGGCCTCGGCCTCCGGAGCGCGGCGTACCAGTCGCAGATCTTCCGCGGGGCGCTCCAGAGCGTCGACGAGGGCCAGATGGAGGCCGCCCGGTCGATCGGGATGGACAAGCTCGCGTCGATCAGGCACGTCGTCGTCCCGCAGGCGCTGCGCCGAAGCGTCCCCGGCTTCCAGAACGAGGTCACCATCGTGCTGAAGGACACGAGCGTCGTCTTCGCCATCGGGCTCGCGGAGCTGCTCACGCGCAGCTACGACCTGTTCGTCGTCCGGACGACCGCCGTGCTGGAGATCCTGCTCTTCGCCAGCGCCATCTACTTCGTGCTGACGTTCACGACGAACCGGGCGCTCGACCTCGTGAGCGCGCGCTACGCTATCCCCGGGGGTGAGTCGGCGTGAGCGATCCGCTGCTCCGCGTCGAGCGCGTCTCGAAGAGCTACGGCGACGAGCAGGTGCTTCGCGAGATCAGCTTCGAGATGGACCGCGGCGACGTCACCGTGCTCATCGGCCCCAGCGGCAGCGGCAAGTCGACGATGCTCAGGTGCGTCAACCGGCTCACCGAGGTCGACAGCGGCGAGATCTACCTCGACGGCGAGCGCGTGACCGGCCCGGACGTCGACGTGAACGAGCTCCGCCGGCAGGTCGGGATGGTGTTCCAGGACTTCAACCTCTTCGCGCACCTCACGGCCCGGGGGAACGTGATGCTCGGGCCGCGGCAGGTGCTCGGCCTGAGTAAGGAGGAGGCCCGCCGACGCGCCGACGAGCAGCTGGCGCTCGTCGGCCTCGCCGATCAGGCGGACTCGTACCCTGCGGAGCTCTCCGGCGGCCAAAAGCAGCGCGTCGGCATCGCCCGCGCGCTGGCGATGGAACCGAAGCTCATGCTCTTCGACGAGCCGACGAGCGCGCTCGACCCCGAACTCATCGGGGAGGTGCTCGAAGTGATGCGCGACCTCGTCGAGCGCGGGATGACGATGCTCGTCGTCACTCACGAGATGAGCTTCGCGCGCTCCGTCGCCTCGGAGATCATGTTCCTCGACGGCGGCCGGATCGTCGAGCGCGGGCCGCCCGAGCAGCTGTTCGAGCGGCCGGAGCACGACCGCACCGCGACGTTCCTCCGTCGCATCACCCAGCTCCACTCATGAGCGAGCCGGTCGCGGACGCCGTCCGGGAGGGCGAAACGGCGACGCGAACGATCCCCGCGGGGCGTCCGCTCGTCGTCCTCGCCGGGGGGCTCTTCTGGGGGTGGCTGCTCCTGCGCTGGCTCAACGACTGGCTCGGCGGGCTGTTCGTCCCGCGCGGGGAGCCGTTCGTGTCGCCGGAGGCCGTCGAGGCGCTCGGGGCGGCGGTGCCGGCGCTCCGCGGCCTCTTCGACTCGACCGCCTTCGCCGTCACGTACCTCCCCGCGCTGTCGGCGGGCGTGTGGCTCACGATCGTGCTGACGGCGACGAGCATCGCGCTCGGGTTCGTGCTCGCGGTGCCGCTCTCCGTCGCGCGCGTCTACGGCCGGTGGACGAGCTACCTGTCCCTCGCGTACACCGAACTCCTGCGCGGGACGCCGCTTCTCGCGCAGCTTTTCGTCATCTACTACGGGCTGAACTTCGTCCAGTACGTCCCGCCGTTGCTGGACGGCGTGTTCGCGAACAACGCCGTCTGGGCGGCCATCGTCGGCTTCACGCTCAACAGCGCCGCGTACCAGGCCGAGTACATCCGGTCGGCGCTCCTGAGCGTCGAATCGGGACAGCTCACCGCCGGCCGCGCGATCGGGCTGACGAAGCTCCAGGCCATCCGGTACGTCGTGCTCCCGCAGGGGCTCCGCTTTGCGATCCCCGGCTGGACCAACGAGCTCATCTACCTCATCAAGTACTCCTCGCTCGCGGCGTTCATCACCGTCCCCGAGCTGTTCCAGCGGACGAACGCCATCGCCTCGGACAACTTCCGCTACACGGCGATGTTCTCGCTCGCGGCGCTGCTCTACCTCGCGCTGGTCATCTCCGCGTCGAGGCTCATGAACGCCGTCGAAGACCGGGTGGCGATCCCGGGGCTCGGCGCTCGGGGCCGGTGATCCGCGGCGCCCGTTAGCTCTCTTCTGCGAATCCGACCGCGAGTTCGAAGCCCCACGCGAACTGGGCGAGCGCGTCACCTCCGAAATCGCTCCCCGCCTCGGCGACGGACACGCGCGTTTCGAAGCGGTACCTCCCGGGCGTCATGTACCCCTTCGATCGGTAATCGTCCCACACGTCGTACTCGACGGCGACCGACTCGCCCTCGTCGTACGTGCGGGGCGAACACCCGTAGGCGGCGTACGCTCGCGGTCGGTCGGCGGGAACGTCCGGCGTCCACGTGTCGCCCTTTCGATCGATGCTCTCCGCCGCTTTCGGATCCTTGAGCACGAGGCCGCCGCCGACGCTGACCCCGCGATCCCGATTGAAGAGGCTACACCCCCCTTCGCCGGCGGAGAGAGCGCGCCGCGGCCCCTCGTTGGTCGTTTCGACGCGGATTCTGGCGGTGCGATCCGCCGTCACGGTCGGTTCGAGGAGGGTTACCTCGATGCAGACGTCCAGGTTCGGTGGCGAGTCGTCGACCGCCGCGAGCGAAACCGTGCGCCGGTTCGTCTCGCCGCTTCGACTCTCTCCCGTTCGATTCGCTCCTCGTCGCACACACCCGGCGAGCGTCGCGCCGCCTCCGGCGGCGCAGCGGAGAACCGCGCGTCGTTTCATACCCGTGAGTGCGCCCGCGGGGTCAAATCACTCCGGGAGGGTCAAACGACCGCTGTAGTTATCCCACTACCGCTCGCTCGGACCTCCGTCCCGCTCCCGTCCTCCTCCGCGCCGCAGTAAGGCGTCGCTTCCGACCGAAACAGTCAGCTCGGACGAACGTCCCCCAACGATTATATTCTCGTCAACCGAGCAACCACGTGTGGTTTACGAGCCTACCGGAAACCGGACCGTCGACGGCGCCGTCGAGCGGGTGCTCGGCGGCGGACGGCTCGACCGGACCGACGGACTCGCGCTTCTGGCTCAGCCGGTCGAGGCACTCTCGGCCGCGGCGGACGCCGTCCGCGCGGCGTTCGGCGACGGCACCGTCGACGCGTGCAGCATCGTCAACGCGAAGGCGGGGAACTGCGCCGAGGACTGCGGCTTCTGCGCGCAGTCGGCCCACTTCGACGCCGGCATCGACACCTACGACTTTCTCGACCCGGAGGAGATCCTCGCCGCCGCGAAGCGCGCCGAGCGGGACGGGGCACAGCGGTTCGGCGTCGTCGTGGCCGAGAAGGGCGTCAGCAAGCGGCGTCGGCCCGACGAGTGGGCCGACGTCATCGAGGCGATCCGCCTCGTCCGCGACGAGACCGCCGTCGAGGTGGACGCCAGCCTCGGCATCCTGACGGAGGAGGAGGCGCGGATCCTCGCCGACGAGGGCGTGAACCACTACAACCACAACATCGAAACGTCGCCCCGCTACTTCCCGGAGGTCGTCGGCACCCACAGCTTCGAGGATCGGGTGGAGACGCTGGAGGTGGCGAAGGAGGCCGGGATGGATCTCTGCGCGGGCGTCATCCTCGGAATGGGCGAGACGCCGGCGGACCGCGTGGACGCGGCGATCGCGCTGCAGGGGATCGGCGTCTCGTCGCTCCCGGTCAACGTCCTCAACCCCATAGCGGGGACCCCGATGGGTGATCGGGAGTCGGCCGCCATCACGACCGAGGAGATCGTCAAAACCGTCGCGGTGTACCGGCTGCTCCACCCGCGCGCCCGGATCCGGCTGACCGGCGGCCGCGAGGTCAACCTCGCGCCCGACGAACAGCACCTCCCCTTCGAGGCGGGCGCGGACGGCATCCTCACCGGGGATTATCTCACGACCGAGGGGCAGTCCCCCGGCGACGACATCCGGGCGATCGAGCGGGCGGGCCTGCGCCCGAACGCGACCGTCAACGAGTTCGATCCCGCGGCGGTCAAAGCCCGCGACGCGGCGGATCCGCCGGTCGAGACGGCGGCCGGCACGGCGACCTCGGCGGACGAGACGGGGACGAACGACGAGACGATCACGGACGACGACTGATCCATGGACGACATCAGCTTCGCGGTTCTCGGCACCGGCGGCATCGGACGACGAACGCTCGACATCTCGCGTCACAAGGAGGGACTCACTCCCGTCGCCGCGTGCGACCGTCGCGGCGTCGCGATCGACCCCGAGGGGCTCGACGTCGACGAGCTCCTCGCGGCGACGGGAGGCGACGCGGCGGGCGACGACGCCCCGGCGACGGCGGACGGGGGAACGGCGGTCGAGCGGCGCGGCCTCGCCGCGTCGGCGCAGGCGGAATCGACGGACGCGCCGATCGACGACGTGATCGCCGCGTCGGACGAGATCGACGCCGTGCTTCTCGCCCTGCCGAACCTCGAACACGACTTCATCCCGCGCGTGGCTGACCGCTTCGTCGACGCGGGCTACGAGGGGGTCGTCGTGGACGTGCTGAAGCGTTCGCGCGTGATCGGCATGCTCGACGAGCGCGCGGACGCCTTCGAGGGGTCGGGGATCACGTTCGTCTGCGGCGCGGGCGCGACGCCCGGGTTCCTGACCGGCGCGGCGGCGCTCGCCGCCCAGTCGTTCATCGAGGTCGAGTCGGTGGAGATCTGGTGGGGGGTGGGCCTGAAGTCCGGGTACGAGGACAACCGCGGCACCGTCCGCGAGGACGTCGCCCACCTCGATGGGTACGACCTCGACGCCGTCCGCGATCTCACCGACGAGGAGATCGAGGAGATAATCGACGCCCGCGGCGGCGTCCTGGAGTTCCGCGACATGGAGCACGCCGACGACGTGCTGCTCGAACGGGCGGGCATCTGCGACGCGGCGGACGTCACCGTCGGCGGGGTCCTCGACGTTCGAAGCGACGAGAAGCCGACGACGACGACGGTCAGGGTGACGGGGCGGACGTTCGACGGCGAGACGGGGACGAACACCTTCGAACTGGACGACGCCACGAGCATGGCCGCGAACGTCAACGGGCCGGCGCTCGGCTACCTGAAGGCCGCGGTCCGCCGCAACCGCGCCGGCGAGTACGGCGTGTTCGGCCCGGCGGAGCTCATGCCCGGATTCTGAGATGGGTGGGCGACGCCCGACCGACGCGACGGGGCGCGGCTTCGGCCTCGCCGGCCGGCTCGCGGCGCGCGAGTCGCAGGGCCTCAGGCGCGACCTCGCGCCGGCAGACCGCGTCGCGGAGCGGGCCCGGCTCGCGCCGGATCCGCGCGGCGACCCGCCGTCGTTCGGCGACGAGGAACTCGTCTTCGCGTCGAACAACTACCTCGGTCTCGCGGACGACGAGCGGGTCCGCCGGGCGGCGGTCGCCGCGGTCAGGGAGGTCGGCACCGGTGCGGGCGCGAGTCGGCTCGTCACCGGCGACACCGCCGTCCACCGCGCGCTGGAGCGCGACCTCGCGGACGCGAAGGGGACCGAGCGCGCGCTCGTGTTCCCGTCGGGCTACGCGGCGAACGTCGGCACGATCGCCGCGCTCGACCCGGCAGCCGTCTTCTCGGACGAGCTGAACCACGCGAGCATCGTCGACGGCTGTCGTCTCTCGAACGCGGAGACGGTCGTCTACGACCACGCGGATCCCGACGACCTCGCGCGGCGGCTCGACGCCGATCCGACGGACGGCCCGCGGCTCGTCGTGACGGACTCGGTCTTCAGCATGGACGGCGACGTCGCCCCCCTCGGCGCGCTCTGCGACGTCGCCGAGGCGCACGACGCGTGGGTGATGGTCGACGAGGCGCACGCGACCGGCCTGTACCGGGACGCCGGCGGCGTCGTCCAGCGAGAGGGACTCGAAGACAGAGTGCAGGTGCAGGTCGGGACGCTCTCGAAGGCGCTCGCCGGCCAGGGCGGGTTCGTCGCCGGGAGCGAGACGCTGATCGAGCACCTGCTCAACGCCGCCCGCCCGTTCGTCTTCTCGACCGGCCTCGCGCCGCCGGCCGCGGCGGCGGCCCGCGAGGCGCTCCGGATCGCGCGCGAAGGGGACCGCCGGGAGCGCCTCTGGGAAAACGTCGCGCGGCTCCGGGACGGGTTGACCGACGCGAGCTACGACGTGTGGGGCGAGACGCAGATCCTCCCCGTCGTCGTCGCGGACCGTCGGCGGGCGATCGCGCTGGCCGAATCGCTCCGCGAGCGGGGCGTCGTCGCGCCCGCGATCCGCCCGCCAACCGTTCCCGAGGGAACGAGCCGGCTGCGCGTCGCGCCGACGGCGGCCCACGCCGAGGCCGACGTCGACCGCTGTCTGGAGGCGTTCCGCGAGGCGGGGCGGGAGGTCGGCGTCCGGTGACCGGGGTTTTCGTCGTCGGGACCGACACGGGCGTCGGAAAGACCGTCGTGACGGCGGGGCTGACCGCGCGGCTGCGGGACGCCGGCCTGGCGGCGCGGGCGATCAAGCCGGCGCAGACGGGGTACCCGCCCGACGACGACGCGGCGTTCGTCGCCGACGCCTGCGGAACGCCCGAGGCGGCGACGGCGCTCCGACGGCTGGAACCGCCGCTCGCGCCGCGGGTGGCCGCGGAGCGCGCCGACGACCCGCTCGACTACGACGCCCTCCTCGCGGGCTGCCGCCGGGCTCTGGACCGCGCGGAGGTCGGAATCGTCGAGGGGATCGGCGGCGTGCGGGTCCCCCTCGCCGGCGACGCGGAGGTTATCGACCTCGTCGCCGACCTCGACCTGCCGGCGGTGGTCGTCGCCCGCTCGGGGCTTGGAACGCTGAACCACACCGCGCTGACGGTCGACGCGCTCGCCCGTCGGGGGGTTCGGGTCCACGCCGTCGTGCTGAACCGGTACCGGGCCGCGACGGTCGCGGAGCGGACGAACGTCGCCGAACTCGAACGCATGACGGGGCGGCCGGCGTTCACCGTCCCGCCCTCGGCCGGCGGCGATCCGGCGGCGCTGGCGGCCGACGTTCGCGAGGCGCTTCCCCCGGCGGCGCTTCCGGACTCCGTTCGCCCCTAACCGACCGCTCGGCGCGATCCGATCGAGTTCGACCCCGGGTCGGCCCGATAGACGTTCGACTCGCCTCGGTCGCGGCGGTCCGATCCGATCGTGTAACCCGATCCGGTCGTGCGATTCTATCGTTCGACGGCGGCGGGCGAACCGGACGCGCGGCGACGCCGGGCTCACTCCAACTCGGGGAGCACCTGCTCCTCGTAAAAGTCGAAGAAGTCCTCCTGGTTCGGGCCGATCTGGTGGACGTACGCGTAGTCGAACCCCGCGTCGAAGCACTGCCGGATCGTGTCGACGTGCGTCTGCGGATCGGGGTCGGTGATGATCGTGCCCTCGCGGATATCCTCTTCCGTCACCATCTGCGTCGCCTGCTCGAAGTGCTTCGGCGTCGGCAGGAGCTGCGCGAGTTCGCCCGGCAGCGCCGAGTTCGGCCAGTGTTCGAGCGCCGTCTGCACGGCCTCCTCCTCGGATTCGGCGTAGCAGACTGACAGCTGCGTGATGTTCGTCCCGCCCCCGCCGCCGCCCTCCTCGAACTTCTCGACGAGGCTGTCCTGCGGTCCGAGCGTCCAGAGCCCGTCCGCCCACGAGCCGACCGCCTTCGCCGTCTTCGGACCGAAGGCGGAGGCGATGATCGGCGGGGTCTCCTCGGGGAGCGTGTAGAGGCGCGCGTTCTCCACGTCGTAGTGCTTCCCGTGGTGACTCACGTTGTCGCCCTCCCAGAGCTTCCGGATCACCTCGACCGCCTCCTCGAGCATCTCCAGGCGGACGGCGTGTTCGGGCCAGTGCTCGCCGACGACGTGCTCGTTCAGGTTCTCGCCCGTCCCGACGCCGAAGTAGAACCGCCGGGGCATCATCGTCGCCGCCGTCGCGGCCGCCTGCGCGTAGATCGCCGGGTGCATGCGCACGATCGGGGCCGAGACGCCGACGCCGACGTCGACGTCGTCGACCGCCTGCGCGACGCCGCCGAGCGTCCCCCAGACGAACGGCGAATGGCCCTGCCGGCTGATCCACGGGTGGTAGTGGTCGGAGACGGAGAGGAAGTCGAACCCGACCTCCTCGGCGCGGGCGGCGTACTGGACGAGGTCGTTCGGACCGTGCTCCTCGCTCGATAGTGTGTAGCCCAGGTTGGTCATGGTTGTCGGTAGGCAGCGGTGGTCGCTGTGCGACCGCGGTTCACTGTTCGGCCATATCCTCGATAAGGTTACTTGCCGATCGAGCGGAAACGGTTCGGTCGCGGAATCGTTCCGCAGAGCCGGACAGACGGGACGAGCGTTCGTTCCGGCGGGCCGGGCTAAAAGTCCGAAGCGAAACCGTCCCCGGGCCTGGCTTTCGAAAAGCGGGCGGCCGCTCGCGCGCCGGACGTCGGGCCGTCGGCCGCCGCGACGGACGGATCGGACGCGCGGCGGTTCGAAATCCGACGATCGACCGCGGAGCCGGCGCGGTTCGGTCGCCTTCGCCGCGTCCGAACCGCGCGCTCGACCCTTGGAATCTTAGCCGGAACCGACGAAAAGCTGCCCGTCGACGTTTTGCATGCGATGGCGCTCCAACAGATATCCCACCTGACCGACGAGATGGCGAACTGCATCGACAACTGCTTCGAGGCCGCCCAGGCGTGCGAGTGGTGCGCCGACGAGTGCATCGGCCAGGGCGAAGAGATGGCCCGGTGCGCGCGCCTCTGCCGCGACGTGGCGGATCTCACGACGAAGCACGCCCGGTTCATGGCGCGGAACTCGAACTACAGCCCCGTTCTCGCGGAGGCCTGCGCGGGGGCCTGCGAGGAGTGCGCCGACGAGTGCGAACAGCACGACGACGAGCACTGTCAGGTCTGTGCGGACGTGCTCCGCGACTGCGCGGAGAGCTGCCGCACGATGATGCAGGAGGCGTAGAGCGATCGGCGGGGAAGCGGTTCCCGTCCGACGGATGCGATTCGATTCGATCCGACCTCCCCGTTTTCGGCCGAGCGCGCTCGTGCGAATGCCGCTCGAACGCGTCGCCCGAGGCGACGTTCCGGAGCGGCGATTTGTTTCGGTCTAGTGAAAAGTGTTAGTACCGACGGCGGCCTGAGGGCAGGTGCGCCGAAGAACACGCGATCGGAGTTTTAACAGCACATCGACACATGGACCGAAGACAGTTCCTTCGGACGGTCGGCGGCGCGGCGGCGACCGCGGCGGCCGTTCCGAGCTTTTCGACCCCGATTCGGGCGGCCGAGTCGGAGGGCGTCCCCGACACGAGCGCGTACCTCACGAACGACCAGCTGACGCGGCGACTCGAACTGCTCGACCGCGAGAGCGACCTCGTCTCCCGCCGGCGGAGCGGCCGCTCCGCCGGGCGGGGCGACCCCATCTGGGAGGTGACGGTCGGCGAGGGCGCGACGAGCGTCCACCTCGTCACGCAGATCCACGGCGACGAGCCGGCGGGGACCGAGGCCGCACTGATTGTGCTCCGACAGCTCACCGCCGACCCGGACGAGTTCGCGGACGTGCTCGACAACGTCACGCTGACCGTCGTGCCGCGGGCGAACCCCGACGGGGCGATGTTCGCCCGGGACGCGGACGGCGACCGGGATCCCGAGCGGCTCACGCGCCGGGAGAACACCCAGCCGTGGCGACCGGGCGACTCGCGCCACAGGCCGGATTACTACGACGATCCGGCGGGCGCGCCGGGCGGCTACGATCTGAACCGCGACTTCAACGTCCGAACCGAGTTCGACGCGACGCCCGGCGCGGCCGACGATCCCGACTGGTGGTCGCAGACGGAAGACGACGGCGAGACGGTCTGGCAACTCGACGTGCCGCACGGCGGGCACACCCTTCCCGCGAGCGGACTGCGGCTGACGCCGGAGACCGAGGCGATCACGCGGTCGTTCCTGCGGGCCGATCCGGACTTCGCCATCACGCACCACCACCAGGCCACCGCCGCGGATCCGACCGCGGGGAGAGACAGGCCTTCGATCATGAGCGTCATGGCCCCGTTCGGCCCGGCCTACGCCGAGCGGGCGGTCGAGTACGATCCGGAAGCGCCGGTCGCCGAGTACGTCAATCCCTTCCTGAACCGGGCGACGAGCGACCGGTCGCTCCGGTTCAGCGCGCTCGTCGCGCGGCGGCTGTCGGCGGTCGGCCCGTGGGACGTGTTCGACACCGTGACCCGGTACGGCTACGTGTCGCTGTGGGGGTCGTACCTGGACACGCTCTGTCCGAAGACGGACGCCGCCGGGATGCTGTACGAGGTCGCCGGGCAGTCCGACGAGGTCGGATCGCAGGCGTACGGGCTGAAGGTCGAGGCGTCCCGGATCGGGTTTCTGGAGTCGCTCCGGGCGATCGCCGCCGATCCGAAGGTACGCGGGATCGACGAGTCCGCGTACTTCGACATCCCGCTGCGGGGCGAGGAGATCGGGGCCGGGACGGGAGGGATGGAGCGCGGGACGGGCGGAGCGCGAGACAGGCCCTGAGGTACCGCCGCTATCGCGGCGGTCAGAAGAAGTCGTTGAGGCCGGACTGGCCGTCGTCTCCGTCGTCGCCGCCGTTCGCCTCGGCGGGCTCGTCGCCCTCGCCCGTCTCGCCGGTCTCGCTCCGCCCGTCGTCGACCGCGGTTCCGTCGGCGGTACCGGGGTCGCCCGTTTCCGCAGACTCGTCCGGCTCTCCCTCGTCGCCGGCGCTCGCCGCGCCCGCGAACGCGCCGCCCGAGTGCTCCTCCATCGCCCGCTCGCGGAGTTCGGTCGCCTCCTCGACGATCGACTGCACCTTCTTCGTCGACTCGCCGCTGCCCGTGACGTAGGACACCTCGGCGGCGTCCATCTCGTAGGCGGCGGCCATCGCCACGGTCAGTTCGCGGTTCTTGCAGTGGTGCGTCATGGCCGCGAGGTACGGCAGCACCTCCCGGCGGGCGATGGCGACGCTCACTCCCGCGGACTCGCCGACCTTTCGGGCGATCTCGTCGCCGGTCTTGTCGGACTTCGGCCAGAACTGCGGACGGCCGAAGCGCGTCCACCCGCCCTTCGTGCCGTCGCGGGCGGCCGCGACGCCGGCGGCGAGGTTGTCGCCCGCGTAACGCCAGTAGCGGTAGTTCTGCGTCGCCCGCACGCGGCCGAGCCAGCGGTCGGCGTTCGAGAGGAACTCGTAGGCGCGTGCGAGTTCCTCCCCCTCGTACACCTTCGGCGCGTTCTCCTCGACCCACTTCGTCAGGTCGTCGGGCGTCTCGTCCACGGCGTACGAGGAGCGCAGCGCCTCCCGGGGGTGCTGTTCTTTGAGAACCGCGTCGAGAAACTGGAAGATCCCCATGGTCCGGTCCCGGCTGCCCGTGACGACGTCCTCGACGGTCAGGCGGTCCTTCCCCTCCGCTGCGGCCTGGAGGTCGTTGACCGCGCCGCGGAGGTCGCCGCTGTTCTCGTCGGCGATGCGCTGGAGCGCGTCGGCGTCGTACTCCATCCCCTCCCGCCGGCAGATGTCGCGCAGCACGGGGACGATGGAGCGGGCGGAGACGTCCCGGAACTCGATGTCCTCGCAGGCGTTCCGCAGCCCGCGGCTCATCTCGTAGAACTCGTTGGCGATGAGCACCATCGGCTGGCCCGCCTCCTTCACCAGTCGCGTGATCGCGCTCGTCCCGCCGCGGTCGTAGTTGCCGTGGATGTTGTCCGCCTCGTCGAGGATGATGAGCTGTCGGCCGCCGCCGGCCTCGCCCGGTGCGCCGTCGGAGCCGACGCTCCCGCCGAGCGTGGCGTTCTTCGCCGCCCGCCCGGCGAACCGCTCGATGACGCTCGCCGTCCGCTGGTCCGAGGCGTTGAGCTCGACGGTCTCCCAGCCCATGTCGTTCGCGAGCGCGTGGGCCGCGGAGGTCTTGCCGATCCCGGGGCTCCCGTGGACGATCACGGCCTCCCGGTGGTCGTCCCACGACTCGGCCCACTCCCTGAGCCGGTCGCGGGCCTTGTCGTTGCCGCGGATCGCGGAGAGGGTTCGAGGGCGGTACTTCTCCGTCCAGTCGGTCATTACCGGAGCAAGGCGCGTAGCGCGTTTAGTGGTTGCGGAGCGTCGCTCCTCGCTCTCACGCGACGCGCGTCGCCACCATCTGCGAATCGAACTGCGTGAACTGGTCGATGGTTGCCCCCTGGAGCCGTATCGCGGTCTCGCTCTCGGTGGCCGCCCCGACCAGTTGCGTCCCCTCGCCCATCGCCTTCGGGAGCGTGTTCACGCCGAGCTGCGGTCGCCCGGGAATCAACGGCGTTTCGACGTTGATGAGGTTGGCGGCGATGGCCTCCTGATTGTGCGGGTCGGTGAGCGTTCCGGCGAACGCGCCGTTTTCCCGCGGCTGTATCTCCCAGAACTGGAAGACGCTTCCCCCTACCACAACCGCCGAGTGAACTTCGAGGTGGCCCGGTTGCCCGGTTTCGTTCGGGTCGGCGGGGCCGATGAAGAGACCGAACGGGTTCGTCTCGGTCAGCCCACCCCGTTTCGGCGGTCCGAACACGACGACGACGTTCCGCTGGTACGCGTGTTCCGTAACCGAAATGCCGTCTCCCGCGAAGATAACCGTGTTCGCCACCCCGCGGTAGACGGCCTCCCCACTCTGCGCGACGCTCGGTGACGTCCCAACGCGTAATCCGGCGACGCTCGCGGCCGCCGCCCCGGCGATCTTCAAGCACCCTCTCCGGGAGACGCCGGCTTCCGGCGAATCCGTCACACTGTAGTTCATTGCTGCGTTTGCCCTCCCGAGTGGAGTCCCATCCGGAAAAGTAATTCGTTTTACATTACGATAAAGACAGTTCGTGGACGTTCGGAATCTCTCTCCGTCGCTAGCGTCTTCGGCTTCGTAGGATCGGACTCACGGGGATCAGAACGTCAGGTGCGAGGACGATCCCGGCGTTCGGTCGTCGTCGATCCCGCCCTCGTGCAGCAACTCGCAGTTCGGATCGGTCAGGTAGACGACGCCGTCCTCGACGGTCACGTCGACGGCGACGAGCGTCGATCCGGCGGCCTTCCCGTTGTCGCAGTACCCCGTGCGGGCGTCGAACATCGACCCGTGCTTCGGACAGACGATCTCCCCGCTCCGCACCGCCGCGCCGCGCCCCCTGTCGAGCCGCTGGTCGGTCTCGTGCTGGCAGAAGTTCTTCCACCCGGCGACGCCGTCGGAAGCCCTGACGACGATCACCTCCTCCTTCGAGCCGTCCGGCTCGCGAACCGTGAAGAGCAGCGAACCGTTTTCGGGGACGTCCTTGACCGCGGCGAGCCGCGTCGCGTCTTCCATGGTCCCGATTGGCTTCCGGACAGTATCAATCTTCGACCGGTTCGCGGCCGGCGGCGTCCGCGATCGAATTCGACCCGCACCGCCGTCCCCGTGACGCGGTCGCACGCCCGGGATAGCCTTTTTCACTCGCCCCGAGAGCTACGGCTATGTTCCCCGAGACGATCGAAACCGACCGCCTCCGGTTGCGGCGGTTGAGTCGGGAGACGGTCGATCCCCTCGACGCGTACGCACACGACGGAAAGAGCGATACGATCGAGGAGGAGACGCGGTACCTGTCGTGGAGTCCCCACGGGACGCCGAAGGAGACGCGGGACGCGCTCCGGCGGTTCGAGGAGCGGTGGGACGACGCCGAGGACGCGGTGTACGCGATCGTCCCGCGCGACTGCCACCGCTACACCGCCTCGCGAGCGGAGTGGCGCGAGGCGATCGGCGACGAGCGCGAGGCGAGGTTCGTCGATGAGTGACGACGGCCTCTTCCCCGAGCGGATCGAGACGGAGCGCCTGCGGCTCGAACGGCTCTGCCGCGAGAACCTGCCGCCGCTGGAGCTGTACGAGCACGCGAACGCCGACGCGCCGTCGATCGACGAGGTCACGCGGTACGTCACGTGGGACCCCCACCGGACGCCGAAGGAGTCGCGGGACTTCCTCGTCCGGATGGAGGAGGCGTGGGACGACGGCGAGGCCGCCGCCTACGTCATCCGGTCGAAGGAGGACGACGCGGCGGGCGAGTTCGTCGGGACCGGCGGCCTCACCCTCGACTGGGACCGACGGAGCGCCGAACTCGGCGTGTGGCTCCGGAAGGAGTTCTGGGGTCGCGGGTACTCCGGCGAGCGCGCCGGCGCGCTGATGGAAGTCGCCTTCGACCGGCTCGACCTCGAACTGGTCGCCGTCTCTCACCACGTCGAGAATCGGAAGTCGCGGCGGGCGATCGAACGATACGTCGAGGCGCACGGCGGGCGGCTCGACGGCACGTTTCGGAACTTCCTCGCCTTCGCCGACGGCGAGGTCGCCGACGTCGACCGCTACACAGTCACGCGGGAGCAGTGGCGCGAGAAGACGCGGTGAACGGGGCGAGAGAGGAGACGCAGAAAGGCGACCGGGGACTACTCGCGGTCAGGAAGCGCCCCCGCGACGACCTCTCCGCCCTTGATCACGGCCGCGGGATCGTTGAGCCGCGTGAGGTCCTCGGCCGGGTCGCCGTCGATCACGAGCAGGTCGGCGTGGGTCCCCGGTTCGAGCGTGCCCGACCCCTCCAGACCGACGGCGGCCGCGGCGGTTTCGGTCATCGCCCGGATCGCCGAAAGCGGGGTCATGCCGTACTCCGCCATGAACGCCACCTCCGCGGCGTTCGCCCCGTGGGCGTTGAACGGCGTCCCCGCGTCCGTCCCGCCCGCGACGCGGACGCCCGCCTCGACCGCGGCGCGGAACGACTCAATGTGGCGCTCGTACACGCTTCGGGTCTTCCGCGCGCTCTCCTCGGTCGCGGCGTCGAGGTTGCGGACGATGTGGTACGGCGCCGACAGCGTCGGCACGAGCGTCACGTCGCGTTCGAGCAGCAGGTCGATGGCCTCGTCGTCGAGGAACGTCCCGTGCTCGACGGTGTCGACGCCGGCCCGCGCGGCCGCCTTCGCCCCCTCGGCCCCGTGGGCGTGCGTCGCCGCGTGGACGCCCCGGCGGTGGGCCTCGTCGACGATCGCCTCCAGTTCCTCGTCGGTCACGGCCACCGCGTCCGGCTCGGTTCCCGGCGTCGTCACCCCGCCGGTCGTCATGAATTTGACGAAGTCAGCCCCCCGCTTGAGCTGTTCTCGGACCGCGCGGCGGGCGTCCCACGGGCCGTCGATCTCGCGGCCGAGGTGGTGACCGTGCCCGCCCGTGACGGTGACGGACCGGCAGTTCGCGACCATCCGCGGGCCGGGGACGTCCCCGCGCTCGACCGCGCGCTTGAGCTCCGGATCGACGTCGCGCGCGCCCATGGCCCGGACGCCGGTCACGCCGGCTTCGAGCGTCCGCCGCGCGTTCCGCGCCTCGACGAGCGCGAGTTCGGCGTCGCTCATGCCGACGACGTCCTCGACGCTCGCCTCGCCGGAGAGCGAAAAGTGCACGTGGGCGTCGACGAGACCCGGCATGACCGTCCGACCCGGCAGAGAGACGACCGGTTCGTCCTCCGCGTCCCGCGAGGGGTCGCCCACGTCGGTGATCGACCCCGTCTCGGGGTCGTACTGGATCGCCCCCCGCCACTTCTCGTCGCCGTCGATGAGCGTCACGTCCCGCAGAATCATTCGCCGGAACTACCGGCTCCGGCGGCTTGAACCTGTCCGATTCGGGCGGAGAGTGTGAAATCTCCTACAGTTCCCGGGCGACCATCTCTCCCCAGTGGCCGAACCCGTGGCGGCGGTAGAACGCCTTCGCGCGCTCGTTCGCCGCGTCCACGTCGAGGACCATCCGGTCGAGCGGGAGGTCCTGCTCGCGCGCGAGATCCAGCGCGGCGGCCATGAGGTCGTCGGCGACGCCCGTCCCCCGGCGCTCGGGCGCGACGTAGATCTCGTTCAGCACGGCGGCGTCCCAGACGAACGCCATCGACTCGGGCAGGACGAACGCGTACCCGACGAGCCCGTCGCCCGCGTCGGCGACGGTCACGCAGCGCTCGTCGGACTCGACGCAGCGTCCGACCCACGCGAGGTACCGCTCCCGGTACTCGTCGGTGAGCTTCGCCTCGTACGCCGTCAGCTTGTCGTCCCCGCCGGTCTCGGAGCCGAGCCCGAGTTCGAACGCCCGCTTGAGCTCCCAGAGCCCGTCTGCGTCCGCCGGCTCGTACGGTCGGATCTCCATGCGCCGCCGTTCGTCCCTCCGCGCCATGAGTCGTTTCGTTCGCGCCGGGCGATTCGTTCGTCACCTGTCGAACCCGGTTTTCGATACGCTTTTGCGCGGGAGCGACGGACGTGCGCCCATGGATCGAACGCCGGAGCCGCGCCGCCGAGGTGAGCCGAGGTGAGCCCGACGCCGCGGGACGACCTCGCACAGCGCATCGCGGGCGAGATCACGCTGAGCGACGATCCGGGTGCGACGCTCAGGAAGTGGCGCACCGACTTCGACGTGTCCCAGACGGCGCTCGCAGATCAGCTCGGCGTCTCCTCGTCGGTGGTCTCCGACTACGAGAGCGGCCGGCGCGAGAGCCCGGGCATCGGCGTCGTCAGGCGGATGGTCACCGCGCTGCTCGACATCGACGAGGCCCGCGGCGGCGGCCGCATCCGTCAGTACGCCCGGGTGCTGTCGGCGGGGTTCGAAAGCGACATCGTCTACGACCTCCGGGAGTATCCGACGAATCTGCCGATCGACCGGCTCTACGAGGCGATGGACGCGACCGAGCTGGTCCGCGGCGACCAGGGCAGCGTCAGCGGCCACACCGTCATCAACAGCATCCAGGCGATCACCCGGCTCTCCAGCGACGAGTTCTACCGCCTGTACGGCCAGAGCACCAACCGCGCGCTCGTGTTCACCGGGGTGACGCGCGGGGAGTCGCCGCTCGTGGCGATGCGCGTCGTCGACCCGACGCCGAACGCCGTCGTCCTCCACGGTCTCGACGAGGCGGACCTCTGGGAGCACGCGACGACGCTCGCCACCATCGACGGATTCTCGCTCGCCGTGTCGAACCGGGATCTCGAAGCGATGCTCGACGACCTCAGAGAGCTCCCGTGAGACGCCCGTGAGCCTCGGTGAGTTCCCCGGGATTCGAATCCGAAAATCGGCCGCGTCGGCTATTCGACGTACTCGTACTTGCGCTCGTTCATCCGGCCCCAGCCGGTGAATACGAACTCCCCGGACGGCTGCGTGAACTCCTCGACCTCGGTCTCCTTGTCGTGGTTGTGCGCGTCGTGGATCTTCTCGTACTCGCCGAAGTCGAGGTCGTAGCGGCGCGCGAGCTGCTCGTCGAGGTTGAGCGCCCCGATCTCGTCCCTCCAGCCCTCCCGGACGGTTTCGGCGTGGATCTCGGCCTGCGCGCCGGACCCGTACGACCCGACCAGCAGCCGTTCGCCGGTGAGTTTCTGCCCGGTCTCAGCGGCGTTCTTCAGGGCGCTGGTCCGGGCGAGGTGAACGGAGCCGGTGTACCAGTTACCGACCTGCCGGGAGATCGTGAGGGTGGGGTCGATCGCGCTCGCGTACCAGTCCCGGTACGTCTCGGTGCGCTTCAGCGCGTCCATGTACTCGCGGATCGCCTCCTCGTACGCCTCCCGGGAGTCGAACTCGCCCTCGCGGGGCTGGCGACCGATCTCCGCCGCGAGGTCGTCCTCGATCCCGGTGTCGCGGATCATGTGGCGGAAGCCGAGGAGGCCCGCCTTCCGGACCATGCCCGGGAACGGCGTGTGGAACGGGATGTACGCGAAGTCGTCGGGGTGGGTGTCGCCGGCGACGCTCTCGTAGTCCTCGAGCGCCTCCCGCATGCGCGCGAGGTACACCTGCACCGACCGCTTGCCGTCGACGCTCGGGAACTGCTGGTTCGGCTTCAGGAAGTCCGTCTCGTCCGCGCTGCCGTACCCCTGCTCCGTCGACAGCTCGACGACGTCGGGGTCCTCAGAGATGAGCATCGCGACCGCGCCCGCGCCCTGGGTCGCCTCGCCGGGGTCGCCGCGGGCGTACAGCGCCGTGTCGGTCGCGACGACGAGCGCCGACCGGCCGCGGTTTCGACCCGCCTTGATCCAGTTGTACGCGTCGTCGATGCTCTGGGTGCCGGCGACGCAGGCGAACTTCCGCTCGCCCTTGTTCGCGTGGTGGAAGTCGCCGTCGAACACCTTCTCCAGGCAGCCCGCGATGTACGTCGAGACGGGCTTGGAGTTGTCGAACGCGCTCTCGGTGGCGACGTCGATCCGGCCGACGTCGTCGGGCGTCAGGCCGCGGCGGTCCATCAGCCGCTTCGCGGCGTTCGCGCCCATCGTGACGATGTCCTCGTACACGTCGGGGAACGAGGAGGCCTCCAGCCCGAGCCCCTTCGTGTACTTCTCGGGCTCTTCTCCCTTCGCGGGGGCGAACGTCTCCGGGAGGTCGAGTTTGAGTTTTCCCGTCCAGATTTCGATCGCGTCGATGCCGACGGCTGTCATGACTGTGGGTTCCCGAAGCGGATATATGGGTTTGTCGATGAGTGATTCGACGAACGTCGAATCCACGCGCGATCGGGGCGCCTCCGTTCGATTCCGGCGCTTCAGGACGAGTGCGACACGAAGTAGGTGTGCGCGTCCCCGTTGTTCAGCCGTATCGAGACGACGTAGAAGTCCTCCGCGTACACCCGCTGCTCGAACGCGAGATCGAGGCGCGTGAGCTCGGACGGATCGTCGGGCCCGGGATCGAGCGGGATCTCGGTGGAAAGCTCGACGAACCCGTCGCCGACATCCAACCGGGTTCCGTCCTCGGGCGACACGCCCTGGCCGGCGGCGTACAGCGTCGCGCGCGTCGGCGGTTCGCCGCGGACGCCGAAGAAGTCGAAGCCGCGGAAGTAAAAGCCGATGCGCGCGTGCGTGATTCGCAGTCGCTTTTCGGCGTTCGTGCCGTTCCTGAGCGTGACGGACGCGAGATCGGATCCGGGGCCGACGGCGCTCTGCGAGTGCAGGGTTACCGTTCCGGGACCCGACGGGTTCACCGAGCCGCCCTCCGCCGGTCCGCCTTCGACGGCGAGGTCGAACGCGACCCGCCGCTCGGGGGTCGAACCGCCGAGGACGCTCACGTTCACCGACGCCGAGCCCCCGCCCGCGGGGCGGTGTACTCGAACGTCGCCCGCCCGTCGGCGCCCGTCACGGCGGACGCGTTTGCGTAGTCGCCGGCCGTCGCGTCCGCCGTGACCCGAACCCCGCTGACCGGGTTGTTGAACCGGTCTCTCGCTTCCACGGTCACGCGGTGGGTGCTCCCGGGAGCGACGGGGCCGTCTTGACGGTCGACGAGCGCGAGGTACCGGGGCTCCGCGGGCGCGACTCCGCGCCCGACGCCGACCCTCGCCAGCCGGAGCCGGTAGGTCTCGTTCGGAACCAGGGTCAGCGTCAGGCGGTTGTACGGGGAGCCGGCGGCGTAGTCGATCCCGCGGACGTACCCCCCCTCGGTTTCGAGTTCGGGGTCGAGCAGTTCCCGCCAGGCGTCCTCGGGCAGTCGAGTCGCCACGGTGATCGTGACCGGGTCGCCGTCGTCCGTCACGGCGACGGTTCTCGCGGCCGGGCTCGCCGGGCGGAAGTCGATCTCCGTCGCGCCCGCGCGGGCGTCGGACAGCGCGCCGTCGAGCGTCACGAGGGAGATCCGCCGCCCCTCGACGAGCCGCTGATCGGTCCGCGCGATCGTCGTCCCCTCGCCGAAGCGGTCGTACAACACGGAGTGTTCGTACGCGGTGACCGGCGCGCCGTCGTACTCGTTGTAGCCGGGTCGGTACCCGAGGCCCGTCGTTTCGTAGCTCCGCGGCGCGCCCGTCCAGTAGTCGCGCGTCTCCGGGTCGAGCGCGCGGGCGTTTTCGACGACGACGCCGTCGGTCGCGGCGCCGGTCGTCGAGATCCTTCCGGTCGCGGGCGGGGGGTTGACGAAGAGCAACCGGTTCGGATACCGCGTCCCGAGGGACACCGACGCCGGCTGCGTCGTCCCCGACGAGGCGCTCCGGAGCACGGCGTTTCGAACCTCCAGCATGTCCTCTTGCACCCGCTGGCTGTGGTCGAATTCGACCTCCCTGTTCTCCGCCGGGACCGCGGTCGCCTGGTAGAGCGACATCGACACGATGAGAATCCCGAACAGGAGCACGGCGCCGATCTGCACCGTGACCGCGCGCTCGTCGTCCCGGAAGGGCATACCGTCGAGAGCGCGACGGACCGTTAAAAGGTTGGCGTCCCGATCTGTCTCCCGCGAGAGAACAACGCAGCCGACGAACCGCCCGTTACTCGTCCTCCTCGACGACCTCGGGGTCGCTCATGGCGCTCTGGAGGCTGTCGAGCCCGTTGACCCACTCCGAGACCAGCCCGTATTCGAGGTCCTCGACGAGCGACATGTCGAGTTCCTCGCCGTCGATGACGCGCGTCCCCGCCTGGACGAGGTACCCGAGCGCGGCGTCGAGGTCGTCCTCCGCCTCGGCGCTGGCGGCCGCGCGGACGAAGTCCTCGACGGTCCCGTCCTCGGCGGTCCCGGCGACGATGTACTCCTCGGCGGCGTAGAACACGCAGACGAGGCTCGTCTGGACGCCGTCGATGAGCATTCGCTTTTCCTCGTCTTCGAACTGCGTCTCGCTGAGGACGATCTCCCGCACGCGCGCGAGTTCGTCGATGGCCTCCTCCTCGTCGAGGCGGTCCTCGTCGTACGCGGAGACGATCTTCGCGACGGCGATGGCCGCGTCGTCCTGGAGGTTCAAGAGCAGGCGCGCCGAATCCTCGTTCTCGGGGTCCAGCTCCTCCTCTTCGACTCGCGTGAGCCAGTTTTGCCAGCGTTCTTGCGTGTAGAACGTTTCATCGGGCTCGGTCATATCTGGTTCGTCATCTCGTGCACTCAAATGCCTTTCCTATCGCTCAGCGACTCACGCGCGCTGACCGGTCAGCGTGCCGACGGTGTCGATCCCGTACACCCGCTTCGGCGTCTCCACGTGGCCGTTCCGGACGGCGTCCTCGCGCCCTTCCTCCAGCAACCAGCCGACGCGACGGGGAACCGTCTTCGGGCCGAGGACGGCTCCCGGCCGGTCGGGGTCGTCGATGAAGTCCGTCTCCATGAGGAACGGCTCGCCCCGCTCCGCGGCCCGTTCGAGCTCCTCCCGCCGGCTTATCACGCTCGGCGTCGGACCGCGCAGGCGGCCGCCCGCGTAGTGCTTTACGACTTTTTCCCGGGGGAGCCCCCGCTCTTCGGCCCACTCGGCGATCTCCGTGAGGTCCTCGCTCGCCTCCGTGTGGAGCTGGACCGGGCAGTCGAGGTCGGCGCCGAGCGCGAGCGCGTGTTTGAGCGCGTCGTTCGAGGCGGCCCACACCGCGTCGTCCACCTCGTAGTGCGGCCGCCCGGACTTGAGCGCGAGCGCGCGCCCCTCGCGCACGTACTCGGCCGCCGTGTCGAGCCCCGCCCGCATCAGGTCGCGAGCCTCGGTCGGGTCCATCCCGCGCTCGCCGGTCAGCCGCGAGATCAGGCCGGGGTGGACGCCGAGGACGGCCCAGGCGCGCCCCGGCAGGAGATCGCTCGCCTCCTCGACGGCGGCGATCGTCTCCTCGAAGACCGCGCGGAAGTCCCCGCCCGCCTCCGCCTCGACGCCGAGGTGCCACGACGGTTTGTTGACGACGAGCAGGTGCGTCCCGCCGACGCGCGCGAAGTCCTTCACCGCCTCCATCCCCCGTCCGTGCCGCGGGTCGAGGTGGAGGTGGTTGTCCAGCACCGGGGTGTCGAGTTCGTCCATGCACGCGTGTCGGTGCGTCTCGGTCAAAAGTCGGACGGGTGCGGTCGCGTCGGGACGGGCCCGGGCGCTACCTCGCCGTTTGCGGCGAAGCGGACGTCACTCGCCCAGCGTGACGCTCTCCGTCGCCGCGTTCCGCAGCGCGTCGGATCGCCCGTGCGCCCCCGGCGCGATGGCGAACGTCCGGAGCCCGTACTCGTTTGCGAGTTCCAGCGCCGGCTTGAAGTCCGTGTCGCGGGAGGCGATGGCCACCGTCCCGGCCCGCCGCTCGACCGCGAACCGGGCGACGTCCACCGCGAGCTTCACGTCCACGTCGCCGCTGGTGACGACGACCTCGAACCCGCGCGCCTCCGCCGCCTGGATCAGTCCGGGCGTCGCGTGCTCGTCGAGGTAGAGCCGCGACGCGACGAGCCGCCCCCGCGTCTTCGCCGCCTCGCGCACGTCGTCGAGGTCGACGTCGAACTCCTCTCTGAGAACGTTCGGCCCGTCGACGAACAGCGCCACCCCCTCGCCGGGGCCGCGCGAGTCCGTGAGCCGTCCCAGCAGGTCCATACCGCGGCTATCCGACCGGCGGCCAAAGCGCTGCTGGTTTCCCGTCCGCGCGCCGGATCCGATCGGATCCGATCGACGGTGCCGGGAGCCCACGGCGCGTTCGGCCGCCGCGGCCGCCGCCGTACGTTTATATCCGAAGCCGGGACCAGTTCGCCCCGACCGACCGCGGACACACACCAGTCGGTCCGATACCCCATGCGCTGTCGAAACTGCGGTCACGCCGATCGGTTCGTACTGCTCGTCGAGCTCGCGGCGCTCGTCGCCGAGGACGCCTCCGGCCCCGCCGACGCCGAGTGGTCGCTCTCGGTCGAGTGCCCCGCCTGCGCCAGCACCGACGTGACGGGCGACGCGGGCGACCTCCTCGGGCGGGCACTCGGCCGCGGTCCGTGAGCGGCGACGCCGACGACGGGGAAAGCGTCCGACGGGGGAGCGCAGTCGCCGTCGAGGGCGCGACTGCCGGTCGCGGGTCCGATCGGCGGGCGAGGACCCCGTCACCGGCCGACGATCCGATCACCGGCGTCGGCTCGGTCGCCCGTCGAAGACGCTCTCACCGATCGACGACGCGGTCGTACCCCTCGGTCGGGCCGTCGTCGCCGCCCGCGCCGGTCCACGCGACGAAGACCGTCCCGGTCTCGGTCGCGGCCGACTGACACGCCCGCTCCAGCCGTCGGACGGCTGAGTCGGGCCACGACGAGCGGAGCCACTGTCGCTCGCGGAGCCAGATGCCCGCAGGGACGGTCCGGCGCACCTCCCGCTCCAGGACGCGGCCCGCGCGGTCGACGCCGGTTCGGTCGAACCGGTACCACAGGTCGGGGCCCGCCAGCGTCACCGAGTGCCGCCAGCGGTCGCCGTCGAACGACGAGACCAGGTCGGGACTCAGGATCAGGTGGTCCGCCGGCCGCCGGGTCGGGGCCGCCCCGCGGACGAGCACGGTCGTCGACGTTCCTTCCCGAATCATCGTACCACTATTGACTATTTCGTCGGAATAGCTAAAAGTGCATAACAGTGTCGGTGTCGTCGTCCCCGCTGATGGCCGACAACCGAGACGAGGAGATCCTGGGGACGACGAAAGTGACGGACCGCTGGCGGATCAGCCTCATCAAGGCGGTGCGGGAAGAACTCGCCGAGGCCGACGACGACGTCGAGATCGGCGACCGGATCGTGTTCAAGCGACGCGGCGACGACATCGTCCTCGAACGCGCGTAAGCCGGCGCGACAGTCCGGCGATCCGGACGAGGACACGTTCATGCCCGCTGGATCCCTAAAATCGCCATGCGGCTTCGGTTCGAATGGGGTTCCATCGAGGCTGAGAAACCGACCGAACCCCCCGTGAACGGAGAGCGCTGCTCCACCCCGGACGGGACCGTCCCGGGGCTGTACTACCGGGACGTTCGGGACGCCCTCCGGGCCGCGGGCGTCGAGTACCGGGACGCGGTCCTCGACCCGATTCCGTCGCCCGGGCTGTCCTGCGATCTCGACCTCCGCCCGTACCAGCGCGAGGCCCTGGACCGGTGGACCGCGACGAAGCGGGGGGCCGTCGTACTCCCGACGGGAGCGGGAAAGACGTACGTCGGGATGGCCGCGATCGACGCGACGGACGCGCCGACGCTCGTCGTCGTGCCGACGCTCGACCTGGTCGACCAGTGGCGCCGCGAGCTGCGCGTCTTCGGCGTTCCTGTCGGCGAGTACACCGGCCGGCGAAAGGACCTCCGGGCGCTGACCGTCACCACGTACGACTCCGCCTACGCGCGGGCCGGAACGCTCGGGAACCGGTTCGAGCTCGTCGTCTTCGACGAGGTCCACCACCTCGCGGCCGAGCGGTACGGGCGCATCGCCGAGCGGTTCGCCTCCCCGTACAGACTCGGGCTGACCGCGACGTACGAGCGGGAGGACGACGGGCACGTGCGGCTCGGGCCGCTGCTCGGCGGTCGCGTGTACGAGATCGACACGGACGACCTCGTCGGCACGTACCTCTCCGAGTACACGGTCGAGCGGATCACCGTCGACCTGACCCCCGACGAGCGGGAGGCGTACGAGGAACACGCCGAGGCGTTCCGGAACTACCTCCGGTTCAGCAACGTGACGCTCCGGGGGCCGAACGACTTCAAGAAGATCGTCCTGCGGAGCGGGAACGACCCGCGGGCCTGGCGGGCCGTCCGCGGTCGCAACGAGGCCCGGAAGATCGCGTACAACGCCGAATCGAAGCTCGACGAGCTCGCCGTCCTGCTCGCCGATTGTCGGGGCGAACGGGGTGGACCGGACGAGCGGAGCGCGCGGGGCGATCGGAACGAGCGAGACGGGCGGGGTGACGGAAACGAGCGGGACGGGCAAAGTGATCGGGACGAACTCGCCGGTCGCACGCCGGCGTCGAGCGCGACCGATCGGGTGATCATCTTCACCCGGTACAACGACCTGGTCCACCGGGTCTCAGATCGGTTCCTGATCCCGGCGATCACCCACAGGACGGACCGCGCCGAGCGGCGGGAGATCCTCGACCGCTTCCGGGACGGCACCTACTCGGCGGTCGTGAGCTCCCAGGTGCTCGACGAGGGCGTCGACGTGCCGGACGCGAACGTCGGGATCGTCCTCAGCGGCACCGGCAGCAGCCGCGAGTACCGCCAGCGGCTCGGGCGCATCCTCCGGCCCTCCGAGCGACCGGCGCGGCTCTACGAACTCGTCTCGAACGACACCAGCGAGGTCCAGACGGCGGCGCGCCGCCGGAGCTGAACTCCCCGCCTTCCGTCCCATGCTCACGAAGAAACTCCTCGAAACCAGGAGACGCAAACCGACCATCGAACCGATCTACAGGGAACCGGCCGAGTACCGCCGGCTGGCCGAGCGGGTGCTCGACGCCTACGAGCCCGGCCGGCGCCGCGGCGACGTGGACGCCGACCTGCGCGCGCTTGAGACCCACGGGACCTACAAGCTCGTCCGGTCGCTGGCGAAGCTCCTCGACCGCGACGCCGAGTTCGAGCGGCGCGCGCCCGCCGACCCGGCGGCGCTGCGGGCCGCCGTCTTCGAGCGGGGGTACGTCACGTCCGAGGCCGAGAGGCGGCGCGCGCTGGCGGCGGTCGGCGACGCGTTCGGCGTCCCGCCGGCCGCCGTCGAGGCGGGAATGCGGGCGGACCGGCCGGAGGAGGAAGTGTTGATCGCCGCGGAGCGACCGACGCCCGAGGCGCTCCTCAGGCGGTACAACCTCGCGCTGATCCAGACGCTCCTCTACGACGCGCGGGAGATCCGGATCCGGATCGGGGCCGACGGCGACGACCTCCTTCGGCGACTGGCCGGTACCGGCGTGATGTACCGCCTCGACGACGCGGACCGGTCGAGCCGGACGGTCCGCGCGCGGATCGTCGGCCCCGCCGGGGTTTCGAAGCGCTCGCGGGCCTACCGGCGGCGCGTCGCCGATCTGCTCGCCGCCGTCGTCGGCGCGGGCGAGTGGCGAATCGAGGCCGACGTCGACGTCGAGGTCGCAGGCGAGACGATCCCCTACGAGTTCGCGCTCGACTCCGACCGCGCCGACCTCGTCCCGCGGGAACCGCCGGCGGTCGCCGCGGAGCCCGACCACGTCGCGTTCGCCGAGCGGTTGGCCGCGGCGGCCGACGGCTGGCGGGTCGCGGTCGGACCGACCCCCCTTCGCGGCCCCGACGGCGCGCTCGCCGCGCCCGCGGTGCTCGTCGAGCGACGGACGAGCGGCCGCCGCTGTTTCGTCGACTTCGCCGGGTTCTGGACGCCCGAGTACCTCGCGGAGCGGCTCGCCCGTCTCCGCGCCGCCGCGGCCGACGCGGCGGCGCTCCTGCTCGTCGACGACGCGGGCCGCTGTGCCGAGGGGTCGATCCCCGCCGAAGGGGCAGGCGAAGGGGTGATGCGCTACTCGGGCACGCCGCCCGTCGACGCCGCGGTCGAGTGGCTCCACGGCGTCGAAAAGCGGGCGATCGCCAGCGACGCCGCCATGCTCGCCCGGCAGGGGCTCGGCGTCGACGGCGAGGCCCCGACGGACATCGACGCGCTCGCCGCCGAGTACTGGATCGAGCCGACCGCCGTCGAGGAGCACCTCCGGGAGACGCGCTCGGGCGTCGTCTCGAACGGGACGTTCCTTCCGGAGCCGGTCGCAGAGCGCATTCGACGCGACATCGACGACCTGTCGGAGCCGACGCTCGCCGAGGTAAACCCGATCCTCGCGGCGTACGGCGTCGGCCAGGACGCGCTCTCGGCGCTGGGGTACGCGGTCAGCTACGGCACGCTGGATCAGACCGAGGTCGAGGTCCGAAAGGCCACGTGACGCGCGGGACGATCGGCGGGAACGCGCCGCTGCGAGGCAGCGACCGGCTCGCGTCCCGGTTCGGTCCTCCGCCTCCGGCGGTTCGTCCCGGTCGGCCTGTGGATACAAACCCGTTCGACCCGAATCGCTCGTACGTATCGCCATGACGGATCGATCGCCTCCTCGCTCGGCCGACTCGACCTCGGGGGAGCTTCGGAAGGCCCTGCTCGCTTCGGGCGTGTTCGGCTTCGGATTCAGCGGGCTGATAGACGTGCTCGTCCTCCACCACGTGCTGCAGCTGCACCACCTCCTGTCCGACGTGTACGACCCGACGACGCTGTCCGGCCTCCGCGCCAACCTCGTCGCGGACGGGCTGTTCTCCGTCGGGATGGTGCTCGTCGCGGGGGTCGGCGCCGGTCTCCTGTGGCGGGCGGAGCGGCGGGCGGCCGCGCCGCTGCCGGTGCGACCGCTCGCCGGGGCGGCCGTCGTTGGGCTGGGGGCGTTCGATCTGTTCGACGTGATCGTCAACCACACGCTCCTCGGGCTCCACAGCGCGACCGACGGGCCGGGGTACTACGACCCGCACTGGGCCGCCGTCAGTCTGCTCATCATCGCGGCCGGCGCGTACGTGTACAGAACGGGGATCGCCCGAGCGCGAGGGGACTCCGCCGGGGAGGCGTGACGAACGTCGATGCTCCGACCGGACCGTGCCGCGCAGCTGGCGATCGCACCGCTCGGGGCGGCTGGTTTCGTCGTAGCGCACGCCGGAACGTCCGCGCTCTCCGTCCCTCACTGGGCCCTCCTGATCGTCACGGTCGCGGCGCTGTGGGCTGCCATCGGCGTCGGCGTCGCCGCGGCGGACGCGCTTCTCTCGGGGCTCTTCGACGGGTAGCGCGCCTCCTCCGCCGTAGGTGGACGAAGCCGGCTGACGAGACGGCGATGAAACGGTGGTGAGACGGCGACGAGGCGGCCGGACGGGACGGTGATGAAACGGTGACGAACCGGCCGGATGAAACGGCACGGAGGCGACCGCGGTGCGGAACAATCGAAAATCGATCGTCGGCCGCTACTTCTCGTTTACTTCGAGCACCTTGCCGGCCGCGATGGTCTGGCCCATGTCGCGGATGGCGAAGCTGCCCAGCTCGGGGATCTCGCCCGACGGCTCGATGCTCAGCGGCTTCTGCGGGCGCAGCGTGACGACGGCGGCGTCGCCGGCCTTGATGAAGTCCGGGCCCTCCTCTGCGACCTCGCCCGTCTTGGGGTCGAGCTTCTGGTCGAGGGACTCGAACGTGCAGGCGACCTGCGCGGTGTGGGCGTGGATCACCGGCGTGTAGCCGGCGGTGATGACCGAGGGGTGCTGCATGACGACGATCTGGGCCTTGAACGTCTCCGCCACCTTCGGCGGGTCGTCGGCCGGCCCCGCCACGTCGCCGCGGCGGATGTCGTTCTTGCCGACGCCGCGGACGTTGAACCCGACGTTGTCGCCCGGCTCCGCGCGGTCGACCTCCTCGTGGTGCATCTCGATCGTCTTCACCTCGCCGGAGACGTTCGACGGCTGGAAGGAGACGGACATCCCCCGCTCCAGCACGCCCGTCTCGACGCGGCCGACGGGGACGGTGCCGATGCCGGAGATGGTGTAGACGTCCTGGATCGGCAGGCGCAGCGGCGCGTCCGTCGGCGGCTGCGGCTCCGGCAGGTTGTTCAGCGCTTCGAGGACCGTCGGGCCGTCGAACCAGGACATGTTGTCCGAGTGACCGGAGACGTTGTCCCCCTCGAAGGCGGAGATGGGGATGAACCGCGCGTCGTCCGTGTCGAAGCGCACCTGCTTCAGGAGCTTCTTCACGTCGTCGCGGACCTCCTCGTACCGGCTCTGGTCGTAGTCGACGACGTCCATCTTGTTGACCGCGACGATGAGCGTCTCGATGCCGAGGGTGCGGGCGAGGAACACGTGCTCGCGGGTCTGCGGGGCGACGCCGTCGTCGGCCGCGACGACGAGCACGGCGTGGTCCGCCTGGCTCGCGCCCGTGATCATGTTCTTCACGAAGTCGCGGTGGCCGGGCGTGTCCACGATCGTGAAGTAGTACTTGTCCGTGTCGAACCGCTGGTGGGCGATGTCGATGGTGACGCCGCGCTCGCGCTCCTCGGCGAGGTTGTCCATCACGTAGGCGAACTCGAAGCCGCCCTTACCCTTCTCTTCGGCTTCCTCGCGGTACTGCTCGATTACGTGCTCGGGGACGCTCCCCGTCTCGAAGAGGAGTCGGCCCACGAGCGTACTCTTGCCGTGGTCGACGTGGCCGATGATGGCCAGGTTCTGGTGTGGTTTATCAGCCATTGTGAATCACGGCGGTGAACCGCCTGACGGGGGTGATAGGCGCCGCGAAAACAAAACGGTTCCTCGCGACAGCGCGGAAAACTGTCGGGACGACTCACACGTCCGGCCGTCCCGATTCCCGACGATCGGGACAGCGGTCGAGCCCCCGACCGTCGGAACGCGCGCCCGTTCAGCGGGCGTCCCGCATCGCCCGCGCCATCTCCGCGAACGTCGCGGTCCGCCGCTGGACGGCGATCCCCCTCGCCGTCGACCCGTCCGATCCAGAATTAGTTACTACAATCATAGTCAAAAAACGTGCCGAACGTATATAGTCGTTTCGCGTCTTCTCGCGGCGCGATAGCCGACGCCAACGCCGAGCCGCGGACGAAGGCGGGGGAGCGTTTCGTCACAAAAACGTGACTTTCTCCCGATACTGACGCTCGCCCGTCACGATCGATTATAGTTACGCTACTACCGAGAAGGAATTCAATAACTCAACACGGCAGTAAGGAATAAGGACGGGTTCGACTGATAGTAATTCGGATCGTACGGTACCGGTGTTTTTTCCCCGTCATTTCATTAAGCACTAATTCGACTGTACCCGCGACGCATACTGTCAATAACAATTTACCATCTCGGGTAACGGAAGTCCGTCGATGCGTAACAGAAGGACCAGCAAAAGCCGACCGCGGATCGGTTGTAGAGCCGCTTTCTCATCACACCGTTCGTACGCACATGAGTAGCGAAGACAAACCCCAGCCGACGGGAGAGCCAAGCCGGCGCGACGTCCTGAAAGGGGGCGGCGCTCTCGGCGCGGGCGCGCTTCTCGCGAACGCCGGGATCAACCCGAACGAACCGTTCACCGAGCACGGGGAGGTGCCGGACGAACCCGACGAGGGCGGACGGGTCCGTCACTTCACCGTCCACGCGATCGAAGTCGACCTCGTCTTCAACCGCTACGGGCTCCACCAACCGAACGCCGCGGTGTACGTCCTCGAGGAGAATCTCGACGAGGCGCGCGCGGCGTCGGGCGTGGTCCCGTGCGGGAACAGGCTCGTCGACGACGGGCCGTTTTGCGACGACCGTCCGAAACGCCGCGACGACCACGAGCACGCCAACGACGAGGCCCACCACCACGACGGCCGTCACGACCACGGCGGCGACGACCACGAGCACGATCACAAACACGACCACGATCACCCGTCCGTGGACGAGGTGTGTCGCCTCGACAACGGCCTCAAGCGCGACGACGACGTGGACACCCGCGTCCTCCAGCCGCTGGTTCTCCGCGCCAACCAGGGCGACGTCTTCGAGATCGAGTTCGTCAACCACCTCGACCGCCACGCCTCCATCCACCAGACGTCGCTCCCCTACGAGGTCGAAGAGAGCGACGGGATGGACGTCGGGTTCAACCCGGACACCACCGCCGCGCCGGGCGAAACCGTCACCTACCGGTGGTTCGCCGACGAGTTAGGCACCCACTTCTTCCTCGACGGCGCCAACCAGGCGGTCGACAGCGCCGACGAGCCGCCCCAGGTGGCGAACCTCCTCTCGCGCGGCCTGTTCGGTTCCGCGTGCGTGTACCCCCAGGGAACCACGACCACGGATCCGTTCACGGGTGAGCCGGATCCCTCCGGCGTCCAGGCTGACGTTCACGTGCCGGAGGATCTCACGGAGCAAGCCACCCTGGAGGGCTTCGTCCCCGGCGTCGACTACCGGGAGGTTCTCATCCACTACCACACTCCGGAGGGCATCGTGACCGCCGAAGGCGATCAGCTCACCTTCCCGGAGAGCGACGTGCCGCAGACGGTCCACGCGATCAACTACCGCGCGGATCCGACCGGCAACCGAATCGATCCGGACCGGTGTCCGGCCTGCGACTCCTCGGAGTTCTACAGCTCGTGGATCCACGGCGACCCCGGCGGCGGCGACAACGTCTACCCGGCGTACCTCGGCGACCCAATCAAGGTCACCGCCATCGGCGCATCCTTCGAGGAGAATCACGTCCACCACCTCCACGGCCACCGCTGGAAGAAGGAACCGACGAACCGCAATTCGGACACGGTCGACTCGCAGACCGTCGGACTGGGCGCCGTGTACGAGGCGCCATTCGTCGCCGCGTTCGGCTCGCCGCGCGGCGGGATCCAGGACTTCCAGACGGTCCGGCCGAACATGACGTTCGAGGAGGCGTTCCAGGTCGGTGCCGGCGGCGCACACGGCAGCGCGGGGGACTACCTCTTCCACTGCCACCTCTTCCCGCACTACGGCGAGGGGATGTGGGGAATGATGCGCGTCTTCGACAAGGAGCGGAAGGGGCTGAAGAAGCTGCGGACCAACGAGCCGCCGATCCCCGCGGATTCGGACATTCCGGGCTTCCCGGAGTTCATCCCCGGCGAGTTCGAGCTCGGCCCGCCGTTCCCGCCCTACGGGGCCGCCGGGCTCGAAGGCTTCCGCGATCCCACCCCGGAGGAGGAAGCGGCGCTGACCCGCAAGGGACCGATCCTCCCCGGCGCGCCGTACACCGACCCGTGCGACCCCGACATCGACGTTCCGGGGTTCGACACGCCGGATGTCGAGATCGAGGGCGAAAAGCGCGAGTACACGATCGTCGCGCTGCGCGCCGACGTCGTCTACAACGACGCAGGCCACCACGACCCGGAGGGCCGAGTGTTTGTCCTCGAAGAGGACGCCGAGGCCGTCAGGTGCGGCGACATGAACCCCGAGCCGCTGGTGATCCGGGCGAACGTCGGCGACTGCGTCGAGATCACGCTCAAAAACGAGATCGAAGAGGACGTGATTCCCGTCCCGACCGTCGGCGGACCGGACCAGTCGGGCGGGAAGTCGAACCACATCCACTTCGTCTCCTACGACGTGCTCGGGTCGGACTCGCTCGCGACCGGCTTCAACTACAACCAGCAGTCGCTGCCCGACCAGCCGATAACGTTCAGGTGGTTCCCGGACGAGGAAGGGACGATCTTCTTCCACGACCACATCACCGGCGTGGAAAACGTGATGAACGGGACGTTCTGTTCGCTCATCGTCGAACCGCCGAACTCCGAGTGGCTCGACCCCCACACGGGCGAGCCGATCCGCAGCGGGACGCAGGCGATCATCAGCCAGCCGGAGGGCGAGGACTTCCGCGAGTTCGCGCTCGCCTACCACGACTTCGCGCAGTTGGTCGACCGCGACGGCGAGTTCGTCAACCCCGACGAGGAGCACAACGAGAACGCGGGGGTGATGGCGATCAACTACCGCAACACACCCATGTACATCCGCGAGGGGGCCGATCCGGCGTACGTCCACTCGTCGTTCGTCCACGGCGACCCGTCGACGCCCATCCTCGAAGCGTACGAGAACGATCCCGTCCGATTCCGGGTGTGGCAGGGCGCCTACGAGGAGCAGCACAACTTCCACCTCCACGGTCGACGGTTCGATCCCGAGGGGTTAGACCCAGAGGAAGCGGTCACGCAGGTCATCGGTACTTCCGAGGCGTTCACTTTCGACATCCAACCCGAGCACGCGGCCTTCGAACAGCCGCCAGGCGAGCAACCGCTGAACGAGAATCCGGCGGGGCTTCCGATCCGCGACTACATGTACGGCTCGACGATCATCGACGACCTCTGGGACGGTATGTGGGGGATATACCGCGTCTACGGCGCGCGGGTGGACCACCTGAAACCCCTGCCGGACCGCGGCGCGCCCGACGGGAGGATCCCGAAGAAGAAGCTCCGCGAGGCGGGCGTCTCGACCGCCTTCCTCGACCTCGAAAAGAAGGGCCACAAGGCGAAGTTGCTGTACGACGAGGACGACAACCGGGCGTTCCCGCCGGACAAGGACGCCCGCCAGAACGAGAACATTCCGGGGAGTCCGCCGCCGCGCGCCCCGTCGCCCGGCCAACCGTGTCCCCAGGAAGCGCCGGACCGCGTGTTCGACGTCACCGCGTTCCAGACGACCATCGAGTACAACGAGTACGGCGATCAGGATCAGTTCGGGATCGTCTTCGCGATGGACGACCACGTCGAAGACATCAAAGCGGGACGGCGCGAGCTCACGCCGCTCACGCTCTGGGTGAACGAGGGCGACTGCATCGAGATCAATCTCACGAACGGCCTCGATCCGGACGAGCTCGACGACGACCACGCCCACCCCCAGATGCGGACGAAAGAGGAGAACCTGGGGATCGAGCCGGAACGGTCGAACCGCATTTCGTTGCACGCGACACGCATCGGCTATAACGTCCTCGGTTCGGACGGGACGACGGTCGGGTTCAACTGGGATCAGACGATCCCGCCCGGTGAGACGATCACCTACCGGTACCTCGCCGACGAACCGATCGGTACGGTCACCATGTGGGACGAAGCCGACATCCGCAACAACCGTCACCACGGTGCGTACGGTCGACTCCTCGTCCAGGAGGACGGCGTCGAGTTCGTCGACGGCAGCACCGGCGAACCGATCGTCCAGGGGTTAGAAGAGGCGTGCATGATCAAGAACCCCGACGGCGCCGACCGGCGGGAGTTCGCGCTCGCGTTCGCGGATGCGCAGTTCATCCTCAACGCCGACGATCCGGACGACTGCGTCGTGCCGCCCGGGTTCGACGAAGACGAGGTCGACCCCGACGCGCCGTGCAACCAGATCCCGGACGATCCGGAGGATCAGGGGTACGTCGGTATCAACTACCGGGCCGAGCCGTTCATCCGCCGGTTCGAGAACGACCCGGACCAGTGGCAGGTGTACTCCTCGGAGATACACGGCGATCCCGCCACGCCGGTCTTGAACGCGCTCCTCGACGATCCGGTGACGTTCCACGTCCACAAGCTGGCGGACAAGGCCAGGGGGTTGTCGTTCCACCTCGCGGCGCACCAGTGGCCCCGGACGCGACTCGTGCCGCAGTCGGAGGAAGTCGGCGTCGACGATCAGTTCACCGTCGGACGGGGCGATCAGATCATCCCGCGCGGCGGCGCGGGCGGACTGGCGGACAGCACCGGCGACCACATCTACCAGGAGCTGAAACAGCGCCGGCGGCTGGAGGCCGGCTTCTGGGGCATCTTCCGGGTCCACGAGCGGCCGGACGAGTTCCCGGAGCCCGTCCAGCCGCTCCCGGAGAAGGCCGGGAAGATGCCGCTGAGGGATCGCCCCGGCTGGAACGTCGCGTACGGGGACGTGACCGGCGACGGCACGCGCGACGTGCTGATCGGGGTTCCCGACAGCGACATCGCCGGTACGAACGCGGGGGCAGCCTACCTGTTCAAGGGGCCGAACCGGGGGCCGATCACGGACCTCCTCGACGCGGACGTGCAGATTCTCGGCGCGTCTTACGGCGATCGAACCGGAACGGGCGTCCGCATCGAAACGCGCGACGACGGACGCAAGCACGCCGTCATCGAGACCGAGAGCCGAACGCACTGCCTCTGTAAGGAAGACCTCAGTCGGAAGGTGATACACCTGAGCGAGATGGACTGAGACCGAACCCCCACCCGAGGCCACCGACGCCGGTTGCGACGATCGGCGACGGGAGCGCTCGCCGCCGCGAGCGCCGATCTGGCTTTTGTTCGTCGCCGCCCTTGAGACACTATGGCGAACGCGTTCGAGTGCGACGGCCGCACGGTTCCGCCCGGCTCCCGGGAGTATCTGAAGCACGAGATCACCGAGACGTACCTGAGCGATCCCGTCTCGCTTCCCGTGACGATCGTAAACGGCGACCGACCCGGTCCGCGGATGTTCCTCAGCGCCGCCATCCACGGCGACGAACTCAACGGCGTCGAGGCGGTCCGACGGATCGCCGACGACCTGGACCACGCGCTTCTCCGGGGGACGATCGTCTGCCTCCACGTGGTGAACGTGCCGGGGTTCAACTCGCAGAAGCGGTACCTGCCTGTGGACGACAGCGACCTCAACCGGTCGTTTCCGGGTCACCCGGCGGGGACGCGCGCACAGCGGATCGCCGACCGGGTGTACCGGACGTTCGTCGAGCCCTGCGACTTCGGGATCGACTTCCACACGTCGACCCGCGGACGGACCAACCTGGTCCACGTCCGCGGGGATCTCTCCGTCGGGCGCGTCGACCGCCTGGCCCGCGCGTTCGCGTCGAACGTCGTCATCGACGGGCCGGGACCCGAGGGGTCGCTCCGGCGCGCCGCGACGGAGGGCGGTATCCCGACGATCACCGTCGAGATGGGCGAGGCGAACCGCTTCCAGCGCGAACAGATCGACGCCGCCGTCGAGGGAGTCAAAAGCGTCCTCGCGGAGTTCGGCATGCACCCGCAACGGAAGGTTCACTGGCCCGGCTGGCGGACGATCGTCTCCGGCGAGCGCGAGAAGACGTGGCTCCGGTCGGACGCCGGCGGCATCGTCGACATGCGCGTCTCCGGCGGCGCGCTCGTCCACGAGGGCGACCGGATCTGCACGATCACCAACCCGTTCAACAAGGAGCTGACGGGCGTCGAGGCCCCCTTCACGGGCCTCGTGCTCGGAGTGCTGGAGAACCCGGTCGTCTACCCCGGCAATCCGCTCTGTCACTTCGTCCGGGTGTCGGAGCAGACGCGTCGGGTGCTGGAGGCGCGGGCGGCCGAGGGCGAAGCCGCGCCGAACGACCAGGCGGAGTGACGCGCTCCGGACCCGCGACCGCGAACGACGGCGGATTGTGGCGGATTGTCCCTCCGTCGGCCAATCGGCCCGACTCGCTTTCCGTGCCGAGCCCGTAGCCCGAACCGTGCCCGAAGACGCGCCGCGAATCACTTCCGACGACATCGGACTGCCGGTCGTCGATCCGGCTTCCGGGGAGCAGATCGGCGTCGTCGCTGACGTCGGCGACGGCGCGGACCAGTTCCTCGTCGAACGGGTGCGGCGGCACGTGCGGAGTCGCCTCGACCGAACGTAGCGTCCGCGTCGACAGAGATCTGACGGCCGAGAGCGTCTCGGACCGTTTACGCCCGCCTCAGCATCGCCCAGTACGCGTCGCCGAAGGGATCCGCGTAGTCGATGCCGAGCGCGCGGTACACGGCGGCCGGGACGCTGATGTCAGCCAGGTACAGCGAACCGGGCGCGTCGACGAGCCCGGTTTTCGGCAGTGCGAGCGTGACGGTCCGATCGGGAACGACCGCCGGACCGTCTGTCGCGCCCGTCGTCGCGTCCCTCCCGGACGGTACGTCCAGCGACACCACGGGCGCGTCGGACGCGTTGCAGGCGTCGATCAGGTCGGCCGCCCGCCCCCGCGCCGCGCCGCGGAGCCCATATCCGACGAGCGCGTCCACGATCGCGTCAGCCGCGGCGAGCGCGTCCGACGGGTCGCCCGCCGTCGCGGGAACGCCCATCGCGTCGAGCACGCGGTACTGCCGCTCGGCGACGCCGCCCAGCTCGCCCGCTTCCCGATCGAGGACGACCCGGACGGAGACGCCGCGGTTCGAGAGGTGGCGGGCGCACGCGAGGCCGCCGCCCCCGTTTCCGCCGTTGCCGGCGAGGACCGCGACGCCGCCTCCGCCGACCGCTCGGACGTGGTGGGCGAGCGTCCGCCCCGCGTTCTCCATCATCTGGAGGATGTCGAGGCCGACGTCCTCGACGACCGCGCGGTCCACCTCGCGCATCTCGTCGGCCGTCACGGCCGCGACCGGCACACCGTCGGCCGTTCTGAACGCGTTCTCGTTCATGCCCGTCCCTTCGACGCGGGTCGGGGTACGTGATTCGGTGGTGTTGTGCGCTCGGCTCGCGGCGGTCCGCAGCGAACGATCGCGGCGGGTGTGCGCGGTCGGCGCGCACCCGGGAGACTGTTTTGATCCGGGGGACCCCTACACGAGCGTAGATGCCCGAGTCGATCGAAAGCAGGGTTCGGGACCTCCCCCCGAGCTCCAAACTCGTTTTCAAGGTGATAGAGCGGAACGGACGGCTCACCCAGGGCCAGATCGCGGCCGAGTCGATGCTCTCGGCCCGCACCGTGCGCTACGCCCTCGATCGGCTCAAGGGAGTCGACGCCGTCCGCGAAACCGTGTACCTGCCGGACGCGCGGAAGTCGGTCTACGCGCTCGCCGACGGCGACGACGAAGAGCTCGCCCCGGCGTGGTAGACGACCCGTTCCTCGGAGTCGACGAGCGCTCCCGTCGGATCTACGCCCCGCCGCACGCCTCGGCAACGAGCGAGCTGATCCGCCCCCGGAGATCCTCGGCGCGGTCGGAGTCGAACAGCCCCTGGCCGTGCGCGCTCCCCTCGTAGGTCACGAGTTCCTTCGGCTCGGGGGCGTTCTCGTGCAGCTCGCGCGCGACGCGGACGAACCGGTCGCTGTCGCCCTCGCTGACGACGAAAAGCAGCCGCCCGTGCAAGTCGGCGGCGCGGTCGGCCCCACCTCCCGCCGACAGCGCGACCGTCCCGTCGACCGCGCCGTCCTCGGCCTCGGCGTTGGCGACGACGACCGCTTCGCCGCCGGAGCTCGCGCCGATCAGCACGAGTCCGGAGACGCCGCGTTCCCGCCGGAGGTGCGCGATCGCCCCCCGGACCGACGCGGGTCGGTCGTCGGGGTCCTCGTCGATCGCGAGGACGAGGTTCCCTTCCCCGGCGAGCGCCTCCGCCTGCGGCCTCCAGCTCTCGCGGTCCATGTTGATCTGCGGCACTAGGACGACTCCGCAGTCCCCGGAGCCGTACAGCGTTCCCTCGATCGTCGCGCCGTGCGGCGCCTCGAACGACACCGTCCGGGGCTCCGAGGCGTCGTCGGCTCCCTCGGTCGTTCCGTCGGCCGTCGCCTCCGAAGTCGTCCGCTCGCCGTCGGTTCCGGCGTTCCCGTTCGAACCGTCCGAGCCGGCCGACTCGTCGAGGCAGCCGGCGAGGCCGCCGCCGACGAACAGCGCGCCCGAGGCGGCGAGGAACCGCCGTCGGTCGGATCTTCCGTCTACCGTGCGCGGTGAATCAGCGTTTTCGTTCATCCGTTTGTGGTGTAGGTTACGTTTCTGGTGTGGGTATTGTTCAGTCGCGATTATTATCGGTGTCGCCCTCGCGCCCCGTCGGAGCCGCCGTCGAACTCGATCGGACAGCCGGCGACCTCCCCGCCGCGCATCCCGTCGGCGAGCCAGTAGGTCGAAAGGAGGAGGGCGACGAGCGCCGCGACGGCGAACTCGGCACCTTCGAGCGGGAGCGCTGTGAGGATCCCCGCGGCCCCGAAGAGCGAGAGCACGCCGGACAGAATCGCCGATCCGCAGGCGGCACAGCCCGCGCCGAGCGTCCCCAGGAGCACGCCCGCGGCGCTGCCGGACCCGTCCCTGACGGCGACCCGCTCCCGGCGGAGGTGGGAGGCGAGCATCGCGACGTTGACCCCGAGGAGCGCGGCCGTCGCGAGGAGCAGCGCCTCCGCGAGCGGGCCGAACGCCGTCCCGACTATCGGGTAGAGGTTGACGAGCAGTTCGAGTCGTGCCCCGAGGGGGACGCTCCCGTTCAGCACGACGTTGAAGAGCAGTCCCGCGTTCTGCGCCAGCACGAACAGCGACAGCCCGAGAACGCCGAATCCGAGCGCCGACAGGGCGTAGGCGGGAATCGAGAGCACCAGACGGGTGGTCCGGAGGACCAGCCGCAGGTCGCGGAACCCGGTCGGCAGGTTGAGGCGGTCGGCGAGAGGCGGGGATCGGCGGCTCATTCGAGTGCGTTCTCGAAGACTCGGTAGTTCTCGCTCCCCGTGATCGTCGTCACGAACTCGCCGCCTTCGAAGAGGAAGAACGTGGGCGTCCCGCCGACGCTCGCCCCCTCGACGGCGTCGAGGTCCTCGCGGACCGCGCGTTCGTGGACCCGCTCTCGGGCGTCGGAGACGACTCCCTCCGCGTCGATCGACGACTCCGACTCCAGGAACGAGCGGACCTCGTCGAACACGTTGTCCGTCGTGATCGCGTCCTGCCGCTCGTAAAATCGCGAGTTCAGCCCCCAGAACGCCGCTTCCGATCGCGCGGCCGTCGAGGCGAGCGCGTGAGCCGCCGCGGTCGCCCACTCCCGCACGTGCGGGAACGACCGGTGGACGAAGGCGGCCCGGCCCTCTTCGACGAGATTCGATTCGATCTTCGGGAACGCGTTCGACGCGAACCGCCGACAGGACGGACACGACGGGTCCTCGAAGGCGACGATGACCGCCTCCGCCTCCGCCGGATCGGGTCCGAGCGTCGGGTTGTCGTCGATGTTCGCCGCGGCGGGGTTCGAAGCGAGCGGCTCGGTCGAGTGCGACTCGCCCCCGCCGAGCGGGTTGGCGCTCCCGGCGCAGCCGGCGAGCGGCAGCGCGCTCGCCGTCGCGGCCGACAGAAACGTCCGTCGTTTCATCGTCCGCGAGGTTCCGGCCTCGTCGACATAATCGTTCGTCGGCTATGCGCCGGCGACGGCCAACCCCGCGCGGTATCGAGACGCGCTCACGTCGGCCGACTGAACCACGTTGCGAGCCCGGCGCCCGTGATCATCTCGACGAGCCCGAACACGATCGCGTGGAGCGTCGCCGCGGTCGGGAACCCCGCGCCGACGAAGAGGGCCGCGTCGAGGTCCTGTCGCCTCGCTTCCGCGGCTGATGGCCGACGCACCGAGGATCTCTTTCCGGTAGTTCCGGCTCCGAGCGCTATCGTCCGAGCGATGAGGCGTTCGCTCCGGCCGAGTTCGACGCGGAGCCCCGCAGGCGCGCAGTTTCGTCCCGCGCGTTCCGGAGAACCGGCTCACGGACGTGGCCGCTCGCGCGTCCGACGGCCCTCCCGCTCAACGCCAGGCCGACAGATCAGGGGCTTCGTTCGCGGCGACCGCGATCCACGCGTCGTCCCGCGTGAGGTCCGCGATGATCGCCTGCGATTCCGTTTCGCCGTCTCCCTCGTCTATCGCGAAAACGACTTCGGTGTCGTCGGTTCCGATCTCGTCGTTTACGCCGGTCTGTGAGGTCTTCATTGTGGATTATCTGTCCGGTGCGCTGCCGCGCTCAGGGCGCGTGCGGAGCCGCGGCCCCGCGCCGGGTCGTCTCGCGAATGGTTGCACCCCTGTCCTTCCCTCCTTGGTGACCGTCTTCTAGGTACGTCGTGACGCGCTCTCCAGATAGGGGTGGTGCTTGTGTGCGAAAGGGTTGGTCGGTGGGCCGGTCGAATTCGCCGGCGAGCGGGTGTGTATCTCGCATCTTCGAAATTTGGGCAGGTGACACTCGAACGTCATTCCGCGTACTCCGGAACTACGACTCGAAGACCCAATCCGATGAGAAATCCGAAAAACGCGGAGACGATGGCTTCTTCGAGGGGAATGCGGGCCGGTGCGGACAACGGATCGAGAGAGAGAGAGGCCGGCTATCTTTTCGGGGTATCACCCGATCTCCGGACTCGTGGATGACCGCGCGACGCGATTTGATATCTCAATATCCAGTTTATTAACCCGGTGAGCGCGGAGACGCGCGCCCGACCTCCGTTATCGCTCGCCAAGTAGCGCGGCCCGGAACTGTTGGCGCGTCGACCGTTGATCGCCGGTGCGCGCCGATCCGCTCCCGTTCGCCTCTCTCGTCCGCTCCGCGACGATCCGCGGAACGATCACCGCGCCCGCGCGGCGGTTCTCGTCCGTCAGGTGTCACGCGAGACGACCCTCGATCTCGGTACCCTCGACCGACATACCAAAACATTACTTACCCCAAACCAAGCAATCTGTATGGCCCTTCGGAAGCCGCCGTTGCGAGAGGTACACGCCGGTCGCGGGGCGAAGTTCACGGAGTTCGGCGGGTGGGACATGCCGGTGGAGTTCGACTCCATCCGACAGGAGCACGCCGCGGTCCGCGAGGCGGTCGGCATCTTCGACGTCTCCCACATGGGCGAGATCGAAGTCGTCGGCCCCGACGCGACCGCGCTGATGCAGCGGCTGACCACCAACGACGTGACCGTGCTCGACCCCGGCGACTCGCAGTACTCGATGATCACGGACGACGAGGGGACCATCCTCGACGACACGGTCGTCTACCGACTGCCGGACGACGAGGCGGGCGAGAGCTACCTCTTCATCCCGAACGCCGGCCACGACGAGGAGATGTTCGAGCGGTGGGTCGACCGCCGCGACGAGTGGGGGCTCGACGCCGAGGTCCGCAACGTCACCGACGAGCGCGCGATGTTCGCGGTGCAGGGTCCGGACGCGGCGGATCTCGTCGCCGACGCGGCGGGAAGCGGCGTCCGCGGCCTCTCGAAGTTCGAGGCGTCGTACGCGGAGATCGAAGGCGAGCGCTGCTGGGTCGCCCGAACCGGCTACACCGGCGAGGACGGGTTCGAGGTGCTCTGTCCGTGGGACGGGGCCGAGGCCGTCTGGTCCGCCTTCGACTGCCAGCCGTGCGGGCTCGGCGCCCGCGACACCCTGCGCATCGAGATGGGCTTTCTCCTCTCGGGGCAGGACTTCGACCCCGAGGCGGAGCCGCGGAACCCCTACGAGGCCGGCGTCGGCTTCACGGTCAAACTCGACACGGAGTTCGTCGGCCGCGACGCGCTCGAACGCGTTCAGGCCGAGGGGGTCGAGGAGAAGTTCGTCGGCCTGAAGCTGCTGGACCGCGGGGTTCCCCGCCACGGCTACGACGTCACTGACGAGGACGACCGCGTGATCGGACGCGTCACGAGCGGGACGATGAGCCCGACGCTCGGCGAGCCGGTGGCGCTAGGGTACCTCCCGGTCGAGTACGCCGACCCCGGCACCCGGGTTCGCGTCGTCGTCCGCGGTCGGAACAAGCGCGCAAAGGTCACGACCACACCCTTCCTGGAGGACAAGTAATGTTCGACACACCCGACGACCGACGGTACATGGAATCGCACGAATGGACGACGACGGGCGACGGCCCCGTCCGGATCGGCATCACGGACTTCGCCCAGGACGAACTCGGCGACGTGGTGTTCGTCGAACTCCCCGACGAGGGCGACGAACTCGCGAAGGGCGAGGAGTTCGGCGTCGTCGAGAGCATCAAGGCCGTCTCGGACCTCTACGCGCCCGTCTCGGGGACGGTCACGGACGTGAACGAGGACCTGTTCGACCAGCCGGAGCTGGTGAACGACGATCCGTACGGCGACGGCTGGATGATCGAAGTCGATCCGAGCGACGCGGACGAGTTCGACGACCTCCTGACGCCCGAGGAGTACGAAGAACAGATCGAATGACGCGGGAGAGAGGCAGGGGCAGCCCGTTCGCCCCGCACACGGCGGCGGAGACCGCGGCGATGCTCGACGCGGTCGGCGTCGACGACGAGGAGGCGCTGTTCGACATCCCCGACGAGGTCGCCTTCGACGGCGAATTCGGCATCGAGCCGCGGGGGGAGGCCGAGATCAGGGCGGAGCTCGCGCGGACCTTTGCGAAGAACGACGACCTCACCGAGTTCCTCGGGCGGGGACACTACGCCCACTACGTCCCGTCGCTCGTGGATCACCTGTCGCTGCGGTCGGAGTTCCTGACGAGCTACACGCAGTACCAGCCGGAGATCACCCAGGGGTTCCTCCAGGCGCTGTTCGAGTACCAGTCGCTCCTGGTCGAACTCACCGGGCTCCCGGTCGCCAACTGCTCGATGTACGACGCCGCGACGGCGCTCGCCGAGGCCGCCCGGCTGGCCGGGCGCGTCAGGGCGACGACCGGCGCGCGCGTGCTCGTCCCCGAACCGGCGTTCCTGCGGGCGGGCAAGCGCGGCGTCCTCGACAACTACGTCGACGGGACCGATCTCTCGGTCGAGACGTACCCGATGGACGACGGCAACGTCGACGTCGAGGCGCTGTCGGAGCTGGTCGACGATGACGCGGTCATGGTGTACGCCGAGAACCCGACCGTCCGCGGGACGATCGAGGAGCGGATCGACGAGGTGGCCGAGCTCGCCCACGAGCACGACGCGCTGTTCTGCCTCGGCTCTGACGTGGTGGCGCTCTCGCTCCTGCGGGAGCCGGCGAGCGTCGGCACGGACGTCGTCGTCGGCGAGGCCGGGGTGCTCGGACTGCCGACGAGCTACGGCATGGGTCTCGGCATCTTCGCCACGCGCGAGGAGTTCCTGCGGCAGGTGCCCGGCAGGCTCGTCGGCGCGAGCGAGGAGCGCGTCGCGCCGGGGGCGGAGCGAAACGGAGACGGGAGCGCCGCGGAGGCGAGCGGCCGGCGGGTGTACACGCTGACGCTTCAGACCCGCGAGCAGCACATCCGTAAGGAGCGGGCGACGAGCAACATCTGCACGAACCAGGCGTGGGTCGCGCTCCGGACCGCGATGCACGCGATGTACCTCGGACCGTCCGGGCTGGTCGAGCTCGCCGAGGACTGCGTCCGGCGGGCCGCCGATCTCGCCGGACGCATCGACGACATCGTCGGCTACCAGGCGCCGGTCCACGACCGCCACCACTTCAGGGAGTTCGCCGTCCGCTGCGACCAGCCGGCGGCGGCTATCGCCGAGGACCTCGAAGGAAAGGGCTTCGCGGTCCACGTCGTCGACGAGCACCTGCTGCAGGTGTGCGTCACGGACGCGAACGCGGCCCACGCCGACGCGCTCGTCGCGGCGTTCGAGGAGGTGGCCTGAGATGTACTACGATCAAGCCCGGTACGGACAGAACGGCGAGTACGAACCGCTCCTCTCCGAGAAGGACAGCACGACCGTCGAAGTGGGCGGCGCGGCGTCCTCGGCGGGCGGAGACGAAAACGCCGCCGACGGCGACGGATCGCCGCTCCCCGACCACCTCACGCGCGATTCGCTCACGCTCCCGGAGCTGTCGGAGCCGGAGCTCGCGCGCCACTACACGCGCCTCTCGCAGATGAACTGGGGCGTCGAGAGCGGCCCGTACCCGCTCGGCTCCTGCACGATGAAGTACAACCCCAAGTTCACCGAGGACGCGGCGGGGGATCCGAACGCCGCGGTCCACCCGGACCGGTCGGAACAGAGCGTGCAGGGGACGCTCGAAGTGCTCCACGGGCTGCAGGAGTACCTCGGGCGCGTCGGCGGGATGGACGCGGTGTCGCTCCAGCCGCCGGCGGGCGCGGCCGGGGAGTTCGCGGGGATCCTCGTGGCGAAAGCGTACCACGAAACCCGCGGCGACGACCGCACCGAGGTCATCATCCCGTCGAGCGCGCACGGGACGAACTTCGCCAGCGCGGCGATGGCGGGCTACGACGTGGTCGAACTCCCCTCCGACGAGGACGGCCGGGTCGACCTCGAAGCGCTCCGCGCCGCCGTGAGCGACGACACCGCCGCGCTGATGCTCACCAACCCGAACACGGTCGGGCTGTTCGAGCGCGACATCGTCGAGATCGCGGAGATCGTCCACGACGCCGGCGGCCTCCTCTACTACGACGGGGCGAACCTCAACGCGCTGCTCGGGCGGGCCCGGCCGGGCGACATGGGGTTCGACATCATGCACTACAACGTCCACAAGACGTTCGCCACGCCGCACGGCGGGGGCGGTCCGGGCGCCGGGCCGGTGGGCGTGGTCGAAGAGCTCGCGGAGTTCCTCCCGAGCCCGCGCGTGCGCGAGACGGAGACCGACTCGCTGACCGAGCCCGGGTACGAGCTGTTCGAGCCCGAGCGGTCGATCGGCAAGGTCCACGGGTTCCAGGGCAACTGGCTCGTGCTGATCAAGGCGTACGCGTACATCGCCCGCCTCGGCGACGAGGGGCTGGCGGACGCGAGCGCCAAGGCCGTGCTGAACGCGAACTACCTCGGTTCGCGGATCGACTACGAGATCCCGTACGCCCCGTTCCACCACGAGTTCGCGGCGACGGCGGGCGAGCAGGACGCCGCGGACGTGGCGAAGCGGATGCTCGACTACGGCGTCCACCCGCCGACGACGAAGTGGCCGGAGTTCGTCCCGGAGGCGATGCTCACCGAGCCGACGGAGATCGAAAACCGCGAGACGCTCGACGATCTCGCCGCCGCGTTCAACGCGGCCGCGTCGGAGGACGACGAGACGCTGGCGACCGCGCCGAACCGGACGACCGCCCGCCGCATCGACCAGGCGAGCGCCGCGCGCGACCCGCGGCTCTCCTGGCACGCGCTGGAGTCGGACGGCGAGTAGCGCCGACAACCGGCCGGCGGAGACCGCCGGTGAGCGCGCGTGTCCGACGACTTCGGGGGCACGGAGCCGACGACTTCCGGGAGGGCGAGGCTGCCGACCCGTCGGACGCGCCCACGATCGGCGAGACGGACGGAACTGGCACGTAACGGGGACGGGCGCGCTGGAAGAAGTCGCCGGCACCGCCGCCGACTGGTTCGAAGCGCACCTCGCCTGAAGCCGCCGCGCTCCGGAGCGACCGCCGTCGGGTAGAGTAAAGGGCGCCCGAAACGAACACCCGGCCATGCGAGTCGTCGTCGCCGGAACCTTCGGTCCGCTCCACGACGGGCACCGCGCGCTGTTCGAGCGGGCGCTGGAGCGCGGAGACGAGGGCGTCGTCGTCGGACTCACGAGCGACGAGCTGGCGGTGGAGACGCGGCACGAACCGCGCCCGATCCCCCGGTTCGAGGAGCGGCGCCGGCGCGTCGAGGAGGCGCTCGACGCGCTCGACGAGTGGGGCCGCGAGGTCGAGATCCGCCAGATCGACGACGAGTACGGGTTCGCGGACGACGACCCCTCGCTCGACGCGATCGTCGTGTCACCGGAGACCGACGACGAGGTCGAGGAGATCAACGACCGCAGAACCGAGCGCGGGATGGAACCGCTCTCGGCCGTCGTCGTCCCGTACGTGCTCGCGGCGGACGGGGAGCGGATCTCCTCGACGCGGATCGTGAAGGGCGAGATCGACGAGCACGGGAACGTGCTGAAAGACGACTGAACGATCGAGCCAGCGGCCCCGCATCTCGTGTCGATCGCCGACCGACTTGCCGACCGACGTACCGGCGGACGGCCGCCGTTTCGCTGCCGGAGTTACTTTTTCTTTGATTCGTCCGGAAGGTCCGAAATCGGGGGTGTACCGCTCATTTGGACCGGAGATTCTCTCAGCTTCGAGAATTACTGTCTGTCAGCTGAGATACGTTTATGCGCGCGAAGCACTTTACTAGCACTTTGCTATGACACGTGTAACCAAGCGTCGTGATTTCCTGATCGGTGCCGGAACGGCGGGGGTCGTCGGGCTCGCCGGGTTCACCGGCAGCGTCGGCGGACAGCAGCGAGGCGGCCAGATCAGGGTCGGCGTGCTCCAGCCCGTGACGGGCGACCTCGCGTCGGTCGGCGTACCGATCCGCGACGCCGCGCTGCTGCCCGCGACCCAGCTGAACAACGCCGGAACCGACTTTCAGATCGTCACCCAGGCCGAGGACACGCAGACCGATCCCCAGGCCGGGATCAGCGCGGCACAGGCGCTCGTCGACGCCGGCTTCCCGGCGATCACCGGCGCCGCGGGGTCGGAGGTGACGATCCAGGTCGCCCAGAACGTCCTGATTCCGAACCAGGTCGTCGGCTGCTCCCCATCGAGCACGTCGCCGGACATCACCGGGCTCCGGGACGACGGATTCGTCTGGCGGACGTGCCCGAGCGACGTCGTCCAGGGACAGGTGCTGGCGCAGGTCGCCACCGACCGGGCGAACGCCTCGTCGGTGTCGATCATGTTCGTCAACAACTCCTACGGACAGGCGCTCGCGAACAGCTTCGCGGAGTCGTTCGGCGGCGAGATCCCGGCCCGGGTCGCCTTCGAACAGGTCCAGTCGTCCTACGCCGCGCAGCTTCAGGAGGCCATGGCGAGTCAGCCCGACGCGCTGCTCATCATCTCCTACCCCGAGAGCGGCAACCAGCTGTTCCGAGACTTTTACTCCAGCTACAGCCGCGACACGCAGATCCTCGTGACGGACGGGCTTCGGGACCCCGCACTGCCCGGCAACGTCGGCCAGCCCCTGACGAACGTCATCGGGACGGCCCCGTCCGCCGCCGGGCCGGCCCAGCAGTTCTTCACGCGGCTGTACAGGAGAGAGTACGGCAGCGACCCGGGCGTGTTCACCGCGCAGGCGTACGACGCGACCGCGCTCCTGATCCTCGCGAACGTCGCCGGCGGCGCCCGGAACGACGGTCCGGCCGTCCGCGACAACATGCAGGCGGTCGCGAACCCGCCCGGGCAGGCGGTCACCCCCGGGAATCTCCCCGACGCGCTGTCGCGCGTCGCGACCGGCGAGCAGGTCAACTACCAGGGCGCGTCGAGCAGCGTCACGTTCGACGACAACGGCGACGTCACCACGGCCGCGTACGAGATCTTCACGTACACGCAGGGTGGACAGCTCGAACAGCTAGACGTGGTGGAGTTCCAGGCCAACCAGGGGTGAGTCGGCGTCGAAGAGGGAGATTTTTCACCCGCCGAGGAACTCGCGTCGGACTTCGTCGTCGGCGAGCAGCGCCTCGCCGGCGTCGGCGAAGCGGTTCTGCCCCTGGACGAGAACGTACCCGCGGTCGCACCGTCGGAGCGCCTCCTTGGCGTTCTGTTCGACGATCAGCACCGCCGTCCCCGCGCGGTTGATCTCGTCGACGCGGTCGAACATCTCGTCGACGAGGTCCGGCGCCAGTCCCGCGCTCGGCTCGTCGAGCAGCAGGAGCTTGGGATCGAGCATGAGCGCCCGCCCCATCGCCAGCATCTGCTGCTGGCCGCCGGAGAGGGTACCCGCGCGCTGGGACTGGCGCTCTTGGAGGATCGGGAAGCGGTCGAAGACCGCCCGGAGCGCGTCCTCGGGGACCGAATCGAGGATGTACGTCCCCATTTCGAGGTTCTCTCTGACCGAAAGCGACGGGAAGACGTTCTCCGTCTGCGGGACGTAACTGATCCCGCGGCGGATCACGGCTTCGGGGGGGAGGCCGCCTATGTCCTCGCCGCCGAAGGTGATCCGTCCCCCCATGTACGTGGTCAGCCCGAAGATCGACTTCAGAACCGTCGACTTTCCGGCCCCGTTCGGACCGATGACGGCGACGTACTCGCCGTCGCCCACGTCGAGGTCGACGCCGTCGAGGATCTGGAGGTCCCCGTAGCCCGCGTCGAGTCCCTCGATGACGAGCAGGCCGTCCCGTTCGGAGCGCGGCTCGGATCGGCCGCGACCGACGCTGCGAGTCCCGTCCGCGCTCATACGTTCGCCCCCAGGTACGCGTCGATCACGCGCTCGTCCTCCATGATCGCCGCGGGCGCGTCGTCCGCGATCACGCGGCCCTGGTGCATCACGATCACGCGCTCGCAGTTGTTCATGATCACGTCCATGTCGTGTTCGACGAGCAGGAAGGTGTACCCCTCCGCGCGGAGGTCGTGTATCCGACCGAGCAGCTTCTCCTCCAGGACGGGGTTGACGCCCGCGAGCGGCTCGTCCAACAGCAGCACGTGCGGGTCGGTCAAGAGCGCCCGCGCCAGTTCGAGGAGCTTGCGCTGCCCGCCCGAGAGGTTCCCCGCGTACTCCTCCGCGAGGTGATCGATCTCGAAGAACTCCAGGGTCTCCCACGCCCGTTCGCGGAGCTCGCGCTCCTGCTCGATCACCGCCCGGCGGGGTCCGGGCAGCACCGACCGCCAGAGCCGTTCGCCCCGCTGGTCCTTCGGCGCGAGCATCACGTTCTCGATGACCGTCATCTCCTTGAGCTCGCGGGCGATCTGGAACGTCCGGACCAGCCCGCGTTCCGCGACCGCGTACGGCGGCAGGCCCGTGATCTCCTCGCCGTAGAGGTGAACCGAGCCGCCGTCGGGGCGGCGCACGCCGGTGATGCAGTCGAACGTCGTCGATTTCCCCGCGCCGTTCGGCCCGATCAGTCCCGTCAGCGAACCCTCCTCGACGTCGAAGCTCGCGCCGTCGACGGCCGTCAGCCCGCCGAACCGCTTCGTCAGGTTCCGAACGCGGAGCGGGCGCGCCGCCGGCGGTCCCGCCTCGGTCCCCGTCTCCGTCTCCTCGGCGGCGCGTTCGACGGCCGCGGTCCCTCCCGCCCGGCTCATCGTCTCTCACCCCCGTCCGCGCGCGCCGGTCGATTTGGCCGCTCGGAGAGGTCGACGCTCGCCGCGATCTCCTTTCGGTGCCCGAGAAGCCCTTTCGGCCGGGTTTGTACGAAGTAGACGAGCACGACCCCCGCGAGAACGAAGCGGAGGGACGCGAGGTTCCCGAGCGCGTACGCGAGAAGCGGTGTGACGTCGAGCGAGGCGAGCGGTTCGACGGCGGCGACGAAGGTGTCCGGTGCGTCGCCCAGCGGGATCTGCTGTGCGACGAGCCGCCGGACGAACGTCGGCCCTTCGAACAGGAGTCCGACGAAGAGCGCGCCGCCGATCACGCTGCCAGTGTTGGACCCCGAGCCGCCGATGATGAGCGCGATGAAGATGTAGAACGTCAAGATCGGGAGGAAGTTGTTCGGGCTGACGTACGACTGGCTGCCCTGCCAGAGGATGCCGCCGAGGCCCATGAGCGCACAGCCGAGCATGAACGTCTTGATCTTGAACCGACCGGTGTCCTTTCCGAGCGAGCGCGCGACGAGTTCGTCCTCGCGGATCGCCTTCAACACCCGGCCGAACGGCGAGTTGCCGACGCGGGACAGGAGCCGGTAGAACAGCCAGACGAAGACGACGAGCACCAGCGTGTACGTCCAGTCGACGACGGTGGTGTGCTGGACGCCCGCCGCGCCGAAGAGACCGAACGCGGCCTCGCCGAGGGCGGTCGGCGGCGACGCCGGGCTGCGGGCGTCGCTGTAGAACAGCGCGTTGATCGGATTCGTCGGCAGCGCCAGCCCCTGTGATCCGCCGGTGCCGAGGTCGACGCCGGCGATCGAGAACGTCCGGAGGCTCGTGGAGTTGTACACGATCCGAATGATCTCCGACAGCGCCAGGGTGACGATCGCGAGGTAGTCCGCCTTCAACCGGAGCGCGGGCAGCGCGGCGAGCGCGCCGACGAGCGCGGCGGCGAGCATCCCGCCGACGATTCCCACGGGGAGTGGCAGGCCGAGGCCGGGGAGCCCGCCGGTTCCGGGGTCCGTCGGCGCGGTGAGCATCGCCATCGTGTAGACGCCGACCGCCATGAAGCCGGCGACGCCGATGTTGAAGAGCCCCGCGTACCCCCACTGGAGGTTGAGCGCGAGCGCGAGGAGCGCGTAGACGGCCGCGAAGAAGGTGATCCGCTGGAGGGTGCTCGCCAGCCCGTTGGCGTCCAGTCCGAGGAGCACTCCGAGCAGCCCGAATCCGGCGTACAGCGCGAGGAACACGGCGAGGATCAGCGCGCCGTCGCCGCCGGGCAGGCGGGCCGAGAGTCGGTCGGCGCTCACGCCCATCCGCCGTCACCTCCCCTCGCGCGGGCGTTCCGGGCGTGGATCGGGATCACGCCGTCGTCACCCCGCTGAACAGCCCCGACGGTCTCGTGAGGAGGATGAGTATCATCACGGCGAAGGCCGCCGCGTGCGTGAAGTCGGAGGGGATCCAGATCAGCGACAGCGTGCTGGCGATCCCGATGGTGAGCCCGCCGAGCATCGCGCCGTAGATCGAGCCGATCCCGCCGAGGATGACCGCCGCGAAGATCAAAAGGAGCAGCGTCCACCCGTAGTCGAACGAGATCGTTCCGGTCTCGAGCACGACGAGGTACCCGGCCGCGCCCGTCAGTCCCCCGCCGATGATCCACGTCGCCCGGACGACCCGCTCGGTCGGAATGCCGGTCACGCGGGCGAGGTCGGGGTTGTCGGCCATGGCGCGCATCGCCTTGCCGAGTTTCGTCCGCCGGAGCAGCAGGTGTACCCCGCCCATCATCGCGAGCGCGGCGGCGACCAGCGCCAGTTCGTGGGCGTTGAAGATGAGGTCGATCACCGGCACCGTGTACGTCGGCAGCGTGCCGCCGGTGATCCCCGTCCGGCTCGTTCCGAAGACGAACGCCAGCAGGTATCGGAGCGCGAGCGCGACGCCGATGCTGGCAATCAGAAGCGAGATGGCTCCCTGGCCGCGCATGGGACGGTAGACGAGCCGGTCGAGCGCGAGCGCGAGCGCGACGCCGAACGCGACCGCGACGGCGAATCCGACGAGAACCGCCAGCGGCGTCGAAAAGACGCTCGCGCCGACGGTTCCGGCGTCGGCACCGCCGCTGACCCCCAGGAGAAACAGGTCGCCCGCGCTCACCGTTCCGGCTCCGGCGACGAGGTACGTCGCCACCCACCCGGCGAACGCGCCCGCAGTGAGATACTCCCCGTGAGCGAAGTTGGCGAAGTTCAAAATGCTGTACGTCATCGAGAGCCCGACGCCGGCGAGACCGATCACCAGTCCGATGACGATCCCGTCCTTGAGGAAGATCGAGAGCGTCAGGACGGTCACCGTCCCGTTCGCGAGCTTCGAGAGGAGATCGGCGACCAGCGCGACGCCGACCGTCAGGAGGACGAGTTCGAGCGGCCGTTCGACGAAGACCCGCTTGCCGCGAGAGTACGTGTCTGCCATTCCCATTGGTACCACTCCTCAGGGAATGAGGGGGTTCGTAGGGCAAATACCTTCGCCCCGAAACGTCGCGTTACGCCGTCCGTCGGCGCGCTTCGGACGACGCGGGCGGTTCACGCGGGAAGGGTTCGTCGAGGGGTCAGCGGCGTCGACCCAGACGACTCCGCAGGAGGGGGTGCGTCCGCGGGACCGCCTGTCGGATTCGAATCGCGTAGATAGCTTCCGTGAACGCGGCGGTCGAGACTCTCCGCGACGGCGTCCGCGATGCCGCGCGTCCCGACCCGGCTCAGGCGGGGACTTCGTTCTGCAGATACTGCTCTTCCCACTCGCGGCGCTCGCGCAACGCCTCACGCCCCTTCTCGGAGATCGTGTAGTAGTTCGTGCGGCGGTCGATCTGGCCCTTGTCCACGTACCCTTCCTTGACTAACACGTCGAGATTCGGGTACAGGCGGCCGTGGTTGATCTCTTCGTTCAGGTTCTCTTCGAGATCCGTCTTAACGTCCTGTCCCGAGGGGCGTTCGTGACCGGCGATGACGATCAGCAGGTCGCGCTGGAAGCCGCTGAGGTTGAAGAGATTCATCGTAGACTGGTCCGGCGGCCAGACACATAGCTATCAGCATCGTACCGCTTTCGAGTCATACGGATACGCGAGACCGTACCGGTCGCTGACACGCGCGGAGGCGATCGTCGTATCATCCGACGGTGAGTTTTCGGGCGGCCGTCCGTTCGCCGATTCGCCCCCTTTCGGACAACTCGCTCGCTCTCCCCGGGAACGGGCCGAACCGCTCGGTACCGCTCCGGCGCGAAACCGGCTCGGACGCCTCAGAAGTTGTCGCCGTGCGAGGGTGAGATCACGACGGTCTCGTCGGGACGCACGCTGACGACGCATCCGAGGTATCGGAACGCGAGGACGCAATCGAACTCGTCGCGTCCGTCGCGCGGTTCGAACAGCGCGTCGAGCGATTCGAGGTCCAGGTAGTCCGAGAGCGGGTCGTCCTCGCACACCGTCCGCACGTCTTCGCCCGCGATGTCGGCGACCGCCAGGGTGATGGCCGAGCTGAGCGCGACGTTGTCGGTCGTTTTCGGACGGAGCGTGTACGAGTTCGTCGTCGGGCTGTACTCGATGTCCAGTTCGGGGACCGATCGTTGGTTCATCGTTCTGAGGTGTCTCGTCGAAGCTACTGCGGGAACCACGCGCAAAGTGGAGGCCGCTCTCTGCGGAGGTCGTCTCCGCTCGCTTCTACCCGCTCGACGCGTATTACCGGGAAGGTTAGTCGATTAGGCGGTTTAAATAGCGACCCTCGAAGCTCACTCGGCGGAATCTTTCGCGAGCGTGTTGGCGACGAGGCTCCGGGTCGCTCTCCGCATGCGACCGGTCGCTGCGGCGCTCGATATCCCGAGTTCGGCCGCGAGGTCGCTCAGCGAGACGGCCCGCGGTTCGTCGAAGTAGCCGCGCCGGAACGCCGCGAGGAGCGCTTCGCGCTGCGGTTCGGTCAGCCCGTAGCTCTCCGCCGGATCCGCGTCGAGTTCGGTCGTGATCCTGTCCACGCGGACGTCGATCTCCTGCTCTCTCAGCTCCGACTGGAACCGCGAGACGTTTCCGTACTCGGGGAAGCGCAGTTCGAATCGCCACGCCTCGTCGTTTCCGACCGCCTCCACGATCGTCGCGCCGGCCCGCGCGATCGCCCGGACGAACTCGTCGACGCGTCTGTCCCACTTCACGCGGTAGAGGACGCCGTCTTCGAACCGTTCCACGGCGGTCAGATCCTCGATTTCGGGCTCTTCGCGGGCTTCCCGCTCGAAGGACTCGTAGTCCCCGCAGTTCCAGACGAAGAAAAACGGCATGCGCTCCTTCCGCGTCGGCACGGTCCGTTCGAGCTCGATCTCCATCTCGGAGTCCCGCTTGAGGGCTCTGCCGAGCGCGAACTCCTCGGCGGGGACCGTGAACTCGGCGATGACGCTCATCGACTACTCGGGGGTTCCACCGGGAGAAAACTCTCACGGCGGTGGTCTCTCCCTCGGATCGCGTCCGCTGACGGATCTTCGGCCGGCGCGCGGATTCGCTATCCCGACATGTCGTTTATCCGAGGCGGTGTCTCGCCCGGCTCGGCGGAAGTCGCTCTCCTTCGCGAAGGCCGCGTTCAGTCGCGTGAGCGGCGTCGCTCCTCGGAATCGAACGCCGACGAGAAAGGGGGCAATCAGGCGGAGCTGTCGATGCCGTCGATCAGGATGAACCCGTAATCGCACTCGGTGCAGCGCCACTTCGTCTTCTCGCCGAGGTGAAGGTTCGTGCTCGCGGCGCGGTAGAACTCCCGCGGACCCCCGCACTCCGGGCAGTCGTGTTCCATTTCGAGGCTCATACCCTTGGCTCGGGAAGGAGGCGTGTTGAAGATGTTGGTTCGCGCCGCGTGCGATTTGAATCGCCCGGGGGTCGGTGCAGACTCCACGCTCATCGGCGAGACGCCCGAGCAGTGCGGCCACGGCGTCGAAGTCGTCTCTCACGTTCGAACAGTGCGGGGGCGACGGAGCCGGGTGCTCGCCACTTCGCGGCTCGACCGCCCCGCGATCGCCGGATTCGCTGCGGCGCTTCAGCGCGTCTCCGAGGCGGGCGGGAGAGACGCGGGGCGACCGCGTCCCGGTTTTCGAGAAAGGGTGCTCGATGACGCGCGTTCGGGCGGATGAATCCCATTTCGATATACTCAATCGCCCGTTGAGACGAGCTGGAGCCGCCAAAATAGAAGCGGGGCGGTCGGCCGGTTCGAAGATCAAGAGAAAAGCATTACTTAGTGATCCTCGAATCGTGCGCCATGGCAACAGAGTTCGGTGCGCTGTCGCTCGTACCGCCGCTGCTCGCGATCGCCCTCGCGATCGTGACGAGACGGGCGCTCCTGTCGCTGTTTCTCGGCGTCTGGATCGGCGGCATCATCGCCGTGCAGGGGCTCGGGATCGTACAGACGTTCGACTGGATCATCTCGTCGATCACCTCCAGCTTCAACGCGCAGGTCATGGTGTTCATCTTCCTGCTCGGCGCGGGAATCGCGCTGATCTGGCGGATGGGGGGATCGCTCGCGGTGGCGAAGTGGGCGACCGAGCGGCTCGATTCGCACCGCAAGGTCGGCGTCGCCGCCTGGTTGCTCGGCATGGTCTGGTTCTTCGACGACTACGCCAACACGGCGATCGTCGGAAGCTCGATGAAGAACATCGCCGACGAGATGCGGATGTCGCGCGAGAAGTTCGCGTACATCCTCGATTCGACGGCCGCGCCGGTCGCCACGTTCGGCATCTCCAGCTGGGTGGCGTACCAGATCAGCATGATCAACACCGGCTACAAGGCGGCGGGGATCGCCGACACCGCACCCTCCGCGTTCGTCACGTTCCTCCGGAGCATCCCCTACAACGTGTACTGCCTGCTCGCGGTGCTCATGGTCGGGATCATCGTCATCACGCGCCGGGACTTCGGCGAGATGCTCGACGCCGAGACGCGGGCGCAGCGGACGGGGAAGGTCACCCGCGACGACGCGAAGCCGCTTCAGAGCATGAAGGAGGAGCTCGGCACCGTCGAGGTCGACCGGCCGATGCTCCGGCTGTTCGTCCTCCCGGTCGCGGCGCTGGTGGCCGTCGTCGTCGCCGGCGGCGTCTGGACCGGCTACGCCCCCGGGCGGGACGCGCTGGCGATGGCCGAGAACGCCGACTTCATCGGCGCGCTCGTCTGGGGCTCGTTCGCGATGGTCGCGACGGGGATCGTGCTCGCCCGCGCGTACGACATCCTGACGCTGGACGAGGCGATGGACACGGTCGTCGACGGCTTCGGCATGATGTTGAACGCCGTCAGCATCCTCGTGCTCGCGTGGTCCATCGGCGCGGTCGCGGAGGCGCTCGGAACCGGGGCGTACGTCACCTCGCTCGCGGAGGGGATCGTCACGCCGACGCTGCTGCCGATCGTCATCCTCTTCGCCGCCGCGATGGTCTCCTTTTCGATCGGCACCTCCTGGGGGACGATGGCGCTCGTGACGCCCGTCGCGATTCAGATGGCCTGGGAGATCTCCGGGGGATCGGCCGAGATGCTCGCCGTCGCCTCGGGCGCCGTGTTCAGCGGCGCGATCTTCGGCGACCACTGCTCGCCCATCTCGGACACCACGATCCTCTCGTCGACGTTCGCCGGCTCCGACCACATCGACCACGTGCGGACGCAGATCTACTACGCGGTCACGGTCATCCTGGTGGCTGCGGTCGTCTACCTGCTCTACGGCGTGACCGGGCTCCCGCAGCTGGTGCTGCTGCCGGTCGGTCTCGGGCTCCTCGTCGCGACGGTGTACGCCCTCTCCGAGTGGGACGCCCGTCGCAAGGAGCTCTCGCCGACTTCCGCCTCGGGGCCCGTCGGGGAACGGGCCGGCGACGACTGACGCGATCGCGTCGACCGCCGTCCGCTCGCCACCGCCGGCCGGCCGCGGGCGTTCCGGGTGCCGATCCCGAACCCGTTCGTGATCGCGGTTATCCGCGCGGACCCCCTCGTTCCGGAGAGATGCGATCCAGGGAGAGCCGGCGTTCGGACCCCCGGCGCGTGGTGACCTCGTCGACCGTTCCGCTCGCGGGCGAGCGGCCGCGACTGACGATCAGCGGCTCGTTCCAGTCGTGACGGCGCTGGACGTCGCTTCGGACGATGAGACGCCCGCGGTGCAGGCGGTGCTCGACGCCCTCGACGACGCGGACTGCCGGGCGATCGTCCGTCGCCTCGACGGGGCGATGACGGCGCGGGAACTCTCGGAGGCGTGCGACATCCCGCTGTCGACGGTCTACCGGAAGCTCGATCGGCTGACCGAGGCGTCGCTCGTCGACGAGCGGCTCGACCTCCGCGCCGACGGTCACCACACGAGGCGGTACCGGCTCGCCTTCGGGCGAGTGCGCTTCGCGCTCGGAGACGACCGCGGGCTGGAGGCGACGATCGCGCGGCCGTCCGACTCGGCGGACGAACGGCTCGCCCGCCTCTGGTCCGAGGTTCGGACGGGCCGGTGACCGCGGCCGCGGTGCCGGACGTCGCGCATGCGCAGGGTCGGCTACGCGACGACCGCGTACTCGAAGCGTCCGGCTACTCGACGACGACCGCGCCCTTCATCCCCATCGTCTCGTGCGGAACGCAGACGTACGTGTACGTTCCGGCGGCGTCGAACGTATGTTCGAAGGTGTACCCCTTCTCGTCGGTCATCTCGCTCTCGAAGCTCCCGTCCTCGGCGGCGACGTTGTGAGCGCCGCCCTCGCCGGTCCACTCCCAGACGACCGTCGTTCCCGTCGAAATCTCGACCGCGGGCGGGTCGAACGCGTACCCCCCGCCGTTTCCCTGCGCGCCGACCGTCACGGTCACGCTGTCCGACCCCGTCTCGTCGACGACGCCCGAGTAGTTGTCGACGCCCTCGAACCAGGCGTCGAGATCGGATCCGCCGCTCGATTCGCCGGCGGTCGAGTCCGTCGCGGGCTCGCCGGTCGCCCCGTCGGTCCCGGCGTCGTCGGTCGGCGACTGCCCGCCGTCCGATCCGGAACAGCCCGCGAGGAGCGTCCCGCCGATGGCGACCGCCGCGGTCGTCCGTACGAAGTTCCGCCTGCTGCGTGGGAGTTCGCCTGTCATGGTTCGTCTCCTCTACGGGTTAACGTAGCCGTCGACCGGACATGTAGCCGGACGCCAATTCCCGGGCGGTGGGAATCGCCGGAGGTCGTTTCGGCCCCTCGATCGACCTCCAGTCCGCGGAGATCGATCGAACTCCCGTCCGCGAAGAGAGATCGAAACCGGCGAGGCGGGACGGACGAATCGGAACGGGTGGAACGAGGGGCGACCGTGGGCGGGCGGCGGCCGTCACCGCACACCGCCGGACCGTCTCTCACCCCCTGTACGCGTTCTCACGCCGTGAGAAGCGGGACGGAGACTTTATCCATGGCGGTCGAACCTGAATCATACAGCGATCCAGGGGAGACGCGCGCGCTCGCCGCGGAACAGTCAGCGGATCGAAGAGGCGAATTCCGGAGCCATGTTAGACGACAACACCGACCGCGAACCGAACGGCGATCCCGCGATCGACGGGGAGAACGGGTCCGAAACGGGAATCGCCGTGGCGACCGTCGAATCCGACGACGGCTCCGCGGAGTGTACGTTGTACCCCGCGGACGCTACCGGCATGGAGCTCATGACGACGTAGATCACGGCGGACGAAGGGTCGTTCGTCGACCTCGAATCCGTCCGGTGACGCGCGGGTCGAAACGCCGGCCGAAGGAGGGGACCACTCGCACACCGGCAGGAGGTGGAGGATCCGAAAGCCGGGCGAAAGAAGCGCGGCCGATTACCGCTTCGGGTTCGGATCGAAGACGTCGGGGTTCTCGGGTCCCTCGGCCCGCACGACCGCCATGCACCCTTTGCTCGCGACGCGGCTCAGCGCGTGATCGACCAGCTTGAAGTCGCCCGGCACCGGGAAGCTCATCGTCGCGATGGTCGTACTCCCCGGGGGGACGGGCGTCGTCTGGATGTGCGTCTGCGGCTCCGTCGTCAGCGACCCCTGCGGCCACAGCTCCTCCCAGACGCTCCCGATCGGGTGGAAGCTGCTCGTCAGGTTCGGCCCGCCGGTCACGAAGTAGACGCGCGCCGTCTCGCCCGTCTTCACCTTCATCGGTCCGTGGCGGTCGGGCGTGATGGCGTACGGTTCGCCGTTCATCAGCACGTGCGACGGCTCCTCGCGGGCCATCGCGTCAGCGTCGAACTGGAAGCCGCCGTCGCCCTCCTTCGCGTACAGTTCGTGCTGTCCGAGGTAGAACTCGTGGTCGACCTCGGGAAGCCCCTCCTCCGGCTCGACGAGGATGATCCCGAACATCCCCGCGCTGATGTGCATGTCGAGGTTCGGAACCGCGCAGTGGTAGATGTACGCGCCGGGGTAGGTCGCTTTGAACCGAAGGCGCTTCGTCTCGCCGGGCATCGCCATCGTCGCCTCAGCGCCGCCGCCGGGTCCGGCGACCGCGTGGAAGTCGACGTTGTGCGGCATCGCGTTCCCCTCCGGGTTCCGGAACGTGAGATTCACCGTGTCGCCCACGCGAACGCGGACGAACGGCCCCGGTATCTGCCCGCCGTACGTCATGTAGTCGAACGTCGTTCCGTCTTCGAGTTCGGCGGTCACCTCCTCCGCTTCGAGGGTGACGTCGACCGCCGCCGGTTCGCTCCGGTCGATCGGACCGGGGATGTCGGTCGGGTCCGCCGCCACCCTGTCGACGACGGGTTTCGTCGCCTTCCTCGACGGTTCCGCATCGGTAGTCGGGGTCGAGTCCGGCCCCGCGTTCGACGCGCTGCACCCCGCGACCGCGACCATTCCGCCCGCGCCGACGCCCTGAAGGACGCGCCGCCGCGTTGTTTCGAGCATTCGTAGTCACCTCACAGGCGTAGATTCGAGCCGAACCGGCTTCAAACTGGAAACTCGTTCCCAGTTGACGAGAAGGGGCGCGAACCGGTTCGGGCGGGGCGTTATAGCCGTGTCGGCAGCGCGTAACACGCCCGGTCGGCGGACCGCGGCCGTCAACAGCAGAACATGAACGGGTACATCAGCGCGACGCGGTCCCCGTCGGCGAGCGCCGTGTCGAGGCCATCGAGGTTCTCGTTGAACCGGCCGTTCACGCAGACGCGGGCGTAGGCGCGCGTCTGATCGCCCTCGGGGTTCTTCCGCCACGTTCCGGGGAGTTCGTCCGGCGCCGGCGCCCACCCCCGCGCCGTGGCGTCGGCCTCCGTCTCCGCCATGAGGAGGTCTTCGACGTCGTGCTCCTCGAAGAACGCGTCGAGAAACTCCCGGAGCGTGGTCCCTCGAAAGGTGACGGTGAGCCGGGGGGTTCCGACCGCCGACCGCACGTGTCCGGTACAGACCACCTCGACCGTCGTCTCTCGGTCGTCAGTCCGCGCCGCTCCGTCCGCCGTCGATCGGGCCATACCCCCGTTTCGCCGCCGCGATCCGAGAGCGGTGCGCCGAACGTGTTCGTCCCGGACCGCGGGAGCGATCGAACGGTCGACGAGCCGTCGCAGAGAAACAGGACCGGCGGAACTGGACGGGGCCGGAGAAACCGATCAGTCGTCGCTCTCCGCGAGCACGCGATCGGCGATCGGCTGCTCCTCGGGCGCGCGTCCGGGCGCGGTGACCTCACGCTGGCCGAGGAGTTTGTGAACCACGTCGTAGCCGAAGAGCAGCGTTCCGACGATGATCAGAGTGTCGCCGGGCAGCCGCGCCCAGAACAGGAGCTGGACGAGTTCGCCGTTGTAGAAGGCGAGGCTGCGCGCGGCGGCGTAGCTCTCCGTGAACGCGGTTTCGAGCTGCAGGAAGCCCACCGGGAGGACGGAGACGAACACCATGAGCGCCAGCCCGACGTTCCAGCACCAGAACGCCCAGCGGAGGCGGCGCTCGCTCCACGTTCCCCGCTCGGTCGTGATCCGGAGCATGTACGTGGCCATGCCGAGCGCGAGGAAGCCGAACGCGCCGAACATGGCGGCGTGGGCGTGGCCGACCGTGAGGTACGTCCCGTGCTCGTAGTAGTTGACGAGCGGGAGGTTGATGAAGAATCCGAGCACGCCCGCGCCGACGAAGTTCCAGAACCCGCTGGCGATGATGAACGCGAAGGGCAGCGCGTACGGGAACGACTCGCCGCTGGTGGCGAGCGCCCGGTACTCGTTTATCGCCTCGAAGAGGATGAGCACGAGCGGGATGAGCTCCAGCGTCGAGAACACGGAGCCGAGCGGCACCCACACGTCGGGCTGGCCGATCCACCAGTAGTGGTGGGAGACGCCGATGACGCCGGAGCCCATCACGAAGAGCGCCTGGAACATCACCGCCTTCTCGGCCGAGCGCTTCGACAGGAGGTTCATGCTGACGAGCGTGAGGCCGACGATGGCGACGATGAAGAACTCGAAGGCGCCCTCGACCCACATGTGGACGACCCACCAGCGCCAGAACTCGGTGATCACGATGTTCGTCTTCGGGGTGTAGAACATCCCCGCGGTGAAAAGCAGCGCGATGGAGCCGCCGGCGTAGAGGATCATGTGCGCGAGGCCGTACGGCGACTCCCTGTCGAGGAGCGGCTTGAACCCCCGCGCGACGAGCGCGGCCCAGAAGACGAACCCGGCGAGGAGGCCGACCTGCCAGACCCGGCCCACTTCGAGGTATTCGAGCCCCTCGTTGCCGAGCAGCCACCACAGTTCGCCGCCGAGGTACCCGTTCGCGCCGAGCCAGATGCCGCCGAGGCCGCCGACGGCGACGACGACGACCGCGCCGAGCAGGAGGTTCACGAACGTCCGCTGGCGCTTCGGCTCCCTGCCGGTGAGAAGCGCCGGGAGGAACAGGCCGGCCCCGAGCCAGAGTGTCGCGATCCAGAGGATCCCGAGGTCGAGGTGCCAGGTCTTCGCGATGGAGAACGGGAACAGTCCGACGAAGTCGATCCCGAACAGCTCGCCGAGCCCGAAGAAACCGTCGCGCTCGACGTAGTAGTGCGCGAGCAGCGCGCCGAGGAACACCTGCGCGACGAACAGCAGGGCGGCGACGGGGACGAACCGCACCGCGGCCGTCTGTCCGGGGAACAGGTCGATGTCGTCGGGGTGCGGCACGGTGATCCCCGCCGTGTCGGGTTCGGGGAGCTCCACCGACTTGTAGAGCCAGACGCCGATCCCCGCGCCCGCGACGAGCAGCACCATCGAGATGACGCTCCACGTCATGGACGAGGCGGGCGGGACGTTGCCGGCGGCGGGCTGGTACGGCCAGTCGTTCGTGTAGGTGTGGTCGGTTCCGGGACGCTCGGTGTGGGAGATCCACGCGGTCCAGAGCGCGAAGTCGGCGAACCGGCGGGCGTCGGCCCCGGAGTCGATCGTCCCGGCGGGGACGCCGCGTTCGAGGTCGCCCTCGTGGTACCGGTCGACGTACTCCTCGCGCACCCGTTCGTGGGCGTACAGCTCCGCGGCGGAGTACTCGATCCGCTCTCCCGACCGACTGTCTTCGAGTTCGGCCCTGACCGCGGCGTCGATCACGGCCCGCCGATCGTCGCCGAGGTCCGCGTACGCCCGGTCGTAGCGCTCCTGCGCGTAGTACTCGCGCATGTGCTGCACTTTGAGATCCAGGGCGTCCGCCGTGTAGTCCACGCCGAAGTACGCGCCGTTGCCGAGAATCGAACCGTGGTTCATCAGTCCGTTCGCCTGGAACGTCTCCTTGCCGTCGCGGACCTGCTCCGCCGTCACGACTGTTTCGCCGTCGGGGCCGACGATCGTCTGCGGGATCGGCGGCGACTGCTGGTAGGAGTACCAGGCGCCGAACCCCATCACGACGAGGTTGAACACGAAGACCGCGACGAGGAGCTTCGCGAGGGTTTTCCGTCTCACTTTCATGCCGATTGGATGTCCCTCCGGGTTCGACTTGTACGGCGGTCGCGATTCCCAGTCGGTGAGAGCGCGCCCGAACTGATTCGGCCGTTCGTTGACACCCGTCGGTTCGCGTCCGCCGGTTCGCATCCGCCGGTTCGGCTCCGCGACGGTCGCCGAACGTGTTCGGCGGAAGCTTCGGGGCGGAGAGCGCAGAACGGACCGACGGATGCCGGACAGTCGACAGGCCCGCGCTCGAAACGCCCGAGAGGCGATCGCCGAATTCGCCGAAGTCGGCCCGGGACGCCCCGGAGAGAACGGAGATCCGGGGAAGAGCGCTCCGGGGGTGGACGACCCGGAACCCGACTATCGCGCAGCCGCCCCGGACGCCGCCGCCGCAATCGCCGCGATGGACGGGCGCGCGCGGCGAATCGCGGACGCCGAGGTCGACGCCGCGCTCGCGAAGCTGGAGGCGGCCGGCGGCGTGACGTCCGGACAGCGGGAGGCGGTCGAGGCCCTCGCGACCGGTATCGTCGCCGGTCTGCTCGACCCGCCTCGGCGTCGCGTTCTGGCGGCGGCCCGGCGCGGGGAAGGGGACGCGATCGCCGCCGCCGTTCGGCTGTTCGCCGACGAGAGAGGCAGGGAGCGGTGAGTGAGCAGCGTCGGAAGACGCGAGAAGGCGTCGACGGCCGCGAGAAAGCGGCGTCGGGAGACGCGAGGGTGCGCCGGTTCGCAACGACCGCCGGCGGTCGGGGGAGAAGGTACTTGCCTCGCCCGCACCAACCGCGGGATATGTCCGTCACCCTGTACGCGCTCGACGGGTGCCCGTACTGCGAGAAGGTACACGATGCCCTGCGGGACCGCGACGTCGACTACGAGACCGAGTGGGTCGAAGCGCTCCACTCCGAACGCGACGAGGTGAAGCGGGTCAGCGGCCAGCGCGGCGTGCCGGTGCTCGTCGACGACGAGCGCGGCGTCACGATGGCCGAGAGCGAGAGGATCGTCGAGTACGTCGACGCGACGCTGGCGCGATGACGATCTATACCCGCCGCGGCGACGAGGGGATGACCGACCTCCGGGACATGTCCCGCGTGTCGAAGACGAGCCCGCGGATCGAGGCGTACGGCACCGTCGACGAGGCGAACGCCCTCGTCGGGACGATCCGACCGACGGGGCACGACGACGTCGACGAGACGCTCGCCGAGATACAGAACCACCTCCACGTGGTACAGGCGGACCTGGCGAACCCCTCGCCGGACGAGGACGACCCGCAAGTGCGCGAGGAGCACGTCGAGCGGCTGGAGTCGTGGATCGACGAGGCCGACGAGGAGCTCGACCCCCTGCGGTCGTTCATCCTCCCCGGCGGGAGCGAGTCGGGGGCGAAGCTCCACCACGCGCGTGCGGTCTGTCGGCGCGCCGAGCGCCGAGCGGTCGCGCTCGCGGCCGACGAACCGGTGAACGAACACGCGGTGGCGTACCTCAACCGCCTCTCCGACGCGCTGTTCACGCTCGCCAGGCTGGTGAACAAACGGGACGGCGTCAGAGAGGAGGCGCCGACGTACTGAGGTCCGCGCCGCGCGAGCCGGTCGCTCCCGGTTCGTGCGACGCGAGAAGGATTGGGGATGGAAACCCGGCAGTCGGACCACTCGGTGATGCCCACGGTCCTCGTGCTTCGGGACAGACGCGATGCGCTTTTCTCCGGCGGACGCGCCGCCGCGCCCCGCCGTCGGCGCACCGTGTTTTAGGCTCGCCTAACAACCGCAAAAACGTTCCGGTTTCGGTCGACCTAAAACGTCGGTCGAGTGCCACTCACCCACAAGGGTTAATAAGTGTCGTCGGCATAAGGTCAAATATGAACACTCACTTCAAAGACGCGTGGTACTACCTGCGACGCGCCGGAGAGCACGTGAAGATGGGTCTGACGGAGGAGCTCCGCCCCGTCGAGCGGCGGGTCCGGAAGCTCGCCGGACGGGAGCGCGCGCCCGAGCGGGGGCGGCTGGAGAAGGTCAAGACCGAACTGAAGGGCTTCGAAAAGCAGGCGGAGGGCGAGGCGAAGGAGGCCGTCGCGACCGCCAAGGAGCGCATCCGCACCTACCGCGGCGGACGGAAGCGAAAGGCGGCGTAGCCCGACAAAGCAACTCTTAAGTTTCGACCGCGGGTACGAGTTCGTACCGGGTTGGTGATCTAGTCCGGTTATGATACCTCCTTCACACGGAGGAAGTCGGCGGTTCAAATCCGCCCCAACCCACTTCTACGCGGCAACCGACGAGGAGCGAAGCGGCGAGTCCGTGCCGCGGTGCGCGGTGTACCGGATCTGAACCAGGGGGCGAAGTGAGCGTAAGCGAGCGGAACGACCCCGCCGAAGAGGCGCTTGATGAGATGGCGCGCTCGTTTCGCACTTCCATGTGATAATTTCACAACCACTATATCGTCGGAAAGTTGCCCTCTCACACGCCCCATGACGCAGGAAGTAGGTCCTCTCGCTCGAGAGTTATCGCTACCGTACTACGAAGAGGCCCTCCCCGCACACGACGTTTTCCACGCCAACCGGGTCTACGATTTGTCGGCTCGGTTAGCGAACGAGTGTGCCGAAACCGTCGATAGGGATCTCCTCTCTGCAGCGGCCTGGTTACACGACATCGGTCGGCCGCTAGAGAGAACGGGGGAAATCGAAAATCACGGCGAATGGGCCGCGGTAGAAGCGGACGATCTTCTCGGGGCCGAGGGGGTGGAAGCCGACCGGATCGACGCTATCAAACACTGCATCCGAACCCACAGTATTCGGTCGAGTTCGCCGGAGCCAGAGACTCTCGAAGCGAAACTACTCTTCGACGCGGATAAATCGGAAGCGGCTGGAGCGCGCGGTATCGTTCGCCTGGCCTGCCTTGTCGGCGAGAGGCCGGGCCGAACGGGCGAAAGATACGCCGCGATCGACGATGCGTCGGCCCTTGGAGCGGATACCTCGGACGTTCCGGACATCACTCTCCTTCGAGAGTGGGCAAAGGAGCGCCTGGATAGGTTGTACACTCCGCCCGGACGCCGTCTTGGGGAGTCCCGGTGGGGGTTCATGGAGGGTTTCTTCGCACGGTTCGACAGTGAGATCGGTATTGAAGGGGAGAGATAACCCGTTTCGGTCGCTCCGTTACACTCCTGAGGGGTGATACGCTAACGCACCACACGATACTTGATGCGCGGGCGCGTACTACCGCCCATGCCGATCCCGGGATACGACCCCGACGACCTCGACGCGGTGCTCGCGGAGCGAGTGGAAAAGCGGGGGGCCGAGTCGGTCCTGACGCCCGCCCAGCGGCGGGAGTACGAGTCCGGCGCCAGCTTAGTCGACCTCCTCGACGAGGAGGAGATCCGACGACTGTTACGCGGAGGAGAGTAGAGCGATCACCGGTCGGCGACGGCGAGGGGGAACTGCCGGCCGAGCGGTGAGCTCCGGACGCGGCGGTCCGCGTCCGCTGCGTTTCCCGGCGAACCGCGTCGACGGTTGCTTTTGCGAACGTTTCGGCGGGCCAGTCGGATATCTAACAAAAATGGTCGATCGACAGGTGGAGCGAATATCGGCGGTCGCGCCCCGTTCGAACCGAACGTGATCCCGACGCTTCGATTCTTAACACAATTCTTGCTTTACCGAATATTAGTAAATTACTACTTTGTTTTACATCTACATCGTTAAAAAGATTTTAGTGTGTAGCCGAATGTCACGTACACCTGAATGAGTCGACGTAACTCACGGAGGGCAGTGTTGAAGGGCTCGTTGGGCGTTCTCACGATCGGATTCAGCGGCTGTGCGGGACTCTCGGCGGACTCTTCCGGCGACGAGACCTCGACGTCCGGTGAACCGACCGAATCCGAGGCGGACGAGTCGACGACGTCGTCCGGGACCGAGACGCCGGCGGAGGGGACCGAAACCACCGACGAGTCGACTTCCGACGGGGAGTCCACGGAGACGGACGGTTCGGAGGACGGCGACTCGTCGTCCCTCGACCACCCGTCCGCCGAGGGCGCGGAGAAGAACGCGAAAGTCGGCCCGTCGATGGACGAGGCCGAGGGCGTGATGATCGCCTTCGAGGACCCCTCGTCCCCTTCGTGTGCGAAGTTCCACGAGGCCGTCTTCCCGAAGCTCAAGTCGCGCCTGATCGACTCGGGGTACGTCACGTTCGTGGCGAGGGCGTACCCGAACACGGAGGAGTGGGCGGAGACGGCGGTGCTGGCGCTCAAGGCGACGTACGACCGGGACGAGGGGGCGTACTGGGACCTCAAGGCACACTACTACGAGAACCAGGGCGACCTGAACGAGGAGAACGTCCTCGACGAGACGGAGGCGTTCCTCGACGACGAGACGAGCGTCGACGCCGGCGCGGTCGTCTCGGACGTCGAAGGGGGCGCCTACGAGGACGCGCTGGCGAGCGACGTCGACGCCGCCGAGAACGCCGAGGTGAGCGACCTCCCCACCCTGTTCCTCTTCGAGGACGGCGAGTTCAAGACGGAACTCACGGGCAAGCAGAGCTACGCCGTGCTGAAGAGCGTACTCGGCGAGTGACGCGGCGGTCCGCCTCGGGCGACCCGCCGAACGGCCACTCCTAGCGGATCGGACTGTTTTTTTTTCGACCCGACGGGGAGCGAAGCGCCAGGCGATAGTCGGCGAACCGGCCAGCCTCGGTCGTCGATGCGGCCGTGGTCGTCGAATCGCCGCCGCGGGCGTCCTCGGCGCGATCGAGCGATATCGTCATCTCTGGCGCGAGATCCGCGGGGTCCGCGGGGTCCGCTCCGGTCGCACCCTGATCGTCCGTTCTCTCGAACGGGCTTTCGGGACCCGCCTTCGGCGCTCGATCGTCCGGTTCGGCGTCCGAACCCGCCTTTCGTTCGAGGGGGAGGCAGAGAGCTGAGACGGATCCTCGTTCGCACGCGGCGGTCGGCTCGGTGCGTCGGCGATTTCTCTCGAACGCCCACCGGCGATCTGTAACAACTTTTAATGTACGTCATACACAGAGAGTGTGTATGGACAGGGACAGAGCGCAACCGGACGCGGGCGCGATTCCCGGACCGCGGGCCGAAAAGTGGGTCGAGTATCACGGGCGCCACGCCGCCCCGAGCGAGTACTCGCACGAGTTCGTCTGGGACGTCACCCGGGAGGCGGACGGTCCCTTCGTCACGGACGTGGACGGCAACGTCCTCCTGGATTTCACCTGTCACATCGGGGCGGCCCCGCTCGGGTACAACAACGACAAGATCCTCGACAAACTGCGCGAGTTCGTCCTGGTCGACCCGCTGAAGATCGCGGGGCAGGACATGTACTTCGGGACGGGAGCGGTCCCCGACTCCGCCGAGCTCCCCGGGTCCGGCCACTTGATGGAAAAACTGACCGAGATATCCGGGCGGTACGGCATGGACACGGTGTTCCTGTCGAACTCGGGCGCGGAGGCCGTCGAGAACGGCCTCAAGATCGCCTACGACGACGCGCCGGGGGCGAAGTACGGGTTCGCGTTCGAGGGGAGCTTCCACGGCCGGACCCTCGGGACGCTGTCCGTGACCCGGTCGAACGAGGTGTACACGCGACGGTATCCGGAGATCGCCGGCGTCAGGATGCTGCCCTTCTGCGACAGCAGGCGCTGCGGGGGCGACGCCTGCGACTGCGGCTTCTTCACGCGGGAGGGGTCCCGACTCCGCGACGTCCTCCACCCCGAGCGCGGGCACGTGAACCCCGAGGAGGTGGCGTTTCTCATCCTGGAGCCGATCCAGGGCGTCGGCGGCTACCGCTTCCCCAGCACCGCGTTCATGGAGGAGGTCCAGCGCGTCTGCGACGAGTGCGGGATCACGCTCGTCGTCGACGAGATCCAGTCGGGCGTGGGCCGAACCGGTGAGATGTGGGCCTCCGATCACTACCCCATCGAGCCCGACGTGATCGCGAGCGCGAAGGCGCTCCGCGTGGGGGCGACCATCTCGCGGTCCGACGTGTTCCCGGAGGAGAAAAACCGCCTGGGATCCACGTTCGGCGGCGGCGACATCCTCTCTTCGATGCAGGGAGTCTTCACGCTGGAGGCCATCGAGGAGCACGATCTCCTCGACAACGCCACCCGCCGCGGTCGGCAGGCGAAGGAGCTGCTGCGAGAGGGAGCGCCCGACCACGTCGTCGACGTGCGGGGCAAGGGGCTGATGCTCGCCGTCGAGTTCGACACCGGAGAGCGCCGCGACGCCGTCGTGGAGGAGGCGCTGAAGCGGGGGCTCCTCACCCTCGGCTGCGGGGTCAAGACGCTCCGTCTGCTCCCCCCGCTGGACGCGACAGAGCGGGAGATCGAACTCGGGGTCGGGATCCTGCGCGAGGCCGTCGACGCGGTCTGAGAGGTTCGGGGGAGTCGATTCGTACCCCCCGATCCGGGTTGCCGACTCGCACTCACGCCGCCTGCACGCTCGCGGTTCCGGCGACGATGGCGACGACCGCGCCGAGAAGCACCGGCGACCGGGGGAGTTGGCGAGCCGCCGCGTACGCGGCCGCGGCGACCACGAGCGGGTACGTGCTGACGAGCGGCAGCACCGTCACGACGGAGCCGACCCGGAGGGCGGCGAACATCGCGTACCAGCCGACGGCCACGACGACGCCCGCGGGCAGGAACAGCCCGACCGTTCGCGGATGGACGGCGCGGAGCCCCCGGCGGGTCCGCGTCGACCCCGCCGCGATCGGTGCGAGCGTCGCAAGCGCCGCGGTCTGGGTAAGCGCCGTCGCGGACAGCGCGTCGGGGTACTCCCCGAGGCCGATCTTCACGACGACGAACGCCGCCGCGAGCAGCGCCGTCGCGACGACCGGGTAGAGCGAGTCCCGCGGCGAGGCGTCCGCGAGTTCCCGGCGGATCGCGTCGGCCTCGACCCCGTCGTTCGACGGTCGAACGACCTGGAGCACGGCGATGCCCCCGACGACCAGCGCGAGCCCGACGGCTTCGCCGACCCCGAACGCCTCCCCGAGCACGGGAACCGCGATGACGGCGGCGACGGCCGGACTCCCCGCCGTGATGGCCGAGGCGACGGTCGGTCCGACGCGGTCGATCCCCTCGTAGTAGAACAGGCGGGTGAGCGCCGGGTCCGCGACGCCGGCGAGGAGAAACGGAGCGACGAGGGCGAGCGGCGCCGCCGGGACCCCGCGCCGGACGAAGACCACCGCCCACAGGAACGAGACGCTGCCGACGAGCGTCACCGCGGCCGCGCCGAGCGCGGTGGTATCGCCCCGATCCAAGCCGCGCTCGACCAGGAGGGTCTGGACGCCGAAACAGGCGGACGCGACGAGCGCGAGGAGGGCCGACATCGCTCAGTCGGGGGACCGAGCCGTCGCGTCCGCCGGTTCGTCGGCGAGGGCGCGGTCGACCACCTCGACGCCCGCGACGTCGGCCAGCGCGTCGAGGACGTCGCCGAGGTGGTCGGGGCCGCTCCCCTCGATCCCGAGGCGGACCGGCGTGCGGTTCGGATCGTCCGCGCGCGTCCGCCGGGCGCGCTCCAGCGCGTCGAGTTCGGCCCCGCGGCTCTCCACCGCGTCCGCGACCCGGCCGACGGCCGTCGGCCAGTCGGCGACCGACAGGCGAACCTCCGCGTAGCGGCCGAGCTCCAGCAGGCCCGTCCGGACGAGTTCGGCGTGTCCCGTGAGGTTCGCGTTCCCCCCGGAGACGACGACGGCGACGTGCTCGCCCTCGACGTCGACCGCGCCCGAGAGCAGGGCCGCGAGCGGGGCCGCGCCCGCCGCCTCCGCGACCGTCTTCGCCCGCTCGGCGAGGAGCGTCACCGCGACGCTCATCTCGCGGTCGCTGACGGCGACGACGTCGTCGACGCGCTCGCGGACGACGGCGAACGTCCTTTCGAGCAGGCGGGTGTCCGCGATCCCCTCCGCCGCGGTGTCGACCTCGGAGAGCTCGTGGATCTCGTCCCCTTCCAGCGACGGCTTGGCGTGGAACGCCCCCTCCGGCTGGACGCCGATCACCCGCACGTCCGGGTCGCGATCCTTCAGCACGGTGGCGATCCCCGATATCAGGCCGCCGCCGCCGACGGCGACGAGGGCCGTGTCGACCTCCGGATACTGCTCAAGCAGTTCGAGGGCGACGGTGCCCTGCCCGGCGATGATGCGCTCGTCGTCGAACGGGTGGACGAACTCCCGCCCCTCCCGCTCGGCCAGTTCGAGCGCGCGCTCGTAGGAGCGCTCGTAGATGTCGCCCTCCACGACGACCTCGGCGCCGTAGCCGCGCGTCGCCTCGATCTTGGCGGCGGGTGTCACCTCCGGGACGACGATCGTCGCGTCCGCGCCGAGGAGCCGGCCGGCGAGGGCGACCCCCTGCGCGTGGTTCCCCGCGCTCGACGCGACGACGCCCCGCTCCAGCGTCTCCGGCGGCAGCTGCGACATGAGGTTGTACGCGCCCCGGATCTTGAACGATCCCGTCCGCTGCGCGTTCTCCAGCTTGAGACCGACCGAGGCGGCCCCGCTCAGCTCCGCGAACGTCGTCGAGCGGTCCAGCGGCGTCCGGTGGACGACGTCCGCGATGCGGTCCCCCGCGGCCTCGACGTCCGCGGGCGTCACCACGGAGTCGGCGCTCCGCCCCCCGTCCGGCGCTCGCTCAGGGTCGCTCATCGGCGATCCGGAGGACGGTCTCGGTCAGCACGTCGACGCCGACGGGGATGCTCCGCTCGTCCACGTCGAACCGCGGCGTGTGGTGACTCCCGGGGTGGTCGGTCCCGACGACGAGGTACGCCGCCTCGCCGCCGTTCTCCTGGACCCGCCGCATCAGAAACGTCGCGTCCTCGCTCGCGCCGAAGTCGGCCCACGGGACCACCGAGTCGACGCCGTCGACCCCGGCGGCGACGTCGGAGACGAGAGCGACCAGCGCCTCGTCGCTGTCGGCCCGCGGCGACTCGCTGACGATCCGGAAGTCGGCGTCGCAGCCGTGCATCTCGGCTGCCGCGCGCACGGTCCGTTCGAGTTCGGCCTTCGCGTACTCGCGGAGCGCGGTCGTCTCGCCGCGGACCTCGCCGGCCAGCGCGGCCCGCTCCGCGATGACGTTGCTCGCCGCGCCCGCTTCGACCCGCCCGACGTTGACGCGCGTCATCCCGGCCTCGTGCCGGGGGACGGCGTACGCGTTCTGTATCGCCGCTGCCAACGCCTGCACGGCGTTGTCCCCGGCGTTCGGCTCCTTCCCGGCGTGGGCGGACGTGCCGGTGAACTCGACGGTGAGGTGGCTCATCGCCAGCGGCTTTCTGATGCCGGCCACCACCTCGCCCGTCGGGTGGTCGAGGCCGACGTGGACCGCGAGGAGGTAATCGAGGTCCGCGGCGAACCGGCTCTCGGCCATGGGCTTGCCGCCGCCCGACTCCTCCTCCGCCGGCTGGAAGAAGGCGGTGAACGTGCCGGGGAAGTCGCTCTTTTCGATCGCTTCGAGGACGCCCAGGCCGACGGTCATGTGGGCGTCGTGTCCGCAGGCGTGCATCGTCCCGTCGTGCTCCGACCGGAACCCCTCCGCGGCGGGAGCGTGGTCGTCGGCCGTCGACTCCTCGACGAACAGGCCGTCTATGTCGACGCGGAGCCCCACCGACGGCCCGTCTCCCCGTTCGATCACGGCGACCGCGCCGGTCGTTCCGCCCGCCATCGCGTCGAGGAGTTCCCCGTCGACGCCGTCGGCCCGCGCCCAGTCGAGCCACCGGTCGAGTTCGTCGTCGTCGGGGACGGCCATTCTGTCGTCCGGATCGTACGCCTCCGCGCCGACGGCGAGTTCGTCGACGCCGATCGACCGGATCTCCTCGACGAGCAGGCCCGTCGTGCGAAACTCGCGCCAGGCCGGCTCCGGGCACCGGTGGAACGCCCGCCGGATCTCGGAGAACCGCTCGGCGATCGGTGCTGTCATGGGCCGCGGTACGGCCCCCTGCCACTTAATAGTACACAGCTACCGTTGACAGCGTGTACACAAAAAGGCTAAGTCTGCCAGTGACAATCACGGGGATACCGCGCCGACGGACGGTCCGGGACGAACGCCCGAGACGGAGACGAAAAGCCGAAGACCGGGACGGGCGATCCGAGACGGACGCGACGCCGGAGGGCGGTCGCACGAGGTGAAATCCATGGACGAAACCCACCCCGACGTCGTCGTTCTCCGCGAGGGGACGGAAGGGCTGCCGATGGAACCGTACGCGGACGCGCTGCGCGAGCGCCTGCCCGGAAGGGACGTTCGCCTCGCGCGGACGCCGCGAGAGGAGCGCGAACTGGTCGAGGGGGCGCGCGTCGTCACCGGCGTTTCGATCGACGAGAGCCTGCTCGATCGGGCCGGAGCGATCGAACTGTTCGCCTGCGCGTTCGCCGGAACGGACCACCTTCCGACGGACGCGCTCTCCGCGCGGGACGTCGCCGTGACGAACGCGGGCGGCATCCACGCGCCGGGGATCGCCGAGCAGGCCATCGGCAACGTCCTCGTGTTCGCCCGGCGACTCCACGAGGGGTGGCGTCGGAAGCAAAATGCCGAGTGGCGGCACTTTCAGTCGTACGAACTGCAGGGGAGCACCGTCACGATCGTCGGCCTCGGTTCGATCGGGACGGCCGTCGCCGAGCGCCTTCGGGGGTTCGGCGTCGAGACGATCGGAGTCCGGTACTCGCCCGAGAAGGGCGGTCCGACCGACGAGGTCCTCGGCTTCGACCCGGACGACCTCCACGAGGCGCTCGCGCGGACCGACTACCTGATCGTCGCCTGCCCGCTCACCGAGACGACCCGCGGGCTGATCGGCGAGGCGGAGTTCGCGACGCTGCCGCCGTCGGCCGTCGTGATCAACACGGCGCGCGGTCCCATCGTCGACACCGACGCGCTCGTGGACGCCCTCCGCTTCGAGAAGATCAGGGGCGCGGCGCTCGACGTGACCGATCCGGAGCCGCTCCCCGGCGATCACCCGCTGTGGAACCTCGAAAACTGCCTCGTCACGCCGCACACGGGCGGCCACACGCCGAAGCACTGGGAGCGGCTCGCCGACATCGTGGCGCGGAACGTCGACCGCCTCGATTCGGGCGAGGAGCTGGAGAACCTCGTGCTCGCGCCGGGGAACTAAGCCGTCGCCTCGAACGGCGACGGACCCCGCCGTCGTCTCGAGCGGTGAAGAACCCGACCGCCACCGCCTCAGGCGGTGAAGAGCTCCCGGGGGAAGTCGGCGAGGACCTCCGCGCCGGTCTCCGTCACGCGGAACGTCTCGCTGAGTTCGACGCCGAAGTCGTCGAACCAGAGGCCCGGGATCGCGTGAAACGTCATGTTCGGTTCGAGGACGGTCTCGTCGCCGGGCCGGAGACTGGCGGTGTGTTCGCCCCAGTCCGGCGGGTAACCGAGCCCCATCGAGTAGCCGATCCGCTCCTCCTTTTCGATGTCGTACTTCGAGATCGTCTCGCGCCAGGCCCGCTCGACCGCCTCGCAGGTGACGCCGGGTTCCGCGGCGTCGAGCGCCGCGTTCAGCCCCTCGACGACGATCTCGGCCCGGCGCTCCATCTCCGCCGGCGGGTCGCCGACGAACGTCGTCCGGGCGAGCGGCGAGTGGTAGCGGTGCCGGCAGCCGGAGAGCTCGACGATGACGGGGTCGCCCCGCTCGAACGGCCGGTCCGTCCAGGTGAGGTGCGGCGTGCCCGTGTGGTCCCCCGACGGCATCAGCGGGACGATGGAGGGGTAGTCGCCGCCGTACTCGTCGGTTCCGTCGACGAGCGCGTAGTAGATCTCCGCCGCCGCCTCGTACTCCGGGACGCCCTCCTCGACGGCGTCGAGACCGGCCCGCATCGCCCGCTCGGAGATGCGCGCGGCCTGCCGCATGTACTCCAGTTCGCGCTCCGACTTCGTGACGCGGACCCAGTTGACGAGAAGCGTCGCGTCCTCGAACTCCGCGTCGGGGAGGTTCTTCCGCAGGCGCGTGTACGACTTGGCCGTGAAGTAGTAGGCGTCCATCTCCAGCCCGATCCGCGCCTCGGCGACGTCCAGATCCGAGAGCACCTCGGCGAAGAAGTCCGTCGGGTGGAGGTCGTACGGCGAGTGGACGTGGTCGTCGCTGTACGCGCGGACGTTCTCCTCGTCGAGCCACGTCGTCGCCCGCGCGCCGTTCGCGTCCTGACCGCGGCCGACCCAGACCGGCTGGTCCCGGTCGAGCGTGACGACGACCGCCTGGTGTACGTAGAACGACCACCCGTCGTACCCGGAGAGGTAGTTCATGTTCGCCGGATCCGCCACCACGAGCGCGTCCAACTCCCGCTCGCGCATCCGCTCTTTCGTCCGCGCTATCCGCCGTTCGTACTCGCTTCGATCGAACGCTGCCCGAGACATGGTAACGCTACTCAGATCGACGTTCGCGCGAGTCGCGTATAACTTTTTTGTGTACCGTGGGAACGAAAACTGTGTATGTCGTTTCGGCGAGTCGCGCCCCCGCCGCGTCGCCGATTCGAACCGCCTTCCGACGGCGCTTCCGTCGCCTTCGCGGCTTCCGCGGCGCGATAGCGTCCGCCTTCGCCGCCGACCCCTCTCCGTCGTCCGGTCCGCCCACCGCCCGTGCACCTCCGTCGATTACGGGTCTCCGGCAGGGCCGTATCAGAAATTGTGTACGCTATCAATGGTAATCGTGGACAAATTATTTATGATCGTTCCGCATGGGTTGGCGTATGACCGCCGGCCCACCGATCGAAGAACTGCACTTCGAGGACGCACCGAACGTCGAGACGGTACCTGGACCCCGATCGCGGGAACTGCTCGAAAAGCAGCGGCGGATCGACAGCAGCGCCGTGGCGTATCCGGAGGACATCCCGATCGCCTTCGAGGAGGGGCGGGGCGCGACGGTCCGCGACGTCGACGGGAACACCTTCATCGACATGTTCGCTGGCATCGGCGTGTTGAACGTCGGCCACGCCAACCCGTACGTGCTGGAGGCCGTCCACGAGCAGGCCGACAAGCTCGTCCACACGGTCGACTTCCCGAGCGAGGCGCGGCTCGAACTGATCGAGAAGCTCGACGAGATCGCGCCGGGCGACCTCCGGGGGAACAACCGCGTCGTCTTCGGCGGCCCGACCGGCAGCGACGCGATCGAGGCCTCCATCAAGCTCGCGAAGTACAACACCGACGGCGACGGGCTCGTCGCGTTCCGCGGGGCCTACCACGGCGCGACCAGCGGCGCGATGAGCCTCACGTCGAACAGGGGCTTCAAGGGCCACTACACGCCGCTCCTCTCGGACGTCGTCCACGCGCCGTACCCGTACCCCTTCGACCAGGACAAGGATCCGCAGGAGGCGGTCGATCACGCGCTGGAGGAGGTGCAGGCCATCGTCGAGGACCCCTACGGCGGCCTCGCCAACCCCGCGGGCATCTTCGTCGAGCCGATCCAGGGCGAGGGCGGCGTCGTCGTCCCGCCGGAGGGCTTCCTGAAGGGGCTCCGGGACGTCGCCGACGACAACGGGATCCCGCTCGTATTCGACGAGATCCAGAGCGGCTTCGGTCGCTCCGGGCGCTGGTTCGCCTCGGAGTGGTACGGCGTCACGCCCGACGCGATGACCACGGCGAAGGCCCTCGGCGGCGTCGGCTTCCCGCTGTCGGCGACGGTGTACCGCGAGGAGCTCGACACGTGGGGGTCGGGCGACCACGCGGGGACGTACCGCGGACACGTCGTCGCCATGCGCGCCGGAACCCGGGCGATCGAGTACGTGCAGGAGCACGACCTGCTCGCGCACGCCCGGGAGCTCGGCGAGTACGTCCGAGCGCGGCTCTCCGAGGCGGCGGCGGACAATCCGGGCCTCGCGGAGGTTCGCGGGAAGGGGCTCTTCGTCGGCGCGGAGTTCGTCGACGAGGAGGGGAATCCGGACGGCGACGCGGTCGACGCGCTCCAGCGGTACTGTTACGAGCGCGGCGTTCTCGTGTGGACCGCCGGTCGCCACGGGAGCGTCCTCCGCCTCCTCCCGCCGCTCGTGCTCACCCGCGACCTCGCCGAGACGGCGCTCGACGTCGTCGTCGAGGGCATCGAGCGCGTGACCGCGGAGACGCGGCGGGCCGCCTGAGGGCGGTCGACCGAACCACTGACCGAGATCCGTCGATCGGATCCGCAAACCGAAACCCACCGACCGAGATCCACCGACCGAAACCTATCGACCAAAATCCATGAGCCGAAAACCGATCACCACGGACGAAGCACCGCGCAACGACAACCCCTACTCGCAGGGCATCGTGGCCGGCGACACCCTGTACGTGTCGGGCTACGGCCCGGTCGATCCCGACACCGGCGAGGCGGTCGACGGCGACATCCGGACGCAGACCGAGCGGGTGCTCGACAACGTCGCCGCGGTCGTCGAGGAGGCGGGCGGCGACGGCCTCGACGCCGTCGTCAAGGTGACCGTCTACCTCACCGACCTCGACGACTACGAGCGGGTGAACGAGGCCTACGGGGCGAAGTTCTCCGGCGACCCGCCCGCGCGCGTCTGCATCGAGGTGTCCCGGCTGCCGGACGACGTCGCCGTCGAGATGGATGCCGTCGCCCACCTCGGCTGACCCGCGAGGGGACCCCGCTGGCGCGCCCCGGCACCTCCGCCGAATTCGACTCGGCCCGGCCGTCCGTCGGCGGCGATCCGCGATCTTCCTGGCCACGTCGTCGGCTCGATCGTTCAGTCGACCACCCGTTCGATCGTTCAATCGACCATCCGTTCGGCCGATCAGCCGTTCAGCCCTTCAGTCGTTCAGTTCTTCGACGCGGCGATCGCGGCGTTCCGCGGCCTCGGTGACTCGTTCCATGAACTCCGTCATCTGCTCTTTCATCTCCGACCGCATCGACGTCGCCGAGAAGTCCTCCGACTCGGCGAGCAGCCTGACGAACGCGCGGAGCTCCTCGTCGGTGATCTCGTCGAAGTCGCCGAACTCCAGCTTGTCGATGACCTCGTCGACGTCGATCTGTCCGACCGGGTCGACGTTGAAGTCGACCGTCACCATGCGGTAGTCCGACCCGGCGAGTTCCTGCTCGGCCCTGTTCACGCCCTGCGCGAGCATGTCCTTGAACGGGACGTAGTACCCCATGGTTCCGAGGTGGAGGAAGCCCAGCATGTCGGTGATCCCCTGCGTGTACGCCTCGCGCGCCTCGTCCTCGGGGTTGAAGACGGTCTCTCGGTCCCGGTCTTCGAGGTGGTCGAAGAGGATGGTGAAATCGAGGATGGCGTTCCTGAGCCGGCGGCGGATCCGATTGCGCTTCTGCTTCTTCGAGTGCTCCGTGTAGTCGGTCTTCCGCCCGAGGAGGAACTCGCGGTCGCTCGGCGTGAGAATCCCCCGCCCGCGGTCCGGCGAGTACGCGAGGTTCTCGCCGGGCTCTCCCTCTCCGTCTCCTGACGTCATATACAGATTGTGTGTATGTTTTGGGTTAAGACTTACGGGTGTGTTCGATTACTGTCGGGTGAAAACCGTATTGTTCACGTTCGACTCGGTATCGGTGGGGATGGCGCGTCCACTCCCGCTCGTTCTCCGCCGCAGGTTCACAGAATACGTTTACCCGGTCTACGACGGATTGTCCCCGTCGAACGACGTACTGCCCGACTATTCGTTTATCGCGTACACGGATTCTGTCTTAAAACGAGTCTGATCAACGCAATTCGTAGATAAGGGTGACAATAACCGTAACGTTTAACCGGGTGATTCCCGACAGAGGTGATGTACGGCAACAAGTGACACGACAAATGTGAGGATACCACCAATGAAAGGCACACAGGGACGCGGCGACGGACGGCCACCTGCTCGCGGGGCGGACTCTCGTCGGCGACGGCGAGCGGTCACTTCGGAACGCACCCGCTTCGGACAGTTCGGAGAGACGCATCGCGCGGACGGGGATCCGTCCGACCGACCTTCGGAACGATGAGCGGAGCGGACGAACGCGGCCTCGTCGGGACCTTCCTGGAGGAGATCGAGCCGACCGTCTTCGCGTTCGGCGCGGGCATCACGCTGCTTTTCGTGGCGGTCTTCGCGCTCAACCCGACGGCTGCGGCGAACATCGTCGCCGGGGCGAACGAGTTCGTGCTCGCGCACTTCAACTGGGCGTTCCTCATCGTCATGCTCGGCTTCGTCCTCTTTCTGGGATACCTCATCGTCGGCCCGTGGGGCAACCTGCGGCTGGGCGACGACCCGCCGGAGTTCAGCTACCTCTCGTACTTCGCGATGATGTACTCCGCGGGGCTCGCAGCCGGGATCGTCTTCTGGGGGCCCGCGGAGGCGCTGCTCCACTACTCGAGCGTCCCCCCGCTGTACGACGTTCCCAACGAGTCGGCGGCGGCGATGCCCATCGCCATCCAGTACTCGCTGTTCCACTGGAGCGTCACCCAGTGGTCGTGTTTCACGGTGATGGGTCTCGGCATCGGGTACTTCGTCTACAACCGCGGCGCGCCGCTGCGCGTCTCCGCCGTCCTGACGCCGTTCCTCGGCGCCGACAACGTCGACGGCTTCTGGGGGAAGCTCATCGACACCCTCGCGGTGTTCGCGACCCTCGGCGGCGTCGCGACCTCGCTCGGCTTCATCGGGAGTCAGTTCCTCACCGGCCTCCAGTACCAGTGGGGAATCCAGCTCGGCGACGCCGGGACGATCGCCGTCATCACCGGGATGACGGTCATCTTCACCGCCTCGCTGCTGCTCGGCGTCGACCGCGGCATCCGCCGGTTGTCGAACTTCAACATGGCGATGTTCGCGGTCCTGATGGTGGGGACGCTCGTCCTCGGCCCGACGTGGTTCATCCTCGAACTCGGGACGCAGGCGATGGGCGGCTTCATCGACGACTTCTTCCAGATGAGCCTGTTCACGCACGCCTCCCAGGGCGGCGAGTGGTCGAACGCGTGGACGGTGTTCTACTGGGCGTGGCCCCTCGCGTGGTCGCCGTTCGCCGGGCTGTTCATCGCGCGCATCTCGCGGGGGCGATCCGTCCGCGAGGTCGCCTTCACCGGCATCGGCGCGACGGCGATGGCGACCATCCCCTGGTTCGTCGTCCTCGGCGGAACCGGGATCTGGGTGCAACACACCGGCGTCGCCAACGTCCTCGGCCCCATCACGAACCCGCAGCTCGGGGAGGCGGTCTCCGGGTACGTCCTCTTCGGGGCGCTGCCGTTCGGTCAGCTGCTGCTGTTCGGCTTTCTCGTCCTCGTGACGACGTTCTTCGTCACGTCGGCCGACTCCTCGACGCTCGCCGTCTCGATGATGACGACCGGCGGGGAGGAACACCCCTCGTCGATCAACCGCATCTTCTGGGCGGTCCTCCAGGGCGCGGTCGCGTCCATCCTGATGGTCATCGGCGGCGCGGAGGCGCTCCAGTCGGCGGCGATCATCACCGGCGGCCCGTTCGCCGTCGTCTGCACCGTCACGGTTCTCGGACTGGTGAAGACGTTCAGCGATCAGTACGGCAGCGTTCTCCTGCAGGAGGAGACGACGCTCATCGGCCGCGGGAGCGTCGACGAAGTGGTCGCCAGAAAGCCGGCGATGAAGTCCGACGACGACTGACGGGCGGCGGGTCCTCGCGGATCCGAACCGCGGGTCTCCGTCACACACTAAACGACTCCGGCCGTGATACACCCCATGGAACTCGTCTTCCGCCTCGCGGTGGCGGCGTTCGTCATCGTCGCGCCCTCGGCGCTGTTCCTCGGCCTCTGGCGCGGGCTTCACGCCCTGCGGGACGACAGACTGATCGAACGGATGGCGGCCGAGACGGGCACCCGACCCGCCGACCTCGTTCCGAACCCCGCCCGCCTGCTCCCCGACGGCGAGCGGGGGCCCAACGGAACCGATCTCGCGATCTGCGCGGCCTGCGGCGCGCCCAACCCGGCCGACGTGACGTTCTGTCACGACTGCCTCTCCCGGGTCCGGTAGCCGCGGTCGCCCGAGGACCCCGCCTCGCGGGTTCCGGTTCCGGCCCGAGCGCCCCGTCCCTCTCGGCCGCCCGCTCCGATCGGCCGACGGGTCGAGACCGTGTCAGCGCCGTGTCCCTAACCGCGTTCTTCGTACCGTGACTGTCATCTATTCGGACAGAAACGGGGTCGAGAGACAGTGAGCCTCGGTCACACGCCGGAAGCAACTGTCGTGTACATCCGTGACATAAGTGTCAGTAGAGCATAAAACTCTTAAGCGAGTAAATCCTAGGGTGAGTATGAACTGGACGCACAAGCGCAACCGCAGGAAAGCCGACCGCAAGAAAGAGGAAGCCGGTAGCGGCACCAGCTGGTCGTTCGTCGCCGCCGCGACGGTCATCGCGTAAGCTCCGACGCCCGTCGCGCGGTCCCCGAACCGCCCGTCCCCTCCCCCGTAGGTTCCGCCCGGTCCCGTCGCTGACGCGAAGGAGAGGACGAAAAAATCGAACCGCCTTTTTCCGGCAGCTCCGTCGACGAGCGACCGCGCCGTCCTCAGAGGAAGTCTTCGATGTGGTCCGCGACTTCCTCCGGCGTGTCCCCGACGGGGACGCCGGCGTCGTTCAGGGCGTCGATCTTCGACTCCGCCGTCCCGGTGCCGGATCCGGAGACGATGGCGCCCGCGTGGCCCATTCGCTTGCCCGGCGGGGCCGTGCGGCCGGCGATGAAGCCCGCGACCGGCGTGTCCATGTACTCGGCGATGTACGCCGCGGCCTCCTCCTCGTCCTCGCCGCCGATCTCGCCGCACATGACGACCGCTTCCGTCTCCTCGTCCCCCTCGAACAGTTCGAGCGCGTCGATGAAGCTCGTCCCGATGATCGGGTCGCCGCCGATGCCGATGGCGGTCGTCTGACCGACGCCTCGCCCCGTGAGGTTGTCGACGACCTGGTAGGTGAGCGTCCCCGAGCGGGAGACGAGACCGACGTTGCCGTCCGCGAAGATGTTGCCGGGCAGGATGCCGAGTTTCGCCTCGCCGGGCGTGATGATGCCGGGGCAGTTCGGGCCGATGAGCCGGGTGTCGACCTCCGAGAGGCGCTTTTTCACCTTCGCCATGTCCTGCGTGGGGATGCCCTCGGTGATGGCGACGACGAGGTCGAGGTCCGTGTCGAGCGCCTCGAACAGCGCGTCGGCGGCGAACGCCGGCGGCACGAAGACGACGGAGGCGTTCGCGTCCTCCTCCTCGACCGCCTCGTCCACGGTGTCGTAGACGGGGACGCCCTCGACCTCCTGGCCGCCCCTGCCCGGAACGGCGCCGGCGACGACGTTCGTCCCGTACTCCATCATCTGTTCGGTGTGGAACTTGCCCTCCCCACCGGTGATGCCCTGTACGACCACCCGCGTGTTTTCGTCGACGAGAATGCTCATTCGTTACTCACCTCGTCCGCGTATTCGACCGCGCGCTGGACCGCGTCTTCGAGCGTCTCTTCGACCGTGACGAGTTCGTCGTTCAGGATCTCGCGGCCCTCCTCGGCGTTCGTGCCGGCGAGGCGAACGACGACCGGCTTCGGGATCTCCTCGAACGCTTCGAGCGCCTCGTTGATCCCCTTCGCCACCTCGTCGCCGCGGGTGATGCCGCCGAAGATGTTGAACACGACCGCGTCGACGTTCGAGTCGGAGAAGACCATGTCGAGCGCGTTCGTCACCCGCTCGGCCTTCGCGCCGCCGCCGATGTCGAGGAAGTTCGCGGGCGCGCCGCCGTAGTAGTCCACGAGGTCGAGCGTCGTCATGACGAGCCCCGCGCCGTTGCCGATGATGCCGACGTTGCCGTCGAGGCGGACGTAGTCGAAGCCGTACTCGCCGGCCTTCCGCTCCAGGTCGTCCTCGTAGGTCTCGTCTTCGAGCTCGGCGAGTTCGGGCTGGCGGAACAGCGCGTCGTCGTCGATGTTCATGACCGCGTCGGCGGCGACGACCTCGTCGTCGGACGTGATCATGACGGGGTTGATCTCGATGTCGCTGGCGTCGCGCTCCTCGTAGAGGTCGTACAGCGTCGTGAGGATCGAGGCAACGTCCATCGCCACCTCGCGGGGGATGCCCGCCTCGAAGACGACCTTGCGCGCCTGGTAGGGGTGCAGGCCGAACGCGGGGTCGACGTGCTCGCGGGCGATCGCCTCGGGCGTCTCTTCGGCGACCGCCTCGATGTCGACGCCGCCCTGCGTCGAGACCATCGCGACCGGCTTGCCCTCGCCGCGGTCCATCGTGACGCCGACGTAGAGTTCGTTCGTGAAGTCGACGCCGGCCTCGACGAGCACCTGTTCGACGGTGTACCCCTTGAGGTCCATCCCGAGGATCTCGTCGGCGTACTGGCGGGCCTCGTCCCCGTCCGAGGCGATCTTGATGCCGCCGGCCTTGCCGCGGCCGCCGACGTGGACCTGTGCCTTGATGGCGACCGGATACCCGACCTCCTCGGCCGCGTCAACGGCCTCGTCGACGCTCGTCGCGAGCCGGGATTCGGGTACGGGGATCCCGGCGTCGGCGAAGATTTCCTTCGCCTGATACTCGTGGAGCTTCATGCGTTTGGGGAAGCGTCGGACGGGCGCTTAAATCCCGTTCATCCGGGTCACGGACTGTCACATTTGCCGCTTCTCGAAAATCGGAACTCGGACCGGAGTAACCGATTTTCAGGGCTCGGCCAGCGCGTCCCTGGCGATTCCGATACCGCCGACCAGCACGCCGGCGACGAGGAGGAGGAGGCCGACGCCGACGCCGGCGTTCGTCACCATCGTGTTGCAGCCGTCGCTGTAGACGACGCCGAGGAACTCGGCGCTGAAGCCGAGGATCGAGTACTCCGGTTCGGGCCCCGGACAGGCCGCGGCGGTACTCGCCGCGTTGAACCCCGCGACGGACAGCACGGCCGCGATGCTCCCGACGAACAACCCGACGCCGAACAGCGCCATTCCGATCCGCTTTACGCCCATGTCGTCGGACTCGCCGGGCGGGAAGAAAGACGTTCGGGATGCGCCGCGGGGCTACGACTCCCCGTCCGCGTCCACGTAGAACCGCACCAGCCCGCACTCGGGACAGACGTACCCGTATGGCTGCACCGTCTCCTTCAGCCCGAGCGACCCGAGGATCCCCTTCTTCGGCTCGTCGGTCCGGAGCCTGAGCACCTCCCCGTCGACGGAGGTGACGGGCGTGACGCGCTCCATCGCGACGCCGCAGTCGGGGCAGCGCCGCTGCGTTTCGGTCGGCATGTCCGATACGACGCGCCGCGCGGGGATAAGCCCCCGCGCGATCGGACGGCGGCGGTCGGGGAGTCGCCGTCCGCGCCGGTCGGCTGTTCGCCGATCCGGACGATCGGAACGATTCCTCCGCTTTCCGCATCTGTCGGTTTTATCCGCAGAGCGCCCGTGACGGTCGGTACCATGCGTGCAGTTCGGTTCCACGAGCACGGCGGTCCGGAGGTACTGCGGGTGGACGAGGTCGACCGGCCGGGGGCGACGGGCCACGACGTGGTCGTCGAAGTCGACGGCGCGGGGGTCAACCCCGTGGACACGTACTTCCGCGAAGGATCGTACGAACCCTTCGCGATGCCGATGATCCCGGGCGTCGACGCGGCCGGCGAGGTCGTCGAGGTGAGCGAGTACGTCGAGGAGTTCGAAGAGGGCGACCTCGTGTACGGCACCGGCCTGAGCAAGGAGCACTACGGCGCGTACGCCGAGTACGCCGCGGTCCCGACGGACCGGCTCGCGAAGCTCCCCGAGGGCGTCGACCCGGTCGCCGCCGGGGGCGCGGGCGTCGTCGCCGTGACGGCCTGGCGCGCGCTGATCGACCACGCCGGCCTCGAACCCGCCGAGACGGCCCTTATCCACGGCGGCAGCGGCGGCGTCGGCCACGTCGCGGTCCAGATCGCCGCCGCCGCGGGCGCGCGGGTCGTCGCGACCGCCGCGCCCGAGTACCACGACCGCCTGCGCGAACTCGGCGCGGACGCGGTGCTCGACTACGGCCGCGACGACCTCGCTGACGCGGTGCGGGAGGCGGGCGACGGCGGCGCGGACGTGATCCTCGACCACCGCCTCGACGACTACCTCCAGTTCGACGCCGACGTGGCCAACGTCGGCGCGCGGGTCGTCGGAATCGGCGAGAACGACCCCGAAGTCGGCTTCGAGCGGTCCCCCGCGGCCCGCTCGAAGGACCTCCGGGTCACGATGATGAGCATGTTCAACACGCCCGACCTGAGCGCTCCGCTCCGGAGGCTCGCCTACCTGCTGGGCGAAGGGGAGTTGGAGATCGAGATCGCGCGCACGTACGGCCTCGACGAGGCCGGCGAAGCCCAGCGCGCGGTGATGGAGGACAGCTTCCTCGGGAAGCTCGTCGTCGAACCCTGAGCGGACGCCGAGACGGGAGTCGAATCGGACGCCGGTATCGAGAGCCGAACCGGACGGGATCGGGAGCCGAATCGAGCGGCCGTATCGGAACCGCCGCGCGGTCCGCCGCCGGCGGATCGGTCCGCGGGGCGCGGGCGGCTTTATGCGCCTGCCGGACGATACGTCACCCATGTCTGCCACCTTCGACTTCGGCGACAGGGTCGCACTCGTAACCGGCGCGAGCGGCGCGCTCGGCAGCGCCGCGGCGGCCGTCTTCCGCGACGCGGGCGCGACCGTCGCGGCGTCGGACGTCGTCGACCCCGACGACGAGGACGCGCTGCTCGACCCCGACTCCGGGATCCACTTCTACCGGGGGGACTTCACGGACGAGGACGACGTGGCGCGGATCGTCTCGGAGGTCGTCGACGACCACGGCCGGCTCGACTTCCTGTTGAACATCGCGGGCACCTGGCGCGGCGGGACCCCGATCGACGAGACGGACGCCGACACCTTCGACCTCCTCTTCGACGTGAACCTGAAGACGATGTTCCTCGCGTCGAAGCACGCGCTTCCGCACCTCCGCGAGGCGGGGGGCGCGATCGTCAGCGTCTCCGCCCGCGCCTCGCTGGAGGGCGGCGAGGGCGACGGCCCCTACCGCGCCTCGAAGGCGGGCGTGCGCCTCCTGACCGAGACCATCGCGGAGGAGAACCTCGGGACCGTCCGCGCGAACGCGGTGATGCCGAGCGTCATCGACACGCCGGCCAACCGCGAGATGATGCCCGACGCCGACCACAACGCGTGGGTCGACCCCGCGGAGATCGGTCGCGTGATGCTCTTTCTGTGTAGCGACGCCGCCGAGGTGACGAGCGGGGCCGCCGTGCCGGTGTACGGCGAGGCCTGACGCCGGACGCGTCCGGCGTCCGGAGGCGTGCGGGGGCGGCCGCACTCGGGACCGACGCGGTAGCGGACGGGCGGATCGACGGCTGCTCGTTCGGGCTCCGCGGAAAAATCGGAAAGCGGCTCGGTCGTAAGCCGGCTATAGGACCGTCTCCTGCAGGGTCGTGATCACGTCCTGGGTGCCGAGGTACAGCGTCACGGCGAGGACGGCGATCACGAGGGTCCGAACGACCCAGATCCAGGGCGTCGAGAGGGACGCCGAACTGCCCGCTCCGCGCACGAACTCGTCGAGGGATCCCTCCGCGTACACCCAGCCGACGAAGATCGAGAGCAACAGCCCGCCCAGGATGAGCAGGATGTTGTTCGCGACCGCGTCGTAGGCGGTGAGCACGTTCAGGTCGAGCGCCGTCGGGATGCCGATGACGAACAGGATCGCGGCGATCGCGATCGTCCCGACCTTGCGGTCGACGCCGAAGTTGTCGATGAGGAACGAGACGATCACTTCGAGGATGCTGAACGCGCTCGTGAGCGCCGCGATCCCGAGCATGAAGAAGAAGACGACGCCGAGGATCCGTCCCGCGGGAAGCTGTGCGAACGCGGTGGCGAGGCTGATGAACACCGCGCCGACGCCGCCTTCGCCCGGATCGACGCCCTGCGTGAACAGGAACGGGAACACGACGAGGCCCGCGAGGAAGGCGACCATCGTGTCGATGGCGACGACCGTCAGCCCGTCGGAGACGAGGTTCCGGTCTTCGCCGAGGTACGAGGAGTAAGTGATCATCACGCCCATCCCGAGCGATAGCGTGAAGAACGCCTGTCCCGCCGCCGCGGGGAGGATGGACAGGAGGTTACCGCTCAGTTCTCCGAGATCGGGCGCGAGGTAGTACGAGTATGCCTCGCTCGCGCCGGAGAGCGTCGCGCCGTAGGCGGCCAGGATCACGAGCAGGACGATCACGCTCGGAACCATCACCTTGGCCGCGCGTTCGAGCCCGTCGCGGATGCCGACCGCGACGACCCCGGCGACGAGCGCCATGAAGACGGCGTGGTACGCCACGGCGTCCGTCCCGGTCGCGACCGTCTCGAAGTAGGCGGCGGGGTCGGCGAAGTACGCCCCGGTCGCGCTCGCGATGATGTATCGCAGCACCCAGCCGCCGACGACGCTGTAGTACGACAGGATGACGAACCCCGCGAGCGCGCCGATCACCCCCGCGAACGTCCAGGCCGGCTTCCCGAGGCGCTCGAACGCGTTCACCGGGTTCCGCTCGGACCGCCGGCCGATGACGAACTCGACCAGGAGGACCGGAAACCCGATGAACGCGACGAAGAGCAGGTAGACGACGAGGAACGCCGCCCCGCCCGAGTCGCTCGTCAGGAAGGGGAACCGCCAGATGTTTCCGAGCCCGACGGCGCTACCTACCGCCGCCAGGATGAAGCCGATTCGCGTCGCCCACGTTTCTCGTGCAGGCATGATACCAACTCTCTGTGGCATGTGTTATAAACTCTCAGATTTAGAAACGTGTTTGGTGCACGCCATAACGCGTCTGATATAATAATTCGACGGCGGATCGCCCCGAGAAAGCGGCGGCGTCCACGGGCGACGACCCCCCGCCGGAACGAGCGGGAGCCGACATCTCATCCCCCGGAGACGAGCGTTCGCGACCGAGCGCGCGGACTCGAAACCGATTTTAACCGGACGCCGGGAGTGAACGACGATGACGAGAGAGACGTGGACCACGAGAGTCGGCTTCATCCTCGCCGCCGTGGGGAGCGCCGTCGGGCTCGGGAACATCTGGCAGTTCCCCTTCAAGACGGCCGAGTTCGGCGGGGCGACGTTTCTCGTCGTCTACCTCCTCGCCGCCCTGTGTATCGGGTTGCCCGCCATCCTCGCGGAGTTCGTCGTCGGCCGGCGGGCGAACCTCAACGTCGTCGGCGCGTTCCGCGGACTCGGTCACCCCCGGTGGCGCTTCGTCGGCGTCGTCGGACTGTTCACCGGCTTCTGGATCCTGTCGTACTACAGCGTCGTCGGGGGATGGGTCCTCCGGTACGTGGCCGGCAGCGCGACCGGGGCGTACTTCGCCGACCCCGCCGCCTACTTCGGCGCAATCTCGGCCGGACTCGACGCGCTCGCGCTCCACGCCGTTTTCATGGTGCTCGTCGCCGGGATCGTCGCGCTCGGCGTCGAAGACGGCATCGAGAAGGCGACCAGGCTGATGGTCCCGAGCATCGTCGTCATCCTGCTCGCGCTCGCGCTCTGGGCGGTCACGATCCCCGGCGCGGGCGCGGGGTACACGTACTACCTCTCGCCGAACTTCGGCGAACTCGCGTCCGACATCGACGAGATCGTCCCCTTCGCGGTCGGGCAGGCGTTCTTCTCGCTCTCGCTCGGGATGGGCGCGATGATCACCTACTCCTCGTACCTCGACGGGGACGACAGCCTCGCTGCCGACGGGGCGACGATCGTCCTCTTCAACACGTTCGTCGGCGTCCTGGCCGGCTTCGTCGTCTTCCCGCTGCTCTTCGCGCAGGGGATCGCGCCCGACGAGAGCGGTCCGGGCGCGGTGTTCGTCAGCCTCGCCACCGCGTTTTCGGAGCTCCCGGCCGGTCGGGTCCTCGGGGTCGCGTTCTTCCTCGTCGTCCTGATCGCGGCGCTGTCGAGCGCCATCAGCCTGCTCGAAGTCGTCGTCTCGTACGTCATCGACAACTACGACGTCGGGCGCGCGCCGACCGCGGCCGGCCTCGGTGCCGCGATATTCCTGCTCGGCGTCCCGTCGGCCCTCGACGTCGCCTGGCTCGGCTGGTTCGACGCGCTCACGTACAACCTCTACCTGCCGCTGTCCGTCCTCCTCGTGCTGGTGTTCGTCGGCTGGGTGCTCGGCGCGGACGCGGTCGACGAGGTGCGGAAGGGGACCGGCGGGGCCGAGACGCCGGCCGTCGCGTGGCTGTGGACCGTCCGCGTCGTCGTCCTCCTCGCCGTGTTCGGGACGCTGGCGCTCGGGCTGCAGACGCTCTTTCTCGAGGGCGGTATCGTCCCGCCGATCGACTTCGACCCCGACGTGCTGATACGTTACGAATCGTAACCGGATCGGGTTTTTCGCCGATGGATCCGCTCCGAATTACGGCGACTCAGCGTCGGAAAACCGTTATCATTGCCGGTTGAAGGTTTTCGACCCGAAAGTAACTTTAGCGGGACCGAGCCAACGCATAGCAATGACACGAGAAACCTGGGCGACCCGGATCGGATTCATCCTCGCCGCCGTGGGGAGCGCGGTCGGCCTCGGGAACATCTGGCGGTTCCCGTGGGTAACGGCCGAAAACGGCGGCAGCGCGTTCCTCGTCGTGTACCTGTTCATCGTCCTCGCGATCGGCGTTCCCGGTCTGCTCGGGGAGTTCGTCATCGGCCGCCGGGCGAAGCGGAATCCCGTCGGGGCGCTCGAATCGCTCTCCGGTTCCAGGGCGTGGGGGTACGTCGGCGGACTGAGCGTCGTGACCGCGGTCGCGCTGCTGTCGTTTTACAGCGTCGTCGGCGGGTGGATCCTCCGGTACTTCGTAGAAAGCGTCGCTGCCGTCGGAACCGCCGGGGGCGCGCCCTTCTTCGCCGATCCCGGGCCGTACTTCGACGGGGCGGCCTTCGGCGCGCAGGCGGTCGCGTACCACCTCCTGTTTCTCGCGCTGACGGCCGGCATCGTCGTCGCCGGGGTCCGGCGCGGCATCGAACTGGGAACCAAGGCGATGATGCCCGCGATCGTCGTCCTGCTCGTCGCGCTCGCCGTCTGGGCGGCCACGCGGCCGAACGCCGCCGCGGGCTACGCCTTCTACCTCCGGTTCGACCTCGCCACGGTCCGCGAGAACTTCTTTTCGATCCTCGGCCCCGCCGCCGGTCAGGCGCTCTTCACCCTCTCCGTCGGCGCCGGGACGATGATCACCTACGCGTCCTACCTCGGCGAGGACCAGTCGCTCCCGATGGACGCGACGACCATCGCCGTGCTCAACACGTTCGTCGGCGTCCTCGCGGGGCTGGTCGTCTTCCCGCTGCTCTTCGCACAGGGGATCGACCCCGCCAGCACCGGCACGGGCGAGGGGGCGCTCTTCGTCGGCCTCGCCGGCGCGTTCGCACAGCTCCCGGCCGGGTCGCTCATCGCGGCCGCCTTCTTCGGCGTCGTCACGCTCGCCGCGCTGTCGAGCTCGATCAGCATGCTCGAGATCCCCGTCGCCGTGCTCGTCGACGAGTACGACCTCACGCGCCGCCGCGCGACCGCGGCCCTGTTCGGACTCATCGCCGTCACCGGGGCCGTCAACGGGCTCGCGCCCGCCGTGTTCGGGTTCGTCGCTGGGACGCTCGTCGATCTGCTGCTCACCGCGGGGCTCGCGGCGTTCCTCCTGTTCGTCGGCTGGGTGCTCGGCCGCGACGCGCTCGCGGAGTTCGAAACGGGGGCCGGCCCGCTGGCCCGGCGGTTCGCCACCCCGTGGCTGTTCGCCGCCGGCGTCGCCATCCCGCTGTTTCTCGTGTTCACGCTCCTGACCGGCTTCGGCCTCAGAGCCGCCGTCGGCTTCTGGCCGACGGTCGCCCTCGCGGTCGTCGTCGGCGTCGCGACGTTCGCCGGGCTCCGCGGGCAGAAATCGGTGGTCTGACGGCGCGGCGAGGACGCGACTTCCGGTCGCCGCCGACCCGTCGCCGGGAGCCGTCAGCCTGCCGCCAGTCTGCCGCCAGTAGCCGCCGACCCGGCGGCTCGCCCCCGCGGGCGACGGTTTTTATCCGATCGGGTCGAACTTCCGACCAGTGATCACGATCAAAGACAGCGTCCACGACCACATCGAGGTCAAGGGCGTCGCCGAGGCGCTCTTGGACACGCCCGAGATGCAGCGCCTCCGGCACATCAAACAGCTGGGCACGGTTCAGCTCGTTTACCCCTCCGCCAACCACACGCGGTTCGAACACAGCCTCGGCGTCTACCACCTCGCGGATCGCGCGCTCTCCCACCTCGGCGTCGAGGGGAGACAGGCGGAGCGAATCTGCGCCGCGGCCCTCCTCCACGACGTGGGTCACGGCCCCTTCAGCCACAACATCGAGTCGCTCACCCACCGCCACACGGGCAAGTACCACGACGACGTCGAGGAGCTTCTGGCGGCCGGGGCCGTCGGCGCCGTGCTGCGCGAACACGACCTCGACCCGAAGTACGTCGCCGGCCTCGTCGCTGGCGAGGGCAAGTACGGCCAGCTCGTCTCGGGCGAACTCGACGTGGACCGGATGGACTACCTCGTGCGCGACGCCCACCACACCGGCGTTCCGTACGGAACCATCGACCACGAGCGGCTCGTGCGCGAGCTGACGTTCGTCGACGGCGAGCTTGTTCTCGCGGAGGGGAACGTCCAGACGGCCGAGAGTCTGCTCCTCGCGCGCGCGTTGATGAACCCGACCGTCTACCAGCACCACGTGGCCCGGATCAGCAAGGCGATGCTCCGCCGCGCCTCCGAGGGGCTGCTCGACGGGTCGGACGTCACCGCCGAGGAGCTCCGGCGGATGGACGACCACGACCTCCTGGTCGCCCTCCGGACGACGCCCGCGACGCGCGAGTTCGCAGAGCGCCTCGGCAACCGGAACCTGTACAAGCGGGGAGTGTGGGCGGAGCTGTCCGACGTTCCGGAGAGCGTGCTGGAGGCCCCGCACCGGGAGATCGTGGAGTTCGAAGAAGAGGTGGCGGCGCGCGTCGGGGTCGAGCCGAGCGAGGTGATCGTCGACGTGCCCCCGAAACCGTCGATCACGGAGTCGTCCTCGCGGGTCGTCGTCAACGGCGACATCCGTCAGCTCGACCGCCAGTCGCCGCTCGTGAGCGCGCTCCGGACCGCCCAGCGCAACCAGTGGCGGCTCGGCGTCTACGCTCCACGAGACGTCGCAGAACGCGTCGGCCGCGAGGCGGTCGAGTCCATGGGGCTCGACATCGAGGGCGCGCTCGTCAGCGACGTCCGGCGGGGGCTGCGGACCACCCTCGACGAGTTCGACTGACCGTCGCGGCGCGACCGACCACGCCGACCAGATCGATCGACCGGTCGACCGGACTGATCGGACCGGCCACGCCGACCGGGTCGATCGGGCCGACGGCGTGAACGGACCGGTCCGGCCGACCCGCTCCGCCGTCGTCCGAGAGCTTCAAGCACCCGGCCCGTCAGAACCCAGACGATGAAGATCGAGGGGACGATCCTCGTCGGCGAGGAGTTCGAGCCGGTGGAGGGTCGGGTGGTCGTACGGGACGGGACGATCCGGGAGATCGAGGAGACGGCGACGGACTCGACCGACGTCGTCCTCCCGGCGTTCGTGAACGCGCACACGCACATCGGCGACTCCATCGCCAAGGAGGCCGGCGCGGGACTGAGCCTCGACGAACTCGTCGCGCCGCCGGACGGGCTGAAACACCGCCTCCTCCGGGCGGCGGACGCGGGCGAGAAAGTGGCGGCGATGCGCCGGTCGCTCCGGTTCATGGAGTCGGGCGGCACCGCCGCGTTCGTCGAGTTCCGCGAGGGCGGCGTCGAGGGCGTCGACGCGATCCAGCAGGCGATGGGCGGTCTCGACGTCGAGGGCGTCGTGCTCGGGCGGGAGTCGGCGGCGGCGATGCGCGAGGCCGACGGCTTCGGCGCGAGCGGCGCGCGCGACGGGGACTTCGATCAGGTCCGAAACGCCACCCGCGGGGCCGGTAAGCTGTTCGGCATCCACGCCGGCGAGCGCGACGCGACCGACATCAACCCGGCGCTCGATCTCGACCCGGACTTCCTCGTCCACATGGTCCACCCGGAGGAGCTGCACCTCGAACGCCTCGAAGACAGCGCCCTCCCGGTCGTCGTCTGTCCGCGTTCGAACCTCGTCACCGGCGTCGGCTTCCCGCCGATCCGCGAACTGGTCGACCGGACCACCGTCGCGCTCGGGACGGACAACGTCATGCTCAACAGCCCGTCGATGTTCCGGGAGATGGAGTTCGCGGCGAAGCTCGCGGACGTTTCCGCCGCGGAGGTGCTCCGGATGGCGACCGTCAACGGGGCGGAGATCGCCGGCCTGAACTGCGGGCTCGTGGCTCCCGGCCGCGACGCGAAGCTGCTCGTGCTCGACGGGGACTCGGACAACCTCTGCGGCGCGCGGGACCCCGTCCGCGCCGTCGTCCGGCGGGCCGGACACGCGGACGTGAAGCGGGTCGTCCTCTGAGGGGTCAGCGACGGCCGCGCCGCTCGCCGCGCCCCGCGCCGGATCGCGGGTCGGTCGATTTCGCGCGAAGAGTTATTAGCCGCCGCCGGCTACCGTGCCATAGATACGCATGGGGTTGTACGATCGGATCCTCGTCCCGACCGACGGCTCGGAGGAGGGAGAGCGCGCCGTCTCGCACGCGATCGACCTCGCGGCCGTCCACGGAGCGACCGTCCACGCGCTGTACGTGATAAACACCGGGAGCTTCGCGGGGCTGCCGATGGAGTCGTCGTGGGAGGGGATCGACGAGATGCTGCGGCGCGACGCCGAGAAGGCGATCGACCGGATGGAGGCGCTCGCGTCCGAGCGGAACGTGCCGGTCGAGACGGCCATCGCCGAGGGATCGCCGAGCAGGGAGATCGTCCGGTACGCGGAGCGCCGGGAGTGCGACCTCGTCGTGATGGGGACGCACGGCCGGGGCGGCATCGACCGGCTCCTCCTCGGGAGCGTCGCGGAGAAGGTCGTCCGCGGCTCGAAGATCCCCGTGATGACCGTCCACGTCGGCGCGGAGACGGCGGCGCGGTCCGAGTGACGGGTCGCCGAGCCGCGCCGACGACGGTTCAGACCGGACGGAGGTGTTCGCAGTCGCCCGCGTAGATCGTCACGTCGCCGGCGTCGGTCCGCACGACGAGCGCGCCGGGGAACTCCACGTCGACGGCCTCGCCCTCGACCGGGCCGTCGGGCGTCTCGACGCGCACCCGCCGACCGAGCGTCGCGGCGTACTCGCGCCACGCCGGGAGCACCTCCTCCGGCCGCCCGCGGAGGCGGTGGAACTCCTCCAGCAGCCGCTGGACGAACGCCCGGCGGTCCACCGGCTCGCCCCGCTCGGCGAGGAGGCTCGTCGCCCCCGCCGGGAGGTCGGCCGCCTCCACGTTCGCGTTCACGCCGATGCCGACGACGAGCCACGAGACGCGATCCGACTCGCCCTCCATCTCGGTGAGGATCCCCGCGAGCTTCTTCCCGCCGCGGTCGCGCTCGCCGACGGTCGACGCGTCGCCGGATTTTCTCTCCGACGTGCCCTCGTTCGCTTCGCTCACGAGGACGTCGTTCGGCCACTTGATCCGCGCGTCGACGCCGGCCTCGCGCGCCGCGCGGGTCGTTGCCGCGGCCGCCGCGAGGGTGAACGCGGGGACGTGCGCGGGGGGTCGCGTCGGCCGCAGCGCGAGGGACAGCCAGACGCCGCCGGGCGGCGAGGTCCAGGGTCGGTTGAGCCGCCCGCGGCTCCCCGTCTGCTCGTCGGCGACGACGGCGACGTTCTCCGCCCCGTCGGCCGCCAGCTCCCGCGCGCGGTCGTTCGTGCTTCCGATCCGGTCGTGGTACTCGACGGCGAAGGGCGCTTCGAGGCCGAACTCGATCGCGCCGCCGCCGTACTCGGGGACGGCGACGACCTCGTACCCCGAGTCCGCGCTCTCGATCTCGAACCCCTCCCCGCGGAGCGCCTCGACCTGCTTCCAGACGGCCGCCCGCGAGACGCCGAGGCGGTCGGCGAGCTCGGGACCCGAGACCGGGCCGGAGGCGAGCGCGTCGAGGAGCGCGCGTCGCGTGTCGGTCATGCGGGTCCGTAGGTGAAGGTGGGATAAGAACGATCCGACCCCGATCGGCGGTTCGAAGCCGTCGGTGCGGGGCCCTCCGTCGGTCGAACCGCCGCCGTCTAGGGCCTGCTCGCCCGCTGGGACAGCGAGGTTCGCGCGCGCCCGAGCGGCTACTCCAGCACGACGAGAGGGTCGCCCATGTCGACGCTCTCGCCCTCGGAGACGAGCACCTGCGTCACCGTCCCGCCGCGCTCGGAGACGACGTCGTTCTCCATCTTCATCGCCTCCAGCACGCAGAGCACGTCGCCCGCGGCGATCTCGTCGCCCTCGTCGACCTCCACCGAGAGGATCGTCCCCTGCATCTCGGCGGTGACGGTCTCGCCGTCGCCCTCGACGACGACCTCCTCGCCGCCGTCGTCCGCCGTCGCCTGCGGGGGCCTACTCGCCCGCTGGGAGTTTCCGCTACCGCCAGCGGCCGGGATCGCGGGCGCGCCCCGCTCTTCGAGGCTCACCTCGAAGCGCTTGCCGTTGACCTCGACGGTGAACTCGCGCTCCGTGACCTCGCCGTCCTCCTCGGACGCCGCCGTGCCGACGGTGCCCCACTTTTCGACCGCCCGCTCGATCCGCTCGGGGTCGAGTTCCTCGTCCAGGTACTTCGTCGTGTGCTCGCCGGCGCGGAACGTCTCGTCCGTGAGCATCAGCCGGTGGAACGGGACGATCGTGTGGAAGCCCTCGATCTCGAACTCGGCGAGCGCGCGCTCCGAGCGGGCGAGACACTCCTCGCGGTCCGACGCGGCGACGATGAGCTTCGCGATCATCGAGTCGTAGTCGCCGCCGATCTCGTCGCCCTGGCGGACCGCGTCGTCGATCCTGACGCCGATGCCGCCCGCGGGGTCGTACGTTTCGAGCGTTCCGGTCGCGGGCGCGAAGTCGTTCGCGGCGTTCTCGGCGTTGATCCGGAACTCCATCGCGTGGCCCTCGATCTCGACGTCGTCCTGCTCGAAGTCGAGTTCCTCGCCCGCGGCGACCCGGAGCTGCCACTTCACGATGTCGAGGCCCGTCACCTCCTCCGTGACGGTGTGTTCGACCTGGATCCGGGTGTTCACCTCCATGAAGTAGAAGTTCCCGTCTTCGACGAGGAACTCCACGGTGCCGGCGTTCGTGTAGCCGGCCTCCTTGACGCCCCGGCGGGCCGCCTCCCCGATCTCCTCTCTGAGATCCGCGTCGAGCGCCGGGCTCGGCGCCTCCTCGATCACCTTCTGGTGGCGGCGCTGCAGCGAGCAGTCGCGCTCGCCGAGGTGGCGCACGTTGCCGTGCTCGTCGGCGAGGATCTGCACCTCGATGTGCCGCGGCGCTTCGAGGTACTTCTCGACGTAGACGGAGGCGTTTCCGAAGTACGCCTCGCCCTCGCGCTGGGCGGTTTCGAGCTGCTCTTCGACCTCGTCCTCGCTCCGGACGACCTTCAGCCCGCGGCCGCCGCCGCCGCCCTCCGCTTTGATCGCGACGGGGTAGCCGTACTCGTCGGCGATCTCTTTGACCTCCTCGGCGCTCTCGACCGGCTCCGTGGTGCCGGGGACGACCGGCACGTCCGCGCGCTGCATCAGCGCGCGCGCCTTCGTCTTCTCGCCGAGGCGCTCCATCGCGTCCGCCGACGGGCCGATCCACTTCACGCTGCTCTCTTCGACCTTGCGGGCGAACTCGGCGTTCTCCGCGAGGAAGCCGTAGCCGGGGTGGATGGCGTCCGCGTCGGCCTTCCGGGCGGCGTCGAGGACGGCCTCGTGGTCGAGGTACGAGTCGGCCGCCCGCGCCGGGCCGATGTTGTACGCCTCGTCCGCGTAGCGGACGTGCCCGGCGTGCTTGTCCGCCTCGCTGTAGACGGCGACGGTTCGCACGCCGAGCTCCTCGCAGGCGCGCATCACTCGAACGGCGATTTCCCCTCTGTTCGCGACGAGAACCTTACTGAACATCGTTTTCCCTCCGAATTAGAGATGTCATCAGACCTTTCTGGTATTTAGTACGGTTTTTACTGAACGTTGCGTGGCGTCTCATTTTCGGACGAGCTACCTCACTCTGTCGGTCCGTTCCGGCCCGCCGCGGGCGGCGGCGGTTCCGGCCGCGGCGCTGGATCGAGGCGGGAACGAGCGGGCGCACGGCTCAGAACCTGTCCGTCCGGCCCGCGGCCGCCCACGCGTCCGTCGGCGCGCCGTCGGGAACGCGGACCGTCCGCGCCTGTAACTGCCGGATCCGTCCGGCGAAGGTCCACTTCTCGCCGTCCCAGGAGTCCTCTCCGCCGGCGGCCGCGGCCGCGGCGAGTTCTTGGTCCCGCAGGTGCGCGCCGATCGCGGCGACGATGGCCGCGGCCTCCTCCGAGTCGGCGTCCGTCGGGAGGTCGAGCCCGTCGAGCAGCGCGTCGACGTCCGGCACCTCAGATCGGAAGGTTGCCATGTTTCTTGTCCGGGTACGACTTGCGCTTGCTCTTGAACACGTGGAGATCGTCGATGAGCCGGGCGCGGGTCTCCGGCGGTTCGATCACGTCGTCGAGGAAGCCGCGGTCGGCCGCGGTGTACGGGTTGGCGAACTCCTCGCGGTACTCGTCGATGAGCTCCTGGCGGCGCGCGTCGGGGTCGTCCGCCTCCTTCAGCTCCTTCCGGTAGAGGATGTTCACCGCGCCCTGCGGGCCCATCACGGCGATCTCGGCGGTCGGCCACGCGTAGTTCACGTCCGCGCCGAGATGCTTCGAAGCCATCACGTCGTACGCGCCGCCGTAGGCCTTCCGCGTGATGACCGTCAGCAGGGGCACGGTCGCCTCCGAGTAGGCGTACAGGAGCTTCGCGCCGTGGCGGATGATCCCGCCGTGCTCCTGGTCGGTTCCGGGGAGGAAGCCGGGGACGTCGACGAGCGTCAGGATCGGAACGTTGAACGCGTCGCAGAAGCGGACGAACCGCGCGCCCTTCTCGCTCGCCTCGATGTCGAGCGTGCCGGCGTTGACCCGGGGCTGGTTGGCGACGACGCCGACCGAGTGCCCGTCGAGCCGGGCGAAGCCCACGACGATGTTCTGCGCGAAGTCGCCGTGGACCTCGAAGAACGAGCCCTCGTCGACGATGTGCCCGACGACGGTCGTCATGTCGTACGGTTTCCGCGGCTGGTCCGGGACGACCGTGTTGAGCTCCTCGTCGGCGCGCTCGGGGTCGTCCCACGGGTCCACCCGCGGCGGATCCTCGACGTTGTTCTGGGGCAGGTACGACAGCAGGAGGGCGATCTTGTCGAGCGCCTCCTCCTCGGAGTCGACTGCGAAGTGCGCGACGCCGCTCGTCGAACTGTGGGCCACCGCGCCGCCCAGCTCCTCGAAGGAGACCTCCTCGCCCGTGACCGTCTTGATCACGTCGGGGCCGGTGATGAACATGTGGCTCGTGTCCTTCACCATGAAGACGAAGTCGGTGATGCCGGGCGAGTAGACCGCCCCGCCGGCGCACGGCCCCATGATGGCCGAGATCTGCGGCACGACGCCGCTCGCCTCCGTGTTTCGGCGGAAGATCTCGCCGAACCCGCCGAGCGACGAGACGCCCTCCTGGATGCGGGCCCCGGCCGAGTCGTTGAGCCCGACGACCGGCGCGCCGACCTCCATCGCCTTGTCCATCACCTTGCAGACCTTCTCGGCGAACACCTCGCCGAGCGACCCGCCGAAGACGGTGAAGTCGTGGGCGAAGACGAACACGGTCCGGCCGTTCACCTCGCCGTATCCGGTGACGACGCCGTCGCCGTACAGCTGTTTCTCCTCCATGCCGAACTTGTGGGTTCGGTGCGTGCGGAACTGATCGAACTCGCGGAAGGTGCCGTCGTCGAGGAAGTAGTCGATCCGCTCGCGGGCGGTCATCTTCCCCTTGTCGTGCTGCGACTCGATCCGCTCTTCGCCGCCGCCCTTCCGAGCCTCCTCGCGCCGGTCTCGGAGCTCGTCGATCCGATCATCCATCGTCACGCCGGATCACCTTCGATCATTGGGGGACAGATGCAGGACGCGGGCGGAAAAGGGTTCCGCAAGTCGGCAAACTGGAACCCGCGGACGGGCGCGGGTTCTCAGCCGGCGAGAACGGGTCGGGCGCGAACGAGCCGATTTTCCGGCCCGGCGGCGCTTCGGCTCACGGGCGGGGAGAACTGCTCTCGGAGACGCGTCGCAGAACTACGCTTCGGCCTGCGCGCCGGCCTTCTTGCGCGTGACGTAGCCGGCGATGCGGTTGCGGACTTCCTTCGACTCGACATTGGTCAGCTTCGCGACGTTCTCCTTGTTCGTCTCGAAGTCGGAGTTGAACGCCTGCGGGTACCGCTCCAGCAGCAGGTTCCCCAGCTGCTTCACGTACTTCGGTTTGATCGCCATGTCCAAGGGTTTCCCGGAGAGCCACTAAAACGATTCGTTCCGCGTCCCGCGCCGAGCGCCGCGGTTTCGCGGGTCGCGCCGCGGTGTTCGGCGTTCACGCAACGCCCGCCCCGCCGCCCGTCGGCCGAGCCGCGATCCGGCGGTCGTCGTTCGCCGCGCACCTCACCGGCCGCCGATCACCGCCCGCGCAGGCTCCGCCAGTCGGTGACCTCGCTCAGCCGTTCGAACGCCTCGACCTCGGCGGGGCCGCCGCACGTTCGAACCGTCTCCTCGAAGTACGTCAGCCGATCGAGCAGCGCCGCGGTGTCGTACGCCGCGACGTCGAGCCGCGAGGCGGCCACGGTGGCGTCGACGACGGCGCAAAAGCCGCGGTTGATCGTCGGCACCCGCTCGCGCAGTACCGCGCTGTCGACGGGCGCGAGCGCCCACCGCTCCCAGCGCGTGCCGTCCGACTCGCCCGAGTCGACGCGCTCCGCCCGCACTTCGACCCACGCGTCCGCCCCCGGCAGCACGGGGTCGTCCTCCTCGCGGATCGTCAGCGCCGCGTCGACGAACTCCCGGGGGTCCGACGTGAACTGGACGACGCCCCCGCCCCGGCGTCGGAAGTTCCGCCGGGTCCGCGTGTCGCCCCACGTCGTCGCGGTGACCGGTTCCCCCTCGGAATCGGGGGCGCGAAGTCCGAGCGCGGCCGCGTTCCACAGCCCGTTCGGTCCGAGCGTCGCGGCGATCGACTCGGTGACGCCGCGGAGGTCGACCGGCCACTCCCGGCCGGACGCTCCGGGATCGTCACCGTCGTCCCCGCTCACACCGGGACCCCCCGTTCGAGCGCGACGAAGAGCGCGGCGGCGGTGACGTCCGCGGTCGTTCCGGGGTTGTGACCGTCGGCGACGAGGTCGTCCGCGAGCGCCGCGACCGCGTCGGGGTCGCCCCGCGCCTCCGCGGCCCGCCGGCTGACCGCCTCGGCGACGGCGTCGCCGTGCTGGGTCGCGACGAGCGTGTCCGGCTCCTCGGCGAGGAGGGTGAGGAACGCGCGGGCCGCCCGGTCGAGAACCGGCCCGTCGTCCGCGAGGATCGCCTCCGCGGCGCCGAACGTTCGTCGGAACCCGCCGATCCACTCGCGGGCGTTCCCGTCGCGGTCGGCGCTCAGTTCCATCACGCCGTACAGCGTCAGTTCGCGCTTCCGGAGCGCCGGGATCGCCTCCCCGCCCCGGCGCACGTCCAGGTCGTCCGCGCCCTCCGGCGGGTCGCCGACGGTCACGTTCGCGTGCTCGAACGCCCGGTAGAAGCCGACGGCGTCCTCGACGGTCGTCGACTCGGCGACGTCGGCGGCCCCCTCGGGCGTGAGATTCCCCTCGTCCGCCGCCCGGACGAGCGGTACGAGGAGCAGGAGGCAACCGAACTGGGTGTTGCCGCCGCGCTGGCGTTCGGCCATGCCCGCGACGGCGCGCTCGAACGCCTCGCCGACGGGCGCGCCGTCGGCGGCGAGGTCGAGTCCCCGCCGCGCGCCCACCGCGCCCGCGAGGAAGTGTTCGAACCGGAGGTCGGCGAAGTCGCGGCGACGGTCGACGTTCCCCGGCTTGGGCGTGCCCGCGACTTCGAGCAGGAGGGCGAGCTCGGCGTGTTCGGCGGGCGAAAACGGCGCCTCGTTCCGATCGGCGCCGTCGTCCGTCATCGCGTCGTCGTCCGTCATCTCGTCGCCTCCGATCCCGCCCTCGTCTCGGCCTCGGGTCTCCCGTCGAACCACTCGTCGGCGGCCGCCCGGACGCGGCGGAGCACCGCCCGGTCGTCGCTCGGCCGCCCGACGCTCACCGCGTCCGCGCCGTGGTCGAGGTACTCGCGGACGGTCGCGCGGTCGCGGACGCCGTTGTTGGCGATCACGAACAGATCCGTCTCCGAGGCGGCGTCGACCACGTCTGCGACGACCGCCTCCGAGTCCATCGCGTCGACGTGAATCGCCGCCGCGCCGGCCCCGGCGACGGCCCGAGCCGTCGCCGGGAGGGAGACCCCGGGGACCTCCGCGCGGACCTTCACGCTCACCGTCGCGCCCGCGTCGGCGGCCGCCGAGACGTACTGGCACAGGCGATCCGCGTCGCGCAGGAGCGCCTCGCCGCAGCCGGCGGCGCACAGCTCCGCCTGGCGGCAGTGGGCGTTGATCTCCAGGACGGCGTCGCGGTCGGCGCAGATCCGGGCCGCCCGTCGGATCGGGTCGACCGTCGCGCTGCGGACGTTGAAGCCGGCCCGCAGGGGCGCGCCGTCCAGCTTCGACAGCTCCCGGTCCAGAAACGCGAACGGGTCGTCGGGGAGGAACTCCGTCCGGTCGCGGTCCGCGACCATCGCGGCGGCGGCCGCGCGGGACTCCCCGTCAAGCGCGATCCCGCCGAGGAAGGCGATCCCCGCGTAGTTCGCCGCGTTCAGCGCCCAGGCGGCGTCGGCCTCCCCGCTCAGGCTCGCGAGCGCGACGCGCGGCTCGAACACGGCTAGGCGACCTCCCGGAGCGCCTCGTCGACCGCGCGGGCGACGCGGCGCGCGTCGTCGGGGTCGTTCATCCGGGTGTCCGTCCGGACGACGGGCCGGTCGAGATCGGTGCCGTCCGCCTCGTCGAGCACGAACGCGTCGGCGAAGGGGTACGCCTCCGCGACGCCCGCGGTGCTCGCCTCGTAGCCGACGCCGCGCATGAGCTCCGCGGCGGGGCCGGAGAAGACGCGGTCCTCGACGAACGGCGAGACGGCGATCACGGGCGTCGCGTCGAGCGCCTCCCGGATGCCCGGAACGGCGAGCATCGGTCCGATGCTGGTGACGGGGTTCGACGGGCCGACGACGACCGGATCGTCGAGGGCGGCGAGCGTCTCCGGCGTCGGGTCGGCCGAGTCGGCCCCGCTGAACTCCACGCCCTCCACTGCCGGACCGGCCCGCCGCGCGACCCAGTACTCCTGGAAGTGCATCTCGCCCTCGTCCGTGCGGACGATCGTCGCCACGGGGTCGTCGCTCATCGGCAGCAGGTCGATTTCGAGCCCGAATGCGTCGGCGAGCGTCCGGGTGACCTCGGTGAGCGTACGCCCCTCGTCGAGGAGGCTCGTCCGGGTGACGTGGACCGCGCGGTCGCGGTCGCCGATCGTCATGAACTCCGCGACGCCGGAGAACCGCCGCCAGCGGGCGATGTCGCGGCCGCTCGTCTGTGCCTCCGCGGGGAGGTACCTGGGTCCGCGTTCGAGTCCCGCCGCGTCGGCGAGGCGGAGCAGCTCCGCATTCGTCTCGCGGGTGTCGCCGTCGATCCCCCACCACGTCTCGCGGTCGAGGACGCCGCCGCCGTGAAAGAGCACCGTGTCGAGGTCCGGACAGACCAGCAGCCCGCCGAGCTCGACGTCGTCGCCGGTGTTGCCGACGACGGCGACGGAGGCGGGGTCGAACACCTCGGTCGCCCCGTCGAGGAGCTTCGGGGTGCCGGTCCCCCCGGCGAGAAACGTGACCATGCACCGGCGTTGGACGGGCGACGATTTGTATCCTGCCTTTGTGCCGACGCCGTCGCGCCGACCGTCCGTTTACCACCGTCGCCGTCGCCGCCAGTCGCTCGGCGTCACCGTCGCCGTCACACGGTTCCTCGCGCGGCGGCTCCGCTCCGGCGGGCCGCTCGGTAGACTTCGGCCGGTCGCTAGTAGACGTACTCGGATTCCCGCAGCTGCACGTACCGCCCCTTCCGGAACTTGTACCGCCGGCGCTTGTACGCGCCGACCAGCCGCATCGCGCTCATGCCGGCTTTGACCTTGCTCGTCTCGAACAGCTTGATCCCCTCTCCCTCGACCATCAGGTCGCGGGCGGTTCTGAACGCCCAGTCCCAGTCGGACGGGCCGTAGTCACGCACCACGTCGGCCATCGCGACGTTCCGGAGCACCTCGTCGCCGATGGCCTCCTTCCACGCGTCGTTGTACCCGGAGAGGTCGCCGCGGGCGGCGAGTTCCCCCGCGATGGTGCCCGTCCGGACCGCGACGTGATCGCCGCCCTCGTGGAACGCCGAGGTGGCGCCCATCGCGCCGCCGACGACGGCGACGCCGGCCGCCGTCGGCGAGTCGATTGGGCGGGTCGAGGAGATGGGGTACGTCTCCGTCCCCTTCGACTTGCCGCGGTCCTCGACGAGCGGGAAGTCGGCCTCGACGTCGTACTCGTCGCCGTACTCCCGTTCGAGCAGGCGGCGGACGTACTCGCGGCCCGGCGGGATCCGCTCGTCGTCGGGGCGGAGCAGTTTGTACTCGTCCCGATCCGCCACCTCGTCGAGGTCGAGCCCGATCGGCATCGTCAGCCCGATCCGCGCCACGCCGTCGTCGTTCGGGAAGATCCACGGGTAGGCGGTGTGACCCGGCATGTACCCCCACCAGAATCGGATCGCGCCGCTCACCTCCTCGTAGACGTCCGGCGGCAGCCGCCGGTGCTCCTGATACGCGATGTGGTTCGCGCGCGTGGACGCCAGTCGCTCGGAGGCCTTCTGGCCGTCCGGGAGGAAGCCGTCGAGAACCCGGTTCGTCACCGTCCGCTGCGGCCCGTCGGCGAGGATCAGCGCGTCCGCGCCGACCGCCGTGCCGTCCCTGAGGCGGACGACGTGCCGCGGCTCGGAGCCGGTCGCGTCGAGGTCGACGTCGACGCCCGCGACCGACGCTCTGACCCGGTACTCCGCCCCGGCGTCCTCGGCGCGCTCGCGGAGCCAGTCGTCGAAGCGGGCGCGGTGGAACGTGTAGCCGAACCCGTCGTAGGACGCCTCCATGCCGGTCTTCCGGAGCGTCAGCGACTCGCTCGGGCCGACGAACTCCGCGCGGTCCAGCTCGTGCAGGACGACCCCGTCGGGCAGGTCGTCCGGGTGGACGCCCATGATGTCGACCCAGTAATCGAGGATGCCGGCCGCGTCCGTCGAGTCCGGGCCGAGCCCCTCGCGGTCCGCCCGCGGGACCCCCTTCTCGAGGACGACGGCCTCCGCGCCGGCCGACGCGGCGGCGTACGCCGCGGATGAGCCGGCGGGACCGCCGCCCACGATGGCCACGTCTACCTGCTTCATACACTCTACCCGGTTCGGGGCCGGTATTAAAGATCCGAAAGCCGCTCAAAACGAACGACTGTCGTCCGCTGAAGGACGAATTCGGGCGGAGGCGATCGACGGCGTCGACGCGACTGGGGACGGATCAGGGACGGGCCAGGGACGGACTGGAGAGGGACTGGAGATGGACCGGGGACGGACCGGAGACGGACCGGATCCGCGGCGGCGGAAGGGGCCGCAAATGCCGAAGCAGGTGCACTCTTAACCCGCCTCGCGAAATCGTCCCCCATGACCGACCCGGACATCGTCGTCCTGCGGCAGAAGATCCACGGCATGCCCGCCGCCGACTACGCCGACGCGATCCGCGAGCGCCTCCCCGGCAAGGAGGTCGCCCTCGCGCGAACGCCCGAGGAGGAGCGCGATCTGCTGACCCGAACCCCCGTCGCGACCGGGTACGCCGTCGAGCCGGACCTGCTCGACGCGTCGGATCTCGACCTGTTCGCGTGCGTCTTCGCCGGCACAGGGCACCTCCCACTCGACGAGTTCGAGGCGCGGGGCGTCGCGGTCACGAACGCCTCCGGCGTCCACGGCCCCAACATCGCAGAACACGTCGTCGGGAACATCCTGCTCTTCGTCCGGGGGTTCGATCGGGCGTGGCGGCAGAAGGAGCGCCGCGAGTGGCGGTCGTTCCAGGCGCGCGAACTCGCCGGCGGCACCGTCGCCGTCGTCGGACTGGGCGCGATCGGCGAGACGATCGTCGACCGACTGGAACCGTTCGGCGTCGAGACGATCGGGGTCCGGTACTCGCCGGAGAAGGGCGGCCCGACCGACGAGGTACTCGGCTACGGCGACCTGCACGACGCGCTCGCCCGGAGCGACTACGTCGTGATCGCCGCGCCGCTCACCGAGACGACGGAGGGGCTGTTCGACGACGAGGCGTTCCGGACGATGAAGCCCGACGCCGTGGTCGTCAACGTCGGCCGGGGCCCCATCGTCGACACCGACGCGCTCCTCGACGCGCTCCGGACCAACGCGATCCGCGGCGCGGCGCTCGACGTGACCGACCCCGAACCGCTCCCGGAGGACCACGCGCTCTGGAACCTCGACAACGTGTTCATCACGCCGCACAACGCCGGCCACACCCCGGAGTACTGGAACCGGCTGGCCGACGTCCTCGCCGAGAACGTCCGCCGCCTCGACGCTGGCGAGGAAGACCTCGAAAACCGGGTCGTCTGAGCGTTCCGAACCGCGGTCGACCCGACGGAGCGCGGGCGACCGCTCGGCTCACCGCTCCGCCGGGTCGACGACGCGGTTCCGGAGCGTCCCGACGCCCTCGTAGGTGATCTCGACGACGTCGCCCGGCTGTATCAGTCCGGGGTTCGCCGGGCTGCCGAAGGCCACGACGTCGCCCGGGCGGAAGGTGAACCGCTCGGAGAGGAAGGCGACGACCTCGAACGGGTCGAACAGCATCAGCTCCGTGTTCGCCTCCTGTCGCCGCTCGCCGTTGATCTCGGTGTGCATGTCGAGGCCGGTCGGGTCGACGTCGGTCTCGATCCACGGGCCGAGCGGCCCGGAACCGTCGAACGCCTTGCGGGCCGTCCGTCCGGGCTGGTCGAGCGCGTCGACGTCGTTCACGATCGTGTACCCGCGGACGACCTCCGGAACCTCCGCCGGCGCGAGGTCCCGGCAGCGCTCGCCGATCACGGCCGCCAGTTCGCCGGCGTAGGTGAGTTCCCCGGTGAACGAGGGGTACGGGACGGGCTCTTCGTGCGCGATGACCGACGCCGGCGGCTTGATGAAGAAGTCCGGTTCCTCGGGGCGCTCGTACGCCATCTGCTCCAGCGTCTCCGCGTAGTTCCGCCCGACGCAGTACAGTGCCGACGGCTCGCACGGCGCGAGCAACGCCGCGTCGGTCCCCACGGCGTACTCGTTCCCGTCGGTGACGACGACTCCGTCCCGGTACTCGCCTGTGACGACTCCGTCCGGGGTCGACGCGCGAGCGATTCGCATACCGAACGGTCGGAAGTGTCCGTTAAATGCGTGTCGGGACCGCGCGGGTCCGATCCGCTACCGATCAGTCGGCCGCGCGCAACCGATCCGCTACTGATCGATCGGCCGCGCGGCGGACGCCATCTACACCCAGCCGTTCTCGACGAGCAGTTCGCCGTTGAGGACGCTCGCGCCGGCCGCGCCGCGGATCGTGTTGTGCGACAGGCAGTTGTACTTCACGCCCCGGGCCGTCTCCTGGATCCCGCCGGCGGAGACCTGCATCCCCCGGCCGCGCATGCGGTCGAGCCGCGGCTGCGGGCGGTCGGGTTCGTCCGGGCCGAAGACGTGGATGAGTCGATCGGGCGAACTCGGGAGGTCGAGCCCCTCCGTCGAGCGCATCGCGTCCGCCACCTCGTCGGCGCTCGGGCGCTCCGCGAGGTCCGCGAAGACGTTCTCCAGGTGCCCGTCGAGCGACGGGACGCGGTTGCAGGACGCGGAAACCTCCACGTCGTGCCACGTCACCGCTGCGCCGTCGAACGTTCCGAGGAGCTTCCGGCTCTCGGTCTCCATCTTCTCCTCCTCGCCGCCGATGTGGGGGAGGACGTTGTCGATGATCTCCATCGAGGTGACCCCGGAGTAGCCCGCGCCGGAGACGGCCTGGAGCGTCGAAACGTGCGCGCGCTTTAGCCCGAAGTCGTCGAGCGCGGCGAGCGTCGGGACCATCGTGATGGTCGAGCAGTTCGGGTTCTTGATAAGCGCGCCGTCCCAGCCCCGCTCGTCGCGCTGGACCTCGATGAGGTCGAGGTGGTCCGCGTTGACTTCGGGGATGGTGAGGGGCACGTCGTCGGCCGTTCGCTCGTTCGAGGAGTTCGAGGAGATCACGAAGCCGGCCTCCGCCAGCTCCGGTTCGACGGCCTCCGCGACGCTCGACGGCAGCGACGAAAAGAGGAGATCGACGTCGTCGGGGACGTCCTCCGCGGCGGTCCGCCGGACGGTGAGATCCGCCACGTCCTCCGGGATGGGCGTGTCGACGCGCCACTTCGCCGCCTCGCGGTACGGCTTGCCCGCGCTGTCGTCGCTCGCGGTCACGGTCGCGAGTTCGAACGTCGGGTGATCGTCGAGGAGCTGGATGAACCGCTGTCCGACTGCACCGGTGGCGCCGAGGATGCCGACTCGTACTGACATTGCCGTGTGGTTGGGTGGCACGAGCATAAGGGGGTTTGGATTCGCGCCGATCTTCGCCGTCCCCTCCCCGCGTTTCGCGGGTCGACGACGGCGGGGCGGCGCGGCCGAGAGATCGACGCGAAACGGATCGATCCGCCGTCGATCGGCCGCCCGAAGCGGTCGCAGCCCGACGTATCTGCGATCCCTCCGCCGCTCGTTCGTCGGCGCCCGTCGACCGTCTCGCTCGCGTCGCCGCTCCGCGGTTCGCCCCCATCCGGTCGGCCGTTCCGGAAAAAATTTTGCGGGGGCGGATGAGACACTTTATCTGGTTCGCCCCGGTGGACCGAGGCATGGCTTGTCGGATGACCGTCCTGCTCGTGGACGACGAGCCGGGGTTGGCGGATCTCGCGGCGTCCTTCCTCGAACGCCACCTCCACGGGATCGAGACGCGCACGGCGACCACCGTCGACGCCGCGCTCTCCGCCGTTCGATCGGCGGACGCGATCGACTGCGTCGTGAGCGACTACGACCTCGGCGAGCGGACCGGACTCGACCTCCTCGACGGCGTCCGTTCGGCGGGCGTCGAGGTCCCGTTCGTGCTCTTCACGGGGAAGGGAAGCGAGGAGATCGCGAGCGACGCCCTGCGCGCGGGGGTCACGGATTACCTCCGGAAGGAGGCGGGCACGGAACAGTACCGGGTGCTGGCGAACCGCGTCGAACGGGCGGTCGCGGCGCGGCGGGCCGAGCGCGCCGCGCGCCGGAACGAGGCGCTGCTGCGCGGCGCTGTCGACGCGCTCGACGACGTCTTCTACCTGTTCGACCGGGACGGCTCGTTCGTCCTCTGGAACGACGCGCTGAGCGACGCGACCGGCTACGGCGACGCCGAGATCGAGTCGATGTCGCCGACGGACTTCTTCGACGGCGAGGCGAAGGACCGCGTCGCGGAGGCGATCGAGACCGCCTTCGACCGGGGGCGGGTGACGATCGAGACGGAGCTCTCGACGAAGGGCGGGCGGCGGATCCCCTACGAGTTCACCGGTGCGCGCCTCACGGACGGGGACGGGGCGGAGATCGGCGTCTGCGGCGTCGGCCGCGACATCTCCCGCCGAACCACCCTGGAACGGGAACTCGACGCCCTGCTGAACCGCGTGACGGACGCGTTTCTCGGTCTCGACGCGGACTGGCGGTACACGTACCTGAACCGTCGGGCGGAGGAGCTGCTCGGCCGCACCGGCGACGACCTCCTCGGGCGGCGCGTCTGGGACGCCTTCCCGGAACTGCGCGACAGCCGGATCGGCGCGGCGATGCGGCGGGCGGTGGAGACCGGCGACCAGCTCACGGTCGAGGGGTACTACGAGCCGCTCGAAACCGGGTTCGCCTGCCACCTTTACCCGTCGGAGACGGGACTTTCCGTCTACTTCCGCGAGGTTTCGAGCGCGAACGGCGGCGACGGCTGAGCGGCGGTCCGCCGGAGCAAAGAGCGGGGAAGAACGCCGCGCCCGACGCGGTACCGGCCCGGCGTCCCTCGCCCGGCCACCCCGAGTTCCGCTCTCGTTCCCCCGCACGCGCCCTTCGAAACCAGTTTACGTCCCGGCGACCTAGTTCGACGAGCGTGCCTCTAGTCCCCGCCCGAGTCGTCCCGTCACGGGAGCGATGACCGCGCGGCGAACCCGGGCACGCGACATCGCGGTCTTCGGACCGCGGGTGCCGTCCGCCACCGCCCGCGGACCGCCCGGCACGAGGGTTTCCCGGCCGACTCGGCGCGCCGCCAGGAGTGACGCCGGCCGTTAGTGTTCCGGGCGTACACTTTCGATCATCGTAGATACGTCGCTATCGCGTCCACGACTTCATCGACGAACTCCTCCGTGACTCGGCCCTGCCACGCAATCAGATCCTCGATACGCGGCGAGTGGACTGCCCACGGAGAAACGAACGACTCCCGGGGAACGCCACCGATTTCCCAGACCTCATCGTCGAGTGGTAGGGATACGTCGTACGCTTTCGTAGACACCGCAACCGCGACGAACTGTTCGTGGCCGAACGGATGCGAATCGTTGTTCACGATGACCCACGGCCGCTGGCGGTCGTCACCGAGTTTGAACGGGTCGCTACTCCGAACGACGTCACCGCGCTCCGGTTGCATCGGTCAGCCGTCCTCACTTGGATGCGGGCTATCGGGCGCAGCTGCGTCCCAGTCGCCGGTATCGATGCCGCCGTCCGACTCGTCGAGCCGTTCGCTCGTCCGATGGAGGTCGTACGCGGCGGCGACGCGCTCCTGATCGTTCGTAATCGCCCAGTATTGGCCCCTATGTCGGACGAGTTCACGCTCTTTTAGTCGTGTGAGGGCGGTTCCAACCACGTTCGGGTCTTCGTCGATAGCGGTAGCGATCTCCGAACGTGTGAATGCCTGGTCGCGGTGCGTGTAGAGATACGTGGCCACTTGCTCCGGCACGCTCGGCCCCTCCGGGAGGTTACCCGATTCGAACTCGTCGATACTCACCGGCATACTGCGTAATTGACGTTCTGAGGTAATGAGTGTACTGCCGTACTTTGCGTAACGAGCTACTAGCGGATTCTCGCTCGGTAGTGTTCCGGGCGCACATCGACCTTTTACGCTGCGCGCAGGCGGAGCCTGCGCTCGGTAACCTACTAGGAGATCTCGACCTCTCGATGTGGAGGGGATTCTCTGTGTCTCCTCGGGCCGTCCGGTTCGCAGAGCCAAGCGAGCGTCCGTAGCAGTTGAAGATCGAACACCGGCAGAAGTGCTTAGTACATCCGATACAAAGTAGTACACATGCCTATCAGCGCGGATCGATTCGAGCGTATCGACGACGGGGACGACGGTCCGAAACCCGGAACGAACGCAAACGAGATACTCTCGTTTCTCGCAGAACACGCCGATCAAGCGTTCACGCAGACCGAAATCGCAGAAGCCACCGGCGTCAACCGGGGTTCCGTCGGACCGACGTTGGTCCGACTTCGGGAAGACGGTCGGGTAGATCACAGGGGGACGTACTGGAGGATTAGCGACCACGTTCGCAGTGTAGACGCGGCGGTGGCTCACGCGAACGCCGTCGCTGCGAGCTACGAGGACGAACCGTTAGCGTACGACGAGTGGCAGGAACACGCGGTCGATCCGCGTGAGGAACGTGAGTGACGCGTATCGGAAGGGAGATGTCTTTTGGGCACCCGACCCGTTCAGACAGGGCTCCAATCCTCGACTCTGGTTAGTTCTCGCCTCGGAGATGCTTCCGTATCCGGGCGAGGAATACGTCTGTGCCGCGCTCACGACGAGCGACCTGCCGGCGAATTTCGAAGTCGGAGATGCGTGGGTAACCGGACGAAATCCGGATAAAACGTCCTACTGTTCACCCTGGGTCGTTGGGACCATCAAACATCGAGCAGTGGCGAACCCACAGGGGAGGATTACGACCGCGTTCACCGACCGGATGATCGAGCGATGCGAGGAATTTCTCGATTCGTCGGATTCCTCCCACGGCTAAAGCCGTGGGCTTCCTCCTCGCATCTCTGTGAATCGGATTCACGAGGCCTTGTCGATCTACTGGCGGATTCTCGCACGGTAGTGTTCCGGGTGTACATTTCACAGGTCCTTTTACTATGTAACCGGAGATACGATTGACATCCTCCACGCGCCTAAAGGCGTCCCCAGAACGCTTCGCGTTCTGGTGTGCGGACGAGACGCTCCGCGTCTCGTCAACGCGGGAATCCTCGCGCTCGGGGTCAGGTATCAGCGCCACCCCCGACGCGAGCGACTTTCTCCTATCCGCGGATACTCCGGTTTGTGCGTACTTCTTTGGGACGGTGAGAGCGTGGTGACTCCAGCCACTCGTGGCTGTCCCACTCGAATCGCACGGGCCGTGCCATCGGCCTTGGTACGTCGGTGTGCCGTTGACGAGACACTCCGTGTCTCGTTCGCCAATCAGACCTCGAAGAGTTCTGATGACGTCTCAGGAACGACTCCGAGGCTACGAGGTCGGCGTGTCCTTCGAACCCGCACGAACACGTGAGCGTGTCCTGATGCCGAATCGTGTCCGTGGTCGAACCACAGTTCGGACACGTCTGACTCGTCCACGCCTCCGACCGGACTTCGACCGTGATGCCGTATTCCTCGGCGGTACACGCGAGTCGGTCGAGAAACGCCCGGAACGCCCAGAAGTTGTGCGTTTTCTCGTTGGCTCGAACCGACCAGTGCGTCTCCAGTACGTCGGTGAGGTCGCCGACGTACACCGTTGAAACGCCCTCCTCGTACAGGCGTTCGAGGAGGTCGCGCACCAGCGCGTTCTGTGCGTGGTCGCGCCGTCGCGTCCGGCCATGGTACAGTTGCCGAATCCGCTTCGAGGAGTAGCGTCCCTCGCGGAGTCGTCCGGAAGACGAAGTCTTCCGTGATTCCGAGAGATTTCGTCTCTCGGGCAACTTCGATTGGAGCCGGGCAATCTCTCGCGTGGTGTCGTGGAACTGGTCGAACAGGTCGCGTCCGTGGTACAGGTACTGTTGGCCAGTCGTGGTCGTACAGGCGACGAGGTTGTTCGCACCAATATCCAGAGCGGCTTCTTCCGAAGCCAGTGGTATATCCAGTCGAGAATCGTCCACGGTGACTGGCTGAAAGGCCCTGAATTGGTTCGAAGACTGGTCGTAGTACAGTTCCAACCGACCCTGTTTGCCGTCCTACTTTGGAACGCCCGCCACTTCGAGGCGAAGACGCTCGGTGTAGCCGAGGTCGTACTTCTCTTTGAGTTCTTTCCCGACGGGGATTTCGAGGCGGGAGCGATCGCCCATCTCCAGCGTGTACTGGTCGTTGCGGATGTACGTGCGGAGTGTTCGACCGTCGTCCTCGTTGCCCCAGTATCCGGGTGGGGAACAGTGTTCGCCCTTCTCTTTGAGCGAGAAGAACGATTTCCACGCGCGCTTGCTCTTGCGGATGAGTTGTTGAGCGGCGGCACTTCCGAGAACACCAACGTACTGTTTGCGGTAGTCTGCGGTGTCCCAGACGGATTTGCCGTCGAAGTAGTTCTGGCGGTGTTCGTAGGTGAGTTCGTTCCAGAGGCTGGCTGAGGCGTCCAACAGTTCGTGGAGCAACTCCGCGTCCTGTTCGGAGCGGGGTCGGACGACGAAGGTGTTGGTTCGCCTCATCAACAACTGGTTGTACCGGGACGCACATAACTGTTCAGTTCGTGTGATACTGTATGGTCGCTATCCGAATCGAGTTTGACGACGATGAACAGTACGAGCGGTTGAAGGAACTGAAGAAGCACCGTGGACTGACGTGGAAAGGGTTGCTCCTCGAAGGTGAGAGACGGGTTCTGGAACAGACCCCGGACTGAGCGTCGTCGGTGGATTGCGTAGTACTGTGGTCGCTCGACCCTCGCCTGAAGGTGGGGCATGCGCTTGATTATCTGTCACCGATGTTCCCGTTCACTCCGTTCAGTCCGTACGAAACACGTTCTCGAACCTCTTCGGGAGGGAGTACCGCCGAGCCGTCGTGTACGCGGACGCCGACGGGGAGACGGTTCTCCACGAGGGGGCCGTCCACCACGTCGACGTCCGGTCGGACGAGTCTGCCGGCCGCGGAAGCCGCTGATTCGGTCGGCGGCGAGACGCGGATCTCCGGCCGCGCCGGAGCGCAACCCACATTTCCCAGCGCCGTTTGCGGAGCGTATGGACCGCTCGCAGTTCGTCCGCCTCTCGCTTCTCGCGTTCGGGCTCGTCCTCCTGAGTTTTCTCGTCCTCGGCACGACGCGGATCGTCCTCCCGTTCCGCGTCGCACAGCTCCTGGCCGCGCCGGTCGTCGCGGCGGCGTTCCTCCTCGTGGTCTTCCTGTTCGTCCGCGCCGTGCTCGCGGCGACGGGCGTGCTCCCGATCGAGGAGTGACCGGTCCGCCTCCGAACCGACCCATCGACCGCTGTCGTGGGATGGAAACCGTTTTTCGCCCGCCGGGCGAAGCCCGCCCATGAACGTGCGGAAGATCGCGGACCTCGGGCCGGACGAGCGCGCCGCGCTGTTCGAGCGCGACGCCGGCATCGAGGCCGTCCGCGGCGACGTCCGGACGATCGTGGAACGCGTCCGCGACGAGGGCGACGTCGCGATCAGGGAGTTCTGCCGGGAGTTCGACGGCGTCGAGGTCGGCAACCTGGACGTCACGGGCGACGCCGAGCGCGCCGCCGAGGCCGTCGACGACGAGATCCGCGGGGCGATCCGCGACGCGGCGGCGAACGTCAGGGAGTTCCACGAGCGGCAGGTGCCCGAGGACTGGCGCGAGACGATCGGCGGGCGGGAGCTCGGCCGCCGGTTCCGGCCGCTCGAACGCGTCGGGGTGTACGCGCCGGGCGGGACCGCCGCCTACCCGTCCAGCGTCCTGATGGGGGTCATCCCGGCGAAGGTCGCGGGCGTCGAACACGTCGCGGTGACGACCCCGCCGGCGGAGAAGATCAACCCGGTGACGCTCGCCGCCGCTCACGAGGCGGGGGCGGACGCGGTCTACAGCGTCGGCGGCGCGCAGGCCGTCGCCGCGCTCGCCCACGGGACCGAGACGGTCAAGGCGGTCCAGAAGGTCGTCGGGCCGGGGAACAGGTGGGTCACCGCCGCGAAGGCCGAGATCAGGGGCGACGTCGAGATCGACTTCCTCGCGGGGCCGAGCGAGATCCTGGTGCTGGCCGACGAGACGGCCGAACCGGCGTTCGTCGCCGCCGACCTCGTCGCGCAGGCCGAGCACGACCCGAACGCCTCCGTCGTCGCCGTCACGGACGACCCCGGGACCGCGGAGGCGATCGTCGCCGAGGTCGAGTCGCAGACGACCGGCAGGGTGCGCGAGGGCGTCGTCCGCGAGGCACTCGGGAGCGGCGCGAGCGGCGTGTTCCTCGCGCGGTCGATGTCCGAGGCGGTGCTGTTCGCCGAGGAGTACGCCGCCGAGCACCTGTCGATCCAGGCCGCGGACGACGAGGCGCTCCTCGATCGAATCGCCAGCGCGGGGAGCGTGTTCCTGGGGCCGTACACGCCGGTCGCCGCCGGGGACTACGCCTCCGGGACGAACCACGTCCTGCCGACGAACGGCGGCGCGAAGGTCCACGGCGGCCTCTCGGTCGACGACTTCGTCCGCTCGTCCACCGTCCAGCGCCTCGACCGCGACGCCCTCGGAGACCTGGCCGAGACGATCACGACGCTCGCAGCGGCCGAGGGGCTGGAAGCGCACGCGGAGAGCGTCCGCCGGCGGTTCGACGCCGAGTGAGCGACGGGTGGTCGGCCGGCGGCTCGGGGACAAGCGCCGGAACGAAAGGGGGCACCGGAACAAAACGAGGTTACGAGGTCTCGACGACCGATCGGCGATCGGAGTCGGCGCCCGGCGTTTCGATTACGCCGAGATCGGGGCGTGCAGGCGCTCGGTGTCGTCGTCGGAGCTGACGGTTTCGCAGTCGATTTCGGAGCCGTCCGCCCCGTCACCGGAGTCGACGCTCTCGCCGGTTAGCAGCGCGAGCACGTCCATGTAGTCGACGAGACCGTCGCCGTCGACGTCGAGCGCCTCGGCGACGTCGTCCTCGACGGGTCCGACGTGCTCCACGAGCGCGGTGTAGGCGTCCCGGGGACGCACGGCCGCGCTCCCGGTCGCGCGGCTCCGGAGCGTGCTCCCGTCGACCGTCCGAAGCCGCTCTTCGTTCTCCCCGAACAGCATGAGCGCGAGCGTCTTCTTCGAGGTGTCGACGTGGTGGTTCCAGCCGAGGAACCAGTCCTCGCCGGGGCCGGTCGCCATCACGACCTGCGCCGGGCCGGTGTGTTTGTGCGAGGCCCACGCGACGCCGAGGTGCTCCGAGATGACCTCGCCGAGCGCGTTGGCGAAGGCGTACGGGTCGTCCGAGTCGCGCTGTTCGTCGACGTACGCGAGGTCCTCGTCCGTGAGATCGACGTGGGCGTGCTCGCTCACGACCTCGGCGACGTCGCCGCCGTCCTCGATCGCCTCGACCATCGTCCCGATGCTGGCCTTCGCGTCCGCGATCTTTTCGGTCTCTATGGGCGAGCCGTAGTCGTTGCCGGTCGCCAGGCCGCCGGTCTCGTGGTCCGACGTCACGACGACGAGCGTGTCCTCGTTCTCCGCGGCGTACTGGCGCGCGAACGCGACGACGTCGTCGAACTCCTTGGTCTCGGCGACCGTCGCGGCCACGTCGTTGCCGTGAGCGGCGTGATCGATGCGGGCGGCCTCGACCATCAGGAAGAACCCGTCGTCGCCCTCTTCGAGGCGCGAGACGGCGGCCTCCGTCATGTCGAGCAGGCCCGGCGTCGAGTCGTCGCGGTCGAGCACGTAGGGGACGTGGCTCTCGGAGAAAACCCCGAAGAGCTTGTCGCCGCTCGCACCTTCGAGGTCGGACGCGTCGTACAGCAGTTCGTATCCCTCGTCCTCGGCCGTTCGAAGCTGGTCGTCGGAAATTTTCTCAGCGCCGCCGCCGAGTAGGACCTCCGCGCCGCTCGCGATCATGTCGCTCGCGATCTCGCCCTCGTTCCCGCGGTCCCAGTTGTGGGAGGCGTACACCGCCGGCGTGGCGTGCGTGATCCGCGACGTCGAGACGAGGCCGGTGTTCATGCCCAGCTTCTCCGCTACTTCGAGCTGCGTCGCGATCTCGGTGACGTCCTGGCTCTCCGCGTCGCCGTAGACGGAGACCTGCCCGTTGTACGCCATGAAGCCGGTGGCGAACGCGGTCCCCGCCGCCGCCGAGTCTGTGACCTCGCCGCTCCGGGAGTCGGTTTGCTCGTACCCTGTGTGGTCGAACTCCTGCATGGCCAACCGGCCGTGGACTTCCTCGGTAACTTCGATGTGATCGTAGCCCATGCCGTCGCCGATGAGCACCATCACGTTTTCGACGCCCGTCCGTTCGAACGCGGTCTTCCCTGCCGCGTCTCCGTCCGTCTCGACAGACTCGTTCGCCCGTTCCGCGGTTCCCGCCGTGCTCGCGGCACTCGTGATGCCCAGCGCCGCCAGAACGCTCATGAAGTCACGTCGCTGCATGACGGTCTCTCCTTTCCATTCGTTTCTTATGAAATTCAGGATTTATACAACTTAGAACTACTAAACCATACATAAAATACGTATTTTAGAGACAAACTAGTAATTATTCGGACTTCTTCACGATAATCGGAAAATACGGGCCGAGCAGTGTTCGGATACCGAGGCGACGACCGCCGGTTTCAGCCGGCGAGGCAGCCGGCAGTCCGGCGGAGTGAGAGGGCGAGGGATCTCTCGCAGTCACGTCACTCCCTCCAGGCCCATCTACGTACTCGAACACTACCCCCGCGAACCGGCGTCACAGTTAACACGCTTCGGGAGAGATGAACGCTCATGAGCACGGAAACGGCTGGGACCGAGTCGGAGATGCAGGTCGAGGTGACGCCGGCGGCGGCCGAGCAGGCCCTCTCGCTGATGGAGGGCGAAGGGATGGACCCGTCGATCGCCGGCCTCCGGCTGTTCGTCCAGCAGGGCGGCTGCGCCGGACTCTCGTACGGGATGCGATTCGACACGGAACCGGAGGAGGACGACGCCGTCAGCGAACACCACGGGCTCCGCGTGTTCGTCGACCCCGCGAGCCTGAACTACGTCGGCGGGAGCGTTCTCGACTACGAGAGCGGCCTGCAGGCGGCGGGATTCCACGTCGAGAACCCGAACGTCGTCTCCGAGTGCGGCTGCGGCGAGAGCTTCCGGACGTGACGGCGACCGGCCCGGAACCAGACATATATTCGGCGGCCGCGTAGTCGGCCCATGGAACTCGAACGAACGACCGCCGACGGCGCGAGCGTCTACGTCGATCGGACCGCCGGCGAGCGCGGCTCGAAGGGGCCGTTCTTCGTCGTCTACGCCGGCGAGGACGGCGATCGGCGCTACGGCTACTTCTGCGGCAACTGCGAGACGTTCGACAACGCGATGGACACGATGGGACGCATCGAGTGCAACGAGTGCGGCAACATCCGCAAGCCGGAGGAGTGGGACGCCGCCCACGAGTGACCGAACGGCCGGGTTTTCCTCTTCCGTGACAAGGTTTATCACAATCGTCGCTGTAGCTCTAGCCACATGGCCCCTGTTACCGTGCCACCAGTCGAGGAGGCCAGGGATATCTTCAGACGGCTCGGGTACGCCGTCTCCGGCGAAGGGACGGAGTTACGAGCCGAGCGCAAGTGGCGAACCGTCCACGTGACGGCGATGGAGGGCGACGGCGCGTCCGCGACGCGCGTCCTCGCCGACGGCGGTCGGAGCGACGAGCCGTCGCTCCGCTGTTTCGTCACGTGGAAGGAGTACGCGGGGGACCTTCACGATCGACTTCGGGGGACGAGCCCGTCGTACGAGTGGGCCATCATCGGCGTCGACGACGGCGGCGAGTACGAGGTCGTCCGGCAGGAGGACGGCGTCGTCGCCTGAGTCGGCACCTCCGAGGGCGACTTCCGTTGTAACTTTTAACACCGGCCGAGGCGTCGGGCCGGTATGCGATCAGCCGTCATGCAGACGGGTATCGTCGAGCGAGCGCTCGCCGACTTCGTGAACGGCCTGGGAGAGGCGATTCCGGCCGTCCTCTCGGGCCTCGTCTTCCTGCTCCTCGGCGGGATCCTCGTGAAGGCGATCGTGGCGGGCGTCAGGGTCGCGCTCCGCCGGGCGCTCCCCGGCGAGTCGCCGGTGTACCGCCGGTTCGTGGCGACGATCGTTTCGATCTTCCTCTGGTTCGGGATCGCCCTGTCCTTCCTCTCCGTCGTCGGGCTCACCGAGATCGCCGCGTCGCTCGGCACCGCGACCGGGTTCGTGGCCCTCGGCGTCTCCTACGCGTCCTCCGACATGATCGCGGACGCCGTCGCCGGCGTCTACCTCCTCCGCGATCCGGACTTCGAGCCCGGCGACACCGTGGCGACCGGGGATATCACCGGCGTCGTCGAGAGCATCGAGCTCCGGAAAACGCGGTTCGACGTGGACGGCGACACCGTCGTCCTCGGGAACGCCGCCATCGAGAGCGGCTGGACCAGGCGTGAGGCAGCGGCGGAGGGCGACCTCGCGGCGACGGGGACCGGCGAGTGACGCGCGCGTCCGGGGGTCTGCGCCTTTCGCGCCGGTCTCGTCTTCCGCTCCGGCTGTGCTTTCCCCTCCAGTCGGGCTTCCCGCCGGGCCTCCTCCTCTGCCCGCGCCTTCGGCTCCGGCCGTGCCCCCCACTACCGAATCGGGCGCGCGACTTATCTCGTCTCGCCCCGAACGGCCGCGCATGTTCGCCGGCCACGCCCTGTTGGCGTTCGCGGTGGTCGCGCTCGCGGCGGACCGCTGCGGGTGGTCCCGTGAGCGCGCGCTGGCGCTCGCTGCGGTCGCCGCGGCGTTCGCCGCCCTCCCCGACGTCGATATGGGCTACGCGCTCGTCGGCGTCGTCGGCGCCGCCCCCGGCGCGGGGGACGCGCTCGCGGTCGCGTCGGCCTTCTGGCGGACCGGAAACGTCGTCCACCGCGCGGTCACGCACTCGCTGCTCGTCGCACCCGGCGTCGCCGTCGCCGTCTACGCCGCCGCCGTCGGGGAGCGCACCGGATCGACGGCCGCCCGGGTCGGCGCCGCGTCCGCCGTCGTCGCCCTGAGCGCCGTCGCCGCCGCCGCGAGCGGCGCTCTCGGCGCGGCCGTGATGACGATTTTCGCCCTCGGAGCCGTCGCCGCCGGGGTCGCCGTCGGCCGGTACACAGACCTCCCGCCGGCCGCGATCGCCGCCGCGGCGCTCTTCGGCCTCGTCTCGCACCCCTTCGGCGACCTCCTGACGGGCGAGCCGCCGGCCATGCTCTACCCCCTCTCTGCGACCCTCGTCGCGGAGCGCGTGGCGCTCCACCCCGACCCGACGCTCCACCTGCTCGGCGCGTTCCTCGTCGAACTGTCGACCGTCTGGGCCGCGGTCTACGCCTACTTCCGGCTCACGGGGCGACCGATCCGCCCGACGGTGAATCCGCGCGCGGCGCTCGGCTTCGGCTACGCGGCGTCGATCCCGCTCATCCCCACCCCGACGCTCGACCTCTCGTACCCGTTCGTGTTCTCCGTCCTCGCGGTCGCGACGGTCGGGGCCGCGCCGCGCGTGCGCCCGCTCCGGCGGACGGTCGAACTGCCCGACGGCGTCACGGCCGCCCTCACCGGTCTGACGGCGGTGACGCTCGCGGCTCTCGCGTACGCCGCGGCCTACCTCGTCGCCTGAGCCGGCGGCGCGTTCGAGGGGAGATCCGCCTCGTCGACGAAAGCCCGCCGCCTGCGGGGGAGCCGCCCATCGGCGTCCGCTTCCCCGCCCCTGACGGACGGCTCGCGTCGCCGACGACCGTCGTGGCGGCGGACCAGCGGGACGGCGAAACGTTTTGAACTGTCCGCTCCGTACGACGGGTCATGCCGAACACCGGGCTGCGGGATATCGTGGAGAGCCGGCGGACCAACGCCGGCCTGGGCTGGCTGCTCATCGGGTTTCTCTGTCTCACCGCCGCCGGCGAGGTCGTGACCGGCGACCTCGTCTGGGCCGGGTTCACCGTCGCCGTCGCCGTCCTCGCCGCGGTCCCGGCCCTCGCCTACCGGACCCCCGCCGCGATGCTCCCCTGGGAGGTGCTTCTGCTCGCGTCGCTGCCGGTCATCGGCCGGGCGCTCATCGCGGGGGTGACGGTCGACGGGGTCGTTCTCACCGGGCGCGTCTCGACGTACCTCGCGGTCGCCGCGGTCGCGCTCATCGTCGCGGTCGAGCTCGACGTGTTCACGCCCGTCCGGATGAACTACTCGTTCGCCGTGCTGTTCGTCGTCGTCGCGACGATGGCCGCCGCGGGCGTCTGGGCCATCGTCCAGTGGGTCTCCGACCTGTACCTCGGCACGTCGTTCCTGCTCGACGGCCGGCCCGAAGAGGAGATCGAGACGGCGCTCATGCTCGACTTCGTCGCCGCGACGGCCTCCGGGATCGGCGCGGGGGTGCTCTTCGAGTACTACTTCCGCCGCCGGACGGACAGCAGGCGGCGGTTGCCCGACGAGGTGGGTGAGCGGCTGTGAGGATCAGAGAGCGGCTCGGATTCGACGCCGACCGGCAGCGCCAGGTGACGAGGGCGATGCAGCTGTCGCTGGTCGGGCTGTTCTTCATCGGCGTCGACCGGGGGGAACTCGGCATCGTCGTCAACGCGGCCATCGCGCTGGGAATCACCTACCTGCCCGCGGTGCTCGAACGCGACTACCACATTCCGATGGACGCCGGCCTGACCCTGTGGATCACGACCGCGGTGTTCCTCCACGCGCTCGGAACCGTCGGCGTCCCGGGCGGGGGGGACAGCTTCTACGCCTCGGTCTGGTGGTGGGACCACGTGACGCACCTGCTGTCGGCGAGCATCGTCGCCGCCGTCGGCTACACCACGGCGCGCGCGATCGATCTCCACACCGAGGCGGTCCACCTGCCGTCGCGGTTCATGTTCGTGTTCATCCTGCTGTTCGTGCTCGCCTTCGGCGTCCTCTGGGAGGTCATCGAGTTCCTGATCGGCGTCGCCGCGACCGTCCTGGGGATGCAAGCGGTGCTGACCCAGTACGGCCTGGAGGACACGATGCTCGACCTCGTCTTCGACACCGCCGGCGGCGTCGTCGTGGCGGTGTGGGGGACCGCCCACCTCTCCGACGTCGTCGGGGCCGTCGCCGCGCAGTTCGACGGGGCCAGACAGTAGGTCCGCCGTCGGCGCCCTCGGAGACCGGCTCGGTCGGCGATTGGCTTTTTACGAGCGTGCGGCGTACGAACAGGACGCGATGGTATACAAGAAGATCAGCCTCATCGGGCGGAGCGAAGAGAGCTTCGACGACGCCGTCGACGACGCCATCGACCGCGCGCAGGAGACGCTCGACAACGTCTACTGGGTTGAGGTCGACGAGCTGGGGGTCGAACTCAAGAGCGTCGAGAACCGCGAGTACCAGGCGGAGGTCACCGTCGCCTTCGAACTCGAAGAGCCGCAGTGACCGAGAATCCCGGTAACCGATCCGATCTGGTCGCATCGGCCTAGATCGGATCGGACCGCGCCGGATCAGACCGGACCGAATCCGACGCGGCGCGCCGGCGTTCGGCGGGCGCGTTCGCTGCGCCCGGCTCGCCGGGCGACCCCGTCGCCCCGCCGGCAACCCGCCGCGCGACCCGACGGCTTCTTGTCGACCGCGACGACACTCCGGGTACATGCCGCGGTTTCTCCACTACTCCGACGTCGAGAACCTCTACGACGACCCGGATCGGGCGGGCCGCTTCGCGGGGCTCGTCTCGTCGCTGGACGGCGACGACGCGCTCGTGGTCGGCACCGGCGACAACACCTCGCCGGGCGTGCTCGCCCTCGTCGCCCGCGGGCGGCAGGCGATCGACCTCTTCGACGCGGTGGGCGCGGACCTCGAGACGTTCGGCAATCACGACTTCGACTACGGACCCGACGCGACGCGGGAGATCGTCGACGAGTCCCCGCAGACGTGGGTGAGCGCGAACGTCCGCGACGAACGGGGCGGGCGGTTCGGCGCGGCGGAGGGGGTCGTCCCGTGGACCGTCCGCGAGGTCGACGGCGCGACGGTCGGGGTCTTCGGGCTGACCGATCCCGCCACCGACTCGCTCAACCCGTACGCGGCGGACCTGACGTTCACTGATCCGCACGCGGCCGCCGAGGAGGCGGTGGGCGCGCTCCGGGAGCGCGGCGTCGACTACGTCGTCGCGCTCTCGCACCTGGGAGCCGGCGACGACGAACTCGCGGAGCGCGTCGACGTGGACGCCGTGCTCGGCGGGCACGTCCACACCGAGCGAATCGAACGGGTGAACGGGACGCTGCTGACGCGGCCGGGCGTCAACGGGGAGACGGTGATCGAGGTCGCCCTCGACGGGGACGGCGCGCGGGCCGTCCGCCGCGACCTCGACGGGGCACCGACGGACGAGGGGCTCGCGGCGGCGCTGCGGAGCCGGATGGCGGCCGCCGGGCTCGACGAACCGGTGGCGACGGTCGAAACGCCGATCGAGCGGACCGAGGCGACGGTCCACGGCGGCGAGAGCCGCATCGGCAACTTCGTCGCCGACGCCTACCGCTGGGCGGCCGAGGCCGACGTCGGCTTGCAGAACAGCGGCGGCATCCGGATCGGACCGCCGCTGTCCGGGACGGTGACGCTCGCGGACCTGATCAGCGTCGCGCCGTTCGAAGAGCAGGTCGTCGTGGCGGAGGTGACCGGCGCTGAGCTGCTCGACGCCTTCCGCCAGGCGAGCGCCGCCGTCGTCGGCTTCGGGGAGCCGCACTGGTGGCACGGCCACGTGAGCGGCGCGCGGATCGTCTGGAACGACGAGCGCGCGGAGCTGATCGAGGCGACGGTCGGCGGCGATTCCGTCGATCCCGACCGGATCTACACCGTGGCGACGCCCGAGTACCTCCTGCACTCGGATCACGAGTTTCCGGTCGTCGAAGAGCGTCACCGCGCGGGCGAGTGCGGCATCCAGCACGACGTGCTCGCGGCCTACGCGCGCGAGTTCGGGATCGATCCGGCGATCGAGGGGCGGATCCGACGCGTCTCGAACTGACCGAACCGGTCGATCTTCGGCACTTTCTCGCCCCGGCGAACATCGACGCATGGTAAAGTTGACACCGGAGAGCCTTGATCACCCGACAATGACACTCGTCGTGGTTCCTGTCCGCTACCCCCTGTCGAGCCACTCGAAAGCGACGCTCGAGGAGGCGATCCGCGTCGCCGAGGAGCGGGACGCGGAGTTGACGGTGTTTCACGTCGACCTGTACCAGGACAGTCACGGCGTGACGCGGACGGCGCTCAAGCGGGCGGTCGAGCGGGAGTTCGGACGCCTGCCGCGGACGCGGTACGTCGTCCGCCGCGGCTTCCTCGTCGAGGAGGCGATCCTGGAGGAGGTCGCGGCCGAGGGGGCCGACATCGTCGTCATCGGTTCGAAGCAGGCCGGCCGGTGGCGGCGGATGCTCCGGAAGTTCCTCGACGACCCGGACGTGGAGTCGTTCCTCCGGGGGAAACTCGACTGCACCGTGATCACGGTGCGGGCGGACTGACCCGCGCGCCGGGACGGTCCGCCCGTGCGGGCCGCCCGATCCCCGGCCGGCGCGTCACTCCGATCGGTCGCCCTCGTCCGCCGCCCCGTCGTCGGATCCGCCGCCCCGTCTTCCGTCGTCCCGTCCGCTGTCGCCGCGTCTCTCCTCCGCGGGTCCGCCGCCGCGCCCGCCGTCGCCGTCGAACGCGAGCGGCTCCGTCGCTTCGGCGCGCTCGACCGACACCTGCATCCGCCCGCTCGTCTCGTCGAACACGAGGTGCTGGTGGGGGTAGGCCATCTCCACGTCGGCGTCGGCGACCAGCTTCCAGATCTCCTCCTGCACCTTCGACTGCACCGTTCCGATCTTGTACGGCACGCGCGCCCAGTACCGGAGGTTGAGCAGGACGCCGTGGTCCGCGTACTCCTCGATGTAACAGGTGGGCATCGCGGGGTACCTGGCGCTCCCGATGCGGATGGCCGGACCGCCTTCGATCACCTCCGGGCAGTTCTTGGCGGCCCGCTCCATGATCCGGCGGGCCTCGTCGATGTCGCACTCGTAGGTCACGAGCAGGCGCAGCGACAGGCGGGTCCGTTCGTCCTCGGCGGAGTGGTTGATCACGTCCCGCTCGCGGATCGACGAGTTCGGGATGATGAGGAAGGTGTTGTCGAGGGTGACGATCTTCGTGTACCGCAGCGTGATGTCCTCGACGAACCCGCGCCGACCGTCGTCGAGTTCGATCATGTCCCCGATCTCGTACGGCTGGTCGGCGAGGACGAACAGGCCGCTGACGATGCTTCCGACGATCGGCGCGAGGATGATACCCACCACGGCGGAGAACACCGTCAGGGACAGCGCGATGTTGGTTATCGTGACTCCGTACACCCCCGCGGCGAAGGGGAGTACGGCGAGGAACGTCGCGAGCCTGATCCCCCGGAGCACCATCTGCGCGACGCTCTGTCGCTCGAACCGCCTGGCGACCGGACGGCCGAGCAGGCGGACGACGACCTTCGAGAGGTAGACGCCGAACGCGACGACGAGCAGCGCCGCGATGAGCCTCGATCCGGGGAACTGCGGGAGGATCTCGGCGAAGGCGTTGCCGGCCTTCTCGGCGCTACTCGGATCCGGTGTCTTCGTCTGATTGCCCGCCTGGGCGGTCGTCGTTCGGGTGCCGGGCGATGTGACTTGCAGGATCGCTGATCGAAGCGCACCGCGAAGTCCGCCCGGGTCCATCAGACTACTGCTCACGCGCCCCCGGAAAAAGCATTGTTTTTCGGTCCGCGATCCAACACGATTCCTCAGATCCGGGCGGCGACGGCGCCGAATTCGGCCGTCGGGGTAAACGGCTAAGGAGGCGACGGGAGTAGCTCACGTATGTTCTGGACAGGTCGACGCACCCCCGAATTTCACATCTCGCACGAATCGACTCCCAGCGGGACGCTGCTCGCCGGCTTCTCGTCGTTCGGGCTGGCCGGGCTGACCGCGGTCGACTACCTCGTCTCCCGCCTCGACCTCCGGGAGACGGGGCACATCTCCGTCGAGGAGCTCCCGTCGATCACGCCCTTCGAGGGGGGGCGACCGCGGCATCACACCCGCCTGTTCTCCCGGCCCGACCTCGACGTGACGGCGCTCGTCGGCGAGATGTTCGTCCCCGCGTCCGTGGGAAAGCGGTTCAGCGACGCGGTGCTCGACTGGACCGAGGCGAACGGCGTCCGGGAGGTCGCCATCCTCTCCGGCGTGCCGATCCCCCACGGACCCGAGGAGCACCGAACCTACTACATCGCCACGGACGACTACCGCGAGAGCCGCCTCGCGGACGCCGACATCGCGCCGATGGGCAGGGGCTTTCTCGACGGGACGAACGCGGCGCTCGTCGAGCGGGGGCTCGACTCGCCGCTCGGCGTCTGCGTCTACGTCACCCCCGTCCACGCGCAGGTACCCGACGTGGAGGCGGCCATCAGGCTCGTCGAGACCGTCGAATCGGTGTACGGGCTCGGTGTCGACGCCGGTCCGCTGGAGGAGTTCGCCGCCGAGGTGCAGCAGTACTACGGCGAACTGGCCGAGCGCATGGAGGCGCGCGAGACGGACGTCGCGGAGGATCGAATGTACATGTAATGTCGCGGAGGATCGAATGTACATGTGTGCGCGATTGTGCACGCGACCCTGACAACTCTCTTCCGTAACCCGGTGCTACTCGCTTTTCAGTAAATTCAATACGGTGGGGGACTCGTGGATGAAACATGGCAGACGACCTGCGGTTCACGCTGGAGCGCGTCGGCGAGCGCTTCAACCTCGGCGAGTACGAGATCGACGCGTACCTCGCCGTGCTCGAACACGGCGAACTGACGGCGAGCGAGATCGCCGACAACACCGACATCCCGCAGCCCCGCGTGTACGACACCGTCCGGAGCCTGTCGGACCGCGGCCTCGTCGAACTGCGCGAGTCGCGCCCGATGAAGATCGTCGCGGTCGATCCGGAGGACGCGTTCGGCAACATCCAGTCGTCGCTGACCGAACTCGTGGACGAGCTGGCCGCGCGCTACACCGCCCCGGCGCGGGACACCGAGGCCGTCTCGCTCGTGAAGTCGCGCTCGACCATCCTCCGGTACATCGAGGAGGTGGTCGACAGCGCGGAGTACGAACTCGTGCTCTCTCTCACCCCGGACCTCCTCCGCCGGTTCTACGACGACCTCGCGGAGGCCATCGACGGCGGCGTCAGCATCGACCTGCTCGTCACGCCGGCGAGCCGCGCGCCCGACCCCGACGAGTTCGACTACCTCGACGTCTGTACGATCGCGCGCGCCCGCCGCGGGATCACGACGCCGGTGCTCGCCGTCGCGGACGGCGAGTACTCCGTCTACGCCACGCAGGACGCCCTCCGGGACGACCAGGACCGGTACGGCGTCATCTTCAACCGCTCGGCGCTCGGCTTCCTCGTCTCCGGCTTCTTCGGCACGGTGCTCTGGACGACCGCCGAGACGCTGGCCGCCGACGGAAAGCGGCGGCCCTTCCCGCGCCGGTACGCCTCCATCCGCCGCGCCGTGAAGGACATCCGCGAACTCGGCGGCGAGTTCTACGCGACCGTCGAGGGCCGCGACGTGGAGACCGGCAACCCCATCGTGGTCGAAGGGCGCGTCGTCGACGTCGCCTTCGAGGACACCGAGGAGGTCGCCGGCATGACCATCGAGACCGACGAGGGGTACGTCGACGTCGGCGGCCTGGTCGCCGCGCTCGAAGACGTCGAAGCGCAGGAGATCCGCGTCGGGCGGAACTCCCCGCCGGGGCGGATCTGAGCCGCCGCCCCGCTACGCGTCCGCTTCGACCGCGGCGGGGAACTCGTAGACGATCGCGTCGCACGCGTCGCACGCGAGCACGTCGGTTCCGGGCGCGTCGTAGACGCCCATCGTCCCGCCGCAGCAGTCCGTCACCGTCGTCTCGACCACGTCTCCGCCGCAGAGCGGACAGGTCTCCGCGAACATCCGGAGCGGCGTCGCCGCGTGCGCCGCGGTGTCGCGCGGAACTCCCCGCGCGGTCAGCGCCCGGACGGCCGCGGTCTCGGCGATCGCTACCGGCCGCGAGAGCCAGACGGTCCGCCCGTCGGCGTCGGTGACGACGGTCCACTCGCCGTCAGCCTCGCCGGTCGCCTCGCTCGGGGAGGCGTCGGCCGCCGCGGTCGCGAGCGCGTCGGCGTCGAGACCGCGGAGCGTGGCCGCCTCCGCCTCCCAGTCGGTCCGGAAGCCGTCCGCGAGGTAGAGCTCCTCGTCCCCGGCGAGGACGCCGCGGTCGAACAGTTCGGCGACCAGCCGTTCCGGGTCGAGTTCGCCGTCGACGAGCGCGTCGGAGCGCCGCCTCTCGCGTCCGGAGTCGAACGGGAGGCGGGCGACGATCCGCGGGGCGAACCGCGGCGTGTACGGGACGACGTAGCCTCGCAGGGCGATTGCCGCCCCGCCGCCGACGAGCGCGGCGAGCGCCGCCTTCCGGTCCCGGCGCGCGGCCAGGGCCGCCGCCCCGGCGACGATCGCGGCGTTGATCGCCGTGCACGGCCAGCAGCGGTTCTCCCCCGTGTACTCCGGCCGGCGGATCCGATCCAGGAGCCGACGGGCTGCGGCTAGAGCTGACATGCGTGACCGTCGCCGGCGCGGGGGCATCAGCGTTTCCGTCGACCGGCGCGCGGGGGCCACGGGATCGCCGGGCGCGCTACGCCGCGAGTACGAGACGGTACTACCGCCGCCCGCAGACTTTTGCCTCGGCCGGGAGACGGCAGTACCATGACCGACATGGAATACACCCGACTCGGAGACACCGGGCTGGAGGTTTCCCGCTTCTGTCTCGGCTGCATGAACTTCGGCTCCGACCAGGAGTGGATGATGAACGACCGGGAGGCCAGCATCGACCTGATCCACCGCGCGCTCGATCTCGGAATCAACTTCCTCGACACCGCGAACGTCTACTCCCGCGGCGAGAGCGAGGAGATCGTCGGCGAGGCGATCGAGGGGCGCAACCGCGACGAACTCGTCATCGCCACGAAGGTGTACGGCGAGATGGGCGACTACCCGAACGGACAGGGGCTGTCCCGGAAGCACATCCTGGATCAGGTCGAGGGGAGCCTGGAACGGCTCGGGACGGAGTACATCGACCTGTACCAGATCCACCGGTGGGACGAGAACACGCCGATCGAGGAGACGCTCGACGCGCTGAGCTACCTCGTCGACACGGGGAAGATGCGGTACGTGGGCGCGAGCACGATGACGGCCTACCAGTTCACGAAGGCCCTCTACACGAGCGACGTGGAGGGGTACGAGCGGTTCGCGTGCATGCAGCCGGAGTACAACGCGGTCGACCGCCACGAGGAGGCGAACCTCCTGCCCGTCTGCGAGGGCGAGGGGATCGGCGTGATCCCGTGGTCGCCGCTTGCCGGCGGCTTTCTCACCGGCAAGTACGACCGCGACGGCGACGTCGAGGAGGGGCTCCGCGCCGACTCCGACGAGTACACCCGCGGCCGGTTCAGGGAAGAGAACTGGCAAGTGCTGGACGAGATTCGGTCGATCGCCGACGAGAAGGACGCCTCGCCGGCGCAGGTGTCACTCGCGTGGCTGCTGCACAAACCCGTCGTCGACTCGCCGATCATCGGCCCGCGCAGCGTCGAACACCTCGAAGAGAACGTCGCCGCGCTCGACGTGTCGCTGTCTCCCGAGGAGCTCGAACGGATCGAAGCGCCGAAGACGCCGCGGTGGCCCGCGCCCGAGAAGGACTAACTCGTCTCTGGAACTTAATTCCGCTATTATATGATATTCTTTTATGTATAGATATAACAAGAAATAATAATCGAATATATATTACGTTACGTCGAAAAGGGGGAAACAGGCAGATAACGGCAACTTCCACGCCGGCGGTTATGACAACCAATTCACTACAACAGTGGTAGTAACGTTTACCGAAAATATAAATAATCGCTCTACCAAGCAGACGACTGTAATGGTTGACAGTGACTTACATGACGACGCGCGTCGGAACGGAGTGTCGCGCCGGCGGTTCGTACAGGCCGCGGGAGCGTCCGGTGTCGCCCTCGGTCTGGCAGGGTGCATCGGCGGGAACCCGAACGACGGCGGCTCCGGCGGGAACACTTCCCCGATCAACACCGAGGCCCCGAGCGGTGACGTAAAGATCCAGTGGGCGGCCGACTCGCGGGTCGCCGAGAACAGCGACCGCATCATGGAGGCGCTGCGGAACGCCGGCCTCCCGGACAACATCAACCTGGAGATCCTCGCCGGCTCGCAGGTCACGGACAACCGCCAGTCGCAGTATCAGACCTGGCTCAACTCCGGCCGCGAGGAACCCGCGCTCCTGATGATGGACAGCGGGTGGACGATCCCGTTCATCGTCCGCGACCAGATCCAGAACCTCAGCCAGTCCCTCCCGAACGACTGGATCAAGCAGGTCGAGAACAACTACTTCCAGGCCAGCGTCGACACGGCGAAGCACCCGGACAGCGGCGACCTGTTCGGCATCCCGCTGTTCCCGGACTTCCCGACGATCCAGTACCGGAAAGACCTCGTGACGCAGGCCGGCTACGACCCCGAGGGTCAGAACTGGGCGACGGAGTCCATGTCCTGGAAGGACTTCTCGGCCATGATCAAGGACACGATGGAGCAGACGAACACCCAGCAGGGCTTCAACTTCCAGGCCAGCGTCTACGAGGGCCTCTCCTGCTGTGACTTCAACGAGTTCATGTCCTCGTTCGGCGGCGCGTACTTCGGCGGCCTCGACAACCTCTTCGGGCCGGTCGGCGACCGCCCGATCACGGTCGACGAGGACCCCGTCGTCCAGTCGATCCGGATGGTCCGGACGTTCATCCACGGCAGCGACGACCAGCACGCCCTCGACGGCTACGCGGGCAACATCTCGCCCGAAGCGGTCCTCCAGTGGGTCGAGGACTCCTCGAAGGCCCCGTTCGACAACGGGAACGCCGTCGCGCTGCGCAACTGGCCGTACTCCATCGTCGAGAACGGCGCGGAGGAGAACTACGGCGAGGATCTCGGCGTGATGCCGATCCCGTGGGGCGTCAAACCGGATCAGGCTAAGTACGAGGGAACCGGCGGGCCGGTCGCGGCGCTCGGCGGGTGGCACATGACCATCAACCCGAACGCCAGCGACGACGCGAAGTCCGCCGCGGCGAACGTCATCAAGGCGATGATGACCGAGGACTTCAAGCTCAAGATCTTCGAGATCATGGGCTGGATTCCGCCGGAGCCGAAGCTGCTCAACTCCCAGCGGGCGAAGAAAGTGCCGGTCATCGGCCGCTATCTCGAACCGCTTCGGGTCGCCGGCGAGAACGCGATCCCGCGGCCCGTGACCGCCGTCTGGACGCAGCAGTCCGGCAAGATCGCCCAGCAGGTCAACGCGGCGTACGCGCAGAAGAAGGCCCCGAAGCAGGCGATGACGGAGCTGAAGAGCCAGCTGCAGGACATCGAGAACAACGCCTAAGGTTCTCGACACAGTCTTTCACTATTGTTACCAATGGCCACAGAACAAGAATCCCAGCAGGCCATACGCGACAGCGGCCGCTCGGGACCGTACGTCGCCGCCGTGCGATGGATGGAGTCCCTGAGCGAGACGCAGTTCGCGTACCTCCTGCTCACGCCGGCGCTCCTGTTGCTCCTGGTGATCGCCGTCTATCCCCTCGTGACGACGTTCGGCATGTCGTTGTTCGCGGACGCGATCGCCGGGAGCGCGAACCTCGGTGAGTTCGTCGGTCTCCAGAACTACGTCGAACTGCTCACGAACGAGAAGACGTACGCGCTGCCGTCGGCGTTCGTCCCCACGGGGCTCTCGACGGGAGCGCTCCTCAGCAGCGCCCTGACCGTCACGCTGATCTTCACGCTCTTCAGCGTGTTCTTCGAGACGATCATCGGGTTCGGGCAGGCGCTCGTGCTGGACCAGGACTTCCGCGGCCGTCGCTGGGTCCGGGTCGCCATCATCATCCCGTGGGCGGTGCCCATCGTCATCCAGGGGATGATCTTCTACCTGCTGTTCCAGCCGGGGATCGGATTCCTGGTGGGCACGCCGGAGAACCCGGCGCTGCTCAACCAGCTCGGAGTCATCGGGTTCACGCCGCTGGCGAACACGGCGGACTCGCTTCTCATCATCACGGTCGCCGACATCTGGAAGACGTCGGCGTTCATGGCGCTTCTCATCCTCGCGGGGCTCCAGAGCATCGACCGCTCGCTGTACGACGTCGCGCGGGTCTCCGGCGCCTCCCCGTGGCAGCAGTTCAAGATGATCACCCTGCCGCTCATCCTGCCGACGGTGCTCGTGGCGATGCTGTTCCGCACCATCGCGGCGATGCGCGTCTACGGGATCATCGAGACGACGTCCAGCTGTCAGACGGTTCCCTCCCTGTCGTGTCTCGTGGTAACGAGCTTCAACCAGCGGCTGTACGGCACGTCGGCGACCGTCGCCTTCGTAACGGCGGCCATCATCGGCGTGGTCGTGTCGATCTACATCGTCAAGTTCGCGGACGCCGAAGGAGGTGCGTTCTGATGTCGAGCGAATCTCGGACCGACGGCGGACAGACCACCACGATAGAGGACCGCCCGCTCAAGCGCGGCCCGTTCAGCCGCTGGGTCGAGAACTCGATCAAGAACCCGCAGCGCGTCTACCGGTCGATGTTCTACGTCGTGACGGTGTTCTTCCTGCTCACGACGCTGTTCCCGTTCTACTGGCTGGTGGTGCTCGCGGTCACGCCGCCGCGGCTCCTGTCCGGCGTGGGACTGTACCCCCCGGGATTCAACCCCGAGTCGTTCCTCATCGTCTTTGAGCGCGTGCCGTTCCACTGGTTCATGTTCAACAGCTTCGTGCTCGGGATCATGACGACGGTCATCGTCCTGGTGCTGGCCAGCCTCGCGGGCTACGTCTTCGGCCGGCTGCGGTTCCCCGGCAAGACCCCGCTCATGCTCGCGATTCTCGCCATCTCCTACTTCCCGCCGGCGGCGTTCCTGCTGCCGCTCTTCGAGCTGTTCACGGGGAACGTCGGCGCGGTCATCGGGGGCGTGTACATCCACAGCCCGGACCTGTTCAACACGCCGTGGCCGATGGTGCTACCGTTCAGCGCGCTGTTCATGCCGCTGTCGATCTTCATCCTCACGACGTTCTACGGGCAGATCCCAGACGGCCTGGAGGACGCCGCCCGCGTCGAGGGGACGACGCGGCTCGGCGCGCTGTTCCGCGTGATCGTCCCGCTGTCGGCGCCGGGCGTCGCGACCGCCGGCGTCCTCACGTTCATCTCGGTGTACAACGAGTTCTTCTTCTCGTTCCTGATGAACAACGGCGAGGCGGAGAACTGGGCGCCGATCGTGGGCGGTATCCTGGGACTGCAGGGGCAGTTCGACACGCCCTATCATCTTATGGCCGCGGCGAGCGTAATTGGAGTGCTCCCCGTCGCCATCCTGGTGATCATCGCACAGGAAAAGATCGTAAGCGGCCTCACTGCGGGGGCGCTCAAGGAGTGATCCACAATGGGTGACGTTAAACTCGAACACGTAACGAAGCGGTACGACGACGTAACGGCTGTCGACGACATGAACATGCACGTCCGAGACGGGGAATTCGTCTGCCTCGTCGGTCCCTCGGGCTGCGGCAAGTCCACCACCATGGAGATGGTCGCAGGGCTCACCATGCCCACCGAGGGCGACATCTACATCAGCGGGACCAACGTGACCAACCTCCCGCCGAAGGACCGGGGCGTCGCGATGGTGTTCCAGAACATCGCGCTGTTCCCGCACATGAACGTCTACAAGAACATCAGCTTCGGGCTGCGCCTGCGCGACTACGACGACGAGGAGATCGACCGCCGCGTCGAACGCGCCGCCGAGATCGTCCAGCTCGAAGGCATGCTCGAGCGCATGCCCGACGAGATGTCCGGCGGCCAGCGCCAGCGCGTCGCCATCGCCCGCGCGATCGTCCGCAACCCCGAGGTGTTCCTGATGGACGAGCCGCTGGCGAACCTCGACGCGAAACTCCGCGTCCACATGCGCACCGAACTCCAGCGCCTCCACAAGGAACTGGACACGACGATCATCTACGTGACGCACGACCAGGCCGAGGCGATGACCATGTCGGATCGCATCGCCGTGATCGACAGCGGCCAGCTCCAGCAGATCGACCCGCCGCTGACGTGCTACAACGAGCCGGCGAACCTGTTCGTCGCGGGCTTCATCGGCTCGCCCGCGATGAACTTCGTCGACGGGCGACTCACCGACGCTGGCTTCGAGTCGAAGAACTTCAGCGTCGAGTTCGATCCGGCCGACCTTGGCCTCGACGCGGGCACCGACGTGACGCTGGGGATCCGCCCCGAGGACGTCTACCTGGCCGACGAGCGCGAGTCGGTGGGCGACCCGACGATGGTGATCGACGCGGTGACCGACGTGCTCGAACCGATGGGCGACGAGATCTTCGTCTACCTCCTGTTGTCGGAGGACGCTGAGACCGGCATGGACGCGCAGGACTCGCCGGATCAACTCCTCATGAGCGTCGACCCCGACAGCGCCATCGAGGAGGACGAGAACGTCGACGTCGTGCTCGACCGCAGCCGGGTCCACCTCTTCGACACGTCGTCCGGCGAGGCGCTCCTGCACGGGCTCGTCGCGCCGGCGCAGGCCGAAGGTGTTACGGAGACGGAGGCCGAAAGCGACGACTGAGAATGGTCACGGAACTCGGATGGATCTACCTCGGCGGGATGACGCTCCTGTTTTTCTTCTGGGCGTACGGCATCGTCTCGTTCGCGTTAGATGTAAAGAACGTGTACGTCCCGAAGGGCAGACAGTTCATCCGAGGCCGCCGCCGCATCAAAGAGCAGCGGAAAGAAGAAGAGGAGCGCGAGGAGCGAGAGCGCCAGTTGTACTGACGAATCGCGTAACGAGACACTTAACAACCGCTGTAGTGAAGCGAGAACAACGATGAATTCGGGCGAACCAGTCCGGGTCGGTATTGTCGGCCTGGGAAACATCGGGCACTACCACGCAGATCGGCTCCTCGAACTGCAGGCTGATCTCGTGGGGGGGATGGACATCAAACCGGAGGCGCGTCGGCGGTTCGCCGAGAAGTACGGCGTCGAGACGTACGAGGACACCGCCGAGATGTTCGCCGAGGCGGACGCGGTCATCATCACCACCCCCAACCGTTTCCACGAGGAGTACACCGTGGCCGCGCTCGAAGCCGGGCTGGACGTGCTGCTGGAGAAGCCGCTCGCCCACACGCTCGAAAGCGCCGAGCGCATCGCCGCCGCCGCGCGGGCAGCCGACGGGTTTTGCATGGTCGGATTCAACTACCGCTTCGCCAACCCGATCAACGTAATCAAACATTACCAGCGCTCCGGCCGGTTCGGCGACGTCCAACACATCGAGGCGAACTACGTCCGCCGCCGCGGCATTCCGGGCCGCGGCTCGTGGTTCACGAGCAAGGAGGTCGCCGGCGGCGGTGCCCTCATCGACATCGGCGTCCACGCGGTCGACCTCGCACTGTACTTCCTCGACTTCCCCGAGGTGGTCGAGGTGACGGGCGTCACCCGCTCGCAGTTCGGCGACCGCGACGACTACGCCTTCGTCGAGATGTGGGGCGAGGACACCGGGGCGGAGGGCTTCAACGTCGACGACTCCGCGAGCGCGTTCATCCGCTGCGACGACGGCAAGACGGTGAGCCTGGAGGTCGCCTGGGCGACGAACCGCCCGACGAACGACGAGTTCATCGTCCGGGGCACCCAGGCCGGCGCGCGGTTCGACCGCGACGCGCACGAGCTCACCATCTACGAGTCGAGCAAGGGCGGCACGGATCACCTGAGCGACACGGACATCGAAACGCAGCCCAACGACACCCACAAGTCCGAACAGCAGCTGTTCCTCGCCGCCGTCGCCGCGGGCGAACGCCCCGGACGAAACACGGTCGATCAGGCGCTGGCGGTCCAGCGCGTCATCGACGCCATCTACCGCTCCTCCGCGGAGGGGCGGGCGATCCAGCTCGACGTCGAGCCCGAGGCGACCCTCGAACAGTAACCGCGGGGGCGAGGAGCATCCCGTCGGACCGCCCCTCGCCGAGTCGGCAGTCAGACAGGTATCCTGAAGTTTTATTCAAACAGTTGTTGTAACTCCGCGCATGGACGTGGGAGTGCTTACCGTCCCCCTCGGGGACCAGTCACTCGAAGCGGCGTTCGAATACCTCTCCGGACTCGGCGTCGGCGCGGTCGAGATCGGCTGCGGCGGCTACCCCGGCGAGGACCACATCGACAGAGAGCGGTACCTCGACGACGAGGAGGCGCGCGCGGAGCTGTCCGACTTACTCGACGAGTACGACCTGTACGTGAGCGCGCTGGCGACGCACAACAACCCGCTGCACCCGGACGACGAGCGGGCGGCGGAGGCCGACCGCGAGCTGCGCGAGGCGATCGAGCTCGCCTCTCGGCTCGACGTCGACGCGGTGACGTGTTTTTCGGGGTTGCCCGGCGGTGGCCCGACCGACGAGGTGCCCAACTGGATTACGGCACCGTGGCCGACCGAGCACGCCGACGCCCACGAGTACCAGTGGGACGTCGCCACCGGCTACTGGCGCGACCTGGCCGAGCACGCCGAGGCGCACGAGGTGGACGTGGCGATCGAGATGCACCCGAACATGCTCGTGTACGAGCCGACCGGGATGCTGCGGTTGCGCGAGGCGACCAACGAGCGGGTCGGCGCGAACTTCGATCCGTCGCACCTGTACTGGCAGGGGATCGACGTGACGGAAGCGATCCGCTTCCTCGGCGAACACGACGCCGTCCACCACTTCCACGCCAAGGACACCAAGGTCTACGGCGCGAACGCCCGGCTCAAGGGCGTCCTCGACACGACCGCCTACACCGAGGAGCTCGACCGCTCGTGGCTGTTCCGGTCGGTGGGGTACGGCCACGGCGAGGAGCACTGGAAGGACGTGGTGAGCGCCCTCAGGATGATCGGGTACGACGGCGCGCTCTCGATCGAACACGAGGACTCGCTCACCTCCTCGCGCGAGGGCCTCGAAAAGGCGATCGAGGTGCTGCAACGCTCGGTCTTCGAAACCACCCCCGGGGAGGCGTACTGGGCGGAATGAGCGCCTCAGAACCCCTCACCGTCGGCGTCCTCGGCTACCGGTTCATGGGCAAGGCCCACTCGAACGCGCTGGCCCGCCTGCCGATGTTCTTCCCGGACGCGCCCGCCGTCGAGCGACACACCCTGATCGGCCGGCAGGAGGAGCCGCTGCGCGAGGCGGCCGAGCGCTTCGGCTTCGAGCACGTCGCCACCGACTGGGAGGACGTGATCGACGAGGTCGACGTGTTCTACAACCTCGGGCCGAACTTCGTCCACGCCGAGCCGTCGATCGCGGCGCTCGACGCCGGGACGCACGTCTTCTGCGAGAAGCCGCTCGCGCCCACGCTGGAGGAGGCGGAGGCGATGCGCGACGCCGCGGCCGGGAGCGACGCGCTCGCGGGCTGCGCGTTCAACTACCGGTTCGTCCCCGCCATCCGGTACGCGAAAGGACTGATCGCCGACGGCGCGCTCGGGGAGATCCATCACGTCCGCGGGCGGTACCTGCAGGACTGGCTGGTCGACCCCGACGCGCCGTGGAGCTGGCGGAACGACGAGGAGCTGGCAGGCAGCGGCGCGCTGGGCGACCTCGGGTCGCACACGATCGACCTCGCGCGGTTCCTCGTCGGCGATCAGGTGGGCGACATCGCGCGGATCAGCGGGCACCTCCGGACGTTCGTCGACGAGCGGCCGGTCGAGGGCGAAGACGAGACGCGGCCGGTGACGGTCGACGACGCGTACAGCGCGCAGGCAGCGTTCGAAAGCGGCGCGATGGCGACGTTCGAGGCCTCCAGATTCGCCACCGGGCACAAGAACGACCACACTATCGAGATCCACGGCAGCGACGGGAGCCTGCGGTTCTCGCTCGAACGGCTGAACGAACTCGAATACAAGGGACCGGACCAGCGGGGGTACGAGACGGTCCTCGTCACCGACGAGTCGGACCCGTACGTCGCCCACTGGTGGCCGCCAGGGCACGTCATCGGCTGGGAGCACACGTTCGTCCACGAGAACTACGAGTTCCTGACGAGCATCGCGGACGGCACGGACTTCTCCCCGTCGTTCGAGGACGGTTACCGGGTCCAGCGGGTGCTCGACGCCATCGAACGGAGTGATGAAACCGGCGAATGGGTCACGCTCGCGTGACGGCGCGAGCGCGCCGGTGAACGAACCGGATGGCGATCCGGTTCAGAACTCGTGGACGCCCTGGTCCGTGATCACCTCGTCGACGAGATCCACGGGCGTGGCGTCGTAAGCGGGGTTCTCGATCGCGATTCCCTCGGTCGGTTCGAGGAGGACCTCGCTGCCCGGACGGTACTCGTTCTCGAAGGCGAAGCCGTCCTCGATGACCTTCGCGCCGGAGCCGACGACGGTGACCGGGACGCCCACCCGCGTGGCGGTTGCCACGATCGGGAACGTGCCGACGCGGTTGTAGAGGGTGTCGTCGACGATGCAGTCCATCCCGAGGATCACCCGATCGCACGCTTCGAGGAACAGCCCGCACGATCCGTCGACGAGGAGGTGCGGGTCGACGCGGTCGATGCCGGCGAGCGTGCGGGCGGTCTTCCGGCCGAGGTACCGCGGCCTGGCCTCGGTCACGTAGGCGGTGAGGTCCGCGCCCTTGCCCGCGGCCGTCTCGATCGCTTCGAGCACCGTCGAGGAGTAGTCGTGGGTGAGGAACGTCTCGCCGTCGACGAACGTCTCGGCGGCGTTCTCGGCGGCCCGCCGCTTCGCGGTGTTGATGTCCTCGACGACCCGTTCGATGGTCGAGCGGGTCACCTTCTTCGCCGACTCGACCGTGTCCGCCCGCCCGACGACGCTGCGCGTGACCTCCCGCATCGCGTTGTGCAGGGAGGCGTGAGAGGGGTTCGCCCGCCGCAGCGCCCCGGCGTTGTGTTCGAGGTCGCGTTCGAACTCCTCGACGGTGGCGTACTCGCGGCCGAGCAGATCCTCGAGCGAGCGCGTGGCCTTCACGGCGACGACCGAGGAGCTGTGGGTCTGCATCTCCCTGATCTCCTCGATGGTCTCGTCGATCATATGAGAGCAGTCCGTCTATCGAGGCAAAGAGTTTCCGGGAGGGGGGCCGCGGATCCGGCGGTTCGATCGCCCGGCGGCGCGCGGGCGGATCCTCCAGCGAGTGATTTGGAGCGGGAGCCGAACCCCGAACGGGTTCGGTCGGCCCCTCGCCGGTCGCCGAACCGCCGACCGCGCGGGCGGAACCGGGAGAGCCGACTCGATCCCCGCGACGTAACTCATATCAGTTACGTCCCCCCCGTTTCGTCCCGCTGATTTAAGAAGATCCGCGCGAACGTTCCGATATAATGCTGACGGACGACTTCGGCCGCGAGGTGACCGGGGTCCGGGTCTCTCTCACCGACCGGTGCAACTTCGACTGCGTCTACTGTCACAACGAGGGGCTGGGGGACACGCGGGGACCGATGGAGCCGCAGGACAGCGAGATGAGCGCCGACGACGTCGTTCGCTTCCTGGAGGTCGTCGAGGAGTTCGGGGTGCGGAAGGTGAAGTTCACCGGCGGGGAGCCGATGCTCCGGGAGGACTTGGAGGAGATCGTTCGGCGGACGCCCGACTCGATGGAGACCTCGCTGACGACGAACGGCACGTTCCTGCCGGGGCGCGCGACGGCGCTGAAGCGGGCGGGCCTCGAACGGGTGAACGTCTCGCAGGACGCCCTCGATCCCAAAGCGTTCGCCGAGATCACGAAGTCCGGCGCGTACGATCGCGTGATAGAGGGCGTCGAGGCCGCGCTCGACGCCGGGCTCGACCCGGTGAAGCTCAACATGGTCGTGTTCGAGCACACGGCGGGCTACGTCGAGGGGATGGTCGAGCACGTCGCCGAGAACGACGGCCTCCAGCTCCAGCTGATCGAGTACATGCCCGAGCTCACGGGCAAGCCCGAGTGGAGCATCGACATCCAGCGCGTGCACGACTGGCTCGCGGACATCGCCGACCGGGTCGAGACGCGCGACATGCACGGCAGGAAGCGCTACTGGGTGAACGGCGACGCGGGCGGAAGCTCGTCGGAAAGCGGGATGGTCGAGATCGTCGACCCCGTCGGCAACGAGAACTTCTGCGCGAACTGCCACCGCGTCCGCGTGACCCACGAGGGCTACCTCAAGGGCTGTCTCAACCGGAACGACGACCTCCGGCCCATGGGCGAGATGACGAGAGAGGAGATCCGCGAGGCGTTCCGCGAGGTCGTGTCGAACCGCGTCCCCTACTACGGCGAGTACCTCGTCCGCGACGAGCGGGGCGAGTGGACGATCAACGAGAAGTACATCGGCGCGTAGGGAGATCCCGAACGTCACCGGCAAAGACTCTTCTCCCGGGCGCGCGAGGAACCCCACACCGTGGCTCCGACCGACATTCCGACCGAGGGCGACGTGTTGACCTACGCCCGGACGTTCACCGAGGCGGAGGTCCGCGAGTTCGCCGACCTCTCGAACGACTGCGGCGAGCACCACGTCGAGCCGGACGAGAACGGCCGCCTCGTGGTCCACGGCCTGTTGACCGCGACCCTGCCGACGAAGATCGGCGGCGACCTCGACGTGCTCGCCCGTTCGATGACCTTCGAGTTTCACCGCCCCGTCTACGCCGGGGAGACGATCGCCTGCGAGGTGACGATAGAGCGCGTCGAGGAGTCGGCGGGGCGCGCCGACCTCGACGCGTCCGTCGTCTGCCGGAACGGGGCCGGGGAGGAAGTGCTGACGGGGGCGTTCGACGGCGTGATCCTCGGGTAGCTCATCGGGAGTACCGGAGGAGTGGGTAGCTCATCGGGAGCATCGGAGGAGTGCAGCGATTCCCGGCGAAGAACCGAGAGACACCACCCAGGGACGGCTTCGGAACCGCCGGCTGGCTCCGATACTCCCTATCAGTCGTCCGCCGCCCGCTCCTCGGCCCGCTCGCCGAGCAGTTCCGCGCGGTGTTCGTCGAGCAGCGGCGCCCGTCCGCCCGGTTCCGGCGGAGTCGCGGTCATCTTGATCGGCTGGCCCGCGATCGTGACGCACCGGTCCGCCCCCGGCTGTTCGACCTCGACGAGCATGTCGCGGGCGCGGACGTGGGGATCCTCGAACACGTCGGCCGTGTCCTGGACGCGCTCGCAGGGGATGGAGCCGACGAGCGCGTCCGTCACCTCCTCGCAGGTCCGGTCGCGCGTCCAGGCGGCGATCTCCTCGCGGAGCGCCTCGCGGTTCCGGAGGCGGGCCGACGCGTCGGGGTAGTCGGCGGCGAGGCCCGGTCGATCCATCGCCTCGCAGAGGGCCCGCCAGTGGTTGTCGCCGAAGGCGGCGATCACGACGTGCCCGTCGTCGGCCTCGAAGGCGTCGTAGGGAAACAGCGTCGGGTGGGAGTTCCCCTGCCGCGTGGGGGGTTCGCCGGTGTACGAGTACTGGTAGACGGCCCGCTCGCAGAGGCTGACGATGCTGTCGTACATCGCGGTGTCGACGAACTGCCCCTCGCCGGTCCGCTCGCGGTGGTGGACCGCTGCGAGGACGCCGACCGCGTTGAGCGCGGCGGTGAACAGGTCGCCGATCCCGGGGCCGACCTTCGTCGGGGGGCCGTCCTCCGGACCGGTGATCTCCATCACCCCGCCCAGCGCCTGCGCGATGAGGTCGAACGAGGGCTGGCCCTGGCGCTCGGTCGCGCCGGTCAGGGGGTCGCCGAAGCCGCGGATGGCCGAGTAGATCAGCTCCGGGTTGCGCTCGCGGAGCGTTTCGTACCCCAGCCCGAACCGCTCCATCGTGCCGGCGCGGTAGTTCTCGACGACCACGTCCGCCGTCTCGACGAGCGAGAGGAAGTCCTCGCGGCCGCGCTCGCTCCCGAGGTCGAGTTCGACGCTCCGCTTGCCGCGGTTGACGCTCTGGAAGTAGCCGCCGTACGGCTCGTCCGCGGAGGCGACGAACGGCGGGTTCGGCCGGATGAGGTCGCCGCCGGGGCGCTCGACCTTCACCACGTCCGCGCCGAGATCGGCGAGGAGCATTGTGCAGTACGGTCCCGCGAGCACCTGCGTCAGATCGAGCACGCGGAGGTCTGAGAGTGCGCCCATGCGATCGGCGTCGGCCATGAGTACCAAAAACCTTCCCTATTGATCATGTAGAATGCGTCGATGTGTCACACCGCCTCTCGAAGGTGTTTTAGGAATATTATCATGAAAAATCGTTAGGTTTATTTCTAACATCACGGTTGTTCATGATGAATGCCGCGAACAGTCATCCTCGGCGTCATCGGTTCCGACGCGCACGTGGTCGGGATCACGATTCTGGAACAGGCGTTCGACGCGGCCGGGTTCGACGTGGTGAACCTCGGCGTGCAGACCTCCCAGGAGGAGTTCGTAGAGGCGGCGCTCGCACGCGACGCGGAGGCGGTCCTGGTCTCCTCGCTCTACGGACACGCCGCGCAGGACTGCCGCGGGTTCCACGAGCGGCTCGCCGAGGCGGGTCTCGGCGACCTGACGACGTACATCGGGGGCAACCTCGCCGTCGGACAGGACGACCCCGAGGAGACCCGCGAGCGCTTCGAGGCGATGGGCTTCACGCGGGTGTTCGACTCGGAGACCGAGCCGGAGGAGGCCATCGAGGCGCTCCGGGTCGACCTCGAAATCCCGCCGACGGAGTCGGAGCGCGACCCGGTCAGGGCCAGGACGTGATGGTCCGAGACGAGAAGCTCTCCGAGTCGGAGCTGCGGCGCGTCGCCGACGATCTCAGGGGCGACTGGCCGACCGCCGAGGCGGTCGACTTCCGGGAGTCCGTCGAGTACCACGAGGCGCTTCCGCCGTCGAAGCGGTTCGCCGAGGTGCTCGAATCCGCCGATCGACCGCTGCTGCAGCCCCGCGCGGGCGTTCCGCGGCTCGACGACCAGGTCCGCCTCCTGACGCACCTCCTGGAGGACGGCCGCGCCGACCTGCTGCCGACGACAATCGACTCCTACACCCGCGACAACGAGTACGCGAAGGCCCAGGAGGGGCTGGAGGAGGCCCGCGAGACGGGCGAGGACACGCTCAACGGCTTTCCGGCGGTCAACCACGGCGTCGACGGCTGCCGGGAGCTGATAGAGCGGATCGACGGTCCCGTCGAGGTCCGCCACGGCACGCCCGACGCCCGCCTGCTCGCGATGGTGACGTTCGCCGGCGGGTTCCAGTCGTTCGAGGGCGGGCCGGTGTCGTACAACATCCCGTACACGAAGCGGCGCGACCTCGCGGAGACGATCGAGCACTGGCAGTTCGTCGACCGCCTCGCGGGGCTGTACACCGAGTTCGGCGTCCGGATCAACCGCGAGCCGTTCGGCCCGCTCACCGGGACGCTCGTGCCGCCCTGCATCGCCATCGCGGTCATGCTGATCGAGGGGCTGCTCGCCGCCACCCAGGGCGTTCGAAGCGTCACTCTCGGCTACGGCCAGGTCGGCAATCTCGTCCAGGACGTGGCGGCGCTGCGCGCGCTCCGGGCGCTCGGCGAGGAGTACCTGCCCGACGAGGTGGCGGTCACGACGGTCTTTCACGAGTGGATGGGCGGCTTCCCGCCGGACGAGGCCCGCGCGAACGGCGTCATCGGCCTCGGCGGCGCGACGGCGGCGGTCGCAGAGCCCGACAAGGTCATCACGAAGTCGCCGCAGGAGTTCCGCGGCGTTCCCACGATGGAGGCCAACGCCGCCGGCCTCCGCACCACGCGACAGCTCATCGACATGCTCGCAGAACAGGAGATCACCCTCGACGGAGTTGACGACGAACAGGCGTTCATCGAACGATCGACCCGCTGCCTCGTGGACGCGGTGCTCGAACGCGGCGACGGCGATGTCGCCGCCGGGACGGTCCGCGCGTTCGAGGCGGGCGCGCTGGACGTGCCGTTCGCCCCGAGCGAGAGCGCGAAGGGCGCGGTGCTGCCCGCCCGCGACGACGACGGCCGGGTGCGGATCCTCGAATTCGGCGATCTCGCGCTCTCCGACGACATCAGGGAGACGCACGCGGCCCGGCTGGACGAGCGGGCCACCACCGAACAGCGCCCGTGCTCGTTCCGCATGGTCGCGGACGACGTGGACGCCATCAGCGAGGGGCGGCTCATCGGCCGCCCCCGGGAGGGCGAATCGTGAGGATCGAGGCGGTCCGCGCGGTGCCGACCGTCGCGGGCTTTTACTTCGACGACCAGCGCGCCATCAAGTCGGGCGCGGAGCGGGACGGCTTCGACTACCGCGGCCCCCCACGGACGCCCGGCTTCCGACGGGTTCGCGAGGCCGGCGAGGCCCTGTCCGTCGAGCTGGAACTCTCGTCGGGAGCGGTCGCGGTCGGCGACTGCGCGGCCGTCCAGTACTCGGGGGCCGGCGGGCGGGATCCGCTGTTCCGGGCCGGCGAGTACCGGTCGGTGATCGATGGGCCGGTCGCGGAGGCGCTGGTCGGCCGCGACCCGCGCGCGTTCGCCGACAACGCCGCCGTCGTCGAGGGGCTCGAACCCGCCGGCGACAGCCTCCACACCGCGATCCGCTACGGCGTCTCGCAGGCGCTCCTCGACGCGGCGGCGCGCGCCGGGGGGACGACGATGACGGACGTGCTCGCCGAAGCGTGCGACGCGACGCCGGCGACCGAGCCGGTTCCGGTGTTCGGCCAGTCCGGAGACGAGCGGCGGGCGAACGCCGAGAAGATGCTCATAAAGCGCGTCCCGGTGCTCCCGCACGGGCTGTTCAACAGCGTCGAGAAGGTCGGCGAGGACGGCGGAAAGCTTGTCGCCTACCTGTCGTGGCTCGCGGAGCGGGCCGACCGGAGAGACGGGTACGAACCGCGCTTCCACGTCGACGTGTACGGCCTCCTCGGCGAGCTGTTCGGCCCGCCGTACGACCGGCCCGCGGTGACGGACTACTTCGCCGACCTCCGCGACGCGGCCGCGCCGTACCCCCTCCAGGTCGAGGGGCCGATGGACGCGGGCGGCCGCGGGAAGCAGATCCGCGCGATGGCCGAACTCCGGGAGGGGCTGCGCGACGCGGGCGTCGCGGTCGACGTCGTCGCCGACGAGTGGTGCAACACCCTCGGCGACGTGCGGGCGTTCGTCGACGCCGGCGCGGCGGACCTCGTGCAGGTGAAGACGCCCGACCTCGGCGGGATCCACCGGAGCGCGGTGGCGGTGCTCGCGTGCCGGGGGACCGACACGCGGGCGTACCTCGGCGGCACGTGCAACGAGACGGACATCTCCGCGCGGGCCTGCGCGCACGTCGCGCTCGCCACCGACGCGGCGCAGGTGCTGGCCAAGCCCGGGATGGGGTTCGACGAGGGGTTCATGATCGTGACGAACGAGATGCGGCGGACGCTCGCCCGCCGCGAGGCCGCCGGCCGGCGGGAGGTGCCCGCCGATGACTGACGATCCGTGGCTCGACGGGATGGCCGGCGCGCTCGGCCGCGCCGACACCCTCGAAAAGGGGACCTACTTCGAGGAGTTCGCCGAGGGGGAGACGATCGAGCACGCGCCCGGCCTCCGGCTCACCCGCGACGGGAACGACCTGTGGACGAGCGGGACGCTCAACCACGACCCGGCGTACTGGCGGCCCGACGCGGCCGCGGACCGCGGCTTCGAGCGGCCGCCGATCCACCCCGACTACCTGCTCGCCTGCACGATGGGGCCGAGCGTCGAGGACCTGAGCGAGAAGGGCGGCTACTTCCTCGGTCGGACGGGCGTCAGGTTCCACCGCGACGCGGTGTACCCCGGCACGGACCTCCGCGTCGAGTCGACGGTGCTCGAAAAGCGGCCCTCCTCGTCTCGCCCCGCCTACGGCATCGTCACGTGGGAGACGACGGGGTTCGACGCCGCCGACGGCGAGCCGCTGTGCTCGTACACCCGGACGAACATGGTGCCGCGCCGGAAGCCCGTCGAGACGGACGGCGGAGAGTCGTCGCGAGGCGGGGAACCGCGAGGTGAGGGATCGTCACGGAGCGAAGGGTCCTCACGGAGCGATCCGGGGGCGAGCGCCGATCCGGACCTCCCGGCGGAACTGCTCTCGCCCGAGGGGCCGCACTTCGAGGACTTCCGCGACGCGCTCGACCGCGCCGAGGGCCGGGACGCCGCCGTCGCCTACCGGCACGAGCGGGGGCGCACGATCGACGACTTCCTCACGGCGGTGTTGCCGCTGCGGACGCTCAACACCGCGAAGCAGCACCACAACGCCGACGCGATGGCCGACTCGCCGTCCGGCGGGATCGTCGCCTACGGCGACGTGACGCGCTCCGTCGCGCTCGGCCACGCGCGGTCCGACGAGGCGACGTACCGCGAGGTCGGGTGCGACGACGAGCGCTTCCACGGCTTCGTGACGAGCGGGGACACGATCTACGGGTTCACCCGCGTCCGCTCGGCCGACCCAATCCGAAACGTCGAAGACGGCCCCGCGGCGGCGCTCCCGGCCGCGGTGGGCGACGAGGTCGGGCGGGTCACCTTCGAGCACTACGCTATCAACCAGCGCGACGAACCGGTCTACTCGGGGACGAGGACCGCGCTCGTCCGACGGCGGTGACCGCGAACCGCCGCGAAACGCAGAAACGCGGACACCAAACGCAGAAACCATGACGACGCAGACGCCGCGGCTCTGCCGCACGTTCCAGACCGCACCGGCCGCCGTTCCGAAGGAGAACACGGCGAAGTACCTCGACTCGGGCCTCGGAAGCGAGGGGTTCGCGAAGCCCGACTGGCTCGTGCCGGACATCGAGGACGGCACCGCCCCCGACATGAAGGCGCGGGCGCTCGAAAACGTGGTCGACCGCCTGCCGGAGGCCGAGTTCGCCGGCGAGATCTGGCCCCGCGTCGAGTGGAGCTACGACGACGACTCCTTCCGCGAGCGCGGCCGCGAGCAGATCGAGACGCTCGTCCGCGAGGTCGGCGAGCACATAGACGGCGTGGTCGTCCCGAAGGTCGGCCGCCTGGCGGACGTGGAGCGCACAGAGCGCGTCGTCGCGGACGCCGAGCGGGAGTACGGCCACCCGGAGGGGTCGATCGGATTGAGCGTCATCGTCGAGACCGCGCGGGCGGTCTCCGACCTCCGGGAGATCGCCGCCTCCGGCGCAAAATCGGGTTCTCGGCTGGAGGGGCTGATCTTCGGCCCGGTCGACTACACGGCCGAGCTGGGCGGCCGGGAGATGGGCGGCGTCGGGCCGGGGTGGGACGCCCTCCTCGCCGCCCTCTCGAACGAGGCGAGCGCGAACGGCCTCGTCGCCGTCGGCGGGCCGTTCGACCGGCTGTTCCGCGAGCGCGCGGGCGTTCGCTTCTACAACGGCGACGCCTACGCCGATCAGGTGGAGCGGGAGGCGCGGGTCGGCCTCGACGGAAGCTGGTCGCTGCACCCCCAGCAGACGGCGCAGGCGAACCGGATCCACATGCCGAGCCCGGACGAGCTCGCCCGCGACGTCCGGCGGATCGAGGAGTTCGAGGCCGCGAGGTCGGCCGGGACGGGCGCGGTGACCGTCGACGGCCAGATGGTCGACGAGGCGACCTACAAGAACTTCAGAAACACGGTCGAGACGGCGCTCGCCATCGAGCGCGCCGCGCCCGAGCAGGCGACGGAGGCGTACGACCCTGACCTGCTCGACCGGGCGCGGGCGCTCGAGGCCTGAGATTCCTCAGTCCACCGTCGCGCTCGACGCGCGGTCGAGGTAGTACACCGCGATTGAGGCGAACGCGAGGTCGAGCGCGAGGAGGACGGCGAGCGAGGGCAGGATCGTCTCCCAGGCCCAGCCGTCGAGAACCAGCGCCCGCGCGGCGTCGACGCCGTACGTGATCGGGTTGACGCCGCTTATCGCCCGGATCCACCCCGGCAGGATCTCGACCGGGAGGAACGCCGAGCTGACGAACAAAAGCGGGAGCTGGAGGACGTTCGCGGCGATGATCGTCGCCTCGCTGTTCCGCGTCTTGATGGCGACGACGTTCGAGAAGGCCGTGAACCACACGGAGAAGACGATGGCGATGCCGACGATGGCGATCGCGCCGGGAAGGCCGGTGGCGATGCGCGCGCCGAGCAGCGTCCCGAGGCCGAGGATGAGCGTCGCCTGCACCGAGATCCGAAGCACCTCCGACAGCGTCTTGCCGGCGAAGACGCCGACCCGGCTCATCGGCGAGACGAGCACCTTCTCGAACATCCCGTCCTCGATGTCCTGGACGAGCCCGATGCCGGAGGTCGCGGCGGCGACGAGCGCCACCTGGATCACGATCGCCGGCATCAGGAAGCTCACGTAGTCGACGCCCCCGCCGCCGATCGCGCCGGTCGCGACCTGGCCGAACACCTCGGTGAAGAGCACGAGGAAGATCACCGGGTTGAGCAGCGAGACGACGAGCACGAACGGGTTCCTGACCGCCTTCAGGTTCCACCGCTTGAAGTTGGTCCACACGTCGCCGAGGAACCCGTTTCCGGGTGCGGACCCTCGCGGCGACGCGACGGCGCTCCGGAGACGACCGGCGTCGCCGATTCCGGCCTCTCCGTCCCGTCTGTTCTCTCTGCCCTCGCCGCGCTTTCCGTTCTCTCCGCCCTCTCCGTCGCCTCCGCGGCTCATCGGCCCCTCCCCCGCGAGTCACCCTCGGCCTCCGGCTCCGCGGTCTCGGGCTCCGCCTCCCCCGTGACGGCGAGGAACACGTCGTCGAGCGTCGGGGAGCGGACGTTGAATCCGGTGACGACGACGCCCGCGTCCCGGAGCGCGACGAGGAGGTCCGTGCCGAACCGCTTCGCCTCCGCCGAGGTGACGCTCAGGCCCGACTCGGTGGCGACGACGGCGGCGTTCCCGTCGAACAGCCCGGACCGTCGGGCGATCTCCGCCGCGCGGTCGGCGTCCGCGGACGCGGCCGGATCCAGTTCGATCTCCAGGACGTCGCCGCCGACCCGCCGCTTCAGCTCCTCAGGCGACCCCGACGCGACGATCTCGCCGTTCAGGATGACCGAGATCTCCGAGCACAGCGCGTCCGCCTCCGCCAGGTACTGCGTCGTGAGGAAGACGGTCGTCCCCCGCGCGTTTATCTCGCGGAAGTACTCCCAGAGGCGGTTCCGCGCCTTCGGGTCGAGGCCGGTGGTCGGCTCGTCGAGGAAGACGATCGGCGGGCGGTGGACGAGGGCGGTCGCCACGTCCAGGCGCTTTTTCATCCCGCCGGAGAACGCCTTCGCGGGCTTGCCGCCCGCGTCGGCGAGGTCGACCAGGTCGAGCAGGTCGTCGATCCGCGAGCGCCGCTCCGCCCGCGGCACCCCGTAGGCCTCGCACGCGAACTTCACGTTCTCCCGCGCGGTGAGTTCGGGGTCGACGCTCGTCTCCTGGGCCATGTAGCCGATCGACCGTCTGACCGCCCGGGGGTTCGCGACGGCGTCGAATCCGTTCACCGCGACCCGGCCGCCGGTCGGGCGAAGCAGCGTCGCGAGGGCCTTGATCGTCGTTGTCTTGCCCGCGCCGTTGGGGCCGAGAAAGCCGAAGAACGCCCCCTCGGGGACCGTGAGATCGACGCCGCGGACCGCCTCCGTGCCGTCCGCGTAGGTGAGTTCGAGCCCCGTCGCGTCTATCGCGTTCACGCCGTATCCAGGGGCTGGGACGCAATAACGGCTCGCTGCGCGAGTTCGAAGTTACCAGGCGAGGCGGAAGTCGCTCCGGGACCCGAGGCCCCACCCGGAATCGACCGTTCCTCTCGAACCCTCTCGGTGGACGGCTTATCCCCCGGCGGGTCGTAGAGGTACCGATGAGACTCACGATCTTCGGCGCGAGCGGCCGGACGGGCCGCGCGCTCGTCGAACAGGCGCTCGCCGCCGGCCACCACGTGACGGCGTTCGTCCGGGATCCCGCGGCGTTCGACGCCGAACGCGAGCGACTCGCCGTCGTCCGGGGCGACGTGCTCGACCCCGACGCGGTCGATCGGGCGGTCGACGGGGCTGACGCGGTGCTCAGCGCGCTCGGGCACGCGAAGGGGTCGCCGAACGACGTGCTCGCGGTCGCGGCGGACAACGTCGTCGAAGCGATGGAGGAACGCGGCGTTCCGCGGCTGATCGTCCTCTCGGGCGCGGCGGTGCGCACGAACAAGGGCCCCTCGTCGCTCGGCGGTCGGGCGATGACGGGGCTGATGAAGCTCGTCCCCGGCGACCTGCTGGCGGATTCGAAGCGGTACGTCCGGCGGGTCGCCGACAGCGACCTGGAGTGGGTCGTCGTCCGCGCCCCGCGGCTCACCGACGGCGAACACACGGGCGACTACCGCGTCGGCTACCTGAAGCTCGGGCCGCGCGCGACGGTGTCCCGCGCCGACGCGGCCGACTTCATGCTCGGACAGATCCGAAGCGACGAGTGGGTCGGCGAGATGCCGATGGTCGCGCGCTGAGATGACCGGGAGACGCGTACTCGTGATCGGCGCGACCGGGTGACCGCGGACGCGGAGCGCGCGCTCGGCCGGCCGCCGACCTCGTTGCGCGCCTTCGCCGCCGACTACCGCGAGACGTGGATCTCCGGGCGGGACGGGCGGAGCCGCGATCGGTGCGACGACCGGTGACGCGGGGGTTACCGGGGCTTCATGCGGATCGCGTGCGCAGCAGTACCATGGCCGACCGGTGTCCCTACCTGGAGTATCGCCGCGAGAGCGGGGGAAAGCGATTCGAGACGGAGCGGGCGTACTGCACCGCCGCCGAGGCGTTCGTCCAGCCGATGCGGGCGGACGTCTGCAACGATCGGTACGGCCTGGGCCACGCGACCGACTGCGAGATCTTCCTCGAAGCCGAAGCGGGGACCGACGCGGGACGGGACTGACCCGATGGCCTACGACGACTACCTCGACGGGAAGCCGGTGATCGTCACCGCCGCGCTCACCGGCGGCGTTCACGGCAAGGAGGCGCACCCGAACCTCCCCGAGACGCCGGCGGAGATCGGCGACGCCGCGGCCGCCTGCGAGGCCGCGGGGGCGAGCATCGTCCACCTCCACGCCCGTCGGGACAACGGCGAGCGGGCGTTCGACGCCGAACGGTTCCAGGCGGTGACCGACGCGGTCCGCGAGCGGGCGGACGACGTGATCGTCCAGCACTCGACCGGCGGGACCGGCGTCCCGACCGACCTCCGGGCCCAGCCCCTCCGGACCGATCCGGCCCCCGAGACGGCGTCGCTCGACATGGGGCCGCTGAACCGGTACGACCGGCTGACGAGCGAGAACACGCGGGCGACGGTCCGGACCCTGCGCGGCGAGATGCGCGAGCGGGGTATCAAACCCGAGCTGGAGGTGTTCAACGACGGCCACCTGAACGAGGCGCTCCGGATCGTCGACGACCTGGCGGAGCCGCCGTACCTCAACCTCATCTTCGGGCCGGGAACGCTGTCGCTTCCGCACCCTCGATCCCTCCTGACCCTCGTCGAGTCGCTCCCGGCCGGCGCGGAGTTCAACGTCCTCGGGTTCGGCCGGCACCAGCTCCCGCTGACGACGCTGTCCGTGCTCCTCGGGGGGCACGTCCGCGTGGGCCTGGAGGACAACCTCTACTACCGACGGGGCGAACTGGCCGAGAGCAACGCGCAGCTGGTCGAGCGCGCGGTTCGGATCGCCGAGACGCTCGGACGGCCGGTCGCGTCGCCGGCGGAGGCGCGAGAGATCATCAAAATCTGACACGGATTCCGGCGAGCCGGCCCGACCCGCCCGTTTCGTAAGCCGGATCCGCAGTCGGAAACCCGCGCGGGCGGCGTTTTCGTGACGCTTAAGTAGGCAACCTGTGTTAGATCGAATGCGTACACTGTAGGGGCGACGGGTCCCGAGTCCGGAAGGGCGACGATGTGCAAGCAGTGTTGCGGTAGCCAAGCCTGGCCCAAGGCGCTGGGTTGCTAACTCAGTGGCGTCAAGCCTCCGGGGTTCGAATCCCCGCCGCAACGCTTTCACACCATTCAGCCATGAGTTCAGAAGAACCACAGGACGGCTCGCCGGAGGAGGACGAGGACCTCCGCTACTTCGTCCGCATCGGGACGACGGACCTCGATGGGACGAAGTCGGTCGAGCGCAGTCTCACAGACATGAAGGGTATCGGCAAGCGCACGGCGCGCATCGTTGCCGACACCGCGGGCGTGGACCGAACCGCGACGTTCGGTCGCCTCTCCGACGAGGAGATCGACGCCGTCGTCGACGTCGTCGAGAACCTCGACGACCACGCCCCGGAGTGGCTCATCAACCGCCGGAACGACTTCTACACCGGCGACACGAGCCACGAGATCGGCAGCGACCTCGAACAGACGCGCCGGCAGGACATAAACCGGATGCAGATGATCAACTCCTACAAGGGCGTCCGACACAAGCGCGGCCAGAAGGTCCGCGGGCAGCGCACGAAGTCCACCGGGCGCAGCGAGGGGACCATCGGCGTCAACGTCGAGGCGATCAAGGAGGAGGCCGCCGAGGGCGGTGAGGACGAATGACGACGGGGCACAACACCAAGTTCTACGAGACCCCGAACCACCCCTTCCAGGGCGAGCGCATCGCCCAGGAGGCGGATCTCCTCGACCGCTACGGCCTCAAGAACAAGGAGGAGCTGTGGCGCGCGCAGTCGCAGCTGCGCAACTTCCGCCGCGAGGCCCGACGCCTGCTCGGGAACGCCCAGGGGGACACCGAGGCCGCGGCGGCCGCCGGCGCGGACTTCCTCGCCAAGCTGCGGCGCATCGGCATCCTCGACGAGGACGACGACATCAGCGAGATCCTGTCGCTCGACGTGACGGACCTGCTGGAGCGCCGCCTCCAGACCGTCGCCTACCGGAAGGGGCTGGCGAACACGCCCAAACAGGCGCGCCAGTTCATCACCCACGGGCACGTCACCGTCGACGGCGCCCGGGTGACAGTCCCGTCGAAGAAGGTCGAGGTAGACGAGGAGAACACCGTGAGCTTCGACGAGAACAGCCCGCTCGCGGACGAACTGCACCCCGAACGCGCGGAGGCGCAGGAGTAACCACCAATGAGCGAATCCGAAGACGGAAAGTGGGGAATCGCCCACGTCCACGCATCGTTCAACAACACGCTCATCACGGTCACGGACCAGACCGGCGCCGAGACGATCGCGAAGTCCTCCGGCGGGTCGGTCGTCAAGCAGAACCGTGACGAGGCGTCGCCGTACGCGGCGATGCAGATGGCGGACTCGATCGCGGAGGAAGTGAAGGCCGCCGGCATCACGGGGCTGCACGTCCGCGTCCGCGGGCCGGGCGGCAACGGCAACAAGAGTCCGGGGCCGGGCGCGCAGGCGACGATCCGCGCGCTGGCCCGCGCCGGCATCGAGATCGGCCGCATCGAGGACGTGACGCCGATCCCGCACGACGGGACCCGCGCCCCCAAGAACAAGCGACTGTAGACCATGGCGGAAGAATTCGACGTCGAGTTCATCGAACGCGGCGACCGGAGCGCCCGCTTTCTCGTCCGGGGGCTGACCCCGGCGTTCGCCAACGGCATCCGGCGGGCGATGATCGCCGACGTGCCGACGCTGTCGATCGACACCGTCCGGTTCATCGAGAACACGTCGGTGATGTTCGACGAGATGATCGCGCTGCGGCTGGGGCTCATCCCCCTGACGACGCCCCTCGACGACTTCGAGGTGGGCGAGACGGTCACGCTCGCGCTCGATGTCGAAGGGCCGGCCACGGCGTACTCCGGCGACATCCAGTCGTCGGTCCCGGAGGTCCAGCCCGCCGACGAGAACGTCCCCATCATCGAGCTAAAACAGGGACAGCGCCTCGAGTTCGAGGCCGACGCGGTGCTCGACTCCGGAAAGACCCACGCCAAACACCAGGGCGGGGTCGCGGTCGGCTACCGCCACCTCCAGCGGGTCGAAGTCGTCGGCGACGCCGGCGAGTTCGAAGAGCAGGAACCGAACATCCTCCGCGGGGTCATCGAGACCGAGGACGGCGAACTCGTCAACGCGGACGAGTTCGGCAACGACCTCACGCAGCGATACCCCGGCAAGGAGGTCGAAGTGCACGACGTGCCCGGCGCGTTCGTCTTCCACGTGGAGACGGACGGGTCGTTCAGCGTCGACGAACTGGTCCTGCGCGCGATCGAGTCGCTCGATCTGCGCGCGGCGGAACTGGAAGAGAAAGTACGCGTCTGAACCGCACCCATGACCCCTTCACCGACCCTCCGACGTTCGCCCGCGCCGCGAGCGGCGGTGCCCGGCTTCGGCCGGGCGGCCGCCCCGCGAACGCCGGCGAGAGCTGGCGCGGCGGCCGTCGATCGCGGTCGGACCGAAAGTGGTTTGAAGGGGCGGGCGGTACAGCAACGTGCGTGCAGGGATAGCCAAGTTTGGCCAACGGCGCAGCGTTCAGGGCGCTGTCTCATAGGAGTCCGCAGGTTCAAATCCTGCTCCCTGCACTCCCTTTTTCAGGAGGTCACATCATGAGTAAGACGAATCCGAGACTCAACAGTCTCATCGCCGAGCTGAAGGCGGCCTCGCGCGAGTCCGGTGCCGGCGTCTGGCAGGACGTAGCGAACCGCCTCGAAAAGCCCCGGCGCACCCACGCGGAAGTCAACCTCGGCCGTATCGAACGGTACGCCAGGGAGGACGAAACCGTGATCGTCCCCGGCAAGGTGCTGGGGAGCGGTGTGCTGCAGAAGAACGTCACCGTCGCCGCCGTCGACTTCTCCGAGACCGCTCGGAAGAAGATCGAGCAGGTCGGCGAGGTGGTGGCGCTGGAACAGCTAGCCGAACAGAATCCCGACGGATCGAACGTGCGGGTGATTCGATGAGCCTGGCCGAATTCGACGCGGACGTCGTCGTCGACGCCCGCGACTGCATCATGGGTCGCGTCGCGAGCGAGGTCGCCCAGCGCGCGCTCGACGGCGAGCGCGTGGCGGTCATCAACGCCGAGCGGGCGGTCATCACGGGGAGCGATGACGACGTGATGGGCGTCTACCGCAAGCGCGCGGAGCTCGGGTCGGACCGGGGGCCGTACTACCCGAAGCGTCCGGACGGCATCTTCAAGCGCGCCGTCCGCGGGATGCTCCCGTACAAGACGCCCCGCGGGCGCGAGGCGTTCGAGAACGTCCGCGTCTACGTCGGCAACCCGTTCGACGAGGACGGCGAAGTGCTCGAGGGGACGTCGCTGGATCGGCTGTCGAGCATCAGGTTCCTCTCCCTCGGGGAGATCAGCGAGAAACTGGGTGCTAACGTCACATGGTAACCAACACGAGCGGCAAGAAAAAGACGGCCGTCGCCCGCGCCACCGTTCGCGACGGGGCCGGCCGCATCCGAATCAACTCCCAGCCGGTCGAGCTGGTCGAACCGGAGCTGTCGCGGCTGAAGATGCTGGAGCCGTTCCGCATCGCCGGCGACGACCTGCGCGACAAGGTCGACGTCGACGTGCGCGTCGACGGCGGCGGCTTCAGCGGTCAGGCCGACGCGGCCCGGACGGCCATCGCCCGCGGGCTGGTGCAGCACCTCAACGACGCGGAGCTCCGCGACGCGTACATGGAGTTCGACCGGTCGCTGCTCGTCAACGACGTGCGGCAGTCCGAGCCGAAGAAGTGGGGCGGCCCCGGCGCCCGCGCGCGGTACCAGAAGTCCTACCGCTGAGGTGATCCAGTCATGATGATTCCCGTCCGGTGTTTCACCTGCGGCAACGTGGTCGCGGAGCACTGGGAGGAGTTCAAAGCGCGCGCCCGAGACGGCGACGAGGACCCGGAGGCGGTGCTCGACGACCTCGGCGTCAACCGCTACTGCTGCCGCCGGATGATGGTGTCGCACAAGGACCTCGTCGACGTGGTGTCCCCCTACCAGTGAGATGATCGGGCAACGCTACAACCGCTACGAGAAGGCACGGATCCTCGGGGCGCGGGCCCTGCAGGTGTCCTACGGCGCGCCGGTGCTGATCGAGACGGATCAGACGGAGCCGATACTCATCGCCGCGGAGGAGTACGACGCCGGCGTCCTGCCGTTCACGGTCAAACGGGAGAGCAAACGACAGAGATGACGCTCATCAGTTCAGTTTCGTTGCGACGGATCCTCGACTCGCGGGGGAACCCCACGGTCGAGGCGGACGTGCTCACGGAGTCGGGCGGTTTCGGCCGCGCGGCGGCGCCGAGCGGCGCCAGCACCGGCGAGTACGAGGCGATCGAACTTCCGCCGAGCGAGGCGATCGCGGCGGCCCGCAAGCACGCCATCCCGCGCCTCGTCGACGAGGCGTACGCCGGCGACCAGCGCGAGGTCGACAACGCGCTCCGCGCGGCGGACGGGACGGCCAACTTCTCCGAGATCGGCGCCAACAGCGCGGTCGCGATCTCGATGGCCGCCGCGAAGGCCGGCGCCGACGTGCTCGGTGCGCCGCTGTACCAGCACCTCGGCGGCGCGTTCCGCGGCGGCAACTTCCTGGTCCCGCTCGGCAACGTCATCGGCGGCGGCGAGCACGCGAAGGAGGCGACCCACATCCAGGAGTTCCTCGCGGCCCCCGTCGGCGCGCCGAGCGTCGCCGAGGCGGTGTTCGCCAACGCCGACGTGCACGCGAAAGTCGCCGACATCCTCGACGAGCGGGGCGTCCCCGCGGCGAAGGGCGACGAGGGCGCCTGGGCGCCGTCGATCGACGACGCCGAGGCGTTCGAGATCGTGGACGAGGCGGTCGAGGCCGCGAGCGACGACCGCGGCTTCGAGATCCGGTTCGGCCTCGACATGGCCGGCGCCGAACTGTACGACGCCGACGCCGGCGTCTACCGCTACGGCGACGAGACGAAGTCGCCCGACGAGCAGATCGACTACGTCGCCGGCCTGGTCGACGAGTACGACCTCGCGTACGTCGAGGACCCCCTCGACGAGGACGACTACGACGGCTTCGCGGAGCTGACCGACAGGGTGGGCGAAAAGACGCTCGTCTGCGGCGACGACCTGTTCGTCACGAACGTCGAGCGCCTGGTGGAGGGCATCGAGACGGGCGCGGCGAACAGCATCCTGATCAAGCCGAACCAGATCGGCACGCTCTCGGACGCCTTCGACGCGGTCGAGCTCGCGACCCGGAACGGCTACGACGCGGTCATCTCCCACCGATCGGGGGAGACCGAAGACACGACGATCGCACACCTCGCCGTGGCGACCGGCGCGCCCTTCATCAAGACGGGCACGGTCGGCGGCGAGCGAACCGCCAAACTCAACGAACTCATCCGCATCGCGGAGGACGCAGTATGAGCGAAAACGACAACGAAGCACTCGAAACCGCGGAGGAGGAGCTCGACACGGAGCCGACCGGCGAGGCCGGCGCGGATCCGGATGTCGACCCCGACATCGACGCGGAAGACGACCTGCCCGCGGAGGGGGCCGAGGAGGCCGACGCGGGCGACGAAGAGACACAGACCGAAGACCCGGCCGAGGGCGACGACCAGCCGATGCTCGACGAGGACGTCATGCCCGACGAGGAGGCCGACCTCCTCATCCCCGTCGAGGACTACCTCGGCGCTGGGGTCCACATCGGGACCCAGCAGAAGACGAAGGACATGGAGCGGTTCATCCACCGCGTCCGCGACGACGGGCTGTACGTCCTCGACGTGAGCCAGACGGACACGCGCATCCGCACCGCGGCGGACTTCCTGTCCAACTACGATCCCGAGCAGGTCCTGGTCACGTCCTCGCGGCAGTACGGGCGCTTCCCGGCGAAGAAGTTCGCCGACGCCATCGGGGCGCGCGCCCGGACCGGCCGGTTCATCCCGGGGACGCTCACCAACCCGAAGTACAAGGGGTACATCGAGCCCGACGTGGTGGTCGTCACCGACCCCATCGGCGACTCGCAGGCCGTCAAGGAGGCCATCACGGTCGGCATCCCGGTCATCGCGATGTGCGACTCGAACAACCAGACCAGCAACGTCGACCTCGTCATCCCGACGAACAACAAGGGTCGGCGCGCGCTGTCGGTCGTCTACTGGCTGCTCGCCAACGAGACGCTCGACCGCCGCGGCGCGGACACGGTGTACGCCCTCGACGACTTCGAGGAAGGCATCTGAGAGGCCGATTCGACGGTTCGACGTTCGCGTTCCGTTTTCTCGCTCCCGCCCCGGCGAGCGGTCGCGCTCTCGCTCCCGCCGGCGGACCGCTCCCGCGGATCGCCCAGTACGACTAACCGGCTCCGGAACGCCAATCGCACTATGCCCCTGACAGAGGCCGACTGGAACCGGGCCGAACCGCGCGAGAGCTTCGTCACGCTCGTGTACGAGGTGTTCGAGAGCCGCGCGCCGGAGGCGTACTCGGCCGAGGAGCTGTTCGACGAGATGGACACGTCCCGCTTCGGCTCCGACGCCGAGGACGTGGCGGGGCAGTTCGACCTCGCGCTCGAACTGCTGGTCTACGAGGGGAAGCTCGAAAAGCGCGTCCGCGTCGACGACGGGGACGAGACGACGTTCTACCGGGCGCGCTGAGGCGGTTCTTCGGGCGTCGAGGCGGCTCTTTCGCCGTCGAGCGGACCTTCCGCCGGGACGGACCTCCCGGCGTTCGAGTCGGGGCTTCCGGCGGTCGACTGCCGGGAGGTCCGGTTCGACCGGTCCCGGCTCGACCGCGGCCGCTCGGGTCGTTTCGCATACCCTTAAGCGACCGCTCCCGTTCCTTTCGGACATGACCGTTTCGAGCGCCCCCGGCAAGGTCTACCTCTTCGGGGAGCACGCCGTCGTCTACGGGGAGCCGGCCGTCCCCTGCGCCATCGAGCGGCGGGCGACCGTCACCGTCGAACCGCGCGAGGACGACCACGTCCGCGTCGAGGCGGAGGATCTCTCCATCGACGGCTTCACCGTCGAGTACAGCGGCGACGCCGGCGGCCGCCCCGACGTCGACGTGCCGACGCCGCTCGTCGATGCCGCGATGGGCTACATCGACGCCGCGGTCGACCAGGCGCGCGACGCGCTGGGGATGCCGGACGCCGGGTTCGACATCACGGTGGAGAGCGACATCCCGCTCGGAGCCGGGCTCGGCTCCTCCGCCGCGGTCGTCGTCGCCGGCATCGACGCCGCCACCCGGGCGCACGGCGACCCGCTCGACCCGCGGGAGATCGCGGACCGCGCCTTCCGGGCGGAGTACGAGGTGCAGGACGGGCAGGCCTCGCGGGCGGACACGTTCTGCTCGGCGATGGGCGGGGCGGTCCGCGTCGAGGGGGACGACTGCCGGACCATCGACGCGCCGAACCTCCCGTTCGTCGTCGGCTTCGACGGCGGCGCGGGGGAGACCGGCGAACTCGTCGCCGGCGTCCGCGCACTCCGGGAGCGGTACGGCTTCGCCGCGCGCACCGTCGAGACCGTCGGCGACGTCGTCCGCGAGGGCGAGCGCCTCCTGACCGACGCCGACCCGGACGAGGACGCGAGCGATGACCTGCTGTCGGAACTCGGCCGCCTCATGAACTTCAACCACGGCCTGCTGGAGGCGCTCGGCGTCTCCTCGCGCTCGCTCGACAACATGGTGTGGGCCGCGCGGATGGCGGACGCCTACGGCGCGAAGCTGACCGGCGCGGGCGGCGGCGGCTGCATCGTCGCGCTCGACCCGACGGCGGAGACGGAGACGGCCCTGCGCTTCACGCCTGGCTGCGAGGACGCCTTCCGCGCCGAGCTGGCCGACGAGGGCGTGCGGGCGGAGGACGACCGAGCGGCCCGTCGCCGCGAGGATGAGGGCGAGGAGCGCTGAGGATGGTCGTCGTCCTCAAGCTCGGCGGCAGCCTGATCACCGAGAAGGACCGCCGCGAGACGGTCGACGAGGGGGCGCTGGGGGCGGCGGTCGACGCGATAGCCGGGTCGGGCGTCGACGACCTCGTGGTCGTCCACGGCGGCGGGAGCTTCGGCCACTACCACGCCGAGAAGTACGGCGTGAGCACCGACGCGGGGACGCGTGACGCCGCGGCCGCGACGGCCGTCCACGCCGCGATGAAGCGGCTCAACGACGCCGTCGTCTCCCGGCTCCATGACGCCGGCGTCCCCGCGCTTCCCGTCCACCCGTTCTCGCTCTGCGCCCGCGACGGGGCGGGCGACCTGACGCTCCCCCTCGACGGCGTGGAGGCGATGCTCGCGGAGGGGTTCGTCCCCGTGCTCCACGGCGACGGCGTCGTCCACGCCGGGAAGGGCGTGACCGTCCTGAGCGGCGACGAGCTGGTCGTGCGGCTGGCGGCGGGGCTGGACGCCGACCGCGTCGGCCTCTGTTCGACCGTGCCGGGCGTCTACGACGCCGACGGGGAGGTGATCCCCGAGATCCGCGCGTTCGCGGACGCGGCGGACGCCCTCGGCGGGAGCGACGCGACCGACGTGACCGGCGGCATGGCCGGGAAGGTGCGGTCGCTCCTCGAACTGGGCGCGCCGGCGCACGTGTTCGGACCCGAGGGGCTGGAGGCGTTCCTGGCGGGCGAGTCGCCGGGGACGCGGATCCGCGGCTGAGGCGGCTACCCGATCCGTTCTACGTCCGTCCGCGTTCGCTCGTCCTCGACGTTTCCGGTGTTCCGCGTCCCGACGGGTTCGAAGAGCAGTATCTCCGCCTCCTTCTCAGCCACCGGCCGGTGTTCGACGCCGCGCGGCACGACGACGAATTCGCCCGCCGTCAGCACCACGTCCGGTTCGTCGCGGAGCTCGATCCGCAGTTCGCCCGACCGGACCAGAAACAGCTCGTCGGCGTCGTCGTGGCGGTGCCAGACGAACTCGCCTTCGACCTTGGCGAGTTTGACCGCCTGACCGTTGAGTTCGCCCGCGAGACGCGGCGACCAGCGCTCGTCGAACGACGCGAACGCCTCGTCGAGATTCACCTTCTCCATGAATCCACGGCGGTCGGCGGCGGTCTTCCGCCTTTCGACGGTCCGGTTCGTGATCTCGGCTCGATCCGGTCCGTCACCCCCGCTCGTCGACCCCGCTGCGCGCCCGCACGACGCTCCGAACGGCGTCCGCCTTGACGAGCAGGAACGCGGCGAGGATGGCGAGGAATCCGAAGACCGCCCCGGGCGTGAGCGTCTCGCCGAGGACGAGCCAGCCGAACAGCGCCGCGAAGGGCGGGATGGCGTACTCGATCAGCCCCGCCTGGATCGGGCCGACCCGGTCGAGCAGCCGGAAGTACGCGAAAAAGCCCACCGCGCCGGGCACGAGCGCGAGGTACGCGAGCCAGGCCAGCGCCGCCGGCGTCGCCTCGACGGCGGCGATCGACTCGCCCGAGAGGGCGAGCGCGGCGAGGTGCAACAGCGCCGCGCCGACGAGAAGCGTCCACGCCTGGAGCGAGATCGGCGGGAGGGCGGCCCCGTCCTCGCGGGTGAGCACCGCGCCGAGCACCCACGCGACCGCCGAGGCGAGCACGAGGCCGACGCCGACGTTCGCCGACAGGTCGGCGGGATCCGGGTTCGCGATGAGCGCCACGCCGACGAAGCCCGCGACGATGCCCGCCGCGGCCGTCGGCGAGAGCCGCTCGTCCGGTCGGAGGACGCGCGCGACCGCGGGGGTCAACACCGGGACGAGGCCGAGCAGCGTCGCCGCGACGGCGCTCGCGACGTACTGCTGGCCGGCGAAGAGCAGCGCGTGGTGCGCGCCGATGTTGAACGCGCCGCCCGCGATGACGGGCGCCCAGTCGCCGCGGCCCCGCGGACGCCACCGCCTCCCGGTCGCGGCGACGACGGCGAAGAGGGCCGCGGCGGCGACGTCGAACCGGAAGGCAGCCAGGACGACCGGGGGGAACGACGCGAGCGCCGCCTTCGTGGCGACGAACGCGGTTCCCCAGACGGCGGCGAGTCCGACGAACAGCAGTCCGTTCCGACGGTTCACCCCGGAGGGTACAGACTCCCGCTACTCAGGTATTTCGAAGCGCAGCCCGTCGCGGGCGAACCGGACGTCGCCGTCGAAACCGGCGCGCTCGATCGCGTCCAGCATCTCCCGGTGCTTGCCCTCCGTGTGGGGGTAGAGGTGCGTGAGGTACACCTGATCGATGTCGCGGCCGGCGAGGGCCTCGCCCAGCTGGGTCGGCGTCGGGTGGTTGGACACGTCCACCTCGTCGGGGAACGAGCAGTCGTGGGCGAGTACGCGAGATCCGTCGGCGAAGTTCGCGAGCCCCTCGAACGCCTCGGTGTCGCCGCTGAACGCGAACCGATCGCCGAACCGGTACGCGAGACACCGCATCGAGTGGCGCGTCTCCCGCGCGGCCACGTCGAAGCCGGCGACGTCTATCGCCTCGTCTCGCCCCGTCTCGCCGATCTCCCGGATCCGGAGGTCGATCCGGTCCCGGAGGTAGTCGTGGACGTCGAGGAGGCCGTCGAGGAGCGCCTTCGTCCCCGCGGGGCCGACGACTTCGAGGTGCTCCTCGCCGGCGAGCCAGCGCGCCTTGAGCAGCGGGAGGAGGTCCGAGACGTGATCGAGGTGGTGGTGGGTGAGGAGCACCGTCGAGACGCCCTCGTAGCCGACGTCGGTGCGGGCGAGTCGGTGGAGTGCGCCGCTCCCGCAGTCGACGAGCAGCGGTCCCACGCCTTCGCCGCCGTCGACCGTCCCGCTCTCCAGGAGGATGCCGGTCTGCACGCGGTCGGGGGTCGGCATCGCGCTGCCGGTGCCGAGAAAGGTGACGTGCATGGTGGCGACTGTGGCCCGCAGGCGCAAGGGCGTTCGGGTCGACACGACCGCGCGTCAGACGTTCGTCCGGCGCGGACGGTCCGCGAACATAACCCACTTACGCGCTCGGACCGACACCACACTAATGAGGAGACGGGAACTGCTGGCCGCCGCAGGCGTCGATTTCGACCCCGAGTCGGCGACCATCGAGGACGAGGGGGTGCTCGACCTCCTCGAACCGTCCGTGGCGGAGTGGTGGGTGGAGCAGTTCGACGAGTACGTTCCCGGCAACGGCGGCTTCTTCACCCCGCCGCAGCGGGAGGCGATCCCGCTCATCCACGAGCGGACGAACGCGCTCATCTGCGCGCCGACGGGGTCGGGGAAGACGCTCGCCAGCTTCTGTGCGATCATCAACGAGCTGTTCCGCCGGGACCGCGAGCGGCCCGAGGGGCTCGAAAACTCCGTCTACTGCCTCTACGTCTCCCCCCTGAAGTCGCTCGCCAACGACATCCACCGCAACCTGGAGGTGCCGCTCGACGGGATCGCGGAGAAGCTCGGCGAGCGCGGCGAGGAGGTCGAACTCAGACACGCCATCCGCCACGGCGACACGGACAGCGCGGCGCGCCAGCGGATGCTCGGCGAGACGCCACACATCCTCAACACGACGCCGGAGACGCTCGCCATCCTGCTCAACTCGCCGAAATTCCGCGAGAAGCTCCGCACCGTCGAGTACGTCGTCGTCGACGAGATCCACAGCCTCGCGGAGAACAAGCGGGGGACGCACCTCGCGGTCAGCCTCGAACGCCTGGAGAACCTGACCGAGGAGCCGCCGACCCGAATCGGCTGTTCGGCGACCGTCGAACCGCTCTCGACGATGGCGGAGTTCCTCGTCGGGCGTGACGCCCGCGGCGACCCCCGGCCGTACGAGATCGTCGACACCCGGTTCGTCCGCGACTTCGACGTCCGGCTGGAGTGCCCCACGGACGACCTCATCCACACGCCCGTGGAGGTCGTTCAGGGTCGCTTCTACGACCGGCTGCACGAGCTGATCCGGTCGCACACCAACACGCTCGTGTTCACCAACACCCGGTCGGGGGCCGAGCGCGTCCTGCACAACCTCCGCGAGCGGTTCCCCGACGCCTACGACGAGTCGAACTCCGGGTGCCACCACGGGAGCCTCTCGAAGGAGCGCCGCCAGGGGATCGAACGGCGGCTGAAGGCGGGCGACCTCGACGTGGTGACGTCCTCGACCAGCCTCGAACTCGGCATCGACATGCCGCACCTCGACCTGGTCGTGCAGGTCGGCTCGCCGAAGTCCGTCGCTGCGCTGCTCCAGCGGATCGGCCGGGCCGGCCACCGCCTCGGCGAGACCGTCGAGGGGCGGGTACTCGCGCTCGACCGCGACGAGCTCGTCGAGTGCGCGGTGATGCTGAAGAAGGCGGAGGAGGGGTTCGTCGACCGGGTGTTCGTGCCGGAGAACGCCTACGACGTGGCCGCCCAGCACGTCTACGGCATGGCCATCAACGGGGTTCGGCCGGAGTCGGAGATACGCGCGACGCTCCGGCGGGCCTACCCGTACCGCGACTTCTCCGACGAGCGGTTCGAGCGGCTGTTCCGCTACCTCACCGCGGACTACGAGGGGTTGGAGGAGAAGAACGTCTACGCGAAGGTGTGGCGGGACGAGAACGACCCGCCGGACGGCGAGTACCACTACGAGGAGTACGACGTGGGCGAACCGCTCGTCGGCAAGCGCGGCCGGATGGCGCGGGTCATCTACATGACGAACGTCGGCACCATCCCGGATTCGTTCACCTGCGACGTGTACACCCGCGGGGGGGACGAGTGGGTCGGAAATCTCGACGAGAGCTACCTCGACACGCTGGAGACGGGCGACGTGTTCGTCCTCGGCGGCGACCGCTTCGAGTTCCGCTACCGCCGGGGGACGAAGGTGTACGTCGACCGGACGAGCGCGCGGCCGACGGTGCCGTCGTGGTTCTCCGAGCGCCTGCCCCTCTCGTACGACCTGGGCCGGGAGATCCTGGCGTTCCAGCGCGACCTCCTCGATCGCCTCGAACGGGGCGGGCGACCCGCCGTCCGCGACTGGCTCCGGGGCTTCCCGATGGACGAGAACAGCGTCCGGGCGATCGCCCGGACGTTCGACGAGCAGGTCCGCTATGCCGGGGCCGAGAGCGTGAGCACCGCGGGCCGCATCGCCGTCGAGGAGGAACTGGACCGCGAGGCGTACCGCAGACACTACTACGTCCACTCGAACTACGGTCGGAAGTTCAACGACGGGCTCTCGCGGCTCGTCGCCTACCGGATCGCCCGCCGGGTGAACGCGAACGTGCAGGTCGCGGTGGCGGACAACGGCTTCACCGTCTCGATGCCGCTGAACCGCAAGGCGGACGTGGCGGGCATCCTCCGGAGCGTCGACCCCGAGGACGCGGCGGCGGACCTCCGCGCGGCGCTCGACGGGACCGACCTGCTGAAGCGGTACTTCCGGATCAACGCCACGCGCTCTCTCATGATCCTGAAGCGCTACAAGGGATACGAGAAGACGGCGGCGGAACAGCAGGTTTCGAGCGAGATGCTCCTGTCGTTCGCCCAGCGGCTCGACTCGTTCGCGGTCACGGAGGAGACCTACCGGGAAATCTTGGAGGACAAGCTGAACCTCGCCGGCATCCGGGAGGTCCTCTCGGGGATCCGGGACGGGGAGATCGCCGTGACGCACCGCGAGGTGGCGTCACCGTCGCCGCGCGCCTTCGGGCTGGCGACGCTCGCGGCGAGCGACGTGGTGCTCGCGGAGGACGAAAGCGCCGTCCTCAAGGAGTTCCACGAGCGCGTGGTCGCCCGGATCGGCGAGGAGAAGTCCCGTCCGGTGGTCGACACGACGGACTAGCGGCGAACCCGACGGAGCCGGCGCGGCGGACGGCGGACCGAACCGGTGTCGAACCCGCGGACTACGGTCTCCCGTCCGTTTCGTCGACCCCGTCGGCCGTCTCATCCGTTTCGCCCGTCGCGCCCTCGTCCTCCTCGCCTCCCTCGCCGGCCTCGTTCGATTCGCCCGTCTCTTCGCTCCCGTCCGCCCCGCCGACCGTGCCCCTTTCGTCCGCCCCCGCACCGCCCACGCCGTCACCCCCGTCGAGCGCCGCGTCGACGGTCATGCGGCCGAAGATCGCTCGGGGGTCGATCACCACGTCCGCGCCGGCCCGCCTGAGCTTGTCGGCGGAGCCGGCGACGGAGACGGCGACGATGCGGACCTCGGGGCTCACCTGGCGGGCGGTCAGCACCGCGAGCGCGTCCTCGGCCTCGTTCCACGTCGCCGCGACGACGGCGGCCGCCTCGCCGATCTGCACCCGTTCGAGCGTCTCCTCGTCCGTGGGGTCGGCGGTGAGCACGTCGACGTTCCGATCCGAGAGCCGCGCCGCGCGGTCCTCGTCGGGCGTGATCACGACGAACGTCGTCCGGTCCGCCAGCTCCTCCAGGACCGGCTTCGTCGGATCGTCGTACCCGAGCACGACGACGTGGTCTTCGAGCCGCGCGAGCCGCGCGTCCGTCATCCTGCCGAGCGTGTCGGAGAGCCGCCCCTCGATGGCGGGCGCGAACAGCGTCCCGACGGCGACGCCGAGGCTGGCCGGTCCGAGGACGACGAGCGACAGCGCGAAGAGCCGCGCCGGTTCGCTCTGGGGCGTGACGTCGCCGTAGCCGACGGTGCTCGCCGTCACGAGCGTGAAGTAGAAGGCGTCGAAGAGGGTTTCGAGGCCGGAGAACTCCCGCCGGATCGCGTACGAGCCGACCGTTCCGTACGCCAACACCCCGACGACGGCGGTCAGCACCGCCGCCTGGCTCTGCGAGAGCGACAGCCGGCGGTCGAACCGTCCCCGGTTCGAGAGGAGGGCGACGAACGCGGCGACGGAGAGGAGGACGAGCGGCGCCGAGTAGGGGCTCGACTGCGCGAGGCCGTGGGCGGCCGAGAAGAGCGCGAGCGCGGCCGCCGCGACGGCGGCGACCCTGAAACCGCGTCGGAGGCCGTACGCGGCCAAGAGGAGGAAGAATCCGAGCACGGTGCCGCTGAAGGCCGCGGTGTTCCGGATCCACTCCGGGACGACAGCGCCGAGGGGGCCGACCCCCGCGCCGGTGGCGATGGCGGCGATGCCGGTGGCGATCGACGCGAGTCCGGTCGCGATGACCAGCCACACCGTGGTTCGCTTGCCCGGCCGGTACTGACGCGAGCGCGTGGCCATGTCGTTCTCACGGCGGCCGGGGGAATAAATCCGGGTTCGGTTCGCAGCGCGCGCGGCGGTCGCGCCGACGACGGAGACGTCGGCCGGCAGGGCGCGTGGGGGCCGCGGCGTGCCGATCGAGGTGTCGCGCTCAGATCTCGTACACGACGACGTCGGCGTAGCGGCCGTAGATGCCCCCGAGGACGTACCCGTACACCCAGTGCGCGAGCAGGGTCACGGCGGCGAAGACCGCGAGTTCGGGGTCGATCTGCCCCGCGTAGAGGTCGGTGAGGTCCCCGCGGTAGAAGCCGAAGACGAACCCGACCCAGACGATGGTGGCGTACGAGACGCCGCGCCACGCGAGCGACCCGCCGGGGAGAAACGCCGCGAGCGAGATGAAGAGCAGCGGGAGCGCCGTCATCCCGCCCAGCACGAAGACGAGCGCGCCGATCGGGAAGTTCGGCCCCAGGCCGAAGATCGACGCGAACCCGGCGAACGCGTCCGTGCTGAGCACGCCGAGCGCCCAGGCGACGGCCAGAACCGGCGTCATGGCGATGGTTCCGGCGAGACCGGCGCCCATCGCCGCGACGATCTCCCTCGCGCCGATGCCGGAGTCCTCCGTCTCGGTCGCGACCGCGTCGATGGAGTCACTGCCCATACGCGCACGTGGGGGCCGGACGCGGAAAAGTATTCGCGCCGATCAGCGGATACGGCCCCCGAATCGGCCGAAATCGTCCGGCTTCTGGATATTGGCACCGGGCGAGTGGTACGGTTCGGGAACCCCCGCCGGTCGTTCCCCTACCGCCGCGCCCAGTCGAGCAGTCGCGCGTAGAAGGGATCGGAGCCGAGCGCCGCGGCGTCGCCGACGAGGACGAGCGCCTTCTTCGCGCGCGTCAGCGCGACGTTCACCCGACGGGTGTCCTCGAAGATCGGCCCGTCGAGGTCGCCGGTCGCCACGAACGAGACGACGATCACCTCCCTGCTGGACCCCTGGAAGCGGTCGACGGTGTCGACCGTCACGTCGACCCGGCGGCCGATCTCCGCCACCTGCGCGCGGAACGGCGCGATGACGCCGACGTCGTCCGGACCGACGCCCGCGTCGAGGAACGACGCGACGATCTCGGCGACCCGCTCGGCCTCGGCGGGGTTGGTGTTGCCCTCGCGTCGGCCGTCGGGGTCGACGAAGCACACCGGATCGCGGAGTTCGGCCGGCAGGGCGTCGACGTCGACGCCGGCCAGGTTGTCCAGCCGCTGCGCCGCGACCTCGCCGGTCGCCGGTCGGAGCGCGCCGTCGTAGAACTCCGCCGACGAGAACGCCTGGATGCGCTGGGCCATCCGGTACTGGCGGTCCAAGAGGACCGAGGCGTCCGGGTACGTCTCGACGAGCCGCTCGAACAGCGACCGCCGGAGGTCGTTCTCGGCTCTGACGACCGGCGGAAGCTGCTGGTGGTCGCCGACGAGGACGAACCGGTCCGCGAGGTTGATCGCCGCGAGCGTCCCCGGTTCGGTCAGCTGGGACGCCTCGTCGACGAGCGCCACGTCGAACGACTGCTCGCGGAGGACGCGAGACCCGCAGGCGGCGGTGGTCGCGGCCACGACGGGCGCGTTCGACAGCGCCGCCGCGCGCTCGTCCGGGTCGCCCCGCCGCTCCAGTCGGAGGTCGAGCATGTCCTCGCGGACGCCGGACTCGGTGCCGACGCGGACGGCCCCCTCGAACCCCTGCTCGCGGAGCGCTTCGAGGGCGTTGTCGACCGCGCGGTTCGTGAAGGCGGACAGCAGAACCCGGTCGCCCCGGTCGACGAGCGCCCGGACGATCCGGGCGATGGTGTACGTCTTTCCCGCCCCCGGCGGGCCGTGGATCAGCGCGCAGTCCTCGGCGTTCACCGCGAGGTTGACGGCGTCGTTCTGCGCCTCGTTGTTGTCGACGTAGGTGCGGCGCTCCCCGCCGAACTCCGGTTCCCGCCGCCCGAAGAGCACGTCCTTCCGCTCGGGATCGCCCTTCAGGAGGGCGTCGTGCAGCGCGGTGAGCATCCGGTCGACCGAGATCTCGGAGGGGTACACGTCGAGCCGGCGGAGCTCGACCGGTTCGTCCGCGGTGACGACGACTTCGGCGCCCAGCCGTTCGATCCTGACGAGTTCGGCGTGGCCGCTGACCGGGTCGCCGTCGCTGGCGAGGGCGACGTCGCCCTCGCGGAGCTTCGACACGGCGTCCCCCGGTTTGTGTGCGCGCAGCTCCCAGCGGCCGTCGCCGATCTCCCGCCGGCCGGCCGGTTCGAGGCCGACGAGCGCCCGGTCGTCGTCGGCGCGTTCCTCGGCCGTCTGCTCCCACAGCTTGCGGTACTCGCGGTGGGTTTCGCGGCGCTCCTCCTCGATCGCGCGGTACGTGCGGTCGAAGTACTCGCGCTCGTCCTCCGGGATGGGCCGGCCGATCTGCCCCGCCTTCGACTCCTGGTCGAGGCGGCCGGAGACGACCATGCAGGTGTCCTTCTCGAAGCAGTACTCGCAGCGGGCGTCGGCCTCGAAGCCCGTCGGGACGGACGAATCGAACTCCGTCGCCGCGATCTCGTTGCGCGCGCGGACGACGAACTCCAGGAGGCCCTTCCCGACCGAGAACTCCTTCGCCGGCGAGAGGTCGCCCGCCTCCTCGCTCCGATCGAGGGCGGTGTTCTTGGTGTACAGGAGCGTCCCCGTGTCGGCCGGGACGCCGCGCTCCGAGAGCATCAGCGCGTAGCACGCGGCCTGGATCTTGTCCTGAAAGCGCGGCTCGCGGTTCGTGTTCTTCCCGGTCTTGAGCTCGACCGGCATCCCCCGGCGGAGCGCGTCGGCGCGCCCCTTGACGCCGAAGGTGGGGCTGATGAGGGTGTACTCCGAGCGCCAGTCGTCCTCCTCGGTGAGGGTCCCCTGCGACAGCCACCCCTCGATGGCGGCGGCGTTCCGCCGAACCTCGTCCTCGACCTCGGTCGCGTCGCGGCCGAGCAGCCCGAGTTCCAGCCCCGCCTCGGCGACCCGCTCCTCGATTGACGAGTCGAGGTCCCGGCCGCGCAGGAGGTCGCCGAACACCTCGTGGACGATCGTCCCCTTGACGACGGGGTAGTTGAGCGGGACGCCCGAGAGCTTGTTCAGGTAGTACATCCGCGGGCACTGCACCCACGAGCGGATATCCGTCACGTCGACGAGGAAGCCGGGTTCGAGCACGACGTAGGAGTCCTTCGAGGTGGCGTAGCTGATCTCCCCCCGGTACTCGTCGGGTTCGGCGTCGGTGACGAGCAGTTCCATCCCCGGTTCCGCGTGCTCGGCGGTGTGGGTCCACTTGCCCCACAGCGTCACCGTCACCGCGTCGCCCCCGTCGAGCAGCTCCTCGGCGTTCTCGCCCGTCGGCCGGACCGCGACGTCGGCGATGTCGCGCTCGCCGTACCGCGTGCTCACCGTGCGAGGGCCGTCGACGTTCGCGATGGTGCCCCGAACGTTCACTGTCGGGTGTCAGTGCGGCCGGGTGAAAAACGCTGTCGGTGACGCCGGGACTGTCAGAAGTGCCGCCGCAGGTGATCGCGCGTCGCGGAGAGCGTACAGGGCGTGAGTCGCAGGCTGAGCCGCTCCGTGTTCTCGACGACCGCGGCGGCGTTCCGCGCGTGCGAACAGCGGTCGGACGGCGGGTCCTGCGTGACGGAGCCGTAGTACAGGAGCATCGGCGAGTTCGCGCGACCGCGGCGGTCGACGTACTGCGCGCCGTCGGCGTGCCGGCAGCCGAGGGCGTGTCCGACCTCGTGCATCACCGTCGCCTCCCAGGCGGTGACGCCGCCGCGAAGCTTGTTCGCGACGTTGCAGACGACCGTCGTCCGCCCGTCGGGGGCGTACCCGCCCGCGTCCGCGCTCGAAACCACGCGGCCGTTCAGGACGCAGGTGACGTCGGAGACCATGAGCAGGTGGACGCACCCCTCCTCGGCCGCCGCCGAGGATTCGGACAGCCAGCGCCGGAACCGCCGGCGGTTTTCCCCGCTCGAACGGGATCGATCGTAGCGCGGGTACGTCTCGCCGCTCTCTTCGAAAGAGAGCGCCAGACCGCCGTACCTGCGGTTGTACTGGTCGACGTACGCGCGGAGCGCGCGCTCCTCTTCGCCCGTCCCGAATCTGGTTCTCGGCGTTCGGAACGTCACGACGCGGAGTTCGTACTCCGGGTCCGCGATCGGGCCGCTCCAGGCCGCTCTCGGACCCGAGGCGCTCCCGGTCGCCCCGACGCTCAGCGCGGCCGCGAAGCCGCCGCCGACGAGCCGGAGCGCCGCCCGTCGAGACGCCGCGGCGACCGTCCCCGTTCGGGTTTCGCCCGTCTCCGTCCGGCTCTCGTCCGTCTCCGTCTGATTCTCGCCCGTCTCCGTCATCGAGTGTCGTCCGTCGGCGACGCCCGTTTCGACCGCCGGGCGGTCGCCGCGCGCGGACCGTCACCTCGTTCGCATACTCACCTTCGCGGCACATATATCATATCAATATTCTAATAATTTTAATAAGCGAACGTGAACGTCAAATTCGGCGGACGTTCACGACGACGTGACAATCGCCAGCATCGGCCCGGAGCCGCACCACAGCCTGCAAGTGCTTCCGCTGCCGAACGGAGGTATGAGCGAGTCCGGTACGCGCGGCGGCGTCGCGCGACTCTCGAAGGTCGTCCTGTCGGTTCTGCTCGGGTTCGTGCTGATCGGATCGGCGTTCCAGCTCCGGGCCGAGGGCGTCGCGGCCCTCCCCGAAGTCGCCGCGAGCGTCTACGTGGCCGCCGTCGTGGCCTACGGCGTCCTCCGCGACGCGATGGACACGTCGCGCTTTCGGATCGCGCTGTACGCCGGCGTCGTCGCGTGGGCGGCGGTCAACCTCGCCGGCGGGGCGACGGACGTCGTGACCTACGCGCTTTTCGCCGTCGGCGCGCTGCTCCTGGCGCGCGAACTCACCTTCGGGGGGTAATCGATCGATAGGCCCGATCGACGCGCCCGACCGATACGCTCATTCCCGCGGTCGCCCAACGGCGGGGTATGCGCGTCAGAGACTGGCGGGACATCCTCGACGAGGTCGCCGAGGGGACGTCGGCTCCCGAGGACTGGCGGGCGGTCGCCGGTCGCCGGCGGGAGGGCGTCGGCGAGGACCTCGTTCTCGGTCACCCCCGAGACGGGGTCTACCTCCTCAAGACGTACGCGAAAAACCCCTACGACGTGCGGGGGGTCGGCACGCGCGTCGCCCGGAGAGTCGACGAGGACCTCGATCCCCTGCTGCCGGGTCGCGACGACGACGGCGGCCGCTTCGCCGTTCGGACCCCGCCCGAGGACGAGGACGACGCCGAGCGGATGGCGAAGCGGCTCGAAGAGACCGTCAGGGTCCACGCGGAGGCGCCCACGACGCCCGACGACTTCTTCACGGACCTCATGGAGGCCGTCGAGAGCCCCGCCTTCGGCCCGATGGAGTACGACGGGACCGATCGGCCCGACCGGCTGGACGAGCTGTCGGACGCGTTCGAGGAGGCCGAGCGCCTGCTGAACGCGGAACTCGACGACCTCATCGCGGACGACGGGGTCGACCGCGGCTTCCAGTGACGGGCCGTCCCCCGGCGGGGAGCGTTCAAATGGGCGGGACACGTGCGTGACGATATGAGCGCGGAGGCGACCGTTCGGAAATACTACGAGGCGCTCCGACGAGGGGAGCCGCTGCACCCGTTCTTCCTCGATCGCCCGGACGTGGTGAAGTTCGGAATCGGCGAACGGCTGGCCGGCTACGACGAGATCCGGGCGGGGCTCCGGGAACAGACGCGCACCACCGACGGGTGGGTCGTCGAGAGCCGGCGGCTCCGCGTCGGGGAGCGCGGCGACCACGCCTGGTTCAGCGACGACGTTCGGATGGCGTGGACGGACGCCGCCGCCGACCGCGAGCGCGACTTCGAGACGCGGTGGAGCGGAACGCTCGAACGGCGCGGCGACGGGTGGGCGTTCGCCGGAATGCACGTGAGCGTCGCCCGGTCGACCGACGGAGCGCGCGGAGGCGACGGCGACTGATGGTCGGACCGAGCCTGACCGACGAGGAACGCCGGCTGGCCAACAGCCGCCTCAAAGCCGGTTTCGTCGCGCTCGTCGGCCTTTCGAGCGGACTGGTCGCCCTCCAGGTCGAACCGTCGCTCCCGCAGCTCGCCGCGGCCGTCGTCGGTGGACTGCTCGTCGGCTGGCTGCTCGTCTGGTACCTCTCGCGGAGCTTCCGGCGCGCCGAACGCTGACCGGGCCGCTCAGGCGACCCGCGCGAGCCACCGCTCGGGGTGGTCGAGTTCGACGTTCGTCGGCAGGTTCTCGGGGCGCTCCCACACCTTGCTCGCGGCGGCGACGCCGCGGGCGTCGGCAACCGCCTCGAAGAACGCCGCGCCGCGCTCGTACTGGCGGCGCTTCAGCCCGAGGCCGAGCACGCGCCGGACGAGCTGGGCGAGCGGGCCGCCGCCGCGGCGGCGCTCGTCGAGCTTCCGCCGCAGGTCGGCGTAGTCGTCGTCGAACGCGCGGTCCATGAGCAGCTCCGCGTAGCCCTCGACGGCGGTCATCGCCGTGTCCAGCTCGCGGAACGCCTCGCGGTCGAGGCTCCCCTCGGCGAGGGCGTCGACGCCCTCCTCCATGCGGGCTTCGAGGTACCCGGAGAGCCAGGGCGCCGCGCCGAACTCCGCGGCGTGCGACACCTCGTGGAAGGCGATCCAGCGGCGGAAGCGCGGGTAGTCCACGTCGAGCGAGTCGGCGACCTTGCGGATGTTCGGCCGGACGAAGTAGAGCCCGTGGTCTTCGTCCCCCTCGGCGAGGAGCAGCGGGTCGTACTGTCCGAGCACGTTGTTGCCGAGAAACGAGAGCATGAACGCCATCGTCCCGGTGTTGACGACGCGAGCGACGCCGGGAAGGACCCCGGCGCCGCGGCGCTCGATGGGGCGCATCACCCGCTCGAAGGTGCGGATGTTCGCGTCTATCCAGTGGTGGCGGTTCTGCACCTCGATGGCGTCCGGGAGATCGAACTCGACCGCGGCGACCGCGCGGAGCCGGGTTCGCGCGTCGCGGACGTCGGTGGCGTAGCCCGCCCGCTCCTCCGGGGAGAGGTCGAGGCTCCCCGGGTCGGTGGCCGCCTTGGCCGCCTCCGCGACCGCGTCCCAGTCGACCACGCCGGTTCCCGACGCCTCGGTTACCGCGCGGACGCTGCGATAGAGGTTCATACCCCTACCTCCGGGATCGCCGACCAAAACGCTTGTGCGGTCGCCGGGAGAGCCCCGCGGGACTCACTTCATTTCGAGGGAGCCCGCTCGGACGAAACCGCCGTGCGTCGGCCTCACACGGCATGACGGCTTTGAAAGCGCTTTTATGGAGGGCACAACTACACCATCGTACACCCTGCCCGGGGTTGATGATACTCCTCGCCGTCAGGGAACGACCATCGGCGGGGCAGTCGAGCCCGCGAGCAGGAGAGGTGAACAACCATGCCAGTCTACGTCAACTTCGAAGTCCCAGCCGACCTCCAGGAACGCGCCATCGAGGCGCTCGAGGTCGCCCGAGACACAGGTAGCGTAAAGAAAGGAACCAACGAGACGACGAAGGCCGTCGAGCGCGGCAACGCCGAGCTCGTCTTCATCGCCGAGGACGTCCAGCCCGAGGAGATCGTGATGCACCTCCCCGAGCTGGCCGACGAGAAGGGGATCCCCTTCATCTACGTCGAGACGCAGGACGACATCGGCCACGCCGCCGGCCTCGAGGTCGGCAGCGCCGCCGCGGCCATCGTCGACGCCGGCGAGGCGTCCGACGACGTCGAGGACATCGGGCAGAAGCTCGAGGACCTGCAGTAAGCGACCATGAGCGCAGAGGAGAACGCCAGCGACTCGACGCCCGCCGAGGTCATCGAGATCGTTGGCAAGACAGGGATGCATGGCGAGGCCATGCAGGTCAAGTGCCGAATCCGCGAGGGCTCGAACAAGGGCCGAATCATCACGCGGAACGTGCTGGGTCCCGTGCGCGAGGGCGACGTCCTCCAGCTCCGGGAGACCCAGCGCGACGCCGACTCCATCGGAGGCCAATAATGCCACAGACGCGAGAATGTGACTACTGCGGCGCGGACATCGAGCCCGGCACGGGCACGATGTTCGTCCGAACCGACGGCACCGTCATCCACTACTGCTCGTCGAAGTGCGAGAAGAACGCGGCGCTCGGCCGCGAGTCCCGCGACCTGGAGTGGACCGAAGCGGGCGGCGGCGCGGGCCGGGAGAGCGAACGATGAGTCACCACGACGAGCGAACCTTCGTGATGGTCAAGCCGGACGGCGTCCAGCGCGGCCTCATCGGGGAGATCGTCTCGAGGTTCGAAGCGCGCGGCCTGAAGCTGGTCGGCGCGAAGTTCGTGCAGATCGACGAGGGACTGGCCCACGAACACTACGGCGAACACGAGGGCAAGCCCTTCTTCGAGGGTCTCGTGGACTTCATCACGTCCGGGCCGGTGTTCGCGATGGTCTGGGAGGGGCAGGACGCGACCCGTCAGATCCGAAAGATGATGGGCGAGACCGACCCGGCCGAGTCCGCCCCCGGCACCATCCGCGGCGACTTCGGCCTCGACCTCGGTCGCAACGTCATCCACGGCTCCGACCACGAGGACGAGGGCGCGAACGAGCGCGAAATCGACCTGTTCTTCGACGAGGACGAACTCCTCGACTACGAGCGCGTCGACGAGGTCTGGCTCTACGAGGAGTCGGAGCACTAGGCGCGGCTTTTCGTCGCCGACCGGCCGCTTTCTGCGATTCCGCTCCGGTAGCCGTCCGCCCGATCCCGTCGGCCGGCGCGAGGCGGATCGGTCCGCCGACCGACCGGTCCGCCTCGACGACAGTCAACGCCGGCGCGGAAAACAGCTATGCCCGTCAGGGCGGAGGCTACCGATACGAGTGGCACACAGGAAGACCGAAGCCGGAGCGGGTTCGTTCGAACGCGGGCGAGACGGGGGCGCGATCGGGGGGCGAGTACGGACGTGAGCGAACTCGTCCTGATCGCGGCGCTGTTCGTCGGCCTGGTCGTCCTCGCGCTGTTCGCGTCCGTCGCCGCCGTGGCGACCGTCACGGTCGCGCTCGTTCGGGCGACCGGCGTCGTGGGGTTCTTCCCGGGCGACCCGCCCGCCGGCCACCGGAGCCTCGACGAGGTGGAAGCGCGGCTGCGGACGCTCGAACTGGAGCGGTACATCGACGCGGGCGTCGTCTGCGACGTCGTCCCGGAACGGCGCAGATCCGCCGGCGAGCTGTTCGCCCGTCGCGGTCCCGCCGTCGACGGGGTCAGGGTCGACGTGGCGGTGCCGACCGCCGAACGGACCGTGACGGACGTCTGGTTTCCCATCCCCGAGCGGCTCACCGGCCAGTCGGCGCTGGAGCGCTTCCTGAACCGGCACCGCGTCCCGTACGACGACCTCACCGAACTCGTCGGCACCGAGTTGCCGGTGCGGAAAACGGCGACCGGCGAGTGGCGGGTCGTCCTGGACGACGGCCGACCGCGAGGCTCGGACGCCGGGGAGCTGTTCCGGAGAAACGTGCGGTGGCTCCTCGAGAACCGCCGCTGAGGCCCGTTCGATCGCCGCGATCGGCGAACTCCGATCGGCGAATCCGCGGCCGGCGAACGCCGGTCGCCGATCCGCGGTCGTCGGTTGGAGCGGCCGTCCGGCGCGGCGGTCGTCGTCCCGGCCGCCGGGGATTCCATTGACACGTAGAGGCAAACCGATCAGTCGTGTGCGGCAAACACTCATAATTTCCTATTTTATTAGGTGAAAAATATTTCCCGGTCACCTCGCAACGGCCGAACGTCACATGGCCCACGAGGGATCGACTGACGCGGAACCGGGCGGCACGCGGCGCGACGTTCTCAGGGCGGCGGGGGCCGCGTCGCTCTGTGGGGCGGTCGCGACGCTCCTCGCCGACGGGGCGATGGCCGAGGAGGTCGCCCCCGAACCGACGAGCCGATCGAAACCGTTCGCGGCGGACGGGACCGACGACGACGGGACGACCTTCTCGCACTCGGTGGCGAGCGGGGATCCGACGCCGAGCGGAGTCGTCCTCTGGACGCGCGTCCACCCCGAGGCGTACGATCCGGACGTCCCGCTCGGCGTCGAGGTCGCGGCCGACGAGGAGTTCACCGAGGTCGCGTACCGCGGCGTGGTCGAGCCGAGCGCGATCGACCCGGCCGACGACTACGCCGTGAAGGCGGAACTCGACGGCGAGCTCCCGGCCGACTCCCGGCTGTACTACCGGTTCGTCTACGACGGCGTCCGGAGCCGGGTCGGCCGCTGCCGGACCCTGCCGGAGCCGACCGACAGCCCCGAGAAGCTCTCGCTCGCGGTCGTCACGTGCCAGGACTTCCGGAACGGGTACTACGGCGCGTTCGCCCGCGTCGCGGACGAGGAGGTCGACTTCCTCGTCCACCTCGGCGACCTCATCTACGAGTACGCCGGCGAATCCGAGTACGTCGGCCGCGACGTAGCGCTGCCGAGCGGGAAGTCGGTGGCCCACGGGCTGGAGGACTTCCGGTACCTCCACCGCCGGTACCGGAGCGACCGACACCTCCGACGGGCGCTCGAACGGCACACGCTCGTGGCGATCTGGGACGACCACGAGATCGTCAACAACCGCTACTGGGACTACGAGGAGGACCGGCCGTACGCCGGTCCGGGCGACCACCCGCGCAACGACGAACCGGAGTTCATGCGCCGGCTGCACGCCGAGGGCATCAAGGCGTGGTGGGAGTACGTTCCCGCCCGCGTCGGCTACGACCCCGACGCCGACCACCTGCTCGACGCGTTCGAACTCCGGCGGACGCTCCGCTTCGGCGACCTCGCGGACTTGGTTCTCACCGACGAGCGGCTCTTCCGGTCGGACCCCGGCGGCGACGTGCTCGGAGAGACCGGCCGCGCCGATCCCGGCGAGCGCGACGACGCGGACCGGACGATGCTCGGGAGCGAGCAGCGCCAGTGGTTCGTGAACGAGAGCGTCGGCTCGGAGGCGACCTGGACCGTGTGGGCCAACGAGGTGCTCAACGCGGCGCTGAAGGCCGGTACCTCGGAGGCGACGTTCTACCTGAATCACGACGCCTGGGACGGCTTCGAACACGAGCGTCGGCACATCATGGGCGAGCTCGACCGCAACGGCGTCGAGAACTTCGTCGTCCTCACGGGCGACATGCACAGCTACGTCGCCGGCTACCTCCAGCACGACTACGAGACGCTCGCGCCCCTCCAGGAGCGCCTGGGCGTCGAGTTCATGACGCCCGCCGTCACGAGCGCCAATCTCAAGGAGGTGCTCGGCCTCCCCGGCGGCCGCGCCGAGGAGGAGGCGATCGAGGCGACCGTCAGATCGCAGAACCCCCACGTCGAGTTCTTCAACAGCCACCGCTGGGGCTACTCGGTGGTCGAGTTCACCCCCGACGACTGCACCTACCGCGCGTACAGCGTGGACAAGTCGGTCGACGCGGCGGACGCGCCGAGGGAGCTCCTGAGAGTCCTTCGCGTCCCTTCGGGGGAGTACGAGATCCACGACGAGACGGACGATCCGCTATGAACGCCGCGCGAGACGACGCTTCAAACGAACCATGATCGACGAGCCAACCGAGACGGAGACCGAACCGGCCGACGAGAAGACGGAAGCGGACGTCGAAACGATCGAAACGGAAGCCGAAACGGGCGACGAGACAGCCGGGACGGGAACCGAACCGGCCGAGACGGAGGTCGAGCCGACCGAGACGGAAACCGAATCGACCGGCGGGGCGACGCGCCGGTCGAGCAGGCGGACGTTCCTGAAGGGTGCGGGCGTCGCAGGCGTCGCGGCCGCCGGCGTCGGACCCGGACTCGTCGGCCGGGTGACGGCCGATGAGAACGACCCGGAGCCGGCGTACAGCCCGAAGATCACGGCGCTGAAGTACCCGCTGACGGGCGTGCCGAGCGTCGTTCCCGGCGGCGAGACGGTCCGGATCGAACTCGACCTCGACGCGCCGCCCGCCGGACTGCGCGCCTGGCTCGAACCGACGTTCGGCGAGGCGAGGCCGGCGACCGCGCTCGAACTCGTCGGAACCGGAGTCGACGACAGCGCGATCTGGGACGGTGAAACGCACGTGGTCGCGGAGTTCCGGATCCCCGGCGTCGGCGGCGATCTGGTCCCCGACGTGCACGACCTCCACGTCGCCTGGGACGGCGGGAGCGACGCCCAGCCTCGCGCGGTCAGCGTGGTCGAGTCGTACCCGGAAACCCCGAAGATCGCCGTGCTCGCCGACCCGCAGGTCGGCGACCCCCGACCGCTGAAGGACGGGTTGGAGGAGTCCCTGGAGGACGGCTCCGCCGAGCCGTTCCGCTACCGGGCGACCGAGACGTTCGGCGTCGGCGCGGAGAAGAAGCGCTGGGCGGCGTTCCGGCGGGCCGCGTCGGAGATCAACGCCGTCGACCCCGACGTCGTCCTCTTCGCCGGCGACTTCGTCTACGGGCAGGATCTGCCTGGCAAGTACCTCGCGGAGTACGAGGCGGCGTACGAGATCCTGAACCTCGTCCGCGCGCCGACGTACGCGACCCTCGGCAACCACGACGGCTACGTCCAGAGCGGGATCGACGGCAAGGAGCTCTACGAGGACTACTTCGCCCCGCGGTACTACGCCGTGGACGTCACCCCCGATCTGCACCTCGCGAGCCTCGACACCTTCGACTGGCCGGCCGCCGACCGCCTGTACGCCTCCGTCGCCGGGAACACGTGGGGCGGACAGGTCCGCGACGACCAGCTGCGCTGGCTCGAAGCGGACCTTCGGAGGGCGGCCGAACGGAACCCCGACGCGACGCTCGTCACCCTCGGTCACCACGATCCCTCGTGGATCTTCACCCCGCAGGTGACGGACGCCCTCGCGGACGGGGAGGAGCCGCAAAACCAGGCCTGGGCCGGGGAGAACCGCCTCGAACTCCGGGATCTCCTGGCGGACGCGGGCGTCGCGGTTCACTTCGCCGGCCACTTCCACGGCGATCGGGTCGCCCGCTACCACGAGGGCAACGTCGCCGAAACGCCCGGACGCGGCGACTTCCCGCCGGCCGAACTCCACTACGTCCGGCGGGACGACACCCTGGACGAGTCGCGGTCGCAGGACGAACTCGCCGAGATCATCCGCGAACCGAGCCACGGGACGCTGTTCGTCGAGACGACGACCTGCGGGTCGACCACCCGCGGCGGCTACTGGGGGTGGCGGCTGATGGAGTTCGAGACCGAACGCGGCGGCGTCGACCCGGCGATCATGGGGTACCCGGCGACCGAGGAGTTCCTGAGGGAGCACGCGCTCGACCCGGACAGTCTCAACCCCGACCACGCCGACCTCGGGCTGTTCTCCTACCCCTCGTACTTCGTCCGCGCCGAGCGGGTCGAGGAGACGGAGACGCGGACGAAGCTGTACGTCGAAAACGGCCTCGACGTTCCGATCGACGGCAGCGCGATCCAGTCGCTCGCGGCCTCTTCGGACCTGTACGTCGAAAACGCCACCCTCGACTGGCGCCGGATCGACGGCGGCGAGCAGGACGCCCAGCTCGGGTTCGGGGTCGACGCCCACTACTACACGACGCTCGTAGCGACGACCTCGAACGCCGACGCGCTCCGCGCGGCGGGGAGCAGGACGGACGACGGCTCGGCCTTCACCGGCGGGCAGACCGACCGCGTCGACCTGCGAGTCTCGGCGAGCGAGCCGGTCGCGCTCCGGGACACCGTTCCGATCGAGTGGGGGGTCTCCGAGGCGCACGGCGACGTCGCGCGCGTCGAGGCGGACGAGGCGCGCGGCGTGCGGTACGTCTACTTCGACGGGGACGCCGCGACCGACCGCGCGGTGACGTACTTCGCCGACGCGCCGGACGAGCCGACGGAAACCGGCGTCTACGAGTTCGGCCCGATCGAGGTTCGGGCGGCGGACGAGGACTACTGGGTCCGCGTCCCGGACACGACGGAGACGAACGCGGTGGTCGGACGGGAGACCTGATCGATCCGACGGCTGTGCTCTCGCCGCGAGTGTCGCCGACACTTCCGGAAATTCCGGCCGCTATGTGAGGTATTGTCAAATTTTGCCGACCAAGGGAACCCATGAGCGATGCCGAGACGCCCGACGCCGACGCGCACGATCACCACGACCACGATCACCACCACGAGGGGCCCGGCTACGCGACGCCGCAGGCGGCGATAGAGGAGTCCGAACCCGAGAAGGTCGCCTACGTGATGGGGCTGTACGTAGGAACGGACGCGGACGCGCCGGACTTCCTGGCGGTCGTCGACGTCGATCCCGACTCGGA
>NZ_PEND01000002.1 GCF_002844195.1 Halegenticoccus soli
CGAGGTTCGACACGGCGGTCTTGTAGTCTTCGACCTCGAGGAACGCCTTTTTGGCGTCCATGACGCGGATGTAGACGACGGCGTCGGCGGTCACCGGCGAGTTGTCGCGAGTGATCGCCTCCTGGCGGGGGACGTCGAGCGTTTGGGTCCGCAAGTCGAACGGGTAGGTGCGGCTGACGAACGGGGGAACGAAGTTGATACCGGGTTCGAGCAGTTTGCGGTACTCGCCGAACACCGTCAGCGCGCGCTTCTCGTACGCGTTGACGATCTCGACGGCGCTGTAGACGGTCGCGGCCGCGAGCAGGAGGGCGAAAAGCCCGACGAACGCGACCGGGTCGAACGAAAACGCGAGGAGGGCGAGCAGCGCGACGGCGCCGAGGGCCGCGGCGCGGGGGACGATGCTCGGGACGCCTCTCGCGCTGAGTCGCCCGAGTTCCCGAAAGAGGCTCGTCATACCTCCCCTTCAAAGTCAATCGAGTTACCTTTTACTCCGATCCGTCGCGCTCGTCCTCGGTTCCGCCCCCGTCCCCCGTTCCGTCACCGTCCTCCGTCCGCTCGCCGTCGGACGCCGTCGCGGTCGTCGCGCCGTCGCGGTCTCCTTCGTCCGTTCCCGCCCCGCTTTCGTCGCCTTCGACGGGGAGGGTTCGCCCTTCGCCGGCGTCCGCGCTTCCGTCCCGGTCGGCGTCGTCGCCTCCGTCGGTATTCCGGCCGGAATCGACCCGACCGTCCCCGCCGTCGACGACCTCCGCGCCCCCGATCTGGGGACGCTCGCCTGTCGCGTTCGCGTCATCCTCAGCCTCCTCGTCGCCCTCCCGTTCTGACGGGGGACCGACGAACCGGCCGGGTTCGCCGGCGTCGCCCGGGTCGCTCTCCCCGTCGCGTCCGCGTTCGCGCTCACGGCGCTCTTCGTCCAGGTCGGCCCCCGCATCCTCGCCGGCGATTCCGCGCGCGATCGCGGCAGACTCCGGATCGTCGAGCGCCTCGGCCCGGTCGCCGAGCGCGTCGAGGCGCGTTCCATCGACCCCCTTCGCTTCGAGTGCAGCGTCCGAAACATCAGACGAGATGACACGAAGCCCGCCGACCCGGCGGTCGAGGGTCCGCGCCTCGGCGGCCGCGGCGGCCATCCGAGCGCGGTACTCCCCCTCGCTCAGCGAGCCGTTCTCGCGCGCCTCGCGAAGGCGCTCGCGCTCCGCCGCGAGTTCGTCGAGGCGACGCTCGAGGCGTTCGGCCTCCGCCGCGACGACCGCCGCCTTCGATTCGTCCGTGCGGGCCCGATCGAGCCGCGATTCGAGCGCGCGCTCCGCGACTTCGCCGCCGACCTCCGCCTTCTGAACGCCGACGACGCCGGCGAACTGCTGCCCGGGGGTGACCGTGGACCGGTCGGCCGTCGGTCCGGCGGTCGCCGGAACTGCGCTCGCCGTCAAAAGGACGGCGACGAGGAGCGCGGCCATCCTGTTCATGCCGGCTCAACGCCCCCGTCGCGCATATATCGGCGCGATCGTCGATCCCGATTTAGCCGGATTAAGCCGGGACGATTCGATTTCCGTCGACCGGTTTCCACCCTACGCATCGGATTCCTCCTCGGGGAGCTTCAGCACGTTCTCGCGCCCGATGCGGAAGCTTTCGAGCTTCCCCTCGTCGCGCAACCCGCTCACGACCTGGCTCGTCCGCGCCTCGGTCCATCCGAGTTCCGAGACGACGGTCTGCTGTTTCATCCGCCCGCCGTTGCGTTCGAGCAGCCGGAGCACGCGCTCTTCGTTGCTCAGGAGCTCCGGCGGCGGCCCGTCGTCGCCGCCTCCCGACTCGCCGCCCCCTCTCTCTCTACCGCCCGCACCGCCGTTCGCGTCGCTTCGGCCGGCAGCGGAACTCTGACCGTCCGCGGTCGATTTCCGCCCCGCCGGCCGCCGCGCCGCGTCGCCGCGCAGACGTAGTCGACCGTCGTGCCGACGCCGCGTCCACCAGACCGCGCTCACGCCGCCGACGAGCGCGAGCGCGGCTGCGAGGAGTACCGGAAGCGACACCGGCGAGCCGCCGTCGGCGACGACGAGCCGCGGCTGGCCGCCGAAGTCCGTCGGCCCGTCCCAGACGACGGCCGTCTCGCGCCGCTCGTCCGGCGGCGGCGAGACGTCTCCGAGGGCGTACCCCGCGGGCCACGAGATCAGGAGGCGGCTCCCGGGGTCGAGGAAGAACCCGTCGAGCGCGTCGCCGACGACCAGCCGGTCGCCGTCGACGGCGGCGAAGCCGATCCACTCGAACCGGTAGACGACGACGCCGTACTCCCGCGGCAGTTGCCGGATCTCGGCGGACACGGAGACGTTCTCGATCGCCATCTCCCGTCCCGTCGCCGCCGCGGCGGCCGCCGCCGTGTCGTCCATCCGCTCTTCGAACCGGGTCGCGTACGCGGTCCCGTTCGCCTCGACGTCCGCCCGGAGGCTCTCGAATCCCGCGGTCTCGTTGTCGTCGTCGAGGCGGATCCGGTACTCGACGGCCCACGCGGCGGTGCCGTCCTCGCTTAGGTCGACCCGCAGGAGGACGCTATCGGCGCCGATCTCCGCGGTTCAAAACGGCCCGACCTTGCCGCCCGGTCCGCCGGCGGACGCGCCCGCGACGCCGAGCGCGACCGGCGCGACGATCACGAGCAGACAGCAGATCGCCGCGACCCGGGGCCGGGCGCGTTCGACCGTGTGCATGTTCCGTTGTTCTCGCCGACCTACAAAGTCGTTGTCACCGACAGGTTAGAGGATAATCAGGGGGTAGTGGCAGTACCTCGCCGGTATACTGGCACGAATCGCGGGCGGATCGAACCGATAGTTCCGAACCTGGAGTATAGTAGAAAAGAGATAGTTCGCACTCACGCCTCCGGGTATCGTTCGAGTTCAAGCGCCAGGTCCTCCACCATGTCGAGGCAGTCTTCGAGGAGCCCCGCCGTGTCGTCGGGGAGGTCGGCGTCGTCGATCTCTTCGAGGCTGCTGTGCGCCTCCCAGGCGAGTTCGGCGTTCGACGTCCGCTGGCTCATATTCGTGTGACGACTGCCCGGCGGGAAAGCTGTTGATCCGGTTCGCACCCCGTGAAACCGCAGCGCGAGCGGGGATCGGCCGGGAACGCGCCCCCGAACCGGAACCGCCGCCTCGGTCCCGACCGATACCCTGATGCCGGCGGCTCACCGCCTCTCGGTGTGTACAGCCTCAACGTCCCGGTCCCCGGCGAGGCGCGACGGCTGGCGGCCGACCTCCACCCCCGGCTCGCGGCCTTCGACCGGATCCGCGAGCGACACACGCTCGTCGCCAAGCGTCTCGGAGAGGGGCCGCCGCACCGCCTCCGCGAACGCCTGCGCGACCCCCTCCGGGGATCGGCGGCCTTCGAAGCGCGGATCGACGGGATCGATTACTTCGAACGGCCCACGCGCGGGGCCGGCCCGGTAGTGTACCTCTCGGTCCGGAGCCCCGGCCTTCGCGCCCTCCACGACCGCCTCGTCGACGAGTTCGGCGCCGTCGAGGGGATCGAGGGGTCGGACTACGTCCCGCACGTCACGCTCGCCCGCGGCGGCCCCGTCGACGCCGCGGAGGAGTTGACGCGAGTCGCTCTCGACCCGGTCGACTGGACCGTCTCGCGGCTCGATCTCTGGAGCGCGACCTACCGGGAGGTCGTCGGCTCGATCGACCTCCCGCGGTAGCCGCGAGGCACGGCCGCGACGGGGGCAGAAAACCGGCCGCGGTGGAAGTGGAAAACGGCTGCGATGGAGGGGAAAATCGGGGGCGGCGGACCTACCGCGCGCGGATCGTCATCTCCATCGGCTCCCGCGGGTGCATCGTGAGCGAGCCGCGCAGCTCCAGCGGCGGCTCCCGCGCGTAGTCGAGTTCGAACCGCCCGGCGACCGTCCCGAGGATCAGCTTCGCCTCCATCATCGAGAACTGCTTGCCGATGCAGTGTCTCGATCCCCCGCCGAACGGGAAGTACGAAAAGCGCGGGCGCGCGGAGCGCCGCGCCGGGGCCCAGCGGCCAGGATCGAAGGCCTCGGGATCGCTGTAAAAGCGCGACGAGCGGTGGACGGCCCACTGCGGCAGCATCACGGCCGACCCCGCCGGCACGCGGTAGCCGCCGAGCCGAACGTCGACCGTCGGCTCGCGGAACATGACGTAGACGGGCGGGTACAGCCGCATCGTCTCCAGCAGGACCCACTCGGTGTACTCCAGGCCCCGGAGGTCGGCCACCGTCGGAACGTCGCCGCCGAGCGCCTCGTCGAGTTCCGCGTGAACCCGCGCCTCCGCCTCGGGGTGCTGCGAGAGGAGGTACCACGCGTACGTGAGCGTCAGCGCGGTCGTGTCGTGACCCGCGAGCAGCATCGTCATGGCCTCGTCGCGGATCTGCCGGTCCGTCTGCTCGCCCCGGTTCTGCGCCCGGAGGAGCAGCGACAGGAGATCCGTCCGCTCCGCGTCGGTTTCGGTCCCCCGCCGCTCCTCGACGATGCCGTCGATGACGCCCTCCAGGATCCGGAGCGCCCTGCGGTACTCGCGGTTCTCCCTCGTCGGCGCCCAGTCGGGGAGCAGAAACCTGAAGGGATCCGGTTCGAAGCGCGCGCCGAGCGGTTCGAGGTTCTCCTGGACGAGGCGGATCCGTTCGTCCGACAGCTCGGCGCCGAGCATCGCGTCGACGATGATCTTCACCGTCAACCGTGCCATTTCGAGCTGCACGTCGACGACGTCGCCGTCGCTCCAGCCGTCGAGCATCGCCTCGGTGTGGTCCGTCATCATCCTCGAGAGCCCCGCCAGCCGCTGCATGTGGAAGGCCGGCTGGGCGAGGTCGCGCTGTCTCCGCCACGCCTCGCCCTCGCTCAACAGCAGTCCGTCCCCGAGCAGTTCGCCGATAGCGTCGTCCTGGAACCGCGGCTTGCGGAACTTCTCTTCTTCCGTCACCAGCACCCGCTCGATCTCGTCGGGTTCGGTGAGCATGTACGTCTCCATCGGGCCGAGGTCGAACCGCACGACGCCGTCGTAGGCCTCCGCGCACGCCGTCACGAACGCGAACGGATCCCGCGCGTACTGCCGGGCGTTCCCGACGATCGGGAGCCCTTTCGGCCCCGGGGGCTCTGTGCTCATCGCCGTCCCTAGGGAGGACGCCCGCATAAGGATTCGGCCGCCTCGCGCGTTTAGGGCCGTTCGAGCGGACGATTCGTGCGAACTAACTATCCGTCCGGGCCGACAGTCGTTCGAGCTGCGTCCCGCGCGATCACGGCCGCGGCGGCTCGCCGTCGTAGGCGTCGTGGTCCGCGTAGAAGTTCAACATCGCGAACTTCAGCTTCCCCGGCTCGATGTCGATCAGCTCCTCCCGCTCCTCGGCCGGGAACGTCCCGCGGACGCCGTACTTCCCCATGTCCGCCCGCGTGTAGCGCTTGTCGACGAGCGCGCGGACGCCGAAGTCCTCCGGCGAGCGGATCACCCGCCCGAGCGCCTGCCGCGTCTTGCGGATCGTCGGGATCTCCACCGCGTAGCGCCACCCGGCGTCGCGCGCCCGGTCGGCGTACGCGCGGTCGTAGGCGTCCTGGACGGCCTCCATCCGCTTCGAGAGGTGCGGGTACGGAACGCCGACCACCACCACCGTCCGGGCGTCGTCGCCGTCGAAGCTCACGCCCTCCGCGAGCGTCCCCCAGAGCGACGTGAAGAGCGCGGCGTCGTCGGACGCGACGAACCTGCTCCGGAGCTCCTCGGTCCGCGTGCCGGGTTCGTCGAGCAGCAGCTCCGTCCCCCTGGCGGCCGACGCGAGCGTCCCGTCGCGGCCGTCCCGTCCGTCTCGACCGCCGACGCTGCCGCCCAGGCGCTCGTAGTACCGCTCCGCCTCGGCGTACGAGGGGAAGAACACGAGCGCGTTTCCGGGGGTAAAGCGGATCGCGTCTTCGAGCACGCCCGCCACGACGCTCTGCGTCTCGGCGTCGTTGCGCTCGCTGGCGAAGAGCGGCGGCGCCCGGACCGCGTACGTCCGGCGGTTCCGCTCGGGGTATTCGAGCCCGTACGCGAGGGTCGCGGGGCTCTCCAGCCCGAGCACGTCCTCCGTCACGTCGAACGGCCGCAGCGTCGCGCTCATCAGGACGCTGGCGTACACTTCCTCGAACAGCTCCCGCGTCACCTCCCGGGGGATACAGGTGTACAGCTCGGCGCGACCGTAGATCTCGTCCGTCCCCGAGTCGCGGCGGACCGACACCATCGGGTGCTGGCCGAGCTTGGTGCCGTCTTTCATCCACGCCGAGACGAACCCCGCCGCCTGCAGGGTCTGACACTCGGAGCGCGTCGGCGTCTCGCCCTCCTTGTACGCCCGCTCGTACTCCTCGTCGAGCGTCTCCCCCAGCTGGAGGGCGAGTTCCAGCTCCGTCTCGATCCCGCGCCCCTCGTACTCCTCCAGGAAGGTGAGCGTCAGGTCGTCCCGGCGGTCCGAGTTCGCGACGGCGACGTCGTGCCAGTTCTCCCCCACCCGCTCGCGCTCCCCGTACTCGAAGGCGTTCGCGTACGTCTCGCGGAGCGCGCGGTAGAAGGCCCCGACGACGTTCTCGGCCGGCTCCGCCCGCGAGTCGTCGGCGTCTTCGAGCTCGTCGAGCGCGCTTTCGAGGGTGTTCTCCGTCAGCGTGCGGGTCGCGTGATCGCGGGCGGCCGACTCGACGTTGTGCGCCTCGTCGAACACCGTGATCACGTCCTCGGGGTCGCGTCCGAGCCACCGGAAGAACTGCTCTCTGATCATCGGGTCGAGCAGGTGGTGGTAGTTGCAGACGACGAGGTCGACCCCCTCCATCCCCTCCTTCAGGAGCTCGTAGCCGCACAGCGTCCGCTCGTCGGCGTACTCGTAGATGTCGTCGGGAGTCCGCACGTCCTCGAACAGCCACGCGAAGAAGTCGTCGGCGTCGCCGACGAGGTTGTTGTAGTAGTGCTCGCAGACGTTGCCCTCGCGCAGCGTCTCCAGCTCCTCCTCGATCGAGCCCAGCTCGTCCATGACGGCGCTCCGGGCCTCGGCTGCGCCCGAATCGCCCTTCCGGCTCTCCCCGAGGAGGGCGCGCTGGCGCTCCTCCAGCTGCCGTTTGTCCTCCTCCTTTTCGACGACCGCCCTGGTCGTGTCCCGGAGGCTCTGACACTCCTGATACCCCACGTCGATGTGACACATCGACGCCTTCCCGCGGAACACGACCGCCCGGATCGGCTCCTTGCGGGTGATCGCGCGGGCGTCCTCGACGAACTGGCGCATCTGCTGGTGGACGTTCGTCGTGATGACGACCGTCTTGTCGCGCTCGCGGGCGTGCTCCAGCGCCGGGACGAGCGCCGAGAGCGTCTTGCCCGTCCCCGGCGCACCCTCGAAGAGCACGTCCTGTCCCCGGGCCAGCGCGTTGGCGATTCTGTCCATCGCCTCCCGCTGGTTCGGATACGGCTCGTCGTAGGGGAAGAACCGCAGATGTCCGTTCGTTTCGGCCACTACGGCCCTCTCGTTCGCCATCCGATTAAAACGCTCGGAGGACGGCACCGCGGAGTGACACGAGTTCGCATATATCAATCTTTCTCCGCTCTGCGCGGCGCGCGCCCTGCCGGGACAGGATCTTGATCGAGAACCCGGAACTCTTTGCCGATGGCTTCCGAAACCGCGACCTCGACCGCGACGATCGAACGAACCGAACCCGGAAACTGGAAGGCCGGCGTCCTCGCCGGTCTCGTCGGCGGCGCCGTGATGGGCGCGATGCTCTCGGCGATGATGACGCCGGTCATCGAGGCCGCGATCCCGGCGCTGTACGGTCTCTCGGGCGGCCTCGCCGGGTGGACGATCCACATGGCCAACAGCGCGATCCTCGGCGTCGTCTTCGCCGGCATCGCGGGGGCGCTGCCCCGGTACGCCGAGACGTCGCTCAAAAGCGCCGGGCTCGGCGCCGCGTACGGCGTCGTCCTGTGGGTCGTCCTCGCCGGCTTCGTCATGCCGATCTGGCTCGGCGCGGTCGGCTTCCCGATGGCCCCGCCGGTTCCGAACCTCGATCCGATGAGCCTCGTCGGCCACGTCGTCTACGGCGCGATCCTCGGAGGGGTTTACGCGCCCCTCGCGGGCCGGATCTGAACACCGAACCGCCCGCGGGTCTGCGTTCGCCGCCGGTCGATCGTTCGACCGGTTCGGACGACGGCCATCCGACTCGATCCGACGCCGATTGACCGCTCGAATCGACCGACGTCGGCCCGTCGTCCGGACCCGACCGACCCGACGTCGGCCGAGGTAGACCGTCCGAAACGTGTTCAGTGTTCGCGTCTGTCACGATTTTCCCGGTGTGCGGCGACCGCGCCATCACGACGCGCAGTTTTGCCGGCTACCGGCGTCTCTTCACGTATGGCTTCCGCAACGCCGACCACGACCGTTCCAGAAACCGCGACCCCGGCCTCCTGGCAGGGGGGCGTCGTCGCCGGCCTCGCCGGCGGCGTCGTCATGGGCGTCCTCTTTGCGATCTTCGCGCCGCCGCTCCTCACCGACGCGATCCCGGCGCTGTACGGCCTCTCGGGCGGCCTCGCCGGGTGGACGATCCACCTGGCCAACAGCGCGATCCTCGGCGTCGTCTTCGCCGCGCTCGCCCGGGCGCTCCCGAAGTACAGCGACACGACCCTCAAGAGCACCGGGCTGGGTGCGGCCTACGGCGCCGTGCTGTGGATCGTCCTCGCGGCGATCGTCATGCCGCTCTGGCTCGCCGCGGTCGACTTCCCCGCGGTCCCGCCGCTGCCGAACGTCGACCTCATGGGGCTCGTGTTCCACGTCGCCTACGGGCTGGTCCTCGGCGCGACGTACCCCGCGTTCAGCCGCTGGCTGTCGCCCAAGGAACGCGCGTCGCCCGCGGCGTGAGACGACACGTCGCGTCGATCGAAACATCCCATTTTAGCCCGTCTCGTGTTCGCCTCACTACCCGTCGTTAACGTCGATTTCACGAATCGGCCGTCGTGACCCGCTCTTCGACGACGCGCAGACTCGTCCAGTACGTCTGCCCCTCGTAGCGGACGAGATAGTTCCCGTTCGGGGACTGATCCACCTCGTCCCTCCCTCTTTTTTCTTCGCCTACCGCGTCGTAGACGTCCGTTCTCGACCTGAACTGGTCGGCCAGCGCCCGCATCGCATCCGGCACCGACTCGCCGTGGGGAACGGTGTAGCCGTGGTCCTCCGCTATCGCCCGCGAGACGATCTCCCGCCGGTCGGCCGACAGCCCCTCCAGTTCGAACTCACACCGCTCCCGGACGTCGCTTCCGAACCCGGAGGCGGATTCGTGGATTAGTTCCGCCTCGTATTCGTACGTGTTCAGCGGCGCGTCGTACGATCCCCTCACGTCGAAGCGTCCGCGCGTCTCGGCGTCCCAGACGATCACCGAGTACTCGGGTTCGGGGACCAGCGCGGATTCTTCGATCGTATCGTCGAGATACAGCAGGGACGTGCCGAATCCGAGGAACTCGATGTCGCTCCAGCCGCGCCGCTCGAACGTCTCTCTGTCCACCTCGGGGAGGTCGTCGTACTCGACCGCCTCCGTGCCGTCGATTTCGCCGTCGGCCGGATTCAGCGTGATCTGAAAGGACGTCGCCGGCTCCGAGTCGACGACGGCGTGCGAGAGTTCGTACACCGCCCCCTCGTAGACGAACGCGTCGCGCGCGTGGACCGGCGGGTCCGTTCCCTCCGCTCGCGGCGACTCGCCGGCGACCGCGTTGGCCACCAGTTCTCGCTCCTCGTTCCGTCCTTCGAAGCTCAGATTCTGACTGTGCGTCGTGCGCTCCGCGATCTCCGCGTCCGTGACCGCGTCCATCTCGAAAGCCGCCGCCGGCGCTTTTCCGACGGCCGCCGCGCCGTTTCCGAACCCGGCGTTCCCGAGCCCGGTGCACCCGGAGAGCGCCGACGCGGCGAGGACGGAGCCGTACGCGACGAGGTCGCGGCGGTTCAGGTTCATACCGGGATCTTCGATCGCCGGGAAAAAGGTCTTCCGTTGACACAAACGCCGATTTCACTCTCCCCGCCTTTTTTCATCGTCGGATCGCGCGGAGCGCGACCGCTCCTCGAAAAAGCTGGATCGAAAAGGCCGCTCGCTCGTCCCTGCGGGACTCGCTCGCGGTTCAGTCACTCCAGGAGCTCGGCCAGCAACCCTTTCTGCGCGTGCAGGCGGTTCTCGGCCTGATCCCAGACCAGCGCGCGGTCGCTTTCGAGCACGCCGTCGGTGATCTCCTCGCCGCGGTGGGCGGGCAGGCAGTGCATCACCTTCGCGTCCGTGCCCGCCAGGAGGTCCTCGTTCACCTGGAATCCCTCGAACGCCGCGAGTTTCTCGGCCCGCTGGTCCTCCTGGCCCATGCTGATCCACACGTCGGTGTAGACCACGTCGGCCCCGGCGACGGCCTCCTTCGGGTCGTCGACGACTTCCGGGGCGCGGCCGAGCTCGGCAGCGCGGCCGAGCACGCCTTCGCCGAGCCCGTAGTCGGGGGGCGTCGAGACGACCAGGTCGATCCCGGCGAGCGCACAGCCGAGGGCGAACGACCGGCCGACGTTGTTGCCGTCTCCGACCCAGGCCGCGCGCACGTCGAACCCGCCGAACGCCTCCCTGATCGTCAGCAGATCCGCGAGCGTCTGACACGGGTGGGCGTCGTCGGTCAGGCCGTTCACGATCGGCACGTCGGCGTACTCGACGAGTTCGAGCAGGTCGGCGTGGTCGAACAGGCGCGCCATCACGGCGTCGACGTACCGCGACAGCACGCGCGAGGTGTCCTTCAGCGGCTCGCCGTGGCCGAGCTGAATGTCGTCCGGTCCGAGGAAGATGGCGTGGCCGCCGAGCTGCGTCATCCCCGTCTCGAAGGAGATGCGCGTCCGGGTGCTCGGCTTCTCGAACAGCATCCCGAGCGTCGACCGCGGGAAGCGCGCGTCGTCCTCGCCGGACTTGAGCGCCGCCGCGCGATCGAGCACGGTCGCCAGATCGTCGGCCGACAGGTCGTCGACGTCGGTCAAGTGCGTCGTCTGGATCGTCATTCCTCACCCGCGAGCCGTTCGCACGCGTCGACCAGCACCGCGACCGAGCGGTCGAACTCGGCGAGCGACAGGTGCTCGTCGGGCGCGTGGTCGAGGTCCGAGTTGCCGGGGCCGTAGGTCGCCATCGGGCAGTCCCACGCCCCCGCGAAGATGTTCATGTCGCTGGTTCCGGTCTTCCGGAGGAGCCGGGGGTCGCCGCCCGCGCTCCTGATCGCCACGCGGAACGCGCGGGCGACCTCGGTCCGGGGGCTCTGCATGACGGGCGGCACGTCGTCGTACCAGTGGACGGTGCCGCCGTTCAGCTCGCCGTCGGCGATCTCTCGCACCTCCTCGACCGTGTACTTCGGGGGGACGCGGAACTGCACGTCCATCGTCGCCTCCACCGAGAGCCCGTCGTCGGTCGTGCCGCCGCGCACGTCGACGGGCTTGCACGTCACCCGCTCGAAGACGGGCGTCCACTCGTCTTCCTCGAAGGCCGCCTCGACGCGGTTCCACCAGTCCATCGCGTCCTGGATGGCGTTGTTCTCGGGGCGGGAGGTGTGGCCCGATTCGCTCGTGGCGACGTACGTCCCGGCGAGCAGCCCCCGGTACCCGAGGGTAATGCCGTCCCAGCCGCTCGGTTCGCCGTTGACCACCGCGCCGGGCTCGTCCGCCCGGTCCTCGACGAGGTGCCGCGCGCCGCGCGAGTCGACCTCCTCGCCGGTGACGCCGACGAAGCTCACGCCGGTCTCGACCGCCGCCGCGGCCATCGCCGCCAGCGGACCGGTCGCGTCGACGCTCCCTCGGCCCCACAGTTCGGGGCCGTCCTCGCCCTCCTTCACTTCGACGGGGATGTCGCCGGGCACGGTGTCGATGTGGGAGGTGAGGAGCACCGCGTCGTCGGCCGGCGCGCGGACGTTCCCGACCTCGTCGATCCACGCTTCGCGACCGTGCGCCTCGAAGAAGGCGGCGAGCCGCTCCGCGGCCGCCCCCTCCTCTCCCGAAGGGGAGGGGATGGAGACGAGGTCGACGAGCAGTTCCCGCGCCTCGGTGTCGACCGCGCCGCTCGCGGCGGCGCTCTCGCCGTCCGCCGCGCTCATCCGAGCACCCCCGTCAGCGCGTCGACGAACCGGTCGGCGTGCTCCTCCTCGACGACGAGCGGCGGGAGCAGGCGGACGACGGACCGCCCGGCGGGGAGCGCGAGCACCCCCTCTTCCAGCGCCAGGTCCCTGAGCACGCGGTTCGCGCCGCGCTTCACCTCGATGCCGATCATGAGCCCCCGACCGCGCACGTCGCGGACGGGCAGGTCGTGCGCCGCCGCGGCCTCCTCGACGCGCTCCGTCAGGTACCCGCCGAGGTCGCCGGCGTGCGTCGGCAGGTCCTCCTCCACGATCACGTCGAGCGTGGCGTTCGCCGCCGCGCAGACGACCGGCCCGCCGCTGAACGTCGACCCGTGGTCGCCGGGCTCCTCGGCGATCCAGTCGGCGCAGAGCGTCGCGCCGAGCGGCAGACCGCTGGCGACGCCTTTCGCCGTCGTCAAGACGTCCGGCGTCACGCCCGCGGCCTCGCAGGCCCACAGCGTTCCGCACCGGCCGACGCCGGTCTGGATCTCGTCGAAGGCGAGCGCCGCGCCCGCCTCCTCGGTCAGGTCGCGGGCCGCCCGCAGGTACTCGGGGTCGGCGGGGTGGATGCCCCCCTCGCCCTGGACGGGTTCGAGGAACACCGCGGCGGTCTCGTCGTCGACCGCCTCGGCGAGCTCCTCCTCGTCGCCGTAGCTGACGAACTCAACGTCGCCCGCGAGCGGCTCGAACGGCGCCTTGTACTTCCGCTTCCACGTCATCGCCAGCGCGCCCAGCGTCCGGCCGTGGAAGCCGCGCTTCGTGGCGATGATCTTCGAGTTCCCGGTGGCGCTCCGGGCGAACTTCATCGCCGCCTCGTTGGCCTCCGTCCCGGAGTTACACAGCCAGACGTTGTCGATCCCCTCCGGCGCGAGCGTCGCCAGCTTCCCGTACAGCTCCGTCCGGGCCGCGACGGGGTACGACGCCTGCACGTACATGAGCTCCGCGGCCTGCTCTTGCACGGCTTCGACCACCTTCGGGTGGCAGTGGCCGACCGCCGCGACGGCGTAGCTCGCGCCGAAGTCCAGGTACTCGGTCCCGTCGTCGGCGTAGAGGTACGGCCCCTCGCCCGACTCGATCGCGACGGGCTTCTCGGAGAAGACGAAGCCGCTCATCCCGCGACCTCCGTCCCGTCGGCGAGCGCGCTCCGCTTCACGTGCGTCCCGCCGCCGTTGAGCGCCGCGATGATCGGGTCGCGGACGTTTGCGTCGGCGACGACGACCTCCGGCGATCCCCCGTCGAGGGCCTCGGTAGCCGCCATGACCTTCTTCGTCATGAAGCCCTCCGCGGCCTCCTTCAGGGCGTCGAGCTCCGCGGGCGTCGAAACGGACTCGACGAGCGTCTCCGGATCCTCGGGGTCGGCGTAGACGCCCGACACGTCCGTCAGCACGACGAGCGTCCCGCCCAGCGCCCCCGCGACGGCCGCGGCGGCGCGGTCCGCGTCGGCGTTGACGGGGACCCCGTCGTCCGCCAGCATCGGCACCGTCACGACGGGCGTGTACCCCCCGTCGAGCAGCGTCTCCAGCAGGTCGGCGTTGACCCCGGTGATCTTCCCGGAGTGGTCGCCGCGCTTTATCTTCTTCTTGCCGTCCTCGACCACGCGGACGGCCGACTTCCGGGGGCCGGTGAGGAGGCCGCCGTCGACGCCCGACAGGCCGACCGCGTCGACGCCGGCCTCGCGGAGGGTGGCCGTCAGGTCGGTGTTGAGCTTCCCGGGCATCACCATCGAGAACACCTCCATGGTGCGCTCGTCGGTGAACCGCCCCTTGATCCCCGACGGCGTCTCGACGTAGGTCGGCTCCTCGCCGAGCTCCTCGAGCGTCTCGTCCACCGCGGTCGAGCCGCCGTGGACGACGACGACCTTCTGGCCGTTGGCGACGAGGTGGGCGACGTCGCCGACCGCGCCGGCGGGGTCGACCGCCCGCGCCCCGCCGATCTTGACCACGACCGGCGGTTCCTCGGCCGTTCCGCCGTCGGTTCGTAACTGTCCTTTCGAATCGCCGTCGATCAGTTCCTCGTGCGCCGCGAGCAGTTCCTCGCGGGCGTAGGCGGTGTCGCGTCTCGTCATGGTTACGGGGCCCCCACGGGGTGCAGTCCGCCGAACTCCAGGCCGGCGGTCTCTTCGAGGCCGAGTGCGAGGTTGGCCGCGTGGACGGCCTGGCCGGCCGAACCCTTCATCATGTTGTCGATGGCCGAAAAGACGACCAGCCGCCGGTTCGGCGGGTCGACCTCGAAGCCGACCTCGGCGTAGTTCGTGCCGGCGACGACCTTCGGCTCGGGGTAGCGGTAGACGCCGCCCCCGCCGGAGACGGTCCGAACGAACGGCTCCGCCTCGTAGCTCTCGCGGTACGCGCCCCAGAGGTCGCCCTTCGTGACGGGACCGTCCGGGAAGACGTGGCAGGTCGCCGACGCCCCGCGGATCATGTCCACCGCGTGCACGGTGAAGGAGACGGACAGGCCGAGGTACTCTTCGATCTCCGCCTCGTGGCGGTGGCTCGTGGGGGCGTAGGGGCGGACGATGCCCGATCGCTCGGCGTGCGACGAGGCCTTGCCGGCGCTCGCGCCGCCCTCCGAGGAGCCGACCTTCACGTCGACGACGACCCGCTCGTCGCCGTCGAGGATCTCCGCGTCGAAAAGCGGCTTCAGCCCGAGGATCGTCGCGGTCGCGTTGCAGCCGCCGGCCGCGATCAGCTCCGCGCCGGGGAGGTTCTCGCGGTTGAGTTCGGGCAGCGCGTACTCGGCCTTCTCCAGGTACTCGGGGCACGCGTGCCCGTCGTACCACTCGTCGTACTGCTCCTCGGTCGAGAGCCGGAAGTCCGCCGAGAGGTCGACGACCGCGTCCGCGGCGTCGAAGAACGCGTCCACGTGCCGCATCGAGACGCCGTGGGGCGTCGCGGCGAACAGCACGTCCACCGATTCGAGGTCCTCCGGCGACGAGAAGCGCAGGTCGAGGTCGCGGAGGTTGGGGTGGACGGAGCCGACCGTCTTTCGGTCGTACTCGCGGCTCGTCGCCTGCGCGATCTCGAAGTCGGGGTGGCCGGCGAGCAGGCGGAGCAGCTCCCCGCCCGTGAAGCCGCTGCCGCCGACGACGGACGCCGAAAGCGTCACGGCGTCACCTCCGCCACCTCGTCGCCCGCGCTCGCGGCCCTGGCTTCGAGCCAGTCGACGACCGCGGCGGGCACGTCGACGTCTGCCGCCTCCGAGAGCGCCTTGAACTCCACGGTGTGGTTCACCTCGTGGACGGTGTAGCTCTCGCCGGTCTCCATGAGGTCGACGCCGAGGAGGCCGCCGCCGACCGCGTCGCTCGCCGCCGCCACGAGTTCGAGCGCCTCGTCGTCGAGCTCGAATGCGTCCGTCTCGCCGCCCTTCGCGGCGTTCGTCAGCCAGTGGTCCGAGCTCCGGGTCATGGCGGCGACGGGCTCGCCGTCGGCCGCGAGCACGCGGATGTCACGCCCGGGTTTCTCGACGAACTCCTGGACGTAGAACACCTTGTGCTCGTAGTGGCCCAGGGTGGCCTTGTGTTCTAAGATCGCTTCGGCCGCGTTCCGGCTGTCGATCTTCGCCATCAGGCGGCCCCACGAGCCGACGACGGGCTTGAGCACGCAGGGGTAGCCGAACGACTCGATGGCCTCCAGCGCGGCCTCCTTCGTGAACGCCACCTCGGTCTGCGGCGTGGGCACGCCGGCCTCGGCGAGCGCCAGGCTGTTCTTCGCCTTGTCGGCGCAGATCTCGGCCGTCTCCGCGGAGTTGACGACCGGGACGCCGTACGATTCGAGAAAGCGCGTCGCGTACAGGCTCCGGCTCGTCGCCAGACAGCGGTCGACGACGAGGTCGACATCCTCCACGGGCGCGGTCGTCCCGTCGAGTCCGAACCGGTGCTCGCGCACGTCGATCTTCGTCACGTCGTGGCCGCGGTCGCGCAGCTCCGACAGGAGCAGCTTCTCGTCCCTGCGGATCCGGGAGTAGAGGATTCCGACGTGCAATTTACTCCCCCCAGTCCTCTTCGAGCTCCGGGGCTCGCTCGAGGACCGGCGGGTTCACGTCGATGACCTCCAGCTCCGCGCCGCAGGTTCCGCAGTCGATGATCTCACCCGTCTCCAGGTCGTCGTACAGGGACACGTCGGCCCCGCACTCGGGACATTCTACCTCGGTCATGCGTGTCTGCTCCTTCCCCGTTGACCACTATAAAGCCTTCGAATATGTATTAAATCAAACAAGACAGATACTACACTCTAACCGGGATTTAGGCGTTCTTTACTCGCATCGGTCGAACCCGTTGTCAGAATTTATATGAATTATGCGTCCCCTACCGGGGACGGCGGCAGCGGTCGCGGCGGTCGTTGAAGGATCGTCTCACACATAGCGCTGTACCTCCGCTGTCAGGCGGTCGTCCGCTTCGACTATCGCGTCGCGTCGCGCGGCGAGCGCGGCGGCGTCCGCGTCGGCGGTCGTCTCCGCGTCGTCGAGCTGGTCCGCGACGGCCGGGGCGGCCGGGCCGCCGGCCGAGTCGCGGCTCTCGACGCTCTCTCCGGGGTCGAGCGCGGACTCGACGGCGTCGCGGGTCACGAACGCCGATACGGGCTCGCCTACCACGCGTTCTGCGGCCGCGTCAAGTGTTGCGACGGCCGACGCCGGGTCGTCGCCGAGGTCGACGTCGGGGGCCGCCTCCGCGACGATCTCGTGGGCCGTGCGAAACGGCATCCCCGCCATCGCGAGCAGATCCGCGACGCCGGTCGCGGTCGAAAAGCCCTCGCCCGCCGCCTCGGCGAGCGCCTCCTCGTTCCACGTCGCGGTCGCCACCGCCCCCGCGGCGACCTCGGTCGCTTCGGCGACGAGGTCCGCGGCGTCGAAGGCGTGCCGGTGTGCGCGCTGCAGATCGCGGTTGTACGCGCGGGGGAGCCCTTTGAGCGTCGTCAGCAGCCCGGCGAGGTCGCCGACCGCGTCGCCGGCGCACGCGCGGACGAGCTCCAGCGTGTCGGGGTTCTTCTTCTGGGGCATGATCGACGAGGTCGACGAGTAGTCGTCCGACAGCTCGACGTGGCCCCTGTTGGCGAAGAGGACGAGGTCCTCCGCCAGCCCCGACAGCGTCACGGCGTGCGTCGCGAGCGCCGAGAGCGTCTCCGCGAGGAAGTCGCGGGCCGACGAGGCGTCCATCGAGTTGCCGAGGACGCCGTCGAAGCCGAGGAGCTCGGCGGTGCGCTCGCGGTTGACGTCGAAGGGTGTCCCGGCGAACGCGGCCGCGCCGAGCGGCGACTGGTTGATCCGACCGTACGCGTCCAGGAGCCGGGCCGTGTCCCGCCGAACCGCCGCCTCGTACGAGAGCAGGTAGTGCGCGACCGTCGTCGGCTGGGCGGGCTGGAGGTGCGTGTAGCCGGGCATCACCGTCCCGACGTGCTCCTCGGCCGCCCCGATCAGCGCCTCGCGGAGCGCGAGCGTCGCCTCGGCCGCGTCGAGCACGTCCTCGCGGAGGCGGTACCGGATGCACGCCGCCACCTCGTCGTTGCGGCTCCGGGCGGTGTGCATCTTCCCGCCCTCGGTGCCGACGCGCTCTATGACCGCCGACTCGACGGCCTCGTGGATGTCTTCCCCCCCGGGAAGCGCGGCGTGGCCCGCCGCCTCCACGTCGTCGAGCGCCGCGAGGATCTCCCCGGCGACCTCGTCTTCGACGATCCCCCGCTCTGCGAGCATCACCACGTGCGCGCGATCGACCGCGAGGTCGGCCGCGAAGATGCGCTCGTCGGCCGCGAGGCTGGAGAGGAACCCGCGGGCGGGGCCGCCGCTGAACCGATCGCGGCGGACGACGCTCGAATCGCCGGGCTCCTCGCTCGTCATCGGATCACTCCTCGTTCGCGTCGGTCGATCCATCCGTCCCGCCGTCGGCGGCGAGTTCGGGCTTCTCGACCTTCTTCGCCACCGAGTTGGCGAGGCGCGACTGGAAGCCGTGGTACTTCGCGACCCCGGTCGCGTCGGCCTGCGTGATGCCGTCGACCGTCTCCGTGTTGAACGACGCCGCCGATTCGGAGTAGACCGCGTAGTCGCTCTCGCGGGCGACCGGGCGGGCCTGTCCGCCCTGGAACTTGATCGTCACCGTCCCGGTCACCTTCTTCTGGGTCTCGTCGATGAATCCCTGCAGCGCCTTCACGAGCGGCGCGTCGACGAGACCCTGGTAGCCCTTCTGGGCCCACTCGTCGTCCACGAGCGCCTTGAAGTCCCGCTCCTCCTTCGTCAGGACCAGCTGCTCCAGCGCCTCGTGCGCGTTGAGGAGCGTCGTCGCCGCGGGGTGCTCGTAGTTCTCGCGCACCTTCAGCCCGAGCATGCGGTCCTCCATCATGTCGGTGCGGCCGACGCCGTACGATCCCGCGAGCTCGTTCAGGTGCTCGATGAGTTCGACCGGCTCCATCTCCTCTCCGCCCCCAGCCGTCGGCTGGGAGCTCGTCGAGGTCCCCCCGACGGTGTTGACGGCGACGGGGTAGCCCTCGTCGAACTCGATCTCCACCAGCTCCGTCTCGCCCGTCGGGGCGGTCGTCCACTCGTAGATCTCCTCCGAGGGAACGTGACCCGGATCCTCCAGCTTGCCGCCCTCGATCGACCGGCTCCAGAGGTTCGTGTCGATCGACCAGACGCCCTCGTTGCCGCCCTCGACGGGGAGGTCGCGCTCCGCGGCGTACTCCATCTCCCACTCGCGGGTCAGCCCGAGTTCGCGCACGGGGGCGATCACCTCCAGGTCGGAGGCGCGCCACACCGCCTCGAAGCGGAGCTGGTCGTTGCCCTTGCCGGTGCAGCCGTGGGCGACCGCGTCGCAGCCGCGCTCCTTCGCCACGTCGAGGATGGCCTCGGCGATCACCGGGCGCGCGAGGGCGGTCCCGAGCGGGTACCCCTGGTAGGTCGCGTTCGCGCGCACGGATTCGAGGCACTGCCGGGCGAACTCGTCTCGCGCGTCGACGACGTAGTGTTCGAGGTCCAACGCCTCGGCGGTTTCTTCGGCCTCCGCGAACTCCGCCGCGGGCTGGCCGACGTCCACCGTGACGCCGATCACTTCGTCGTACCCGTACTCCTCTTCGAGGAGCGGGACGCATACTGTCGTGTCGAGTCCGCCCGAAAACGCGAGTGCCACGCGTGTCATGTACTCCCCTCTCGGGCGTTCCGGGACTTAAATTCTACGCTTCTAATTAACGAAATAAAGGGGCAGAGATGCCTATAGACGATGCAAGAGCTTCTGAGTTCGTAGTCGGAATCTACGGGGTCGGGGGATGAAGTGTAGTTGGGCCTAACGGCCCGGTCGTCGCGGTCGTCGGGCTCGCGGGGCGCGGAAAAGGGGAACGCGGGCGCTCGACGGGGCGTCGAGGTCGCAGGTCGTGCCGCGAGCCGATACCATTGGAACGGTGTTGTCGACGCGGGGTATTAAACGCTTTCGGCGAGGCAAAGCTTACGCGTCCGACTCGTCCTCGCCGGTCTCCTCGGCCGTCGCCACCGCCGGCGGCCGTCTGTGTCGCGTCGCCGACCGCTCCGCCCGGACCGGTAGTCCCGCGGGTCGACAGCCGACCGTACCGGGGCTACCCGGCCGTCTCGGACCGGTCTCTGAGCACCAGCCCCTCCAGCGCGCCGGTGTACTGCATGATCACCGTCCCGAGGATGCTCATGACGAGGACGTAGCCGACGGCGAAGGCCGGAATGACCTCGGTCATCACCCGGGTGGTTCCGGCGGCGGCGGTCGTGGCGATGATGAGCGAGAACTCCCCGCGGGTGACCATGCTCGTCCCGACGCGGAGCGCCCGCCGGTCCTCCAGGCCGTAGAGCCGCCCGGAGAGAAAGCCCGAGACGAGCTTCGTCGGCGTCGTGAGGACCACCGCGGCGGCCAGGAGCCCGGCCGTCGCGGCGACGAGCCGGGGATCGGTGTTGAGGCCGATCCAGAAGAAAAACAGCGCCGCGAACACGTCGCGGACGGGCGACAGCAGGCGTTCGAGCCGCTCGACGTGGTCCGTGTCGGAGAATCCCATCCCGACGAAGAACGCCGCGACGGCCTCACTCACGCCGAGTGCCAGCGCCGCGCCCGCCACCGGGACGGTGATGCCGAGCGTCCGGAGCACGAACGCCTCGTTCGACCCCACGTCGAGGACGCGCCCGAGCCACCCCGATCCGTAGTGGGCGGCGGCCACGAGGACGAGGAGAAAGCCGACGGCGACGGCCACGTCCCGGAGGGTCTCGTTCAGCTCGCCCCCGCCGAGGACCAGCGAGGAGACGACCGCGAGGTACACCGCGATGAACAGGTCCTCGAAGACGAGCGTCCCGAGGATGGGTTCGCTCTCCGCGTCCGCGATCCAGCCGAGGTCGATGAGCGACTTCGTGATGACCGCGCTGGAGGAGATGTAGACGATGCCCCCGAGCAGCAGCGCTTCGAGGACGCTCCACCCGAGGACGAGGCCGATGGCGACGCCGACGGGGAAGTTGACGCCGACGTCGAGGAGGCCGACGGCGGTGAGTTTCCGCCGGTTTTCGAGGAGCCGGTCGAGGCTGAACTCGAGGCCGAGAAAGAACAGCAGGAGGACGATGCCGATCTCCGCCAGGAGCGTGATGTAGTCGATCGCCGCCGCCGAGACGTGCGGGACGGCGGAGAACGGCGGCAGGTCGACCGATCCGAGCACCGACGGGCCGACGAGGACGCCCCCGACGACGTACAGCGGGATGACGGACAGCCCCACCCGCGAGGCGACCGCGCCCGCGGCGGCAATCGCGGCTAACGCGGCACCGAACTCCAGCAGCGAGACCTCCGCCATCTATGCCGAATCACCGACGAGTTCCGTGAACTCCTGGCACTCCTCGCGCGTGCCGAGGACGATGAGCGTGTCCTCGGGCCGCAGCTCCGTCTCGCCGCCGGGGTTGGTGAGGGTCTCGTCGCCGCGCCTGATGGCGATGACGGACGCGCCGGTCCGCTGGCGGACCTGCGCGTCGGCGAGGGTTTGCCCGGCCAGCGGCGAGTCCGCGGTGAGCTTCACCCACTCGATGAGCGAGTTCTCGTCGAGGACGGTCTCGATGGTGTCTGTCCGTATCGGCTGGAAGTACGCCCCCTCCATGATGGTGCCGACCTGTCGGGCGAGCTTGTCCGACAGCTCGAACAGCTTCTCGGAGTCGGCGTCGTCCGACTGTCGGCGGTACAGCTCGCGCTTGCCCGTGTTGTGGATGACGATGACGAGCCGGGAGCCGTCGTTCAGATCCACCTCGAACTTCTTGCCGACGCCGGGCAAGTCGCTCTCGTAGACGGTCACGATCTTCCTACTCGGACGGCGCTAATAAGGTTCCCGACGCGATCTCGCGGCGGACGGCGGCTCTCCGGGCTCGATCCCTCGAACTCCCCGTCCGCCGCGCCTCCGTCGACCTCCGCACCGTCCGCTTACTCCCCGTTCACCTCCCCTCCGGATCTACGTCCCGGCCGCCCGCAGGACGACGAAGATGCCGACGGACGCGACGATCGGGATGGAGAGGTTGTCGTCGATGACGTAGCCGGCGACGATGGGTTTGATCCCGTCGGCGACGGTCGCCCCGGCCGCCCCGACCGCCGCGGCCGCGGCGGCGATCGGCAGCGGCGCGCCGACGCTCGGATCCGTGACGAACGGCCACGCGAGCGCGAAACAGACGCCGAACATCGCCGCCAGCACGCCCGCCTGCTTGATCTGGCCGGCCCTGTTCGACCCGAGCACGCCGCTTATCGGGTCGCCGATGGAGAGCATCAGCATCCCCGGCACCGCGACGTACCACTCGAACGCGAGCGCGACGGCGGTCATGCTGAACATGTACAGCGCGTACCCGGCCGGGTTGTTCTCCTCGTACTCGCGGGTGAGCCTGTCGTAGACCCACCAGTCCAGCCCCCAGTACAGCCGCACGGCTTCCAGGACGGCCGCGACGGCCGACAGCCCGAGCAACACGTACTGCAGCCCCGTCCACGACACGAGTCCCAGGAGGTACAGGAGCGGTATCCCGGTGCCGCTGAGGTGGACGAGCCGACGGCCGAGTTCGCTCACGCTCGCGCTTCAGCGGCCCCGGCCGCCGTCGTCGTACTCCGCGCGGAGGTCGTCGAAGGCCTTCCGCCCGCTCCGGATCGCCGCCAGTTCGTCCGCCAGCGCGTCGATCGGGACGCGGACCTGCGCGGTCGTGTTCCGCTCGCGGATCGTCGCCGTCTCCGCCCCCGCGGTTTCGAGCCCCTCGTGATCGACGGTGACGCAGAAGGGCGTGCCGATCTCGTCCTGTCTGCGGTACCGCCGGCCGATGTTCCCCGAGTCGTCGTACGAGACCGACAGCCCGGCCTCGCGGAGGTCCGAGACGACCTCCCTCGCGACCGCCGTCAGCGCCTCGTCGTTGCCGAGGAGGGGGAACACGCCCACGTACGTTGGGGCGATCTCGGGGTCGAGCGCGAGGTACGTCCGCCGCTCGCCGTCGACCTCGTCGGTCACGTACGCGTGCGCGATGATCGTGTACACCGTGCGGTCGACGCCGAACGACGGCTCGATCACGTGCGGCGTGACGTGCTCGCCGGCCTCGGTCTGTTCTTCGATCCGGAAGTTCGCCACTTCCGCGTCGACGGCGTGCTCCTCGCCGTCGACCTCGACGGTCACCGTCTCGCCGTCGAAGGCGTCGGGGTCGCGCGCGGCGAGGTCGGACAGCGCGTCGGCGACGTCGGTCGCCTTCCCGCCGAACTCCGGGCCGAGGGTGCTCATGTCCGGCTCGACGACCGCCCGCTCGACCGTCTTCGGCTCGTCGTACTGCTCGAAGACGGTGAAGGAGTCGTCGGCGTGCTCGCCGTGCTTCGAGAGGTCGTAGTCGCCGCGGTAGGCGAACCCCGCGATCTCGATCCAGTCGCCGGCGGACGGATCCGCCGCCTCGCCGGCCTCCGACTCCGGAGACGCGGAGACGCCGCCCAGTTCGGCCTCGGCGTCCCAGCAGTCGCTCGCGTAGTGCGCCCGCTCGCCCGAGAGGTGCTGGCGGAACCGGAATCGGTCCATGTCGACGCCGACGCGGTCGTACCACCGCTGGGCGACGCCGAGGTAGTAGCCGATCCACTCGTTCGCGATGACACCCGACTCGACGGCTTCCCCGATGGTCGTCAGGAGGTAGCCGCCGTCGTCCTTCTCCTGCTCCGTCGCGGGGTAGAGCCGCACCTCCACGTCGGCCACGGAGTCGAGCGACGGCTCGTCGCGCTCGGGGTTGATGAACTGCTCCAGCTCCGCCTGGGTGAACTCCCGGGTGCGGATCAGCCCCTTCCGGGGGCTGATCTCGTTTCGGTACGCCCGGCCGATCTGCGTCACGCCGAACGGCAGCTGGTTGCGGGCGTACTCCTTCAGCCGGGGGAACTCGACGAAGATGCCCTGCGCCGTCTCCGGTCGGAGGTAGCCGGTCTGGCCGGAGCCGGGGCCGATCGAGGTTTCGAACATGAGGTTGAAATCCTCGACGGGCTGCCCGGCGAGCGGCGCGCCGCAGTTCGGACACCGCAGGTCGTGGTCGGCGATGAGCTCCTCGACCTCCGGGATCGGCAGGCTCTCGGCCTCCTCGATTTCGGTTTCGTCCTCGACGAGGTGGTCCGCGCGGTGGCTCACGCCGCACTCGGCGCACTCGACCAGCATGTCGTCGAACCCGTCCAGGTGGCCCGACGCCTCGAACACCGGCTCCGGCATCACGGTCGGAGCCTCGATCTCCTGGTTGCCCTCCTTGACGGTGAAGCGGTCGCGCCAGGCGTCCTCGACGTTCCGCTTCAGCGCGGCACCCTGCGGGCCGAAGGTGTAGAAGCCGGCCACGCCGCCGTAGGCCTCGGCCGAGCCGAAGAAAAAGCCCCGGCGCTTGGCGAGTTCCGTGATCGCGGCCGAAGCGTCCTCGACGCCCTGCTCGGCTTCCGCGGTCGACTCGTCCTCACTCATCCTCACAGCGCCTCCAGCAGGTTCACGTCGCGGACCATCCCGATGAGGTCGCCGCCGTTCACGAGCGGGATCTGCTCGATGTCCTTCGAGATCATGAGCTGTGCGGCCTTCTGCGCGGTGCGCTTTCGGGAGACCGTGACGAGGTCCTCGGTCATGAACCGCTCGACCGGCTCCGCGGGGATCTCGACGTTCCGGGTCGGGAGGTAGCGGTTTCCGACCGCCTTGATCCCCTCCCACATCCACTCATCGTCCTCGGTGGCGATGCTGTCGCCGGTGTCGTCCTCGCCCTCGACGACGCGGGCGACCTCGATGATGTCCACCTCGGTGAGGATGCCGGCCATCCCCCCCTCGTCGTCGAGCGCGATCGCGTAGGGGACGTTGGCGTAGTAGATCTCGCGCTCCGCGACCGTCAGCGGGGTCCCGACGTAGGTGGTGTTCACGTCCGGCGTGGCGAGGTCGCCGACCTCGGTTTCGCCGTCCGCGTCGCCGCGGGCGATCGCCCTGATAACGTCCGTGACGGTGACGATGCCTTCGAGCGCCGTGACGGGCCCGCTCTCGCTCACGACCGGAACGCGGCGGGCGCCCGTTTCGACCATGAGCCGGGCGACCGTCTCCAGGCCGTCCTCGCTCGTCGTCGTCGGCACCTCCCGCATCAGGATGGCGAGCTGGTCCTCGTCGGGGTGCTCGATGAGGTCGTCCCGCGAGATCAGCCCGCGGTACTCCTCGCCCTCGTCCGTCTGTTTGACCACCGGCACGGAGGAGAAGCCACGCTCCTGGAGGTACTCGAGGACGTCGTCCCGCGTACCCGGGAGCTCGACCGTAACGACCTCCGAGCGGGGCGTCATCACGTCGGCTACGTTCATATACCCTGCTTACAGGCCGCCGCCTCTTGTACTCTGCGAACCGATCACCGGACGACCGCGTCCGGATCGACCGGCGACGTTCGCGTCCCGCAGAATGTTTGCAACTTCTTAGCACACGTATTTCCGCGCGGGCGTTGCACTGTCACCCGTATGACGGCTGTAAAAATCGTCAAGGTGCTCGGAACGTCTTCGGAATCGTGGGAAAACGCGGCCGAAGAGGCCGTGAACAAGGCCAGCGAGACGATCGACGACATAAGCGGCATCGAGATCGAAGACTGGACGGCGAGCGTCGAGGACGGACAGATCACGGAGTACAAGGCGACCGTCGAAATCGCCTTCCCGGTCCGCGAAGAGGCGTAGCGGGGCGGTCAGTGGATCAGCGGTCGTCGGCGAGGCGACTCCAATCGCGGGTCGATGCGCGACCGATGCGCGACCGATCCGCCATCGATCGACGATCGGTCCGCGATCGATCGCGGATCGGTTCCCGGTTCGCTGCCGCTTTTTTCGCTACGAGTCGATCCAGTTTTCGACGTTCTCGGGGAAGAACTTCTCGTAGTCGTCGTGTTCGAACGACCCCAGGTGGGTGCCGTCGAGCTTCTGGACGTGCGTGTACATCTTCCCCGCCTCCTTCGCCGCCCTCGCGCACCCCGCGGCGTGGCGCAGTTCGTAGGTCCCGGCGACGAGGATCGCCGCCTTCGTCTCGGGGTCGAACAGCGTCGTCACGACGAACGCTCGCCCGGCGGCCTCGGCCCGGTGGACCTCGTATCGCGGGAATTGCCCGGCCTCGAACAGCTCGACGAACTCATCCTCGACGTTCCCGGGAACGACGTGGGTCAGGCCGAACCGGTCGTGCGTCCCCGACTCGGGGCTCTCGGGGGCGGTGTGGCCGGCCGCGACGAGGAGCGTCCGCCACCCGTCGGCTTCGAGGTCCGCGGCCATCGCCTCCGCGTCCGACAGCGTCGCCCGCCAGGCGCTCTTCTCCGCGTCGGCGTTCGCGCTGATCCGCTCCGCGTAGTCCGCGCCCTCGTTTCCGGTTTCCGGCATATCCCGGGTTCGAACGCCGATACGGTAAAGCCTACCGGACGTGCGCCGCGCCCGTGCGTCGGCGGTCACCGGTTCTCCGTCGGCGGGTCCTGCCGCTCTTCGACGGCGGTCGCCGCGCTCACGGGACGCCGACGCCGAAGACGAACTCCATGGCCGCCGAGGTCCCGAGGACGACGAGGCTCGCCGCGAAGAGCCGCGCTGGCGCCGGGATCCGCTCCTCGGGGGGCAACACCAGGTCCGCCGGCAGCGGCGTCCGCGCGAGTCGCTGGAACCGCGTCTCCCTCGCGGGATCGGACTCCTCGGCGGCCTCGCCCCGCCGCTTCCACAGCGACTTCGGCCGGAGGCGGAACGTCGCGTACCCGAGCAGGGCGAACCCGGCGAAAAAAAGCAGGTGTTTCACGCCGACGAGTCCCCGTCCGAGGGCGAAGCTCACGGCCGCCGAAACGACGAAAAGGAGGCCGGTCAGGACGGCCGCGTAGGAGGCGGCGTCGAGCAGCTGTCGTCCCAACCGGTTCGCGTTCATTCGCCGCGGTTCAGCTGTCGCCGGTAGACGGTCGCCGGCTCGTCATGTTCCGGCGCGTGGCGGTGACAGAGGCTCGCGCGCCCGGATCCGCTCACGCGGTAGTGATCGGGGCGCTCCGTGTCGCACTCGCTCCCGAACTCGGACAGGAGGTACCGGCGCGCCTCCGCCTCCTTGTTCGCCCTGACGTACGCCGCCGCCTCGTCGACGTGCGCCTCGATCTCGGCCGGCACGTCGACGTCGCCGAACAGCTCCCCGCGGATCTCGTCGATGTCGGTGTAGCGCGTCTCCATCCCGAGCAGTTCGCGCGCCCGATCGGAGAGCGACCGCTCGGCCCGCGAGCGCTCCCTGAGGACCTCCCGGAGCACCTCGATGCGCTCCCAGAGCTCCTCGTCCACGTCGGCGTACTTCTCGGGCCGTATCTTCACCGGACACCGCGTGCTGAACGGGCAGCCGGCCGGCGGGTCGCGCGGGCTCGGCGGCGTGCCCCGCAGGGTGATCCGCTCCTTCTCGCTCGTCGGATCCGGCTCCGGGATCGCGGACAACAGCGCGTGGGTGTACGGGTTCGCCGGGTCGTCGAACAGCTCCTCCGCCGGTCCGAGCTCCATGATGTTGCCCAGGTACATGACGGCGACGCGGTCGCAGATGTGCCGGACGACCGCGAGGTCGTGGGCGATGAACAGGTAGGTGAGTCCGAACTCCTCCTGAAGGTCCTCCAGCAGGTTCAGAATCTTCGCCTGGACGGAGACGTCGAGGGCGGAGACGGGCTCGTCGAGGACGATGAACTCGGGTTCGAGCGCGAGCGCGCGGGCGATCCCGATCCGCTGGCGCTGCCCGCCCGAGAACTGGTGCGGGTAGCGGTAGTAGTGTTCGGGTCGGAGGCCGACCGTCTCCAGGAGCTCGCGGACGCGGGCGCGCCGCTCCGGCGGCGTCTTCCAGTCGTGCACGTCGAGCGGCTCGCGGATGATCTCGCCGACCGTCATCCGGTCGTTGAGGCTGGATTCCGGGTCCTGGAACACCATCTGCGTGTTCCGCCGCCACTCCTTCAGCTCGGCGCCGGAGAGCGTCGTCGCGTCGCGGCCGTCGAACAGCACCTCGCCGTCCGTCGCGCGTTCGAGTTGCACCAGCGTCCGACCGAGCGTCGTCTTCCCGCAGCCGGACTCGCCGACGAGTCCCAGGGTCTCGCCGCGCTCGATCTCGAAGCTGACGCCGTCGACGGCCTTCACCGGCTCGCCGCCGAACAGGCTGCCGTCGTCGTAGTACTTCTTGAGCCCCCTGACCTCGATGAGCGTCTCGCCGGATCTCCGCGCCGATTCGCCCTCGACCGTCGCCTGCTCGCTCACGCGGAATCACCTCGTTCGCCGTTTCTCGACTCGTGAAGCGACACCGCCGCCTCCCGACTCTCGTCCTCGGGGTAGAGCAGGCAGGCCGCGGTGTGGTCGCGCGCGCCGTCCGCCACGTCGACCGGCACCGGGTGGACGCGGTCGCACTCGTCGAACGCCTTCGGACAGCGCGGCGCGAACCGGCAGTACGTCGGCTCCTCGTTCGGCGTCGGCACCTCGCCCTCGATGGTGCGCAGGCGCTCGTCCCGCCCCTGCGTTCCGGGAATCGACTCTAGGAGCCCCCGCGTGTACGGGTGCTTCGGCCGCTCGAACAGCTCGACGACCGGCGCGCTCTCGACGATCTCGCCCGCGTACATCACGTTCACGCTGTCCGCGATCTCCGCGATGACGCCCATGTCGTGGGTGATGAACATGATCGCCAGGTCGCGCTCCTCCTGGAGGTCCCGGAGGAGTTCGAGGATCTGCGCCTGGATCGTCACGTCGAGCGCGGTCGTCGGCTCGTCGCAGATGAGCACCTCCGGATCGCAGGCGAGCGCCATGGCGATCACCGCCCGCTGGCGCATCCCGCCGGAGAACTCGTGGGGGTACTCTCTCACCCGCCGCCCGGCGTCGGGGATGCCGACGGCTTCGAGGAGGTCGATCGCCTCGCGCGTCGCGTCGCTCCCCGTCAGCCCCCGGTGAAGGCGCAGCGCCTCCTTGATCTGGTTGCCGACGGTGTACACCGGGTTGAGGCTCGTGAGCGGGTCCTGGAACACCATGGCGATGTCGCCGCCGCGGAGCTTCCGAAGGGCCTTCTCCGGCGCTCTGACGACGTCGACGTACCCCCTCGTGATCTCGCCGTCCCGGCGCTCTTCGACGACGACGAAGTCGTCCTCGCCGATCGCCCCCTCGCGCTCTTCGGGAGCGAGGTCGCTCACGTCCGCCGTGCGCCCGCCGAACTTCGAGGCGAACCGGCGGACGGCGTCGGGATCTCGGAACCGTACGCTCCCCCGGAGAACGCGCCCCGGCGACTCGACGAGCCCCATGATGGTCCGGGCGGTGACGCTCTTGCCCGAGCCGGACTCGCCGACGACGCCGACCGTCTCGCCGCGGCGGATGTCGAAGCTCACGCCGTCGACCGCGCGGATGACCTCCTTGTCCGTGAAGAATGCGGTTCGGACGCCGTCGACTTCGAGCAGGGGCTCGCCGTCGGCGTCGCCACGTGCGGTAGACGGCGCTGCGACAGCCGACTCGTCGTCACCCCTCGCCGGTGGCTGTGCCGGCTCGCCGTTACCCCTCGCCGACGACCGAGTCGGCTCGTCGCTGCCCCTCGCCGGCGATCGTGCCGGCTCGTCGCTTCCCGCCATTATCCGCCACCCCCTGCCGCGACGACAGCTTCGTCGGCGGCGTCGCCGCCGCCCGCGCTCTGCGGGTCGATCGCGTCGCGGACGCCGTCGCCGAAGGCGTTGAACGCCGTCACGACGATCACGACCAGGATCCCGGGGATGGTCGAGATGTGCCACGAGACGGTCGCGATGTACGACCGCCCGTCGCTCACCGCGCGACCCCACTCGGGCGTGGGCGCGCTGACGCCGACGCCGAGGAACGACAGCGCGGCCGTCGCGATGATGATCCCGCCGAGCGTGAGCGACGCGTACACGAGCAGGTAGCCGATGATGTACGGGGCCATGTGCTTTTTCATCGTGACGTGCGGCCGCTGGCCGAAGCTCCGCGCCGCGTCGATCCACTCCTGCTCCGAAACCTGCAGCGCCGGGCCGCGAACCGCGCGCCAGAGGAACGGCCAGGTGGTGGCCCCGAAGATGAGCGCGAGCAACAGCCCGCCGCTGTACACCTCCGACAGCCACGTTTCGGCGAACACCACCGACAGCAGGATGATGAGGAGCAGCCGCGGGAGCGACTGGATCGAGTCGCTCACGATGACGGCGAGGAGGTCGGCAACTCCCTTGTAGTAGGCCGTGACCAGCGCGAGCACCGCCGCGATGAGTCCGCTCATCCCGAGCGCGAGGATGCCGATGAAGAGCGAGACGCGCGCGCCGGCGGCCATGAAGGTGAAGAGGTCCTTCCCGGAGACGAGCGTCCCGAACGGGTGGAACCTGTCGTACTCGTCGTACTGCATGACGCCGACGTTCCGATCGGGGTTGCCGGCGGAGGAGGATCCGAGGTTCGCGTCGCCGACCGTGATCGTCGCCGTCCCGCCCGCGGCCTCGTCCCAGTACGTCAGTTCGTGCGAGTACGGGTTCATGATGTTCCGCTCGACGGTGGTGGGGCCGATCGGGGGCGCGAACACCGCGAAGACGACGAACATGAACACCACGACGAAGCCGAAGAGCCCCCAGTAGTGGTTGCGGAAGCGGTCGACCATGTCGTCGCGGGGGGTCCAGTCCGCGTAGCGGTAGTGCTCGCGGAAGACGTTGTACCCGCGCCAGGCCCACGCGAGGAGGGCGAAGGCGTACGCGTACACCAGGGCGACCCGGAGCGCCCACGCGACCGCGGGCGGGAGGCCGAGGAACGGCCCGACCCACCCCCGATCGGGGTGCTCGTACCCCTGATTGGGGATGAGCTCTCTGGTGAGAAGCGTCGGGAGCGGCTGGATCGCGTGGACGCCGACGAGTCCGACGAGCAGCGCGATCCCGCCGATCACGGCTCCGCGCGGCGAGCCCCGTGCGACGCCGGTGCCGACGAGCGCGAGCGCGGCCAAAAGCGCGAGGGCGGTGACGGCGATCGTCGCGTTCCCCCCGAGCGCGATGCCGAGTTCGACCGCGACCAGGAGCGAGAGCGCGCCGCCCCCGGCCGCCCGGAGCGATCCCTCGCGCCAGTAGTGTGCGAACCCGATCCCGGCGACGACGGCCGCGGACGCCAGCAGGACGAACCCGACGGCACCCGCGGGAAGCCCGAGTGCGCCGGCGGGCCGCTCGTAGAGGTCGGCCCACGGAACCGGGCTGGTGAGCGACTCGGCGAGCGCCCCGAACTCCAGCGCGAGCAGGACTGCGAACCCGGCGACCCAGACGAGCGCCGGGCGCGGGTTCGCGGCGATTCGATCGACGAGCGGCGCGTCCTCGGAGGGTGATGTGTCACTCATGGTGTTACCTCTCGTACCCCACTCGCGGGTCGATGATCGTGTACAGGAAGTCCTGCAGGATGTTGACGACGACGAGCAGGAGGATGAAGATGAACATCAGCGAACCGACCAGCGGCAGGTCGCCCTGCGTGATGGCCTGGAAGAACAGGTAGCCCAGCCCGTTGATCCCGAACACGGTTTCGACGATGACCGACCCGCCGATGAGCAGGAACGCCTCGCCGGTGATGATCGGCACGAGGGGGATGAGCGCGTTGCGGAAGACGTGCTTCCAGACGATGCTCCGCCGCGGGACGCCCTTGGCGCGAGCGGTCTCGACGTAGTTCGAGTTAATCGTCTCCAGCACCGCCGTCCGGCCGATGCGCATCTCGTTGCCCATCGACGCCGACCCGAGGACGACCGCCGCGGGGGCGATCTTCTTCAGCGCGGCGAGGAAGTCGGGCCACGTGTCGCCGGGCGCGGTTAGCAGCCGCAGCGGATCGGAGAAGAAGCCGAGGTCGGGCGGTCCGATGATGTTCGTCTGCGGCCCGAGGTTGATCCACGCGCCGCCGAACGGCCCCGAGAGGCCGAGCGCCCCGACGAGGATGATGGCGAGCCAGAAGTTCGGCATCGCCCGCCAGACGATGCCGCCGAAGGAGGCGAGGTAGTCCGAGGGAGTGTTCGGGTGCAGTCCGGCGTAAAAGCCGAGCGGAATCCCGACGAACAGGGCGATGAGCACGGACCAGAAGCCGAGCCAGATGGTCCGGGGCGCGAAGAGCAGGATGAGGTCGTACGCGTCGGTGTCCGGGTTGATCACCCACGACTGCCCCAGATCGAAGGTGAACAGGCTCACCATGAAGTCGATGTACTGCTCCCAGAGGGGCTTGTTCAAGCCGAGGTTCTCCTGAATTCGGTTGTACGCCTGCGGGGAGCCGGTCGGGCCGAGGATCGCGCTCACCGGGTCGAGCGGCCCGGCGCGGAGGATGAGGAACGTGATCGTCGTCCCGAAGATGACGACCGGCACGGCGAGCAGGAGCCGTCGGAGGAAGTACCCCCAGCGGCTCATACTGCCCTCCGACGAGGCGGCGCGTCGCTTATCATCGTTGAGATTTCTTTTGAATTACCGTGGTTATATCTTGCGTTACGGTTCGCGCGATTCTTTCGCCAACGGAAAACGCACATTTCGAAGCGCCCCCGAAACGGGGCGACGTCGCCGGGTTCAGTTCCGATCGCCGAGCGTCGTCGTGTTGAGCTTCATCCGGCTGAAGCCCCCGCCGCCGAACTTCGGCATGTCTACCCACTGGTAGTTGAACAGCTGGTCCATCCGGTGGTAGACGGGCAGGAGGACGACGTCCTGCCAGTTCGCCTCCTCCATCTGGACGTAGGCCTCGTTGCGCGCCGCTTCGGCCTGGTCGGTCGGCTCGGGGTTGTTCGCGATCCGCTCCCACGCCTGCTGGGCGCGCCGGGAGGCTTCGGTGCCCTGCCAGTCGACGTAGGCACCCTTGGCCCCGCCCTCCTGGGAGGTGACCGTGAGCTCCGGCACGAGGTTCTGCAGGAAGTTGTCCGGCGCCGGCCAGTCCATGATCCACCCGAGCGAGTACGCCTGGAGGTTGCCCTCGCGGCCGCGCTGGAGCAGCGTCGCGAACGGCGCTTCCTCCAGCTGCATGTCGATGTAAGCGCTCGCGAGCTGGTCGCGCAGGATCTGCCCGATCTGCTGCCAGCTCGGGTCCTCGTAGGTGGTGAAGGTGAGCTGGTAGCGGTTGCTCTCGCTGTAACCGGCCTCCTCCATGACCTGCCGGGCCTTGTCGAGCTGGGTCTCGTTGTACCCGTAGGGGTAGTTGTTCTTCGCGTGCTGGTCGTACGCCTTCGCGCCGTCGGGGTAGATGTTCGGCGGCGTGAAGTGGTACGCCCCCTCGCCGCGACCCTTGAACACCTGGTCGATCGCCGTCTTCTGGTTGAGCGCGTAGGCGGCGGCCTTGCGGACGGCCGGCTCGTCGACGTTCTTCTGGTTGAACGCGATGTAGAAGGTGTTGATCGTCGCGACGCCGACGTAGTCGACGGTCGTCCCGTCGAGGTCGTAGGTGCCGACCTCGCGGCCCTTCTCGTCGGTGTTCTCGACGTTGAGGTTGTTCGGGTTGTACTTCGCGGTCGGGATGGCGAACGCGTCGGCGTTCTTGTTCCGGGCGTACGAGTAGGAGGCGTCAGCGTCCTCGATGATCTGCCAGCGGACACCGTCGACTTTCGCCGCCTCGCCGTGGTAGTCGCCGTACTTGTCGAGGATCGCCTCGGTGTTGGTCTGCCACTTGCGGAACTCGAACGGACCGCAACCGATCGGGTTCTTCGTGGCGAACTCCTGGTGTTTCATCTGGCCGTCGTACCCCTCGATGTCGCCGACGATCCCCTCGGGAATCACCGCGAAGGAGGAGTACGCCAGCATCGGGATCGTGGAGGCGAACGGCGTCTCCAGCTCCATTTCGAGGGTGTAGTCGTCCGGCGCGTTGAGCGCGAGCGAGCCGGGCTTGTACTGCTCTTCCTCCTCGCCGTCGTCGTTCGTGACGGTCTGCGTCTCGTGTTTGACGCCGAGCGAGTCGAGGATGAAGTACTGGCGGCGGGAGTTCGACGACTGCGCGAGCCGCTCGAACGAGTAGATGAAGTCCTGCGCCGTGACCTCGCTGCCGTCGTGGTACTTCACGCCCTGTTTGATGTTGAACGTGTAGGTGGTGAAGTCCTCGGAGGTCTGGTAGTCCTCCGCGAGCAGCGCCTCGGCGGCGATGTCGCCGTTCGGATAGTTCGTCAGGCCGTCGAACAGCTGCTGAATGACCCGTCCGGAGGCGGTGTCCGTCGCCTTGATCGGGTCCAGCGTGGTCATCGTCGAGTTGATGAGCTGGAGGTAGTTCTCCCCGACCTGGGTCCCCTGGCGGCCCCCGCCGCCGCTCTGGTTGCCGTCGTTTCCGCCGTCGCCGTCGCCGTCGTCGCCGGTGCAGCCGGCGATCGCCGCCGCCGCGGCCGCGCCGCCGGTCGCCTGCAGGAATCGGCGGCGTGAGAGGTTGTTACTGTCTGTCATCTGACTCCTCCTTTTTGATGTGCTCTGATAAATTTACCGTATTCGAATCGTATTTGACAGTCGCCTTCTCGGCCGCAGATCCGTCTCGAACGCGATACGACATGGTATCTCGTTCCGAGTTCGGCCGTAAGTATTCGTCGTAGGCTGAAATCCGGATTTCACCTATCCTCGCTCGTCTCCCGGCGACCGACCGCTGTCGTTTCGACGGCCTTATGTGGATGTGATAGAAATTCGCATACATGGCGACGGACACAACGGCCGCGAACGTGTCGAGCCCCGAGGTCATGGCCTCGGTGAACCCCTCTCCCTGCGGGGACGAGCTCGTCATCGCGGACATCACGTGCGACGACGCCTGGCTGTCCGTTCGAGCCGACGACGCGCCCGTACTTCCCGACTGGCGATAGGCGAGCTTTTTTGTTCCGGTCGCACGTTCACCGCCACATGAACTACCGCGAGGTCACACAGAGCCGGGAGTTCCTCGCGCGTCTCGAGCACGGTGCCGACTGGCGCGAGGAGATCGAGGAGTTCGCGTCGCGCGAGGGAATCGAGTCGGCCTGGTTCGCCGCGATGGGCGCGGTGCAGGACGCGGAACTGTGGTACTACGACCAGGACGACAAGGAGTACCGGTCGGTCACGTTCGACGAACCCCTCGAAGTGGCCTCCTGCGTCGGCAACGTCGCGCTGCTCGACGGCGAGCCGTTCGCGCACACGCACGTCACCCTGTCGCGGCGGAGCGGGCAGACGCTCGCCGGCCACCTCAACGCGGCCACCGTCTTCGCGGGCGAGGTGTACCTCCGGAGCTTCGAGGAGCCGCTGGAGCGCTCCCGCGACGACGTGACGGATCTCGACCTCTGGCTGTGATCGCGACGACGGGGACGCAGGCGTGAGACCGGAGGACGAGCGGTACTTCGCGCGGATCGAGGACCGGCTGGACGAGGCGTTCGAACTCGCCGAGGCGGCCAAAGCGCAGGGCAAGGACCCCGAGACCGAGGTCGAGATCCCGGTCGCCCAGGACATGGCCGACCGCGTCGAGAACATCCTCGGCATCGAGGGCGTCGCGGGGCGGGTCCGCGAACTCGAAGGGCGGATGTCCCGCGAGGAGGCCGCGCTGGAACTCGCGGAGGACTTCGCCGAGGGCCGCGTCGGCGATTACGAGACGCGCGAGGGGAAGGTCGAGGGCGCGGTCCGCACGGCCGTCGCGCTCCTCACCGAGGGCGTGGTCGCCGCGCCCATCGAGGGCATCGACCGCGTCGAGATCCTGACGAACGACGACGGCACCGAGTTCGTCAACGTCTACTACGCCGGCCCGATCCGCTCCGCCGGCGGGACGGCGCAGGCGCTGTCGGTGCTCGTCGCCGACTACACCCGGACCCTCATCGGCCTCGACGAGTACAAGGCCAGGAACGACGAGATAGAGCGGTACGTCGAGGAGGTCAACCTCTACGACAAGGAGACCGGCCTCCAGTACTCGCCGAAGGACAAGGAGACGCGGTTCATCGCGGAGCACATGCCCATCATGCTGGACGGGGAGGCGACGGGAGACGAGGAGGTGTCGGGCTTCCGCGACCTCGAACGCGTCGACACCAACTCCGCCCGCGGCGGCATGTGCCTCGTGATGGCCGAGGGTATCGCCCTGAAAGCGCCGAAGATCCAGCGGTACACCCGCCAGCTCGACGAGGTGGACTGGCCGTGGCTCCAGGACCTCATCGACGGCACCATCGGAACGGACGACGGCGGGGAAGACGCGGATCCCGCGGCGGACGAGGGGGACGACGAGGCCGAAGCCGACTCCGAGGCGAGCGACGCGGCGGACGACGGGGACGCCGACACCGCGGACGCCGGGGAACCGGCGGGACCCCCCCGCGTCGAACCGGCGACCAAGTACCTCCGCGACCTCATCGCGGGCCGCCCCGTCTTCGGCCATCCGTCCCGCGCGGGCGGGTTCCGCCTGCGCTACGGCCGCGCACGGAACCACGGCTTCGCGACCGCGGGCGTCCACCCCGCGACGATGCACATCGTCGACGACTTCATCGCCACGGGGACGCAGATCAAGACCGAACGGCCCGGAAAGGCCGGCGGGGTCGTCCCGGTCGACTCGATCGAGGGGCCGACCGTCCGCCTCGCCAACGGCGACGTCAGGCGGATCGACGACCCGGAGGAGGCGCTGGAACTCCGAAACGGCGTCGAGGAGATCATCGACCTCGGCGAGTACCTCGTCAACTACGGCGAGTTCGTCGAGAACAACCACCCGCTCGCGCCCGCCTCCTACGCCGTCGAGTGGTGGATCCAGGACCTCGAACGCGCCGGCGCGGACGTGCAGGCGATGCGGGACTCCTACCGGATCGACCTGGAGGACCCCTCGGCCGAGGAGGCGCTGGCGTGGGCGACCGAGTACGACGCGCCGCTTCACCCGAAGTACACCTACCTCTGGCACGACGTCACCGTCGAGGAGTTCGAGGCGCTCGTCGAGGCGGCCGCGGCCGGCGAAATCGTCGGGGACGCTGCGCGGGAGGGTTCGAACGGCGATCGGCCGACCGACGATCGGCCGAACAGCGACCGGAGAAACAGCGACCGGGCGAACGGTCGGCGAGCCGACGCGCCGACGGACGGCGTCCTCGTCCTCGAACGCACGGAGACCGTCCGCCGGGCGCTCGAACGGCTCCTCGTCGAGCACTCCCAGACCCCGGACTCGCTCCGCGTCCCGGACTGGCGGCCCCTCGTCCGCAGCCTCGGATTGACGGACGGGCTTCGGAAGGAGTGGGACGGCCTCTCAGAGGAGGCGCGCGCGTGGGACGGCGGGAACAACGCCGTGAAGGCTGTCAACGAGGTCGCCCCCTTCGCGGTGCAGGAGCGCGCGCCGACCCGGATCGGCAACCGGATGGGCCGCCCGGAGAAGTCAGAGAGCCGCGACCTCAGCCCCGCGGTGCACACGCTGTTCCCGATCAACAACGACGGCGGCAACCAGCGCGACGTGGCGGCGGCCGCCCGGAAGATGGACGATCGCGGGCGGCGCGGCGTCATCAACGTCCGGGTCGGCCGCCGGCGCTGCGCCGACTGCGCCGAGCACACGTACAAGACCCGGTGCCCCGACTGCGGCGGCCACACCGAGCCGTACTACGAGTGCTCGGAGTGCGAAATCGCGGTCGAGCCCGACGAGGCCGGGCGGACCGAGTGCCCCCGCTGCGGGCGGGAGGTCGAAAGCCCCGACTGGCACACGGTCGACCTCGGACGGGAGTACCGAGACGCGCTCTCGAACGTCGGCGAGCGCGAGGCCGCCTTCGAGATCCTGAAGGGCGTCAAGGGGCTGACCTCCTCGCACAAGACCCCGGAACCGATCGAGAAGGGGATACTTCGGGCCAAACACGGCGTGTCGAGCTTCAAGGACGGGACGGTCCGCTACGACATGACCGACCTCCCGGTGACCGCCGTCCGCCCGGAGGAGCTGGACGTCACGGCCGACCACTTCCGGCAGCTCGGCTACGAGACGGACGTCGACGGCGAACCGCTCCGCCACGACGACCAGCTGGTCGAGCTGAAGGTGCAGGACGTCGTCCTCTCGGACGGCTCGGCGGAGCACATGCTCAGGACCGCGAACTTCGTCGACGACCTGCTGGAGAAGTTCTACGGCCTCCCCCGCTTCTACGAGGTGAACGAGCGCGACGACCTCATCGGCGAGCTGGTGTTCGGGATGGCCCCGCACACGAGCGCGGCGGTCGTCGGGCGCGTCGTGGGGTTCACGTCGGCGGCGGTCGGCTACGCCCACCCGTATTTTCATGCTTCGAAACGGAGAAATTGTGATGGGGATGAGGATTGTATTATGTTACTCCTCGATGGTCTATTAAACTTCAGCAAGAGTTACTTACCCGACAAACGAGGCGGGAGAATGGACGCGCCGCTGGTCATGTCCTCCCGGATCGATCCCGCGGAGATCGACGACGAGGCGCACAACATGGATGTCGTCGAGCGGTATCCGCGGGAGTTCTACGAGGCCACCCGCGAGATGGCCGATCCGGGCGAGGTGGAAGACCTCATCGCCATCGCCGAGAAGAACGTCGGCACCGACCGAGAGTACACCGGCTTCAGGCACACCCACGACACCTCGAACATCGCACTCGGACCGGATCTGTCGGCGTACAAGACGCTCGGCTCGATGATGGACAAGATGGACGCCCAGCTCGAACTGGCCCGAAAGCTCCGCGCCGTCGACGAGACGGACGTCGCAGAGCGGGTGATCGAGTACCACTTCCTGCCTGACCTGATCGGAAATCTCCGCGCCTTCTCCCGGCAGGAGACGCGCTGTCTCGACTGCGGCGAGAAGTACCGGCGGATGCCGCTGACGGGCGACTGCCGGGAGTGCGGCGGCCGGGTCAACCTCACCGTCCACCGCGGCTCCGTGAACAAGTACATGGACACCGCGATCGAGGTCGCGGAGGAGTTCGGCTGCCGCGAGTACACGAAACAGCGACTCCGGATCCTCGACAGGAGTCTGGAGAGCGTGTTCGAGAACGACAAGAACAAACAGAGCGGCATCGCCGATTTCATGTAAACCGACCGTTTGCTCTGCGTTCGGCCCTTCGGGCCTCACTCGGCAAACGGTCGATCGATCGCGGTCCAACCGCTCTGCGACGCAGGTGACGTAGCCGCTGTGCGGGTTTGGCTAGCCACTGTGCGACGTTGGCGGTACAACCGTCGTGCGATCTCCGCGGGCCGCGTCCGCGTTTTCACCGCCGCGGCCGTTGGCATTTAATTCGTTCGCCGTCGAACGTGTACGCATGGTCGGCGATGGCGGCGAAGAACCCGACGACGTGTCCGAATCGGAGATCGAACAGCTGAACCTGGGCCAGTCCGTCTACGACGAGGACGGCAACGAGCTCGGCACGGTCCGCGGTTTCGACGAGGCCGGCTTCTACGTGACGATGCGCGAGGGCATGGAGTCGCTCAGCGTCGAGCACGCGCGGGCCGGTCACGAGTTCGGCGAGGGCTTCCTCATGTGGCGCTGCACCCAGTGCGGCGAGATGGGCGAGATCGACGAGGGGCTTCCGGACCAGTGTCCGAGCTGCGGCACCCCGAAGGAGGACCTCTACTACTGGACCGAAGACTGAGTTCCGCGGGTCGAAGAAGGCCGCGCCTCGCGAGTCGGGGCGGGTCGCGCGTCACGAATCGAAGCGTATCCCCTTTTACCGCCCGCCCGCCACCGGTCGGGCATGGAGATCGTCGTCTTCGGCGCGGGGAGCCTGGGCAGCCTGATCGGCGGCCTGCTCGCCCGCCGCCACGCGGTCACGCTCGTCGGACGCGATCCGCACGTCGCCCGCGTCCGCGAGGCGGGCCTGCGCGTCTCCGGCGCGATCGACGCCCGCGTCCGCCCCGACGCGCTGACCGATCTCGGCGGCCGGTCGGCGGATCTCGCGATCGTGACCGTCAAATCGTACGACACCGCGTCCGCGGCGGACGCGCTGGCCGCCGCGGACGCGGACGCCGCGCTGTCACTGCAGAACGGCCTCACGGAGGAGGCGCTCGCCGATCGCCTCGACGCGCCGGTGCTCGCCGGGACCGCCACCTACGGCGCGAGGCTGCTCGCACCGGGGCGCGTCGAGTGTACGGGCGTCGGGGAGATCGCGCTCGGCCCGCGCGAGGGCGGGCGGTCGGCCCTCGCGGCGCGCGTCGGCGAGGCGTTCCGCGCCGCCGGCCTGGAGACCGCCGTGGCGACCGACATGCCGCGCAGGCGCTGGGAGAAACTCGCCGTGAACGCCGGCGTCAACGCCGCGACCGCGCTCGCGCGCGTCGAAAACGGCGCGCTCGCCGACGGCGAGGCCGCGTCGCTCGCCCGAACCGCGGCCCGGGAGACCGCCCGCGTCGCCCGCGCCGAGGGCGTTCGGCTGACGGACCGCCGGGCCCGCGAGGCGCTCGACGAGGTGGTCGAGGCGACCGCCGCGAACCGCTCGTCGATGCTCCAGGACGTCGAGGCCGGACGGCGGACCGAGGTGGACGCGATCAACGGCGCGGTCGTCAACCGCGCCCGGAGACGCGGGCTCGACGCCCCGACGAACCGAACGCTCGCGGGGCTGATCCGGGCGTGGGAAGCGGGGCGGGGACTCCGGCCGACTGCTCCGGAGTAGCGGTTCGAACCGCTCACTCCATGTATCCGAGGTCCTGCAGCCGCTTTCGCGCCTCGTCGTCCATCTCGTCGAGCGACTCGTCGGTCACCTCGACGTCGTCCGTCCCGGTCCAGGCGCCGCCGGCGGCCTCCTCGAACTCGGCCAGCGCCGCCTCCGTCTCCTCGATCAGCTCGTCGCTCGATCCGGCGAGGTTCTCCGCCTCCCCGGGGTCGCGGTCGATCCGGTAGGCCTCGTCGGGGACGCGGTCGATGCGGACGTACTTCGCTTCGAGCCGCCGGGCCGCGCGCATCCGCGAGTAGAAGCGCGAGTCCTCCGGGATCGTGATCCCCGCCTTCCTGGCCTTCTCCTCGAGCTGTTTCAGCTCGACGACGGGCCGCGAGTACTCGACGAACGCGTACGTCCCGTCGCCGCGCTGGCCGGGGTCGCGGTCGGCCGCGGGAACCGACGCGAACGAGCGGTAGTCCGATGAGAGAAGCGATCGCGTGCGGTCGAGCGTCACCGCGTCGTCGCCCGGCGACGCCGGAGCGCCGCCCTCGACGCCCAGCGAGTCCAGCACCGTGTGGTAGAGGTCGATGAGTTCGACCTGATCTCCGCGCCGCCCGCCGTCGAGCGCGGGGTGTTTGACCACGAGCGGGACGTTGACGAGCGGGTCGTACAGGCAGAACTCGTGGCCGTAGGTGTCGTGCTCCCCGTGGAGTTCGCCGTGATCGGCGCAGACGACGACCATCGTGTCGTCCCACCGCCCCGTCTCCTTGAGGTGGTCGAAGAGGCGGGTGAGCTGGTCGTCGATGTGCGCGATCTCGGCGTCGTACAGCCCCCGGATCGCCTCCCACTCCTCGTCGTCGATGTCGCGCGCCCCGGAGTTGTACTCCTTCGAGTTCTGGCACACCTCGGTGGAGTCGACGCCGGGCGCGAACCGCTCCCGGAACTCCGCCGGCGGGTGGTACGGGAGGTGTGCGTCCATGAGGTTGATGAACGCGAAGAACCGATCGGAGTCGTCGACGAACTCGATCGTCCGGTCGATCACCGCCGGCGTCTTCGAGTCGGCGGTCCCGCCGCCGGCGAGCATCTCGTGGGCGGTGTTGCCGAGGCTGACGAGCTTGTCGGCGACGGCGCGGAGCGACTCGTTGTCGTTCAGCGTCTTCCAGGCCTTCGCGAGCGGTCCTGACAGGAAGTCGCCGGGCATCACCTCGAAGAAGTTGTCCTGGTCGTCGAACCCGTCGGTGAGGTGGGTGTACGGCGTGATCCAGGCGTTCGAGGAGTAGCAGGCGGTGTCGTACCCCGCCGCGGACAGCGTCTGCGCGAGCGTGGTCGCGCCCTCGAGGTAGGGGTTCTCCTGATCGGCCCCGTGCTGGTGCGGGTACATGCCGGTGAAAAGCGACGCGTGCACCGGGAGCGTCCACGGCGCGGGGGCGACGGCCTGGTCGAACACGGTCGCTTCCTCGGCGAAGGACTCCAGCCCGGGCGTCGTCGGCTCGTCGTACCCGTACGGAGTGAGGTGATCCTTCCGGACGGTGTCCATCACGACGAACAGGACGTTCCGGGGCGACTCGCTGCTCATACCACCCTTTCCGCCGGAGGAACGGTTAAATCTCCGGTATTGACGCGTCAGTCCTGTCGGGCATCGAAAACGAACGTCGCTTCGCTCCGCCGAATTTCGACGGCTCCCGCGATCAGAACGGGGCCTGCGGGCCTTCGTCGCCGTCGTCCTCGCGCGTCGTCTCGCCGGGGAACGACGGGCTCATTCCGCCGCCCGCGCCGCCTCCCATTCCGGTGTCCGCGTGGACCGTCTCGATCTCGGGGATCTCCTTGACCATCCGGGTCTTGATCGCCTGGATGGTCATCGGGGAGATGCCGCAGCCGGAGCACGCGCCGCCGAGCGCGACGGTCACCTCGCCCGTCTCGCGGTCGAGGTCGCGGATCGCCGCGGTGCCGCCGTGCATCTGGATCTGCGGGAAGTTCCGGCGCAGGAAATTCGCCACGCGCTCTTTGAGGTCCTCGTCCGGGTCCTGACTCTCCGTGCTCATGTTCCGGCTTTGGTGGTCGGCGTTCTTAGGCTTTTGGTTCACGCACACCGCGCGCACCGGCGAACTTCGGGCGCGCGACGGCCGTTCGCGGCCGTTCTCACGGGCGCTCGACGCCGAACACGCGATGCAGTTCGGATTCGATCTCCTCGACGTAGCGCGACAGCGTCGCCTCCAGCTTCTCGTCGTCGACGAGGACGCCGCTGATCCGGTCTGTCGGGTTCTCGGGGAGGTCGACGCGGAACTCGCCGTCGGCGTAGAACGGCTCCGACTCGTTGAGGATCTGCTGGTCGATCGCGTGGATCAGCTCGGAGTCGTACGCGTCGTTCATCGTGGTGAACGCGTTCTTGTACGCCCGCTGGAGCTGCGGGAAGTAGTGAACGTACTTGTCCTCGAACTTCTCCGGGTCGAACTCGGCCATGGCGGAAAGTGGGCGGGTCGGGGCTAAAAATTGGGCGATGGCGCGCCGGGGTCCGGATCCGGATCCGGTGCGGGGCACACCTTTATTCTGTCGCGCTTTCGATACGCGGTGTGAGCCGGAGCCGACGCTTTCACCTGCTGCTCATCGGGCTGCTGATCGCCCTGTCCGCGCTCCTCCTCCTCCCGTTCCTCCAGTACGCCCTCTCCGCCGTCCTCCTGGCGTACCTCCTCTACCCGCTCCAGCGCCGGCTCGAACCGCACCTCGGATCGCAGCTGTCGGCGGTTTCCCTCATCCTCCTCAGCGCCGTGGCGCTGCTGCTCCCCTTCGCGGTCGTGATCGGCGTCGCGGTGGAGCAGGCGATGGACATCGTCGAAAGCGGCGGCGAGGGGTTCGAGCCGGACGCGATCGAGGAGAGGATCCGAAACGCCACCGGCATCGAAGTCGACATCCCGTCGCTCTCTGTCGACCTGAGCCGGTTACTGACCGAGCTTCTGAGCCAGATCGACGGCCGGGGGACGACCGACCTGCTCGGACGCGTGCTCGGCGTGTTCGGCGGCGTGTCGGCGGTGTTCATCGGCATCACCGTCTTCGTGTTCCTCCTGTACTACCTGCTCGCGGACGGGGACGGCCTGCTCCGCTGGCTCTCCGACGTGTCCCCGCTGTCGCGCGGCGCGCAGGCCGAACTGTACGCGGCGACCGACCGGATCATGTGGGCGGTGCTCGTCGGCAACGCCGTCGTCGCGGTCGTCCAGGGCGTGCTGACCGGCGTCGGCCTCGCCGCCGTCGGCATCTCGAACGTCGTCTTCTGGACGGTCGTCACGACCGTGCTGTCGTTCCTCCCCCTCATCGGCGCGTCCATCGTCTGGGTGCCGGCGTCGATCTACCTGCTCGCCGTCGGCCGCCCCGTCGCGGGGGCGGCCCTCTTCGTCTACGGGACCGTCGTGGTCAGCCTCTCGGACAACTACGTGCGCCCGGTGGTCAGCGGCCGCGGCGCGAACCTCAACCCGGCGATCGTCATCGTCGGGATCTTCGGCGGGCTGTACCTGTTCGGCTTCGTCGGGCTGTTCTTCGGCCCGATCGTCCTCGGCGTCCTGAAGGTCCTCGTCGAACTGTACGCCGACGAGTACGGGCCCGTCCGCGCCGACTGAGGGTGCCCTCGCGGAGCCCGAAGCGCAAGCTGACCGCGCCCGATCCCCGTTTCGACCACGAAGCATTTATAGGACGATTGACGAGATGTGGCCGATGATAGCCCTCCAGTCGACGACGATAGCGCGGTCGAGGCGGTGGTGACCGTGCCGGCCGTCGAGATGACGAACCTGACGAAGCGGTACGGCGACGTGACCGCCCTCGACTCCCTCTCGCTTTCGGTCGCCGATGGCGAGGTGTTCGGCTTCCTCGGCCCCAACGGCGCGGGCAAGTCCACGGCGATAAACGCGATGTTGGACTTCGTCCGGCCCACCTCCGGCTCCGTCTCGGTGTTCGGCCTCGACGCGCGGGCCGAAAGCGTCGCGGTCCGCGAGCGAACCGGCGTCCTGCCCGAAGGGTACGACGTGTACCCCGAGCTCACCGGCCGCGAGCACCTCGAACACGTGATCGCGGTGAAGGGCGCGGGCGACGACCCGGACGACCTCCTCGCGCGGGTCGACCTCGAAGGTGCGGCCAACAGGGCGGCCGGCGGGTACTCGAAGGGGATGCGCCAACGCCTCGCGATCGCCGCGGCGATCGTCGGCGAACCCGACCTGCTCGTCCTCGACGAGCCGTCCTCCGGGCTGGATCCGAACGGCGGCCGCCGCCTCCGGGAGATCGTCCGCGAGGAGAACGAGCGCGGCGCGACCGTCTTCCTCTCCAGCCACATTCTGGACGAGGTCGAAGCCGTGTGCGACCGGATCGGCATCCTGTTCGACGGCCGCCTCGTGACCGACGGGAGCGTCGCGGAGCTCCGCGCCGAACTCGCGGCCGACGCGACGCTCACCGTCGCGGTCGAGCGAGTCCCCGACGGGCTGCTCGCGGAGCTCGAAGCGGTTCGGGGGGTCACAGGGATCGCGGCTCGCGCCGGTCGCGTCGTCGTCGAGTGCCGCGGCGGAGAGGCGAAGTTCGACGCGTTGCGCCGCGTCCGTCGCTCGGACGCGGGGTTCGTCGATTTCACGACTGACGACCCGTCGCTCGGCGAGGTGTTCTCGGAGTACACGACCGGCGGGAGGTCGACCCGTCGAAACGCCGGCGAACCGGTTTCGCGGCGTCGCGGGGCTCGTCGGCGTGTTCGTCGCGTTCCGCCTCGGCTGGATGGGCGTGCAGGCGCTCGGACTTCGGCTCGCTGACGCGTCGGTGCATCCGACTCCCCCGGACTGGTACTTCCTGATCGGTCGGCTCAATCCGATGAACGCCTACGTGCGACTGACGAACGCGCTCATGACGGAACCCGAACGGTACCACCCGCTGCTCACGCAGCCCGGGGACGCCGAACCGGTCTGGATCTCCGCGCGGTTCGCGCTCCTCGTCCTCGTCGCGTGGGCCGTCGCGGCGCCGCTCCTCGGCTACGTCCGATTCGAGCGCGCGGATCTGGACTGATCCGTCGCGCCTCCGCCTCCTCACCGGTTCACGGCCGAATCGACGACTCCCCCGCGGCCATCGCGTCGTCCCACCCGTCGAGGCGACGCGCTCTGGGCACCGTAACGGGCGGACCGACCGACGCGAACCGGCCCCTCCCCTACGGGATCGTCCGGCCGTCCACCGTCACCGTCACGGCGTCGACGAACGCCCCGTCGTAGTCGGCGGCGGTGAGCGTCGCGGGCGACCCGACGGGAAACACGACGTCGCTGACGCTCGTCTGCCCCGCGACCACCGACCCGGTCCACACCTCGCTGCCGCTCGACGAGACGACGGCGAGTTCGCGGACGCCCACCGCTCGCGTCGCCCGGCGCGTCAGCGTCACTTTCGCCGTCGTCCGGGTCGTCGCCCACGACTCCGCCAGCGACACGTCCTCGAACACGTTCGACCCCGACAGGCCGTCGACGGACGCCCGCAGCCCCGTCGTGAGACACCCGCCGAAGCCGACGCTCGCCGCGGCCGCCGCTCCGGCGAGCAGCCGGCGCCGCGGCACTCGGCGGCACCGATCCGGTCGAATCCGATCCCCGCTCTCTTCGTCGCGTTCGTCGCTCTCGTCACTCATGGCGGCGACGCCCCGTCATCGCCGTCGGCTACGCCGCACTGCCGCATCAGTGGTTCGGCCGGGCTACCCGAGCTGTTCGCCCACGATCCGGTCGGCGTGCTCGACGAACGCCCGCTGCTTCCCTCTCGGAATCGTCGCGCCCGCCGCGACGTCGTGGCCACCGCCGTCGCCGCCGACCGCGCGGGAGGCCTCGCGCATCACCGCCGAGAGGTCTAACCCCCGACGCGTCAGGACGTGACTCCCGCGGGCCGAGACTTTCACCTCCTCGTCACTCTTCTCGGCGAACGCGATGATCGGCAGCCGCGGGCTGATCCCGTTCGCGCCCACGGCCATGCCCGCGATGATGCCCACGATGGTCTCGCGGATGCGCGCCCCGGCGTCGAACCACTGGACGTGCTCCTCGACGGTGACGCCCTCGTTTTTGACCCACCGGAGCCCCTCGGAGAGGTTCCGGCGGTGGTTCCGCAGCAGCCGCCGCGCGGACTCCAGCGCGTCCGCCCGGTCGCCGAGACAGACCGCGAGCCCGACGTCGGCCCGATCGTAGCGCGCCGTCGCGTTCAGCAGCGTCGAAAACTCGCTCACGTCCCGCAGTTCGGTCCCCTCCCGCTCGTCGGTGAGCGTGTAGGTCGTCCCGACGAGCGAGTCGATGCGTCCGGCGGGGACTCCGGACGAGACGGCGCGCTTGACGAGCGCGCTGACGACGGTCCGCCGCTCGTCGGCCGCGAGGTCGACCCACCGTCGCCACTCGCCCCCCTCCTTCAGGTCGAGATCGAGGTCGGCGAGAAAGGCGATCGAGCCCGCCTCGTCGTTCGAGACGCCTGGGATCCGCACGTCGCTCGCGTATTCGAGCAGCTTCGGCAGCGGTCGGGTCTGCCGGCCGTACAGCGCGAGGTCCCGCGCGGATTCGAGGACGCCCGCCTCGATCCCCTCCTCGACGATCCGCTCGTTCGCGCCGGTCAGCCCGCCGTCCGAGTTCTGCATGTCGCCGACTGCGCCGACGACCGCCAGGGCCGCGAGGTCGCGGTTGTCGCCACCCTCGGGTTCGAGTGCGCGCGCGAGCGCGTAGCTCGCGCCCGCCCCGGACAGCTCCGTGGCGCCGTCGAGGCCGAAGAGCAGCGGGTTCAGGTGGTGTTCCGTCTCCGCGTCCGCGGGCCGGTGGTGGTCCGCGACGACCGGCGTGAACGCCCCCGCGTCCTCGTGTTCGGCGATGACGTCGAGCTGCCCGCTCCCGAAGTCGGTGAACAGCACCGTCTCGTGGTCGCAGGCCGCGATCGACGCGATCTCCGCCTCGTCGAGCTGCTTCGAGAACACCGCGTCGAAGGGGATCCCCGCGCGTTCGAGCGCGCTCGCCGCCACCGCGGCGCTCGTGAGCCCGTCGGCGTCGATGTGCGAGGCCAGGAGCACGCTGTCGGCCTCCCTGAGACAGTCCGCGCACGCCGCCGCGCGCTCCGCCAGCTCGGGAATCGGTCCGTCCATTACCCGTCGGTAGGCGCGGTTTCGGATATAAACCTCCGGCTCTCTCCCACCGCTCGCCCTCGCGGACTCCCTCGGCTCGTTACCGTTCGAGGAACGCCCGCGTCGCCTCCCGGCACGCCTCGTCGCGCCTGAGCTGCGAGAGCGCGCCGACGATCCGGTCGCGCGCACCCGCGTCCGACGCGCGCCGCGCGGCGTACCGCTTGGTCGCCGCAACGGACGCGGCCGGAGATTCGGCGATCCGCCGGACGAACGCTTCGACGGTCGGCTCCAGCTCCGATTCGGGGACGACTCGGTTCACCAGCCCCCAGTCCAGCGCCCGCTCCGCGCCGATCGGCTCGCCCGCGAGCGCGAGCTCCATCAGGCGCTTTCGCCCCCCGACGGCCGCGATCCGCTCGACGGCGTACGGCGGGTACGCGCCGATCCGGGTTTCGGGCAGCGCGAAGGTCGCGCCCTCGACGGCGACGGCGAGGTCGCACCCGAGAACGAGTTCCAGCCCGCCGCCGTAGGCGAGACCGTTGACCGCCGCGATCACCGGCACGTCGAGCGCCTCGACGCCGAACAGCGCGCCGTGGAGGCAGTCGGCGAGCTCTTCCACCTCGTCGGCGGTCTCCGCGTCGTCGATGACGGCGATGTCGTCCCCGGCGCAGAAGGCGTCGTCGACGCCTGTTACCACCGCCGCCCGCGCCTCGCTTTCCGCCCGCTCCAGCAGGCGCGCGAGCTCGCGCCACCCCTCGACGTGCACCGCGTTCCGCTTTTCGGGCCGGTCGATCGTGATCCACGCGGCGTCGCCGCGTCGGTCGTAGGAGAGCATGCGTGTGCGTGACGGGGCCGCGGCGCTTATACTCGCCGCCGGACGCCGAGGAGCAGTCCGATCGAGGCGAGCGCCGCCGCCGCGAGGAGGCCCCAGCTTGCGCGGTAGCCGAGGTGGTCCGCGATCCAGCCGAACGCCGGCGGCGCGAGGAGCGCTCCGGCGTTCAGCGCGGTCTGCCCGCCGGCGGTCGCCGCGCCGAGGTCGTCGGCGTCGACCAGCGCGCTCAGGCAGGAGTAGTACACCCCCGTGAGGCCGAGGATCGTCGCGCCGAGCGCCAGGAACAGCGCGACCGCGACGGGTGCCGGCGGCGTCGACAGGGCGAGCGCGGCGTAGAGCGCGGCGGCGAGCGCCGTCTGCCCGACGAGAACCGCGAGGGGGGCGCGCGCGGCCGATCCCGGGAGCGAGAGCCGATCGGCGAGCGAGCCGGCGACGACGCGCCCGGCGCTGCCCGTCACCTGCGCGCCGGCGAGCGCGATCCCCGCGAGTCCGACCGTCGTTCCGACCGCCTCCGTCAGGTAGAGGACGACGTACCCGACGGTGGTGAAGAGCGCGGCCCCGAGGAACAGCCCGGCGCTCACGAGGCCGAGGTACGCGCGGTTGGCCCGAAGCCCGCCGAGATCCGGGCGTTCGAGCCGCCCCGTCCCCCCGGTTCCGGCGTACGCGAGCGCGAAGGCTCCCGTGCCGACGAGCGCGACGGCGGCGATCAGCAGGAATCCGGCCCGCCAGGCGGCGACGGCCGCGATTCCCGTGACCACGACGCTCGCGGCGGCGCTGCCGAGCGTGACGCCCACCTGCTTGATCCCCATCGCGAGGTTCCGCCGCGCGTCCGCCACGGCGCCGACGATCGCCCGGTTCGTGGCCGGCATCGATCCGGCGTACGCCGCGCCGAGGGCGAACGCCGCGAGCAGGAGCACCGGGTACGACGGCGCGGCGACGACGCCCGCCGTGGCGGCTCCGAGCGCGACCAGCCCGCCGACCATCACCGGCTTCTCGCCGAATCCGTCGACGGCCGCGCCGCTCGGGAAGAGGTTGAGCGTGTACCCGAGCGTGAGCACCGTCATGAGGACGCCGACGAGCGCCCGCGAGAGGCCGAACGCCTCGCGGATGAACGGCGTCGCCGCGAAGACGCTGTAATAACAGAGGCTCGCCGCGGTCTGCCAGCCGGCGACGATCCCGATCGGGCGCCAGGTTCCGCTCACGCTCAGCCGCGGTACGTCGGCGCGGCCGCCTCGACGACCGCGCGGGCGAGCTCCTCGATGTCGGCGCGATCGGGAACCACGTCGACCTCGATCCCGCGCTCCTCGGCCGTCCGACGCGTCGGCTCGCCGATCGCGCCGACGACGGCCGCGTTCAGCCCCCGGAGCGCGTCGTCGCGGACGCCGCGGGCCTCGGCCGCCGCGAGGAAGTTCTCGACGGTCAGCGAGGAGGTGAAGATCGCGGCCTCCAGCTCCCCGGCGGCCGCCCGCTCGGCGGAGTCGCCCGCGCCCTCGGGGCGAACGAGCCGGTAGAGGACGGTCTCGCGCACCTCCGCGCCCGCCTCGCGCAGCCCGTCGAGGAGCACGTCGCTCCCGTGGTCGCTCCGGGCGACCTCGACCCGCTTCCCGCCGACCTCGCCGTCGAGCGCGGCGACGAGCCCCGACGAGGAGAACTCCTCTGGGACGCGGTCGACCCGGTAGCCGGCGTCGCGGAGCGCCTCGGCGGTGGCCTCGCCGATGGCGCAGACGACCGTCCCGTCGCCGGGCGCCCACCCCGCCTCCGCAGCCAGTTCGACGCCGGTCTTGCTCGTGAAGATCACGTAGTCGGCGCCGTCGGTTCGCGGCGTCTCGCCCGTCGGCTCGACCGCCAGCATCGGGTCCGGGACGGGCGTCGCGCCGAGCGAGTCGAGCAGTTCGACCGCCTTGCGGAGCCGCTCGTCGTCCGGGCGGAAGACGGCCGCGCGAACCTCCCGGCTCACGGCTCGCCCCCCGCGTTCTCGAGGAACTCGAGGACGCGTTCGCGCGTCGCCGCCACCTCGCCGACGACGGTGAGCGCGGGCGGTTCGATCCCCGCGTCGTCGCGCACCTCGACGATCGTTTCGAGTGTCCCCGTCGCCACGCGCATGTCGGGCCACGTCGCCCGTTCGATCAGGGCAACCGGCGTGTCCGGGGCCTTCCCGGCGTCGAGCAGCGCCCGCGCGTACTCGGGGAGCTTCCCGACGCCCATGAGGACGACGATGGTGCCGCCGGCGTCCGCGAGCGCCTGCCAGTCCACGGCGGACTCGTCCTTCGTCGGATCCTCGTGGCCGGTGACGAACGACACCGAGGAGGCGTGATCGCGGTGCGTAAGCGGGATGCCGGCGACGCCCGGCCCCCCGACCGCGGAGGTGATCCCGGGGACGATCCCGAAGGGGATCCCCTCGCGGGCGAGGTGCTCCATCTCCTCGCCGCCGCGGCCGAAGACGAACGGGTCGCCCCCCTTCAGGCGGACGACGGTCGCGCCCTCCCGGGCGAGTTCGACCATCCGGCGGTTCGTGTACTCCTGCGGCGTCCACTCGCCGCCGGCGCGCTTGCCCACGTCCTCCCGCTTCTCCTCGGGGATGGTGCCCAGGATCTCGGGGCCAGGAAGCCTGTCGTGGAGGACCACGTCCGCCTCCTCCAGGAGGCGTCTCGCCTTCACGGTCATCAGTTCGGGGTCGCCGGGGCCGCTCCCGACGAGGTAGACCGTGCCGGTCGGCGTCTCGCCCTCGTCGCTCGAAACCGCGTCCTCGTCGGTCGAACGCTCGTCGCTCATCTCGGTCACTCCCCCCGCTTCCCCTCGTCTTCCGCCTCCGCATCGCGCTTCGCCCGCTCGATGAGGTCGGCCGCGCCCCGGTCCCGCAGATCCTCGGCGAGATCGGCCGCCGCGCGACCGTGGGTTTCCACCGGGAGGTCGCGCGAGGCGTCGATGACCTCCTCGCCGTCCCGGCTGAGCACCTGCACCCGCGTCCGCACGTAGGCCCCCTGGAGCACCGCGCTGATGCCGATCGGGGCGACGCACCCGCCGCCGAGCTCCGCGAGCACCGTCCGCTCGACGGTCGTCTCGACGCGCGTCCGCGGGTGGTCTATCGTCCGGTGGATCGCCTCCGCGGCCTCGCCGTTGGTTCCCGTCACCGCGATCGCGCCCTGCCCCGCCGCCGGCACGAAGGATTTCATCGGCAGTCGCTCGAACGCGACGCGGCGGTCGAGGCCGCTCCGCCGCAGGCCGGCCTCGGCGAGCACGATCGCGTCGTACTCCGTCTCGACCTCCCGCCCGAGCGCCCGCCGCCGGATCTCCGAGAGGTCGTCGAACCACTCCTCCGGCCGGCGATCGTACTCCGGCTCGTAGTCGTCCTCGCCGACGTGCCCCTTCCGGTCCTTGTCGGCCTCGACCCGCGCCTCGTGTTCGCGCTGCAGCGACGGCGCGAGGAGCTTCTCCACCCGGGTGTCGACGTTCCCGCGCAGCGGGACGACTTCGAGATCCGGCCGGGCGTTGAGCAGCTGCGCCCTGCGCCGGAGCGAGGAGGTACCGACGGTCGCCCCCGACGGGAGGGCGTCGAGGTCGTCGCCGTCGGGCGTGACGAGCGCGTCGCCCGCGGGCGCGCGCTCCGGGACGCCCGCGACGAACAGCTCCGACGGCATCTCCGTCGGCACGTCCTTCATCGAGTGGACCGCGGCGTCGACCTCGCCTGCGAGCACCTTCTCGTCGAGCGCCCGGACGAACGCCCCCGTCCGCCCGAGGCGGTGGATCAGTTCGTCCCGGAGCTGGTCGCCGCGCGTCTCGACTTCGACCAGCTCCACGTCGCGCCGACGGCCGGAGAGGGCGTCCGCGACGCTCGACGCCTGACGCAGCGCGAGGTCCGAGCCTCGCGTCGCGAGCCGCAGGGTCCCGTGAGTGCTCATGAACGTGGAGTGGGCGGCGGTCGGTGAAAAGCCCTTCAGTTCCGGGATTCGGCGGCGTTCGTCGTCCGGTGCGGTCGCACCGCCAGCGCGTTCGGCGCGGCGACCCCCGGCCTCACGGCGTCCCGACGTGCTTGTGCCGGAGGTACAGGTAGTAGACCGCGAGCGGCACGCTCACGACGAAGTTCGTCACGATGACCGCCGCGAGGGCGACGAGCCCGTACAGCGCCGGATCCGGGTCCCACTCCAGTCGCGCCCGCGAGACGGCCCTCGCGTCGACGTAGATCGCGATCGGGAACAGCACCGCGATGACGACGCCGGCCAGGCCGAGCAGGAGCGCGGCGAACGCGACCGCGAAGAACGACCCGATGCTGGCGAGGCCGCCCAGCCCCGCGAGGTCGAGCGCGAAGCCGAGGCCGAAGAGCGCGAACGCGCCGACCGCGGCGAGGAACGTCACGACGAAGTACGCCGGGACGGCGGCGATCCAGTACCACCACCGCGAGTCGACGGTCGCGTCCGGCAGGTACCGGTCGAGCCCGCCGGACTCCCGCTCGCGCTCGCGCGGGTCGGCGCGTCCGGTCCCCTCGTCCGGCGTCGCGCGGGCGCGTTCGGTCGACTCGACCGAGTCGGTCGAGTCGATCGAGTCCGCCGATTCGGCGGCCCGCGTCGCTCGATCGGGTCGGTAATCGGACTGATCGGAACGATGACCGGACCGCTCCGATCGGTCGGTCCGCTCGTCTTCGCGGTCCCAGTCGTCCGGCGGAGGGCTGCTCATACTCGATGCTACGCCGCCGAAGGCAGATAAACACGGAGGTTCGACACGTCGAACCGGCGACCGGTCGGCCGAACCCTACAACGCCTCCTTGTACGCCTCGAGCGTCTCCTCCACGTCCTCGTCGGTGTGGGCGTAGCAGACGAACTGCGATTCGAACTGGTTCGCGGTGAGGAACACGCCGCGCTCTTTCATCCGGTGCCAGAAGACGCGCTCCCAGCGCTCCGTTTCGGCGTTTTTCACGTCGGCCCCCGTCTTCGGGCAGTAGTCGTACCGCGGGCAGTCGGAACGCTGCCGGCACCCCGCCTCGCACTGTCCGGTCAGGTCCGGCGGCGCCTCGCGCGTGAAGATCGTCTTGAACATCGAGTCGGTCCCGACGACCGTGTACTCCGGCGCCTGGTCCTCGCAGATCTCGGTGATCCCCCGCCGAAGCTTCTCGCCGAGGCGGTTCACGTGTCCGTACACGTCGTTCTCGGCGGCGTACTTCAGGTACTCGTGGCCCGCCGCCATCGTCACCGGGTGCCCGGAGAACGTGCCGGACTGGAACACGTCGCCCGCGGGCGTGAAGTGCTCCACGATCTCGGCTTTCCCGCCGACCGCGCCGACCGGGAAGCCCCCGCCGATGATCTTCCCGAACGTCGTGAGGTCGGGCGTGACGCCGAACTTCCCCTGGGCGCACTGGAGGCCGCCGACGCGGAAGCCGGTGATCACCTCGTCGAAGATCAACAGCGCGCCGTGCTCCTCGGTGAGTTCGCGGAGCGCCTCGTGGTAGCCGTCGACCGGCATCACGATGCCCGTGTTCCCCAGGATCGGTTCGACGAGGACGGCCGCGATCTCGTCGCCGCGCGCCTCGAACACCTCGACGATGGCCTCCTCGTCGTTGAAGGGAACGGGGATGGTGTGCTCGGCGAAGCTCCCGGGGATCCCCGCGGTGCTCGGCCGGGGGTCGTCGGGGCCGCCTTCCACGAGCGTCGACTCCTGCGCGCCGTGGTAGCCGCCCCGCATGACGACGATCTTGTCCCGCCCGGTGTAGCCTCGGGCGAGGCGGACGGCCGAGACGGTGGCCTCGGTGCCGGAGTTAACGAAGCGGATCATCTCGACGCTCGGGACGTGCCGGGCGACGAACTCCGCGTGCTCGACCTCGATCTCCGTCGGCGCGCCGTACATCGGCCCGTCGCTGGCGTACTTCTGGACGGCCGCCCGGACCGGTTCGGGCATGTCGTGGCCGTACAGCAGGGGGCCGTACCCCATCACGTAGTCCACGTACCGGTTGCCGTCCGCGTCGATCACGTGGCCGCCGTCGCCGCGCTCGACGAAGAACGGGTACGGGCGGGTCGCCCGGACGGACGAGTTCACGCCGCCGGGCAGCACCGACAGCGCCCGATCGTAGAGGTCCCGGGAGCGCTCGTGGTTCACGCCCGGACACCTCCGAGCGCGAGCGGGCGGATCCCGGTCCGCGAACCGGACGAATCGACCGACCTGTATCGTCTCGACGTGTTCATGCTCCGCCGTTCGAATGCGGGGAGGAAAGTAGTTACTGACGCGTCGCGTCGGCTACTCCGACGTCTCGGGCCGTCGCGAGCCGTTCGCTCCGAACGGCTCGCGCAGGCTCTCGAACGGATTACCCAGGCTCCCGAACGGATCGCCCGGAGCACTTTCGTCCGCGCGCTCCAGGAGCAGCAGCCCGAGCGCGTCGTTCAGCGCGTGGACGCAGATCAGCGCGGGCAGGTTCCGCAGGCGGAGGTACAGCAGGGTCGTCACGAGGGCCGGGACCGAGACGCGGAGCACCTCGTCTCGGCTCCGCCCGCTCGCGTGCGCGGCGGTGAAGGCGGCGAACGACGCGCCGCCGGCGAGCGCCGGGCTCCCCGTGACGGCGACGAGGCGCTCCACCGCGTAGCCCCTGAAGGCGAGTTCCTCGGTCACGCCCGCGGTCGCCACGACGAACAGCCGTCTGCCGGTCGAAAGTTCCGAGAACGGCGAGAGCCCCTCGTCCGTTCGGCCGACGCCGAGCCGATCGAACGCCGGCGACGCGACGGCGCTCGCGGACACGAGGAGCGCGGTTCCCCCGCACACGGCCGCGACGAAGGCCGACGGGGACAGGGAGCGCCCGCTGAGCGACGAGAGCGGGAGCCGCTCGACGAACAGGGTGTAGGCGACGACGCCGCCCGCCACGGCCCACTTCAGCAGATCACCTTCCAGCAGGTCCCGCGACGCGGGCAGATCGGTCGGCCGGAGCCGGTCGTGAAGCCGGCCGGCGATCGGCATGCCGCCGAGCGCGAGCGCGAGCGCGAGCCCGCCGAGGGTGACGAGCGGTTTCATGCGCCGTCGTTTCGGCTCGCGGCGGATAACTGCGGCGCGGCGTGGCAGCCGGCGAGAATCGGAGGACTTCGAAAGGGAGGCGCGCCGATCAGACCGCGTCTCGCCCGCGCTTGCCCGTCCGGACCTGCACGGCGTCGGCCACGTCGAGGACGAAGATCTTCCCGTCGCCGGGCTCGCCGGTGTTGGCCGCCTCGCGGATCGCGTCGACGACGTCGTCGGCCGGGATGTCGGCGACGACGCACTCGACCTTCACCTTCTGGTGGAGGTCGACCGTGTACTCCTCGCCGCGCCACTGGCCCTTCTTCGCCGGCTGGCTGCCCCGGCCGGAGACGTTCGTGACCGTGAGAGAGGGCGCGCCGACCTCGGCGAGCCCCCGCTTCACGTCGCCCAGCTTGTCCGGGCGGACGATCGCCACGATCATCTTGATGCCGCCGTCGTTCGGGAGGTCGGACTCACTCATCGTTCGCACCCCCGTCGCCCTCGGACTTGTACGCACCGTCGACTCTGTTGGACGGGTCCCCGGCTCCGCCGTGCGCGCCGTTGACTCGGTCGTACGCGCCGCTTATTCCGTCGTACCCGCCGCCGGCTCCGGCGACGCCGCCGTCCGGGCGGATCGGCGCGCCGGCGCCGTCGGCCACCGCGTCCGGCTTGCCGAACTCGGGGTAGGTGTCGACGCCGTGCTCCGCGGAGTCGAGCCCCTCGCGCTCGTGGTCGGGCGTGACGCGCGCCTCGCCGAGCGCCCTGATCGCGCCGAACACGGCGGCGGTCGCGGCGAACGTCCAGAGCGCGATCACGGCGACGCCGACGACCTGCGAGACGAACTGGCTCGCGGTGAACCCGTCGACGGCGAACACCGGAAACAGCACCGCCCCGAGGACGCCCGCCGAGCCGTGGACCGGGAAGACCGCGCACACGTCGTCGATCCGCAGGCGCTTCTCGACGAACTCGAACACGAGCGGGAGCTGCCCGCCGGCGAGCAGGCCGATGACGAGCGCGCCGGGCCAGACGATCGCGTCGGTGTTGCTCGTGATGCCGACGAGGCCGGCGAGCAGGCCGTTTGCGACGTACAGCGTGTCGACCTTGCCGGTCTTGTACAGCGCGACGGCGGCCGCGCCGATGGCTCCCGCGGCCATCCCGAGCGTCGTCGTCAGCGCGACCCGACCGACGTAGCTGAAGTCGCCGAGGACGGCTTCGCCCCCTTCGAGGGTGAGCGGCGCGGCGGCCGTGCCGACGTTGAACCCGTACCAGCCGAACGCCAGCACGAGCGTCCCGAGGACGGCGAACGTCAGCGAGTGGCCGGGGATGACGTTCACCGTGCCGTCGGCGTTGAAGCGGTCCATCCGCGGACCGAGCATCCACGCGGCGGTGAGGCCGGCGATGCCGCCCATCCCGTGGACGATCATCCCGCCCGCGAAGTCGTGAAAGCCCAGCCCGTCGAGGAAACCGCCGTCCCAGGTGAGGCCGGTGACGACCGGGTAGATGACCGCCGCGAGCAGCACCGTGTAGGTGACGTACGCCCGGAGCTTCGCGCGGCCGGCGACGGCCCCGGAGACGATGGTCGCTGCGGTCATCGCGAACACCGCGCCGAACAGCCAGTACACCCAGTCGACCGACGAGCCGGGCGCGTAGACCCCCTCGAACGCGCCGACGACGGAGTACGATCCGCCGCCGGTCGCGCCGCCGACGACGGCCGAGACGGCCGCGCCGACGAGGAAGAAGGTGATCACGCCGACGCTCCACGTCAGCAGGTTCTTCGTCAGCTGGTTCGCGACGTTCTTCGCGCGCACCTGGCCCGCTTCGAGCATGGCGAACCCGGCGTGCATGAAGAAGATGAGGAACGTGACGGTGAGCACCCAGACCATGTTGACGCTCTCGACGACGGCCGAGAGGTCGGTCTGCAACAGCGCCCCGGTCATTCTCCCCTCCTGATATCGAGCGGTTCGGAGTCACTTCTTGGACAAACGTTTACGGTTCCGCCGAGTTTGGTCGAATCTTTGTCGGTGATCACGGTGAAAGGTCACGGAACGTCTCTATATAAGGGTTGGCGTTAACAAACGTCTATTTTAACACGGAATAGTAGATGTACGTCCGGTTTAAAATCGAATAAGGGTTATATAAGGTCGTTTATCGGAGGATCGGTGGACAAATGTTGCCGCGGAATTTGACGCCCGTAGTGTCGGACGAACTACCGGTTCGTCGAAACGGCGTCGATCGGGGGACGGTTCGCGTCTCGCGCGGCGGGGACGAGCGCCCGTTCGCGGTCGCGAGCGGTCGGAGAGCGCCCCGTCCTACAGCCTCGGTGCGACGTCCTCGGCGAAGTACGTCAGGATCAGATCCGCGCCCGCCCGCTTCACGCACAGGAGCGATTCGAGCGCCGTCTCTTCGAGGTCGAGCCACCCCCTCTCCGCGGCGGCGTGGAGCATCGCGTACTCCCCGCTGACGTTGTACGCGGCGACCGGGCGGTCGAACTCCCGTCGCACGTCGCGGACGACGTCGAGGTACGGCAGAGCCGGCTTCACCATCAGCACGTCCGCGCCCTGCTCGACGTCGAGGCGGACCTCGCGCATCGCCTCGCGGGCGTTCGCGGGGTCCATCTGGTAGTGTCGCCGGTCGCCGAAGGCCGGCGCGCCGTCGGCGGCGTCCCGGAACGGGCCGTAGAAGGCGCTCTCGAACTTCGCGGCGTAGCTCATGATCGGCACGCTCTCGAACCCCGCGCCGTCGAGCCCCTCGCGGATCGCGCCGACCATCCCGTCGGTCATGCTGCTCGGCGCGACCATGTGCGCGCCCGCCTCGGCGTGGGAGACGGCGATCTCCGACAGCAGTTCGAGCGTCTCGTCGTTCCGCACGGTGAGGCGGGGGTCGCTCTCCGCGCTCTCCTCCAGCAGGCCGCAGTGGCCGTGATCCGTGTACTCGCAGAGGCAGACGTCGGTGATCACGTAGGCGTCCGTCTCCGCGACGATCCGGCGGGTCGCCTCCTGGACGACGCCGTCCTCGGCCCACGCGCGGCTGCCGCGCTCGTCCTTCGAGCGCGGGATGCCGAACAGCATCACCGCCTCGACGCCCGTCTCGCGCACCTCCTCGACGCGGGCGACCGCCTCGTCGATCGGGACGCGCTCGTGGCCCGGCATCGAGTCGATCGGGACGCGCTCGTCCGCCGTCGCGTCGACGAACACCGGCGCGATGAGGTCTGTCGGGGCCAGCCGCGTCTCGCTCACGAGCGGCCGGACGCCGTCGCTTCGCAGGCGTCGAGGGCGGTCTCTGAGCTCCATGGCGGGTGCTTGCCGCCCCCGACGCAAAACCGCATCGCTCGCGGACCGTCCCGCGCGGAGCGTTCTCGCCCGCCGGACCGTCAGCGCGGGGTCAAAAACGATATAGCGGAGAGTGAGGAAGGTAGTCCCGATGGTAACGCCGGTCCTCCAGGTCGAGGAGATGCCCGCCGAGTTTCAGCAGCTCCTCGAATCGGAGTACGCGCTCTTGGTCCTCCTCGGGGTGTTCGTCCTCGAGGGGGCGATGCTGATGTACTTCATGCCGAGCGAACTCATCGTCCCGGGGTCGATCTTCCTCATCGGCGACACCTCCCGCCTGGTCGCTCCGGCGAACCTCGCGATCATCGCCATCGCGGTCGTCGGCGCGACCATCGGCCAGTACGCGCTGTTCAAGGTCGCGCGGCGGGGCGGTCGGGAGTACCTCCTCCAGAAGCGGTGGTTCCGGATCAGCGAGGCGCAGCTCGACCGCTTCGACGGCTGGTTCGAGCGGTGGGGACCGGCCGCCGTACTCCTGAGCAACACGCTGCTCTTCACCCGCGGCATGCTGACCGTCCCCGCGGGGCTCTCGGACCTGAGCGATCGGCGGTTCGTCGCCTACTCGGCGCTGGGGACGCTCTCGTTCGAACTGATCCTCGCCGGGCTGCTCGTCTTCGCCGGTCGGTTGCTCTGAGGCGATTCGCCCGACGGCGTCCGACCGCGCCGCCGTCGAAGGGTCGATCGAAGGGGGTCGAGAGCGAAAAGAGGCGACGAGATCGCTCGCGGTCTACTCGGTTCGGTCGATGTCGAGCTTCTCGCGGAGCGCCGCGAGTTCGTCGGAGTCCGCGAGCTCCTCCAGCCGCTCGCGGAAGTGGACCTCGCAGAGGCCGACCTTGATCCCGTCCTTCTCGGCGGCGTAGGTGGCCTCGCGGTCGCAGTAGTGGCAGTACATACACGGAGTTCGCGCCCGACCGGGTTGAAGGCTACGCTCTCGGCAGCCGAGTGCCGCGCTTTCCCCGGGCGGTCACCCCAGCGCCCGCGCGGCGAACTGGTCGAACGCCTCCCGCGGCGGCCCGGCCAGCCCCAGCTCGGTCCCGTGCGCGTCGCTCCCGCCCGTCGCCAGCAGGTCGCGCTCCGCGATGACGCGGTCGAGGAGCGCCGCGTCCACCTCGCGGTCGTACGGGTAGTACCGTTCGACGGCGTCGAGGTGCGCCGTCAACGCCAGGGCGCGCTCGGGATCGTCGTAGCGGAACGGGTGCGCCAGACTCGTAACCGCACAGGTCTCCGAGAGCAGTTCGACCCCGCGCTCGAACGGCGTGAGCCGGCGCGGGACGTAGCAAGGCCCCCCGTCGCCGATGAGGTGATCGAACGCCCCCTGGTAGTCGTACGGCGCGTCGCTGGCTTCGATCGCCCGGGCCACGTGCGGGCGGCCGATTCCCTCGCGCGCCTCGATCCCGAGGTCGACGCCGAGGGACGACTCGACGCGCGCGACGATCTCCGCCCCGCGCTCGACCCGGTCCCGCTGGAGTCGGTCGAGTTCCGCCGTCAACGCCTCGGTCGGGCGGACGGCGTACCCGAGCAGATCGACCGGCCGTGGATCGGCGTCCACCCGGAGTTCGAGTCCGCGGACGACCGTCACGCCGCCGCGCCGCTCGACCGGGTCGTCGAGGCCGGGGTGATACCGGTCGTGATCCGTGATCGCCACGCACTCGACCCCGGCGGCGCGAGCCGCGGCGGGCACCGCCGCGAGCGTCAGCTCGCCGTCGGAGGCCGTCGTGTGGACGTGCAGATCGGCGACCGGGCGCGCGTCTCCCATGCCTCCGGTTCGGCGCGTCCGTCGCAAATCGCTTGCGGACCGCGTGCGACGGAGCGCGGACGGCAGAGCGCGGACGACGGGATGCGGACGACGGGATGCGGAGGACGGGCCGCGGACGACGGGAGACGCACGGCGGGACGCGGACGGCGAAGCGCGTGCGGATTAATGACCATTAAGGAATCGAATCACTCTAAGGATGTACATGGAAAATCGTTATAATTATCTTCCGGGTAGAATCTGCCGATGCGACTCAACCGCACCGGCGACGCGTTCGACGGTCACGAGTTCCCCGCCACGAGCGAGGAACTCGTCGAGGAGTACGGCGATCAGCTGATCGAACTACAGAACGGCGAGGAGACGTTCCGGGAGGTGCTCGAACGGCTCGGAGCGCAGACGTACGAGGGCCCGGACGACGTTCGGAACGCCCTGCTCACGGGCGTGAGCCACAAGGCGATCGGCCGACGCTTCTACAGCGACCGCGACGCGCCCGCGCTGGGCGAGAACGGTCCCGACCCCGTGTCGTTCTGACCCGGCTCCCGACGCCCTCCTCGTTTTCGCGGCCGGTACGTCAAACCCAGTCCAGCGCTCCGTCCAGATCGAGCGGGAGTGAGCCCTTGCTGTACCCTTCGATCCGCCCGTCGGGCCGCGCTCGAAAGACGAGCGCCGGGCGGTGTCGGACCTCCGGCCGCTCGCCGCGGACCGCGCGCCAGTCGTCGTCGGGGAAGGACGTGCAGTCGACGAACAGCACGACGCCGCCGCCGTGGCGTTCGAGCTGTCCGCTCGTTTTCGTCTCCGCGGTGTCTCTGACGGCGGCGACGGGCGTGCTCGCGCTCCGGCGGTTCGGCGGCAGCGGGCGCGTCACCTCGACCAGCGTCCCGTTCTCGCCGGGTCGCTCGGCCCGGAAGTCGAGCGAGTGCCCCGTCGTCACCTCGATCTCGGGCGTCACCTCGTAGCCCGCGCCGACGAGAAGCTTCGCGGCGTCGAACTCGCCCATCGCGGCGCTCATCCGCACTGGATCGAAGCGCGCGGAGGTGCCGAGTTTGCCGGCCATCTCCTCGCGGTAGGAGTCGAACACGCCCGTCCGGAGGAACTCCTCGTAGAAGTCGAGCGCCTCGTCGCGGGTCGCGTCGGGGAACCCGGCGGCGTGTTCGTCGAAGAACCGGCGGGTCGTGTCCCGGCCGTCCTTCGAGAGGAAGACGGGGAGGAAAAACCACGAGAGGTGCGGGTACGGTTCGAGCCACGGCGACTCCTCGTGGAGCTGCGCGAGCAGTTCGCGCTGCGCCCAGCGCGCGACGGGGTAGGGGACCTCTTCGAACCCGTACTTGTTGGTCTTCCACAGCGCGCTCGGCGTCTCGGTGTTGCCGAGCCAGTACCCGCCCGGTCGCCGGTCGCCGCCCGTCCCCGCCGGGCCGTCGTCGGCGTCCGTCGCCCAGCAGAACAGCGCGAGATCGCCGTTGTCCATTTCGAACCGCCGGGCCTCGTAGCCCGGCGGCGGTCTGAACCACGGATCGCGCATCGTCGCGCCGAGATTCGAGTCGAGCGGCTTCAGCAGGTCGCGGCGGAGTCGATCCGGGGTCCACCGGCCGGGCGAGTACCGAAATCGGAGTGGGCGTGCCACACCCTCCGTAGGCGCTTGGTAACTAAAGGTTCGCCCTTCTGTCCGCCGCGATCGGAGTCGTTCTCCGGCATGCTACGTGTATGACCGTTACATATTTATCCGAAAACTTGCTACGCCATGTCGTATCATGTCAATGGGTGCCTACGACGAGAACGAACACGAGCGGCGCGAGCAGAAGACGGCTCAGATCGACATCGAGTCCGACGACCGACGCGGGGACTTCCACGGCACGCTCGAGTTCGACGCCGGCGACTCGGCCGAAGCACTCCTCGACCAGTTCCGCAAGATCAAGGGCGATCACGCCGACTAGCCGGTTCTGAGTGACGCTATCGCCACCGACGAGACGACGGTGACTGCGACGACGTGGCCGCCGACCGCGAGCAGCAGCGCCGGCTCGTCCCGGACGAACGGCACGAGCGCGAGCTGCGCCGCGGCGAAGCCGACGTTCGTCGCGTCGAGCCGCCGGAGCGCCCGCGCCGAGGTCGACGCCGGGAAGCGCGCCGACGATGCTCTCGTACACCCACGCCTCGCCGCACTCCGTCCCCGAGTCGCCCATACCCCGGCGCAGCGCGCCCCCGACCTGAACCGACCCGAACCGACCCGCGTCGGCCCGGCCGGTCACCACCCCGGCGTCGGTGGTGCCCCTCGATCCTCCTCGACAGACGCGGCGAGGCCGGCCGCGTCGGCCGCGTCGCCCCCGCGGTCGCCCGCTCGCTCCTCCCACTCCTCGACGGCTCGACCGACCCACGAGTCGGCGGCCCGCGCCCGCGCCGCCGCCTCGGCCGCGCGCGACTCGTCGACCTCGGTCGCCCCGGGCGTCGATCCGACCGCGACGCCGACGAACTCGGCGCGGTCGGCCGCGGTCAGCCGCCCCTCGGCGGCGCGCCCGACGATCCCTCCGAGTCGCCCGGGCTCGGGGTGGACGAACAGCACCGATCCCACCGCCTGCGGGCCGAACCGGGGGCCGTGGAGGTCGTCCGGAACCGTCCGGTCGAGCAGCCGTTCGCCCCCGTGGGCCGCCTCGACGCGCTCGCACTCGGTTTCCCGGTCGAGCGCGAGGTTCCGTCCCGGGTAGTCGGCGCACGCCTCCGGGTACAGGTCGTCGTCGTGGATGCGACACTGGAGCGTCTCCGGGTCGAGGAAGACGCAGGCGTCGAGCCACCGCCGCCCGAGCCCGAACGGGTCGACGGGCTTCGGCGGCTTCCGCAGGCCGACGGCGAACACCGGTCGTCCGTCGAGCGCGGCCAGGTCGCGACCGTCGATCGTCGCCGCCCCGTCCGCGCCGCCCGCCGCGAACAGTCGCGGGATCAGCGCGTCGCCGTAGCCCGCGTCGAGGAAGTCGCGGACCTCGTCCCGCGTCAGCGGCACGAGGTTGTACGTGTCGTCGAGCGGCCGGCGCGAGCCGCGGCGCTCCCGGTCGAGCGAGTCGGGCCCGATCGGACGCCAGTCGATGCAGCACCCGGCGCACCCCCGGCAGTTCACCTCCATGCGTTGGTGTTCGGTACGGTAGCGCGGCACAATAAGGACGCGGCCTCGCGCCCGCCTCTCCGCCGTCTCGCTCGCGACGACGTCGGTGCCCTCTTCTCTCTCGCCCCCCTGGGTTCGAGCCATGAGCAGCGAACCGTGCGACGGCTGCGGTCGGAGGGTGCGGATCGCCGGCGGCATCGGCGACTTCTGGTCTTTCGCGGAGGGGTCGACCGGTGGCATCGACCTCGAACTCGCAGACGGGAGCCGGCACTTCCTCTGCTTCGACTGCCTCGAACGGCTGCCGGACGACCGGGAGGTCACGGCCGCGGACGTGCGACGGCTGGGGTGACGAGGGGAGGGCCCCCCGCCCGACTCCCGTCGCCGAGTCCGGCGTCGAATCCGCGTCGCCGAAGCCGGTGGATTTAGGCCGGCCGCCAGTCACAACCGACCGTGGACCCGGAGCGCATCCTCGACGAGTTTCCCGCCCCGAGCTTCCGCGGCAACCAGGAGCGGGCGCTCCGCGACGTTCGGGACGCGTTCGCCGCCGGCAACGACGTGGTCCTCGTCCGCGCGCCGACCGGCAGCGGCAAGTCGCTGCTCGCCCGCGCGATCGCCGGGGCCGCCCGCCGGCTCGACGAGGCGGAGCCGAAGGAGGCGACCGGCGCGTACTACACGACCCCGCAGGTCTCCCAGCTCGACGACGTCGCCGGCGACAAGTTGCTCTCGGATCTGAAGGTCATCCGGGGAAAGCGAAACTACACGTGCATTCTCCCCGGCGAGCACGACACCCCGGTGAACCGCGCCCCCTGCGCCCGGCAGAAGGGGTTCGACTGCTCGGTGATGCACCGCTGCCCGTACTTCTCCGACCGCGCCATCGCCTCGGGCGGCGGCGTGGCGGCGATGACGCTCGCGTACTTCATGCAGACCGCCGGCTCGGACGTGTTCAGAAAGCGCGACGTGGTCGTCGTCGACGAGGCGCACGGGCTCGCCGAGTGGGCGGAGATGTACGCCACCATCGAGCTGAAGCCGCGGACGGTCCCCGTCTGGGACGACGTCGGCGTCCCCGAGGTCGACGCGGCCGCCGATCCCGTCGAGCGGGCCGCCCGGTTCGCCGAGACGCTCGTCGGGGTCTGCTCGCGCGCCAAGGACGACCTGCTGGCGAAGCCGGAGCTCACGCCCGAGGAGGCCGCCCGTCGGGACCGGCTTCAGGAGCTCATCTCGGAGCTGAACTGGTTCGTCGACGACTACCGCGACCCCGAGAGCCCGACGACGTGGGTGGTGGACCAGGCCCCCGGAGCGTCGACGGCCGGCGGGAGCGGCGCAGACGGGAAGGGGGGACCGATCACCATCAAGCCGCTGAACCCGGAACGGTACCTGCACCACACCGTCTGGGACCGCGGCAACGCGTTCGCGCTCCTGTCGGCGACCATCCTGAACAAGGACGCCTTCTGCCGGCAGGTCGGGCTGAACCCGGCGAACGTGGCGCTGGTCGACGTGGCGCACACGTTCCCCCTCGAAAACCGCCCGCTGTACGACGTGACGCGGGGGAAGATGACGTTCGAGCACCGGGACGAGACCGTCCCGAAGATCGCCCGGCTGCTCGTCCGCCTCATGGCGAAACACCCCGACGAGAAGGGGATCGTTCACGCGCACTCCTACGCGATCCAGGAGCGCCTCGCCGACCTGCTCGTCGACTTCGGCGTCGGCGAACGCGTGCGCGTCCACGGCCGCGACGACCGCGACGCCGAACTGGAGGCCTGGAAGGCGAGCTCCGACCCCGAGCTGTTCATCGCGGTGAAGATGGAGGAGGCGCTGGACCTCAAGGGCGACCTCGCGCGGTGGCAGGTGCTCTGCAAGGCGCCGTACCTCAACACCGGCGACTCCCGCGTCGCCCGGCGGCTCGAAGAGGGGCAGTGGGCGTGGTACCACCGCGCCGCCCTCCGGACGGTCATCCAGGCCTGCGGCCGCGTCGTGCGCGCGCCGGACGACTACGGCGCGACCTACCTCGCGGATTCGAGCCTCCTCGACCTGTTCGACAGGGCCCGAAGCGACATGCCGCCCTGGTTCGAAGCGCAGGTGTCCGCGATGACCGAGCCGACCCTGCCCGAGTTCGACCCGGCGGCCGCGCTCGGGAACGTGTCGGCGGGCGGACGATCCCGGCGGTCCCGGCGGTCGCGTCGGGGACCGTCGCGGACGACGCGATCGAGCGCCGACAGGCGGAAGGATCACCCGCTGTCGGACGTGTGGGGCGACAACTAGAGGAAGAGGCTCACGCTGTAGACGATCGAAGACCCGACCATGAGCGCCGCGAGCAGCAGCGCGATGAGCTGTTGGCGGTCCATGTGCGCGGCTCGGTCCGGCTCGGTTTATGTCCTTTGGCGCGCCGCTCCGACTGGGCAAATATTGCAAGTGTCGCGAATATTGCCGGACAAGTCCAACACGATTCTTCATACAGCAATACGAACGTATGATAGTCTCGGGAAATAGATAACGAATGTACTGATTTAGACGGAGCAAATCGAAGTATTGCTACTATTTCTCACGATACCTTTACATGCTTTGTTTCGGTACGTGGTACCGAAGACTGATGCACACCCACTCCCTCACGCAGGCCCTGACCCTGTATCAGAGCGGCACGCTCACGCTCGGTCAGGCCGCCGCCCGCGCCGGCCGCTCGGAGGACGAGTTCGAGAAAACGCTCCGTCGCTACGGCCTCCCCGTCCGCCCGGAGCCGGTTTCGGTCGAGACGACGACCCGTCGCCGGGTCGGAGCCGACTGAGACACCTGAGTCGACTCAGGGCCGGTCTCGCCCCGACGCCCGGCCGCCCGATCGTCCCCTTTAGCAGAAGTTCTGCGTCGCGTAGACCGCCGTCCGCCCGTCCTCGGTCGTCACCGCGACGCCGATCCCCTCGTTCTCCCAGTACGGCTGGAGGAGGTTCTCGCGGTGGCTCGGGGAGTTCATCCACCCCTCGACGATCGCCGCGGCCAGCTCCTCTTCGGTCTCGTACCGCTCGACGCCCCCGTCGGTCGCGACCGGCGCGCCGCGGTAGTTCTTCGCGATGTTCTCCCCGCCCGTCGCGTACTTGAGCCCGGAGACGCGCACCCGGCACTCGTAGCCGAACTTTTCGTAGCGGTCGCTCAGGTCCTCTCCTTCGGGGGAGACGTGGGCGAAGTAGCCGCGCTCGGCCATGTCCTCCGAGTGGTACCTCGCGACCTCGCGGAGCTCCGGATCGAACGCGACCGGGTCGAGGCCCCGTTCGGTCCGCCGGTCGTTCACCTCGGCGTGGATCGCGTACTCCAGCGCGGTGCGGTTGACGCCGTGCTGAACCGCCTCGTCCGAGACCGCCGGCCGGTCGGCGGGCTCGCGGTCGTCCCCGCCGAGCGGCGGGAGGTCGGGCCCGCCGTCGATCCCCAGCGCGCCGAACTGCGCGGCGAGGAGGGCCGCGCCGGCGAGGACGGCGACGAAGAGCAGAAATCGGACGATCGCGCCGACGATCGATCCGACGATACCCGCCCGAAGCGGGCCGGAGGGCTCTGCCCCGCGCCGTCGCCGGTCGCGGGCTTCGTGCGTAGACATCGTCTCTCGGACGACCGTGCGGTCCGGAGGACTATGTGCCGTTCGGCTCCTCTCACTCGGTGGGAATTCCGCGCCGCCGGGCGGTGCGGCGTATCGGCGCGTCGCGTCGCCCGGCACGTCGCCCCGGTCGACGCGACCGCGGCTACCGTCGCCGAACGAAGTGGTCGTCGAGCGATCGTCGGTCAGCCGTCGAGGGCGTCCTCGGGAACGACGTGGAGCCCGGCGCGGCTCTTGAACACGGGCACGGTCGCGGCGTCGGGATCGAAGAAGTCCGGCCGGGGGATCGTCTTCGACTCGAACGTCTCCGGGTCGAGCACCTGCACGGCGTGTTCGTCCTCGACCGTGACGACGGTCGTCTCCGCCGCGTCCTCGACGGTTCCGAGCGATCGGGCGTCGGGCGCTTCGCCCTCCTCGAAGCTCGACTCGTACCGTTCGCCGGAGACCAGCCTGATTCCCTTGAGGTTCCCGCGGACGCTCCGGACCAGCACCGGTCCCTCCCCGTCGGACGGATCGATGATGTCGCCCGGCGTGAACTCCGGCAGGCGGACCGCGTAGGTGACCCGGTAGACCTCGTTGCCGTCCTCGTCCTCGGTGACGAGCGTCGGGTGGGTGTTCACGCGCCCGCCGAGCTCGCGGGTGATGCGGTTCGCGATCGCCTGCCCGAGCTGGTTCGTCGAGACCTTGACGTCGACCCCGTCGGCGACCTCGTCGATCTCGGTGATGAACGCGTCGCGGTCGCCCGCTTCCTCGCGGTCGGCGACGAACTCCTCCGCGATCTCGACCGCGCGGCGCTCCTCGTCGGCCGTCGGCGTCCGCTCGTCCGCGCGGACCTGCACGACGCCCGCGTAGTAGCCGCCGGCGATGCGGCCGCAGCGCTGGCAGGTCCCCCGGGAGATCTTCACCGGGACGACGACTTCCTCCTCCACGGGCGTCCCGCGGACGACGCCCGAGAAGTAACAGTGCATCCGGATGGTGTTCTGGTCGACCTGCTCCGGTTCGACGGCCCAGGCGACGTCCTCGGCCTTCACGTGGACGCCGAGCGCCTCGGAGACCGACTCGACGGCGACGTCCGTGTAGTCGCGCGCCCCGACGTCGACCCAGCGGTTCCCCCGGTGGACCGCGCCGCAGCTCGAACAGACGAGCACCTCGACGCGCTCCGGCGCGTCCACGAGGTCGAAATCCTCGAAGTAGCACGCGTCGCAGAGCGCCTCGTCGCGGTCCCGCGGCGACCCGGGCAGCGGCTCGTCCCGCTCGGGCACCGGGTTTCCGCAGCGCGGGCAGAACTCGCGGGATGTCATCGCCCCCGCTACGCCGGTGCGACGTTTAAGCCCCCCGAACGCGGTCCGCCCCCGGTTTCGATCGACCGTCTCGATCACCGCCCCCACCGCCGACCACCGCCTCCCCACCGCCGATTACCGCCGATCCCCGTCGACCACCGTCGAGCGCCGGATCGTCGCGCTCCGCGACCGCGCGGTTCCCTCGCCCCGAGGGCGACTCACGCGCTCCGGGGGTGAGTCACTCGTCCCGGAGGTACTCGATCGCCTCCTCGTCGGGGACCTGCCTGAAGTCCCGGTAGTACGCGCCGACCGCGCCGAAGCCGGCGGGCGTCTCCACCGCGACGATCCCGTCGGCCTCGCCGCGGAGCTCTTCGACGGCTCTGGGCGGGGCGACCGGCACCGCGAGCACGGTTCGCTCCGCGCCGGCCTTCCGGATCTGCCGGAGGCAGGCGACGGCCGTCGCGCCCGTGGCGAGCCCGTCGTCGACGAGCGCGACCCGCTTTCCCTCCAGGTCCGGGAGCGCTTCGCCGCCGCGGTACTGTTCGACTTTCCGCCGCGCGGCTTCCGCCTCCTCCCCCCGGGTCCGCTCGACGTACTCCTCGGAGACGCCGAGCTGTTCGACGAGGTCGTCGTTGAGCCAGACGCTCCCGTCGCCGGCCACCGCGCCGATCGCCAGCTCCGGGTTGTGCGGCGCGCCGAGCTTCGACGCGACGATCACGTCGAGCGGGACGCCGAGGCGGTCCGCGACGGCGCGCCCGACCGGGAGCCCGCCGCGCGGGATCGCGAGCACGACGTCGACTTCGATCCCGCGCTCGACGAGGCGATCGCCCAGCCGCCTCCCCGCGTCGGTTCTGTCGGTGAACATGGCTCACCGGAACTAGGACCGCGACGATGTTAAGGGCTCACACGCGTCGCCCCGCTCACTCGTCGAGAAATCGCACCGCTCACCGATCCAGGAGCGACGGCGGCTCGACCGCCTCGTCGGCCGCTTCGCGCCACGAGTGCGCCGGCGTCCAGCCGAGCAGGCGTTCGGCCTTCGCGGTCGACAGCGCCGACTCGTCGCCCTCGACGCGGCACGGCTCCGGGACCGCGCCGAAGAACTCCTCGACGACCGCGGCGGTCGGGCGGTCGAGGTAGTTCTCCGCCGCCGCGGCGTGGAACGCCTCGTGGCCGTCGAAGTCCGCGTCGAGCGCGGCGGCGACGACGCCGGCCACGTCGCGCGCGTCGACGTACGACCAGAAGTTGCCCGCGCCGGCCGCGAGATCGCCGAGCACCTCCTCGGACCGGCAGTTGTACTCCCCGGGATACTGAATCCACGACGGGCGGATCGAGGCCACCGGCACGCCGTACCGCCTGGTCACCATCTTCGCGATCTCCTCGCCGACGACCTTCGAGGTCCCGTAGGGGTCCTCGGGGCGCATCGGGTGCGTCTCCGCGATCGGGAACTCGTCGGGGAGCGTCTTCTCGCGGGCGAACGGGAAGCCGTACGCGCTCTCGCTGGAGGCCCAGACGACCCGCGCCCCGGCGCGGCCGGCGGCGACGAGCGCGTTGTACGTCGAGAGGGCGTTCGTCTCGAAGACGCGACCGCCCGGGTGCCGCGTCGGCGAGGGCAGCGCCGCCCAGTGGACGACGGCGTCGGGGCCCACCTCGGCGACGAGGTCGAACGCCTCGCCGCGGTCGGTGAGGTCGGCGGCCCGGAAGTCGATCCGGTCGCGCTCGGGCACTTCGAACCCCGGCTGCGACAGGTCGACGCAGACGACGTCGTACTCCCCGGCGAGGCGGTCGACGATCCAGCGGCCCGAGCGGCCGAGGCCGCCGGTGACGAGCGCGGTTTCCATGCGTCGACCGACGGCCGCGGCCGACTATTAGTCCCCTCCGGCGGCAATCCCGGCCGGCTCTTCGGCGTCACGGAGCGCCTCCGGAGAGCGATTCCGATCGGCGGCGCCCTCCTGCCGGCAAGTACGGTTATGCCCTCTCGCCACCTCAGTGGAAACGCCTACAGGAGCGAGTGCAGCGTGAGTGACGACGAATCCATTTCAGAGACGGACGTTCGAGAGGCTGTCGAGCGCTCGCGGAGCGGCGCGCCGGCCGCCGGGAAGGCGGTCAGAGATCGGTTCTCCCCGGACGAGATCTTCCAGCGCATCATCGCCGCGGCCGACGAGGAGATCACCGCCGGCAACCGGGAGCTGTTCTTCAGCGGGCTCGCGGCCGGCTTCGCCATCACGCTGACGTTCTTCCTCCACGCGTCGGTGACCGCGTCCACGGGGGACGAGACGGGGCTCGTCGGCGGGTTGCTGTACCCCCTCGGCTTCGTCTACATCATCCTCGGCGGCTATCAGCTGTACACCGAGAACACGCTCCCGCCAGTCGCGCTGGTCCTCGAACGCATCGCGAGCGTTCCGGCGCTCCTGCGAATCTGGACGATCGTCCTGATCGCCAACGTCGTCGGGGCCGGCGTCGGCGCGTTCGTGCTGGCGAACACGGGCGTCCTCTCGACGGAGGCCGTCACCACCGCCGCCACGTTCGGCGCCGAAGGGCTCGAAACCTCCTGGTGGGACCTCTTTTTCAAGGGCGTCTTCGCCGGGTTCATCGTCGCCGGCGTCGTCTGGCTGGACTACGCGGCGCGCGACACCATCTCCCGGCTCGTCCTGGTGTACCTGGCCTTCTACACCATCGCCGCCGGCCACCTCTACCACGTCGTCGTTTCGGTCTGCGACATGTTGTTTCTCGTCTTCCGGGGGGAGATCGGCCTGTTCGCCGGCGCCTGGGAGTTCGTCTTCCCGGTGTTTCTCGGCAACACGCTCGGCGGCGTCGTGCTGGTGACCGTCGTGAACTACGGGCAGACCAGCCAACGGCGGTTCAAGACTCCGCAGGAGTCGCCCACCGAGCTTCAGCCGGAGCTGAGCTTCAAGGAGTGGATCCTCGGCGGCTTCGCGGGACGATCGTACGTGCCGCCGTCGGGCGAGCGCGAGGCGCGCCAGCGGTGAGCGCCCGTCGAACGAAGGAGCTCCCCTCGAACGGAGCGAACGGAGCGAACGGGGCGCCCCTCGAACGAACGTCTCGCGTCGGTAGAGTTTATGCCGCTGAGACGGTAGGTTAGTGCATGAAGTGGAAACCGGACTGGGGACTCCGTGGGCGGATGGTGCTCACGATGTTCCTGCTGTTCGCCCTCTACGTCGTCTTCGTGGGGGCGCTCCTCCGAACGGGGTACGGCGTGTTCCTCCCGCTCATGGCCCTGTTCGTGCTCGCGCAGTTCTTCTTCAGCGACAAGCTCGCGCTCTACAGCATGGGCGCCAAGGAGGTCAGCGAGGAGGAGTACCCCGAGCTCCACGCGATGATCGGCCGGCTCGCCCAGCAGGCCGACCTGCCGAAGCCGAAGGTGGCGGTCGCCGACACCCGCGTCCCGAACGCCTTCGCCACGGGGCGGTCGCAGAAGAAATCCGCCGTCGCCGTGACGACGGGGCTGCTGCGGACGCTCGACCGCGACGAACTCGAGGGCGTGCTCGCGCACGAACTCGCGCACGTCAAGAACCGCGACGTGGCCGTGATGACCATCGCGTCGTTCCTCTCGACGATCGCGTTCATGATCGTCCGCTGGAGCTTCTGGTTCGGCGGCGGCCGCAACCGCAACAACGGGAGCGTCTGGGTCGCCGTGCTCGTCTCCCTCGTCGTGTGGATCGTCTCGTTCATCCTCATCCGCGCGCTGTCGCGCTACCGCGAGTTCGCGGCGGACCGCGGCGGGGCGGTCATCACGGGAAAGCCGGGCGCGCTCGCCTCGGCGCTCCTCACCATCGACGGCACGATGGATCGCGTCCCCGAGCGGGACATGCGCGAGCAGGCCGAGATGAACGCGTTCTTCATCATCCCGATCAAGAGCGGGTTCATCGGCAAGATCGCCAGCACGCACCCCTCGACCGAAAAGCGCGTCGAGCGGCTCCGCGAACTCGAACGCGAGATGGAAACCGCCTAGATGGGCCTCCTCGACTCCATCCGCTCGGTGTTCGGGCTCAGCGCCGAGGCGGACGCGACGCGCAAGGCGGACCCCGAGGACCTCTTCGGGATGAGCACCGCCTACCTGACGATGGAAGCCGACCTGGGCTACGAACCCGGTGGCGTCGCCGCGCTCTGCTTCTCGTCGGTCGACAGCACCGACTTCGCCGACACCCTCGCCGAGGTCGAGGCCATCCTCGAAGCGGGAGAGGAGGAGACGGGGACCACGTTCCGCCGACGCGAGGACTCCCACGGCTACAACTGGGTGATCCTGGAGGACTCCGACCCCGAGGATCTGCTGACGAGCGTCCACTTCGCCGCCGACGAGTTCGTCGAACAGGGGTACGGCTCGCGGCTCCTCGCGGCCGTCTTCGCCTTCGAGAAGGGCGGCGACCGCGCCTACTGGATCTACTCGTTCCGCCGCGGCGCGTACTACCCGTTCGTTCCGAAGCGCGGCCACGAGCGGGACCAGCGCGCGGAGTTCAAACTCCAGTCGGTGCTCGACGGCGAACTCGAAGTCGAGGGCGACGAGCAGTACTGGTACCCCCTCTGGCCCGACCGATCCGGCGGCCACCCCTGGGAGTAGCGACGTCGGCCCGGACGTAGCGACGCCGGCCCGAGAGCCACGCCGTCGGTTCGGGACCGACGCGTCCGACGTCGCGGCCGTCCCGTTTTCACCCATAACGTTCACGAATCGTTTGCAGTCCGCATCGTTTCCGTCTTCCATTTTCACTTCCACCACGCTGTTAACGAGACTTTATGTACCGGGCGGAACAAGCGGGAAGTACATGGCAGAAGACGACCTCGAAAGCCTCCCCGGAGTCGGCCCCGCGACCGCGGATAAGCTCGTCGAAGCGGGCTTCGACAGCTACCAGAGCATCGCGGTGGCGAGCCCCTCGGAGCTCTCGAACACGGCGGACATCGGCGAGAGCACGTCGGGCGACATCATCCGGGCGGCCCGGAAGGCGGCGGACATCGGCGGATTCGAAACCGGCGCGGCGGTCCTCCAGCGGCGCGAGACGATCGGCAAGCTGAGCTGGCAGATCCCCGAGGTCGACGACCTCCTCGGCGGCGGGCTGGAGACGCAGTCGATCACCGAGGTGTACGGCGAGTTCGGCGCGGGCAAGTCGCAGGTCACCCACCAGATGGCCGTCAACGTCCAGCTCCCCCAGGAGTACGGCGGCCTGCGCGGCAGCTGCATCTTCATCGACAGCGAGGACACGTTCCGGCCCGAGCGCATCGACGACATGGTCCGCGGCCTCGACGACGAGATCATCCAAGCGACCATGGACGACCGCGAGATCGAGGGCTCCCCCGGCGACGAGGACGCGATGGAGGAACTCCTCGCCGACTTCCTCGACAGGATCCACGTGGCGAAGGCGTTCAACTCGAACCACCAGATCCTCCTCGCCGAGAAGGCAAAGGAACTCGCCGGCGAACACGAGGACACGGAGTGGCCGGTGCGGCTGCTGTGCGTGGACTCGCTCACGGCGCACTTCCGCGCGGAGTACGTCGGCCGGGGCAACCTCGCCGAGCGCCAGCAGAAGCTCAACAAGCACCTCCACGACCTGATGCGCATCGGCGACCTGTACAACACCGCGATCCTCGTGACAAACCAGGTCGCGTCGAACCCCGACTCGTACTTCGGCGACCCGACCCAGCCGATCGGCGGGAACATCCTGGGTCACACCTCGACGTTCCGCATCTACCTCCGCAAGTCCAAGGGCGACAAGCGGATCGTCCGGCTGGTCGACGCGCCGAACCTCGCCGACGGCGAGGCGATCATGCGCGTCCAGGGCGCCGGGCTGAAGCCCGAATAGGATCGTTTTACTTCGTCGGGCGTCCTCGCGCGACGCGGTGCGTCGCGCTGCGAGCACCACTCCTCGCAACACGCTCCGCCAAAAATCTCCGCTCGCCCCTTTCAGTCGCTCGCGGTGAGTGCGCTCGTGCTCCCGCCCGAGGAATCGAGGCGTCTCCGGCGGCTTCGCGTCCGACCCGGTCGACGAAGTGGCGACGAACGCCCGGCGCTCCTCCGCGAGACGTCGCCCCTCCTTCGTCTTCGGGTGTAGAGACGCTAGCTGGACCCTCCCCATCCCCTCGACTACCCCAAATCTAAGGTATTACGGCACGTATTACCGAGCGTGAGCAAATCCACGCGCATCACGGAGAAGGGGCAGGCGACCATCCCGAAGGAGCTGCGGGACAAGTACGATCTCGAACCCGGTGACGAGGTCGTCTGGCTGGACACCGAAGAGGGTATCGTCGTGAGAAAGCGCACCCGCACCGCCGGCCGCGGGATGCTCCTCCCCGACGACACGTCGGCGGAAAAACGCGAAGAGGTGGCCGAGGAGCTCGATCGGCGCATCCGCGAGCGCCGCGACCGTAACTACGGCGAGGCGTGACCGTGACGACGTACACGGCCGACGCGGTCGCCCTCCTCGTCTATCTCGTCGACGCACTCCCGCGAGGGGCCGATCGCGCGTTCGCCGAGGCCGAAGCCGGGGAGACGGTCATCCAAGCGCCGGCCACGGTTCTCGCCGAAGTTCTCTACTCGGTTTCGCGGGACAAGGACGTCCGCGGAGTCACGCTGACCGGTACGCCGGCGGCCGCCCGACGGGCGCTCGTCGCTGACGGCCCCGTTTCGCTGACGCCCGTCGGCGACGAGGAACTCGCTGAACTCGCCGGTATCGTCCACGAATTCAGCATTCACGACGCGTTCGTCGTCGCCAGCCACCGGGCGCGAGGAACGGACGCGATCATCACGACCGACGGCGCCGTTCGGGACGCCGGCGTCGAAACCATCTGGGAGTGAGAACGGCTCGCAGACGGTTTCTCTCACAGGGTATCACGTTTATTGCTCACGACGATCGGGGTCGTCATCCCGGCACAAGGGGTTCAGGCGTCTCCGGCGGCTTCGCGTTCGACCCGGTCGACGAAGTCGGCGACGAACGCCCGGCGCTTCTCCGCGAGACGGCGGCCCTCGTCCGTGTACATCCGCTCCGGCAGCAAGAGGATCTTCTTGCGGAGGTGATTCACCTGCGTGCGTCCCGCGGACGAATCGTCGACCGAAGCGGGGAAGTCCGGATCGTAAATGGGCTGACCGAGCTCGCCGCCGTAGCAGAAACACCGGGCGAGGCCGACCGCGCCGAGAGCGTCGAGGTTGTCGGCGTCGCACAGCAGTTCGGCCTCGATGCTCGCGGGCTCGATCTCGTTCGAGTAGCGGTGGCTGTGAATACACTGCTGCACGCGGGTGATCGCACCGTCGCTCACCCCGAGACCTTCGAGAATCTTCCCGGCCTCCGTTGCACCCCACTCGGCGTGATCGTCGATCTCTCCGCGATCCTCGCGGCCGCGGCCGATGTCGTGGAGGAGAGCCGCCACCCGTAGAATACGCGTGTCGACATCGTAGGATTCAGCCAGCGTCACGGCGAGGCGTTCGACGCGTTCTACGTGGTGCCAGTCGTGCGACAGTGCGACGTCTCCGAAGTAGCTCCGCGCGCGCTTCCGAACGTCGGCGAGCATCGTTCTTCCAAGAACGACAGAGAATTTAACAGTTCGGACGCGCTCCGCCGCGCTCCCCGCGTCGGTAGGATCCGAAGAAGAGAGCGGTCAGACGTCGTCTTCGGTCGTCGTCTCCTCGATCTCGATCTCGCCCTCGTAGATCATCGCGCCGTCCTGCGCCACCTTCTCGGCGAGCACGGCGCACTTGATCCGCATCGGGCTGATGTCGACGCCGAGCATGTCGATCACGTCGTCGCGGTCCATCTCCTTCAGCTCCGACAGCGTCGCGCCCGGCAGGCGCTGGGAGAGCATGCTCGCGCTGGCCTGGCTGATCGCGCAGCCGTCCCCGGAGAAGGCGACGCGTTCGATGGTCTCGTCGTCGTCTTCGAGGCGCACGTCGATCCGGATCGTGTCGCCGCAGGAGGGGTTCTCGCCGACGTGCGAGAACGTCGCGTCCGGAAGCTCCCCGTAGTTCCGGGGATTCTTGTAGTGATCCAGAATCTGCTGCCGGTACATGTCCGAGCCCATACCCATAGTTGAACTGGGCTAGGCGAGTGCGCTGTAAAAGGATTCCGGGGAGACGTCCCGCGCGTCCGGCTCTTCCCGGGGCGGCGGATCACCCCGGTGCCGAGGCTGCGGTCGTCGGTGCCCGCCGGACCTCAATCGCCTCCCGTCCCGCCGGTCGCCGGCCGACTACCGCTTCGCCAGACGCTCGTCGAGGTCCGAGAGCGCGACCGTCTCGGTCTCGTCGCCCGCTCCGGTCCGCGCCTCCTTGAACCCGCTCCCCGTCGCGACGAGCACGACGTCTTCGTCCGCGCCGAGTTCGCCCTCCGACGCCAGCTTTCGCGCCGCCGCCAGCGCCGTCGCCGACGAGGTCTCGACGCAGAACCCCGCGGCGCGCGCGAACTCGTCCCTGGCGTCCAGGATCTCGCCGTCCGTCACCGCGACGACCGCGCCGCCCGTCTCTCGCGCGGCGACGAGCGCCCGTCGCCCGCTCGGCGGATCGGCGTTGGCGATGGAGTACGCGACCGTCTCCCCCGCGTCGACGGGCTTCACCTCGTTCGCGCCCGCCTCGAACGCCTCGGCGATCGGGGCGCACGCGGCGGCCTGCGCGAAGTAGAGCCGCGGGGCGCGGTCGATCGCTCCGGCGGCGGCGAGTTCGCGGGCGGCCTTCCAGACGCCGCTCGCGTGGCCGCCGCTGCTGACCGGAACGATGACGGCGTCGGGCGCTTCGGGGGCGAACGCCTCGCAGATCTCCAGCATCGTGGTCTTCTGCCCCTCGACGCGGAGCGGCGCGTCGGAGTTGAGAAAGGCGACGCCGCGCTCCTCGCCGAGCCGGAGGGACTCCTCGTACAGCCGCCCGTAGTCCCCCTCGACGCGGAGGACGGTCGGGCCGTACTGCGCGATGATCCCGAGCCGCTCCGCCGGGATGTCGTCCGGCACGAGCACTACGCAGTCCAGCCCGGCGCTCGCCGCGTGCGCGGCGGTGCTCATCGCCATGTTGCCGTGCGAGACGGTGCCGACGGTTTCGACCCCCGTCTCCAGCGCGAGCGCGACGCCGAGCGCGCTGCCGCGGTCCTTGAAACTCCCGGTCGGGTTCTCGCCCTCGTCCTTCACGTGGACGCGAACGCCGCCCGGATCGTCGAGGCTCGGCGTCCTGACGAGCGGCGTTCCGCCGGCCGCGTCGGCGACGCCGCCGGGGGAGGCGGCGGGCAACAGCGCCCCGTACCGCCACACGCCCGGCGCGTCGACCGTCGAGTTCCAGTCGAAACCACGGGGGTCGGTACGGACCCAGAGGTGCTCGCCGCACTCGCACCGGTAGTCGGCGACCGGCGGGGCCGCCGGCGCGGTTCGACCGCAGTCGCAGCAGGTGAGTTCGAGCGCCATGTCGAACACTCGGAAGGGGAGGCGGCGAGAAATAAGTAGGCGGCGGAAGCGGGTGCGGGCAGATGCGTCGGGGCGGTGACTCTATGCGAACAGCTGGCGCGCGTCGTCGACCGCGTCGATCAGCGCGTCGATCTCCTCGCGGGTGTTGTACACGTAGAACGACGCCCGCGTCGAGGCCGCGACGCCGAGTTTGTCGTGCAGCGGCTGCGTGCAGTGGTCGCCCGCGCGGATGGCGACCCCGTGGTCGTTGAGGATGCTGGAGAGGTCGTGGGCGTGGACACCCTCGAGGTTGAACGCGACCAGCCCGCCGCGGTCGTCGCCCGGCGGGCCGTAGATCTCGACGTCGTCGAACGCCGCGAGGCGATCGTATGCGTACTCGGCGAGGAGCTCCTCGTGCCTCTTCACGTTGTCCATCCCGAGGTCGTCGAGGTAGTCGACGGCCGCGTGCAGGCCGATTCCCTGCGCGATCGGCGGCGTGCCGGCCTCGAACTTCCACGGGAGGTCCTCCCACGTCGACTCCTCGTAGGTGACCTTGCGGATCATCTCGCCGCCGTAGAGGTACGGCTCCATCTCATCGAGGACGTGGCGCTTCCCGTAGAGGACGCCGATGCCGGTCGGTCCGCACATCTTGTGCCCGGAGAAGGCGAAGAAGTCGGCGTCGATCTCCTCGACGTCGACCGGCCGGGTCGGGACGGACTGCGCGCCGTCGACGAAGACGTACGCGCCGACCTCGTGGGCCACGTCGGCCAGCTCGGCGACGGGGTTCACCGTGCCGAGGGTGTTCGAGATGTGGACCGCGCTCACGAGCTTCGTGTCCCCGTCGATAAGATCGCGCGCGTGATCCATGTCGAGCCGCCCCTCGTCGTCGGTGCGGACGTACTTCACCTCCGCGCCCGTCTTCTCGCCGATCTGCTGCCAGGTGACGAGCGAGGCGTGGTGCTCCATCTCGGTGAGCACGATCCGGTCGCCCGGACCGAGTTCGTTCAGCCCCCACGCGTAGGCGACGAGGTTCATCGCCTCGGTGGTGTTCTTCGTGAAGACGACCTCCTCGCGGCCGCCGGACGCGCCGATGAACTCGGCGACGCGGTCGTGCGCCTCCTCGTAGGCGACGGAGGCCTCCTGGCTCAGGTGGTGGATGCCGCGGTGGACGTTCGAGTTGTAACCGTAGTAGTAGTCCACGATGGCTTCTACCACCTGCTTCGGGGTCTGGCTCGTCGCGGCGTTGTCGAGGTACACGAGCGGCTTCGTGTCGTCCGGGCCCTCGCCAGGCGTGGTGACGTCGCCGCCGACCTTCCGCCGCAGGATCGGGAAATCCTCCCGGACGGCCTCGACGTCGATCGGGTACTGTTCCTGCGTACTCATTGTCGACTAGCAGGAACTCTACCATCAACATCCCTTCGGTCCGACCGGGCGGAAGAAACCGAAACCGGTTACGTGCGCGGCGATCGTCGGCGCGGCGGTCCGACGTCAGCGCATCCAGAGCAGCTGCGCGTGGCGCGTCTCGCCGACGTCGAGCACCGTCTCCTCGTCGATGATGCCCGCCTCGACGGCGATCCCGACCGCCTTCTCGCCGACGATGTTCGCGACGGTCGCGCGGGTGAGGCTGTCGACGACGGCGTCGGCGTCGGCGAGGGTGGCCTCCTCGCCGCCGTAGAAGTCCTCCGTGACGGTGAGCGTCACCTTCCCGTTCCGGTACGTCTCGCCGAGGCAGTCGGGGTCGCAGACCGAAACCAGGAGCCCCTCGGGCGTCTCGCGTTCGCGGACGAGCATCAGTACTCCTCGACGAGGCGCTGTTCGGCCTCCTCGCGCAGCTCGTCGGCCCGCTGTTGGACCTGTTCGGCCTCCTCGTCCTCTCCGAGCTCCTCCAGCGCGATCGCCTTCTCCTCCAGCACCTCGGCGTCGCGCATACCGAGCCGGATGGCGTTGTCGAGGGCGGTGAGCGCGTCCTCGTGGAGGCCGCGTTCCGAGAGGAAGTACCCGCGGTTGTACCACGCCTGCGCGAACCGGGGGTCGATCTCGACCGCGCGCTCGGCGTGTTCGAGCGCCTGCTCGGTGTAGCCGGACTCCCACAGCGCGTACGCCAGGTTGGTCTCCGCCGTGGCGGCGTGTTCGGAGTCGTCGTCGATGCGGAGCGCCTCGCGGTACGCGCCGATCGCCTCGTCGTACTCCTCCAGTTCGGCGTGGGCGACGCCCTTGTTCACCCACGCCTCCTGGGCGTCGAGGCTGTCTTCCTCGGCGAAGCGTCCGGCGCGCTCGAACGTCTCGGTGGCCTCCTCGAAGCGGTGGATCTGCATGTACGCGAGGCCGACCTCGATGAGCCCCTGGACGTCCACGTCGTCGCGGTCCACGTTCCGCCGATCGAGGATGTCGGTCAGCGCGTGCGAATCGACCGGATCGACCTTCGTCGGATCGACCTTGAGCTCCGGCGGGTCGAGCGAGAATTCGTCGTAGTCATCGCTGAACCCCTGTCCTTCGGAGTAGCGATGCGGTCGGTCGCCGTCTTTCATGCCCCGGGCTTGGCGGTCGCCGCGGTTAAGCGCTACGTCCTGCGCGCGAAGCGAAACTATCATTTCGATTACCTCCGTCGAAGAACGTCCGATGCAGACGATCGTCTCGCTCGTCCGTCACGCCCACGCCCCCCGCGTCCGCGATCTCGAAGCGACGCGGGAGCTCTCCGAGCGCGGCCGCCGGGACGCCGCCCGCTTCGCGGCGCTGCTCGCCGGAGAGTGCGACGCGGTCGTCTCCAGCCCGTACCTGCGGGCCGTCCAGACGGTCGAACCGCTCGCGGAGGCGCTTGAAACCGCCATCGTCGTCGACTCGGACTTCAAAGAGCGACGCCTCGCCGACGGCCGCGTCGAGGATTCCGCGGGCGCGACCGCGGCGCTGTGGGACGACTTCGACGCCTCGCTCCCCGGCGGCGAGTCCAACCGCGAGGCGCAGCGCCGGGGGGTGGCGGCGGTCGAGCGCGTGCTGGATCGCTTCGCGGGCCGACGGGTGGCCGTCGGAACGCACGGGACGATCATGACGCTCGTGCTGAACGCGTACGACCACCGGTACGGCGAGGCGTTCCGGCGCGAGCTTTCGACGCCGGACGTCTACCGGCTGACGTTCGAGGGGACCGATCTCGTCTCCGTGGAGCGCACGTGGGAGGCGCGAGACCCGTCGGAGTAGATCGCTCCGGCGGGGACCGCGAGCGAATCGGACGCGGCGAAAGCGATCACTTCCGCGCTCGATCGTAAGTGATCGAGGGGCCCGAAATCGTGGCTCTGGAGCCGGGATAAGCGCGCGTCGGACTCCCTCGGTTCACTTTCACCCTGCTGTTGGCGACGGTTTATCCTCGTTCGAGGACTACGGAGAGCATGGCAGCGACGGTTACTCTCGAAAACCTCCCCGGCGTCGGACCGGCGACCGCGGAGAAGCTCAGCGAGGCGGGCTACGACTCCTACAAGGGGATCGCGGTCGCGAGTCCGGGGGAGCTCTCGGACGCGGCGGACATCGGCGAAAACAGCGCGGCCGACATCATCCGGGCGGCCCGGAAGGCGGCCGACGTCGGCGGGTTCGAAACCGGCGCGGCGGTCCTCCGGCGTCGCGAGACGATCGGCAAGCTACGCTGGGGCGTCCCGGCGGTCGACGACCTCCTCGGCGGCGGCGTCGAGACGCAGTCGATCACCGAAGTGTACGGGCAGTTCGGCGTCGGCAAGTCGCAGATCACCCACCAGCTCGCGGTGAACGTTCAGCTTCCCCGGGAGCACGGCGGGCTCGCCGGGAGCGCGCTGTTCGTCGACAGCGAGGACACGTTCCGGCCCGAGCGCATCGACGACATGGTCCGCGGCCTCGACGACGAGGTACTCGCGAGCGAGTTCGAACGTCGCGGAATCGAGGGTTCGCCGGACGACGGGGGCGCGATGGAGGAGCTCGTCGCCGACTTCCTCGATCACATCCACGTGGCGAAGGCGTTCAACTCGAACCACCAGATCCTCCTGGCCGAGAAGGCCAAGGAGCTCGCCGCGGAGTACGAGGAGACGGAGTGGCCGGTGCGGCTGCTGTGCGTGGACTCGCTCACGGCGCACTTCCGCGCGGAGTACGTTGGGCGAGGCACCCTCGCCGAGCGCCAGCAGAAGCTCAACAAGCACCTCCACGACCTCGTTCGGATCGCCAACCTGTACAACGCGGCCGTCGTCGTCACGAACCAGGTCCAGAGCAACCCCGATTCGTACTTCGGCGATCCGACCCGCCCGATCGGCGGGAACGTCCTGGGTCACGCCTCCAGCTTCCGCCTCTACCTGAAGAACTCGAAGGGGACGAAGCGGATCGTCCGGCTGGTCGACGCGCCGAACCTCCCGGACGGCGAGGCCGTCATGCGAGTCGAAGGAGCCGGACTCCTCGCCGAGTAGCGCCGAGGGAGGGGCGGAGTAGCCACCGCACGCCGCTTCGCTTGCGAACAGACGGCACGGAGCGCGGGAGCGAAACGCGAAGCGGGGTGCCGTGCTTCCGCGGACCGCTTCGCGGCGGTCGTCAGGTCACGGGGGGTCTGGTTCATCCTCGTATAAAAGAATCCGCACCCGATCCGTCCCGAAGCGCCGCCGGTCGGGTCTTCGGCGCGCCGACCCCGAACGTTAACCGCCCCGTCGTTCGATACTCGGTCATGCGTCTGTTCGTAAGTATCGACCTCCCCGACTCGCTTTCCGCGGCGATCGCGGACGTTCAGGACCGCCTGCGGGACGCAGAGGGGCTCCGGTTCGTCGACCCCGACCAGGCACACGTGACGCTGAAGTTCCTCGGCGAGACGCCCGAAGACCGTGTGTCGGCGGTCGAGGACGCGATCGAGACCGCGGTCGACGACGCCGGCGTCGATCCGTTCGAGGCGACTCTCGCCGGCCTCGGCGTCTTCCCGAGCCTGGACTACATCAGCGTCGTCTGGGCGGGCGTCGGGGACGGGGCGCCCGAGATGACGCGACTCCACGAGGCGGTAGAGCGCGAGACGACGGCGCTCGGGTTCGAACCGGAGGATCACGAGTTCACGCCGCACGTGACGCTCGCCCGGATGAACGACGCGCGCGGGAAGGACCTCGTCCGCCGAACGGTCGAGGGTCACGACGCGTCGCTCGGCTCGTTTCGGGTCGATCAGATCCGGCTGAAGGAGAGCACGCTGACGCCCGACGGCCCCGAGTACTCGACGGTGAGTCGCTTCGGGCTGTGACCGTCGCTTTGGGCGGCCACCGCCGTCCGCCGACTTACTCCCGCCGCTCCTGCGGTTCCCTGAGGCGGACCTCCTCGTCGGTCACTTCCTCGACGTGCTCGCCGTGGAGCCGGCCGCTGTCGTCGTCCGATCCCCACCCGAGCATCTCCTTTATCCCCTTCGTGATGCCCGGCGCCGACTTCATGTCGGCGTACTCGTCCGAATCGCCCGTCAGTTCGACGGTGCCGACCTCGTTGCCCTCGTGGTCGACGACGCGCTTTCCGTCGTCCTCGCCGCGGAAGTTTCGCGCCATGTCGACGTGTTGTCTCTCGATGGACATGTACCTGGTGCCCGCCGCCCGCGCCGCCCCTCGTAGAGGCGTTACGGGGGAGACTGCGGCGGTTCGGCGGTGCGCTCCGGGGGCGAGACGCGAAGGAACAAGATTTTATGGCGCGCAGGGGAAGTCAAAGCCACTATGGGCAAGAAATCGAAGGCGAAGAAGAAGCGTCTGGCGAAACTCGAGCGCCAGAACAGCCGCGTTCCCGCGTGGGTCATGCTCAAGACCGACATGCAGGTGACGCGAAACCCCAAGCGCCGTAGCTGGCGGCGGAGCGACACCGACGAATAATGAGCGCGAGCGATTTCGAAGAGCGAGTCGTCACGGTCCCGCTCCGCGGCGTCAAGAACGAACCGGTCCAGAAGCGCGCAGACAGGGCGATGACGCTCGTCCGCGAGCACCTCGCGAAGCACTTCAAGGTCGACGAGGGCGACGTCCGCCTCGACCCCGCCCTCAACGAAGCCGTCTGGGCGCGCGGCCGGCAGAAGCCGCCGCGGAAGCTCCGCGTGCGCGCCGCCCGCTTCGAAGAGGACGGCGAAGCCGTCGTCGAGGCCGAACCGGCCGGGTAACAGTGCTTCGCGCCTCCTTCGTCGGCTCGTCGTACGTGGGCGTCTTCGCCCGCGCCACCGACGACGTGCTCCTCGTGCGCCCGGACGCGGGCGACGAACTCGTCGCCGACATGGCCGACGAGCTCGACGTCCGCGCCCTGCAGACGACCATCGACGGCTCCGGAACCGTCGGCGCGCTCGCCACCGGCAACGAGAACGGCGTGCTCGTCTCCAGCCGCGCGACCGACCGCGAGCGGGAGGAGATCGCCGACGTCGTCGACCTGCCGGTCGTCGAGCTCCCCGGCCGCATCAACGCGGCGGGGAACGTCGTGCTCGCGAACGACTACGGTGCCTGGGTACACCCGGAGCTGGACGACGATGCCGTCGCCGCGGTCGAGGAGGCGCTCTCCGTCCCCGTCGAGCGGGGTTCGCTCGGCGACGTCCGAACCGTCGGCACCGCCGCGGTGGCGACCAACAGGGGCGTCCTCTGTCACCCGAAGTCGCGCGAGCCCGAGCTGCAGGCGCTGGAGGAACACCTCGGCGTCCGCGCCGACATCGGGACGATAAACTACGGCGGTCCCCTCGTCGGCTCGGGACTCGTCGCGAACGACGCCGGCTACGTCGCGGGGCAGGACACGACCGGCCCCGAACTCGGGCGCATCGAGGACGCCCTCGGCTACCTCGACTAGCGCCGCGGGTTTCGATTCCCGAGTAGGAAGATACTTCCCGCTCGCTGCCGCATGTCCTTTCATGAATCAGCACACTGTCAGCGGCCGCTTCCGATCGCAGGCCGGCCGGCGGAACCTCGAAACGGACGTGATGTGCGAATGATGGGCGGCGGACAGCAGCAGCTGCAGCAGCTCTCGCAGGAACTGCAGGCGATCGACCAGGAGATCGAAGCGCTCGAAGGCGACATCGAGGAGCTGCAGTCCGAGAAGTCGGAGACGGACGAGGCGATCGAGGCGATCGAGACGCTGGAGTCAGGCTCGACCGTGCAGGTGCCGCTCGGCGGCGGCGCGTACCTCCGCGCGGAGATCCAGGACATCGACGAGGTCATCGTCGACCTCGGCGGCGGCTACGCGGCCGAACAGGAGCAGAACGACGCCATCGAGGTGCTCCGTCGCAAGCAGGATCTCCTGGATCAGCGCATCGCCGAGGTGCGCGGCGAGATCGAGGACCTCGAAGACGAGGGCGAGGAGATCGAACAGCAGGCCCAGGAGATGCAACAGCAGCTCCAGCAGCAGCAGCTCCAGCAGATGCAGCAACTGCAACAGGAAGACGAGGACGAGTAACCGCCGATGTTCGACGGGCTGAAAGAGAAACTAAACCGCTTCCGCCAGGACGTCGAGGACACCGCCGAGGAGAAGGCGGAGGAAGCGGCGGCCGAAGACGGCGCGGCCGAGGTCGCAACTGAAGAAACCGCGGCGGAAACCGCGACCGACGGCGACATCGGGGCGGACCGCGCCGGCTCCGGCGAGGGGCCCCCCCCGGCCGACGATTCCGCGGTGGCGCCCGCGGCGGAGGGAACCGACGCGGCGGCTTCGACCGGCTCGACGGTCGACGCGTCCGCCGAGGGGGCCGAAGCCGCGGAGCCGTCGGAGGCGACCGGGGGCGCCGGCGCGTCGAGGCGGGAACCGGAACCCGAGTCGCCGCCCGCCGACGCCGCGTCCGAAGTCGACGAGGCCGGTCGAGGAGATGACGAGACCGACGACGCCGAGGGCGACTCGGGATCGACGATCAGCCGGTTCAAGCGCGCGAAGGCGTTCGCCACCGGGAAGATCATCATCGAGGAGGAGGACCTCGAAGGGCCGCTCTGGGACCTCGAGATGGCGCTCCTCGAAAGCGACGTCGAGCTGAACGTCGCCGAGGAGATCCTCGACACGCTCCGCGAGAAGATGATCGGCGAGACGCGGGCGCAGGTCGAGACGACCGCGGAGCTCGTCGAGGTGGCGCTGCGCGACGCGCTGCTCGACGTCATCAGCGTCGGCCAGTTCGACTTCGACGAGCGCGTCCGCGAGGCCGAAAAGCCGGTCACGATCATCTTCACCGGCGTCAACGGCGTCGGCAAGACGACGAGCATCGCGAAGCTCTCGGAGTACTTCGAGGAGCGCGGGCTCTCGACGGTGCTCGCCAACGGCGACACCTACCGCGCGGGGGCGAACGAGCAGATCCAGAAGCACGCCGACAACCTCGGGCGGAAGCTCATCTCCCACGAGCAGGGCGGCGACCCGGCGGCGGTCATCTACGACGCCGTCGAGTACGCCGACGCCCACGACGTCGACGTCGTGCTCGGCGACACGGCGGGCCGCCTGCACACGAGCAACGACCTGATGGCGCAGCTCGAGAAGATCGACCGCGTCGTCGACCCGGACATGACGCTGTTCGTCGACGAGGCCGTCGCCGGCCAGGACGCGGTCCAGCGCGCCAAGAAGTTCGACGAGGCGGCGGAGATCGACGGGGCGATCCTCACCAAGGCCGACGCCGACTCCAACGGCGGCGCGGCCATCTCCATCGCCTACGTCACCGGCAAGCCGATCCTCTTTCTCGGCACCGGCCAGGGGTACGACGACATCGAGCGCTTCGATCCCGAGCTGTTGGTCGACCGGCTGCTGGGCGAAGCCGACGGCGAGTAGCGCCGGCGGCTGCTCGACCGTTCCGCGGCCGTCCGGCGGCGTTTCCGGATAATCGTCCCACCTCGGGCCGCGTTCGACCTGCGCGCCTCGGAGCGCGGGACGTTCGACGAGGTGCCGGATCGACGCTGAGACGATCCGGTCGCACCCGAAGACCCTCTCTTCCGCATCGGAGAGGAGTTATCTCCGCCGCAACCGTACGAGCGACATGGCAGTCGAATCCGTACTCGTCGCGGGCGCGACCGGCACGCAGGGGGGCGCGGTCGCCGATCACCTCTTAGAGCGGGGCGTCGAGGTCCACGCCCTGACCCGGAACGCCGGGAGTGACGGCGCGCAACTCCTCGCTCGGCGCGGCGCGGAGGTCGTCGAGGGCGACATGACGGACCGGGAGGCGCTCGATCCGCTGGTGGCCGACGTCGACGGCGTCTACTGCGTGACGACGTTCTTCGAGGCCGGCGGCGTCGAGGCCGAGGTCGAACAGGGCGTCACCATGGCGGAGGCCGCCGCCGCCGCCGAGGTCGATCACTTCGTGCTCAGTTCCGTCGCGGGAGCCGATCGGGACACCGGAATCCCGCACTTCGACTCGAAGTACGAGGTCGAAGAGCGCGTTCGGGAACTCGACCTCCCGGCGACGATCGTCCGACCGGTCTTCTTCGTGCAGAACTTCGAGGGGATGCGCGAGGCGATCGAAGACGGTCGGCTGGCGATGGCGCTCCGGCCGCGCGTGCCGCTCCAGATGGTCGACGTCGACAACGTCGGCGCGATCGTCGCGGAGGCGTTCGGGAAGCCCGACGAGTACGTCGGCGAGGTGTTCGAACTGGCGAGCGACGAGCTCACCCTCCAGGCGGCGGCCGCCCGGTTCGCCGACGTGCTCGGCGTCGAGATGGCGGTCGAGCACGTCCCGATCGACGGGCTACGAGAGCGCCGCGGCGAGGAGATGGCGACCATGTTCGAGTGGTTCAACGAGCGCGGCTACGACGTGGATCTGGCGGCGCTGCGACGCGACCACGACGTCGCGTTCACCCGACTGGAGGAGTACCTGGCGAGCGTCTGGTAACCGCGGAACGGGACGAACCGGACGACGCGGAGGACGCGCGAAACCGGGAGCGGAGCGGCAGGCGCCGGCAGGTCAGGAGATCCAGAGGAGGTCGACCGCGAGCTTCGCCGTGCAGCCCGTGTCGCCCCCGTACCCCGCACAGCGCCCGGTTTCGACGATGCGGACGAACCGCGTCGGCGTCCCGCACTCGGGACACTCGATGTAGTAGCCGTCGTCCTCCTCGCGCAGTTCGTCCGGGGTGATGCTCATGTGCGCCGCCTCCTCGATGTCGATGTCGACCGTGGTGTCGCCGGTCATAGCCGAACGTACGTCGGGCTCACGTAAATCCGCGGCGGCGAACGGCGTGCGGTCCGCCGCGCTCAGCGTTCGAACGCCGCGCCGTAGTGGTACGGCGGCAGGTCGACCGCCTCGACGTGGTCGAACCCGGCTTCGCCTCCCCGCCTGGTGTCTGGAATCGGGTATTTCATCTAAAAATAGTAATCTATCTGCCAAAAGTTTAAAATTACAATATTAATTCCGATATTACGATGTCAGAAGACAGTCCCTCCAGGAGAACGTTTCTGCGCGCCGCCGCGGGCGGTCTGACCCTCGCCGCCCTCGGCAGTGCGCCCGCTTCGGCCCGCGAGCCCTCCGAATCCTCGGCGTCCGACCCCAAGCGCGGTCGGCACACGATCCTCGAAGGGACCGAGTACGAAACCGACGTTTACCACGTCGATTCAGTCGAACCGGGTCCGACGGCGCTCGTCGTCGGCGGTATCCACGGGGACGAGGCGGCCGGCTACGCCGCGGCGCGCGCCCTCGCCGCGCACCTGACCGTCGACGCGGGGCGGGCGGTCGTGATCCCCGAGGCGAACGCTCCGGCGGTCGAGGCCGGGTCGCGGGCCGAGCCGAACGGCGACCTGAACCGGCAGTTCCCGGCCGGCGAGACGCCGACGACGGAACCGGCCCGAACGCTCTGGAACGAGACGCGCATGATCGAGCCCGACGTCGTGATCGACCTCCACGAGACGCCCGGACTCTACGGCCGCGAGCCGTCCGGCGGCGGGCAGGCCGTCTTCTACACCGGCGCGGACGACGAACTGGCCGAACGGGAGATCGCCGAGCGCGCCGTCGAACCGGTGAACGAGTTCTTCGTCCCCCGGCCGGTCGAGCAGCACGAGTTCTACACCGACGTCACCTCGGAACTCGTTTCCGACCCGAGCAGCCTGTTCGTCACGAAGGCGGCCGAGGAGTTGGAAGCGCCGAGCTTCCTCGTCGAGACCTACGAGGACCTCCCGCTCCCGGTTCGCGTGAACATGCACTGGCTCCTCGTCGAGGAGCTCCTCGCGGTCGCGGGACTCGTCGAATAGCTCCTCGACACGCGAGCTCTCCGGCGTCCGCCTCGCTCGCGCCGACCGTCCGGCGCGACGGACGAATAAAGGCTTTACCGGCTCGGAACCGTAGCCCGGGGTAATGGTACTCAACGATCTCGGGACGTCCCTCCGCGGCACGATGGACAAGCTGCGGGGGAAGACCCGCCTCGACGAGGAGGACGTCGAGGAAATCGTCAAGGAGATCCAGCGGTCGCTCCTCCAGGCCGACGTCGACGTCGGCCTCGTGATGGACCTCTCGAACTCCATCAAGACCCGCGCGCTGGAGGAGGATCCGCCGGCGGGAACGAGCGCCCGCGACCACGTCCTCAAGATCGTCTACGAGGAGATGGTCGCCGTCGTCGGCGACTCGACCGAGATCCCGCTCGAACCGCAGACGATCCTGCTCGCCGGCCTGCAGGGCTCGGGGAAGACCACCTCCGCGGCCAAGATGGCGTGGTGGTTCTCGAAGAAGGGGCTCCGCCCGGCGGTCATCCAGACCGACACGTTCCGCCCCGGCGCGTACGACCAGGCCAAGCAGATGTGCGAGCGCGCCGAGGTGGAGTTCTACGGCGACCCCGACGAGGAGGATCCGGTGACGATCGCCCGCGACGGACTGGAAGCGACAGAGAGCGCCGACGTCCACATCGTTGACACCGCGGGCCGCCACGCGCTCGAAGCGGACCTCATCGCGGAGATCGAGGAGATCGAGAACGTCGTCGACCCGGACCTGAGCCTGCTCGTCCTCGACGCGGCGATCGGTCACGGGGCGAAAGAGCAGTCGCGCGAGTTCGACGAGGCGATCGGCATCGGCGGCGTCGTCATCACGAAGCTCGACGGGACCGCGAAGGGCGGCGGCGCGCTGACGGCCGTCAACGAGACGGACTCGTCCATCGCCTTCCTCGGCACCGGCGAGACGGTGCAGGACATAGAGCGCTTCGAGCCGAACGGGTTCATCTCGCGCCTGCTCGGGATGGGTGACCTCAAGCAGTTGTCCGAGCGCGTCGAGCGCGCGATGGCCGAGACCCAGGAGGCCGACGACGACTGGGACCCCGAGGACATCATGCGGGGGAAGTTCACCCTGAAGGACATGCAAAAGCAGATGGAGGCGATGAACCGGATGGGTCCGCTCGACCAGGTCCTCGACATGATCCCCGGACTCGGCGGCGGGCTGATGGATCAGCTGCCCGACGACGCGATGGACGTCACCCAGGACCGGATGCGCTCCTTCGAGGTGATCATGGACTCGATGACGGACGCGGAGCTCGAAAACCCGCGCTCCGTCGGCGCGAGCAGGATCCGGCGCATCGCCCGCGGCAGCGGCAAGGACGAGGAGACGGTCCGCGAGCTGCTCGAGCAGCACAAGATGATGGACCAGACGCTCAAGCAGTTCCAGGGCATGGGCGACGGCGACATGAAGCGGATGATGAAGAAGCTCGAAAAGCAGGGCGGCGGCGGCATGGGCGGCATGGGACCGTTCGGCGACTGATCCGTCGGCCGTAAAGGCCGACGGAACGCCGTCCTCCGTCAGAGCACCGTCCGTTGCCGACCGCCGCTTTCCGTCCCCTTTTTGTCGACCGCCGCCTCCGCCCGGACGATGGCACTTCGCCTCCGAGGTCTCGCCCGATTCGACGCCCTCGCGCTGACGGCGCTGCTCTGGTTTCTGGCGAAGTTCCTCCGGTACGCGTTTCCTCCGCTCTTCGGCACCCTCCGGGAGACGTTCGGGGTTTCGAACGCGGCGCTCGGGGCGACCTTCAGCGCGCTGATGGTCGCGTACACCGCGATGCAGTTTCCGGCCGGGGCGCTCGCCGACCGACTGGGGTCGGTGCGAGTCATCGCCGCCGGCGCGCTCGTCGCCTCCGCCGCGGCGATCGCGCTGGTCGCCCCGCCGTCGTTTCTCGTGCTCGTCGGGGGCGCGGTCCTGGTCGGCCTCGGTACCGGGGTGCACAAGACCGTCGCCGTCCGACTCCTCTCGACGATCTATCCCGAGCGGACCGGCCGCGCGCTGGGCGCGCTCGACACCGTCGGGGCGTTCGGCGGGGCGGCGGCCCCCGCCGCGGTCGTCGCCGTCGCCGGCGCTCCCGGGTGGGGCGCGCTCTTTCTCGCGAGCGGCGTCGCCGGCGCCTGTCTGACCGTCCTGTTCGCCCGACGCGTCCCGCGACGGCTCCCGTCCGGCGGCGACGCGAGCCCCGACGACGGCGATCGATCCTGGCGCAGGTACACGGCGCGGTTCGCCGACCGGCGGTTCGCCGCGTTCGTCGCCGCGACCGTGCTGTTCTCCGCCGCCTACAACGGGGCGGTGGCGTTCCTCCCGCTGTATCTGACCGACGAGGCCGGGCTGTCGCCGGCGCTCGCGAGCCTGTTTTACAGCGCGCTGTTCCTCGTCAGCGTCGTGCAGATGGGGACCGGCGAGCTGAGCGACCGGGTCGGCCGGCTGTCGGTGATCGCCGCACTGCTCGCGGTGGCGGCCGCCGGCCTCGCGGTCCTGCTCGTCGGTTCGACCCCGCTCGCGCTCGCCGCGGGCGTCCTCCTGTTCGGCGTCGGCGGGCACGGCTACCGGCCGGTTCGGGGCGCGTACCTCGTCGCCATCATCCCCCAGTCTCTGACCGGCGGCACCCTCGGCATCGTCCGCACCGCCAGCATGGCCGCCGGCGCGGCGTCGCCCGCGCTCGTCGGCGCCCTCTCCGACGGGGCCGGCTTCGACGTCGCGTTCGGCGGCCTTTTCGTCTCGGCGTGCCTCTCGACCGCGTTGGTCGCCGCGCTTCTCGCGACGCGCGATCGTCGGTCCGGCGTCGGCACGGCGTAGCCGACTGCGGACCGGCTCCGCTCCGGTCGCCGCGCTCCGCGGTACGTTCGTACACACCTGACTTTTAACCGTCGCGTCCGTCCGTCCCCACATGACGATCCGCGAGGTCTCTGTCAGTGCGTACCGGGAGGCGCTCCCGGTGCTGACGCTCAGCGCCGTCGGCGGGCTGTTCGCCGGCGTGGTGCTGGGAGGGATGGAAGAGGAGCTCCGCGTCATCCCCGGTCTGCTCGTGCTCGTCCCCGCGCTCCTCGCGACTCGCGGGAACGTCTACGGATCGCTCGGCGCGCGGCTCGGCTCCGGGCTCCACCAGGGGCTCGTCGAACCGCGCTTCTCCGTCGGCGACCGCCGCGTCAACGCCGCCGTCGCCGCGGCGCTGGCGAACGGCATCCTGATCAGCGTGCTCGCGGCGGTCATGGCCTACGCGCTCCTCTCGGTGCTGGCGCGGTCGGTTGCGCCGCTGTCGACGCTCGTCGCCATCGCGCTCATCGCGGGCGTGCTGTCGGGGCTCCTCCTCACCGCGGCGGTGGTCGGCGTGGTGTTCGTCGGCTACCGGCGCGGGGTGAACCCGGACACGCTGGCCGGCCCCGTCGTCACGACGACCGGCGACGTCGTCGGCATCGCCACGATGCTTTTCGCCGCGCGGCTCGTCCTCTCGCTCGGGGTCGGTGGTGCCTAGCCGTGCCCTCGGCGTGGACCGTCCGGTCGATCACGCGGGCGATGCTCCCGGTGCTCGTCGTCCTCACGGCGATCGAGCTGGGCAGCGGACTCGTCCTCGACACGTTCGAGGGAACTCTGCTGCGGTACCCGAGCCTCCTGGTGCTCGTGCCGGTCACCATCGGGATGGCCGGGAATCTCGGGAGCATCCTCGCCGCGCGGCTCTCCACGGCGTTCCACCTCGGCCTGCTCACGTTCGATCCGACCGACGACCAGCTCGCGGGGAACGCGGTCGCGACCGTCGGCCTCGCGGTCACCGTCTTCCCGTTCGTCGGCGCGGGCGCGTGGCTCCTCCAGTGGCTCCTCTCGGAGCCGGCGCTGGCGTTCGGAACCGTCGTCCTCGTCGCCCTCACGAGCGGCGTCGCGCTCGCGGTGCTCGCCGTCCTCGTCACGCTCACGGCGACGTACGCCGCCTACCACTTCGAACTCGACCCCGACGACGTCGTCATCCCGGTCGTGACGAACGTCTGCGACGTGCTCGGCGTGCTCGTCCTGTTCGGGGCGGTGCGGCTGTTCGTTTGAGTCTCAGACGGGCGGCGCGCGCGACGCACGCTCGGACGCGGCCGGACCGACGGCGCTTAGTTCGCCCGCCTCCGAACGCCGAACGTGCAGGGATTCGTCGCGCAGGCTCTCGAATCGCTCGGGTGGCTCGTCCCGCTCCTCTCGGAGGTGCTTCCGCGGGTCGTCCAGATCGGCCTCCTCGTCGCCGTCGGGGTGTTTCTGGCGAACGTCCTCGTCGCGTTCGGGGTCGTAGAGCGGATCGCCGGTCTCTCGCGGTACCTGACGGGGCCGGCGAACCTCCCCGACGAGATCGGAACGGCCATCCTGACGACGGCCGCCTCCACCACCGCCGGCTACGGCATGCTCGCCGAGTTCCGCGAGTCCGGGACGCTCGACGACCGCGCGACGCTCGTCGCGGTGACGATCAACACGTTCTTCGGGTTCGTCCAGCACGTCTTCACCTTCTACGCGCCGGTGCTGATTCCGATCCTGGGGCTCGAAGTCGGCCTCCTGTACGTCGGCGCGCGCGCCGGAATCGCGCTGGCGATTACCCTCGTCGGGGTCCTCGCGGGGGCGCTGCTGCTCTCGGAGCGGAACGTCGATCCGAGCGCGAGCCTCGACGTCGACGGGCCGGACGGCGACGCCGCCCCTCCGGGGGAGACCGTTCGGCGCGCCTGGGAGCGGACGGTGCCGACGCTGTCGCGCATCGTCCCGCGGCTCGCGGTCGTCTACGCGGTCGTGGCGGTACTCGTCGAACGGTACGACCTCGAGGCGCTGACGGCCGCGGCCGATCCCCTCGCGACGGTCGTCGGCCTCCCCGGCGCGTCGATCCCGGTCATCGCCGTCTTCGCGCTGGACACGACCGCCGGCGCGGTCGCGATCGCGCCGCTCGTCGGCGGGACGTTCACGCCCGAGCAGGCGGTGGCGACGATGCTCCTCGGCGGCATCATCTCCTTCGCCGTCTCGACGTTCAAGCGCTCGATCCCGTTCCAGTTCGGGATCTGGGGGCCGTCGTTCGGAACGAAGGTCGTCGCGGTCAACACCGCGCTGAAGGTGGCGTTCATCGGCGTCGCGCTCGTCGTGCTCCTCGCGCCGTAGCGGGGGAGCCGGGGAGACCAGAAACTGGGAACGAGGACGGAAAGGAACGGCCGAGGAGAAGGCGGCGGCCGAGAAGTCGACCGAGGCGCTCTCGGCTCAGCGTTCACGCCGGTTCCGGTCGGGATCGACGGGCATCCCGTCCTCGGTCGGCGGGGCGACGTGGTCGACGAACTCCTCGACGCTCGGCTCGCGGACGGTGACGTGGACCTCGATGTCGCCGAGTTCGTCGGGGCTGCCGACGGCGAAGTTGACGACGCCGCGGAACGCTGCCTGCTTTTTCAGCGCGAACGAGAAGCCCTCGTCGGTCGCGCGCTTTTTGAACTCGCGGCGGGCGGTGTCGAGGATCTCCTGCTCGTGGAGCCGGTCGGAGAACGGGTCGAGCGTGTGCGTCTCGGCGACGAGTCGGCCGGCCTCGCGCCGGACCTCGGCGTTCGGAAAGAGGTTCTCGACGGCGTCGGCGACGCGATCGGTCACCTCCGTCTCGCGGACCGGCGCGACGATGCGGACGTCGACGCTGTAGATCATCGCTCCACCCCGGCGCTCGTCGAGCGGCCGCCGTCGGCCGTCCCCGCCTCCGTCCGGATGATCTCGCGGACGCGCGACCGGAACGCCTCCAGCGTGTCGGTGTTTTCGATCACGACGTCGGCGCGGTCCATCGCGTCCCGCATGCCGAACCCGAGTTCGCGCTCGTCGCGCCTGCGGAGGGCCTCGCCGCCGTCCTCCGCCGGCTTGTCGCGGCCGCGCTCCGTGACGCGGTCGGCCCTGAGATCGAAGGGCGCTTCGATGCTCACGAGCAGGAAGTCGTCGCCGAACGCCTCCTCGAAGCGGTCGACTTCGACGCCCGAACGGATGCCGTCGACGAGGACGGTGTCGGACGAGTCGAGGGAATCCTCGACGAGGGGGAGCGACCGGGCGGCGATGGCGTCCGGGCCGTTCTCCTCGCGGAGCGCCCGCGCGACGCGACCGTGGTGCTCGGCGGGATCGAGCCCCCGGTCGCGGCACTCCCGGCGGATCACGTCGCCCATCGTCACGACGGGGATCCCCTCCTCGCGGGCGACCCTGGCGGCCTCCCCCTTGCCGCTTCCCGGCAGCCCGACGGTTCCGATGACTCTCATCACCACCCGCTACTGGTGTCGCGGACTTAGGTTTGCTGTTCGTCCGCGACGCTTTTGCTCGCACCCCTCCTCCGAGTGGTATGAGCGAGCGGTCCCTGCTGGTTCGGGCACTGTGGTTCGTCCTCGTCGGCTGGTGGGCAACCCCCGCCGTCGTCAACCTGGCGTGGTTCCTGATCACGACGGTCGTGCTCCTCCCGCTCGGCGTCGCGCTGATCAACCTCGTCCCCACCGTGCTCTCGCTGAGGGAGCCGCGGTCGCGTTCGGCTCCGGAGACGGCCCGGGGTCAGCACTCGTTGCTCGTCCGGGCGGCGTACTTCGCGCTCGTCGGCTGGTGGCTGAGCTGGCTGTGGGCGAACGTCGCGGCGTTCCTCGCGGTGACGATCGTCGGCCTGCCGGTCGCGTACTGGATGTTCAACCGGCTCCCGTACGTGACCTCGCTGTACCGCTTCGACGGCTGATCCAACCCAAATCGCTTTTTATGCCGGCTCGTCTTTGACCGAGTGAGGGCACGTAGCTCAGTCTGGATAGAGCGTCGGACTTCTAATCCGACGGTCGTGGGTTCAAATCCCATCGTGCTCGCTTCTCCGCGAACGACAGTGAGCGGGAAGCGACGGCCATGGGATTTGAAGTACGGACCGAGGGAGCGGAAGCGACCGAAGGTCAGGTAGTTCAAATCCCATCGTGCTCGTCCACCTTTTTTGCCTCGGGTGCGCTTCGCGCACCGCTCGGCAAAAAATCTGGACCAAAAAGCCGCTCACTCCCTCCGGTCGCTCGCGGTACAAATCATACGGAACGAGCGGAACGACCACAGTACAAATTCCGTCCGCCTCGTTTCGGACGGAGCCTCCCCGCTCGGTTGACTGTCTCAAGTGTCAACTCGAAGAACGATTATCCGTGTCCGCGATGAACACGCTACTGCCATGGAGGACGCGCCAGACACCACCGGAAAGTTCCGCTCGCTCGACATCAACGGGATCTTCGACCTGTTCGACGGAACCGAGCTCCCGGCGACGACGGACGAGGTCCTCTCGGAGTTCGGCGACGTCGAGGTCACCTACCCCCGCGGGGGCTCCGAACCGCTCGACGCGGTGCTCAACGCTTCCGGGCGCGAGACGTACCGGACGATGGACGACCTGCAACTCGCGGTGCTCAACGGCGTCCAGCGGGACGCGGTCGGCCGTCCCCGCTACAGCGACCGCGACCCGCCAACCATGGGCGAGACGCGGGACTTCCGACAGTCCTTCTGACTCGCGTTTCCCGTTTCGGGACGGCCACCCGTCGGATTCGCGGACAGAACGTCTATGCGAGCCCGCGCGCATCCCTAGCCCGGTGGGAGTCCTCATGAACATCGAGACGCTGCACGACCTCTTCCTGTACGAACTGCGGGGCGCGTACTACGTCGAAACCGAACTCGCGGACGCGCTCGAGGGGATCCGCGACCGCGTGGCGGTCGACACGCTGGACGAGGTGGCCGACGAAGAACTCCACGAAACCGTCGCCGAGGCGTTCGCGTCGCACCGCGAGGAGACGGAACGGCAGGTCGAGCGCCTCGAACGCGCCTTCGACGCGATCGACCGGCAGCCGGAGACGCGGGAGATGCCGTCGCTGGACGCCCTCGTCGACGAGACCGAGCGGTTCAACAACGTCGTCCTGAACGACGCGATCCGACCGCTGTTCTACCTCGACGCCGGGACGAAGATCGAGCGGCTCGAACTCCGAATGTACGACAGCCTCCTTCGTCTCGCCCGCGCGCTCGACGCGCCCGAGGACGCGATCGATGCCCTGGAGACGAACCGACGCGAGGAGGAAGCGGCGCTCACGAACCTCCGGGAGCTGTCGGACGGTTCGGAGGCCGACTCCGTTCTCGACGAGTTGGCCGAGCGGAGCTCGGGATTCTAGGGCGGGCCGCCGCGGCGACGACCGTTCTTCGAGGGCGATCGGCCGCCCGAAGCCGCGACCGGCCGCCGAGATCCCGTCAGCCGTCGTCGCCGCCCAGGTCGAGGTCGTCGAACTCGTCGGCGAGGCCCTCGAGAACGTCCTCGGCTCGCTCCTTCGTGTCGTCGTCGATGTCGTCGATCTGTTCGACGCTGTGCCCGCCGCTGTAGGCGGTCTTGATCGCGTTGCTGTTCAGGTTGCCGTCGGGGTCGACGACGGGGAGCTTCAGGTCGGTGAAGTTCTCCGGGTCGTCGAACCCTGACGACGAGAGGACGAAGTGGGCCGCGATCTCCGAGAGGTCGTCCGCGTCGAAGTCGTTCTCCTGCGGCGCGCTCCAGTCGTCGGTCGTTGTGCCCGAGAATTCGGGCTCGTGAACCTCGTAATCCGACATCGGGGGACACTGTCGCCCGAGAGGCTCATCAGCGTTCGGGCCGGATTCGTCGGCCGCGCCCGTGCGATCGGCGGCCTACGTCCGTGTCGGTTCGGCCGCCTCCGAGGACCCGTCCGAGAGCGCGAGCAGCCCGACGCCGAGCGCCGCCCACGCGCCGACGATGACCCACTCGTACGGCCACGCGAGCGCCGAGCCGCCGCCCGGAAGGTAGAGCGTGAGGAAAAACAGCGTGACGAGCAGGCCGAACGCGCCGACGGCGTACCCGGCGGGGAGGCGCAGCGGGCGGTCCATCTCGGGCTCGCGCCGTCGGAGCACCAGAAAGGAGACGACGACGAGGAACCACGCGACGACGATGCCGAGGCCGCCGGCGTTGACGACCCAGACGAGCATCTGCTCGCCGAACAGCGGGGCGAGCGCGGCGATGCCGCCGACGAGGAGCACCGCGTTGGCGGGCGTGCCGTGTTCGGGGTGCGTCCGGGCGAGCCAGGCCGGGAGCATCCCCGAGTCGGCGAGCGCGAAGACGGCGCGACTCCCGCCGATGACGAACGCGTTCCAGCTCGTGAGAATGCCGGCGACGCCGGCGAGCGCCATGATCCGCCCGATCGTGACGCTTCCGAAGAGAGACGACATCGCCGCCGCCGCGGGCAGCGGGCTCTCGACGAGCGCCGCGCCGGGCATCGCCCGCCCGGCCGCCCAGATGACCGCGATGTAGAACAGCGCCGCGCAGACGACGGCGGCGACGAGCAGGTACGCGAGGTACTTCGAGGACACGTCGGCCTCCTCGGCGGCCTGCGGGATGACGTCGAAGCCGACGAACATGAACGGGGTCATGAGCGCGACCGTGAACACGCCGGCCAAGCCGGCGCCCGCCATCGGCGCCTGACCGGTCGGACCGCCGTTGGCGACCGCGCCGCCGACGAGCGTGACGCCCGCGAGCGCGATGACCACCGTGAGCACGGCCTGCACCTGCGCCGCGGGCCGGACGCCGATGTAGTTGAGGTACGTCATGACCGCCGATCCGAGCAGGCCGACGGCGACCCAGGTCCCGTAGACGGGGACGCCCGCCACGCGCCAGAGCTCGACCGCGTCGAACCCCGGGATCAGGTACGCGAGCGCCGACGGGAGCGCGACCGCCTCGAAGGCGACCACGCTCACGTACCCGAGGATGATCGCCCACGTGCAGACGAACGAGCCGAGGGATCCGAGCGCTCGAAGGCTGTACGCGTGCTCGCCGCCGACGACCGGCATCGCCGACGCGAGCTCGCCGTAGATGAGCCCGACGGCCGCGACGAGAATCCCGCCGAGGACGAACGCCAGAATCGACCCCAGCGCGCCCGCCTCGTCGATCCAGTACCCGGTCTGAATGATCCAACCCCAGCCGATCATGGCTCCGAACGCGAGGACGAACACGTCCCGCTTCGAGAGCACTCGCTTGAGCCCGTGTTCCGATTTCATGCGTGGGACACCCACACGAATACTCGGACTCGATCCGATAATTTTTTCGGAAGCTGTCTGACACCAAGTGGACTTCGGACTCGTTCGGACGGAGTGCTTTCGCGGCGATCGGAGCCGCCGCTCCCCCTCTACTAGCTGCGCGAAAGAAACGGGGATCCGGAGGTTCGAAACGTCGGCCGATCGGCCGACCGATCGCGAGCGGTGCGGAACGGCGGTTTCGGTGGTGAGTGCGGCTCAGAGAGCGGGCTTCACATCGCGCCGCCCATGCCGCCCATACCGCCCATGCCGCCCATACCGCCCATGCCGCCGCCCGGCATGTCGTCGTCCTCGTCGTCGTCGCCGACCTGGCCGCCGGAGAGGTCGCCCGCGGCGATGACGTCGTCGATCCGGAGGATCATGACGGCGGCCTCGGTGGCCGACTCGATGGCCTGCGTCTTCACGCGGAGCGGCTCGACGACGCCCTCGTCTTCCATGTTGATCACGTCGCCCGTGTAGGCGTCGAGGCCGGCGTCGAACTCGCCGCCGTCGTGGCGCGACCGGAGGTCGACCAGCGAGTCGATGGGGTCGAGGCCGGCGTTCTCGGCGAGCGTGCGCGGGATGATCTCGAGCGAGTCGGCGAACGCCTCGACGGCGAGCTGCTCGCGGCCGCCGACGGAGTCGGCGAAGTCGCGGAGTTCGAGGGCGAGCTCCGTCTCGGGAGCGCCGCCGCCGGGGAGGACCTTCCCGTCCTCCAGCGTCGTGCGGACGACGCCGAGGGAGTCCTCGATGGCCCGCTCGACCTCGTCGACGACGTGTTCAGTGCCGCCGCGGAGCACGAGCGTGACGGACTTGGCGTCCTCGACGTCCTCGACGAAGATGCGCTCGTCGCCGCCGATGTCCTTCTGGGCGACGGAGCCGGCGAAGCCGAGGTCGTCCTCCTCGAGGTCGTCGAGGTTGCTGACGACGCGGGCCCCGGTCGAGCGCGCGATGCGCTTCAGGTCGCTGCTCTTGGCCCGGCGGACGGCGAGGATGCCCTCCTTGGCGAGGTAGTGCTGGGCCATGTCGTCGATGCCGTCGCCGACGAAGACCGCGTCCGCGCCGACGTCGACGAGCTTGTCGACCATCTCCTTGAGCTGCTTTTCCTCCTGGTCGAGGAACTGCTGGAGCTGGTCGGGGTCGGTGACGTTGACCTCCGCGTCGATCTCGGTCTCCTTGACCTCGAGCGCGCCGTCGAAGGCGACCACGTTCGCGTCCTCGACCATGTAGGGCATGTTCTCGTCGACGCGCTCCTTGTCGACGATGACGCCCTCGATGAGCTCCGAGTTGTCGATGGAGCCGCCGACGACCTTCTCGACGCTCACGTTCTCCGTGTCGATGCCGTCCTCGTCAGCGACGGCGAGCACGGCGTCGACGACGAGCTCGGCGAGGAGGTCCTTGGCGCTCTCGGCGCCCTTGCCCGTCATCGCCGTCGAGGCGATCTCGACGAGCGTCTCGCGGTCGTCCTCGCCCACGTCGATGGCCTCCTCCTCGAGGATCTCCTTCGCCTTCTCGGCGGCCTGCCGGTACCCCTGCGCGACGGTCGTCGCGTGGATCTCGGATTCGAGGAGTTCCTCGGCCTGGTCGAGCAGTTCGCCCGCGATGACGACCGCCGTCGTGGTCCCGTCGCCGACCTCGTCCTCCTGCGTCTCGGAGACCTCGACGATCATGTTCGCCGCGGGGTGGTCGATGTCCATCTCCTTCAGGATGGTCACGCCGTCGTTCGTGACGACGACCCCGCCCGAGGAGTCGACCAGCATCTTGTCCATGCCTTTCGGACCGAGCGTGGTCCGAACGGCCTCCGCGACCGCTTTGCCGGCCGTGATGTTCATCGACTGCGCGTCCCGCCCGGAGGTCCGCTGGCTGTCCTCCGAGAGTACGATCATGGGCTGGTTACCCATTCGTCGCTGAGCCATAATCACTCCGGGATTGTTTGTGCTTCTATAAAAAATCTTCGCCACCGATCCGTGACAAACCGACGCACGGAATCGGGATGGGGGCCTTCGCGCTCCGTCCCGACGCGTGGACGGGGAGGCGCAGACGGGGAGGGCCTCCCATCCGCTCGGTCGGCGCTGCGACGCTACGCCCGATCGGCCCAGAGCTGCGTTCCGAGCAGCGCGAACGCGAGGCCGACCGGCAGCCCGAGCGCGAGCCAGGTCAGCTCCGCGCTGACCGACGGGCCGACGACCGTTTCGAGGAGCCAGACGCCGCCGAGCGCCACGGGAAGCGAGACGATGAGGAGCCCGGCCGCGAGGCGCGCCGGCACCCGCCCCGTCGCCTGCCTGAGGTCGATCCCGAGCGGAATGCCGCCGATGACGACCGCGAAGTAGCCGAGCGAGACGGCGAGACCGCCCGGCGAGGTCATCGTTCGCTCGCCGGCGACGACCCCCAGGGCCGATCCGGCGGAGAGCGCGATCAGCCCGAGGCCGACGAGCGCCGCGCCGCCGAGGCCGACGGTGCTCGTCCCGTCGATGTACCGGAAGAAGACGCCGTACAGCCCGCCGAGAAGCAGGAGGAAGCTGGCGACCTCCGGCAGCGCGAAGACGACGGACGCCGGAACGAACGGGAACAGGTCCTTGACGATACTTTCGACGAACGGCAGGAGCACGAACAGCGCGCCCCCGGCCGTCGCGGCGATCCCAGCGCGGCGCGCGTGAGCGGAGCGAAGCCCGGTCTGTTGTGCCGTAACTGTCGGTGGTTGGCTGGTTGTCATTGGTGGTTCACTCGTATTCGACTCAATACCGAACCTACGAGTGGGTGGGGCTCATGGGTAATAAGTCATTAAATGTCCGTCGGCGTTGAAAAGCTGATATTTATCGAGAGGTAGACACGGTTCGAATCTCCGAACCGACCGCTTCGGCGGACGGACTCGGCTATCCCGACAGGTGGGGGTCGAACCCCCGCGTGAGTTCGTTGTGCTTGCGTTCGAGGAACGAGTACACCGCGCCGTGCGGCGCGCCGTCGAGGAGCATCCCGACCGCCCGGCGGACGGCCTCGACCTCCTCGGGCTGGCCGATGATGCCGAGCGTGGAGCCGTAGATCACCACGTTCGCGCCCGTGAGCTCCTCCATCAGCTCGCGCGTCCGTCCGTTCTCGCCGATGAGGCGGCCCTTCTGTCGGTGGAGGTCGTTCTTGTTTCTCGTCTGCTCGCCGAGGTCGATGAGGTCGAACATCCGCACGTCGTTTTCGAGCAGAGAGAGGGCGGCTTCCGGCGGGAATCCGCGACCGATCGCCCGGACGATGTCGGGCGCGACGAGCCCTGCAACGGGGTCGCCGACCGAGTCGATGGCGACCGCCCCGGTCTCGGAGTCGATGTCGAGGCGGACTTCGGCCCGGCGCTCGATCTCGCGCATGGTCTCGCCGCCGTCACCGATGAGAACACCGATGCGGTCCTGCGGAACCTTCACGTGTTGCATACGCGTGCTACCGGGCGGAGCCGTTTAAGAGTTTGTCCACGGTCGCGGCGTCCCGTCCCCGGCCTCGACGCCGGAACGCGACGCCGATACGCCCGCTCCGAGTCGATCGCGAACGGTCGAACTACGAGCCGACGCTCGGCCCCCGGCGTCGGCTTGGCGGTTCGCGAACGGTCGCGTTACTCTCAAATATCGATATATTCCTCACAGAGCTACTGTTCGTGTCATTGTCGCTCTTCCGACTATTCTGCCGGCGGAGTCTCTGCGGATCAAACTCGGTTTCGGAGAACGAGCGCACGGCTCGGGGGAGCGACGCGGGACGAAGCAGCGCCGTTCAGTCGGACTTCTCGGCGACGGCCCTGGCGACGGTGTCGACGCCCACGTTCTCCCACGCGTGGTCGTAGTGCGCGCCCTCGCGCTCCTGCGCGCTGGGGGCGACGCGGACGAACTCGGCCTTCTCGCGCGCCTCGGGGATGGTGCGGCCGCCGCAGTAGCTCACCCCCGACTGGATGCCCGCGGCGAACTCCGAGACGACCTCCGCGACCGGCCCCTTGTACGGCGTGAAGCCCTCGACGCCCTCGTCGGCGCGAACCTCGTTTTCCTTGTCGGATCGCTCCTCCGCCGCGGCCGTCGTGGCCATGCCGCGGGAGCGCTTGTAGCGGATTCCGTCGCGCTCTATGACCGCGCCCGGCGACTCCTCGGCCCCGGCGAACAGGCTCCCCATCATCACCGTGTCCGCGCCGGCCATGAGCGCCTTGACGGCGTCGCCGGAGGTGCGGATCCCCCCGTCGGCGATGACGGTGATGTCGAGGTCGCGGGCGGCGCTCGCGCAGTCGTCCACGGCGGTGAGCTGCGGCACCCCCGCGCCCGCCACCTTCCGCGTCGTGCAGTGCGATCCGGGACCGATGCCGACCTTCACGCAGTCCGCGCCGACGCCGTAGAGGTCTTCGACGCCGGCCGGCGTCGCCACGTTGCCGACGACCAGCTCGACCGCCGGGAACTCCGCCCGGATGTGCTCAACGGCGTCGAGACACTTTTCGAGGTGCCCGTGCGCGACGTCCACCACGACCGCGTCGACGCCGGCGTCGACGACGGCCTCGGTGCGGTCGAGGTAGTCCTCGTTGATGCCGACGGCCGCCCCGACGCGCTCGCCCGCGTCCTTCACGGCGCGGACCTCGGCGGCCTGTTCTTCGATCGTCAGGAACCGATGGATCGTTCCGAAGCCGCCGACGCGCGAGAGCGCGATCGCGAGCTCGGCTTCCGTCACCGTGTCCATCGGGGCGCTCAAGAGCGGGGTGTCGAGCCGGATGCTCGGGGTGAGGTCGGTCGACAGGTCGACGTCGCTCCGGCTGTCGACCGGCGATCGCTGCGGGACCAACAGGACGTCGCCGTACGAGAGGCCGATTCTGAGGTTGTCCATACCGCCGAACATCTAGTCGGTCCCGTCTGTTAACGCCACCGGTTCCCTTCGCGCGGTGAGAACGCCGCCTTCGCCGGCGTCGCGGATCAGAACACGTCCGGCCGAAGCCGCCCGCGCTCCTCCTCGGTCAGCCGGTACGGCGCGACCGCCTCGCTCACGTCCCCGTCCGGCCGCCGCGACTGGTGCGTCGCCAGGAAATCCGCGATCCGCTCCGCCGCGTACTCTTTGAGCTCCCCCGTCAACAGCTCCCCGTCGCGGTACTCCCGGGCGAGCCGTTCGACGGTCGCGTCGTCCTCCTCGAAGAAGTAAAACAGGAGCTGATAGGCGACGTCCACGTCCGGGTCGCCGCCCTTCTCGCGGTGCTCCTCGACGTCGGCGCGGCCGCCGGAGTAGGCGTACTTCATCACCTTCTCGCGGACCGCCTCCCGGTCGTCCGTGAGGAGGACGCTTGGCTCCTCGTCGGACGTGCTCATCTTCCCGCCGCCGCCGCCCAGCCGCGGGAGGAACTTCGACAGCAGCGCGCCGGGCTTCTCCACGTCGTGCCGACGCTTGCCCGCGATGTCCCGCGCCAGGCGGACGTGCGGATCCTGGTCGACGGCGATGGGGACGGTCGTCGGGTGGCGGCCGTGGACGAGCTGCGGCAGGAGGAGGTGCGTCGCCTGGATCGCCGGGTAGAAGGACAGCCCGACGTTCGGCGGCTCGCCGTAGGTCGCCTCGACGGTCGCGGGGGTGACGTCCTTCGCGAACTCGGCGGCGAGCGGGTAGATCACGTCCGCGTCCGCGGTGTCGACGACGATGCGCGTCCGCTCCGGGTCGAAGCCGACCGCGAGCAGGTCGCGGACGTTGTCGCGCGTGGCCTCGCGTATCTCGTCGAAGGTGAGGTCCTTGGCGAAGTACTTCTCGTCGTCCGACAGCGGCACGTACACGTACGCGCCCGTCTCCTCCTGGAGCCACTTCGCGAAGTAGAAGGGGAGGATGTGGCCGAGGTGCATCGGGCCGGAGGGGCCGCGACCGGTCACGACGGAGGCCGTCCCCCCCTCGTTCGCGGCCTCGGTGAACCGGTCCACGTCGCGGCCGGCGTAGAACACCCGCCGGCGGAGCAGCGGGTGCGGCGGCTGCGGGAACCGCGAGAGCTGTTCGTCGGTCAGCGCGTCCGCGCCGAAGCGGTCGAGCAGGCGGTCGTAGTCGACCTCGCCCTCGACCGCGTACGGCGTGACGGTGAAATCCTGCGCGTGATTCATGTCGGTGGTTCGTGTCGGTGATTCGCGCCGACAGTTCGTGCCGGCGTCGCTCGGAAACGGTGCGAAGCGCGGAAGAACGGAGTGAGCGCCCGGACCGGCCGCGCAGGGTTACGCCGCGACGCGGTCGTCCGCGGGACTGTCCGCTCCCGGGAGCAGCTCCCGCCAGCGCCACGGCGTACCGGGTGCGGACATAGTCAGCCGGATCTACTCGGCTGACGGATATGAGAATTTCGCCGGCCGCGCCGCGAGAGCGGACTGTGAAAACTCGACCCGGCTCCCCGGCGGACCCGTCGCGATCTCGTCCGGTCCGCAGTGCGTCGACGGATGGACGTCGACGCCCATCGACCGTAGGCTGATCGCCCGGGACGCTCCGAGCCGTTCCCGCACGATCACTTAGTTTTCCGACTCCCTACCTATCTCTCTGTGCCTCGCGTGTTCCACCCACTCTTCGACCACCGGCCTACTCACGTATCGAACCATCCCGCTACGGCTGTCGTATTCGACCACTCCGGCGGCGGCGAGTTTCGGCAGATCTCGTTGTAGGAGCGTCGGAGTCGTCCGCTCGACTCGCGAGTCCGTCGTCGAACCCGCCGGCGTCTCCGCGCAGAACCCGCTCTTCGAGCTCGTCAAACGACACTGCGCCGTCCTTCGACATCAGGTAGTACAGGAGACGCCGCCGCCGGCGCTTCGACAGCAGTTCGAAGACGCTATCGAGTAGTGCGGCGGTGCTATTCCCGTCGTTTCCCATGCTTCCGTCCCCGTGCCGTCTCGGCATCTCTCCTCCCTGGTCCCTCCGTGCGGTATTTCTCCATCTACGGGAGTCAGTGTGCCCATCGGCCAATGAGAGTTCGCTATGGTGTACCATGCTCCTCCCGCGGTTAGCGCCGAGAAATACCCGAAACGGGGCTGCGTTCACTCGTCGGAATCGCCTGTCAGAAGCGTGTTCGTTACCAGCGACGTGATCGCACGCCGCAACCGCTCAGTTACCGCCTGGTTGGAGATGTCGAGCTCGTCGGCTATCTCGACCGTCGTGCTTCGGCGCGGGATATCGTAGTAGCCGCGTCGGACAGCGAGTAGCAGGGCCTCGCGCTGGCGCGCTGTGAGCCCGTAGCCCGATACGGTCCCCGGCTTGCTCGGGTTGTACACGCGAAGCACGTCCAGCTCGATCCCCGTCGCATAACAGTGTTCTTGGAAGTCGGAGAGCGATTTGTGATCCGGAAAGCGTACTTCGAACGCCCACGACTCCCCTTCGCCTTTCGCGCTCAGTATCTGCGCTTTCTGGGCGGCGATTCCTCCGAACAGATCGTCGCGTTCGATCGACCATTCGAGCGCGAACAGGGTCCGGTCCTGGAAAACGTCCACTTCTTTGAGATTCTGGACTGACTGATGGTTTCGCGTCCGCTCTTCGAACGAGCGGCGGTCCGCGTTGTACACCCAGATAAACGGCACCGCCGTCCCGCCGACCGGTACCATCGTCTCGAGGTCGATCGTCGTTTCGCCTCCCATCTTCAGCATCCGGCCTAGCTCGAATGAGCCGGCCGGAATCCGAAACTCGACAATGACGCTCATCCACTCGTACCCTGATAGACCATGCTGCGGGATAGTGGGGGTGCCTGGTAGACCATGGCCGCTCGACGGATCGAGGGATCGGTGCGAACGTGTCGAAGTTGTAGAGCTGCGAGCGCGGGTGCGAGGGGACGACTTATCCCTCCCCGTCGATTAGATCAGGCTGAGAATGCAAGCCTAGTGTTGCGAGGATTCCATCGTATCCCGTGGGTAGCGGAACTCCTTGCGTGCCTTTCGGTTCCTTCGCATCATTGATCCCGTATTTCTCCACGCGAACGGAGCTTCAAAAATGGTACCTACAACGCCTTCGGACGACGCTATCACCACCGCGGAACAGTTCAACGCTCGACTCGGGCTGCTCGTTCGAGAGGCGTACGACAACGATATCTCCGTCGAGGGGGGTGGGAGTGTCGCAATGACGGCGAACACCCCGACTGGGACGTGACGATCCTCGTGGTCGAAAAACCGCCGGACACCGACGAGTCGTAGCTCCGCTCAGCTCGACAGATCCGGCTCCGCCTCGGTCACGTAGTCGTACAAGTCGTCTCCGTCGACGGCGATACCCTGTCTCGAAAAGAAGTTCGAAACGTTCGTACAGTCGCGGCGGAGGAACTCGTCGGCGTTCGGGTGGTGGACCGTGACCGCCTGCCCGAGATCGATGACGAAGAGCTCCCCGTCGTGGACGATCAGGTTGTACTCCGAGAGGTCGCCGTGGACGAGGCCGGCGCCGTAGAGGCGGCGCATGTACTCTCGGACGACCTCGTAGGCGGTTTCGGGGTTTTCGACGCGGACCTCCGCCAGGCGGCGGGCGCGGTCGTCGACCTGGCCGACGAGCTCCATCACGAGAACGTTGCGCTCGACGGCGATCGGTTCCGGCACGCGCACGCCCGCCTTCTCGGCGCGTTCGAGGTTGGCGAACTCCTTTCGGGTCCACGCGAGGACGACCTTCTTCTTGTCGTTTCCGATGCCGCGGAATCGCGGATCCCCTTCGAGGTAGTCGCTCATGTGCCGGAAGTTCGAGGCGTTGATCCGGTAGACCTTGACCGCCACGTCGCGTTCCTCGGCCCCGAGCGCCTCGTAGACGTTCGCCTCCTTGCCCGTCGAGATCGGGCCGCCGAACGCCTCGACGTGGCCGTCCTGGACGAGCTTGTAGAGCGCGGCGAAGGTGGCGTCGTCGAAGACCGACTGCTCGACCTTGAACTGGTCGGCGTCCTTGATGCGCTTTCTGAACTCGTCGAACTCCCTGTCTCGGCGGCGCGCGATGCGGTCGGCCTCGGTGTCGGAGACGTCGATCTCCTCCCACTCGTCGCCGAAGCCCTCGCCCGCTTCGGGTTCGAGCAGGCCGAACTCGTCGCTCATTCGCCTCCCCCTACGGACGCCGGCGCCAAAAGCCTCACAGGTGACGGCGCGACTGCTCTCCCGCGAGCCGGACGGCGGCCGCTCACGGGCCGCGACGAGTCGGTTCGGCGTACTGGTGCCGTCACAGAAATCGAGGCGTTACTGGATGTGTCCTTCGCGGCGGAGCTGGTCCGCGTCAGCCTTCTCGTAGCGCCAGGTGATGTCGGCCTTCTCGTCCTGCCAGTCCCACGGCTCCACGAGGACGACGTCCCCCTCGCGGATCCAGATCCGCTTCTGCATTCGACCCGGGATCCGGGCGGTTCGCTCCTTGCCGTCCGCACAGCGCACTTTCACGCGGTTCGCGCCGAGCATGTTCGTCACCGTCGCGAACACCTCGTCGTCGTCGGGCATTCGGAGGTCGCGTCTGCCTTCGTTCTCGCTCATGTGCGAGAGGTTCGGTCCCGCGACGTAAAACATTTTATAGGGGTGGGCGGTCGGATCAGGGCGCTCGGAGTCCGGTCAGTCTCGTTCGGATCGAAGGGACGTCCCGATCGAAAGTCCACCCCCCTCCGACCGAGATTCGTCTCACTCCGATCGAATCATCTCTCGACCCGGTGCGATGAGCTCGTCCAGGTACGCCGCGAGCGCCCCCTTCGCGTCCGCCGGGTGGAGCTCGCCCGATTCGAGGTCGGCCGCGAGCGACTCGTAGTCGTCGTAGGTCAGGTCGCCGCCGTACTTCTCGGGGCGCTCGACCACGACCGCCTCGAAGCGCGGGAAGACGTGGTACTCGAATATCTGGAGCACCGGGTTCTCGCGCTCGTTGCCATCGTCGTCGGGCTCGGGATCGCGGGTCGGCGGACAGTACGCCCTGTTCACCTTCTCGCGGATGTCCGCCGTCGAGTCCTCCATCGAGATCGTGACGCCGGCGCTGGAGGACATCTTGCCGACGCCCGTCGAGAGGTCGGCGATGAGCGGCGTGTGCAGGCACGTCGGCGCCTCCTCGCCGATGCTCGGGAGGGTGTCCCGCGCGAGCATGTGGACCTTCCGCTGCTCCATCCCGCCCACGGCGAGGTCAACGTCGAGGTAGACGATGTCGAGCGCCTGCATGAGCGGGTACACCGCCTGCGACACCTTCGCCGTCTCGCCGCTTTTGATCTCGGCCATCGCGCGCTCGGCCCGCGCCATCGACGTTTCGAGTTCCAGCGCGTGCAGGTCGAGCACGTATTCGCGGTCGAACTGGAACTCCGAGCCGAGGACGAACTCCGTCCTCTCCTCGTCGAGACCGTAGGCGACGAACTGCTCTCTCATCCGGTCGGCAGTCTCGCGGATCTCCTCGAACGTCCCCTTGTCGTTGAGGTAGGCGTGCACGTCCGCGAGCAGCACGGTCACCTCGAAGCCCGCCTCTTGGAGGTCGATGAGCTTCGTCGCCGTGAGCATGTGGCCGATGTGGAGGACGCCCGAGGGCTCGTAGCCCACGTACGCCCGCTTGCCTTCCGGCTGTTCGGCTAGCGCGCGCACCTCGTCTTCCGTGACCACCTCGGAGACGTTCCGGGTGATCCGCTCGTAGGCGTCCATACGAGAGTGCACTGTGGGGTGCGGGATATGACTTCTGAAAACGCGCCACGCGATCGGTGGTTCATGCTCACGAGGGCGGCAGGAGTCCCGGACCGACGGCGAGCGGATCGGCGTCGGGAGGCTGGCGGACATCGCGTGTCAGCGCGAGTTTCGGGATCGCTCGCTCTCGTCTCCGAGCGTTCAAATACGATGACGGGCCCACCGACGCTCGTGGAGGAGTGAGTCGCCGCGAAGCGAGTCGAGGCGGGTGCGCGGCACGCCGCTTCGCGGACGCCTGTGCCGCCTGTTCGCCCCCCTTTCCCCCGTTCTGGATTCGCCCGGTGCGGTCCGGACCTGCTCAGTCGCTGCTACCCGGCCGATTCTCCGGTCGACGTTGCCGGCCGCCTCCCCGTCACGGTCGCTCTAACACCTCGTAGTGGTCGTCGAACACCTCGATCGTCGATTTGAACAGGCCGAGCAGGATCGGGGCGAAGAAGAGCCCCATCGGACCGAGCACGTACACGCCGCCGAACACGCCGACGAGGATGACCGCCGAGTGGATCGTCGAGCCGCGGTCGATCAGGATCGCTCGGAGGTAGTCGTCGATGAGCGCGACGATGGTGGCCCCGTAGAGGGCGAGGAGCGCGGCCGCCACGACGCGGTTGAGCACGAAGAGGTAGACGACGGCCGGGCCGAGTACGGCCCCCACGCCGACGATCGGCAGCAGCGCGAGGAAGGTCATGACGAGCGTCCAAAAGCCAGCGTTCGGAATCCCGACGGCGAAGAGCCCTACGCCCGCGACGATCGCCTGCACGATCGCGACGAACACGTGTCCCTTGATCACCGCCCACGTCATCCGTTCGGCTCTCGCGTGCAGATCCTCCTGTACGGGCCGCGGAAGCGGCGTCGCGTACTTCGTCCACGACACCAGCTGTTCTCCGTCCTTGAGCAGGTAGTACAGCACGAAAATGAGGAGCAGTACGCCGAACAGCGCGTGCAGTCCGGCGCCGGCGATAGTCGAACCCTCGTTGGCCAGCACGTCCGAGGCCTGGTCGATCGCCGCGTTCGCCCACGCTCCGAGCGACACCTCGATCCCGAGCACCCCCTCCAGGGTCCGTTCCGTCCGACGGACGATCGGGGCGCGGCCGAACGCGTCGGGCGCCCGCGGTGTCGCGTTCAGGGCGGCGTTCAAAAACGCGGCCAGCGGCGCGACCAGCGCCAGCATCGAAAACGCGACCAATCCGCCGGCCGAGAGCCGCTCCCCGACGGCGGGCGCCAGCCGACGGTGCAGCGGATACAGCACGAACGCCAGGAGCGCGGCTGCGAGGAGGTACGTGAGAAACGGGCGGAGCACGAGGGCGGATCCGAGCGTCAGGACCGCCACGAGGACGGCCGCGAACGCGACCCGGACGTTCGTCATCGCGACCGTCGCGCCGTCCCCCGGCCGTCGCTCGGACCGACGACCCGCGCGGCTTCGATGCGTCTGTCGGTGCGGGCGGAACCGATTGCCGGCGGCGCGCGTGACATCCCACCGTGTCCGTTCTCCCCGGCGTCTGATGGCTCTTTGGGCGTCGACGCAACCGACGCTCGGGGAAGCGATCAGTCGCTCCGACCCTCGCCCGCGCGGTGCTCGGAGATGATCTGGTCGACCATGTCGACCTTCTGTTCCCGGCGGCGCTCCCTCGCGCGCGTCTCCCAGTCGTCGATGACGCCTTCGATTTCGCGCTCGCGGGCGACCGCGAGTTCGTCGACCTCCTGGATCGTCACGTCGGCGGCGGGGCCGACCGGAACCTCTCGTTCGAACAGCACCTCGTCGGCGACGTCCGACAGCCCGCCGTCGCGGAGCACGACCCGCGGCTCCGTCTCGGCGAGCAGTTCGGCCGTGCTCCGGCCCGCACCGCTGGCGTCCCGGAGGTACACGACGTCGCCGGGAGCGAGGCCGTAGTTCTCGTCCGCGCGCTCGATCGCGCCCCTGGTGAACTGATCTATCACCTTGACCGGCACGAGCCCGCGTCCTTCGGCCACGTCCGAGAAATTGGAGTGATCGAGCTTCCAGAGGGTTTTCAGGCGCGCGAGCTTGCTCTCCAGCTCGTCGACGCGCTCGCGTTCGGCGTCGAGTTCACGCTTCAGCCGCCCGTTCTCGCGTTCGAGGCGGTTCACCTCGCGCCGCTCTCGCGCCTTCCGTCGCTCCTCGCGCCGGGCGTCCGACAGTTCGCGTTTGTACTCCTCGATGCGCTCGTCCTTCTCGCGGAGCGTCTCCTTCAGGTCCTCGACGTGGCCTTCGAGCCGATCGACCTGCGTTTCGAGCCGGCGGACGCGCTTTTCCTCCTCGGTGAGCTCCCGCGGGCCGTGTTCTTCGGACTCCTCCTCCGGCTCGTCGTCTTCGGCGAGGTCCGAAAGCACCGCTTCGACCGACTCGCCGCCGGCGACGACGCGGGCGATGACCTCCTCGCGGTCGAACTGCGGCGGCACCTTCCGGCCGATGCGCTCGAACTGGTCCTCGTGGGCGTCGTACGCGAACAGCGCGGCCGCCATGGCGTCCCGCTCGTGGTCGTTGTCGTACTCCGCGTTCCGGGTGCGGTGGAGCTTCTCGTCGACCAGGAGGTCGGAGGTCGGCTCCCACCCGGCGGCGTCGAAGCTGCGGCGGAACTTCTCGACCGTCTCGGGCATCGGGGTGACGTCGGCGGCGACGACGATCGGCCGCCCGCGCTCTATGAGCCACTCGATCACGCCGGCCGTGTCCGCCGTCCGCGAGGAGTACATGTCGAGGACCGTCCCTTCGAGATCCACGACGGCCGCGGCGGTCGTCGTGCCGGGATCGATGCCGACGAGGACGTGGTCGCGACGCTTCGCGAGCGGCTCGAACTCGATCCCGTCGCGTCGGACCGGCTCGATCTCGATCCGCGTGTCCCCCGACCGGCGGGACGACACCGGGATGTCGCCGGGCCTCGCTCTGACCGTGAACGTCGCGTTCGCGTAGCCGCCGTACTTCTCGGTCACGTCGCGCTCGTACTCCAGCCCCGCCTCCTTCAGCTTCGACTCCACCTTCCGCGCCGCGTTCCTGACGTTGCCGTGGATGCGGCGGGTGTACCGGTCCTGGCTCCAGCCGCCCTTGCCCGTCGAACGGCCGCGGGAGACTTTCACCGTCGTCGTGTTCGTGAAGGCGGCTACCTCGTAGCCGACGTTCGCGGCCGCGAGTCTCGCGGCGGCCTCGGCCTCCTTCATCGGGTTCTTTCCGTAGGGGACGCCGTGGCGCGAGGCGACGCGCGAGAGCGGCTCCGGCCGCTCCGCTCCCGTCACCTGCACCAGCTTCGTTTCCTCGGGGAGCGAGCGGAGAAAGCGCACGAGGGACTCTTTGTCCTCCGCGAGCTCGTACATGTTGTCCGTCGCGACGATGGCCGGCTTCTCTCGCGATACGAGGCGTCGCAGCTTTCGAAAGGAGACGACGTCGCGGTCGATGTGCTCGCCGTCGAACGCAACGAGAGCGTAGGAGGGAGCGTCGCCCCGGATGTCACCGCTCTGAACGTCGACGCCGAACACCAGCGAATCGAGCGCACTCGTCCGGGCGTTCACGGCCCCGCGTAGGACGGCGCCGAATAAATACCCCACGGCGGCGACCCGCGCGCTCGCCGCCTCCTCGTGCGTTCATCGAACCGGATCAGAGCAGTTGTCCCCTGGCGATGGGGACGACGCTCCCTCCGACGTCGACGGTGATCTCCTCGCCTCGCTTTTCGGCTCGCAGGTGCAGGAGCGACGGCCGGCCCATCTCGTACCCCTGTTCCACCCGCGCGTCCACCGGTTCGTCGCCGAAGTACCCGTGCTCGGCGAGGTACGCCGCGAGACAGCCGTTCGACGATCCGGTCGCGGGATCCTCGGCGATGCCGAGGCCGGGGGCGAACATGCGAGCGGCGAGATCGTTGTCGCCGCTCCGGGGCTCCGGGCAGAACACGAGGACGTTCTTCGCGCCGGTCCGCTCGACGAACGCGTCGTACGCCTGCCGGTTCGCCTCTGCCCGCGTCAGCGCGCTGCGGTCCGAGAGCGGGACGACGAGCGTCGGTAGCCCCGTCGAGACGACCTGCGGCCGCCACGCGCCGTCGAGCGCGCCGGGCGAGAGCGAGACGATCTCGGCGACGGTCTCGTCGTCGAACGCCTCCCCGAACGTCGGCGGGCGCTGCGTCATCCAAAGCGTCTCCCGCCCGTCCGTCTCCTCGATCCGGACCGGGATCTGCCCGACCGGCAGGTTGAGGACGATCTCGCCGTCCGGCTCGTCGTCGGAGCCCCCGGTGCCGGTCGCCGCGCCGTCGATCAGGCCCCGGAGGACCGACGCGGTCCCGAGCGTCGGGTGACCCGCGAAGGGGATCTCGGCCTGCGGCGTGAAGATGCGGACGTCGTAGCCTCCCTCGTCGGGCTCCGTGGACTCGACGAACGTCGTCTCGGAGTAGCTCATCTCGGCGGCGATCGCCTGCATCTCGTCGTCGGAGAGGTCGGCGCCGCCTTCGACGACGGCGAGCGGATTCCCGGCGTACTTCCGCTCCGCGAAGACATCGACGATGTGGAACGTGGTAGTCGGCATGATCGGGGCGTGTTCCTCACCACAGAAGGGCAGCCTCGGGGTTAAAGTCTTCCTCGGTGGCCTTCGATTCCCCCTCGCGACCGTCGATTCCACCGCGGCCGACTCGACTGGGCTCGGTCTCCGAAGTCCCTCCCCGGATTCGATCCGTGGTGGCGCTTCGCTACTCCGCGTCCGGGTACGGGATTTCGACCTTCTGGCCGTCGGCGGCGACGAACGACTCGCCGTCGAACGCCTCCGCGACCTCCCGGGCCAGCGGCGAGGGGTCGCCGGCGTACCGCGAGGAGACGTGCGTCAGCGCGAGGCGCTTCGCGTTCACCCGCGAGGCGATCTCCCCGGCCTCCCGCGCCGTCGAGTGGGCGGTCTGTCTGGCCCGCCCGGCGTTGTCGCTGGCGAACGTCCCGTCGTGGACGAGCAGGTCGGCGTCCTCGGCGATCTCGACGGTCGCGTCCGTCGGCCGGGTGTCGCCGGTGTAGACGAACTTCCGGCCGGGCCGCGGCTCGCCGACGACCTGTTCGGGTCGAACGACGCGGCCGTCCTCCAGTTCGACCGGCTCGCCCTCGTGGAGCGTTCCGAACTTCGGGCCGACCGGGACTCCCAGCTCCTCCGCCTTCTCCCGGTCGAACCGGCCGGGGCGTTCGTCCTCGATCAGGGCGTAGCCCACGGAGCGGGTGCGGTGTTCCGTCCGGAAGGTCCGCACCTCGCAGTCGTCCCCCCGAAGCGCGGTCGATCCGGGCCGGACCTCGTGAACGCGGACCGCGTACCCCGGCTGGTAGCCGCCGGCGTGGACGAGCCCCTCGACGTGCTTTCGGGTGCCGGCCGGGGCGTGGATGGCGAGCGGCTCCTCGCGGTCGTTGAAGTCCCAGCTCTGGATCAGCCCGGGGATCCCGAGGATGTGGTCGCCGTGCAGGTGCGTGACGAAGATGTGCGAGACGGCGAAGCCGGTGCCGAAGCGCATCATCTGCCGCTGGGTGCCCTCGCCGCAGTCGAAGAGGAGGCGCTGCCCCTCGCGGTTGACGAGGATCGCGCTCGGGGCCCGCTCCGTCGTCGGGACCGCCCCACTGGTTCCGAGAAACGTCACGCGCATCGACATACCCCGCTCTCGGGGGCGACGGACTAAACGCGTGTCGGAACGCGCCGCCGTCGCGTCTCCGAGCCGCCAACCGACCGATTCTTACCCCGGCGTCGACTACCCCGTCCCGATGGACGCGCCGCTGTGGACGGAGACGCACGCGCCGACGCTCGACGACCTCCCCCAGGAGGAGGTCAGAGAGCGCCTTTCGCGCGCGGTCGACGAGCCCATGAACCTCGTCCTGCAGGGGCCGCCGGGCGTCGGCAAGACCGCGGCGGTCCGCGCGCTGGCCGAGGAAACGCACGCCGACCCGGACAACGACCTGATCGAACTCAACGTCGCCGACTTCTTTGACCGAACCAAGAAGGAGATCCGCGAGGACCCGCGCTTCGAGCCGTTCCTCGCCGGCAGGAGTCGGATGGCGAAGCGGGACATGATCAACCACGTCCTGAAGGAGTCTGCCAGCTACGCCCCCGTCTCGGGGGACTTCAAGACGCTCGTGCTCGACAACGCCGAGGCGATCCGCGAGGACTTCCAGCAGGCGCTGCGCCGGGTGATGGAGCGGCACCACCGGACCACGCAGTTCGTGATCACCACGCGACAGCCCTCGAAGCTCATCCCCCCGATCCGCTCGCGCTGTTTCCCCGTCCCGGTCCGAGCCCCGACGACGGACGAGACGGTCGCCGTCCTCGAACGGATCGTCGAAGCGGAGGGCGTCGAGTACGAGGCCGACGGCCTCGAATACGTCGCGGGCTACGCCGACGGCAACGTCAGGCGGGCGATTCTCGGCGCGCAGGCGACCGCGAGCGACGCCGGCGAGATCACCATGACCGCCGCCTACGAGACGCTCGGCGAGATCGGCCGCGACGACGAGATCCGCGGCGCGCTCGAAGCCGCCGAGTCGGGCGACGTCGCCGCCGCGCGAAAGGCGCTCTCCGGCCTCCTCGACGAGGGGAGCTACGGCGGACAGGAGCTCCTCGGGGAGCTCCTCCGCGTCGCTCGGGGGACCTACGGCGGCGACGATCTCGCCCGCCTGCACCTCCTGGCCGGGCGAGTCGACATGGATCTGGCGATCGGCACGGACGACCGGCTCCACCTCACGCACCTGCTCGCCGCCTGGGCGAACGACGCCGACGGCGCGGACGGATCGAGCGCGTGATGTGCGTGATGCGCGTGACGCCCGCGGGGGCCGCGTGAGCGTCAGTCCGCGGTTCGCGCCCGGCGCGTGGCGGTTCGCCGCGCCGCCGCTGCTCCTCGGCGCGCCGCTCCTCGTCGCCTCGCCCGCCGTCGGCCTCCTCTGCCTTCTCGCCGGAGCCGCCGTCCTCGCGTTCTTCCGCGACCCCGAACGGGCTCCGCCGCCGACCGGGGTCGTCTCGCCCGCCGACGGAAAAATATCGGTGATCCGCGAGGAAGGCGACAGGGTCAGGGTGGGCGTGTTCATGAACGTCACCGACGTGCACGTCAACCGCGCGCCGCTGGACGGCTACGTCGAGTCGGTCCGCCACCGCCCCGGCGCGAACCGCCCGGCCTTCTCGAAGGAGTCCGAGCGCAACGAGCGGGTGGACGTCGACTTCGGCACCCACGAGGTGTCGCTCGTCGCCGGGTGGTTCGCCCGCCGCATCCACCCCTACGTCGAGGCCGGGGACGCGGTGACGCGCGGCGACCGGATCGGCCACATCGCCTTCGGGAGCCGGGCGGACGTGCTGCTGCCGGCCTGGGTCGATATCGGGGACGTGCTGGTGGAGAACGGGCAACGGGTGCGGGCGGGCGAGACGGTGCTCGTCGAGCGGCGGGAGTGAGGCGCGGGTCGGTCGTCGCGTTCTCCGCGATCGTGAGCCTGCGTCGCCTCTCTCTTACGCCCGTTCCAGCACGTGCACGTGCCGAACCAGCGACCGGTGGACCCGCCGCTCGAAGACCGCCTCGACGCGCCACCCCGCGTCGACCGCCTCGCTCCGCCACGACCGGTCCGCCACCACGACCGCCCGCGGGGCGACCCGCCGCGCCTCCGAGAGCGCCCCGGCGACCAGATCGCGCAGGTCGTGGCGGGCGATCTTCGACTGCCGGCCGTACGGGGCGTCGAACGCGACGCCGTCGACCGCGTCGTCGCACAGCGGCAGCGCCGTCGCGTCGCCGCGGAGCACGTCCCACGGCGCGCCCTCGTCCCGTCGCCGGTCCGCGGCGTCGCCGTCGAGGTACTCGCGCAGGTTCTCGCGCGCCCCCCGGACCATCTTCCGCTGGGCGTCGATCCCCAGGGCCCGCGCGCCGACGAGCCCCGCCTCGATCAGGACGCCGCCCGTCCCGCACATCGGGTCGAGCACCGTCGCGCCGGGGGCCGAGCCCGCGATGTTCGCCAGCGCTCGCGCGTCCAGCGGGTCCATGCTGCCGGGTTGGAAGAAGGGCCGGTCCGTGGGCTTTCGGCTGCCGAAGTCGCGGACGCTCTCTGCTTCGAGCCAGCCGAGCAGGCACGCGTCGTCCGAAAACAGCGCCCGGAGTTCGTGATCCGGGTCGTCGAGGTCGACCGCGAAGCCGCGCTCGACGAGCGTCCGCCCGAGTTCGCGCTCGACCTCGCGCGTGCTCACGCCGGTCGCCGAGTGGACGTCGCGCGCGCGGACCGCGACGGTGCCCTCGCGGTCGATCGGCGCGGCCACAAGCAGGAGCCGGGCGCTCTCGACGCTCGCGTCGGTCCGGCCGACGAGTTCGCTCGCCCGGCGGGTGTACGCGAGCGACCGAACCCGGTCCGGGCGGACGCCCCCCGCGACCGCGAGGCCGGGGGCGACGACTTCGACGCCGGCCGCGGCGCTCTCGGCCTCGCGCGCCGCGAACGCGTCGTCCTCCCCGGCGAGTTCGAGACAGTACACGGTCGACCCTGTGCGCGTCCGGCCATGAGCGTGTCGGATCCGCCGCGTTCCCGAACTATCAGCGACCGGTACCAACCTTTTTAAACCTTAAATACGACACTTAAATCGTTACATGACCGACCCCAAGGACACCATCAACATCGAGAACGTCGTCGCTTCCACGGGAATCGGCCAGGAACTCGACCTTCAGAGCGTGGCCATGGACCTGGAGGGGGCAGACTACGATCCCGAGCAGTTCCCGGGGCTCGTCTACCGGACCCAGAACCCGAAGTCCGCCGCCCTCATCTTCCGGTCCGGCAAGATCGTCTGCACCGGCGCGAAGTCGACCGACGACGTCCACGAGAGCCTCCAGATCGTCTTCGACAAGCTCCGCGAGCTGAACATCCAGGTGGAGGAGGACCCCGAGATCACGGTCCAGAACATCGTCACGAGCGCCGACCTAGGGCGCAATCTGAACCTGAACGCCATCGCCATCGGCCTCGGCCTGGAGAACATCGAGTACGAACCCGAGCAGTTCCCCGGCCTCGTCTACCGCCTCGACGAACCCGAGGTCGTCGCCCTCCTGTTCGGCTCCGGGAAGCTCGTTATCACCGGCGGCAAGAAGCCCGTGGACGCCGAGCACGCCGTCGAGGAGATCACCGCCCGCCTCGAAGAACTCGGCCTACTCGACTGATCGCCGGCCGAGCATCGACTGACTGACCGTCCGGGAATCGACGGTCGCGGATCGTCGACGACGCCTCGCCGGCGTCGACCCGCGGGTTCTCCGCCCGACTCCGCCCGCGGAGCGGCAGGACCAAAGTCCCGGGGTCCGAACCCGCTCGCATGGTCGTCACCCTGCAGACCGGGTCGGTCGGGAGCCCGCTGGCGATCGCCGGGACGTTCGGGCTGTTCGCCCTGTTCCTGACGCTCACCGCGCACATCGCCGCGCGGAACGTCCTCGGCGACGTCGAGGTGAAGAAGGCCTTCGCCGTCGGGCCGGTCCCGGCGGCCATCGGCGTCGTCTCGACCGCGCTCGGCGTCAACTCGTTTCTCGCCCTGCTCGTCGCCGTCCTCGCCGACGCCGGGATGATCCGCTACCTGTACGGCCGGTCGGCCGGCGTCACCGCCTACATCACCCTGATCCACGTCGTCGTCAGCGTCATCCTCGGAACCGTGCTGTTCGGCGTGCTCTTTCTGGCGACGAGCGCGCCGGGGTGATCTCGGAGCGAGAGCCCGAAGGGGAACCGTCCGCCGCGTTCGCCGCGGCCGAGCCGGACGACGAGAGCGGAGGGCACAGGAGTCAAGTCCGCCGCAGCCGCAACGCCGGTATGCCCCTCGACCCCGCGTCGCTCGTCTGGAACCGTGACGAACGCCGCCTCCGCGCCCTCTGGCGGATCCTCGCCGCGATCGTCCTGCTCGCCGCCTCGTTCGTCGGATTCGGCCTCCTCGTCGCTCCGTCGCTCGGGGCGGTCCGGGTGGCGCTGGTCGGCTTCCTGGGAACCGCCGTCGCCGACGTGGCGATCGTGACCGTCGCGCAGGCGGCCGTCGGAACCCTGTTCGTCCTCGTCGTCCTCCTCGCCGGACTGCTGCTCGACCGGCGTCGGCTCTCCGATTTCGGCTTCCGCTTCGACCGCGACTGGTGGGTCGACTTCGGCTTCGGGCTGGCGCTCGGCGCGGCGCTGATGACGCTCGTCTTCGCGGCCGAACTCGCCCTCGGCTGGGTGCGCGTGACGGGGACGCTCCGGGCGGCGTCGGGGGCGTTCCTCCCGGGGTTCGTCTCGGCGCTCGCGCTCTTTCTGTTCGTCGGCGTGTACGAGGAGCTGTTCGCCCGCGGCTACCTCCTGACGAACGTCGCCGAGGGGCTCGACGGGTTCGGCCCGATCGGCCGACGCGGCGCGGTCGCCGTCGCGCTCCTCCTCTCGTCCGCGGTGTTCGGCGTCCTGCACGCGAACAACCCCAACGCCACGGCTCTGAGCACGTTCAACATCTCCCTCGCGGGGGTCTTCCTCGCGCTCGGCTACGTGCTGACCGGCGAGCTTTCGATCCCCATCGGCCTGCACATCACGTGGAACTTCTTTCAGGGCGCGGTGTACGGTTTCCCCGTGAGCGGGCTGGCCCCCTTCGCGACCGTCGTCGCCGTCGAACAGCGCGGCCCCGACCTCGTCACGGGCGGCGAGTTCGGCCCCGAGGCGGGCTTCATCGGCGCCGCCGCGATCGCCCTCGGCTCTCTGGCGATCGTCGGGTGGGTTCGGTGGCGGTACGGCGCGGTCCGGATCGACCCCGAGGTGACCGTTCCGGACCTCCGCCGCCGCGGCTGAGAGGGGCTATTCGACGAGTCGTTCGATCTCCGTCACGAGGATGTCCGTCGCGCCCACCGCCCGGAGGTCGTCGATGACCGCGAACACGTCGCGCTCGTCGACGACGGCGTGAACCGCGACCTTCGAGTCCCCCGCGATGTCCATCACCGTCGGCCCGCCCATGCCGGGGATGACCTCCCGGACGTCGTCCAGCCGCTCCTTCGGGGCGTTCATCATCAGGTAGCGCTTGCCCTCGGCCGCGAGCACGGATTCGAGCGCCGTCGCCACCTGCCGCACCTTGTCGTCGTCGGCGACGTCCGGCCGCGCGAACAGGCGGACGGAGCTCTCCAGCACCTCGTCGACGATCGCGAGTCGGTTCACCGCGAGCGTCGTGCCCGTGCTCGTGATGTCGATGATGGCGTCGGCCATCTCGACGTGGGGGGTGAGCTCGGTCGCGCCCGTCACGCGCACGATCTCGGGATCGATCCCCCGCTCCTCGAAGTACGCGCGGGCGACGGTCGGGAACTCGGTGGCGACGGTCCTGCCGGACACGTCCTCGACCGCCTCGATGTCGCCGTCCTCCGGGGCGGCCAGGACGAGCCGACACCGGCCGAACCCCAGATCGAGCACGTCCACCAGGTCGTGGCCCGACTCGCGGACCTGATCGAGGCCGGTGACGCCGACGTCGGCGGCCCCGTCGCGGACGTACTCGGGGATGTCGGCCGCGCGGACGAAAAGCACCGTCACGTCGGGGTCGACCGTTTCGGCGTACAGCTTCCGGTCCGCGCCGTTTTCGATGTGAAGCCCGGCGCGCTCTAAGAGCTCCATCGTCGGTTCGTGCAGGCGCCCCTTGTTGGGCACGGCGATGCGCATACCCTCCCCTCACGCCGACGGGGGAACACTGTTTCGACCCCGTCTCTTCGCCGACCGACGAGGGGGGTCAACGGCGAGTATGCCGACGTTACTCCCCCGTTTTGCGGTGATTAACAAAATCGCCCCGTGGTGAATGTTCGGATCGCATGAACGATCGAAGGACACGACGGGCCGTTCTCGGTCTCGCGGGGACGACGGCCGCCGCGGGGCTGTCCGGCTGCACCGGGCTGCTGTCGGACGGATCGGAGGCCCGGAGCGGCGCGACGGACGCGCCCGACGATCGGGAAACGGAATCCCCGTCGGGGACGGAATCGACGCCGGAGAACGCGACCGAACGGTCGACCGACGAGCCCGCCGAACAGCCGAAGGAGTCGCCCCTGAAGCTCGAAAAGCCGGACGGGAAGATCAGCTCCGTCTCGGTTCCGAAGGACGCGGCGAAGCGCGAGTACCCGGTCGCCGGAACGGGGACGGCCCCGGTCCGGGTGACGCTGTACGGCGGCTGGAAGTGCCCGTACACGAAGCGGTTCGTGCTCGACGGCATGGGCGACCTGCTGGAGGCGTTCGTCGAGCCCGGCGACGTGGATCTGGAGTTCCGGGCCGTCCCCTACAGTGACGGCGAACCCTTCCACGGCCCCGACGAACCCGGCCTCGCGCGAGCCGGACAGGCGGTCTGGCACGGCGATCCAGAGTCCTTCTGGTCGTTCTTCGCGTACGTCTTCCACAACTACCGCCGCGAGAACGGCTGGTACACGGCCGACCGGATCGAGGCGATCGCGGACGCCGCGGGCGTCTCCGACGACGCCGACCTCGACGCGGCCGTCGAGAGCGATAAGTACGCGGACCTGATCGACGCGACGATGAAGCGGGTGCGGTCGATCCCGATCTCCACCGTGCCGCGGATCGTCGTCGACGGCGAGACGTACACGCCGACGGCGAACCCCGGCGGGACGCGCTCGGCGATCGAGGCCGCGGTTCGGAAAGCGAAGCGAAAGTGACCCGCACTACCTCCCCCGCGCCTCCCGCCCGACGGAGCCCCGGAGCGCCGCGCCCGCGAGGAACCCGACCGTCCCGACGGCGAACCCGTAGGCGACGCTCACGCCCAGTGCCGTCGCGAAATCGCCGCCGGCGGGCCCGGTCGAGACGCCGACGCGCACGCCCGCGCCGGCGGCGGTGCCGAGGACCAGGCTCGCGAACAGGCCCCCGCCCCGGTAGGCGCTCGCGGTCGCGGGGAGGGACATCAGGAGCACCGTCGCGACGAGGCCGGGGACGAGCGCGCCGGGGAGGAGTCCGAGTTCGCGCGCGCCGACGAACCCCGCGAACCCGACGAGAAAGAGCGCCGCGGCGAGCGGGACGACCGATCGGAACGCCCCCCGGCGCCCCACGAGCAGGCGGACGAACGGACGACGGGCGACCGGAACTGACATAGCGAGACTGACGACCGCCGGTGGGATAATTCTGCGCGTCCGATCCCCTCGGCGCATCCGAAGGACGGCGCGGTAAGACGCCGACGGAACGCGGACGGAAAGACGCGGTGCGTAAGACGCGGACGAAGAGACGCGGACCGAAAGGCGGTGGATTAAGGCCCCGTCGCCCGGTACCCCGGGTATGGACGCGCTGCTCATCGCCGGCGGACGGGCGTTGCTTCCGGACCTGCGGGTCGTCGAGGCCGACGTGCTGGTCGACCGCGAGGCGGGGACGATCGCGGAGGTCGGGGACCTCGACGCGACGGCGGCCGACGCGGCCGAGACGCTCGACGCGTCGGGCGGGCTCGTGATCCCCGGCCTCGTCAACGCCCACACGCACGCCGCGATGACGCTCCTCCGCGGCTACGCCGACGACAAGCCGCTCGACGAGTGGCTCCGGGACGACATCTGGCCGGCGGAGGCGGAACTCTCCCCCGGGGACGTGCGCGCCGGGGCGGAGCTCGGGATGCTGGAGATGATCCGGTCGGGGACCACCGCCTTCGCGGACATGTACTTCCACGTCCCCGAGGTGGTCGAGGCAGTCGACCGGGCGGGGATGCGCGCCCGGCTGGGCCACGGCGCGGTCACCGTCGGGAAGGACGACGGCGACGCCCGCGCCGACGTGGAGGAGAGCCTCGACGTCGCGCGGGAGTTCGACGGCGCGGCCGACGGCCGCGTCTCGACCGCGTTCATGCCCCACAGCCTCACGACCGTCGGCGAGGAGTTCCTCCGCGAGAGCGTCGCCGAGGCCCGCGAGATCGGCGTTCCGATCCACTTTCACGCCAACGAGACGGCGAACGAGGTCGACCCGATCGTCGACGAGCGGGGGGTCCGCCCGCTGGTCTACGCCGACGACCTCGGCATGCTGACCGGGGAAGACTTTCTCGCCCACGGCGTCCACGTGAACGCCGAGGAGATCGACCTCCTCGCCGAGCGGGGCACCGGGGTGATCCACTGCCCGGCGTCGAACATGAAGCTCGCGAGCGGGATGGCGCCGATCCAGCGCATGCTCGACGCGGGCGTGACCGTCGGGGTCGGCACCGACGGCGCGGCGTCGAACAACGACCTCGACGCGTTCGGCGAGATGCGCGACGCGGCGCTGCTCGGCAAGCTCGCGGCGGACGATCCGAGCGCCGTCGCGGCCGAGAGCGTCGTCCGCATGGCGACGGCGGGGAGCGCGGACGCCGTCGGGTTCGGCTCGGGCCGGATCGAGCCCGGCGCGAACGCCGATCTCGCGGTAGTCGATCTCGGCGCTGCCCACCTGACGCCGGCCCACGACCTCGTGAGCCACCTCGCGTACGCCGCGCGCGGCTCCGACGTGCGGCACACGGTCTGCGACGGCCGGGTGCTCATGCGCGACCGGGAGGTGCTGACGCTCGACGCCGAGAGCGTGCTGGCGAGCGCGCGCGAGCGGACCGCCGCGCTGCTCGCCCGGCTCGACTAAGGCGCGCTCGGAAAGGGTACTCGTGCTGATTGCTTCCCCGGGGTCGACGACCGAACATCATCTAAACCGGACTTTGGGGCCGTTTCACGCCGGACGAAACTGAATGAACGGATAGAACGAATGTCTCTATTTATTACAGTTGCCTCCGATCGGTCGGACGTAATGGGAGGGAGAAGCCGATTCGCAGTGGCTCTCGCAGCGGTGCTGCTCGCGGCCGCCGTCGCCCCGGCGTCCGTCGGGGTCGCGGCGGCCGACGGCGGCGTCGAGGTGGCGATCGAACAGGACGGAGACGGCGGCGCGGCGACCGTGTCGGTGACGCGCGACGGCGGCGCCGTCGAGGGCGCGCCGGTCGCGGTCTCCGCCGATCGGGACTACGCCGGCGTCGGCAACTACACGACGGGCGAGAACGGCACGGTCGGGCTGCCCGCGCCGAACGAGTCCGTGAACGTCACCGCCGCGGCCGCCGTCGGCGGTGAGACGGCCGAGACGACGGTGAGGCTCGACCCCGCCGGAACCGAGACCGAGCCGACGCCGTTCGGCCTGCGCGTCTCCGCGTTCGTGGTGAGCCTCCTCGGGTCGGACGGGGCGGCCGACGACGAGGGCGGCATCGGCGAGCGCGTCTCGGCGTTCGCCCGGGAGAACAACCCGAGTTCGGAGCGGGCGTCCGGTCGCGCCGGTCCCCCGTCCGACGGAGCCGAGGGTACCGACGCCGTCGACGACCGCCGCGGGCCGCCTCCGTGGGCGGGACCGCCGACGGACCGCAGCCCGACGCCGGACGGCACCGCGGACGCCGGAAGCGACGAGAAGGGCGAGGACGACGAGAACGACGGCGGTGACGACGGAACGGACGGCGACGACGAGCGAGGCGTCGACGTTCAGATCGAGGTCGGACTGGGCCCCGTCGTCGGCGGAGCGGCGATCCGCTGACGTCGCGCCGGCGAGTCGACGACGGTCGGACGGCGTCCGGACGCCGTCCGCGACGGGAGCGACGGGTGCGATCCGCGACGGGGAGGGCGGACGCTGTCCGCGACGGACGAGCGGGACGCGTTTCCCCGGTTTCGCACGCGGCTCGACGCTTCGGTAGGGTTTTGGGCGGCGTCGCCGAACGCTCCCGTATGAGCACGACCGCGTATCCCCCCGTGAGCGAGCACCTCGACGACGTCGAGGCCGCGCGCGCCGAGGGGCGGCGCAAGATGGACTGGGCGCTGCAGCACATGCCGATCCTGCGGGCGCTCCGCGAGGAGTTCGAGGCCGAGAAACCGCTCGACGGACAGACCGTCGGAATGGCGATGCACGTCGAGGCGAAGACGGCCAACCTGGTCGAACTGCTCGCGCTCGGCGGCGCGGAGGTCGCCATCACCGGCTGCAACCCGCTGTCGACGCACGACGACGTGAGCGCCGCGCTCGACGCCAACGAAAACATCAACTCCTACGCCGTCCGCGGGGTGGACGAGGAGGGGTATTACGACGCCATCGAGGCCGTCGTCGCCCACGAGCCGACCGTGACGGTCGACGACGGGATGGACCTCGTCCACGCCGTCCACGAGGACCGCCCCGACCTCATCGACACGATCGTCGGCGGCTGCGAGGAGACGACGACGGGCGTCCACCGCCTCCGGGCGATGGACGCCGACGGCGCGCTGAAGTACCCCGTCTTCGCCGTGAACGACACGCCGATGAAGCGGCTGTTCGACAACGTCCACGGGACGGGCGAGTCGTCGCTCGCGACCATCGCCATGACGACGAACCTCTCGTGGGCGGGCAAGAACGTCGTCGTCGCGGGCTACGGCTACTGCGGCAAGGGCGTCGCGAAGAAGGCCGCCGGCCAGAACGCGAACGTGATCGTCACCGAGGTCGACCCCCGGCGGGCGCTGGAGGCGCACATGGAGGGGTACGAGGTGATGCCGATGGAAGAGGCCGCCGAGGTCGGCGACGTGTTCCTCACGACCACGGGCAACCGAGACGTCGTCGTCCGCGAGCACTTCGAGCGCATGAAGGACGGCGTCCTCCTCGCCAACGCCGGACACTTCGACATCGAGATCGACCTCGACGCGCTCTCGGACCTCGCGGCCGACCGGTACGAGTCGCGCGAGGGCGTCGAGACGTACGAGCTGGCGGACGGCCGCCGCCTGAACGTGCTCGCCGAGGGCCGCCTCGTCAACCTCGCGAGCCCCATCGCGCTCGGACACCCGGTCGAGGTGATGGACCAGAGCTTCGGCGTCCAGGCGGTCTGCGTCCGCGAGGTGGTCGAGAACGCCGACGCCTACGAGCCCGGCGTCCACGACGTGCCCGACGCGCTGGACCGCGAGGTCGCGGAGATCAAGCTCGCGGCCGAGGGGATCGAGATCGACGCCCTCACCGAGGCGCAGGAGGAGTACATGGGAAGCTGGCAGCACGGCACCTGAAGTCACCTCGGCCCGCTTGGCGCGTCGCCGCCGCGCCGGCTCGACCGGTATTGGCTACCACTCGATCAGCCTGAGAAACCCGCGGACGCGGGCGGGGACAGTCGGCTCCTTTAAGTCCTTCCGACCGAGACTATCGGCGATGTCGAACGCGAAAGGCGACCGCCGCGAGCGCGAACTCGTCAACAGGCTCGACGAGGCCGGATTCGCCGTCATGCGCGCCCCCGCGAGCGGGAGCGCGACGACGCGCGAACTCCCGGACGTCCTCGCCGGCAACGGCGAGGTGTTCTACGCGATCGAAGCGAAGTCGAGCGCCGGCGACCCGATCTACCTCTCGGGCGAGGAAGTCGAAGCGCTGATCTACTTCTCCCGGAACTTCGGCGCGAAGGCCAGAGTCGGCGTCCGCTTCGACCGCGAGGACTGGTACTTCTTCCACCCCGGCGACCTGTACGTCACGGACGGCGGCAACTACCGGGTCAAAAAGGAGACCGCGGTCGCCGACGGGACCGACTTCGACGAGTTCGTCGGTCGCTCCGTCCGGACGCGCCTCGGCGAGCGAACCGACGACTGACGCCCGGCGCGGCGACGCGGGCGGGGCGGGCCGAGCCGGTTGCGCCGACTCCGGGTTCGTTCCGCTCCGGGCTTCGGCGGTTACCGCCCGGTAATCGGGCCGAGTCACGCGGGCGTTGTCTCAGCTACATATACGGGTGCGGGGTACTGGCGGCACGAGCGACCTATGACGCCGAACCAGCCAGCCGAGAGAACCCGCGCGACCGAGACGGAGTGGCCGTCGTTCGAACTCGAATACGCGTTCAATCCCGGAGTCGCGGACGTCGAACTCGCCCCCGACGAGGTCGTCGTCTACGACCGCCGGTCCGGGATCTCCGGGGCGCGCTGGATCGCCGCCGAGCGCGGATCGTACGTCCCGGTCGAGGAGACCCGCTGAGCCGATGTCGAACGCTTCCTCGTCCGTCGAGGGCGGTTCGCCGCCGTCCGTCGTGGACGCGCGGTTCCTCCTCGCGGGGGCGGCGCGGCTGGTCCTGTTTCCGCTGCGGTTTCTCGCGTTCTGGACCGCCGTCGCCATCCCGCTCTGTTATCTCTACCTGCTGGTCCGCGGACTCGCGGCGCAGCAGTTCGCCCGGCTCGGGCTGCTCGTCGCGGTCCACGCGGTCGCGCTGCTGGTCGGCCACGGTCACAAACGGAGTTGAGCGCGCCCGCTCGACGTCGCCGCTCTCGCCGCGGCTCGCAACCGCCTCGGCGCGGTCGACGGAGTCCGTCGTTCCCGTTCGAAAATCGCGTTCAGGCGCCGGCGAAGGCGTCCAGGCTCGCCTGCGCGCCGCGGACCCGCTCGCTCCCGAGGCGGCGGAGCCGCGACGCCGGGAAGCCGTACCGCTTTAGCTCCGACGCGTCGACGGAGCCGTCGAGCCCGCGAACCGAATCGAGGTAGACGGCCTCGATGACCGGCTCGTGGTCGCCGTAGTCGCCGTTGGTCTCGTACGCGGCGATCGTGGTGCCGTCGTCCGTCGTCGCCTCGTCGGCGCGCCGGTTCGTCACCCGGGTGACGATCAGGCGCCTGCCGGTCTCGCGGTCGCGCACGAGGTCGCCGACCGCGACCTCGTGGCGCTCGCAGAGCTGCGGGCCGATCTCCGTCACCGCGACGAACGTTCGCCGGCCGCAGACCGCGCAGGCCGACGTCCGCTTGCCCGGCGGCGGAACGCGGCCCTCGGTGACCTCGATGGCGACGCGGCGCAGGTGCTTGCAGCGGGATCCCCGGATACTGTGGTCCGGGCAGGTGCACGTCCGCCCGTCGAGGTCGACGACGTACGTGCCGTGGTCGGTCTCGACGACGTACCGGTCGTCGCGGAGGGGGCGGACGAGCATCGGCTCGGCCCGCGCTCTGCGCGAGCGGCCGGTGTAGCCGTCGCTGGGGAGGGTGGTCTTCGCGCTGGCGGGGTTCGGTGACGCTGGTGGGTTTCGAGCTTGCGTCATGGTTCTGTCGGTCGGGGCGACGGGGCCGCCCCGGAGCAATCGTTCTAGGTGCTCGACGAACCTAAACCTTCTCCTGAGCGGCGAAAGGGCCGAAATTCGGCGATTCGGGTCGATCGGCGACCCCGGCCGAACGGGGTATCGAAGTCCTTTTGAGACGTCCGGCGGAATCGCCGGGCATGGCTCTCGAAGAGGAGGCGCTGCGGGAAATCGTCGTCTCCGTCGTCGCTGTCAGCTTCTTCATCGCGCTCATTCTCGGCATCGGGGCGACGTTCGGCACCGGACTGGGACAGGCCGGCGGCCTCGCGCTGGTCGGCAGTATCGTCCTGTTCGTGCTCGTGATGGCGCTCGTCGGCTTCTTCCTCGCGCGCTGAGGCCGTCGGCGCTCGCGGGGGAATCAGGCCTCGGATTCTTCGGCGCGCTCGCGCCAGTCTACCACCCCGTCGGCGTCCGCCAGCGCGGCCTCGTAGTACGTCATCGGGTGCGAGATCGTCTCGCAGCGGTCGTCGCGGTTCACGCAGTCGCCGTACGCCTGCATCGTCGCGCAGGACGGCGACGCGTACTGCGATCCGGTTTCGTCGCGGAGGTACTCCGTCTGGTAGCGGATCGCCTCCTCGTCGAGCGGGGAGTCGCGGTAGAGCTCGACGATCTCGTCCGTGTCCATGCCGATGCCCGTGAGGAAGGCCGTGAGCGCGAACGCGGAGTGGGCTTCGAGTTCGGCCTCGCGTCGGGCGCGTTCGAGGAGGTGTTTCATGCACGGCGGAAACAGTTCGGGCGCGACGGTGTCGATCCGCCAGGTCCGACCGCGATCGGCGAGGAGTTCCCGGAGGCTCTCGATCTCCGGCTCCAGCGCCTCGGCGAGCCGGTCGCCGCCCGCGCTTCCGCGGACCTCGAAGGGCAACCCCTCGGCGACGCGCCGCCGGACGGCCTCCTCGAGGAGCCGGTAGAGCTCCTCGCGTTCGATCCGCACGGCTCCCGCGGCGACCTCCCTGTTGACCAGCCGCCAGCGTTCGCCCCACCCGGCGTCCGCCAGCCGGAGGTAGGTTCCGAGCCCGACGCGGAACGTCTCCGGCCGACGGGCGGTCGTCGGCGGTTCGGCCGTCACCTCGTCGTCGAGCCCGAACTCGTCGAGGAACTCGTCGAGCGAGGCCGCCCGCCTCCCGGTGCTCCGCAGACCGTCGTCGCCCGCCTCGAAGTCCGTGACGAACCGCTCGTGCGCCGTGGCCGCCTCCGCGGCGGCGTACTTCCGAACCGCGGCGGCGGAATCGACGAGCGACACGAGGATGCGCGCGATGGGGTACGAGAGCAGCTCGTCGCGGGGGCTCCACTCGCCGGGGTCCTCCGGGGCGGTCGTCCCGGCGCGGAGGGCGCGCTCGACCCGCTCGCGCCCGCGGGCGACGGCCGGGGCGCTCTCCGCGACGAGCGCGGCGAGCGAGACGTCGGACGCCTCGACCGCCTCCCGTGCGGCGTCGAAGAACGGGTACCGCGCGTGGAGCGGGTTCATCGCTTCGGATATTCCGGTGGGCGAGGATAAACGCGACGATTGTCGGAGCGAGGCAGAACCCGCGCTCCCCGTCGGATGACGCGTCGCCGTCCGCTGAAGAGGGACGCCGCCCCCGTCGGGGGAAACGTTCCGTCTCTCACGACACAGGCGCGAACCGCACAATCTATATTCGCTACCACTCAATCGGCCTGACAGTGCCGAGCTTCGAGTATCCGTGTCCGGGCTGCCGCACGACGAACAGCCTCCACGAGGCCGACTGCCGGTTCGAGGGGACCGCGTGGCCCGACATCGAGAAGGGCTACACGGACCTCGTCTCGCTCCTGTCCGTCGAGGCGCGGAGCGAGGACGACCTCCGGCGCGACGTCCACGGCGAGTGGGGGCCGCTCCACGCGGCCGCGCTGGATCAGCTCCGGACGGAACAGCGCGTCGTCGAGGAGAACGGCGTGCTCCGGCTGCTCACGGCCGCCGAGTACAAGGAGACCGTCTCCGAGCCGACGCGGGAGCCGATGCGGACCATCTACCGGAAGGGGAGCGTGCCCGGCTGCCACGACAACGCCGTCTTCGCCATGATCGCCTGGTACGAGATGGTCGGCCTCTCGTGGGCCGAGACGAAGGAGAACGTCGTCGCGTGGCTCCGCGAGAGCGGCTCCTGGGCGCGCGGCGGCTTCGAGGAGGCCTCGCCGGAGGAGCTCGTCGAGAAGAAGCGCCACGTGTACGAGGCGGGCTACGGGTGGAAGGAGAAGGCGCAGTCCGCAAAGCGCGTGATCGAGCGGGCGGTCTGATCTCCGACACCTCGGCGACACCAACGTTAGGCCCGCCGCGACCCTTCGGCCGCCATGAGCGCGCCCGAAGCCGCGACGGCGACGACCGCGGCGCGAACCTCGCGGCGAGCGCTCCTGACCGTCGTGGCCGTCGTCTTCATCGACCTCCTCGGCTTCGGCGTCGTCATCCCCATCCTCCCGTTCTACGTCCGGAGCTTCGGCGTGAGCGACGTGTACATCGGCCTGCTCGCCGCGTCGTACTCGCTCGCGCAGTTTCTCTTCGCCCCGCTCTTCGGCCGTCTCTCGGACCGTCGGGGCCGCCGGCCCGTCATCACGCTGTCGCTCGCGGGGAGCGCGGTCGCGTGGATCGTGTTCGGCTTCGCGGCGGAGGTGTCCGCCTTCTTCGGACTGACCGCGGGCCTCGCCGCCCTCTTTCTGTCCCGGACGCTCGCGGGCGCGATGGGCGGAAACCTCGCCGCGGCGCAGGCGTACGTCGCCGACATTACGCCGCCGGAGCGGCGCGCCGGCGCGCTGGGACTCGTCGGCGCCTCGTTCGGGCTCGGGTTCGTCTTCGGCCCGGCTATCGGCGGGCTGTTCGCCAGCGAGCCGGTCGTCGCCGCGGCCGACCGCCTGTTCCCGGCGTTCGTCCCCGCGACGACCTTTTCGCTCCCGAGCTTCGCCGCCGCGGGGTTGAGCCTTCTGAGCCTCGGGTTCGCCGCGGCGTTCCTCGTCGAACCGGAGCGACGGCACGGACCCGACGCGCGGACGACGTTCGTCGAGGGGTTCGCGGCGGCCCTGCGCGACGCGAACCTCCGGGGGCTGGTCGCGGCGTTCTTCCTCGCGTCCGTCGCCTTCTCGGGGATCCAGGTGATGTTCATCCCCTACGCCGCGGACGTCTACGGGTACGACGCGACGCAGACCGCGTTTCTCCTCACCTACGTCGGCGTACTCGGCGTGATAAACCAGGGCGTGCTCGTCGGCCGACTCTCGCGGCGGTACGGGGAACAGCGCGTCGCCGTCGCCGGCGCGGCGACCCTCCTCGTCGCCCTCGCGGGGCTTCCGTTCTCGCCGTTCGTCGGCCGGCTCCTCCCGCCGCTTTCATCGATCCTCGCGCCGCTCCCCTTCCTCTCGCGGGAGCTTCTCGCGCTGCTCGTCGCCCTCGCGCTGCTCTCTCTCGGCAACGGACTGCTGAACGTCGCGCTGTCGACGCTCGTCTCGACGGCCGCCAGCGCGGACGCGCAGGGCAGCGCCTTCGGCGTCACGCAGGGGGCCGGCAGCCTCGGGCGGACGGTCGGCCCGCCCGCGATGGCCGCGCTGTACGTCGCCGCCTACTGGTCGCCGTTCGTCTCCGGGGCGGTCCTCGTCGTCCCGATCGTCGCCATCCTCGCGGGACTCGCCCGACGGGGCGGCTCCCCGTCGGCCGGGTGACCGCCGTTCGTCGTCCGCCGGAGTCGATCGCGCCGATCAGGGCGACGGATCGCGGGGCCGCGGATCGCCGGGCGACGGGGGCGAGCCGCCGCTACAGCAACAGGCTGAGGACCGCCAGCACCAGGAAGATGATGACGAAGATCCTCGCGATCTCCATCGACAGCCCCGCGATGCCGCGCGCCCCGACGAAGTACGCGACGAGCGCCAGGACGAAGAACACGATGGCGTACGTGAGGAACTCTCCCGTGAACTGCAGCGGGAAGAGCGCCCCCGCGGACGCGAGAGGCACCATCGCGCTTCAGAGCTCCGCGAGCCTGATCTCGTCGTCGGTTATCGTCTCGATCGCCTCCTCCTGGAGGGGGTAGCTGTCCTCGTCGGCCTCGCTCCAGCCGAGCTTCGACAGGACGGTGTCGGTCAGCCCCGGATCCGGGTCCACGTACGCCGTCCCGTGCCGCACCTCGACGACGCGTCCGATCTCGTCGCCGCCGGCGTCTACGACGCGCTTCCCCTCGTCGTCATCGGTGATGCTATTTCGCATACACGGAAGTGTACTCCCTCAGAGATTAAATCGCTTCTCGCCACATGAAAAAAATATGACACGATGGCGAGCCGCTTCGCTCCGAATCGGCGGGAGCGGACGGAGTCGGCGAAACCCGGGATCGCGAGCCCCGCCGGACGTACCGGGAGGCTCCGGCGGGAGACGGAACGCCGGACGAGGTGGCTTTCGAACCGAAAGCGGCGCGTCAGTCGCTCTGAATCCGGGGGGCCAGCATGTACGTGACCTGCCCCATGCCCTCGGCGATCTCGTAGTGGAGCTTCACCGGGAATTCCTCGCCGAGCTCGACCGTGACCTCGGCGTCGCCGGGGATCGCCTTGTTCATGTCCTTGAGGTAGTCGAGCGAGAAGAGGGAGTTGGCGGGGCCGGCCGCGAGGTCGATCAGGTCGTCGCGGCCGAGTTCGAGGTCGACGTCGTCGGTGTCGCCCTCGGCCTCGATGAAGAACGCCTCCTCGTCCTCGTCGACGCGGAGGGCGATGTGGTCCGAAACCATGTCCGCGGCCTTGATTCCGCGGTCGAGCTGGTTCCCCTCGAGGACGATGGTCGCCGGCAGGTCGAGATCCGGGATGTCCGGCTCCTGGCGGATGGAGTCCGGGTCGATCAGCGCGAGCGTGTACGAGAGGCCGTCGATGCGGATGTGGAGCTTGCGCGTCTCCTCGTCGAGTTCGAGGTGGACGAGGTCGCCGGCGTTGGCCATGCCCGCGATGTCCTCCAGCCGCGAGAGGTTGACGCCGATGACGCCGCCGTCGGCCTCGTAGGACTCGAAGGCCGCGGCGTCGAGGGCGAGATCGACCATGCCGACGTTCGCGGGGTCGACGGCCCGGATGGCGAGTTCGTCCTCGTTCAACCTGATCTTACACTCGTCGACCAGCACGCTCACGGAATCGAGCGCGTCGCGGAGCGTCGACGCGCTGACGATGGCCTTGAACATATGCGTGGTCGTACGATTGGGGTGTTAAAAATACCCTTGATTGTACTCTCGCGCGCGCCCGCAAGCGCGCGAAATCGGCGTACACGAGATCAGAACACGCCCGCGATGAACCCGACGCCCATGAGGACGAGCACTGCGGCGGAGAACGCCGGAAGGTAGGGCGTGTACTTCTCGACCGTCTCCTCGAAGTGCTCGTACCCTGCGATCAGAAGCATCGTCAGCCCGACGATGCCGACGATGACCGTGATCGCGTACGCGCCCATCAGTTCGAGGCAGTGGTCCGACCCGGCGCACAGCGCGATGATCTCGAACTCCTCCTCGTGGGCGAACCCGAGGACGAACGCGAACCACGCGATCCCGAGCAGACCGCGGTCGGCCGCCTCGTCCGCGTTCTCGTCGTGATCGCGGTGACGCTCGTGATCCTCCTCGCCACCGCGGTCGTGAGAGTGATCGTGCGAGTGGCCGCCGACGAACGGGACGAACGCCTTCACGCGGGCGGGCACTCCGCCGCGAGAGCCGTCGTGGGTTCGATGGTCGTGCCCGTGCGCGTGCCCCTCGCCGTGGCCGCGGTGGTGCCCGTGGTCTTCCCCGCTACCGCGGTCGTGATCGGTGTGATCGTGACCGTGACCGCCTCCGTGACCGTCCCGAGCGTCCCCGCTGTGACTGTGAGCGCGCCCGTGGGTGTACTCTCGAACCCCGAGCGCGATGAGCAGTACCCCTGCGACGACGCTCACCGGACCGCCTATCCGAACGCCTCCGAGTATCGCGATCGGCTCGTTGACTTGCGCGAGGTCGAAGTACGCCTTCGCGTAGAAGAACGCGGCGACCATCGCGACGCTGCTGACGAGGTGTCCGATTCCGATGACGAGGCTCGCCGCGAGGCCGTAGAACCACTTGTTGGTCCGATCGAGGGCGTACGAGGCGGCGACCGGCCACCCGTGTCCCGGTTCGACGCCGTGGACCGCGCCCAGGGCGACCGCGCCGATGAGCAGCCCGAGCGCCTCGTTGTGTAGCATCTCCCACGAAATCGTCGGCGACCGGCGCGCTTAGGGGTTGTTAATACCGTGACGGGGCGATCGTCATACGAACCTCAGCGCGGAAACCCACGACTAAAGTCGTGGGTTAGCTTATAACGAGGAGTCTTGTACCGGCGCGATAAGGGGAGAGTGGATGCGAACGAGCTTCAACATCCCCGACGAGATCGTCGAGGAGTTCGACCGGGTGTGGCGGGAGCAGGGACTGGAGAGCCGGTCGCGCGCCGCGCGGGAGGCGATGCTGGAGTACGTCGAGTCGCACTCCCGGCTCGAAACGACGACCGGCGAGGTCGTCGCGCTCGTCGGCTTCGACTACCGGCACCACGACGTGATCCGGGAGCTGCACTCGGTCCAGCACGACTACCAGGACGTCATCCTGAACACGAGCCACACCCACCAGGGGGAGTGGTGCCTGGAGTCGCTTTTCTGCCGCGGCCCGGCCGAACGGGTGCGCGAGCTCACGTACCGCCTCCGCGACTTCGACGGCGTGCGGCGGGTGAAGGTGATGGTGATCCGCGAGAACGAGAACTGAGGCTACGAGGTCGGAGCGAAGGTCGTTTACGCCGTCCCGCCGACCTCGGGAGAGGGGGTCCTGAAACCTGCTCGGCAACAGGCCGGGTTTCCTCGTGCGGGGGAAGCTCCGTCGTTTACGACGGGGAGGATGTCACCCGGCCGGCCAAGTACTCCGATTCACTCTCCCAGCTCTCGGAGCTTCTTCTGCACCCGCGCGTAGACCTTCGGGTGGAGGTTCATCCCCTCGTCCACGAGGTCGTACAGGACGTCGGTCGCCTCGTCCGCCGTCACGTCCCCCTCTTTCGCGCACCTGAGTAACAGCGTCGTCACCCACCAGCACTCGACGCCGTGACTCCGGGCGACCTCGATCAGTCCCTTGTTGTTGGCGAGGAGGATCTCCTCGTCGGCCTCTGCCAGCAGGATCACCGACGCGTCGGCCACCGCTATCCCCTCCATCGACGCCACCTTGTCGGCCGCCTCCGGAGTTTCGTGAACAGTTACGTCCTCCAGAAACCCGTCGAGCGCCGCGGTACCGCGCTTCCCCTCGGTGAGGACTTCCCCCCGAACTTCCTCTGTCGTCCGGATTTCGTCGAAGGCGGTCGTGACGAGGTCGAGCCGGCCGACCCACGCGAGCGGGATCAGCGCGGAGGAATCGACGACGACCATCAGATTCGGTCGAGGTCGCGTTCCAGGTCGTCGGTCGTGTACCCGACGTCGATGCCCTCCTCGGCGGCGAGGGTCAGCATCTCGACGTACGAGACGTTTGCCCGTTCGGCAGCCTTTCGGAGCGTGATGGAGTGGTCTCGGAGGTGGTCGAGTGCTCGCTCCGTGCGCCAGTCGGAGAGGCCCTGTCGGATGAGGCGACGAAGTACTTCTGACCGGTCGGCGCTCATCTCCTCCTCCAGTTCGGCAAGTGCCTCCTCGTCGTCTTCCGGGATGCGCGTGGTGACCGTCTTCATCGTTACGATCCATTACGTTACGATACGCAATAGACGTAACGGTAGGTCTCGTGGCGGAAGACGACCTCGCCGTAGTCGTCGCGCTTCGTCACCTCGTCCGCGTCGACGGCGGCGTCGATGGCGTCGTTCAGCCGCTCGCGCTCCCACGTTTCTTCTGAATCCGTCGCAGAGCGCTCGCTGAGCGGGTCTGGAAGCATCGTGTCCGAACCACTCGACGACCTGCCCGCTTCTCAAACTCGTTTAACTAGAGCGCGCCAGTGCGGCACGCATTTGACCGTGGGTGCCTTCCGGAGAGGTATGAGATCGAACCTGGTGATGCGCCGCGCGGATGCCGAAAACGTATCAGTGAATTTCGGGTGGTAGGCGTGAGTGGTCGCGATCACTACTACAACAAGGCCAAACAGGAGGGTTACCGCTCCCGGGCGGCCTACAAGCTGAAGCAGCTCGACGAGGAGGCGGGGCTCCTGAGCCCGGGGGACACCGTCGTCGACCTCGGAGCCGCCCCCGGCGGATGGCTCCAGGTCGCCGCCGAGGCCGTCGGACCCGGCGGGACGGTCGTCGGGGTCGACCTCCAGCGGATCAAGCCGCTCGACGCGGACAACGTCGAGACGATCCGCGGCGACATGACCGACGAGGCGACGAAGGAGGAGCTCCGCGAGCGGATCGGCGGGGAGGGCCCGAGGGGCGACGGGGATGGCGACGAGCCGTCGCGGCCCGCGGACCTCGTCGTCTCCGACATGGCCCCGAACATGAGCGGCGAGTACTCGCTGGACCACGCTCGCTCCGTCCACCTCGCCCGGCAGGCGTTCGAGACGGCGAAGGACCTCCTCGCGGCCGGCGGGGACTTCGTCGTCAAGGTGTTCGACGGGCCGGACCTCGCGGCGCTGAGGTCGGAGATGGAACGGGAGTTCCAGTACGTCCGGGCGATCCACCCGGAGGCCTCGCGCGCCGAGTCGTCCGAGGTGTACCTCGTCGGCAAGGGCCGGCTGACCGCCCCCGTCTCGGCGGGCGACGAGCTGGAGGTCGAGATCACGGCGACCGGCCGGGAGGGCGACGGCATCGCCAAGGTGGAGGGGTTCACCGTGTTCGTCTCCGACGCGGCGGAGGGGGACACCGTCACCGTCCGCGTCACCGACGTGAAACCCCGGTTCGCCTTCGCCGAGCCGGTGGAGTGATTCAGACCTTTAGACCGACCGCCCGGAGTCGTTCTCGACAATCAGATCCAGCGCCAACTCGGCGTCGCACGGTCCGCCGCGCCACGCCCCGCGCGCACACCCGCCGGCCGCGATGATGTCCCCGAAGGACGTGTAACTCCCGCACTTCGGACAGCGTACCCCCCCTTCCATGCTGTCCCCCTCGGTGATGCGTATGCGTCGCTCTCCGGCCATGTGTGGGGTTAGGTAGCAGCTCTCATAAATTGCCACGGTCGCGCCGTCCGAACGATACGTCGCGGTCCGCCTCAGTCGGCGAGCGCCGAACTTCCCTCGACGGCGTCGGCGTCGCGCAGCATACCGACCGCGGCGTACACGAGCGGCGTGTCGAACACCGCGATGAGGAACTTGCCGACGTACTGCCCGACGACGAGGCCGACGATCACCTCCGTCGGAAGGGCCGCGCCGGTGCCGAAGAGCGCCGGCGCGACGGCGAACGCGACGACGGTGAAGATCGCCGTGTCGATGAGCTGGCTCGTCGCCGTCGAGCCGACGTTCCGCAGCCAGAGCGCGTCGCCGTCGGTCCACTCGCGGATCCGGTGGAAGGCGAACACGTCCCAGTTCTGGCTCGCGAGGTAGGCGACGAGCGAGCCGAGGACGATGTTCGTCCCGGCGCCGAGGACGGTCGAGAAGGCCCCCGGATCGATGGAACCGCGCGCGGCAGGCGCTCGGATGGTCAGCCACACCAGCGCCAGCATCACGAAGTTCATCGCGAACCCGACGTTGACGACCCGCCGGGCGAACCGTTCGCCGTAGAGCTCGGAGATGCAGTCGGAGGCGAAGTAGGTGCCGGCGTACGCGAGCGTCCCGCCCGGCATCGTGAGGACCACGCCCGCGATCGGCAGCGTCACCGCGATGAGCTTGGCGGAGACGAGCTGCGCGGTCACGAGGGCGGTGACGAACAGCCCGACGAGCGCGATCGGGGCGAGGGAGGGCGTCGCCCCGCGCTCACTCATCCTTCAGTCTCCCGTGCCGAGCGTCGATCTCGTCGAGCGCGTCGAGCGTCTTCCGGATTGACGCCCGGATCGCGTCGCTCCGGTTCACGAACTTCCCGTCGTCGCCGACGTGTTCGTCCAGATCAGCCAGCAGCTCGTCGGGGATCTCGACGCTTATCTTGGCCATAGTCGGATATTCCTGACGTAATACAAACGCATTAGGGTTTTTCTTCCCTCGCAGCCGATGCGACCGCGACGAGCCGCCGTTTCGCCGTCTGCGACCCGCCGGCGATCTCGCTAGACCGCCGGACCGCTTTCCGCGGCGAGCCGCTTTCCGCGACGATCGTTTCTCCACCGAAGACGCCGATCCGTGGCGGTTCTTCCGCTCCCGGTCGTCGCCTCGCGACGGTCCGTCGTCGAAAGGAGTCGAAAGAAGCCGAAAGAGCAGAAGGGGGTCGAAAAAGGCGAAGCGGATCGAACGGCGTCGGAGCAGCGCTCGGTCCCGCGGGTTCGGTCAGACCTCCGCCCCGCGCGACGGCGCGAGGTCGCGGCGGCCGCCGAGGGTGAGCACGAACAGGATCGCGAGGCCGACGCCGTAAGCGACCATGAGAGGGATCGTCACCAGGAACATCGTGATGACGCCCGCGGGGGTGAACACCGCCGCGAAGGTGAGGATGGCGACCGTCACCTCGCGCCATCGGTCGCGCATCGCCCGGTAGGGGACGCCCGCCGTGTTGAGCAGGATCATCAGCACCGGCACGTCCGCGAGCAGGCCGATCCCCGCCGTCGTGTAGAAGATCAGCCAGAAGAAGTCCGTGATGCGGTAGCTGATGATCATGTCCGCGCGGACCGCGTCGGCGACGAGGTACGAGATGACCGTCGGCGCCACGTACGAGTACCCGAGCGCGAATCCGCCGACGAGGCCGAGCGCGAGGGCGACGACCCAGCCGTAGATGACGCGCCGGTGTCCGCGGACGAAGCCGCGGTCGCGCAGGGCCGGCCAGGCGTAGTAGCCGACGATCGGCAGCGTGACGATGACGGCGACGAGCGTCGAGAACTTCACTTCGAAGATGAGCGCCTCGACCGGGTGGAGCGCGACGACGGTGAGCGAGTCGGGTTGCACGTCCGTCGGAAGGCGGCTGAGGAAGTCCGCCCGCACGTCGCCGAGGCCGCCGACGTAGAGCCACGTGAACGTCGCGCCGAGCACGAGGCTGAAGATCCCGACGATGCGGAACGTCCGCGAGGTGATGCTGTCGAGGATGAAGGCGACGTCCTTGTAGTACCCCCCGATGTCGTCCTCGTCGGTCTCGCCGTCCGTCAGCTCGTCGAAGAAGGTGCCCCCGGCGCGGGTGGTCCGGTCGCCGATGCTGCCGGGATCCGGCGTCGCCTGCGCCTCCATCCCCGTCTGCACCTCGTCGTACCGGTCGAGGATGGCCTGCCCTCTCGCCTCGTCGCCAGCCTTCATCGCGCGGTCGGCGCGGGCGAGCGCCTCGTTCTCGGTCATCTCGGCGAACAGGACCGGCGGCGCGCCGCGGATCTCGTCGGTCCCGAGGGCGCGCAGGTCGCGCGCCGCCGGGTCGCGCCCGGCCTTCCACGCGGCGTACAGCGCGTAGAGCGCGGCGACGGCGAGGACGACCGCGAGCGCCAGGACGGCGCCGACGAGCGCCGCCTGCTCGTCCGGCAGGCCGCCCCGGAGGCGGGCCAGTTCGAGGAACGCCCGACCGCGGTACTGCGACGGGACGTTCGGGACGACGTACTCGCGGGCGTACCGCCAGACGGTCACCGAGTAGGCCGTCGTGAGAGCGTAGTACGTCCCGCCGGCGACGAGCACGGCGAGACCGAGGAACAGGTTCCACGTGGCGCGGAGGCGGTCCCGCCAGCTCACCCACCCGAAGCCGCGTCGGAACGTCTCGACGAGGCCGGTCGGCTCGCGCATGCCGACGGTCCCGTCAGCCCCGGCGGCACCGCCGCCTCCGGTCGCGGGGGAGCCGGCGGCGGTCGACGCGCCCGTCTCCGCCTGCTCGTCTCCCTCGTGCGCCTCGTCGTACCGGTCGAGGACGGCCTGCGCCTTCGCGTGGTCGCCCTCGTCGAGCGCGGCGCTGGCGATCCCGAGCGCCTCCTCCTCCGTCATGTCGGCGAACGCCTCCGGCGGCGCGGCGCGGACGCCCGCCTCGTCGAGCGCGCCCACGTCGATCGACCCCGGATCGCCCAGCCGCCGGTCGGTCTCGACGGCGGCGTCGAGCTCGACGTAGGTGAAGTACATCAGCGCGAGGGCGGCGAGGACGAGGCCGACGGCGGCGCCCACGACGGCGACGGTCGCGTCGGCCGGAAGCGGCAGGATCGACTCCGCCGGCAGGGCGCGGTACTCGCTTCCGAACCGTTCGAGCAGGGCGTTCACTGCGGCGACTCCGCCCCGAGTGTAAAAGAGGTAGGCGCACGCGACTCCGACCGCGACGGCGGCGAGGAGGACGTTCCAGTGAGCGCGGGCGGTCCGGCCGACGCTGACCCGCTCGCTCCCGCGCTTCGCCGTCACCACGATCTTCGCGAGGTAGAGGCTGAACGCGTAGAGCACGAGCAGCGGTACCGCCCACATGATCTGCGTGAACGGGTCCGGCGGCGAGAACACCGCGCCGAAGACGAAGAAGATGACCACCGCGTAGCGCCACTTGTCGCGGAACGTCTCGTAGGGAACGATGCCGCTGTAGGACAGTCCCGTGACGACGAGGGGCATCTGGGCGGCGAGCCCGAACGACAGGGTCAGAAAGAAGATGAACTCGGTCCACATCACGATGGAGTACGTCGTCGCGAACCCCGCGGAGAGCGCGTTCTGCGCGAGGAACTGGAACATGATCGGGAAGAACAGGAAGTACCCGTAGAAGAGCCCGCCGAGGAGCAGAACGAGGGACAGGAGGGCGAGCACCGCGAGCTTCCAGATTTTGATCGGGGCCTTCGGCCAGAGGTCCCGCGCTCTCAGCGCGTCGCGGGAGAAGTAGACGAACACGGGGAGCGCGACGATGAGGCCGACGACGAGGCTGATCTTCGCCTGCAGGAGGATCACGTCGAACGGCGTCTGGGCGATGATCTCGACCTCCCGGGCCGTCATCGAGTCCATCTGCGCCTTCGTCACGCGCTTGAGGAAGTTCCAGACGTAGTTCCGCAGCGCGTAGAACGTCCCCAGAAAGCCGAGAACGAAGACGATGAACACCTTCTGGAGGTCCTTCTGGGCGGCCCGCAACATCGCGCCGGCCGTCTCCCGCCCCTCGTCGAGAGCGCGGCGGGTATCCTCGTCGAGCGCGCTGGACATAGTGGTGGAGAACCGTCTCGCAGTTATCAATCTTTTCGACCGAGCCGCGCCGCGGCCATGCAAAAAGGCCTATAACGAACCGGGGGCGTAGAGCAACTGAATGGGCGACGAACCGGAGTCGGGCGCGCGTTCCGGCGTTACTGAGCTGTCATCTGACTCGGACAGCGACGGGTCCGTCGAGTCGGACGCCGACCCGGAGGGCGGCGCTCCGAGCGCGGACGAGGCCGATCCGGAGCCCGATCCCGAGGCGTCGGCCGACGCCGACGCGGACGGCGGTGGATCCGATCCGTCCGACCCCGACGGGATCGGCGACGGGGCCGACCGAGACGGCACCGCCGTCGCCTCCGGCGATCCGGACGCGTCCCGCGACGGCGACGCGGCGGCCGGGACGGACGATGACGAAGGAGAGACCTCGGACGGGGAGGCGGCCGCTGACGAAGGAGAGAGCGCAGCGGAGAAATCGGCCGCGGCGAGGGGGTGGACCGATGACGGGGAAGTGACAGCGGACGAAGAATCGACCGCGGACGACGAGACGCCCCCGGACGAAGGAACGGCGGGTTCGACCGACGCGGCCGATCCGGACGTCGATCCGGAGGGTGACGGTCCGGTTCTCGACCCGCCGACGAGCGAAGACACGGTGTCCGACGTCGACGAGTACCTCGAAGCGGAGCGGGAACACCTCGACCGGAGGGAGGAGGAGTTGATCGCCGAGGACCCGTTTCTCGACGCGGACGCCGAGGGGGACGCCCCCCCGGACGGGGACGAACCGCTCGACGCGGCCGAGAGCGCGGCGGCTCTGGAGTCCGAGGTCGATCCGATTGATCCGCCGGTCGAGCGGCGCGAGGACAAGTTCGGCGTCGAGGAGGTCCCGCCGGGGGAACCGGATCCCGGCTCGGACCCGGACCCGGTCGGCGGCGGCGACGACTCGCTCGACGACGGACTACTCGGCGACGGCCCCGAGTACGACAAGGAGATGCCCCTGGCGGACCACATCGAGGAGATGGTCCGCCGGCTGGGGATCGTCTTCGCCATCGGCGGCTTCGTGACGCTCCTCGCCTTCCCGCTGTCCGACCAGCTCATCAACTTCATGTGGAACAGCCACATCCCCGGCGCGGCGACGCCCGGCTCGCGGCTCCGCCCCCGGCTGTACGGCCCCCTCGAACTCGTTCTGACGGAACTGAAGGTCGCTGGCCTGTCGGGGCTCGTGGTCGGCCTCCCGATGCTCGTCTACCAGACGTACCTGTTCATGAAACCGGGGCTGTACCCGAAAGAGCGGCGCTACTACCTCGCGGCGGTGCCGACCAGCCTCGTGCTCGCGCTCGTGGGGATCGCCTTCGCGCACTTCATCGTCCTGCCGACGATCTTCGCGTACTTCACGACGTACACGCAGGACGCGGCCGTCATCGCCTTCGGCCTCAAGGAGACGTTCAACCTCATCCTCCTGCTCATGGGGTACATGGCGATCGTCTTTCAGATCCCGCTCTTCGTCATGCTGGCGATCATGATGAACCTCGTCACCCGGCGGTGGCTGGAGGACAAGCGCCTCATCTTCTGGGGGTCGTTCCTCGGCCTGTCGTTCCTCGTCAGCCCCGACCCGACCGGCATGGCGCCGATCATCGTCGCCGCGACGATGGTCGCGCTGTTCGAGGGGACGCTCGCGCTGCTGCGCTGGACCGGGAACTGATACCCCGACCCCGATTCGGCCGTTCGTTCGACGACGAACTCGCCGAGGGGCGGGCCGGTCGTCGCTCGTGACGTCTCCCCTGACGTATTCGACCGACCGCAATACGTGTTTATTATCTCACAGCTCCATTGGAATGGGTGATTACGATGGTTACTACTGTACACAGAAACGGCGTCTGGGGCTGGAATCCGGTGTTTCTCCGCCTCGCGCTCGGCGTCCCGCTGGTCGTGGCGGGCGCCGGAAAGCTGCTGAACGTCGGGCCGAAGGCCACCGGGGTCTCCGGGTTCGCGGGCTTCCTCGCCTCGCTCGGGGTCCCGTTCCCGGAGCTCTTCGCCTGGATCGTCACACTCGTCGAGCTCGTCGGCGGGCTGTTCCTCCTCGCGGGGCTCTTCGTCCGATACGTCGCGGTGCTCGTGGCCGTCGACATGGCCGTCGCGACGCTGCTCGTCCACGTCCCGAACGGCTTCGCCGTCTCGACCGGCGGGTTCGAGTACACGCTGGTGCTCGCCCTCGTGGCCCTCGCGGTCGTCTTCAGCGGCCCGGGCAAGCTCTCCCTCGAATACGCGGTCTTCGACCGCGAACTCCTCCCCGGCGGAACCCGCGGCGAAGACGCCGGCGCGGAAGGGCGAATCCGCGGGTAGGTTCGCCGTCGCCCGAGGCTGACGCCTTTTTCGACGCGTCCGACGCTCTCTCCGCTCGGAATCAGGCCGCGAGGCCGCCGTCCGAGGTCCGCGCGTCGGCTCCGATTCCCTCCATCAACTCGCCTCTCGCCGCCGCCTCGGCTCGCTCCTTCAGCGCCCCGTTCATCTCCCGGAAGCCGCGCTCGGTCGCCGGGCCGAGCCAGCGAGCGAGCGGGCCGGCGAGCGCGCCGCGGAACGACTCCGACTGCACGAAGCGCGTCCGATCGCCGTCGTTGAGGGGTTCGAGCGCGAAGCGGTGCTCCCCGTCGAAGAGTCCCGGCGCGAACAGGTGACCGAGCCACCGGAGCTCCCGGCCGCGTTCGACCGCCGTCACCGTCGGTCTGAAGCGGGCCGCCGACCGCCCCGGCGGGCGCACTTCGACGACGAGGTGCGCCCCGTAGTTCGGCCTCCCGACGACGGTCAGGAAGGGGTTCCACTCGGGGTACCGATCGAACGCCGTGAGCACTCGCCAGACGATCTCGGGGGGCGCGTCGATCTCGGTCGTCGCGCGGATCTCGTGCATACCGTCCTTTCGCCGTCGGCCGATATGAGTCTCGCGAGCGGGGTTACGAGTGGTGGTGCCGGCGCAGTGAGGCTCTCTTCTCGCTCCCCCGACGGCGGCGCGCCGTCACTCGCCGACGGGGTAGTCCCTGGCGAACACGTCCTCGACGAGCGGTTCGTCCGATTCCTCCGCCGCGGGGCTCACGCTCCCGGTCCGGTAGCCGTGCAGGTCGAGGGTCACGTGGTCGAACCCGACGTCGGAGAGGTGTTCGCGCGCGGCCCGGACGAAGTCGACGTCGAGGGCCGCCTCCATCTCCTCCGGGGCGATCTCGATTCGCGCGAGGCCGTCGTGGTCGCGCACGCGGAACTGCGAGAAGCCCCAGGTGCGGAGCAGCCGCTCCGCCTTCTCGACGCGCGAGAGCCGCTCTTCGGTGACCGAGAGGCCGGTCGGGATGCGCGAGGAGAGGCAGGCCATCGAGGGCTTGTCGGCGACCGAGAGGTCGTACCGGCGGGCGATCTCCCGAACCTCCTCCTTTCCGATGCCGTGGGCGAGAAGCGGCGAGAGCACTTCGAGCTCCTCGACTGCGCGCAGGCCGGGCCGGTGGCCTTCCCCGGGGTCCGAGGCGTTCGTCCCGTCGCAGACCGTCTCGATCCCGAGCTCCCGCGCCCGTTCGTACATCTTGCCGAGCCGCATCGTCCGGCAGTGGTAACACCGCTCGCCGTCGTTCCTGACGAAGTCCGGGTTGTCCAGCTCGGAGAACTCGACGATCTCGTGTCGGACGCCGATCTCCTCGGCGACCCGCTTCGCGTCCGCGAGCTCCTCCTCGGGGAGCGTCTCGCTTTTCGCCGTGCAGGCCACGGCGTCCTCGCCGAGCGCGTCGCGCGCCAGCGCGGCGACGACGCTCGAATCGACGCCGCCGGAGAAGGCGATCAGGACGCCGTCCCGCGTCGCGAGGTCCTCGCGCGCCGCCTCCAGTTTCTCCTCGACGGTCGTGCTCATGGACGCGATTTATCGTCCGAGCGCAAAAGCCCGTTGCACCCGGCAGTCGCCGCCTTCGGGCCACGCGCCACCGTCGGAGGCGAGCGAGGCGGCCGGATCGCCGCTCGCGGCGACGACCGTTCCCGGCGCGGCGGCGGGAACGCCCGACCGCGGCCGACCCGCAACGTTTTGTGCCCGCCGGGGATACCCCGGGGTGAATGGAGTTCGAGGCCATTCCGGGCGTCGGGGAGAAGACGGCGGCGTCGCTCGCCGAACTCGACGACGCCGAGGCGGCGCTCCGCGACGGCGACGTCGCCGCGCTCGCCCGCGCGCCGGGGATCACCGAGGGCCGGGCGGCGGCCATCGCGCGGGCCGCCGTTCGGATGGAACATGGCGACGACGGGACGTTCCTCGCGACCGACCGCGCCCGGGAGGTGTACCGCGACGCGCTCTCGTTGCTCCAGCGGCGGACGGTGACCGACTACGCCGAAAAGCGGCTGGAGACGCTGTTCCCGAGTTCCTCGCGGTCGCGGATCGACGAGGTGCGCGCGTTCGCCGAGCGGGCGATGGAGCGCGACCCTGATCCGGCGGTGCTGGACGCGCTGGAGGGCGTCGAGCCGCTCCAGTCAACGCCGCCGCGCCGGGTACGCGAGCGGTGTCTGGCGACGACGGACGCCGAGCGCTACGCCGAGGCCCGCGACGCCGTCCCCGAACTGTCGGCCGAGATCGTCGACGACGGCCGCGACGTCGCGGAGCTCGCGCGGTCGTACTCGACGGTGATCGTGCTCGACGAGGAGTTCGCCGGCATCGACGTGCCGGGCGACGTGCAGGTCCGCCCCGACGCGCTCTCCCGCCCGGAGGAGCTCGTCCCCGAGCGGCTGCTCGCCTTCTTCGCCGAGAACCGCGACCGCCTCGAAGCCGCGGCGGCGGTCCACGAGGCGGCGGGGACGGAACCGGCGTGTCCGCTCGACGCGCTCCGCGACGGCCTCTCGCGCGTCTCCGACGACGGGACGGTCGTCGGCGACGACGAGCTCGACCGGCTGACGGCCGCCGTCGACGACCTCGACGCGGCGGTGTCGACGGCCGAGTCGGTCGCGAACGACCACCTCCGCGACGCCATCCGCGAGCAGGACGTGACCATCGAGGGGACGGACTTCCTCTCGCTCGTCGAGCGGGGCGCGCGGGTCGACTCGCTGCTGTCGCGCGAACTCGCCGACGAGTACGACGAGGCGGTCCGCCGCGCCCGCGAGCACCTGGTCGACAGCCTCGCGCTCGACCCCGGCGAGGCCGACCTCCTCGACCGGCTGTTCGACGACGAGCCGACCTTCCCCGTCGAGCGCGACGAGGAGGTCGTCGCCCGGCTCAGGACGGAGCTCGCGGCCGCCCGCGACCGCCGAGCGGCGCGGCTGAAAGCCGATCTCGCGTCCGACCTCGCGGCGCTTCGCGGGCCCGCGGAGGACCTCGTCCGCGACGCGCTCGAACTCGACGTGGAGCTCGCGGTCTCGCGGTTTGCCCGCGACTTCGACTGCGCGATGCCGGCGTTCGGCGACGCGGGGTCCGGATTCGCCGTCGAGGGCGGCCGATCGCCGCTCCTCGACGTGGATTTCGAGGCGGTCGACCCCGTCGACTACGAGGTCTCCGGGGTGGCGCTCCTCTCGGGGGTCAACAGCGGCGGCAAGACGTCGACGCTCGACCTCGTCGCGGTGCTCGTCGTGCTCGCGCACATGGGGCTCCCGGTCCCGGCCGAGCGGTTCGAACTCGGGCGGATCGAGGAGCTCCACTACTACGCCAAGAGCCAGGGGACGCTCGACGCGGGCGCGTTCGAGAGCACCCTCCGGGACTTCGCCGACCTGACCGCGGGCGCGGAGCGGCGGCTGGTGCTCGTCGACGAGCTGGAGAGCATCACCGAACCCGGCGCGAGCGCGAAGATCATCGCCGGCATCCTGGAGGCGCTCGACCGGCAGGGCGCGACGGCGGTGTTCGTCTCGCACCTCGCGGGCGAGATCCGCGAGACGGCCGACTTCGACGTCGCGGTGGACGGCATCGAGGCGGTGGGACTGGTCGACGGCGAACTCCGGGTGAATCGCTCGCCCGTCAAGGGCACGCTCGCCCGGTCGACCCCCGAACTCATCGTGGAGAAGCTGTCGGACGAGAGCGACCTCGACTTCTACGACCGGCTCCTGGACAAATTTTAGCTGAATTGAGGCGCTAAGCCCCCTTCCTCAACGCCCAAGCGAAGCGAGGGCGTAGGGAGGGGATACAGCGTCCCCAGAACGCTTCGCGTTCTGGTGTGCGGACGAGACGCAAAGCGTCTCGTCAACGCCGCACGTTTGTTCATGTACTCTACGACGGCAGGCCCACAACGTTCTATCGGTATCTTTATCGAGTATTGTGTGTATCATACTTGTGTGGCAACGCGCAAGAACATCACTGTCCGCGACGACCAAGAGGAGTGGATTCAGGAGAACCACCTGAATCTCTCTCGTTTCGTCCAAGACAAATTGGACGAACTTATCGAGGAACGCGAGGACTGATGTACTACGCCTACAAGTATCGACTCAAGCCGTCCGACGCCCACCGCGAGGAGTTGGACCGCCACCGCGATATTTGTCGGCAACTGTACAATCACGCGCTCTACCGCTTCAACCAAATCCCCGAGGACGCAGGAACCCTCAATCAGCGCGTTCGGTCCATCCGCGATGAACTACCCGGTCTCAAAGGCTGGTGGGATGGCCTCTCGGACGTGTACTCGACAGTTCTTCAGACCACCGTCATGCGGATTGAGCAGAACATCACGTCTCTCGGGAAACTCAAACAGAACGGCTACGGTGTCGGCCAACTCAAGTGGAAGCCACCACGAGAGTTCCGCAGTTTCACGTACAGTCAGTCTGGCTTCAAGCTCGACAAGAAGGGCGGTCAGACTGTCCTGTGCCTCTCGAAACTCGCGGATATACCGATTCGGCTTCACCGCGCCATCCCCGACGACGCGACACTCAAGCAGGTCACGCTCAAGAAGGAACCGACGGGCGAGTGGTTCGCCACGTTCGGCGTCGAAATGGACCGTGAACCACCTGAACCGCCTGAGAATCCCGAGCGGTGTGCCGGTATCGACGTAGGGATTCTCACGTACGCCCACGATACGGACGGCATGGCGGTCGGGTCGCTCGACCTCTCGAACGAACGTGAACGCTTGGAGCGCGAGCAACGGAAGCTCTCGCGCAAACAGCACGGGTCGAACAACTACGAGAAGCAACGGCGTCGAGTCGCGGAGTGTCACGCCGATCTCCGACGGAAGCGCCGCGACTTCCTGCACAAGCTCTCGAACTACTACGCTCGGGAGTACGACCTCGTAGCTGTCGAAGATTTGAACGTGAAGGGGATGGTGGAATCGCCGTCGAACAGTCGAAACACGGCGTCTGCGGCGTGGCGGACGTTCCTCTCGCTACTCGAATACAAGTGCGAGCGCGAGGGGACGCACTCCGTGGCGGTCAACCCGAGAGGGACGACCAAGGAGTGCGCATCGTGCGGAGTCTCGACGGAGAAGCCGTTGTGGGTCCGTGAACATTCCTGTCCTGCCTGCGGGTTTGAGGCGGACAGGGACGCGAACGCGGCGTGGAACATTCTTTCTCGCGGCCTCGAAGATATAGGAGTGGGATACTCCGAATCAACGTCCTCAGAAACGCTTCGCGGTTCTGATGGGCTGCGAAAATCACTACGTGATTTTCGAACGCCTGTGGAGACTGCGCTCCCTGTGGATACGCCTGTATCTGCAAAGCGCGTCGTGGAAGCAGGAAGCCCTCCCCTCAAGCGCGAGCCGTCAGGCGAGCGGTAGGGTAGTTCACCTCCCCCTCACGTCGCCTTCGCCTCGACGCTCAGCGCGTGGTAGAGGCTCGGTCCGAGCAGGATCGTCGCGCCGGCGACGACCCACGCCGTCGACGCCGCTTCGCCGCCGGCCGCGACGGTGCCACGGAACGCGACGACGCCACCGATCGCGACGGCGACGCCGAGCGCGAGTCCCGCGACGACCAGCCGGCGCCGGAGGCGGTACCCGAGCGGTGCGCCGCGGGCGTTCAGGTACAGGCCGCCGCCGAGAAACAGCGCGAGCGCCGTGAGCGAGCCGAGCAGCGGCGCGCCGACGAGGACGCCGTACCCGACCGTTGCGGCGGCCACGAGGGCGGCGAGCGCGAACGTCGCCCGGGGCGAAAGCGGGTTGCGCCGCTCCCCGTAGCCGACGTGGTACGCCGCCGCCGGGAGCGCCAACGCACCGGCGACGACCGCCCCGAGGAGGACTCGCCGCGGCGTCGAGGCCGGCGGCCCGTCGAGCGCGACGACCGCCCAGACGGTCGCGCCGGCGGTCGCGCCCCCGAGCAGCACCGCGTCCGGTCGGAGCACGTCCGTCGGGTCGTCCGCGTGTCGGACGGCGTGCGCGACGAACGGGAACCCGACGGCGAGCGCCGCCAGCGTCGTCGCGGGGAGATCGCCGGTGAGGACGACACCCGAGACGAAGAGCGACAGCGCGAGGAAGACGCCCGTCACGAGCGCCAGTTCGGGTGCGCGGCGGGACACGCCGCAGAATCGGAGGGCGGCGAACAAAGCACTTCCGCGCGGGCGGTTCGAGGATCGGACGCGCGGTTCGGGGGCGGGTGCGCGGCGGAATCGCGGTCCGGTGTGCGGGAGAATCGCCGTCGGGCGACGACCTCCGTCCCGCCGCCGGGCTCGCCGCCGTTCGGCCGCGTCGGCGGCGCTCGCGAAGGCGCAAGCGTTTATACGCCGCCCGAATTACTCGCGGATATGCCGGACTGTCCACTGGCCGACGAGTGCCCGAGTTTCTCAGAACGCATTCCGGGGATGGGGTGTCGACACTACGGCGACCGAGGCGGCGCCGAGTGGTGCAACCACTACAACATGCCCATCTACGAGCTGAAGCAGCAGCCGGTCACCCCCGGCGAGGAGGTCGTCGTCGAGGTGACCGACATCCACGAGAGCGGCGCGGGGGTCGGCCGGACGGAGGACGGCTTCATCGTCATGGTCGACGGCGTGCTCCCCGACGCCCGGGCGCTCGTGAAGATCACGCAGGTCAAGTCGAACCACGCCCGCGCCGAGGAGATCGAGCGCCTGCCGATGGAGGGAGAGGAAGAGGGCGAGGCGGAAGCGGAGATCGGCGAGAGCCGGGACGCCGACGAGTCCGAGTCCGAGGAAACGGACGGCCCGACCCGTCCGACGGCGCTCGGGAGCCGGGACAACTTCTGGGGCTCCTGAGCCGGCGCGCCGACAGCCGCGGAACCGGCCGTGGACAGCGGATTCTGTAGGATTTTTGCGACCCGAGTGTCTAGCGGGGGTATGGACGACGCCCCGGACGTGGACGCGAACGCGCTGCTCGAGGGGGCGGGCTTCGACCCCGAGCGGAGCGTCCTGACGCGACGACAGGCCGAGGTGCTGGCGCTGCGCGAGCGCGGCGTCCGCCAGACGACCATCGCTGACCTCCTCGGAACCTCGCGCGCGAACGTGTCGAGCATCGAGGCGAGCGCCCGGGCCAACGTCGAGAAGGCCCGCGAGACCGTCGCGTTCGCCGAGGCGCTCACCGCGCCCGTCGGCGTCGAGGTGGAGGCCGGAACGGACCTCTACGACGTGCCGAAGCTGGTGTACGACGCCTGCGACGAGGCCGGCGTGAAGGTCAACCACACCGCGCCGGACCTGATGAAGCTCGTGAGCGACGCCGCCGGCGACGCGGTCCGCGGGCGCGAGGTGCGCGAACCGCTGCTCGTCGGCGTCACGAGCGAGGGGACGGTTCGCGTGCGGCGATCCGGATAGCCGCCGACCGTCCGAAGGACTTCCGGCGCGTCGGGCTGCTGTCTTCGGTCGACGGTCGTGAGGGGCGTAATCTGGACCCACTTGATTATCCGGGCCGACGAATAGACGGGTATGAGCGACAAAACGATCGCCGAGGAATCGCTGTCCCGGGAAGAAGTAGCGGACCGCCTGGAATCGCTCGCGAACCAGTTCCGCGGGGAGCACGACGCAGACGTCGCGGTGGGAAACAAGACGGTACGGCTCTCGCCGCCGTCGACGATCGAGTACGCGATCACGGTCGAAGAGCGGAGCTCGATGCTCGGCGGCAGGAAGGAGGCGATCGGTATCAAGATGAACTGGAAGCCCGCCGACGAGTGAGCGGCCTCGGGGAGCGGGGTATTCCGTCCGGCGAGGTTCCCTTCCGATCGCCCGCCGCCCGTCCAGCGATTAGCCCCCGCCCGTCCACCGGTCGCCCGCCGATCGCCCGCCGATCGCCCGGTTTCGGAAGTTCCGGAAACCACTCTGATTCGATTATAGGCGTCGGGGTAAAATATCCGTTTGCGATGTCGACGAGTAAAATCGAAAACGGATCGAACGACGAACGCCGCGGCGCGCCCGCGCCGACGCTGGTAGCGGGACGGACCGCCCCCCGGCGCGGACGGATTTCTCCCGCGCTCTGCGGCGCACAGCCGAACGTCCGCGGTCGGTTCGTCGGGAGGCCCGATGGCTGAGACGGACGCCGGGCTTCGGGCCGCCGTCACGCTCGTGCTGGTGGCGGTGTGGGCGTCGCTCGTCGTCGGCGTGGCGTTCGGCTACGCCTCCAACGCCCCGTTTCTGGTTCCGATAACGGCGCTCGTGTTCCTGATCGTCCGCCGCATGTGGAGAATCGACGCGCGGGGGCTGCTCGGCGGCCTCGTCGGCGGCGCGATCCGAGAGCGTCGCCGGTGACACCGCCGTCGGCCCGACCGAGAGCTCGACGAGCGACTGGGTTTTACCGGAGCATGTCGAACGCTACCGTATGTCACGAGATGCCCCCTCGGACTTCGATCCCGAACGGCGCGAGGCCCGGGAAGTCGCCGCCGAGGCGGCTACGGACCGCTCGGAGTTCCTCTCGCTGATGCCGCACTACTACCGCGGCGAGGTCTCGCAGATGTCGACGCGGCTGGACCGCCTCGACCTCTCCGTCGACTGGGCGATCGCCGTCATCGCGGCGGTGTTCGCGCTCTCGTTTCAGAGCGCCGAGAGCCCGCCCTATTTCCTGCTCATCGGGATGCTGGCGGCGACCATGTTCCTGCTCTTCGACGTCCGCCGGTATCGGACGTACGACGCGGCCCGGTCGCGGGTCCGGATGATCGAGGAGAACGTCTTCGCGAACGTGTTCAGCCCCGGCGAGCCCACCCTCCGAAACTGGCGGGACGAGATCGCGGACGACCTCCGGAAGCCGACGCTGAAGGTCTCGTTCCGGGAGGCGCTGTCGCGCCGGCTCAAGCGGGTGTACTTCCCGCTGTTCTCCGTCCTGCTCGTCGCGTGGATCTTCCGGATCACGGCGTTCGTCCCCGGCGAGGACTGGCGCGAGACCGCCGCCGTCTCGGACGTCCCCGGCGTCGTCGTGGTGGCCCTCGTCGGCCTGTTCTACCTCGTCGCGCTCGTCCTCACGTACTGGCCGACGCCGCGGCGGGCCAAGGGCGAGTTTCACGGCGCGGAGGTCGGCGAGTGGAAGACGGACAAGTGAACCGGCGTCCGCCCCGTCAGAACCGCTCTTCCTCCTTCAGCGCGGCGACGACCTCCCGGACGCGCTGAGCCTCGGCTTTCGGAACGACGAGCACGCGGTCGTCCCAGGCGATGACGGCCAGCCCCTCGACGCCGACGAGCGAGACGTGCTTGTCGTCGCTGGCGATCACGTTCCCCGACGCGTCGACCGCCAGCGCGTCGCCGAGCGCGACGTTGCCGGCCGAGTCGGGTTCGAGCGTCCGTTCGAGCGCGTCCCACGACCCCAGGTCGTCCCACGCGAAGTCGGCGGGGACGACGGCGGCGTCCGCCGCGCGTTCCATCACCGCGTAGTCCACGCTGACGGGGTCGACGGCGCCGAAGCCTGCCTCCGGATCGCCCGATTCGAGCGCCTCGACCAGCGGCGCGAGCGGGGAGTCGCGGGCCGCCCCCAGCAGCGCCTCCGGCGTCCACGCGAAGATCCCGGCGTTCCACAGGTAGCCCGCCTCGACGTACCGCGCGGCGGTCTCCGCGTCCGGCTTCTCGTGGAAGCCGGCGAGTTCGAAGTGGTCCCCGCGGTCTGCGCCCGGCTCGACGTAGCCGTAGCCGGTGTCGGGGCGGGTCGGTTCGACGCCGAACGTCACGAGCGACCCGGCGTCGGCCGCGACCCGTGCGCCCGTCCGCGCCGTCGCCTCGAAGGCGGCGTCGCCCGCCACGTGGTGGTCGCTCGGCAGCGCCAGGACGACGCAGTCGCCGACGACCTCCCGAATGCGGTGCGTCGCGTAGACGAGCGCCGGCCCCGTATCCTTCGCCTCGGGCTCGACGATCACGGTCGCGTCGGGCGCGTGTTCGGGCACCTCCGGAGCGAACGCCTCGCGGGTCGAGACGAACGTCTCGTCGGCGAACGACGCGCGCTCGGCTGTCCGCGCGAGCAGCGACTCGCCGCCGGAGAGGGGGAGGAACTGCTTCGGACGGTCGCTCCGGCTTGCCGGGTACAGTCGGGTGCCGGTGCCGCCGGCGAGCACGAGCGCGACGAGCGGTCTGTCCATGACGGCCCTTCCCGGCCGACCCACAAAAAACGGCGCTCCCGCCGGTTCGCTCCGCCGGTCGCGGTGGCGGGACCGCGTCGCGACGACGCCACCGCGCTATCCGCTTACGCGACGGCCGGAGTACCGCGCTTTCGACGCCGGACTACCACGTCTCGACGACGCCGTCGCGGACGTCCTCGACGCAGCCCCGGCAGTCCGGATGCTCCGGGTCGAAGCACGAGGGCCGCCCCTCGCCGTCGACTTCGACCGCCCGCTTTTCGGCGTAGCGTCGGCAGACGATCCGCGCGCGACCCTCGCCGTCCCGCGGCAGGTCGAACCCGTCCGCGCCGTCGGTCGCGGTCCGGCCCTCGCGGTACGCCTCGCGCGCCTCGGCGTATCGCCGGCCGGCCGAGCGGAACGTGGTCCGGATGAAGCGTTCGAGCCGCTCTTCCATGGGTTCCGTTCTCGGCCGCCGCCCAAAGGTGCGTCGCCTCGGCGACCGCGCGCCGATCCACGTCCGAGACGCGCCGGCGCTCCGAACCCTCCGCCCCGCGAAACCTTCCGCCCACCCCGATTTTCTTCGCCGCCGACGAAGATCCGAGAAAAACCCTCCGACGGACGTCTGACGGCCGGCTCCGTCCGATTTCACTTTCACCCCGCTCGCGTAACTTTTTATACCATCAGGCACCAACTGACGTACGCCTCTCGTCGAAAACCCAAGCGGAGGCAGTGAGACCACATGACAGCGTTGCGAACCCACGCAGAGGAGATTGCGGAACAGTTCTCGGACCACCTGGACGTAGACGCGGACGAGGTCGAAGAGCGGCTGGACAACCTCGTCAACGAGTACAAGGTCCCCGTCGAGGAAGCGCGCCGGAGCGTCGTCAACAGCTACCTCGACGAGGCCGGCCTGGAGCGCGACGCCATCCGCGGCGGCGGAGGCGGCCAGGCGGCGAAGGTGGCCGACATCGACGAGGACGAACAGTGGGTCGACATCACGGCCAAGGTCGTCGACCTGTGGGAGCCCCGGAGCGACTCCATCTCGCAGGTCGGCCTGCTCGGCGACGAGTCGGGCACGATCAAGTTCGTCTCGTTCAAGACCTCCGAGCTCCCCGAGCTCGACGAAGGTTCGGTGTACCGGCTGGAGAACGTCGTCACCGACGAGTACCAGGGGCGGTACTCGGTGAAGCTCAACCGGACGACGACCATCACCGAACTCGACGAGGACATCGAGGTCGGCGACAACGCCGTCACGGTCGAGGGCGCGCTCGTCGACATCCAGAGCGGGAGCGGCCTCATCAAGCGCTGCCCCGAGGAGGGCTGCACGCGCGTCCTCCAGAACGGCCGGTGCTCGGAGCACGGCAGCGTCGAGGGCGAGTTCGACCTCCGGATCAAGGGCGTCCTCGACGACGGCAACGAGGTCCGCGAGGTCATCTTCAACCGCGAGATGACCGAGGAACTCACCGGCGTCACCCTGGAGGAGGCCAAACAGCGGGCGATGGACGCGCTCGACACGACCATCGTCGCGGACGAGATGCGCGAGACGACCCTCGGTCGCTACTACAGCGTCACCGGGCCGACCCTCGGTCGGTACGTGCTCGCCAACGAGTTCGAACAGCTGAACGGACCGACGAACGCCGAGGAAGTCCTCATCAAAGCGAGGTCGATGTAAATGAGCCAATCAGTTCCCTCCCGAGAAGTCGCCCGGCGCGTCTTCGCCCGCGAGTTCAACGACGCCGGTTACACGTTCAAGGAATCCGAAGACGAGCGCGCGCCCGTCTACCTGCTGCTCCCCACCGGGGAGCGAGCCAACCGGGTGTTCCTCGTCGGCACGCTCACCGAGAAGGAGGACGTGGGCGAGGACAGCGAGTACTGGCGCGGTCGCATCGTCGACCCGACCGGGACGTTCTTCGTCTACGCCGGGCAGTACCAGCCCGAGGCCGCGAGCGCCCTCCGCGACCTCGAACCGCCCGCGTACGTCGCCATCGTCGGCAAGCCGCGCACGTTCGAGACGGACGACGGGCAGATCAACGTCTCGGTCCGCCCGGAGTCCATCACGACGGTCGACGCCGCGACGCGCGACCGCTGGGTCGTCGAAACGGCCGAGCGCACCCTCGATCGCGTCGCGGCGTTCGACGAGGAGGGTAACGAGTACGCTCGCATGGCCCGCGAGCGGTACGACCTCTCCGTCGACGCCTACAAGCAGGGTGCCATCGAGGCGCTCCAGAGTCTCGAGGAGACGGACGAACTCGCGGCGGAAGCCTGAGACGGCGGCCGACGCGCGTCGCCGTTTTTCGCGGACCGGGGTCGAGGGCCAACGTCGCCCCGACGCCGACAGCGACTGCTGACGACGGAACGGCGCGATAGAACGCAGTAGAACACGAAACGGCGAACCGCTCGCAGACCGTCGCCCGCGCCGCGGGCGCACACGCGCTCGACGCAAAGTGCGCCCGGGTGTCACCAGCACCCAGACGCCGGGCATACCTGATCCACAAGCAGCCCAGTGAACGTTGATTGCGCTCTCCCACAAGAACGTACCGAAAACGCGAACGAGATAACCGGCCCGCACGACGGCCGCGACAGCGACGGCCGCCTCGATCACCGCTACTGGCGGTGTGAGCGCTGCGGGCTCGAAAGCACCGATCCACGGCTCCGCGACGGCTGTTTCCGCTGCGAGTCGCCGTCGGCCGACTCAACGCGAAACGCCGCTCCCGACGCGCCCGACGATGCCGGGTGAGCGAGCCTCCCCCAGCGGCGGCTGGCGCGAGGTAGCCGACGCGATGGGCGTCGACCCCGACGCGTGGTTCGAGGAGGATGCGGACGAGACGAAAGGACCGGACGGGACCGACGAGTCGGACGCGAAGGACGAGGCGGAGGAGGGACGCGGGACGGACGAAGGAGGTGAGACGGGCGGGACGGACGAGACGGACGACGAAGACCGGCCTCGCTGTCCGGAGTGCGGCCGGTCGCCGGCGGCCGAGACCGAGGACCCGTACTGCCCGCGTCACCGCGACCGCGCCCGTCAGCCCGACGGGCACCCCGCGGACTGACCCGACCGTCCACCGCCTGCGGGGTAGTGTAACTGCTACGAAAATCCGAAGCGGTCAGACGCGCCGCTCACGGCGAGGCCGGACGCGTCACTCCAGCGCCTCGCCGAGCGCCGCCCGCGAACGCCGGTCGAGCGCGCCAGACGAGACGAGCGCCGCGACGGCTTCGATGTCCCGGTGGCTCGGCCGATCCTCGTCGAGCGCCGGAACGACCTCCCTGACTGCGTCGTAGATCGCCCGAGTTCCCGGGGCGTGCGAGAGCGCGGGGTCGACGAACTCCGCCGCCTGCGCGGCGCAGAGCAGCTCGACGGCGACGACCGTTCGGACGCGCTCCACGACCCGGCGAACGGCGAACGCCGAGGTCGCGCTCATGCTGACGTGATCCTCCTGGCCCCCGCTGACGGGCGTGTTGTCCGTCGACGGCCTGCCCTCCGAACGGCACTCGGCGAGCAGCGCCGCGGCGGTGTACTGCGGGATCATGTAGCCGGAGCGCAGGCCCCCTTCCGCCGTCAGAAACGGCGGCAGGTGCGGCTCCTGGAGGTTCGGGTTGAGCATGCGATCGACTCGCCGCTCGGCGACGGCCGCGAGATCCGTGAGTGCCCCCGCGACGTAGTCGAGCCGGAACGCGAGCGGCGCGCCGTGGAAGTTGCCGCCGGAGACGACCGCCGCCGTCTCGGTCCCGCTCGCGCGAGGGTCGACGTCCTCGCGCGGGAACACGAGCGGGTTGTCGGTCGCGCTGTTCAACTCGACCGCGACCGCCTCGCGCAGGTGCGCCACCGCGTCGCGCACCGCGCCGTGGACCTGCGGCAGACATCGGATCGAGTAGGCGTCCTGCACGCGGTCGCAGTTCCGGTGCGACTCGACGATCTCCGACCCCTCGGTCAGCCGCTTCACGTTCCGGGCGCTCGCCGCCTGCCCGGCGTGCGGGCGGACCGCCTGGATCGCCGGGTCGCAGGCGGCGGTCGTGCCCATCGTCACCTCCGTCGTGAGCGCGCCGGCGGCGTCGGCCGCGCGGAGCGCGCGCTCCACGTCGTGGACGGCGAGCGCCGCCAGCCCGACGGTGAGCTGCGTCCCGTTGATGAGCGCGAGGCCCTCCTTGGCCGCGAGCGCGAGGGGCTCCAGCCCAGCCGCGGCCAGGGCCTCGTTCCCCGGCAGGCGCTCGACCCCGTCGCGGCGCTCACCCTCATCGAGGTCTCGACCCGGCGGACGCTCGCCGTCGGAGGCGCTTTTGAGCCCCCGTTCGACGTCCGCCTCGCCCTCGCCGATCAGGACGAGCGACAGGTGCGCGAGCGGGGCGAGGTCGCCGCTCGCGCCGAGGCTCCCGCGGGATTTGACGACGGGGTGGATCCCCTCGTTGAGCATCGTCACTAGGTGGTCGACGACGACCTCGCGGACGCCCGAGTACCCCTTCGCGAGCGCGTTGACGCGGGTGAGCGCGAGCGCGCGAACCTCCTCGGTCGAGAGTTCGCGCCCGGCTCCGGCGGCGTGGCTCCGGAGGAGGTTCTGCTGGAGTTCGTTGATCCGCTCGCGCGGGATCCGCACGTCGACCAGCTCGCCGAAGCCCGTGTTGACGCCGTACACAGCTTCGTCGCTCTCGACGATCTCCTCGACCCGCGCCCGCGACTCGCGGACCGCCTCGCGCGCCTCCTCGTCGACGGCGACGGGCGCGCCGCGTCTGGCGACGGCGACGACCTCCTCGACGGTCAGCGACTCGCCGTCGAGGACGACCGCGTCGGCGTCCGTACCGGGTTCACCCATGCGTCGCCTCCGACCCGTCCTTCGCGTGGACCACCTCTCCGCCCTTGAGCACGGTTTCGACCGCGTTGACGGCGAAGTTGTACGGAAGGTGGACGTACGACGGCGCGTCGAGGACCAGCAGGTCGGCCGCCGCGCCCTCGCGGAGCGTCCCGAGCGACTCCTCCCTGTCGAGCGCCAGCGCCCCGTTCCTCGTCGCCGCGACGAGCGCCCGCGCGGGCGTCATCCGCATGCCGACGCAGGCGAGCGACACCGCGAACCCCATGTTCTGCGAATAGCAGTTCGGGTTGAAGTCGGTCGCGACGGCGACGGGCGCGCCGCGGTCGAGGAAGGCGCCGGCGTCGGCGTACCCCGCGCCGAGCGCGAACGCCGTCCCCGGCAGGAGCACCGGGACCACGCCGGCCTCGACGAGCGCGTCGATGTCCTCGTCGGTCGAGCGCAGCAGGTGGTCGGCGCTCGTCGCGCCGAGGTCGGCCGCCAGCCGGGAGCCGCCGAGGTTCGCGAATTCGTCGGCGTGGATCTTCGGGGCCAGCCCCGCCTCGATCCCGGCTTCGAGCACCCGCCGCGACTGCTCGACGGTGAACGCGCCCTCCTCGCAGAACACGTCGCAGAACTCGGCGATCCCCTGCGTTTCGACCGCCGGGAGCTGCTCGGAGACGACCTCCTCCGCGTACTCCGCCGCGTCGACGTCCGGGGGGACCGCGTGCGCTCCCATGAACGTCGGCACCACGTCCACCGGGTGCCGGTCGTTCGCGCGGTCGATCGCCTCCAGCATCCGGAGCTCCGTCTCGGTGTCGAGCCCGTAGCCCGACTTCACCTCGGCCGTCGTCGTCCCGTGGGCGAGCATGACGTCGAGGTGGCCGAGCAGGTTCGACAGGAGCGCGTCGTCGTCGGCCGCGCGCGTCGCGGCGACGGTCCGCAGGATGCCGCCGCCCTCGGCCATGATCTCCTGGTACGTCTTCCCCCGCAGCTTCGCCTCGAACTCGTCGGAGCGATCGCCGGCGAAGAGCGCGTGGGTGTGCGAGTCGACGAACCCCGGGATCACGCTCTTTCCCGCGGCGTCGACGGCGTACTCGGCGTTTTCCGGGGGGTACTCGCGCGTCACCTCGTCGGAGGGACCGACGGCTGCGACGCGGCCGTCGACGACCGCGACGGCGGCGTTCTCGCGGCGGATCAGCGGCTCGGTCGCGTCGTCGGAGCCCCCGCCTTCAGTGCCTCCGGCTCCGTCCTCGGGGGGACCGACCACGACCTCCGCGGCGTCGCGGACGACGGCGGTGAGTTCAGGCATCTCGGTCCCCCTTCGCGCCGTATCCACTTAGGAAGTGGGCGACGGCGCGGGCGCCGGCGGCCGCGGTTCGGCCGCCCTCGTCCAGCGGCGGCGCGCACTCGACGACCTCGAAGCCGGCGACGCGGTCGTCCGCGGCGACCCGGCGGAGCATCCGGAACAGCTCGCGGGTCGAAAGCCCGCCCGGGGTCGGGGCGCTCACGCCCGGCGCGGCGCTCGCGTCGAGCACGTCGAGGTCGGCGCTGACGTAGAGCGCCTCCGCGTCCGTCATCGTCGCCAGCGCCTGCTCGACCGCGCCCACGGGGTCGCTCCCGACCGCGTCCGCGGTCACGATCGAGCCCCCTCGGTCGCGGACGTAGTCGGCGTAGGCGGTCGAGGTTTCGAAGTGGCGCGCGCCGACGCAGGCGTAGGCGTCGAGCCCCGACTCGAACAGCTGCCGGTACGGCGTCCCGCTGGTCGCGTCGTCCCGAACCTCGCGCACGTCGAGGTGGGCGTCGAAGTTGACGACGCCGAGCGACCGGTCCAGAAGCGGCGCGGCGTTCGGGTACGTGAGCGAGTTGTCGCCCCCGAGGAACACCGGGAGGGCGTCCGTCGCGTGTACCCGGTGGGCGATTTCGCTCACCGTCCCCTGCACCGCGCGCACGCTTCCGTCCAGTATCTCGACGTCCCCGAGGTCGCCGACGGCGCCGACGGGGCCCCCCTCGAAGTGGTGGGTCTTGACCGCCGCGAGCGCCTCGCGGAGCGCGGTCGGCCCCTCGCGAGCGCCCGTCCGTCCGACGACTCCCCCGTCGTAGGGTTCGCCGACGAGCACCGCGTCGTAGCGGTCGGCGCGGTCGAGGCGGGCCGGCTCCGCGGCGTCGTCCGCCGCCGTCCGGGCCGCCGAGCACGGCTCGATCACGTCGCCGAACTGCTCGTCGTTCGGATCGTCCGACGGCCCCGACCACGAGGGCGGGTCGCGGAGCCCGGTCATCGTCGGTCGCGCGCGGGGATCGGCACGTTCGACGCCGACGCCTCCTCCAGCGCCTCCTCGTAGCCCGCGTCGGCGTGGCGGATCACGCCCGTCCCGGGGTCGGTCGTGAACACCCGACGGGCCTTCTCCGCGGCGAGATTGGTGCCGTCGAGGACGACGTGGTTGTTCGCGTGGAGCGCGTTGCCGATACCGACCCCGCCGCCGTCGTGAACGGAGACGATGTCCGCGCCCGCCGCGCAGTTGAGGAGGGCGTTGAGGATCGGCCAGTCGGCCACCGCGTCGGTGCCGTCCCGCATCGCCTCCGTCTCGCGGTGCGGGCTGGCGACGCTCCCCGCGTCGAGGTGGTCGCGGGTGACGACGATCGGCGCGGAGATCTCGCCGGCACGGACGAGGTCGTTGATGCGGAGGGCGAACTTCGCGCGCTCCGTCAGGCCCTCCTCGTCCGCGGCGTACCCCAGCCAGCACACGCGGGCGGGGAGCCCCTGGAAGGAGATCTCCTCCCGAGCCAGGTCGATCCACCGGCGGAGGTGGTCCTTCTCGGGGAACAGCTCCTTCACGGCCTCGTCGGTCCGGTAGATGTCCTCGGGGTCGCCGGAGAGCGCCGCCCAGCGGAACGGCCCCTTGCCGCGGCAGAACAGCGGCCGGATGTAGGCGGGGACGAACCCCGGGAAGTCGAACGCCCGGTCCATCCCGCGGTGCTCCTTCACCTGCCCGCGGATGTTGTTGCCGTACTCGACGGCGATCGCCCCCCGGTCCCGCATCTCCAGGATTGCGGCGACGTGGCGCTCCATCGTGTCGAGGCTCTCCTCGACGTACCGCTCGGGGTCCTCCTCGCGGAGCCGGTCGGCCTCTTCGATCGCGTAGCCGCTCGGGACGTACCCCTCCAGTTCGTCGTGGGCGCTCGTCTGATCCGTGACGACGTCGGGGACGAAGTCCCGTTCGAGCATCGCCTCCAGCACGTCGGCGGCGTTGGCGCGGACGCCGACGCTGTACGGCTCGCCCGCCTCGGCGGCCTCCTCGGCCTTTCGGATCGCCTCGTCGAGGTCGGCCGTCTTCTCCACGCAGTAGCCGGTTTCGATGCGGCGGTCGATCCGCGACTCGTCCACCTCGGCCGCGATGCACACCCCGCGGTTCATCGTCACCGCGAGCGGCTGCGCGCCGCCCATGCCGCCCAGGCCGCCGGTGACGACGATCCGGCCGCGGAGGTCCGCCTCGCCCTCCCCGTCGGAGAAGTGCCGCCTGGCGAGCTCGGCGAGCGTCTCGTAGGTCCCCTGGATGATCCCCTGCGTGCCGATGTACGCCCACGATCCGGCGGTCATCTGGCCGTACATGATCTTCCCCTCGGCCTCCAGTTCGTGGAAGTGCTCCCAGTCGTCCCACTTGCCGACGAGGTTCGAGTTGGCGATGAGGACGCGCGGGGCGACCTCGTGCGTCCGAAAGCGGCCGACGGGCTTGCCCGACTGGACGAGCAGCGTCTCGTCGTCCTCCAGCTCCCGGAGCTCCGCGAGGATGGCGTCGTAGGCGTCCCAGCTCCGGGCGGCGCGTCCGGTGCCGCCGTAGACGACGAGCCGCTCCGGCTTTTCGGCCACCTCCGGGTCGAGGTTGTTGTTCAACATGCGGAGGGCGGCCTCCTGCCGCCACCCCTTGCACTCGATGTCCGTGCCGGTCGGCGCTCCCTGATACCGCCGCCACTCCTCGCTCGGCGGGCCGATTCGATCCTCCGTCCCAGCGGGCGTCTGTCGGCTCATCTCGTTCGATCGTTTGTCAACGAGTGGCAAATACCTTCGACCCACCGAGCGGAGGTGGATTCATATACTCGGACGGCGGAGTCGGCGCATGCTGTACGAGGCGACGTTCCGGATCGCGGACGGCGGCGCGTACGCCGACGTCACGGCGGCCACCGGCGCGCGGATCGAACTGTGGTGCAACGACCACTGCGACCTCCTCCACGTCACTGACGGGGCCGCCGACGAGGTGCTGGCGCACGTCGAGTCGCGCGTCGGCGTCCGGGAGCGCCTCCGGACGGCCGACGAACTCGTCGTCGTCACCGCGTCGTGCCTGAAGACGCAGGACCCGGATCACGTGGAGCGGTACCTCGTCCGCCACGACTGCCTGCTCCTGCCGCCGCTGCGGTACGCCGAGGGCGCGAAGTTCTGCCGCCTGCTCGCGCTCGACTCCTCGGCCCTGACCGGCTGTTACCGCGATCTCGTCGACGACGGGTACGCCGTGAGCGTCGAGACGAAGCGCGAGGTCGACTCGGTGACGCAGGACGGCCCGCTGCTCACGCTCCACGACGCCCTCCCGACGCTCACCCCGCGCCAGCGGGAGGTGTTCGCGACCGCCCGCGAGCGCGGGTACTACCGCATCCCGCGGGAGGTCTCGACGGCCGAGATCGCCGACGCCGTCGGCGTCGAGCGCCGCACCGCCGAGGAGCACCTCCGGCGGGCCGAGAACAAGCTCGTCGACGCGCTGGCCCCGTACCTCTGATAGGGATTATCGTAGCCAGCCGGATGTTCCGAAGCCTGTCCCTGGGTGGTGTCTCTCGGTTCTTCGCCGGGAATTCATGAACCCCTCCGATACTCCCTATGAGCGATCCTCCGCCCGAACGCGAACATCCGGGTCCTCCCTCTCCCGAACGTTCAGAGCAGTCCCAGCGCGTTCACCGCGTGCGTCATCGCCGCGACGAGCGGGACGAGGATGGCGGTCCGCAGGGCGAAGAGCGTCACGAGGTCGCGAAATCTGATCGGAACGTCCCGGAACATGTCCATCATCATCGGTCCGACGCTGGAGAAGAAGATGAGCTGCGAGACGGCGAGCACCGCGACGAAGAATCGCGCCATCGGCTCGGCCTCGGCGACGAGCAGGACCGGCACGTACATCTCCGTGATGCCGACGATCGTCGCCGGCGCGACCGTCTCGGCGTTCGGGATTCCAAGCAGGTCCACGAGGGGGACGAGCGGCGCGCCGAGGATCCGGAACGTGGGCGTGTACGCCGAGAGCAGCACCGCCGCGAGCCCGACCGCCAGGATGGTCCCCAGGATGAGGCTGGTCAGCCGGAGCCCGTCGACGAAGCCCCGGCGCGCGGCGTCGAGGAACGTCTCGCCCTCCTCGGCCTTCCTCACCGCCTCGCTGAGCGCGAAGCGGAGGTAGTCAGCGGTCGAGCCCTCGAACGGCACTTCGGGGTCCGGTTCGGCGACGTACGTCTCGGGGACGGCGCTGATCGGCGGCACCCGGACGAGGATCGCCGCGCAGACGACGACGCAGACGAAGTACGCGAGGAAGATGAGGGGAAAGAGCTCGAGCATGTCGACGGTCGCGGCCACCACGCCGACGAAGCCGATGCTCACCGTCGAAAAGCAGGTGGCGATGGTGAACACGTCCCGCCTGCTGTAGCCGCCGCGCTCGAAGACGTTCCGCGTGACGTAGAGGCCGACGCTGTAGGAGCCGACCCAGGAGGCGAGGCTGTCGAGCGCGGCGCGACCGGGCAGGCGGAACAGCGGGCGCATCACCGGCCGCGAGAGCGTCCCGACGAACTCCAGCCCGCCGAGTTCGACGAAGATCGTGATGAACACCGCGCCGATCGGGATGATGACGCCGACGCTGTAGATCAGCGTCCCCCACATGAACCCGCCGGTCCCCGGCGCGTGCAGCCACTCGGGGCCGAATTTGAAGAACATCACCGGCGCGAGGAGCGCGCCGGCGACGCGGAGGAACCAGAAGGCGGCCGAGCTCTCGAAGTAGGCGAGGTCGACGGGGAGATCCGCGCCGGCGACGCCGACGCCCCGCCGATCGAGTTCCGCGAGGGTCGTCAGCAGGCCGCCGGCGACGATGACCGCGAGGCAGTAGACGCCGACGGCGGTGGGAAACGATTCGGTGACGAGCGACACCGCGACGTCGAAGGGGACCGTCAGCTCCCCGCGCCACGGTACCGGAACGAGGAAGAACGTCGCCCCGATCAGGAAGGCCACGGCGAACTTCGCGACCGGACGGGCGTCGTACTCGGCGAGCGTCACGTCGTCGATGCTCCGCGCGGCGGGTTCCCCCTCCAGCGTCCACGCGTCGTCGTGCGATTCGGTAGCCATGAACGCACTAGTACGGTCGACGACGATGTACGGTCACCCGCCGCACGGCGTACCCTTTATGTCGATTCGGGTGCGGTCGTCTGACAAACCGTTAAGTGGTGAGCGCGACGTAGTGTCGATAGAATGGGCAACAAGAACAAGACCATCTCGTTCCGCGTCAACGAGGACGCGTTCGAGACGCTCCGCGAGATCGCCGAGGAGCGCGACATCTCCCTGTCGGCGGTGTTCCGGGATTACGTGGACACGCTCGTTGCCCACGACGGCCAGGTCCAGGTCGTCCCCGAGCACGAACTGCAGGAGCGACGCGGCGAGGAGAGCTTCCCGCCGACGGTGGAGGTGCCGAAGAGCTTCATCCGCGAGCACGAGCGGCTCGAACTCGAAGCCGACCACCTCCGCGAACAGCTGGAGGAGTACAAGCGGTACGTCACGTACCTCCGCGAACAGCTCGAAGACCCCGAGGAGGAGGAAGTGATCCAGCTGGAGGACTTAGACGGCGAGACGGACGAGCGTCCGTTCCGGCTCGGGTGAGCGGCCCGCCGACTCCCCGTCGACGGTCTCCGCGGTTCCCCGTCCCCTCCTCTAGCCGGAGAGCTCCCTCGCCGCCTCGGCGGCCCGCCGCTCCATCTCGTCGTCGCCCTCGACCTCGGCGAGCGCCTCGACGGCTTCCAGCGTCCGCACGGACTGGTCGAGGAACGAGAGGACGTCGCCCGGGTACGCGTACAGCATGTACTCGTCGGACATCACGTCGACGATGGCGTCCGGTCCGAGTCCCTGCGCTCGGAGTTCGAGCAGGTAGCGGACGAACTTTCGCTCCGGGTGGCCGCAGTAGGGGTTGTTGTCGCAGTCGCAGTCGAGAAAGTCCTCCGCGAAGTCCAGCACGCGCTCGCGGGTGGCCTCGTCCAGCTTCGCGAGTCCGTCGCCGGTGTAGAGCAGATCCAGCGTCGCCCCCTTGAACGCCCCCTTCGGGATGCTCGTCTCCAGTTGCGAGGCGAGCTGCCGGTGGTTTTTGACGTAGATCTTGTCCGTGATCGCCACTGTTGGTCGCCCTACGCGTCCGAGCCCGAAAAACGTCCCGGATGGCTCGGACGACGATCGCGCGGCGGTTCGACCGCTCGGCGACGTTTCGGCGACTCGGCGACGTTTCAGCGATTCGACAGGTTCGACCGAGCCAAACTCGGCCGCGAGTGTCGACCGCGGTTCGGCCGCTCAGGACTCGATCTTCTCGACGATCTGCTTCGCCTGCTCTCTCGCCTGATCTTCGTCGGCGTTGTCCCTGTCGATGAGGACGCTTTCTACCTTCCACTCGTCGCCGTCCTTCTCCTTGCCGGTGCGGACTTCGCTGCCCTCGGAGACGGAGTTCGCCACGTTCGCGGCCCAGTCCGGGGTCCGGATCGTGTCGAACTGGTCGGGGTCGCGGAATCGGACGTGGATGTACTCGTCCTCCGTCTCCACCGCCTGGACGTCCGGGATGTCTGCCATACCCGATGGTGCGACCTCCGAGCGCCTAAACGACGTGCCGGGATATCCCGGCGAACGGCGTCACCGCCTTTTGACGGTGCCGAGCGTCGTCTATTCGCACGCGGGCGAGGCCTTCCCGGGCCCGAAGTCGTAACGTATTTCAGTCGCTCCGAAGTAATGCGACGTGTGTCCGGGTTGGGGTAGTGGTCATCCTTCAGCCTTGTGGAGGCTGAGACGCGGGTTCGATTCTCGCACCCGGACCTTCTGACGACGAACGGACGTGAGGAGTCGAAGGCTCGTCGTAAGAGATCGAATCAGGGAATCGAGCAACCGTCATCCGCGAACGTCACAGAGCCCAGAACGACGATCCGTCGTCGGCGCTCTTAGCTGGCTTGTCACTGCAGCCTTAGAGACTACCCCGCTGGAGGAAATAACTCAATTCGGAGGAATGTCCCCTCGAACAGGTCCTCCGAAAGGGTCGAATACGCGAAGAAATGCCCGAACGCGACCTCCCTCCGAACGCGATCGTAACCTACTGCGACCGCTGTGATCGAAACACGGTTCACGAGGTATCGCTCGAACTCGAATCGACCACGGACGGGGCGGACGTCACCGCCGAGAACGCGAAATTCGCCAAGTCGCCCGCTCGACGGACCGTCTGCTGCGTGTGCGGCGCGCGGGCGCATCGAGAGCGATGCGCCTACGAGTGACGTTCGTCCGGCGTGTCTTTTCTGCAACGGGACAAACACCGTCACGAACGCTTTCTTCCGGGCGAACGTAGGAGCGGACAATGAGCGTCATCGCCGAGTTCACGGTCCCCGCCGAGGAGTTCGCGCTCGGCAGGGCCCTCAAGAGAGACTCGAAGATGGAGATCGAGTTCGAACGCACCGTGCCGTCGCGGACGGACCGACTGCCCTTCTTCTTCGTTTGGGACTGCAGCGATTACGAGGCCTTCGAGCGGGAAGCGCGCAAGGAACCCGAGATCGAGGAACTGGCCCTCGTGGAACGATTCGACGCCGGAGCGCTCTATCGGGTGAAGTGGACCGAACACGTCGACGAGTTCATTCAGGCGATCATGCAGGCCGACGCGACGATCGTGGAGGCGGTCGGAAACGACGAGACGTGGTCTTTCGAACTGCGCTTCCCCGACTCCGAAAACGTCTCGCGGTTCCAGTCGGAGCTGCGGGAGTACGAGATGGGCGTCCGCGTGAACCGGATCGCAACCGAACTCGACGCGAAGTCGGCGGAGAGCTACGGGCTGACGGATCCGCAGCGGGAAGCGCTGCTCGCGGCGTTTCGGCGCGGCTACTTCAGCGAACCGCGGGCCGTCTCGCTGAGCGACCTCGCGGCCGAACTCGGGATATCGAGCGCCGCGGCGACCGGCCGCATGCGGAGAGCGGTCCGGACCCTCATTGCGAACACGCTCCTGAGAGACGACGACGCTTGATCGCGGAGCGGCGGTAGCGGAATGTCTCGCGGGAGCGTCTTACTCGTTTTGCAGCCAACAGCGCTATCTTCGTCGATTACCACGCAGTAGTGCCATGAACACGACGCAAATCCGTCAACTCGACACCGTCGCGCTGGTCGAGCGACTGCTCGTCATCCAGGAGACGCTGGAGGCGATCGACGCCGGAACGTTCGACGGCATCGAAATACGGGATCACGAAAAAGATCGCGTGCGGGAAGCCGTTCTCGCGGCGCTCTGCGCGCCCGCGGTTCTCGCAGAAGCCGAGCGCCGGCAGTTCGGCGGAAGCGCCTATCGCGCCGTCCGGCGGCACCTCTTCCGACAGGGCGCTCCCCCGACGGGGATCTCCACCGGTTGAGAACGACGGCGCGTCGGTTTCGCGCAGCGCAGTCACCCGTCGCTCCCGACCACTTCCTCGTCGGTCACGCGCTGGAGAAGCGTTCTGAGCGCGCGGCGGAGGCGCTCGGAGACGGCCTGACTCGAAACGCCCAGCTCGGCGGCGAGTTCGTTCATGTCGGTCTCGCGCGGAACCGCGAAGTAACCGCGTTCGTACGCGAGCAGTAACGCCTCGTACTGGCTGTCGCTCAGCCCCAGTTTGCGCCTCGGCTCGGCGGCGTCCTCGTGGAGCGACTGCACGTCCACGCGAACCTGCTGGTCACGCAGTTGCGCGTGAAGTCGCCCGATCGTCGCTTTGTCGGGCACGCGAAGGCAGAGCTTCCAGCCCTCCGTCGTAATCGTCCCCGCGACGAGGATCATCGCGGATTCGCGACAGAGGAGCGCGTAGACGGGCGTCGAACCCTCGTCGTTCAGATCGGCTTCGTACAGCCGCTGGTGGTCCGTCGTGAGCGGAGTGAACGAGACTACCGTCGGGTCTTCTTCGACCGCCGCTTCGAACCGTTCGAACGCGTCATCGCCTCGCGTCCAGACGAGCAGCGGTTCGTACGGGACGAAACACTGGCCCGGCTCGAGATGCAGTTCGACGCCCGGGACGCGAGCGAGTGCCGCTCTGAACTGGGAAAATTCCACCGTGACTCGGGCGGTTATCATTGCCGATTATCTCCCTCAGAGGGTGGTCGCCCCTGGATTGCCTAGTCAGAGGGTGTGAGACGAGTTAACAGGACCGGTTACGTCGTTGAGCCGGCCGTTCCGAACCGGGAGGGAGCGATCGTCGGCGGGGTTCGACGTACCGGGCGAGAGGAGCCGCTGCCGTCCGGTCAGTCGAAGACAGTCGCCTAGTGAGGCGGCAGAACGCTCGTTTCCTCCGTGAGGTCGCTGTACACGCTGTGCCCCGTTTCGACGAAGTGATCGATCGCCAGCTTCGACAGCTCCATCGGCGAACGGTCGTTCTTCTCGACGGACCAGTCGCAGGTATCGCACCGGTACTCGGTCGGAGCAACCATTTCATCGCGTTCTAGCGGTACTCCCCCGATAGTTCTCTCCGTTAACGTGATAGCATCTTCTTTACGGGCGGCTCCGCGGGCCTCTCGAGCGGACCCCCGATCGCCTCGTCTCGTGACGGGTGCTCCGGATCCGCCGTTCGCCGCGGAGCGCGGCGTCCGTACTCCTACATAGTCCAACGCTGCGGAATATTACAACCCGAAGATAGTTTTAATATAAAAAATGAAAACTGAACGAATGGGCGATGACGAACCCCATGAAACGAACCTACCGACGACGTTCCGTCCTCCGCGCGGCGGCGTTCGGCGCGGCGGGGACGGCTGTCTCCGGTGTCTCAGCCACCGAACGCTCGGCGGACGGCGAGCGAACCGAAGTGATCACCGGGCACATCGAGGACGACACGCCGAACTGGCGGTACGTCCCGTTCGAGGTGCCCGGCGGAATCGCGGAACTGCACGTCAGCTACGACTACAACGACGTCGAGGGGAACGCCCTCGACATCGGCATCTTCGACCCGGACGGCTACGAACTCGGGAACGCCGACGGGTTCCGCGGCTGGTCCGGCGGCGCGCGGTCGGAGTTTTTCGTCTCCCGCTCTGAGGCGACGCCCGGGTACGTCCCCGGTCCGATCGAACGCGGAACCTGGCACGTCATCCTCGGGCCGTACAAGGTCTCGCCGGCCGGCATCGACTACGAGATCACGATCACGATGCGCCCCGGCGACCCGGGACCGGCGTTCGTCCCCGATCCCGCGCCCACCGGCCCGCTGGACGACGAGACCCGCTGGTACCGCGGCGACATTCACCTCCACACGGTCCACTCGGACGGCGAGTACACGCCCGAGGAGGTCGTCTCCTTCGCGGCGGACGCCGGACTCGACTTCATCTCGCCGACGGATCACAACACCGCGACGGCGAACCTCGTCTGGGGGCGGCACGCCCGCCCGGACCTCCTGGTCATCAACGGCGAGGAGCCGACGACCCGGGCCGGCCACTACAGCGCGATCGGACTCGAACCCGACCAGTGGATCGACTGGCGGTACCTCCCCGAGGACGGCGAACTCCCCCCGATTCGTCGAGGCGGTGCACGACGCCGGCGGCTTCACCGTCGCGCAGCACCCCTTCTGTCCGTACAAGGGTTGCGACTGGCGGTTCGGCTACGACCACGTCGACACGATCGAGGTGTGGAACGGCCCGTGGACCCCGGACGACGAGCGGTCCGTCGAACTGTGGGACGAACTGCTCCGCGACGGGCTTGCGATCCCGGCGGTCGGCGGTAGCGACTCGCACGGCCCCGACCGCGAGATCGGACACCCGCAGATGGTCGTCCGCGCGCCGCGGCTGTCCCCCGACGCGATCCTGCCCGAGCTGAAGGCCGGTCGATCGTACCTCGCCGCGTCGGCCGACGTCTCGCTCGACCTGTCGGCGGCGGCGGGTTCGGACCGCGCGGGCGTCGGCGAACGGCTCGACCCCGGACCGGGCGCGCGGCTCACCGTGCGGCTCGATGTCGGCGGTGCGCGGTGCGCCGTGGCGACGCTCCGCACGCAGGACGGCGTCGTCGAGGTCGCGCCGATCCGCGGGAACGAGGCGACGGTGGTGCACTCGACCGACGCGGGCGAGGTCGACTACGTCCGGGCCGAAGTCCGCGATCCGGACGGGACGATGCTCGCGCTTTCGAACCCGGTGTTCGTCGGCCGCCCGGCTCCCGAGTGATCGAACGGAACCGCAACGCGGTCGGCGGTCCCGCGGTCGACCGCGCCGTCACTCTCGGTCGACGGTTTCGCGTATCGCCTCGACGACGGGTCGCACCGGTTCGTCCGCGTCGAGCGTCATGAACAGCCCTTCGCGGGCGGAAACGTACACGCGGACGAGGTTGAACGCGTCCATCCCCGTGACCATGTACTCGACGCGCTCCGCGACCGGGAACAGGTCGGTGAACAGGTCCATCTCCGCGAAGTCGATGTAGACGTACGAGTGGATCTCCGCGAAGTGCGCGAGCATCCGCTCTTCGTCGTCGTAGAACGCCAGCGCGGCGTCGTCGACGTACAGCGGGTTGAACGAATCGGCGTCGTACTCGACGAGCGCCCAGAGCGATCCGTCGACCGCGTCCCGGATCGCCTCGCGCGCCGCCTCGGCGTCGAACGACACGACCGCGGACGGGTTCGAAAACGCCATCGGTACCGACTGACGGCCGGGCGCGCGCTTAAAACCACCTGTCGAGGCGTCCGGACCGATCCGCCGACGTTCGAGACGGGCCGCCCATCGACGGATCGACGAACCGACGAATCGACGGATAAACGGATAGACGGATCAGCGCGCCTCGACGCTCGGCTCGCGCCGCCGACGGATCTCCTCCGATCCGCTCGTCTGGATGATGTTGAACGCCGTCATCAGGTCCGTCCGCGAGACGATCCCCGCGAGGTCGCCCGCGGTGTCGATGACGGGGAGGCGGCCGACGTTGTGCTCCTGCATGACGGTGAGCGCGTCCATCGCCCCGGCGTCGGGCGTGACGCTGGCGATCTCCCGCGACATGACCTCCTCGACCCGGTAGGCGTCGCGTTCGACCTCCCTGACGGACCGGGCGTCGTTCAGCGTCACCATCCCGACGAGCCGTCCGTCGCGCATCACGGGGTACCCCGTGTGGCGCTCGCGGAACATCCGGTCCATGAGGTCCGAGATGCTCGCGTCCGCCTCGATCGTGTGGAGGTCCTCGCGGGGCGTCATGATGTCGCGGACGGTGACGTCCTGGAACGCCGCCTTCATCACCGTCTGCTGGGCCTCGCTCGACGCGCCGATGTAGATGAAGAAGGCCAGCGCGACGAGAAACAGGTTCTGGAACAGCCCGAAGATGCCGAGGAGGAAGGCGAAGACCTTCCCCACCTCGGCGGCGATCTGGGTCGCCCTCGCGTGGGGGCGATTCCGGGCCAGGAGCGCCCGCAGGACGCGGCCGCCATCCATCGGGAAGCCGGGGAGCATGTTGAACGCCGCGAGGACGACGTTCGTCAGCGCGAGGTAGCCGAGGACGAACTTCGCGGCGGCCTGGCTGCCCGGGAGGGCGAGGAATCCGACGTAGGAGACGACGCCGAGGAGGACGCTCACGATCGGCCCGGCGACGGCGATGGCGAACTCCTGCTTCCAGTCCTCGGGCATCTCGGTGAAGCGGGCCACGCCGCCGAACAGCCAGAGGGTGATGGAGTCGATCTCGTAGCCGTACCGCATCGCCACGAGCGAGTGACCGAACTCGTGGAGGAGCACGCAGAGGAACAGCCCGACCGCCGCGGCGGTCCCGAGGATCCACGGCATCGAGCCCGCGGTGAGCTCGTCGACCGCGATGGCGGAGCCGAACAGGTCGTTGATCACGGCCGCGAGGTTCGCTACGTCGGCGCCGATGAGCCACGCGAAGAGCGGCAGAACGAGCAGGAAGGTGAAGTCGAGCCTGATGGGGATTCCGAAGGCGCTCCCGATCCGAATGCCTCGCATACCGTCCCTTAGTGGCGGAAAGCTCTTAAACTCGGGCCCGTCCGCGCCCCGCTCCAGGTTCGCGTGACCGGGACGCCGCGACGCGAGCGGCGCTCGCACGACAACGCTTACGGGATCGCGGCCGTAGCGACGCCCATGAGCGACCGACCGACTCCGATCGTCCGCCGCGCGAACGAGATCGAGTACGCCGCGGTCGACGCCGCCGAGGGGCTGCGCAGGGGCGTTCTCGTCGACGACTCCGACGGCGCGCCGAACTTCGCCATCCGGCGCTTCACGCTCGACCCCGGCGCGTCGGTGCCGAAACACACCAACGAGGTCGAACACGAGCAGTACGTGCTCGACGGCTCGTACACGGTCGGACTGGGCGACGAGGAGTACGAGGTCTCCGCCGGCGACTCGCTTTTCATCCCCGCCGGTGTCGTCCACTGGTACCGCAACGAGGGCGACGAACCGGGGGCGTTCCTCTGTGCGGTGCCGAACGGGGACGACGCCATCGACCTCGTCGATCCCGGCGGCTCGGACGATTCCGGCGACTGAGCGCTCCGCCCGCGGCTACGGTCGGAGTTCCCGACCGTCTCCGGCGTTTTGATCTCGACCGTCCCCGGCTTCTCGATCCCCACCGTCCCCGGCTTCTCGATCCTCACCGTCTCCGGCGGGTCGCCGAGTTCGCGTCTCGTCAGCGCCCGTCCGATACGTGATCGTCGTCCCGCACTCGGGGCAGTCGTAGGCGGTTCGCGCCCCCCACCGCGTCGTTCGCGGCCGAACCACCCAGTCCCCGTCCGGCGGACTCTCGTGTCCGCACGTCGGGCAGATGAGCAGCGCCTTTCGCGGCGGCGGTGCGCTCGGCGCGTTTTTCTCCCTTGCAGACATATTCGATCGTAGCGACTCGACGGGGATATACGTGCCGGATCGACCGTCTCGACGCGTTTGCGCGTCGTTGACACTCCGAAAGTGCCGGAGGGGAATCACTTCTGGCGCGGGGATCGACCGGGCGGACGGAGGTGCACAATCGGCGGAGAGTCGCCTCCGGGGTGGCGAGCGCCTCCCGCCTCCGGACGGGAAACCGCCACTCCGGACGGTACCGTGCCGCTGAAATACCCCGTCCCCGTACCACGCAACGTGTCACAGCAGGTCGCCCAGGTCGACACCCTGTTCCTCCACGAGACGAACGGGAACTACCTGGTGGTCGTCACCCGCGACGGCGACCGGGTGTTCCGGGGGGTGCTCGAACTGGCGGAGACGAGCGCCGGCCCCCGCCCCGCGAAGTTCCGGGTCAAGCGCGGGTCGAGCGAGGAGCCGCGAAGCCCCGACCAGTTCGTCGAACTGGCCCGCCGAGCGGAGCGGATCCGAATCTCCGAGCAGACCTCGCGGGAGGGCCGAAACGAGCTCCGGGAGATGCTCGACGGCTACCAGCTCGACGCCCTGGTCGTCCGGACGTGTCGGTACTGCGCCTCGGGCGGCCGCTACTCGCCGATCACGGCGGAAACGGCGATCGAGACCAACGGCGAGTACGTCTGCCCCGACTGCGCCGTCCGGGAGCTCGAACGCGAGCTCTCCTTCGAAGGGGGGCTCACCCGGGCCGCACAGGAGCGGCTGGAGGAGCTGCTCTTCGAGGTGCGCGACCTCGACCGCATCACGAACCTCCTGCAGGGGGAGCTCGACCCCGACCTGACGAAGTTCGACGAGATCAGCGCGACCGTCGACGACGTCGACCCCGTCCGCACCGCCGACCTCGACCTCCACCCGAAACTCCAGAAACTCACCGAGAACCGGTTCGAGACGCTCCTCCCGGTCCAGAGCCTCTCGGTTCGCAACGGTCTCCTGGACGGCCGCGATCAGCTCGTCGTGAGCGCGACGGCGACCGGGAAGACGCTCGTCGGCGAGCTCGCCGGGATCGACCGCGCGCTGAAGGGCGAGGGGAAGCTCCTCTTTCTCGTGCCGCTCGTCGCGCTGGCGAACCAGAAGCACGAGGACTTCCGCGAGCGGTACGGCCACCTCGTCGACGTGACGCTCCGCGTCGGCGCGAGCCGCATCTCCGGCGGCGGGGAGCGGTTCGACCCCTCCGCGGACGTGATCGTCGGCACTTACGAGGGCGTCGACCACGCGCTCCGGACCGGCCGGGACCTCGGCGACGTCGGGACGGTCGTCATCGACGAGGTCCACACCCTCAAGGAGGACGAGCGCGGCCACCGCCTCGACGGCATGATCTCCCGGCTGAAACACTACTGCGAGGAGCGGGCGCGGGGGCGGAGCGGGGACGCCGGGACGCAGTGGATCTACCTCTCCGCGACCGTCGGCAACCCGGAGTGGCTCGCAACGCGCCTGGAGGCGACACTGATCGAGTTCGAAGAGCGGCCGGTCCCCATCGAGCGGCACGTCACGTTCGCCGACGGGCAGGAGAAGGTTCGCATCGAGAACCGCCTCGTCAAGCGCGAGTTCGACCGGACGTCCTCGAAGGGCTACCGCGGGCAGACCATCATCTTCACGAACTCCCGGCGGCGCTGCCACGAGATCAGCCGGAAGCTGGAGTACGACTCCGCCCCCTACCACGCCGGCCTCGACTACCGACGGCGCAAGAAGGTCGAGCGGCTGTTCGGCGATCAGGACCTCGCGGCGGTCGTCACCACCGCGGCGCTGGCGGCGGGCGTCGACTTCCCGGCGTCGCAGGTGATCTTCGACTCGCTGGCGATGGGCATCGAGTGGCTCTCCGTCCAGGAGTTCAGCCAGATGCTCGGCCGCGCCGGCCGGCCGGACTACCACGACCGCGGGACGGTGTACATGCTCGTCGAGCCCGACTGCTCGTACCACAACTCGATGGAGATGACCGAGGACGAGGTGGCGTTCAAGCTCCTCAAGGGCGAGATGGAGGACGTCTCGACCGTCTACGACGAGTCCGCCGCGGCCGAGGAGACGCTCGCCAACGTGGCGGTCGCCGGCAGGAGGGCAAAGCGTCTCAACGACCGGATGCTCGGCGAGATACCGACGACCCACGCCGTCGGCAAGCTCCTGGAGTGGGGGTTCATCGACGGCCTGGAGCCGACGCCGCTCGGCCGGGCCGTCACGCGGCACTTCCTCGCGCCGGACGACGCGTTCCGCATCCTCGACGGCATCCGCAACGGGCTGGACCCCTACGACATCGTCGCGGAGATGGAGCTCGCGGAAGACGAACTCTAACCGGGGCTTCGGACGGCGGCCGCAGTCGAGGCCGCGTTTTCGTTCGTCGCCGTCGTTCCGCCCGCGTTTTCCGTCGCCGTCGCGTCCGCCGTCGACGTCGCGGTTTCGCCCTCGCTCCGGTTCTCCGTCTCCGGACGGCTCTCGTTTTCGGCCGCGTGATCGACCCACGCGGGCCGGTGGACCGCGGTCGCCCCCAGCCGCTCGTAGCGGAGCGTCCACGACATCTCGATCGGCGTCCCGTTCAGCGTCGCGTCGTACGAGAGTCGCAGGTCGCGCACGATCCCGCTCTGGCCGACGAACGCCGTGAACGAGAGGTTCGAGGGGTTCGACACCCGTTCGTCGCGGACGAGCAGGTCCGGATGCTCGATCTCTGATCCGCGGATCCGCACCAGTCGGGTTCCGTCGCGGGTCACGGCCTCGACGTCGGTCGCGTTCACCGCCGCGAACGTCCGGTAAAGCTCGGTGCCGGACGTCGAGTCGAACACGAACGCTTCTCGCGGCGGAATCGGTCGCCCGTCCGGTCCGATCATCTCGTTTTCGACCACCACCGATCCGTTCGACGTCGTCCGGCGGAACGCGCGTTCGCCGTCGGCGAACCACTCCATCCGCACGTGATTTCCGCCGTACACCACTAACTTCTCGCCGTCCAGTTCGGTCGTCACGTGGTACCGCGTGCGGTTTTCGTCGATCCGACCGACTACCTCCGTCCGCGATCGGAGCGTCCCGTTCGCGTACCGCGCTTCGTACACTTCCGTCACCGTGTAGGAGATCCTGCCGAGCGCCATCGCGTGGGCGTTCCGGAGCTTCATCGGATCCGTGACGCCGCTCTCGGAGACGCCGGGGGCGGTCACGGGCGATTCCGACGACTCCGACGGCGGGGCGGTCGAGAACACGTCGCCGCAGCCGGCGAGGACGAGCAGGGCCGCGAGGGCGACGGGGAGGAGGGCGCGTCGATGCACGGCCGCCGTACTTTCGCGGCCGACATGTATTTTGTGCCGATCTTCGGTTCGAACGGATCGAACGTCCCGGAATCCTGTATTCTTTTGCCGCGCGCCTCCGTCGGCTCCCGCGTGGTCACGATCACGCCGGGAATCGTCGCCGTCTTCGCCGTCGTCCTCCTCGCGCTCGTTCTCTTCGTCACGGAGCCGGTGCCGGTCGACATCACCGCCATCGGGGTGATGGTGACGCTGCTTTTGATCGCGCCGGCGTCCGAGGCGCTGGTCGCCGTCGGCCTGCTCGGCGAGCCGATCGAGCTGCTCACCTACGAGCAGGGGATCTCGGGCTTCGCCAACGCCGCGACGATCACGGTGCTGGCGATGTTCATCCTCAGCGAGGGCGTCCAGCGGACCGGCGTCATCCAGATCCTCGGGTCGAAGATCGCCGCGCTGACCCGCGAGGACGAGACCCGACAGCTCGGGGCGACGATCGGCGTCGTCGCGCCGATCTCGGGGTTCATCAACAACACCGCGGCGGTCGCCATCCTCCTGCCGATGGTGACGGATCTCGCGGAGCGGGGGCGGACCTCGCCGTCGAAGCTCCTCCTGCCGCTGTCGTACGCGTCGATGTTCGGCGGGATGTTGACGCTCATCGGCACCTCGACCAACATCCTGGCGAGCGATCTGTACGCCCGGATCACCGGCGGACCGCCGTTCGGCATGTTCGAGTTCACCGCACTCGGGGCCGCCGTCACGGTCGTCGGCGCGGCCTACCTCCTTACGCTCGGTCGGTACCTCACGCCCGAGCGGATCAAACCCCGGACCGATCTGACCGAGGAGTTCCAGATGGCCGAGTACCTGACGGAGGTCGTCGTCCGCGAGGACTCCCCGCTCGTCGGCAGGCGGGTCGAGGACGCCCTCGCGGAGACGGCGTTCGACGTGGACCTGCTCCAGCTCATCCGCGGCGACGAGGTGTTCCTCGAACCGCTCGGCCCGAAACAGATCCAGGTCGGCGACGTGTTCGCGGTCAGGACCGACCGCGACGCCCTCTTCGAACTCATCGACGCCGAGGGGCTCGACCTGGTCCCGGTGACGGTCGACGAGCGGGAACTGGAGGCCGCCGACAGGGGGCAGAACCTCGTCGAGGTCGTCATCGGCCCCGGATCGTCGCTCGCGGGCGAGTCGCTCGCCTCCGCGAGCTTCCGCCAGCGGTACGACGCGACCGTCCTCGCGCTCCGCCGCGGCGGCGAACTCATCCACCGCCGGATGGACAACGTCCCGCTCCGCGTCGGCGACACGCTCCTGGTGCAGGCGACCGCCGACAGCGTCGAGCGCCTCGACACGAACCGAGACTTCATCGTCGCCCAGGAGATCGAGCGGCGCGACTTCCGCGAGTCGAAGATCCCGGTCGCCGTCGGCATCGTCGCGCTGGTCGTCGCCGCCGCGGCGCTCGACGTCGTCCCCATCGTCGTTTCGGCGCTCGCCGGGGCGCTGGCGATGGTTCTCACGGGCTGTCTCAAGCCGACGGAGGTGTACGACTCGGTCCAGTGGGACGTGATCTTCCTCCTCGCCGGCGTCATCCCGCTCGGCATCGCCATGGAGCAGAGCGGCGCGGCGACGCTCCTCGCCGGACTCGTCGTGGCGAGCGCCGACCTCCTCCCGCTTCTGGGGGTGCTCGCGGTGTTTTACCTCCTCACCGCGCTGTTGACGAACGTCATCAGCAACAACGCGAGCGTGGTGCTGATGGTGCCGGTCGCTGTCGAGGCGGCGAACGCGCTCGGCGCGAGCCCCTTCTCGTTCGTCGTCGCGGTCACGTTCGCGGCGAGCACGGCGTTCATGACGCCCGTCGGCTACCAGACGAACCTGTTCGTCTACGGGCCCGGCGGGTACCGGTTCAGCGACTACGTCCGCGTCGGCGCGCCGCTGCAACTGCTGTTCGCGGCCGTGACGACCGCCGGTATCGCGGCGATCTGGGGGGTTTAGAGGCTCTGCGCCGCGGAGATAGTCCGACGCTCGTTCGAGGCATCGAGCGAAACGCTTTACAGTCGATGCGCGCAATCGGGTAGTGCGGGACCGTGGGTTAGCCTGGTATACTTCGAGCCTTGGGTGCTCGTGACCCCGGTTCGAATCCGGGCGGTCCCATCTTTTGCGGAGCAAACGTGGGAACACGACGGCGAGTGAAGCGAGTCGTCGGCGGTCCCATTCTCGGCGGACGTCTCGGCGAGCGCCGCGCAGCGAGCACGTCTTGCTCCGGTTCGAATCCGGGCGGTCCCGCCGCGTTTCGCGGCGCGCCCCCGCCCTCGTTCTCCGCCGAAACTATAATATCCTTGTCCGTCGCACGAAACGACAGAGGTCGTCCGATACGAGAACGTCGGACCGTCGCACACGACACCCAGTCGAAACGATCGGAACCGACGACGCGAGCGGGGCCCACGCTTTGCTTCTCAGCTCTCTGTTGTAGTAAGCCCGAACGAAAAATATATTTTACTGAAAGGAAAAGATAAGAATCGAGATGTACGACCTGACTGGATTCCAACGTGACCTGCTGTACGTGATTGCCGGGCTGGACGAACCCCACGGGCTCGCGATCAAGGACGAACTCGAAGGCTACTACGAGACCGAAATTCACCACGGGCGGCTGTACCCGAACCTCGACACCCTCGTCGACAAGGGGCTCGTCGAGAAGGGCGAGCGCGACCGGCGAACGAACTACTACACCCTGACCGCGCGCGGCCGCCGCGAACTCCGGGCGCGCGAGGAGTGGGAACAGCGGTACATCGACGAGTTCGAGACCGTCGAAGCGTAGCGACCGACCCCGGGCCCGGTTCGCGCTGACCCACGAACCCGACCCATCCGCACTTTTCGTCGCGGCAGACCCGCACAGCCGCTGGTCCGACGCGTTCGCCCGTCGCGTCCGTCCCGTCGGTTCGATCGACCGCCACCCGAGCGGCGCGTCCGTCACTCCGGCTCCGCGTCGAGGAAGTTGCCCACGAGCCTCGCGTATCCCCGGCGGAGGCGCTCGGACAGCGCCTGCTCGGAGATGTCCAGCTCCGCCGCCAGGTGGGCCAACCCGGCCTCGCGCGGGATGCTGTAGTAGCCCCGGTCGTACGCGAGCACGAGCGCCTCGCGCTGCGCCGGCGTGAGGGCGTGCGAGAGGTCGGGCTTGGTCCGGCTCGCCGAACCGATGCTCCGGATCTGGAACGAGATCCGCCGCTCGGCGAACCACTCCCAGAGTTCCCGGAGCCCGTCGCGTCCCGGCACGCGCACGTCGACGTCCCAGCCCTGCGACGTACCCACCGCGCGCAGGAGCTTCGCGTCGATGTCGACGAGCTTGTCGTACGCGGACCGCGCGACGCTCTCCGCGGTACCGTCCGCACCGTAGAGCCGAGTCGTGCCGTCGTCGGTCACGACTCTGACGCCGTCGAACGCCGGTTCCGCCTCCAGCGCGGTCTGGAAGGCGGCGAGGTCGTCGCCGGCCGCCCAGAAGAGCACCCGCAGACTGTCGGCCGCCGTGACGAACGTGGCGTCGAGCTCGACGCTCGTCCCCGGGTTCCGTCGGAGCGCGTCGCCGAACAGCGGCGCGTCGGTGGTGAATCTGGCCAGTATCATCTCTCGTCGGCGGGTTCGGGCGTGGCATCACTCGGCGCCGTTCGGACGGCGTCTCCCCTCCCGGCGAACTGTCGTACTCGCAGTGAAATAAAGATTCTATGCGGTACAGTGCGGCCGCGTATAGACGGGACGGTATCTCTTTGTTCCCCTAGTAGACGGTCTCCGAGACGGTACGCCGCTCGAACGCTTTTTCCCCCTTCGCTCTTCGTCCCTCCCGCCGCGGCGCGCCGATCTCTCCGCCCCCCGGCCGCGTCTCCGCGGCCGTCGACCGGCCGATCACTTCCGGGACGAGGCGACACTTCTTACACTATGAGGTGCTAAGATGGGTTCAATGGCTCAGGCGCAGAACCAGGAGCTGACCGAGCGGTTCATCCAGTTCTACCGCAACTACTACCGGGACGCCATCGGTCAGCTCGCGCAGAAGTATCCGAACGAACAGCGGTCTCTGTACGTCGACTACGACGATCTCTACACGTTCGACCCTGATCTCGCCGAGGACTACCTCAGCCAGCCCGACCAGCTCCGGGAGTACGCCGAAGAGGCGCTCCGACTCTACGACCTGCCCGCGGACGTGAGCCTCGGACAGGCCCACGTCAGGCTCCGGAACATCCCCGACAGCATCGACATCCGCGGCATTCGGGTCCACGACAACCACGTCGGCAAGCTCGTGAGCGTGCAGGGCATCGTCCGCAAGGCGACCGACGTGCGCCCGAAGATCACGGAGGCGGCCTTCGAGTGTCAGCGCTGCGGAACGATGACGTACATCCCGCAGGCCGACGGCAGCTTTCAGGAGCCCCACGAGTGTCAGGGCTGCGAGCGCCAGGGCCCGTTCCGCGTCAACTTCGACCAGTCCGAGTTCATCGACTCCCAGAAGCTCCGGATCCAGGAGAGCCCCGAGGGCCTCCGCGGCGGGGAGACGCCCCAGAGCATCGACGTGAACATCGAGGACGACATCACCGGTCGCGTCACCGCGGGCGACCACGTCACCGTCACGGGCGTCCTCCACATCGAGCAGATGAAGCAGGGCAACGAGAAGTCGCCGATCTTCGACCTCTACATGGACGGCGTCTCGATCACCATCGAGGACGAGGAGTTCGAGGACATGGACATCACCGAGGAGGACAAGCGGGAGATCATCGAACTCTCGAACCACCCCGACATCTACGAGGAGATGGTCGCCTCCGTCGCGCCCTCGATCTACGGCTACGACAAGGAGAAGCTCGCGATGATCCTCCAGCTCTTTTCGGGCGTCACGAAGCACCTCCCCGACGGCTCCCGGATTCGCGGGGACCTGCACATGCTCCTGATCGGGGACCCCGGTACGGGCAAATCGCAAATGCTCTCATATATCCAGAACATTGCACCAAGATCTGTTTATACTTCAGGAAAGGGGTCGTCCTCCGCCGGCCTCACCGCCGCCGCCGTCCGCGACGACTTCGGCGACGGCCAGCAGTGGTCCCTCGAAGCGGGCGCGCTCGTCCTCGCCGACAAGGGCATCGCGGCAGTGGACGAACTGGACAAGATGCGACCGGAGGACCGGTCGGCGATGCACGAGGGGCTCGAACAGCAGAAGATCAGCGTCTCGAAGGCGGGGATCAACGCGACGCTCAAATCGCGGTGTTCGCTCCTCGGCGCGGCCAACCCCAAGTACGGGCGGTTCGACCAGTACGAGCCGATCGGCGAACAGATCGACCTCGAACCGGCGCTCATCTCCCGGTTCGACCTCATCTTCACCGTCACCGACCAGCCCGACCCCGACCACGACAGCCGCCTCGCGGATCACATCCTCCGGACGAACTACGCGGGGGAACTCCACACCCAGCGGACGCGGATGCCGCGGTCGAACTTCACGGCGGAGGAGGTCGACGCCGTCACCGAGGAGGTCGCACCGGAGATCGAACCGGACCTCCTCCGGAAGTACATCGCGTACGCGAAGCGGAACGTCTTCCCGACGATGACGCCGGAGGCCAAACAGACCATCAGCGACTTCTACGTCGACCTCCGGGCGAAAGGGGCCGACGAGGACGCCCCCGTGCCGGTCACCGCCCGAAAGCTCGAGGCGCTCGTGCGCCTCTCGGAGGCGAGCGCCCGCGTCCGCCTCTCCGACACGGTCGAACAGGAGGACGCGGAGCGCGCCGTCGACCTCGCCCGGTCCTGCCTCCAGGACATCGGCGTCGACCCCGAGACCGGCCAGTTCGACGCGGACGTGGTCGAGACCGGGCAGTCGAAGACCCAGCGCGACCGCATCAAGAACCTGAAACAGCTCATCGCCGAGATCGAAGACGAGTACGAGGAGGGCGCGCCCGTCGACGAGGTGCTCGAACGCGCCGGCGAGATCGGACTCGACCGATCGAAGGCGGAAGGGGAGATCGAGAAACTCCGCCGCAAGGGCGAGGTGTACGAGCCCCGGCAGAATCACCTCAGGACCACGTAGATGGACCGCATCTCCGCACTCCGGAACGTCGAGGAGGCCCTGCGCGCGTTCGAGGCCGGCGAGGCGGATCTCGAATCGACCGAGCGGCGGGTGGCGACCGTCCTGCGGACGTACGCGACCGAGTTCGAGGACGGCGACCTCGCGGCCTACAGGGCGAGCGGCGAAGGTCGCGCGGACGGGCTTGTCGTCGTCGCCGAATCGCCGACGGACGCCGAGCGCCGCCTCCGCGACCTGCTCGACGCCGAGTCGCTCGACGTCGACCTCGAACGACTCCGGTGACCGGTCGCGCCGCCTTCGTAAACGCTTTAGTCAGATAGCTGCATAGTCAGTTCAACCAACCGCTCGCGGCGGTGCGGGGTGTGACCGTGGAATTCTCCCACTCGAACGTCGAAGAGGCGCTCGCCGACGCGTCGAGCGTGCTGCTTCTCGCGCCGTCGCTCTTCGACGCGGAAAACGACGTCTGTATCGACCTCCTCCGTCCCGGAGACGCCGCGGAGGAAAACGTGCTCTGGGTGTCCTACACGCGGTCTCCCGACGCGCAGCTCCGCCGGTGGCGGGCGCGCGCGGGCGCGCCGCCGGCGAACCTCGGCGTCGTCAGCGTCGGGGAAACGGTGCGATCGACCGGCGCGGTCGCCGGCGAAACCCGCGCGGACGCCCGCCGCGGGGCGCCCGGGCCGATCGAGGCCGTGGCGAACCCGAACGACCTCACGGGGCTGGGAATCGCCATCAACGAGTACCTCCACGGGTGGGAGCACAACGGAAACCGGACCGTCGTCTGCTTCGACTCGCTGACGGCCATGCTCCAGTACGTCGAACTCGAGACCGCCTACGAGTTCCTCCACATCCTCGCCGGCCGGCTGTACGCCGCCGACGCCGTCGCGCACTTCCACATGGATCCGGGCGCGCACGACACGCGGGCGGTCGAGAGCGTCGCGTCGCTGTGCGACGCGGTCGTCGACCTGCGCGAGGACGGCGTCTCGGTCCGTCACCGGTAGCCGAGCGTGCGCTCGGTTCGCCCGGCGCGACCGACGGTACCTTTATGTTCGCGCGCTTCTCACCCGCGCAGGTGCTCCTGGTGGTCACGTATTCGCGGGCGGCGCGACAGACGCTCCGGAACGTCTGCCGCAGCCACGACGAGACGGTCGTCCGACGCTTCGGTCGCGCCGCGCTGTTCGAGGGGACCGAGTTCGGCGCGTTCCTCGCGCTCCGCCTCCGCGAGAAGCACGGCGGAGACGTGCAGATCGAGCGGACGACGCCGCTGAACGAGTTCGAGACCGTTCCCGAGCGGGTTCGGGAGGCCGCGGCCGCGTACGAGGCGCGCGAACACCCGAGCACGCCGTACGCGAAGTTCGCGGCGGGGACCGACCACCCCGGCCCGGAGCGGCTTCGCCGCCGCGAGCTGTGAGGGTCGCCGTCGACGGAGTCGTCCGCCGCGGCCGCGCGGTCGATCTCCGGGACCTCAATCCCGCCCCCGGGGCGGTCCTCGCCGCGATCCGCGCGGCGGGCACCGACGGGCCGACCGACGCCGACGGGCCGACCGACGCCGACGGGCCGACCGACGACCGTTCCGTCCGCGTCGATTGTCCGACCTCGAGCAGCGCCCACGACCGCCTCGGTCACGTCGCTGGCTCGCCCGCTCGGTCTCTGCGCGCGCTTCTCGCCGCGGCCGCCCGCTCCCGCGGACAGCGCGCGCCGCAGCGATCGGAACTGCGGTCGGTCCGCGACGCCCTCGCCGACCTGCACGTCCCCGAGACGGACCTGACCGACGAGCGGCGACGTGCCGCGAACGCCGGACGGGAGGAGGATCGACTCCGCGAGCGGGTGGCGGAGCTCCGCGGTAGGCTGCGGGCGCTCGACGAGACGGGCGCGGAGACGGACGCGGTTCGAGACGACCTTCTGGCCGCGATCGAGCGGCTCTCCGAGGTCGAGACCGAGCGCATCGCCGCGGCGCAGTCGCTCGAACGGGCCGAGCGACGGGCGCGGGAGGCCCGGAGCCGACGGGAGCGACGGCTCGAACTGGAGGACCGGGAGGCGAACCTCGAACGGGCGGCCCGCGCGCACCTGGCCGCCGCGATTTACGACGAGTTCGCGGCGGCGGCGCGCTCGCTTCCGGGCGCGGCCGAGCCGGGTGACGGTCCGGGCGCGTACGACGGCGATCCGATCACCGCGCACCTCGCGGCCGTCCGCGTCGCCGACCTCGACGCGCCGGTCGTGCTCTCCGTCCCGCGGTTCGACGGCGCCGAGGAGGCGTCCGCGCGGCTCGGCGTCCCCGTCATCCGCCTGTGAATTTAAATCCGGAGACGGGGCCAACGGACGTATGGACCTCGACTGGACGATCGATTCGTCGGCCGGCGTCTCGCTCGTCTCCGTGCGGCTGCGCAACCCGACGCCCGTGGACCGCCGGGTGCGGCTTCGGAACCGCCTCGACGGTCCCGCCCTCCCGCCGCGGACCGAGGGCGTCCCCGAGGCGGGATGGGACGCGGACGGATACGAGACGGTCGTGCCGGCCGGCGAACGGGTCGTCGCGGGCTACGCCTGCAGAGCGCCCCCGGCCGATCCGCCCGTCGAAGTGACGCTCGACGAACGCGCCGACGAGGTCGATCCCCCCTCCCCGGCTCCCGCCGACGCCGTCCGCCGGCTCGGCCGCGCCTCGCCCCCGCGCGACGCGGTGCCGGCTTCCGCGTCCGGGCCGGCTACCCGACCGGCGATCGACGCGCCGGACGCGACGGGTTCGGCGGTTGCGTCGGACGCGACGGGCGCGACGGAGACGACGGGCGCGACCAACGTGACGGATACGGACGACGCGGAGGAAACGGAGGACGCGGCTGACGCGATGGACGCGGAACGAACGACGGACGCCACGGACGGGGGAGCCGCGACGGACGCGACGACCGTTCCGGAACCCGTCGCCTCCTGGTTCGACGACGCGGAGGCGCGGATCGAACGCGCCGAGCGGCTGACGGACGCCTCGGTGCCGGAGGCGACCGCGGTGATGGAGGCGATGAACACCGAGTCGACGGTCGGCGGCCTCGACGGGATCGACCGGCTCGCCGCGGGGGTTGCGACGGACGCCGACCTGCTCCGATCCGTCGCCGCGCGCGCGACCGGCCTCGCGGAGCGGGCCGAGGCGGCGGACGTGCCGGTCGACGCGCTCCGGAGGCTGGCGTGATCCTCGCGGTCGCCGGCGGCAAGGGCGGGGTGGGCAAGTCGACCGTCGCGTACAACCTCGGCGCGGCGCTCCCGGCCGTCGTCGTCGACGCGGACCTCGGCATGGCGGATCTCCCCCGGGGCCGCGGACCCGACCTCCACGACGTGCTCGCCGGCCGCGCGGATCCGGTCGAGGCCGTCCGCGGTTCTCCGGTTCGGCTGCTGCCCTGCGGACGCTCGCTCGCCGGCGCGCGGGCGGCGGACGTGACCGCCCTCGCGGACGCCCTGCGCGCGGTCGAGCGCGAGTGCGGCGACGTGGTCGTCGACTGTCCGGCCGGCATGCGCGCCGACGCGGGGGTCCCGCTCGCCGTCGCGGACTGCTGCGTCGTCGTGGCGTCGCCGCGGCCGTTCGCGCTGGCCGACGCGGTCCGGACGCGGGCGCTCGCGCGGGAACTCGACGCCGGCCTCGTCGGGGTCGTCCTGAACCGGACCGTCGACGAGCCGCCGGTCGACGCGGTCGAACGGACGCTGGGCGCGCCGGTGACGACCGTCCCCGCCGATCCCCGCGTCGCCGCGTCAGTCGCGGACCGCGCGCCGGTCGTCGTCGCGGCCCCGGAGAGCCGGGCGGCGGCGGGAATCGAGGCGCTCTCGCGGGCCGTTCAGTCTTGCAGGCCGGCGTAAGTGCTCCGGAGGGTGACCGGCGTGACGCCCGCCACGTCGGCCGCCTCGCGCTGCGTCACCGACCGATCCAGCTCCCGCGCGGCGGCGTACAGGCACGCCGCCGCCACGCCGCTCGGGTTCCGCCCGTTCGCGATGCCCGCCTCGCGCGCCTCGGCGACGAGTTCGCGCGCCCGCCGCTCCGTCGGCGCGTCGAGGCCGAGTTCGCTGGCGAACCGCGGGACGTGCTCGGCGGGATCGATCGGTCCGGTCGGAAGCCCAAGCTCGCGGTTGAGCGCGCCGTAGGCGGCCCGGTGCTCCGCCTCGGTCGCCCTGGCGGCCTCGACCACCTCGTCGACGGTCCGCGAGACAGAGGCGACCCGGCAGGCCGCGTACACTGACGCGGACGCGAACCCCTCCAGCGACCGCCCGCGGAGCAGGTCCTCCTTCTGCGCCGAGCGGAACAGCGAGCAGGCGTGGTCACGAACCCGCTCGGGGAGCGACAGCGCCCCGGTGAGCCGCCGGATCTCGGTGAACGCGTACACCTGGTTCCGCTCGCGTTTCGTGGGGATGCGCGCGCGGTTGTGCTGCCGACGCAGCCTGGTCATCCGCCGGCGCTTTCGCCCCTTGATCCGCGTCGATCGGCCGATCTCGGTCGACAACCCCCGGTCGTGACGCGAGCGGGTCAGCGGTGCGCCGGTCCGCTCGCGGTTCCGCTCGTCGTCCGCGAACGATCGTCACTCCGGGCCGGGATCGATGCGGTTCTCCGCGACGACCAGCCCGCAGTTCGTGCAGACGGTCTCTCCGCCGTCGGCGCTCAGTCGCCCGTCGCACTCCGGACAGCCGCTCGAACGTGCCTGACTCATCACACTTCGAGCTTCGGCCCGATCGGGTATTTAAAGACAGGACGAATCGCCGGAACGACCCCGCCCTTTCGTCGCTGAAGGTACCGGTCACCGGTACCTTCTTTTCGCGCGCCCGCCCCGGATCGCTCTCCGAAAGAGTAATGGTAAGGATGTTGAGGTGTCAACTCACGTCTATGGGGCTGTCGGACATCGCCGCGGGGATCGAGGTCACGATGGAGCAGCGCGACCGCGGCGTCCCCACCGTCGACGGCACCGGCTCCGACCTCGGAGAGCGGCTCGCGTCCAGCGCCGAGTCGCTGCCGTGCGATCCCGGGGCGGCGGCGACGGTGCTCGAAACCCACGCGGCCGGGACGAGCGTCGGCGACAGCGCCCGGGAGGCGAACGTCGCGCCGGTGACGGCGGCGAAGGTCCTCCACCGGTGCGGCGTCGCGGGCGTCTCGCCGCTCTCCCCGGACGCGCGGCGGATCCTGCGCGACTGGCTGTCGGGGGACCTCTCCCGGACGGACGCGCTCGCGCTCACGGGCGCGAGCGACGCGGAGTTCGCGCTCGCGGCGTACATCGAGACGCACGACCAGGTCCCGGCGCTCGTCGAGGCGGTCGAGTCCGGGCGCGTTCCGGCGGCGAGCGCGACCGTCGAAAAGCGGGACGCGCTCCGCGAAACCATGAGCGACGCGACCGACCTCCGCTGAGGGCGACGGAGACCCACGGGCGCTACCGCCGGCCCGATAGGCAGCGTTGAGAGACGCGATTGCAGGCCGGATACCCGGCGCGGGGGCGTTCGAGGCGGTCTCCGTCTCGCTGTCGACTCCAACCCTCTGAGCTGAACAGTACCGGCCCGATACCGGCGAACCGCTATCGCCGATTCGAGACGTACGCCTCCGCGCGCTCCAGCAGTCCCGGCTCCTCGAACTCCAGATCCAGTTCCACGTCGAACAGCTCCGTCGCCGCCGCGGCGACCGCCGGCGAGAGCGGCGCCTCCGGATCGACGCAGACCGGCGCGTCGGCGACGGCGCTCGCCTCGCTCGCCGGCAGGTGCGCGTCGGCGGCGTCCAACTCGCCCCACGTCGAGAGCACGGCGTCCGCGGGCGCGCCCACGTCGCGGAGGCGAGCCCGCGTCCGCTGGAGGGCGTCCGTGCCGCGCGCGGTTGCCGGCGCGACAGCCACGACGCGGTCCGCCGCGTCGACCGCGGCGATCGACTGGTTGGCGGCGACGGGCGGCACGTCGACGAGCACGTGCTCGAACGCCGCGGCGGCCTCGGTGACGCGCTCTTCGAACCGCCGGGCGGCGTCGACCGCCTTCGCGCGGGCCAGCCGCTCGAACGGCGCGTGCGCCGGACAGCAGGCGACTCGACCCGGGATCGATTCGGGAAGCGCGAGCGGGTACAGTCCCGAAGCGAGCGGTTCGTCGGGGAGGTCCGCGAGCAGCGCGGTCGCGTCCGGATCGATCCGCCCCCCGACGTAGTGGGCGAGCCCCTGCGTCGCGAACGCCGCGTCCAGCACCGCCACGTCGCGCCCGTCGCGGGCGAGCGTCGCCGCCAGTTCGACCGCCGATCGCGTCGTCCCCGCGCCGCCGGTCGCGCCGACCAGCGCTGTCGTCGTTCCAGCCATGCGTCGGGATTGTGACCTGTCAGGATTAAAAACTCCCGGTTCGAACTCGACGCCGCCGTCGGACCGATCGGCGGCTCGGCGACGGTCGGCGCGACCGGCGGCGAGGATCGATCCGCGTCGCCGTCTACTCGCGGTGCGTCGCGGAGATCTCCGCCGCGAGGTCGGTGAGGTCGTCGTCCGAGAGGTCCGGCCGCTCGCCCGCGACGGCGTGGATGGGACCGCCGCCGTCACCCTCGAACCGGGGGACGATGTGGGCGTGCACGTGCGGCACCTCCTGGCCCGCCGCCTCGCCGTCGTTTATTCCGACGGTCGTCGCGTCGGCGTCGACGACGCTCTCGACGCGGGGGACGAGTTCGTACACCTCGTGGAACACCTCCGTCGCCACGTCGCTCGGCATGTCGCCCAGGCGCTCGTAGTGATCCTTCGGTACGACGAGGGTGTGCCCCGGCGCGAGGGGGTTCACGTCGAGGAACGCGAGCGTCGCGTCGGTCTCCCGGACGACGTTCGCGGGGATGTCGCCCGCCACGATCTTACAGAAGATGCAGTCGTCGGACATGGGCGAACCGTCGACCGCGCGGCGTAAGAAGATTTCCCGGACCGACCCTGCGCGGGGCCGCCGCCGACCTGATCAGGGGAGGTGCGACGCGATCGCCTCCCGGTACTCCTCGGGCGCGTAGCCGAGCCGGGACAGCCACACCTCCTGGTACGAGGGGTGCAGGATCGGGAGGAGGCGCACGCCGAGCGCGGGGCAGTCGACCGGGTCGAGGACGGCGTCGAGGAAGCCGTCGAGGTCGCGTCCCTCGAAGGCGAGCACCGTCCGCGTCGCGTGCTTGCCGGTGGCGACGACGACGGCCGGGTCGACCGCTTCGATCTCGGCTTCGAGGTGCGTCCGGCAGTTTTCGAGTTCCGCGCGCGTCGGCTCGCGGTTCGACCCGCCGTCGCCGCGCGGGAAGCACTTCACCGCGTTCGTGTAGTACGTCCTGTCGCCGTAGTCCAGGTCGTCGAACAGGGCGCGGATCCGCCGCCCGGAGTGGCGCGAGGTGTACGCGAACCCGGTGTGGTTGCCGCCCTTCCACGTCTCCGCGTCGGGGTCCCCCGCGCCGGGTGCCTCGCCGACGACCATCACGTCCGCGTTCGACGGTCCGTTCCCCCACGAGATGCGGGTCCGCGAGTCGGCCAGGGCGGGACAGCGGGCGCAGCCGGGTTCGAGGACGTTTCGCTCGTCCGAGCGCGGGTGCGTCGGCATCGGCTCACTCCGTGAGCGGAAGCGCGAGGCCGAAGACGAGCGGCGAGAGCAGCCCGATCAGGATGCCGAGCACTTCGAGGTCGAAAAACAGCGTCTCCTCCCAGGCGGGTATCGGCTGCAACACCGCGTGCCCCACGACCTGTCCGAGCACGCCGACGACGAACAGCGCGACGCCGAGGCCGAAGCCGGTTTTCGTCAGACGGGGGTAGTCGAGATTCCCGTAGCGACCGGTCATGCGTGCGTGTCGTCCGCTCCGGGGCAAAACGGTTACGCTCGCGGCCGAGCGAAAAGCTCACAACGCCCCGCGCGTTCCGCTACCCCATGCAGGAACTGCTCGCGGAGCTGCTCTCGGAACTCGTCGCCGTCGTCCTTCTGGCCCTCGGAACGGGCACCCTGACGACGGTCGGTCTCTACCTCGAACGGCTCAGCTTCGAAGCGTTCACCTCCGGAAGAGTCACGTTCGCCCTCTGGGTGGCCGGCATGGGTGCGCTCGCGCTGTACTTCGGCCCGTACCTGATGGGGTACACCGAACTCCTCCCGCGAATCCGCGCGCTCGCGGCCGGCGCGGCGGAGTGACGAAGCGACGGACCGGCCGAAAACTGGCGGGGCGACGGATCCCGCCGAATCGAAACCGAAAATCAGAGGTGCGCCGCGATCGCGGGCGCGACGCTCACGGCGCTCACGTCGCGTTCGATCGTGTCGGTTCCGTAGAGGGCCCGTATCCCCGCGCGTTCGAGCTTCGTCCGGGCGTTGCTCGCGAGCAGCGGATGGACGCAGGTGACGTACACGTTCGCCGCGCCGCGGTCGCGGAGCACGCCGATGGACTCGCTCATCGTCGACCCCGTGGCGATGATGTCGTCGACGAGGACCACGTCCCGTCCCTCGACGGGCGCGCCGCTCGGGCTGATCTCGATCTCCCCGGTGTCGTAGTCCCGCGCCTTCTCGAAGTAGTCGGTGTCGCCGTCGCCGTAGGCGTCGCGGACGGTCTCGGCGATCGAGATCGCCCCCGCGTCCGGCGACAGGAACAGCGGCTCGTCAAGGTCGTCCGGCAGCGGCTCGGCCAGCCGCGACGCGGCGTCGACGGCCTCGCACGGCACGTCGAAGAAGTCGGCGACGGACGGCTCGTGGGGGTTCACGAGCACGACCCGGTCGGCCTCGGCGCTGATCGCGCGGGCGACGGCGCGGGCCGAGGCGGGCTGGCCGGGCCTGAACGCCTTGTCCTGTCTCGCGTAGCCCATGTAGGGGACGACGGTCACCACCTCGTCCGCGCCCGCCTCGCGCGCGGCGTCCTGCAGCTGGAGCAGCTCGACGTGCGCGTCGCTCGTGACCGTCGAGGCGACGACGACCGCGCGGCCGCCGTCGATGTCGACCGGTCGGACGTCCGCTTCCCGCCCCTCCCCTTCGCCGGCGAGCGCGGGCGCGGAGACGAGCAGTTCGCCGTCCGGAAACCGCCGGTACTCCGCGACCGCGAGCGGTTCGTCGCACTCGGTCGCGAGCGTCGCAGCCAGGGCTTGAGAAGAGGACCCGGGGAGTATCATGTGTGAGGGCACTATGTCCGGCGTTAAACCCGTTTTCGTTGGCGCTCGGCTCGCTCCCCGATCGACTTTGACCGTTCGACTGGCGGGCGGTGCCGGTGCCAGCCGTCGCCCGCCGCCCGCGGCCGTCCCGTCACCGGACGGCCAGTCCGCCGACGCCGTCCAGCCCGAGCGCCTGCGAGCGCCAACCATCGCCCGCGTCGAGCAGGAACGTCCCGGCGTCCGTCACCGCGACGGTGGCGTCGGGGGAGTAGTCGACGTCGACGATCGGTTCGTCGACGGGCGGCTCGATCTCCGACCACTCGCCGTCCGTCCGGGCGTAGACGCCGCTCGCGGAGACGGCGTGGGCCCGGTCGCCGCCGTCTGAGCTCACCGCGCGGAAGTCCCCGCGGAGCGCGTCCATCCAGCCGTTGCCGAGCGCGTACAGCGCCTCGCCGGTCGCCGCGAGCGGGACGCCCCGGCCGGCCACGTCGCGCACGTCGTCCAGCCCCGCGTGCCGGAGCTCCCCGCCGGCGACGCGGTGGACGCCGTCCGCGGCGGCGACGACCCCCCCGTCGATGGCCCGGACGCTCCCAGCGGTTCCCAGGTCCGTCCACTCGCCGTCGGACCCGTCGCCGGCGGCCGCTTCGTATCGCGCGACTCGACCGTCCTCGCCGGCCGCCAGCACCCCGCCGTCGCCGTGTCCCACGGCGACCGCCGGGCCGAATCCCGTCCCCTCGAAGCCGTCCCCCGCCGAGACGAGCACGTCCTCGTCGGTCGCGACGACGACCTCGCCGCCCGCGGCCGCCACGTCGCGGGCGGCGCAGCGGCGCTCGACGCCGAATCCGCCGATCAGGTCGTCGGACACCTCCACGACGATGACGCCGATGGCGGCCGCGACGAACGCCTCGGTCTTGCCGCCCTTGTCGCTGTAAACCCGCTTTTCGTCGATCGTGCTCATCGGTCGTCGGGACACGCGCCGACGGCGAAAGCTTTCCGCTCGATCCCTCTCCCCCTCGCGGCGCGCCGACCGCTCGTCGGTAGTTCCCGCCGAGCGAGGTGGCACGGACCGCTCGCGCGTCCGAGTCGGTCGGAGAACGGAATCACTTCGCGCCGGAGTCGCTCACAGGAACTCGCGCACGTCCGAGTACCACATGTCGTGGTGATCGACCTCGCCGACCCGCTCCGCGATGGCGACCGCGAGGACGTGCCAGCACGCCTGCTCCGGATCGGTCGGATCGAGGTTGTACTCGCTGTCCTTGCACGTGCAGCCGCCGCCCTCGACGACGTACTCGTCGTCGTAGCCGACGACGACGGTGAAATCGCGGTACCGCTTCACCCGCCTCTCGGAGACGGCCTCGATGGCGCGGACGCCGCGGGACCCGTGGATGGAGACGATGGCGTCCGCTACCGGGGCGGTCAGCTCCCCGGCGTCTGCGAGCGTCGCGCGCCAGTCGGCCACCTCGCTCACGTCGGGTCGACCTAGCGTCGTCAGCACCAAAACACGTTCGATCGGCGAGCGAGCGGGTCGTATCGGGCGACTTTTCGCCGTCCCGTTCCCACCAGCACGCATGATCATCCGCGAAGGGGGCGTCGAGATCGACGTGCCGTCGGCCCGCGACGGCGCGAGCGAGGGCGCCGGCGACGGGGTGTTCTTCAACCCAACGCAGGAGCTGAACCGCGACGTGACGGTCGCGGCGCTGCGGGCCTACCGCGAGCGCGAGCCGCGCGCCGAGACCTACCTCGACGCGACGGCCGCGAGCGGGATCCGCGGGGTCCGCGCCGCGGCTGAGGGGTTCGACGTGACCTGCGCCGACGTCGACTCCGAGGCGGTCGAACTGGCCGAGGAGAACCTCGCGCGCAACGGCCTCGACGGGCGGACGCTCCGCCGCGACGCGAACGTCCTCATGCACCAGGAGGCGTTCGACGTGGTCGACGTGGACCCCTTCGGCACGCCGATGCCCTTCGCCGACGCGGCGTTCGCCCGGACCCGCAACCTCGTCTGCGTCACCGCGACCGACACCGCCCCGCTCTGCGGCGCGCACCTCAAAAGCGGCGTCCGCAAGTACAGCGCCGTCCCCAGGAACACGGACTACCACGCCGAGATGGGGCTCCGGATCCTGCTCTCCGCGCTCGTCCGGACCGCCGCCCGCCGCGACGTCGCCGCCGTCCCCGCGCTCTCGCATGTCTCCCGCCACTACGCCCGGACGTACCTCGAACTCGACCACCGCGCGACCGCGGCCGACGCCGCGATCGACGAACTGGGGCACCTCTACCACTGCGAGGACTGCCTCGCCCGCCGTCACGAGTACGGGCTCATCGCTCACCCGCCGGAGGAGTGCCCCGAGTGCGGCGGCGGTCGGGTGCTGACCGCCGGCCCCGTGTGGCTCGGGCCGACCGCCGACCGCGCGTTCGCCGATGCGGTCCGCGAGCGCGTCACGGACGACATGGGCGAGGCCAAGCGCGCGCGGAAACTGCTCGCCGCGATCGCCGCCGAGTTCGACGCGCCCACCCACTACGACCAGCACCGGCTCTGCAAGGAGTGGGGGCGGTCGGCGTCGGCGATGGACGAGTTCCTCGGGAAGCTCCGCGAGGCGGGCTACGAGGCGACTCGCGCCCACTACCACGGCACCGCGTTCAAGACGGACGCGACGGTCGAGGAGATCAGGGAGGCGACGCGGTGAGCGTCGTGAGCTCTCTCACGCGCTGAAACCGCCACCCCCCGCGAAACACGAGAGTTCAGCCCGCCAACGGTTACTTGTAGCTGTTCGCCGAACACAGTGGCGTGTCATCGACAGCCGTCAACCGTTCGCCCGGACCAGTCGGGACGGCGAAGTCCGTCGTCCGGGAGGTGCAGGACCGCGAAGTGACGTTTCTGGCCGCGAGCATCTCGTATTACGCGTTCGTCTCGCTCATCCCCCTGCTGGTGCTCTCGTTCGTCGTCGCGCTGTTCGTGGGCGGCGAGGGGCTCCGCGAACAGATCGAAGCGCTGGCCGGCCAGTACCTGCTGCCGACCGGCCAGGAGCTGATCACGGGCGCGGTGCAGAACCAGACGGGGCAGGGCGGCGTCGGCGTCGTCAGTTTCCTCCTCACGACCTGGGGTGCCCTCAAGCTGTTTCGCGGGGTCGACACGGCGTTCTCGCGGGTGTACGGCTCCGAGACGGGGGGGATCGTCGACCAGGTAAAAGACGGCGTCATCGTTCTCACCTCGATCGGGGCGGGCGTCGTCGGCGTGTTCGTCGTCGGCGCAGTCGCCTCGTTCGTCAACCTGCCGTTCATCGGGCTCGTGAGTTCCCTGCTGCTCTTCGCCTCGCTCGTCGTGGCGTTCTTCCCCCTCTACTACGTCTTCCCGGACGTCGACGTCACGCCCCGCGAGGTCGTGCCGGGGACGCTGTTCGCGGCGGTCGGCTGGGCGGTCCTCGCCGGGCTGTTCGGGGTGTACGCCGACGTCGCGGGCGGCAGCGTGGCCGGCGCGCTCGGCGCGATCCTCCTGCTCCTGACGTGGTTTTACTTCGGGGGGACGCTCCTGCTCGTCGGCGCCGTCGTCAACGCGGTTCTCGGTAACCGTCTCGCGGATCGGCAGGTACAACAGGCCGCGGGTAGACGTGAAAGTCAGACGGAGATGAGCGAGGACAGCGAGGATACGCCGGACCGGGAACGGGACGTCGAACCGGCGGGCGCGCCGGACATCAGCCAGCTCGAAGCGCGGGTCGAGGAGCTCCGCGCGGACCTCGACGCGTTCGAGTCCGACGTCGACGCCCGGACGGTGAAGAAGCCGGAACTGGAGTCGGAGCTCAAGCGGTACGTCCGCGCGCGCATGCGCCGCGGGAAAGCCCGCGGCTGGGGGCCGTATCTCGTCCTCCTCTACGGGACGCTCATGACGCTCGGCGCGTTCTTCTACGAGGACGGCCTCGTCGCCATCGGGGCGATGATCGTCATCTTCCTCTCGACGCTCGGGCTGTACGTGCTGTTCGTCATGGTCGGGGTCGGCCTCAACCTGCTCGACGTGCCCGGAAAGGCGGTCGACGCCGTCAAGGACCGCCGGCGATAACGCGGAGACGACGATGCCGACCGCGACACTCCCGCCGGCGGCGGCGACGGTCCGGACGTTCGGCGCGCTCGGTCCGCTCGCGGAGCTGTCGGACGCCGTCGTGTTCGTCTTCGCGCTCGTCACCCAGCTCGGCGACCCGTGGTTCCTGTTCGTCGGACTTGCGCTGCTCTACTGGTTCGGACCCGAGCGGCTCGGCGTGTCCCGACGGACGGGCGCGACCGTCCTCGCCCTCGCGCTCGGCGCGCTCGCGCTGACCGTCGGGCTCAAGAGCTTCTTCGCCTCCCCGCGGCCGCCCGGCGCGGGCCGGATCGTCCCGCCGACGTGGCTGCCCGCGTCGATCGCCCCGGCCTACGCCTCCCTCGCCACCGGCGACGGCTTCGGCTTCCCGAGCGGCCACGCCGTCGGCACGACGGTCGTCTACGGCGGCTGTGCGACGCTTCTGCGCGGCGGCGCGCGCGACCGGCGCTGGCTCGCCGCCGGCGCGGTCGTGGTCCTCGTTGGGCTCTCCCGGCTCGTCCTCGGCGTCCACTACCCGATCGACGTCGTCGTCGGCGTCCTCGTCGGTGCGACCTTCCTCGCGGGCGTCGTTCCGATCGTCCGGCGGCGACCCGACCGCGCCTTCGCCGTCGCGGCGGCCCTCAGTCTGCTTGCCGTGGGAATCGCGGCGGCCGGCGGCCACGCGATGGAGACGAAGGAGGCGGCCGCCGGCTTCGGCGGCGCGCTCGGCGGACTGGCGACGTGTCGCGCCGTCGAGATCCGGGACGGACGGCTCGGCGCGCCGCTCGCGCTCGTCGGCCTCGCCTTCGCCGGCGGCGTCTCGCTCGGGACCTACGTTCTCGCCCCGCCGGTGCCGGTGGCGGCGGGCGCGAACGCGCTCGTCGTCGCCTGCGTGCTCGCGCTGCCGGCGCTCGCGGCGCGGCTCGAAAAAAGCGAAAGCGGATCGGCTCAGAACGTCTCGAGGTAACGGTCCCTCAGAACGTCTCGAGGTAACGGTCCAGTTCCCACTCGGAGACGGAGACGCGGTAGTCGTCGAACTCCTGCGTCTTCGCCTCGACGAACTTCTCGTAGATGTGCTCGCCCAGGGCGCTCTGGACGGTCTCGTCCGTCTGAAGGGCCGAGAGCGCCTCGCCGAGGTTGGACGGCAGCGTGTCGATGCCGTACTCCCTGCGCTTTTCTTCGTCGAACTCGTAGATGTTCTCGCGGACCGGCGCGGGCGCTTCGAGGCCCTGCTCGATGCCGTCGAGGCCGGCGTGAATCATCGTCGCGAGCGCCAGGTAGGGGTTGCAGGACGGGTCGGGCGAGCGGAGTTCGATGCGCGAGGCGGCCGGGACGCGGGCGGCCGGCTTGCGGATGAGCGCCGAGCGGTTGCGGTCGGACCAGGCGACGTAGACGGGCGCTTCGTAGCCCGGCACCAGGCGCTTGTAGCTGTTGACGGTCGGGTTGCAGACGGCCGTGATGGCGGGGGCGTGTTCGAGGACGCCGGCGAGGAAGCTCTTTGCCGTCGCCGAGAGGTTGAACTCGTCGCTCTCGTCGTGGAAGGCGTTCTCGCCGCCCTCGGTGAAAAGCGACAGGTGCGTGTGCATGCCGGACCCGTTGATGCGCGCGATGGGCTTGGGCATGAACGTCGCGTGGAGGTCGTGCTCGGCCGCGATGGCGCGGACGACCGTCCGGAAGGTGGCGACGTTGTCGGCCGTCGAGAGCGCGTCGTCGTACTCGAAGTTGATCTCGTGCTGCCCCTCGGCGACCTCGTGGTGGCTCGCCTCGATCTCGAAGCCCATGCTCTCGAGCCCGTAGATGATGTCGCGGCGGACGTCCGACGCGAGGTCCTTGGGCGCGAGGTCGAAGTAACCCCCGGCGTCGTTCGTCTTCGTGGTCGCGCGGCCCTCCTCGTCCTCCTCGAACAGGAAGAACTCGGGCTCTGGCGCGGCGTTGACCTCGTAGCCCATCTCCGCGGCGCGGTCGAGCGCCTGCTTGAGCACGTAGCGGGGGTCACCCTCGAACGGCTCGCCGGTCGAGGTGTCGATCACGTCGCAGATGAGGCGGGCCGACGCGCCGCCTTCGCGTTTGCGCCACGGCAGGACGGCGAACGTCTCGGGGTCGGGCTTGAGCCGCATGTCGGACTCCTGAATGCGGACGAAGCCCTCGATGCTGGAGCCGTCGAAGTAGATCCCCTCCGTGAACGCTTTCTTGGCCTGCGTGGCCGGCACGGCCACGTTCTTCACCGTGCCGAGGATGTCGGTGAACTGCAGCCGAAGGAAGTCGACGTCCTCCGCTTCGATCTCGTCTATGACCGCCTGCGCTTCGCTGCTCAACCCGCCGTCTGGTACCATGTTTTCGTCCGTCATCTTCTGACCACGCTATGCAAATACACCCAGTATAAAGATTTTATCGACTAGTGCAAACTGCTCCGCCCACTCGGAGGAATTGGATATTCGTAAAATTCTAATGCCCCCAGTGAGTGGGCAACTGTAATGACGTACGAAAACCTGGATGCGAAGCTCATCAACGCGCTGTTAGGAGACGGCCGAGCGAGCCTCAGGAGCCTCGGCGAGAAGCTCGACGTGTCGGTGACGACCGTCTCGAACCACCTCCGCGACCTCGAAGACGAGGGCGTCATCGAGGGGTACACCCCGCGCGTGAACTACGAGGCGCTCGGGTACGACGTGACGGCGGTCATCCAGCTGAAAGTCGAAGGGAGCAAGCTGCCGGACATCACGGAGCGGCTCAGGAACGAAAAGCAGATGATAAGCGTCTACGAGGTGACCGGCGACTACGACGTGATCGCCATCGGGAAGTTCAAGGACACCGACGGCATGAACCGCCAGATCAAGGCGCTGCTCACGGACACGGACATCCGCGAATCCAACACCAGCGTCGTGCTCAACGCCGTCGTCGAGAACGAACAGTTCGAACTCGACATCGGCGAGTAACCCGAACTTCTCCGTCCCGCGCGAAGCGCGGCGCATCGAACGACTAGCGAGTGCGCCGTCGAACGCCCGGCGGGGAATCGTCACGTTCGCCCCCTTATCACCCGTCCGCCTGGGCTTCTCTCGAAGAGCGTTTCTGTGATCACTCTATACTCGAATCTGATTACTCCTATCCCGGATCGTGTCAATATCGACACGGCATTCTGTGAGGAGAATTAATCGTTCGCCGGTAACCACGGCGTAACCGCGAATAGTGGCGATAGGTGGTATTTTCGAGGCCGGAAGGACGGGGGTCGATCAGTCGAGATCTCGGGAGAAACGTTGCAAACGATTCGCCAAAACCCGGAGTTTTGAGGGGGTCACGGGCGATTACTGATATTCGATTGACGCTCGCGGGAACCGGCAGATATTCCCGTGTGTCGCCGCTATCCGGAAAAATCTCCCCGTTCCTTCTGTCATTCCCGAATTGGCCGCCCCGAGGGCGACGCAAACGGTGCTAACGGACCTCACGCTTGAAATAGGGTCGCGGTGTCCACGTCCTGTGGGTTGGTTCGTTCCGCGAATCGATCCCGAGGTTGCGGACGCGACCACGTAGCGCAGGGTAACTGCGTTCACCCCTCGACGAGAGGGATCACTGAAAGGTACAAAGACATGAACCGCAAAATAATGCTACTGACAGTCCTCGTCGTCGTCGGATTGACATTCGGCGGTGCCGGTCTGGCGACGGCGGGCGACAGCTACGACGAGAAAGGCGACGATAGAAAGGGCGACAACAAAGTCGACAAGGACGGGAAAAAGAAGTACTGTGTGATCCACAAGCCGCCGGGCAACCCGGAGAACGCCAAGAAGATCTTCGTCGGCAGTGAGCGGGCGTACAAGGCACACCTCGCACACGGCGACAAACCCTGCAAGAAGTACAAGAAGTAAATCTGTTAGCCGTCACGCGTACCGCTAGCCCGCTCGCAGAACGGCACGGCGAACCGACGCGAAAACATTCAACCGCGACTTTTTGGCTGTCCGCGACAGCTCGTTCGTCGCCTCTTCGTCCGCCGTCGAACGCTAACCCCCCCGGAGTAACACGTTCCGCCGTTTTGTCGCCGTATCGGCAACCGAGCGTATGGACGAGGACATCGACGGAAGCGTGTGCCGGAGCGATCTGGTCCACGAGCGATTCCGCGAACCTCTCGAAGCGCCTGCTGTACGTCGGGTTTCCGACCCCCCTCGGCGGCGGGGTGTTCGTGATGAGCCACGGGCCGACCATCGCCGCCGTGAACGATCCGACCGCGCTCGCGCTCGTCGTCAGCACCGTGGTGACGCTCGTGTTCCTCCCCTTCGTCGTCCTGCTCGTCTACACGTTCCGCATCGCGACGATCGCCAGGCGGACGGCCGACTTCGGTCCGTTCGTCCCGCGGGTCGATCTCGAGGGGTAGCCGACCGTCCCAGTTCCGCCTTTTACTCGCTCGTTCACTCGCTCACTCGTTCACCGCGTTCGCTTGCTCGCAAAAGCCGGACCGAAAACCCGCCGTCCGTTACCTACTCGAAGTCGTCCTCGAACACGAACGTGCCGTCGCGCTGGACTACTTCGCCGTCGACCTCGATGACCGAATCCTCCGACATGTCGACGATCATGTCGACGTGCTCCGCGCTCTCGTTCATCTCGTTCTCCTCGCCGACCGTCTCGGCGTAGGCGCTGCCGACGGCCATGTGGACGGTGTCGCCCATCTTCTCGTCGAACAGCATGTTGTAGGTGAAGCGGTCGATGTCGCGGTTCATGCCGATGCCGAGTTCCCCGAGGTAGCGCGCCCCCTCGTCGGTGTCGAGAATGCCGGTCAGGAGGTCCTCGTTGCGCTCCGCGCTGTGGGAGACGACCTTCCCGTCTTCGAACCGGAGGCGGACGCCCTCGATCTCGCGGCCGTAGCGGTACAGCGGCAGGTCGAAGTGGACCGTCCCGTTCACGCTGTCTCTCACGGGCGCGGTGAACACCTCGCCGCCGGGGAGGTTGTTCTCGCCGTAGTCGTTGATCGTCTCGTTGCCCGCGACGGACATGGTGAGGTCCGTCTCCCCGCCGCTGGCGATGCGGACCTCGTCCGCGCCGTTCACGATCTCGACCATCTGCGCCTGGAACTCCCGCTGTTCGTCCCAGTCCTTGTTGACGGCGTCCCAGACGAAGTTCTCGTACGCCTCGGTGCTCATGCCCGCCAGCTGGGCGTGGCCGGACGTCGGGAACTGCGTGAGACACCAGCGCTTCGAGAGTCGCTCCTGCAGGAGTGGCTTGTCGGCCCGGCGGAACGCGGCGTTCGTCTCCGGGGGCACGTCGCTCTTTTCGGTGACGTTCGCCCCGCCGCGGGCGACGACGTACACGTCCATCTCCTCGTAGAGCGCGAGCTTGTGAGTCGGCGTTTCGAACTCGTCGGCGGCGAGCTGGTACGCCCGCTCGGCGCGGTCGGAGTTGCAGAGGTAGACGGGGTTCGCGCCGCGGTCGCCCGCGAGTTCGTGCAGCGCGACGGCGAGGTCCTCGGCCTCCGCCGGCATGCTGATGACGACGTTGTCGCCGGGCTGGATGTCGGTGGAGTGGTCGGCGATGATCGCTGCGTGTTCGCGGATGCGCGGGTCCATACCCGGCCTTTCTACGGGTGGAGAATACCGCTTTCGGAGTTGGTCGCCGACTCCTCCCGGTCGCCGTCTCGGCGACCGCTCGCCTCGTCGCGTCCGTGGCCGGGACCCGCGGTTATATTCCGCCTCGCTCGAAACCGACGGCGTATGATCGACCTCCGCAGCGACACCGTCACGCGCCCGAACGACGCGATGCGGGAGGCCGCCCGGGACGCGCCCGTCGGCGACGACGTGTACGGCGAGGACCCGACCGTCAACGAACTCGAAGCCCGCGCCGCCGAAACGGTGGGCAAGGAGGCCGCGCTGTACGTCCCGACGGGGACGATGGGCAACCAGATCGCCGCGCGGGTCCACACCGACCGCGGCCAGGAGATCATCGTCGACGAGGAGGCCCACGTCGTGAAGTGGGAGCTCGGCGGGCTGGCGCAGCTGTCCGGCCTGCAGGTCCGCACGGTCGACTGCGGCCCGCGGGCCGTCCCGACGCCCGAACAGGTGCGCGAACGCTACGTCGCCGAAGACCTCCACCGGCCCGGCACCGGCCTCCTCGAACTCGAAAACACGCACAACAGCCGCGGCGGCGTGGCGATTCCCGCGGAGCGCGTCGACGCGGCGGCGGAGGCGGCGCACGAGCTGGGCGTCCCGGTTCACCTCGATGGCGCGCGCCTATTCAACGCGGCCGTCGCCCTCGACGAGGCCCCCGAGCGCCTGGTCGAGAACGTCGACTCGGTGATGTTCTGCCTGTCGAAGGGGCTCGGAGCGCCGGTCGGCTCGGTGCTCGCCGGCTCGGAGGAGTTCGTCGCGCGGGCCCGCCGGGTCCGCAAGCTCTTCGGCGGGGGGATGCGGCAGGCCGGGATCGTCGCGGCCCCGGGGCTGCTCGCGCTGGAGGACGCGGACCGCCTCGCCGAGGACCACGAGAACGCCCGCGCGCTGGCCGCCGGGCTGAACGAGATCCCCGGTCTCTCGGCGCCCGAACCGGATACGAACATCGTCGTCGCCGATTCGGCGGACGCGGGGCTCACGACGGAGGAGTTCGTCGCCGCCTGCGGGGAGCGCGGGGTCGCCTGCGGCGCGTTCGGCGAGTACGTCACCCGATTTTGCACGCACTGGGACGTGGATCGCGACGACGTCGACGAGGCGCTCTCGCGGGTCGAGGCGGCGGTCGAGGGAGCCTGATTCGATCGCGGGAACCTCGTCCGATCGAGGGCGCCGTACCCGGCCGGTCGTTCCGCACCGCCGGCCGCGATCTGCCGACGCTCAGGCGTTCAACCGCCAGAGCTCGTAGTTGAGGACGGCCGCGAACCCGACCCAGAGGAGGTACGGGACGAGGAGCGCCGCGGCCCGCCGGTCGACGCGGGCGAACGCGGCGAGGGTGCCGAGGAGGGCGACGAACAACAGGGCGATGACGCCGAGCCCGAGCGGCGGGCTCTGCAACCCGAAGAACGCCGGGGTCCAGGCGAGGTTGAGCGCGAACTGAACGCCGAACGCCGCGAGCGCGAGCCGGACGGCCCGGTTCGAGGTCCCGCGCCGCCAGACGAGCCAGAGGGCGATCCCCTGGAGGGTGAAAAGCAGCGTCCAGACGATCCCGAACGTCGCGGGGGGCGGGTAGAACCACGGCTTTTCGAGGGCGGTGAACCACGCGCTGCCGGGGCCGGCCACGAGCGACGGGCTCGCGCCGACGACGTTGACGGCGAGGACGAACGCGAGGGCGACGAGCAGTCCCCGCCGGGCCGGCGCGGCGGACCGAAGTGTCGACTCCATGCCGGAATCACGCGCGCGACGCGCCTGAGCCTTTCGCCGGCTCCGCGAGGAACTCGAACCGCGCGCCGCCCTCGGCCTCGGCCGCGTCCGTCGCCCGCACCCGCCAGCCGTGCGCCTCGGCGATCCTGCGGACGATGGCGAGCCCGAAGCCGTTGCCGGCGGCTCGCGTCGTGTAGCCGGTCTCGAACGCCCGATCGCGCTCGTCGGGGTCGATTCCCGGTCCGTCGTCCTCGACGTAGAAGCCGCCGTCGAACCCGCCGAGCCGGACGCGAACGTCGGGGCCCCCGTGCTCGACGGCGTTCCGAAAGAGGTTCGTCAGCAGTTCGGCGAGCCGCTCGGCGTCCGCCTCCAGCGCGCACTCGCTCTCGACCGAGAGCGTCGCGTCGGCGGTCGCGGTGTTCGCCCACGCCCGCCGGGCGACCGTTCCGAGGTCCACCGGTTCGCGCTCGCCGACGATCTGTCCCTTCCGGGCGAGCGTCAGCAGCCCCTCGATGAGGTCGCCCATCCGGTCCAGCGCGTCCGCCGCCCTCCGGAGCGCCGGGTCGTCGCGCTCCTCCCTCGCGAGCGCGAGGTATCCGTCGGCGACGGTAAGCGGGTTTCTGAGGTCGTGAGAGACGATGCTGGCGAACTCGTCGAGCCGCTCGTTCTGCCGCCGGAGCTCCCGCTCTCGCTCCTTCTGCTCCGACAGGTCGGTGTAGATGGCGTACCCGATCGCGCACCCGTCCTGCCGCCGCGCTGGAACGACGTGGAGCAGGAAGTCCTGGCGGCCGCGCTTCGTCAGCCGTTCGACCTCGGCCCGGACGGGTTCGCCGGCCCGCAGCCGCTCGCTGAACGTCCTCGCCTCCGACGCGTGCTCCGGCGGGACGATGTTCTCGTCCATGTCCTCGCCGACGATCTCCTCGGCGGCGTAGCCGAACACGCGCTCGAACGCCGGGTTGACCCGGCGGACGATCGCGGTCTCGCCGTCGAACTCGTAGGCCGCCGCGGCGTCAGGCACGTTCTCGAACAGCGCGCCCAGGCGATCCCGCTCCTCCCGGAGCTCCGCCTCAGCCTCGATTCTCTTCAACGTCTCGCGCGCGTGCGCGACGAGTAATTCGGCGAGCTCCAGGTCTGTCTCGTCGTACCCTCGCGGCCGCGTCGACACCGCCTGAAAGACGCCGCGGTCGCCGATCGGAACGCTGATCCCCGACCGGTAGTCGCTCCGCGTCGGGCTCGCCTCCGGGGTCTCCTCGACGGTCTCCACGAGCTGCGATTCCCCGGTCCGGATCGTCTTCCCCGCGATCCCCTCCGAGACGCGCATCGTCCGGACCGCGTCGCTCGGCGCCGTCTCCGACACCGCCCGGGGGACGATCTCATCGCCCTCGACGAGGCCGACGTAACAGAGGTCGAATTCGAGGATGCGCTCCGCGACGTCGACCGTGCGCGCGCACAGCCCCTCGACGGAGCGAGCCGCCGCAAGCCTCGCGGTCCCGTCGTGGAGGCGGGCGACGCGCCGCCGGTCCTCCCGGAGTTGCGCGCGCTTCCGCTCGTCGACCGCGCGTCGGAGCTCCTCGACCAGTCGGTCGACGCCGTCGGCCGTCCGCCTGACGTGGCCGTCCGCGCCGTCGGTTCCCTCGCCCGCCGAGGCCGGCGCGTCGGCGTAGACGATCACCGGGACCCCCCGGTCGCGGGCGGTGGCCGCCGCGGCCGCGGCGTGCTCGACGTCGAGGACGACGAAGCAGTCTGCGGGTTCCGCGGCGATCGATTCGAGACCGTCCGCGGGGTCTGCGGAGCGCGCGTCCACGCCCTCGACCGCCGCGAGCCGCCGGACGAGGTCGGCCTCGCTCTCCGGGGCGACGACGCGGACGCGGATTCGGTCGACGGCTGTCGGCGGTGGCACGGACGTGCGAGTGTCAGCGATCGGAACTAAAAGGGTTCCGGTGTCGCGAACCGCACGACGCCGCGGCGTCGCCGCGACGCCGGCGGCGGACCGAATCGACCTTTGCGGAACTGTTTTACCGCGTGGTTGGCGACATGATAGACAATGAGCGAACTCGAATCGGAGTATCGCCTCGAGTACTTCGAGGAAAACGATTTCGTCCGAAAGGAGTGCTCCGAGTGCGGGGCGCACTTCTGGACGCGGGACCACGACCGCACCACGTGCGGCGAACCCCCGTGCGAGGAGTACAGCTTCATCGACAACCCCGGGTTCGACGACGAGTACACGATGGAGGAGATGCGCGAGACGTTCCTGTCTTTCTTCGAGGAACACGGCCACGCGCGAATCGACCCGTACCCCGTCGCGGCGAACCGCTGGCGCGACGACGTGCTGCTCACCCAGGCGTCGATCTACGACTTCCAGCCCCTGGTGACCAGCGGGCGGACCCCGCCGCCGGCGAACCCCCTCTGCATCTCGCAGCCCTGCATCCGCATGCAGGACATCGACAACGTCGGCAAGACCGGGCGGCACACGATGGCGTTCGAGATGATGGCCCACCACGCCTTCAACGCCCGCGAGGAGGTCGGCGACCGGTACGCCTACTCGGGCGAGGTGTACTGGAAGGACCGCACCGTCGAGCTCTGCGACGAGCTGTTCGCGTCGCTCGGCGCGGACGTGACGGAGATCACGTACATCGAGGACCCGTGGGTCGGCGGCGGCAACGCCGGTCCCGCCATCGAGGTGATCTACCGCGGCGCGGAACTGGCGACGCTCGTCTTCATGTCGCTCGAACAGGACCCGGAGGGCGAGTACGAACTCAAGGACGGCAACCGCTACTCGCCGATGGACACGTACATCGTCGACACCGGGTACGGCCTCGAACGGTGGACCTGGATGAGCCAGGGGACGCCCACGGTGTACGAGGCGGTCTACCCCGACATGATCGACTTCCTCAAGGAGAACGCGGGGATCGAGCACACCGACGACGAGGAGACGCTCATCCACCGCGCGGCGAAGCTCGCGGGCCACATGGACATCGACGAGGCCGACGACATGGACGCCGCCCGCGACAACATCGCCCGCAAGCTCGACGTGAACAAGCACGAGCTGGAGAGCCTGATGCGGCCGCTCGAGGACATTTACGCGATCGCGGACCACTGCCGCGCTTTGGCGTACATGTTCGGCGACGGCATCGTCCCGAGCAACGTCGGCACGGGCTACCTCGCCCGGATGGTACTCCGGCGGACGAAGCGCCTCGTCGACAACGTCGGCATCGACGCGCCGCTGGACGAACTCGTGGACATGCAGGCCAAGCGCCTCGGCTACGAGAACCGCGACACCGTCCGCGACATCGTCCGCACCGAGGAGCGCAAGTACCGGAAGACGCTCGAACGCGGCGGTCGGCGGGTCAGACAGATCGCCGACGAGTACGCCGGCTCGGGCGAGCCGATCCCGACGGAGACGCTCATCGAGCTGTACGACAGCCACGGCATCCAGCCCGACATGGTGAGAGAGATCGCCGAGGAGCGCGGCGCGACCGTCCAGGTGCCGGACGACTTCTACTCGCTCGTCGCGGCCCGCCACGACTCCGAGCAGGCGTTCGAGGACGCCGACCGGGCCGACGACCGCCTGGCCGACCTCCCGGAGACGGAGAAGCTCTACTACGAGGACCAGGACCGGTCAGAGTTCGAGGCGGTCGTCCTGGACGTGTTCGAGCGCGAGGAGGGCTACGACGTCGTGCTCGACCAGACGATGTTCTACCCGGAGGGCGGCGGTCAGCCCGCCGACCGCGGGACGATCTCGACCGGCGACGTGACGGCCGAGGTCGAGGACGTTCAGATACGCGACGGCGTCGTCCTCCACCGGACGGACCGCGACCCCGGCAAGGGCGAGTTCGTCCGCGGGCAGATCGACGCGAACCGACGCCGGCGGCTCATGCGGCACCACACCGCGACTCACGTCGTCGGTCACGCGACCCGACAGGTGATCGGTGACCACATCCGACAGGCGGGCGCCCAGAAGGGCCTCGAGAGCTCGCGCTTCGACGTCACCCACTACGAGCGGATCACCCGCGAGGAGGTCAAGGAGATCGAGCGCGTCGCCAACGAGATCGTGATGGACAACGTGCCCGTCAAACAGGAGTGGCCGGACCGCCACGAGGCCGAGGAGCGCCACGGCTTCGACCTCTACCAGGGGGGCATCCCGCCGGGCGAGAAGATCCGCCTCATCCACGTCGCCGAGGACGTGCAGGCGTGCGGGGGGACGCACGTCCGGCGGACGGGCGACATCGGCGCGATCAAGATCCTGAACACGGAGCCGGTGCAGGACGGCGTCGAGCGCATCGTCTTCGCCGCGGGCGAGGCGGCCATCGAGGCGACCCAGCGCACCGAGGACGCTCTGTACGACGCGGCCGAGGTGCTCGACGTGAGCCCCCAGGAGGTGCCCGACACCGCGGAGCGTTTCTTCGCCGAGTGGAAGGAGCGCGGCAAGCAGATCGACCGCCTCAAGCGCGAACTCGCCGAGGCGCGCGCGGCCGCCGGCGCAGACGAGGTCGACATCGACGGCACGCCGGTCGTCATCCAGCGGCTCGACGCCGACTCGGACGAGCTCCGGGCGACAGCCAACGCGCTCGTGGACGAGGGGAAGGTCGCGGTGCTCGGCAGCGCCCGGGGCGGTAGCGCGCAGTTCGTCGTGAGCGTCCCCGACGGCGTGAACGTGAACGCCGGCGAGGTCGTCGGACGGCTCGCGGCGAAAGTCGGCGGCGGCGGCGGCGGCCCGGCCGACTTCGCGCAGGGCGGCGGCCCCGACGTCGACGCGCTCGACGAGGCGCTCGACGACGCCGACGACGTGCTTCGAACGGTTCTGAACGCGTAACGCGGCGTTTCCCTCGATTCCCGCGCTCCGGGAATGACGTTCCCGCTTGAAGGGGTCGGCGACCGTACGTTCACCCGTAAGGTGAGCAAAATGACTACCAACAAAGCCTCGGTCGACTGGCTCGGGGCGGAGAAGCCGTTCGAGTACGCCGAGTCGGCGGCGGGATACGTGACGGTGCTGATCAGACTCGTAACCGGGTGGTGGTTCTTCCACGCCGGATACACGAAGCTCGCGTTCGTCGCCGGCGAACCGTTCGACGCGTCGGGCTACCTGCTCAACGCGCCCGCGGCCTCGCCGCTCCAGGGCTTCTTCGCCTGGGCGGCCGGGACGCCCTGGCTGCTGGAGTTCACGAACGTCATGATTCCGGTGGGCGAGACGCTCATCGGCCTCGGCCTGCTCGTCGGGGCGCTGGTCCGTCTCGCGGCCCTGTTCGGCGGGCTCCTGATGGTGTTCTTCTACCTGGGGAACGCCGACTGGGAGCACGGCTTCGTCAACGGGGACCTGTTCGGACTCCTGCTGTTCGTGATCGTCGGCGTGTTCGCCGCGGGCCGGATCCTCGGCGTGGACGCCTACCTCGAACGGACGGAGTTCGTCCGCGAGCGCCCACGGCTGCGCTACCTGCTCGGGTAGCGCCGCGGTCGAACTCCCCGACTGTGTCAAGAGGGGTTCGGTCGAGGGATCCGCCGGGGCGGTCTCGAAAGCCCCGGCGACGGATTCAAATCCCTCCGACGACGATCGGTCGTCCATGAGCGCGAGCGACTGGCCGCGGGCCATCGGCGAACACCGCGTGACCGACCAGTGGGTCTGTGAGGTCTGCGGCGCGGACTTCGACTGCCTCTCGCAGTTCAGGGAGACGCCCTGCGAGCGGTGAGCCCCGCCCGAGATCGGAACCCTCTATCGGGATCGGAGCCGTAGCGTCGGCCATGCCAACCGCGCGAAACGGCGGCGTCTCGCTGTACTACGACACCGACGGGACGGGCGAGACGGTCGCGTTCGTCGGCGACCTCGGCTACGGCGCGTGGCAGTGGGGCTGGCAGCACGCGGCGGTCGCCGGCCCCTACCGGAGCCTCGTGACGGACCTCCGGGGTGCGGGCCGCTCGGACGCGCCCCCTGGTCCGTACACAGTCGGCGAACTGGCGCAGGACCTCGAAGTCGCGCTCGCGGACGCGGGCGTCCGATCTGCCCACGTCGTCGGCGCGGGGCTCGGCGGCGCGATCGCGCTGTGGGCGGCGCTCTCGTCGTCGCGGCCGGCGAGCCTGACGCTCCTCGGCACGGCCGCGTCGGGACGCGGGCTCGATCTCGAACCGCTGTTCGCCCCGCCGGGCGACCGCGACGCCCTCCGCCGGTCGCTCGACGCCGCCTTCTCCGACGCGTTCTTCGACGAGCAGCCCGAGGTCGTCGAGCGGATCGTCGAGTGGCGGGCGGCGGAGGACGCCTCCCGGGAGGCGTGGGAGGCGCAGGCCGCCGCGGCGGAGCGGTTCGACGTCCGGGAGCGGCTCCACGAGGTGACAGTGCCGGCGCTCGTGCTCCACGGCACCGAGGACGCGGTGTGGCCCGAGGCGCGCGGCCGCGAGCTCGCGGAGGGACTGCCCCGGGGGGAGTTCGCCCCGGTCGAGGGCGCGGGCCACCTCGCGCACGTCGAGCACTCCCGCGTCGTCAACGATCTCCTCCTCGACTTCCTGGGCGAGCCCGCCTTCGATTGACCTCTCGGCCTTCCGAACGAGCCCGTTCTCGACCGATTCCCGATCGAGGGGACGGCCGGTCCCTCAGGCGAACACGGTCCGGACGGCGTCGGCCATCGCGTTCACCCTGGTCGCGTGCTCGTACTCGTCGCGGATGCCGTTGGTGACGTACGCCATCGCCAGATCCGCCTCCGGGTCGGCCCAGCCGACGATGCTGCCGAGGCCCCCGTGGCCGAAGACCGCGTCGGGGCTCAGCGTCCCGTACTTGTCCCACGGCGTCCCGGCGCGCTCGAACCCCATCGCGTACCGCCTGGGCACGCCGAGGGTCCCGTCCCGCTCGACCTGGGCCTGCACGGCGGTCGCTCGTTCGACGGTCTCGGAGTCGAGCAGGCGGGTCCCGTCGAGTTCGCCGCCGGCGGCGAGGCAGGCGTAGAAGCGAGCCATGTCCCGGGCCGTCCCCGTGCCGCTGGCGGCGGGGATGACCGCCCGGTGGAACGACTCCTGGTTGAACAGGGCCGCGGCGGCGTCGTTGTCGACCGTGCCGAGGCCGACGTCCGGCTCCCGGCAGCGGTCGAACGCCTCGAAGCCGACGAGGGTGGCGACCCCGTCCGGCTCGTCCTCGGGGATGCCGACGTGGGTGTCGTCCATCCCGAGCGGTTCGAACACGCGCTCGCGGGCGAACTCGTCGATCGGCGTCCCGCTCGCCCGGCGGACGAGCTCGCCGACGACGAACCCGTAGTTGAGGGCGTGGTACGCCGCCGTCTCGCCCGGCTCGAACGAGAGCTCGATCTCCTCCATGGCCGCGACGGCGGCGTCCCAGTCGATCCACCGCGCCGGCTCCTCGTCGAACGGGCCGTGCGGGAACCCGCCCTGGTGGCTCAGGACGTGTCTCACCGTCACGTCCGCCTTCGCCGTCCCCGGCTCCGCGAACGCGGGCCAGTGCTCGCGGACGGCGTCGTCGTAGTCGAGCGCGCCCTCCTCGGCCAGCAGGTGGACGCAGGCACCGGCGTACGGCTTCGTGCAGGAAAAGAGGACGTGCTTGCGGTCGGGCGTCGTCGGCTCGCCGTCGGGGCCGGTCACCCCGCCCGCCAGGTCGAGGACGAGATCGCCCTCGCGGTACACTGCGAGCTGCGCGCCGTGGTGGAGACCCGCGTCGAGCTGGAGGTCGAACAGCTGCTCGATCTGTTCCGGTCCGTCCGCGTCGAAGACTTCGCTCATGCCAGCCAGTTACACGGGGAGTGACATATATTCTCGACCGCGCCGGCCGCGTCGGCCGACGCTGAGCGACGCCGACCGCTGACCACTGACCGCCACCCGCCGACCGTCGACCGCCGCCCGCCGATCGTCGACCGTCGCCCGTCGATCCGCGTTCCGTCGTCGATTCCGCTCCGCGTCCTCCGGCGCACCCGGTCAGTCCGAAAGGCCGGCAGAGCCCTCGCGTAGCGTAAGGTACTTCTCTACGAGTAAACTGTACTCGTACGATGAGTCGGCTGCGCTTCGCTCTCCTCGACGCGTCGCACAACGACGGCGACACGAGGCGGAACTTCCGTCGGGAACTCGACGTCGATCTCGCCGAATTCGACGCGAGCGGCGGCGACCTCCCATCCTCCTTCGACTTCGACGGCGTGATCGTCACCGGCTCGCGCGCGTCGGTCTACTGGGACGAGGAGTGGATCCCGCCGCTCGTCGACTGGGTCGCCGAGGCGGCCGACCGCGGCCTGCCGATCCTGGGCGTCTGTTACGGCCACCAGGTCGTCGCGGAGGCGCTCGGCGGCCGCGTCTCGGGCATGGACGACTTCGAGATCGGCTACCGCGAGGTGCGCCACCGGGGCGGCGACCTGTTCGACGGGATCGACGAGACGTTCACCGCCTTTACGACCCACGGGGACGCGGTCGCCGAACTCCCGCCGGGCGCGGAACTGCTCGCCGAGAACGAGTACGGCGTCCACGCCTTCCGGAAGGGCCACGCCTTCGGCGTCCAGTTCCACCCCGAGTACGACATGGAGACCGCGGAGCGCGTCACCCGCCGCAAGGAGTTCCTCGGCCGGGAGCGCGTCCGGTCCGTGCTCGACGGCATCACCGAGGAGAACTACGCGGCCGCCTGCGAGGCGAAGGCGCTGTTCGACAACTTCGTCGCCTACGCCGAGCGCGTCCGCGCCGAAGCGGCCGCCTGATCGGATCTGCCGCCTCCTCCGCCGTCGACCTGCAACGTTCACGGGACGCGGAGCGGTTCGGAGAGGTCCCACAGGCCGACCGCCGCCTCGCGGGCCTCCCGTTCGGCGCGCGCGAACGCCTCGGCTTCGGGGTGGTCGTCGTCGGTGGCCCGCGCGAGACCGCTCCTGAGGAGTTCGAGGTTCACGTTCGCGCTCGCGTTCGTCCCGCCGGCGAAGACGTAGGCCGGGGAGGAGATCTCCGGGACCCCGCCGTCGGCGTCCGCGTCCCGCGAGCGGATCAGCCGGAGCCCGACCCGCTCCCCGGCGAGCGCTGATCTGACCGCGGCGTCCGCCATCCACGCCCACGCGTAGAGGTACTGCCGCCCTCCGGCCGTGTCCGGGACGCCCTCGAACGCCGCCGGCGACTGCGCGGCCGACAGCTCCGGCGCGTCGACGCCCGCGAGCGACACGATCGCCTCGCTGCCGTCGTCGAGCTCGACGCGGAGCGTGTCGCCGTCGACGACCTCGCGGACCGTCGCGCGCAGCTCCGACCCGTCCGGCGGGACGTCGGCCGGCGTCTGTCCGGGCGTTCCGCTTCCCGGTTCCGACGCGGGCGGCGTCCCGGCCCCCGGTGCGGACGGGTCGATCGGATTCCGGGGCGATCCGTCCGGAGCCGGCGCTGACGAACCCGTCCGCGCGTTCGCGTCCGACCCCCAGCCGCCCCGGTCCGATCCGCGTCGGTCCGATTCGCGGTCGGGTTCTTCGTCCGCGACCGGCGGAGAATCGGCGGTCGACGCCGGCTCCGGCGTCGGGCTTCCGCGGTCCGCCGCTCCGTCGCGCGGCGTCCCGCCGTTCGGCGGCCGTTCGTCCGCCGGCCGTTCGTCCGCCGTTCGGTTTCGATTCGCCGACCGCCGACCGCCGCCGAGCACCTCCGCGCAGCCCGCTTCCGCCGCGCTCGCCGCGACCGCGGCGGCCCCGAGGATCTTGCGCGCGTGTCGACGCATGCGAGCCCCTTCGGGCGGGGACGGTTAAGCGCACGATATGCCGGGGGTGACCGCCGCCGGTATCCGATCGGTAAGCGCGGACGAGTCGTTTCGCCCGTCGAGACCGCCCCAAACGAATCGCTTTTGCGTCGCCGCTCCGGACGGTTGTACATGCTAGATTACGTGGAATTGGAGGCGGACCTGGGCGAGGAGGAGCGGCTGATCCGCGACACCGCCCGCCGGTTCGTCGACGAGAAGGTCCGCCCCGACATCGCCGAGCACTACATCGAGGGGACGTTTCCGACCGAACTCATCCCCGAGATGGGCGAGATGGGGTTCTACGCGCCGAACCTCGACGGCTACGGCCTGCCGGGTGTCAGCGAAACCGCCTACGGGCTGCTCATGCAGGAACTCGAAGCCTGCGACAGCGGTCTCCGCTCCATGGCGAGCGTCCAGGGCGCGCTCGTCATGTACCCCATCCACGCCTTCGGGTCCGACGAGCAGAAGGAGGAGTGGCTGCCGAAGCTCGGGGCGGGCGAGGCCGTCGGGTGCTTCGGACTCACCGAACCGGCGCACGGATCGAACCCGTCGGGGATGGAGACGCGCGCCGAGAAGGACGGGGGGGAGTACGTCCTCCACGGATCGAAGACCTGGATCACGAACTCGCCGATCGCCGACGTGGCGGTCGTCTGGGCGCGCGACACCTCCGCGGAGGGGCGACCCGTCCGCGGCTTCCTCGTCGAGACCGACCGCGACGGGGTGACGACGAACGAGATCAAGGAGAAGCTCTCGCTGCGGGCGTCGATCACGGGCGAGATCGGCCTGAACGACGTCCGCGTCCCCGAGGAGAACGTCCTGCCGGGCGTCGAAGGGATGAAGGGACCCCTCTCGTGTCTCACGCAGGCGCGCTACGGCATCGCGTGGGGCGCCGTCGGGGCCGCCCGCGACTGCTTCGAGACCGCCCGCCGATACGCGCTGGACCGCGAGCAGTTCGGCGGCCCGATCGCGCGCTTCCAGATCCAGCAGGAGAAGCTGGCGGAGATGGCGACGCAGATCACGACCGCCCAGCTGCTCGCCTACCGTCTCGCCGAGCTGAAGGAGCGGGGAGACCTGCGCCCCCAGCACGTCTCCATGGCGAAGCGAAACAACGTTCGCACGGCCCGCGACCAGGCGCGGGTCGCCCGCGAGATGCTCGGCGGTAACGGCATCACGGCGGACTACTCGCCGATGCGCCACATGGCGAACATGGAGACGGTGTACACGTACGAGGGGACCCACGACATCCACTCGCTGATCCTCGGGCAGGATCTCACCGGGATCGCGGCGTTCGAGTAGCTCGGTACGTGAGCCTCTGCGATCGCGGTGAGCAACCGGGACCGCGGCGTTCGGCGCTTCCGGCCCGGGTGCTCCGCACCGCGGCGATCGGACGGAATTCCGTCGCCGGAACCGCGCGCAGTAATACGTTTTTCGGTCCTGTGCGTCGTATGCCAACAATGAACACGCATATATACGCGGGGCACCCTACCTACGCCAAAGTGAGGAACACATGACCGCTTCGGCTCACAACCCCGCAGCACTCGATCTCACCCGCGAAGAGGCGTGGGTCGTTCACGCCGCCGTGCTCGCAGCGATCGAGCGCGAACTCGACGACGGGAACGACGCGCCGGACGAGCTCGCGCTCCTTCGGGCGCTCGAAGCCGACGACGGCTTCGAGCCCGATCAGCTGCGACTGCTCCGCCGCATCCTCTCACAGTATCTGACGGACGCGCCGGACAGGGACGACGAGCCGGGGCGATCGGTTCTGGACGACATCGAACTGGCGCTCAGCTGACGTCCCCCTCTCCGACCGCTCACGCCGACTCTCGGCGCAGAAATTGCCCCCACGTTCCCCGACGCCTCGCGACCCAGTGGTACGCCGCCTCCCGGAAGGAGGGGTAGCCCGGAACCCGCCTGAGGAGCGCCGCGAGCGCGCCGAGGCCGGCGTTCATTCGCGCGAGCGCCTGCTCCGTCGCCTCCCCGCAGGAGTAGACGGCGTCGTCGGTGAGAAGGTGGACGCAGGACTCGTAGTCGTCCGGGAGCCGCGCGCGCTGGTCCGGCGTGAGCTCCCCGAACCCGACGAGTTCGAACCGCCCGCGGCGGTTCGCCAGGGCCGCCGACCACGCGCAGAAGCCGCAGTCGTCGTCGTAGACGAGACGGGGCGGAGCCTCGTCTTCTCGGCTTCGACCGTCGCTCATACGGGCCCTTGGTCCGGCGGCGACAAGAGCGCACGGGCGGCCGTTCGCCGCGGATCGCGGTCGCCCCGTCACGCGGTTTTGATGGACTTAAATAGCGCACCGCCGGAAGTGAACCGGATGGGAATCGACCTGAACTTCGACGCGAACCGCGAGAAGGTCGGCGAGGAGAACGGCGTGGCCGTGTGGGGTCCCGTCGACCCGCCGGAGAGACTCGGCGTTCACGGCACCCACGTCGCCGTCGACTACGACGCCTGCGTCGCGGACGGCGCGTGCCTGGAGGACTGTCCGGTCGACGTGTTCACGTGGGTCGACACGCCCGGCCACCCGGAGAGCGACCGGAAGGTCGAACCGACCCGCGAGGACCAGTGCATCGACTGCATGCTCTGCGTCGACATCTGCCCCGTCGACGCCATCGACGTGGACGCGAGTCGGCAGTAGCAGTAGAGCGACTCGACCGTCCCGCGCTCCTTTCGGTCTCACTCGCCACGTCATCCCTTCTGCTCCGTCCCGCCAGATAGTATAAGCGGCTGGCGACCGCACCTAGGAACCATGACGTCCCAGGAGGTCACCGACCTGCTCCGCAAGGCGTACAACGACGAGATCGAGACCGTCATGAACTACCTGACGAACTCGATCGTTCTGGACGGGGTGAGCGCAGAAGAGGTCAAAGAGTCCCTGAGTCAGGACATCCAGGAGGAGCTCGGCCACGCGGAGATGCTCGGCCAGCGCCTCAAGCAGCTCGACGAGCGCCCGCCGGGCTCGGCCGAGTTCGAAGCGCGGCAGGACACGCTCCAGCCGCCGGCCGACACCACGAACGTCCTCGAAGTCATCGAGGGCGTGCTCGACGCCGAGAACGACGCCATCGAGACGTACCGGTCGCTCGTGAACGCGGCGCGCGAGGCCGACGACCCCGTGACGGAGGACTTCGCGGTGACGATCCTCGCCGACGAGGAGGCCCACCGGACGGAGTTCCGCGGGTTCCGAAAGGAGTACAGGTCGGACTGAGCGACGCCGACGCCTGACGCTCTCGTTCGCGCCGTTCTCTTTTGCCCGAGGCCCGATAGTCGCCGCGCGCGGAGCCGCGGAACGGGTCCGGAGGGGCCGGATTTTACTCGGTGCCGGTTCACTCGGCGGACATGAAGCGCGTCACCATCGGCGACGTGGAATCGGGCGCCGGCGGTGCGGACGTCGACTGCCGTCGGCTGTCCGGTCCGCTCGGCGCGATCGGCGTCGCGATCAATTACTACCGCATCGCTCCCGGCGAAGGGTTCCCCGGCGGGCTTCACGCCCACGCGGATCAAGAGGAGATCTTCGTCGTGATCGAGGGCGAAGCGATCTTCGAGACGCTCGCGCGGCCGAGCGGAGAGATCACCGTCGCCGAGGGCGAGGCGGTCAGGTTCGCCCCCGGCGAGTTCCAGTCGGGACGGAACGCGTCGAGCGACGATCTCGTGGCGTTCGCGATCGGCGCGCCCCGCGACAGCGAAGACGTGCGACTCCCGCTCGACTGTCCCGAGTGCGGCTGCGACGAGCTGCGCCTGGACGCGGGCGAGAGCGACCCCAAGCTCGTCTGCCCGGCCTGCGACGCCGAACGCATCCCCCGAGGGTGTCCGGAGTGCGGCCACGACGACCTGCGCGCCGCTCTCGGCGAGGGAACCCGGACTATCGTCGTCTGCCCGGCCTGCGACGCCGAGTTCGAAACGCCTCCGGTTCGGGAGTGACGTCGCCCGCGGGTCGACCACGACCGCGAACTGACGCCGCGCCGCCTCCGAGCCGCCGCCGACCGCGAGGCGTCGAACGCGGTCGCCGCCCGCGTCAGCCGCCGGCCAGCAGCTCCTCCGCGTGGCGCTTCCCGAGGGCGATCGTGTCGTAATCCTCGGTTCCGATTTCGAGCGTCGCGGTCCCCGACCAGCCGGCGTCCGCCAGCCCCGAGAGCGCCGCGGCGAAGTCGAGACGCCCCATCCCGACCGGGAGGTGCTCGTCGCCGCCGCCGCGGGTGTCGACCAGGTGGAGGTGTCCGATCCGGTCGGCGTGGTCGCGCAGGAACGCGGCCATCTCGGTCTCGTCCGCGCCGGCGAGCAGCGCGTGGCTGGTGTCGAACGTCATCGAGGCGTCCGGGTACCGTTCGAGCAGTTCCGGGAAGGTCGTCACGTCGTAATAGTCTGAGACGACGTTCTCGACGCAGGGATCGAGTCCGCGCTCGCGGGCCGCCGGGATCAGATCGTCGAGCCCCGCGTGGACGAATCTGCGGCGCTCCGCCTCGGTCCAGCCCAGCTCCCAGGCGTCCGAGGAGGGGTGAAACACGACGGTCTCCGCGCCGAGATCGGCCGCGAGATCCATCCCGGCGGTGAGTTCCGCCACCGCGCCCTCCCGGACGGGCGTGAACGGCGAGCCCGGATCGACGGCGAACGGGAGGTGGACGACGATGTCCCTCCCCGCGTCGGCGAGGGTCGCCCGCATAGTCTCTCGGCGGTCGGCGATGCGCTCGCGGGCGTAAGGACCGTCTAGCAGCAGTTCCACGAAGTCGAACCCCTCGTCCGCCGCCCATCGGACGGCCTCGTCGAACGCCATGCCGAGGCCGACGGTGAATCCGAGGTCGACATCGAGATCGAGGTCGAGTTTCCGGTCGGGATCGCCGTCTCGGTCGGTCCGGCCGTCGTCCGTCATGGAGACCACGGCGGGGGGCCTCGGAGATAGCCGTTCCGATCCGGGTCGGACGGTGACCTCCCTCGCCAAGAAACATGTCATCGATCCGCCTCGGCGTTCTCTTCCCGCCGCCGATCAATCCCGGGTTTTACGGGTGACGGTCCGTTTGCGGAGCGGGACGCGGGAGACGCACACAAAGCTTTTATCGTCCTCCTCTTTCGAATCGGACAGCACCATGGCGTGGCGAGACGTTCTGTTCATCGCGTTACTGCCGTTCCTGGTGGGGACCGGCTTCCTGCTCTGGCCCCAGGCGATGTTCCGTTTCCGCTTCCACGTGTCGGGCGACGGCCTCACGGCGGAAGGCGAACGGGCCTATCGGCGGTTCGGCGCCTTCTTGATCCTCTCGGGCGTCGGCTTCGCCGTCTGGGGGCTCTTCTTCCTGTAGTTCGAAACCCCTCGTGCACGAACTGGAAGGAACGGACCGCGACGACCGCCCGACAGGGCTCAGTCGGCCGCCGTGGAGCCGACACCGTCGCCCTCGGGTGCCGTCGTCGATCGCTCGCGGACTTCCTTCGCCTCCAGCGCCTCAATCAGGAGTTCGGCCACGTCGACGATCTCGATCTCGTCCTCGAAGTCCCCGGTCTTCCGGCCGTCCTCGTACATCGTCATGCACATCGGGCAGGCGACGACGAACTTCTCGACCGCGTCGCCGGCGGCGGTGTCTTCGAGCGCCTCGCGCAGGCGCTCCTCGCTCGGCTTGGGATCCTCCTCGAAGTCTATCCAGAGGCCGCCGCCGCCGCCGCCGCAGCAGAAGCTGTCCTTCCGGTTGCGCGGCATCTCGTACAGCTCGCAGCCGGTGGCCCGGATGAGCTCCCTCGGGGCCTCGTACTCGTCGTTGTACCGGCCGAGGTGACAGGGGTCGTGGTAGGTGACGGTGTAGTCGAGTTCGGTCCCGTCGAGGCCGAACCGCTCCGCCCGGACGAGCTGCTCTATCACCTGCGTCCAGTGGAGCACCTCCACCGAACCGTCCTCGTTCCAGTGACCGTCGTACTCGAACGGCATCACGGGGTCGTCGGCGAACTCGCCGAAGTCGATCTCCGGGTACTCGTTCTTCATCGTGTTGTACGAGTGGGGGTCGGTGCAGACGATCCGGCTGAAGTCGCACTCCTCGAACGATTCGACGTGGTGACCGGCCAGTTCGAGGTAGAGGAACTCCTCGCCGACGCGGCGGATGTCGTTGCCGTCGTACTTCTCGTCGTCGAAGAGGATGCCGTAGGAGACGCCCGCGCGCTCGAAGAGCGTCGCCAGCGAGCGGGCGACCTTCTTGTTCCGCTCGTCGTAGCTCGGGTAGTCGCCGACGTACCAGAGGTACTCGACGGGGCCCTCGCGGGCGTCCGCGAGGTCGAAATCGAGTTCGTCGGCCCAGTCGGCGCGCTTTCGCGGGGCCTCCCCGAACGTGTTGCCCTTCTGCATGAGGTTGCCGAACACGTCCTGCATGCTCGACCGCACGTCGCCCTGGTCCGTCATCTGCCGGTTCAGCCGGGTGAAGGAGTTGAGGTGCTCGATCTCGACGGGGCAGGCGTCCATGCAGGCCATGCAGGCCATGCACGACTCCATCGTCTCGGTGGCGATGACGCTCTCGCCGCCGTCGGCGATGATCGGCATCGGCTCGGTCTCGCCGGCGTCGAGGTCCATCCGGTACCGCTTCAGGTCGAGGATGACGTCCCGCGGATCGAGCGGGCGGTCAGACGCCTTCGCCGGGCACACCGCCGAACAGCGGCCGCACTTCGTGCAGGCGTCCTGGTCGAGCAGCTCCTTCCAGGAGAAGTCGTCGATGGACTCGGCGTTGACGTGGTCGAGGTCCGCCGGGACGCCGGGCAGGCGGCGTCCGGCGCGCTCGTCGCGGGTGACGACGTTGGCGAACGAGGAGATCATGTGGAACGGCTTGGCGTACGGGATCCACGCGATGAACGCGAGCGCGAGCAGGGCGTGTGACCACCAGCCCCACCAGTAGAGCGACTCGGCGGCGGCCGGGCTCATCCCGGCGGTCTGGAGGGCGCGCGCGCCGAACCAGCCGACGAAGCTCACCGTTTCGAACCGCGGGAACTCGGTGCCGAGGATGCGGAGCGCCTCGATGGCGTATCCGCCGACGCCGAGCAGAAAGAGCGTCCAGACGAACGCGTCGTCCTCGAAGCCGGTGTGCTTGCCCCGGAGGCGGTGGTTTCTGACCGCGTATCGACGGTAGAGCGCCATCCCGACGCCGACGACGAACAGCAGGCCGAGCGCGTCCATCACGAGCGAGTACGCGAGGTAGAAGTCGCCGACGAAGAAGGACCCCTGTCCGAGCGCCTTCGTCCAGATGTCCATGTCGATCGCCAGGATAGTCGTCCCAATGAGAAGCGTGAGAAAGCCCCAGAAGATGAACGCGTGCATCAGCCCGCCGTAGAGGTCCCGATCGAACTGCTTCTCGTTCGAGCCGACGATCTTCGCCGCCGCCGCGACGCGACCCGAGAGATCGTCGAACCGCTCGAACCAGTCCTCGGTGCCCCTGGCGTACCGAGCGAAGCGCCCGTACACCCCGTATAGGAAAACGAGAATGGCGACGGCCGAGAGATAGTAGAACGCGGCCTCCCCCACCGGACCGATGGTCCAGAACGTCTCCCGGGTGATCTCACCCGAGGCCTGCAGGACTATCATACTCAATCACCGGGGTAGCGGATGGTTAAATCTTGCCACCTTCGCACCCGCCGCCAGCCGCCGAAATACCGCGACGCGACGGGGTCAGACGAGCGAAAATGCGGCAATAATCACCGAGAGCGCAACGGCCGGCGCGTCGAGCCGCGAGAACCGCAGCGCGGGGAGCGTCGGGTTCCACGCGAAACAGCGGGCGCGGAGCGCCAGCGCCAGCCGGTCGGCGCGGCCGAACGCGCGGTTGAGCCCGGCCGTCGCCACGAGGCGCATCCGCTCTCCGAGCGGGCGTTCGTCGCCGAGCCGCGCCGCCATCGCCTCGCGGACCCGCGCGAGGTCGGCCCGCAGGACGGGGAGGAACCGGAAGACGAGCGCGACGCCGACGCCGAGGAACTGCCCCGGCTTCCCCGGCACCAGCCGCTGGATCGCCGCGCGGGAGTCGCGCACGGGCGTCGTCCGGACGTACGCGGCGCTTACGAGGAAGATCAGGAGGACGCGGTAGCTCGCCAACGCGGGCGGGACGGCGTCGCCCGGGACGACCCACGGCGGCCCGAGCGTCAGGGCTTCGAGGAGCGGCGCGGCCGCGAGGAACGGGAGGGCGAACCGGAACTCCCGGAGGGCGGTTCGCGGGGAGAGCTCCGCGGCGAGGAGGGCGCCGAGGGCGACGCCGGTGAGCGTCGCGAGGCCGCGCGGCGTCGTGTGCGCGAACGCGGTCCACGCGAAGGAGAGCTGAAAGAGGAGCTTCGAGCGCGGATCGAGGCGGTGGGCGAGCGAGTCGCCAGGCGCGTAGGTCAGCACGACTGCGTCCGCTCCCCGTCGCGTCGGTCGTCGACCGCGCCCGGCGCTCGGACGCCCAGATCCGGCAGCCGATCGACCGCCTCCGTCGGCGGCGCGTCGAGCGCCACGCGCCCGTCGGCCATCGCCACGACGCGGTCCGCGAGGTCGAACACGTCGCGGAGGTCGTGCGTGACGACGACGATCCCGGTCCCGTCGGCGCGCAGGTCGCGGAGGCGGGCGACGACCGACCGCCGGGCGGGATCGTCGAGGCCGGTGAACGGCTCGTCGAGCACGAGGTGGTCCGGCTCCATCGCCAGCGCCCCGGCGACGGCGACCCGTTCCTGCTCGCCGCCGGAGAGGGCGTCGACGCGCTCGGTCTCCCGCCCGCGCATCCGCACCGCGGCTAGCGCCTCGTCGACGCGGCGGTCGATCTCCTCGCGGGGGAGCCCGAGGTTCTCCGGGCCGAACGCCACGTCCGCGCCGACCGTGGCGGCGACGAGCTGGTCCCGCGGTTCCTGGAACACCATCCCCACCGCGGTCCGGGCGGCGACGAGGTCGTCGGCGACGGGCCGGCCGTTCACCAGCACCTCGCCCGCGTCCGGTTCGAGGAGGCCGTTGAAGTGGCGGACGAGCGTCGTCTTGCCGGACCCGTTCGCCCCCGCGAGGACGACGAACTCGCCGTCCTCGATCGTCAGGCCGACGCCGTCGACCGCGACGGAGTCGCCGTATCGGTGGACCAGGTCGCGGGTTTCGATCATGGCCGCGCCGTCACGACGCCGCGATGGCGTCGCTGCGGACGATGCCGACCGCGGCGGCGATCTTCACGGCCTCGAAGGGGACGAACGCGACCGCCGAGACGAGGAACGCCTCGACGAGGCCGACGTTCTGGACGTAGGCGAACCCGACGGTGCCGAGCGCGTATATCACGGCCGTTCCGAGCGTCATCGCGCCGACGAGGCGGACGACGCTCGCGTCCCGGTAGTCGCGCAGCGCGAATCCGCCGTGGACCGCCGCGCCGACGACGAACGCGGCGATCGGGTACGACCAGAGGTAGCCGGCCGTGAAGCCGACGAGCGGACCGATGCCGGACGACCCGCCGGCGAAGACCGGCGCGCCGACCGCGCCCGCGGCGAGGTAGAGCACCATCGCGGCCGCTCCCCACACCGGGCCGAGCATGATGCCGGCGAGGAACACCCCGAGCACCTGCAGCGTGATGGGGGACGGCGAGAGGGGGTTCGGAAACGAGACGTACGCGAACGCGCCCATCAGCGCGGCGAACAGCGCCGCCCGCGCGACGTTGCCGACGACCTCGTCGCCGACGAGGTCGACCGAATCGGTGGTGGTTGCCATAGGTCTCGTCGCTCGTAAACCCGCTTGTAATCTTCGGTTGACCGTGCGCCCGAGGTGACGCGTCCGGGATAGAGGCGCGGGAGACGGCGTGAGCCCGCCAGTAGGCTTTTGTACGCCCGCCGAGTCTAGACCCTGCCATGGATGAAAAAACCGCCGAGCTCCGGGACATCTTCATCGATGCGACGGGATCCGACACGGTGACGGAGAGCCAGGAGGAAAAGCGGGGCTCGCTCACCGACGACGAGGGGGAGGCGGACGAGCGCGTCGCCGAGATCATCTCGACGATGCGCGAGCGGTACGCGTTCGACTCCTCGCTCGACGACGGAGCGCTCCACCGGGTCGTTCGCGGCTTCTACGACGACGAGGGCGACAACGAGATCGCCGCCGACCTCGGCGTCGAGCCGCGGGAGGTGTTCGACGCGCGGATGGACCTCCACCTCGTCCGGGATGCGGACCGCGACGCCCCGTTCGACCTCGACAGACTCCGCTCGATGCTCGTCGAGAAGGTCCCGCTCGAAGAGCGTGCGGCGGCGCTGGACGCCGACGAACGCGTCGTCGCCAGGTTCAGCGAGGTCGCCGAGGCCGACCTCGAATCGACGCGCGCCAACGACCGCTTCCGCGACGAGTTCGAGGAGCTGCTGACCGACTCTGACCTCTCCGCCCAGCTCGCCAAGGACGCCCGCGAGGACGGGCTGAAGGAGGCGACCGAGGACATCGAGACGGACGTCTCGTTCTGAACCCTTTTCCGACGGCGCGACCGGCCGGGCAGTCACCGCTGGCGGCACCTGAAGGTTATATCCGAGGACGGGGCCAGTCCGCGGTGTGCCCTCGTTCGGAGACCTCGCCCGCGCCGCTTACTGCCCGCGCCAGCTGTACTACGCCCGCCGGGACGACCGCACTCCGCCGCCCGAGGCTACCGCCCGCAAGCGGCTCGCGCACCGGTACCCCGCGCTTCGGACGGCGGGCGACGAAACGCTGCGGTCGCTGCCGATCGATCTCGCGCCCGACGCCTACCGCGGCGCGCTCGACCGCCTCGCGGAGCGCGACGAGTGGGCGTCGCTGATCGATCCGGCAGAGACCGAGGCGTTCCTCGCCGGGCGCGACTGCCGCGGCGTCGCCGACAAGATCCTCGACGGCGAGCCGCCGATCCCCGCGCTCGTCTCGCCGGGATCGCCGCCTGACCGGGGCGTCTGGCGGCCGCAGGCCGTCAGGGCGGTCGCCGCGGCGAAGGTGCTCTCGTGGGAGCGCGAGCGCGAGATTCCGCGGGCGCTGGTCGAGTACCCCGCGTCCGCCGTCGTCCGCGAGGTCCGGCTGACGACGCGGCGGAAGGCGGCGTACCGCGAGGCGCTCAGGACGGTCCGCTCGCTCGACGGGCCGCCACCGCGGCTCCGGAACAGCGGCAAGTGCGGCCCTTGCGAGTACCGCGAAACGTGCGGCGTCCGGACGCGCTCTCTGAAGTCGCTGCTCGGGCTGTGACGGAGGATCGGCGTATCGGTAGTCCGCAGCCGCGTTTCCCGGCCAGCCGCCGCGTTCGTCGGTCCGCCGCCGCGTTCCCGTTCAGTCGCCGCGTTCCCCGGCCAGCCACGCCTCGATCTCGTCGGCCATCGCGCCGCGCCGGTGGACGACTCCCTCGCCGGGGTCGACGACGGTGCTCTCCGTCCCGGGCGTCTCGCCGCCGTCGACGATTGCGGCGACCCCCTCGCGGATGCGCTCGTCGAGGTCCGCCGGGCGGGTGACGCTCCCCGCCCCGCTGCGGTTCGCGCTGGTCGCGGTGATCGGCGTCGGTTCGACCGCTCGGAGGAGCGCCAGGGCGAGTTCGTGATCCGGGACGCGCACGCCGACGCGCTCGCGGCCGCCGGTCAGCACGTCGGGGAGCGCCTCCCGCCGTTCGACGACCACGGTGACCGGGCCGGGGAGGAACTCGCGCATGAACCGCTCCTCGCGCGGCGTCGGCTGAGTGTACTCCAGCGCGGCGTCCACGTCGGGGACCGCGAGCGAGAGCGGGTTGTCCCGCTCTCGCCCCTTCAGATCGAACACCCGTTCCACGGCGGACGCCGAGAGCGCGTCGGCGCCGAGACCGTACACCGTCTCCGTCGGGTAGACGACCGCCTCCCCGCGGCGGATCGCCTCGGCCGCGTTCGACAGATCTTCGCGCATGTCCGCGAGTCGGTCGCGGACGGAAAAAAGCGTACTGCGTTTGCCCCGTGCCTCGTCGGCCTCGAACGCCTGTCCCTCAGGTTCCGAACGTGCGTCCCGCCTACACGTTCGCCTCGATGGCGTCCTCGACCTCGTCGTAGTCGGGGAACTCCGGCCACTCGGTCGCGACCCACGCGTACTCTACGGTCCGGTCCTCGTCGAGCAGGAACACCGACGGCCGCGGTTCGCTTATCCCCGTCATCCCGTCGAGGTCGTGGTCGATCCCGTACTCGCGGGCGACGGCGTTCGACGGGTCCGAGAACAGCCGGTAGTCCATCCCGCGCTCCTCGATGAGCGTCTCGTGCTCGTACGGCGTCGAGATCGAGACGCCGACGACTGTCAGGCGGTCGCCCCACCCCCGGTCGCGGATCTCGTTCCACACGTACGTCGCCGGGAACGCCCCGTCCATCGTGTAGAAGACGAGGAGCACCGGCCCTTCGTCGGTGAGATCCGAAAGTGAGGCGTCTTCCCAGTACTCGGCGTTGACGAGCGGGCGGGTGAAGTCCGGCGCGGTGTCCCCCTCGTCGACGTGCTCCGTCTCGCCGAGGTCGACGACTTCGAAATCGACCATCAGGCGGCCCCCCCGTCCCCGTACGTCTTCTCCAGGTACTCGACGATGTTCGCGCTCTCGGACATCGTCAGGCCGGTGTTCTCGTCCACGATGGCGGGGACGGTCCGCTTGCCGCTGATCCGCTTTACGACGTTGCGGTCCGAGTGCATCGGTTCGACGAACCGCGATCGGTACTCGAGGTCGTACTCCTGCAGTTTGCGGACGACGCGCTCGCAGTACGGGCACGCCTGCAGTCGGTACAGCGTGATCGACGGCTGGTCGGCGGGCATGCGTCCCGGTTGGGGCGTTCCGCGCCTAAGGCCTTCGTTTCCGGAGGATTTCGAGGCCCCGCCGCGAGCGCCGGGAGAGGGCAACTCTTAATTCTGGGCCCGGTCAAGAATTCGTGTCACATGGGTTTGTCGCCGTCACTCGTGACCGCCAGTCTGTCCGCTCTGCCCGGACAGCTATCGCAGTTCGTCCCGATCGACCAGACGACGATCACGATCGGCGGCGTGCTCGCGATAGTCATCCTCATCGGCCTGTCGGCGTTCTTCTCCTCCTCGGAGATCGCGATGTTCTCGCTCGCGAAACACCGCGTCGAGTCGCTCGTGAACGACGGCGTCGGCGGCGCGGAGACGGTCAACGAGCTGAAGGAGAACCCCCACCGGCTCCTGGTGACGATCCTCGTCGGGAACAACATCGTCAACATCGCCATGTCGTCCATCGCGACGGCCATCGTCGGGTTCTACTTCGAACCCGGGCCGGCGGTGCTCATCTCGACGTTCGGCATCACCTCGCTCGTCCTCCTGTTCGGCGAGAGCGCCCCGAAATCGTACGCGGTCGAAAACACCGAATCGTGGGCGCTCACGGTCGCTCGACCGCTGAAGTACTCGGAGTACGTCCTCTTTCCGCTCGTCGTCACGTTCGATTACCTCACCCGGGTGATCAACAAGGTGACCGGCGGCCGGTCGGCCATCGAGACCTCGTACGTCACCCGCGACGAGATCCAGGACATGATCCAGACCGGCGAGCGCGAGGGCGTCATCGAGGAGGAGGAGCGCGAGATGCTCGACCGGATCTTCCGCTTCAACAACACCATCGCGAAGGAGGTGATGACCCCCCGCCTGGACATGACGGCCGTCCCCAAGGACGCCAGCATCGACGAGGCGATCGAGACCTGCGTTCAGAGCGACCACGAGCGCGTGCCGGTGTACGACGGGAACCTCGACAACATCGTCGGCATCGTCAACATCCGCGACCTCGTCCGGGAGAAGTACTACGGCGAGCGGGAGACGCGGCTGACGGACCTCGTCCACCCGACGCTGCACGTCCCGGAGTCGAAGAACGTCGACGAACTCCTCGCCGAGATCCAGGACAACCGGATGCAGATGGTCATCGTCATCGACGAGTTCGGGACCACCGAGGGGCTCATCACCCTGGAGGACATGGTCGAGGAGATCGTCGGCGACATCCTCGAAGGCGACGAGGAGGAGCCGTTCGAGTTCGTCGACGACAACACCTGTCTCGTCCGCGGCGAGGTCAACATCGACGAGGTGAACGAGGTGCTCGACCTCGAACTGCCCGAGGGCGAGGAGTTCGAGACGCTCGCGGGCTTCATCTTCAACCGCGCCGGCCGCCTCGTCGAGGAGGGCGAGGAGATCGAGTACGACGGCGTCACCATCTACATCGAACAGGTGGACAACACCCGGATCATGAAGGCCCGGATCACGAAGCCGGAGGAGCCGATCGCGGCCGACGAGGAGGGCGAGGGCGAGGGCGAGGAGGCCGAGGTCGAAAGCGGCGACTGACCGTCGGCCGACCGGATCCGCCTCTTCTGTCCTCACCGCCTCCCGGACTTCGTCCGCCTCTCCGACCTCGGCCACCTCCCCGACCCCGTTCGCCGTCTGTTCGGCCTACCGGCAGTCGTCTCCGCCCTCGTCCATCAGCGCGGCCTCCTCGGCCGCGCGGTACCGCGCGGCGACGTCGTCCCAGTCGACGACGTTCCAGAAGCTGTCGACGTACGCGCCGCGGTCGTTCTCGTACTGGAGGTAGTAGGCGTGCTCCCACACGTCGAGTACGAGCAGCGGCGTGGACCCCTGCACGGCGAGGTCGTTGTGCTTCTCCGCCTGGATCACGAGCAGCCCGTCGGAGAGGTGGTCGTAGACGAGCATGCCCCAACCGGACCCCTCGACGTTCTTTGCGGCCGCCGAGAAGTCGCTCTCGAACGCGTCGAGCGAGCCGAAGTCGTCCTCGATGGCGTCGGCGAGTTCGCCGCCTGGCTCGCCGCCGCCGTCCGGCGACATGTTCTCCCAGAAGGTCGAGTGGAGGACGTGCCCCGACAGGTTGAACGAGAGGTCGCGCTTCACGGCCTTGACGTCCCCGAAGTCGCCCGATTCGCGCATCTCCGCGAGCGTCTCCAGGGCGTCGTTCGCGCCGTCGACGTACCCCTGGTGGTGCTTGTCGTGGTGCAGTTCCATGATTCGCGCCTCGATGTGCGGTTCGAGCGCGTCGTAGTCGTACGGAAGCGGCGGAAGCTCGTATGTCATGTCGGTGGTGTCTGTCGGTTGCGTCGCGCGAGCCGTCGAAGCGCCCGTCACCGCGATCCCGGTGGCGATCCCGAACGCCCGGAGGTACGTTCGCCGGGTCGGCGAGGCGAACCCTTCGCGGATCCGCGTGCGGTCGCTGCTGTCGGTCATCTGTCGTCGGTACCTCAGCATAATACACTAACATACGCGTAAAAAATCAAGCGGCCGAATTTCTGGTTCGATCGTCGAATACGCCGTCACCCCGCGCCGTCGCCCCGGCGTCTCACGCGGTCCAGAACCGACCGAGAACGGTTCTCATAGGGAGTATCGTAGCCAGCCGCGGTTCCGAAGCCCGTCCTCGGATGGCGTCTCTCGGTCCTTCGCCGAGAATCTCTGAACTCCTCCGATACTCCCTGTCAGACCACCGCGTCGACGGCGAGGAACACGCCGTAGCTCACGGCGAACGCGAGCACGAGCGAACCGGCCCACGCTAACACGGTGTAGAGCATCTTCTTTCGGCTCACGCCGGAGCCGCCGGCGGCGTATCCGCTGCCGATGATCGCGCTGACGATGATCTCGTTGAACGAGACGGGAACGCCGAACGCCACGGCGATCTGGGCGATGGCGAACGACGGGATGAGCGCCGCGATCGAGCGCCGCGGGCCGAGCGAGGAGTAGTCCTGCGCGAGCGCCTTGATCATCCGCGGCGCGCCGGTCCACGAGCCCGCGAGCAGGCCCAGCCCGCCGCCGACGAGCAGCGCCCACAGGGGGACCGCGACCTGATCGAGCAGCGGGACCAGCGGACCGATGGCGAGGCCGACCTGGCTGCCGCCCGCGGAGAAGGCGACGAGCGCCCCGAGGACGAGCAGGAAGTATCGCTGGCCGGCGGCCGCGTCGTCGGCCATCTTCCGCGCGAGCGCGGCGGCCGCGAGCCCGCCGATCAGCGCGCTCACGACCACGAGACCGAGATCGACGCCGCGAACCGATGGCAGCCCCAGCGCGGAGCCGGCGACCCCCGCGATCGTCGACGGGCCGCCCTCCGACCCGAGCACCGCGAACTCGATGTTGGCGACGATGATCCCCACGACTCCGGCGAGGAGCGGAACGAACACTCGCTCGGAGGCGCGCTCGGCCCGGAGCAGTCGGGCCGTGCCGTACGCCGCGCCGCCGCCGACGAACGGAGTGAGTACCCAGAGGGCGAGGATCTGCTGGTACTTGAGCCACGCCGGCTCGCCGCCGAGGGCCAGTCCGACGCCGACGACCGCCCCGGTGACGGTGAACGCGGTCGCGATCGGGTAGCCGGTGAAGACGCCGACGGCGACGAGCGCGGCCGCGGCCAGGAGGCCGATCGCCGCGGCGGTCGCGGTGATGGGTGCGCCGCCGACGAGCTCCGTCCCCACGGCCTGCGTGACGTTTTCCCCCTGGAGAACCGCGCCGAGGAAGCCGAGGAGGCCGACGACGAACCCGGCGCGCATCACCGAGATGGCGTTCGCCCCCACGGCCGGCGCGAAGGGCGTCGATCCGGACGACCCCGCGCCGATGGCCCACGCCATGAACAGGCTGGCCGCCGCCGCGACGACGAGCGTGACGAGCGCCGCGACGGCTACCATCGCCCTCCCCCGCCGATCCGGTGAGTGCGTCCCTCGCGCATCGTCGGATCAGCGCCTGTCTCGCGCCTGCTCGTACCCCTCTCGGAGACCCAGCATCGTCCGCCGGACGAACAGATACGCGAAAAAGACGAACAGGAGCATGATCACGAGAAGCCCCAGAAACACGGGATCCAGGTTCTCGAGCGCGATGGCCACCATGTCCGCCCATATTTGCGGCGACGTGAAAGCCGTTTCGACGGCGAACGCAAGGAGGACAAAGCTCATGTCCCCGGCGAGGGAACCGGCGCGCGATGGCCGGCCTCCTGCCCTCCTCCCCCGACACGTCGGACGCGGGCGGCGGCGAGCCGCGAGTCGTCGGCGTCGACAGCGACGCGGCGGACGACCTGCTGTCGGCGCTCTCCTCGCGCACCGCCCGGCGCGTCCTCGCCGAACTCCACGAGGAGCCGTCCTCGCCGTCCGCCCTCGCCGACCGCGTCGACACCTCGCTGCAGAACGTCCAGTACCACCTCGGAAAACTGTCGGACGCCGACCTCGTCGAGGTCGTCGACACCGTCTACTCCGAGAAGGGCCGCGAGATGAAGGTGTACGCCCCCGCCGACCGCGCCCTCATCGTCGTCGCCGGACGCGAGGAGGACGCGACTGGCCTGCGGGCGACGCTCTCGCGCCTGCTCGGCGGCGTCGGCGCGCTCGCCGTCGCCAGCCTGCTCGTCGACCGCCTGCTCGGCGGGCCCACCGCGAACGTCTTCACGTCTCTGGGCGGCACCTCGGCGAGCGTCGACCGCGGCGCGTCCCCGGACGGTGGCGACGCCGGCGGTTCGTCCGCCGGAAGCGGCGGATCGACCGACATCGATTACCAGAGCCAGAATGCGGACGCGACCGACGGGACGGCGGCTTCGGCGGACGGAACCGCGAGCTCCGCCGACGGATCGGCATCGACTCCCGCTGATGGATCGACGGCGACTCCGACCGCCGACTCGACGGGGGCGGACGGTCCGGCGGCCGCCGACGCGACGCGGACGGAGGCCGCGACGACGGCGGACGCGGCGACAGAGACCGCCGCACCGGACGCGACCACGACCGCCGCGCCGGACACGACCACCGCGGCCCCGGACGGCGGCGGGTCGCCGACCGGGACGGCCGAGGCCACCGAGGCGGTCACCACCGCGTTCGACGCCGCCGACCCGGTCGCGACCGTCGACGCGCTCGCGGCCGCTCCCGGCGCGCTGTTCTTCCTCGGGGGGCTGACGGTGCTCCTCCTGGCGACGCTCGCTCTCGCATCCGGTAGGTAAAACGGTTGTTTGAGCTTACCGAGCGTATTTGATACGTCCGCCCCTACGCGTAATTGCGACGCCCGCTTCGGCCCTCCACCGCGGCTTTCCCGTCCGTCCCCGTCGACCCGTGCGTCCGGGCGTGCCCGGCGCCCGACCCCGAGTGTGCGTCCGTCTCGCCGATGCGGGCGGCGCGTGCCTCCGTTCTCCCGACGCGTTCCGTTCGCGGCGGCTCCGCGCCGATCTCAGCTTCCGCCCGCGACGCTCCCGTCCGTCGAGATCAGCCGATCGTCCCGGCGGCGGGGAGGTCGAACCGGTCGAACACCTCGCCGCCGGGCGTGCAGAACCGCCCCCTGAGACCGCCGTTGACGGGTTCGAGTTCGACGTGCGCCGCGCGGTACCCCCGCGGCTGGGCGTGGCTTCCCGGGTTGAGTAGCGGAATCTCCCCGGTCGCGTCGAAGGTCGGGCGGTGGCTGTGCCCGAAGACGACCGCGTCCGCGTTCCGCTCCCTGCCGAACAGCGAGAGCGCCGTCGGCCCGCCGCGCCGCGTGTGCGTCACCGCGAACTGGACCCCCCCGTACTCGACGGTCCGGGCCTCCGGGAGTCGCTCGCGGATCGCGCCGTCGTCGTTGTTCCCGTACACGGCCCGGAGCGTCCGGGCCTCCCGGTAGAACGCGTCGAGGACGGTCTCGGTCATGAAGTCGCCGGCGTGGACCACGAGATCCGCCTCCCGAACCGCCTCGAGGGTCCGTCCGGTGAGTCGGTGGCTGTCCCTGCCGTGGGTGTCGGAGACGACAGTGAGCATCGCCGACCGTACGACGCCCAGGAATAAACCACTCGTCCCTCCGGCACGGAGCGCGGCCGACGGCGGCCGGAGCGTCGAGCGGCCGCGCGGTGAACCGCCCCGACCGCTCCGCCGACCCACCGACCCGCCGATCCGCCTATCCGCCGATCGGCCGCCCCGACCGCTCCACCGACTCGCCGATCCGTCGACCGGGCGGAAGGTCTATCCGGCGCGCTCGTGTGGTGAGCGACATGGCAGGCGCAAGCACGTCGGTCGTCCTCGCCGCGCTCATCGCAAACGGCGCCATCGCGGTCATGAAGTTCTTCGGGTTTGTTCTCACGGGCAGCCCCTCCATGCTCTCGGAGACGTACCACTCCATCTCCGACACCGGCAACCAGGTCTTCCTGCTCTTCGGCATCCGGTACAGCGGTCAGGAGCCCACGCCGTCCCACCCGTTCGGCTACGGCAAGGCGCAGTTCTTCTACAGCTTCCTCGTCGCCGTGCTGCTGTTCGGCGTCGCCGGGTGGGAGAGCGTGAAGCACGGCTACGACGCCCTGACGCACGGCGGCCACGGCGGGGGCGGCCACCCGGTCGAGTTCCTCGGAATCGGCCCCTTCGACCCCATCTACGTGAACGTCGTCGTCCTCCTCGGGGCGATCGGGTTCGAGACCTACGCGTTCAAGAAGGCGAACGCGGAGCTCCGCCGCCAGATCGCGGAGTACGAGTGGAACGGGCTGGTCGACGCCTTCCGGAAGACGAGCGACGTGACGACGCTCACGGCGTTCACCGAGGACGCGATCGCGCTCGGCGGCGCGGCGCTGGCGCTCGTCGGCATCCTGCTGTCGGAGTTCACGGGCGACGAGACGTACGACGCGCTCGCGGCGCTGCTCATCGGGGTGATGCTGATGGGCTTCGCCGTCGCGCTCGCCTGGGAGAACAAGCGGCTCATCCTCGGCGAGAGCCTCCCGAGATCCGTCGAATCCGACCTCCGCGAGGTAGTCCGCTCGCACGAGACGGTCACCCACGTCGACGCCTTCCGGACGATGTTCGTCGGCGCAAACCAGGTGCTCGTCACCGCCGAGGTGAGTTTCGACCCCGACCTCGAAACCGACGATCTCGACGAGGACATCACGCAGATAAAGCGGAAGCTCCGGGAGGCGGACGACCGCGTCAGGATCGTCTACATCGAGCCGGAGATCTGAGAGCGGTCGCCGTTACCCGTCGAGCGCGACCGACGCGAGAAGCGCCTCCAGCTGCACCTTCTCGTTCGCGCCTTCCGTGATCCGGTAGTCGGCCTCGCCGATGCGCTCCAGGAGGCTGGCGGCCGCCCGCTCGTCGAGGTCGAAATCCCACACCGAGCGGTGTAGCTGGTCGATGATGTCGCCGCCGGCCATCCCCGTTTCGGTCAGGAGGCGGTCGAGCTTCGAGCGCGCCTGCGCGAAGTCGCCGTCGACCGCGGCCGCCACCATCGACTCGATCTCCTCCGGCCGGGCGGTGCTCGTGATCGTGTAGACGGCCTCGGCGTCGACGACCTCGCCGGTCGTGGCCGCGGCCTGCAGCGAGTTGATCGCCCGGCGCATGTCGCCGTCGGCGGCGTACACCAGCGCGTCCAGCCCCTCCTCCGTGAGCGATATCCCCTCGCTCTCGGCGATCTCGCGGGTCTGCGCCGCGACCGCCTCGTCCGACAGCGGCGAGAACCGGAACACCGCGCACCGCGACTGGATGGGGTCGATGATCTTCGAGGAGTAGTTACACGAGAGGACGAAGCGGGTGTTGTCGGAGAACTGCTCCATGGTCCGGCGGAGGGCGGACTGGGCGTCGGAGGTGAGCGAATCAGCCTCGTCCAGGAAGATGATGCGGTAGTCGTACCCGCCGAACGACGACCGCGCGAAGTTCTTGATGCGGTCGCGGACCACGTCGATGCCGCGCTCGTCCGAGGCGTTGAGTTCGAGGAAGTTCCCGCGCCAGTCGTCGCCGTACACCTCGCGGGCGATGGCGGTCGCGCAGGTGGTCTTTCCCACGCCGGCTGGGCCGGCAAATAAAAGGTGCGGCAGGTCGCTCTGCTCGATGTAGCTCTCCAGGCGGGAGACGATGTCCTCGTGTCCGAACACGTCGTCGAGAGTCTGCGGGCGGTACTTCTCGATCCAGATTTCCCGACCCGGCGACGGACCCTCGGCCTCGGCCTCGCTCATACCCGCCGTAGGGGCCGGTCGGGTGATAAAGTCCCCGAGATGGGGTCGCGCGGGTCGCCCGAACCGCGGGGCGGTTCGACGTGCGATCCGATAGAACGGCTCGCCCGCTCCGCCCCGCGAAGGCAACGCTGAAACCGCCGGACGTCCGACCGTCCCGCATGGACGTCACCGTCGAGGTCGTGGGGGAGGAGACCCGCGCGGTCAGGGTGGCCGACGACGCGACCTACGCGGACCTCCTCGCTCCGTTCGACCTCAGCCCGCACGAGGTGAGCGTGCTCGTCGAGGGCCGCCCCGTCCCCGAGGACCAGCCCGTCGAGACGGACCGCGTGAAGGTGCTGCGGCTCATCAAGGGGGGGTAGCGGCCGCGATGGGCGACGGACCGACGGCCGACGACTCGCCGAACGCGACGGTTCGCGAGGCCGACCCGGACGACCTCCTCGACGTCATGCGAGTTCTCGACGCCGCGATGCTCGAAGCCGACGCCGACGCGGTCCGGGAGCGGATCGCCGCGGGGGAGGCGCTCGTCGCCGAGGCGGACGGCGCGGTCGTCGGCGCGCTCGCGCTCGACGGCTCGCGCGTCGAAGCCGTCGCCGTCCGTCGCACCCGCCGGGGGCGGGGGATCGGATCGGCGCTCGTCGAGGCCGCGGCGGTTCGGACCGGGGACCTGACCGCCGAGTTCGACCCGCGCGTCCGGCCGTTCTACGAGTCGCTCGGGTTCGACGTCGAACCGCGGAGCAGGCGGCTGCGGGGGCGGCTGCGCCGCGAGCGGTGACCCGCTCTCAGGGCGAGTCGTCGCCGTCGACCGACCCGTCGGACTCGACGGATTCGACGGACTCGACCGATCCGCCTCCGGCGTCCGCTCTCATGCACGTCGCCGACTCGGGGCAGAGCGACGCGAACTGCGCCGTCTCCCGGATCGCCTCGGGCGCGTCGCTCCGGTCGATCCGCTTGAAGCCGAGTCGCTCGAAGAAGTCGGCGGCCGTCGTCGTGAGGAGGTACAGCGTCTCGACGCCCCGCGCCGACGCGTACTCCCGGAGCGCGTCGCACATCTCCCGGCCGTAGCCCGACCCCCGCCGCCGCTCGTCGACCGCGACCGAGCGGAGCAGCGCGTCGGAGCCGTACCGTTCGAGGCCGCCGACGGCGACGACGCCGGGTTCGGCGTCGACGGCTCCGACGAACAGCTCGACGCCCGACTCCCGCGCGTCGTCCGCCGGGAGGCCGCTCCGTTCGAGGAGCGAGACGGCGGCCTCCAGGTCCGACGCGGTCGCCCGACGGATCGTCATCGCGGTCCCCATCTCCGTCCCTCAGAGGACCGACTCGACGAGCTCGCGCCCGTCGGCCAGGAGTTCGCCCACGCTGTCTTCGCTGTCGGCCTCGGCGTAGACGCGCATCTTCGGCTCGGTGCCGCTCGGGCGGACGAGCAGCCAGGAGCCGTCGTCGAGGAGGAGCTTGAACCCGTCGAGCGTCACGACCTTCGCCACCTCGTGGCCGGCGACCGTCTCCGGGATCTCCGCTTCGAGGTCCGACAGCACCCGCTCCTTCTCGCCGTCGGGGCAGTCGAGGCTGACCTTGTCCGAGACGATGTCGCCGTGTTCGTCGGTCAGCCGGTCGACGCGGTCGTCGAGCGGCTCCTCGTCGACCGCCGCGGCGGCGAGCAGCGCCATGAGGACGCCGTCCTTCTCGCGGATGTGCCCCCGGACGCTGAAGCCGCCGGACTCCTCGCCGCCGACGAGGGCGTCGTGTTCGCCCATCGCCTTCGCGACCCACTTGAACCCGACCGGCGTCTCGATCACCTCCTCGCCGTGGGCCTCGGCGATACGGTCGATGAGGAACGTCGTCGGGACGCTCCGCACCGCCGGGCCGGCGTCGGATTCCAGGAGATAGTCGTACACCGCCGCGAAGAAGAGGTTCTCGTCGAGGTAGCCCCGGCCGGGCGTGACGACCGCGAGGCGGTCGGCGTCGCCGTCGTTCGCCACGCCGAGGTCGGCGTCGCGCTCGCGGACGGCCTCGACGAGCCCCGTCAGGTGTTCCGGGCTCGGCTCCGGCGACTCCCCGCCGAAGGTGGGGTCGCGGTCGGTTCGGAGGCGGACCACGTCCGCGCCGGCGGATTCGAGCAGGTCGTCCGTCACGCCCCGACCGCTGCCGTGCATGGCGTCGTAGACGACCGTGAGATTCGAGAGATCCCCGGCGTCCACGAGGTCGCGGGCGTGCTCGGCGTGGTCCGAGACGAGGTCGACGCGCTCCGTCGATCCGCGCTCGCCCTCCGGGAGGAGGTCGGGCTCGCGGAGGTTCGCCTCGATGCGCTCCGTCACCTCGGGGAGCGCGGGCGCGCCGTCCTCGGGGATGAACTTCACGCCGTTGTACTCCGGCGGGTTGTGCGAGGCGGTCACCATCAGCGCGCCCGCGAGGCCGCGCGAGACGATCCCCCAGGCGACCACGGGCGTGGGGCGGTCGCGCTCGGGGAGCAGCACGTCGAACCCGTTGCCGGTGAGCACCTCCGCGAGGCTCTCCGCGAACCCCTCGGAGGTCTCGCGAGCGTCGTATCCCACGAGGACGGGTTCGTCGCGCCCCTCCTCGCGGAGGTAGTCGGCGACGGCCTGCCCGACGACGCGCACTCGCTCGTCGGTGAAGGTGTCGAGCGTCGCCCGCCAACCGTCCGTGCCGAACGAAATCTCGTCCATATCCTACCCTCCCCCTCACCCGGTAAAAAACCATCTCACCGTCGGGTGGTAACGCCCCCGGCGTCGGGTGCTAGCGATTCTCGACGGCCGTACGTCGGGGTGACGGCGCGGCGGCGGGCCGTCTCGGGCACCTTTTATCCGCGCGTCCCCGAAAGGTGGACAATGACGACAGTCGTCGCCGTCAGCGGCAGCCGCCGCGAAGGAAGCTACACTCGCGCAGCGCTCCGGTACGCGCTCGACGCCGCCGACGAGGCGGGCGCGGACACCGACTTCATCGACCTCGGCGCGGTCGACCTCCCGCTGTACCACCCCGACATCGACGAACAGGGCGACTCGCCGGACCTGCTGCGCCGGGTGCGCGAGGCCGACGGCGTGATCGTCGGCTCGCCCGTCTACCACGGCTCGTACTCCTCGACGTTCAAGAACTTCCACGACTACTGCTCGTTCGACGAGTACGAGGACACCGCCGTCGGGCTGCTCGCGGTCGCGGGGGGCGGCTCCTACGGCAGCACTCTCGAACACCTCCGGAGCACCGTCAGGGGCGTCCACGGGTTCGTCATCCCCCACCAGGTCGGGATCCGGAGCGCCTACGAGAAGTTCGAGGAGGTCCCGTCGATCCAGGGGGACGGCGAGGGTATCGAGTACGAGTTCGTCGACGAACCGCTCCGAGAGCGCACCGAGAAGCTGGGCCGAAAGGTCGCAGCGCACGCCGCGCTCCTCCGGCGGCGGCCGGAAGCCGCTGACGCGAGCGAGTAGCCGTCGCTACCCCTCGCCGACCAGCCGCTCCTTCTGCCGCCGCGAGAGCGATTTGATCTCGTACTCGCGGCTCATCGCGGCCGACTTCGAGCGGTACGACTCCGCGTGGACGAGTTCCACCGGCGTCCGACCTCGCGTGTACTTCGCCCCAGTCCCGTCGTTGTGCTCCTCGACCCGGCGGTCTGGATCCGTCGTGTATCCGGTGTAGTAGGTGCCGTCGGCGCACTCCACGACGTAGACGTAGTGCACGGACGCGGGTACGGCCCGTCGGGAATAAGTCCGAGGGGTTCCGCGGCCGCGGCGGACAGAACAGCTTCGCGTGGTGGTCGTGTTGCGTTACCCGGTCAGCGGTCAGGCGTTGCGGGTGCGTTGGCGTGCGACTTCGGCGATTCCCGCGTTCGCGGAACAGTTGGGACAGGCGAACACTCGCCCGTACTCGTCTGCGAACACGCGCGCGAAGCGCTCAGACACGTGCGACCCGCAGTGGTCGCAACTTGGCATGTTCGTCCGGCATCCACCGTAGCCGGTACCCTGTCGTATGTGTCCCAGGCTCAAATACCCTTCCTCACGCGCGCACGCGCATGCGAACGACAAAAACCGCGTTCGAGGCGTGAACCAGTCCCGTTCGAGGAACGGACTACCGTTCGATCGGCGAACTAGCCGTCCGATCGCCTACTCGGTCGCCGATCCCGTTTCCCTCGCGGCCGCGACCGCCCGCGCGATCAGCCCGGCCTGCGCGCCCGCGACGAAGCCCGCGCCGACGTTCACGACCGACAGCACCGTACACGACTGCAGCATCCCGTACAGCGCGGCCTCGCCCTCGCCGGCCGCGCCGTACCCCGTCGGCACCGGGAGGCCGATGACCGGCGTGTCGACGAGCCCCGCGACCACCGTCGGGAGCGCGCCCTCGCGCCCCGCGGCGACGACGAGCACGTCGGCCGCCCGGAGGGCGTCGAGGTGATCCAGCACGCGGCCGAGGTGCGCGACGCCGACGTCGGAGATGAGCTCGACGGTCGCGCCCATCTCGCGCGCGATGACGGCCGCCTCGCCCGCGACCGCCGCGTCCGAGGTGCCGCCGGTGACGACGCGGACGGTCGCGTCCACCGACGGCGGTTCGAAGTCGGGGTCGCGGACGACGACTGTCCGCGCGCGGCCGTCGCGGGCCGCGGACGCCTCCGGGACCGCCCGCCGGACGGCGTCGACCGTCGCGTCGTCGGCGCGGGTGACGATCGCCCTGCCGGTCGTCTCGACCGCCGCGGCCGCGAGCGTCGCGACCTCGTCGGCCGTCTTTCCCTCCGCGAGGATCGCCTCCGGCACGCCCCGGCGCGTCTCGCGCGCCGCGTCGAATCGCCCGGCGTCGGTGGTCGCGTACCCCCGCAACTGCGCCTCCGCGGCCGCGGGAGAGAGATCCCCGCGTGCGACCGCTTCAAGGATGTCGCGCATGGTCGGCCTACGGGGGTCCGGTACTCGTAGGTGTCGCTCCCGGTCGCCCGTGAGGTCCCGCGGGCCCCTGCAGGGTCCTCGCAGCTATCAACGCGAGGGTATATGAATCCGTCGGCTAGATTCCGCCACATACCTGCGACACAAGGGCTGACGGTGCGATTTGGGAAATCTTATTAATAAGGGGGCGGTATGCGGGAATGCATGGCAGACCTCATTGTCAAAGCCGCCGTCAAGGAAGCGCTGCAGGACAAGAACGTCGCTTCGGACTTCTACGACGCGCTGGACGAGCAGGTGAAGGAGCTTCTCGACGACGCCGCTCGCCGCGCCGAGGAAAACGACCGCAAGACGGTCCAGCCCCGCGACCTGTAAGCAGGGTCTTCGGACCGAAGCTTCTCGATATTTTTCGCGCCCGAGCGACGGCGCCGCGCCGGCGAGTCCGGGACGACCACTCCCCGCCGAGCCGGGAGATTCTCACTCGTCGCCGAACCGATAGACCGTCGCGCGTCGCCGAATCAGCGGACCGTCACTCGCCGCCGAATCGGCGGACCGTCACCCCCTCGTCGGTCCCGACGTGGACCTCGTCCGCGAGGCCGACGAACAGCCCGTGCTCGACGACGCCGGGCGTCCCGGAGAGCGTCCGCGCCAGCGCGGCCGGGTCGTCGATCCGCCCGAAGTCGCAGTCGAGCACGAGGTTGCCGTTGTCGGTCACTACCGGTCCGTCCTTCCGCTCGGCGCTCCGGAGGGTCGGCTCGCCCCCCGCGCCCTCGATCGCGCGCGCGACGGCCGTCCGGGCGGCGGGGAGCACCTCGACCGGCACGGGGCGGTCGAGCGCGTCGCTCTCCTTCGAGGGGTCCGCGACCACGACGAACCGCTTCGCGGCGGCGTCGACGATTTTCTCCCGCGCGTGCGCCGCTCCCCCGCCCTTGATGAGGTCGCCGCCGGCGATCTGATCGGCCCCGTCGAGGGCGAGGTCGACCGACTCGACCTCGTCGAGCGCGACGAGCGGCACCCCGACCTCGCGCGCGAGTTCGCGCGAGGCGAAGGAGGTCGGGACGCCCCGGACGTCGAGCCCCGCGTCGACCGCGCGGCCGAGCGCCCGGATCGCGTGGGCCGCCGTGCTCCCCGTGCCGAGTCCGACCGTCATCCCGTCGTCGGCGAGCGCCGCGGCGCTCTCGCCGGCGCGGCGTTTCGCCCCGTCGCTTCCGCCGGTGTTCTTCATGTGGGGCGTGTTCCCGGCGCGGAGCAAAAGCGCTCGGGGTTTTCGGCCGTCGAGCGCGCCCGTTCGACGCCGGACTCCGGACCGGCCGAACAGCCGATCGGTTTCCGTGGCCGACGTATTGCCGGAGGGGGTTTATCCCCGCGGGCGACGGAGAGTGTGGTGAACGACATGAGGACCGGATTCGTCACGCAGACGCACACGGGCGACGTCGCCGCCTCCGAGGCCGCGGCGCAGGCCGCGGCGTTCGGGTTCGACTTCGTCGAGCTGTACATGGACGGCGCGACCGAGCGCACGCGGCTGGACCGCGCGGCGCTCTCGGAGGCGCTTTCGGACCGCGGGCTCGACCTCCTGGTCCACCTCCCGTTCGCGGATCTCGATCTGGGTTCGCCCCGGGACCGGATCCGCGAGGCGTCGATCGAAGAGCAGAAGGTGTGCATCGAGGACGCCGCCGGGATGGGCGCGGAGAAGGCCGTTCTCCACCCGAGTTCGGACGCGACGCCCCCCGAGTGGGAGCCCGAGGAGATCTACCCCGCGATCGTCGAGTCGGTGAACGACCTCGACGCGTTCGCCCGCGACCGCGGGCTGGAGATCTGCGTCGAGAACCTGCCGGGCGTCCCGCTCACGATCGACGAGTTCGACCTCGTGTTCGACGGGACGGACGCCTCGATGACGCTCGACACCGGCCACGCGCGGGTCGACGGGTTCGAGGCCGGGGACATCGCGGCGTTCCTGGAGGCGCACCTCAACCGCGTCTCGCACCTCCACCTCAACGACACGCGCGGTCCGCGCGACGAGCACCTCCCGTTCGGGTCGGGGACGCTCGACTTCCCGACGGCGCTCGCCCCGCTTTTCGACGCCGACTGGGACGGGACCGCCTCGCTCGAAGTGTACACGTTCGACGCCGACTACCTCGAACTCGGAAAGCGCAAGCTCGATGCACTGCTCGCCTGAGGGCCGGCGTCGGCGTGATCCGCCCCGCCGTACGCCGCCTGCAGGGGTCGCCCCATGCCCGTGAGCCCCCGCACCGTCGTCGGTCGGCTCCGCCGCTACTGCTCGCTCCTCGCCGAGGCGGTCGTCCACGCCGCCGTCGCGCTCGCCACCGGCGCGGTCGGCCGCGACGACGACCTGTGGGTCTTCGGCGCCCGCGGCGGCTCGACGTTCGGCGAGAACAGCAAGTACCAGTTCCTCCACGTCGCAGACCGCTGCCCCGGCGTGCGAGCGGTCTGGATCGCGCGCGACCGCGACGTGATCGGCGCGCTCCGGTCCCGCGGGTACGAGGCGTACCACCCCTTTTCGCCCCGCGGCGTCCTCCTGCAACTCCGCGCCGGCGTCGTCTTCCTGACCCACAACTTCCGCGACGTGAACCGCTGGACCGTCGGCGGTGCGACGGTCGTCATGCTCTGGCACGGCATCCCGATGAAGCGGGTCTCCTGGGACGCCGAACTCGGGAAACTGCCGCCGGTCGTCCGGTCGGCCTCCCGGTACCTCTACCGGCGGTACGACTGCGTCGCCCTGACCGGCCGGGGGACGCTCGACGTGTTCGTCTCCGGGTTCCGCCTGCCGCCGGAGCGGTTCGCGGTCACGGGCTACCCCCGGACCGACGTGCTGTTCGAACCCGTCCCGGACGCGGACGTCGGCGTGGCGACGGACGCGCTCGCGGAGATCCGCCGGCTCTCCGAGGGGCACGACGTGCTCCTCTACCTGCCGACGTTCCGCGAGGAGCCGGACGCGCGCGCGACCGAACACCTGGATCTCGACGCGCTCGACCGCCTCCTGGACGCCCACGACGCGTACCTCGTCCTGAAGCTCCACCCGGAGGAGCGCCTGGACCGCGACGTGTCGGACTACTCGCGGCTCCTCCGGCTCCCGTCCGAGTCCGACGTCTACCCGGTGCTCCCGCACACGGACGCGCTGATAACCGACTACTCCTCCGTGTTCTTCGAGTACTTGTTGCTCGACGAGCCGGTGATCTTCTACCCCTACGACCTCGGGGAGTACCGCGCCGGGCGCGGGTTCTACTACGAGTACGACTCGGTCACGCCGGGGCCGACGGCGACGGACGGCGACGAACTCCTCGCGGCGGTCGATCGGACGCTCGGGGGGGAGGACCGGTTCGCGGCGGAGCGGCGGGCGGTCCGGGACCGCTTTTTCGACCACCGGGGCGGCGGGCGGGCGGCGGCGGTCTGCGACGCCGTGAGGGACCGCCTTGATTGAGGGGGACGAATCAGCCCTTTCCGCACGGGCTATATAGTCATGGGTTGGTGTACTGTGTCGGGACAAGTGGTATGTATACCCAACAGACAGTTTGATATAGCGGATCGTTCTATGGTGGAACAACGCGATCACACATGGCGTGTCCAACGGGAGCCACCGACCGACCCGATTCTCTTCTCCAGACCGACGACGTCGCGTGCATCGCCCACCGCGGATTCGCGGGAATCGCCCCCGAGAACACGCGCACGGCCTTCGAACGCGCGGTCGGCGGGGCGTTCGGCGATCCGGCCGACGTGGTCGAACTCGACGTCATGCCGACCGCGGACGGCAAGATAGTCGTCTTTCACGACACGGACCTCGCGCGGCTCACCGACGCGCCCGCGCGGCTCCGCGAACAGTCCGTCTGGGAGACACCATTCGAGACACTTCGGCGCTTCGAGGTTCTCGGCAGCGGCGAGTCGATCCCGCGGCTCTCCGAGATCCTGGACCTCGTCCCGCCGTCGGTCGGCCTCAACGTCGAGTTCAAGAACCCCGGAACCGCGGCGGTCGAGTACGGGGCGCTCGACGCCGACGCGCTCGACCGCCAGCGACGCCGGTGGCACGACTTCGCCGCCGACGTGCTCGACGTGCTCGACGCGTACCCCCACGAGGCCCTCGTCTCGTCGTTCCACGAGGGCGCGCTCGCGGCCGTCCGGGAGATCGACCCGTCCGTGCCGATCGCCGCCGTCTTCTACGACTCCATCGCAGACGGGTTGCGCGTCGCGCGCCGACACGACTGCGAGGTGATCCACCCGCCCTGGAACATGATCTACGGCACGGAGCTCTTCAACGAGGAGTACTGCTCCGGCCCGTTCGAGCCCGTCGATCTCGTCGAGATCGCCCACGACGAGGGTCGCGCCGTCAACGCCTGGACGGTGAACAGCTGGTACCAGGCCGACCAGCTCCGCCAGGCGGGCGTCGACGGCATCATCACGGATTATCCGGGGCTCCTCGGATTCGACGCCGCGCCCGAAGGCGCGGCCGCCGGCGAACGGCGCGCCGATTCGATCTCCCTCCACTGACCGGCTCGCTCGCCGGATCGGGACTCCGGTTTTCCGCGGTCTTGTTCCTGTCTCCTTCCGAGTCTTTCGCCTTTTCGTGAACTACCCGAGAGAATTCCATTAATTACCGGAAAATACTCGCATTTATTGCGCCACCAGTGGTATCTCCTGTACAATGGCTCGCTGTTCACAGGCTGTCGTCTTAGCTGCGGGTATCGGTTCTCGGCTCAAGCCGCTGACGCTCCGGAAGCCGAAGTGCTGCGTGACGGTCGATTCGACGCCGATCCTGGCCCACCAGCTGCGCGCGTACGCCGAGGCCGGGATCTCAGAGGTGCACGTCGTCTCGGGCTACCTGAGCGACCACACCGCCCGCCTCTGCGAGCGCGTCGCGGCCGAGTACGAGGGCTTTTCGGTGTCGGTCATCGAGAACGAGGTGTACGCGAACACCGACAACCTCTACTCGTTATCTCTCGCGCGCGAGGCCGTGGACGGCGAGCCGTTCGTGCTGAGCAACGGCGACGTGGTGTTCGATCCCGGGGTGCCGGAGCGGCTCCTCGCCGCCGACGGCGACAGCGCCATCGCCTGCGACACCTCGACGTACTCCGACGAGGCGATGAAGATCACGGTCGACGAGGCGGGCCGCGTCTCCCACATCAGCAAGGGCGTCCCGCGCGAGGAGGCGCACGCCTCCTCCATCGACGTGTACCGCTTTTCAGCGTCGTTCTCGGCGGCGCTGTTCGACCAGGTGGAGCACCTCATCGATCGCGACCGGGAGTACTGCGGCTGGTCGGAGATCGCGATCGACCGGGTGCTCCGGACCGGCCGCCACGACGCTCGACCGGTCGACATCGCCGGGCTGCCGTGGGTCGAGATCGACACCGCGGAGGACCTCGTCCAGGCGGACCGGCGGTTCGCGTCGATCGGCGACCTCCGGTCGAAGAAACTCGCCTTCTTCGACCTCGACGGGACGATCTACCTCGGGGACGAGCTCGTCGACGGCGCGGAGGCGGTCGTCTCGGCGTTCCGCGACGGCGGGACCGACGTGTACTTCCTCTCGAACAACTCCTCGCGGTGGAAGACCGACTACGCGGACAAGCTCACCTCGCTGGGCGTCCCCGCGTCACCGGAGGACGTCATCCTCTCGACCGACGGCGTCATCGAGTACCTGCGGGAGGCCGCCGACGGGGCGTACGTCGTCGGCACGGAGGCGATGCGGGACGCCATGCGCGAGCGGGGCGTCGACGTCGACGCCGACGATCCGTCGCACGTCGTGGTGGGGTTCGACACCGAACTCGACTACGAGAAGGTCCGCCGGGCGACGCTCGCGGTCCGCGACGGGGCGGAGTTCCTGCTCGCGCACCCCGATCTCGTCTGCCCGACGGCGGACGGACTCGTCCCCGACTGCGGCTCGATCGGCGCGCTCGTCGAGGCCGCGACGGGCCGGTCGCCCGCGCGCGTCTTCGGCAAGCCCAACCCGGAGATGGTGTCTCACGTCCTCGACGAGCGGGGCGTCTCGCCGTCGGAGGCCGTCGTCGTCGGCGACCGACTCGGCACCGAGATGCGGATGGCCGAGCGCGTCGGCTGCGACTCGGTCTGCGTCCTGACCGGCGACGCGGACCGCGCGGCCGTCGAGGAGAGCTCCGTCTCCCCGTCGCTCGTGGTCCCGTCCGTCGGCGCGCTCGCGGAGCTCCTCTGATTGACCGCCGCCGCGCACTGTCGGCGCCCCTTACCAGTAGTTGGTAGTACGGTTTCTTTATTCAGTCTGACCTCTGAATCGATAGCAGCGCTTCTTTAAGTAGGCGTGCGTATCCATCACCCAGTAAACTCCTGCGTTATTTCTCGCCTTTAATCCCGATCTCCTTGTCAAAGCGTGCGAAGAACTCATTCATAAAGTCCCAGCGAGACTCACCAAGACGACGCCCAGGTGCGGTATATAGCAAGTCCAGACGTTCTCTGGCCCACTCCCTAAGCAATTCGATGTCCGGTCGTTCCGATGTGTCTCCTTCAGAAACGGATGCGTCGTCTATTGGGGCATAGCGGTCTCCTGCTCGCCCCGACCGCTCACCGACGATACAGGCTAAACGAACGATACCACGCGCCCCCGCGGCGTCCAGTTTGTCTGCGTCGAAGAGCAACTTCGCTTCGATAGTCTCCGGTTCGGGGGAACTGGCTCGAATACTATGAGTCGTGATGCAGTATTTGACCGCATCGATGAGGTCAGACGGGACCGCTTCTCTTTCAAGCAGTTCTACTGCTTTTCGTGCGCCCCATCTATCGTGGTCGTCAACCTCTCCGACTCGCTCACGGGGACGACCGATGTCGTGTAGCCACGTCGCCATAGAGAGTACGTCCAGGTCAACAGTCTCCTCACACTCAGTTGCTAAGCGGAGTGCCACATCGTGAACCCGCTTCGCGTGGAAAATGTCGTGCGCTGGGAGGGCGTCTTCGTAGTAGGGCACCGACAGCGTTCGAGCGAGGGAGTCTAAGTCCTGAGCCATACTTGTCGTCCGAGGAGAGAATTCACGAGTTTTTCTATCTATGGAATCCTGCACACTACCACATCAACCGAACTGCGCTATCGAGACTCACCGTCTGCTGAATTTACGCTCTGCATTTAACGATTGTTCTATGCTTTTGCTGACAAATGAGTTTCCAATAATTTCGGCCCGCGTGAGAACGAGTGAGCGACAGTTCTATGTGTACCACGCGAGTACCACGGTGTATGAGAACGGACACGGGCGAGAACAACGGCGAGATGGTCAAGCTCAACGTCAAAGTCCCCAAGCGGCTTCTGGAAGATCTTGACGAACTTGCCGAGGAGTTGAATTACACCAATCGGTCGGAGTTCATCCGTGAGGTGCTGCGCGACACGACGGAGCCGATTCTGACGCCCGGGGCGCAGGAGGGTGTCTCCCAGGGGTACGCGGACGTGGCAGCAGGACGGACGATGTCGATTACGGAAGCGAAGGACCGACTCGGCATCGAGGACGAAAGCGAGGGGTGAGGGCTGACGAGTGGCGCATGACGTCGTTCTGACCGAAACGTTCTTTTCGACGGTTGAGCAGTTCGAGACAGAAGACGCGAAGCGCGTCATCAACAAACTCGAAGACATCGGCGACTTCCCGGAGCACTTCCTCGACCGGTTGAAGAACCACCCGCGGTACAAGCTCCGTGTTGGTGATTTCCGCGTGCTGATCGACTGGGACAAGGACAACGAGACGATCTACGCCATCGACGTCTTCGAGCGGAAGAAGGAATACCGCGAACTCGGGAAATACCGCGAAGTCTGGGGGTCCTGGCGCGACGACGAATGACGAACCCGAGTGATGGGACAGAACAGTTTCTCGAAGCGGCGAGAGAGTACGTCGAGAAGAACGGCGAGAGCGGGGCCGAACGTCTCCCCCCGTACGACGAGACCGCGAACCCACGCCCGTCAGAGCAGCGCCGGACGGGAAGGGCGTGCCGCCTGTGACGGTCATTACGCGTGACCTCAGAGAACTCACGTATCCGTATCTTCAGTTCGACCGCGACGCGAGTACGATCCACTCGCTCGACTCGTTCCTCTCGCTTCTCGTGAGCGCGGCAGCACATGACGAGTTCGTCGAAGAGGCCTCGAACAACCAAGACCTCCTCCCGGATCGACGGACGCGCGGACGCGCTCGCGGACCGCGTCCGCTCCGACGCGGCCCCCGACGCCCTACCGTGGGCACGGACCGCGACGCGGTGCGTGACGCTTTTCGGTCCCGCGCCGCCGCGCGCCGCGGGACGGTCCGTCCGCGAGGAGGCGCACGTCGGTCCGATCGACGGCTCCGCGCCGAAGGGTTTTGCCGTTCCCGAGCGACCGCTCTTCATGGCCCGCACGGCAGTCGTCGCCGGCGTCGGACCCGGTCTCGGTGAATCGCTCGCCCGGAAGTTCGCGGCCGAAGGGTGCTCGGTCGCGCTGCTCGCCCGCTCGGAGGAGTACCTCCGACGCCTCGCCGCGGAGCTGCGGGACGCTCCGGGGGACGGAGAGGCGCTCGCGGTGCCGACGGATCTCGCCGATCCCGATCGGATCGCCCGCGCCTTCGAGTCGATCCGCGAGGAACTCGGGCCGGTCGACGTCCTCGTCAACCACGCCAGCGGCGCGTCCTGGCGGGGGCTGACCGACCTCTCCGTCGAGGAGTTCTGACCGCTCCCGCCGGGCGATTTACGGACGGCGGCGTCCTACTCGCCCGCATGGCGCTCCGGAACCTCCTCGCGGACGGCGGTACGAACGCCGCGGTCGCGTGGGCCATCCTGGCGTTCCTGTTCGCCGTCGCCGTCGCGGAGGCCGCGCTCGGCTCGTTCCTCTGGGCCGGGTTCGCCGTCGTCGCCGCGCTCGTCGCCGCCGTCCCGCCCCTCGCGGCCCGCGATCCGTCGGTGATGCTGCCGTGGTGGCTGCTCGCCGTCGTCGCCATCCCGCCCGTCGTCGAGCCGTTCGAGCCGCTCACGAAGGTCGCGGCGTACTTCGCGGTCGCCGCGCTCGCGCTCTCCGTCGCCGTCGATCTCCACGCCTTCACGGCCGCGAGGATGAGCCGCCGGTTCGCCGTGGCCTTCGTGGTTCTGACGACGATGGCGGTCGCCGGGGTCTGGACGACCGTCCGGGGGCTCGCCGACCTCTATTTCGGGGCGTCCTTCTTCCGCGGCCCCAACGACCTGATGTGGGATCTCGTCGTGTCGAGCGCGGTCGGCGTCCTCGGCGGTCTGGGGTTCGAGCGGTACTTTTACCGGGCGGACCACGGCGGCGTTCGGGGCCTCTCCCCGCGGGGGGACGGCGAATGACGCTCGCGGATCAGCTCGACCTGGAGACCTACGAGCGCACCGGGGTCAGGCTCATGCAGCTCGTTCTCGTCGGCATCGTCGGCTACGCCGCCGTCACGCTGAACGCCGGGTTGCTCTTCAACAGCGCCGTCCCCCTCGCCATCACGTTCGTCCCCGCCCTCCTGCGACGCGACTACGGCCTCCCGATGGACGCGGGACTGACGCTGTGGATCACGGCCGCCGTCTTCCTCCACGCCGTCGGCGCGCTCGGGCCGTACCGATCGATCCCGTGGTACGACCAGGTCGCGCACGCCCTCTCGGCGTCCGTCGTCGCCGTCAGCGGCTACGCCGTAATCCGCGCGCTGGAGATCCACTCGGACGACGTGCGGCTCCGATCGAAGGTGCGCGCGATCTACCTGATCGTTTTTGTGCTTGCGTTCGGCGTCCTCTGGGAGATCGCGGAGTTCGCGTCCGGCGGGCTCGCCGCCCTGATCGGTGGGCGGGCGCTTTTGGCCCAGTACGGACTGGACGACATCGTCCTCGATCTCCTGTTCAACGTCGCGGGGGCGGTGATCGTCGCGGCGTGGGGCGGCGGCGTCAGCGACGCCCTCTCGCGGGCGATCTCGCGCCGCGTTCTCGACGAGTAGCGGACCGGAAACGCGAATCGGGCGCGTTCCGCCCCGGCCGGCGGTCACAGCCTGTCGAGGACCGTCTCGGGATCGTACGTCAGCGACAGCGCCCGCGATCGCCCCCGCCCTTCGATGTCGGCGTACGTCGTCTCGATGATCCCGAGCTGGTCGAGCTTGTTGACGATCTCCGAGTAGCGGGTGTAGCCGAGGCCGGTCTTCTCGCGGAACGACTCGTACACCGCGCCGGCCTGTTCGCCGTTGTGTTCGGCGATGGCCTCCACGAGCGCGCGCTCGGAGTCGCTCAGCCCCCGCAGGCTCCGCGAGAGGTGGACGTACTTCGACTTCTCGTAGGCCGTCTCGACGTCGTCGACGCTTATCGTCTTGCTCGCGCGCATCTCGGCGGTGAGCCCCGCCCGCCGGAGCAGGTCGATGCCGACGCGCAGGTCGCCGCTCTCGGCGGTGAGCTCGGCGACGCGGTCGAGCACCTCCGACCCGATCACCCCGTCGCGGAAGCCGCGCCGGACGCGCTCTCGCAGGATGTCGACGATCTCCGGCGCGTCGTACACCGGGAAGTACACCTCCTCGGGGCGGAAGACGCTCTGGACGCGGCTGTCCAGCGCGTCGATCACGTCCAGCGAGAGGTCCGAGGAGATGATGATGACGCCGATTCGCGCGCCCGCGTGCGCCTCGTGCGCCCGGAGTAGCGAGTACAGCGTGTCCGACGCCTCGTTCTCGTAAAACAGGTAGTTCACGTCGTCGAGCGCGACGACGAGCACCTCGTCCTCCTCGACCAGCCGGTCCGTGATCTGGCCGAACAGCTTCTTGAACGAGATGCCCGAGGAGGGCGGTTCGTACTCGAAGATGCCCTCGAAGATGCGCGAGAAGACGGCGTAGCGGGTCGAGTCGACCTGACAGTTGACGTGGACCGTCCGGACGTCCGTCTGCGCGCGGAGCTCGCCGAAGATCCGCTGCACGGCGGTCGTCTTCCCGGTTCCCGGCGGTCCGCGGACCATCGTGTTCAGGGGCCGCGACCCGCGGACCGCCGGACGCAGCGCGTACTGGAGGCTCTGCATCTGGCTCTCGCGGTGCTTGAACGTCTCCGGGACGTAGTCGATCTCGAAGACGCGCTCGTCGCGGAAGATCGACTCGTCCCACGAGAGCATCCCCCCCTCGGGGTCGTCTGGCATCACTTTCACCACGCTCCGGCGGGTACTTAATGATTTGCCACCGGGCGGTCCGCAGCGTTCAGCCACGCAGATTCGATCGCGAGGTCGACGCTGACGTTCCCGAAAGCCCCCTCTCGCTCGACGGCTGCGCGTCGTTCGACGAATCGGCTACTCGCCCGCGAGGCGGTCGATCACGTCGCCGTAGTCCCCCGCGACGTGGAAGGCGATCGACTTCCCCTCCGAGAGTCGCCCGAACGTCCCCTCGTCGGTGGCGTACCGCCTCGTCAACCGCACGTCGCCCCGCCGACCGTGGTCGACGACCGCGCTGTACCCCGTTCCGGCCGCGTCGCCCGCCGCGCCTCCGCCCCCATCCGGCGCACCGAGGCGACGGACGGTCCCCCGCCGGACGATCCGGCTCGCGCCGGAGAGCCGCGGCCGCCCCGTGACGCCGAGCTGGAACCGGATGTCGTCCCCGACCATGAGGCGGTTGAACGTCGCTCGATCGGCGCTGTACCACGCGACGTCCCCCGCTCCGATTCCGTCGACGTGGTTCGCGTTCTCGTGTTCGACCCGGACGTGATAGAAGACCTCGTCGTACCGGTCGAGGAGGCCCTCCTCCGCCTCCGACGTCACCGTGACGTTCGCGGGTTCGTCCGCCCACGGCCCCGCCGGTTCGACGGTCGGGTCGACGCCGAACGCGTCCGGCTCGACCGTGAGCAGCGACGCCGACGAGTCGGACGGCGCGTCGGGCTTCCGCCCCGTCATCCCCTTACCGACGACCCGTCCGGCGATCGGCGGCAGGGGGTGGACCCTGTAGTACGTGTCCAGACACCCGGCCGACGATCCGGCGAGGGCGAGGGCGGCCGTTGCGAGCAGGGAGCGTCGGTCCATGCACTACGCTCTCCGTCTCACCCCATAAACAGCTTCGCTTCGATCGAGCGGGTCGCCGCGGCCGTCCGGCCCGCAGCCGTCCGGCCCGCGGTCGGCGTCCGGGTGCGCCGCGTGCAGCGGCGCGAGCGAGGCGCGGTCGCCGTCGCCGGCTACGCCAGCGGCGTCCGCTCGACGACGGTCCCGTTCACCGTCGGGTACTGTTCGACGATCTCGCCCCTCTCCACGTCGCCCTCCTCGACCATCTCCTCCAGCAGCCACCACGCGAGTTCGACGTGGTTCCGCTTCACCGTGTAGAACTCCCCGGGCACGCCGAGTTCCCTGAGGCGCTCTTCGGTCTCCCAGGTCTTCCCGTAGACGATCGTGCCGTCGTCCGTGACGTCGTCGAACTCGCGGCGGACGTTTCGGGCCATGCGCTTCAGCCGGTTGCGGTGCTGGGCCGCGTCCTTGAACACGCTCGTGCAGAAGTAGACGCGCGGGTGGTCGCCCATCTCGTCGAGGATGGCCGCCTTCGACCCGTCGACGGCGCTCATGTGGCCCTCCTGGAGTTCGTACCCCTGCTCCTGCATGCGCCGGTAGTTCCCCTGGCTCATCTCGAACTCGTTGACGTTGCAGAACTCGGCGGCCCCCTCGTCGAGAAACTCCAGGAACTCCGGTTCGGCCCGGATGCCGGGGATCTCGAAGGCGGGGGTGAGGCCCTCCTCGCGCGCGACGTAGAGGATCTCCTCCCACTCGGTCCCGTGGAGGTCGCCCCACAGTTCGTAGGGCGGGTGAAAGCGGATCTCGTCGAGGCCGGCGTCGGCGAGGCGGCGCATGTTCTCACGGCCGCCAGTGATGCCGGTGTACAGGTGCGTGTGGTGGTCCTCGCCGAACTCTCCCTTCAGAAGCGAGAGGTAGTGACAGGTCCGGTCGAGCGCCTCCTGCGGTTCGCCGCCGGTGATCGACGTGCCGAGGGCGTCCATGCGCTTTGCCTCCCGGACCACGTCCTCGTCGGACTCGACGAGCCGCTCGTTGGCGTACACGTCGGTGACGTTCTTGCGGTTCTCGCCGAGCGGGCAGTAAAAGCAGTCCCGCTCGTCGCAGTAGCCGTAGACGAACAGGACCATCTTCCCCCCCATGGCGCACTGTTCGCAGCCCTTCGAGATCATCGGTTGTCGATCCGTTGCCCGCCGAGCGGGAAAAATCGTGCGTTCCGGGCCGCCCGCGGAATCGGTCACCGCGCGGTCCGATCCGCGCCTCTCGTTCCGCCGGTCGGATCACGCGCCGACCGGATCGCGCGCCGATCGGATCACGCCGTCCGGGGGTCGCACGCCGCCTTCCGGTCGAGCGCCGCCGACGGACCGCGCCCGCGCGGTTCGGCGTCCCCGAAAACAAATATAGTCAGGCGTCATACCTCCCCCCGATGCTGCTCGTCCTCTGTGTGGATCTCGACGACGATCTCGGCCGGAAGACGGGCTTGCAAACGCCGGTCATCGGACGCGAGGCCGTCGAAGAAGCCGCGGTCGCGCTCGCGACCGCCGATCCCGAGGACTCCGACGTGAACGTGCTCTTTCAGGGGATCCACGTCCACGACGACCTGGCCGCGGAGGACGACGAGGAAGTGGAGGTGGCGGCGGTCACGGGGCTCCAGGGGAGCGACGTGAAGGCGAACCGCGCGGTCGGCGAGGAGGTCGACACCGTGCTCGCCAACCTTCGGACCGGCGAGAACGTCCGCGCGGTCGTCATCACCGACGGCGCGCAGGACGAGTCTGTCCTGCCGGTGATCCGGTCGCGCGTCCCCGTCGACGGCGTGCGGCGGGTGGTCGTCCGGCAGGCGCAGGACCTCGAATCGATGTACTACACGATCAAACAGGTCCTCGACGACCCGGAGACGCGCGGGACGATCCTGGTCCCGCTCGGCATCCTGCTCCTCATCTACCCGCTCGTCGTCATCGCCAGCTACTTCGACGTCCACGGGGCGACCGTGCTCGGGCTGATCTCGGCGCTGCTCGGGCTGTACGTCCTCTTTCGCGGGCTCGGACTGGAGCGCGTCGTCGACGACGCGGCCGAGCGCGCCCGGAACGTCCTCTACGCGGGTCGGGTGACGCTCATCACGTACATCGTCGCCACCGCGCTGATGGTCGTCGGCGGCGTCCAGGGTGTCGAGACGCTCGACGCCGTCAGGGCGAGTTTCGGCGGCGAACTCCCCCCGGGCGTGATACTCGCGGCGCTCGTCCACGGGGCCGTCCAGTGGTTCGCCGCGGCGGGCGTCACGAGCAGCCTCGGGCAGGTGACCGACGAGTACCTCGCCGATCGCTTCAAGTGGCGCTACCTGAACGCGCCGTTTTACGTCGTCGCCATCGCGCTCGTCCTGTACGCCGTCTCCGGGTTCTTCCTCTCGGACGTCGTGCTCCGATCGCCGGTCCCGTCGATCCAGCCGTTCTCCCTGACCGATCTCGCCGTCGCGCTCGTCGTCGGCACGCTCCTCGGGGTGTTCAGCACCCTCGCGTTCGCCATCGCCGAGTCGCGGTACCCGACGAGCGTCGAACCCGCCTGAGCCTCACCGCTCCCGCACGACCACGAACTCCGCCAGGTCGCGCAGGTACCCCACCGCCTCGCTCTCCGCCAGATCCGCGGTTCCGAGCGCCCGGAGCGCCCGGTCGGACTCCTCCCGCGCGCGGTCGTTCGCCTCCGCGGGCGAGAGGTCCGTGACCTGCACCAGCGACGGCCGATCCATCACCGCGTCCTGCCCGGTCGGCTTGCCGAGTTCGGTCGCGTCGGCGGTGGCGTCGAGCACGTCGTCGCGGATCTGGAAGGCGACGCCGACCCGCTCGGCGTACTCGCCGAACGCCTCGACCGTGAAGCCGTCCGCGTCCGCGGCGACCGCGCCGAGCTCGGCCGCCGCGCGGAACAGCGCGCCCGTCTTCCGGCGGGCGAGCTCCATGTACTCCTCCTCGTTCGTCGGCCGGTCGGCCAGCTCCGTCGCCTCGCCCTCGCCGAGTTCGACCATCGACTCGGCGACGGTCTGCATCGCCTGCTCGTCCGCCGAAAAGAGCGCGAACGCCTCGCCGAGCAGGCCGTCGCTGGCGACGATAGCGGGACCGTAGCCGAATTCCTTCCAGGCGCTCTGCGTCCCGCGGCGCACGTCCGAGCGGTCGATGATGTCGTCGATGACGAGCGACGCGTTGTGGACGAGCTCGACGCCGACCGCGAAGTCGACGGCGTCCTCCGGCGCGCCCCCGGTGGCCTCGCAGGCGAGCACGGTCACCGCGGGGCGAACCCGCTTGCCGCCCGCGAGCGCGACGTGAGCGAGTTCGTCCGAGAGCTCCTCGGGGTCGACCCCGTCGATGACCGCCGCGAGTCGGTCGTTGACCATCGCGACTCGCCGCTCCAGGTACTCCATCACCTGTGCGCTGGTGACGGCGACGCAAGTACGTGACGGAACGCGCCGATTCGACGGGTGAACGGTGCGCCCGCCTGACGCGGACGATCCGGCGGGGCGGCCGATCGCGTGAAGGTTCATATACGAACGCGGGGCCAGAACCCCCGTGACCTGACGACTCGCCGCGGGGCGGTTCGCGGGTGTGCGGTGCCCCGCCTCGCGCTCACCAGCGCCGCCTGTCCGCAATACGACGCGATGTCGGTCGTGCCGCCGCCGAGCCGCCGACAGCTCCATCTCCGCCAAAGCGCTCTCCCGCTCTGCTCTCTCGTTCCTCGGTTCGCCGTCCCGAGGATCGGAACAGCGTCCGCCCGGCGGAACCGTGGGCTCGAAAACGAGTACCGGTAGTCAGCCTTCGAACTCGTCGATGAGCGCCGGCACGACCTCGAACAGGTCGCCGACGATCCCGTAGTCCGCGATGTCGAAGATGGGCGCGTTCGAGTCCGTGTTGATCGCGACGATCGTCTCCGAGCCCTTCATGCCCGCGACGTGCTGGACCGCGCCGGAGATGCCGATCGCGAGGTACACCTTCGGCGTCACGACCTTCCCGGACTGGCCCACCTGGCGGTTCTTCGGGAGCCAGCCGTTGTCGACGATCGGCCGCGACGCGGAGAGAGTCGCGTCCAGCGCGTCGGCGAGCTCCTGTACGAGTTCGATGTTCTCCTCTTCCTCGATGCCGCGGCCGACGCTCACCAGCACGTCGGCTTCGGAGATGTCGACGTCGCCGCCGCCGGCCTCCTCGAAGCCGATGACGCGCGATCCGAGCGCGTCCTCGTCGATCTCGACGTCGAACGGCGCGATCTCGGCGTCGCCGGTCCCCTCGGCGCCGGGCCACTCGCCGCCGCGGATCGTGACCGCGACCGCCTCGGCGTCGACCTCGACCGTCGTCTCCACCTTCGAGTTGTACATCTCGCGCGTCGCCGCGAGCGCGCCGTCCCACTCGAAGGCGACGGCGTCCGTCACCAGCGGCAGATCGAGCGCGTTCGCGACCGCCGGGGCGTAATCGAGACCGTTGACGCTGTTCGGCATCAGGACGACCGCCGGATCGAGCTCCGCGTGGAGCGCCTCGACGGCGCGCACGTACACGTCGTGGTTGAACTCCTCGCCGCGGTCGACCGTGTGGACGTAGTCAACGCCCTTGCGGTTCACGTCCTCGGCGAACGCCTCCACGTCGCCGCCGATGACCGCGAGGTGGAGGTCGCCACCCGCCTCGTCGGCAAGCTCGCGGCCGGCGGTGACGAGTTCGTAGCTCACGTCGCGGAGGCCGCCGCGGCGGTGCTCCGTGACGGCGAGCACGTCGGAACTCATTCGGCGCCCACCCCCTTCTCCCGGAGGACCTGCGCGAGTTGCGCGGCGGTCTCCTCGGCGCTCCCCTCGAAGATCGTGGCGTCGGACTCGCTCTCGGGTTCGTACATCTCGGTCAGGCGGACGTCGGTTTCGACCGCCTCGGCGTCGAGGCCGAGGTCCGCGAGGTGCTTCTCGGCGATCTCCTTCCGCTGGGCCTGCCGGATGCCGCGGAGGCTGGCGTACCGCGGCTCGTTGATCCCCGTCTGGATCGTCAGCACCGCCGGGAGGTCGACCTCGGTGACCTCGTCGACGCCGCCCTCCAGTTCGCGGTGGACGCGGGCGACGCTCTCGTCAAGCACCGCGTCGACGTCGAGATCGTTCACGACGGCCGCCCACTCGAAGCCCACGGCGTCGGCGAGCGAGACGCCCGTCGCGCCGAAGCTGTCGTCGCCGGCCTGCACGCCCGTGAACACGAGATCGGGCTCTTCGGCTTCGACGACCGCCCGGAGGATCCGCGTCTTCGCAGCCACGTCGAGCAGGTCGGTCTCCGCGAGCGCGTCGTCCCAGACGCGGATCGCACGGTCGACGCCCTTCGCCAGCGCCATCCGGATGGTCTCCTCGCACCGTTCGGGTCCGATCGTCACGCTCACTACCTCGATGTCGTCGCCGGTCTCGGCGATCTGGACGGCCTCCTCGACCGCGTAGTCGTCCCACTCGTTCAGATCGTACTCGAGGTACCGATCGGCGATTCCGGTGCCCTCGATCTCGAAGTCCTCCTCCACTTCGGCGACCTCTTTGACGGTCACGAGAACCTTCATCATCGACCACTAACTCTACCCGCGGGTAAACCCTTTCGGGATCGGCATCAGGCGTCGGTTCCGGCTGCCCTTCGTTTCATGTCGGTGGCCACCGAACCCACGCGACACATGACAACAGGTGACGACGCAAACGTCGACAACGCCGGCGGCGGAGGAACCGACGCGCGCGTCGAGCGGCTGCTCGACCGGATGACGCTCGCGGAGAAGGTCGGACAGTGCTGCGGCGCGTTCGTCGGGACGCTGGGCGGGGTCACCAACACCGCCTCGGACGTCGAAGCGATGATCGATTCGCACCACGTCGGGTCGGTCACGCCGTTCGGGGTCGCCGTCTCGCCGTACGACACGCCGCGGGAGGCGGCGGCGCTCGCCAACCGGCTGCAGCGACACGCCGTCGAGGAGACGCGGCTCGGAATCCCGCTTTTCGTTCCGGTTGACGCCGTCCACGGACACGCCTACGTCGCCGGCGCGACCGTCTTCCCCCACAACCTCGGGCTGGCGGCGACGTGGAACCCCGATCTGGCGGAGCGCGCGGCCGCGGCGACCGCGGCGGAGCTTCGCGCCACCGGCGCGACGGGGAACTACGCCCCCACCTGCGACGTCGCCCGCGATCAGCGGTGGGGTCGAACCTTCGAGACGTTCGGCGAGAGCCCCCGGCTGTGCGCCGCGATGGCGGCCGCCGCCGTCCGCGGCTACCAGGGCGACGGCGTCGGCGGCGAAGGGACCGTCGCAGCCACGCCGAAGCACTTCCCCGCGTACGGCCAGCCCTCCCGCGGCGAGGACGCCGCGCCCGTCGACGTCTCCCCCACGACGCTCCGGCGCGTCTTCCTCCCGCCGTTCGCGGCCTGCGTCGACGCCGGGGCGGCGGCGGTCATGCCCTGTTACAACTCGATCGACGGGGAGCCGGCCCACGGATCGAAGCGCTACCTCGACGATCTCCTCCGGGGCGACCTCGGGTTCGAGGGGGTCGTCCTCTCGGACTGGAACGGCGTCGAGATGCTCCACGCCGACCACCGCGTCGCCGCCGACCGTCGGGAGGCGGTCCGGATGGCGGTCGAAGCGGGCGTCGACGTCGCCTCCATCGGCGGGCCACCCCACGCCGAGGCGCTCCTCGCGCTCGTCGAAGCCGGGGAGATCGACGAGGAGACGCTCGACGAGCGCGTCCGCCGCGTCCTGTCGCTGAAGATCCGGCTCGGCCTGTTCGACGACCCCTACGTGGACCCGGACGCGGCGCCCGCCGCGCTCGGAACCGACGAGCACCGCGAGATCGCCTACGAGGCCGCCCGGCAGTCGATGACGCTCCTCAAGAACGACGGTTCGCTGCCGCTGTCGCCGGATCTCGACCGGGTCCTGGTGACGGGACCGAACGCCGACGACCTCCACAACCAGTTCGGCGGCTGGAGCGTCTTCGAGGGCCCCGTTCCGGGGAGCGCGCCGGTGCCGGACGGGGGCGACGGGGAGGTCGAGCCGGTCGGTCTGACCGTCCGGGAGGGGCTCGAACGCGCCCTCGACGGCGACGCGACCGTGCGGTACGAGCGCGGCGCCGGCGTCCGCGACGTGGACGACCTCGACGCGGTTCGGGAGGGGGCGACCGACGCCGACGCGGCGGTCGTCGTCCTCGGCGAGGGCTGGTACCTCCACGAGTTCGGACCGCGGGAGCTCGCCGGCGGCGATCGGGGGACGTTCCCGACCCGGAGCGAACTCGGGCTTCCGGACGCCCAGCGGCGACTGCTGCGGACCGTGCACGAAACGGGAACGCCGACGATCCTCGTCCTCGTCACCGGGCGTCCGCTGTCGATCCCGTGGGCGGCCGAACGCGTCCCGGCGATCCTCATGGCGTACTACCCCGGATCGGCCGGCGGCCGCGCCGTCGCCGACGTGCTCTTCGGCCGGCGGGATCCGGGGGGCCGGCTCCCCGTTTCGATCCCCCGTTCGACCGGGCACCTCCCGACCCGGTTCAACCACCTGCCGCACCCGCACCCCATCGGCGACGAGGAACATCCGCCGTCGTACGACCCGCTGTTCGCCTTCGGACACGGGCTCAGCTACGCGGCGTTCGAGTACTCGGACTTCGAGGTGTCTCCCGACACCATCCCGCCGGACGGGACGGCGACGGCGTCGGTGACGGTCGAGAACGTCGGCGAGCGGTCGGGCGACGAGGTCGTCCAGCTGTACCTGCGCGACGACGTCAGCTCCCGGGTTCGTCCCGTCCGGGAACTCTGCGGGTTCCGTCGCGTCGCGCTGGAAGCGGGCGAGGAACGGCGGATCCGCGTGCCCGTCGACCGCCGCGCGCTCGCCGTCGCGGGTCCCGACGGGAGCCGGCGGGTCGAGCCGGGGACGTTTACGCTCACCTGCGGGGGGCGCGAAACGACGCTGACCGTCGAAACGTGAGGCTCCGACGGCGGGCCGAGCGGGCGCGTGAAGCCCTCAGTCGCCCTCGCCGTCCCCGTCGCCCCCCTCGTCCGCCCCGGCCTCGTAGTCGGGGAGCGAGATGAGGTTCTCGCGGCCGAGCCGGAGCTTCTCGACGCGCCCGTCGTCCGCCATCCCCGAGAGCAGCTGCGACACCTTCGCGTCGGACCACCCGGTCTCCTGGACGATGCTCGCCTGTCGCATCCGACCGCCGTTCCGTTCGAGGATGTGTTCGACCCGCTCCTCGTCGGAGAGCAGCGAGAGATCGACGTCGCCCTCCGGCTCGTCCTCGTCGCCCCCGTCGAGATCCGCGTCACCGGGCTGAACCCCGTCGGCAGACGCCTCCGTCTCCCGCGGTGCGATGGTCGCGCCGCCCTCGGCGAAGCCAGGGACGTCCGTCTCGCGCCGCTGGAGCAGCCAGACGCCGGCGACGACGAGGGCGACGACGAACCCGAGACCGGCGACGAGTTCGAGCGGGATTCCGGGATCGGCGATGAGCGCCCGCTCGTACGTCACGTCGATCGTTCCCGCTTCGAACCGTCGGGGACCGTCGACGACGAGCGATTCGTTCACCTGCCTCGCGCGGAAGTCGCTCTGCTGGATCTCGTAGCCCGGCGGCGTCCGGATGACGAGCGTCTGGTCGGCCGTGAGCCACGGCAGCCACGTGCCGCCGTCGGGCGACTCGAACGCGTCCCCCACGAGAAGCTGCCCGTCGCGCTCCTCGGCGAAGTTCGTCCAGGTGAACGACATCGTCAGCACGCCCGTCCCGTTTTTCACCTCGTCGTCGTAGGTGACGTTTCGAACCGCCATCTCGCGCCCGGTCGCCTCCGAGGCCCGTGCGACGACGTTCCGGAACGTCCGCTCGTCCGTCGTCGCGTTCGCCTCGCCGGCGCGGAGCCTCTCGGCCAGCCGCCTGAACGCGGCGGTGTCGTTCTCCGTCTCCAGCGGGTAGCGCGTGACGATCTTCCAGCGGGCGTCGGCATTCTTCCGGACGGCGATGACGATCTCGGTGCCGCTCGGGTCCGAAAGCGATTCATCGACTCGGCTGACCGCGGACGACGGCGGGTCGACGGCTCGTTCGACCGCCCCCGGCGCGGGACCGTCGGGACGGTCGGAGGGCGCGCCGGACGCGTCGACGAGGAGGGGGGAGAACCCGCCGCCGACGAGGACGAGAAAGACGAACGCGAGGGCGGCGTACCGCATACGCTGCGACCGTCTCCTTCGGGGATAAAAACACTTTCCATCAGATTATTTCGGGGTCGAAACACGTTCTGACGCGGGTACATTCTACCGTTCGCCCGGTTTCACGCAAGACATTTCAAACGAGGGTCTATTCTTTCGTACCGACCGGTTTTAATAGGAAGAGCGTATACCGGCCGCTCATGAGACTTCTCCCCGTGCTGGTGGTCGGTCTCCTCCTCGCGTCTTCCGCGGCGGGCGCGGCGCTGTCCCCCGACGGCGGAGCGGGGTCCGGCTACGGCGCGGAGTCAGTCCAGGTTCACCGGCTCGGGCCGTCCGCGACGACGGGGGCGGAGGTGGAAACGGTGTCCGGCTCCGCGAGCTCCGACAACATGACGAGCGTCCTCACGCTCGACGCCGGCGCGGTCGAGCGGACGAACTTCAGCCGGCCGAACGCGAACCTGAGCGCGGCGCTCTCGCTCCGGGAGGACCGCCTGAACAACCGGTTCGGCGCGCTGCGCACGCGGACGGAACTCAACGCCACCGCCGACGAGCAGCGCCGGAAGGCGATCATCCAGCGCGCGATGACCGAAGTCGAGATCCGCGCGGACGAACTCCGCGCGGCGGAGCAGGAGGCGCTCAGGCGACACGGGGCCGGGCAGCTCTCGACCGCCGACCTCCTCGTCACGCTCGCCCGAATCGACGCGACCGCCGAGCAGCTCTCCGCGAACGCGACGATGTTGAAAGCGGAGGCCGAGGACATAGCGGAGTTCGACGTCGACCGCCGCGCCGACATCGTCCGGATCGAACTCCGCGCGCTCCAGGGGCCGATCCGCGACCGCGTGGGCGACGTGCTTCGCGGCGACGGACCCCCGACTCGAATCTACGTCGAAACCGGCGACGACGCGCTCGTCCTCTCGACGATCGTCGACGGCGAGTACGTCCGCGAGGCGTACGACCGGACCCGCCGCCCGCAGGACGCCCAGCGGCGGATCGACATCGCGGAGCTCGAAGACGTGATGGAGCGGCACTACCCCGACCTGATGCGCCGCGGGAGCTTCAGCACCTCGTCGACGCAGTCGCAGGCGAGCGACGTGTTCGTCGGCGAGGTCTCCTACCGACGGGGGCAGCTCACGGCGTTCGTCCACCGCGGCAACGACGGGACCGTGTTCAAGGAGGAACAGCGTATCGCGCTCAACCGGACGCCGCCCGTCCGCCCGCTCAACCGGACGCGGGCCAACCTCGACCTCACCGTCTATCCGTCGTATCCCGGCGGCCCGATGAAGGTTCAGCTGAACGAGAGTCGGACCGGGGATCCGGTCAGCACCGGCATCAGCGTCTACCGACCGAACCGGCGGTCCGTGCCCGACTCGGTCGGGCGGACGGACGCCGACGGGACGCTCTGGATGATCTCGCCGCGCGGTAACTTCTCGGTGCAGGCGATCCGCGACCCGTCCGTGGTCTCCGTGCAGGTTGTCCCCCTCGAACCGAATCGGGTGGTGAACGAAACCGAAAACGGCACCGAAAACGGCACCGACGCCGGCGACTCGCTTCGCGTCGAGCCGGTCGCGCCGCCCGCATCGATCGCCCACCCGCCGCCCGCACCAGTCGCGCCCCCGCGTCGCTGAACTTTTTATCCGAAGCCGGGTCCACTCCGGACCGTGTCCGACCGCGCGAGCGTTCCGGCCGTCGCCACCGCGACGCTTCTAGCGGCGACGATACTCCTCGGAGCAGCCGTCTGCGCCGCGACGCTCGAAACCGTCCCCGAGGGTCCGCAGCCGTCCGCCGCGCTGTCGCTCTCGGCGTCGGAGAGTCGACTCTCGCTCGTCCACCGCGGCGGCGACGCGCTCGACGTGCGGACGCTCCGGCTCCGCGTCCGCGTCGACGGCGTTCTGCTGGCCCGCCAGCCGCCGGTGCCGTTCTTCTCCGCGCGGGGGTTCGTCTCCGGGCCGACGGGACCGTTCAACGCCGCCTCGGATCCGACGTGGACGGCGGGCGAGACGGCGACGCTCCGCGTCGCGGGGACGAACGACCCGCCGATCCGGCCCGGCGCGCGCGTCACGGTGCGGATCTACCGCGGTGACCGCCCGCTCGCGGCGCTCTCGGCGACGGTGCGGTCGGGGACCGGGTGAGCCGCGGTCGCAATCGTCGGCGGTCGGCGCCCGTCAGACGGCCGATCCCGGCGATTCCGCCCTCGGCTGATCCCGGTCTCGGCCCTACGCCTCGGGCGCGCGGGCGACGGTGGTGATGGCGCGGGGGCTGCCGGGGCGGGCCTGCTGGATGTGGTGTTCGACCTCGACGAAGCCCGCCTCGGCGAACATCCGGTCCGCCTCCGCCTCGTCGTAAAACAGCATGATGGCGTCGGCGAGCCGCTGCATCACCGTCGACTTCGGGTAGTCCGGCCCGACGACGAGCACCTGCCCGCCGGGCTTCACGACCCGGCGGAGCTCCCGGAGCGCCGCCACCGGGTTCGGCCAGTACTCGATCGACCCGGACGACCAGACGAGGTCGAACGATCCGTCCTTGAACGGGAGTCGCTCGGCGTCGCCGCGGTAGAACCGCACCGACCCGCGCTTGCCGAACTTCCGGAACGCCTTCTCCATCTGGTGGGCGCTCTGATCGAGGCCGTGCACGTCGTCGGTGTACTGCAGGAGCCCCTCGGTTCCGAAGCCGGTGCCGCAGCCGACGTCGAGCACGCGGTCGCCCGGTTCGATGTCGAGAAGCGAGAGCGCCTCGGCGCGCATCTCCTCGTTCCAGACGAAGGGGTTGACCCGATCGTACACCTTCGAGAGGTACTTGTAGAACAACCGCGCCCGCGCTTTGTTCTCGAGGACTCCCATCACGGCGGGCTTCGGAGGCGTCGGGCATAACGCTGCGGATTCGCGGCCGCCGCGCGGGCGGATTCGGCCCCGGGGCGGTCGACGAGAGGGCGGCGCGGCGGTCGCTTTTTCCGCCGCCGCGGCGGTTCCGCAAACACCTTATACGCAGGTTGTGCAAGTTCCGAATGATTAGTGAGTATGCCGAGACCAGAGGTTCTCGAACAAATCAAAACGGCCGAGGGTGAGGCCGACGAGATCATCGAGGAGGCCGAGGCCGAGCGCGAGCGGCTCATCGCCGAGGCCCGAGAACGCGCGGACGAGATCCGGGCGAACGCCCGGGAGGAGGCCGACGAGTTAGAGGGGAACCGCCTCGCGGAGGCTCGACAGGAGATCGAGGCGCGCCGCGAGGAGATCCTCCGGGAGGGCGAACAGGCCCGCGAACGGCTCGTCTCCGAGGCCGAGGGCAACGTTTCCGAGGCCGTCGAGTACGCGTTAGAGCGGTTCGAGGAGGCGGTGCATGCTCAGACCTGAGCAGATGAGCAAGGTCTCGGTGACGGGGTCCAAGGCCGTCATGGCCGACGTCATCGAGGCGGTCCACGAACTCAACCTCCTCCACGTCTCCGACTACGACGGCGGTTGGGAGGGTTTCTCCCCCGGCGACCCCGTTCCGGGGGCGGAGTCGGCGTCGGACAGGCTCGTCACCGTCCGCTCGATCGAGAGCATCCTCGACGTGGACGACGACGACGCGGGGCCCGCGCGGATCGTCACCGACGAGGCGCTCGAGGAGGAGCTCGAATCGGTCCGGGCGCGGGTGAACGAACTCGACGACCGGCGCGACGAACTGCGGTCGGAGCTCCGCGGGGTCGAAGAGGAGATCGACGCGATGGAGCCGTTCGCGGCGCTCGGGATCGACCTCGACCTGCTTTCCGGGTACGATTCGCTGCAGGTCGTCGTCGGCGAGGGCAAACGCGGTGTCGTAGAACGGGCCGTCGCCGACGCCGACGACCTCGATTCCTACGAAATCTTCGAGTCCGGCGGCGTGCTCGCGGTGTTCGCCCGTCCCGCCGAGGGCGCGGACGAGGACGCGCTCGCCGAAGCGCTCGTCGGGACCGACTTCGCCGCCTTCGAGGTTCCTGACGCCGAGGGGAGCCCCGAAGAGTACGTCGGCGAACTGAAGCACCGCCGCCAGCAGCTCAACTCGCGGCTCAACACCGTCGAGGACGAGCTGGAGGAGCTAAAGCTCGACATCGCGGGGTTCCTCCTCGCCGCCGAGGAGAAGCTCACCATCGAGGTCCAGAAGACCGAAGCGCCGCTTTCCTTCGCGACCACGGAGAACGCGTTCGTCGCCGAGGGCTGGATCCCGACGAAGCAGTACCCCCACCTGACGACCGCGCTCGCCGACGCCGTCGGCGACCACGTCGAGATCGAGGAGATCGAGCGCGCGAGCTTCAAGAGCGGCAGTCACGAGCCGTGGATCGAGCAGGTCTCGGAGAGCCCGAGCGAGCCGACCGCCGCCGACGGCGGGGACCGGGAGGCTCGCGCTGACGGCGGTGCCGAACGCGGTTCGGCGTCTCGTCGGGCGTCGCCCGACGGGGGCGCGGTCGTCACGAAGCGCGACTCCCCGCCCGTGGTCCAGAACAACCCCGAGCCGATCAAGCCGTTCGAGATCCTGACGAACGCCGTCAGCCGCCCGAAGTACAACGAGTTCGACCCGTCGGTCTTCGTCTTCCTGACGTTCCCGGCGTTCTTCGGGTTCATGATCGGCGACCTCGGCTACGGGATCATCTACACGCTCATCGGCTACTACCTCTACTCGAACTTCGACAGCACCGGATTCAAGAGCATGGGCGGCATCACCATCTGGGCCGGCCTCTTCACGATGCTCTTCGGCGTGCTGTACGGCGAGTTCTTCGGTCTGCACCTCATCACCGAGTACCTGTGGGTCGGCGCGCTCGGCCTCGAACATCCGCCGATCGAGAAGGGACTGTCGCCCGGCCAGGTCGACTGGGCGCTCGGGTGGCTCGTCGTGAGCGTGCTCGTCGGCATCGCCCACCTGAACGTCGGCTGGGTCCTCGACTTCGTCGAGACGCTCGAACTGCACGACTTCAAGCACGCCGTGTACGAGAGCGGGTCGTGGCTCCTGATGCTGAACGGCCTGTGGATCTGGATCTTCAGCGACGCCCTCGCGGGCACCGCCCCGGAGTTCCTCTACACGACGTTCGCGAGCGACGGCGTCATCCCGCTCGGGTTCAGCGGTTTCCCGGCCGTCGTCGGCTTCGCGGGGCTCGCCGTGTTCTTCGTCGGTCTCCTCCTGCTCGTCGTGGGCGAGCCCGCCGAGTCCATCGAGTTCCTGAACGTGCTCGTGAACGTGCTGTCGTACACCCGGATCGCCGCGGTGCTGCTCGCGAAGGCGGGGATGGCCTTCACGGTCAACCTCCTGTTCTTCGGGGCGTACCAGCACCACGGCGAGTTCCACTTCATGCTCAACTACGGCCCGGAGCACGTCATCAGCGAGTACGGCGCCGAGGCGATCATGTTCCCCGGCCTCGTCCACGGAAGCGCCGCGACGATCCTCCTCGGCGTCGTCGTGCTCGTCGTCGGGCACCTCCTGGTGCTCGCGCTCGGCGTCACCAGCGCCGGCCTGCAGGCCGTCCGTCTCGAGTACGTCGAGTTCTTCGGCAAGTTCTACGAGGGCGGCGGCGAGGAGTACAAACCGTTCGGCTACGAGCGGAAGTACACCACGCAGGACTGAGCCGCGCTCCGGGTTCGTTTCGCCCCCTTTTATTCGCCTCGCCGGAACCGTCGTCAGCTGCCAGCTCGACCGAGGTTCCGGCTACTATCACTCGACTTCTTTGGGAAGCTTTATGACCGCCGTGGGGTGAACTACGAACGTTCGGAGACGACTAATCGGTATCAGAGGACTTCCATCGACACATGCTCGAAATCGCCACAGAGTTCGCCAACGTTGTAGCGCAGTCACAAGGAGCGGGCGGTCCGGCCATCGATGCACAGGCTGCTGCCGCCCTTGCGGTCGGTCTCGCCGCGTTCGGCGCGGGGTACGCGGAGCGCGGCATCGGCGCCGCGGCCGTCGGCGCGGTCGCCGAGGACGAGGACCTCTTCGTCCGGGGCCTGATCCTCACGGTCCTGCCGGAGACGCTCGTCATCCTCGCGCTGGTCGTCGTGTTCCTGGTCGGTTAAACCGCCCTTCTTCCCTCTCACAATGAGTTTGGAAACAGTCGCCGAGGACATTCGAGACGAAGCCCGCGCGCGTGCGGAGGACATTCGTAGCGAGGGCGAGCGGCGCGCGGAGGAGATCGTCGCCGACGCGGAGGCGGACGCCGAGCGCATCCTGGAGGAGCGCGAGGCCGCCGCCGAGCGCCGGATCGCACAGGAACGCGAACAGGCCCTCTCCAGCGCGAAGCTCGAAGCCAAGCAGGAGCGGCTCGAGGCCCGCCGCGACGTGCTCCAGCGGGTCCGCGAGGAGGTCGAGACGGGCCTCGTCGAGCTCGACGGGACGAAGCGGGAGGAGCTCACCCGCGCGCTGCTCGACGCCGCGGCCGCCGAGTTCGACGGGGACGACGACGTCCGCGTGTACGGCCGAGCCGACGACGAGCAGCTGCTCACTTCGATCCTCGACGAGTACGACGGGTTCGGCTACGCCGGCGAGCGCGACTGTCTCGGCGGCGTCGTGGTCGAGAGCACCGCATCGCGCGTTCGGGTGAACAACACCTTCGACTCGATCCTCGAAGAGGTCTGGGAGGACAACTTGAAGGAACTGAGCGCCCGACTGTTCGAGCAATGAGCGCCGCCGGGAGCTCCAATCCGGAGTACGTCAACGCCCGCGTCCGAGCGCGACGCGGCGCGCTGTACAGCGACGAGGAGTACCGCAAGCTGGTCCGGATGGGCCCCGCCGAGATCGCCCGGTTCATGGAGGAGTCGGAGTACGAAACCGAGATCAACGCCCTCGGCGCGCGATACTCCGGCGTCGACCTCATCGAGTACGCGCTGAACCGCAACCTCGCAAAGCAGTTCGACGACATCCTCGACTGGGCGGACGGTCGGCTGTACGACCTCATCGCCCGCTACCTGCGGAAGTTCGACGCCTGGAACGTGAAGACGGTGCTCCGGGGGCTGTACTCGGATCTCGACCGGCAGGCGATCGAGGACGACCTCATCCGCGCCGGCGAGTTCGACGAGCGGCTCGTCAACCGGCTGCTCGAAGCGGGCTCCATCGAGGAGGCCGTCGACCTCCTCGACCGGACGATGTTCGGCGACGCGCTCGCCGAGGCGTACGAGGACTACGAGGACACCGGCGTGCTCGTGCCGCTCGAAAACGCGGTCGACCGCGCGTTCTACGAGAACCTCCTCGACGGGCTCGTCGTCGACGAGGCCACCCAGCAGTACCGGGAGTTCCTGCGCGCGGAGATCGACTTCCGCAACGCGCGGAACGCCCTCCGGCTCGCCCGGAGCGGCGCGGAGATCGACCCCTCGGAGTACTACATCGAGGGCGGCAAGCTCTTCAGAGCCGCCGAGCTCTCGACGCTGGCGCAGAACGCCGACGAGCTCGTGTCGCGCATCCGCGAGAGCTCGTACGGCGACGACCTCTCGGCGGCGATCGACGAGCTGGAGCGCGCAGACAGCCTCATCCGCTTCGAGCGGGCGCTCGAAGCGGCGCTGCTCGAATACTCCGATACCCTGGGGTACGTGTTCCCGCTGTCGGTGACGCCGATCATCTCGTACATCCTCGCGAAGGAGCGCGAGGTGGAGAACATCCGCGCCATCGCCCGCGGCCGGGAGGCCGGCCTCGACGCGGACGAGATCGAAGACGAACTGGTGATACTATGAGTCAGGAGATCGCCGTGGTCGGCAGTCCCGACTTCACCACCGGGTTCCGCCTCGCGGGCGTCCGCAAGTTCGAGAACGTCCCCGAGGAGGAAAAGGACGAGCGGCTCGACGACGCGGTCGAGCGAACGCTCGCGGACGACGACGTCGGCATCGTCGTGATGCACGACGGCGACCTCGATCACCTCTCCCGGAACGTCCGGCAGGCGGTCGAGACCAGCATCGAGCCGACGCTCGTCACCCTCGGTGGCGGCGCGGGCAGCGGCGGCCTGCGCGAACAGATCAAACGAGCTATCGGCATCGACCTCATGGAGGAAGACAACGAATGAGTCAGGCAACACAGGAGACCGTCCGCGAGGACGGTGTCATTCAGAGCGTGAGTGGTCCGGTCGTGACCGCCCGCGACCTCGACGCCCGGATGAACGACGTCGTCTACGTCGGCGACGAAGGGCTGATGGGCGAGGTCATCGAGATCGAGGGCGACCTCACGACCATTCAGGTGTACGAGGAGACGTCCGGCGTCGGCCCCGGCGAACCCGTCGAGAACACGGGCGAGCCGCTGACGGTCGACCTCGGACCCGGCCTCCTGGACACGATCTACGACGGCGTCCAGCGGCCGCTGGACGTGCTGGAGAGCAAGATGAACAGCGCCTTCCTCGACCGCGGCGTCGACGCGCCCGGCATCGAGATGGACAAGAAGTGGGAGTTCGTCCCCGAGGTCGAGGTCGGCGACGCGGTCGAGCCCGGCGACGTCGTCGGCGTCGTCGAGGAGACGGTCACCATCGACCACAAGGTGATGGTGCCGCCGAACTTCGAGGGCGGCGAGGTCGCGAGCGTCGAGGAGGGCGCGTTCACCGTCACCGAGACGGTCGTCGAACTCGACAACGGCGAGGAGATCACGATGCACCAGGAGTGGCCGGTCCGCGAGGCCCGCCCGTCGGCGGACAAGAAGACGCCGCGGACGCCGCTCGTCTCCGGACAGCGCATCCTCGACGGCCTCTTCCCCATCGCCAAGGGCGGGACGGCCGCCATCCCCGGCCCGTTCGGCTCCGGGAAGACGGTCACCCAGCACCAGCTCGCCAAGTACGCGGACGCGGACATCATCGTCTACGTCGGCTGCGGCGAGCGCGGCAACGAGATGACCGAGGTGATCGAGGACTTCCCCGAGCTGGAGGACCCGACGACCGGCAACCCGCTCATGGCCCGGACGTCGCTCATCGCCAACACGTCGAACATGCCCGTGGCCGCGCGCGAGTCGTGCATCTACACGGGGATCACCATCGCGGAGTTCTACCGCGACATGGGGTACGACGTGGCGCTCATGGCCGACTCCACCTCGCGGTGGGCGGAGGCGATGCGCGAGATCTCCTCCCGGCTGGAGGAGATGCCCGGCGAGGAGGGGTACCCGGCGTACCTCGCCGCGCGCCTCTCGGAGTTCTACGAGCGCGCCGGCTACTACGTGAACATCAACGGCACGGAGGGGTCGGTCTCCGCCATCGGCGCGGTCTCGCCGCCGGGCGGTGACTTCTCCGAGCCGGTCACCCAGAACACGCTGCGCATCGTCAAGACGTTCTGGGCGCTGGACGCCGACCTCGCGGAGCGGCGTCACTTCCCGGCGATCAACTGGAACGAGTCCTACTCGCTGTACAAGGACCAGCTCGACCCGTGGTTCATCGAGAACGTCGCCGACGACTGGGCCGAAGAGCGCCAGTGGGCGGTCGACGTGCTCGACGAGGAGGACGAGCTCCAGGAGATCGTCCAGCTCGTCGGCAAGGACGCCCTGCCGGAGGACCAGCAGCTCACCCTCGACGTCGCGCGGTACCTCCGCGAGGCGTACCTCCAGCAGAACGCGTTCCACGACGTGGACACCTACTGCCCGCCGGAGAAGACGTACCTGATCCTGACCGCCATCCACACCTACCACGACGAGGCGTTCAGGGCGCTCGACGCGGGCGTCCCCGTCGAGGAGGTCACGGCGATCGACGCCGCGCCGCGCATCAACCGCATCGGCGTTCAGGAGAACTACGAGGAGTACGTGGCGGAGCTCAAAGAGGAGATCACGGAGCAACTCCGGGAGCTGTACTAATGAAAGAGTACCAGACCATCACCGAGATCAGCGGTCCGCTGGTGTTCGCCGAGGTCGACGAGCCGATCGGCTACGACGAGATCGTCGAGATCGAGACGCCGAACGGCGAGACCAAGCGCGGGCAGATCCTCGAATCCTCGGAGGGCCTCGTGGCCATCCAGGTGTTCGAGGGGACCACCGGCATCGACAAGAACGCGTCCGTCCGCTTCGTCGGCGAGACGCTGAAGATGCCCGTCACCGAGGACCTCCTCGGGCGGGTTCTCGACGGCTCCGGCCAGCCCATCGACGGCGGCCCGGAGATCGTCCCCGAGGAGCGCCACGACATCGTCGGCGCCGCGATCAACCCCGTCTCGCGGGAGTACCCCGAGGAGTTCATCCAGACGGGCGTGTCCGTCATCGACGGGATGAACACTCTCGTGCGCGGGCAGAAGCTGCCGATCTTCTCCGGGTCGGGGCTGCCGCACAACGAGCTCGCGCTCCAGATCGCGCGGCAGGCGACCGTGCCGGAAGAGGCGGCAGAGGGAGACGAAGGCGGCTCCGAGTTCGCGGTGATCTTCGGCGCGATGGGGATCACGGCCGAGGAGGCCAACGAGTTCATGGAGGACTTCGAGCGCACCGGCGCGCTGGAGCGCTCCGTGGTCTTCATGAACCTCGCGGACGACCCCGCCGTCGAGCGGACCGTCACGCCGCGGATGGCGCTGACGACCGCCGAGTACCTCGCCTTCGAGAAGGACTACCACGTGCTGGTCATCCTCACGGACATGACCAACTACTGCGAGGCGCTGCGCGAGATCGGCGCGGCGCGCGAGGAGGTGCCCGGCCGACGCGGGTACCCCGGGTACATGTACACCGACCTGGCGCAGCTGTACGAGCGCGCGGGCCGGATCGAGGGCCGCGAGGGCTCCGTCACGCAGATCCCCATCCTCACGATGCCCGGCGACGACGACACCCACCCGATCCCGGACCTCACCGGGTACATCACGGAGGGGCAGATCTACGTCGACCGCGGCCTGAACAGCCAGGGCATCCAGCCGCCGATCAACCCGCTGCCGAGCCTGTCGCGGCTGATGGACGACGGGATCGGCGAGGGGCTCACCCGCGAGGACCACGCCGACGTCTCAGACCAGATGTACGCGGCGTACGCCGAGGGCGAGGACCTCCGCGACCTCGTGAACATCGTCGGCCGCGAGGCGCTGTCGGAGCGCGACAACAAGTACCTCGACTTCGCCGACCGTTTCGAGACGGAGTTCGTCGACCAGGGCTTCGACACGAACCGGTCCATCGAGGAGACGCTGGACATCGGCTGGGAGCTCCTCTCGATGTTCCCGAAGGCCGAACTCAACCGCGTCGACGAGGAGTTCATCGAGAGGTACTACGTCGAGTCCGAAGCCGAGGCGGAAGAGGAAGCCGTCGAGGCCCAGGCCTGAGCGGACTCCCTTCTTTCCCTTTCGTTTCTGTCCCGACGAGCGTCCGCGCGCGGGAGCGGTCGCGCTCCGCTCAGAAGCCGTACGTCGCCTCCGCGGCGGCGGGGACGGGTTCGAGATCCGGATCCGCCAGCACGCGGTCGCGCCAGATCGCGTAGGTCAGCAGGTTCCACGACTGGCGGCCGCTGCCTTCGAGCGCCCGCTTTCGCATCCGATCCGGGACGAACTCGGGGGCCTCGTACTTCTCGAAGGCGTTCCGAAGCGCCCCCTCCGCGCGGTACCGGCGGAAGGGGAGGATGCCCGCGCCCTTCTCCTTGCCGGCGTCGTAGGCGGGAAGCCGGCGTTCGAGGAGCTCCTTGAGGAGGTACTTCGGTTCCAGGTCGCGGATCCCGCGAAGTCCCCGGATGTACCGTCGCTCGACCGGGATCGACAGCGAACACCGCGTCGCGGTCTCCGTGTCGAACGGCGTGAGGAGCGGCTTGCCGTGCGCGTGCGCGAGCTGCCGGTACCGGCTTCCGATCCGGTGGCCGTAGAGGCTGGCGAGGTTGGCGTACTCGATCGGCCCGGCGAACCCGCCGCCCGCCGCGCCCGCGTCGACGACCCTGTTCCGGACGTAGTTCACGAGCCGCCGGCACCGCTGGGCGACGAGATCCTCCCCAAGGAACTCGCCGACGAGCGAGGGCTCCGTGTATGCCGCGACCCGCTGGGGGTACGACTCGGGGTCGGCCGGATCCCGCCCGAGCTGATCCGACACCGTCAGCAGGGCCCGGAGCGGGGATCTGATCCGCTCGGGCGCGCGGGCGGCGGCGACGCCCACGCCGGGCAGCGAAAGCGCGGGTTCGAGCCACGAGGCGATCCGGGCGCTCTTCGTCCCGCCCATCCCGAAGAGCGCGTCGGCGCCGACCGCCATGAGGTACGTCCCCGCCTCCCCGCGTCGCAGCCCCTGCTCGACCAGCACCGTCGGAAACGCGTAGGAGGGCGACCCGAGCGCCTCGATCCCCGTCTCCGCGTGCGCGAGCACGTCGCCCTCGTCGAGCAGGAGCTGCCGGTGGTGCGCGCCGAGCAGTTCGGCGGCCTCCTCGGCGTACTCGATCTCGTATGCGTACTCCGGCGAGTCGATCCCGACCGAGAGCGCGGTCGCGTCGTCGAGGTACGTGTGCGTCAGCGTCGAGTCGACGCCGCCGGAAAAGAGGTTGACGAGCCGCTCGTCGTCGCCCGGAGACGAGAGCAGCCCGGCGAGCGCCCCGTCGATCGCGTCGACCGCGCGCGAGGGGCGGATCGACTCGGCCGCCCGAATCCGATCCGAGAGGGCCGTCTCGCGTTCGTCGGTCTCGCCGTCCCATCGGAGCCACTCGCCCTGGCCGAGCAGGCGGATCCCCGACACGAAGGAGCCGGGCGCGATCGGGGCCCGAAAGAGCAGGTGGTCAGCCGCGGCCCGCGGCGAGACGATCCGGTCTTCGACCGAGAGGCGGGAGAGGGCGGTCCGGAAGTGATCCGCGAGGACGGCGGTTCCCTCGGAGTCTTCGAGGTAGTAGAGTTCGCGGGTCGCCGTCGGGCTCCGGTACCCGTACGCCCGCTCCGCGTGGTCGCCGTCGGTCGACACGTGGACGAGCACCGCGTTCTCGGCGACGTCGCCGACGCGACCCTGCACTTCGGCCACGGACTCCGCGTCGCGCACGAGCCGCTCCAGCGCGCCGGGATCGAACGCCGAGACGAACCAGCGGCCGTCGTCCGTGTCGACGACGCGCGCCCGCGGATCGGAGAGAGAGACGAGAAGCTCCTCTGTCATGTTTCCCCTCTAGTCCGCGACGAGTATTAGTATGAGCGGGATAAGCGAAACCGGCGGTCCGCGCTTCAGCCGAGCGCTCGTCGGCTCGCCCCCGGACCGCCCTCTCCCGCCGCTTCGATCGTCCCGGAAGCGTCGAACTCCGGGCCGGGCGGGCGGGACGGCGGCGGTCGCGCCGCCCCCGTGGCCGACTGTAAAAGATTATCTGTGCCCGTCGACAAACGTCCCGTAATAATGGCCGAAGACGTCAAACCGACCCGCAAAAACCTCATGGAGATCGAGGACCGCATCGAGCTCTCCGAGCGCGGTCACGACACGCTGGAACAGAAGCGTGACGGCCTCATCATGGAGTTCATGGACATCCTCGACCAGGCGCAGGACGTGCGGGCCGGCCTCAACGAGGACTACGAGCGCGCTCAGCGGACCATCAACATGGCGCGCGCGATGGAGGGGGACGTTGCGGTCCGCGGTGCCGCCGCCGCGCTCAAGGAGCACCCCGAGATCACGACCCAGTCGAAGAACATCATGGGCGTCGTCGTCCCGCAGATCGAGTCGAGCCGGGTGAAAAAGAGCCTCGACCAGCGGGGCTACGGCCTGCTCGGCACCAGCGCGCGCATCGACGAGGCCGCGGAGGCCTACGAGCAGCTGCTCGAATCGATCATCCTCGCGGCGGAGGTCGAGACGGCGATGAAGAAGATGCTGGAGGAGATCGAGACGACGAAGCGCCGGGTGAACGCGCTCGAGTTCAAGGTGCTCCCGGACCTGTACGACAACAAGGAGTACATCGAACAGAAGCTCGAAGAGCAGGAGCGCGAGGAGATCTTCCGCCTGAAGAAGATCAAGGCCAAGAAGGAAGAAGAGGAGAAGGAGCAGGAGGAGGCCGAAAAGGCGGCCGCGAAGGAGCCCGAGACGGTCGTCGCGGACGACTGATCCCGTCCGCCATCCCGTGCGCCTGCCACTCTCGCTTCCGTTTTCGCTCTCGTCCCTCCGAACGCGTCTCGGCGACACCTTCCGGCCGCGGGGGAGGGAGACCCCACCGACGACGGAGAAACCGAAGCAAACGGAGCAACCACCGACCATGAACTGTCCACACTGCGGCGTCGAAACGGTGTCCTTCGCCGTTCCGGAACGGCTCCGAGCGCACGCGCCCGAGGAGTCGGCGGCGGCCGCCCTGTGTCCCGACTGTCTCCGCGTGTACCCGGCCGAGGAGGCCGCTTCCGACCCCGACTTCGCGCGCGTCGGCGATTTCTTCCCCCGGGGCGAGGCAGGGGCGGCGATGGCGCTCCTGCTCGGCCTGCTCGACTCCCTCGCGCTCAACCGCGCCGCGATCGAGGCGCTCAGCGCGCGGACGGAGAGCGCGGGCGACGATCCGCTCCTCACGCTCGACCGGCTGGCCGAAGCCGGCGACGTCGACCCGCACTTCGACCTCGACCGCCGCAGGACGCAGCTCGAACAGCTGCTCGATTGACGACCCGACGGTCCTCGTCGAATCGCCGACGATCCTCATCGAGTCGCCGACGGTTCTCGTCGAATCGTCGGCCGCGGGCGGTTCTGCGACCGGGTCGCCCTCCGGTTCGGCTTCGGGACGACCTTCTTCGGAAACGTATTTGTATCTGTGTTCACGCCGTGCGCGGTCGCGCACGAGGTGAGGTGATAACGGTTGTATTTCCAACACGTACGTGGCAATGTCCGTCATCTCCCCCGAACGCGTCCCCCCTCGCAGATCCCGTCGTCCGTCCCGCTCTCGGCGCGCGCTCGAACGGTCGGAGGTCTACGAGGTCCTCCGGAACGAACGCCGTCGGCGCGTGATACGGCGGCTCCGGGCGACGGACTCGACGACGCTGTCGGAGCTGTCGGAGCGGATCGCTGCCGCCGAGGCCGGGGAGTCGCCGCCGCGGCGCGTCCACCACAGCGTGTACGCGACGCTCCACCAGACGCACCTCCCGAAGCTCGACTCGCTCGGCGTGGTCGCGTACGACGCGGACGAGAAGACGATCCGCCGCGGACCGGCCGCGGACCCCGTGATCGCGTTCATGGACGCGACCCCGCGCGCCGACCACCGGGGGCGGTGGGCGTGCTGGTACTTCGCGCTGGGTCTCGTCGGCCTCCTGTCCTTCGCCGCCCGCGCCGTCGGCGTCGCGCCGACGGGCGCGCTCGGCCTTGTTTACCTGCACGGCGGCCTCTTCAGCCTGCTCGCGGTCACGGCGGCGTACCGCTGCGGCAGGGTTGTCCGCCGTCGGTGAGCGCTCAGCGCCCGAGAGGGCCTGCCTAGACGCCGGTCGAGTACCGGAGAATCCCGGCGATGCCGCCGAACGCCTCGTACAGCTGTTCGCCCTTGTCGAAGTCTGTGCTGATGAACTTCGTCTCGGTGCCCCGCTGTTCGGCGATGGCCATGAGGTGCTCGATCACGTCCTCGCGCTCGCGGGGTTCGGCCGCCTCGCCGCACTCGGAGCAGGTGTGCTCCGGCGTCGAGCGGCGGCTGTCGACGACCTCGAACTCCTCGTGACCGTTCGGGCAGTCGTAGACGACCACGTCGCTCCGGAGGTCCTCGGAGAGGAGCAGCCGGTCGACCGAGCCCATGACGAGGTTCTTCCGGGTCGCCTCGAACCCGTAGGTGGCCTCCTCGCCGGTGTGGAGCTTCTCGAAGAACTCCTCCATCTGGGCCTTCTCCTGCATGACCTCCTGATCCGCCAGCACGTCCTGGGCGGCGTCGACGAGGTCGTAGAGGCCGGACTCGTCGGTGTACGCGACGTCGAACTTCCCGACCACCTTGTTCTGGATCTCGTGGTGGAGGTACCCGCCGTCGAGGAACTCGTCCTTCGTGGGGGAGGGGCCGCCGACCAGGACGCCGTCGAGCTCGTGCCGCTTCGGGACGAACAGGTCGTTCGCCATCTCGGCGACCTCCTGGTAGAAGTTGTCGATGGCTTCGAGCCGCAGGCGGGCGAACCGCTGGGCGGACTGCCCGCCCTTTCGCTGCTTGCCGGGGACGAGCGACGTCGTCGACTTCACCGGCTCGACGCGCTTGCCCTTCAGCCAGCCGACGTTCGCCTCGCGGCGGTCGAGGACGACCAGGCCGAACAGCCCCTTGTCGGCGAGCATCTCCTCCAGGGGCTCCGTGAGGAACGCCGAATCGCAGTGGTAGCGGAACGACTCGACGGGCTGGGGCGGGCTTTCGAGCGCCTTCGTGACCATGGTGGTCTGCCCGCCGCCGGAGTTGACGGCGCCGCTGAAGAGGACGATCCCGTTGTCCGGGGGGTACGTGTCGTAGTACCGGAGGCGGTCCTTGATGCTCGTGAGCGCGTCCTGGACGTTCGTCCGCGTCTGCTTGGACTTGATGTTGCTCGCCTCGCTGTGCTCCTGGATCACGTGGTCGACGACGTCGGAGATCTGCTTGTCGGGGGGAATGTAGATCGTGACGAGCTGCGTCCCGGAGCCCTCGTACTCCTGGAGCTCCTCGATGACCTTCCGGAATTCGTACTTCCGTCGGTCCTCGCCCGCGTCCTCGGCGTCCGTACTCATTGGTGGTACTAGCCCGGCCAGCGGGTAAGTAACCTTTGACTGCCCTCGACGCCCGCTCCCGGCCCCGTCCGCGCCGATCTTCGCCCCTCGACGGTGCGTTCGGGCCGCGACGAGCGGTCGTCCGAAACGGTTACCTACCTGTGAGTTACATTTATATGGTATTAACTGAAGAATGATAATATCCGGACCATGGTAGGGGTTTACGCGGTCGCGAGCGCGAAAGGCGGCGTGGGAAAGACGACGACGGCGGCGGCGCTCGGGGCGATACTCTCCGCCGCGGAGTACCGCGTCGCCCTGATCGACGCCGACGTCGGGATGGCGAACCTCGGCGGGCTGTTCGGCGTCGATCCCGACCGGGCGACGGTCCACGACGTGCTCGCGGGCAGAGCGACGGCGGCCGAGGCGACCTACGAGGTGGCCGACGGGCTCTCCCTCGTGCCGGGCGAGACGGATCTTTCGGCCTTTCCCGAGGCCGACCCCGCGGGCCTCCGGTCGCTGATCGAGGCGTTCGACGACCGCGACTACGTCCTGCTCGACACCGGCGCGGGGCTTAGCCACGACACCGTGCTCCCTCTCGGACTGGCCGACGAGGTACTCCTCGTCTCCACCCCGGACCGCACGGCGCTCCGCGACGCGGACAAGACCCGCCGAATCGCCGAACGGCTCGGCGGACGCGTCGCCGGCGCGGCGCTGACGCGCGTCGGCGCGTCGGGCTTCGACGCCGCCGCCGTCGACGAGCTCCTCGACGCGCCGGTGCTGGGGACGGTACCCGAGGATCCGTGCGTCCCGGCCGCCGCGGCCGCGGCCGAGCCGCTGCCGTCGCACGCGCCCGACAGCCGTTCGGCCGAGGCCTACCGCGCGCTCGCCGGGAAGCTCGTCGGCGAGGACGTACCCGTCCTCGTGCCGGACGACGGGACTTCGGACTCGCCCGCCGCGGGCGAGTCGGCCGACGAGCCGGTCGACGAACCGGCCGACGAATCGACCGAAGCGGCGGTCGCCGAGGCGGCGGTGTCCGAACCCGAGACGGAATCGCTGGAACCCGGGGCGGTGGGTTCGGAATCCGAATCCGAGCGGTCGGGCGACGAAGCCGAGGCGGGAACCGCCGAAGCGGACGCATCTTCGTCCGACGGCGCGACGGCGGAAGACCGGAACCCGGTAGAGTCGCTCGTCGCCGAGGCGGAGGCGTCGGAACCGGAGGCGGAGCGGGGAACGTCGCCGGTCGGCGGGGCGGAGACGACGGCCGATCCGGTCGACGGCGGGAAGGGAGATGGTGATAGCGACGGGAAGGTCGCGGACGGCGAGGTCGACGGAGACGGTGAGGTCGACGGGAACGACGAGGACGACGATGTCGAGAGAGCCGACGGGGCCGGTGCGGACGACGACGGGGCGCGGGACGGCGGACGGAAGGGCTTCTTCGGGCGCCTGCTGGGTTGAAACGGGAAGCTCTTTTACCCGCCTGTTCGGACTCCCGATATGGCAAACGACGACGCAGTCCCGCTCTGGTGGATCGTGCTGTTTCTGCTGCTGGCGCTCGGACTGGGAGCGACGACCGTGTACGCGGTCGGCGGGAACCTCATCGACCCGATGGTCGCGCTGCCCGCCCTCCTCGCGCCGCTACATTGAGGTCGGGGCTTCGACGCCGAGGACGGACAGGGCGTTCGCCACCGTCGCCCGCGACGCGTTGACGAGGGCCAATCGCGCGTCGCGGCGTCTCTCGTCCTCCGCCGCGAGCACCGGGCACTCGCGGTAGAAGGCGTTGAACGTCTCCGCGAACTCTCGGGTGTAGGTCGCCACGACGTGCGGTTCGAGGTCCTCGGCGGCCTCCTCGATCACCGCGGGGAAGCGCGCGATCGTCCGCAGGAGGTCGCGCTCCTCCGGGGCGTCGAGGACCGACGGATCGAGGTCCGCCGCGGCCTCGCCCCCGCCGAACTCGATCGCGCCGACGTCGATTCCCCGGCTCTCGGCCTCCTCCAGGATCCCGCAGCAGCGGGCGTGGACGTACTGGACGTAGGGGGCGCTCTGCGCCTCGAAGTCGAGCGCGCGTTCCCACTCGAAGGTGATCGCCTTCGTCGGCTGCTTCGAGACGATGTCGTACCGGACCGCCCCGATGCCGACCTGGCGGGCGATCCGCTCTACGTCCTCCTCGTCGAGTTCGTCGTCGCGGATGCGCGAGTCGAGGCGCTTTTCGACCTCCTCGCGGGCGCGGACGATCGCCTCGTCGAGCAGGTCGTCGAGGTCGACGCCCGTCCCCCGGCGGGTGCTCATCTTCCCGTCGGGCAGGTTCACGTACGAGTAGATGGCGTGCGAGAGCTGGTCCGTGTCGTTGCCGAGGATCTCCAGGGCGGCCTTCAGCTGGTCGGCCTGGAGCTTGTGGTCCTCGCCGAGGACGGTCACGGCCGCGTCGTAGTTGGCGAACTTCCACTCGTGGTGGGCGAGGTCGCGGGTCGTGTAGAGCGTCGTCCCGTCCGAGCGGAGGAACACGAGCATCTTCTCGATGCCGAACGCCGAGAGGTCGAGCTGCCAGGCGTCCTCCTCGTAGACGGCGTACTCGGTGTCCTTGAGCCGGTCGACCACGTCGTCGGCGCTGCCGTCGCGGATGAACTCCGTCTCCTTGACGAACGCGTCGAACTCGGCGGGCAGGCGTTCGAGCGAGTCGCGCATCCCGGAGAGCACCCGGTCGACGACGCGTTCGACGCGCTCGTACGTCTCGTCGTCCCCCGCCTCCAGCCCCCGCATGATGCTTTCGATCTCGGCTTCGGCGGCCTCGACCTCCTCGGGGTCGGCGTCTTCGAGGAACTGGTTGCCCTTCCGGTAGTACCGCACGAGGTCGTAGTCCGCGCGGTCGCGCTCCGGCTTCGGGAGGTCGGACTCGTCGAACGTCTCGTAGGCCCACGTGAACACCGCGACCTGCCGGCCGGCGTCGTTGACGTAGTAGTGCCGCTCGACGCCGTAGCCGGCGAAGTCGAGCACGCGCGCGATGGCGTCGCCGAGGATCGGGTTCCGGGCGCGCCCGACGTGGACCGGTCCCGTGGGGTTGGCGCTCGTGTGCTCGACGACGACGCTCGTGTCCCTGTCGGGGAGCCGGCCGTACTCGCCGTCCTGCGCGGCGACGAGCGTGTCCGCGAGGTACGCCTCGCCCGCGTGGAAGTTGACGTACGGTCCCTGCGAGTCGACGCGGGCGAGGTACTCGTACCCTTCCGGGTCGACCGCCTCGGCCACCTCGGCGGCGATCTCCGGCGGCGGCGCGCCGACCTCGCCTGCGAGCCGGAAGGCGACGCTGGACGCGAGCGTCGCGGGCACGTCCTCCGGCGGTTCCTCGATACCGAGGTCGTCGGTCGGCAGCCCCCTCGCCGCGAGCGCGTCGGCGAGAGCCGCCTCGACCTCCGCTCGGAACTCTCTGAACATGCCCGCGGGTTCGCCAGCGCCGCGTAAAGGGATTGCTAAGTCCGCCGCGGCGACCGCCGCGCCTCGCGCCGCCTGCCGCGATCCGGCGCGTTTTTTGCCCGCGCCGTCTAGCTCGACGCACGAGCGCCGAGAAGCCGCAAAACTGCGGATCATCGTCGCATCCGGCGTCTCCGCGCCGCGGAGATACCAGGCGCGGGTCCGCCCGACCCTCCCGGGGCCTCTCCGATCTGACTCCCTCTACCACCTCGCTCCATCTCATTTGTGATACGCATATCACTTCCGTCACGCTTATGACGGGCGCGTCCCATCGTCCGCGTATGTCAGAAACGGCAACGGCCCGCGCCGTCGGGCACGACGAACTCGCCGCGCTGAAGCTCGTGGCCCTCGACGGCGGGCTTGCCGGTCCCGTGAAAGTCTCCTGTTCGGGGCTCGCGGATCGGCTCGACGCCTCCAGTCAGACCGCCTCCCGCCGCCTCCAGCGGCTCGACGAGGCGGGGCTCGTCGAGCGCGACATCGTCAGCGACGGTCAGTGGATCGACGTCACCGACGCCGGCGAGTCTGCCCTCCGACGGGAGTACGAGGACTACCGGCGCATCTTCGAGGGGGCCGCCGCCGTGACCCTGACCGGGACCGTCACCGGCGGGATGGGCGAGGGTCGCCACTACATCTCCCTCCCGGGGTACATGGACCAGTTCAGGGAGCGCCTCGGGTACGAACCCTTCCCGGGGACGCTGAACGTGAACCTCTCGGAGGAGAGCGTCCGCGCCCGCTCCGGCATGGCCTCGCTCGACGCGATTCCGATCGACGGCTGGGAGGACGAAGAGCGGACGTTCGGCCCCGCGACGTGCTACGCGGCGACGGTCGAGCACGACGGCGACAGCTACGGGACGGCCCACATCATCGTCCCCGAGCGCACCCACCACGACGAGAGCCAGCTGGAGCTCATCTCGCCGGTCAAGCTCCGCGACGAGCTCGGGCTCGACGACGGCGACGCGATCACCGTCCGCGTCGAGGAGGTGTGATCGTGACGGGAGAGGCGGATGCCGAGTCGGCAGTGGCCGCCGAGGAGGGAGACGCCGAGTCGGTCCCGTCCGCCGACGAGGGAGACGCGGATCCGGCCGACGACACCGACACCGCCGCCGCCGACGGCCCGCCCTCGGAGGCGCTGGCGCGCGCGATCGACGCCTTCCGGGCCGGCGACCCCGTCCTGATCCACGACTTCGACGACCGGGAGGGCGAGACGGACATCGTCTACCCGGCCGGCGCGGTCGCGCCGGCGGACGTGGCCCGGCTCCGCAACGACGCGGGCGGGCTGGTCTGCGTCGCGCTCTCGGACGGGGTCGCGGAGGCGTTCGGCCTCCCGTTCCTCGACGAGACGATCGACCACCCGAGCGCCGCGAACCACGACCTCGCGTACGACAGCCGGTCGTCCTTCTCGCTCCCCGTGAACCACCGCGGGACGTTCACCGGCGTCACCGACGAGGACCGCGCGCTCACCATCGCCGAACTCGCCGCCGCCGCGGACGCGGTCGACGGCGACGGCGGCGACGGATACGACGCGTCGGACTTCGCCGCCGAGTTCCGCTCGCCCGGCCACGTCAACCTCCTGCGCGCCGCGCCGGGGCTGCTCGCGGACCGCCGCGGTCACACCGAACTCGGCCTCGCGCTCGCCGACGCCGCGGGGCTCCCGCCGGCGGTGGTCGTCTGCGAGATGCTCGACGACGAGACCGGCAAGGCGCTCCCGAAGGGAGCCGCCCGAGCGTACGCTCGACGGCACGGCCTGGTCTACCTGGAGGGCGGCCGCCTCGTCGACGAGCTGGCCTGAATCAGAGATCCCGCCAGCTCCGCGTCGGCTCCCAGCCCAGCCGCGCGCGGGCCTTCTCCGCGCTCACGAGGCTCTCGTAGCCGTCGAGCTCTCGCCTGACCGCGACGCCGGGGTACGCCTCGCGGGCCAGTTCGGCGCTCGGCGCGTCGGCGGTCGTGTCGGGCGCGGCCGCCCAGAAGACCTCGTACCCCCGGAAGTCGGCCTCGACGGCCCGGCTGACGAGCGCCGCGGCGTCCTCGACGTGGAGGTACGCGAACAGCGTGTTCCGCGCGACGCGGTAGAACCCCGCCTCCTCGATCCCGGCGAGCGAGCGGTCCGCGTCGGCGAACGTCCGCCGCGCCGCCTCGTCGTCGACGACGAGCGGGAACCGGAGGGCGGAGACCGTCCGCGGGCCGTCGTTCCGCCGCGCGATTCCCTCGGCGGTCACTTCGAGCACCCGCTTGCCGAGGGCGTACGGGTCGCGCGGTGTCAGGGGGTGGCTCTCGTCGACGGGGAGGTACTCGACGCGGACCGGATCGGGATCGAACCCCGCGCCGAGGGCGCTCAGGCTCGACGCGAGGCAGACCGACCCGACACCGAGGTGCTGGGCGGCTTCCAGCACGTGGTAGGTCGTCATCGCGTTGCTCTCGAAGGTGACGTGGCCGGGGCTCTCGTCCGGCCGCGGGAGGGTGCCGAGGTGGACGACCGCGTCCGCGCCGCTCTTCGCCAGCGAGCCGTACACCTCCCCGGCGTCGAGCAGATCCGTCCGGAGGTAGGCGTCCGCGACCTCCTCGCGCCGCGCCCCGCGGCTGAGGTTGACTGTTCTGTAGCCCCGGTCGGCGAAGTGCCGGAGGACGGCCCGCCCGATCTCGCCGTTGCCGCCGGTGACGGCGACCGCCTCGATCCTCCCGCTCGCGTCTCGATCCGCGCTCATGCGTTCGCTCTCTCCCCCGGAGGACGAAAATCCCCGCCCTCGCCCCGGTTTCTCATGATTTATGCCCTCCGCCGCGAATGCCCAGCGTATGGGCTTCGACGACATGGACGTGGACACCATCTGGATGGACGGCGAGTTCGTGGACTGGGACGACGCGCAGATCCACGTGCTCAGCCACGGTCTCCACTACGGGACGGGCGTGTTCGAGGGCGTCCGCTGTTACGACACGGAGAGGGGGCCGGCGATCTTCCGCTGGGACGAACACCTCGACCGGTTCTACGCATCCGGCAAGCCGTACGACATGGAGATCCCGTTCGACCACGAGGAGCTGACGGAGGCGACGCTCGAACTCCTCCGCCGGGAGGGCCTGGAGAGCTGTTACATCCGGCCGATCGCCTTCTACGGCTACGACAGTCTCGGCGTCAGCCCGGGCGACTGCCCGGTGCAGGTCGCCATCGCCGCCTGGCCGTGGGGCGCGTACCTCGGCGACGACGCCCTGGAGAACGGCATCAAGGTGATGGTCTCCTCGTGGCGGAAGCACGCCTCCAGCCAGATCCCGACGAACGCGAAGACGACCGGCCTCTACGTCAACAGCCTGCTCGCGGGCGAGGAGGCCCGCCGTCACGGCTACCGCGAGGCGATCGTCCTCAACAAGGAGGGCAACGTCGCCGAAGGGCCCGGGGAGAACATCTTCCTCGTCCGCGGGGGCAAGATCTACACCCCGGGGCTCTCCCAGAGCATCCTCGACGGCATCACCCGCGACACCGTGATCAAGCTCGCCCGCGAGCGCGGCTACGAGGTCGACGACACGGCCGTCATCAGCCGCGGCGAACTGCACACCGCCGACGAACTGTTCTTCACCGGCAGCGCCGCCGAGGTGACGCCGATCCGGCAGGTCGACAACGTCGAGATCGGAAGCGGCGAGCGCGGCCCGGTGACGGAGGAACTGCAGTCGGCCTTCTTCGACCTCGTGGAGCGGCGGACCGACGATCACGAGGAGTGGTTCACGTACGTTTGAGGTCCGCCGTCTAGGGCCGGTCGCCGTCCGCCCGCGGCCGGCGTCCGAGGTCCTCGACGCCCTCCTCCGTGACGTTGATGGCGACGCCCTCGTCGGTTTCGGCGAACCCGGCGCTCAGGATGCGCGTCAGCGCCTCCTCGACCTTCTCGCCGGTCTCCTCGATCCGGCTCGGTTCGACCTCGATGACGAATCCTGTCGTGATGTTCGGCGCGGTCGGCATGAACAGCACCTCCCTCCCGTCGCTGGTCCGCTTTCCGGTCTTGAAGGCGGTCATCCTGATGCCGTTCCACGTCTCGATCCGGACCGGCTTCTGGAGGTCGTCGGTGCCGGTGAGGGCGGTTTCGACGGCGAGTTTCGAGGCGTTGTACACCACGCGAATGAGCGGAACGCGGTTCATCGTGTTGTCGATCCCCTCCTCGACGAGCCGACCGAGCGTCGTTCGCATCAGGTACCCGACCGAGAAGACGAGCATCACGAACACGACGAGGGCGATGATGACCCGGGCCCACGTCGGCTCGATGCCGTTGACGAGCGGGAGGTCGGCGATCTGGTTGTAGAGCCAGTTGAGAACGAGGACGATGACGATGATGGGGACGAGGACGATGAGGCCGCTCGCGGCATCGCGCTTCCACGTGGACATCTATGGACCATAGTGCGAACGGGGGAGTAATGAGGTCTTCTACCGCCGGTCGCCGACCGTCGGCCGATCGCCGATCAGCCGGCGGTCAGTCGTCGGGCGGTCGCCGGTCGATTGCCGAGCGGTCGTTCGGCCGGTCGTCGCCGGACCCGCCGAACCCGGCCGATCGATTCGTCGGCTCAGACGCCCGCGACCGCCCGGAGCGCGAACAGCGCGTTCTCCTTGCGCTCGCGGACGCGCCGGTAGAAGTACGAGAACCACTTCCCGCCGTACGGGGCGTACTGCCACACGTCGTATCCCCGCGCCGCGAGCTCGCGCTGGGCGTCCTCGCGGACGCCCATGAGCATCTGAATCTCGAACGGCGTCCCGTGCTCCTCGTGGAGGGCGATCGCGTGGTCGATCATCGCCGGGTCGTGGCTGCCGACGGCGATTCCGCCGTCGAACCGCTCGAAGGCGAACTCCAGGTCCTCGCGGTACGCCTCGTTGACCTCCTCCTTCCTCGTGTAGGCGATGTCGGCGGGCTCGTCGTACGCGCCCTTGACGAGCCGCACCTTCCCCGGCACGTCCGCGAGCCGGTCGAGGTCCTCGCGGGTCCGCCGGAGGTTCGCCTGCACGCAGACGCCGACGCCGCCGTCGAACTCGCGGGCGAGCTCCTCGTAGGCGTTCAGCGTCGCGTCCGTCGTCGTGTGGTCCTCCATGTCGCACCAGACGAACACGCCCCGGTCGACCCCGCGCGCGACGACGTCGCGGTAGTTCCGTCTGAACACGTCCTCGCCGACGTCGAGGCCGATCTGGGAGGGTTTGACCGACACGCACGCGTCGAGGTCCGTCGCCGCGATGTCCTCGATCAGTCGGAGGTACGCCGCCGCGTCCTCGTCGGCCGGTTCCCGCGCACGGTAGTGTTCGCCGAGCAGGTTCAGGATGACCTTCACGCCGTCCTCGTTCGCCCGCCGCGCGTGATCGAGCGCCTCCGGCGGCGTCTCGCCCGCGACGAATCGGTTGGCGATCGGCGGTATCATACCCTGTGATTTGTCACCCCCGATTAAGCGTGTTGTTCTTCGGAGTCGTCGACCGCGCACCCGTCGGGGTGTCTCCTCGGCCCGTCTCGTCTGTTCCCGTCCCATCAGGGCGACTCGCCGGCCCGTCTCGTCGGCTCGCGCAGCGGGCGTCCCCGACGCCCGCGCCGTCCGCCGCCGAGCGAAACCGGCGAGAATTAAACCCGTCCGTCCGATCCCCGGCGTATGGTCGTCACCCACCTCGTCAGCGCGGTCTGGGCCATGCTGCCCGCGTACGTCCCGAACAACGTCGCGGTCCTCGCCGGGGGCGGTCGTCCCATCGACGGCGGCCGGACGTGGGGCGGCAGGCGGCTCCTCGGCGACGGAAAGACCTGGCGCGGGACCGCCGTCGGGACGCTCGCGGGCGTTCTCCTGGCGATCGCGCTGAACGCGGTCAACCGGCGGGCCTCGGACGCCATCGGGGTTTCGCTGCCGGAATTTCCGCTCCGGGCCGGCCTCGCGCTGGCGCTCGGATCGATGCTCGGCGACATCGGCGCGTCGTTCCTCAAGCGCCGAACCGGCCGCGAGCGCGGCGCGTCGTTACCCGGCCTCGACCAGCTCGATTTCGCCGCCGGCGCGCTCGCGCTCGCCCGCCTCGTCGCCCCGCGGTGGTTCGTCAGGACGTTCACGCCGCCCGTGCTCGCCGTCGTCATCGTCCTCACGCCCGTCCTGCACGTCGCGACGAACGCGATCGCCTACGCGCTCGGCCTGAAAGACGAACCCTGGTAGCCCCGTCGCTCATCGACCCGGCCGGCCCGCAACCGGCCCGCTTATACTCCCTCACGAACCCACACCCTGCAATGGCGAACCAGGACCTCATCGAGGCGCTGCGGGACGCGGACGCCGTCCGGTTCGGCGAGTTCGAACTCTCCCACGGCGGCACGAGCGACTACTACGTCGACAAGTACCTCTTCGAGACGGACCCGCGCTGCCTGCGGCTCATCGCCGACGCGTTCGCGGAGCGCGTCGGCGACGCCAAGCTCGCGGGCGTCGCGCTCGGGGGCGTCCCCCTCGTCGCGGTCACGAGCGTCGAGACCGACAGCCCCTACGTGATCGCCCGGAAGAAGGCGAAGGAGTACGGCACCGCGAAGCGCGTCGAGGGCCGCCTCGACGAGGGCGAGGAGGTCGTCGTGCTGGAGGACATCGCGACCACCGGCAGGAGCGCGCTCGACGCGGTCGAGGCGCTCCGCGAGGCCGGCGCCGAGGTGAACCGCGCGCTCGTCGTCGTCGACCGCGAGGAGGGCGCGCGCGCGCTGCTCGGGGAGCACGGCGTCGAACTGGAGGCCCTGCTCACGGCGTCGGACCTGCTGGCGGACGCGTAGGGCCGACGCGCCGCCTGGACGGAACTGCCGACGCCGGCCCGGCGTCGGGCTCACCGCCGTCCGCCGTATCGCCGAGACGCGCGGTCGACGCGAGCTGACCGCCACGATCGTGTCCAATTTTTCTCTCTCGGATATCGAAGTGCTCATGTTTGTGCGATCGCGAGTACACCGGCATGAACAGAGCGGAGAAGGCGGCCCTCCAGTTGCAGGCGGTCGCCGTGTTGCGGATGCTCAAGGACACGAGAACCTACGACGAGCTCTCCGAGCTCACGGGTCTCCCGGCGGGCGATCTGAACCGGTACGTGAACGGCCACGTCCTCCCCGGAACCGAGCGCGCCCGCGAGGTGGTCGAGGGAGTCGGCCGCGAGGCGCTCGCAGACGAACTCGAAGCGCGCGTGGCGTTCGACGAGGAGGGGTACGTCGACAACTCCGGCGTCGTCTTCGATCAGTCCTTCCTCGACCTCGTCGCGCCGGTCGCCGCCGACGCGTTCGGCTTCGAGCGACCCGACGTGGTGCTGACGGCGGCGACGGACGGGATCACCCTCGGCGCCGCGATGGCCGGCTACTTCGACGCCCACCTGGCGTACGCGAAGAAGTCCAAGGAGACCGCGGTCGAGGAGTTCATCGAGTCCCGGCAGCGGCTGGCCTCCGGCATCGAACTCACCTACTACCTCCCCGCCAGCGCGCTCTCGCCGGGCCAGCGGGTGCTCGTCGTCGACGACCTCATCCGCTCGGGCGAGACGCAGGAGCTCCTCCTCGACATCGCGCGCCAGGCGGACACGGAGGTGGTCGGCGTGTTCGCGCTCATCGCCGTCGGCGACGAGGGGATGGAGCGCGCCCGGGCCCTGACCGACGCGCCCGTCGCCGCGCTCACCGCGTTCGAGTGATCGACCGCCGTCCCGCCTGTAGCACATTCGTGCATAGCTTCAGTTCTATGGATGGGAACGCTTATGTCCGATAGCACGATTATGCTCAGTCACCACAATGGGGCTCAGCGACACGAAGACTAGTTCGGCCGGGGGGATCCGCGGCACCCTCTCGGACTACTTCGACCTCGACGAACACGGCACCACAGTCGCAACGGAGATCCTCGCCGGAGTCACGACCTTCCTGACCATGTCGTACATCGTCGTGGTCAACCCGTCGATCCTGGCGGCGAACCCGGCGCAGAACCTCCCCGGAATCGCGGTGCCGGGGTACTCCTACGGCCAGGTCGTCTCGATGATCGCCGTCGTCACGATCATCTCGGCGGCCGTGGCGACGCTCGTCATGGCGCTGTACGCGAATCGGCCGTTCGCGCAGGCGCCCGGCCTCGGGTTGAACGCGTTCTTCGCGTTCACGGTCGTCGGCGCGCTCGGCATCCCCTGGCAGACGGCGCTCGCCGCCGTCGTCGTCGAGGGGATCGTCTTCATCGCCCTCACCGCCCTCGGCGCGCGCGAGTACGTCATCGACCTGTTCCCCGAGCCCGTGAAGTTCGCCGTCGGGACGGGGATTGGGCTGTTCCTCGCCATCATCGGGCTCCAGGCGATGGGTATCGTGGTCGCCCACCCGGAGACGCTCGTGACGCTCGGCCCCGTCGCGTCCGACCCCGTCGCCGTCCTCTCGGTGTTCGGCCTGTTCCTGACGTTCGGGTTGTACGCCCGCGGCGTCCGCGGATCGATCATCCTCGGCATTCTCGCCACCACCGCGCTGGGGTATCTCGTGACGTGGGGCGGCGCGGTCTCCCCCGACGCCGGGCTGACGGGTGCCGCGGGGAGCGCGACGTACGACATCCGCCCGCTCGCCGGCGCGTTCCTCGCGGGCCTCGCCGACGTCGAGGCGTTCACGTTCGCGCTCGTCGTGTTCACGTTCTTCTTCGTCGACTTCTTCGACACCGCCGGAACAATCACCGGCGTCGGCCAGGTCGCCGGCTTCCTCGACGAGGACGGCAACCTCCCCGACGTCGACAAGCCGCTCATGGCCGACGCGATCGGCACGACCGTGGGCGGGATGCTCGGCACGTCGACGGTGACGACGTACATCGAGAGCGCCTCGGGCGTCGAGGAGGGCGGCCGGACGGGCCTCACCGCGCTGACCGTCGCCGCGCTCTTTCTCGCGTCGCTCGTGCTCGTCCCGCTGGCGACGGCGATCCCCCTGTACGCCTCGCACATCGCCCTCGTCGTCATCGGCGTCGTGATGCTGCAGAACGTGGTCGACATCGCCTGGCAGGACATCACTTACGCCGTGCCGGCCGGGCTGACGATCCTCGTCATGCCGTTCACGTTCTCCATCGCCTACGGCATCGCCGCCGGTATCGTCTCCTACCCGATCGTCAAGCTCGCCGCCGGCGAACTGGACGACGTCCGCGCCGGTCACTGGGTGCTCGCAGCCGCCTTCGTCCTCTACTTCTTCGTCCGGACGAGCGGCGTGCTCCAGGCGGCCGTCTGACAGGGAATATCGGAGAAGTTCAGAGATTCTCGGCGAAAACCCGAGAGACGCCGCCCAGGGACGGGCTTTGGAACCGCCGGCTGGCTCCGATACTCCCCGTGAGGTCCCGCTCCGCGTCGAACGACGACGATCGCGATCTTCTCGGTCCTCCCGGCTCTCGCTGCCCCCTCGCGTGGGGGGTCGTTCGAGCGTCACTCATCACAAACGTTTCAACGGTCGGAACTACTGGTTTACCCATGCAGCCGACCCTCCCGTCGAAACGCTGGCTCCTGCGCGGGTTCGCCCTCCTCTCCGTGCTCGCGCTGCTGTCGCCGGCCGGTGTCGCGGCCGTCGCGGACCGGTCGACGGAGCACGCGGACCTCAAGCGCGGCACGGTGACGAGCCCGGCGAACGGCTCGACCGTCGTCTCCGCCCAGGGTTTTCACTTCGAGGGCCGCGGCTCGACCAAAAAGCCCGCGCGCCTCGTCGGGGTCGGCGAGCGCGGCGAGACCGACTGGGTGTACAACGGCTCGAAGCGCGGGGCGACGTGGTTCTACGACGTGGATCCGCTGCCGAACGGCAACCTGCTCGTGACCTCGACGAGGCCCGGAAAGACGCTCGTCTACGAACTCGACCCCGAGACGAAAGAGCGCGTCTGGGAGGAGGAGTTCGACCTGAAAGACACCCACGACGTGGCGCGGCTGAGCGAGGACGAACTCGTCGTCGCCAACATGCGCGAGTGGGACGCGGAAAACGAAACGAGCGACGACCGGATCTTCGTCTACAACCGGACGACCGACGAGATCACCTGGGAGTGGTACTTCAAGGACCACTACCCGGCGTCGACGGACGGCGGGATGAAAGAGGACTGGAGTCACGTCAACGACGTCGACGTGATCGACGAGCACCGCCTCTTGCTCTCGCCGCGCAACTTCGACCAGGCTATCATCGTCAACCGGACGACAGGCGAGATCGAAGCGCGCCTCGGCGAGGACGGCGACCACGAGACCCTCTACGAGCAGCACAACCCCGACTACCTCGAGAGCGAAAACGGCACGCCGACGATCCTCGTCGCCGACTCCGAGAACGACCGCGTCGTCGAGTACGCGAGAGAGGACGGCGAGTGGGTGCGGACGTGGGAGGTCGGCGGTCCCGGACAGCTGAACTGGCCGCGCGACGCCGACCGCCTGCCGAACGGCAACACCCTCATCACCGACACGCTCAACCACCGGGTCATCGAGGTGACGCCGGAGGGGCGGATCGTCTGGGAGTACTACGCGACCTGGGGGCCGTACGACGCCGAGCGCGTCGAGCACGGCCCCGAATCGAACGGGCCGACGATCCGCGATCAGGGCGCGAGCGGGACCTACGAGATCAGCGGCAGCGCGGGGCTGCGCCCCGGCACGGGCGACGATCTCCCGTTCGCGGTGCGGGTCGAGGCGACGTTCTCGGAGACGTCGCTCGAAGGGCCGATGGTGGAGTTCGCCCGGACGTGGTCGCACGCGACGCCGTGGATCCGACCCACGTGGATGTCCGGCTGGGACTTCGCGTTCGCCGTTCTCGGCCTCCTCGTCGCGCTCGGCTGGGCCGGCGCGGAGATCGTCTACCAGCGGCGGCGGATCGCCGACGGGATGCGGACGGTCGTCGCGCGCGTCACGTGAGGGTCGCCCCGCTTTCGCTCTCGCGCCGGCGTGGCGCTCGACGAACGCGACGCGTGCGCCGTCGGCGGCGTTCGGTGCACACACCCTCGCGCCGACCTGGCGCTCGGGGCACACACCACCGTCGGGTTCTTAACGCCCACTCCCTTACGTGTCGGCGATGTCGAACCTCATCCTGTACGAACTGGAAGGCTGCCCCTTCTGCACGAAAGTGAAGAACAAGCTCGCGGAGCTCGGCCTCGAATACGAGGCGCGCACGGTGCCCCGCTCCCGCTCCGACCGTACCGAGGTGGAGGAGGTCAGCGGCCAGACCGGGGTGCCGGTGCTCGTCGACGAGGAACACGGCGTCGAGGGGATGCCCGAAAGCGACGACATCGTCGCCTACCTGGAGGAGACGTACGGCTCCGGCTCCGAAGCCGAGAGCGCGGCGTAGGCCGCCACCGTTTTTCGGCGGTTCGCCGATCCACCGATCCGCCCTGCCGCCCTCGAAAGCCCCGGCAGCCGCGGCGGCGGCTCGCGAACCGACGGTTCACGATCGGACGGTGAGCGCGTAGTCCGCGGAGAAATCGGTGAGCGAGGTGAGCCCTTCCACCGTTATCCTTCGACGGGCTCGGGCGTCCGCTCGCGGATGAGGTCGCGGATCACGTCGGGGTCGTCGATCTCGGCGAGCTCCTCGCAGCTGACGATCGCGGTCCCCTCGACCGACTCGCGCTTCGAGTGCTCCTCGGTGAAGTAGACGGAGCGGGTCCGCGCGACGCGGCTGATCGAGGACATGATCCGGGCGCGCTTTTCGGCGCTCCGGGTGAACGGCGAGTGACCCGTCAGCACGCTCTCCTCGCGGCGGTGGCTGTCCTCGCTGACCGCCTTGAACGGCGCGCGGGCCGTCGGGTGGACCGTGAAGCCCGCCCGCGTGAGCACGGCGACGACGTGCTCGTCGTCGGGGTCCGCCTCGGGGGCCTCCGGCGTCGGCTCCGCGTCGCGGACCTCCTCCGCCCCCTCCATCACTTCCACGGGGCTGCTGAACGGGCGGTCGAACAGCTCTTCGAGGTGGATCGCCACCTCGATGCTGGCGTTCATCCCGTCTTCGTACTTGGAGACGGTGCGCCGGGAGACGCCGAGTTCCGTCGCCAACCGGCCGAGACTCCAGCCGCGGCGCTCGCGCTCCTCGGCGAGGAGGTCGCCGTCGATGTTGACGTACAGCCCGCCGGGCGCGGCGTAGATGAGCGGCGGCACGCCCTCGACGAACAGGTCCATCGCCGTGTCCGGGTTGAACACCGGCACGCCGTGGCGGAAGTAGACCACGCCCGGCTTGAGGTCCTCGTCGCGCGTCCGAAGCCCGATCACGAGCGGCGTCGCAGAGAGGTAGGTCCCGAGGCGGCGCATCTCCGCCCCGGTCTCGGCGTCGAACGCGTCGATGTTCCCGAGGATCTTCACGAGGACGAGATCCTCCCCGCGCCGCGCCGCGAGGTCGAAGCTCTTGGGCCGGATCGCACAGCGGTCGCTCACCGCGAATCCGGCGTCCTGCAGCATCGCGGTGATGTTTCCGACCAGTGCGGACCGGGACATAGAAGGTAATAGGCGATTCCGCACATATATGTGTTTTGTCGGCTACGGACGCCGCGTCTCCCGATTAGTTCCGAGCCCTTCCAGCAGAGTTAAATAGGCGGACCGAACGCGAAAGCGCCTTTTCGCTCGCCCGAGTAGCACCGTCGATGACCGTCATCGGCCTCGACGACACCGACTCCCGCGAGGGCGGGATGTGTACGACCTACGTCGCGGTCCGGGTCGCGGAGGCCGTCCGCGAGGCCGGCGGTCGCGTCGACGACCTGCTCCTCGTCAGGCTCAACCCCGCCGTGAGGCACAAGACGCGCGGCAACGCGGCGCTCGCCGTCCACACGGACCTCGACGCCGACGTGGCGTTCGACCTCGCCCGGCGCGAGCTCGATCGGTTCGCGGTGGCGGACGATCCGCGGACCAGCCCCGGTCTCGTCGTCGCCGAGGGCGACCCCGCGGCCGTCCGCGACGAGATCGCCGACTTCGCGCGGCGAGCCGTCCGCGGGCACCACTCCATCGCCGACGCGGTCGCCCTGTCGGACGCCGTCGGCTACCGGCACCGCGGCTGGAAGGAGGGCCGGGGCCGCATCGGGGCGCTCGCGGCCGTCGGCGCGGAGGCGGCTTTCGACGACTGGACCTACGAGCACATCTCCTACCGGACGCTCGACCGCTGCGGGACGCCGCGGGAGGTCGACGCCGAGTCCGTGTTCGCGGCCGCCGACGAGGGCTACCCGGCGGTCTGGGACACGGTCGACCGCGGCGAGGGCGAAGCCGTCTGCGTGCCCCACACGCCGTGTCCCATCCTCTACGGCGTCCGCGGGGACGATCCCGACGCCGTCCGCGCGGTCGCGGACGGGATCGAGGGCGAGCCGGTCGAGCGAACGGCGCTGTTCAGGACGAACCAGGGGACGGACGCCCACCTCCGCCGGGGAACCCTCGATCCGTCCGCCGACGGACCCGATCCGGACGGGCGAGCCGCGGACGGAGACGGGGCGGACTCCGAACCGGTGCCGGTCGAGGACGGCGGGGCGTACCGGCTCACGGGGACCGTCTCGACCGCCCCGGAGACGCGTCCCGGCGGACACGTCTTCCTGGCGCTCTCGGCGGACGGGCGCGAGCTCCGGTGCGTGGCGTTCGAGCCGACCAAGCACTTCCGCGATCGGGTCCGCGCGCTCCGGCCGGGCGACCGGGTGACCGTGTGCGGCGAGGTCCGCGAGGGGACGCTCAAGCTGGAGAAGTTCGCCGTCCGCGACCTCGTCCGGACCGAGCTCGCGACGCCGGAATGCCCGGACTGCGGCCGGTCGATGAAGAGCGCGGGACGGGACCAGGGATACCGCTGCCGCCGGTGCGGGACCCGCGCCGACGGGCGTGAAGCGGTGCCGCTCGACCGGGACCTCGACCTCGGGTGGTACGAGGTGCCGCCGTGCGCCCGCCGTCACATCGCCAAGCCGCTCGTCCGCGGCGGCTTCGACGCGGCCGTTCACCCGGAACGGTAAGCCCTCGCTACCGGTGGCAAAGCCGCCGGTAGCCGCCGAATACGGTCCCGCCGTCGGGCGGTTAACCGGGTAGTAACCGCCGTCTACGGCCGCTTAGGATCTCTATACCTAAGGGAGTGGCTGACGGTGGATGAACCGTGACGTGCTGACTTCGGCGATCGGCGTCGGAGCGGACAGGAGCGAATGCATATGAGTGCCCCTGACAACACAAGCGAAGTCGAAACGACTGGCGCATACCGCGACGCACTCGACCGTTGGCCGGTGTTCGACATCGAGTTCATCGTCGAATCCGACGACAACGGCCACGACCAGTGCACGCTGTATCCGCGCGAGGCCTCCGAGGAGGAGATCCTCGCGAGCTGGATCACGGCCCAGGAGGGTTCCTACGTCAGCCTCGCCGACGTCCGATAACCGAAGCTCGGCACCGTCCGACCGCTCCCCCGGCTTCCGCACACGCTCCGAAACCGGGGCGAACCATTCCCCCTATCCTCACCCCCGATACGCAGTCGTCCCTGCGCCGCCTATCCTTTGAGCCCGCTCCCCGTGAGCGGGACGACGACGTCGGCGTCCGGATCGAGGACGCCCCGCTCCCGGTACGCCCGGAGCGCGGCGGGGGCGATCGCGCTCGTCGGCTCGACGTAGAAGCCGCGGCGGTGGAGCCGCGCCAGTTCGCGCTCGACCGCCGCCGCGCCGAGCGCGATGGCGTCGCCGTCGGTCGCGGAGACGGCGTCGAGGATCTCGCCTCTCCGGACCGGTTCGCGTATCTGGATGCCGTCGGCGACGTCGTTTTCGCCCGCCGTCGCGTCGCCTCGCTCCGCGGCGATCGGCGCGTACCCCACCGCCTGCGCGCCGAGGAGTCGCGGCATCGAGTCGATCCACCCCGCCTCCAGCAGCGCCCGGAAGCCGCGGTGCGCGCCGAGGAACAGCGTTCCGTGCCCCAGCGGCGCGACGAGGGCGTCAGGCGCGGACCAGTCGCGCTGGGCGGCGATCTCGTAGGCGATCGTCGCGGTGCCGGCGAAGAACGCCGGGTTCCACGCGTGGCTGGCGTACCACCCCTCCCCCCGCTCCACGGCTTCGACGCACGCCGCGGTCACGTCTTCGCGCGACCCCTCGATCCGGACGGGAGTCGCTCCCGCCCGCTCGATCGCGCGGAGCTTCGAGGGCTTCGCCGAGGCGGGGACGTAGACGTCCGCCTCGACGCCGGCGCGCGCGGCGTAGGTCGCGACGGCCGCCCCGGCGTTCCCCGACGAGTCCTCTATCACCCGATCGACGCCGAGTTCGACCGCCCGCGAGAGCGTCGTCGTCGCGCCGCGGTCCTTGAAGCTCCCCGTGGGGGAGACGTACTCGAGCTTGAACTCGGCACTCCACGCCGGCGCGTCGACGAGCGGCGTCATCCCCTCGCCGAGGGTGACGCGCGGCTCCACGGGGAGGAAGTCGTCGAACGACCAGAGCCCGCGTCGCGCGTCGAGTTCGCCGGGGTCGGGAGCGGGACCGTCGGGCCGCGGTTCGTCCGCGAGGTCGAGCGGCGCGCCGCACTCGCAGCGCCAGCGATCCTCGTAGGTGCGGCCGCAGGCGGGACAGGCGAGATCGGTGGGCATCGTTCGACCGACGGCGGGGAACCCACCAGTAGGTGGCGGTTTTCACGGGCCCGACGACACCTTACGACTTAGGTGGCACGCGTAAATGCCTCGCGCCGGTCCCGTACCGTGGGTGGCTTACCCACTCGTTAGGCCGACTCGGATTGACGGATGCGAGTCGCCCGGCGACTTTCGGTCGCCGCTGACCCAAGTGCCCCTCTCGCCGTCCCTCCGGATCCCGAACCGGTGAAACGGCGGGGGCTGCGCTTCGCGTGCGCGAAGCGGTCTACCGCTTCGCGGACAGGTGTCCGCTCCCCAGACGACGTTGGACGACAACGGGTTGCAAAACCAAACAAATGCTATATGCTAACCCCCGACGATGATACGCCTGGCAGGGAACACTCTGTCACGAGCGCCGGGATCCACTCGGGCTCGGCCGATCAGAGGGATGCGTAGTGCCTTCGCCCTGTTCCCTGCTCTCCGATCCGACGCCCGGCACCCTCGTTCGCTCGGCCGGTCCGCGGGCCCTTCCCCGACAGAGACGGCTCAGTACGCGTCGATGTCGGTGCCGACGGAGCAGACGTACTCGCCCGTCGCCACCTGCGGGAGGCGGCGGGTCCGCCAGAAGATTCCGTCGTTGTCGGCGGTGACGCGACCCTTCAGCCGACCGAACACGTCCGTCACTTCGAACAGCGTGTCGCCCGCCCGAACGCGGTCGCCGAGCTCCTTCTCGAAGTCGACGAGTCCGCCCGTCGGCGAGCCGTACTGGTCGAATCCCTTTGCGCGGGTCTGCCGCTTCCGATCGACGTTCCCCTCGAGGAAGCCGTAGTGTCGGAGGACGTTGAACACTCCTTTCGTCCCGAGCCGGATGCTCTCTTCGTTCCACCCGACGCTGCCGCCGAGTTCGGGATCGATCGTCGGAACTCCCTCGTCGGGTCCGACCCGGGCGAGTTGGCCCTCCGGTCCTTTCTGGTCGAGGATGTAGCCGCACCCGAACGTCTTCGCCAGTTCGAGACACTCCCGGTGGAGGCGGTGGCGTCGCCCGCAGCGGACCCGGACCTCGTTTATCATCCGGCTGGTCGAACCCTGGTGGAGGTCGAGAATCAGATCCGCCCGCCTCGCCACGTCGAACGTCGCGGCCGCGATCCGCTCGCTCGACGTGCCGTTCTCGTCGCCGGGGTACGTCCGGTTCATCTTCGTGTCGTCGACGGGGTTGCGGTGTTCGGCCACCTGAAACGCGTGGTAGTTGACGATGCCCACGACCAGTACCGTCCCCGAGAGCTCCGCCGGATCGAGCTGCGGGACGACCCGCCTGACGACGCCGACGCCGTTCAGTTCGTCGCCGTCGCTCGCCGCCTGCACGTAGAGAGTCCTGCCGTCCTGTAAACCGTTTATCACTGCCACCGGGAGCCCGATCGGGCTCCCGTCGCGGGTTTCCCCCACTTCGAGCCGGCCCGTGTCAACCTCACCGGGGGCCGCGCTCGCGGTTCCGAGCGTCGTCATTACTCGATGGTCGGACGCGCCCGCCTTTAGGGGTTCGGTCCCCGACTGCGCCGGATTGCGCCGGTCGGCGCGTCCGAGTCGCTTCGCTCGCGCGGAAAAGATTTATGTTATCTCGGTTGAATTTCGTGGGAAATGTGGACCGAGGCGACGTTCCGCGACGCGGACGACGAACCCTCGCTCGGGGCGGTTCTCACGCGGCTCAAGGGGAACGGCTGCAATCTGCTCGTGACCGGCACCGTCTCGGAGGCGGTCTCCGTCAGGGCGACCCGGCGGCTGCTCGGCGCGCCGACGGAACGCCGCGAACGGACCGTCGTCCTCACCGGTTCGTCGATTGACATGATCGAGGAACGCCTCCCCGGGGACGTGACGCTCGACGACCCGCACGTGCGGCTCATCGATCAGCGCAACGGGGAACGATCGGCGACGCGTCGGGAGGCCGAGGCCGAGACGATCGCGGAAGGCGCGTCCCTGGACCGCCTCCGGTGCCGACTGGTTCGGACCGTCGGCGACCTCGACCACGGATCGCTGTCGCCGGCCGAACTCCGCCTGTCGCTGGACTCTCTCGGAATCCTCCTCGAACGGCACGACGAGGCGGCCGTCGTACAGTTCCTTCGCGTGCTCACCGCGCTGGTCCGCGGAGTGTGCGGCATGGGCCACTTCCACCTCCCCCTCCCCGACGGCGATCCCCGGGTCGAGTCGCTGTCGCCGCTTTTTGACGCGCGCGTCGAACTCCGGCAGCGCGGATCGATGCGGCCGGAACAGCGCTGGCACGTGCCCGAGTACGGAGTCACCGAGTGGGTAGCCGTATGACGGGCGACTGCGGGCGCCTCCCTGCGGTTCGGTACGCGCCGCTCGAAGACCGTCCGGGGATCCGCGTCGTCGACGACATCGAGAACGCCCGCTTCGAGGTGTACGCGGCGGAGCCGACCGAGCCGACCGACGCGTCGCCCGACGACTTTCTCTTCCCGGTCGACCTCGCGGTCGGCCTCGAAACCTCCGCCCTCGCGTTCCCGAAGCTCACCACCGTCGTCGTCCGCGACGCCGCGGGGCGAACGCTCTCGCAGTCGTCGAACCGCGAGGATGTCGCGCTGGATCCCGGCGCGTACGACGTCGAGATCACCACCGCGCCGGTGAAGCTGTACGTCGCCGTCGAGAGCGCGATCGCCGTCAGGTACAACGAGGGACGGACCGTCCTCGAGTTCGCCGACCGGACGCCCGCGACCGTCGGCGTCCGCTCGTTCCACGAGAAGCCGGCGGGGACGGTGCGGACGCCGGCGGATCCGAAGCCGCTGATGGACGCGGTGTCCCTGCTCGGGTCGGCGCTCTCGACCACCTCCGCGGAGCGGTCGTTCCCGACGTTGCGCGGGCACCCCCCGCTGTTCGAACTCGGCGACGGCTTCGAGGCACCCGCCCACATTCACCCCCCGGACACGGGGATCGAGATCGTCCTCCCGGAGCGCCGGGAGGCCGTCTTCGCGTCGGCGTCGCTCGCGTACTACCTCGGCGCGGCGGTCGTTCCGGGCGACGAGCCGCGGCTGGTCGGCGAGGGGTGGAGCCACCCGCTGGCGGACGGGTGCGACCTCGAAACGGGGCTCGGCCGGACGCTCAGGCAGACGTTCTTCCTCGACTGTCTCACCCGGACGGAGGGGTACTACCCCGTCGATCTCCACGAGCGGTCCGTCGTCGAGCGCGCGTTCGACCTCGACTTCCCCGCGCTGTACGACCTGCCGCCGGCCGAACGACTCGGCGAGTACCTCTCGGTTCCGTTCGACGACCTCGAACCGCACCTGCCGGAGTGGGGCCTGACGACGGACGTCCGCCCCACTCCGGACAACGTCGAGATGCTGCCGTTCCTGGCGAACGACCTCTCGCTCATCCGGTGTCCGTCGCGGGCGGCGGAACCGCCCCGACCCGAACCCCAGGCGGTCACCGACTTCCTCCGGAGCGAACCGTCGGCCGCCGTCGGGGACCTCCTCTGGAGCGAGGGGGCGGCCGACGGGGACTTCCTCCGGAGCGCCGGCGACGCGGCCGCGCCCGACGCGGACAGCATCGTCCAGCCGCGGTCGGCGGAGACGATGGAGCATGCGTGGGTCGGCGACGGCTACCCGCTCGGAACGAGCAAGGCGACGCCCGAATCCTACCGCCGGCGGCTCACGCGCGACGTGACGGAGCGGACGAGCATCGAGATCACGATCGTCTGCAACGACGAGGAGATGCGCGAGGAGGGAACCGTCGCGGAGCTGTACGGGCAGCGCGACCTCCTGCGGTTCGACGTGGAGATCCACTACGACCTCTCGGCCGACGAACTGGAGGCCGTGCTGCGCGAACCGACGAACTTCCTCCACTACATCGGCCACGTCGACGACCGCGGGCTCCAGTGCTCGGACGGCTTCCTCGACGTCCGCTCGATGGAGGGCGAGGTCGCCGTCGAGTCGTTCCTCCTGAACGCCTGCCGATCCTACCGGCAGGGCCACGCCCTCATCGAACGCGGCAGCTACGGCGGCGTCGTGACGCTCGCCGAGGTGGCGAACGTCCCGGCGACCAGGCTGGGTCGGATGCTGGCCCGACTGCTGAACTGCGGGTTCAGCCTGCGCTCCGCCATGTCGATCGCGAAGGACGAGACGCTCGTCGGATACCAGTACATGGTCTTGGGAGACGGTGGAACGGTGTTGTGTCAGAGCGAGAGCGGCATGCCGGCGCTCATTCACGTCGAATCGATGCCGGAGTTAGATCAGTATCTCGTGCGGGCGACGTATTACCCGTCGGAAACCCACGGTCCTGGTTCGTTGGTTATACCTTACATTAACGAGAAACCGGTGTATTACCTCGGTTCAAAGACTATCGGTCCGTTCGAGGTTTCAACCGATCAGCTGATCGAATTTCTCGAACTCGAATTGTGCCCTGTAGTCGTCGATGGCCAATTCACTTGGTCAGATGAATTGTTACGGGATTTGTAAGATTAGGGGCCATTAATCGTCGAAGCGTTATTCGCAGCCACCGCCCCCGCCTGCGACAGCAACAGCATCGCCGTGAACAGGACGCCGATCATTCGTGGATTCTCCCGGAGGAACGCCTTCATATCTTGACTCATGCTTCGGTTGAACATTCTCCGGTTCATAAATGAAATTACCTAAATCAATCTTCCAATTTGATATTTAATGGAAAATAGGACGATCGAAACAACTAACGCTTCGAACCCGAGTCGTTTTGTCGCGTCCGGCGAACAGTCGCGCATGCAAGAACGGGACGTCGGCGCGCTTTCCACGTTCAGGCGGTTCTTCGCGCTCCGCGGGGACGTGCTCGTCCTGTCGGTCGCGATGTTCGCCTTCAGCCTCGGCTTTCAGATGACGGGGCGGTACATGCCGCGGTACATGAGCCTGCTCGGCGCGGGTCCCGTGGCGATCGGCCTGTACGGGACGGTGGGGAACCTCATCAGCGCGGTCTACCCGTACCCCGGCGGCGCGGTGTCGGACCGCATCGGCTCGCGCGTCGCGCTCACGCTGTTCGGCCTCGCCTCGACCCTCGGGTTCGTCGTCTGGTTCTTCGCCGACGTCTTCGGAGTGGTGACGCTGCCGGGGCTCTCCGTCGGTCCCCCCCGGCTCGACCCGGTCGTCCTGCCGGTCGGAATCTTCCTCGGGCTGTTCCTCTCGCAGGCGTGGAAGTCGTTCGGCCTCGGAGCCACGTTCGCCGTCGTCAAGCAGAGCGTCCCCCCCCGACCGCCTCGCAACCGGGTTCGCCAGCACCGAGACGTTCCGCAGGACCGCGTTCCTGCTCGGCCCGCTGCTCGCGGCGTTCCTGCTCGCGTCGTTCCCGTTCGAGCGGGGCTTCGGCTACGTCCTGCTCGTCGCGGCGGGGTTCGGGCTCGCGGCGACCGTCGCCCAGCACGTCCTCTACGACTCCTCCGGGGACTCCCTCGGCAAGTCGTTCGCCGGCGTCGGCGCGATCGCGGACGACATCCGCGGGATGCCGGCCCCGCTGCGCCCGCTTCTCGTCGGCGACACGCTCGTCCGGTTCGCCAACGGGATGGTGTACGCCTTCTTCGTCATCGTCGTCGTCGACTTCCTCGCGGTCGGCGTGACCCTCCCCGTCGTCGGGCGGCTCAACCCCGACGCGTACTTCGGGGTCCTGCTCGCCATCGAGATGGCCGTCGCCCTGGTCGTGATGGCCCCGATGGCGAAATTCGCCCAGCGCGTCGGCCTGAAGCCCGTCGTCGCGGTCGGGTTCGCCGTCTACGCCGCGTTCCCCCTCTTGCTCGTCAACGCGCCCGCGAACGCCGCCGTCCTCGCGGTCCTCTTCGCCTTCTCAGGGCTCCGGTTCGCCGGCCTACCGGCGCACAAGGCGCTCATCGTCGGCCCCGCGGAGCGGAACGAGGGCGGCCGCGTCGTCGGCTCGTACTACCTGCTCCGGAACGCGATCGTCATCCCGAGCGCCGCCCTCGGCGGCGTGCTCTACGACGCGTCGCCGACGCTCGCGTTCGGTGTGGCGACCGCCGTCGGCCTCCTCGGCACCGGCTACTTCCTGGCCTTCGGCGAGGAGTTCGAGGCGTACGCCTGAGCGCCGCGGCTCGGCTCGCGAGCGCGAGCATCACCTCCGATCGCCAGCCGCGCCGACGCGGAACGATGGGGATTTGTCCGCCGAGTCCGTCCCCCCGAGCGTGACTGACGATGTCCCCGAGCGCCCGCCGGCCGACGGACTCCTCCGGGCGCTGGCCGTCCGCCGGAACGCCCGGATCGGCGCGGCGACCGGCCTCGCCCTCGCCGTCGCGGCGTACGTCTTCCGGGTGCTCGAACTGTTCGGCCCGTTCGCGGGTACGCGGGAGTACCCGTTCTTCGGACCGGAGGTGTGGTTCCTGCTGCTCGCGTTCGTCCTGGCGACCACGAGCGCGATGCTCGTGACGGCGCTCCTGACCGTCGCCTCGGCCTACCGGCTGGCGCGGGAGCTGTGAGTCGATCGGAGAGCGTCTCGGCGCGAGCTCCGCCCCGCGCCGCGCGACCGCCTCCTCACTCGTCGTACTCCTGCGGATCGCCCACGAGTTCGCTGAGCCGCTCGGCCGCGGCGCGGGTTCCCTTGGCGAGGAGGACGTCGCCCGCGTGAAGCTCCGTCCGCGCCCCCGGCGAGACCACCCACTCGCCGCCGCCGTCGCCCGTTCCCTCCGGCCGGCGGACCGCGATGACGCGCATGCCCGTCTCCGTCTTCACCATCCGGTCCGCGAGCGTCGCGTCCGCCAGCGAGCTCCCCGGGGCGACGGTGAGCCGGACGATGATCTCGTCGCTCTCCTCGACCGCGGCGGCGACGACGGGGTGGGTGTCCAGCCCGCGGAGGACGCCCTCGCTGATCTCGAGCGCCGCGTCGCTTATCACCTCGGTCGCGTGCCCGAGGTGCATCAGGCCCCGGAGCGAGATCGGGTCGTCGACGCGGCTCGCCGCGCGGAGCGTCCACGCCTCGAACCGGGATTCGAGGGCGTCCATCTCGGCCTCCAGTTCGCTCACCTCCTCGGCGACGCCCTCGCTGTTGAACAGCACCGCGCCGTAGGCGAGATCGACGGCGAGTTCGCTGATGTTCTTCATCAGCACGATGGAGTCGACGGCCCGCTCGAGGTCGTCGATCGTCGGCTCGGGGCCCACCGGCGGCTTGTACGGCACGCCCGTGGCGGTCTCGTACACCGTCGCCAGCCCGTCCTCCGTCCCGCGGAGGAGGACGACGTCGCTCGCTTCGAGCGTCGTCGCGTGGTCCGGGTTGGTGATCCAGTCGCCCGCGCGCCGGATGGCGATGACGCGGACGCCAGTCTCCGTCTCCATGTTGACGTCCTCGAGCGTCCGCCCGGCGTAGGGCGAGTTCGGATCGACCGTTCCACGGACGAGCGTCTCGACCGCCTCGGGGAGCGCGGCGCGCATCGCGTCGGGGAGGCCGATGTCCTCGAGGACGATCTTGGCGATGTCCCCGGCCGCGTCGCTGATCTTCTGCGCCGCGCCGACCACGCCGAGCACCGGGGCCAGCGCCTCGGCGTCGTCCGGCGTCCGCGCGGCCAGGAGGAGGCTCATCCGGCCGCGGAGCTGCAGCACGTCCATCCGCTCTTCGAGCGCCAGCACCTCCGTCGCGATGTCGTCGCTGCCGTGCAGCACCGCGGAGTACGAGAGATCGATGAGCAGCTCGGCGGTGTCCTTCATCTCCGCGAGCACCGCCTTGACGCTGACCGGCTCGTACTCGACGTCCCCGGGGTCCATGTCACGCAGTTTCGTCCCGGATGGCAAAAGCGCTTCCAACCCGACCTTTTGCGCTGCGGGCTGCCTTCGGCAGCCCTCGGCAAAAGCTCGACCAAAAGCGCTCCTCCCTCACTTCGGGACGGCGGAGCCGTCCCTCCGTTCAGTCGTCGGCCGAAAATCGCGAAGCGATTTTCGTACAATCGAGATTCCGCCACGAGGGAGGCCTGCAAGCGCCGGGAGAGATCACGGACTTCAGCTGGCTGCTGCTGTGTACGAGCTTTTGTACCGCGAGTGAACGACCGAAGGGAGTGAACGAGCGGACCGAGGAGCGACCGGAGGGAGCGACGAGGATTTTGGTCGACCTTTTGCCGAGGGCTGCCGAAGGCAGCCCGCAGCGCAAAAGGTCGAACGATAACGCTTTTTTGAGAGGGTCGGGAACGTTCCGCGTATGGCAGACGATCTTAAGCGGGGGCTGGAAGGTGTGCTGGTCACCGAGTCCGAACTCAGCCACATCGACGGCGACGAGGGCCGGCTCATCTACCGCGGATACGCCATAGAGGACCTCGCGCGCGGGGCGAGCTACGAGGAAGTCCTCTATCTCCTCTGGCACGGGGAACTGCCGACGCGCGAGGAGCTCGACGAATTCAAAGCGTCGATGGCGCCCGAACGCGAACTCGACAACCGCGTCCTCGACACCGTCCGGGAGCTCGCCGAGGCGGACGAGAACCCGATGGCCGCGCTCCGGACCGTCGTCTCCAACTTCTCGGCGTACGACGAGGACGCCGGCTTCGACGCCGACCGGGTCGCGGATCCCGAGGCGAACGCCCGGAAGGCCCGCCGGATCACCGCCAAGATCCCGACCGCGCTGGCGGCGTTCAACCGCGTCCGCAACGGCGAGGAGCCGGTCGCGCCCCGCGAGGACCTCGATCACGCCGCGAACTTCCTCTACATGCTCAACGACGGGGAGCCGGACGAGGTGCTCGCCGAGACGTTCGACATGGCGCTCGTCCTCCACGCCGACCACGGCCTGAACGCCTCGACCTTCTCCGCCATGGTCACCGCCTCCACCCTCTCGGACCTCCACAGCGCCGTCACCAGCGCGATCGGTACCCTCGCCGGATCGCTCCACGGCGGCGCGAACCAGAACGTCATGCGGATGCTCAAGGAGATCGACGAGAGCGACAAAGAGCCCGTCGAGTGGGTGCAGGCGGCGCTCTCGGAGGGCCGCCGCGTCCCCGGGTTCGGCCACCGCGTCTACAACGTCAAGGACCCGCGCGCGAAGATCCTCGGCGAGAAGTCCGAGGAGCTCGGCGAGGCCGCGGGCGACATGAAGTGGTACGACTACTCGGTCGCCATCGAGGAGTACATCGGCGAGGAGAAGGGGCTCGCCCCGAACGTCGACTTTTACTCCGCCTCGACGTACTACCAGATGGGCATCCCGGTCGACATCTACACGCCCATCTTCGCGCTCTCTCGCGTCGGCGGCTGGATCGCCCATGTGCTCGAACAGTACGAGGACAACCGCCTCATCCGCCCCCGGGCGCGCTACGTCGGCGACGAGGACCGCGAGTTCGTCCCGATCGACGAACGGTAACGCGCCGTCCAGTCTGCCCTTTTCCCGAGGAGCGACCGAAGGGAGCGACGAGGGGTTTGGTCGAGCTTTTGTCGAGCGAGCGACACGAGCGAAGCGCAAACGGTCGAGGACGACCGCCTCATCCGCCCCCGGGCGCGCTACGTCGGCGACGAGGACCGCGAGTTCGTCCCGATCGACGAACGGTACCGTCCGACCCGACCCGACCCCGGCTTTCGCGGTTTTCGGCGATCGACGCCTCCTCACTCCCTGCGACTCGGTCGCACGTTTACGTCGATCGGTGACGGACAACCTCTCATGAGACGAATCGCCCTCCGCGCACTCGCGGTCCTCGCCGCGGCCGTGTCGCTCGTCGCGCACGCCGGCCTCGTCTACGCGACTCCCGTGCCGGTCGCGCTCGACCCGCTCGTCCTCGGCGCGGCGCTCCTCCTGCTCGCCGTCTCCGCGCTCCGACGCGCGCTCCGCGTTCTCGCCGAGGCCGGACGCGCGCTCGACGCGCCGCCGCTCCACCCGACGCTCGGGCGCGTCGTCGGACTCAACGTGGTCGCGCTGGCCGCCTACCGGTTCCTCCCGGCCGCCGTCGTCAGGGGGAGCGTCTCGCTGGTCATCGGCGCGTCGGGGACGTACCTCGCGCTCGCGGCCGTCGAGGCGGCGACGCGCCGTCGATCATCCGCCTGAGGGCGGGCCGATCGATTCACGCGGGATCCGACTCTCACGGTTCCGTGCCGGTTCTCGGCGATCGAAACGCTTCGAAGCGCCGAGCGTATCTCCGTCGGCGTCCAAGAGTACCCGTCTATGTCCCTGTCCCCGCGGTTCGCCGAAACCCAGTTCCGGGCGCTCGTCGACGGCGCGGAGGAGTACGCCGTCCTCGCGCTCGACGCCGACGGCTCCGTCGCCGCGTGGAACGCGGGCGCGGAACGGCTCGTCGGTTACCGACAGGAAGAGATTCTCGGCCGCCGCCTCTCGACGTTCGAACCGCCCGACGACGAGCCGGCGGATTTCGAGGCTGATCTGGCCCGCGCGGCGACCGAGGGCGGCTTCGCCGGCGAGGCGTGGTGGCGCCGCAAGGACGGCTCGCGGTTCCGCGCGCGGATCGCCCTGCGCACCGTTCGCGAGGACGAATCGCTGCTGGGCTACACCGCGATCGTCCGAGACGTCACCGACCGGTGGGAGCTGGAGCGGTACCGGACGCTCGTCGACACGGTGGGCGACGGGATCTACCAACTGGACGCCGACGGCCGATTCGTCGCGGTGAACGACACGATCGTCGCGGTGACGGGGTACGACCGGGAGGCGCTGCTCGGCGCGTCCGCGTCGCTGCTGCTCGGTGCGACGGACGTCGAGCGGGTCCGGGCGCGGATCAGCGACCTGCTCGAAAGCGAGGGTACGACGTCGGAGCCGATCGAGCTCGACGTCCGGACCGCGGCCGGCGAGACGATCCCCTGCGAGCTCAGGTTGTGCCTCCTCCTGTCCGACGGCGAGTTCCGCGGCACGGTCGGCGTCGTCCGGGACGTTTCCCACCGCAGAGAGCGCGAGTGCGAACTCCGCCGCGAGCGCGAGCTCACCGAGCGGCTGCTGGAGACCGTCCCCGTCCCGCTGACCGTTCACGCGGCGGACGGCGAGGTGCTTCGGGCGAACCGGCGGGTCCTGGAACTGTTCGATCTCACCGAGGAGGAGCTGATCGACCGCCCGCCGGCCGAGCACTGGCCCGTCTTCGATCCGGCCGGCGAGCGGCTCTCGCCGGCCGACCTCCCGATCGGCCGGGTCCTCGACACCGGCGAACCGGTGCTCGAACAGGAAGTCGCGTTCGAATCCCCCGACGGGACGCGGCTGTGGTTCCTCATGAACGCCGCGCCCGTCTCCGACGACGACGGCGAAATCGAGCGCATCGTCGTCGCCGGGGAGACCATCACCCGACAAAAGGAGTACCAGCGAGAACTGGAACGCGGGAGAGAGCGGCTCAAGCGCGAGCTGAACGAGGTGCTCTCGCGCGTCACCGACGCGGTGTTCGCGCTGGACGCCGACGGCAGGTTCACGTACCTCAACGAACCCGCCGAGCGGGTGTTCGGTCGCCCCGAACGGGAGCTCCTCGGCGTCACCGTCGGGGAGGCGCTGTCCGACGCGCTGACCCCGTCGCTTCGACGGCAGTGCGAGCGCCTGACGGAGTCTGGCCGACCGATCTCCTTCGAGGAGTACTTCCCGCCCCTCGACGCCTGGTTCCGCGTCCACGTCTACCCCTCCGAGACGGGCGTCTCGGTCTACTTCCGCGACGTGACGGAGCGGAAACGACGCGAGCGGGAGCTCGAACGGTACGAGACCATCGTCGACGCCGTCAAGGACGGAATCTACGCGCTGGACGACGAATCCCGGTTCGTGCTCGTCAACGAGGCGTACGCGTCGATGACGGGCCGTCCGCGGGACGCGCTGCTCGGCGCGCCGGCGTCGGCGGTGATCGGCGAGGAGATGGCCGTCGAGACCGAGGCGCTCCAGGAGCGGCTCGCGGCCGGCCGGGAGTTCGTCACCCTGGAGACGGACCTTCCGACGGCGGACGGCGGGGCGGTCCCGGTCGAGGCCCGGTTGACGCTCCTGCCCCTCGACGGCGAACGGTTCGGACGGGCCGGGGTGGTGCGCGACATCACCGAACGGCGGTGGTTCGAGCGGACTCTCGCGGCGCTGCACGGGACGAGCCGCGACCTGCTCCGGGTCGACACCGAGCGCGAGGTCTGCGAGTGCACGGTCGAGACGGCGGTGGAACTGCTCGGCCTCCCGGGAGCGGTCGTCTTCCTCCTCGACGGCGACGGTTCCCTCCGCCCCGGCGCCTGCTCGGCCGACGCGGTCGACCTCCTCGGCGGGGAGCCGGTGCTCGATCCGGCGGACCGCTCGCTCGCCTGGCTGGCGTTCCGCGAGGGCCGGACCGTCACCGCCGCCGACCTCCGCGCCGCCGACGCCGCGTACCCTCCGGACGCCGCCGCTCGAAGCGGCGTCTGGGTCCCGCTCGGCGACCGCGGCGTCTTCGCCGTCGTCTCCGGGGACGCGGGCGCGCTCGACCGCCGTCGCCTGCAGCTCGCGCGCCTCCTCGCCGCGACGACCGAGGCCGCCCTCGATCGCGTCGCCCAGGAGGACAGTCGGCGTCGACGCGAGGCGCAGCTCGAAGCGCTCGCCGAGACCTCCGGCGCGCTCCTGGACGCGCAGACGCCGCAGGACGTCTGCGACCTCGCCGTCGAGACGGCCCGAACGGCGCTCCACCTGCCGACCACGATGGTCGCGCTGCACGACGAACCGAGCGGAACGCTCCGGGCGCGGGCCGGCTCACCCGGAGCCGACGCGGTGCTCGACGCGGACCGGCTCCTCGACGCCGACGAGGAGCTCGCCTGGCGCGCCTACGCCGAAAACCGCCTGCGAGTCGTCTCCGACCGCCGCCCGCGCGACGCCGAGGGAGACGAACCCTCGGCGTCCAGCGCCGCGATTCTGCCGCTCGGCAGACACGGCGTCTTCGTCGTCGGCGCGGCCGAATCGGTCGACGCCGAGAGCGACGCGGCGTTCTCGGACGTGCTGGGGGGCCACACCGAGCCGGCCTTCGCGCGGATTCTGACGGCGAACGTCGAGTCCGCGCTGGATCGAACGCGCCGCGAACAGCAGCTCGTGGAGCGCGAGACCCTGTTGCAACGGCAGAACCGCTCGCTGGAGCGGCTGAACCGCGTCAACACCGTCATCCGAAGGATCCACGGGTCGCTCGTCGACGCCTCCTCGCGTCGGGAGATCGAGCGGGCGGTCTGCACCCAGCTGACGACCGCGGGGCCGTACGTTCTCGCGTGGGTGGGCGCGTACGACCCGGTTTCGGGTACTGTCACGCCGAGCGAGTGGTCGGGCGTCGAAAACGGCTACCTCGACCGGCTCCAGCGGTCCGCGGAGCGCGCAGCCGAACGGGACCCGATCGGCTCGGCGATCGAGACAGGACGGCCGCAGGTCGTCGACGACATCCTCGACGATCCGCCGTTCGAGCCGTGGCGGCGCGAGGCGCTCCGCCGCGGCTACCGATCGATGGTGGCGCTTCCGCTGCGCTACCGCGACGCGCTGTACGGCGTGCTGTGCGTGTACGCCGACCGACCGAACGTCTTCGACGACCTCGAACGGGCGGTGCTCCGGGAGCTGAGCGAGACGATCGCCCACTCCCTCAACGCGCTGGAGAGCAGGCGGGCGCTGCTCAGCGAGGGCGTCGTCGAGGTCGAGTTCGCCGTCCGCGACCCGTCGGTGTCGTTCCTCCGGCTGACGGCGGAGCTGGACGCCGAGTTCGACCTCGTGAGCCTCGTCTCGGCTCGCGACGACGGGGTTCACGCGTTCTTCACGGTCTCGGGAGCGTCGCCGGAGGCGGTCCGGTCGTTCCTCGATCGGGCGCTCGACGTCTCCGACGTGCGGCGCGTCTCCGAGCGCGACGGCGAGTGCCTCTTCGAGTGTCTCGTCGACGAGTCGCACCTACTCGCCGTTCTCCTCGACCGCGGCGCCGTCGCCGAGGCGTTCGTCGCGGCGTCCGGCGCGGGCCGGATCACGGTCACGCTGGCGCAGGACGCAGACGTCCGGGCGCTCGTCGGCGCACTCAAGGCGAGGTACGCCGAGGTAGACCTGGTCGCCCGGCGCGAGCGACCCTCGACGCACCGCGCCCCGCGGGAGTTCGAAGCGCAGTTCGACGAGCTCCTCACCGAGCGCCAGCGGGAGGTGCTTCGGACCGCGTACTTCAGCGGATTCTTCGAATCGCCGCGCCCCGTCACCGGCGGCGAGCTCGCGGAGCGGTTCGACATCGCTCAGCCGACGTTCAACGCCCACCTCCGCGCGGCGCTGCGGAAACTCCTCGGACTGCTCTACGACGGCGACTGAGCCGCTCTCGGGTCTCATCTCATATCGTAGCCCCCCGCAACTCGACCGGCGCTTCTATGCTAGCTGCTGTCCTCATGCCGCCGGGCGGCATACAGCGAACCGAGGTCGGATGTCTTCGAATACCGCTACGGCGGAATGGGGCGTTTCGCCCGAATCCGCGAGCTTCGCGGTGGTGGAGGCGATCGCCGAGATGGAGGGCGTCGATCCGATCGACCTCGGCCCCGTCCTCTACGACGTCGTCGACGCCGACGCGCTGGATCAGCTGTTCAGCGATCCGTTCCGGGGCTCGTCGCCGATCGACGGCCGGCTCGAACTCGTCGTCGCCGGGTACGTCGTCACCGTTCGAAGCGACGGAACCGTCACGGTCCGCTCCCCGAACGATCCGAACGACCCGTGACCTCGGCGCGTCCGCTTTGACAGCCGTGAACTCGTCGACAGTCCCGAACGCGTTACGTCCGCTCGATCCGGGCGCGGGACGTCTCTCGACGTCCGGATATCCGGACGCTCCGAGACATCTAGACCGGAGGCACCAGAGGCACCACAGATGAAAGACACACAGAAAGAACGCGCACCGGCACAGAAAATCACCTACACGGAGTACGTCAGCGGCAACGAGGTCATCGGATTCGTCGTCGACGTCGACAACGATCGCGCGTGGATCCAGTCGACCGTCACGATGGCGATCGACCCCTGACAGTCGTCGCCTTCGCACTCCGCTCGCTTCTCCCTCGATACCTGCCGTCGGCGGGACCCGGTCGCTCCCGTCGACGGTTTCGTTCCCCTCCGCCGCGAGCGCGTCCGCCGAGCCGGAGTAGGGTCTCCCCCGGGGACTCGATCCGCACGCCCGGCGCGCCCGTCAAGCCGACCGCGCCGGGAACGTAATACGGCGGGCCGACGAACCCGATCGCATGGACGTGTTCGTCTACGGAACGCTCACGGATCCGAAGCGCGTCGCCGCCGTGCTCGACTCGTACGCCTTCGTCGGCGCGGCCGTCGTCGACGGCCTCCGACCCGTCGAGGGGCGGTATCCGACGCTCGCGCCCGGCGGGGAGGTCGCGGGGAGGATCCTGCGAACCGACGACGTCGAGGCGCTCGACGCGTACGAAGGTGCGGACCGCGGCCTCTACGTGCGCGTGGCGATACCGTGGCGCCCCGGGGCCGACGTGGACGAGAGCGCGACGGACGCCGTCGCCGCCTACGTCGGGGACCCGGAGCTCCTCGGCGTCGAAGACGAGGTCGCGTGGCCCGGAACGGGCCCGCTCGACGCGCGCGTCCGGCGGTACGTCGCGGACAACGACGTGAGAATCCGACCGATAGATTGATACGGATGACGAGCGGCCGACGCGCGTCTGACGCGCCGACCACCCCGACGCAGTCGTGCACTTTCACTTCCGCTCCGCGTGCCGGACGTTTATATACTCGGGGATCTATCGATGAGTTGCACGTCACACGCGTGCGTTCCCCCCTTTCCCCTCATCCTTTCCGGAGATAAACGATTAACAATCACCGCCGGGTACCTCACACATGCTTTCGCTTTCGGACGTTCTCGCGGCTCGCGACCGCGTCGACGAAGTGGCGCGCCGGACGCCGCTCGAGTACTCTCACACCTTCTCGGACATGTCGGGCGCCGACGTCCGCCTCAAACTGGAGAACTTCCAGCGGACGGGATCGTTCAAGATCCGCGGGGCCATGAACCGGATCGCGACCCTCTCGGAGACCGAGAAGGACGCGGGCGTCGTCACCGCCAGCGCCGGCAATCACGCCCAGGGCGTTGCGCTCGCCGCCACCCGCGCGGGCGTGGACTCGAAGATCGTGATGCCGGAGTACGCCCCGATATCGAAGATCAAGGCGACCCGGCGCTACGGCGGCGAGGTGATCCTCCACGGGGTCGACTACAACGAGGCGCAGGCGAAGGCTCACGAGATCGAGCGCGAGGAGGGGCGGACGTACGTCCACGCGTTCGACGACGAGCACGTCATGGCCGGCCAGGGAACGATCGGCCTGGAGATCCTCGACGGCTGCCCCGAAGTCGAGACGGTCGTCGTCCCCATCGGCGGCGGCGGCCTCATCGCCGGCGTCGCCACGGCGCTGAAGGAGACGCGCGAGGAGATCCGCGTGATCGGCGTCCAGGCCGAGGGGGCGTCGAGCGCCGCCGAGTCGCTGAACAAGGGGTCGGTCCACGAACTCGACAGCGTCGACACCATCGCCGACGGCATCGCCACGCGGTCCGTCGGCGAGGGCACCTTCGAGGTGATACGGGAGCGCGTCGACGAGGTCGTCACCGTCTCCGACGAGGAGATCGCGGTGGCGCTCGCCTTCCTGCTCGAACGGAGCAAGACGCTCGTCGAGGGCGCGGGCGCGGTTCCGCTCGCCGCGCTCCTGTTCGAGAAGTTCCCCTACGACCCGGACGAGACGATCGTCCCGGTGTTGAGCGGCGGCAACATCGACCTGAACACCCTCACGACCGTCATCATGCGCGGGCTGGTCGAAACCGGCCGCTACCTCAAGATCAGGACCGTCCTCAAGGACCGCCCGGGCGCGCTGGAGGATCTGATCGGGATCATCGCCGACGCCCGCGCGAACATCTACGCCATCCAGCACGACCGGACCTCCCGGGACATCGCGATGAACGCCGCCGAGGTCGTCCTCGACCTGGAGACGCGCGGCGAGGACCACGTCGAGGAGCTGCTCGACGCCCTGCGGTCGAACGGGTACGCGGTCGAGGTGCTGGTCTGAGCGGCCGGCGGCTCACTCGTACGTCGGGACGTGCCCGCCGTCGAACAGCAGGTCGCCGCCGTCGAGGTGCTTCGCGTGCTTCGAGAAGCCGAAGACGAACAGGTTCGCCACTTCGACGGGTTTCATCATCTCCTTCACGCGCGACCCGCCGAGCATCACGTCCTCGATGACCTCCTCCTCGGTGATCCCGCGCTCCCGAGCGGTGTCCGGTATCTGGTTCGTCACCAGCGGCGTGCTCACGTAGCTCGTGCTGACGGTGAACGCGCGGATCTTGCCCCCGCCCTCGGCGGCGATGGACTGCGTCAACCCCCGGAGGGCGAACTTCGAGGTGATGTAGGCGACCTTGTCCTGCGTGGCGACGTGGCCGTGGATCGAGCACATGTTGCCGACGCACCCGACGCCGTCGTCCGTCGCGCGGACGTGCGGCAGCGCCAGCTTCGTCAACAGCAGCGGCGCGCGAACCATCACGTCGTGCATCGTGTCGTACGTCTCCATCGGGAACTCCTCGATCGGGTCGATGTGCTGCATGCCGGCGATGTTGGCGACGTAGCGGAGCGACCCCTCGTCGGCGGCCGCTTCGACGATCGCCTCGACCTGGGCGTCGTCCGTCAGATCCGCCCCGACGGTCTCCACCGTCCCGGCCGCGTCGATATCCGCCGCGAGGTCCGCCGTCTCTTCGAGCCCGTCCTCGTCAACGTCCGTCGCCACGACGGTCAGCCCGTTCGCCGCGAGCGCCGCCGCCGTCGCCCGGCCGATGCCCGACGCCGCGCCCGTGACGATTGCGGCGCTCTCCGGCGCGAATCGCTCGTCGTCGATCACCAGTACCTCGTCCGCGGTCAGGTCGGTTCCGTCTGCGTCGGTCGACATGTCCGGACGGTACTCGGCGAAGCGGTATAAGCGGTGTCAACGTACCGACGGCGGAACGGCGGCCGCCGATTCGGCACGGTGCGCTCCCCGGCGCTCCGCTCTCGGGCTGTGTACCTTTATTGTACCGGCCTTCGATCGCCCGGTATGAAGCGGATCATCAGCACGGACGACGCGCCCGCCGCGGTCGGCGCGTACAGCCAGGCGACGACGAACGGCTCCATCCTCTTCACCGCCGGGCAGATCCCCCTCACGCCGGACGGCGACCTCCTCGACGGCGAGGACATCGCGACGCAGACCGAACAGGCGCTCGACAACGTGATGGCGATCCTCGAATCGGAGGGCGCGTCCGCCGCGGACGTGCTGAAGGTGACGGTGTTCCTCGGGGACATCGACGACTTCGACGAGATGAACGAGACCTACGCGACGTACTTCGACGACGAGCCGCCGGCGCGAAGCGCCGTGGAGGTGGCGAACCTGCCGAAGGGCGTCGGCGTCGAGATCGAGGCCGTCGCCGCGCTGGAGTAGTGCGTCGCAGAGTCAAATCGAGCCTCCTGTGGGGCGCGGTCGGCGCGCTGACCTTCCTCGTGCTCGCGCAGGGGTACGTCCTCGTCGACGGTCGGCTCCCCGTGGGCTTTCTCGCCCGCCTCGCCGTCGCCGCGCTGATCGGGGCCGTCGTCGCCGGGGCGACGTACGCGACCGAACACCGGCTGACGACGAAGGGAAGGACTTAAACGCCGGACCATGCTACAATCGTTGCGAGCCGGGATGGCTGAGTGGTAAAGCGCACGCCTGGAAAGCGTGTTCCCTCTGGGATCCTGGGTTCAAATCCCAGTCCCGGCGCTTCTCTCGGGACGGAACGACGCACAGTCCAGCCTCGGCGCCGGTCGCGGGCGCACTCTCCGCGTCTTCGACTCCTCGTTCTCGCGGCGGACCGCCCGCCCGCGACCGGGCGCCTTCCGCGGCGCGAGGGGCCGCCCCTCCGCGCTCGTTCACGACGCCCCGATTTTCTGTTGTCGTTTCATCAAAAACGTTCATGACGGATGCGGGCCAACCATTGGCTGACAATGCCTGACACGAAGAGCGGTCGAGAGAAGAAGGGGCTGAACAAGCAAGCGCAACTCGAAGCCCGCCTCGCTCGACGTGAAATCCGGGCACTGGACGGGGAGGAAGAGCCGCCGCGGTTCGACGAGATCGACGAGGAGCTGCTCACCGAACCGCCCGAACTCGACGACTGAGCGTTCTGACCCGCCGGTTCGGCGGACGTCATTTTTGCGGGAGGTTCGCGCGATGTGATCTACGCGCTCCGGAGCGGCCCGGACTCGAGGCGTCCGACGCGCCCGCAGGACGCCCCCGAGGTCAGCGTCCGGTCGTCGCTTCGGCGTCCGGCGCCCGTGCCAAGTATATAAATGACCGTCACGATCGAAGATTTCTCCGCCGTCAGATCCCGTCGAACGTTCGCACGAACGTCCCGATTGGCCGGTTCAGTCGGCCGTTTTTCTCGAACTATTTCGCCCCGTGACTCGACCCGGGCCGAATCCATTTCCGCATATTTTATATAGAAGCACAAACAATCGACCGATGGACTATGAGTCAGCGAATGCAGGGTCAGCCGATGATTATTCTCGGAGAGGATTCCCAGCGCGTCAAGGACCGCGACGCGCAGGAGTACAACATCGCCGCGGCCAGGGCGGTGGCGGAGGCCGTTCGTTCGACGCTCGGGCCGAAAGGGATGGACAAGATGCTCGTCGACTCGATGGGCGACGTCACCATCACGAACGACGGCGTCACCATCCTGAAGGAGATGGACATCGACAACCCGACGGCCGAGATGATCATCGAGGTCGCCGAGACGCAGGAGGACGAGGCGGGCGACGGCACGACCACGGCCGTCGCGATCGCCGGCGAGCTCCTGAAGAACGCCGAGGACCTGCTGGAGCAGGACATCCACCCGACGGCGGTCATCAAGGGCTTCCACCTCGCGAGCGAGAAGGCGCGCGAGGAGATCGACAACGTCGCCGAGCGGGTCGACCCCGAGGACGAGGCGCTCCTGAAGAAGGTCGCCGAGACCTCGATGACGGGCAAGGGCGCCGAGCTCAACAAGGAACTGCTCGCCGACCTCGTCGTCGGCGCCGTCCAGCAGGTCACCGTCGAGGCCGACGACGGCTCCTACGTCGTCGACCTGGAGAACGTCAACATCGAGACCCAGACAGGCCGGTCGGCCGGCGAGTCCGAACTCCTCGTGGGCGCGGTCATCGACAAGGACCCGGTCCACGACGACATGCCCGTCGAGTTCGACGACGCCGAGGTGCTGCTCCTGAACGAATCGATCGAGGTAGAGGAGGCCAACGCCGACACGCAGGTCAACATCGAGAGCCCCGACCAGCTCCAGAAGTTCCTCGACCAGGAGGAAGAGCAGCTGAAGAAGAAGGTCCAGCAGATCAAAGACGCCGGGGCCGACGTGGTCTTCTGCCAGAAGGGCATCGACGACCTCGCCCAGCACTACCTCGCCAAGGAGGGCATCCTCGCCGTCCGCCGCGTGAAGAAGTCGGACATGAAGTTCCTGAAGAACGTCCTCGGGGGCTCCATCGTCACTGACCTCGACAGCGTCGAGGACGGCGACCTCGGCCACGGCTCGGTCCGCCGCGACGAGGAGGACGAGCTGTTCTACGTCGAGGGCGACGACGCCCACGGCGTCACGCTGCTGCTGCGCGGCTCGACCGACCACGTGGTCGACGAGCTCGAACGCGGCATCGAGGACGCGCTCGACGTGGTCGCGACGACCGTCTCCGACGGCCGCGTCCTCGCCGGCGGCGGCGCGATCGAGGTCGAACTCGCCTCCAGGCTCCGCGACTACGCCGACTCGGTCTCCGGCCGCGAGCAGCTCGCGGTCGAATCGTTCGCCGACGCGCTCGAACTCGTCCCGCGCGTGCTCGCCGAGAACGCCGGCCTCGACAGCATCGACACGCTCGTCGACCTGCGCGCGGCCCACGAGGACGGCGAGGTCCGCGCCGGCCTGAACGTCTTCAGCGGCGACGTGGAGGACACCTTCGACGCCGGCATCGTCGAGCCGGCCCACGCGAAGGAACAGGCGATCGCCTCCGCCACCGAGGCCGCCAACCTCGTGCTCAAGATCGACGACATCATCGCCGCCGGCGACCTCTCCACCGAGGGCGACGACGAGGAGATGGGCGGCGCCGGCGGCATGGGTGGCATGGGCGGTATGGGCGGCATGGGCGGCGCGATGTAAAACGACCTTTTGCTCTACGGGCCGCCTCCGGCGGCCCTCGGCAAAAGCTCGATCGAAAACGCTCGTCGCTCACTTCGCTACGCTCCGTTCGCTCCTCGGCTCGGGCCTGACGGCCCTCGCGGTGAGCGAACTGATCCCACATCCGTTTCGCCGCCGGACGACTGCGTTTCGACTCGTTTTTCCGCCCGTCACCCCCGACGAGCCGCCGTAATCGCCACTGGACGGGACCGACGGTCGCTCGTTCGACTGACGGCCGGTTCCTGTGTGCGGGAACCGCCGCACTCCCGTCGAATTCGATCGTCGACGACCATACTAGTGACAGCCGGGTGACCTGAACGCCGGAGGCCGATCAGCGCGCGCCACCGACCGCAGATCCGACTTGCGTCCACGTTGACTGATCACGTATCAGATTGCGATTAATTGATTGGTCTGTTATAATTTCAATAATTCCTTAAGAAAGTATTTTATTGTGGAGTTTCATTTCTCCTATTGTATAGCTCAATCAACATTCGTAAGAAACAGATACATACATAAATGGGACGTAAGAAGCGAGTAACGAGCGTTCTACTCACGGTGTGCGTTATCCTCAGCGTCATCGTGATGGCACAGCCCTCCGCCGCCGTTCTGACGACGGTCGACGGGCCCGATCAGGTACAGCAGTCGGAGACCGTCGAGCTGACCTCGACGGTGGAGATCAGAGAGGACGAGCGGATCCCGATAGACCGGTTCGCCCTCACGTTCGCCCCCGAGGACGGTGACGAGGGCGACCAGGTGACGGTCTACTTCGCGCCTAACGGGACGGTCCTCGACGTCGAGGGCGACAGCGACGGAATCGACGTGGAGAGCATGCAGGACTCGCTGGAGATCGACCCGGTCAGCACCGAGGGGTTCGCCACCGACTCGGGCACTGACGAGCGCACCGGGGAGACCTACGAGTTCGGCTACGGCGAGCACGTCGACGGCGCTCCGTCATTCGAGTACGCGATCTCCTTCGACGCGTCCGCGTTCGACGAAGGCGTGTACACGACGCAGCTGGGCATCGACACCGGCGACCGGACGCTCTTCACCTCCGAGGAGAAGTCGTTCGAAGTGACCGCCGCCGAGGAGCAGCCGGAGGAACCCGAAGAACCTGAAGAGCCCGAGGAGCCGGAAGAACCCGAGGAGCCGTGCCCGCCGGAGGAGCCGGAAGAGCCTGAGGAGCCGGAAGAGCCTGAGGAGCCGGAAGAGCCTGAGGAGCCGGAAGAGCCTGAGGAGCCCGAGGAACCCGAGCAGCCCGACGACCGCGAGCAGATCATCTCGATCATCGACCAGCTCATCGAGCTGCTGGAGCAGCTCCGCGAGCTCCTGGCCGGTGACGAGCTCGTCTCGCTGATCGACCAGCTCCTCGAACTGCTGGAGCAGCTCCGCGACGCCCTGGCCGGTGACGGCGAGATGCCGGAGATGCCGGACGACCCGGAGGAGCCGGAGATGCCGGAAGACCCGGAGATGCCGGAGGACCCTGAGGACCGCGACGAGCTCGCCTCCTTCATCGAGCGGCTCATCGAGCTGCTGGAGGACCTCCGCGACTTCCTCTCGAGCGACGCGTTCATCTCGCTGATCGACCAGGCCATCGAGGTGCTGGAGCAGATCCTGGACGCGCTGGAGCAGAACAGCTAAACTGACGGCCGGACCCGACGCGGCGTCGTTCGGGCGGGCGGCAAACGAGCCGCCGTCCCGTAGTTGTCGGCCGGTTTCATTTTCTCGGAGCCGAGCGCGATGGTGACCTCGACAGCGTCGACAACGTCGACGGGCCGGTCGGCTTCCGCGTCGCCCGCGGGGACGATAATCCGCGTGTGTCGACCTGAACGCCCCGAGCGGGGACTACGACCGCGCCGTTTCGTCGGGGCACTCGGCGCGTCCGGCCGTCACGGCGACCGTCGGCTCGGGGGTGCCTCGCTGTTCGACGACGACGCCGAACTGAACGCAGTCGTACTCGACGTCGGTCGTCGAGAAGCCGTGTTCCGGGTTCCGGTCCCGTCCTTCGAGCCACGCGGTCGCGAGGTACCGGCCGGGGCCTCGCGGGAGTCCGTCGAAGACGTGCTCCGAGCCGTCACGGGGGTCTCCGGGCGGCATCTCGGCGGTTCGTTCGTACACGACCTCGTCCGCATCGTCGATTCGGAGGTGGACCGTTCGCGCCTCTTCGGTGTCGTTCTTGGCGACGATGGGACCGACGATCCGGGCGGCGTTCCGCGATTCTGACGACTGTAATGACAGTGCCGAACAGCCAGCGACTGCTACTAGCGCGGGAGGGATCGACGCGACGAGGGCGCGTCTCGAAATTCGGGGCGCGACTACGTCCGACTTTCTCGTCCTTGTCATCAGATTTGCGATCGGATGACGATTACTGCACCAACTCGGACGAAACCATAGCATAATCCGTTTCGGGGCAGTCGCGTTCAGCAGTAACTAAATACGATCCCGCAAATTTTGCGCACATGAAGACGCTGCTGCTGAACAGCGCCGACGTGCACGAGAACGCTCCGATGCCGGAGCTCATCCGCGCGATCGAGGACGCCTTCGCCGCCTACGAGCGCGGCGACGCGCAGATGCCGCCCAAGTCGTACATCGACCTGCCGCAGTACAACGGCGACTTCCGGTCGATGCCGGCGTACCTGGACGCGGGCGACTGGGACGCCGCGGGGATCAAGTGGGTGAACGTCCACCCGGACAACCGCGAGGCGTACGACCTCCCGACCGTCATGGGGACGATGATCTACTCCGACCCCAAGAACGCCTTCCCGCTCGCCGTCCTCGACGGCACCGAACTGACGATGCAGCGGACGGGCGCGGCGGCCGCGGTCGCCACCGACCACCTCGCCGTCGAGGACGCCACGAGCATGGGCATCATCGGCGCGGGCGTCCAGTCGTACACGCAGCTGGAGGCGATCTCTGCGGTGCGCCCCATCGAGGAGGTCGTGGTCTCCGACCTCGACGCGGAGCGCGTCGCCGCGTTCTGCGAGCGCTTCGAGGACCGCTTCGACGTTCGCGGCGGCTCCATCGAGGAGGCCGCCTCCCGCGACGTGCTCTCGACCGTGACGCCCGTCGAGGACCCCATCGTCCCCCGCGAGGCCGTCGGCGACCGCACCCACGTCAACGCGATGGGGGCCGACGCCGAGGGCAAGCACGAACTCGCCGACGAGGTGCTCCTCGACGCGAAGCTCATCATCGACGACTACGAGCAGACGACCCACTCCGGCGAGATCAACGTCCCCTACCGCGAGGGGACGCTGACGGACGAGGACATCTACGGTGCCATCGGCGAGATCGTCGTCGGCGAGAAGGAGGGACGCACCGCCGACGACGGCGTCACGGTCTTCGACTCGACCGGGCTGGCGATCCAGGACGTCGCGGCCGCGCACGTCGTCTACGAGCACGCGAACGAGAACGACAACGGCTACCCCTTCGACCTGATCGGCCTCGACGACTGAGGACGGTCCGCTTTTCGGTCGGTTCGCGCCCGCGCTACCAGTTCGAGCGAACGTCGGGATAATTGCCCACGCACGCTATCTCCGGAGAACTGGTGTCTTCCTAACCACCCACGGATTTGGATATATTTCCTCTCGGCACCAAAGATTTACGATAATGGGCTGGGTAGGTAGTAGTGATGCCGCCTGATTCACCCGAACGATGGCCCGATGATATGGACAGCGAGGACCGTGTCCGGGCTGTCGCCGAGATGCTTACGCATCCCCGCAGTGCCTCGTGGGTTGCCGACCAAGCCAACGTCAACTACAAGACGGCACGCAAATACCTCGCTAAACTCGCTGACGATAAGCGGCTACTCACGACCGACCGTGGGCAAAAGACGCTCTACTACCCCAACCCGCGAGAACAGTTCTTCGGTGAAATCGGCGACCTCGTTGACGAACATACAAAGGACGAACTCACGGCTGAATTGAACGCGATTAGCTCTCGGATCGAAGCGTGGCAGGATGAATACGACGTCGAAGATGCCGACGAACTCCGAACGACGCTCGACGAGTCACTACGTATCGAAGAACGCCGGGAACGCGAGCGGGTAATCGACACGTGGGAGTACAATCTGGAGATGCGGACACTCATCCGCCACGCAATTCGACTGTACGATGACCTCCACCAGTTCACGGCTACCCACTCACTTGCGACATCTGAGGCCACGACGAACGGATAGCGATGCCGGGCGAAGAGCCAGAACTCGCCTTCGATGGCGGGAGTCCACGGACACGGAAGCAAATTCTCTACCAACTCAATGATCGGTTGAAAATGGAGCCGGGAGTGGTGTATACACGGTTCGATCCCAGCCGCATCACGCCCGACACGGTTATTGCGTCGATCAACCCGACGGAGTTCGTTGGGGAGGCGTATCCCGCACCGATCGGTACGCTTGAAGTGTGGTGGTCGCCACGAGCGGTCGGAACGGATCACTTCACAATTCAGTGGTACGAGGAACCGGATAGCGAGGCTGCTATTGACGCTGCGGATGTGAACGACCCGACACTCCCCGAAGCCTACACGCTCAGTTGTGGCTGGCATCAGGATGAGCATTTCAACGATCTCGGCGAGGCACACTTTCAGGAGGAATACCCGGATGGGAGCACGGAGCGCTATGGCGTGACGTTCGGTGATGCGACACCGCGGTGGATTCTGAGCGACTGTCTCCGAAACCTTCCGAACCGACTTACCGTATTTCGTGAGTCCCTCGACGCATCTCCGCAATCCAACTGATTCTCCGAAAGCGCACCTTATTTTCCGATTCAGGTGGCTGATAGAAAACGTGCGCTTCTCTCGAACTGCTACGGCGACGGCTCCCCGCCGCCGCGCCGGCCCGAGAGGGCGTCGAACAGTTTGCCGACGAGCCAGACGACGATCATGAACGGCAAAAGCGGGACGATGAGGATCACCAGGAGCAGCGCGTAGGCGATGCCGATGGTGTTCATCTCGCTGTCCGGGTGGCCGCGGTATGGGGGCGTGACCGTCCGGTAGGCTCTCGTCAGCGCGCCGGGTTCCCGCTCCTCGTTCGAACTCATACCCGCGAGTACGCTCGCGGGCCGAATAAGAGTTGACGGGATTCCTCCCTCGGCGGTTCACTCGGACTCCTCGGAGAGCGGCGGGCCGTCTCCTCACTCGATGTGGATCGCCGGACGGAACGGGACCGCGTTCTTCGCGCGGTCGGCCGGATCGTACGCCTCCTCGCCTTCGACGTACAGTTCCACGTCGGCGTCGAACTCGCGCTCCAGGAAGTCGGTCGCGCCCTCGTAGACGGCGGTCTCGTCCGTCTCCGCCATCGCCGCCAGCGTCTCGTCGTCCCGGCCGCGCGCGACGTCGACCAGGTCCTGCACCAGCCGGTTCACCTCGTCGCCGCGCTCGCGCAGGTCCGGGTCCTGCATCACGGTGCCCATGACCGCGCCCACGTCGGGGCCCTCCTCGACGACGGCGTCGAACACCTCGCGCTTCCAGTCGGCGGCGACGTACACCCGGATCACCTCGGGATCCGTGTCCGTGACGTCGACGATGTCGCGCACGTCGCCGGTCAGCCGCTCGACCTGCCGCTCTTCGACCTCGACGCGGACGTTCTCGAACTCGGCATCGGGCTCGGGCCACGGCGCGTCCTCGGCGGGGGTTCCGGTCAGCTGTTCGTGCAGTTCGTTCGTCACGAACGGGACGAACGGGGCCAGGAGGCGCAGCCGCGTCTCCAGCACCTTCCGCATCGTCCACCGCGCGCCCGGTCGGTCCAGGTCGGCCCGGCGGCGGTACCACCGGAGGTGCTCCTCGAAGCCGTAGAACGCCTCCTGGCTCGCAGAGCGCGTCTCCGAGCGCTCCATCGCCTCCGTGACCTCGCGGACGGTCGTCTGCAGCTTCGAGAGCAGCCAGCGGTCGACGTGCGCCAGCTCTCTTTCACCTTCGGGCGTCCGGATGATCTCCTGGGCCCGGTTCCAGAAGCGCTCCAGCTGGTCGCGGACGCTGCCCACCTGGTCGTCCCGCCAGTCGTAATCCTGCCACGGCTCCGCCGAGTTCAGGAGGAAGAACCGGACCGTGTCGGCGCCGTACGTCTCGATCGCCTCGCCCGGCAGGACGACGTGGCCCTTCGAGGAGGACATCTTCCGGCCCTCCAGGAGACCCATCCCCATGATGACGATCCCCTGCGGCCACTTCGGCTCGGGGAACAGTTCCGCGTGGTGGAACAGGTAGAACGTCAGGTGGTTCGAGATCAGGTCGTTCGCGGAGAACCGGTAGTCGACGGGGTACCAGTAGTCCCACTCCTCGCGCAGCTCCAGCGCGGTCTCGTCGGGCTCGTCGACCGCCTCCGGTCCGTAGAACAGCGTGTCGAAGAACTCGCGGGTCAGCTCCTCGACGGGCACGTCCCGCAGGCGGTGGGCGACCGTGTAGTACGCCATGTAGATCGTCGAGTCCGACAGCGGCTCGATGACGAAGTCCGGGTCCCACGGCAGGCGGGTCCCCAGCCCGTAGTTGCGGATGCAGGGCCACTCGTTCAGCCAGTCGATGGTGTGGTCGTACTCGCCGCGGGTGTTCTCCGGGACGGCGTCCATCCGGCTGACGACCTCGTGGGCCTTCGCCTTCCACGCCTCGTCGTCGTACCGCAGGAACCACGTCTCCTGCTCTGCGACCTCGACGTCGCCGCCGCAGCGGCAGACGACCTCCTCGCTGAACTCGTACATCGAGTCGAACGCGCCGGATTCGCTGTAGTCCGCCCGGAACCGGTCGCGAACGTCCTCGACGACCTCGCCGGCGTACTCGCCGTACACGTCCAGCAGGCGACCGGCGTGGAACTCGCGGTTGTACACCTCCTTCGTCGCCTCCTTCAGCCGCGGGTCGTCCGACGAGTCGATGCCGCGCTCCTCGACGGCGTCGCGCGCGGGGATCTCGCCGTACTCGTCGATCTCCAGGATCGGAACGGGATCGATGGCCTCGACGTCGGCCGGATCGACGCCGTACGTCTCCATCCGCTCGGCGTCCGCTTTCGCCTCCAGCAGCGCGACGTAGTCGTCCGGGCTGTGCGCCGGCACGGACATCACGACGCCGGTCGCGTTGTCGGCGTCGACGAACGTGGCGGGCAGGACCGGCACCTCGTCGCCGGTGATCGGGTTCGTCACGCGCTCGCCGACGAGCCGCTCGCCGGCGAACTCCTCGCGGATCTCGACCTCGCGGGCCTGCAGGCGCAGCTTCTCGACCGCGTCGACCGAGACGAACCACATCTCGCCGTCGACCTCCGCCACCGCGTACTCCGACTCGGGGTTGACGTACGCGTTCGTGACGCCGTAGACGGTCTCTGGGCGCAGCGTCGCCATCGGCGCGACGACCGTCTCGCCGTCGCGCTCGAAGGTGAACCGCACCAGCGTGTACTCCTGGAACTCCGCCTCTTCGCCCTCCAGCAGGTCGTGCGTCGTGACGGGCTGGCGCTCGTTCGTGCAGTACTTGACGGGGTGCAGCCCCTTCTCCAGCAGGCCGCGCTCCCGCAGCGTCTCGTACTGCCAGGTGATGAACTTCGAGTACCGCTCGTCGTTCGTCGTGAACTCCCGGCGCCAGTCGATCGACAGCCCCAGGGACTTCATCCCCCTCTTGTAGTGTTCGTCGATGAAGTACCGGGCGAAGCCCATCGGGGTTTCCAGGTCCTGCAGCGTCTCCTCGGGGACGTTGTAGGTGTCGCGCAGGACCGACAGCTGCTTCTCCTCGCCCTTCTTCAGCCGCTCGACGGCCCCGATGATCGGCGTGCCGGTGACGTGCCAGGCGATGGGGAAGAGGACGTTGTCGCCCCGCTGGCGGCGGTACCGGGCGTACACGTCCGGCACGGTGTACGTCCGGGCGTGCCCGATGTGCATCCCGCCGCTCGGGTACGGGTAGGGGACGGTGATGAACGTCGGCTCCTCGGAATCGGCGTCGCCGGGGTCGGCCTCGTACCGGCCGGTCTCGGCCCAGCGCTCCCGCCAGCGCTGCTCCAGTTCCTGCGGGTTGTAGTCCATAGGTGTCCATGTGGGGTCCCGCCTTAAAATACGTCTTTACTTGACTTGCGCCCCTGTTCGATTGGGGCAAAAATTGCGAGAGGCGCTAACTCGTGGCACGGAGCGCTCCCGCGTCCCCCACGCTCCGATAGCCGGCGGTAGCGCCCGCTCGGCGGTCGAAACGAGCGCAAAAATTCGGGGTGGGGGCGTTCGGCGCGGAGAGCGCTCGTCCGATCGACTCAGTCGACGTCGATGCGGTGCGAGGTCTCGCCCTCGTCGGCGTGGAGCTTCGGCAGGGCGACCGTCAGCACGCCGTTTTTGTAGGTTGCGCTCGCGCCGTCCTCGTCGACGTCCTCGGGGAGCCGGATAGTGCGGCTCGCGGAGGCGCTCCGGCGCTCGCGGCGGATGAACTCGCCGGTTTCGCTCTCGTCCTCCATCTCGTGGTCCGCCCGGATGGTCAGGGTCCGCTCCGAGAGGGACACGTCGATGTCCTCCTTCTCGAAGCCCGGGAGGTCGGCCGTCACGACGATCTCGTCGTCGTGGTCGGCGACGTCGACGTTGACGCCTCCAGTCTGCATCACGCCGCCCTCCCACTGTCGACCCATGTCGTCGAACTGCCGGCTCATGCGCTCGAACATCCGCTCGATCTCCTCGAAGGGGTTAGAACGTCGCATCATCTTCCTATTCACCGCATCTTATTTCGACTTCCGAGATATTAAACATTCTTGGACGCTGAATAGCTAATCGCACGCTAGAAGGTACAGATGGCGTAATATCGGCCGATCTGGCGTCGCGCGTGGCGGGTGTCGACGCCGCGTCGTCGACGTCTCGACGTCGAGTCGTCGCCCCCGAACCGTCGCCTACTCCACGTCGATGCGCCGCCCGCCGTCCGCGTCGTCGCCGAGCTTCGGCAACGTGACGGTCAGCACGCCGTTTTTGTAGGTTGCGCTCGCGCCGCTCTCGTCGACCTCCTCCGGGAGGTAGACCGTCCGCGTCAGGTTCCGTCGAGCCCGTTCGCGGCGGTGGTACCGCGCGTCGGCCGCCTCACGCGAGCGGTCCGCTTCGGCGCCGATCCGGAGCTGACGGTCGGCGACGGTCACGTCGATGTCCTCCTTTTCGAACCCCGGCAGGTCGGCGGCGACGAGGACTTCGTCGTCCGTCTCGCTGACGTCGACCGACACCTCGTGCCCGCCGAACCCGGCGTCGCTGAACCCGCGGTTCATCCGCTCGAACAGCTCGTCGATCTCCCTGAACGGGTCGTAGCGGTCCGACATCACCGTCCCGTCGGTCTGCTTGTCACTTCAAGCTTCTTGCCGGTCTCATCGCCTGCCGTCGGCAGGCGGATACCGTCGCGTCGACGGTACGCGGATACCGGTGGGTCGAGCGCGTCCCGCCGGCGGCCGGCGGTCGGGGGACCGCTCCCCTCGTCAGTAGAGCACGTGACGGGTGTCGTACGAGCCGAGCCGCCGCACCCACCCGTTCGCGGCGATCCGTTCGACCTCCTCGACGGCGTCCTTCGCCCGCTGCTCGTACAGCCCCGCCTCGAAGTCGACGTGGAAGAGGTAGTCGCCGAGGCGGTCGCCGCTGGGTCGGGATTCGATCCGCGAGAGGTTGATGTCCCGCTCGGCGAACGCTTCGAGCAGTTCGAGCAGGAGGCCCGGGTAGTTCGCGTTCGGGTAGACGACGAGGGAGGTCTTGCCGCCCGCGTCGGAGCGCTCGTCCGCGGGTGCGACCACGAGAAAGCGCGTCGCGTTCGAACTGCGGTCCTGGATGTCCTCGGCGACGACGAGCAGATCCTCGCCCGCGTTGTCCGGATGTCCGATGCCCGCAACCGACGCGTCCTGCCTGGCGCGCTCGACTCCGCGGGCCGTGCTCGCGACCGCCTCGAGGCGGACGTCGGGGTAGTGCGATTCGAGGTACGTCCGGCACTGCGCCAGCGCCTGCGAGTGGCTGGCGACGACCGAGAAGTCCTCGCCCTGCGCGAGCAGCGCGTGGCGGATCGGCGTGACGATTTCCTGGACGACCGCGACGTCGTGCTCCGCGAGCGCGTCGAGGCTCTCGGTGACGCTCCCTTCGATGCTGTTCTCGATGGGTACGACGCCCCGGTCGAACTCCCCGTCGGCGACGGCGGCGACGATCGCGGTGACCGATTCGCGGAAGTCGACCTCGTCCGCGACGGCGCGGGCGGCGCGGTGCGAGTACGTCCCCGCGGGACCGAGCGTGACGGCTTTCATCACCCTGGCGTATCACCGTCGGTGTCAAAAGGGCGTCGGGTGCGACGGGCGCTTCGCGCGTCGGCACACGGCGACGGGGGCCGCCGCGGGGGACGAAGCCGTTCGATACCTACCGGTCGGCGCAGAGCTCGACGAAGTTCCGGAGGATCCGGAGCCCCGTCTCGCCGCTCTTTTCGGGGTGGAACTGCGTCCCGAAGACGTTCCCGGCCTCGTTGGCGACGATCGACGGGAAGTCGATCCCGTAGCCCGTCGTCGCGACGACCGCCCCCTCGTCCTCGGGGATCGCGTAGTACGAGTGGACGAAGTAGGCGTACTCGCCGTCGACCCCGTCGACGAGCGGGTGGTCGCGCTCGACGCGCAGCTCGTTCCACCCCATGTGCGGCACCTTCTGTCCCTGCGAGAAGCGGACGTTCCGGCCGGGGATGAAGTCGAGCCCCTCGACGTCGCCCTCGCCGGCGCGCTCGGCCTCCTCGCTCGTCGTCAGGAGCATCTGCATCCCGAGGCAGATGCCGAAGATCGGCTGGCCGCGCTCGGCGGCCTCGCGGAGCGCCTCGCGGAACGGCCCCGCGTTCTCCATCCCCTCGCTGAACGCGCCGACGCCGGGGAGGACGACGCCGTCGGCGTCGCCGAGCGCGTCCGGATCGTCGGTGATCGTCACGGCCGCGCCGGCGCGTTCGAGCCCGCGCGTGGCGCTCCGGAGGTTCCCCAGGCCGTAGTCGACGACGACGACCTCGGCGAGCGCCTCCTCGGGCGGCGGAGTCGTGCTCATACCGTACACGCGGCGCCGGACGGTCAAGTGACTTTCCGTTCGGGCGGTTTCGCCGGCGGGTCATCGGGAGGAGCGTGGCCGATCGGGGACACGGCGAGTCCCGACCGACCGGGGTGATCGATTCCCACGTGAGGGAGTCTCTGGACTCCTGCGCTACTCCCTCTCAGTAGTCGCCGAGCGTCGACTGGCCGCCGTCGCTCTCGACCGCGCCAGCGATCTCGGCCGCCTTGCGGATCGCCCCCTCGAACGTCTCGGCCTGGCTCCGGTCGTACAGCGTCGCGGCGGGGTGGACCGAGATCAGCACCCGGCGGGAGGCGTCGGCGATGCGGGCGTCGACGACGTCGCCGGCCTCTTTCGTCACCGCGACGGAGCGATCGAGGAGGTGTTCACTCGGGACCTTTCCGAGGGTGATGACGAGCTCCGGATCGACGAGGTCGACCTCCCGCTCCAGGTACTCCCGGCAGTTGTTCAGCTCCTCCTTCGTCGGATCGCGGTTCTCGGGTGGCCGACACCGGACGCAGTTCGTGATGCGCACGTCGGGACGCGAGAGGCCGACGTCGCGGAGCGCCTCGTCGAGCACGGCGCCGGAGCGCCCGACGAACGGCTCGCCCTGCTTGTCCTCGCTCGCGCCCGGTCCCTCGCCGACGAAGAGCAGGTCGGCGTCCTCCGGCCCGTCCCCGTTCACGATCTGGCTCCGGCCTTCGACCAGCGCCGGACAGCGCTCGCACTCCAGTACGCAGAGACCCTCCATCGTTCCCATGTGCGGGCGTCCGGGCGGCAGCGGCTTAACTCTCCGCACTCCCTTCGCCGGCGATCTCTCGCGGCGTCACCCGTCGGCGCGACGATCTCCCGGACGACCGGCGTCGGCCCACCGCCGGGCGGCCCGGGCCGCCATGCGGGCGACGCGCAGCGGTTCCGGGCGTCCGCCCTCGGGGGTGTACGCGCGGACGATCCGCGCGGCCTCCCCGTCGCCGACGCCGACGGCGCGCGCGAAGACCGTCTCGCCGTTCACCTCGACCCGCCGACGCGGCGGCAGCGATCGGTACGTCGCCAGCCGCCGGTCGAGGTCGGCTCCGGAAAAGTGCTCGCGTAACGCCGATTCCAGCCCGGGGCTCGGTTCGAACGAGACCGAGACGACGGGGCGGCCGGTCGCCTCGCGGACCTCGCGGAGGTCCACGACGTTGAACCACGCGGGGGCGACGCCGGCGATCAGGAGGTGACGCACGTCCTCGCGGTCGAGGTCGCGGAACAGGTCCCCGACCGCGTCGGTGGCGTCGGTGCCGCCGACGGTACACGCGCCGAAGACGAGGCCGTCGACGACCCGGTCCGCCCGAACCAGCGCGCCGCACAGCACGCTCCGGTCGACGCCGTCCGAGGCGGCGACGCCGAGCGTCCTGGCCCCGGGTTTCACCTCACCGCTCCTTTATGTCCTGCAGGCGGTCGAGGAGTTCGTCGTTCGAGGCCCCGATCTCGAACTCGACGCTTCCCTCGTGAGCCGACTGGCTCGCCGACACCCCTTCGCCCTCGTCGATGTCGGTGTCGTACTCCTGTCGCTCTCGTTCGGACTCGTCGTAGCTCCCAAATCCCATACGTGAGAGTATTGTCGATTCGGACTAAAAAATCCGGCGCAGTATCAGCCGTTCGGTAATTCCGGGCGGCGACGTCCGGCTCCGTTTCCGACGCGCGGACGCGCCTCGTTCAATTACCGGGTGGTATTGTCCGCCGTCAGCGATTTTTTCACCGTCCGCCGCCTGGCTCCGCCTATGGAACCCATCGTCGTGACGGCCGACGCCGAGCAGTTCACCTGCAACGCGTATCTCGTCCCGGGCGAGCGGACCACGCTCGTCGACGCGGGGACGATGCCCGGCGTCGAGGACGTGATCGCCGACCACACGGACCGCCTCGACGCCGTCGTCATCACGCACCAGCACGCGGACCACGTCGAACAGCTCGACGCGGTGCTGGACGCGTTCGACGCCGACGTCTACGCGTACGGCGACCACCCCCGACGGACCCACGAACTCGAAGACGGCGACGCCGTCCCAGTCGGCGACGACGAGTACGAGGTCGTCTACACGCCGGGGCACGCCGCGGATCACGTCTCGCTCGTCGGCGAGCGGGCGCTCTTCAGCGGCGACGTCGTCGTGTACAACGACAGCGCCTTTTCGGACGGCAGTTTCGGCCGAACCGACATGCCCGGCCAGTCGCGCGAGCGCCTCATCGAGAGCCTCCGGACCCTCCTCGACCGGCTGCCCGACTCCGTGACGGCGATGTACGCGGGACACGGCGATCCCTTCGTCGAGAACGAGGGGGGCGAGGACACCGTTCGCGACGTGATCGAACGGGCGCTCGGGCGGGCGGAGCGGCGGGAGCCGAAGTACCCCGACGGGGCGTAGCGCCCCGCGGACGGTGCGCGGACGGGCGCGACCGCTCCGGTCCGCCGGTGCAGTTTATCCCTTCGGGCGACGTGTTAACGGTATGGCAACTGATTCGAAGATCTCCCGGGACGGGAACGCGACCGTGCGCGACGCCGACGCCGGAACGCGATCGCTCACCCGGCTCCACTACGTCGGCGTCGTCCTGGCGGCGGTGAGCGGGCTCATCCACCTCTTCCTGGGCGTCGCAAACCTCCCCTCGCCGCTGGCGATCGGCTTCGTCCTCGCCGGCCTCGGCTTCTTCGGCGGCGTCGCGCTGCTGGTCGCGGGCTACGACCGGCGACTCCTCTACGTCGCTGGGATCCCGTTCGTCGGGGTGCAGATCTTCGGCTACTTCGCCCTCAACTGGCCGGACGTCGTCTCCGCCGTCGGGCTCTTCGACAAAGCCGTCCAGCTGGCGCTCCTTGCCGTGCTCGTCGCGCTGTACCGTCGAGAGGCGTGAGAAAGGGCGGGGCTACGCGTTTCGCGGCTCCTTGGACTTCGGCCGGAGGTGCTTGTACCCGCACTTCCGACAGCGATCGGCCCGCTGGGGGTTCCGGGCGTTACAGCGCATGCAGATCTTCTTCTCAAGCGTCCGCTTGACGGCGTGCTCGAAGGTGGGCATACGGCGTCCTTGCGGGCCTGTTCGTATAATGCTTGCGAGACGACGCTCACCCCCGTCGGACCGTCGAGCGCGACGAGGGCGGTTTTCGGGGCCCGAGCCGTCGTCACAGGGAGTATCGGAGGTGTTCATAGCTCCCCGGCGAAGAACCGAGAGACGCCGCCGAGGGACGGGCTTCGGAACCGCCGGCTGGCTCCGATACTCCCTCTCAGTGGCCGCCGAAGCGCGCGTCGAGTTCCGCCCGGAGGTCGTCGAGGGTCACGTCCTTCGCCGCGAGCGTCACGAGGAGGTGGTACACGAGGTCCGCCCCCTCGGCGGCGATCTCCTCGCGGTCGTCGTCCTTCGCGGCCAGTATCAGCTCCGTCGTCTCCTCGCCGAGCTTCTCCAGGACGGCGTTGTCCCCCTTCTCGTGGGTGAAAAGCGAGGCGGTGTACGACCCCTCCGGGAGCTCCGCCTTCCGGCGCTCGATGAGCGCGAACAGCTCGTCGAGGACGTCTCCCTCCGGGCGATCGGGTGCGGGCGCGTCGCGATCGTTCATACCCCTTCGGTCGAAGGGGGGACGGAAAAACGTCTCCGTCCGTGGCGAACGGGACCGCCGTCGGCGTCGTGCGACCATCGACCTACCGTTCGGCTGCGTCCCGTCCGCCGATCGGAAAAAACGCGCGCCCGTCTCAGTCGAGCAGCGCCGAGGGTGCGACCACGTCCACGTCCTTGTTCGCCACGTGGTTGACGACGTTCCGGAAGTCGTCGGGCGAGGTTTCGAAGTCCTGCCCGTTTCCGATGTCGTGGTAGGTGACGACGGCGAGCTGGTTGAACTCCGCCGCGAGGTTCGTTATCCGGCGGGTTCCCTGCGGATCTCGGCCGAGGATGCGAGAGATCGTGTGCATGCCCGACGGCTGCTCCGCGTTGTTCGGACAGCCGGCGTACAGGAAGCCCGTCTCGTGGTGCTTCTGCAGGAGCTCCAGCGTCTCCCCGTTGATGCGGTGGTACGGCGTAACGAAGTGACGCGAGCCCTTCTCGAAGCCCTTGAGTTCGAGGTATCGCTTGGCCTCCGTGATCATCTTCTCCTGTTCCTTCTTCGGATACTCGGGCAGCGGTCTCCCGGTCTGCGGGTGCGACATGATGTCCCAGCCGGCGTCGCGCATCTCCCGCAGCTGACCAGTGTCCAGCTGTTCGGAGCCGCCGACCGTGTCCGGGATGACGGCAACTCCCCCCGGCCAGTTGCGCTTCTGGAACTCCTTGAAGGCGACGTCGTACTGGGTCACGTGGTTGTCGTCGAAGGTGAAGATGACCTTCCCCTTGTCGGGCTTTTTGATCTTCCGCAGGTCGTCGATCCAAAAGCGGATGGGCGTCCCCTGTTCCGACTCCACGACGATGCGGATCTCCTGTACGTGCTTCAGGTCCGGGTTCCCCGTTTTCCCCGTGTACCCGACGTCGAACCGGAGCCAGCCGTCGAACTCCTTGTTGATGTACCGCCTGCACGTCAGCATGTCGCTCCGTCCCGGCGCGAGCACCTCGATCGCGATCCGCCCCTCGGCCGGCTTCTCCAGTTGCGCGGCCAGCGTGAGGTCGTGCTTCGTGAGGTCCAGCCCGTCCGGGAACGCCCTGAACACCCCGGCGACGCGACCGTTCTTGTTCTCCAGCCGAAGCGACTGCGATCCCTGGTGCGCGTTCTGGCCGTCGAGCGCGGCGTTGCCCTCGATGACTCCCCACGAGGACTCCTGGAACTTCTCGAACTCGAAGTCCTCGACGACCTCGCCGCGCGAGAACGCGTTCTGCGAGGAGCCGCCGTTCCCGCCGTTCCCGTCGTCGCCGGGCGTCGCCGTCTCGGTGCCGTCGTTCGCGTCGGTTTCGGGGGCCGAGCTCGTCTGCCCGTCGTCGCTGCCGCCGCCGATTCCCATGCACCCGGCGACCGCGCTAGCACCTGCACCGAGCGCCGCAAGGAAGCTCCGCCGCTTCGTTGCTCGTTTCATCGACCGTGCCTCGTTCCGGAACCCAGTTTATAATGCGGTGGGTAAGGAAACGATTCCAACACGTCAACGTTCTCGAAACCGGATCGTTCAGCCGAATCGAAAGTCCCGCTCGTCGTCCGGTGACCGTTTATCGCCGCCGTTCGAAGTTCGAACGGTCCCGAAAGCCGCCGAACGGTGGCTTAGGACCTGAATAATCGGGACACTCGGTGGTTCGGTTCTCGGATCGCGGCGGTCCGTCGGCGGAGCGACCCCGACGGTCGCCCGATCTCCGCACCGCGCGCTGATCGGTACCGCGTCGCTCAGTCGAAGAACGCCAGTCGGTGGAAGCGGACGTCCGGCGTCAGTTCGGGGTGGAACGACGTGCCGACGACGGGACCCTCGCGCACGGCGACGGGCGTGCCGTCCCACGCCGCGAGCACCCGCGCGTCCGCCCCCACCTCGTCGATGAGCGGCGCGCGGATGAACACCGCGGGGAACGGCTCGTCGAGGCCGCTCACGTCGAGCATCGCCTCGAAGCTGTCCTTCTGTCGGCCGAAGGCGTTGCGGTCGACCGTCACGTCGAGGAGGTCGAGCGTCCTCACGCGCTCGTCCTTCGCGTCGCGGGAGGCGACGATGAGCCCGGCGCACGTGGCGAGAACGGGCTTCCCCGCCGCGACGTGCGCGCGGATCTCCTCGTCGATCCCTTCGTCCCGGAGCAGCCGCGAGATCGTCGTCGACTCCCCGCCCGGCAGCGCGAGCGCGTCGCAGTCGGGGACGATCCCCGACCGACGGATCTCGACGACCTCGGCCGTCTCCCCGCGGGAGCGGGCGGCGCGGTCGATCGCGGCGGCGTGCTCGCTCACGTCCCCCTGAACGGCGACGACACCTACGCGTGGCATGGCCGATCGTCGGGACCGGCCGGTCAAAAAGAACGCGACCCGAGGCGGGATCGTCCTCTCAGAACGCCAGGATGTTCAGGATCTCGACGCCGACGCCGAAGAGGACGCCGAACGCGACGACGCTCTTCGGGTCGATCCGGATGGCGTTGCGGTCCTCCGCGTCGAAGTATCGGACGAGCCCGGCGCTCGACATCAGCCCGCCGGTGTTCTGCCCTCTGCTCATGTGTGTGTCTCCACCGGTCACCCGCCTAAACGTTTCGCTCCGGGGCGACTCTCGCGGGAGACGATCCTCGGCGAGGGTCGCCCCCGATCGGGGACGGCCGGACCGCGGTGGGAAACCCTTATGCGCGCCGATAGGCAACTCCGAAGAGGGTACAATGACTGTTCGACTCAAGGACTTCTACGCCGACTGGTGCGGGCCGTGCAAGACGCAGGACCCGATTCTGGAGGATCTGGAGGGGGACTACCCCGACGTATCGTTCGAGAAGGTGAACGTCGACGAGGAGCAGGACGTCGCCAACGAGTACCAGGTCCGCTCGCTCCCGACGCTCATCGTCGAGAACGACGACGGGGTGGTCGACCGCTTCGTCGGCGTCACCCAGCGCGAGGACATCGAAGCGGCGCTGGCTGAAGCCGGCGCGTAGAACCGCTCGGCTTTTCGCCCGACGTCGCTCTCGATCCGAGAGCCGCGGCGCTCCGGTTCTCCGTCCCTCATCCGAGAGCGCTCGACCGCCTCGGACCTTCCTCGGAGGGCGCTCCGCCGCCCCCGGCGCTACACGAAGCGCACGCCGAGGTCGTGCATCCCCTCGTTGTTCATCGCGACGTTGATGAGAAGCGGCGTGATCGCCTCGATCTCGGGCGCGTTGGCGAGCCCGCCGGCGTCGAGGACGCGCAGCCCCTCGATCCCCTCGGCGAGCAGCCGCACCGTCTCCTTGGCGTCCTCGTCGTCGCCGACGAGCAGCGTGTCGACGCCGAGCTCGGCGTCGAGGTCGGCGAGGCGACCGGCCGCGAGGTTGTGGAACGCGCCGACGACCGGCACCCCCTCGGGGGCGGCGTCGGCCGCGAGCTGCGTCACGCTCCCGGCGCTCGGCCGGTGGTAGTGAAAGCCGTCCTCGTCGCGCTTCATCCCGGTCGCCGGGCTGACGAGCACGTCGCCGTCGTCGAGCCGCTCGGCGATGGCCTCGACGGTGTCGGCGACGTGGTACGGCGGGACCGCGAGGACGATCACGTCGGCGCGGTCGGCCGCCATCCCGTTTTCGAACCCCTTGATCGACACCTCGACGCCGCGGCTGTCGAGCTCGGTCTCGTACTCCTCGGCCTTCGTCCGCGCCCGCTCCGGGTCGCGGGAGCCGACGAGCACCTCGTGGTTCGTGTGGAAGGCCCACCGGAGGGCGAGCCCCTCGCCGATGTCGCCGGTGCCCCCGAGTAACGCGATTCGCATACCCCGTCTGCGGCCGGACGGGAAGTAAGCCTTGCGCGACCGGAGGCTTCTGCCTGCGTTACTCTCGATCGTCGCGGTCGTCGCCGACGACGCCGACGCCGAGGCGCTCGAAGCCGCCCCGGTAGACGAGCCAGTACGCGACCACGGGGACGACCGCCAGCGTCGGCAGCAGCACGACGAGCTGGGTGAACGGATCCGGCGGCAGCAGCATCGCTTCGACCGTGAGGACGACGGCGTCGAGCGCCAGGAGCGTCAGCACGTACGTCGGCAGGCGCCTCCGGAGCATCGTCAGTCGAGCAGGTCGGGGAGGTCGTTCACCGAGTCGATCACGGCCGCCGCGCCGACCGACTCGTACTTCCGTCGCCCCTCCTCGCCGGTGAGGCCGCCGGTGAGCACGCCGACGCCGTAGTACTCCCGGTCGGAATCGACCTCGGCGGCGTTCGTCGCGGTGCGCACGTCGTCGAGCGTGTCGCCCGCGAAGGCGACGGCGGCGGCTCCGAGCCTGTCCGCGAGCGTCGTCAGGGCCCGCGGGTGGGGTTTTCCCTCGTCCCAGTCGTCCATCGTGAACCGGCGCTCGTCCGGAACGTCGAGGCCGACGCGCGAGAGGGCGATCTCGGCCTCGGCCGCCGGCCGTCCCGTCAGCACGCCCACCTCGAAGCGATCCGTCAGCGCCTCGGCGGTCTCCGGCTCCAGGAGCGCCGGCTCGTCGTGGATGTACCCCGGCGCCTCGAACGGCGGCTCCCCGCCCTCGAGCTCCCGGTAGCGGTCGCTTCCGAGGTACAGCGCCTGGAACGTCTCCCGGAGCGCCTCGCGGTCCCACCGGTCCCGAACGCGCGCCTGCGAGACCCGCGGCAGCTCCGCGACGACCTCGCGCGCCGCTTCGAGGCCGCCCCCCCGCTCGGCGATCGCGTCCGTGAACTCGGCTACCGAGAGCTTCAGTCCCTCGCGCCGGCCGAGGACGAAGAGCGCCGCCGCGTCCGTCAGCTCCCAGTCGTTGTTGAATCCCCCGGCGTCCTTGAACAGCTGGACGTCGCCGATCTCGATCGTCCGCCCGTACAGCCGGTCGACCGACTCGACGATCGCCCGGCGGTACGAGCCGGCGACGTCGACCAGCACCCCGTCGATGTCCAGGACGACTGCGTCCGCGTGCATGCGTCTGGGGTGACCCTTCGAAACCAAGGGTGTTCCGGGTTCCCTCTCGTCGGGGGCGTCGCCCGCCTCGGCGGGCCCCGGTTCGTCGGAGACGCGGTCGCGGATGCGGCCGCCGGTTTGGACTCCCTGCCGGGCTTGGCGGCCTGCCGACGCGGCCGGCGGGCGTTGCGGGCGCTCACTTCGGGGTAGCGACGAACAGCGTCTCGCGCCCCACGGTCTCCCGACGTACCGGGATCGCGGGCTCGTCGTAGCCGAGGGTGGTGAAGAGGAAGTCGGCCCCGGCGGCGCGGGCGACGCGGCGCGTCGGCCGGTGGAGCTCCGGCGGGAGATTCAGCGCGTAGACGGCGTCGACGTAGTACAGCGGCCCCGGATCGTCCTGCTCGCTCCTGGCGACGACGTCGTCGCGGACGAACCGGACGCCCGCCGGGACCTCCCGGTCGTGGACGTCCGTCGCCGTCACCGCTTTCCCGGCCGCCGCGAGCGCGCCCGCCACGTCCGGCCGGCGGCCGATCCCCACCTCGACCAGCCGGTCGTACCGCCCGAGTCGCGCCGCCAGCGCCTCGCGTGTCGCGTTCGTCACGTCGGGATATTTATTGGCCGGCCCCGCTTAACGCCTTCCATGCTTGTCGATATCGTGCCCATCGGTGACGTTCCCGCGCAGGTCAAGCGGGAGGCGTCGGCGGCGCTGCGTTCAGTGTACGACGTCGACGTGACCGTCCACGACGAGCAGGGCATCCCCGAGGGCGCGTTTGACCGCGGTCGCAACCAATACCGGGCGGAGGAGTTCATCGAACTCGCGAGTCGGGTCGGGTCGGGCGAGAAGAACATCGGCCTCACGACGCAGGATCTCTACTACCGGCGCCGAAACTACGTCTTCGGGCTGGCGTACCTCAACGGTAACGGCTCGGTCATCTCGACGTACCGGCTCCAGACCTCCTCCGACGGCGGTATCTCGACGAAGCCGGCGAGCGAGGTGTTTTCGGACCGCGTCCGCAAGGAGGTCGTCCACGAGATCGGCCACACCTTCGGCCTCGAACACTGCGACAACTCGAAGTGCGTGATGAGCTTCTCCCCGACGGTCCGCGAAGTCGACGTGAAAGAGGAGAACCTGTGCGGGACGTGTAGCCGGATCCTCGGTTGAACGACCGCTGTCGTCCCGCTTCCCCTCTCGCGGCTCCCGGCTTCCTCTGTTTCTCGTCTCGTCCGCTCCGAACGCCGCGAGAACGCGGCGCGGGCGGAACTCGACGGCTGGTAGCACCGGTCCAGAGCGTGACTCGACCCCGTCCGCAGGACGTTTCCCCGTACGCGTCCCCCTTTTCGTCATGATCGAACTCGACGGCTCGGGCGGCGGCGGCCAGCCGGTTCGCACGGCGCTCGGCCTCTCGATGGTGACGGGCGAACCGTTCCGAATGGCCGGGATCAGGGCGGCCCGGCCGAATCCGGGGTTCCGGCCCCAGCACCTGACCGCGGTCGAGACGGCGGCGCGCCTCTGCGACGCGCGGGTCGAGGGGGTCGAACTCGGCGCGGACGAGGTGACGTTCCGCCCCGGCGCGGTTCGCGGCGGGGAACTGGCGGCCGACATCGGCACGGCCGGCAGCGTGACGCTGCTTTTCGACGCGCTGCTGCCGGTCGCGGCCGCCCTCGACGCGCCGCTCCGCGTCCGGGCGATCGGCGGCACCGACGTGAAGTGGGCGCCGCCGGTCGGGTACGTCCGACGGGTCAGGCTCCCGCTCCTCTCGCGGTTCAGGTTAGACGCGGGAATCGACGTCGAACGAACCGGGTTCTACCCGGCCGGCGGCGGCCGGGCGACGCTCCGCCTCGAACCGTCGGCGCTCGAGCCGATCGACCTCCGGTCGCGGGGTGACCTGGAGGCGGCGACGGCGTACTCGAAGGCGAGCGACTCGCTCGCCGGGGCCGAGGTCGCGGAGCGACAGGCCGACCGCGCACGGGAGCGCCTCGAAGCGCGCGGCGTCCCGATCGAGATCCGCGAACCGCGGTACGTCGAGACCCGTTCGCCGGGGTCGTCGTTCCTCCTCGTCGGCTCCTACGGGGAGTCGATCGCCGGCTTCGACGCGCTCGGCGAGCGCGGGCTCCCGGCCGAACGGGTCGCGGACCGCGCGGTCGATCGGTTCCTGTCGTTTCAGGAGGGGCCGGGGACCTCGACGAACACCTGGCCGATCAACTGATGACTCACCTCGCGCTCGCGGGCGGCGCGGTCCGAATCCCCGCCGTCACGGACCACGTGCGGACCAACCGCGAGGTCGTCGAGGCCTTCGGGTACGACCTCGATGTAGACCGGCGGGACGACGGCTCGGCGCTGCTGATCGCGTGATCGGTCGGCGGCCGCCGCCGTCGCCTCTCGAAGGCGGCTCGCGGGCTCAGGCGTCTCGACTCTCGCCGTCGTCCGGGTCGCCGCTCTCGACGTCGATGCGCTGAACGTCGCTCTCGCCCCGGCTCTCGCCGCCGCCGAGCAGCTTCGACCGCAACCCGTCGGCGACCGACTGGACCTGGTCCCGGAGCGTCTTGACCTCCTCCTCGAACGCCTCGACGGATCGCTCGACGTAGTATACCCGCTGGTAGGGGATTCGTCGGACGAGGTCGCGGCCCTGCTCGTCCTCGCCGGTCTTGACGATCCAGTGGTCCTGGAAGTAGGCGACGTGCTCGTTCTGTACCGTCCGCTCGACGGTGCCGTCGTCCGGATCCTCGTACGCGATGGTCGCCTGCCCGAGGTCTTCTTCCACCATATCGATACAGTGTCCTCGCACGCAGGTAGGCGCTGTGGCCGTCCCAGGGCGGTCGCTCGTCCCGAGGGAGACCGCTCGTCCCGGGGCGGCGTGCCGTCTACTCCGCCGTCGCCGGCGGTGGATGACGCGGTGGCGGACGACGCGGCAGATCGCTCAGCTCGGCGCGTACGTCCCCGTCAGCGTGGCCTCGGCGAGGACGTGCCCGTCCATCGCCTCCTGCACCTCGGCCTTCGTCGATCCGGGATCGAGCGGGAGGCGGGTGTCGAGCGCGTACAGCCGGAACCGGTACGCGTGCTCCCGATCCGGCGGGTTCGGCCCCCCGTACCCCCGCTCGTCGTAGTCGTTCCGGCCCTCCGCCGCCTCGTCGGCCGTCCAGTCCTCCGTGATCTCCTCCGTGTCGGGGTCGACGTTCCAGACCGCCCAGTGGGTCCACACTTTCCCCGCGGGCTCTCTCGCGTCCGGGTCGTCGACGAGGAGGACGAGCGACGCCGCGCCGTCCGGCACGTCCTCGATCCGCAACGGGGGGTTCACGTTCTCCTCCCTGTAGCCGTGCCGCCGCGGGATCGGCTCGCCGTCGCCGAACGCTGGGCTCGTGAGTCGCATGACGCAGTCGAGCGTTCGACCCCGACACCGAATACGTTTGCGGGTGGGTGCCAAAGCGCGCGCAGAACGACGCGATCTCAGGGCCCGCCGATCCGCTCCTCCGGCGGGACGAACGCCCCGACGGAGACGGTGTGGAGGGTGACCGTTCCGACCCGGAGGAGGTACGAAAGCAGGAGCGCGAGCGGCGAGAAGATGATCGCCGTCCCGACGCTCGCCACGAGCGGCAGCGACTGCGCCGGCACCGTGGTCGACGGCACCTGCCGGTACACCAGCGTCAGGTAGTACGCGACGAGCACCGCGAGCAGGCCCAGGTAGATGAGCCGCCGCGACAGTCGGGCGAGGTCCTGCTGGATGGCGATCGTCTTGAAGAACTGCCTGATCGTCGCGACGGCCTTGAGGAGCTCCAGGACCGCGTCCAGCTCGTCGCGGATCGACTCCGAGACGAGATCGCCGTACTCGCGCTGCAGGCGCATCGTCTCCGTGATGTACGCGGCGTAGGACGATCCGAAGATGACGAGCAGTGTGTCGACCGTGCTCCGGTTTTCTTCGGCCTGCTGGAGGTGTTCGGCGTACGACGCGAGGTCGTCGACGTACGAGTCGAACTCCCGGCGGACGTCGCCGTCGCGGCCGCCGCCGGACTCCTCGACGCGGCGACGAAGCTCCGTAACGCGGTCCTGGAGCGTATCGGCTACGAGGACGAGAAACGCCCCCGGATCGTTCGGGCTCGAAGCGCGGCCAGCGAGGCGTTCGACGTTCCGTCTGAATGCGAGGTTCCCCTCCAGCGTGTCCGTCAGCTCCGACGGGGAGCCGAACACCCGCGACAGGATGAGCTGGTTGATCGACAGCGTCACGGTGACGAGCGTGAGCAGTCCCGCGAGGACGCCGCTGCGGAGCATCGGCGCGAGCCGGCTGTTCGGTCCGAGATCGATCAGCGTCGCCTTGTTGAGCGCCAGCGTGAGCAGGAACACGCCGAGCACGATGACGGCCGCCACCACCGTTCGGCTGCCGCTCAGCAGGTACCAGTGGACGATCGTGGGATGCCGCTTTCCCTCGGCGGGCGCATTCATGGCGTCCCGGCGACCGCGCGATCGGCGGCGTCGCCCCGCGCGACTCGTCTCTCGGCGTCGAAGGCCGTCGCTCTCCGGCTCGAAACCCGACCCCGACCCGTCGTTCGTCCGTTCGTCATCTCAGTCGAGTGAACGAACCGCCGACGCGGAAATAAGTACAACGGCCGCCCGACGCGACCGTATGGGGCACTCGGGGACGACTGGAACCGCGGACCCGCCGCTCAGGGCGCGTAGTAGTACTCACCCTGTTTTTTCTGCTTGCGGTCGAGCTGGCTGCCGGGCTTGTTGATTCGCGGGCGGCCCGTCCGCTCGTCCCGGCGGAAGGTGATGTCGAGGTCGGCGAGGAAGTCGTTCATGCCGTCGCGCATCCCCTGCGGCTTCGACGCGCGTCCGCGCCGCGCGGGCTCGCCGTCGAACACCATCAGGCGGTCGGCGAGCAGGTCGATCATGTAGATGTCGTGGTCGATCACCATCACCGTCGCGTCGTGGTTCTCGGCGTACCGGCGGACGGCGCTCGTCGCCTGCACGCGCTGTTCGACGTCGAGGTGGGCGGAGGGCTCGTCCAGGAGGTAGAGGTCCGCCTCCTTCGAGAGGCAGGCGGCGATGGCGACGCGCTGCCGTTCGCCCCCCGAGAGGTCCGTGAGGTTCTGCTCCATGATGCGGTTGAGCTGGAGCGGCCCCGCGATCTCGGTGTTCCAGAACGACGTGCCGAAGTCGTCCGTGATCGACGAGAGGAAGGCGTCGACCCGCATCGGCTGGTCGATCTCGATGTACTGCGGCTTGTAGGAGATGTCGAGGTGGAAGTCGAGCTCGCCCTCGTCGGGTTCGAGCGCCCCCGCGAACATCTTCGCGAGGGTCGACTTCCCGATGCCGTTCGGCCCGACGATGCCGAGCACCTCGCTGTGGTGGATCGCGCCGCCTTCGACCGCCAGCGAGAACTCGCCCTCGCCGTAGGACTTCGTCAGGTCGGGGTACTCGACGAGCACGTCGTCCTTCGCGGTCTGTCTCGGGGCGTGCTCCTCGAAGGTGATCGCCTCCGGTCGGATGCGCATGTTCTCGTTCGTGAGGTACCCCTTCAGGTACTCGTTGATGCCGTTCCGGACGGATTTCGGGTCCGTGACGACGCCGAACGCGCCGGGCTCGCCGTACGCCACGTGAAGGGTGTCCGCGAGGAGGTCTAGCACCGCGAGGTCGTGTTCGACGACGAGCATCGACCGCTCGTCGTCCTCGGCGAGCTCCTGGATCAGCCGCGCCGCGACGACGCGCTGGCCGATGTCGAGGTACGGGGTGATCTCGTCCAGGAAGTAGAAGTCGGCGTCGCGGGCGAGCGTCGCCGCGATCGCGACGCGCTGGAGCTCGCCGCCGGAGATGGAGTCGATCGGCTGGTCCATCACCGGCCGGATGCCGAGCCGATCGACGAGGCCGTCGAGCACGCCGCGCTCGTCCGTCCGCTCCAGCAGCGCGCGGGTGTTGCCCGAGAAGCGCTTCGGAATCTGATCGACGTACTGCGGCTTGCGGGCGACCGTGATCTCGCCCTCCATCAGCTCCTCGACGTAGTTCTGGAGCTCCGTCCCGCGGTAGCGGTCGAGGACGGCGTCCCAGTCGGGCTCGGCTCCGTAGTCGCCGAGATTCGGCGTGATCTCCCGGGCGAGGATCCGAACGGCCGTGGACTTCCCGATGCCGTTCGGTCCGAGGATGCCCGTCACCCGGCCGCCTTCGGGAACCGGCAGCCCGTAGAGGGCGAAGGCGTTCTCGCCGTAGCGGTGGGTCGGCTCGTCGGTCAGCTCCTGCGGGAGGTTGATGATCTCGATCGCGTCGAACGGGCACTTCTCGACGCAGATGCCGCACGTCTCGCCGAGGCAGATCTCCTCGCTGATGCGGATCTGGTTCGGGTCGCCCTCGTCGGCGTCCTCGCCGCGGAGCGTGATGCACTCCTTCCCGGTGCGGTTCGGCGGGCAGTAGTTGCTGCACTCGTAGTTGCACCGGTCGGGCTGGCACCTGTCGAGGTCGACGACGGCGATGCTGTGTTCGGCCATGGTCAGAAGGTGACGCCGGCGGAGAGCAGGATCGCGTACGTGATGAACCAGAGCGTGAAGGTCATGAACGCGACGTAGATGTAGTCCTTGGGCCCGAACTCCTCCACGTCGACGCCGACCAGCCGCAGCAGCGGGAACTGCGCGAGCACGAAGGCCCCGAGCACCAGCACGGACTGGACGTCCCGGGCCGCCGCCACAGTCGTGCCGAAGAGGAATCCGGACACGAGGCCCGCAGCCACGCCGGCGAGGCAGGCGAGCGTCGTGACCGTCACCCCCCGCATGTGGTCGGAGAGGCCGGTAGCCGTTTGCGTAGCCATGTTCGAAGGTGCGGTAGCGGGCGTCAAAAGGCGTTCGATTGCGCCGGGATTCGGCTCGAAACGCGCGCTGCGCCGGACGGGTTTCCGACGCGTTCGTCCGTCCGTTGTCTCCGTCCGGCGTCTCCGTCAGACGTCTTCCCCCGCCCGACATACCAGTCGTCCGATCGGCGTCCCGCTTTTATGCGAGAACGGTGTACCCTCCACGTGATGACTTCGTCCGCCACCAGCGCGTGTCCGCTCTGCGACCACGCGTGCGCCGACCGGAACCACCTCCGCCAGCACCTGCACAGACACCACCGGAAGATCGAACTGATCGACACGTACCTGGAGACGACGGACCGGCGTCGACCCATCGAGGCGTAGCGAAAGTCCCGGCCCGTCCCCGTCCCCGCATCCGCTTGCTGTCGACGCCCCGTCCCGCTGTCGACGCTCCGCCGCGACGTCGGCCTCTCGTCGTTCGGTCGACGAACGTCCGGAGCGGCGGTCGGTCATCAATCTTTATGCCGGTGGCGCGTTTCGATTCGTAACGATGGCTGGAACAGACAAAGAGAGCCTCGACGATCTCCCGCCGAGCGCGAAGTTGGTGTTCAAAGTACTGGAGTACAACGGCCCGCTCACGCAGAAAGGGATCGTCGAGGAATCGATGCTGTCGGCCCGGACGGTTCGGTACGCCCTCGAACGGCTGGAGGGCATCGGCGTCGTCGACGAGGACGTGTACTTCGCCGACGCCCGCCAGAACCTCTACCAACTGAACACCGAGGCCGACGGGGGTCAGGAGTCGATCGACTCCCGGACCCGCGGAAACTCCGAGAGCTCGGAGGAGAAAACCGAGGCGTGCTGCGCCGAATAACTCAGTTCTGCTCGCCGTAGACCCGATCCTACCACCGCTCGGTCCGTCGCGCGGCCGGCACGGCACCCCGGACCCCACGTTTTTCGCGCCTCCGAGCCGCCGGGCCGCCTATCGTCCCCGTGGGATCCTCTCGTCGGCGAATTAGAGCGTTTCAGCGGCTCTGGGGTCGCCGACGCGGTGATCAGCTACTTCCAACCGGCCCGGAACGTCGAGTGAGAACACGGAGATCCAGGGGGCCGCGACGAGTCAGAAGCGATTCGTCGGTTTCGTACCCGATCGGGCGAATTGAAGCCACCGGGCCAGTTCTCGCCTACGTCCCGAAGTGAAGTCGCCCCATGCGCCGACGAACCCCCGTCGTCGCGGCTACGCCGGCACGACGGTGATCTGCCGCTTCCGATCGATCGCGTTCTCCAGTTCGTCGGCGATGGCGCTGCCGCGCGACACCTGGATGTCGCCGCCGCGGCCGACGGTCGCGGTGAAGAGGTACTCGCCGCCCGCCCGCACCTCGACGGTCTCGCCGACGTGCTCGTCCATCCGGATGACCACGTGGCGGGAGGTGATCTCGGGCGTGACGACCTCGCCCTCGGGCTCGCCGACCTCCCCGCCGTACGACGCGCCGCCGCTTCCGCCACCGCCACCGCGGCCGCCGCTACCGCCGAACTGCGGGTTGTCCTCGTGGGTCCGGACGTCGATGTCGATGCCGAGGCGCTCTTCGATGTCGTTGATGCGGCCGCCGCCCTTGCCGATGACGTAGGAGATGTCGTCCTCCTCGACGTACACGACCGCCTTGTCGCCCCCTTTGAGCCGCACGTCGACGTGCCCGCGGGCGACCGAGCGGATCTCGCGCTCGATCTCCTGGCGGGCGATGCGGTTGACGCCCGTGTCGTCGCCGTCGCCCTCCCGGAGCGGGACCGTGACGACCTGCCGGTTGAACGAGTAGATCTCGTACACCGGGCGGCCGGTCTCGAAGTCGCGGACCTGGATGACCGGGCGGGCGAGGTCTTCGGCCGTGAGTCCCTCCGGCACCTTCACCTCGGTCGTCACGTCGTACACCGTGTGGACCTCCCCCGCGTCGATGTAGACGACGGTGTCGACGACCTGCGGGATCATGCCGAGTTCGACGCGGCCGACGAGCCGCTGGAGCGCGTCGATGGCGCGCGTGGCGTGGACGACGCCGACCATCCCGACCCCGGCGAGGCGCATGTCGGAGAAGACGCCGAAGTCCTCCGTCTTCCTGACCTCGTCGTAGATCGTGTAGTCCGGGCGGACCAGGAGCAGCGAGTCGGCGGTCTTCTCCATCTGCCCGGCGAGGGCGGTGTACTGGGTGATCTCCGGGCCGACCTGCAGGTCGCGCGGCTTTTCCATCGTCTTGACCGCGTAGTCGTTGTCGTTGAGGAACTCGGCGACCGCCTGCGCGAACGTCGACTTGCCCGCCCCCGGCGCGCCGGAGATGAGGACGCCGCGCTGGCGCTCGGCGAGGCGCTCTTTGAGCTCGTCCGCGAACTCGTAGTCTTCGAGGTCGGTCTTGACGATGGGGCGGACCGCGGTGATCTCGAGGGCGTCCGCGAACGGCGGACGGGCGACGGCTATCCGGAAGTCGTGGAACTGGACGATCGTCATCCCGGGCTCCTGGAGCTCGATGAACCCCTCGGGGCTGGCGCGGGCGCTCTCCTCGACGTCGTGCGCCCACGACCGCAGCTGCTCCTCGGTGGTGACGTCGTCGCGGATGGTCTGGTAGTGCATGTCGCCGATCTCGCCGCGCTTTGCCTTCGGCCGCGTCCCCACCTTCAGGTGGACGCTCATCGTCCCCTCGTCGAAGAACTCCTCGATGGCGAGGTGTTCGACGTCGCGCCCGCGCGGCTCGACGTACTCGACCGCGAGGCCCTTCGCCTTGCTGACCTCCGCCTGGACGGCGTCGCTCGTCAGGAGCGTCGCGTCGTGTTCGGCCGCGATATCACGGATGAGGGCGTCGACGTCGCCCTCGTGGGCGGCGTCCTGTTCCCCCGCGCTCGGCCGACGGCCGACGAACTCGACCGACACCTCGCCCTCGTCGGCGTACCCGACGAGGCGCTGTAGCTCCTCGAGGCCCTCCCAACCGCTGTCGTGTCCGGCGTTCGCCTGCGATTCGAGCTCGCCGACGACCGCCTCCGGGACGAACACGGTCGCGTCGGCGTACGCCCCCGAGTCGATCCGCTCGGACACGCGACCGTCGATGACCGCGCTCGTGTCCGGCACTACGTTCATATGAGTACTGCGTAGGCGAGCCTGATAAGAGTATATAACGGCCCGCGTCCGCGGCCGGAGCCACGCGGCGCCTCGTCGCCGTCCCCGGGCGGAATCTGTCGAGCGCGGATTCTTCCGAGACGGCGTCCGCTCACAGGGGTTATCGTAGCCGACCGGAGGGAACGAGCCCCCGGCCGGGTACGGGAGATCGATCCCGCGAGAAGAGTGCCTTTGAACTCCTCCGATAACCCCTCTCAGCCCTCCTCGGCGTCGTCCGGCGAGCCGTGTTCCGATTCGACCCACTCCTCCTCGTCGGCGCTCGCCTCCCCGTCCTCACCTTCGTCCTCGCTTTTCTCCGCTTCTTTTTCCTCCTCCTCTTCCCCCTCGTCCGAGTCGCCCTCGCGGCGGTTCGTCTGTTCGACGGCGTCCACGTCCTGCTCGCCGCCGCCGTACTGTTCCTGATCCCCTTCGTTCTCCGAGTTGTCGGTGTCTTCGGTCACGATTGCTCCCTCCGCCTCCGAGTTGGGCGCGGCGGCGGTTAACTTCGCTGCGCGGAAAAGCAAGGGGCCGTCGGGTCGCTTAATGCGACGGGCGTCCGTGTCGCACCCATGCAAACGGTCACAGAACTCGCCCGCGCGCTCGTTTCGATCCCCAGCCACGAGGACGAGACCGCGGCGGGCGACGCCATCGAGGCGTGGCTCCGCGAGCACGCGGACGCCGACGTGCTGCGCGACGCCGCCGGGAACGTCATCGCCCGAAAGGGCTCCGGGGACGTCTCGCTCGCGCTGGTCGGTCACCACGACGTGGTCCCCCCGGCCGACGAACAGACCGACGAGGACGGCGGGTACGTCGTCGAGGTGCGCGACGGCCGGCTGTACGGCCGCGGCGCCGCGGACATGAAGGGGGCCGTCGCGGCCGCGATGGTCGCCTTCCGGGACGCGGACCCCTCGTGCGAGCTCGTCTTCGCCAGCTTCGTCGGCGAGGAGGTCGGCGGGACGGGCGCGCGGGCGGCCATCGAGGGGACCGCCGACGCACGCGGACGGAGCGGATCAGAAGCTCGCGGAGACGCGTCCGAAGCTCGCGGGAGCGGCGCCGACTCCCGCGGCGGGTTCGCACCCGACTACGCCATCGTCGGCGAGGGCTCGACGAACTACTCCGCGGAGGGCGTGACCGACGTGGTCGTCGCCCACAAGGGCCGCCGCGGGAGCACCATCACGGCGCGGGGCGAGGCCGTCCACGCGAGCGTCCCCGAAACCGGGGTGAACGCCGTCTACCGCGCGTGCGACGCGGTCGACGTCGTCCGGGACATGGCGTTCCCGGCGGTCGAGGTGTTCGGCGAGCGGGTCCGCGGGAGCGTCGCGGTCACCGGAATCGACGGCGGGTCGGCGTGGAACGTCGTTCCCGAGACGTGCACCGTGACGGTCGACGAGCGGACGGTCCCCGGCGAGCGCGCCCCGCTGGAGCGCGTCGAGGAGATCGAGGGCGTCACCTGGCGGGTGGATCAGGACCTCCCGCCGATGGCCTGCGACGACGAGGCGTTCGCCGAGACGGTGCTCGACGCCGCCCGCCGCGTCCAGGAGGGCGAGCCGCAGCTCGTGACGAAGCCGCACGCGACCGACGCCGGGTGGCTCGCGCAGGCCGGGACGACGTGCGTCGTCTGCGGCGCGTCCGAACCGGGCGAGGCGCACACGAAAACCGAGAGCGTGGGTCTGGACGTACTGGACCGCTGCTACCGGATCTACCGCAACGCGGCGGAGTCGCTGTGACGGGTGCCGTGACGGCTCCCACCGCGCTCTTTCGGGCCGCCCCGACTCGCGCTGACCGCCTACCCAGCCTGAAGCGCCTCGAACTCCGTCCCGTCGCGCTACCTCGACCGGCGCGCGCCGCCGACGTCGAGCACGCGGACGCTGTCGATTCCGACGACCGTGCACCCGTCGCGTGCGGACGCTCCGACGAGGATCAGGAAGGCGTCGTCGGGTTCGAGTTCGAGGTCACGGACGCGGAACTTGAACACCGTGTCGTTCGTGCCGCTGCCGTTGACGTCCTCGACCGTGAACCGGATCGGCTCGGCGTACCGGCCGTCGGACGTCTCCAGCAGGCCCCGGATCTCCCGGCAGTTGCGGTCGTACGTCGGGTCCCGGTAGTCCTGGCAGCGGCCGAACGCCGCGTCGTACTCCCCCTTGACGGGGTAGAGCTTCACCGATCCGGGGGCGAACCGCGGCCAGCCGGCGGCCACGCTCACCACCCCGTTACTCCCGGGGTTGATGGCATTCGGACAGCTGTCGGGCTTCACGTCGACCCAGCAGGCGCGACAGCAGTCGGTCGCCGCAGCCCGTCCCGCCACAGCCGGCAGGACGAGGGCGGCGCCGGCCGCGACGGCCGCGCCGCTCCGCAGGACGCGCCGGCGGCTGACGCCGGTTTCGATTTCCGCTCCGCTCGACACCGCTGATTCGTTCCCGCGAATCATAGTTCAGTATACACGTCGCGGGCGGGAATATCTCTTCCGCCTGTAAGTCCACCCACGCGTCTGTACGCCGCGGGGGTCTCTCGGGAGGACGCCGAGGCCGACTTGCGCCGATCCGCGCCAGTCGGCCAGCGCCGACGCTGGTTGCTGCCGATCCGCGCCGACCGACGCCGACCGACGCCCACCACCGTCGACTGACGCCCACCAGCGTCGACCGACGCCGCCCACCGCTCGACGCGGTCCCGTCGATCGATCCCGTCCCGTCGATCGATCTCTTCCCGGTCGCTCAGCCGTCCGTGCGGACGTCCACCGCGTCGATTCCGATGACGCTGCAGTCGCCCTCGGCGTCGTGGCCGGCGAGGATCAGGTGCGCGTCGTCGGGTTCGAGTTCGAGGTCGGCGACCCGGACGGTGAATATCGTGTCGGGCGTTCCGTCGCCGTTCATGTCGAGCACCGCCCAGCTCTCGGGCCGCGCGAAGCGCCCGTCGCGCTCCGCGAGCAACTCCCTGATCCCCCGGCAGTCCCTGTCGTACCGCGGGTTCTGGAAGCTCTGACACCCGTCGAAGCCGGCGTCGACGGACCCCTTCGTCGGAATGAACTTCACCTTCTCCGGGTCGAAATGCGGCCACCCGGCCGCGATCAGGATCACCTCGTCGTCGGGGACGATCGCGTTCGGACAGCAGTTGGGTTTCACGTCGACCCAGCAGACGCGACAGCAGGCGTGGGCGCTCGCTCGACCGGCGAGCGCGGGCAGGGCGACCGCGGCCGAGGCCGCGACGCCTCTCATGAACAGTCGGCGGTCGACGCCGCTCCGCGTTTCCGGGTCGCTCGGCGCCGTCTCCACGGGTTCGAAGGCCATGTGGGGTAACATCGTCAAACACGGAATTAGCACTGCCGGTACCGCCACGTCGAGCGATACGTCGTTTCGACGGGAAGAACGGTCGGTCCGTGTCGCGCGTTTCAACGGGGAGAGCGGTCGACTCGTGCCCGTCGCCCGCCTCGGCGGGGCGGGCGCGCGGGCGGCCCGTCCGTCCCGGCGATCACCAACGCGTCCCGGCGATCCTCTCCGCGCCGGGCGGCGACACCCCGAGCCGACGCCGACAGCGGTTCCGTGTTCCGGAAGCACCGAGTTGATAACGGACGCCCGCACACAGGCAGGGTATGGCAACCGAAGCGAGTTCGGAGGAGGCTCCGGACGCCTATCGTCGCCTGATCGAGAAGGTCCAGCGGATCACGAACGTCGGCAACGCCGCCGGTCTGCTCTCCTGGGATCAGCAGGTGATGATGCCCGACGAGGGGACGCCCGCCCGTTCGAAGCAGCTGTCCGCCCTGTCGGCCATCAGCCACGACCTCCTCGTCGACGACGAGATGGGCGAGCTCCTCGACGAGCTGGAGTCGTCGGAGCTCTCCGACGACCAGGCGGCCGTCGTCCGCGAGGTCCGCCGGCGCTACGAGCGGGAAGCCCGCGTCCCGACGGACCTGGTCGAGGAGATCTCCGAGACCTCCTCGGAGGCGCTCCCCGCGTGGAAGGAGGCGAAGGCGGAGAACGACTTCTCGACGTTCGCCCCGTACCTGGAGAAGCACGTCGAACTCAAGCGGGAGTACGCCGAGCACGTCGACCCCGACCGCGACCCCTACGAGGTGCTGTTCGAGGACTACGAGCCGTACCTGTCGCTCGAACGGGCCGAGGAGATCCTGGACCGCCTCAAGGAGACGCTGGTGCCGATGATCGACGAGATCCGCGAGTCGGACGCCGACCTCGCCGTCGACGCCTTCGCGGGGACGTTCGAGGAGGCCGAACAGGAGGCGCTGTTCCGCGACGCGCTCGACTTCCTCGGGTACCCCTGGGAGCGGGGCCGCCTCGACACCGCGCCGCACCCCTTCTCGATGGGGACGACGTTCGACGCGCGCGTGACCACGCGGTACGACGAGTCGGACCCCCTCGACGGGCTCATGTCGACCGTCCACGAGTTCGGCCACGCCACCTACACCCTCGGCCTGCCCGACGATGCGTACGGCACGCCGCTCGGCCAGGCGCGGGACCTCTCCGTCCACGAGTCGCAGTCGCGCCTCTGGGAGAACCACATCGGCAGATCGAAGGCGTTCTGGGAGGCGTTCCTCCCGACGTTCAAGGAGCACTTCCCGCAGAGCGAGGGCGTGACGGTCGAGGAGGCCTACGAGGCCGCGAACCAGGTGTACGAGGACAACGTCATCCGCGTCGAGGCGGACGAACTCACCTACCACCTGCACATCGTCGTCCGGTTCGAGATCGAGCGCGCCCTCGTCAGCGGCGACCTCGACGTCGAGGACGTCCCGGAGGTCTGGAACGACAAGTACGAGGAGTACCTCGGCATCCGCCCCGACACGGATTCCGAGGGTTGCCTCCAGGACATCCACTGGAGCCACGGCAACTTCGGGTACTTCCCGACCTACTCGCTCGGCAGCGTTATGGCCGCCCAGCTGTTCGCGGCCGCCGAGGAGGACGTCGGCGATCTCGACGGGAAGATCCGCGAGGGCGACTTCGACGACCTCCACGAGTGGCTGACGGAGAACGTCCACCGCCACGGTCAGCGGTACGAGACGAACGAGCTGGTGCGGAAGGCGACCGGGGGGGACTTCACCGCCGACGCCTTCGTCGAGTACGTGACCGACAAGTACGGCGAGCTCTACGGCCTGGAATCGGCCTGAACCACCCTCGCGTCCTCTCACCGTCCCCCTCGCTTTCTTTTTCCGCCCGTTTTCTCTCCCCCTCTCGATCCCCGACGCGCTCGATCGCCTCGACTACCCGGCGCTCGGACGCGTTCCGGCGGCGATCCGCGCCCCGCTCCCGCGCCGTCTCTACTGTGACAACAACTGTCAAAGCCAGTACCTCTAAGTACTGGTATGGCATAGCACAACGTGTATGGCGTCAGCACCGAGCAGAGACGACGAACTGTTCGACCAGTTCCTCTCCGATCGGGGTCACCAGACGGAACCCGTACGCTGGGACCGATCCTATAACAAGAAGCAATGTCCCGAGTGCGGCGCTCTTCACGACCAATCCGCGACGGAATGCTCGGTCTGCGGGTGGGGACCGGACGCCTGAATCGGCGCTTTCCGTTCCGGTAGAGTTATATTCTATTATTTCTGGAGTTATGCTCGGGGAAATATGCCTGAATGTCAGAACTGCGGTTCCTTCGTTACCGCGGACTACGTCCGCGTCTTCTCGCCGAACGACCTGGAGAACCCCCGCGTCTGCCCGCGCTGTAAGGACAAGATCCGCGACGGATCGACCATCCGCGAGGCCCGCTCGACCCGCCGGACGTAATCCGGCGGATCGATCCCGGTCGCGGGATCGCGGGCTCCGCTTCCGCGACGGTCGCCGCGCGCCCGGCGTTTCTTTCCGTTCCCGCCGTTCCTGTCATATGGTCTGCACCCGCGGCTGAGAAGCCACGCCGTTTATCAGGGGGCGGGGCGTGCACGGGGACAATGAGCGATTCCGACGCCCACATCACCCGCCTGTTCGGCGGACCGGGCAGCGGGAAGACGACGGCGCTGCTCGACCGCGTCGACGAGATTCTCGACCGCGACGACGTGGAGATCAGGGACGTGCTCGTCGTCTCGTACACCCGGGCCGCCGCCGCGGAGGTCCGCGAGCGCCTCGCGGAGCGACTCGACGCCTCGCCGCGCTCGCTGCAGGGGAACGTCTGCACGATGCACGCGAAGGCGTACGAACTGTTGAACCTCTCCCGCGGCGACGTGGTGAGCGAGAAGGACAAAAAGGGGTTCTGCGAGGAGTACGGCATCGAGTACGAGGACGAGTACGGCGGGGCCGGCCGCCGGACCGCCCGCTCGACCACCATCGGCAACAAGATCATCGCCACGAGCCAGTGGCTCCAGCGCACCCGCCGGGAGGTCGCGGACTGGTACGACGTGCCGTTCCAGTGGAACGTCGAGAAGGTCCGCCTCCCGCCGGAGATCGATCCGAACGCCCAGGAGGGCAACAAGTACACGCCGACCTGGCCGTCGGACGACGACCGCGTCGACGTGCCGGAGGCCATCAGGGCGTGGCGTGCGTACAAGGGCGAACACGGGCTTGTCGGCTTCGCCGACATGCTCGAACGCGTCAAGCAGCGCTCGCTCGTGCCGAACGTGGACTTCCTCGTCATCGACGAGTTCCAGGACATCACCTCGCTCCAGTACGAGGTGTACGAGGAGTGGAAGCCCCACATGGAGGGCGTTCTCATCGCCGGCGACGACGACCAGGTCGTCTACGCGTGGCAGGGCGCGGACCCGAACCTGCTCCTCGACGCCGACCGCGACGAGGACGTGGTGCTCCCCAACTCCTACCGGCTGCCGTCGCGCATCCTGCACGTCGTCAACCGGGAGATCAGGCACATCGACAAGCGCCAGGAGAAGGACCTCAAACCCCGCAAGGAGGGCGGGGCGGTCGAGGCGGTCGAGAGCCCCTCGATGCTCAACCTCGTCCGCAACGTGCGCTACACCGTCCAGCAGGACGAGGGGAGCATCATGGTGCTGTTCCGGGCGCGCTACCAGATGTTCCAGTTCATCGACGAGTTCATCCGCGAGGGGATCCCGTTCAAGGTGCTCACCGACCAGCGGATGTGGACGGACCGCCTCACGCAGTACGTCCGCGCCGTCGAGCGCCTCTCGGACGACGAGCCGGTCACGGCCCTCCAGGCGCGCCGCCTCGCCGACATGCTCCAGGAGTCGGCCTTCGGGACGAACGACCGCGACGACCTGTTCACCCTCGTCGACGACTACGAGGCCGAGGCCGACGTCGACGACCTGGCCGAGATCGAGGTGCCGGCCGACGAGGTCCGGAACCTCGCGCCGTTCATGCCCGACGCCGCCTCCGCCGGCGACATGGTCCGGAAGGTGACGAGCTTCCAGCGCAAGTCGATCGCCGCCTACTTCGCCGGCGACTACGACGGGATGGACCCCAACCGGGTTCGCGTCGGCACCATCCACAGCGCGAAGGGTCGCGAGGCCGACCACGTCTTCGTCTCGACCGACCTCACCGAGAAGGTGGTCGAGCAGATGGCGGCGACCATCGAGGACCAGGGCGACGTGGAGGGGGTCGAGGAGTTCACGAAGACGACCGACCCCGTGCCGGTCCTGACGGACAACGAGCGCCGCGTCTTCTACGTCGGGATGAGCCGCGCCCGCGAGCGCCTGGTGCTCCTGGAGAACCTGATCGACGGCGCGCCGACGCTCCCGATCAGCGTCCTCCTGTACAACGAACTCCGCGACGCGCCGGCCGAGGAGATGCTGGCCGAGGCGCAGGAGCCCCCCGCGCCCGAGCCGTGATCGAGTCGTGACCCCGCCAACCGGCGATCCCTCTCCGCCGTTCACCGACTCCCCCGAATCGTCCACTGACTCCTCCCCGTCGTCCACCGATTCCCCCCCGTCGCCGCCCGCGGGCTTCGACTTCCTCGACCGGGCGCTCGCCGAGCGCGGGGCGGCCGCGTTCGTCCACGTCGGCGACCGCTTCGACGCCGACCTCCGGTACCTCTGCGGCGTCGCCGGGTACGACGGCGAGGCGGCGTTCGTCTCGACCGGCGACCGGGCGGTCCTCTCGGTTCCGTCGCCCGCGAGCGGGCGGGCGGACCCCGCGTTCGGGGGCGAGGTGCGGGCGCACGACCTCGACGCCTCCGCCGGAGAGCGGGCGTCCCGGATCCTCTCCGATCTGCTCGACGGAACGGACGGGAACACGGTGCTGGTCCCGCGACACGTCCCGCACGACGCGGCGGTCTACCTGCGGCGGACGGGGCACGAGGTGGCGTCGACCCGCGCGGTCGCCCGCGCCCGCGCGGTGAAGACCGGCGACGAGCTCGACCGCCTCCGTCGGGCGCAGCGCGCCGCGACGCGAGCGATGGCTCGCGCGGAGGCGATCCTCGCCGAGTCGACGCCCGAAGGCGACGCGCTCGTCTGGAACGACGACCCCCTCTCGGCCGAGCGCCTCCGTCGGCGGGCGAACGAGACGCTCGCCGGCCGCGGCGCGAGCGACGCCGGGAACACCGCCGTCGAAGTCGGCGGAGGGGGAGGTTTCCCGGGCGAGGGACGAGACGCCGGCGAGGAGCGGTCGGCGGACGCCGCCGAACTCAGCCCGGGCGAAACCGTCACCGTCCGCCTCGCCCCGCGCGGGCCGCACGGCTACCACGGCTTTCTCCGCCGGACGTTCGTCGTCGAGGGCGACGGCGGCTGGGAGCGGCGAGCCCACGTGGCCGCCGAGGCCGCGCTGAACGCGGGGCTCGCGCACGCCAAACCGGGGGAATCGGCGCGAACCGTCCGCGAGGAGGTGCTCGCGGAGGTCGCGGCGTACGGGTTCGATCCGGACGCGTCGGTCGTCGGCGACGCCGGACACGGGGTCGGCCTCGACCGCCGCGAGGCCCCGCGGCTGACGGGCGAGAGCGCCCTCGAAGCCGGGAACGTCCTGGCAGTCACCGCGGGCGTCGACGACCCGGACGAGGGTCGCGTCCTGCTCTCGGATCTGGCGGCCGTCACCGACGAGGGGTGCGAACTGCTCGGCGAGTACCCGCGGTCGATCGTCCCTCGGAGCCGCTAGTCCTGTTCCCCGGAGCCGCTCGTTCCGTTCCCGGTACCACTACTCCTCCCGCGTCCGGCGCGCGTCGTCCCCCTCGGGGTCCTTCACCGCCTTTCCGATCGTCGCCTCGGCGAGTTTCGACGGCACGTCGCCCGGCGTCGTCAGCTTCTGCGGCAGCAGCACCATCAGGACCGCTACGACGAGCAGCGCCCCCCCGAGGAACGTCCGCCCGTCGAGCAGCGCGTTCAGCCCGAACATCCCGACCGGAAGCGCGAAGATCAGCGTCGCCCCCAGGCCGATCATCTCCAGAATACCTATTCTCGCCCGCATCGTTCGTGCGTACTCGGTCGGCGGTGAAAACACCCGCGCCTCGGCGCGCCGTTCGACAGCGGAACCCTTTCGGCCCGACCGCCCCAACGCGGGGGTATGTTCACCGGGATCGTCGAGGGGACCGGCGAGATCGTCGGGGTCGAGGACGCCGAGAGCGGCCGTCACCTTCGCATTCGGGCGTCGGATCTGGACGACCTCCACCACGGACAGTCGATCAGCGTGAGCGGCGTCTGTCTCACGGTCGAAGCGTTCGGCGACGACTCCGACGAGGGCGACCCGGCCGACCGCTGGTTCGAGGTGTTTCTCGCGGCCGAGACGGTCGACAGAACCTACCTCGGCGCGGTCGATGAGGGCGACCGGGTGAACGTCGAACGCGCCCTCCGGGCGGACGGTCGGCTCGACGGGCACGTCGTTCAGGGTCACGTGGACGCGACGACCACCGTCGAGGGGATCGAGCGAGTCGGGGACGACTGGCGCTTCGAGTTCGCCGTCCCCGAGGGCCTGGAACGGTACATCGTGAGCAAGGGATCGATCGCGCTCGACGGGATCAGCCTCACGGTGGCGGAGCGGACCGACGACCGGTTCGCCGCGGCGATCATCCCGACGACGTACCGGCTCACGACCCTCTCGGAGAAGGCGGTGGGGGACCCGGTCCACGTCGAGGTCGACGTGATCGCGAAGTACGTGGAGCGAATGCTCGGGGGGTACCGGGAGCGACTGACGGGCGTCGGGTCGCCGTCGCCGGAGTGATCGGCCGGGGGCGGCGGCGCTCTCTTCGGGACGCTTCCGCGCGCCGTCGTGCCCACCGGACCCATGGTAGGTGATCGCACAAACCGCAAGACGGCGGCGAGTTGGGCCGTACTCCGTATCGAAATGGTTTTAGGGCAAACGTCCGAAAGAGTCCCACAGAGCGCCTTAGCGCGTGAACTTACCATGAGCGAAGACAAACCGCACCAGAACCTGGCCATCATCGGCCACGTCGACCACGGCAAGAGTACGCTCGTGGGCCGACTCCTCTTCGAGACGGGGAGCGTCCCCGAGCACGTAATCGAGCAGTACCGCGAGGAAGCCGAAGAGAAGGGTAAGGGCGGCTTCGAGTTCGCCTACGTGATGGACAACCTCGCCGAGGAGCGCGAGCGCGGCGTCACCATCGACATCGCCCACCAGGAGTTCGACACGGACAAGTACTACTTCACCATCGTCGACTGTCCCGGCCACCGCGACTTCGTGAAGAACATGATCACGGGCGCGAGCCAGGCCGACAACGCCGTGCTCGTCGTCGCGGCCGACGACGGCGTCGCCCCGCAGACCCGCGAGCACGTGTTCCTCGCCCGCACCCTCGGCATCAACGAGCTCATCATCGCGGTCAACAAGATGGACGTCGTCGACTACGAGGAGTCCACGTACAACGAGGTCAAAGAGCAGGTCTCCCAGCTCCTGAAGCAGGTCCGCTTCAAGTCCGAAGACGCGACCTTCGTGCCGATCTCGGCGTTCGAGGGCGACAACATCGCCGACAGCTCGGACAACACCTCCTGGTACGACGGCCCGACGCTCCTCGAAGCGCTCAACGACCTCCCCGAGGTCGAGCCGCCGACGGACGCGCCGCTGCGCCTGCCGATCCAGGACGTCTACACCATCTCCGGCATCGGCACCGTCCCCGTCGGCCGCGTCGAGACCGGGACGCTCGAACCCGGCATGAACGTCTCCTTCCAGCCGTCCGACGTCTCCGGCGAGGTCAAGACGGTCGAGATGCACCACGAGGAGGTGCCGCAGGCCGGCCCCGGCGACAACGTCGGGTTCAACGTCCGCGGCGTCGGCAAGGACGACATCCGCCGCGGTGACGTCTGCGGTCCCGCCGACGACCCGCCGAAGGTGGCGGAGACGTTCAAGGCCCAGATCGTCGTCATGCAGCACCCCTCGGTCATCACCGCCGGCTACACGCCGGTCTTCCACGCCCACACCGCGCAGGTCGCGTGTACGGTCGAGGAGATCAACCAGAAGCTCAACCCCAAGACGGGCGAGGTCGCAGAGGAGAACCCGGACTTCATCAAGTCCGGCGACGCCGCCATCGTCACCGTCCGCCCGCAGAAGCCGCTGAGCATCGAGCCGTCGGGCGAGATCCCCGAGCTGGGCAGCTTCGCCATCCGCGACATGGGCCAGACCATCGCGGCCGGCAAGGTGCTCGAGGTCAACGAGCGATAAATGCAGCAAGCACGCGTTCGGCTCGCCGGGACGAAGCCGGAGGACCTCGACGAGATCTGCGACGACGTCCGCGAGATCGCGAACAAGACGGGCGTCAACCTCAGCGGCCCCATCCCGCTGCCGACGAAGACGCTCGAGGTCCCGACACGGAAGTCCCCGGACGGCGAGGGCACCGCGACCTGGGAGCACTGGGAGATGCGCGTCCACAAGCGCCTCATCGACATCGACGCCGACGAACGCGCGCTTCGCCAGCTGATGCGCATTCAGGTGCCCAACGACGTCAGCATCGAGATCGTCCTCGAGGACTGAGCACCGCACCGGACGGACGACGCTCTCGAACGCCCCGGTATCGCACCCCGCGGCGTTCGATTCGCCGCCCGTTCGGCTCCGATGGCCGCGCGATAGGCGCTAAGGCGTTTGCGCCATCGTCCTTTTCTTTCGCCGCGACGTCTCGGGAGCGCCGTTTTTGTTCCTCCGGATCCGACGTACCGTATGGGCCGACTCTCGGGCAGTCCGACGGTCGAGACGCTCGTCGCCTTCGTCGTCGTGTTCGCGCTGCAATCGGTCGCCCGACCGCTAGGTCTCGGCGGGCTGTTCGTCCTCGCTCCGCCGCTGTACGAGACTCCGGTCGCGCTCGTCCTGCTCGGGCTCCCGGTCGAGCACGAGACGACCCGCGCGCGGTTCCACGCCTTCTTCCTCGTCACGGGCTCGCTCGCTGCCCTCGCCGAGATCACCGTCGGCGCGCTGTTCGCGCCCCGCGCCGTCGGCGTTCTCGGCGCGAGCGGCGCGCTCTTCGCCCTGCTCGGGTACATGCTGACCGGGAACCCGCTCTCGGGGTCGGCGCTCGACCGGCTGAACCTGAGCCGGCGGGCGCAGCTTCTCGTCTTCGCGGCGGTCGCCGTGGTGATCACCTTCGCGACGAGCGCCCCCCGCGTCGCCCTCGTGGCGCACTTCACCGGCCTGTTGCTCGGTCTGGTCGCCGGCCGGACGCGGCTACTCCGGGTGCGGTGATCGGTTCGGAACCGTCCGCCCGAAACCGACGACGGTTGAAGCGGCGTCCTCGAAACCCCCGACGGCCGTCGGCGGGTGCCAATCGCTGTCGGGCGGCGCGGCGCCGTCGAAACAGAAGCTACAAGTAAACCGGCGGACTTGATTGGAGTGCGGGCTCGTAGATCAGCGGCAGATCGCTTCCTTCGCAAGGAAGAGGCCCCGGGTTCAAATCCCGGCGAGTCCACTTCCTTCCCTCACTTCGTTCGGTCAGTCGTGAACTCGCCGACCCTCGCGAACGCTCCGCGTTCGCTCAGTCCCGGCGAGTCCATCCGGAATAAAAGCGGTTTCGAACGCCCCCTGGGGCCCGTTCCGGCTGACGCTCCCTCGTCGTCCGTGCCCTGGTTCTGGAGGCAGGAGCCGAACATTCATCGGCCCATCTTTTCGGCGTTCAGCGCCGTCAGCACGATTGTCGCGTCCGCTTCCAAGGCTCGCACCTCGACAGAGGCACTCGTCCGGACGACGCCTGACGTCCCGATCGAGAGGTTCCATCGCTACCGGTGCGTCTACCGCAACCTCCGCAGTATCACACGGGAGAACAGCGACATCGACGGCCCGGAATGGTGTCCGAACGGGTGCGAACAGCAGGGAAGGGACGATCAGTAATGCGCGGTCTCGACGACCTCACGCGGGCCGAGATGGGCGGATGTGACGAGTCGGGTCACGAGATGGGGCGGCAGAAGAAGATTCCGGCGAGCGAACTGTTCGACGGATAGCTCAATCGAACGGATTCACCGCCGTGTTGAGCGGCGTCACCCACTCGATGGCGTCAAACTCGGAGTCGAAAGTGTAGATGTATTCGAGTCCGACACGGCGCATGTAGGCGGCGAGCACACCGTCGACGAACGACAGGCTCTGATGGCGCTGGTACAGGTCGACGCCGTTTTTGAAATCGCTCTTCGCCGCGTAGCGAAGCTCGAATCCGGCACTCTCGTTCAGGAGGTCGTAAGTCTCTTCACCCAGCTGATGCGCCCCACGGCTGTGCATGAGGTTCAGCGTCTCCGCGATCACGTAGTCGGTGACGTGAGCTGTGGGTAACTCGCCGCGGTCAATCGCGCGAACGATTTCGAGCGCTCGATCGTGCCGGTCTCCGGAATCTTCGTTCCGGGCGTAGATGATGACGTTGGAGTCGATGAGCGCCGCGCGCATCACTCGCTGCTCGCGTTGACGCCCATCGCGTCGATGTCGTCCTCGGTTACTTCTCCGAGATGTCCGGGTTCGGCGTCTTCCCAGACGCCGTATCGCTGTTTGACGACTTCGACGCGTAGGTGTCCGTCCTCGGTCGCGGTCCACCGGAGCTTGTCTCCCGGCTGGACGTCGATGCGTTCGCGAACGCGCGCGGGGATGGTCGCGGCGTAGTTGTCGTTAATCACCGTTTCGTCGGACGTTTCCCCGGTGTCCTCGGTCCCCATGCTTAGCCGTTTGATCCTCGGAGGGATAAGCAATTGGGGACTCAATTGGATAGGGAATCGTACGAATCCGAACGGACGGTGACACCGCTTATCGAATGGAGACGATCGAGCGAGATCGCTGCGGACGACCGTCTCGCCTCTTGCACTGCCCAGACGCAGGCCAGTTCGGCCTCGACGAGCGACGACTACTACGGCGAGGAGTGACTGATGACGCGCGACCGCGGCACCGTCGTGAAAGGTCCCGACCTCCTCGTCAGGTGTCAGATGATCGGTCTAGCAGTCCTCGTCAGCCGCGTTTTCTTCCTCCGGTCCGTCGTCTGACTCCTCCTCGTTCTGCTCACCGTCGTCGTCACGCTCGGAACTGCCGTCCTGTTCCTCGTCGTCACTCTCGTCGACTTCCGTCATCTCGACGGTGAGTTCCGTATCCCCGTCAACCTCGAAAGAGGAATCGTCGGAGGAGGGTTCGTATCCATCGACCTCGTAGATGTTGTAAGCGTACCTCCCTTGCTCGCGGACGACCCATGACGCCTGCCCGTCTTCGTCGAGCTCTCGTTCGCCGAGGATCTCGGCCTCGGTCCCGAGGAGCGTGATTTTCCCCTGTAACGGTTTTCCATCCCGATCGACGACGGTGATCGTGATATCGTACTCCTCGGGGCCGCTCTCGTCCTGTTCCTCCCCCTCGTTGGAGTCGTCGGCCCAGTGACTCTCGTCGTCGCTGCGGAGGATCTCCTCGCCGTCGGGGTCAAGGATCGCGATCACGTCACTTCCGTCGTCACGAATGAGGCCCCCGTCCGAGTCAAAGTCGACGTCGGCATCGACATCCTTGTAGCCCGTCGCGACCGTCAGCGTCTCACCCGCGCCGATCACGGTCCCGTCTGGGAAGGGTCGATCTTGTTCGTTCTCACCGTTCGCCTCGAAGTCGATCGCGTAGCCCGTCAGGTCGAAGTCACTCTCGGCGGGGTTCTTGAGCACGACATACTCATCTTTCGTGTTCACTTCTGCGAAGGCGAGCCCTGAGTGATCTGAGGCGACTACCGTACTGCCCGCCCCGAAACCCGCGAGACTCAGTGCTGCCCCTGCGCCGATCATGAACCGTCGTCGATTACTCTTCATGCTACGACTATCAGTGCTGCCAACAAGATATTAGTAATTTTTATATAATTTCAGGTATTAAAACACAACGTATTAACAGTTATCGCATGTCTGTTCAGTGACTGTTTTCGAGCGTGATGATCGCTTCTACAACCTAACTCTTGCCCAGCGTAAGCAAGCCGCTCCCGAGCGGTTTGATGTCTCTCTAGAAGGTCCGACGACTCAAAGGATTACACTCGCTTCGAAACGGTGCGGGAGGTAGTTTCCCCCGATCCCCCCGGCGCACACTGACACACCACACTCCTCTGGTGCCGAACCCCGTGTGGGGGATCGTTCTTATCGCTCATATATTATTCGCTTAAAATATAATGAAACTAAAATTCCGGGAGATTTTAATATAGTGGGCGATATCGTGAGTTTGAACGTGCTCAGAGGCACCACGAGGACGTTCACGGTTTGACACACCACCCCTCTGCCCCATTTTGACGGTACCGCGAAAGGCGTTAGAGTCCCTGCCGATGGTTGTGTTCGGCTTGGTCTGCAGCTTGCCGAAGCGAGTGGCCGAGTCGCCTGGCTTGGTAGGCGCTGATCTGCCGGACAAGGTCCTTCGTTTCATCGTCGTTGGTGAGGTACACTCCGCCACAAGGGGATCGATTCTCGAACTCTGAACCGGTCGTGGCTCGGCCAGTTGTTTTCACGGTGGAGGTCGAACGGGGGGTATGCCGTCTGCCGAGTTAGACGAGGTCGATCGGGGGATCCTTCACGTGCTTCAGCAGGACGCGCGTCGCATCACCACGCAGGAGATCGGCGAGAAGGTCGACGTTTCGGCGAGCACCGTTCGCAACCGCATCGGCACCCTCGAACGGTCGGGCGTCATTCGCGGGTACCACCCGAACATCAACTACGAACGGGCGGGTTACCAACTCCACCTCCTTTTCATGTGCGCTGCCCCCGCCACCGACCGGGAAAAGCTTGCGAGAGAGGCGACCGGCGTGAAGGGCGTCGTCCGGGTCGACGAGATCGTGGGGAGCGAGCAGAACATTCTCGTCGAAGCTGTCGCGGCGGACACGGATCAGCTGGGCGAAACGCACGATGGGCTCGCGGAATTAGGGTTGACTATCGCCCACTCGAATATATTCAGAAACCGATACGTCCAGCCGTTCAATCACTTCGGGATCGATCGGGCGACCGACTAAATGTCGTCGAAAAATCCTATTCGTCCTTAACTGTTGCTATTTTCGCAGCCGAACGGCGGAATGCTGCGGACCTGTCCGCGATCGAACTGCGAAAATAGCAACGAATTTCGTGGGGGACGGTTCTTCCTAGCGCATGGACGACCGCCGTAGAACGAGTGGAGAGCGCCCCGAAAGTGACGCGGGAGTTGATGAGTCGGACGACTAGACACGACCGTTAAACTACGAATATTCATGATTACAGCGAAATTCCTCGCCGAGATCCCCCTGCTCCGGCGGTCTCTCTCGTCGGTTCCGAACATGGTGCTAACCGTCGAACCCGGGCAGTTCCCGTTCGTCGGGAGCAAATCTGCCAAACTCCTCGTGTGGGCGACCGGAGACGAGTTCGAGCGCTTCGAAGCGGACGCTCGAGACGATCTCACAGTGATGGGGATCGATCTGCTCGTCAGCGAAGACTCGAGCCGTCTCTACCGAATCGAGTTCCTGAAAGAGGAGCTCGAAGCGCTCTTTGCGACGCTGTTCTACGATCACGATACGATCCTCGTCAAGTGTGAGATCACCGATGCGGGGTGGGAAATCCGGCTGCAAGCGCTCCACAAGTCCGCGATCTCGCTAATCCACGACCGGTTGGAAAGCCGGGACATTCAGGTCCACGTCAAGTCGATCTACTCCGATTCGTACCACAGATCGCCCCGGAACACCCTCTCCGAAAGGCAACACGAAGCGCTCTCGATAGCGTACGATCGGGGCTACTTCGACGTTCCTCGTCGAACCACCCTCGAGGAACTCGCGGAGGAGTTCTCGGTTTCGAGCCAGGCGCTGTCCGAGCGGCTTCGGCGAGGAACGGCGGCCGTCCTCGAAGAGGCCCTCGACGGCTCTACCGCTTAGTTCGACGACCGCGCGTGACGCGACCAAACGGTGCGGACGCGCCGACCGTCACCGCGTTTCCTCGCGCGGGCAACGTATGCCGCTCTCGAGAGCGTCATCAAGCACCGACGTGGAAAGTCGTCAGATTGAGGCGGGCCTACCCTGTACACCCGCGTGGGCATGGACAGGAAGCGTACGGACTCGCGGCTGGATTCGCGAAGCGAGCCGAACGGGCAGGCGAGCTCTCCGCCCGAGCCGGCGGCACCGGCGGAGCTGAACTCGTACCAGTTGGACTGTCTCGCCTGCTCCTACGCCCGGATCGTGGACGGAATTCAGCCCGCGCTCGAAACGAGCATAGAACACGAAGAGAAGCACGGCGACGATCACTTCGTCGAGCTCGAACTGCTCGAGGACTGAGCCGGAGTGGTAGACCAGGTAAATTCACGACTGACCGTGGGGATAATTAACGGCTGACTGTGCAAGCACCACCGTTAAACGGGACTCCCGAGTCCACGTGAACGGCGGGGCGCGGTCGGTGCCCGAGAGGATCCCAGCGAAATCCGTGAAGGTGGTGTGTCAAGCCAATCCTCGAAAACACAGTGAGCGCCTGCCCCCGCCGACTCGCTCTCCGCGTCTCCGAGCGAACATCGGTCCGAGAACCGGACCGTGAGCGTTCCCGCAAAAAGAGAACGTCCACGGACGCCCCGGCCGTTCGAGGCGGGAGGGGCTGTTCGTGTTAGGGACTCTCAGATAGGAGATTTCCGCTTTTGTAGCTGCGGCGCGTGCTTACGGAGGATGGGAGGGGCCTGAGATGGGAGGAACGAGGCGTTACACCGTCACTGTCCGCGGGACTACCGTCGTACTCGTGATCACGTACGACGGGCAGCGCGAGGCGATCCAGATGTGCCCGGATCGGGCCGAGAGTCTGGGCGTCTCTCTGAACCAGGCGGCCGACACCGCTCGAAACAACCGCGATAGCGGCTGAGCGACCGCGGCTTCCGAGGTCGCCGGGGTAGCGCGCGTCCGAAAAACGCGACGAGCGCGGCCCAACCCTCTCCGGTGGACCCGCATCCGGGTCGTCAGCGCGCGACGGCTCGGCCTGCCGGACGAAACCGTTCGCCGCCCCGACTTGCCGTTTGACGCGGGGTTCGGCGGTCGTCTCCCGAGCCGCCGGACAAAAGCGCGCTTCGATGTAAGGCCGGAGACTCATCCGCCCGGACGGTGACGTAGGTGGTACGGGTCGCTCGCAAAGCGCCACCACACACAATGCACGGGGAACTCGCCGACGAAGCCGGAACGCCGACGGGGGACGCGCTCCGGTCGCGAATCGCCCGCTGGGCGCTGCTCGACGGCGACCGGATGGAAGTCTCCGCGGCGCTCGTCGCCGGGATCTTCGGCGCGTTCGTGTCCCTCGCGGTCGCCGGCCTGATCGGCGTCAGCGCCTCGCGGATGATGTGGTTCCTCAACGGCACTATCAACGGGCTCCTCACGCTGATACCGATCACGATCGGAATCAACCAGATCATCCTCTCGCAGGAGCTCAATCCGCTCGGAACGTTCTCCGATCGGTTCGAGCAGACGGTGACGTTTCGCGAGCGAGTCGAAGCGGTCACCGACACGACCGTGAGCCCGTCGCAGGCCTCGGAGTTCTGCTCGGACCTCTTCGCCGCGCTCCGACGCCAGGCGCTCTCCTTCGGGGAGGCGTGCGACGCTATCGACGACACGGATCTGGAGGACGAGGCGTGCGACTACGCGGAGACGGTCGCGGACCTGGCCGAGCGGATGGAAGTCGAGATGGACCGGCTCGACTACGATCTCCTCGACACGTTCCTCGCGCTGCTCGACTACCAGGACACGGAGCAGTTTCACAGGACGCGAGAGCTCCGGAACGCGCACGCGGGGGCGCTCCCGGACGAGGCGACGGAGCGGCTCGATCGAATCGAGGAGCTGTTCAAGGACATCGACACGATCCGCGAGTACCTCAAGACGCTGTCCGTGCAGCGGGAACTCGCACAGCTCTCCCGGGTGCTGCTGTACACGGGTCTCCCGGCGATCGTGGTCGCCGGTCTCACCATCCTCGCGTACAAGAGCGCCCCCGGAATCGCGCTCTCCGACTCCGCCCTGATCCTCTTCGCCGGCGGTGCGTTCGCGCTCTCGCTGCTCCCGCTCGCGGTTCTCGTGGCGTACATGCTCCGCGTCGCGACGGTCGCCAGGCGGACCGCCGCGTTCGGTCCGTTCGTCTCCCGCGACGAGCGCCGTCGCATCCGTCGACAGAACCGCTGACTGTCACCCGCGCCGTCCGTTCGTGTCGCTAGATTATGTTTTTCCCCGACGTAGTAACGGTATGAACTTCCACCTGCCGTCGGTCTACACCCCGGAGGGAGCGTACGAGTACTACCTCGCGTTCATCTTCCTCGCGCTTCTGACGGTCTGTGCGCTCTTCGTCGTGACGGGAATCGTTCAGCTTCCGTGAGCGTGTCGGTGACGACCGCTGTCCGACCACCGCCGTCAGATCACTGTCGTCCGACCACAGCCGTCCGACGACTCCCGCCGACTCCCGCGGCGCTCGACCCGCCCCGAGGATCCGTCAGACCACGCCGTGGTGCTCGTAAAAGCGCCGAACGCGCGGGTCGGCGAGCAGCGGCCGGTACGTCTGCATCGCCTGGATGCTCGGCTTGTTGTTTCCTTCGACGATCGTGAACTCGCCCTCGCCGGTGACGACCACGTCCCAGCCGGCGTACGGCGCCTGCGAGAACGCGTCCGCGATCTCCAGCATCCCCTCGCGGATCTCCTCCCACCCGGGGATCCGAACCCCCTCGATCTGCGCGCCGGTCTCCGGGTGCCTCGCGTGCCAGTCCGTTCCGTAGGCCGGCTTCGTCGTCGCCGGACCGAGTTCGCCGGTCTCGACGTCGATCTCCGACATCACGCCGCCCTGCGACCAGTTGTCGAGCGGCGCGGAGTGCGACGAGCCGATGCGCTGGGTGGCGATCGGAATGAAGGGTTCGTCCGCTTCGTAATCCCACATGGTCATCACCCGGAGCGTGTTGGGCGTGTCGGGGAAGAACGCGTCGGCGTAGTCGGCCTGTTCGACGAACGCGGAGACGAGGTACTCGTCGAGGTCGTCGACGAACGATTCGAACGCCCCCGCGGACGTCGGCTCGCCGTCCACCACGTAGCCGCCGTCCGCCTTCGAGCAGATGTGGACGTCCTTGCCGAAGCCGCCGAAGATGGGCTTCAGCACGAACCGATCGCCCGCCGTCAGCTCCTCGGCGAACCACTCGCCGGCGTCAGTTCCGCCCGGTTCGGCGGCGCCGTTTTCGACCTCGGACCCGACGGTCCCGACCCCCGAGGGGATCGCGGATACCCGCGTCGGCCGGCTCGCCGCCGACAGGTCGGGCGCTCGAAACTCGCCGCCTCTGAGCACGCCGTGCACCGTCGATTGGTGCGCCGGGAACGCCCGCATCATCCAGTGGAACACGAGCTTGTTCTCGAACACCGTCCGCCACCGTCCGTTGATCCGCCCCGTGCGCTGTATCTGCAGATCGGAGAGATACTGCTCCGGCCCGTACGCGTCGAAGTCGTAGAACGCGGCGGTGCGGCTCTGAAAACCGTGTCGCCAGAGCCAGAGCCGTCGTCGCGGCGGCAGTTGGTACTCCGACATCGTCGCGACTTCCCCCTCGATCGCGTTCGCGACCTCGTGGAGCCGCTGCGTTGCGTCCGGTACGGACCGTCGCGCCGCCTTGTAGAGCTTTTCTGCGGCCTGACTCGGATCCATGTCGTCCACCTAGCGTACAGTTCCGACAACTGAATAATTAAATTCGACCATCATTCTCACGTAGCGAAACGAATTTCACGCGATGAGAACGCTCTCCGTCTCAACACTCTCCGTTCCCCGCTGATCCGAGAGCGCGCCGCAAGCGGCGTCCCCGTCCGAGTCGCCGCGGACGCTCAAAGGACGTCGTGGTGCTCGAAGAAGCGCCGGACGCGCCGGTCGGTCAGCAGCGGCCAGTACGCTTGCATCGCCTGGAGGCCCGGCTTGTTGTTCCCCTCGATGATCACGAACTCGCCCTCGCCGGTGACGATCGCGTCCCAGCCGGCGTACGGCGCCTGCGGAAGCGACGCCGTGATCTCCAGCGTGCGCTCGCGGATCTCCTCCCACCCGGGAATCCGAACCCCCTCGATCTGCGCGCCGGTCTCCGGGTGCCTCGCGTACCACTCCATCCCGTCGGACGGCTTCGGCGCCGCTGGACCGAGTTCGCCGGTCTCGACGTCGACTTCGGCCATCATTCCCCCCTGCGACCAGTTGTCGAGCGGCGCGGAGTGCGACGTGCCGATCCGGTGGGCGGCGATGGGAACGAACGGCTCGTCCGCGTCGACGTCCCACATCGTGATCACGCGGAGCGTGTTCGCCGCGTCCGGGAAGATCGCGTCGACGTAGTCGGCCTGCCGAGCGAACTCGGAGACGAGATAGCCGTCGAGGTCCGAGACGAATTCGGCGAACTCGCGGGGCGTCTTCGGGTCCCCGCCGACGACGTACCCGTCGTCGGTCTTCGAACAGATGTGGACGTCGTCGCCGAAACCGCCGAAGATGGGCTTCAACACGAACCGATCGCCCGCCGACACCTCCCGTGCGAACCACGCTGCGGCGTCGATCGGATCGCCCCTCGCCTCCGCACCTCTCTCGGCGTGCGTCGTACCGGACGACTCGTCGGTCGCCGGGACGCCTTCTCGCTCCGACGCCGCGGGCGGACCGATCGGGACGGCGTGCCCTTCCCGGAGCGCGCAGTGGACCGCCGGACGGTTCGCCGGGAACGCCCGCATCATCCAGTGGAACACGAGCTTGTTCTCGAACACCGTCCGCCACCGTCCGTTGATCAGCGGCGTCCGCTCTATCTGCCGGTCGGTGAGATACTGGCTCGGATCGTGCGCGTCGAGGTCGTAGAGCGCGCCGTTCCGGCTCTGAAAGCCGTGCCGCCAGAGCCAGAGCCGCCGGCGAAGCGGCATCGGATAGTTCGATATCGTCGCGGCTTCCACCTCGACGACGTTCCTCACCTCTCTCAACCGCCGCCGCAGCGACGGGAGTGCGCGTCGCGTCGCCGCCCTGTACGCCCTCTCTACGGTCTGGTTCGCGTTCATCTGACGTCCCCGTGAGTTACGGTTCCATCGAACGCACGGTTAGTTCTGTACGCCAGTCTCACTCGGTGAAAATTCTGCCCCGTCGAGCGACCCTCCGAAAGACGGTCACGTCGTAGCGGCGGGTCGTCGCGTGGCTTCGTCGTCCCACCGCGACCCAGATACCCCCGCGGCGTGCGATTTCGCGCCGCGCGTCGGTTTCGCGTTGTTCCCGCGGTTTCCCGACGACGAGGCGTGTGGGCGGTCGGCGGCCGTTTCGGGGGGCGAGTCGAGCTAGGTCGTCGCCCCGTCTTCGCCCCCGCTCGCGTCCGCTTCGTCCTCGACGACCACCAGTCCGCGGCTGTTCACGGCGTGGGGGTCCAGGCCGATCTCCTCCATGAACTGCTTGTAGAGCCGTTCGGCCGTCTCGGCGTCCTTCTGCTTGTCGGAGGCGCGGTCGCAGAGTTCGAGGAGATCCTCCGGCACGTCGTTCTCGTGGACGATCCAGTGGTTGACGAGGTCCGACAGGCGTCGGATCGGGCTGGTGAAGTGCCCGTAGATGTCGAAGTTGAGCGCGTGGTGGCCGCCGAAGGGATCGTTCATGTACTTCGCGCGGGGCATCACCCGAAGCACGGCGCGCTGGATCTTCCTGAGCGCGCGCGGCGGGGCCTCTTCCAGCGCCGCGTTGACCGCCTTTCGGGGGTCGTCGAGCGTGCCGCTCGGGATCTTGACGCCGTCCAGCTCCATGATCTCCCGGAGCGCCTTGTCCCACTGGTCGGGCGTCGGCTGCGGGTGGACCCGGTACATCGCCTCGACGCCGCGGTTCCACATGAGCTCGTGGGTGACGGCCTTGTTGGCCTTGAGCATGCACTCTTCGACGATGGTGTGCGCGCGGTCCCGGCGGGGGTTGAGCACGAGCGAGCCGTCCTCCTTGCGCTGTTCGTGCATCCGATCTGCGAGTTCGAACACGAGCGACACCTCCTCGTGCAGCGGCGCGTCCGGCTCGTCGAGCCGGTTTTCGCACTGGGTGTACGTCAGGCGCTCGTCGCTTCGGACGACGGACTTGTAGATGTCGATAGAGTCGAATGAGAGCGTCTCCCTGTCGACCCGCATCTCGACGGTGTGCGCCAGGCGGTCCTCCTCGGGCACCAGAGAACAGACCGTCTCCGCCAGCACCGGCGGGAGCATGTGCACCGTGTAGGCCGGCAGGTAGACCGTGTTACACCGCTTTACGGCCTCCTCCCACATCGCAGAGTCCGGGTGGACGTAGTGGCTCACGTCCGCGATGTGCACCCACAGAGTGTAGGCGTCGTCGCCCTCCTCGATGCTGATGGCGTCGTCGAAGTCCTGTGCGTCCACGGGGTCCGTCGTCCACGTCGTCAGGTCGCGGAGGTCCGTTCGACCCTCCGCTTCGTCCTGGATCTCCTCCTGGACGCCCTCGGTCCGATCTTTCGCCTCCCGGAGAACCGCCGCCGGGAACTCGTCGCGGAGTTCGAACTCCTCGAACAGCTCCTCGCGCTTGTTCTCCAGGTGCCTGGCCACCTCCGGGGTGATCTCCACGGGACCTTGGCCCTCGGCCGTTCCGGCCTGGGCCTGCGCGTCGTTCGACATAGTTCCGATAAGGGGGGAGAGGTAGTTAGTCGTGTCGGGGTACCGTCGTCCGGTTCGTCCGATCGACGAGTCCGATTTCCATCGAGGAGTCCGATCCGGACCGAGTACGCGCGCTCTCGAAACGGGAAGCTCCCGTTAGCGGCGGAGGTGCGTCACCGTTCCTCGGCCGAGTCGTAGCGCTCCTCTACCGCCCCGAGATACCGCGCGAGGAACTCTTCCTGGCTCGTCCCGTCCTGTTCGATCTCCAGCAGCATGGATTCGAGGCCGTCCCGGGGCTGATGACAGAGGTCACGATAGCACGCCTTACAGAGGTGCTCGAACTCCTTTCCGTAGCGGTCCCAGCGGTTGCCCTCCTTGTCGTACTCGCGCGCCTCCGAGCGGAGGACGGACGTGCCGCAGGCGATGCAGACGACCGTCTTCCGGTCCCGGTTGGTCCGGGGGCGCCACATGGATGGAATCTCGTCGCGCGGTCACTTAGCGTTTGTCACGGCTTCGGGTTCGGTCGACGACGTTCAGTCGGGCGATTATGACCGTATCCGCGACGTTCTCTCGAACCACAATTTGTCGATAAATGCCCTCCTAACCGGGGACTGTTCGACCGGCCGACCGATGCCCGCCGACCGACGGCCGGCTCGGCGCGACTGGTCGCCGGCCGTCGGGAGCGCGCCGCGGTAACGGATAGTTTAACCCTCGGGCGGCCGCACGCTGAGCCATGCAGGTCAAGTCACGTCACCACCTCCGAAGCGACGAGATCAGGGAGCTCGAAGACGTGCTCGCCTCGCAGCTCGGCGTCGAGCTCGACGCCGACACGTACGAGTTCGTCGAGCTGAAGGACTCGCCGTTCGACCTCGTGCTCGTCGACGGCGACCCGCTCGTCTTCTACGTCGACGACGAGCCGTTCCTCACCGTCCGCGGCGCGAACGAGCGCCCGCCGACCCGGGGCGTCGTCACCGTCGACAGCGGCGCTGTGTCGTTCGTCAGCAACGGCGCCGACGTCATGCGACCCGGCATCGTCGAGGCCGACGAGGGGATCGAGGCCGGCGATCTCGTCGCCGTCGCCGAGGAAGCGCACGGCAAGGTGCTCGCCGTCGGCCGGGCCCTGGAGGACGGCGCCGACCTCGTCGGCGACTCCGGCAAGGTCGTCGAGTCCGTCCACTACGTCGGCGACGAGCTGTACGGCTTCGACGTCTGAACCGCCCGAACTCTCCCCATTCCGCCGGATGTCTCTCTCCGGACGCGGTTCGCCCGTTCCTCCTCGGATCACTCCTCGATCGGCGAGCCGCGCGGCGACGCCTCGCGGCTCGTCACGTACACCGCCGGCCGGCGGCGGACGAACTCGTCGACGAAGGCGTCGACGACGACCGCCGCCTGGAGGCCCAGGTAGAGCGGGAGCGTGATCGGTACGAGGTACTCGCGCGGGTCGTGCGCGCGGCCCGCCCGCGCGTCGCGGAGAAAGACGGCGTAGGGCAGCAGTAGCGCCGCCGCTGCGGCCGCGGTCGACGCTGCGAGGGCGGACGGCGGCGGCGCGGGCGCACCGCCGAGAACCGACAGCGGGACGAGCGGCGACGCGAGCGCGAGCGCCGGGAGCGTCAGGACGGTGCAGAACGTGTAGAGCGCGTCGAGCCGGACCGTCGTCGGCAGGTCGGAATCGGCGGGGAGCCGCGCGAGGTACCGCCGGGCGACCTGCATCCCCCCGCGGGCCCACCGCTTGCGCTGGCTCCACCAGGCGGCGAGCGTTTCGGGGTTCCGCTCGGCGGTGACGATCCCCGGATCGACGCGGATCCGCCCGCCGCGGGCGTGGATGCGCGCCGCCATGTCCAGGTCCTCCAGGAGCACCGTCTCGTCGAACGGGCCGAGCGCGTCGAGCGCGGCCCGCCGAAAGAACGCCTGCCCGCCGGTGAAGAGGTCGAACCCGCCGCTCGCGTCCCGGGCGACGAACTCGATCCGCTCGACGACGTGTCGCTCGACCGTCGCGTGGAGCGCGACGAGCGACGCGGCGGCGTTCGTGCCGTAACAGCGGCCCTTCACGCACCAGGTCCCTCCGTCGGCGAGGAACCACCCCGCCGCGCGGCGGACCGCGCCGGGTTCGAACCGCTGGCCGGCGTCGATGCTCGCGACGATCTCGCCGCGAGCGCGCCGGAGCGCCCGATTCACCGCGGCCGCCTTCCCGGCCGGCGGGGCGTCCCGCCGGACCGCCTCGACTCGCGGGCTCTCGGCGGCGAGCCGCTCGGCGATCGCCGGCGTGCCGTCAGTCGACGCCGCCTCGTAGCCGACGACGACGTCGAGCCGCTCGGGCGGATACGACTGCCGGAGGCAGGCCGAGACGGTTTCGGCGAGCGCGTCGGCCTCGTTGTACGCGGTGACGACCACGGTGACGCTCGGGAGCGCGGCGTCGGAGTCGACCTCGGGCGGCCTGTCCGGCTCTCGGAGGGCGAACAGCGCGGAGAGGAGCATCCGGATCGCGAATCCCGTCGTCGCCGCGAGAATCAGCCCGGAGAGCAGGCGCGCGTACTCGCCGACGGCGAGGGCGGGGACGACCAGCCCGCCGCCGACGAGCGCGGCGAGCGCGGCGGTGCCGACGGCGTCCCGCGCCGAGCGCGCCGCCTCGGCGGGCGTCAGCACGTCCATGGGTCACTCGCCGCCGTCTCCCCCCTCGTCGCGGAGCCGCGATCCGACCCAGGTCCCCAGGGTGAGCCCGTAGATGAGGTGGCTGACGTGGAAGACGAGCGACTCGTCTGGCTCCAGTGACATCCCGAGCAGGCGTCCGAGCACGACGCGGGTCCCGAAAACGGAGAGGATCGCCCCGAACAGCGCGCCCGCGGCGACGCCTCTTCCCTCGGTCGGGGGGCGCTCGCTCGCCCGCGCCAGCGCGGCGAAGACGCAACCGCCGCCGACGCCGTACAGCAGGTGCAAAAAGAGCGCCACGACCGGGTAGTCCGACGGTTCTCCACCCCCGACGTACGTCGCCCAAAACTTCGCCGTGGGCGGAAGCGAGCGGGCGATCGGAAGCCGGTAGGCGGTCATGACGAGCGTCGCGAGCAGCCCGCCGACGACGCCCTCCTCGATCGTTCGCGCGGCGGTCCGTCCACTCGGCCGTCGGCGCGTGGGTCGGAGTATGCGCACGTCGGTTCGTTTCGACGGGACGGCCGTTATCCCTTCGGCCCGCCGACCGGACGGTCCGGCGGCGCGAACCGTCTGACGTAAGAACTAATGGCACCCCGGCGAGTGTAGGGCTCATGGGTATCATGAGCAAAATCCTCGGCGGGGGTGGTGCCCGCAGCACCGAGGACTACGTCGAATTGGACCTGGACGACTTCGACACCGCCCGCGGCGAGGCGGGGATGACGGTCCACATCGCCGAAATCGGCGGCCAGCAGGACGTGGTCGCGATCAAGGACGCGGTGTACGACGGCGACTTCGTCATCGCCGACATCACCCGCCTCCGGACGCGGGACCGCACGGTCGAGCACATCATCGACGAACTCCGGCAGGTCGCCCGCGAAGTCGACGGGGACATCGTCCAGAAGGGCGACGACCAGCTCATCGTCGCGCCGACCGGCGTGACCATCGCCCGGCGGAAGCTCGGCGCTAAGACGCGATAACGCGGACGTTCCGGATCGAACAGTCTCGTCCCGGGTCGGACGATCCCGTTCGGTTCCGTCGTCGATTCTGCCTCCGTTCTCCCGACTCCTCGCGTTCTCGGCCGGTTCGCTCCCGGCTCTCGGTGCCGTCGAAGCGCGGAGCGGGTGTGCTTCGGTCCATCACAATCAGGTTAAGTGCGTCCGCCCCCGAGGGTGGATCAGATGACGAGTCGCGAGCATCCGGTATCGCTGGCCGCACAGGCAGGGACGGGGACGCTTCCGATCGGGTGTCCATGAGCAAGGAGTACATCGAGGTCCGGGGCGCGGAGGAGCACAACCTGAAGGATCTCGACGTTCGGATCCCGCGGGAGTCCTTCAACGTCGTCACCGGCCTGTCGGGGTCGGGCAAGTCCTCCCTCGCGTTCGAGACGGTTTACGCCGAGGGGCAGCGGCGGTACATCGAGTCGCTGTCAGCCTACGCCCGGAACTTCCTCGGGCAGATGGACAAGCCGCAGGTCGAGTCCGTCGAGGGGCTCTCCCCCGCGATCTCGATAGATCAGAAGAACGCCGCGAACAACCCGCGTTCGACGGTCGGCACCGTCACGGAGCTGCACGACTACCTCCGGCTCCTCTACGCCCGCGTCGGCACCCCGCACTGCCCCGAGTGCGGCCGCGAGGTCGGCGAACAGAGCGCCCAGCAGATGGTGCGTCGACTGCTCGAACTCCCCGAGGGGACGCGGGCGATGATCGCGGCCCCCGTCGTGCGCGATCAGAAGGGCGCGTTCGAGGACCTGTTCGACGAACTCGTCTCTGAGGGGTACTCCCGCGTCGAGGTCGACGGCGACATGTACGACCTCACCCTGGAGCGCCCCGATCTGGACGAGAACTACGACCACACCGTCGACGTGATCGTCGACCGCGTGAAGGTGACGGAGGAGGCCCGCTCGCGCGTCACCGACAGCGTCGAGACCGCGCTGGAGGAGGCCGGCGGGGTGCTCAAGGTGATCCTCCCCGACCCGCCGGAGGGCGTCCACCTCGGGACCGTCGCGCGCTCGACCGGCGACCTCGCCGGCGAGGGCGACGACCGCCTCGTCGTCGAGTTCTCCGAGGAACTGGCCTGCACGCACTGCGGCATCGACTTCTCCGAGATCGAGACGCGGAGCTTCTCGTTCAACAGCCCGCACGGCGCGTGTCCGGAGTGCGAGGGCATCGGCAACACGAAGGAGATCGACGAAGACCTCGTCGTGCAGGATCCTTCGAAGCCCCTGAAACACGTTTTCGAGCCGTGGAGCTACAAGCGCTCGTACTACCGGACTCGGATCGACTCCGTCGCGGATCACTTCGGCGTGAGCGTCGACACGCCGTGGGAGGACCTCGACGCGGACGTCCGGCGGCAGTTCCTCCACGGCACCGACCGGCAGGTCGTGTTCAAGCGGACGACGCGAAACGGCGTCCGCCGGAAGGAAAAGCGCTTCGAGGGCGTCATCCCGAACCTCGAACGCCGGTACGTCGAGACCGACAGCGAGGGCACCCGCGACCACATCGAGGAGTACATGGCGGTCACGACGTGCCCGGCCTGCGACGGCACGCGCCTCAAGCCGCAGAGCCGGTCGGTCCTCGTCGACGGCACCGCCATCACCGAGGTCAACCGCATGAGCATCGGCGACGCTCTCGACCACTTCGAGGGAGTAGAGGCCGATCTCACGGAGCGCGAGCGGGTCATCGCCGAGGAGATCCTCAAGGAGATCCGCGCTCGGTTGGGATTCATGACGGAGGTCGGCCTCGAATACCTCACGCTCGACCGCGAGGCCTCGACGCTCTCGGGCGGCGAGAGCCAGCGCATCCGCCTTGCGACCCAGGTCGGCTCCGGCCTCGTCGGCGTGCTGTACGTCCTCGACGAGCCGTCGATCGGCCTGCACCAGCGCGACAACGACAAGCTGCTCGACACGCTGGAGGGGCTGCGCGACCTCGGGAACACGCTGCTCGTCGTCGAGCACGACGAGGAGACGATGCGCCGGGCGGACAACGTCATCGACATGGGACCCGGCCCCGGCAAGCGCGGCGGCGAGGTCGTCGTGCAGGGCGACTTCGACGAGGTGTGCGCCTGCGACGAGAGCCTCACCGGCGACTACCTCGCCGGCCGCAAGGAGATCCCCGTCCCCGACGCGCGTCGGGGGGCCGACGGCGAACTCGTCGTCCGCGGCGCGCGCCAGCACAACCTGAAGGACCTGGACGTGCCAATCCCGCTCGGGACGTTCACCGCCATCACGGGCGTTTCCGGGTCCGGCAAGTCGACGCTGATGCACGACGTCCTGTACAAGGGGCTCGTCCGCGAGATGAACGACAACACCTCGGTCGATCCCGGCGAGCACGACGCCATCGAGGGGATGGACGAGATCGAGACGGTGCGCCTCATCGACCAGAGCCCGATCGGGCGCACCCCCCGCTCCAACCCCGCGACCTACACCGGCGTGTTCGACTACGTCCGCGAGCTGTTCGCCGAGACGAAGCTGGCGAAGCAGCGCGGCTACGAGAAGGGCCGCTTCTCGTTCAACGTCAAGGGCGGACGCTGCGAGGAGTGCGGCGGGCAGGGGACGGTGAAGATCGAGATGAACTTCCTCTCCGACGTGTACGTCCCCTGCGAGGAGTGCGGCGGCGAGCGCTACAACGACGAAACGCTCGACGTCACCTACAAGGGCAAGACCATCGCCGACGTGCTCGCGATGGACGTCGAGGAGGCCTACGAGTTCTTCGAGGCGAACTCGCAGATCCGCCGGCGGCTCGAGCTGTTGAAGGACGTCGGGCTCGACTACATGCAGCTCGGCCAGCCCTCGACGACGCTCTCCGGCGGCGAGGCCCAGCGCATCAAGCTCGCGGAGGAGCTGGGGAAAAAGCAGACCGGCGACACGCTCTACCTGCTCGACGAGCCGACGACCGGCCTCCACAAGGAGGACGAACGGAAGCTCATCGACGTCCTCCAGCGGCTCGTCGACAACGGCAACACGGTCGTCGTCGTGGAGCACGAGCTCGACCTCGTGAAGAACGCCGATCACGTCATCGACCTCGGGCCCGAGGGCGGCGAGGGCGGCGGCGAGATCGTCGCGACGGGCGCGCCCGAGGAGGTCGCCCGCGACGACGAATCCCACACCGGTCGGTACCTCCGCGACCTGCTGCCCGAGGTGGAGATCGAAGGGCCGCGCTCGGACCGACGCAAACCCGCGAAGGTGGCGAGCGACGACTGAACGCGGTCCGTCGTGATGACGGACGAAAGAAAGATAGAGATTCGCGCGACGAGACCGATCACCCGCGCCCGACGGGTCAGCCGTCAGACGCGGTATGGTCCGATGGAGTGGCGAACAGGCGGTGCCTGCCGAACTCGCGGGCGGCGCACCGCACTCCCGCCTCGACCGACCCGCGACGAAGCGTCACATTCGAGACGGGTTGGTCGCCTTCTGGTTGATAAACCTTCGCACCGCTTCACATCCAGCGCAGAAGCCGCTCGCGGGTCGATCAGTGCCGACAGGCGACTGCTTCGAGCGCCCGCCGTCTCGTTTTTGCCCGCCGCGCCCGAAGTGTGCGGTATGCCCACCGTTTACGCCGCGCTGGATGACGCCCTGCTCGTCGTCCGCGGCGACCCCGGCGACCGCACCGCCGACAGAACGCTCGACGATCACGACCTCGACTGCCTCGCCGTCGCGCCCGGCGCCGGCGAAAACGGCGACCGCGTGTTCTGCGGGACGTTCGACGCCGGCCTGTGGCGCAGCGAGGACGGAGCCGACTCGTGGGAGCGCGTCGGCGAGGGAACCGTCGGGAACAAGGTGATGTCCGTCGCGGTCAATCCCGACGATCCCGACGAGGTCTGGGCCGGGACGGAGCCGAGCGCCGTCTATCGCTCGACCGACGGCGGAGAGGCGTGGACCGTGCGGGAGGGACTCACCGACCTGCCCTCCGCGTCGTCGTGGTCGTTCCCGCCGCGCCCGTACACGCACCACGTCCGGTGGATCGAGGTGGATCCGGCGGATCCGGCGCACCTCTACGTCAGCATCGAGGCCGGCGCGCTCGTCCAGACGTTCGATCGCGGGGAGACGTGGGAGGACCGCATGCCCGATTCTCGACGCGACAACCACAGCCTGACGACCCACCCCGAAGCGCCCGGTCTCGCGTGGGCCGCCGCGGGCGACGGCTACGCCGAGACCGTCGACGGCGGCGCGACGTGGTCCCACCCGCAGGAGGGGCTCGACCACCGCTACTGCTGGAGCGTCGCGGTCGACGCCGAGGATTCGCGGACGGTCCTCGTCTCCGCGGCCCGGGGGGCGCGCTCGGCGCACAACCCGGCGAGCGCCGAATCGTACGTCTACAGGAAGCGCGGGGACGAACCCTGGGAGCGCTGTGACGCCGACCTCCCGGCGGGAGAGGGGATGGTCAGGGCCGTCCTCGCCCGCGGCGACGACGGAGGCGAGTTCTACGCCGCGACGAACCGCGGGCTGTTCGAGACGGCGGACGCGGGCGAGACGTGGGAGGCGTTCGACGTCGAGTGGCCGGCGGCGTTCGAAGAGCAGACGCCGAGCGGACTGCGGGTGGTCTTCTGACCGGCCGGTTCGCACCCCGTCGCCCCGACTGACGCGCGACCGCGTCGCAGAGCGACGGTCGCGACGCGGCCCGACTGACAAGCTATTTACTCCGCCGGGAAGCAGAGGCGCGCATGTACGACTTCGTCGTGGTCGGCGTCGGGCCCGCCGGCGCGCGCCTCTCGCGGCGCGCCGCCGAGGCCGGATACGACGTGCTCGCCCTGGAGAAGGGAGAGGTCGGCACGCCGCTCGCGTGCTCGGGCCACGTCAGCACGGACGTCTGGTCGTTCGTCCCCGACGGCGCGAAGGACCGCCTCCTCCAGAACCGCGTCTACGGGGCGAACTTCCGGGTCGGGGGCCCCGACAGCGACGCGCACCCATTCTACAAGAACGAGGAGGTGTCGAACGTCGTCGACCGGGTCGAACTCGACCGGACGCTCGCCGAGGCGGCCCGCGAGGCCGGCGCGGACGTGCGCGAGGGACACACCGTGACGGCGGTCGAGGAGCACGCCGACCGGGTGACCGTGACGGCGAGCGTCGGCGGCGAGCGCCGGACGTTCGAGGCGCGAATGGTCGCCGGGTGCGACGGTCCCGTCTCCCGGGTCCGCCGGGCGGTCGGCCTCCCCGAACCCGCCGAGAAACTCCACGGCGTCCTCGCGTTCGACGACGAACCGGACTTCGGCGACTACGTCGACGTGCACCTGACCGTCCCGCGCTTTTTCGCGTGGCGCATCCCGCGGGGGGACGCCGGCGTCGAGTACGGACTGGCCGCGCCGCCGGGGCGCGAGGTGAACGAGCTCTTCGACCGGCTCACGGCGGCGTACGGCGTCGAAACCGACCGCTTCTGCTCCGGGGCGATACCGATCGGACCCCCGGAGACCGTCACCACCCGCCGGGTCTTCCTCGCCGGCGACGCCGCGGCGCAGACCAAACCGTTCACCGGCGGGGGCATCCTCTACGGGATGACCGCGGCGGACCTCGCCGTCCGGGTGATCGATCCGGATCGCCCGCGGACGCTCGCCGAGTACGAGCGGGCCTGGCGGGACGCGCTCGCGAACGAGATCCGCCTCGGCCACCTCATTCGCCGGGCGTACTCGCTTCCGGCCCCCGTCCAGCGGGCCGGGCTGCGAGCGCTCTCCGGCGAGATCGGCGTCCACATGGACCGCCCCTCGTCGTTCTTCTCCCGCGAGCACCTCCGGGCCGCCCTCTCGTCGATCGCCTGAGCGCGCCGCTCCGGTCGTGCAACCCCCCTGTTCATTCTCTTTCACGATAATGTTATGTAGCCGAAGAATCGATAGCGCTACGAGCGATGGTGGCGAGCGAACAGGGGGACGGTTCTCTCACGTCGACGGCCAGATCCATGGCGGAAGCGCTCTGTGCGGGATTTCGGGCGCACGACGACGCTCGGTACTCGGACGCGGTGGAGGCGTTCTACGCGGTCGACCGCCGGCAGTTCCCGCGCCTGGAGGACGCCGACGTCCGCGACGGGGCGACGGCATACGCGGACGCGCTCTGGGCGAAAGACGCGGCGGAGTCCGAGTGTCGGAACGCCGACGGGACCCTCCGCGCCGTCGACCTGGCGGACGCGGACTGGGGGGCCGTGCATCGGTGTTTCCGCCGGCGCGCGGACGCGCTCGGGATCGATCCGGCGTACGCGAAAAAGAGCGCTCTCGCCTGGCGGCGCCACAAGACGGGCGGCGACTACTGGACGCCCATGCAGGAGGCGCAGCTGTACGAACTCCGCGCCGCCCTGGGGACCGACCGGTACCCGGACAAGCCGAGCGAGGGACAGTCCGGGTTCGGCCCGGAAGCGGCCCGGTACGCGCTCGGCGTCGAACTCCACGACATGCACACGTCGCACCACTGGGCGCAGGCGGTCGCGGTCATGACGCCGTACTACGAGCGGATCCTCCGCGAGCACCGCGACCGGGATCGGCGCGACGCCGCGCGGTCGTCACCACGAAGTATTTGAACCGACCCCTCGACTTTCGAATATGTCCACGGACTTCGCCCCGCTCGTCGACCGCGCCCGCGAGGTCGCCGGCGAGGCGCTGTTAGGCGTCGGGCGATACGACGGCGACTCCTACGAGGTGCTGTACATCAGCGCCGAGTTCGCGGCCCGCTACCCCGCGGAGCGGCTCGAAAAGATCGCCCACGACATGTACCTCGAACACCTCTCGAACGAGTACCAGAAGACCCTCCTCTACGACTTCGGCGAGCTGCACGCCACGGTCAGGCTGTTCGACGGCGGGATCGCGATACACGTCCCGATGTCCGAATCGACCGGCGTCGCTTTCGGCGTGGAGGCGACGACCCTCTCCGTCGCCGAGGACCTGGTTCGAGCCTGCCGCGAGTACGCCGATTGAAGCCGACGGAGCTACTCGTATCGGGGGAGCCGCGCCGACCGGACGCTCCCTTCGACGAACGGCAGGGAGCCGCGCTCGGCGGGCACGTCCCGGCCGTCGACGCGGACCGAGAGGGCTGCGTCGGCCTCCAGGCCGAACTCGACGAGGGCGAGCGCGATCGGTTCGTCCCTGCTGGGGCTGTGGACCGCCCGCGTGACCTCGCCGACTGAGGAATCCCCGCGAAACACCGCGGCCCCCGTTTCGGGAAGCGCCTCGGGGAGCAGCCCGACGAGCCGGGTGCTCGGGCGACCGCGGTTCTCCACCTTCGAGACGACCTCCTGTCCGACGTAACACCCCTTCTCGAAGTCCAGCGCCGTCCGGAGCCCGAGCGCGTTCGGAACCCGCCCCTCGAGCTCCGTCTCGAACAGCGGGGTGCCCGCTTCGGTGGTGAGCGTTTCCCAGGTCCGGTAGCCGAACGGCGCCGCGTTCAGGCCGTAGTTGAGCAGCGCGTCGAAGACGTCCGCCGCGTCGGCGGCGGCGCAGACGACCTCGTACCCCTCCTCGCCGGTCGGCGCGTCGGTCGCGACGACGGTCACGCCGGCGTCGCCGATCGACCCGCGGACGAACGTCAGCGCCGGCTCGGGCGCGCCGGGGCCGGTGAGGACGCTCGCTATCTTCTCCGTCGATTTCGGCCCGTGGACGCCGAAGACGCCGAAGTCCGCCGAGGCGTCGCGTATCTCGACGTCCTGGATGAACACCTTGCCGGACCAGTCGTCGACCAGCGGTCCGGCGACGTCCGGAGGGGTGAAAAGCAGGAGTCGCTCGCCGGCGTTGTAGACGTACATGTCCGTCTCGATTTGACCCTGCGGGTCGAGAACGAGCGCGTAGCACCCCTCCCCGTCGGCGGTCGGGACGCGGTTGGTGACGACGTTGTCGACGTACTCGACGCGGTCGTCGCCCTCGACGACGACGACGCCGTAGCCCATCTCGACGACGCCCGCGGCGTTTCGGACCGCCTTGTGGGTTCGTTCGGGACGCCCGTAGTCGCGGACGACTCGCCGCCCGCCGCGCTCTTCGAACGTCGCCCCGTGGTCGGCATGGAGGTCGCCGATGACTGTCATCGCTCGTGTCGTGGGCGGCGAGCGATAAAACGTGGTGGTATCCTGTCAGAGTCCGAACCGCTCGCGCACGGCGTCGAAGATGCTCTGATCCGACGGGGGGTCCTCGTCGGGGTCCGGCACGACCCGCTCGTCCGGCATGATGACGACCCGCTCGCCGCTCTCCTCGACGGAGATCAGGTCGTCCGCTTTGAGTTCCGCGAGCGCCGATTCGAGCGAGTCGATGTCGGCGTCGACCGCTGCACGGAGTTCGAAGACGGTCATCCCCTCCTCGGCGCGGTCGACGAGCGCGTCGAGCACCGCGACCTCCGTCTCCCCCCGGTTCCGATACTGCCGCTTCGCTCTCATACCCTATGCATTGGCGGCCGCCGATTTACGTTTAACTCAGGCGCAGTGCCCGAACGCGGCCCGGTCGGCCGCCGTCTGCCGGGCGTCAGACGCCGAGGGGGTAACTTTTAGTCCGCCAACTCGGAACGTCCCTCAATGGGACTCAGGTGTCTGTTCGGCCACGATTTCGGCGACCCCGAGATCGAGCGCGAACGAGAGGAACAGGGAAAGGAGATGGTCGTCACCGTCCGGGAGGTCGAAACGTGCCGCCGCTGCGGCGAGCGGCGGATCGTGAGCGAGAACAAAGAAGTGACCGCGGTCGCGTCCCGGGACGCCGGATCCGCCGAGGGCGCGACCGCCGAAGGGCAGATCGGAGACGCCGCCGAAGGTCCGATCGGGGAGTCTCCCGAGCGACCGGCCGGAGGAGCTCCCGAGAGTTCGGTCGAAGGCCCTCCTGAGAGTTCTGCTGAGGACGCCCCTGAGAGTTCGGCCGAAGAACCGCCCGGGAGGGCGGACGATCCCGTCGACGGCATGCCGACGCACCCCGCGATGAAGGCGTCGACCGACGACGGCGGCGACGCCGAGGACTTCGCCGCGATGACCGCCGAGGAGGACGACGGCGTCATCCTCGACGAGACGGACGAGTCGACCCGGCGTCCGGGCGAGTGGCCCGACGCCGGCGACGTCGGCCGGCGAGACGATCGGGCGCCCACGCTCGAAGAGGTCGAAGCCTCGATGGGCGACGCCCGCGGCGATTCCGGTCGCGCCGGGGCCGCCCCCGAGTCGGGGACCGACGACGCCCCCGCCCCCTGGCCGGAGCCGACCGGCGAGGACGAGGGATTCGCCGCGGAGGTCTCCGACGGAAGCGTGACCGACGTGTCGTTCGGCGGCCTCGCGCCCGAAATCGCCCGCGACGAGGGCGGGGACGAAGCGGTCGAGGAGGGAGACGACGCCGAGTTCGTCGGACACGCGGCGGACCGGGGCGACCGCGCCGAGGGCGTCGACGAGGGGTTCGCCCGCGTCGACGACCCTTCGGTCGACTCGCAGACCCCGCCGGAGGTGTCGACCGAGTACTACTGTCCCGCCTGCGAGATGACCCGCGACGCCGCCAGCAGTTCGATGCGCGCCGGCGACATCTGCCCCGAGTGCCGGAAGGGGTACGTCACCGAGCGCGAACGCTGATCCCGCCCTCTCGGACGCGCCGTTCCCGGAGCTAACGTCCCGTTACTCCGAACGCGATTCGGAAACCGATTCTTGTCGGCCGAACCGTCCGGCGACCAGCCGCGACGGCGGTTTCCGCGTCGGAACTCGATCGTCGCCCAGCGGATCGTTACCCGGCGCGGGGTGCCACTACGACCCACTCTCGACCGGTGACGAAACAGGTAAACCATACCCTGCCGAACGGCCCCCCATGAAGGAGTACAAAATGCGGCGCGGAGAGACGCTGGAGGAGCGTGCGCCGGATCTGAAGGCGGTAATCGAACGATACTTCGGTCCGGTTACCGGGACCGAGGACGTCGAGGGTCACGAGCTCTACGTCGTCGACGAGCCCGACAACCCGGTCTTCGAGCGCATCGTCGCCGGGGCCGCGAAGTACAGCGGCAAGAAGGACAAGCTCGCCGTCCACTTCGAGGAGCGCCCGGCGGCGGAGGTCATCGCGGAGGGGCACGCCGACGCCGCCCAGGACGCCGTGGCGGCCAAGAACGACTTCCTCCTCGAAGTCACCGGCCGCGACGCGAAGTCGCGCCGCGAGTCGATGAAGCGGCAGGTCGAAGACGACGCGCCGGACTACTAGCGACCGTTTGCGCTGCGGGATGGCTTCGCCATCCCGCAGCGCAAACGGTCGCTCAAAAGCTCTCCTCCCTCACTTCGGCACGCGGAGCGTGCCTCCGTTCGGTCGTCGGCCCGCGAGCGCCAACGGCGCTCGCGGTACAATCGATCGCACCCCGTCCGCACGTGCTTCCCTCGGTGCGTGGTTTACCCGCGCGGAATCACATCATCGGCGTCCGCTCGTGTCGCGCGGGCTGCACCGCGAGTGAACGACCGGAGGGAGTGAGCGAGCGGACCGAGGAGCGACCGGAGGGAGCGACGAGGATTTTGGTCGAGCTTTTGCCGAGCGAGCGTAGCGAGCGCAGCGCAAACGGTCGCCTACAGGCGCTCGGGGATCCACCCGCCGTCGATCTCGACGTTCTCACCGCTCACATACCCGCTGTCCTCGTCGAGGAAGAACAGCACCGCCTGCCGGACGTCGTCGAAGGAGGCCGGGCGACCGCGGGGGAGTTCGTCGGGGAACTCCTCGGAGTTCTCGACGACGTACGGCGACACCGCGTTGACCGTGATGCCGTCGCCCTGCGTGTCGTTCGCGAGCATCCGCGTGAACATGATGACGCCCGTCTTCGCGACGAAGTACGGGAAGTTCTTCGGGTAGACCAGGGCCTTCTCGCTGCCGGCGTAGCCGACGTTGACGATCCGGCCGTAGCCGGCCTCGCGCATCGCCGGCAGCGCGCGCTTCGAACAGAGGTACGTGCCGTTGAGGTTCGTCTCCAGCACCCGGTTCCACGTCTCGAAGGAGATCTCCTCCCAGTGCTGCGGCGCGAAGTCCCCGACGTTGTTGATCAGCACGTCGACGGGACCGATGTCCTTCTCGACCGCGTCGAACATGTGATCGACCGCGTCCGGTTCCCTGACGTTCCCCCGAACCGTCGTCGTCTCCGGCGCGCCCCGGGCGCGCGCCTCCTCGACCGCCCTCTCGGCCGCGTCGCCGCTCGTGTGGTAGTGGACCGCGACGGACGCGCCGGCCTCGGCGAGGGCGAGGAGGAGCGCGCGCCCGATCCCTTTCGAACTTCCGGTGACCAGCGCGGTTCGCCCCGACAGGTCCGGACGTATCATACCCGTTCACTGGGCCGCCGGTGCCAAAGGCGTCCCGGTCGGGAGAAAATTTCAAGTATCGTGCTACCGATGCTCACCCTACCGGAAGCGACCGCGAAACTCCTCGGCAAACATTTATTCTCTTTCGAGTAAACCACCGCTATATTTAAATATCGCCCGGGAGAACCGGCGAGTATGGCCATCGACACCATCCTGTTGGCGATCGGACCGACCGACGCCGACCGCATCGACCGACTCGCGGAGGAGACGATCGAGGTCGCCGGCCCGACCGGCGCGACGGTCGTGCTGGCGCACGTGTTCACCACTTCGGAGTACGAGGACACCCTCGACAAGCTGGAGTTCGACACGACCGCCGAGGAGGTGTCGCCGGACGACGTCGCGAGCCGTCACGCGACGGTTCGGGAGCTCGCGTCGGCGTTCGACGACGCGGGCGTCGACTACGAGATCCGCGGCGCGGTCGGCAAGCACGGCACGGCCATCGTCGATCTCGCGACCTCGGTCGACGCGGACCGGGTCGTCGTCGGCGGTCGGCGGCGCTCGCCGACCGGCAAAGCCGTCTTCGGCAGCGTGGCCCAGGAGGTCATGCTCTCCGCGCCGTGTCCGGTGACGTTCGTCCGCTCGGACACGAAGTAGCGACCGCCGATCGCGGCCGTTCGAGATTCGAGGTCCGGGCGACTGGACGATCAGGACGAGCCGTCCGCCGCCGAGCTGACGGTTCTCGCCCCCCGTCGCCGGGATACCGGGCGATCGTCGTCCCCTCGCCGACCCGTATTTCTCCCGATCGGGTGTGTTGAAATATGTCGTGGGGTATGAGAGAGCGAGTCATTTACTCACGGATTGGGTAACGCTTATTCTGACCGGTACCCGATTCGGGCATAGAATGGGTAGTACCACGTTGGCGGACGAGTCCGGGCCGTCGCTCCTGCGATCGGGCGTCGCGGGCGCGAAGCGGAACCGGGGCGTGACGCCTGGTACGCGGCGTGTTTTCACTGACGACCGACCGACGACCGGAGCGTCGTCCCGCTCCGCCCTCCCCTAACGACAATGGCCTGTTACGTGGGTGTCGACCTCGGTGCGACGAACGTCCGTGCGGTCGTCGCCGACGGGAACGGAACGATCATCGGCCGGAGCGATCGGGGAACGCCGCGGGGGCCGACGGGCATCGCGGTGACCGAGGCCGTCCTGCAGGTCGTCCGCGAGGCGTGCGACGCGGCGGGCGTCGATCCCGACGACGCCGTCGCCGCCGGGATCGGCTCGATCGGCCCGCTCGACCTCGCCGAGGGCGTGATCGAGAACCCCGCGAACCTCCCCGACACGATCGATCGCATCCCCCTCACCGGCCCGATCTCGAAGCTCCTCGACACCGATCGGGTGTACCTGCACAACGACACGAACGCCGGCGTCATCGGCGAGCGCTTCTACAGCGACCGGAACCCCGACGACATGGCCTACCTCACGATCTCCTCGGGGATCGGCGCGGGCGTCTGCGTCGACGGCAACGTGCTCTCGGGGTGGGACGGGAACGCCGGCGAGGTCGGGCACATGACGCTCGACCCCCAGGGCTACCGCACCTGCGGCTGCGGCCACGACGGCCACTGGGAGGCGTACTGCTCGGGGAACAACATCCCCGAGTACGCGAAGGACCTCCACGAGGAGGACCCCGTGAACACCTCCCTCCCCATCGACGATCCGGACTTTTCGGCCGTCGACGTGTTCGAACACGCCGGCACGGACGACTTCGCCGACTTCGTCATCGACCAGGTCGCACACTGGAACGCGATGGGGCTCGCGAACATCATCCACGCCTACGCGCCGCTCGTCATCTTCGTCGGCGGTGCCGTCGCGCTCAACAACCCCGAGCTGACCCTGGAGCCGATCCGCGAGCGGATGGACGAGATGGTCTTCATCAACGTGCCCGACATCCAGCTCACCACTCTCGGAGACGACGTGGTCGTCCAGGGCGCCGTCGCCAGCGCGTTGACCGGCGGAACGGGCGACCGCTCGCGGCTCTGAGGGTTCGGCCATCCGCCGACGAAGCCGCGCCCTTTTGCCGCCCCGCCACCTGTTGGTGGTATGCGCAGACGCGACCTGCTCCGGACCGGGGTCGCGGCCGTCGGCCTCTCCGTCCTGGGCGACGCGGCGAGCGCCCATCCCGGTCCCTACCGCCCGTACGGGCGCGTCGGGATTCCGGGTGCGAGGGAGGCGGTCGTCGGCCCGGACGGCGAGACGGCGTACGTCGCCGCGACGAACGGCTACGCGGTGGTCGACGTCTCGGTCGCCGACCGACCGCGGCTGCTCGCCGAGCGGCGGAACCTCCTCGCCGACCGCGACGGCGGGCCGCTCCGGGAGATATACGACGTCAAGGTCGACGGCGACCGCCTCGTCGTCGTCGGCCCGGCGAACCCGCTGCCCGGCGCGCTCGCGGGGGTGCTCGTCGCCGACGTGAGCGACCCCACAGAACCCCGGACGGTCGCCTTCCACGAGACGGATTTCGCCATCCACAACTGCTTTCTCGACGGCGACTACGCCTACCTGACCGCCACTGACTTCGAGCGGAATCCGCTCGTCGCCGTCGACGTCGGCGGCGACGAGCCGGCGGAGGTCGGCCGCTGGTCTCTCCTCGATCACGACCGCCGGTGGGAGGCGGTCGCGCCCGAACTCCGAGTCCTCCACGACGTCCGGGTTCGGGACGGCGTCGCCTACGCGCCCCACTGGGACGCCGGAACCTGGCTACTGGACGTGAGCGATCCGTCCTCGCCCGCGTACCTGGGCCGCGTCGCCGAGTGGACGCGCGAGGAGCTGGCCTCGGTTCCCCCGCGCCGAACCAGCTTTCAGACGAGGGTCCCGCCCGGGAACGACCACTACGCCGCGACCGACGAGAGCGGGACGCTCCTCGGAATCGGGAGGGAGGCCTGGGCGGTGTCCCCCGACGGTGGAAGCGACGGCGACGACGGCGGGGGCGACGGCCGCGATGACGGACGCGACCTGATCGGCGGTCCCGGCGGCATCGACCTCTGGGACGTCTCCGATCCGACCGACCCGGTCCGCCGCTCGACCATCGACCCGCCGCCGTCGCCGGACCCGACGTTCGACGGCGTCTGGACGACCTCGCACAACTTCGAGCTCCGCGACGGCGTGCTGTACAGCTCCTGGTACCGCGGCGGCGTGAAGCGCCACGACGTGAGCGATCCCTCAGACCCGATCGAAGAGATGTGGTGGCGAGAGCCCGACGAGGCGAGCTTCTGGACCGCCCGCGTCGCGTTGCCGGGCGAGACGTTCGTCGCCAGCGCGACGGATCACGGGGGCGGACCGCCGGGGGCGCTGTACGTCTTCCCCGACCACGCGGGCGAACAGGCGAATCCGCCGTCGCTCGGCGCGGGGCGGCGCGGGAACGATTCGACCCGCGGTGCGTCCTCGGACTCGCCGTCGCGGACCGGCGGCGGAACCGCCGGGGGAGACGCCGGGGCCGCCGATCGGGTCGGTGAAACCGGCGCTCTCGCTCCGGGTTTCGGTGCCGGATCGGCGTTGGCCGGACTCGGGATCGGCGCGTGGTGGGTACGTCGCCGCGTCCGGTCGCGCGGCGGGCGTGACGATCCGTGACACAGATATTTGTTCGTGAAGCCGGAGGAGGAAAACCACAACATACCCATAGCTGGGACACGAACAGACGACAATGAGCGAGGAGAGCCTCAGAGACCGCATCGAGACGTGGATGGTCGGGCAGATGCCGATCATCCAGATGCACGGCGGGACGAGCGTCGTTCGCGAGGCCGACCCCGAGTCGGGCGAGGTGGTCGTCGAGCTCGGCGGCACCTGCTCGGGCTGCGGTATCAGCAACATCACCGCCCAGAACATAAAGCGCGACCTCATCATGGACTTCGACGAGGTCGAGGACGTGACCGTCCGCGTGCCGAGCACCGGCGAGGTCGGCTCCGAGACCGTCGAGGGCGGCCGCGGCGGGGACCTCCAGTTCTCGAACGAACCGGCGGACCACTTCTGAAGACGCGCGAAGCGGTCAGCGCCGAAGCCGCGCGATAGCCGATCTCCCTTTCGCCGACGCTTCAATCCCCCTTTTCGTCGGCGCTCCCGCCCGCTACCGTTTCCGTTTTCGGACTCGGCGGGACCGCGTCGCCCCGACGTCGATCTCTCCTGCGCCGACCATCCGTGCCCAGGTTTATGTACCGGGACGGGCCCACCGACGGTATGACCTGAGACTCGCCGAGGGACGGTTCGCGGGAGCACGGCACGCCGTTCCTCGTTCGCCCGCGCGCCCGAACGGCCCGCTCTGGATCCGACGGGCGTCGAAAGCTCAGCCGGTGTCGTCTGTCAGCCCCGTACCGCCTCACAGCGCGCGTTCCAGCGCCGACGCCACGCTCCGCGCCTTCTCCGCAAGCGGTTTCGGAACGGTCCCCGCTTCGACCGACGCGTCGAGTTCGTCGTCGTCGACGCGCTCGACCGTCCCGTCCGCGTGTTTCACGACGTCCACGTGGAGGTCGACGTAGCGGATCTCGTCCGGGAAGCACTCGACAGGCGTGCAGACGTTCACGTACGTCCCCTTGCGGTTTCCGTCGTCGTCGCGGTAGACGGTCGGGTACCACCAGCGTCCCTCGCGGAACTTCGTCAGCGCGACGTCGCCCGCCTCGCGCTCGGTTCCGAGCGCGTCGTACGTGCCGCCCGGGGACATCTCGCGGCGCACGGCGATCGTCCCGCCGGGGTCCCGTTCGAGGACCTCGCCCGCGCCGAGAACGACGAGCCGTCCGTCGGGCTTCCCGTGTCCGATTCTGACGGCGTCGCCTTCGACGGGGCCGAACTGCTCCGTGACGACGCCGAACGGAAAGTCCCCCTCCGGCTCGCACAGCGCCTCGACGAAATCGACGCCGGCGCTCGCGGCCCGATCGGCGGCCTTGATGCGGTGGTGTCCGGGCATCGTCGCCGTCACCCGCCGCCGGCGTTCGTCCAGCGAAAAGCGCGATTCGCGTCCGAACCAGATCCACGCCGTCGCCGACGGCGCGACGAGCACGCCCGATCCGTCTCCCTCGGAACCGAGAGCCGCGTCGATCGCGCCCGCCCGGTCGCGGGCGCGCTCCAGCGAGTCGCTCAGCGCGCCCATACTCGCCTCCGTCGCCCCTCGGCTCCAGCGGACGCCCCACCCGTCGGGTACGTCCGCGTCGAGGAGGTCGGTCATGCCGACGAGTTCCCGCCCCGCGGGATCGTCGTCCGTCCGCACGGTGACTCCTTCGTGCCCCCGAACGAGCGTCGCCAGGCCGCCGTCCGCCCGGAACTCGGTGTCGAGAAGCGGCCGGTCGTCGTCCCAGGGCGGCGCCCCTTCGACGACCTGAACGCGGACCGAGTCACCCTCCTCGACGTAGTCGGTCGCACTGTCGTAGGGGAGGTAGCCTTCGGTTTCGCCGAACTCGCCGGAACGTGGTGGATCGTCGCCGTCGAGATCGTCAGGATGAGACGACTCGTCGCCGTCGAGCTCGGCGGGGCGAGGCGGATCGCCTCCGCCGAGCTCCACGACCGCCCCGCCGCCGAGCGTCTCGGTCACGCGGCCGTCGAACACCGCGCCGGTCGGCGCGGGCGCCTTCCAGGCGAGCGTGTCGACGCCGACGTCTCCCAGGAGCGTCGTCGCCGCCGCGACGGCGTCGGGCTCCCCTTCGACGCCGACGCCCTGCCTGTCGCGCGTCGCGTCGACGGCGACGTCGTGGTTTCCGTCGGGGAGGTCGGCGTCGAACCGCCGCCGGATGGGTTCGGATGCCTGAACGACCTCGTGACCGGCGTCGAGGAGCAGCCGCGTCAGCGCCGTCGCGTAGATGCCCCTGACTCGCGCTCTCATCGATCGTCGGATTGAGACGGTCCGCCGCCGTCGAGAGCCTCCGGATCCCGGGCGAATCGGACCCGGTCGTGGACCGTGGGGCCGAGCGTGAGTTCGACCACGTCGCCATTCAGCACCCGGCCGTCCTCGACGTACGCGCCCCAGGTGTCGAAGCGGAGGTAGCCGCGGAGGCTCCCGCCGTGGGTGTAGAGGTCGAGGTACGCGACGCGGTGCTCCTGAACGTCGCTCTTGCTGTGGGCCATCTCCATGTCGGAGTAGAAGGCGCGACCGCCGCCGTCGCCGGACGCGGCCTCCGGCGGCCCGGACGAGTCGGTTCCGCCGAAGAACGCCTCCAGCGCCTCCGCCTCCTCCCGGACCGCCTCGGCGACGAGAGACGAGGCCGCCCGGAGGTCGTCCTGATCCAATCCGACTTCTCGAAGGGCCCGCTGCGTCCGTGGATCGAAGTGCATACCGGCCGTTCGACGGCAGGGGTTTTCAGCCTACCTCGTTTCGCCCGAGCTGTCCGCCGTCGCTTCGGTCCGTGCCGTTATGTTCCTGGGCGGAGATGTGTCGGTATGGCACGGAGACGGGACCCGGTCGAGGCAGCGTCCGACGGCTCTGTCGACCTCTACGACATCTCGACGTGGGAGGAGCGAACGTCGCTCGACGGGCTCGCGGTGGCGCTCTATCGACTCATGGTCGGCACGACCCGGGCGGCCGTCGTACTGGTCGCCTTGCTCATCCTGATCGGTATCGGCGGGCTGAGCGCGCTGACGGATCCACAGACCGGCGCTCTGACCATCCTGTCGGCCATCCCCGCGCTCGGCCTCGCGGCGTACGTCTGGTACAGCGACGCGACGACGAGCGAACCGCTCTCGCTGCTCGTGGCGACGTTCCTCCTCGGTGTCCTGATGGCGAACTTCGCGGCCGTCGTCAACAGCGTCGCCCAGCGGCCGTTTCAGGCGCTCGGCCCGCTCGGGGTGGTCCTGTTCTTCTACGTCGTCGTCGGTCCGGTCGAGGAGACGGTGAAGCTCCTCGCGGTCCGGTTTTACGCCTTTCGGAGCGACCGGTTCGACGCTGTGGTTGACGGCGCGGTCTACGGCGCGATGGCGGGACTCGGCTTCGCGACCATCGAGAACGCGCTCTACATCACCCGGAACATCGGGGCGACGAACCTCGATTTCGGCCTCGAACTGATCGGCGCCGGCGGCGGGATCACCGCCATTCGCGCGCTCGCCGGCCCCGGCCACGTCATCTACTCCGCGTTCGCGGGCTACTACCTCGGTCTGGCGAAGTTCAACGAGGAGAACGCCGGACCGATCGTCGTCAAAGGCCTCATCATCGCCGCGTTCATCCACGCCACGTACAACACCACCGCGGGCCTCGGAACCGGATTGCTGGCGTCCGTCCTCGGCCTGCCCGACCTCCTCGCGTACCTCTCGTACGTCGTGCTCTACGACGGGTTCTTCGCGCTCATCCTGCTCCGGAAGATCCACCGCTACACGCGCGCCTACCGGGCCGTTCAGGACGACGATCGGAGTCTCGAAGGGGCGATCCAGTCGGAGCGGACCGAGTCGGAGTAGTTCGGCGCCGGTTACCGAAGCCGGCTCACGTCGGAGAGCACCGCGGTCGCCGTCTCCGGCCCGCCCGCGCCGCGTCCGCTGATGTTCAGTCGGCCGGCGTTGGTCGTCTCCAGCTGGACGATGTTCCGCGTCCCCGTCACGGCGAGCGTTCCGTTCTGCGGGATCAACCGCGGGCCGACCCGGACGCCCTCTGGCGTCGCCTCGCCGATGAGTCGGACGGTCTGGCCGTCCTCGGCGGCCAGTTCGAGCGCGCTTCCGGGGATGTCGCGGATCCCCCGAACTTCGGCGTCGGCGAGGCTGTGTCCCCCGTCGCCGAGGACGTTCGCGAGGATGACGCACTTGAGCGCGGCGTCGGTCCCGTCCACGTCGAACGTCGGATCGGCCTCCGCGACGCCGAGATCCTGCGCCTCCGCGAGGACGTGCTCGTACCCGAGCCCCTCGGCGGCCATCCGCGAGAGGACGAAATTCGCCGTCCCGTTGAGAACGCCGCGGGCCGCGGTGATGTGGTCGGGTCCGAAGTCGCGGATCGCCGAGAGCACCGGGATCGCGCCGCCGACCGTCGCCTCGAAGAGCACCGACCCCGCGCTGTCGCGTTCGAGATCGCGCACGTCGTCGTACCGCTCGGCGACGGGTCCCTTGTTCGCCAACACGACGTGCCGGTCGGCTTCGAGCGCTGCCCGGACGTGCGAGAAGCCGGGCTCCGCGTCGCCGAGCGTCGTCGGCGTCGCCTCGACCAGCACGTCGGACGCCGCCGTCAGCGCGTCCGCGGGGGCCGCGTCGCCCACGGTCCCCTCCCGCTCCTTTCGCGCGAGCACCGCCTCGGGGTCGACCCCGTCGGGATCGATCGCGGCGCTTTCCGAGTCCGCGACCGCCGTCACCGTGTGGCCGTACTCGCCCGCCAGTTCGACGACGGAGCGGCCCACCGCCCCCACGCCGAGCACCGCGAGCTTCACGGCGATCCCTCCGAGAGCGGCTCGACCACGTGCAGCCCCTTCTCGGCGGCGATGTCGCGGACGATTCCGACGGCCCGCTGTGCCCGCCCCTCGCGGGCGGCGAGGCGCACCCGGGCGCTCGACGTGTCGTCCGTCCCCTGCGGCGCGGACAGCGACAGGTCGATCACCGAGGCGTCCGAGCACTCCTCGATGCGGCGGAGCGTGTCGGAGAGGTCGGAGTCGATGAGGTGACCGGTCAGGAGGACCGTCACCTCCTCGCCGTACCGCTCCGCGTCGGCCTGAATGACGTTGACCCCGCGGTCGCGGAGCGCGTCGACGATCGCCTCGAACCGCTCCGGCGGGCACTCCAGGTCGACCTCGACGGGGATGCGCCCGCGCGGCGTGATGTTGCCGCGCTCGTGGAAGATCGACAGGAGGTTCCCGCCGTTCTCGGCGATCGGTCGCAGCGCCCCGAGCAGCTGTCCCGGCTCGTCGATCAGCTCCAGACGGATCGTGTGGGTCTGGGACTCCCCCCCGTCCGTCTCGGGTTCGCCCCGGGCGACGCCGGAGGACGCCGGCGTCGGCCCGCCGATTTCGGTCATCGGTGCACCTCCGTGGCACGCGCGGTCCCTGTTGTCGGCGCGGAGCGGTCGAAGCGTGGCTCCGCGCCGATGCGAGTCGGGGTGTGCGTGCCCGTCTGCATGTTACGCACCTCTCGTCGCTGCCGCTATAAGCCTTCGTCGGTCGCAAAACTCTCCGGCTCGCCGGCGTGTCAGCACTCGACGCGGCCGCCGGTCTGCGAAATGAGCAGCGTCTTTTTCACCGCGATTGTGAAAACTGGCCGATAGGTTCAGGGGTCGAACGCGAGACTAGGGAACCATGGGGGAACTCGGTCTGAAGGAGGCCGTAGCGATGGCGCTGGGCGGCATGATCGGTGGCGGCATCTACTCCGCCTTCGGCATCGTCGTGGCCATCTCCGGGACGCTCGCGTGGTTCGCGTTCCTCCTCGCGGGCGCCGTCGCCATGTGCGCGGGGTACAGCTACGTGAAGCTGAACGAACTCGTCGAGGGCAACGGCGGCGCGCCGACGTACATCTCCGCGTTCGTGGGCAATTCAACCCTCGCCGGCATGACCGGCTGGACGCTGCTCTTCGGATACATCGGGTCGATGGCCCTGTACGCCTACGCGTTCTCGTCGTTCTTCTCGGAGCTCGTCGGTCGGCTCCACGTCGGCGGCGTTCCGGTCGCGAACGCCGTCTCGGTGCTTCTGATCGCCGTCTTCGTCGGGCTCAACCTGCTGGGGGCCGCCGAAACCGGCAAAGCCGAGGACGTGCTCACCTTCTTCAAGATCGCCGTCATCGGCGTCTTCGGCGTCTGGGGCGTCTGGTTCGCCTTCAACGGCCACGCGCTCTCGTTCGGCGTCTCCCGGATCAGCTTCACCCCGATCGTCGGCGCGGCGATGTCGTTCGTCGCCTTTCAGGGGTGGCAGCTCCTGATGTACGACCAGGGGCAGTTCGAGAACCCTCGGGACGACATCCGAAAGGCGATCTACGTTTCGATCCCCGCGGCGACGCTCCTGTACGTCCTCGTCGCGCTCACCACGGTGAGCCTGCTCGAAATCGCCGTGATCTCCGTCTCCCCGGAGGTGTCGCTGCTGTACGCCGGGCTGCAGTTCATGGGGAGGATCGGCGCGTTCGTCATCGGCCTCTCGGCGCTGTTTTCGACGGCGAGCGCGGTCAACGCGACGCTTTTCAGCAGTGCGCTGTTCTCGCGCGATCTGATAGCCATGGGGCTGATGCCCGAGTGGGCCGGTTCGGGAACCGATTCGGCCTCGAACGGCGACGACCGGGGGATTCCGAAGAAGATCGTGATCGTCCTCGGGATCCTGTCGGCGGCGTTCGCCGTCTTCGGCAGCCTCCGGAGCATCACCTCGTTCGCCTCCCTCGCGTTTATCGCCGTGTTCGGGGGGATGAGCTACCTCGCGTACGCGAACCGCGACGAAATCGACCTGCTCTCGCCCGTGCCGCTCTTCGGGTTGATCGGCTGCGCCGCGTTCTTCCCGCTGCTCCTGTACAGCCTCTACATCGACGATCCGACGACGCTCGCGCTCGTGTTGCTCATCGCGGCGCTCGTCGTCGGCACTGAACTGCTGTACTTCGAGCGGGAACCGGTCGAGGAAGCGCTCCCGTGGATGGAGAGAAAGTGAGCACGCCCGCAGAGACAGATGTCCGACGACACAACCTCACCGATGCGACTGACGCGACGTAACGCGCTGAAAGGATTCGGCGCTGCGGCCGCCGCGGCGTCGTCCGCCGGCTGCGCGGCGGTCTCCGGCCGAGCGTCGAAAAAGCGGATGCGCTACGCGCAGGTCCTCCCGCCGCTCACGCTCGATCCGATCGTCGTCCGCGAGCCGTGGTCCGGACAGGCGGCCTCGCTGGTGTTCGAGGGCCTGTACACCTACGACTGGGAGATGAACCCCGTCCCGCTCCTCGCCGAGGGGAAACCGAACGTCTCCGACGGCGGCACGACCTACGCCGTGACGCTCGCGGAGGGCGCCGCGTTCCACGACGGCACCCCGGTCACAGCCGAGGACGTGAAGTACACCTTCGAGGCGCCCGAACGCGAGGAGTCGGCCAACCGGTGGCGGACGGAGATGATCTCAGAGATCAGGACGCCGGACGAGCGGACGGTCGAGTTCTCCCTGGCGTATCCCTACCCGGCGTTCCGCCACTCGCTCACGCTCCCGATCGTGCCGAAGGCGATCCGCGAGGAATCGCCCGGACAGTTCGGCTTCGAGAACCCGGTCGGAACCGGCCCGTACAGCGTCGAGGTGTTCAAACGGGGCGAGCGCGCGCTGTTGAAACGACACCGGAACTACTGGCGCGGCGTCGAACCGGCGATCGAAGCGGTGACGTTCGTCGCCAACCACGCGGGGCTCTCGCGGACGATGAGCCTCAAGACCGGGCAGAACGATGTCGTCGAGCGGATCGAGGCGAAGCTGTGGGACGCGACGAAGAAGTTCCCGGACTCGCGGGTCGTTTCGACGCCCAGTTACCACTCGTTTTACCTCGGGTTCAACGTCACCGACGGTCCGACGTCGAACCCCCGGGTGCGCGAGGCGGTCGATTACCTGTTCACGATGGACGACTTCGTCCGGAACGACGTCGCTCCGGGGGGCGCACGGCAGCACGGGCCGGTGCCGGACCGCCTCGCCGAGCGGTGGGGACTGCCGCTCGACGAGTGGAAGGAGATCCCGCGCCGGGAGAACGTCCGGAAGGCGAAGCGGATCTTCGAGGAGGAGGGGGTCGAGGGCTGGTCGCCGAAGGTCGCCGTTCCGGGGACGAAAAGCTCCGGCGACAAGCTCCGGGAAAAGCTCGCCGAAACCGTCGTCTACGGGCTGAAGCGGGCCGGATTCAGGACCGCACGGACGGAGAAGTACGAGTGGTCGAAGTTCCACGGGAAGACCACCTCCGGGAACAGGCGGGACTACGCGATGTTCGTCGGCTCCTGGCCCGGCGCTCCCGACCCCGACGCGTACTTCTACCCCCTGTTCCACGAGAACATGCAGGGGATCACGAACGGGACCTACTACAACCGCGAGGCGGTCATGCGGCGGATCGACGAGGCGCGACGGACGCAAAACCGGAAGAAGCGCCGGCACCTGTACGCGAGGGCGGGCACGACGCTGCTCGAAGACCGGGTGGTCCTCCCCGCGTTCACGCTCGACAACAGCTTCGGCGTGAAGAACCGCGTGAAGGGCTTCCGCCCGCACCCGGACGCGAAACTGAACCCGCGGCTCGTCTCCCCGGACGGATCCGTCTCGCTCCGCTGAACGCCCGCCCGTCGCGGAGGGGTTCGTCGGAGACGAAAACGAGAAAGAAACGGCGAATCGAGACGAGTTCGGGACGATTCGGACGCGAACCGGCTCAGAGTGGACCGGCCGCGCCGGAGGTAAGCGAACGCGACGCGTTCGCGAAGGTCGCGTCGCCGACCGTTAGATGTAGTCGATGGAGGCCGGGAGTTCGAGCTTCATGCCCTTGCGCTCGCGGATCTCCATGATCTTCTCGCGCTGGAGGTTGTCGGCCATGACGCGGAAGCCGGCGTTCTCCGTGTTCCAGGAGGCGCGGCCCTCGGTGGCCGAGCGGATGTCGCTGGCGAAGCCGATCATCTCCTCGACGGGCGCGACGCCCTCGACGACCATGAGGTCGCCCTCCTGGTACATGTCGTCGACCTGGCCGCGGCGGCCCTGGATCTCGCCGGAGGCTGCGCCCATGTGCTCGGACGGAACGTCGATACGGACGTTCTGGATCGGTTCGAGGAGCCGCACCTGCGCGTCGATCAGCGAGCGGTGGACGGCCTCGCGGACCGCGGGGATGACCTGCGCCGGGCCGCGGTGGATGGTGTCCTCGTGGAGCTTCGCGTCGTGCAGCCGGATGAGCGCGCCCTGCACCGGCTCGCGGGCGAGCGGACCGTCGTCGAGCGCCTCCTCCAGCCCCTCGATGACGAGTTCCATCGTCTCGTTGAGGTGCTGGATACCCTTCGTGTCGTCGATGAGGACGTTGGTGCCGAAGATGTGCTCGACGTTCTGGGAGGTCTCCTTGTCCATGCCGGCCTCCTGCAGCGCCTCGCGGCGCTCCAGCTCGGGCATGTCCATCGAGGCGTCGCCGAGCTTGATGGCGTCGACGACCCCCTGCGGGAGGGGCTCGGCGGTGATGTAGAACTTGTTGTGCCGGTTGGGCGAGACGCCCTCGACCGTGTCGGACGCGCGGGTCGGCGACTCGCGGTAGACGACGATCGGTTCGCCGGTCGTCACCGGGATGCCGCGCTTGCGCTCGATGCGCTGGGTGATGACTTCGAGGTGGAGCTCGCCCTGCCCGGAGATGAGGTGCTCGCCGGTGTCCTCGTTGATCTCGACCTTGATCGTCGGGTCCTCCTTGGACACCTGCTGGAGCGTCTCGATGAGCTTCGGCAGGTCGTCCATGCTCTTTGCCTCGACGGACTTCGTGATGACCGGCTCGGAGATGTGCTCGATGGACTCGAACGGGGTCATCTCGACCGAGGAGACGGTCGAACCAGCGATGGCGTCTCGCAGCCCCGTGACCGAGGCGATGTTCCCGGCGGGGACGTGCTCGACCTCCTCGCGCTCGCCGCCCATGAAGATCCCGACGGACTGGATGCGGTTCGTCCCGGCGGTGCCGGAGACGTAGAGGTCCTGGCCGCGTTCGAGCGTGCCGGAGAACAGCCGCCCGGTGGCGATCTCGCCGGCGTGCGGGTCCATCGAGATGTCGGTCACCATGAAGACGACCTCGCCCTCCGGGTCGACCTCGCGCATCTGCCGGGCGATGTCGCTCTGGTCGTCGCCGCGCCAGATGGTCGGGATTCGCTCGGGCTGAGCGTCGAGCGGGTTCGGGAAGTGCTCGGCGACCATGTCGAGCACCACGTCGGACAGCGGCGACCGCTCTTTGAGCTCCTCGACGTTGTCGTTGCGGTTGTACTCGATGATGTCGCCGAAGTCGATCCCCGTCTCCTGCATCGACGGCAGGCTCACGGCCCAGTTGTACAGCGCGGAGCCGAACGCGACGGTGCCGTCCTGCACGGACACCTTCCAGCCCTCGTTCTCGTACTTCTCCTCGGCCATGCCGCGGATGAGCTCGTTGACGTCCGCGATGACGGACTGGAGGCGCTCCTGCATCTCCTGGGGGCCCTCCTGGAGCTCGTTGATGAGGCGGTCGACCTTGTTGATGAACAGCGCGGGCTTCACGCCCTCGCGGAGCGCCTGTCGGACGACCGTCTCGGTCTGGGGCATCGTCCCCTCGACGGCGTCGACCACCACGAGCGCGCCGTCGACGGCGCGCATCGCGCGGGTCACGTCGCCGCCGAAGTCGACGTGGCCGGGCGTGTCGATGAGGTTGATGAGGTGGTTCGTGCCCTCCCACTCGTGGGTCATCGAGACGTTCGCGGCGTCGATGGTGATGCCGCGCTCCTGCTCGTCCTCCTCGGTGTCCATCGCCAGCTGCTTGCCGGCGAGATCCTTGGAGATCATCCCCGCGCCCGCGAGCAGGTTGTCGGTGAGCGTCGTCTTGCCGTGGTCGATGTGAGCGGCGATGGCGATGTTCCGGATGTTCTCCGGTTTGTCCATCAGCCGCTCACACTCCTGTACGATCTTCTTTCGTCGGCCCATTATACTGGCTCCTACCGGCAGGAGGGTGAAAAGGGTAGTGTTTTGCCGACGCAGAAACCCCGGCAGCGGCCGGAACGGCCGCGTATGCGGGAATGTAACACGCGCGGATCTGTCCGCGGCACAAGAGCCATACCCGTCCGGTCCCTGTGAGTAGCACGCATGGACGTTCGCGTGCAGGGGCCCGCCGCCCCCGACCCGTTTCTGAGCGCGGCGGACCTGTTCGAGACCGAGTACGACCTCCAGTGGCCGGTTCGCGTCTACGTCCGGGCCGACCCCGACGAGCGGACGTGGACCGCCCACTACGACGAGTACCACGTGCTGAACATCTCGCGGCAGGCCGCGACGAGCGCGATGGCCCGCGAACTCGCCCTCCACGAGTTCTCACACATGGCCCGCAACGAGGAGGCCCACCCCTCGCACACGCAGTCGACCGAGGAGGCGCTGTACCTGGCGCTCACGGGCCGGTCAGTGGAACGGCGCAAGCTCGTCCACTGCTATCAGATCGCAAATCACATGAAGGACATCTACGCCGACGACATCACCCTCTCGGTCGCCCCCGCGGACAAACTCGTCTACTTTCTCGAATCCCAACTCGCGGCGGCGATCTCGGACCGACCGTCGCTGCCGCCGCGGCCGGGACTGCGCCGGCTGACGTCCGGATCCGACCCGGAGATCACCGCGGTCAACGCCGCCTTCGCCCTCGCGCTGGTCGAGCGGCACGGCCTCGTCGATCCGGACCACAGGCTGTACGACCTCGCCCACGCCGCGGCGGACGACGCCCCGACCGTCGGGTTCGACTCCTTCAGGCGGCGCTTCCGATCGCTGGTCGAGAACCCGACCGAGAGCGACTACCGGAAGGCGCTCGTCGACGTGACCCGGGAGTACGCGGCGGGCACCTGAGCGGCGGCGCTCCGCACGGTCGAGTCCTATCAGTTTTGCGTGCAGATTACATAACTGCCACGTAATATGTATGTTTGCAGCGGGCGGCGATCATATTCTCACGCGGTGAAAAACAGGCTGGAATGGCCTTCTCTCGCCCGAAAATGACCTCCTTTGAAGACACACCTCATCTCTCGATCGTCGGGTGACGGCGAGCGTCCGCGGATTCTATAAAAGAGAATATATTGTAATCGATCCAATATTACGACCGAGACATGACCACCGCCTGTTCAGCCACTCGACCCCGACGACCGCGGTGGACGACGCGACGCCGACTGCCCGCCAGTACCGTCGACGAACGACCGCGCGCGAACTCGACTCCGCGTCAGGAAGCGGGTGACGGCCGATGGTGACCATCGCCGACTTTCTCGTGCCCGCGGAGGGGTTCGTGCTCTCGGACGCGCTCTCTCGGACGAACGACGTGCGCGTCACCGCCGAGCAAGTGGTCACGCTGAGCGACGCCCGACTGTCTCCGTACGTCAGAGTCGACGGCGCGGACGTCGACGCGTTCGAGTCGGCGCTCGCCGCGGACGCGACCATCACCGAGATCGATCGCCTGCAGAACGGCGCCGAAGAGCGGTTCTACCGGATCGAGTGGGGACCGTCCTCCGCGCCGTTCCTCTCGATTCTCGACGACGGAACCGACGCCAGCGTCCTCAGCGCGAGGAGCGACGGGCGAAACTGGAAGCTGCGGCTCATCTTCGACGACCGGACGGACTTCATCGAGTTCTGCCGGCGGTGTCAGCGGGTCACGCCGCTGAAACTGACCCGCGTCACGGACGGGGCGATTTCGACGCCGATCGGGGACTATGGCCTCACCACCGCACAGCGGCAGGCGCTCCTGCGGGCGCTCGAATCGGGCTACTTCGACGTCCCCCGACGGACGACCCAGCAGGGGCTCGCCGACGATCTACACCTGTCCTCGCAGTCGGTCTCCCAGCGCCTCCGGCGGGGCCAGCGGAACCTCCTGCAGAACACGCTCGGCGCGCACGTGTTCGACTGAGCCCCCGCCGCTCGGCGGTTCTCGGCCGCGAAAACGGCGACGAAAATGGGGGGATTTTCACCCGCTTCGACCGACGCGTTACTTAGCCGCCGTTGTTGCTGCCGCCTTGGCTGATCGACGCTTCGACCAGGTTGAGTTGGTCGGCGAAGTAGTTCGCGCCTTCCGTGCCGAACGTCCACGTGCTCCCTTCCGAGACGTTGCCGACGTCGCCGGGGTCGACGAACATCATCGCGTAGAGCGCGGTGGGCGTTTCGGTGTAGCGGATGACGTATCCCTGGTAGTCGCCCGGGTTCTGGACGACGTTCAGGTCCCGACCCTGGCCGCCCTGCAGCAGGTCGATCGTCAGGCTGTTCGGGAGCTGCCCCGTGACGCTGAACTGCGCGCCCGGGATGAAGTCGTTGGCCTGCACGAGGACCGTGCCGCCGTCCTGGGCGGCCGCCGAGCCGGCGGCTCCGAGACCGAGCGCGACCGCGCCGGTCGCGACCGCCCCCTTCTTCATGAACGAGCGACGCGACTCGTCGCCGTTCGGCTGTTCGTCGAGTCCCTCCTCCTCCGTCTGATTGGTTACTTCCTCTGTCATGGTTTTTCGGGCGTTCGTTGGGGCGCCGATTCGCCCCCGACGCGAGTGAGGCGCCGACGGGGACCGCACGTCGTGCCGGGTCCACCCGTACCGTCGGAGCGGACGCCCTAATTGCGACGTATGCGTCCGCGCGGCACAAACCGCACGCTCGCATTTCAGCTACTTCAAGTGGGGAGGGACGATCCGGACCGCGCGCTGACGGTCGCGTGCGAGAAAAGCGAAAAGCGGGGTCAGATCAGCGAGCGGCGGCGGCGACGCGCTCTTTCTCCTCTTTCTGGGAGACGGCGTAGGTCTGCACGTCGTAGTTGGCCGCGCCGACGAGCTGCTGGGCGAGCGCCTCGGCGGCGCTCGTCTTCGACTTGTGCGAGCCGCTGTACGTCCCCTCGGCGATGAACTTCAGCGCCTGGTCGACGCGGCGCTGGGGCGCGACGTCGACGGCCTTCGGGACGGAGATGCCGCCGTACTTCAGGCGGACGGTCTCCTCGCGGGGGGCGGCGTTCTCGACCGCGCGGACGAGCACCTGCACCGGGTTCTCCTCGGTGCGCTCCTCGACGAGTTCGAACGCGTCGCGGACGATGTTGAGCGCCTTCTGCTTGTGGCCCGTGTTGTCCTCCGTCTGCATCAGCCGGTTGACCAGCCGCTCGACGACGCTGATCTCGCTCTTTTTGAACTGCTTGCCGGCGTGGCGACCCATCGTGTGGGCGACGGGCGTCACGGAGAGGTAGCGCTTCGTGCTCGGATCGCGGTACTCGATCTCGGTCACGTCCCAGACGCCGAACAGGAGCGCGTTCGAGGACGCCCCCTCGCTGTCGGCCGGCGCGTCCGGCTCGGGAGTTTCGCTCTCCGACATGGTTATCGGACCGGCTTCTCCGCGTTGCCGCGCACGAGCTCGATGAGCGAGACGCCGTTCACCTTCTCGACCTTGTAGTTCACGCCCGAGAGGTCGCCCATCGCGCGGCCCTTCGCGCCGCCGATGCCGGCGATCGTGACCTCGTCGTGCTCGTCGATGAAGGAGATCGCGCCGTCGCCGGGGCAGAACGCCGTGACCTGCTTGCCGTTCTTGATCAGCTGGACCCGGACGCACTTCCGGATCGCGGAGTTGGGCTGCTTCGCCTCGATACCGACCTTCTCGAGGACGATGCCGCGGGCCTGCGGCGCGCCCTCCAGCGGGTCTGACTTCTTCCGGAGCCCGCGCTCTCGTCGCGCGTACTTCGAGTCGGACCACCGGTGCTTCTGGCGGTCCTGTTTGAGTTTGCGGGCCGCGTACTTGCCGTTCGCCATAGTGACGGATTCTTCCTGACGGAGCTACTTAAGCCTCCCTTTTCGAACCCGGCGAGACGGCCGCAGGTTCGGTTAGCGGGGTGTAAGAAGGAATCTGAGACCGTTTCTCGGGCGCGAACGAACGCCGCTCCGGACGGGAGAGCGGACGAGCGGCGCGCAGAATCCGTCGATCCTACTCGGCCGGCCGCATCGCGATTTCGGCCTCCTCGAACCGCTCCTGCACGCGGCCGGCGTAGTCCAACCGGACGCCGGCGACGGTTTCGCGGGTCGGATCGACGATCCAGAACTGCGCCCGCAGCCGGATCGTCGCGTCGCCGAACTCGAGAAACCGGACGGACGGGGCGGGCGCGTCGAGGATCCCCGGGTGAGACCGGGCGACCTCGCGGAGGATCGCGGCCGCCTCGTCGACGTCGGCGGCGTAGTCCACGGCGACGTCGACGTCGGCGCGGTAGCGGTTCCGGCTGTACGGACGCGTGACGGCGTTCGCCGTCAGGTCCGCGTTCGGGACGCTCACGATCTCGTTGCTCGGCGTCCGGATGCGGGCCACCCGGAAGCTGATGGCCTCGACCGTGCCCTCCCGGCCGCTCCACGCGATCCAGTCGCCGACGTTGAAGTTCGGGTCGGCGACGAGAAACAGCCCGCTGACGAGGTTCCCGATGACGGCCTGCCCCGCGACGCCGACCGCGAGCGTCAGCGCCGCGATGATGATGCCCGACCGGGTCAGGACGTGTCCGTACCCCCGGCTGTCAGCGCCGCGGCCGCGGCGACGAGGACGACGAGCGCCTCGACGTACCGCGTCACCGCCTGCCGGAGCGTCGGGTTGTTCCGGTTCCGCGCGCGGACGACGCGGTCGACGGCCGGGACGACGAACAGCCGGCCCGGCAGGTAGACGAGCGCGAACGCCAGGACGGAGCGGACGACCGGCACGACGAAGCCGGCGCTCGGCGGGAGCGGAAACGGAACGGGCACCTGCGACGCGGGCGCGAACGACGTCATCGGCTCCCTGCGCTCGTTCGTCGCGTCGGGAGAAAAGCGCCGGGGCCGAACTCGCTCGCGGTGCCGCCGCGTCGGCTACGTCAGTTGGATGTCGTCGATGTCGTAGTGTCGCTCGGCCAGTCGACGGGCGGTGTCGATGTTCCGCCCGCCCTTCCCGATGGCGACGCCGCGGTCGTCCTCCGCGACCTCGACGTACGCCACGCGGTCGTTCTGCTCGCTTATCGTCACGTGCCGGACCGCCGCGGGCGCGAGCGCGTTGGCGACGAACGCCTCCGCGGTGTCGGCGTCCTCGACCAGCTCGACCGTCTTGCCGACCCGCTCTTCGAACTCGCGGACCGTCCGCCCGCCGTGACCGACGGCCTTTCCCATCTCGCCCGCGGGGACGAGCACGACGAGCCGGTCGTCCTCGACGAGGCAGTCGTTCGCCCCGGCGTCCGTCACCTCGTCGAAGAGGCCGATGTACCGACGGGCGGCGTCCGACAGCGTGACCTTCATCCGTCTGTCCCTCTCAGTCGTCCGACGGCCGCCCCGCCGCTCCGCCGTCGGCGCTGAACGAACCCATCTTGAGGTTCACGTCGCCGGTGCCGATCGCGACGGGCTTGCCGACGATGACGTTCTCGATGACGCCGTTGAGGTCGTCCTCCTCGCCGTGGATGGCGGCGTCGAGCAGGTGGTTGACCGTGACCTCGAACGCCGCCCGCGCCAGGACGGACTCCTTGCTGCCGGAGATGCCGTGACGACCGATGGACTCGATCGTCCCGCGGTTGGTCATGATGTCGGCGACGAGCATCAAGTGGCGGATGTTCACGTCGTCGAGACCCTGCTCCTCCAGCGTCTCCATCGTCTCCTCGATGATCGCCTCGCGGGCGGCCTCGACGCCGAGGTTCCGGTAGATCTCGTGGATGTTGTTGCACGTCGTCCGGGTGGCGTCGACGCCGTCGATGGCGAGCACGTCCCCGAACGCCGATCCCTCGGTGTAGAGGACGAACTCCTCCTCCTCGTCGCCGGTCTTCTCTTTGCGGATGACGACCCGGGTGACGTCTTCGATCCCCTTGAACACGATCTCGCGGAGCCGCTCGACGAGCTGCAGGAGCTCGCGGTAGCTCGGCTGTTCGGGGCCGAACTCGATCACGGTCCCGCTGCGCCGGGTCGTCACGCCGAGGGCGTCCTCGATCGTCTCGGCGATCTCGGTCGCGACCTCGTCGACGCTGTCGGCGCGGGGCCACCGCTCCATCAGCGTCTCCTCGTTCAGGTCGACGCGGACGAGCATGTCCGCGACGTTCGTGCTCACGTCGCCGAGCGCGAGGATCTTCGTGGACTCGATCGCCCAGACGACCTCGTGGGCCCGCTCGCGGTCGGTCGCGTACGGGACGCCCTCCTCGTTCTGCGCTTCGTCCTCGAGGTAGACCGTCATCATCGGCGTGTCGGGGGTTTTCCGGGCGTCGACGAGCTCGATGAGGCGCGGCAGGCCCTGCGTCACGTCGATTTCTGCAACGCCAGCATAGTGAAAAGTATTCATCGTCATCTGGGTTCCGGGTTCACCGATGCTCTGGGCGCTCACCGTTCCAACGGGGTCGAGCGGGTCGACCCGCGTGTCGAGGTAGCGGGCCTCGACCGCCTTCGCGATCTCGTCCGCCTGCTCGACCGTCACGCCGCCGCGCTCCTCTATCGTCCCGTACACTCGATCCTTGAGGCGGCGCGGGAGCTCCGTGTCCTCGACGACCGCCTCGACGTCCTCGTTCACGTGTTCGTACTCAGTCATCCGACTGCACCCCCTGTCCGCGGGCGACGCGCCGCGGCTCGGCGTGTTCGGAGAGGTTCGTCGGCTCCTCGCGCTCGCCGAGGAACCGCTGCTTTTCGGCCTCGTCGCCGAACTCGGCCTCCAGGATCCGGTCGGCGATGCTGTCCACGTCGATGTCGTTGGCGTCGCCGGAGGAGACGCGGACGGGGCTCGTGCCGTCCTCGCCGAACTCGAACTGGACGATGGTGCCGCTGGTGTCGCGGACCGTCCCGTCGTACTGCGTTTCGAGCTCGGACAGCGCGTTGATCAGACGGCGCTGGAGGTACCCGGACTTGGAGGTCCGGACCGCCGTGTCGACGAGCCCCTCGCGGCCGCCCATCGCGTGGAAGAAGAACTCCCGGGGGGTCAGCCCGCCGCGGTAGGAGTTCTCCACGAAGCCGTGCGCCTCGGCGGAGAGGTCGTTCTTCCGGTAGTGGCTGAGGGTGCGGTCCTCGTAGCCGCGGTTGATGCGCTCGCCCCGAACCGCCTGCTGGCCGACGCAGCCGGCCATCTGGGTCAGGTTGAGCATCGACCCGCGGGCCCCGGAGCGGGCCATGATGACCGCCGGGTTGTCGTCGCCGAAGTGGTCTTCGGCGATCTCGCCCGCGCTGTCGCGGGCCTTCCCGAGGGTCTGCATGATCTTCATCTCCAGCGTCTCGTCGACCGTCCGGCCCGGCAGGGACTCCAGCTCGCCGGCCTCGTACGTCTCGATGAGCTCCTCGATGCGCTCGTAGGCGTTCTCGATGGCCTCGTCGACCATCTCGCCGGCCTCGTCCGGGATGGACTCGTCGTCGATGCCGAGCGAGAACCCGAAGTGCATGATGGCGCGCATCGCCAGCGAGGCGATCTCGTTGATGAAGATCCGCGCGCGCGTCTCGGAGTACACCTTCGTGATGGTGTCGACGATCTCGCCGCCGAACGCGCCGACCGCGTCCTCGTCGATCGTCCCCTCGATCAGCTGGCCGTCCTCGATGACGACCGTGTCGCCGGTCGAACTCGGGAACTCGAGCGAGAGGTCGTCCGGCAGGAGCAGCGAGAAGATGGTCCGGCCGGTCCAGTACGGCTCGCCGTCGTCCCGACCATCGGGCTCGGGGAGCTCGTCGACGCTCGTCGCCCGCAGCAGGTCGAGCGCCTGCGTCTCGCTGAACCGCGGGTTCTCGTGCGTCAGCAGGTACGTCCCCGAGATGTGGTCCTGGATGGCCCCGATGATGTTCTCGCCGAAGCGCGGGCTGAGGATCTGCTCCTGCACGCGCATGAGGACGCGCGCCTCCGCGCGGGCCTCCTCGTTCTGCAGCGCGTGCATGTTCATCTCGTCGCCGTCGAAGTCCGCGTTGTACGGCGGGCAGACGGTCGTGTTCAGCCGGAACGTCTTGTACGGCATCACCACGACCTCGTGGGCCATGATGGACATCCGGTGCAGCGACGGCTGCCGGTTGAAGATGACGATGTCGCCGTCGACGAGGTGGCGGTTGACCTCCCAGCCGACCTCGACCTTCTCCGCCAGCTCCTCGCAGTTCTTCTCCGTCACCTTGAGCCGGCGGCCGTCCGGGCGCTTGACGTAGTTCGCGCCGGGGTGGCTCTCGGGCCCGTTGCGGACGTACTGGCGTGCCTCCTCGATGTTCCGCTCGGTGACGTTCATCGTCTGGGTCATCTCCTTGGCCACCCGGTCGGGGACGCCGACCTCGTTGAGCGACAGCGTCGGGTCGGGGCTGATCACGGTCCGCGCGGAGAAGTTCACGCGCTTGCCGGACAGCGACCCGCGGAAGCGACCCTCCTTCCCCTTGAGGCGCTGGCTGAGCGTCTTCAGCGGGCGGCCGGAGCGGTGTCGCGCCGGCGGCGTCCCGCTGATCTCGTTGTCGATGAACGTGGTGACGTGGTACTGCAGGAGCTCCCACAGGTCCTCGATGATGAGCTGCGGCGCGCCGGCCTCGCGGTTCTCCATGAACCGCTGGTTGATCCGGATGATGTCGACCAGCTTGTGCGTGAGGTCGTCCTCGGAGCGCTGGCCGTTGTCGAGCGTGATCGACGGCCTGGCCGTCACGGGCGGCACCGGCAGCACCGTCAGGATCATCCACTCGGGTCGGGAGCGCTCCGGGTCGATTCCGAGGGTTTCGATGTCGGAGTCCGGGATGTCCTCGAACCAGTCGCGGATGTCCGAGGGCATCAGCTTGTTCATGTCCTCCTCGGTCAGGTCGATACCGAGCGCCTTCTCGATGGCTCGGCGGTCGTCCTTGCGCGGGCGGAACTCGCCCGCGAGGATCTCGTTCACCCGCGCGAGGTCGATGCCGGTCTCCTCCGCGAGTTCCTGCGGGGAGGTTCCCTGGTCGTCCTCGTCGTCCGGGTCGGGCTGCATCGCCGAGGCGATGCGCTCGGAGTAGTCCCCCGAGAGGACGTCCTGCACCTCGTAGTACGTCGTCGGCTTCTCGTGTTTGATGTCGTGCTGTGGGGCGCCGCAGTACGGGCAGCGGCTGGCCTTCCGGGCCTGCCGAACCGCGGCCTTCAGCACGTCGTTGGGATCCTCGCCGAGCTCTCTGGTGCGCACGAGCCGGTCGCGGAACTCCGCCTGCTCCTCCTCCGTGAGCGCCAGCCGGCCGCACTCCCGGCAGGTGGCCCGGAGCAGCCGACGGATGAGCTTCGTGAAGCCGACGTGGATGACCGGCGCGGCGAGTTCGATGTGGCCGAAGTGACCGTTACACGACCCGGAGTGCTGACCGCAGGTGCGGCACTCAAGGCCGGGGTCGATGACGCCGAGCCGCGGGTCCATCAGCCCCATGTCGATGGGGTAGCCGTCGTCGTCGTACGTGTCCGCGGTGATGACCTTCGTCGCGGACATGTCCCGGTACGTCTCCGGGTCCATCAGTCCGAACTGAAGACCGCCGAGCTCTTTCGGTGTTTGCATTGACATGTGTGTTCCTCCCGGTTAGACCGCGTCCTCCAGTTCGAGTCGGGGTCGGATGCCGAGTGCGATCATCTCGTCGAGCAGGAGCTTGAACGCGTAGCTGACCTCGATCTGGTGGATGTTGTCCTCGTCCCCGGTGATGGGGTCGTAGATGCGCCGCTGTTCCCTGTCCTCGACCGCGACCATGCCCGTGTCGGCGCTGACGTACACGAGCTCTCGGTCGGAGGAGTCGAGGAGCCGCTCCTTGAGCGCCATCGCCGCGCCGTGGCCGATGAGCACCTCGCGTTCCATCTCGCCGACGCGCAGGCCGCCCTCGCGGGCGCGCCCCTCGGTGGGCTGCCGGGTGAGCACCTGCACCGGCCCGCGGGAACGGGCGTGCAGCTTGTTGCTCACCATGTGGTACAGCTTGTGGTACAGGATCACGCCGACGAAGATCTCGGCCTCGATCTTCTCGCCGGTGACGCCCGAGTACATGACCTCCTTGCCGGCGGAGTTGAAGCCGTGCTCCTCCAGCGCCCCGCGGAGCTCGTTCTCGCTTTCGCCCTGGAACGGCGTGCCGTCGACGCGCCGACCCTCCAGCGCGCCAACCTTCCCGCCGAGCATCTCCAGCACGTGCCCGACCGTCATCCGGGACGGGAGCGCGTGGGGGTTGATGACGAGGTCGGGGACGACCCCCTCGTCGGTGAAGGGCATGTCCTCCTGGGGCGCGAGGTGGCCGACGACGCCCTTCTGGCCGTGGCGCGACGCGAACTTGTCGCCCAGCTCCGGGATGCGCTCGTCGCGCACCTTCACCTTCGAGAGCTTCGAGCCGTCCTCGCCCTCCATGAGCGTGACCGTGTCGACGACGCCGTCCTCGCCGGAGCGCATCGTCACGGAGGTCTCGCGGCGCTTCTGGGGCGACAGGCCGCCCATGTCGTCCGGCTCCTCCAGGAAGCGCGGCGGACTGGTCTTGCCGAGCAGGACCGAGTTCTCGTCGACCACGGTCTCGGGGTTGACGAGGCCGTCCTCGTCGAGGTGCGTGTAGGCGTCCTCGCCGCGGGCGCCGCGCACGTCCTGGGAGGGGATCTCGAAGCGGTCCTCCTGGCCGCCGGGGTAGCGGCGCTCCTCGCCCTCGTAGGTCCTGAAGAAGTGCGAACGGGCGAGCGCGCGCTCCACGGAGCCCTTGTTCATGACGAGCGCGTCCTCGATGTTGAACCCCTCGTAGCTCATGACGGCCACGACGAAGTTCTGCGCCGCCGGCCGCTCGTCGAAGCCGATCTGCTCCGTCGTCTGCGTCTTGACCATCGCCACCTGCGGGTAGTGCAGGAGGTGCTGACGGGTGTCGGGTCGGATCCGGTAGTTCGCGGAGGGGATCCCGAGCGACTGCTTCATCATCCCCGCGCCCATGGTGATGCGGGGCGACGCGTTGTGCTCGGGGTAGGGGATCATCCCCGACCCGACGCTGAAGATGAGCGAGGGGTCGATCTCGAGGTGGGTGTGTTCCGGGGTGAGTTCGTCCTCGTCGACGGCGACGAAGATGTCCTCCTCCTCCTCGGCGTCGATGAACTCGACGTACCCGCGCTCGACGAGGTCCTGGAAGTCGAGGGTGCCGCTCTCGACCGCCTCTATCTCCTCGTCGCCCAGCAGGGGTTCGCCGTTCTCGACGACGAGGAGCGGGCGGCGAGCGCGCCCCGCGTCGGCGTTGACGATGACCTCCCGGGTGCGCTCCTTGACGCTCACGTTCACCATGCCGCTTATGTCGCCGCGCCGTCGCGCTTCTCGGATCTGTTCTGCGAGCTGGTTCGGGTCCGGGTGGGTCCCGACCAGGCTGCCGTTGACGTATACTTTCGCCTCTCGTGCCTGAGCCATGTGTGGGTTAGTCGTCCGCGGTCGTTGTCGTGGGTTCGACGCCCTCGATTCCGGGGATGCCCTCCACCCCCATCGACGCCAGCTCCCGTTTCAGCGACTGTTCGTCCTCGACGTTCTGCGACAGCTCCATCGCCTGCGCGAAGTTCTTCACGAGGCCGCAGTTCGGCCCTTCCGGGGTCTCGGAGGGTCCGATCCGACCCCACTGGGTCGCGTGCAGGTCGCGCGCTTCGAAGTGCGGTTGGCTGCGAGACAGCGGGCTGCGCAGCCGCCGCAGGTGCGACAGCACGCCCATGTAGTCCGTCCGATCGACGAGCTGGGAGACGCCCGAGCGACCGCCCACCCAGTTTCCGGTGGCGATCGGGTGTTCGAGCCGCTCGGTCAGCACGTCGGAGCGGACGACGGTGTTGACGGTGAGCCGCCGGTTGCGCATGTTGGCGCGTTCGAGCTGGTATTTCACGTCGCGCGCGAGCTTGTTCAGCGCCGTCCGGAACAGGTCCTTCATCAGGTCGCCGCTCACCTTCAGGCGCTTGTTCGCGTAGTGGTCCTTGTCGTCCGCCTCGCGGCGGTTGAGCGCGAGTTCGAAGCACGCCTCGGCCATCCGGCAGAGGTAGAACGCCTTGTTGATCCGGACCTCCTCCTCCTCGACGCCCTCCTCGTGGAGGTGCGGCAGGAGGTACCGGTCGATGACGTAGTTGGCCCGCTTGAGCTGGTAGTTCTTCCCCTGTCCGCTGGCGACGCGCTTGCCGAGCGTTTCGATGGCCTCCTCCTGGGTCTGGACCTCGGCCATCTCCAGGTTCTCCAGCATGAACTTCACGATCTCCGGGTCGTCGGAGACGCGGTGGACGATCTCCTCGTCGGATTCGAGCCCGAGGGCGCGAACGAGCGTGACGAAGTTCACGCTGCCCGACACGGAGGGGAACGACACCTCGAGGATGCCCTCGCGGTTCCGCTCGCAGAGGACCAGCGCGCGGTAGCCGCGGCGCTGGCTGAACGTCTTCGCCACCTGGATCTCGTCGCCGTACTTCGTGTCGTACTCGGCGAGAATCTTGTTCGGCGCGAGGTCCTCGCTCGTCATCAGCACCCGCTCCGAGCCGTTGACGATGAAGTAGCCGCCGGGGTCGACGGGGTCCTCGCCGATCTCGATGAGCTCCTCGTCGGAGAAGCCGGCGATGTTGCACTTGGTGGAGCCGACCATGATCGGCATCCGCCCGACCTTCGTCTCCGCGGAGTCGACGACGACCTCCTCCTCCTCCTCGCCGCCGCGGACGATGGACATCTCCATGAACACCGGGGCGGCGTAGGTGATGTTACGCAGGCGCGCCTCCTGCGGGTAGAGGAGTTCCTCGCTGCCGTCGGCTTCGCGGACGCGCGGCGTCACGACGCGGATGTCGCCGAGTTCGACCCAGACCGGCTCCTCGCCCTCTTTGTCGCCGATGTCCGTGTCGATCGTCGCCTTCTCGTCGACGACCTCCTGCATCCCCCGGTCGAGGAACGCGTTGAACGAGCGGAAGTGGTGCTCCGCGAGTCGGTCCTGCGAGAAGTACTCCCGCGAGATGTTGCGTCTGGCTGTTCGGTCCATCACTCGACCACCAGTCGGTACACGACTGCTCTTTCGGCCGTTCGGGAGTTGCGGACGATCTCGACCACGTCACCGGGTTCGGCGTCTGTCTCGCGCAGCGCCGGGTCGTTCTTCTTTATCTTGGGCAAGTTAGTTTTGTTGACGTTGTACTCTTCCAGCACCTCCTCGACGCGCTCGGGGTCGTCGAGGACGGTGTGCTCCGGAACCAGGTTGTGTTGGTTTACGTCTACCATGGATGGGTTCGGCTGTGGGGAGAAGCTATCACGAGATACTACAGCGGGCTAATGGCCCCATCCATTTAATACTTGCCAAGTCGAACGGGAAGCTCGGCTACTCGACCGCGACGTCGAACCGCGGTCTGCGGGCTTGTGTTATCCTCACGCATGGTCTCCCGCGGTATATGCGTTGCGGCGAGAGGCGTCGCGGTATCGTGGCGCACACCGGTCTGAGATGGCAAGCCTTATTTAACAGTCGGGGCAACGACTGAGTGCAGCAAGCCCGGGTGGTGTAGTGGCCCATCATACGACCCTGTCACGGTCGTGACGCGGGTTCAAATCCCGCCTCGGGCGCTTCTGCGGCGAACCAACGTGAGGAGCGAAGCGACCTCACGGCGGATTTGAACCAGAGAGGTCGCGGTCTCGCGAGCGAAGCGAGCGAGGAAGCGTCCCGACCGCGGTTCAAATCCCGCCTCGGGCGCATTTTTGCCGCAACCGATTCCGACGACCACCGCGTAGCGTGTGCTCGTCACTGTGTGAGCGGCAATACGGCTACCAAGGGATTTGAATCCTGCCAGTCGCGCGCAGCGACCGGCGGGAGCGAGCACGTCTGGCTCCGGTTCAAATCCCGCCCCGGGCGTACTTTTGCCGCGACCAACTTCCCGAGCGAGGCGTCTCGTCGCCGAGCGAAACGGCTTTTGGCCCGCCGAGGGTAACGCTCACAGTTCTCCGCCGATCGATTCCGGACCCTCGGCGAACGTGGACGACGAGCCGTCCGCCTGCCGGAGCGTCACGAGGAGCTGGTTCGCGTTCAGCCGGACTTCGATGGTTTCGAAGTTCGGTTCGTAGACACTGTAGTGGTGTCCCTCCCTGTCGACCTTCGTCTCCTCGCGGAGCAGCCCGTGGGTCGCCATGACGCCGACCCGCCGGTAGATCGACGACTCGCTCCCGTCGCAGATCCGGCTCAGATCTTTGACCGACCGCCGCTTGGCGCGCGTCTCGACGAGGATCCGCCGGACGTGCGGATCCGCGAGCACGTCGAACACGCCGTTCGGATCCCACTTGCGCGTCACTGCCCTTTCACCTCCGTCGACATCCGCGAATTCGGTAACTTCCCGGTAAGTGAGTGTTCCGACGCGATGAATCGCGCGCACGTTCCGGCGTCGGCTGGAATCTACCCATCGATTTATATATCAGCTTTCGTATCTCTATCGCATGCAACCCGTGCAGTCCGACGCGGAGGCGCACTACTTCACGTCCGAGGAGGACGGCGAGCTGAGCGTCGACATCGTCACCGCGGTCGCGGCGGTCAAAGGCGTCGATCCGCTGGAGATGCGGCCGCTGAACGACGTTCTCGACGGGGACGCGCTCGATCAGCTGATCCGGTCGATGGCGACCGACGCCGACGGAGCCGTCTCGTTCCGGCTGGCCGGCTGCGACGTGTACGTCCACGCCGACGGCGGCATCGTCGTCTACGGCGAGTGACGCCGACCCGGCCTCCCGGCGGCCATCGGGCGGATCGCGGAACCCTCGTCGCGACGCGGCAGCACCTGACGCCGGTGTCCAGCGAGTGCGAACGCCGGCGAGTGCGAACGGGCCCAGCGACGCGCCGGTTCCCGACGCGGGGCCGACCGGGCGTTAATCTTCCTCGGGAGACGGTGGCGACCTCCGGTCGCTCGCCCGCGGACTCGCGCCGCCGTGCGGCGTCTCGCGCTCGCGTATCCTGACGCCGTGGACCGCCTCGGTGGCGTCGTCGACGACGAGCGCGTCCCCCGGCCGGCGCGGCAGTCGCTCCCGCAGCGACCCGGCGAAGTACGTCGGCCGGGCGGCCGCGAGCGCCTCGATGTCCGCGCCCGACGTGAGGCGGTGGACGATCGCGAGGTCCGCCTGCGACACCGCGACGTCGGGAAGCGCGCTCGGCCGCTGGGTCGCCGCCACGAGGCTGACTCCCGGGACCCGCCCCCGCGTGAGAACCGTCCGGAGGGCGTCGGCGGCGATTCCCCCGAAGAACGCGTGCGCCTCGTCGACGAACAACCACGGAAGTCGGTCGAGCTTCCCGGCGGTTCGAGCCTCGTACAACCCCCGAGCCACGGCCGCGCAGACGGCGTTCATCGCCGCGGGAACGGCGTCCGTCAGGTCGAGGACCGTCGCCTCCGTCCCGACGAGATCGTCCACGCCGAGGCCGTCGCCCCCGAACACGTCCCACGATTCGGCGAGCCGGAGGTGGTTCTCGGCCGCCCGTCGAACGCCGTCGCCGACGGACGCTTCGGAGACGTACCCGCGCATTCCGGCCAACGTCGCCCGTTCGCTCGCCGCGCGCCAGACGAGCGCGCCGACCGGCGCTGCGGCGTCCAGTCCGAGCAGGTCGGGCCAGGTCGACGGCGGGAGCGCCGAGGCGCGGACGGTCGGCCGCTCGACGCGCTCCGCGGGGACGACCTCGTCCCGCGCCCCCGCGCCGTCCGCCAGCCCCGCGAACGCGCCCATCGGATCGATCACGACCGGGGCGACGCCGTCCGCGCGGGCCGCCGCCTCGGCGACGACCCCGATCGTGTACGACTTTCCGGACCCGCGCTTCCCCACCACGAGCCCGGCGTGCGGTCGGTCGAGGTCGATCCCGACCGCCGCGCCGCCGCTCCCATCTCGCGCGCGGTAGATTCCGAGCCGGCCGGTCGGCGCCCGCCCCTCGCGATCACACTGGTCCGGCGTCCGTCCAAGCACCTGCATCGTCGCGGTCTGGCCGCGGCTTCCCACGTAAACCTCCGGCCGTAGGTTCATAAGCGAAAACGGGACCACTTCCCGACATGTTCGACGCACTCCGCCGCGACGAGCGGGCGATCGAAGGCCTCCCCGTGCGGCTCGTCATCGCGCTCGTCGTCGGCGTCGCGAGCTTGAGCGTCATGATGAACATGATCTCGGGGCTCCAGGGGCTCTCCGTCACGGAGTTCGACGCGCGTCCCGAGCCCGATGTCGTGACCCCCGGCGCGCAGACGCTCGACGTCACCGTAGTCGGGACGAACGGCGACAGGGTCGCGGGCGCGACGGTCGTCGTCAAGAGCGGAACCGCCCGAATCGACGGCGTCGAGACGGCGAAAACCGGCGCGGACGGGACCGCGACCGTCAGCGTCGCTCCGTCGCTCGGACCGAATCAGGAGGACGGAACGCTCGTCATCGACGTGAAGCCGCCCGCCGGAAGCCAGTACGCCGATCGGCGCGGGAACACGGAGGTGCTGGTCGTTCGAGAGTGACCCGCCGGGTCACAGGTGCTCGTCCCAGTTCACCCAGTCGTACTCCCAGCCCGTTCGGGCGTGCCACCCCATCTCCGCGTACTCGCGGTCCTCGCGCTCGGTGCGGTTTCGCGCTGGACCGTCGGCCTGCTCGCCCTCGACGAGAAGCGGGTCGAACGCCGCCGGTCCGAACTCGCGGACGACCTCGAAATCCCCCGTCGCCGGGGCGGCACCGCCGCGGGCCGCGTCGGTCGGCTTCTCGATCGCCGCGAGCGTCTGGCTCGGACCGCCGAGCGGCATCGCGAGCCGTCCGTCGTCCGCGAGCTGACGGAGCAGCGCCTGCGGCGGACGGACCGCCGCCGCCTCGACGAGGATCCGATCGAAGGGGGCGTACTCGGGGAACCCGTTCGCCCCGTCCCGGCGGTCGACGAGGACGGCGTCGTAACCCGCGCGGTGGAGGTTGTGTCGCGCGTCGAGCACCATCCGCCGGTTGATGTCGACCGCGTGGACGTTCCGCTCCCCGACGATCTCGGCGAGCACCGCCGACGTGTAGCCGACGCCCGCGCCGACGACGAGCACCTGCTCGCCCGGTTCGGCGGCGAGCGCGTCGAGCAGGCGGGCGACCGTCGAGGGCGCGAGGACGCGCGTGCCGGCGCGTTCGCTGTCGCGGTTGTCGTAGGCGTGGTCGGCGACGAACTCGTGGCGCGGGACCGTTCGCATCGCCATGGCGACGCGCTCGTCGATCCCTCGACCGCCGAGGGCGTGTTCGAGGCCGTCGACCATGTCCTCGCGCAGCACCGCGGGGTCCATACACCGGGCTCGGAGCCCGACCTTAATCAACTGTGTGCTTGTAACCGACTGCCGCCGCTCGATCCGTCCCGGGAACGTCCCGGACGGCGACGTCGGAAAAGCCCGCGTCGGCGAGCCACGCGCGGAACTCCGCTTCGCCGTACGTGCCGCCGCCGCCCTTCGCCAGCGCCTCCGCGGCGATCCTCGTCGCGGCGTCCGACCGCCCGCGCACCGCGTCTACCAGCACGATCGCCCCGCCGGGCGCGAGCGCGTCGAACGCGGCCGCGCACAGTTTGCGGTTCCCGTCGATCGACCGCTCGCGGCAGGCGTCCGCGGCGAACGCGAGATCGAACGCCGCCGCGGGGAGCGTCGGCGGGTCCCCGGCGACGAGTTCGACCGGTCCGCGCGCCAACAGCGGTTCGACGATCTCGATCACCGCCGGATCGTCGACGAGCGTCGCGTCGAACCCCCGGGCCGCGAACTCGCGGGCGTAGACGCCCGAACCGCCGAAGAGGTCGGCCACGCGCTCCGCGTCGGGACGGGCGCGGACCGCCGCGGTCACCGCCGCCCGCACCAGCGCGTCGTCGGTGGCGGCGTGGGCTCCGAGCCGGTTTCGCGTCCAGTTCGGCGGCCGCGCGGGCGGATCGTCGGTCGCCATGGTTTCGGGGAGCGCGACCCACAGGTCGAACAGATCGAGCGCGTGCGGGAGGCGGCCGATGGACCGAACGTCCCGCTTGGCGAGGAAGCCGAGCGCGCGGTTCGTGAGCTCGTACTCGTCACCCACGCGCGCGAGAAAGCCGAGTTCGGCCAGCGCCTCGACGGTCGCGCGGGCGGCCCGGTCGGTCACGCCCGCCTGTTCGGCGACGGCCTCCGGCGTTCCGGCTCGGTCGGTCAGCGCTCCCAGGACGCCGGATCGCCGGGCGGCCCACAGCAGAAACAGCTCCTCGATGTCGAGTCCGGTGCGGTCGCGCGTCGGCATACCCGTCCGTGCGCGCGGCGTCTACAATCAGTTACCGGTCGTCAGTCGCCCCGCCGCATCGGGACGAACCGGACGCCCCCGTGGGTCTCGCGGTCGATCCCGCCGTCGGCGCGGCGGCGGAGCCGAACGAGCCGTTGGCGGGACTCCCCGACGGGTCCGACGATCGTGCCACCGGGTCGGACCTGTTCGACGATCGCGTCGGGCATCTCGGCCGGCGCGCACGTCAGGTACGCCGCGTCGTACGGCGCGTGGTCGGGCCACCCCTCGTGGCCGTCGCCGACGCGGACGCGCACGTCGTAGCCCAGGTCGTCGAGACGGCTCCGCGCGTTCTCGGCGAGATCGGGGTCGTACTCGACGCTGTAGAGGGAGCCGTCGTCGACGACTTCGGCGGTGACGGCGGCGTGGTAGCCGCACCCCGTGCCGATTTCGAGGACCCGATCGTCGGCGTCGAGCGCCAGCAGGTCGGTCATCATCCCGACCATGTGCGGCGCGCTGATGGTTTGCCCGCCGCCGATGGGGAGCGGACGATCCCTGTACGCGGCCTCGCGCCGGTCCGGCGGGACGAACTCGTGTCTCGGGACCGACCGAAGCGCCTCCGCGGTCGCGTCCCGATCGACGGCGCCCCGCGTCACGAGGCGGTCGACCATCCGCTCGCGGGCGGTCTCGAAGCTCATCGCGCCGTCACCAGGCGGACCAGGCGGTGGTCGTCTCGTCGCGGGCGTACACCCGCTTTGCGTCCTTTGCGAACACCATGTCCCCCTCGTGGTCGAACTTGTCGAAGCGGTAGCCGGCCGCGTCGTCGCGGACCTGTATCCCCTCGACCTCGAACTTCTCGTCGCCGAACTCCTCGACCTCGCCGACGGTGAACTCGTAGTCCCCCGGCACCTGCACCTTCAGACTGCGCGTCTCGTCGCGGCGGCCGTCCCTGGGGTGGACGGTGACGTTCACGCTCACGTTGTCGACCGCGCGCGTCCAGATCGTCTGTACGTCCTCGACCGCCGCCTCCTCGACCCGCCGATCGCCGCCGAGATCGAGAGCGGTGATGCGGACGAGCATGATCGCCTCCGGCGTGTCGACGATGAACTCCTCGCCGACGGCGACGATCTCGTCCGGCGGCGCGCCGACGGTCGTCGAGAACGATTCGTCCTCCTGGGAGACGATCACGTCCGTTTCCACCTCCGCCTCGCGCTCGATCGGTACTTTGTGCACGTGACCGCACGCCGTGCACCGCACGGTCGCCCGTCCGCCGCCTCCCGCTTTCAGCACCTCGTGGACGGTTTCCTCGGTCGGCGAGCAGGAGGGACAGACGACGGCCACCTGCTCCGCTGGTTCGCTCATACCTCGGCGTAGCCGGTCGCGCGGTAAAAACCCGTGCTTCCGTCCGCCGTTCGATCCGCTATTCGTTCGATCCACCCTCCGACCGATTCCCTGGCGGTCCGCCAGACAGACCCGACGCTACCGCCGCTCGGCGCTCCGGGGGAGTTCTACCTCCCCCCCGTCGGCGTACACCGTCGGCTCGCGGAGGATGCCGTCGAGGTGCAGCGGCGCGTCCGTGTCGCCGCCGATGCCCGCGTCGTCGCCGATGGCGATGTGAACCGTGCCGGCGGCCTTCTCGTCGAGCAGCACCGATCCGACCAGCTCCTCGACGCCGACGTTGGTGCCGATGCCGAGCTCGGCGAGGTTGTACGCGTCCCGGCCGGCCGCCTCCGCGGCCGCGCCGGACGAGAACTCCCGGCCCCTCGCCAACTCGGCGGCGGCGGCCTCGACCTGCTCGCGCACGGCGTCGTCGGAGATCTCGGTGACGTATCCGTCCTCGACTTCGAACCGGAGCTCCCGCCCTTCGTCGAGGAGTCCGTGCGGCATCATCGTCCCGTCGACGACGTAGGTGCCGTTCGCCGTCTCGGGGCTGACGAACACCTCGCCGGCCGGGAGGTTGGAGAACGCCCCGGGTTCGCGGACCATCCCGGTGTCGGCGAGCCACTCGCGGTCGCCGGGTTCGAACGTGATGTCCGTGCCACGCGGCGAGGTGACGCGGATCTCCTCCGCGCCGCCGACCTGCGCGAGCAGCTCCTCGCAGTGCCGCGCGATGGCGCGGTAGTCCGCGTCCAGGCCGACGACCATCACCTCCTCGGTGATCCCCGGAAGCGTCGCGCCCCGCGCGCCGGCGTCGTTCGCGGCTCCGCGGGCGCGCGTGTGGCTCAGGCTCTTCGTCGTCGGCGCGAGGAAGGCGTCCGCCACCTTCATCGCCGCCGCGACGGGCTCGGGCGGCTCCTCGCCGTGCTGGCTCCCCGGCGGATACCGGACGATCGCGGTGTCGTCCGTGATCTCGCTCGCCGCGTCGTAGAGCGCCTCGCCGATTCGTCGGCGCTTGTCGTCCGTGATCACGGCGCACGATTCGTCGCCCCCGAGGTTCAGACACTGCCTCACGGCCGTCCGAGCGGCCTCTTCGAGGGCCGCCTCGTCGATTCCGTGGCTCATGCCCGACGAAGGGGCCGGCGGGGGATTATGTCTTGCCCAACCGGAGCCGAACGGACGACCGAATCCGACGGGGAGGACGCCTACCGTACCGCCGGCGATTCCGTCGGTGGTCGCGGCGCGGTCCGTCCGGACCGCCGCCGCGCTGCTCCGCCCGCGGTCCAGTACTTACCCGTTTTTGGAAAAATCCCCGCGGATACTCGTCCGAGAGTTAATTTCTGGCTGATTAGACCCGGAATAACTATCTGTCTCGGTGCGGGACACCTGAACGAGTGCAAATGATAAAGGTGGGCGTCAACGGATACGGAACGATCGGAAAGCGCGTCGCGGACGCGGTCCGAGCCCAGCCCGACATGACGTTGGTCGGCGTCGCGAAGACGCGGCCGAACTACGAGGCGGAGGCGGCGGTCCGGAAGGGGTACCCGCTCTACGCGGCCATCCCGGAGCGTTCCGACCGATTCCGCCGGGCCGGCATCGACCTCGCCGGCGAGGTGGACGACCTCGTCATGCAGAGCGACGTTGTCGTCGACACCACCCCGTCCGGGATCGGCGCCGAGAACCGCGAGCTGTACGAGCAGTACGACACGCCCGCGATCTTCCAGGGCGGCGAGTCCGCGGACGTCGCCGACGTGAGCTTCAACGCGCGGGCCAGCTACGACGCGGCCGAGGGCGCGGACTTCGTCCGCGTCGTCTCCTGTAACACCACCGGCCTCTCCCGGCTCCTCGCACCCCTCCGCGAGGAGTACGGCGTCGAGAAGGCGCGCGTCACGCTCATCCGACGCGGCGGCGACCCCGGCCAGGCCGACCGCGGTCCCATCAACGACATCCTCCCGGACCCGGTGACGGTCCCCTCGCACCACGGCCCCGACGTGAACACGATCTTCCCCGACCTGGACATCGACACCGTGGGCGTGAAGGTGCCCGCGACGCTCATGCACCTCCACAGCGTCAACATCACGCTCGAAGGGTCGCCCGACACCGACGAGGTGAAGGAGCTGCTCGACGCGGAATCGAGGCTGTTTCTCGTCCCCGGCGAGGCCAAGATCGACGGGACGGGGAAGCTCAAGGAGTTCGCGATGGACACCGGCCGCCCGCGCGGCGACCTCTGGGAGAACTGCATCTGGGAGGAGTCGATCTCGATGGTGGACGACGATCTGTACCTCTTCCAGTCGATCCACCAGGAGAGCGACGTCATCCCGGAGAACGTCGACGCGATCCGCGCCATCACCGGCCGGGAGACGCAACTGGACAGCATGGCGACGACCGACGAGCGCCTGGGCGTCGGCCTCGAAAGCCTGTTCCGCGGCCCGCGCCAGCGGGTCGTTCCGGCGGACGACTGACAACCCCACCGCAGCGGCCCACCTCAGACTTCGGGCTTCGGGATTTCGCGTTCTGGAGTTTTGGGAATCGCTTTTGCGAACCGTCGGCCCGCCCCTCGGTCACTCGAGCCGGTGGTGCTCCACGGCGTCGGTCCCGTCGCGCTCCGTGTCGATCGTCGCGACGTGGAACGCGTCGTCGGCGTCCGGGATCGGCAATCCGCCGGGGTTGACGCGGACCGATCCGTCGCGGTCTTCGACCGCGCGCTCGTGGGTGTGCCCGTGCAGGACGTAGTCGTAGTCGCCGCAGTCGACCAGCGCGTCCCGCAGGACGGCGTTGGTCCCGTGGTAGGCCGCGACCGGGACGCCGTCGAAGCCGAGCGCCCCGCAGTGTCCGAGGTAGGTGCCGAACGACTCTACCGTCGACCGGAGCGCCCACTCCCCGTCGTTGTTGCCCCGGACGTAGTAGAAGTCGAACCCCGCGTCGAACGGCTGCGCCGAGAAGGGCGCGACCACGTCGCCGCAGTGGATCACCGCCTCCGCGCCCTCGTCCTCGAAGAACTCCACCGCCGCCTCGACCAGGTCGAGGTTGTCGTGCGTGTCGGAAACGACGCCGAGTTTCATGCTCGGCAGTTCGACGCGGCGCGGTAAAGATCCTGGCGGCGAACGGTACGCGGATACGTGGGTGCGCGGTTACGCCCCGGCCGACTCCTCCAGCGCCACCACCGCCACCAGCGGCTCGCCCGTCAGCGCCCGGATGTACGCCCCGCCGGCGATCGAGACGTGCGAGAAGTCGTCCTCGTCGAGGCCGTACATCTCGATCGCGCGAGAGGTGTCGCCGCCGCCGACCACGGAGAAGCAGTCGGTCTCGGCGATCGCTTCGAGCACGCCGACGGTGCCCTCCTTGAACCGCTCGTCCTCGAAGACGCCGAGCGCGCCCTTGACGAACACGGCGGCCGAGTCGCGGACGATCGGGTCGTACTCCTCGACGGTCCCGGTGCCCACGTCGAGGTACGACTCGGTCTTCTCGTCTATCTCCCCCACGTCGCGCTCGGCGCGTTCGCCGTCGTCGTCCTCGTAGGCGAGGTCGACCGCGAGGCGGATCTCGTCGCCGCGTTCCTCTAAGAGCGACTCGATCGTCCCGTGGTTCCTCTCCCACTGCTCGTCGAAGAGGTCCGTGCCGCCGACGTCGTACCCGACCTCGTGGCCCGCGGCGCGGAGGAACAACTCGCCCGCCACGCCGCCGAGGCAGAACGTGTCGACCCTGTCGCCGAGGTTGTTCATCACGTCGATCACGTCCGTCGCCTTCGTCCCGCCGACGACCATCGTCACGTCGCCGTCGAACTCCCGGCCCGAGATGCTCGTGTTCGCCTCGTACTCGGTCTCCATCACGCGCCCGGCGTACGCGGGGAGGACGAGCGGGAAGCCGACGAGCGAGGCGTGCGCCCGGTGGGCCGCCGAGTAGGCGTCGTTGACGTAGGCGTCGAACTCGGGCGCGAGGGTTCGGACGAAGTCGCTCTCGGCGTGCTCCTCGGGCTCCTTCTCGGGGAGTTCGTCGTCGGCCATCCGCACGTTGTCGAGCAGCAGCGCCTCGCCCGCGCCGAGGTCGCGGATCGCGTCGACGGCTTTCTCGCCGTAGACGTCGTCGACGAAGCCGATCTCCCGGCCGACGTGCTCGCCGAGAATCTCGGCGTGCCGGTCGAGGGAGACGAAGTCGTCGCCCCCCGGTCGGCCCTGGTGGGCCATCAGGACGACCCGGTGGTCGCCTTCGAGGAGCTCCGTCACCGTGGCGGCGTGCCGGGTGAAGCGGCGGTTGTCCTGTACCGCACCGTCCTCGACCGGGGAGTTCAGATCGAGTCGGACGAGGACGCGCTGTCCGGGTTCGAGGTCGTCGAGGGTTCTGAAGGGTGCCATCTCGTTCGGAGTGTCGTCGGTCGGTGACTTAGAGGTGGGCGAAATTCGATCGCGCGGGCGGATTCGTCCGTGCGGGAGGTCGGTTCGGCGGGTATCTTCGTCCGTCGGTGCGGTGGACGTGACGGTTCGTCGACAGCCTGTGGGCGCGAAGCCCCCGTCCCGCCCCTCGGCCTCGGCCCTCCCCAGCCTCGCGGTCGCCCCGAGAGTCGACCGCTCCCTCGCGCGACGCGCTCGCGCGCGGAGGCGCTCCGCCGCGCGCAATCGTGATGATCAAAGTCAAAGTTGACGCGGTGTACGGAACGAGACGAACGCGGTTCAGAGGTCGACGAGCACCGAACCGGCGGCGTCATACGTCCGGTCGCCCTCGGTTTCCGACAGCTCGAACTCGACGTCGACCGCGAGTTTTCGGGGCGGCCGATCGCCGACAGTCTGGAGCACCAACTCCGTCGTGAGCGTGCCCTGACCCTGCGCGCCGAGGTCGTCGACCTCGACGATCGTCCGACCGTTTCGGTCGTTGCGAAAGTGCACCTCGGGGAACTCGGGACCGCCGGGCGCGTTCAGGTACACCTCGCTCGCGTGCTCCGGATCGTCCGGAAGCACGGCGAAGCGATACCTGAAGCCGTCGAGGCCCGTGCCGTCGGCGTGCCACGCGCTGACGCGAAGCGGGTGAAAACGGTCGTCCTCGTAGACGTCGTGGCGTATCGTGGTCACGAGAAGGAGCTCGTCGCCCCGGCGAAACGTGAGATGGGTCTCGTCGCCGTCGTTCTCCGTGTCGGGGTCCGAGAGAGTCACGGCGCTCGATTCGGCGGTGGTGAACTGGCTACACCCCGAGAGTACGGTGGCTCCGAGGGCGACAGCGGGGAGGAACTGGCGGCGTCGCATATTCGGCTCGAACAGGTCAAACGATGATAAGCTTTCCCGGACTGGACGCTACACCGTGGAAAAACGCCGGCGGGGTCGACGGGAGCGACGGCGAAAAAACGCTATCGGCCGACGGCGGGCTTACTCAGCCTTGCCCGAGATGTACGCCGCGACGTCGAGCATCCGGTTCGAGAAGCCGTACTCGTTGTCGTACCACGTCAGGACCTTCGCGAGGCTCCCGCCTTCGAGCACCCGCGTCGAGTTCAGGTCGACGTAGGAAGAGAACGGCAGCCCGACGATGTCGGTCGAGACGATCTCCTCGTCGGTGTAGCCGAGCACGCCGGCGAGTTCGTTGTCCGCCGCGTTCCGGAACGCCTCGTTGATCTCCTCCGCGCCGGGGTTCCCTTCGAGGTCGACCGTGAGGTCCGTGATGGAGCCGTTCGGGACCGGCACGCGCATCGCCATGCCGTCGAGCTTCCCTTCGAGCTGGGGCAGGATTTCCGTCGTCGCCTGGGCGGCCCCGGTCGTCGTCGGGATGATGTTCTCGGCGGCGGCGCGGCCGCGGCGGGTCTTGCCCTTCGGGCCGTCGATGAGGTTCTGCGAGCCCGTGTAGGCGTGGACGGTCGTCAGCAGGCCGGCGTCGATGCCGAACGCGTCGTCGAGCACCTTCGCCACCGGCGTGACGCTGTTCGTGGTGCAGGAGGCGTTCGAGACGACCTCCTCGCCCCCGTACTCCTCGTGGTTGACGCCGTAGACGATCTGCTTGACCGGCTCGTCGCCCTTCGGCGGGGCCGAGATGAGCACCTTGTCCGCGCCCCCGGCGAGGTGGGCGCTCGCGTCCTCCCGCGTCCGGAAGATGCCGGTGCACTCCAGCGCCACGTCGACGTCCAGGTCGTCCCACGGGAGCTCGGCCGGGCTCTGGACGTTGAGGAGCGGGACGGACGTGCCGCCGATCGTCAGGTGGTCGTCCTCCAGTTCGACGCCGTCGAGCCGCCCCATGACGGTGTCGTACTTCGCGAGGTACGCCATGTCCGCGGGGTCCATCACGTCGTTGATCCCGACGAGGTCGATCCGCGGGTCGTCCATGACCGCGCGGAAGACGTTCCGCCCGATGCGTCCGAAGCCGTTCAACCCGACGCGCACGACCTCCGAGTCGTCTACGTCGTCCGCCGCGTTCAGGTGCGATTTTTCACTCATATACGAGTTAGTAGCGGTTTGGGCTACTTAAACCTGGGTGTAACCGCTCTCCGGTCGGTTCCCTCCGGCGCTTGTCGCCGGACCGGCTTAGCGGTTTGGTGGGATTTCGGGGTAGTTCACGCGGTCCGCACTGTCGGTCCTCGGCGCCGGCGTGACCGACGATATCGGGGAGCACACGTCAGAAAGTTTTTGGGCGAGAACGGCCTAGCGATTCCCATGGATAGAGACGACCGCGACGATCCGTTCGACAACATCTTCAACGAGATCGAACGGATGATGAACGAAATGACGGGTGGTCCCGGCGACCGGACGGGCTTCACCACCGAAACCCACGTCGACGTGTTCGACGAGGGCGACACCATCCGACTCGTCGCGGATCTCCCGGGCGTCGAAAAGGACGCCATCGAACTGAAGTGCGACGGCGAGGTGCTCACCATCAGCGCCGCCAGCGACCGCCGGGAGTACGACGAGCGCGTGCGCCTCCCGGCCCGCGTCGACGAGCACTCCGCGAGGGCGTCGTTCAACAACGGCGTCCTCGAAGTGACGTTCGAGCGCGTCGAGGACTCCGCCGCCATCGACGTCGAGTAGAACCGTTCTCACCCGTTCTCTACCGGCCGCCGAGCGATCGCTTTCGGTCGATCCCCCTGGCTTCGAGCATCCACTCGTCGAGACGTTCCCGGTAGGCCCTTCGCTCGGCCGCGTCCGGTCCCTCGAAGTCCGCGGCGTCCAACAGCGCCTCGATCGCCCGCTCCGCGCTCGACGCGAGCGCCGGATCGAGCTCGCCCCCGGCCCGCTTCGCGTCGACGAGTTCGTCGGCCAGGTCGGCGTCGCCGAGCACGGCGTCCGCGAGCGTCCGGACGTCCGCGACCACGTCGCTCCGCTCGGCGACGTAGTGTGCCGCCAGCGCCCCTCTGAGGGCGTAGAGGTACGTCTTCGCCGTCGCGTCGTCCCGCCGGCAGCGCTCGTAGTTGTGCCGCGCCATCCCCGCGTACCGCGCGGGCGCGTCGAGCGGCAGTTCCTCCCGGATCGCGTCCCTGAGCCATTCGACGCGCACTTCGGGCGCGTCCGTCACCACGATCCCGTCGAGCACGGCTTCGAGCGCGTTGACGTTCGACTCGGCGAGCAGCGTTCCGAACGTCCGCAGTTCGTAGCTGACGAGATCAATCTCGGCCCGATCCTCCTCGCCGACGGGATCGGCCTCGATCCTTCTGCCCTCGCCGTCCGGATCGGCTTCGGCCGGGCCCCCCTCGCCCGGCGAAACCGTCGCCGCGATCCGCTCGGCCGGCGGTTCGAGGAGCAGGTAGCGGACGCCGTCCGCGACGTGAAAGCCGCGCACGTCGACGTCGCTGTCGACGCCCGCGAAGCCGTAGATCCGGCTGCCGGTCACCGCGTAGAACCCCGGCGATCCCTCGGTGCCGACGGCGTCGGCGACGATCCGCGCCAGCCCCTCCCGCGACCAGCCGCCGAGTTCGTCCATGGAACCGCTTCGGGCGACCGGCACTTAATCGACCTGCCGCCTGCCTCAGTCGACCTGTCGCCGGACGAGCGCCGCGAGCCGATCGTAGAAGTCGGGGTCGTACTTCGTCGCGGCGTCGACCGTCGGCCGGGCGTTCGTCTCGTTGACGACGACCCGCCCGCCCGATTCGAGGAGGTCGACGCCGAGGTACGGGACGTCGAGAACGTCCGCGGTCCGCTCGGCGAGGCGTCGGTGCCTCCGGGGCAGGTCCACGGCCGTCGCCGACGCGCCGCGGTGGACGTTGTGCTTCCAGCGCCCCTCGACCAGCGCGTCGTCCGGCAGTCGGCGCTCCACCGCGCCGACGCACTCGCCGTCGACCACCATCGCCCGGTAGTCGCGCGCGTCGGGGAGGTACTCCTGGATCAGGTAGGACCGATCCCCCGTGGCGGGGTACTCGTGGAGCAGGTTCAGGTAGTCGACGACCCCGAGCGCCGAGTCGAGGTCGGACGCCTTCGCGACGCCGACGCCGCGGGTGGTCGAGTTCGGCTTCACGACGACGGGGAACGCCGCGTCCGACAGCGCCTCCTCGACCGCCGCGTCGCCCGCGGGGTTCGACACCATCGTGGTCTCGGGCACCGGCACCCCCGCCCGGCCGAGCGCGGCGAGCACGCCGGCCTTGTTCCGCGAGGTGAGCACCGCCTCGCGGTCGTTCACCCAGGGGATCCCGAGCAGCGCGTCGGCGACGCCGCCCTCCATCGGCCGGGGCGGGAAGACGAACCCGACGTCGAACGAGTCCGGCCACGGCTCCGCGAGGGGGACCGTCCGCTCGTCCGTCCGGAGGTGACGGACCTCGATGCCGCGCTCCGAGAGCGGGTCGCGAACGCGCTCGAACGTCTCCGCGCGCGTGGCGACCGCGAGCCTGAGCATACGCTATCGGGGGGGATGAGGGCCCAAAAAGGTGCGTCCGACGCCGATCAGGAGACGAGCAGCTTCTCGCCCTTCTCGACCACGATGCGGCACGGCGGCGACATCTTGTTGTACGCGCGCCGGAGGGCGTCCTTGGCGACCTCGGCGTCCTCGGGGTTGCAGTAGATCGTGAAGACGGTCTCGCCCGCGCCGACGCGCGCCGCGGTGCCGACCGGCTTCCCGAACGCCTGCCGCATGCCGTCGGAGACGCGGTCCGCGCCCGCGCCGGTCGCCTGCTTGTTCTCGCGCAGGACGTGGTGGGGGAACTTCCGCAGCACCATCTTGTAGTTCTCCTGCCCGACGTGCTTCAGCATGAGCCGGTTCGCCGACAGGCGCGCGGATTCGAGCGCGCCGTGGCGGATCTGACACTCCTCCTCGACCTCGAGGCTGATGTGGACGGGGTAGTCGTCCGGCCCCGTCTGGAGATTGCCCATGTTGTGCTGTGCGATCTTCGAGCCGGGGATCCCCGTGATGTACTCGCGTCGCGTGTACGGGGGGTTGGAGATCTCCCGGTACATGGAGGCCGGTTTGTCTGCCATGGTTACTTGTGCGGGACAAGGCCGACGCGGCGAATAAAGCCTTCGATGCGTCCGCTGCCGCCGTGGGAGCCGGTGACGCGCCGCCGACCGGTTTCGGCTACTCCTCGATTCCCCCCTCGTCGTCGACGATTCGATCCGCGGCGTCGGTCGGCTGGCCCGTGTCCAGGTCGATCGCGACGAACTCCAGCCCCGACTCGTCGAGCAGGTCCGCGGTCCGGTCGGTGATCGAAGGGGCGACGAGGATACCCCGCACCGGCGCGTCGTCCCCGACTTCCCTGCGGAGCGCGTCGACGTACCGACGGAGCTGGCTCGCGGCCGAGGGGCCGACCCGCCGCCGCTTGAGTTCGACGACGACCGGCGTGCCGTCGGCGTCCTCGCCGTAGATGTCCATCGGCCCGGCGGCGCTCGGTCGTTCGGTTTCCAGGGGTGTGAAACCCGATTCGAGCACCGACGGCGAGTCGAGGATGTGCTGTCGGAGGTCTTCCTCGCTTCCCCGGAGGTCAAGCGACCGACCGCCGGTCACGGCGAGCGCCGAGAACTGGTGGACGCGCTCGAAGTGCACGTCGAGCGTCTCGTCGGGGTTCGAACGCGTGCTCCGAACCCTGAGCGTCCCGTCGCGGACGCTCGCGCGGTGTTCGCTCCCCGGCGGCTGCCAGTTGACCGGCGTCCGCTTCTCGTCGGTGTGGACGAGCGCCGTCCCGTCGGGTTTGAGGATGACGAGTCGGTCGCCCGAGCCGAGCGTGCTCGCCGCCCGGCCGTCGTAATCGACGGTGCAGCGGCCGAACAGGGTGATCAGCTCGCCGCGCTCGAACGCCTCCTCCAGCGCCCAGAGGACTTCTCGGTGCGTCGGCCGGTACAGTGTCGTCGCGTGCATGTCCGTGATGGGTTCGTGACTCCTTCGAGCCCGGCGGACAAAAGCGGCGCGTCGTCGGTCGCCGACGCGTCGGTTTCCCCCTCCGCGGGCGGCGATTTAACCGGCGCTTTTCGACCGGCTAGTCATCGCCCGCGAGGCGATCGTTTCGCCCCTTTATCGCATCGTGTCCGATGTTCATCCATTTCGAGCGACGTGACGTTTAATCGACTAATAATGAAACTACCACTTCGACAGACTAGTTGCATGATTGACCGATTGACGGTCCTCGTTTCGGACCCCGACGCGCGCGTGATCGAAGCCGAGACGGGAACCTGGGTCGTCTCCGGCGTTCGGACCGGCGCGCTCGAATCGCTGATCCGGCGCGCCGAGTCGGTCGCGGCGGTGCGGCGTCGCGTCGGGTCCGCGACCGAGGACGCCGCGCTGGTACACGTCTCGGACGACCGCCGGACGGTGCGGGCGTACCGCACCGTCGTCGGCAGCCGCCGGCTCTACTTCCTCCGGGGGTCCGACGGCGGCGCGGTCGTCACGGACCACTTCAGGACCGCGCTCGCGCGGCTCGACGCCGGCGACCGGACCGTCCCCCGGTCGGCGCTCGCGGATCACCTCCTCTTCAGAGCGCCGATTCCCCCGTCGACGTTCGTCTCCGAGATCGGTTGCGTGCCGCAGGGCGAGTGGCTGACCTGGGACCTCGACGCGGACGAGCGCGCGCTCACCGCGGTCGATCGCCTCTCCCCCGGACCGCCGCTCCGCCCGAAAGCGGCGATCGACCGCCTCGACGGGCTGCTCGCCGACGCGCTCCGCTTCGACGACGATCGACCCGCGTCGAATCTCTACTCGGGCGGCGTCGACTCGACGCTGGTCCAGTCGTACCTCGGCGATTCGGTCCCCATGCTGAACGTGGGGATCGACTCGCCGGAGTACGCCTTCGAGGTCGAGTACGCCCGCGAAGGGGGAGCGCGGTTCGACGCCGAGTTCAGACAGGAGATCCTCGACGAGCGCGAGGTTCTGGAGCGCCTGGAGTCGAGTGTCGACGCCCTCGGATCGCCCGCGTTCCCGCTCATGACGCCGCTCATCGACGCGGCGTTCGCGCGGGGGAACGACCGGCGGTACATGATGGCGATCAACGCCGACACGCTCTGCGGCGACGCGGGGACGAAGGGCGCGCGGGTCGCGTCGTGGCTGGCCCCTGTCCTGCTGTCGCCGCTCGGCGCCCTCGCCGGACGGACGGCCCCGTCCGGGATCGGCTCCCGGATCCGCCGGCTCCGGTCGATCGCGCGCCGACAGCGGTACGACCCCTCCGACCCGCGATCGTTCCCCCAGCAGTTCGTCGCCTACACGAAGCCGGCGCTCGTCGCCGACGTTCTCGGCGAGGACGTCGTGAAGGCGCGGTGTCGCGCGCAGGTTCGGCACGTCCGCGACCGACTCGACTTCGCGCCCGCCGGCTCCCGGTTCGAGCGGCAGATCGAGGCGGCGCACCTGCTCTCCATGTACGCCCACCGCATCGGCTGCCGGTGGCGTCAGCTCGCGGCCTCTCACGGGAACGCGCTCGAGACGCCGTTCGAGACGCGAAGCGTGGCCGAGTGCGTCCTCTCGGTGCCCGCGTCGCGGCGGTACGTCGAGGGACCGCCCCGCGCCCGGCGGCTGCGCACGAAGCACCTCCTCAAGCGGCTTCTCGCCCGACGCCTCCCGTCGTATCCGACGACGCAGCCGAAGGGCGCGGGGGTGCTCCCGTTCGAGCGGTACTTCGAGGAGGGCGCCCTCACCGGGGTTTTCGACCGGTACGACGTCCCCGAGTTCGTCCCCGACGAGCTGCGCGAGGCGGCGATCGAAGACAGCGGCAGGCAGGCGTGGAACCTCGTCACGTACGCCGTCTGGCGCGACCGAGTCCTCCGCGATCCGGCGCTCGAACCCGCGCCATCGCCGATCCGACTGGAGTGGCGGGCGGCCCCCCGAGTCAGCTAGCCCGGCCGCGTCCCGTTCCGCCCTATCGGGCACAACACTTTCCCCCCGCGAGGGCGAACACTTCCCCCACAGCGATCCAGAGCCATGAGCGACACATTCACCACGAAAGCGAAGGAGAACGTGACGAAGTTGGCGCAGGAGACCGCGAGGGAATCCGCGAAGGAACTGATCAAGGAGGCGGTCCGCGAGGCGAACGAGGAGTCATCCTCGGGGTCGAGCCGTCGCGTCCCCGGCCTGCTGCTGCTCGGCGTCGGGGCCGGGATCGGCTACCTCCTCGCCGGTCGCCGGTTCGCGGCCGCCGCGCCCGACGACTCGACGGCCGGGGAGTCCGCGAAGGAGATCACCGTCGAAGCGCCGGACGAATCCGACGAGGGAACGGGCGGCGGTTCGTCCGGTCCCGGCCCGCTCCGACTCCTGCTCCTGCTCGGGGGCGTCGCGGTCGGCAGCTACCTCGTTCGGAAAAAGCGCGGCTCGAAGCCAGACGAGCTGAGCGACCTGGCCGACGACGTGGTCTCCGACGTCGAGGAGGTCGCGCCGTCCGGGGTCGAGGAGGACGGCGAAGCGTCGTCCGGCGGGACCGACGAGGAAGCGGACCGCCCGGCCGACATCGAGGAGCTGGGCGAGACTGACGAGGCCGCCGCGATCGGGTCGGACTCCACGGAGGTCGGTGCGTCGGACGAGGCCGAAGCGTCGGAGGAGGACGGCTCGGACTCGGACGACGCCGACGAAGAGGAGTCGGACTGAACCCGCGGCCGGCGACCGTAAACGCGGACGCCGCGGTACCGTCGCCGGCTCGGACTCCTCTTTCCGTCGCCGCCTGCGACCCCCGCTCTCTCCCGTCTCCGCCGTCCGAGCGGCGGCTCCGCGCGACCGCCGCCTCGTTCGTCTTCGACACGGCTCCGACCGGGTACACGCCCCGCCTGCTCGAACTCCCCGCGGTGGCGAGCGCGACGATGGACGCGACGCTCGCCGTCCGGCGACAGGTCCGGCGGATCGCCGATTCCACCCGCCGCGTGATGTTCGGTCCGGCCTACTACGCGGTCGGATCGCGCGCGGAACCGGACGCGAACGACGACCTCGTCGAGCTGAAATCGCGGATGGAGCGCGTGAAGGAGATCGTCCGGGATCCCGACCGAACCGAGTTCCGCGTCGTGCTGCTGCCCGAAGCGATGGCGATACGCGAGACGCGGCGGTTCGTCGATCGACTCCGCGCGTTCGACGTTCCGGTGCGAACGCTCCTGGTGAACGGGGTGCTGGAGGACGCCGACGACCGCTGCGATCGCTGCCGCGCTCGTCGGGCGCGGCACGAGCAGCGCCTCGACGAGATCCGTCGGCGGTTCCCGGGCCTCGACGTTCAGCGCCTCCCCGCGCTCGACGGCGAGGCCCGCGGGACCGAGTCGCTCGCGACCATCGCCGATCGACTTCGGATCTGAGCGACCGTCGCAGTTCTTCGTGGCGCTCGACGCCCCCTGACCCGTGGCCATTACACCTATTGAAACCGCCGGCGAAACTCTCGGACATGGATTACGACACCTTCATCGGCGAAGTGCAGAACCGCGCACAGCTCCCCTCGCGCGAAGACGCGGTCCGGGTGACCCGGATCACCCTCGAAACCCTCAGCAAGCGCCTGGAACCGGGCGAGGCGGACGATCTCGCCGCGCAGCTCCCCGAAGAGATCGGCCGCCACCTGAGCAAGGTCGACTCGGTCGAGGGCTTCTCCTGGGACGACTTCGTCGACCGCGTGGTCGAGGAAGGAGGGTACGACTCCCGGGACGAACGAGGCGACGCGGTACACCACGCCAGAGTCGTGATCGACGTGGTCGACGACGCCGCCTCGCAGGGCGAGATGACCGACGTTCGCGCTCAGCTCCCCCAGGAGTTCGAAGAGCTGTTCGCGCTGGCCGATCAGGAAGAAAAGCCCGTCGAGGAGGAACAGCGCCCCGAGTAGCCGGCGCGTCGCCGTCCCGGCGTTCGTCGGACGGCTCCCCGACGCCCCGTTTTCGGCCACCGGTTCCGAGACCAAAGCGGCGCGGCCGCTGTCGCGAACCGACGCTCCCCTGCTCGGAGTCCGTTAAAATGCGAAACCGTTTCGTTGCGCCGTTACTCGCCGGAGATCCGACTTACAGCCGCTGGAGGTTCGTCGCGCGCGGGCCCTTCGGAGCCTGCTCGATGTCGAATTCGACCTCCTGACCCTCTTCGAGATCCGGGCCGCCGATGTCCTCCATGTGGAAGAATACGTCGTCGTCCGCGTCCTCTGTCGAGATAAAACCGTAGCCGCCGGTGTCGTTGAAGAAATCAACGGTTCCTTTTGCCATTGCTTCTGACGGGAGACGCCGAACACTAATAACGCTTCCGCGAGACGAGGTACCACGGACTTCGGCTCACGCCCCGTCCGCCGATCGAGCGCGTATTTCGAGAACCCCGTTGTTGAACCAGACCCTGGTGATAACGACCGGATCCCACGGGAGGGACACCCGCCTCACGACCCGCCCGCGAACCGCGATGACGAGGGAGTTCGTTTTCTCCGAGAGCCCGACCGACAGGTCGTCCTTTTCGACGCCCGGAAGATCCGCGACGACGGTCATCTCGTCTCCGGACGTGTACGTCTCCACGTGGTACCCTTGCGCGCCCGCGGTACCGTCCGTGCCCGTCGTCGAATCGGTCGAGCCACCTTCGTACCCCGTCCACTCCCCGCGATCGGCCGGCCGACCGCGGTCCGGGTCGCCCTCTATCGGACGGTGGCTGACGTCGACGATGCCGCTCAGGAGGTCAGTTATCGGCCGTAACCCGATCTCCAGCCGGATTCCGGAGGGCCGCTCCCGACGGTCGTCGGACGACTCGGGGTTCGCTCGCTCGTTCTCGTCGTCGGTCGGGTCGGGATCTGTCATGGTGTTCGAACTCCGTTCGCGCGGCTTTCGATCCGTGATATTTGATGGCACGGGTAATAAGGTGTCCGGTACCTCCCCCTCTTCCGTGATCCGGACCGCTGACGTGTCGGCTTTCGGATTCGAAGCTATCAGCGAAATTTGACGTTCTCGCACGCGTCACCGTCGCTCACCGTGACGTATAATTAGCTCCACCGGAAAGCGGACACCCATGTCCGCCTCGTCGCGCTCGTCGCCGAACGACACTTCGTCCAGCGCCCGGCAGTCCGCGAGTTGGATACACTGGGTGCTTCTCGGCATCGGGGGCCTCTTCTTTCTCACCGGCATCCTGGTCGCCGCCGGCGTTCCCGACGTGCCGCTCGGCGGCCCGGTCGCGGACGACGGCGACACCCCGTCTCCGACGCCCGAGACGGGCGACGATTCGACTCCCGCGGACGCGAACGCCGGGAGCGACTCCGCCACGGCGGACGCGGACGGCGACCGGCGGTCCGGCGACGGCGCGCAGGAGTCCGATCCGCCGAGCGCGACCGGTACCACACCGCCCGCCGGGACCGCGACTCCGACCTCGACTGCGGTCTCGTCGCCGACGCCCGGGGCGGTCGCCGAGCCGGTGTACCGCGTCAACGTCGGCGGTCCGAGGATCGGCGCGGCCGACGGCCCCGACTGGTCTCCCGACCGCGCGGACGACCCCTCGCCGTATCTCAACTCCGGCGGGAGCGACACGGTCGCCCACTACACGCCGGACCGGATCACCGTCGACGACGGCGTGCCGCCGACCGCGCCCCGCGCGATGTTCAAGACGTACCGGTTCGACCGCGGTTCCGCCGACGGGCGGTACGAGGAGATGATCTGGCGCTTCCCCGTCGATCCGAACCGCGAGTACGAGGTCCGCCTCTACTTCCTCGAAGCGTTCTTCACGGACGGCGACTCGGGCCGCGAGTACGAGAAGCCGTACGCCGAGGGCGGGCCCCGATCGTTCGGCGTCGCCGTCGACGGCGAGGTCGTCCTGCGGAACTACGAACCGTTCCGCGAGCACGGCCACGACGTCGGCGGCGTGAAGTCCTTCCGGGTGACGGCCGAGGACGGCGTGATCGAGATCCGGTTCCTCCGCGAGGCGGAGAACCCGACCGTCTCCGGGTTCGAGATCGTCGACACTGGTCCGCGTAACGGCGGGACCGGCGGGAATAGTGGGAATTGAATCGGGCACCGCCTCGGACCGCTCACGCTAGGGACCCCAGCGGGAATGCTGCCCGAACAGGGCGTCGGGCTACCCGTTCGACCGGCCGGATTCGCGCTTCCCGCGCTCTATCGGGTACCGACGTCCGTCGGCCAGCCCCTCCAGCGCCGCGTCGGCGACCGATTCGACCGCCTCCAGGATGCCGTCCTCGAACTCGGCGACGAGTTCGTAGGTCAGTTTCCCGTCGGCGGTGACGCCCGCCGGCAGGATCTCCCCGTCGAGGCGGTCGGCGACGCCGTCGTGCTCGCCGCGGAGTCGCCGTTCGGCCTCCTCGAAGTGCTCCATCGCGGCACCGACCGAGTGGTGGAACTCCACGAGCGCCCCGTGGGCGCGGTAGAACCGCTCCAGTCCCCGCTCTATCTCCTCGATCGCCGCCCGTTCGTCCTCGGTCAGGTCGTCGATCGCGTCGGAATCGCTCATGCGCTCCGTACTCGGGTCGGACAGTTAGGGATTGCCTCGACTGTGCGGCTCGCCGTGGCTCGCTTCGATCGTCGGCAGAGTCGTTGATCGCTGTATCGTTCGGGAAGGATCGTGCCGCCTCCCGGATTGTGAACCTCGCCGAGACGTTCCTGCTCACTTCGTTGCGCGGGCTGCGACTCGTCTGGTTCAAATCGCGGTCGGGAGCAGTTTCACTGCTCACATCTCGGTCGCTTCGCTCCCTCGATAGTTCGCAGGAAAATGCCGCCTCCCGGATTTGAACCGGGGACAGCTCGATCTTCAGTCGAGTGCTCTCCCAGTCTGAGCTAAGGCGGCGCACTCGGAACGAGGACGAAGGGAGCAAAAAGGATTTCGAAACGGGGCGGTGCCCTACGCGACTTTTCGCCGCCTCGCGAACGTTTCCCTCCCGCCGTCCCACCTGACCGTCGCCGTGACCCGCACGTAGCCGTCGTTCCGCCTGATCTTGTCCGCGTCGAGGGGACCGACCCTGACGCGCTTCGTGCGCCTGATCCGCTCCCCGCTCGCCATCGGTCCGAGGCGCTCTCGGTCCCGCCAGAGCACGTCGTCGCGGACGGACATCCGCGCGCGGATCCTGACGTTCTCGGCTCTGCCGGGGCCCGTGTTCCTGATGGTCACGGCAACGTCTCGACAGCCCGGCCCGCACTCTTCGACCGCTCCGAGGGCCAGGCGGAACCGCCGTCGCTCCCGATCCGATCCGGTCTGTCCGCCTTGCCCGCTGCGGGGCCCGCCGTTCGGTCCCCCGCCGCCGTCGTCCGGCTGCCTCGCGGCTCCGGCGGTCGACGCGGCCGCCGATCTCTCGACCGCCGTTCCGTTCGCCGATTCGTCGGTCTCGCCGTCCGGCTGGCGCGTGACCGCGCGCGCCACCCCCGAAACGGCGACGAGCCCCACCGCCTGGCCGAGTACGTGTCTCCGTTTCATCGAACTCGATCTCCTCCCTGGTCCGGTACCGCGCGGTTTCGTGCGGGTGAGTCGTCCGCCCCACGCCATCTGTACCTGCCACCGCGACGGTTGAATACGTTCTGTCTCCCTCTCGGATACGTTCCAATCCAAGAACGGTTTGGGGGTTTCGGGGCGGGTGTCTCGTGAGCCGCAGAAACGTGGGTTCGGGCGGGACTAATTCGAATCCTTCCTCGCGTCCACGATTCACGCCTCGCTGTCGCTCGGCGAAAAGGAGTGGGCTCGGGCGGATTCGAACCACCGATTTCGGCCTTGTAAAGGCCGCGTCATGACCAGCTAGACCACGAGCCCGCGATTCAATAACTCGACCCCGGCCGAATAACTGTTACTTTCTGCCCCGGAACGTTTACGCGACTCCCTCCCGTTTCTCCGGTGTGGCATCCCGACGCGTCCTCGCCGCCATCGCCGCCGTGCTGCTCCTGGCAGTCGTCGGTGCCGGCGCGGCCTACGCCTTCGGCCTCTTTTCGCCCGGCGAGTACGAGCGGACGACCGTCACCGTCGTCGACGAGAACGGGACCGAACTCGCCACCGTCGACGTTCGGATCGCCGACACCTACGCCAAGCGGTACACCGGCCTGAGCAACACCACGTCGCTCGACGACGGCGAGGGCATGCTGTTCGTCCACCCCGAGGAGGACAGACAGGCGTACGTCATGCGCGACATGGACTTCCCGCTCGACATCGTCTTCGTCGACGCCAACGGCACCATCACGCGGATCCACCACGCGCCCCTCCCGCCCGAAGGGACGAGCGGTGCCGAGCTGAAGCGGTACGAAGGCCGTGGGAAGTACGTCCTCGAAGTTCCGTACGGCTACACGAACAGGACCGGCATCGAGGAGGGCGACCGGATCAGGATCGGGGGGAAACCCGCCTCCGAGTACGCCGGGACGGGCGCGTCGTTCGTCTCGCCGCCGTTCGTCTCATCTCCGTTCGTCTCACCGCCGGCCAACGCGGCCGCCCCGCGGATACCGGTGCATTTCGATTCGTAGCCAACGCTTTTCATCTGTCAATCCGTCCACGGTTGATAATGGGTGTCCCCGCCGACGAAGACGATCCGTTCGAGAAACAACGGGAGCGCACGGACAACGCCATGCGCCGGCTGTTCCGCGAGTACGGCCCCGAGAACGCCGTTCCGCTCGTCGTCGGCGTCGTCGCGAGCGTCCTCGCCCGGGTGCTCGACCTGATCCCGCCGGTGATCCTCGGCGTCACCATCGACGCCGTCTTTCGGAACGAGAAAACCTACGCCGAGGCGCTGCCCGTGATCCCGCCGTCGGTGAGTCAGCCGTACGTCCCCGACTCCGCGGCCGGCCAACTGTACTTTTCCGTCGGCCTCGTGGTTCTCGGCTTCTTCGGCGGGGCGGTCTTTCACTGGTGCCGGAACTGGGGGTGGAACGCCTTCGCGCAGAACATCCAGCACGCCGTCCGAACCGACACCTACGACAAGATGCAGCGGCTGAACCTGGATTTCTTCGCCGACAAGCAGACGGGCGAGATGATGTCCATCCTCTCGAACGACGTGAACCGCTTAGAGCGGTTCCTCAACGACGGGATGAACGCCTTCTTCCGGCTGTCGGTGATGGTCGTCGCGATCGCGGTCATCCTCCTCGACATGAACTGGCAGCTGGCGCTCATCGCGCTGCTCCCGGTGCCGCTCATCGCCCTCTTCACGTGGAAGTTCATCGAGATCATCCAGCCGAAGTACGCCGAGGTCCGCTCGTCCGTCGGCCGGCTGAACTCCCGACTGGAGAACAACCTCGGCGGCATCCAGGTCATCAAGACGTCGAACACGGAGAACTACGAGTCCGACCGCGTCGACGACGTGTCGTTCGACTACTACGACGCCAACTGGGACGCCATCTCCACTCGGATCAAGTTCTTCCCGGGCCTTCGCATCCTGGCCGGCGTCGGCTTCGCGCTCACCTTCTTCGCCGGCGGACTGTGGGTGCTCAACGGAGGCGGGCCCGGACCACTGAGCGGGGCTTTCTCGGCGGGCGTCTTCGTCACGTTCATCCTCCTCACCCAGCAGTTCATCTGGCCCATGGCGCAGTTCGGGCAGATCATCAACATGTACCAGCGCGCACGCGCCTCCAGCGCCCGCATCTTCGGGCTCATGGACGAGCCGAGCCGCCTGGCCGAACAGCCCGACGCCGAGGACCTCGTCGTGGACGAGGGCCGGGTCGAGTACGACGACGTCACCTTCGGCTACGACGACGGCGAGACGATCGTCGAGGGGATCTCCTTCGAGGTCGACGGCGGCGACACGCTCGCGCTCGTCGGGCCGACCGGCGCGGGCAAATCGACGGTCCTCAAGCTCCTCATGCGGATGTACGACGTGGACGAGGGCTCCATCCGCGTCGACGGGCGGGACGTCCGGGACGTGACGCTCACGAGCCTCCGGCGGTCGATCGGCTACGTGAGCCAGGAGACGTTCATGTTCTACGGCACGGTGAAGGACAACATCTCCTACGGGACGTTCGACGCGAGCGACGAGGAGATCATCGAGGCCGCGAAGGCGGCGGAGGCGCACGACTTCGTCACGAACCTCCCGGAGGGCTACGACACGATGGTCGGCGAGCGGGGGGTGAAGCTCTCCGGCGGCCAGCGCCAGCGCCTTTCGATCGCCCGCGCGATCCTGAAGGATCCGGAGATCCTCGTGCTCGACGAGGCGACGTCGGACGTCGACACCGAGACGGAGATGCTCATCCAGCGGAGCCTCGATCGCCTCACGGCCGACCGGACGACGTTCGCCATCGCCCACCGCCTCTCGACGATCAGGGACGCCGATTCGATCGTCGTCCTGGAGGACGGACGGATCGTCGAGCGCGGCTCGCACGGCGAACTCCTCGAAGAGGACGGGCTGTACGCCCACCTCTGGGGCGTGCAAGCGGGCGAGATCGACGAGTTACCGCAGGAGTTCATAGAGCGGGCGAGCCGCCGACAGGCGCGCACTGAGGCCGTCGACGACTAACCGTCAGAAGGATTCGTTTTCCGATCCCTCGCCTTCCGTCTCGACGCCCCGGTCGCTGTAGCGGTCGCGACCGACGGCCTCGCTGCCGACCATGTTGAAGACGGCCTGTCTCACCTCTTCGGCCTCCTGGAACTTCTCGCCGCTCTCCTGCTGGTACGGTTCGAGGATGTCGCCGAACGTCCGCGACCCGTCCGGCATTTCGAGCTCGTAGTCCCCGTACTCGTCGACGAGTTCCGACGCGGTGGCCGGGTACTCGTGGCCGTCCAGCTCGTCGTCGAGCTCGCCGAACTCAACGCCCTGCTCGCGGGAGTCTCCCTCGTCGCTCATGGTTTCTTCGATTACACGGTCGTCGCCTCGACACTAACGCCTTTGGGCCAGTCCGCCCGTTCCCGTCCGCGTCGGTGGCCGCTGTCCCCCCATCGTTACATACCGCCGCCGCCGATGCCACTCGTATGCGCCTCTCGGAACTCACCTGGACGGACGTGGCCGACCTCGACGCCGATCTCGCGCTCCTGCCGGTCGGCAGCACCGAACAGCACGGCCCCCACGCGCCGCTCGGAACCGACACGCTGAACGCAGTCGCCGTCGCGGAGGCCGCGGCGGAGGCGTACGAGGACGAGGTCGTCGTCGCCCCGGCGATCCCGGTCGCCGTCGCCGAGGAGCACCGGCAGTTCCCCGGCACGCTCTGGGTGACGCCGGAGACGTTTCGGAGCTACGTCCGGGAAACCGTCGCCAGTCTGGCCGACCACGGGCTCGAACGCGTGGTCGTCGTCAACGGCCACGGCGGGAACGTCGACGCCCTCCGCGAGGTGACCGGAACGATCACGCGACGCGACGACGCCTACGCCGTCTCGTTCACCTGGTTCGAGGCGGTCGGCGAGCACAAGACCCTGATGGGGCACGGCGGGGCGCTCGAAACGGCGATGCTCAGACACGCCGCGCCGGAACTCGTTCGCGAGGATCAGATCGAGGAGGCCCGGGCCGGCGCGAGCGACGGCTGGGGCGACTGGGTCTCGGGCGTCAACCTCGCGCACGACTCCGCCGAGTTCACCGACAACGGCGTCGTCGGCGACCCGGCCGAGGGCGACGCGGCGCTCGGCGCGGAGCTTCTCGAGCTCGCGGCCGACGCGCTCTGTGCGCTCCTCGCCGCCGTCGCGGAGCGGGACACGTCCCGTCCCGCGCGCCGGTAGCGTAGTCCGACTCGGGACCGCTCTTCTCCGGTTCCGGACTACTCCTCTTCCTCTTCGTCCTCCTCGCTCTCCTCGTCTCCTTCCTCCGCTTCGTCACCCGTCGACTCGCCCGCCTCGTCGAGCGCGCTCCGGAGCTCCGGGATGGTGCTCGTCAACCCGCCGACCTGCTCGCGCGCCCCCTCCAGCATCTCGACGACCTCCTCGACGGCTTCGATCTCCGCCTTGAGGTCGTCGGCGTCCTCGAACGCGTCGGCGCGCTCGCCCAGCGTGTACCACTTCTTCGCCTGCCGCAGGTGTTCCTCGGCGTCGCCCGCACTCAGGGCCGACCGCAGGCCGTTCAGCACGCCCAGGACGTTTTCGGCCTCGGTCTCCCAGACGTCGTCCCCGCCCGGGAGCGCCTCCCACGCCGCCTCCAGGTGCGCTTCGACGTCCTCGCGCATCTCCGCGGCCGCCTCGCCGAACAGCTCGTCGTCGCCAAGCGTTGACTGGCTCATACCTCCCGCTTGTACGCCTCACCGTTTAAATACGCGCCCGAAAGTGAAAGTGAAATCGCGCAACTCGTCCCCCCGAGGCGCGCGTCTTCCCGACCTCGCCGCCCCGGCGACGTACTCACTTCTCGTCGACCGAGACGAGCTTCATCAGCGGGTACCCCTCCTCCATCTCCATGCGCGTGCGCACCGACACGTCCTCGTACCGGATCCGCATCTCCGCCTCCACGAACCGCCCCGTGAGCTCCGCGTAACCGTGCTCGTGTTCGATCGCCGCGGCCACCTCCTCGTCCAGGATCTCGACGGTCACGGACTCGCAGAACGGCTGGTTCTCTATGGCCTCCTCCATCGCGCGTTCGAGGCTCCGCGCGCTGTCGGGGCTCACCGGCGTCCCCGCGAACTGGTGGTACAGCGATCCGAACTTGATCCCGGCTTCGAAACACGCCCGCTCGGCGTTCGTCGGCATGGTGAGACCGAACGGGGCGGACGGCTAAGTTCTGTCGTCGCGCGGCGGTTTCGCGCCCGACGAGTCGGGAAAGGGGACTGACAGTTCCGCCGGCGAGCGCCCGCGAAACCGGACCTTACTTAGCCTCCTCTTTTCCAATATCTACCCGAATGGACGACCCGGTTCTGCTGACGGGTGCCGGCGGGCGCGTCGGACAGGCGATCCTGCGCGACCTGGCGACCGAATACGACTGGCGGCTCCTCGATCGCGAATCGCTGCCGCGCGAGCGGCTCCCCGAGGGCGTCGACCGCGACGCGATGTACGTCGCGGACGTGACGGACTACGAGACGGTCCGCGAGGCGGCGGAGGGCGTCGGTGCGGTCATCCACCTGGCCGGCGACCCGCGGCCCCAGGCCCCCTGGGACAGCGTCCTTCGGAACAACATCGACGGGACGCAGAAGGTCTTTCAGGCCGCCGTAGACGCCGGCGTCGAGAAGGTCGCGTTCGCCTCCTCGAACCACGCCGTCGGCGCGTACGAGACGGAGGAACGGACCCCGGAGATGTACCGCCCCGATCACGCGTTCCAGCTCGACGGGACGGAGCTCCCCCGGCCGAGCAACCTCTACGGCGTGAGCAAGGCGGCCGGCGAAACGCTCGGCCGGTACTATCACGACGAGCACGGCCTGTCCGTCGTCTGCGTGCGCATCGGCAACCTCACGCGCGGCCACCCGCCGTGGGACTACGAGCGCGGCCAGGCGATGTGGCTCTCCTACCGCGACTGCGCGCACCTCTTCGATCGCTGTCTCGAGGCCGACTACGGCTACGAGATCGTCTACGGCATCAGCGACAACGACCGGAAGTACTACTCCATCGACCGCGCGCGGGACGTTCTGGGGTACGAGCCGCAGGACAACTCCGCCGAGTTCGAGTGATCTCGACTCGCGGGGGACGACCGGTCGCGTCAGCCCTCAGTGTTCTTCGCCCTCTTCCATCGCCCCGCGTTCCACCAGGTAGTCCGTGATGCTCTCTCTCGCCCGGTCGAGGTGCGTCCGCGGCTCCTCGTCGACCTCGTTCTCCAGAGCGCTGACTTTCTCGACCACCTCTTCGAGGCGATCGGCGCGCGGGGTTTCGCCCTCGGTCTTTTCGGTCTCGGTCATCTCCAGCAGCCCCTCGTCGATGGAGCGAATCTGTTCCTGCGTCTCGCCGTCCTGGAGATCCGCGGCCCGCTGAAGCTCCTCCCGGGCGTTCGTGAGATGGTCGGACATCGCACCGGTAACTTCGCGCCGGAGGCGGATAGGTGTGGGGTCTCAAGGTGTTCGCGGACGAAGGACGGACATGGTCACGGACACGCTCACCGAGGCGGACCGCGCGGTGCTCGCCTCGCTCTTCGACGGGCCGAGGGACGTCCCCGGCCTCGCGGCCCGGACGGACTGGACCCCCGAGGAACTCACAGAGCGCGCCGAGTACTTCGCGGACAACGGACTCGTGCGCGAACGGGACGACGGCCGCATCGAACTCACGGCTAGCGGCCGGCGGATCGTGTTGGCCCCCGGCGACGGGAGCGCGGACGACGACATCGACCTGCCCGAGCGCGCGAGGGAGGCGCTGGCGGCGCTCGGGCTCCGGGCCGACCAGGCCGACGCGGTCCGGCACGCGTTCGCGTTCCTCGCGTACTGGGGCGAGGCGACGGCCGCCGAGCTCAGGGAGGGCGTCTACACCGAAGCGCCGGCCGGGTACGGATCGCCCGACGACTGGTGGACCGACTGCGTGCGCGACGCCCTGGCCGCCCTCCCGGAGGTCGAACCGCCCGCGGAGGACGGCGGCCCGTGGCGGTACGCGCGGGACGCGGAGGGCGCGGATCCGGCGGCCGAAGGCTGGAAGATGCTCGACACGACCGCCCCGCACGAGCCGTACACGAGCCTGACGCACGTGCTGACCGACGAGTCGGCGTCTGCCGCCGAGCGCGCCGCGGTCGTCGCCGCCTTCGAAACCCTCCGCGAGCGGGGCGAGACCGACGACGAGTCGATCCGCGAGGCCGCGCGCCGCTGCGAGCACGGGGACGAACTCGACGAAGAGTGGTTCGAGGGCCGGTTGATCGAACTACTCGGATCCGTTCCCTTCGTCTTCCGCACGTCCGACGGTCGCTGGACCTACGTGTCGATGCGCGGCAGGGCCGACGTGGCGGCCGAGGGGACCGCCCCCGAGCCGTCGCCCGCCCCCGACAGGGGCGCGGAGGACGTGGGGGTGATCGCGGCCGCGGAGGACGTCGAGGACGCGGAGAGTGCGGAGGACGCCGAGGGCGCAGAGAGTACGGAGCACACCGGAGACGCGGACGACCGTTGAGCCGCGGCGACGTCTCCGCGGCTCACTCGAACAACCCGTCGACGTCGCTCTCGCGCTGTTCCCGCCGCTCGACGTGCTCGCGGAGCCGCCGGTAGACGATCGCCCGATCGCGTTCCCCCGCGGCGAAGTCCATGACGAACGCGATGTACCGGGTCCGCGCGCCCGCCGCCCGCTCCTCGCGGGCGAACTCGACGGCGTCGGCGAGCACCTCCTCGTCGAACCGATCGTCCTCCTCGGCGAGCGCCCGCGCGGCGACGGCCGCCGCCTCGAAGTCGAGGTCGGAGAGCGTCGGTGCGCGCCCGTCGATTTTCAGCGCCGGCGGCCGGGCGCGCTCTACGCGCTCTGGATCGGTCGCGAGCGCGGCGAGGTACTTCCTGACGCCCTCCACGTCGACGCCGCGGTACGTCGGGGGCAGATCCGCGAGGTACTCGCCCGCGCTCTCGGCGAGGCCGGTCGCCCCGAGCCAGTTTCCCCGGCGCGCGTGGTAGACCGCCGCCGTGAACTGAATCAGCCCGTGGAGGAACCGCTCGTCGTCGCTTCCCCGCTCCAGACCGAGCCAGCGGTCCTCCCAGGCGTCGTGGGCGGCGTGGTACTCCCCGGCGTTGTAGACGGCGATACCCGCCCGCAGCGCGTCGTCCATACCGATCGTACCGCGTCGCGCCGGAAAACGGTGACGAGCGGGCGGTAGGAACATCAGTCTGTGCCCTCTCCGTCCGTTGTCGCCGTCGGTGTCGTCAGATCCCGAGCGTCCCACTGGGAGACATGTTTATCTTGGTACCTGTCGAACTGGCTGTCAGATTCCGTATGAGTGGTCGGAGATCGGACCGAGGTCGGGAGTGCGGCCCGGGGAACCACGTGTACGAGATGCGTTCCTCGCGGGAACTGGAACCGCCCGAGCATTTCGAGGAGGACGACGTTTTCGTCGAACTGACGCTCGTAGTCGAAGAGATGATCTGTACGCGGTGCGGCAAGGAGCGAAAGATAGTGACGCACGAGTAGTGCTAGAACTCGATGCAAGTCGCCCTTCACGGATCTATCCCTCGGCGCGCCAGTGAAGGCGCCGACGTCACCAGTGACCGCTCCACTCGCGGTGACGTGCTGAAGAGAAACGTCCTGACGGAGGTTCACGCGAGTGAACCACGTCAGGGCGCGAACGAAGTGAGCGTCCTGACGGAGATTTGAACTCCGGTCCCTGGCTCCGCAAGCCAAGAGGATAGTCCACTACCCTATCAGGACTCATACTCGGATACACGGGAGTGGCATAAGACGGTTACGATGTTGCCGCCCCGTGTTTCGAAGGCACAAAGAACCTTTTGACCATACGAAAGTGCTTTGAAAAGAGGCGACGACGTAGGGGTATGAAACGACGAACGCTCCTCGCCACTGCGGCAGCGGCGACGGGTCTGGGGCTCGCGGGCTGCGTCTCCGACGGGGAGCAACCGGGCACCGGCGGGAACGACGACGAAGAAGGGACTTCGGCGGAGCAGCCCTCCGGCGGGACCGACGCACCCGACGGCGGAACAGACGCGCCAACCGAGGGCACCGGCGAACCGACAGCCGACGCCGACACCGACACGCCGGCAGCGGATACCGACGCGCCGACCGACGGAACGACCGACGCGCCGGCGGACGAAACCGGGACCGACGACGCGACCGAGACTCCGACGGACGGCTCGGACGGCGCGTCGGCTACCCCCTCCCAACCGTCGATCTCCGACCGATCGTTCGCCGAGACCGGTGACTGCTCGGAGCCGGAGACCGCCGAGATCGCGTACGGCGAGTCGTCCGTCGCGGCGACCGGCTGCATCCGCGGGCCGAACGGCTGTTCGGCGGCGAGGCTGAACGGCGCGACGCTCGACGGCGGAACGCTCGAAATCGTCGTCGGGATCGAGGACACGCGGGACGAAAACGAGGTGTGCACGGAGGCGATCGTCCACCTCGGCTACGAGGCGACCGTCGAGTTCGACGGCGGGCTCCCGGAGAAAACGATCGTGATCCACGACGGGATGGACGGACGGAAGACCGTCGCCACCGCCGAGCGACCCGCGTGAGGATCGGTTCGGGCGTAGGTTTATCACCGAAGGCGAGACCAGTACCACCCGTGACGGGGCCGACGCGAGGGAGGAGAAAATCGATAGACTGGCCGGCGGTATCGGCGCAAAGACAACGCTTAAGCGCGGCCCTTGCCTGGATTTCGACACGATTATGGGTGTAATTGAGGACGTGTACGAGGACCTCGACACCGACGTGCCCTTCGAGGAGTTCGAGGCCGCGGTCGCGGACAAGGTCGAGCAGATGGGGGGGCTCGCGGACGAGGAGACGGCGGCGATGCTCATCGCCCACGAGCTGAAGGACGAGGAGGTCAACGGCATCGCCGACATCGAACCGGGCATGGACGAGGTGAAGTTCATGGGCAAGGTCGTCAGCATCGGCGAGCTGCGAACCTTCGAGCGCGACGGGGACGACGAGGACGGGCGCGTCGTCAACGTCGAGGTCGCGGACGAGACCGGCCGCATCCGCGTCTCGTTCTGGGACGCGATGGCGCAGTCCATCGCGGACGGCGAGCTCGAAGTCGGCCAGGTGCTCCGGATCAAGGGCCGCCCGAAGGACGGCTTCAACGGCGTCGAGGTGAGCGTCGACAAGGCCGAACCGGACGAGGACGCCGAGATCGACGTGCAGGTCCTCGACGTGTACCGCGTCGACGATCTCTCGCTCGGGCTCTCCGACGTCAACCTCAAGGGGACGGTCCTCGACACCGACTCGGTCCGCACGTTCAAACGCGACGACGGGTCCGAGGGGCGGGTCGCGAACCTCACGCTGGGGGACGAAACCGGCCGCGTGCGCGTGACGCTGTGGGACGACAAGGCGGACCTCGCCGAGGAGTTCGCCCCCGGCGACTCCGTCGTGGTCGTCGACGGCTACGTCCGCGAGCGCGACGGAGATCTCGAACTCCACGTCGGGTCGCGGGGTGCCGTCGAGGGGATCGACGAGGAGATCGAGTACGTCCCGGACACCGCGGACATCGGCTCGCTGGAGATCGGCCAGACGGTCGACATCGCGGGCGGCGTGATCGAGACCGACCCGAAGCGCACGTTCGAGCGAAAGGACGGCTCGGAGGGGCAGGTCAGGAACATCCGCGTCAAGGACGACACCGGCGAGATCCGCGTCGCGCTGTGGGGGGAGAAGGCGGACGCCGACGTCGACCTCGCGGACCACGTCGTCCTCACGGACGTGGAGATCAAAGACGGCTGGCAGGAGGACCTCGAAGCCTCAGCGGGCTGGCGGTCGACGGTCTCCGTTACCGCTCGGAATCGCTCGGAGGGAGACGCCGCAGACTCCGCCGCCGCCGCCGCGAGCGGGCAGGGGCTCGACGCGTTCAGCGGCGACTCCGCGGACTCGGGGTCGGGGTCGGGAGCGTCCGAGACCTCCGCGTCGTCCGACGCCGGTGTCGGCGGTTCGTCCGGGGCGTCGGATCCGGCGAACGGCGAGACGGTCGAGTTCACGGGAACGGTCGTCCAGGCCGGCTCTCCCGTCGTTCTGGACAACGGCACCGAGACGCGGAGCGTCGACACCGACGAGAGCCTCCGCCTCGGTCAGGAGGTGACCGTCCGCGGTCAGCTTAGGGAGGGTCGTATCGACGCCGAGGAAGTCTTCTGAGCGATCGCGTCGGCGTCCTCGCGAACCGGACAGTTCAATGGCGGAGAACGCCTTAACGGAAAGGATTATACACGGCACGCGCTGGATATGTGGGTATGAGTGTTGAGTTGCCGTTCGCCCCGGTGGACACTATCATCCGCCGTAACGCCGGCGACCTCCGGGTGAGCGCCGACGCGTCCGAGGAGCTCGCCCGGCGGATTCAAGAGCACGGCGCGGCGCTCGCACGGGACGCCGCCGAGCGGGCGACGGCCGACGGACGGAAGACGCTGATGGCGGCGGACTTCGGCGTCGAACAGGTCGTCGACCGCTCGCAGCTCGAACTCCCGGTCGCTCCGGTCGACCGCATCGCCCGCCTCGAAATCGACAGCCGCTACCGCGTCGCCATGGACGCCCGCATCGCCCTCGCAGACATTCTCGAAGATTACGCCAACAACGTCGCGGCCGCCGCCGCGAAACTCGCCCGCCACGCGGATCGGCGAACGATCCAGGCGGAGGACATCGAGACGTACTTCTCCCTGTTCGAATAGGAATGAAATTCGGCTACAGCGACGTCTGCCTCGAGCACGACACCGGAAGCCGCCATCCGGAAACGCCCGACCGCCTCAGGGCGATCCGGCGCGGGTTAGCGAAGCGTCACGGCGTCGAGTACGTGGAGGCCGATCCCGCGACGGAGGACGCTGTAGCCGCCGTCCACGACCCCGGATACGTCGAGGAGGTCCGCGAGTTCTGCGCGAGTGGCGGCGGGAGCTGGGACCCTGACACCGTCGCCTGCGAGGAGACGTGGGACGCGGCGCTCATGAGCGCCGGGCTGGCTCAGTGGGCCGCCGCCGCCGCGCTGGAGGGCGACTCGGGCCGGGAGACGCCGTTCTCGCTCGGCCGCCCGCCGGGCCACCACGCCGTCGCGGACGACGCGATGGGCTTTTGCTTCTTCAACAACGCCGCGGTCGCCGCACAGAGCGCGCTCGACGCGGGCGACGCCGAGCGCGTGGCGGTGTTCGACTGGGACGTCCACCACGGCAACGGGACGCAGGACATCTTCTACGACCGCGGCGACGTGTTCTACGCCTCGATCCACGAGGACGGACTCTACCCCGGCACGGGTCGAATCGAGGAGACGGGCGAGGGGGCCGGCGAAGAGACCACGCTGAACGTCCCGCTGCCCGCCGGGAGAGCGGACGAGGACTACCTGCTCGTCGTCGACGAGGTGCTCGGTCCCGCGCTCGATCGGTTCGATCCCGACCTCCTGCTCATCAGCGCGGGGTTCGACGCCCACCGGCACGACCCCATCTCCCGCATGCGCGTCTCCACGGAGGGGTACGCGCTCCTGACGGACCGCGTTCGCGGCGTCGCGGACGACGTCGGCGCGGCGCTCGCGTTCGTCCTCGAAGGCGGGTACGGCCTCGACACGCTCGCGGAGGGCGTTTCGATGGTCCACGAGACCTTCGACGGCCGCAAGCCCATGGAGCCCGAGGACGAGGCCGACGACGACACACGGGATCTCGTCGAGGAGATCCGCGAGATTCAGGGCCTCGGGTCGAAGTAATCCGCGAGTTCGCCGCCGAACTCGTCCGCCAGTTCCGCGACCTCTCGACCGACGAGCACGTCGTACCCCCGTCGGAGTTCCCGCTCGACCCGCGCTCCGAGGGCCACATCGAACAGCGATTCGCTCCGCAGGAATTCCGCGGCCGTCGTGAACTCCCGGTCCCGCTCGACGACGTACCGATCGTCGACGAGGAACGGGCCGTACACGTCCTCGTCCTCGTACTTTCCGAAGAACCCCTCCGCGTGCTGTCGGACGTGCACCGGCGGCCCTTCGTGCCGTTCGATCGCCGGAAGCGAGGCGACCGCCAGCTCGACGAACAGCACCGCCCGCTCGTCCGCGAACGTCGCGGCGCGGAGGGGGGCGAACCCTCGTCGGTCGAGCTCCGAGACGACCCCGTCGAGCGACTTGTGGAGCTGCGGGTAGAGCTGGTCCTCGACGACGTCCGGCGCGTCGAAGACGACGGCGACGGGTGCGGTGCCGCGGGCGTCGACGCGCGCTTCGACCTCGGACTCCGCGAGCGGGGCCCGGTTCGGCGGGAAGAACAGCTCCTCCCGCGGGTCGTCGAGCAGTTCCCTGGCGTAGTGTTGCAGGCGGGCGACGTTCTCCGCCGAGAGGACGGCCGCGACGTTCCGTTCGGGGTCCGTGGGATCGATGACGACCACGGGGTCGTCGAACGATTTCCGACCGTGGTCCTCCGGGTCGAGTTCGACGGGGGGGTGCCAGTCGGCCGCGGCCTCGATCAGCGGTTCAAACCCGCCGTATTCGAGGACGAGCAGTTCCGACAGGTACCCCGAGAAGCCTCGCGTTCGGAGGTCGCTCCCGTACGCGCCGATCCCCTTCAGGAATCGCTTGAAGATCCGGACGTCGCCGGCGAGGTCGTCGTCGAGGCGCGCGTCGAGGTAGGCGTTGTGGAACGGCGTTCGATCGACCGCGGACCGGATGTCGGTCGCGGCGGGCACGCCGTAACACGGCACGAGATCGACGTCGAACCCCTCGAACTCGCCGGTGACGTAGGGGTGTTCGGCGAACTCCTCGCGGCCGTCCGGCAGGACGGCGCGTCCGACTTCGAGTCCGTAGCGCTCCAGTTCCTCCCGCGGGAGCGACGGCGGGAAGCGGACGAAGAGGTCGATGTCGCGGTCGCCGGCGAGCCACGTCCCGCGGGCGGTGCTCCCCACCTGTAGCACGTCGCCCTCGACGGGGAGGTCGGCGATCACGGCCTCGACGCGCGCCGAAAGCGCCTCCGCGGCCGCCGCGAGACGCTCTCTTTCGTCCTGGCTCGGATCGACGCGCTCGCGGACGGCCGCGACGACGCGGTCGAGATCGGAGGACGAGACGGTTTCGTCGCCGTCGAGATCGGAGGATGAACCGGCTTCGTCGCCGGGATCACCCCCCGGTTTCGTCTCGTCGCTATCGTCGTCGGTGCCGGTCATGTCCGCGGGTTTCGTTGCGGGCGGCGAAAGGGTGTCGGTGCGTCCGGGGTGAAAACGAAAGCCCTATCAAATAACCTCGAATACGGTAGAGTGCGAGCCGTCGTAGCTCAGTTGGTAGAGCACCTCGCTGTTAACGAGGTGGTCCCAGGTTCGAGCCCTGGCGACGGCGCTTCTTCGCACATCGACGCTCGAAGGACTATCGCCTCTCGGCTTCGACGACTCCTGTCCAGATCGGACGTCCGTATTTGACTGACTTGTATTTGCAGCCTCAACGGATAGTCACGCGCAGTTCGATTTTCGGCGTATGCGTTCAGTCGTCGGCGCCGTTCGGTCGGTGCTCCGCTCGGTGATCAACCTGCTGATCTTCGTCGTGACGCTCCCCCTCCGGTTGCTCCGGCGGATCCTGTGACCCGTATGTGGCGTCTCGGTGGAACCTTCACCGCGAGAGAGTAACGCTCAAGAGGGCCGCACCGGTAGTCGTTCCTGTCGGGCCCTTAGCTCAGTCTGGTTAGAGCGCTCGGCTCATAATGGCACCCGAAGCGGCGTCTTGACCTCGAACGCGAGGTTCGACGGTTCGGCGTCATGGGACACCGAGTGGTCGTTGGTTCGAATCCGACAGGGCCCATCTGAGTGCCTGAGCGACAGCGAAGGCCGACGTGCTCTCCCGAAGGATTCGAACGACAGAACGAGGGAGTAGAGCGACCGACGTTCGAGTCCCCGAAGCGAAGCTCGCCGTGAGGTGTCTCGGTGTTACAAAAACAAAAGTACGTGAGTCGTTTTGCCGCGTAACGCGGCGTACTAAACTGATTTACAGGCGCGTGAGGTTCGTCGCGCGCGGGCCCTTGGGGGCCTGTTCGATGTCGAATTCCACTTCCGTTCCTTCCTCGAGGTCAGCGCCGCCGATGTCTTCCATGTGGAAGAACACGTCGTCGTCCGCGTCGTCCGTCGAGATGAAACCGTAGCCGCCAGTGTCGTTGAAGAAATCAACGTTACCTTTCGCCATTGCTTTTGAACACAACGGGGGTACACGGATAAGGCTTGCGAGGGTCGTAGTACCACGATCGAGATTCAGTTGACACCCTGTTCCGAAGAGGAAGAAACAGTGAGCAAACGTACTCGGATCGTCGAACGGCGAGCGATTCGGCGACCACTCGGGCGGCGATCGATCGGACTCCTGTAGTACCCACGCTTTCGGCGGCCGTTTCGGCCGTCGAAAGTTCGAGGGGGCTTTACGGACGGCGCGTCAGAATTGACACCCGTGGATCCTAACGAGGTTCGTCGTCAGTGGGAAGAGCGGTCGGGAGAGTTTTCGCCGGAATACTACGCCTACTACGGCCAGAACGAGACGAGCGAATCGATCCGAAGAATCCTCGAACGGCGCGTCGGCCCCGACGCGGCGGTCTTAGAACTCGGTTGCGGCCCGGGTCGGCACCTCTCGTGCCTTCACGAACACGGCTTTTCGAACTTGAGCGGCGTCGATATCAACGACCGCGCGTTCGAGGTGATGGAAGACACCTACCCCGACCTCGCCGCGCGCGGAACGTTCTACGCCGACGCCATCGAGGACGTCGTCGACACCTTCGACGATCGCCACTTCGACGCGATCTTCTCGGTCGAGACGCTCCAACACATCCACCCGGACGACGGCTGGATCTTCGAGGAACTGGCCCGGATCACGGACGAACTCCTCGTCACGGTGGAGAACGAGGGCGACGAACACCGCCGTCCGAGCGAGCCCGCGGTGAACTACATCGACGGCGACTTTCCCTTGTACTATCGAAACTGGGGGCGGGTGTTCGCCGCGCTCGGTTTCGTCGAGGTGGAGACGGAGCGGGGGGAGAGAGACACGCTGAGGGCGTTCCGATCCCCGGAAGAGCGGGCTTCCCGCTCGGAGTGACTCTTCGCGCCGTCGACGACCCGCTCCCCGTGTTCGAGGATCTTCCCGGCGATTCCGCTCCGCGATCGACCGTGTGGTGCGGACGCGCCGAATGCCGCCGTGACCACGGCGGTCGGCGGCTGCAACTCCCCCGTCGTCGCTCGTCCGATCGCGCTCTCCGACTCCATTCGTCACTTGCTGTCGCCCGCGTCGGGATCACCGCGATCGAAACAGCCATATTAGCACACCATAATATTAGGAATAGCTAATATGACACCCAAACGAGAGCGGTATCACGCGACGAGCGCGACCGAGTCGTGCTGTTCGACCGGTCACCGGCTTTCGGACGCCGAACTGGCCGCCGACGTCCGGCTCCTGGCGGCCGCGGGGAGCGAAACGCGGTACGAGGCGCTCCGCCTCATCGCGGACGCCGACGGAGAGGTTTGCGCCTGCGAACTCGAACCCGCCCTGGCCGTGAGTCAGGGGGCGGTCAGTCAGGCGCTTTCCCGTCTCCGCGCCGCCGGGCTGGTCACGCGGCGAAAGGACGGGCGGTGGCGCTACTACGGCGTGACGCCCGAAGCGGAACGGCTGCTGAGCGCGCTAGACGAAATTAGAGAGTCCACCCATGAGTGAAGACGCGGCTTCGACGGAGGCTGAATCGGGAGATCTAACCGCGGCGGAACAGCGGCGGGCCGTCCGAGAACGGTACGCTCGCATCGCTACGGAGTCGTCCGGCTGCTGCGGCGAATCGACGGGCTGCGACGAGGCGGACGCGGACGATCGGGCGAAACGGCTCGGCTACGCTGAAGACGACCTGGCGTCCGTCGCGGACGGAGCCAACCTGGGACTCGGCTGCGGTAACCCGAACGCCCTCGCGTCGCTTCGGGAGGGGGAAACCGTTCTCGACCTCGGTTCGGGGGGCGGCTTCGATTGCTTCCTCGCCGCTCGGGAGGTCGGCGATTCGGGTCGCGTCATCGGCGTCGACATGACGCCGGAGATGGTTGAACGGGCGCGGGAGAACGCGGAGAAGAACGACGCGCGCAACGTCGAGTTCCGTCTCGGCGAAATCGAGCACCTTCCCGTCGCCGACGGGTCCGTCGACGTCGTCATCTCCAACTGCGTCGTCAACCTCTCGCCGTCCAAGCCCCAGGTGTTCCGCGACGCGTACCGCGTTCTTCGACCGGGCGGACGGCTCGCGATCTCGGACGTCGTGGTGACGGCGAGCCTCCCGGAAGACGTGAGGAGCGACCCCGAATCGGTCGCGGCGTGCGTCGCCGGCGCGTCGACTATCGACGCGCTCGAAGAGATGCTCGCCACCGCCGGCTTCGAGCGGGTTCGCATCTCGCCAAAGGGGGAGAGTCGGTCGTTCATCCGCGAGTGGGACGACGACCGCGACCTCGGCGACTACCTCGTCTCCGCGAGCATCGAAGGCCGAAAGCCGGCGCACTGAGCGATCCGCCGCGCTTCGGTCAGTGCGCACGGACCCGCGTCCGCGAGTCAGCGGCGGAGGACCGTCGGGACGCGGGTCCGCCGTGGAGCCGAACGGGCATCGGCGATCGACCGAGCGAACCTATTTGCGCGTATCCGGCGACCGACTAGGTATGACCGACGACCGCCGGGACTGCCCGCTCTGTGAACGACAGTTCGAACACCTCGACGACGTTCGCGTCCATCTGACCGACGATCACACGAAACAGGCCCTGGCGTACGGACTCATCGGGGCGACGGGAGGAGCAGGAAGCGATCGCTGATCGGCGAGTGTCGCTTTCAGATCGATTGTCCCTCTCCCTCACAGTCAAACGCGGTGACACGAATTCATCAGGTAAAACAATCTAAATTGAAGTTCGTTTCTTATTTATCATAGTCTTTGTATATCCTCACCCAAAATCGGGACATACGGAGCACACATGGCAACCACTACCGACGCGTGGTTCGGAGCCGGCGGTGGCGACAACCGATTCGTCTACGTCACCGCCGCCCTCGCCGCGCTGAACGGGCTACTGTTCGGATTCGACACGGGCGTCATCTCCGGGGCGTTTCTCTACATCAGAGAGGCGTTCGAGATGACCTCCCTTTTCGGGATCGCGATGGATCCCTCCTGGGTGCAGGGGCTGGTGGTGAGCGGCGCGCTGATCGGGGCGGTGATCGGCGCGGCCACCGGCGGCTACCTGGCCGACAGAATCGGGCGGCGGCGGCTCATCCTGATCGCGGCCGTCGTGTTCTTCGTCGGGTCGCTGACGATGGCGATCGCGCCGAACGTCGAGGTGCTCGTCGTCGGCCGCGTCGTCGACGGCGTCGCCATCGGCTTCGCCTCCATCGTCGGGCCGCTGTACATCTCGGAGATATCGCCGCCGAAGATCCGCGGGTCGCTCGTGTCGTTCAACCAGCTCGCCATCACCAGCGGCATCCTCGCGTCCTACCTGGTGAACTACGCGGTCTCGTACTTCGTGGACTCCGTGCTCACCGGCGAGCTCGCGTGGCGCATCATGCTCGGGACGGGGATGGCCCCCGCCGTCGTCCTGCTCGTCGGCATGCTGTTCATGCCCGAGAGCCCGCGGTGGCTCGTCGAGCGCGGCCGGGAGAGCGCCGCGCGCGACGTCCTCTCGCGGACCCGCGACGAGGCGGGCGTCGAGGCGGAGCTGAACGAGATCAAACAGACCGAGGAGATTCAAGAAGAGGGGCTCTCGGAGCTGTTCGAGCCGTGGATCCGGCCGGCGCTCGTCGTCGGCATCGGGCTCGCGGCGTTCCAGCAGGTGACGGGCATCAACACGGTCATCTACTACGCGCCGACGATCCTCGAATCGACCGGGTTCGGGAACTCCGCGTCCATCCTGGCGACCGTCGGCATCGGCGTCGTCAACGTCGCCATGACCGTCGTCGCGGTGCTGCTCATGGACCGCGCCGGCCGCCGCCCGCTGCTCATGGTCGGCCTCGCCGGGATGACGGTCACGCTCGTCGTGCTCGGTGCGGCGTTCTTCCTGCCGGGGCTGTCGGGCGTCGTGGGCTGGGCGGCCCTCGCGAGCCTGATGCTCTACGTGGCGTTCTTCGCGATCGGCCTCGGGCCGGTGTTCTGGCTCCTCATCTCCGAGATCTACCCGCTCAAGGTGCGCGGATCGGCGATGGGCGTCGTGACGGTCGTCAACTGGCTCGCGAACCTCGTCGTCGCGCAGACGTTCCTGCAGCTCGTCGACGCCTTCGGGCAGTCGGGCACGTTCTGGCTGTACGCCGCGCTAAGCGCCGTCGCGCTGGTCTTCACGTACTTCCTCGTGCCCGAAACCAAGGGCCGCTCCCTCGAAGCGATCGAGGCGGACCTGCGCGAGAGCGCGCTGGGCTCGGAGCGCACGGCGCTCGCCGAGGAAGGGACGCCGGAAGACAGTCTCGACTGAGGCCCGGCGGTCACTGACCGCGGACCACCGATCGCTGATCGCCGACCGCCGGCCACCGGCCACCGCCGCTCTCCGGCCGCGGGTCTCGAATACCGACCATCTCGTATTTCGGACGTGTTCGCCCGAGCGACGGCCGTCGTTTCGACCCGCGGTGAGCCCGAAATCCGCTCGTAAATCGCGACTGTATTAACATCCGAGCGAAAATAGGTCGGACAACGCATCCGTCTACTGTACCAACCCAATTCCGGCGTAGGCTGCCGATTTAACGAAGGATATCACTCATTTTAACACAGTATTAATTACCAGATAGTTATTTATGTAATGGCTTCGTGTACACGGGTGAACACGTCGGAACGGCGGGACGGTGGTCCGGCGCGCGGCCGATGCCCGGCTGCGCGCCCGGGGGGAGCCCTGGGAGGTGCCCCCGCAGCGTCCGCTGCCGGTGCGGCGTGGGAGAGGGAGATCATGCAACTGAGAAAACTATTGACGGAGAATCGCGCGGTGAGTCCGGTGATCGGCGTCATCCTGATGGTCGCCATCACCGTCATCCTGGCGGCCGTGATCGGCACGTTCGTCCTGGGACTCGGAGATCAGGTGCAGCAGACGGCTCCGCAGGCGAGCTTCTCGTTTGACTTCCATGACGGTAATCAAGTAACTATTACACATGATGGCGGAGACGCAATTGAAGAAGGGAATGACCTGACAACTGTGAGTTCAGGTTCGTTCTCAGGTTCTGATGACTGGGCTGACTCCTACGGTACAAGTAAAGTTACCGCTGGGGACTCAATAACGCGAACGCACGATACCAGCTGGGATGGGGAAACTCTCAGGGTTGTCTGGAATCGAGGCAACGACAATTCCGCAACTCTGGCCAAAGCGACGGCTCCGAGTGCGTAAATAGCGCACTCGTCCTTCTAACGCCGACAGAATTTCACCAGTTTACGAGTCCACGGACCCGTCCGAGACGTACGTCTCACGCACTGTCCTTGCAAGCAGCCCGTCCTTCTCGAACGCGATGTACACGACGACGAACGGCTCGTCCGCGGGTCGCATCACGAACACCTCGCGGTCGCCGTCGTCGTCCAGCCCCTCGTTCGCCCGTTCGATGAGCGGTTCGATCGGGAGCACGCCGCTTTCGAACTCTCCGAACACGTCGCGCGCGCCCGGTTGCGCCGCGAAGACGTAGAGCACGCCGTTCGGGTCGCCGTCGGTGTTGCGCGTCACGCGGGAGTTCATCGCGTCGCCGTCGGCCTCGGCCGCCATCCACGTCTCCCGGGCGGCCTCGAACAGCCCCGTCACGCCGTCGAGAAAGCGGATGCGCGTCCGCCGCAGCACGTCGATCGCCTCGAACCGCGGCGTCCCGTCGTCCCCCCAGGACAGCGTCGCGTCGACGAGGTAGCCCGGTTCGAGGCCGGCGACTGCCTCGTCGAGCGCCCCGTCGTACCCGTCGGTGCCGACGTAGGTCGGGTCGAACGACTCGGCGTCGATCAGCAGGAGCTCGTCCGGCGCGCGCGGCCGCCCGAGCACGCGGAACCGCCCGCTCGTCGAGAGTTCCATGCCCGGCGGTAGCCCGCCGGGAGACATAAGCCGGCCGACTCGCCGCACGGCGGCGCGGACGGGAGAGCAGACGGCGACGGACCGCCGCTCGGTCGCTCGGCCGTTCGCGACCGGGCCCCTCAGTCGTTCGAGACCGACTTGACCGCGCCCGCGATACCCGCCGTCGTCTCCTCGTCCTTCCTGGTGATGCGCCAGCCGGTGAGCCCCATCGCGACGAGGATGAGCGGCGAGAGGATGCCGAGGAAGTAGTACGGCGCGTACTGGAGCGTCGGCACGCCGAGCACGCCCGCCATGTACACGCCGCCGGCGTTCCACGGGATGAGCGCGCTTGTCGTCGTCCCGGCGGCCTCGACGGCCCGCGAGAGGTTGCGGCTCTCGAGGTCGAAGTCGTCGTACAGCCCGCGGAGGCTCATCCCCGGAACGACGATGCTCATGTACTGCTCCGCCGCGAGGACGTTCATCCCGAAGGCCGAAACCGCGGTCCCGGCCGTCAGGCCGGCGACGCTCGACACCGCCTTGCCGAGGTGGTACGCGAGCACCGCGAGCACGCCCGTCCGTTCGAGCAGCCCGCCGAGCGCCAGCGCGGCGATGACGATGGTGATGGTCCACGCCGACCCGATGAGCCCGCCCGTGGCGAGGAGCTCGTTCACGAGTTCGACGCTCGTCTCGGGCGAGGTGCCGTTCTGCGCGACGTCCCACGCCGCGACGAACCCCTCGACGCTCAGCGCCCCCTGGACGACGACCTGCGTCGCGACGCCGGCGAAGACGCCCGCGATCAGCGACGGGAGCGCCGGGTACCCCCGGAGCGCGAGCCCGAACGTCACGAGGAGCGGGAAGAACACGAGCGGCGTGACGGCGTAGGTGTTCGTGATCGCCGCCTGGATCTCCGCGACGCGCCCCGCGGGGATCGAGCCCGTGGCCGTCAGCCCGAGGTAGGCGTACCCAAGGAGCGACAGCCCGAGCGCGATCCCCGTTCCGACGCGCATCGTCCGAATGTGCGTCAGGAGGTCGGTGTTCGTCACCGCGGCCGCGAGGTTCGTCGTGTCCGAAAGCGGCGAGATCTTGTCGCCGGTGTACGCGCCGGTCAGCACCGCCCCGGCGGTCATCGGCTCCGGCACCCCCAGCCCCGCGCCGATCCCGATGAACGCGACGCCGAGCGTGCCGGCGGTGGTCCACGACGAGCCGACGGCGAACGCGACGCCCGTCGCGAGGAGCGCCGTCACGGGCAGGAACACGGTCGGCGAGAGCAGGTCCAGCCCGTAGTACACGAGCGCCGGGATCGTCCCGGCGGCGGTCCACACGGCGATGAGCACGTAGATGACGAAGATGATGAGGATCGCCTGCATCCCCATCCTGAGCCCGTCCACGATGCCCTCGTACATCCGCTGCCACGGGATGCCGACCCAGTATCGGCCGACCAGGCCGGTGAGCACGATGCCCCACAGGAGGGGCATGTGCGCGTCGAGGCCGAGGGCGATCGCCCCGACGCTGAGGAACGCGAGCATCCCGACGACCGGGACGAGCGCCTGGGTCAGCGTCGGGCGCTCGTCCTCGGGGATGTCGTCGTATGTCAGCGGCTCGAACGATAGTGTCGCCATACGGCCGACGGTATTTGGTTCGCGCATTTGTATTTGTGGATCTCATGCGCGTTAGTCATCGAATGTCGTGGTGCTCGGTAGCGCCCGGCTGGGACGCGGGGCTCGGCGACTCGGAGCGGGTCGCCCCACGCGGCGATGCGGATCGCGCCCGACGCTCAGCCGACGTTCGCGCTCGCGCCCCGGAAGAGCGCGTCGAGGATCTCCGGCGTCGTCGGGTGGTAGGCGCGGTCGGGGAGGTCGCGCACGTCGAGGCCGAGCTCGACGACGACCTGCATCGCCTTCGCCATCACGTCGGCGTGGTAGTGCAGCCCCTGATAGCCGAGTACGGCGCCGTCGTCGGCGTCGACGACCAGCGATGCCCGCCCGCGGGGGACGTTCTTCGTCTTGAACACGCCGTCGTCCTCGGCCTTCCGCGCGACGTGCACGTAGTCCAGTCCGGCCTCCTCGGCCGATTCGACGGAGTGGCCGACGCGGGCGTACGGGTAGACGCCGGCGGCCGAGAAGATCACGTGGTGGTGGACGTTCTCGTACGGCTCCGGCGGGTCGCCGCGGGCGTGCGCCAGGAGGTTCTCCGCCGCCCTGTACCCCTGCTCCTTCGCGACGTGGAGTATCGGCTCCTTGCCGTTTGCGTCGCCGACGACGAACGTCCGCGGATCGTCGGTGGCCTGCATCGTGTCCGAAACCCAGCCGTCCCCCGGCGACAGCGACGTGTTCTCCAGCGCGAGGCTGCCGAGGTTCGGCCGACGCCCCGTGAACAGGAACAGCGCCTCGGCGTCGACGGCGCGCGGTTCGCCGTCCGCGTCGACGTGCAACCGGACGCCCGAGTCCGTCGCCTCGACCGACTCTTCGTGCGTATTCGTGAGGATCTCGACGCCGAACTCCTCACGGTACAGCGACAGGAGTTCGTCGCCGTACTCGGGGTCAGCCTCGTCCAGCGGCCGTTCGTCGTGTTCGATCACCGTGAGATCCCCGACGCCGGCCTCGGCGAGGTACGGGACCATCTCCAGCCCGACGTAGCCGAAGCCCATCACCACGCCGGACTCGGGGAGGTCAGTCGCGTCGAGCACGTCCGCGCTCGTCCAGTAGTCCACCTCGTCCACCCCGGGGAGGTCCGGGACGTTCACCGTCGAGCCGGTGGCGACGACGACGTAGTCGGCCTCGAACGTGCGGTCGCCGGCGGCCACGACGCGGTCGTCGAGAAAGCGCGCGGTCCCGTGGACGAACTCTACGCCGTCGAGGTCGGCGAGCTGGTGGACCGCGTTGCGGCGGTGCTCGGCGAACGCGGCGACGTGTCGGTCCTTCGTGGCGACGACCTTCCCGAGATCCAGCGTCGGCGGGTCGCCCGAGAGCCGCGGGTCGTGGCGAACCTGGTACCGGTGCGCCGCGGCCGACAGCACCTCCTTCGAGGGCATGCAGCCGCGGAGGATACACAGTCCGCCGCCCGGCTCCCCGTCGTCGACGAGAGTGAGCCGATCTAACTCTTCCCCGACCCGTTCGCTCAGCGCTTCGGCCGCGGCCACACCGGCGCTCCCGTACGCGCCGACGATGACGACGTGCATACGGGTACGTTTCGTCCGGGGGGATTAGCAGTTTTGCCGATCGGACGCGCCCTCCGCAGAGCCGAGTATCTCGCGCCCGGTTCGAACGCCGTCGGCTCACGGGGCGGGGGAACCGTCACTCGGCGTGGAAACCGTCGCTCGGAGGTGAAATCGTCGCTCGGAGGCGGGATGCCGGTCAGAGGTACGAGCTGTCCCACTCGTCGGCGCGGTGGGTGTTTCCGCACTCCGCACACTCCATCCGGCCCAGGTCGTCCATGTCCACGTCGAGCGACCCGCAGTTGCCGCAGAAGTACCCGTACGGCTCCTCGCGCCCCTCGTCCGTGTACGCGCGGTAGAAGACCGCCTCGGTTCCCGGCTCCCGCTCGTCGGCGGCGACGTACACCCGCGTTCCGTCCTCGTCGGTGGCGGTCTCGGGCGGTTCGACGCCCTCGTCGTCGGACTCGTGGTCGGCTTCCCCCTCCGCGTCTCCGCCCTCCTGCGTCGACTCGTCGTCCTTCGGCCCCTCGCTCTCCGCTTCACCGGACTCGGCGTAGACGTGCTCGACGAACGTGTCGTCGCCGAGATCCGCCTCCCGATCGTCGATCCGCTCGAAACCCATGCGTTCGATGAAATCACCGCCGTCGGTGCTCTCCGCGAGGACGCTCGCCTGAACGTGTCTCGCCCCGCGCTCTGCGAGCGCGTCGACGGTTTCCTCGAACAGCCGGGTTCCGATGCCCTCGCCCCGGTGTTCGGGATCCACGAAGAGCCACCTGAGGTCGCCTCTCCCCTCGCCGAGATCCCCCTCGGCGACGCCGACGACCGTTCCGTCCTTCGCGGCGACGAGGAGCGTCGCGTCGGTCGCTTCCAGCTTCCGCTCGACGCTCTCGTCGCCGAACTGGTGGTCGATGATGCTGTCGATCTCCTGCGGACTGAGGGCGTACGACGTCGTCATCGAACTCCTCACGACCTCCCGTACCCGCGCGACGTCGTCCGGTTCCGGTTCGTAAATCTCCATGGTGGTTCGTGGTTTGGCGGCGTGGCGTGGTCGAACCGCGGAGCGCGAGCGGTCGAGAACCGCTCCGGCGGTCGAGGGGATCGCTCCGCGTTGCGGTGCGCTTTCTCCGCGGGTGCAACGTCGGCCGTTGCGGCAATCAGTCTGGCGGCCGACCGCGTCACCCGATCGGCGCGTCCCTCGCTCGGACCGCCGCCGTCGCGCCCGGCCTTCCGTCTCCCGCCGCCGCATCCTTCCGGATCTACCGCCGTCGCACCGACCCCCGGTCTACCGCCGTCGCGTCGCCAGCGCGGCGACGGCGAGCAGCGCGGCGACGGCGACGCCGATCCCGAATCCGGGGCTGTCGGTCTCCGTTTCCGACTCGTCGGCGGACTGCCCGCCGGAGTGTTCTCCCCCGGAGCCGTCAGTCGAGTTTCCGTTCTGACCCCGCTCCGCGCTTTGCACCGCCGCCTTCGCGTGCGGCCCGGAGTACAGGCCGAGCGAGCGCGACGAGAAGTGCGTCACCGCCATGAGCGCGTTCACGGTCCCGTTCGGGCCGGTTTCGGCCACGACGTATCGCGGGGTGTCCCCGTCGACGGCGCCGCCGAGCGCGCTGTAGGAGGGGGACTCCTCGGCGAGTCTCCCGTCCACCGTGACCGCGAGCGAGTCGACGTCGAGGAGGGTCGGCGAGACGGTCGCGAGGACCAGCGTTCCCTCCTCCGTCTCCCGATCGACGGTCAGCTCCACGGCGCCCTCGCTCCGGTTCGTCACGTCGACCGTCGTCCCGCCGTCGTACGCGACGACGTCGGCGACCGTCTCGTTCCCCCGATCCGTCACGTACACCTCGGCGGCCACCGCCCCCTGTCGAATGTAGCTCTCCTGTTGCTCCTCGGCGGTTTCGCGCTCGTCGGCGTACGAGCGAACGACGAGCTGGTCGTCGCCGTCGATGTTCGCCACGACGCTCCCGCCCTCGACGGACACCTCGCCGTCGCCGACGACGAACACGGACGCCCGCGTGCCGTTTTCGGTCGTCACGGAGGCCGCTCCGCCCTCGTACGCGACCTCGGCGCCCTCGCTGGCGTTGAGCTGCACGTACTGGCTGCGCCCTTCGCTGCGGACGACCATCACGCCGTGTTCGTTGTCGTGAACGCGGACCGTCGCCCCGCTCTCCGTGTTCAGCGTGGCGCCGGTGGCCGTCCGATCCGCCAGCGCGACGGGACTCCCCGAGAGCGGCGCGACCGACGACAGCGACGGCCCGATGTTGATGATGCCGCCGTTGTCGACCTCGCTTCTCGCCTGCACCCGAACCGACGACAGCAGCCGCTCCCCGCCGACGGTGTAATTCGTGACGCCGGTCGCGTCGGTGCCGATGGCGACGCGGGCGCCGTCGAACGACGCCGACCCGGCGCCGGGCTGCGACTGCGCCGTCGAGACGGGCGCGAAACCCGCCGTCGCGAGCAGCACAGTCATCGCTACTGCGAGGGCTCTCATCGGGTTCGACGCTCGGCGCTCTGCGGCGTATGCTTTCTGGCCACCTATCAACCGGATGACTCCCCGTCCCCGTCGTGGGGTGTCCGTTTGGGCCCGGAGCGAGCGGGGGTCGAGATCCGTCACGGCGTCGGGTGTGACGTACTGCTTGTACGGCGCCCCACCGCCTGACGCGGCTCGGGATCGACGAGGTGATCTACTGGTCGACGCTTCGCTCGCGGTCGCCACGCTCGCGACCGCCTGGGCGTTCTGGCCCGCCGCCGACCGGAAGCTGTTCCGCGTAGTCGACGCTCGTGTCCCTCATCATCGCCGCCGAAGACCGTCCCCGAGGAGCACTCCGAGTCCGCGCGGGTGTACGATCCGCAGAATCGGGATCCGATCCGCCTATTTTCGTCTCTAGGCGCCGCCTGGGCGCTACCGTGCGATCTCGGCGGTCTCCTCGCCGAGCACTTCCTCGACCTCCTCGCGCGTGACGACGGCGACGTCGCCCGGGATCGTGCGCTTCAGGGCCGCCGTCGCCGCGCCGTACGCCAGCGCGTCGGTGACCGCGTCGCCGGCCAGGCGGCGCGCGAGGAACGCGCCGACGAACGCGTCGCCGGTGCCCACCGGGTCGACGGTCTCCGTCTCGAAGGCCTCCTGCTCGTAGATCGTCCCGTCGTTCCAGGCCAGCGCGCCGTCCTCGCCCCGCGTCACGACGACCGTCTCGAAGCCCCACTCCTCCGCGAGCGCGGCGGCGACTTCGTCGGCGTCGCCGTCGTAGCCGAGCACGTTCTCCGCGTCGCGGATCGCCGTCACCAGCACGTCGACGGACGGGAAGAGCCCCGTCAGCGTCTCCCGGGCCTCCTCGGGCGACCACAGCTTCGACCGGTAGTTCACGTCGAGCGCCGTCGTCGCGCCGCTCTCGCCGGCGACGTCGAGGAGTTCCGCGGTGGTCCCCGCCAGCGCGTCGGAGAGCGCCGGCGTGATGCCGCTCGTGTAGAAGGTCCGCGCCTCGCGGACGCGATCGAGCGGGAGCTCCGCGGCCGTCGCGGTCGTGACGGCGCTGTCCTCGCGGTCGTAGATCACGCGCGTCCCGCGCGGAGCGGTCCCCCGCTCGACGAAGTACAGCCCCTGCCTTCCGGCGTCGCTCCAGACGATCTCGGTCTCGACGCCGTTGCCGCGGAGCTCCCGGACGACCTTGCGCCCCAGCGCCGTGTCGGGGAGCTTCGACAGCCAGGTCGCCTCCGCGCCGAGCTGGGAGGCCGCGACGGCGACGTTGCTCTCCGCGCCCGCGGGGTAGACCGCGAGCTCGTCCGTCGCCTCCAGGCGGTTCGTCCCGGGCGGCGACAGGCGGAGCATCGTCTCGCCGAACGTGAGTACGTCGGTCATCGCTCCCTCCTTCGCGTGCGGGTAAATAGCATGTGTAGTGCAAAGCCGGAGCTGATATAAGTGCTGTTCGTTGTCAGGCGAGCGACTGCGCCGGGTTCCCGCGGGCGAAACGAGCCGGATCGCCGGCCCTGATGCCGGTGCGGAATCAGCCGGCTTCCGATCCGGCGTGTTCCGTCTCCCGATCGTCGGTCCGGGTCGGCGTTTTTGCCGCTCCGCGCCGTATCTCCGCGTATGCCCCCGACGACGCACCTCGGCCTGACCGGGGACGTGATGCTGGGGCGGCAGGTCGACGCGCGACAGCGGACGCGGGACGTAGACGCCGTGTGGGGCGACGTGCTCCCCCGACTCCGATCCCTCGACGGGCTGTGCATCAACCTCGAGTGCTGCCTCTCGACCCGCGGCCGGCCGTGGACCCGGACGTACCGGCCGTTCCACTTCCGGGCCGATCCCGACCGTGCGCTCGGCGCGCTGTCCGCCGCCGGCGTGGACTACTGCAGCCTCGCGAACAACCACCTGATGGACTACGGGCCGGACGCGCTCGCCGACACGCTCGACGCGCTGGACGGCGCTGGGATCGCCCGGGCGGGCGCCGGGCGCACCCTCGCGGAGGCGCGCGAACCCGCCTCCCTCGCCGTCGATGGCCTCGACGTCGCGTTCGTCTCGTTCACCGACAACACGCCCGAGTACGCCGCGACGGCCGACTCGCCCGGAACCGCGCACGTCAGGTTCGACCTCGACGACCGGGAGTCGCGCCGCGCCGTGGAGGCGTCCCTGTCCGCCGCCCGCGGCGCCGACCCGGACCTCCTCGTCGCCTCCCTGCACTGGGGGCCGAACATGGTCACGGAACCGCCCCCGGCGTTCCGGCGGTTCGGCCGCTGGCTCGTCGATCGGGGCGTCGACGTCGTCCACGGCCACAGCGCCCACGTCTTCCAGGGGATCGAGGTGTACGGGGGCCGACCGATCGTCTACGACGCCGGCGACTTCGTGGACGACTACGTGGTCGACCCGGAGCTGCGAAACGACCGGAGCTTCCTGTTCGACCTTCGGATCGACGGCGACGGTACGCCGGTCGAACTCCGCCTCGCGCCCGTCGAGATACGCGACTGCGCCGTCCACCTCGCGGGCGGGGAGGCCGCCGAGTGGTGTCGAGAGCGGATGCGGGAGCTGTCGGACGCGTTCGGAACGACGTTCGATCGGGAGGGCGAGGAACTGGTGCTTCGGATCGACGACTGATCGCGGCCGCGCGGAAGGTCGCCGGTCGGGGGTAAGGAGTCGGCTTCAGTCCTCGCGCCGCCGACCCAGGTGGCCGGGGTAGTCGCGCTCGAACCGATCCTCGATGTCCTCCCGGTCGAACCTGATGATCACCGGGCGGCCGTGGGGGCACGCGTAGGGGTTCTCGCACGCGTCGAGCGCCTCCAGGAGGTCGACGACCGACCCCTCCGTGAGCGACGTGTTCCCCGTGATCGACGGGTAGCAGGCGAGGTCCGCGAGCAGCGAGTCGGCGACCGCGTCGACCGTCTCCCTCCCCCCGTCGCGCTCCTCGGCGACGAAGGCCGAGAGGGCGTCGCGCAGGAGCCCCGGGTCGAGCGCCGCGTCGAACACCGCCGGGACGGTCCGCACCTCGACGGTCCGCTCGCCCGTCCGGCCGGCGTGGAACCCGACCCGTGCCAGCGCCTCCGCGTACTCCTCGAACAGCGCCGCCTCGCGGGCGGTCAGTTCGAGTTCGACCGGCTCGGCGAGCGCCTGCGTCGGCGTGTCGCCCTCGACCTCGCGCCGCAGGCGCTCGTAGTTCACGCGCTCGTCGGCGGCGTGCTGGTCGACGAGCACCATCCCGTCGTCGGTCTCGGCGACGACGTAGGTGTCGTACAGCTGCCCGAGCACCCGCATCCGCGGGAGCGCGTCGAACTCCCGCTCGCCGGTCGCCTCCGCCCCGTCGAGCGTCCGCTGGGTCGTCGGGCCGACGACGCCGAAACGATCGCGACGGGAGCGTTCCGTCCCCCGACTCCCACCTGTCTCGCGGTCCCCGGTCTCCCCCTTCGCCCCCGAGACGCCGAACTTCGCGCTGCCAGCCGCGTCGTCCGCGTCGTTCGCGCCGTCTACGCCGTCTGCGTCGTCGGAGCCGACCGAGGACGAGGACTGCCACGGCCGGGGCGACGGTCTGTCCGCGCGCGGCGCGCCGACCGGCCGAGTCGGATCCGCCCGGCCGCGCCCCTCGTCCGCGGTGTCGGTGCCCGGAGCGTCGGTGGTCGTCGTGTCGGCGTCCCCCGACCCGGCGTCCGTCGCGCCGGCGTTCGCTTCGACGGTGTCGCCGATCGGCGCGTCGGGGTCCGAACCGTCGGTGCCCCGATCGGCAGCGGGCGGACCGTCGTCGGCCCGATCGTCCGGCCGGGTCGTCGACGACCCGGATTCCGCGGCTTCCTCGCTCGTCGGATAGCTCTCGCCGTCCGCGGTGCCGTCCGTCGCCGAGTCGCCCTCCGGCCGAACCCGGCTCAGCGTCCGCTCGTGACGGCTCCGGCCCGCGCGGACGCCGCTCGCCCGCTCGTGTTCGCTCCCGGCGCCGCCGACCACGTCGCCGCTCTCGGGCTCCGGTGCGACCTCGGCCTCGGCGGGCGCCGACCGCCCCCGCGGGGCCGTGGAGCGGATCAACCCGTGGTCGAGCAGCGCCCCCTCGACCGCGCGCTCGACGGCGCGCTTCACCGCCGACTCGTCGTCGAAGCGGACCTCCATCTTCCGCGGGTGGACGTTCACGTCCACCGCGCCGGCGGGAACGTCGACGAAGAGCACCGCGAACGGGTAGCGGTCGGGGGCGAGCTGCCCGCCGTAGGCGTCGAGCACCGCCTCGCGGAGCGCGCCCGCCGTGACGTACCGGCCGTTGACGAACGTCGAGAGGTACTCCCGGCCGCTCCGGGTCGTCTCCGGGTGGCTGACGAGCCCCGATACCGATTCGACGGGGGTTCCCTCGTCGGCGACGGTCCCCTCGACCGCCACCATCGACTCGGCGACCTCCCGGCCGTACACCGCGAGGACGGCCGATTCCAGGCCGCCGCCTCCCTCGGTGGCGAACACCTCCCGGCCGTCGTGCGTCAGCGAGACGGCCACGTCCGGGTTGGCGAGCGCGTACTGGGTTGCGACGGTGTTCACGTGGTCGAACTCCGTGGCGTCGGTCTTCAGGAACTTCTTCCTCGCGGGCGTGTTGAAAAAGAGGTCCTCGACCTCGACGACGGTCCCCGGCGGACAGCCCGCGGGCCGTACTTCGCCGACCTCGCCGCCCTCGACCGCGAGTTCGGCTCCGGCGCCGGTCTCGCCGCGGGGCTTGCTCCTGATCGTGGTCCGCGAGACGGCGCTGATCGTCGAGAGCGCCTCGCCCCGGAACCCGAGCGTGCCGACGCCCGCTTCGAGGTCGTCGACGCCCTCGATCTTGCTCGTCGCGTGCTCCTCGACGGCGAGTTCGAGGTCCGACGGGGCCATCCCGATCCCGTCGTCGCGGACGCGGATTCCCTCCTTGCCGCCGCGTTCGACGGCGATCGACACCCGCGAGGCGTCGGCGTCGAGGCTGTTCTCGACGAGCTCTTTCACGACCGATGCCGGCCGCTCGACCACCTCGCCGGCCGCGATGCGCTGCACCGTCGCCGCGTCCAGGGTCCGGATCGTCGGGCGGTCGTCGCCGCCGCCGGCGCTTTCGGCCGGCTCGTCGTCGCTCACCTCGCCGGCGTCCACGGCCGGCTCGTCGTCGCTCACGGCTCCACCTCCGCCTCGACTTCCGCCTCCAGCGCCCGTTCGAGCGCCGCCCGCTGCTGCCGCGTCGAGAGCCGGTCGCCGATCGCCGCCTCCGGCTCCTCCCACACCCAGTCCGTGTGTTCGTCGCTCAGCGTCACGGTCCGGTCGTCGGCCGCGCAGCGGTAGACGACGGAAAAGCGCCCCTTCCCGCGGTCGTTCAGCCAGGCGGCGGTGTACACGGGTGGGCCGACTTCGACCCCGAGGCCGGTCTCCTCGCGAACCTCGCGCAGCAACCCCTCGCGGACGGTTTCGTCGCGTCCGATGCGCCCGCCCGGGAACTCCCACGCGTCGTCACCGTCGCGGAGCAGCAGCACGTCGCCGCCGGGGCCGAACAGCGCCGCCTTCTGCGTGACCGTCGCGCGGAGGGGCTCGTCCGTCATCGGCCGTCTCCCCCCTCGTCGGCCAGCTTCGACTGCCACTCCTGCACCCGGGCCATCAGCTCGATCGGCGACACCTCGTTGACGTTCGTGCCGGCGAGGTCGGCGAGCACGCCGTCCGCGCCGTCGCCGTAGCGGTCGCGGAGGTCGTCGCTCGCCGACTCCCGGTCCGAAACCGAACCGGCTTCAGTCTCTGCGGCGCGGGTCGGGCGCGTTCCGTCGGGTCCGCCCGCGCCGTCCGCTCTGCCAGCGCCGTTCGTTCGGCTGCCGGCCGTCGCGCCGTCGCCGGCGGCCGGCTTGAAGCTCCCCGATCCGAGGTCGAACACGGCCTGCACCGGCTCGCCCTCGCCGCTTCCCTTCGCCTCGATGGCCTTCTCGGCGCGGAGCTTGTCGAGCACGTCCGCCGCCCGGTCGACCACCGGCTTCGGCACGCCCGCGAGGTCCGCGACGTGAATCCCGTAGCTCCTGTCGGTCGGTCCCTCCCGGACGGTGCGCAGGAACGTCACCTCGCCGTCGCGTTCGTCCGCCGCGACGTGGACGTTCCGGACCCGCTCCAGGTGGTCCGCGAGCGTCGTCAGCTCGTGGTAGTGCGTCGCGAAGAGCGTCTTCGCGCGCACCTCGTTGTGCAGGTACTCCGTCGCGGCCCACGCGATCGAGATGCCGTCGTACGTCGACGTGCCGCGGCCCACCTCGTCGAGGATGACGAGCGAGTCCTCGGTGGCCGAGTGGAGGATGTTCGAGAGCTCCTGCATCTCGACCATGAACGTCGAGCGCCCCTGCGCGAGCTCGTCGAGCGCGCCGACCCGGGTGTAGATGCCGTCGACGAGGCCGATCGTCGCCGACCGGGCCGGGACGAAGCTCCCCACCTGCGCGAGCAGCGTGATGAGCGCCGCCTGCCGCATGTACGTCGACTTGCCGCTCATGTTCGGCCCGGTGACGATGAGGAAGCCGCGGCCGCCGTCCGCACCCTCGGCGGCGCGCTCCGAACCGGCGGCGTCGCCGACCCCGTCCATGTGCAGGTCGTTCGGAACGAACTCCGTCGTCCGCTCGACGACCGGGTGGCGGCCGGCTTCGATGCGGAGCGGCCCGGGCTCCGTCAGCTCCGGCCGGACCCAGCTGTTGCCCGCCGCGTGCGCGGCGAGCGAGGCCAGCGCGTCGACCTCCGCGAGCGCCCGCCCCACGTCCTGCAGCAGGGCGGCCCGCTCCGCGACGCGTTCGCGGAGATCGCAGAAGAGCTCGTATTCGAGGTCGCCGCGGGACTCTTCGAGCCGCAGCACCTCGCGCTCGCGTTCCTCCAGCTCGTCGGTGACGTACCGCTTCGAGTTCTTCAGCGTCTTGATCTCCCGGAACTCCTCGGGCACCCGGTCGGCCTGCGACCGGCCGACCTGGATGTAGAATCCGTCCGTCTTGTTCCGGTCGACCGTCACGTGGTGGACGCCGTACCGCGACTTCACGCGCTCTTCGAGGGTGTCGAGCCACCGCTTCGCGTCCTCGTGGCGCTCGATGAGTTCGTCGAGGCCGTCGTCGTAGCCCCGCTCGAACAGCCCGCCCTGCGTCACGGTCTTCGGCGGATCCTCTGCGAGCGCGTCGGCGAGCTCGTCGCGCAGCTCGCGGGCGGCCTCTCGATCCGGTCGGTCGATCACCTCGGCGAGCGGCGAGTCGGCGAGTTCGGTCCCCTCGATCGCCTCCGCGAGCGCCGGGAGGATCGCGAGCGTGTCCCGGATCGACAGCAGGTCGTGCGCGCCCGCGCTCCCGCTGGCCGTGCGGCTCGCCAGCCGTTCGAGGTCGTACGCGCCGTCGAGCGCGTCTCGGACGCGCTTGCGAGCGAGGGCCGCCGACGCCAGCGCCTCCACGCAGTCCTGCCGCCGCTCGATCTCCGGCAGCGACCGCGTCGGGCGCGTCAGCCACTCCCGAAGCAGCCGGCCGCCGGGGCTCGTGACGGTGTGGTCGAGCGCGTCGAGCAGCGACCCCTCGCGCCGACCCTGCATCGTCTCCGTGAGTTCGAGGTTGCGCTGGGTCGTGGCGTCGAGTTCGACGTGGTCGCTCGTCCGGTACGCCTGCAGGCGGGTCATCGATCGGGCGACGCCGACGCCCGTCTCCTCGACGTACGACAGCGCCGCGCCGGCCGCCCGGACCGCGTCCTCGGCGTCGAGGCCGACGCTGTCGAGCGTCCGATCGCCGAACTGCTCGGTCAGGGCGTGCCGCGCCCGCCCGGGCGCGAAGCTCTCTGCGTCGTGCAGCGACAGCGACGCGTCGGTTCCCTCGCGGAGCGCCGCGAGGAAGCCGTCGTCGCTCCGGAGCGTCGGGCCGGGGAGGACCTCGACGGGGTCGAACCGGTACAGTTCGGCGTGCGCGTCGTTCTCGGTGTCGGCCGCCGTGACGAGAAACCGGCCGGTGGTGATGTCGGCGAAGGCGAGCCCGTACGTCCCGTCGTCGTCCCTGACGACGGCCGCGAGGTACTGCGCCTCGGCGTCGGTCGTCTCCAGGAGGGTGCCCGGCGTGACGACGCGCGTGATCGACCGGGCGAGGTCGCCGTCGTCGGTCTCGTACTGGTCCGCGACGGCGACCCGGTAGCCGCGCTCGACGAGGGCCTTGAGGTACGGCGTCAGGTCGTCAACCGGGACGCCGGCCATCGGGTACGAGGAGCCGTGGGAGGACTTCTGCGAGACCTTGAGGTCGAGTTCCGTGCCGACCGTCTCGGCGTCGTCGGCGAAGAACTCGTAGAAGTCGCCGCACTGCATCGCCAGGAGGTCGGCGGCGGTCTCCTCCTTGAGGGCGAGGAACTGCCCGACGATCCCCTGTCCCTGTGCGCTCATACGTCACAACGAGTCGCCGTCGGGTAAAACGCTGTGGGTTCCGCGCGTTCCGAACCGCGCGACCGCGCGCTCCTGCCCGATCGATCCGGGGGTGAAATCCACGGCGACTCCGACGGGTGAGCCGCTCGGTTCCCCGTCCCCTCAGAGCGGCGATTGCATCGTCGGTTCCAGCACGTCGTACGGGTCGAGCGTTTCGTCCGCTCCCCAGTGCTGCTCGCCGGGGGTGTCGTGGTTCAGTTCGAGCACCGTGAGGCCCTTCCCGATGTCGCTGCCGACGGTGTAGCGGGTCGGCCCCTCAGTCGGCAGATCCACGGCCGCCCAGTAGGCGGTTCCGGGGGGCGCGAACGCCGCGAGTTCCCGCGGGTTCGTCGGGTCCTCGATGTCGTACGCCCGGAGACCGCCCTGGTAGAACGAGGCGAACAGCTTCGAGTCGGTGACGTCGAAGTTGTGGCTGGTTCGCAGGGCGTCCGTCGGGCGCTCCGGCGCCGGGACGTAGCCGACGTGCCCCTCGTAAGGGGAGCCCGGCGTCGAGTCGGTCGAGACGTCGCTCGTGTCGAAGATCCGGATCCCGCCGTGGTCGCCGGGGATCGCGGTGTCTTCGAACGGCCCGGGGAACGTCTCCGCGCCGACGAGCGTGTAGTCCCCGTCGGGCGTCGGCCGGACGTAGTGGGCGTTCGTCTTCTCGCCGCCGAGGTACCGACGGTACCGCTCGGCCGTGTCGGCCGGTTTCTCCCCGGCGTCCGCCGCCGCCCCGAAGTGCGCCACGGCGGTCGGATCGGTCGGGTCGGTCACGTCGGCGACGACGACCCCCGCGTCCCAGAAACACATGTACGCGAGGCCGTCCTGCACGTAGATGTCGTGGATAGGGTTGATGCCGGCCTCCGCCATGTCCTCGTGTGCGTCGCGGAGCATCCACGCGCCCTCGGAGCCCCGCTCGTCGCCTTCGAGGCTCACGGGGTTCTCGGGGTCGCTAATGTCGACGACGACCATCCGCGAGTGCTCGAAGTCGTCGTTGACGCAGAGGTACGCGTAGTCGCCGTCGAGAAAGCAGTTGTGAACGCCGCTCGCGGCGTCGTAGAAGGACAGTTCGACGGGCGTCGTCGGGTCGCCCACGTCGAAGAACGTCACCCCGCCGGCGCTTCCGTCGTCCGCGAGGCCGGCGACGTCGCCGTCGACCTTGACGTCCTTGTTGTCGTCGCCGCGACCGGGCGCGACGCCGCCCACGACGGGGAGCGTCGGGTCGCTCAAGTCGACTGTCGCGATGGCCGCGCCGTTCGCCGTGTACGCCCAGTCGCCCTGGACGACGACCTCCTGAACCCCGGCGTCGAGCGCCTCGCCGACGAGTTCGTAGTTCCAGGTCGATTCCGCTGACGCCGCGCTCGACAGCGTCAGACCGCCGAACGCAGCACCGGTCGCCTTGATGAAGTCGCGTCTCTCGTAGCGCATGATCGTTCCCTTCGAGTCGGGTTTCGCCGCCGAACGCGCCGGCGCGAGCCGGTCGGCCCGCCCGAACGTTGTTTCGCCGGATACAGTCCCGATAAAATGATAGTGATATTAATTCCACCGGCCGCCAGTCGATCGAATCGCGGTTCGATTCTCTACGCGTCGGCGGATTCGACGGCGTCGCACAGCGTCAGCGTCCGCTCGACCAGCGTTTCGACGTCGGACGCGAGCAGTTTCACGATGGCCTCCTTGCCGACCTCGCCGCGGTCGATCACGGCCGCCGGGGACTCGTCGGCGCTCTCGAAGGCCTTCCGCGCGCCCCACTGCATCGTGCTCCCCTCGCGCTCCTTCACCGCCGCCGGCTCCGCCGCGCGGTCGAACTCCGACGTCGGCCCGTCGAGCGCCGCCAGCGCGTCCTCCACGTCGTCGTCGAACCGGCAGTTCACCGCGAAGCGGATCGATGGGTCGACCTCGCGGGCCGCGAGGAGGAACCGCGCCACGTGGCTCGACGCGCCCAGGCGGACGCCGCGGTTCGGCTTGACGCCGGAGAGCGTCCGGGTTATCCGCCCCTCGACGGCGGCGGTTTCCGGGACCGCCTCGGCGTAGGGCGTCGCCCCGACGACGTTCATGCCCACCTCGGGGACGAGCGCGCTCACGTCCCGGTCGACGAACCGCTCGACGATCCCCTCGACCCGCTCGATCGTTCGGTGGCGGTCGGCCTCCTCCCGGAGCGCGACGAGGTGGTGGACCGCGCCAGGACCCTCGCCCACGTCGAGCGAGTACCTGACCGCGCGCTCCATGAAGGAGACGCTCGCGGCGACCGCCGCGTCGAGCGGCTCGCCGAGGGCCAGGCGCGAGGCGATCGCGCTCGCGAGGGTGCAACCCGACCCGTGGCTCGCCTCGGTGTCGATCCGCGGGTGCTCGAACCGTTCGACCCCCTCTTCGGTCGCGAGCGTGTCGATCACGGTTTCGCCGCCGAGGTGGGATCCCCGAGACGATATATCGTCGTCGAGGTGTCCGCCCTTCACGAGCGCCGCCTCGACGCCCGTCTCCAGGAGCGCCTCGCCCACCTCCCGGGCCGACTCGGCGTCGGTCACGTCGACGCCCGCGAGCACCGCGGCCTCGTCGGCGTTCGGGGTGACGAGCGTCGCCTCCCCGAGCAGGTCGCCGTAGGCGTCCTCGGCCTCTTCGGTGAGCAGCCGGTCGCCGGAGGCGGCCACCATCACGGGGTCGACCACGACGGGGCCCTCGAAGTCCGCGAGGAGCTCCGTCACCGCCTCGATCACCTCCCGCGTCGCCAGCATCCCCGTCTTGACCGCGCCGAGGTCGAAGTCCTCGGCGACGGCCTCGTACTGGGCGCGGATCTCCTCGACCGGCAGGACGAACGAGGACCGCACGCCGCGCGTGTTCTGCGCCGTCGTCGCCGTGATCACGGAGGTGCCGAAGACGCCGTGGGCCTCCATCGTCTTCAGGTCCGCCTGGACGCCCGCGCCGCCGCCGGAGTCGCTTCCGGCGATCGTCAGCGCCGCGGGCGGTCTGACGGGAGCGGCCTTCCGCATCACTCGCTCTCCCCGTCGTCGCCTTCCTCGGCCAGCCTGCCCATGTACTCCTCGAACGCGCCCCAGAACGGGTCGACCTCGGGGTGGTCGACGGGCTCGCCGTCGACGCGGAGGCCGGACCCGTCGCGGACCTCGCCCGCGACGGCCGCCGGGATCCCCTCGTCGTCGAGGGCGGCGACCACCTCGTCCGCGCCGTCCGGATCGACCGCGAGCAGGAGCGTCCCCTCGCTGATCGACTTCCAGGGGTCGATGCCGAAGAACTCGCAGGCTTCGCGCACGCCCGGCAGCACCGGGATCGCGTCGCGGTCGACGTCGATTCCGACGCCCGCGGCGCGGGCCATCTCGTAGAGGCCGCCGTAAATGCCGCACTCGGTGGCGTCGTGCATCGCGGTCACCGGGCCGGCCGACGCCGCGACGAGCGCGTCCCTGACGGGGCTCATGTCGTAGAAGCGATCCTTCGCGGCCTCGACGACCTCGTCGTCCAGCGCCCCCATGAGCGGCTCGAACTGGATGGACATGAGCCCGGTCGCTTCCACCGCCGGCCCCTTCGTGACGATCACGGCGTCGCCGACGCGCGCCCCGTCGGGCCGGACGAGGTCGTCGGGGTCGCCGACGGCGATGCTCGTCGCGCCGCCGACCATCGGGTAGTTACAGCCCGCGTAGCGCGCCGTGTGCCCGGTGACGACGGCGACGCCGAGGTCGCGGGCCTCCCGGTCGAACGTCTCCAGCACCGTCCGGATCTGCTCGTCCGTGATCTCCGGCGGGAGGTTGAAATCGACGCTCAGGTGCGTCGGCGCCAGGCCCGAGACGGACACGTCGCTCACGAGGATGTGGAAGGCGAACCACGCCGCCCGCTCGAAGCCCAGCGAGGGCATGATGAACACGGGATCCGTCGCCAGCGCGACCGCCCGCCCGCCGACCTCCATCACGCCGAAGTCGACCCCGTGTTTCGGGCCGAGCGTCACGTCCTCGCGGTCCGCCCCGAGGTTCGGGTAGACGTACTCGTCGAAGAACGCGCGGTCGATCTTTCCGAGTTCGGTCATACCGAGTGGTATCGGAGGGTGATACTTAGCCGTAGTGGTCGGGAAAGCGGCGCGTCGGCGGCCGAACCGTCGAAACCGCCGCTCCGGGGCGAACGCGCCGTCCGGTGCGGAGATTTTTAACGCCCCCGCGCGTTCTACCGCTCATGAATCGCCCATTCAGTGCCATCGCAGGTGGCGTGGCCGGTATCTCGCTGATGTCGGTCCTGCTGCTCCTCCTGGAGGTCGAAACCCGCGAGGCGATCGGGCTGTTCGCCGCCGTCGCGCGGTTCGTCGGCATGCCCGGGAACCTCTTTCTGGGGTTCGTCATTTTCCTCCTCGCCGGCGCGGTCGCGTGGCCGCTTCTGTTCCTCGCCCTGGAGGACTACCTCCCGGGCGGACCGGACCCGGCGACGCGCGGCATGGCGTTCGCGTCGATCCTCTGGATCGCGTTCGTGGTCGCCGGACGGGGGGACATAAGCGGCGCGCTGTTCGTCGTCTACGCGGGGCTCACGCTCGTCGCCCACCTGGCCTACGGGTTCACGCTCGGCGCGGTGTACGCGCGGCTGTCGTCGGGCGACGAGTCGAGAGGCGAGCAGACCGGCTCGTTCGAGGCGTCCCGCTGACGACCGTCTCGAACGACCGTGTGCGTTCGAGAACCGCTCGAATCGAGGCCGAGAGAGTAGTTATTTCCCTCCCCGGTTCATAGTGCGCGCATGGTCCTCGGGACTCCGGTACGCAGGACGTGGTCCCCGTGGTAACGCTTCTCTCCGGGCTGCTGGCCGTCACGGCGCTGCTGTTCGTCCTCGCCGTCGCGGCGATCCACCGCGACGGCTGGCGAGGGGACGTCGCGTCCGACGGCGGGTACCTCCCCGGCACGATCTTCGAGCGCGAGAAGCCGGCGGGCTTCTACCGCTGGCTGACGACCGTCGACCACAAGGACATCGGCATCATGTACATCCTGTTCGGCGTCGCCGCCGGGCTGTGGGGCGCGACCGACGGGATGATGATCCGGGCGGAGCTTTTCACCCCGACGACGGACATCTGGAACGCCGAAACCTACAACGCGGTCTTCACGATGCACGGGCTCACGATGCTCCTCTTCATGGTGACGCCCGTGTTCACGGGGGTCGCGAACTACTTCGTGCCGATCCTCGTCGACGCCGACGACATGGCGTTCCCGCGGATCAACGCCATCGCCTTCTGGCTCCTCCCGCCGTCGCTGCTGCTCGCCCGCGGGGGGCTCATAACGGAGGTGATCGGGAAGGTTCTCGCGGCGGTCGGCCTCCAGCTCGACGTGCTGTTCGCGCTCGAACCGCCGGCGATCGGGTGGACGATGTACACCCCGCTGTCGGCGCAGATGGTCAACCCCCAGATCGACCTGCTCCTGCTCGGACTCCACCTGAGCGGGCTCGCCACGGTGATGGGCGCGATCAACATCATCGTCACCATCTTCACCGAACGCAGTGAGGAGGTCACCTGGGCCAACCTCGACATCTTCTCGTGGACGATGCTCACCACGAGCGGGCTCATCGTGTTCGCCTTCCCCGTGCTGGGGAGCGCGCTGCTCATGCTGCTCCTGGACCGCAACTTCGGGACGACGTTCTTCGCGGTCGACGGCGGCGGGCCGATCCTCTGGCAGCACCTGTTCTGGTTCTTCGGCCATCCCGAGGTGTACATCCTCGTCCTGCCCGCGTTCGGGCTCGTCAGCCTCATCCTCCCGAAGTTCGCGGGACGGCGGCTGTTCGGGTTCAAGTTCATAGTCTACTCGACGCTCGCGATCGGCGTGCTCTCGTTCGGCGTGTGGGCCCACCACATGTTCACGACCGGTATCGATCCGCGGCTCCGCGCCAGCTTCATGGCGATCTCCATCGCCATCGCGATCCCGAGCGCCGTCAAAACGTTCAACTGGATGGCCACGCTGTGGGGCGGGCGGGTTCGGCTCACCGCCCCGATGATCTTTTGCGTCGGGGGCATCGGCCTCTTCATCGTGGGCGGGGTCACGGGGATCTTCCTGGCGTCGATCCCGGTCGACCTCGTGCTGCACGACACCTACTACGTGGTCGGCCACTTCCACTTCATCGTGGTCGGGATCATCGCGTTCGCGATGTTCGCCGCCAACTACTACTGGTTCCCGCTGCTCACGGGCCGGATGTACGATCAGACGCTCGGGCGCATCCACGCGTATCTGAGCATCGTCGGCGTGTTCCTCACGTTCATGCCCCTGCTTCTGGTCGGGCAGCTCGGCCTCCCGCGCCGGTACGCGTCGTACCCCGCGGAGTTCGTCTTCGTCTCGCTCCAGCAGGTGGCGACGGTCGGCGCGTTCATCCTCGGGCTGAGCCTCATCATCTGGATGGTGAACATGGTGCAGTCGTACCGGCTGGGGCACATCGTGACCGACGCGGACGTGTGGGACCTCAAGGCGACGGGGCAGTTCACCCGCGAGTGGCAGTGGTTCGAAAAGCGCCTCGAAGAGCGGACGCGGATGCGCCGGTGAGTCGGCGGTGACGCGTCGGTGACGCGTCCGCCCCGTCGGCGCTGATCGGCCGCCGGACGGGTTCCGATCAGACGCCCTCGACGAGCCGTTTCAGCTGCTCCGGCGGAACCGCACCGCGCGCCGCGTAGCCGTCGTAGGCGAACGTGGGCACGCCCGTGACGCCTCGCTGCTGCGCTTCGCGGAAGCGCGCGTTCACCTCCTCGCGGAGCGTCCCGTCGTCGAGCGCCGAGCGGATCTCGTCGCCGTCGACGCCCGCGTCGTCCGCCAGCTCCGCGAGCAGCTCCTCGTCGCCGATGTCCCTTCCCTCCCGCCACAGCGCCTCGAAGATCGCGACGTCGAAGTCCAGCCACGTCTCGTACGGGTAGTGTTCCTTGACGTAGTACGAGGCGATCTGCGCGGGAAGCGAGTCGACGTCGGTTGCGAGGTCCTGCTCCATGTCGACCCCGTACCGCTCCCGAAGCCGGCGCACGTTCTGTCTGGCCTGCTCGTAGTACTGGTCGTCCTTCCCGTCGGCGGCGGAGTGGTCGATCTCGCCGTCCGGCCCCCGCTTCTGACTTCGGAGGTCGAACGGGTGCCAGTCCACCTCCAGTTCCTCCTCCCTCGATTCCTGGTACTGTCGCAGGGAGCGACGCCCGAGATAACAGAACGGGCACACGTAATCCGAGTACACCGTGATCCGCTCCTCGTCCCGTTGTTCCGACATGGTACCGCGTCGTAGTCGCCGACCGTAAAAGAGGCCGATCCGGAAGTGCGGCGCGGCCGCACGAGCGCGGTCGCGTCGGCCACGGCCCACCGCCCGCCGGTCCGCGGTGCCTCGCCTCTCTTCCACCCTTCGTGACCTCGATCTCTTCCGCCCCTCGTGGCCCTCATCTCTCTCTCGCGTCTCGTGACCCTCGCCTCTCTCGCGCCCCTCGTCGCTCTCGCCTCCGTTTCCGATCCTCGCGGCCGGTCGCGTCACGAATGTCATCCGATTCAAAAGTCGGCGAAGGCTGATTATCCCCCGGAACGAACGACCGGGCACTTCGATGCCGAGCGTCCGCACGTGGGTCGTCCTGGTCGTCGTCGCCGCGAGCCTCGCCACCGCCGGATACGTCGAGGGGCCGTACCAGCGGACCGCGCCGGACGAGCCCCGCGAGACGGTGCCGGACCGGCGGCTGGTCGAACCGCGGGACAACGGGAGCCACTTCTGGCCGTACACGAGCAAGCGGCGGTCGATCGACGGCCGGACGCTGGCGATCAACGTGGTGGTCCGCGGCGATCCGGAGACGACGCGGCGGGCGCTGACCGAGCGGACGTCCATCGAGTGGAACCGGACGACCGAAAACGAGACGGACGCGACCGCGGGGGCCCACTCCGCCGACGCGGTCGAGGTCACGGACGACGGCGTCGACTGGGACGACGCGCGCGGCTCGACCCGGTACACCTACGTCGACGTCGACGGGGACGGCGAGGGGCGGTGGCTCGCGGAGAGCTACCAGCTCCACACCGGCGCGTACCTCGGCTCGCGGTACCACATCCGCGCGTACGCCGACCCGGACGGCGAGTGGACCGCGATGCAGGCCCACCAGGAGTACTGGGACTGGTTCAGGCTCCGCCACACCGTCACGGGCGTCCAGCCCGCGGGCCGAGCCGTCGAGTCGGACTTCATCGACGAACCCTACGTGGCGGACGTCCAGCGGGTGTACCACGGCAAGCGCGGCGGCGGCAGCGACGGCTGGATGACCGTCGTGGAGCTCGCGCTCACGGTCGTCGCGGTCGGGTCGCTTCGTCCGCGAGCGGGACGGGGTCCCGCTCGCGTGGCCCGGGGGACGCTTCGCGTCCCTCGCTGTCCGCGCCGAGCCGCCGCGGGCTCGATCGAGCGCGTCCGCCGGGACCTCCCGTCGCCGGCGCGCGTCCGCGGGGAGGTCGTCGCGGCGGTGGCCGAGCACGGCCGCCGGGCGACGCTCTTTCTCGCGCTGGCGGGGCTGTATCTCGGCGTCCGGGCGGCCGGGATCGCGCTCGAAGGAGCCCTGCCGCGCGTCTCTCCGAAGATATTCGCCGCGTTCCTGTACCCGGTGCTCGCGGTCGGGACGCCGGTTCTCGCGGCCGGGATCGCGCGCCCGATCGACTCCACCGCCGCGTTCGTCCTGTCGATCGCGGGGCTCGGAACCGCGATCGTCCTCGACTTCGGCGCGCTCGGCGTTACGGCGCTTCCCGTGCCGCTCGTCCTGCACCGCGTCGCGCTGCTCGTCTCGCTCGGCCTGATCGCCGCCGGGGCGGCGAAGCGCGACGCGGGCGAGGGGCGGACGGTCGCGGCGCTCGGCGCGGTCGGCTGGGTCGCGTGCCTGGCGCTCCCGCTGTTCGGCGCGCTGTGACGGGACGAGGCGGAACTCGGACGACGGAGCGGAGCGCGCGGCGGACGGTCGCCGTCAGTCCCGTTTGACCCGGAAGATCACGACCCCGTCGTTCGCGAACACCTGCTCGTACCTGTCGGAGAGCCGCAGCGCCCGTTCGAGCGAGCCGTACTGGACCTCGTAGTCGCCGCGAATCGTGTATCCTCCCCGGGGGACGTACAGGTAGTCCGGATCGGAACCGCTCTCCGCGAGCCACCGGTTCACGCACGACTCGGCGGAGCACGCGGAGATGTTCGTGTAGGCGTCTAATTGATCGTAGTACGCCTCCGAGCTGACCCACTCGACCCCCCACGGGCCGATCAGGATGGTCCGGTGCGTGATCGCCGGGAACCACTCGGCCGCGTCGCCCATCACGACGAACGTGGCGTCGGGCCGAGTCTGCGAGGCGGCCCACTCCATCGCCTCCACGTCCTCCTCGTCGACGAACGACGGCGTCTCCGTGCCGACCTCGTCGGTCATGTCGTACGCGAGGTAGCCGATCCCGGCCGGCGCCGCGACGAGGAGGAACGCGACGAAAACCGGCGCGAACCGCCGCGGCGCGACCGTCCGCGGCAGCCGCCGCCGGCCGAGTTCGACGGCGGCGGCGACGATGACGATCAACCCGACCAGGTAGGCGAACCGCGACTGTCGGACCGCGAACTCGGCCACGAGGTACCAGAGCGGGAGGAAGACGTGCCCGGAGACGAGCAGGTAGACCGCGCCGAGCAGCGGTACGATCGCCCACGGGAAGAGCCCCGAGACGAACTCGTAGAGGCCGCCGCCGATACCGCCGTGGGTTCCCGACGCCGCGAAGAAGACCGTCGGGCCGAACGAGGAGACGACATGGATCCACCACGGGGCCGCGAGGATCACCGCGCCGACGCCGACGACCGCGCCCCGCAGGAGGCCGGCGACCGACCGGTCGAGCGTCAGCCACGTGAGCAGGTACGTCAGCACGAAGAACAGCGTGTACGTCGGGTGCGTGAGCACGGTCAGGAGGAAGAAGCCGAGGGAGGCGACGACCCACCGACGCTCCCCCGACCGGAACATGTGGTAGCCGGTGTAGATGCCGCAGAGCGCGAACAGCACCGCGGGCGCGCGGACGATGCCCCCGGCCGAGATGTGCCACTTGAGGATCTGGGGGTTCACGGCGATGAGCGTCGCCGCGGCCGTCGCCTGCGCTCGGGAGCCCTGCAGATCCCGGACGAGGAGGTACACCGGAACGAGGTACGCGATCGTCACGAGCCCCGGCAGGAACCGGCTGTAGGTGAACGGATCGACCCCGGTCAGATCCGTGATCACCGCCGCGACGTAGAACATGAGCGGCGGGTACGCGAAGGGGACGCCGCGTGCGGTGTAGTAGGGGATCCACTCCGGGAGCGCGTAGCCGTGTCCGACGATCTCCTCGGCGATGAGCATGTACAGCCCCGCGCCGAATGCGGGGTACTGGTGCGTCGCCAGGTAGAGGAGGTAGACGGCCGTTCCGACGGCGAGAACGGGCGCGAGCCAGACGGCGTCGGCCGTCCCGAGGAGCGTCTCCTCGTCCCGCTTCGTCGCGGTGGCCGGCCACGCGAACCGCGCCGTCCGCTTCGGCGTCTCGCTCGCCGCGGTCGACGACTCCTGCCCGGTCGATTCTGTCGAGTCTGTCATCCGAGATTCACTTCCTGTTGGTTCATTCCTTCGAAACTACTTTCTCCGCAGTTGCAGCGGCGATCGAACGGCGACGGCGAGCTTCCTCCGACGCCACTCGGTGACGGCCAGGGTCGCGCTTCCGACGACGAACGTGAACAGCGCGACGATCTCGAGCGCGCCCATCCAGCGCGGCAGGGCGTAGGCGATCGCGTTCACGACCTTCGGGGGAACCGCGGCTTCGATCCGGAGCCACGCGGAGCCCACCGCGCCGACGTCGCTCCGCTCGTCGGCGCGCTCCGAGGGCAGGTCCAGCGACTTCGCGCTGGGGCCCCCGGCGGATTCGTCGCCCGTGCCGAGGCGCTCCGCCTCGTACGGGAAGCCGACGTCGGCGCTCCAGACGACCTCGCCCCGCCGGTCGACTTCGAGCACCCTGTCGCCGTTCGAGTCGGTCATGAGCGTGTGGCCGTTCGGGAGGCGGTCGGCGTCGCGGACCCACTGCATCCGCGGGTCGCTCCACTCCCACGTCTTCACCCACTCGCCGTTCTCGCGCTGGTACTCGACAACGCGGCTGTTCTCGCTGTCGGCGACGAGGACTGCCGGGCCGCCCTCCTCCGGCGGGATGTAATCGGGGTTGTGCTGCTCGTACAGCGTCTCGTGGTCGTCGTCCTCGCCGAGCGTCCACTCCTCCATCAATCCCCGTTCGAGGTCGATGAAGACGACGCTGTCCTGGTTCCTGAGGCTCGCCATGACGACCGCTCGCCCGTCGATCTCGACGTACTCGACGTCGTTGACGTGGGTCCAGTCCTCGGGGTACGGACCGCCGCTCTCGGTCGAATAGTCCGCCTGCGCGTCCCAGGACCACTCGATCAGTTCGGTCGTCGTGTTGACGATGAACACGCGGTCCTGGTCGATGTCCGCGACGAGGTACCGGTGTTCGTCGATCCGATCCCCGTCGTGCCAGCGCGTCGAGTGCTTGTCGGGCGTGATCCGCGCGTAGACGTCGGTCACCTCGCCCGTCGTGAGGTTGACCCGCTCGATCCCGTTGCGCGTACAGACGGTGGACGCGTTGCAGTCCTCCTCGCTCAGGTGGTCCGCGTAGAGGTACTCGACGGTCGCTCTCGTCCTCGGGACGGGATCCACGTCCCAGTACCGGGTGTGGGAGTTGTTGTAGTAGTAGACGCTCCCGTCGGGAGCGAACGCGACGAGTTCGGCCTGCGCCCGCGGGCCGGAGCCGTCGTTGGAGACGAACGCGTTCGAGTCGGTGCCGACGACGGTGATGTTCTCGCGGGGCTCGGCGACGGGACTCCTGTCGCCGGTTCTGAACGCCTCTTCGGCCGATTGATCGCCCTGGATCTGCTGTCCGGCCAGCACCTCGCCGGTGACGTAGCCGGTGAGGAGTACCAGCGCTGACAGGCAGACCAGGCTCACGAGGATCGACCGCTTCACTCGCCGCGGCGACATACGTTCCGTATGACGATGCGGAATATGTAACTTCTTGCTATGTGCTCCGGAAAGTGGAGCTCCGGTGATACTAGCGGTGACCGGTACGGTCACACCGGATGAGAACGTGAGCCACAGAACTGTTATTGCGCCGCCCGCTAAACGTTCCGGGAAGCAGTACATGTCCTCGACCGACGGTCGAAGCGAACTCCGAGGGACGCGGAGAGCGGTGCTCGCCAGCGTCGCTGCCGCGTCGGCCGCCGGGACGTCCGGGTGCGTAAAGCGCCTCCGGAACGTCGTCGGGCGCGAGCCCTCGCGGCAGATCTCGCTCGAAATCAAGACCGTGCCGGCGGACAGCGACCCGTACGCCAGCCGGATCGCCCGCCACCTCGCGGAGAACCTGGAGACGGCGGGCGTCGCCGCCCGCGTCGTGCCGGTCGAGGTCGAAGAGCTCTACCGGCAGGTGCTCATCAACCAGCAGTTCGACCTGTACGTCGGCCAGTACCCCGAGGCGCGTCACCTCGACCCGGATTCGCTGTACGGCCTGTTGCACTCGCGGTTCAGCTCCGAATCGGGGTGGCAGAACCCGTTCGGGTACACCAACCTCACCGTCGACGAACTGCTCGAAGAACAGCGAACCACCGCCGGGAAGGCGCGCCGCGAGGCGGCGGCGGAGTTACAGCGGACGGTCGCACAGACGGTTCCGTTCCTCACGGTGGCGTTTCCCGACGTGCTCTGCGCCGTCCGGACCGACCGCTTCACCAAGTGGCGGACGTTCGGTCCGAACTCGGCGGTCGGGCTACTGTCGCTCGAACGCCTGCCCGGCGCGGACTTCTCCTCCGACTTCGCGTCCGACGGCGCGGAACTGCGGCTCGCGACGACCGACCCCCGGATCACCGAGAACAGAAACCCGATCGCCGCCGAGTTCCGCCGGCTCGGGACGTTCATCGACCTGCTCTACGACTCGCTCTGTCGCCGGTACAGCGGGACCGTCAACCCGTGGCTCGCGGAGACGGTGACCTGGGCGACGGACGGCCGGGCCCCGACGGTCAACGTCCGGCTCCGCGACGGGCTCTCGTGGCACGACGGGACCCCTCTCACGGCCGACGACGTCGCGTTCACCTACGCGTTCCTGGCCGACACGACGCTCGGCGCGGACGAGGGTTCCATTCCCGCACCGCGCTTCCGCGGCCGCGTCTCGCTCGTCGACAACGTGTCCGTCACCGACGACCGGACCGTCCGGATTCGGTTCTTACCCGGGTCCGAGGCGGTCGCCGACCGCGCCCTGACGATCCCGCTGCTCCCCGAGCACGTCTGGTCGGAGAAGACGGGGAAAGCCAGCATCGCGGGGATCGAAGTCAACGGCGAGACCACCGAGGCGCTGATCTGGAACAATCCGAACCCCGTGGGGAGCGGCCCGTTCCGGTTCGAACGGAGCAAGCCGGACGAGTCGCTCGTCCTCTCGCTCTTCGACGACCACTTCCTCGTCCGCGACCGGGGCGGCGAGGATCCGACCGGCCTCCCCGCGCGGCCGGCGTTCGATCGCCTCCGCGTGCAGGTCGTTTCGTCGGACGTGTCCGCGGTCGAACTGGTCTCGAACGACGACGCCGACGCGACGATCTCCAACCTCAGCGCGGAGACGGTGCCCCGGATCGCGCGGTCGCCCGACCTCGATCTGATCGCCCACCGGTCGCAGTCGTTCTACCACGTCGGCTTCAACGCGCGGCAGGCGCCGCTTTCCAACCCCCGGTTCCGCCACACGGTCGCACGGCTCGTCGACAAGTCGTTCCTCGTCCGGGACGTGTTCGGCTGGTACGCCGCGCCGGCGGCGAGCCCCCTCGCGGAGACCCGGTGGCTCCCCGAGGACCTCGCGTGGGCCGGCGCCGATCCCGTGACGCCCTTCCTCGGCGAGGCCGGGGAGGTCTCGCCCGAGCGGGCCCGCTCGGCGTTTCGCGAAGCCGGCTACCAGTACAGCGAGAACGGCAAACTCCTCACACGCTGATCTCCGTCGCCATGAGTTTCCTCACGATACTCGCGGAAGTCGTCGCGGTGGTGGCCGCGATGGTCGCCCTGGCCGCGGTCGGAATCGTCGGCGCGGACCGGCTTCGGCGGCTCCGCCGGACCGCCCGCCTCCGCCTGCGCGCCGTCGCGCCGCAACTCGCCGTCCTCGCGGTCGTCCTGCTCGTCAACAGCGCCATCAGGGACGTGGTGCCGGAGTTCTCCTGGATCATCGGCTGGAACATCACGGGGTACATCTTCGCCCTCGAGGGGACGTTCGTCGCGTTCGTCCAGTCGTTCGCCTCCCCGCCGCTGACCGCCTACTTCTCGTTCGTCTACGTCTACGGGTACGTGTTCCTCCTCGTGTTCCCGCTCCTCGCGTACGCCGCGCTCGACGACGCCCGCCCGCTCCGGGAGCTCGTCATCGCGTACAGCCTCAACTACGGGCTCGGCCTGCTCTGTTACGTCCTGTTCATCGCCTACGGCCCGCGGAACCTGCTGTCCGACCTCGTCGAGTCGCTCCTGTACACGACGTACCCGCGCTACCAGCTGTTGACGAGCCGCGTGAACACCAACACGAACGTGTTCCCGTCGCTCCACACCTCGCTGTCGATCACGGTCGCGATGCTGGCGTGGCTCTCGCGCGATCAGTATCCGAAGTGGACCGCGATCGCGACGTTCGGGGCGCTGAGCGTGGTGATCGCGACGATGTACCTCGGGATCCACTGGGCGACCGACGTGCTCGCGGGGCTCCTGCTGAGCGCGGCCAGCGTCGCCCTCGCCAGGCGGTGGGTCGGGGACGGGAGCTGGCGGTCCTGAGCGCCCGTCAGCCGTCAGACCCGCCTCCCAGTCCGCCGTCGAAGCCCCGCCGCCGGGCGGTCAGTCGCGCTCCCCGATCGGAGCGTCCAGCCACTCCTGCGCCCACGCCTCGATCTCGTCGAAGACGGGGCAGAGCGACCGACCCTTCGGCGTGAGGCTGTAGTACGTCGCGACGGGCGCGTCCTCCTCCAGCCGCCGGTCGACGAACCCCATCTCCCGGAGGTCGTCGAGCACGCGGGAGAGCGTCCGCGAGCTCGCCCCCGTCGATCGCTTGAGCTCGTTGAACCGCTTTTCGCCCTCCTGGAGGTCGTACAGGACGATGAGCCGCCACTGCGAGCCGATCTGCTCCAGTGAGTCGATGACGAAGCACGCCTCTTCGGAGTACCGATCCGCCGCTTCCCGTCCGTTCGCGTCCACTGGCACTGCTGTCACCTGGTTACGGGATTGTCCGCGAGGGTATATACAGGTTCGGAGGCGTACCTGGTAACGTAGTGAAAGCGCCGGCGCCGGCTGCGGCGATCGGCACGAGCACACGAACAGTACGACCAAAATCAACCCCCAGAATCACACCATGACAATCGAAACACCCGGAATTCACCACGTCACGGCGATCGCGGGCGATCCCCAGACGAACGTCGACTTCTACACCGACGCGCTGGGGCTCCGACTCGTGAAGCGGACCGTGAACTTCGACGACCCGACCACCTACCACCTCTACTACGGCGACGAGGTCGGCCGCCCGGGGACGATACTCACGTTCTTCCCCTTCGAGGGCGCCCGTCCCGGTCGCGCGGGAACGGGGCAGGCGCGGACCGTCGCCTTCCTCGTCCCACCGTCGTCGCTCGACTACTGGATCGACCGGTTCGACGAGCGCGGCGTCGAGCACGAAGATCCGGCATCGCGGTTCGACGAGCGCGCCGTCGCGTTCCGCGACCCCGACGGCCTCCGCCTCGAACTGGTCGCTCACTCCGCGGCCGACGCCGTCGAGCCGTGGGCCGACGGCCCCGTCCCGGCGGAGCACGCCGTCCGCGGCTTCTTCGGCGTCTCGCTCTCCCTCGCCGACGGGGGGCCGACCGCCGACCTGCTCCGCGCGATGGGCTTCGAGTCCGTCGGCGAGGAGGGCGGTCGAGCCCGCTACCGCGCAACCGACGCGGCGGGCGTCGACGCGGCGGATGGCGGGACGGTGGACGACGGGGCCGCGGACGGCGACCGCGCGGCCGTCCCGGGGACCGTCGTCGATCTCGCCGTCGACCCCGACGCCCCGCGCGGCCGCGTGGGCGTGGACGCCGTCCACCACGTCGCCTTCCGCGCGCCCGACGACGAGACGCAGCTCGCCTGGCGCGAGGAGCTGACCGACCGCGGGCTGGGGGTCACGCCGGTCCGCGACCGACAGTACTTCCGCTCGATCTACTTCCGCGAGCCGGGCGGCGTCCTGTTCGAGATTGCGACGGACCCGCCGGGGTTCGCGCTCGACGAGGAAGTCGAAGCGCTCGGCGCAGACCTGAAGCTGCCGCCGTGGCTCGAAGACGACCGCGAACGGCTGGAAGCCCGCCTCCCGCCGATCGAGGCTCCGACCGGCGGGCGAGCGGCGACCGACGGCGGCGAGGTCGCCTCCGCCGATTCGGGGGATCCGGCCGATCCGACCGATCCGGTCGATCCCGGCGGGACCGAGGGAGGTGACGCCGATGAGTGAAACCGACGACGGCTCCAACGCGCCGCCGTCGCTCCTCGGACGGCTGCTTTTCGCCGGGGTTCTCGCGTTCTCGGGGCTCGACAACCTCCGAAACCTCGACGACACCGTCGCGTACGCCGAGGCGAGCGGCCTTCCGAAGGCCGACGCGCTCGTCCCGTTCGCCAGCGGGCTACTTGTCGCCGGGAGCGTCGGCGTCGCGCTGTGGCGGCTCCCGACGCTCGCGGCCGGCGCGGTCGTCTCGTTCCTCGCCGGCGTCACGCCGGTCATGCACGACTTCTGGAACTACGAGGGCGAGGAGCGCCAGGGACAGCGGATCCACTTCCTGAAGAACCTCGGCCTCCTGGGCGCGGCGCTGGCGTTTCTCGCGCGCGGTCGCCGCGAGTAGCGGCTTTCGCGCGGCGGGACGCCTCGGCGACCGAATCGGAGTGCGCGGGGGTGAAGCGTCGCGGGAATCGCGGCGTCGTACCGCCGAGTGACAGGTATATCCGCTCAGCGGGCCTACTAGACGGGATATGCGAGTACGCAGTCACACGACCTCAGTCGCTCCGTCCCGAACGTCGATCGTCGAACGCGGGCTGATCGCGCTCGCGCTCGCGGTCCTCGCGAACGCGCTGATCCGCGGCATCGCCGTCGCCCTCGTTTCGGGTGCCGAGTCGGTCGACCCGCTCGGGTGGGGTCCCGTCCTCGTCAGCACGGCGGTCGCGGCGACGATGGCGACGGGCGTCTACGCCGCGCTCGTCCGCTTCACCGGCAGGCCGACCCGGAACTTCGTCGCCCTCGCGGCGGTCGTCCTCGTCGCCTCGCTGATCCCGATCGCCACGGTCGCCCCGTCGATCCCCGGCGTGACGACGCCGGTGCTCGGCGCGCTCGTCGCCATGCACGTCGCGAGCGCCGTCGCGATCGTCGCGGCGCTCACCGGCGCGGTGAACCGACGAACCGTCGGGCTCCGCGCCCGGAGCGGCGCGAAGCCGCGCTGAATCCTCCGCCTCTCGGAACCGAGTCCGCTCAGAACCGGTTCCGCCACCGCTCGGTCCGGAGCACCTCGTCTTTCATCGCCGAGGCCAGCTCCTTCGCCCGCTCCTCGCCGAACTCGTCGGTGAGGTCCTCGACGGCCGACTCCCACGACCCGCCGATCGACGACCAGTACTCCAGGACGCTCTCGCGGTCCCAGCCGTCGGGCAGGTCGTCGAGGCCGTTCACGTCCTCGCTCACGACGTCCGTCAGCGCCTCGCCGTCCACCTCCGGGGGGGGAGTCGTCGTCGAACGACGTCGCCCGCATCGCGGACGCGCGGTAGACCGCCGAACCGGGGGATTCGAGGCCGACGACGTGCGCCGGGCGGTCCGCGCGGGCCTCGACCGCCGCGAGGTCGCCGTCGCCCTCCGGAAACTCGAAGTCGTCGGTCAGCACCGCCGCGACGACCCCGCGCCCGTCCGGTGTCGCCACCGCGTCGCCCTCGTCGTACCGAGTGTCGTCCTCGGACATACCGTCGCGTAGGGTGACAGAACCCGTGGCCCTTACGGCCGAACCGTCCCCCGCCCGCTACTCGCCGTCAGACTTTCTCCGTCGGCCGTCGGTCCATCACCGTTCGCCACCTGTTCCTCGACGCTCGTCGTCAGTTCCCGGCCGTTCGTCGTTCGCCGTCCACCGGGCCTCCCCACGCGGTGTCCCCATGCCCGCCGCCCGTCTTGTACACGCCGCGGGCGGTCGCCACGCGCGTCCCCTCGGCGTCCCGGACGACCACGTCCGCCACCGCCACGCTGCCGCCGTCCCTGACGACCTCCGCATCCGCGACCAGGTCGGTCCGCGCGGGCGCGAGGTAATCCATCCGCATGTCGACGGTCGGCGTCGGCGCGCGGTGCAGCGAGATGACCGCCGCGCCGCCGACCGTGTCGGCGAGCGAGTACGCGACGCCCCCGTGGGCGACGGCCCGTCCGGGGACCGAGGAGTGCTCCGAGCCGAGTTCGAGCGACCCCTCGGCGCACCCGTCGGCCGCGACGCTCACTTCGATACCCAGGTGTTCGCAGAACGGCATCGCCGTGATCAGCTCCGGGAGGGTCATGCGCGGGCTTCTCGGCCGGACGGCATACGAGTACCGGACGCCGCCGCTCCGCCGTCGTCGCCGCGCGGCGAGACGTGACCGGATTTATCCCGCCGGCGCGCGTCCGCTAACGCGTGGCCCCGTCCGTCATCGTCGATCTCGCGCTCCTCGTCGTCGGCGTCGTCGCCCTCTGGGGCGGGTCGAGGCTGTTCGTCGACGGGGCGGTCGACCTCGCCCGTCGGCTCGGCCTCTCCGAACTCGTCATCGGCCTGACCGTCGTGGCCGTCGGAACCTCCGCGCCAGAGCTCGCGGTCACGGTCGACGCGGCGCTCGTCGGCGCGGCCGACCTGGCGGTCGGCAACGTCGTCGGGAGCGACATCTACAACACGGCCGTCATCCTCGGCGTCGTCACCCTCGTCCGGGCGGTTCAGGTCTCACGCCGAATGCTGCGCCGGGACGGTTTCGTGCTGCTCGCGACGACGGCGCTCCTGCTCGCCGTCGTGTGGGACCTGCGGGTGTCGCAGTTCGAAGGGGCGCTGCTGCTCGCGCTGTTCGGCGCGTACCTCCTCCTGTTGCTCCGGCTCGCGCCCGACGCGGCCGAACCGGATCCGAAATCGGAGTCGGAGTCAGCGCCGGGATCGGCGTCCGACTCGGAGTCGAAACCGGCGTCCGGGAACCCGACGGCCGGAGGCGAGCGGCGGGGGATCGTCGACCTCGCGCTGCTCGCCGTCGGTCTCGCCGTCGTCGTCGCCGGCGGGCACCTCCTCGTCGAGAGCGCGGTGTCCCTCGCCCGCGACGCCGGCGTGTCCGAGTGGCTCATCGGCGCGACGGTCGTCGCCGCCGGCACCTCGACGCCCGAGCTCGCCGTGTCGCTCGTCGCGCTCTCGCGCGGCCGGACGAACGTCTCGGTCGGCAACGTCATCGGGAGCAACGTGTTCAACGTCCTCTTCGTGCTCGGCGTCGCCGCGACGATCGCGCCGCTTTCGGTCTCCCGGGCGGCGTTCGACAGCGCCCTCTGGCTCCTCGGGCTGACGGTCCTGCTCGTCGTCGCGCTCTGGTCCGGCCGGCGGCTCTCGCGCCCCGAAGGCGGGCTGCTCGTCGGATCGGAGGCGCTCCGGTGGGTACTCGGATTCCTCTAGAACACGCTCCGTCTCGGCCCGACGGCCCTACTCCGCCTCGACCGCGCAGCCGCCGGCGTACTCGATCCCCTCGATCGAGTCGATGGGGTTCTCGCCGCAGACGGGGCAGTCCGGGTTCCGCCGGTACGGCACCGTCTCGAAGCTCATGTCCATCGCGTCGTAGAACAGCAGTCGCCCCTCCAGCACCTCGCCCTCGCCGAGGAGGAGCTTCACCGCCTCCGTCGCCTGCACGCAGCCGACCGTGCCCGGGAGGACGCCCAGGACGCCCGTCGTCGCGCAGTCGGGCACGGTCCCCGGCTCCGGAGCCTCGGGGAACAGACACCGGTAGCACGGCCCGCCCGGGACGAGCGTCGTCGCCTGCCCCTCGAACTTGTAGATGGCCCCGTGGACGACCGGCACGCCCGCCAGGCGGGCGGCGTCGTTGACCAGGTAGCGCGTCGGGAAGTTGTCCGAGGCGTCGACGACGATGTCGTACCCTTCGAGGAGCGACCCGACGTTCTCCGGCCCGAGGCGCGTCTCGTACGTCTCGACCGTCACGTCCGGGTTCAGTCGCTCGACGAACGCGGCGGCGCTTTCGACCTTCGGGACGCCCACGTCCGCGTCGGCGTGGATCACCTGCCGCTGGAGGTTCGACCGCTCGACCACGTCGTCGTCGACGATCCCCAGCGTCCCGACGCCCGCGGCCGCGAGGTACTGGATGACCGGCGCGCCGAGCCCTCCCGCCCCGATGACCAGCGCCCGCCCGTTCAACAGCTTCTCCTGGCCCTCCGGGCCCACCTCGTCCATGATGATGTGCCGGGAGTAGCGGTCGAGCTGCGTCGCGTCGAGTGAGAGGCTCATGGGCGTATCTTTCGGGCGATCCGGTATAAGGTCACGGCTCGCGCCGCGCTTCTGATAGGGAGTGTCGGAGGAGTTCGTAACTTCTCGACGAAGAACCGAGAGGCGTCACCCAGGGACGAGCTTCGGCACCGCCGGCTGGCTCCGATACTCCCTGCGAACGCCGGCGCGTCTGACGCGCCCTTAAGCCACGGGAGGGAGAACCGACGAACGATCCGCCGAACGATGGTGTCAGACGACGCGCCGAAGACGCACGACGAGCTCCTGTCGCGGGCGGCGTCCTACGCCGCGACGGTCGACGTCGACCTCGACCGCTCCGCGGTCGACTGGGAGGTGTCGACGCGGGCGAAGCGCCGGGCGGGCGCGTGCCTGTACGACCGCCGGACCGGCGACGTGACGATCCGGCTCACGTGGGACGCCTACCGCGCGTACGGGTGGGAGCGGTTCACCGAGGTCATCCGCCACGAGCTGATCCACGCGTGGGAATACCGGCGGTTCGGCGAGTCGAATCACGGCCCGCGGTTCCGGCGGAAGGCGCGCGAACTCGACGCCTCAGTCCGCTGTCCGCGGTTCAGCGAGGGACGGCTCCGGCTCGTCTGCGCGGACGACGGCTGCTCGTGGACCGCCGAGCGACACCGCGCCTCGAAGGCGGTGACGCGCCCGGAGCGCCGGCGGTGCGGCTCGTGCCGGTCCCCCTACGAGGTCGAACACGTGGCAACGGGACTGACCTGGCGGACCAACGCGGGGTATCGGCGCGCCCGAAAGCGGATCGGGGACGAGTGGTAAGCGCGCCCCGACCCCCGCGCCGGCGGCGTCAGACCGTCGAAACAGCTAACCTCTCGAGGCGACGAGAGTCGGACATGTCGGCTGCGGTCCTCCTCGCCCTGTTCGTCCTCGTCGGCGTCGGCGGCGGCCTCGCGCTGTACTTCCTCGTCGACGCGGAGACGAGCGGCCGACCGATCGCGGATCGCGACACCGCCGAGCGGTCGGTCAGGCGCGACGTCGACGAAGCGGAGCGCGACCCGCCCTCGAACCGCCGATGACCGAAGACCAATCCCTCGCGGAGCTCCTCGCCGACCTGCACGCGCACCTCGAAGCGACGGCGGAGCTGCCGATCCGCCGCGAGGCGAACCTGTGGCTCGGCGAGGCGGAGGCCGTCGCCGCGGACGTCGCCGGGGGCGACGCGAGCGAGGAGACGGTCCGCGCGCGGGTCGAACAGATACGGACGCTCCTGGAGCGGATCGACGAGACCGAGAACGCCGCGGCGGACGAGCGCGTCGAGGCGGCCCTCGAACTCGCCGCGGCCGTCGAAAACCGGCTCGGGCGGCGGTAGGTCGCCGGTAACCCCCGGGTCGATTCGACCGTGGGTCTTCGGCGGGTCGACGATAGGTCTTCGGTGGATCGCCGGTGAGTCGCCGGACGATCCGGCCGGCGTCGTCGGCTCCCACAAGTATCTCCGATTCCTCGGACGCGGCGGGCGTCGTCGTCGTCCCGCCGCCGCCGGGCGGTTTCTCCGAAGACGGCTCGGAAGCGCCCCCGTACCGCTTTCTTCGCGCCGTTCGCCCCGTCACGGCTGACGGCAGCGATGCCGGACTCAGTGCGGTTTTTCCGTTCGATCCCCCTACCCCGCTCCGAATGGTGTCGAACGCTCTCGTCGCGGTCGTCGTCGGCCTCGGCCTCGGCGTGTTCCTGCAGAAGGGTCGCTTCTGCTTCGTCCACGCGTTCCGCGACCTCTTCGCGTTCAAGGACACCCGGGTCACGAAGGCCGTGCTGGTCGCGACGACGCTCACGATGCTGTTCTGGAGCGTCGCGTACGCCCTCGGCTACTACCGGGAGTTCTGGACGCCCGGGTGGGGGCTGACGGGGCTCGTCGGCGGGTTCGTCTTCGGCGTGGGGATGACCTACGCCGGGGGCTGCGCATCCGGAACGCTGTACCGCGCGGGCCAGGGGTACCTCCACTTCTGGCTCACCCTCCTGTTCATGGGCGTCGGCTACGTCGCGTTCACCGTCGCCTTCCCGACGCTCGAACCGGCGTACTTCGAGCCGCTGACGTTCGGCGCGGGGGCGTCACTGTTCGCGCTCTCGCCGATCCCCGCCCCGGCGCTGGCGCTGCTCGTCGCCGCCGGGGTCGTGCTCGTCTACGCGACGATCGTCGGGCGGGCGCGGGAGCCCCGCGGCGATCGACCCCACGGACGGGCGGCGAAGCTCACCCTCGCCGCCGCGCTCGCGCCCGTCGCCGGACTCCGGTCGCTCGCACGCGGGACGAAGGCGTACCTACGCGGCTTCGCGGAGATCGACGACTGGAAGGCGGCGTCCAGGCGCCCCTGGGACCCCCGGACGGCCGCGCTCGGGATCACGGCGCTGGCGGTGCTGTGGTTCACGCAGGTGTCGATCGTCGGCGTGACGGGCCCCGAAGCGCGGTGGACGGGGTACCTGCTCCAGCAGGTCGGCGTGGACGCCGGAAGCTTCGAGTACTGGGGCTCGGTCCTGTTCCAGGGCGAGGGGATCGGGATCACCGTCGACATGCTGATGATCGCGTCGGTGATCGTCGGCGCGTTCCTCGCGGCGGTCTGGAGCGGCGACTTCTCCGTCCGCGTCCCGAAGCGCCGGCGCGTTCCGAACGCCGTCGTCGGCGGGTTCCTGATGGGCGCGGGCTCGCGGCTCGCCCCGGGCTGCAACATCGGGAACGTCTACTCCGGGCTCGCGGAGCTTTCGATCCACTCGTTCGTGGCGACGATCGGCATCGTCGCCGGCGTGTACGCCACGACCCACTGGATCTACCGCGAGGTCGGCTGCGCGATCTGAACGAACGGACAGACAACCGTCGAAGACACACACCGACACGAAACACCAATCATGAGCGGACCTTCGCTCGACGACTTCGTCGACATGCCCGACGAGGTCGACGACGAGACGGCCGAACGGCTCGCAGAACAGGCGGTCGAGACGCAGGACATGACCGGCGAGGTCTGTCCGTACCCGCAGGTCGAGGCGAAGAAGGCGATTCAGCGCCTCGACTCGGGGGATCTGCTGCTGCAGGAGACGGACCACGTCCCCTCGACCGAGAACGTCCCGCGGGCCGTCGGCGACGCGGTCGACGCCCGCGTCTGGCGCAGCGGCGACGGACTGTACCGCATCTTCCTCCGGAAGCGATAGCCATGGTCGCCGAAACCCCGCCCGAGGAAGTCCGTGCCCGGCTCGAAGCCGGCGAGGGGTTCGACCTCGTCGACATCCGTGACGCCGATGCGTACGACGAGGCGCACATCCCCGGCGCGGAGAACGTCCCCCTCGACGACCTGGAGGACGCCGTCGACGACCGGGAGTGGGCCGACGAGGTTATCGTCGCCTGTTACGTCGGCGAGAGCTCCGTACAGGTGGCGCGGTTTCTCGACGCCCGCACGGACGCCGAGGTGTCGAGCATGGCCGGCGGCTACGACGCGTGGCGCGGCGACCTGGAGTAGTCGAACCCGCCTTCCGCGTCGCAAACGGCTAAGTGCGCGACCGTGGTACGACCTCGCATGAGCGACGTGTTACGAACCGTGCTTCCCGTGAGTGAGTCGACGGAGTCGGAGCGCGCCGACCGAGAGGAGCCGGCGGCGGAGACCGACGACGAGAGCGGAGCGAAAGCGGGGTCGGGCGGCCCGCTCTTCCTCCTCGCCAGACTCCTCTTCGGCGGCGTTCTGGCGTTCATGGGGCTCAACCACTTTCTGAACCCCGAGTCGATGATCGGCTACGCGGAGTCGAAGGGCGTCCCCAACGCCTCGCTCGCGGTGCCGTTCTCGGGCGGCATGCTCGTCTTCGGCGGGCTGGGAATCGCGCTGTGGCGACTCCCGACGCTCGCGGCCGGCGCGGTCGCGACGTTCTTCGTCGGCGTCACTCCGAAGATGCACGACTTCTGGAACTACGAGGGCGAGGAAAAGCAGGACCAGCAGATTCAGTTCATGAAGAACCTCGGCCTCCTCGGCGGGGCGCTCGCCTTCCTCGTCCGCGCCGGGCGCGAGTGACAGTCCGGAGGCGTCGAACCCCCGGCGAGACACCTCGTCCCAGGTTTTCGGTCGGTTCCGGCAGACGACTCGCCCACCGGAAGGCCTGTCCGGCGCGCGACCCTCGGTTCGGTCGATGACCGACACCAACCGCCGATTTCTGCTCTCGAAGCGCCCCGAGGGGAAGCCGGAACCGGACGCGTTCGAGCTGGTCGAGACCGACGTTCCGGAGCCCGGTCCGGGGGAGGTGCTCGTCCGGACGCTGTACCTCTCGGTGGACCCGTACATGCGCGGTCGAATGCGCGACCGCGAGTCCTACGCCGAGCCGTGGGCGGTCGGCGATCCGCTCCGCGGCGGAGTCGTCGGCGAGGTTGAGGCGTCGAACCACGGCGACTTCGAGCCGGGCGACGTCGTCGTCGGCAACCTGGAGTGGGCGGACTACGCCGCCGTCGACGGCGACGACCTGCGGTCGGTTGACCCCGACCTCGCGCCGATCTCCACCGCGCTCGGCGTGCTCGGGATGCCCGGTCGGACCGCCTACTTCGGGATGCTGGAGGTCGCGCACCCGAGACCGGGCGACACCGTCGTGGTCTCCGGCGCGGCGGGCGCGGTGGGCTCGGTCGCCGGCCAGATCGCCCGGATGGGGGACTGTCGCGTCGTCGGAATCGCCGGCTCGGACGAGAAGACGTCGTTCCTGACCGACGAACTCGGCTTCGACGGTGCGATCAACTATGCCGCGACCGACGACTACCGCGCGGCGCTGGACGAGGCGGCCCCCGACGGGGTCGACGTCTACTTCGACAACGTCGGCGGCGAGATCACCGACGCGGTCTTCTCGCGGCTGAACGTGGACGCGCGGGTCGCGGTGTGCGGCCAGATCGCGCTGTACAACGAGAAGTCGGTGCCGACCGGACCGCGGAAGCTCGGGACGCTCATCGAGACGCGCGCGAGGGTGCGGGGCTTTCTGGTCAGCGACTTCGCGGCGCGGTTCGATCGCGCGACGGAGCGGCTGGGCCGCTGGGTGCGGAGCGGCGACCTCCGGTACCGGGAAACGGTGACGGAGGGGCTGGAGAACGCGCCGGAGGCGTTCATCGGGCTGTTCGAGGGCGAGAACGTCGGCAAGCAGCTGGTGAAGGTGGGCGACCGGAGCGGGTGAGAGGGCCGCCCCTCCCCGGTCGGTCGCCGAAAAAGTCGAAACGTCGGAGGAGCGGGAGATCGGGACCCGCCGGATCGTACCCGTCGGATCGTCCCCGCCGCTACTTCCCGCGCGCCTTGCCGCTCGTGACGCTGGGCCGGACGTGCTCGGTCCCCTTGCCGCGGTTGTTGAGCCCGCGGTTGTCCTTGCCCGCGTTGGTCAGCCCGCGGAAGGCGCGGCCCTTGTGCTTGTCCGAGCAGATCCAGTTGAGGTCGTCGTCGTTCTGGATCGCGGCGTGGTTCGGGTCGACGAGGATCACCTCGAACCACTTCTGCGACCCGTCCTCGCCCACCCAGTAGGAGTTGAGCACGCGGAGGTTCGGGTACTTGCGGGCGACGCGCTCCTCGCCGATGCGCTGGATGCTCTTGCGCCGCGTGATGCGGTTGACGCCCTGGCGCTTCGACCGCCGGCCCGCGCGGAAGCGCTCCTTGCGCGCCGTCCCCTTCCGGACGGCGACGCGGACCACGATCACGCCCTGCTTGGCCTTGTAGCCGAGCTCGCGCGCCTTGTCGAGTCGGGTCGGCCGGTCGATGCGCTCGATCGCGCCCTGGCGCCGCCATTCCTGCTTTCGCTGCCACTGGAGCTCCCCGAGCTTCCCGTCGTCGGGGTTCTTCCAGGCGTCCTTGATGTGCGAGTAGAAGCTTCGTGCCATCGTGTATCACCACGGGCGCTTGCGATTCAACCGGACTCCGGCGGCTTCGCCGCCCTCGAAGGCGCGACGATCCGACGGCCCGCCGATCGGTCCGTCGGCGGCGCGCCCGCCGGTCACATTTCGTCCCGTCCCGGACGGATCCGGTTACGGGTGCCCGCTGGCGGCCCGTCGTCCAGCGAGTTATCGGACGTTCTTCGGAGCGCCGTTTAAGGGCTTCGAAAGCAACCGTCGCGACCGCGCGCGATTCAGCCCTCAGAGTCGCGCAGGACGACCGGTCCGATTGCGAGGGTCCGCTTCGCGACGGTCGCGACGCGGAGGACGTAGGAGACGAACAGGAAGAAGGGGATCAGCGTGACGGTGAACGCCGCGCCGACGATCCAGAGGATGGTGGAGACGCCGAGGACCGCGCCGCCGAACGACTGTCCCTTCACGAACGCGAGCATGCCGCCCGCGACGAGCAGCGCCGGGATCGCGGCGTACAGGATCAGTTGCGAGAGGTCGACGAGCGCCCACTGGAAGTACAGGGTTTTGACGTGCTCGCGGACCGGGCCGAACATCGACAGCGCGGTCCGGAGCTCTTCGAGCGTCTCCCGCGTCTTTCGATTCAGGTCGTCGCCGTGCTTGTCCCGGATGCGCTCGACCTGGTGGATCTTCCAGGAGTAATTGAAGTTGAGGGCGGCGAAGAGCACGCCGAACGTCCCGAACTCGGCGTCTTCGAGCTGGTCCTTGACGATCTCGGAGTTGCCCGTGAGGCTGTCCGTGAACTCGTCGACCTCCCTCCGCAGCGTCTCGTTGTCGCTGTCCGCCACGCTCTCTGTGAGCTCGTTCGCCCGAGCTTCGGTCGCGTCGATCAGCTTGCGGAGGAGCGTCGACGGATCCGACGGCGTCGTCTCGCCGATGACCTCGCCGACGAACGCCCGCACGTCCATCGTGTCGCTCATGCGGCGGTGCTGGTCGCCCAGCGGGCCGTTCTCCTGGGAGATGACGAGCTGGCTGATGGTGACGACGAGCGTGACGCCGGTGATGACCGCGCTGAGCATCGTGGAGAACATCGTCCCGATCGTGTCGCTTCCCGTCACCGTCGACCGGAACGGCGGGTAGATCACCGCCCCGAAGAGGACGAACAGGGCGAAGAACGCGGCCGCGATGGCACCCGTGACGACGAGCCGATTGGCGCCGAGCAGCAGCCAGAGCTTGGCCCGGCTCTCGCCGGCCCGCTCGCGCATCGTGTTCTCGGTGCTGACGTCACTCATCGTCTCCCACCTCGTCGACGTGAACGGTCGGCTCGTCGTCGCTCACCTCGCCGGCGTTTCCGGCCGGCTCGTCGTCTCCCACCTCGCCGGCGGGTCGCTTCAGGACGAGGTACTTCGTCCCGCCGCCGACGTACTCGACCGAGCAGACGAGCTCCCAGCCGTCCGCGCCCAGCTCGTTCAGCGCCTCCTTGGGGTCCTCGGCCTCCTTCTTCGTCACGCCCCGCGGCGGCCGAACCGTCTCGTACTCCCAGCGTCGCGACTCGTCCATGGGTCGTGTTGGGTGCGGAGAATATTAGGGCTGTTCGCCGATCGAAACCGGCGGACGCGACGAACGTCGGTCGCCGATCCTCGCCGGCCTCAGGGCGAGAAGGGGTCCCAGTCGATTCTGATGAGGACGAACAGCCCCGCGAGCGAGGCCAAGATGATGCCGAGGCTGACGATCGAGATGGTCCACGAGGGCGAGCCCGGTCGCAGGAAGGGGAACGATACGGCGAGCAGCGCCAGGAGCACCGCGTTGAGCGCGAACAGCACCCGCCAGACGGTCACGGCCACGCGGTCTCACTCCGGCAGGAGGGTGACCGACTCGGCGCGGTAGTCCTCGATGAACGCGCCCCGGCCGCCGACGGTCACTTCGTCGGCGGCCATCGCCGGCTCATCGTCGCTCACTTCGCCGGCGTTCCCGGCCGGTTCAGCGTCTCCGAGCGCGCCGTCCGTCTCCACGACGATGCTGTTCTCGACGGGGAAGCCGCTCGTCACCGGCTCCGTGATCGCCTGCCGGACGCGGCTCACTCGCCCGACGATCTCCGGGCCGTCCTCGGTTTCGACCCGGACGCGCAGGTCGTTGCCGGCCCGCTTGTGGAGGCACGCCTGGAGCACCGCGTGGCGGAACGCGTCGAACGTCGCCGGCAGCGGGCACGGCTCCGTCACGTACGTTTCGGTCGCGACGGGCCAGAAGCTGCTGATGAACGATCCCAGCACCGACCCCGCGATGTGTTCCTGCGAGAGCGCGACCGCCGTCTCGTCCGCGTGCGTGCCGGATAGCAGCCCGGCGTCGCCGACGATCGCCGAACGGTTGTCGACCGTGAGCATGAACGGCGCGTCCTCGGTCCACCGCCGGACGACGCTCGCGGCCCCGTCGAAGCGACGCTCGTCCGCGTCGGCGTCGGCGCCGCCCACGAGCAAAAGCACCAGCGCGCCCCGCTCGACGGCCTCAGACAGCTCCGCCTGGATCTCCGAGTACGTCCGCTCGGGGATCGAGAGGAACGCCTCGCTCTCGGCCTCCGAGAGCATCGTCCGGAGCCGCTTGAGCGCCGTTTGCCTGGACCTCACCGTCTCGAACTGCGACGTCTGCGGCTCGGTTTCGGCGAATCGCTCCTCCAGCGCGGGCGTGATCGCCTCCAGCCGCTGGGACAGCGCGGCGATCGCCTCCCTGGGGGGGCGAGCGCGCACCGTCGTCGGCGCGGCGTGTTCGTTCACTCGAACCAGTCCGCGGCGTTCGAGCCGCTCGGCGATGCTGTAGACGTACCGCTTTGAGACGCCGGCGTCTTCCGAGATGACGCTCGCCTTCGCCTCACCGCGTTCGAGCACCGCGAGGTACGTCTCGATCTCCTTCTCCGAGAGGCCGAACGCGCCCAGTTCGCTCCGGAGGTCGCGGTCGCCGGCCGCGTCGCTCCGGCTCGAATCCCCGCTCATCCGTCAGTCGTCCGCCGCGGAGGGCTCGGCTCTCCGGCCCTCGTCGCGGAGGTGGCAGGCGGTCGGGTGGCGTTCGTCCCCCAGCGTCGGGCTCCGGCGCTCGCAGACGCTCTCGTAGTCCGCCCGGAGCGCCTCGGCGGCGGCGTCCCAGTCGCCGTCGACGACGGCGGCGAGCGCGCGGTCGACCCGTTCGCGGTGCGGTTCGGAGAGCGGCTCGTCGAACCGCTCATCGCGGAGGCGGGCGATCTCGGCGTCCCGCGGGGCGTCCTCGTCCGGACGAAGCGTCCGCTTTTCGACGGCGTTCCGGAGGTCCATGATCTCGTTGTAGAGGGCCTGACTGATATCCGTTCCCTCCGGCGGGATCACCTTCGGACAGCGGGTGTGGAACCGGCAGCCCGACGGCGGGCTCACCGGATCGGGGATGTCGATCGTCCGCACCGGCGGCTCCTCGACCTCGCCCTCCGGCTCCAGGTCGGCCGTCGCCCACCGGAGCACCTTCGTGTACGGGTGCTTCGGGTTCTGAAGCACCTCCTCCGCCGGCCCGATTTCGACGAGTTCGCCGAGGTACATGATGCCGACGCGCCCGCCCGACTTCTCGGCGAGGTACCGGGCGTTCGAGAGGTTGTGACTGATGAACAGGAAGGAGGTGTCGAACTGCTCCTGCAGTTCGAGGAGCAGATCCATCATCTCGACGCGCAGCGACACGTCGAGCGCCGACACCGCCTCGTCCGCGAGGATCAGGTCCGGGTTCATCAGCAGCGCCCGGACGAGCGCGATCCGCTGCTGCTCGCCGCCGGAGAGCTGGTGCGGGTAGCGGTGAGCGTAGTCCTCCGGCGGCTCCATCCCGACGCGTTCGAGCATCCGGAGCACGCGCGCCCGGCGATCCTCGGGGGACATTTCCGAGTGCCGCCGCTTCAGCGGCGCGGTCAGCGTCCGCATCACCGTCCGGTTCGGGTTGAGCGCCGAGCCGGGATCCTGGTGGATGATCTGCAGCGACCGGCGGATCTCCTCGAAGGGAATCTCCCCCTCTCCGTCCTTCGCCTCCCAGACGTCCTGGCCGCGGTACCGTACCGATCCCTCGGTGGGTCGCTGGATGCCGATGGCGGTCTTGCCGAGCGTCGTTTTCCCGCAGCCCGATTCGCCGACCAGCGCCACCACGTCGTTCTCCGCGATCTCCAGCGACACCCCGTCGACCGCGCCGACGGTGTCCGGCTCGCCGAAGAGCGAGTCGATGAGCCCCTGCTCCTTCTCGAAGTGGACCTTCACGCCGTCGAGGGAGACGACGGGCTCGTCCGCGCGGCTCACTCGCCCACCTCCGTCTCGAACGGGACGGCCTCGTCCGCCCGCCGCCAGTGGTGACAGGACACGGGGTGCTCGGGTCCGGCCCCGTAGCCGCCGGGGTCCTCCCGCAGACACTGGTCGTCGGCGAGTGGACAGCGCGAGGCGTACGAACAGCCGTCGGGGATGTTCACCGGGTCCGGCGCCGACCCCTCGATGGACCGCATCGTCGACAGCGGCGCGTCGAGGTTCGGCACCGCCTTGAGGAGCGCCCGCGTGTACGGGTGGGCCGCGTCGCGGATCAGCTCCGCCGCGGGTCCGCGCTCGACCAGTTCGAACGCGTACATCACGGCGAGGCGGTCGGCGAGACCCGCGACGAGCGGCAGGTCGTGCGTAATGAACACCACCGTCAGGTCGTACTTCTCCTGGAGATCAGACAAAAGCGCCAGGATCGACCGCTGCATCAGGAGGTCGAGCGCGGCGGTCGGCTCGTCCATCACGAGCACGTTCGGTTCGAGTACCAGCGACAGGGCGATGAGCGCCCGCTGGCTCATCCCGCCGGAGAGCTCGTGGGGGTACGAATCGAGGACGCGCTCGGGGTCGAGATACAGGTCTGACAGGAGCTCTCGCGCGCGCTCCATCCCCGCCTCCACGTCCGCGTCGTGGGCCCTCAGCGTCTCCGTGAAGTGCCCGCGGACGCTCATCGTGGGGTTGAACGACGAGAGCGCGCCCTGGAACACCATCGAGATCTCCTCCCAGCGCAGCCGCTTCAGCTCCGCCTTCGAGAGGTTGAGCACGTCGACCGGCTCGCCCTCCTCCGGATAGTAGATGATCTCGCCGGTCAGCCGACCCGGCTCCTCCACCGCGTCGAGCATCGCCGAGGCGAGCATCGATTTGCCGGAGCCGGACTCGCCGACGACGCCGAGGATCTCGCGCCGCTTCACGTCGAGGTCGACGCCGTTCAGCACGCGGGCCGTCCCGCGATCCATCTCGAAGCTCACCGTCGCGTCGCGCACGCGAAGGATCGTGTCCGCCGTCGATTCGGTCGCAGTCAGTCGTTCCGTCGTCGCCATTATCGGATCATCCTCGCGGGAGTGGGTTCGTCGGGTTCGTCGTCTTCGTGCTGTTCGTCCGGGGTCGTCTTGGTGTGTCTGGCCCTGACGCGCGGGTTGAACAGCCGGTCGGCCGCCTGCGCGAACAGGGTCAGCCCGAGCGAGAGAAGCACCACCGCGAGCATCGGGACGAGCAGCCAGTGGAACGCCTCCGGCGAGGAGACCGCCCCGGCCTGGCTCTGTGCGCTGTTCATCATCACGCCCCAGTTGACGCTGTCGTACGGCAGGATGCCGATGAAGTACAGCGCGACCGAGCCGAAGATGACCGCCCGCGCCTGCTGGACGAAGTTCATCGTGACGTAGGGCATCAGGTTCGGGACGATGTCCTTCGAGATGATCTCGGCGGTCGGGACGCCGAGGATCCGCGAGGCCTCGACGTACTCGGCGTCGCGGAGCGTGAGCACCTGCGAGCGGATGGCCCGGGCCAACCCGGCCCAGGCGTTGACGCTCAGGAGCAGCCCGATGACGTACGGGTTGCCGCTCAGAGACCCTTGCAGCGCCCCGGCGAGCACGATGATGAGCGGCAGCCCCGGGATGGTGAGCGCCACGTCGGTCAGCGTCATCAGCACGCCGTCGACCGCACCGCCCTTGTAGCCGGAGACGGTGCCGATGGCGGTCCCGAGGACGACGGTGAACACCGCGCCCGCGGTGATCATCTTCAGCATCGGCGGGGTCGCGTGGACTAGCTGCGAGAGGATGCTGTGGCCGGAGTAGGTCGTCCCGAACGGGTGTTCCAGGGTCCTGAACGCGCCGACGAGGGCCGGTCCCTGATTCGGCGACGGCTCGGGGACGAGCATCACGCCGACCGTCCCCATGAGGAGGAAGATCGACAGGACGAACAGCGCGATCCGGGCGCGCCAGTCGCTCCACACGATGCGGAGCGGGGCGAGCACCTGCTCGTCGAGCGTCTGCCGGTAGCGCTCGCGCTTCGAGAGGCTGGTCTCCGAAACCGCCTCGAAGTCGGAGGTGGCCTCAGTAGGACTCACGCGTCCCACCTCCTTCGGCCCGCGGATCGATCCAGCCGTACGTCACGTCGGCGATGAACACGCCGATCGTGACGGCCACGGTGATGAGGATGAACGCCCCCATCATCACCGGGTAATCTCTCGCGTTGATCGCCTGGATCATGTAGTACCCGACGCCGGGGTACGCGAAGATCTCCTCTAGGATGATCGATCCGCCGAACATGAACCCGATGGCGATGAGCAGCCCGGTGTACATCGGCAGGATGGCGTTCCGCCCGACGTACCGGAGGGCGATCCGCCGCTCCGGCAGGCCGCGCAGGCGCGCCACCCGGAGGTAGTCCTCGCCGAGCACCCGGATGCTGTTGCCGCGCATGTTCAGGGCCCACCCGCCGAAGCTCGCGAGGACGAGCGAGAGGATGGGGAGCGCGCCGTGGTGCAGCGCGCTCAGGACGAACTCGAGGTTGAGCCCGGGCGTCGTCTCCGAGGCGTACTGCCCCCCGGTGGGGAACAGCTCCATCCGGTACCCGAGGAACGTCAGGAGCAGCAGCGCGATGACGTAGTACGGGACGGAGTTCGTGAGGAGCGACACCCCCGTCGAGCCGACGTCGAAGCCGCTGCCCTCGCGGTAGGCCATGAACGCGCCGAGCGTGACCCCGAGGACGAACGCGATGAAGAGCGACGTCGCCATGAGGAACACGGTCCACGGGATGGCCGGGCCGAGCACCGCGATCACCGGCTCGTTGCTGTACCAGACGGACGTTCCGAAGTCCCCTCGGAGGATCGACGCCATGTAGTCGACGTACTGCACGTACAGCGGCTCGTCGACGGCGATGTTGGTCTGAGAGGCGATGCGCTGGTTGATCTGCTCCTGCGTGAGCGATCCCCCGCTTCGCTGGATGAGCTGCGCCCGCAGGTAGTCGGCGGGGCCGCCGGGCAGGAGCCGGATGATCACGAACGAAAGCGTGATGACCGCGAAGACGGTGAAGACCGCCTGCGCCGTCCGTTTGACGATGTAGTTCATCTGTTCTGTGCGCTCGGACGGATCACTCGCGCTTCGCCGACCAGCGACCCTGCCGCGGGAGCCACGACGTCGGCCAGTAGTACTGCAGACGCGGGCTGTCCCGCGGGGGGACGTTCCAGTCGTCGTCGGTGAGGAACGTCTGGGCCAGCTTCTCCTGGATCGGGAGCACCGGCAGCGTCTGGTTCGTGACCCACGCGAGCTCCTGGATCAGCCGATCGGCCTCGTTCCCGGTCGCCTGCGAGAGGTCCGACACCATGTCGGCCGGGACGACGGTCTGCGGCGATCCCTGCGGATCGTCGAGCGGGGGGACCTCGAACTCCGACGGGACGTTCCAGATGTCCGTCGCGTCGTGGCTCGCGTAGATCCAGTCGAAGTGGAAGTACGGGTAGCTCTGGTTGTAGTTCGCCCACCCCTGCAGCGCCAGTGCGAAGTCGCCGTCCGCGTAGTCTTTCCCCCAGTACGTCGCGGTGTCCTTCGCGAGCAGCTGCGATTTGATGCCGAAATCCTTGAGGTTGCTGACGAGCGTCTCCGCGCCGGCGACCCAGTCGGTGAAGCCCGCCGGGCCCTTCACGGGCGCGTTGAGGGCCTCGCCGTTTTCGTCGACCCACGCCCCGTTCTGTTTTTCGTAGCCCGCCTCGCGGAGGAGGCTCGCGGCCTTGTCGGTGTCGGGCTCGTACCGGTCGAACGTGTCGGCGACCCCCGAGAGCCAGCCGTTTTCGATCTCGTCGTTGAACGCGCCGGTGAGCCCGGACGGGATTTCGACGGGGAGCTTGGATTCGGTCCCCGCACCGGAGTTCTTCGCGACGTTCTCGCGGTTTATCACGTGCGCGATCGCCTTGCGGACCTCGGGCTTGCCGAAGTGCTCGTTCTCCAGATTGAAGACGAGCCCCATCCCCCAGTGCCGCGGGATCAGCCCGACGCGGACGTGGTCGGGAAGCTGGCTGAGCTTGTTCTTCGGCATGAAAAGGGTCGCGGACCCGTCCGTCTTCCCGTTGATGAGCGCGTCCCAGCGCTGGGAGTTCTCCGGCAGGTAGAGGTACTCCATCTTCGGGAAGTTGATGTTGTCCGCGTCCGGGTGGTCCTCGTACTTGGTGACGAGCGTCCGCCGGCTGTCGGCGTCCTCCCACCTGAACGGGCCGTTGCCGACGGGCTCCGGATCCGTGAAGTTCTGGAGCTCCGCGATCGCGTCGGCCTCCTCCTCGTCGCTCCCCGCGGTCTCGATCTTCTCGAGGAACTCCCCGTAGACGCTCTCCTTCGCGCGGAGGCGCGTGGGCTGGATGTGCGCGAGGACGACGTCCTCGTTTACGTCCTGGGCGAACTCGATCTGCGCCGTTCGCTCGTCGGGCGCGGTGACCGCCTCGGCGACGTCGTCGACGTAATTCTTGAGCGACGCGCCGGTGTACATGTCCAGTTTCAGCTGGATCATCACGTCCGTTCCGGTCACGGCGTCCCCGTCGTGCCACGTCAGCCCGTCCCGGACGGTCAATTTCAGCGTCCTGCCCTCGAACGACCAGTCGGAGACGGCGTACCCCTCGTACTCCTGGCCGCTCAGGTTGTACTGCATGAAGCGGTCGAAGAGGACGCGGCGCGCCTCGCCGTCGTTCTTGCCGTTCCAGACGTTGTACTGCGAGTCGCGGGGAACCGCCCACTGGGCGACCGTCAGCGCTTCGTCCTTCGGTTCGCCGCTCTGGTCGACCTCCACGTTTTCGGGCTGCGGGGTCGCCGTGTCGTCCTCCTCGTCGTCCGCGCTCGCCGCCTGCTGGCCGCCGCATCCGGCCAGGCCGACGGCGATTCCGGTCCCGCCGATCGCCTGAACCATCCGCCGCCGCGTCAAAGAACGTTTCCGCGAACGTTCACTGTCATTATTTCCCATAGTTCACGTTCTGTTGTGAAATACAGTCTAATAAAAACTCGGGTGTAATTCTACCACACGATTTTCAGTCAAATTAGTGACCGGATATCCCGCCGTCGCGCGACCGTCTCCGGGGCGTCGGCGGCCACGCGAGCCGCTCGCTCTCCTCGGCGAGGCGGGCGACGCTCGATCCAATCACGGCCGGTCCGGCCGGCGGGCTTGCCACCGCCTGCTCGACGCTTATCGTATCAGCGACCGTATATAGCGGCGGAAGCGAGTCGGCGGGCTTCTTCCGAGCGGTCATTTTCGTCTCGGGGCGCCGGCCGAGGCGCCGCGTACCGCGCCGCGAACACCCGCGTAGAGGGATACCAGATGAGCGTCGAATACCCACGTTACGGCGGCAGGAACGGCCTCTCGAAGGAGAGCGAACGCGAAGCGAACGGAGGAGCGGAGCGCGGGACCGACGGGGAATCCGTCCCGCGGCGCCTCGTCAGAACGAAGGAGGGCGAGCTGATCGATCCCGAGTCGGGGCTCATCGTCGAAGAGCGGTTGCTCGACTACGGGCCGGAGTGGCGCGCGTTCTCCGAGGGGGAGCGCGCAGCCAGGGCCCGAACCGGCGCGCCGATCACCGCGGCCGTCCACGACCGCGGTCTGACGACAGAGATCGGCTGGGCGAACCAGGACGCGAGCGGGCGAAACCTCTCCCCCGAGCGCCGTCGCCAGCTCTCCCGGATGCGGGTCTGGCACCGCCGCCTCCGGACGAGCGAAGCGGGCGAGCGCAACCTCCAGTTCGCGCTCTCGGAGATCGACCGGATGTCGTCCACCCTCGGGGTCTCGCGGACGACGCGGGAGACCGCGTCGGTCGTGTACCGACGGGCGCTGAAGGACGATCTCGTCCGGGGGCGGTCGATAGAAGCGGTCGCCTCGGCCGCGCTGTACGCGGTGATCCGTCAGGAGGGACTTCCGTTCAGCCTGACCGACGTCGCCGACGTCTCGCGCGTCGGTTCGGTGGAGATCGCGCGCGCGTACCGTCACCTGCGGACCCGTCTCAACCTCTCGCTCCCGCCGTCGGATCCCCGCGTGTTCCTCCCGCGGTTCTGTTCGGAGCTGGAGGTGGAGCGGACGGTCGAGCGGAGAGCGCGGTGGATCCTCGACGCGGCCGTCGCCGCGGGCCTCGACAGCGGTAAGTCGCCCGTCGGTATCGCGGCCGCCGCGATCTACCTCGCCGGCCTCATCCAGAACTCGAAGCGGTCCCAGCGGGAGGTCGCCGAGGTCGCGGGCGTGACCGAAGTGACGATCCGACACCGGTACCACGATCTCCTCGAACTCGTCGCCGAGTGACGCGGCTCCGGCGGGAAGCGCCTCGGTTTTCGGGCGATCGACGGAACGCCTTCTCCGGGACCGGCGGTCAGTTCGGCTCGAAGCCGGATGAGAGACGTATATGCTCTCGCGCGCTAATGGACCGTGTGACCGGAACGATAAGCGAGATCGAGATCCCGGCGGACGAGTTCGCGCTTCAGCAGACGCTCGCCGCGATCGACGACGTCGCGTTCGAGATCGAACGCGTCGTCGCGCACGAACCCGACCGCGTCATGCCGTTCGTGTGGGTGAGCGGGGCGGACGGCGACGCGATAGCGAGCGCGCTCGAATCGGACCCGTCCGTCGAAAACCTCCAACTGCTCGCCGACCTCGGCGACGAGCGGCTCTATCGGATGGACTGGGTCGACAAGATCCAGACCCTGATACGGATCCTCGTGGACGAGGAGGGGACGATCCTGGCCGCGTCCGGGAGCGAGGACCGGTGGACCCTCCGCGCGCTCTTCCCCGACCGCGGCGCGCTCTCGCAGACGCACGACTTCTGTCGGGACGCCGGGATCTCCTTCGACGTCAGGCGGGTCTACCACCTCGACGACGGTCGGGAGGGTCGGTTCGGGCTCACCGAAGAGCAGCAGGAAGCGCTCACCAGGGCGTTCGAAGGCGGGTACTACGACGTTCCGCGGCGGCGCTCGCTGACCGAACTCGCGGGCGAACTCGGCGTGTCGCACCAGGCGCTGTCGGAGCGACTCCGACGCGGGCACGGGAATCTCATCCAGAACGCCATCGTGATCGGCGACGGTGCCGAGGGCGAGAAAAAGCGGGCGTGAGCCGATCGACGGCGCTCGACGAGTCGGGGGTCCCGGAACTTCGACGCTATCCGTACGGAACGAAGGAATCGTCCGGCGAACGCACGCGTGAGACGCTCTCCGCGTCCGCGGGGGAGGCCGGCCCCGGCTGGGTTTTTCCTTCGACTAGTCGCGGCCGATCCCCGTGAACTCCGGCATCTCCGGCACCCGACTCGTATCGTGAGCCCCGGTCGGCGGGAGGTTCGCTTCGGCCGCTTCTGACGCGTCGATGTCCGTCGCGTCGTCGATAGTCTCCATCTCCCCGTCGGCGTTCCGAGCGTCCTGATCGATCCGCATCGAGCAGAACTCCGCGCCGCACATCGAGCAGAACCGCGCCTCTTTGTAATTGTCACCCGGGAGCGTCTGATCGTGGTAGGCCCGGGCCCGTTCGGGGTCCAGCGCCAGCTCGAACTGCCGGCGCCAGTCGAACTCGTATCGCGCCTCCGAGAGCGCGTCGTCCCAGTCTCTCGCACCGGGGAGGTCGTTCGCGAGGTCCCCCGAATGGGCCGCGATTCGATACGCCGCGAGCCCCTCTCGAACGTCTTCTTCCTCGGGCAGCCCCAGGTGTTCCTTCGGCGTGACGTAACAGAGCATCGCGGCCCCAGCTTCCGCGGCGATAGCGGCCCCGATCGCGCTCGTGATGTGGTCGTACCCGGGTGCGATGTCGGTCACGAGCGGTCCGAGGAGGTAGAACGGCGCGCCGTCGCAGACCTCCCGCTGCCGTTCGACGTTTTCCGCCACCTGGTTCATCGGGACGTGGCCCGGTCCTTCGACCATCACCTGCACGCCGTGGTTCCACGCGGTTCGAGTAAGCTCGCCGAGCGTCTCGAGTTCGGCGAACTGCGCTTCGTCGCTGGCGTCCGCAAGGGATCCCGGTCGGAGCCCGTCGCCGAGGCTGAACGTGACGTCGTGCTCGGCGAAAATCTCGCAAATCTCCTCGAACTTCGCGTAGAGGGGGTTTTGCATCCCGTTTTCCTCGATCCACTTCGCGAGGATCGACCCGCCGCGCGAGACGATGCCCGTCTTGCGACCGTCGGTCAGCGGGAGGTGCTCCATCAGCACGCCCGCGTGGATCGTCATGTAATCGACGCCCTGCTCGGCCTGCTTTTCGATGACTTCGAGCAGCAGCTCGTGCGTAATATCCTCCGGACTGCCGGCGCGCTTGACGGCCTCGTAGATGGGCACGGTCCCGACGGGCACCGGGGAGTGGTCGACGTTCGCCTCGCGTATCGCGTCGAGATCGCTGCCCGTACTGAGGTCCATCACGGTGTCCGCGCCGTAGTGAACCGCCGCGTGGAGCTTGCGAAGTTCGCCCCTGATGTCGCTGCTCGCGTCGCTGTTACCGATGTTCGCGTTGACCTTGGTAGCGAACTCCCGGCCGATAATCATCGGATCGAGCGCCTCGTGATGACGGTTGCGCGGAATGACCGCTCGTCCGGTCGCCACCTGCTCGCGGACGAATTCGGGATCGCGGTTTTCCCGCTCGGCGACCCGTTCCATCGCGTCAGTCACTTCCCCGTCCCGCGCTCGCTGGAGTTGCGTCATTTACAACCCGGTAATACCACTGGATTGTTAAAGGTGCTGGGGCCGGTGCAGGACGAAGACGGACGGGTCGCCTTTCCGACGCGTACTTCACCGGACGTACCCGGGCGAAAACGAGATCCGGAGCGAGCTGATCTCGGCAACGAAGCCGGACCGTCGAGAGGGCCTCGTCGTAGCGCTGCGCGAGCTCACAAGGGCTTGTGAACGCCGCCCGCTGCCGAGTTGACGCTCTCCGGGAGCGTCGGGTGGATGTGCATCGTCTCCGCGACGTCTTCGGCCGTCGCTCCGAGCCGGATTGCGAGCACGAGTTCGTGAACGATCTCTGCCCCCTGCTCGCCGACGATATGCGCGCCCAGCAGTTCGTCCGTGTCGGCGTCCGTGACGAGTTTCACGAACCCCTCAGTCTCTCCGAGCGCCTTCGGTTTCCCCTGCTCGGCGAAATCCTGCCGGCCGACGCCGACCTCGTGGCCCGCCTTGCGTGCCTCCCGCTCCGTCAGCCCGACGTGGCCCACCTGCGGATCGGTGAACACCGCCCACGGGACGACGCGACCTTCGGTGCTGATCTCCTCACCTTTGGCGAGGTGCCGATACAGCAGGTCCGCATCGTCCCGGGCCGAGTGGGTGAACATCGGCGGTCCGCTCACGTCGCCGATCGCGTAGACGCCGTCGGCAGTCGTTTCGAAGCCGTCGTCAGTCTCCACGAACCCGCCGTCGTCGGTCCGAACACCCGCGTCATCGAGCCCGATTCCGTCGGTGTTCGGCTCTCGACCCGCAGCGAGCAGCACCGCGGACGCCGTCACCTCGTCCGATCCGTCCGGACTGTCCGTTTCGACGATCGTCCGGCCTCCGCTCGACGCGAGGGCCGTCACGGACGTCCCGGTACGAACGTCGATGCCCTCGGCGGTGAACGCGTCCTCGATGACCTCGCTCACCGCCGGCTCCTCCCGCGGGAGGAGCCGGTCGGGGCGCTGAAAGACGGTCACGTCCGCGCCGAACCGGCTGTACATCTGGGCGTACTCGCACCCGACGTATCCGCCGCCGATCACGACGAGTGTGTCGGGGACCGCATCGAGATGGAGTGCGTCGGTGCTGTCGAGAACGGCTACCTCGCCGAGGCCGTCGATCGGTGGCTTCGCCGGGCGAGCACCCGTATTGATGACGATCCGATCCGCGGCGAGCGTCCGGTCGCCGGCGCGAAGCTCGCGGGCGGATTCGAACGCCCCGCGTTCTTCGATGAGTGTGACGTTATCGTTGCTCTCGACGCCCTCGTAGGCCCCCTCGCGGATGCTCTCGACGATGTCGTCCTTTCGGTCGACGACCGCCTCCACGTCGACGCGGGTGTCGCCACCGACGTCGATACCGAATTCCTCGCTTCGCCGTACGAGGTCCGCGACCTCCGCGCTCCGAATCATCGTCTTCGTCGGAATACAGCCCCGATTGAGACACGTTCCTCCGAGGAGGTTCCGCTCGACGAGCGCCACTTCCATCCCGGCGTACGCGCACTTCGTCGCGACCGGGAGTCCGGCCATCCCCCCGCCGAGAACGACGAGGTCGTACTCGTCGCTCATAGCGCGTTTCCTCCCAGCGTTGCGCACCGACTCGTGTCGAGTTTCGTCCGTCGGGAATCGTGCCTCCGCCCAACGGAGTGTGCTCTCGTAGGTGCCATTTCACTCACGATACAACTATTCAATGAACGTCGAATTAAAAGTGACGGGCGGTAACTACGCACGTGGCCGAGGCGGCACCGACGGATCAGTAGAGGGACCGGACTTGGACGTAGTAGTAGAGCATGTAGAGCCCGGCCCGATGAGCAGCAGGGCGCTCGCTCGCTCGACGTACGGGATGAGCGACCGAGTGCGTCGAGCCGTCTCCTCTTTCGCGACGGCGACGAGTGCGGTCGTGACGACGAACAACCCGACCATCCCGCTTGCGTAGCCGGTGAGGACGGTGACGGCCCCCGCGATCCCGCCGGTCGAGAGCGCCGTCAAGGTGATCCCGAAGAACACCGGGGCGGTACACCCGAGTGCGGCACCGGCAAACAGCAGCCCGAAGGTGAAAAACTGTCTCGGCGAGGCGTCGCCCCACTCGGGAAGCCGGACCGACTGCGAGAGAAAGCGAGCCCGGTTCGCGAGCAGCAGGACGCCCAGACCGAGGACGATCAGTCCGACGATCGGAATGAGAACTGGAACCACGCGCGTCAGTACGTCGCCGAGAACGCCCGCGACAGCGGCCGTGACGGCGAAGACGCTCAACATACCCAGGCTAGCGAGTCCGCCGAACAGAATGCCGCGTTGGAGACTCGCTGCCACGGACCGCCCGCCGCTCGTTCCGAAACCGGGTTCCACCGCGCGATCGTTTGTCGGTGCAGAATCCGCGGAGAGGTAGTACGAGAGATAGGCGGGCAGCATCGGGAGCGCACACGGTGAGAAGAACGATGCGACACCGCCGGAAAGCCCCCAGGCAAAGAGACCCCAGCTCACACCCCCGATCGCGAGCGGTGCGACCGTAGCCAGTGGCCCGCTACTCATGGGTTACACCAGTTTCTCGAATTCGCTCTCGAACCGGGCGACCGAAGTGACGTCCGAGTCCTTGTAGGTAGACACGCCGTTCCGATCGACGATGTAGGTCGTGTCGAGCGACGTCAGTCGATACGTCCGGACGAGTTCTCGCGTCCCCATCGCGTGAACCCACTCCCCGCCGTACCGCGTTTTGAATTGCCGGAGGTCCTCCATGCTGTCTCGATCGGGGTCCATATCGATCGAGATCAGTCGAACGTCGTCTCCGAAGATCTCGCGAACCCGTTTCAGGTTGTTCTCCTCCTGCTTGCAGGAGGTACACCACGCCGCCATGAAGAACAGCGCTGTCGGCTTCTTAACGGGGTGTAGTGTGACTTCGTTACCTGCGGTCGTCTGCAAGGTGAAATCCGGGGGCTTCTGTCCGACCCCCGGTCCGGTCTCCAGGTCGGAGTTACCGGAATCAGCAGCTTTAGCGCCGCCGTCATCGCTCGACGCATTCGATCGCTGTGTCGGATTTGACGGGGACTGGTTATCGCCGAGACAGCCCGCGAGTCCGGTTGCTGTGACGCCACCGATCGTCGTAAGTAGGGTCCGTCGGTTCATAGTTCAGCGATCGTTGAGGTATTGATCTGTTATGGTCTGCGTAAGCATCAGCCGATGGTGTCATTCGACGCAGCAGCTCATCGCCGAGGTTTCCCGCCGAAACGCCTGACAGGCACGTTTGAACGCCTCGCCGAACGTCGGGAACGGATGGACCGTGTCGATGATGTCGTCGACGGTGAGCCCGAACTTCACCGCGAGCGCGGCTTCCATGATCATATCCGCTGCCCGCGGCGCGACCGCGTGGACGCCGACGATCTCGTCTGTCTCGTGGTGTTTGACCACCTGGACGAGTCCCCGCGTGTCTTCGACGGTCCGCGCCTTCGGCACGTCCGCCATCCGGACCGTCCGACACGAACAGGTGCCGTACTCGCCCACGTACTCCGACTCGGTGGTCCCCACGCTCGCCACTTCGGGGCTGGTGAATACGACGGCCGGGACAGCGCCGTAATCGATGGTCCTCCCCTCGTCGCCGAAAGCGTTCTTCACCGCGTGGTTGCCCTCCTTTGCGGCGACTGTCTCCAATTCGGGCTCGCCGATGACGTCGCCCGCGGCGTACACGTCGGGATTGGTCGTGCGGAGGTGCCGGTCGACGAGGACCGCACCGCGCTCGTCAGTGTCGACGCCGATGGTATCGAGGCCGATGTTCTCGCTGTTGGGTTGCACACCGGTCGCCACGAACAGATCCTCGGCTGCGAACGTTCGACTCTCGCCATCGACGACGGTTTCGACGCTGACGCCGGCTCCCTGCACCGCCGCTCCGCCGTCGGTGACCGCCGACGTCACCCGTTGGAAGTCGTTGCCGGTGACGACCTCGATGCCCTCTTCGCGGAAGGACCGCCGTATCTCGCGGCCGAGTTGGCCCTCCATCCCGGACAGGACGCGCTCGGAGCGCTGGAGAATCGTCACGTCGACGCCGACGCGGCGGAGGATCTGGCCCCACTCCAGCGCGACGTAGCCGCCGCCGAGCACGATGATGCTGTCGGGGAGCTCACGGCGATCGAGGATCGTTTCGCTGGTCTCGTAGTCGATGTCCTCGAGCCCGTCGACGGGCGCCGCCCACGGCGAACTCCCGGTCGCGATGAGGGCCTTCTCGCCCGTGATGCGTGCGCCCTCGTCTCGACCGTCGACGACTTCGACGGTCGTCGACTCGACGAACCGACCGTAGCCCTCGTAGATGTCGGTCCCGGAATGCTCGGCGACGTCGACGTAGTTCTCCCGGCGAAGTTGTCGGACGAGCCTGTCCTTTTCGTCGATCGCGGCCGACCAGTCGATAGTCGGTTCGTCGCGACTGTACCCGACGGCGGTGAAGGGGTTGTGCGACGGCACAGAGGCGGCCTCCGCCATCGCGAGGAGATGCTTGCTCGGGACGCACCCGACGTTCACGCACGTTCCGCCGAGCGGGAGTCCCGCGTTCACCATCGCGGCCGAGAGTCCGCGACCGCCGGCTTCGGTGATGGCGGCGAACGCCGCCGCACCGCCGCCGAGAACGACTAGATCGTAGTCGATCCCCCCTTTCATTTCAATAGTCGTTTGAGTATTGTCCCATATGATAGTATCGATTCGGACTGATCGGTCACTCCATCCCTGCGAATCGTCAGAACGATTTCTCGGCGTTATTTCCCCGCTTCTCCCGTCTGACACGGGAACGGCTCGTAATCCGGAAGGACTATACTTTGATGGTCTAAAGGATGTTGTAATGAGTATCCGGCTGCTCCAGTCGACCGCTGACGTCCACGAAGCGCGCGCGCACATCTTCAGCGCGCTCAGCGACCCGACCCGGCTACGGATTTTCCAGGCACTCGTCGAGGCGGGCCACCCGCTAAACGTCACTGAACTGTGCGACCGAACGGGTCTAGAGCCGAATCTCGTGTCGCATCACCTTCAGTGTCTCAAGAACTGCCAGCTCGTCGACTCCGAGCGCGACGGTCGGAAAAAGTACTACGAGGTGAGTAGACCCGAGGCGGTCGAGATGCTCGCCCTCGCGGACGACTGCATCCGCCGGAACGTCGAAAGCGTCCTCGGGTGCGAGATCGTCACGAGCGACTCCGACGCCGCAGACGACGAGTGACGGCGCGGAACCGGCGGCGCGCGACCTCTGCTGTCCCGTTTCGAACTGCCCGGTGGTGCAGCGCTTCTCAGCGGACTCCCGGCGGTGCTCCCTCTGGTCGGTTCCCGGGGTCTCATCGCCACTTAGTAGCTACCTGTTCACTCTTCGGCCCCCCGGCGGGGGACGCAGTCGTGAGAGAAACCAGCCCTCCGGCGTCGTTTGACTCGGACGGATCGAAACGCCGAAACCCGCCGTCGAAACCCCGCGGGTCGATTTCCTATCGCAGTATGCGATTCATCCTTCGCTGAACGCCCGGACCGTCTCGAACGACGAATCGGCGACCGCGGCGGCGACCGCGGGCACGTCGATCGAATCGGACACCTCGGCCGGGTGCTTGCGCCGGAAGTAGCGGACGAGGTTCGACACGTCGCGTTCGAGCAGCTCCCGGGCGTTGTCGTGGTCGGTCGGCACCGCCTGCGGCCAGTCGAAGATCGTCACCCCCCGCTCGCTGACGGCCACGTTGTACTCGCTCATGTCCGCGTGGACGAACCCCTCCTCGTACGCGGTCGCGACCTCGCGGAGGACCAGATCGAGCACGCCGACGACCTGCGTCGAATCGAGTTTCGTGCGCGCGAGCTCCACCCCCTCGAGCTTGTCCATGACGATCGCGTGGCGGTTGTGATCGACCGGGCGCGGAACCGAGACCCGTGGGAAGAGCGTTTCGAGCGCCTCGTACTCGCGTTCCGCCGCCTTTCGCGCGGTGTAGAGCCAGGAGACGTGGTGCCGATCGGCGGTGTAGTCGCGCCCCCTGCTCACCTTCCGGAAGTTCGTGTACCCCTCGCGATGGAACTTCAGCGCGAGCGGCTTGTACGACTGCACCTCGTACACGTCGCTCTCCTTGCCGACTCCGAGGGACGCGCCGACTCCCCGGATCGTGTCGCGCTCGGAGAACGCCCGCAGCGCGAGCGCGTCGTACCCCTCGAACTCCAGCTGGTATCCCTCGTACTGGATCGTCTTCCGGACGACGAGGTCCCGCTTCATGCACCGATCGAGGCGGTACTCCACCTCCTCGGGCGTCAGCCCCGAGTACTCCGGGAGCTTCTCCCGGTTCACCCAGCGGCTGAAGCGCATGCCCTGCTCGATACCCGACAGCAGATAGAAGTCCTCGGGTTCGAGGTCGGCCATCACGCCCGCAACGTTCCGAACCATAGCGGAAGCAGGGCCCCGCGGCCTAAAAGAACCGCGAGTCGGCGTTTGCCCACCTGGTAAATGATATATCGATATATGAAATGTCGGGCGAAAGCGGTCGATCCAGGGACCGGAGAACGTCACCTCTCGGGATCGGTGAACCGACCGTCTAACTCGCCGATCGGCGAGAGACTAATCCCGTTCTCTTTCGACCGCTTCGCGATACGTCTCCAGCCACTCGGCGACGGCCTCCATGATCGGTTCGAGCGCCGAACCGGCTTCGGTGAGCGAGTACTCCACTTCGACGGGCCGCGTGTCCTTGACCTCTCGCCGTACAAGGTGAACCGCTTCGAGGTCCTGGAGCGACTGAGAGAGGACCTTGTCGGAGATGTCGTCGATCCGGCGTTTGAATTCGTTGTATCGGAGCGGGCCGTCGAGGAGAAGGTGCTCCAGGATGAGGCGGTTCCACTTCTTCCCGGTCAGGCGAACGACTTCCCAGTGCTCTCCGGACTCCGGCGTGAATATGTAGTCGTCTCGGCGCTTCATGTGACCAGTACGTCCACGACGACCTTACTCTTCCTCCGGGGGCCTCTCCGCCGCGTCGGAACTCCGAGAAACGCACGTCGGTACGTCGAAGGCCCGCGCGGGAGGGGGGACTCGAAACGGTAGTCGTAGGCGACTTCCCTTGCGGTACGTAACGCACTCCGATTCGAGTTACGGTCGTTTCGATCCGCCCGTAGACGGTTCGTGAGGTGCTCACCAACATGTTAGAATTATTTCATTATCTCGGCGACCCAACCGTCGTTTGCAGGTGAACCCAATGACAGAAACGACGAAATGGCTCTCGGCGGCTAACGCGCTCCTCGGACTGTGGCTGATCGTGGCGCCGTTCATCTACAGCACGACGTCCGCGGGGCTGTGGAACGACGTCATCGTCGGGGCGCTCGTCGCCTCCATCGGGGCGTACAACTACTACCTCACCACAAAAGGGAAGGAGGTCAGCGCGACGGGAGCGGGTGCGAACACGTTGCTCGGACTGTGGATGATCGCGGCTCCCTTCGTCCTCGGCGTGAGCGGTGCCGCGTTCTGGAGTGACCTCGCGGTCGGCGTACTCGTCGCGTCGTTCGCCGGGTACAACGCCTACGTGAGCCGTCGGGGCCCCGACGCGCAAGCGAGAGCGGACCATGCCGCGTAGGGGAGCGCGGGCGTTTCGGCCGTCACCGCTCTTCCTCCCGCTCGAACAGCAGCGCGAGCAGGCGGCTCAACCCGACCCGCACGTGCTCGTGGAAGGTAGCCGCCGAGATGTCGAACGAGGCGGCAATGTCCTCGCCGGAACGCTCCCGCGGCCACTCGAAGTACCCGGCGTAGTAGGCCGCGCTGAGCATCGACAGCTGTCGGTCCGTCAGTCTCCCCTCCAGTTCGCTCCAGTACTCGTCGACGCTCCGGGTCGGTCGGCGGACCTCCCGCTTCGCCGTCAGTTCCGCCCCGTCGAACGTCGACCGCACCGCCGCGACGATCCCGTTCACGTCCGCGTTCGACGGCGCTTCCGCGATCAGCCGCATCTCCCCCTCGGCGGCGACGGCGGTTCGAACCGTCGCTCCGCGGTCGGCGAGCGTGAGTACGATGGACGGCTCCGCGACCGTGCACTCCAGCCGGCACCCGTCGTCGTACTCGCGGACGACCGTCACGTTCTCGACGGGCGCCGACGCTCGGAGCCGATCTCGAACCGCCGCGGCGGACGCCCCCCGAACGGTGAGGTACTTCAGCACCGAACCGGCCGTGACCGGAACGAATCCGGTGAGCTCGATCTCGCAGTCCGCCGCGTCGGACACCGCGGCCAGAAACGACGCCGAACCGTCGAGGCGGAACGCGAGTTCGTTCACGTAGTCCGCGTACAGCAGCCGGCGGTTCTCGATGGCGTTGATCGCGTACCCGATCGTCTCGCCGAGCACTTCGAACGTCGATCGACCCGACGCGTCGAACGCGTCGGCCGCCGCGGCGTGGACGACGAGCGCGCCCGAAATGACGTTTCGGTAGCGGATCGGCACTGCGACGTAGGACCGGTACCCCCGATCGACGACCGCCGACAGGACCGGATCGTCGACCGACTCCCCCTCGGCGGCGCTGACGACCGTCGCGGAGCCGTCGTCGAACGCCGCCCCCACCCCGCTCCGGTCGATCGCGTCGCCGTCTCCGCCCGCACTCGTTCGCTCGCGCAGTCGGCCGGTGTCGGGGTCGCGGGCCGCGATCCAGACGAACTCGGAGAACGCCGAATCGGCGAGGCGCGAGCACACGATCCCCTCGAGTTCGTCCCGGGTCTCCACGTCGAAGAGCGACTGGACGATCTCCCGGACGAGGATCCCGATCCGGTTCACCGTCCTGAACTGCCGGTTCCGTCGCTCGACTCGAAGCTCTCCGAGTTTCCGTTCCGTGACGTCCAGGTGGTGTACGAGCGCGTACCAGTCGCTCTCGTGTCGGAATCGGACGATCCGCACGGTGAACCAGCGCCGTTCGTCGGGACCGTGGCAGGGATACTCGAAGGAGAACTCGTCGCGTTCGCCCGAGAGGACGGTTCGGACGCCGCGGGCGGCCGTCGCCGCGTCGTCGCGGGCGTTCCCGTCGCAGACGGTCAGGTAGCTGTCGCCGACCACGCCGGGCGAGCCGACGATTCCGTTTCGGTCGGCGAGGTCGCGCCACGCTCGATTCGTGTAGACGATCGTTCCATCGCGGTCGAGTATCGCGGTCTGCGTCGGCAGCGCGTCGAGTCCGGCCTGCGCGAACGGATGTGTTCCTAACTCCATGAGTACGGGCGGCGTTCGACCGAACGCGGCGTCTGCGCGGCGAGCGGCGGTCAGCGGCGGAGACGCCTCGGAGAACGCGTCCGGCACCTTGTGAACAGGACGGTAAAAGCGTGTTCCCTGCGTGTGCGAGGCCGATCAGCGGCCGCGGCTCGTAACCGATTTGCGGCCGCTCGCCGTAGCCCGGGTATGGACGATCCGTCACGGGCGGACTGGCGGCTCATCGGCGAGGAGTCGTGGTCCGGCCCGATGAACATGGCGCTCGACGAGATCGCGGCCGAAACCGCCGCCGCGGGCGGCCCGCGGACGCTTCGCGTGTACCGCTGGGAGCCGAGCACGCTCTCTCTGGGGTACCGGCAGGACCCGGACACGGTCGACTGGGACTACTGCGAGCGCGAGGGGATCGCGGTCACCCGCCGGCAGACCGGCGGCGGCGGCATCTACCACGACAGCTACGGCGACGTCTCGTACTCCATCGTCGGGCCGAAGGACGAACTACCCGGAAACCTCATGGACTGCTACCGGCTGCTTTTGACGCCGATCCTGGACGCGTTCGACCGAATGGGCGTCGACGCCGGGTTCGCCGACGAGCCGCTGCCGGCGATCCACCCGCCCGCCTGTTACCTCCGGGAACTTCACCCGGCCCACGACGTCACCGCCGGCGGCCGGAAGATAAGTGGGAACGCCCAGTACCGGCGGCGGAACGCCGTCATCCAGCACGGCTCTCTCACGTTCTCGGTCCGCGCGGCGCGCCACCTCTCGACGTTCGCGGCCCCCGCCACCAGCCCCGAGGAGTTCGAAGCGCGCGTCACCGGCATCGACGAACAGGCGGACGTGTCGCGCGGAGAGGCCGTCGCCGCGGTCGAATCCGCCCTCGCCGAGTGGGCCGACGCGACGCGCGGATCGTGGACGGAGGACGAAGTCTCTCTCGCGCGCGAGCGCGCGAGAGAAAAATACGAGAGCGACGACTGGGTCCGCCGCCGTCCGGACGACAGGTGAGCGCGCCGGCCGGTCGAATCAGGCTCGGAAGCCGAAGCGGTCGCCCTCGTCGCCGCCGAGCTCGGCCCGCACCGCGTCGTAAATCTCCCCCACGGGCGGCGCGGCGCGCGTCGGATCGAGCCAGTGGTCGCCGACCCACCGGTAACGAACGGTCCGCGATTCGTCGACGAGGAAGCACGAGCGCTTCGACCGTCGGACCAGCCCGAACGCTCGGTACTCGACGCCGAACGCGCGCGTTATTTCGAGGTCGGAATCGGAGTACAGCGGGAATCCGAGGCTCAGCCGGTCGATGAACCGCCTGTGCACGCTCGCGCTCGACTTGCTGACGCCGACGACCTGCAGTCTGTCGTCGCTCGCGAACCAGCCGAAGTCGCGGAAGGAACACCACTCGCGGACGCAGTCGGGCGAGAAGTCGCCCGTGTAAAAACACAGCAGGACCGGTCGCTCCGCGAGCAGCGCCGACAGCGGCGTCTCCGTTACGCCCCCGTCCGGCCGGACGAGCGTCCCCCCGACGTCCGGGGCGGTTTCCCCCACCGCCAGGCCGTCGGAGCCTCCCTTCGTTCGGTTTTCGAATCCAGCCATACCCCCGAGTCCCGAGCGACCCCTAAAGCTCTTCGCAAGCCGGACGCCTCGACGGGGACTCCGAAGCCCCTTTGAGGGTTCACTGCCTGCGCTCGGGCATGCGAGTCGGAGCACACGTATCCATCGCCGGCGGCGTCGACAACGCGGTCGAACGGCAGCTCGACGTCGGCGGCAACTGCGGACAGATCTTCACTCACTCCCCGCAGGTGTGGCGGGATCCCGACATCGACGACGGCGAGGCGGAGCGGTTCCGCGCGGGCACCCGAGAGCGCCTCGACGGCCCCTGGGTCATCCACTCGTCCTACCTCGTCAACCTCTGCACCCCGAAGGACGACCTCCGCGCGAAGTCCGTCGACAGCATGCAGAAGGAGGTCGACGCGGCGGCGCAACTCGGCGTCGAGTACGTGAACGTCCACCTCGGCGCGCACACCGGCGCGGGGACGGAACGGGGCCTCGCGAACGCCGCGAGCGCGCTCGACGAGCTCGACGTGCCGGACGGGGTGACGGTTCTCGTCGAGAGCGACGCCGGCAGCGGAACGAAGCTCGGCGGCGACTTCGAGCACCTCGCGACCGTCCTGGAGGCGAGCGACCAGGACCTCGACGTCTGTCTCGACACCGCCCACGCCTTCGCCGCGGGCTACGACCTCTCGACCGCGACTGGCGTCGAGAACGCCGTCCGCGAGTTCGACGACGTGATCGGCCTCGACCGCCTCAAGTGCGTCCACCTCAACGACTCGAAGCACGCCTGCGGAACCAACAAGGACGAGCACGCCCACATCGGCGAGGGGCTGATCGGCGAGGAGGGGATGCGCGCGATCGTCAACTACCCCGACCTGCGCGACGTGCCGCTCGTGCTCGAAACCCCGAACGAGGACGGCAAGGGGTTCGCGTGGAACATCGAGCGCGTGAGGGAACTCAGAGAGAACTGAGGCGTCCGGCTATCGCCGATCGGCCGTCGGACCGGGCATTTCGATCGGCCGTCGAGTCCGGCACTCCGATCGCGCCCGCTCTTTCGATCGCACCTGATCCCTCGACGGCGACCGGTCGACCGGTCGCGGCGCGAACTTTTGCCCGTTCGACCCCTACCCGGACCATGCGCATCGTGTCGCTCCTCCCGTCGGCGACGGAGATCGTCTACGCCCTCGGCCTGGAACCGGTCGCGGTCTCCCACGAGTGCGACTACCCGCCCGAGGCGGCGTCGAAGCCGGCGGTCGATCGCTCGCGGGTCGACCCGACCGCCGGCAGCGCCGAGATCGACGACCAGGTCAGGCGGGCCGAACGCGACCACGGCGGGGTTTACGAGATCGACCTCGACGCGCTCCGGGAGGCGGATCCGGACCTGATCGTCTCGCAGGGCGTCTGCGACGTCTGCGCGGTCGACAGCGTGCTCGTCGAGGAGGCGGTCGCGGAACTCGACCTCGACGCGGAAGTCCTGACCACTGACCCGCACGGCCTCGACGACGTCCTGGCCGACGTCGAACGCGTCGGCGCGGCGACGGGCCGGGAGGAGCGCGCCGCCGAACTGGTCGCCGATCTCCGCGCGCGGATCGACGCGGTCGCGTCCGCCGCGATCGGGGTCGACGACGCGCCCCGGACGCTCGTCCTCGACTGGACGGATCCGTCGATGGTCGCGGGGCACTGGATCCCGGAGCTGGTTTCGCTCGCGGGCGGGGAATACGGCCTCGCGGATCCGGGGGCCGCGTCGCGCCCAATCGAGTGGGAGGCGGTCCGCGGGTTCGATCCGGAGGTGCTGGTCGTCGCGCCGTGCGGGTTCCGGCTCGAACAGACGGCCGAGAACCTGTCGGACCTGACGGGGCGCGACGGGTGGGGCGACCTGACGGCCGTCCGCGAGGGGCGCGCTTTCGCGATGGACGGTCACCACTACGTGAACCGGCCGGGGCCGCGGCTGGTCGACGCGCTGGAGCACCTCGCGGCGCTCGTCCACCCCGAGCGGTTCGACGCGCCGCCGCCGGACGTCGCCCGCTCCCTCGAATCGCTCGAACCGCCGGCGGAGCCGTGAGGTCCGCGGTGGGCCGAAGTGGCGGTTTCGTGATTCTCTGCGAGCGACTGGAGCGCCCGCCGGATTTCGGGATCGTCACACGTTCGCCAGCAACTTCGGAGGTGATTACTGGCCGATACTGAGACCGAAAGTGAAACCGAGACCGCGCGGCGACTACTGCGAGAGAACCCAGTACATCCCGTACGCGACGCTGAGTAGCCCCCAGATCAGGATCGAGACCGAGAGGGTAGATGTCTCACCGCTGACCGCAATGGTTAGCAACGTGAACCCGCTGACGAGGATGCCGACGGCTGTGAGGAGGTGACCGGGGACGCGGGCGGCAAACGCCTGGCGCATAGCAAGTTCTACCGTTTGCAGAGATAATAAGATGGTGAAGAGATTTCGCGTGAAATCTCTTTCAAACGCGCCACGGGAGAGCCGTCTCAGTCGGACGACCGAACGGACCACTCCCAACGACAACTCACGTTTCGCGTTCGATCATCGGCCGAGTCGAAAGAGCGCTCCACCCGGTTCCGTGACGCTCTCCACGACCCGTCGAGATCCGATCGACACCGACCGGCTTTTGGCCCTCTCGCCGCAAGTGCGCCCATGCGCCGGTTCTCCGCCGAGTACCTCAGCCGGACCCGCGACGGGATGTGGGCGGACTCCAGAGCGGCGCTCTCCGACCTCGAACTCCCGACCCGCGAGCGCGTCCTCGACGTCGGCTGCGGGACCGGCGAACTCTCGCGGGTGCTCGCGGCCGAAGCCGGCCCCGACTGCGAGGCGTACGGCCTCGACGCGGACCCGTCGCTCCTCCGGGTCGCGCGCGGGGAGGCCGGAATACCCGCGATCGCGGGGGACGCGACCCGACTGCCGTTCCCCGACGATTCGTTCGACCTCGTCGTCTGCCAGGCGCTCCTCGTGAACCTGCCCGACCCCGCGGCGGCGGTCCGGGAGTTCGCGCGCGTCTCCTCGGACCTCGTCGCGGCGATCGAACCCGACAACGGCGACGTGGGCGTCGACTCGACCGTCGACCGCGAGGTGGCGCTCGAACGGCGGGTGCGGGCGGCGTACCTCCGCGGCGTGCGGACGGACGTCGCGCTCGGCGGTCGGGTCGCCGAACTCTTCGACGAAGCCGGGCTGTCGGACGTGCGGACGCGGCGGTACCACCACCGAAAGCTCGTCGAACCGCCGTACGACGAGCGCGAACTGGAGAGCGCGAAGCGGAAGGCGACCGGTGCCGGCATCGCGGACCACGAGGCGGAGCTCAGACGGGCGCTGCCGGACGCGGCGTACGACGACCTCCGCCGCCGGTGGCGGGAGATGGGCCGGTCGATCGTCGAACAGATGCGCGAGCGGGCGTACCGCCGCGCCGAGGTCGTCCCGTTCGACGTGACGGTCGGTCGGGTCTGACTCTCCGTTCCGTGGTCGGGGAGAGGACCGGGCCGGGAAGGACTACCCCGGGGGCTCGGAGGCGGCGCCGCCTCGGACGTCGTAGTTCCCTCCGCCCTCCTCGCCGTCGCCGCCCTCTCCGCCTTCTCCCTCTTCGCCGCCCGCGCCGTTCTCGCCTCCCCTGTCGTCGTCTTCGCCCTCTCCGCCCTCTCCGCCACCTTCCTCACCCTCACCGCCTTCGCCTCCTTCGCCGCCCTCTCCCTCGCCGCCGGGGCCGGCGCACCCCGCGACGAGCAGCGCGGTCGCGAAGCCGCCGAGTCGAAGCACCCGTCGGCGCGTCGCCGTCCGTCGCGGCACCTCCTGTCGCGTCGCCGCTTCTCGTTCCATACCGACGACGACGGGAGCGAGCGGCCTTAGCGTGACGGCCGCGGTCGGGACGATTTCGGAAACGGCGACGAGGACGGCGATCGAGATGGAGACGGAGGCGACCGGCCGATCAGACCACGTCGCCGCGGACGGTCGCGCCCGTCTGCCGCGCCCGGTACTCGCGCATCGCCGCCGCGGCCTCCCGCGCCGTCTCCTCGTCGAGTCCGAGCATCTCCAGCGCCCCGGAGAGCGTCGGGAAGGGCAACTCGCCGCCGCGGAGCTTCTCCATCGACTCCTCCCCGTACGTCCCGTCGATCCAGAGGCAAACGCCCCGCGGATCGAGGATCTGGTCGTAGGCCTCGCGGGCCATCGCCCCCCGGAGGCGCTGGGTGACGTTCTTGTCGAAGCTGGCGTTGCACACCTCGAGGTGGATCGGCTCCTCGTCGCTCGGCAGGAGGTGTGCGGCCAGGCACTTTTCGGGCGCGGCGTGACCGTTGTCGTTCGCGCGGAGGAACTCGGGGAACTGTTCGGCCCACTCGGCGGAGACGCTCTTGCCGACGCCCTTCACCCCGTACGATTCGACGAACTTCGCCTCCGCTTCCCCGTCGCCGCGGAGGAGGATGTCCTTCGTGAGGTAGACGTCCAGCCGGTCGATCGGGTCGAGCCCGAGAGCCACGTCGCCGTACACCCAGATCTCGCGGACGGGGACGGGCATCGGGTCGGACTCGACGGTCCGGACGATCTCCTCGACGCGGTCGAGGGCGGCGCTTCGGTCCATCGGGAGACAGTCGGTGCCGAGCCCGGAAAACGATTTCCGACCGGCGGCAGCCGCGGCGATCCTACTCGTTTCCGAGCGCCTCCGTCGCGTCGTCCCGGGGGCGGTAACCGATGGCCCGGTGGCCGTGCGTGAGCGAGAGGTAGCGGTCGTCGTTCCGCGAGACCGCGTGGACCGTGACCGGCGACTCCGACAGCTCGGCGGTCGCGGCGGCGCGGATCGCGTCCCGGCAGTCGCGGGGGCTGAGCCACATCGCCCGCGCGAACCGCGAGTCGGTCTCCGGGTCCGCCTGCGCCTCGGCGAGCTCGTCCGCCGACAGGAGCCAGCCGATGCGCAGGTTGACGACCTCGACGCCGCGACGGCCCGCGCGTAGTAGTTGCCGAGGGCCTCGCCGGCCACCTTCGAGACGCCGTAGTAGGAGTCTGGAAGCGGCGGATCGTCGGGCGTGACGGTCCGGTAGTCGTCGGCCAGCGACTCCGGTTCGGCGACGTCGCCGACGTTGTACATGTGGACCGCGTGGTTGGAGCTCGCGAAGACGACCCGGTCGAGGTCGTTTCGCACGGCGGCCTCGTAGGCGTTGTACGTCCCGCCGACGTTCACCTCGAACACCGAGTCCCAGCCGGCGCTCGGCGAGGGGTTCGCGGCGAGGTGGATCAGCACGTCCTGCCCCTCGAGGGTTTCGGCGAACGCGTCGCGGTCCTCGACGCTCAGGATCTCGCTTTCGAGGTCGTCGCGCTCGCGGTGCGTGATCGGCGTCACCTCGTGGTCGGCGTCTTCGAACGCTTCGAGGGCCTGCCTGCCTGCCGACGTTGCCCGCGGCGCCGGTGATCGCGATTCTGGCCATGTCGGGGCGTTCGGGCCGCCGCCGGATGACTGCCACGGCCCCGGTCGGCGGCGGATCATCGCGCCCCGTCGCTCGGCTGCGCCTCCGAGACGAAGGCGGCGACGACGAGCGCGTCGATGCCCCAGAGGAGGCCGACGCCGACGACGGCGACCGCGGGCGCGAACGCGTCCGCGGCGACCGCGCCGAGCAGCGGGCCCGCGGTCGCCCCGGCCGCGCCGAGGCTCCCGTACAGCCCGACGAACGCCCCTTCGCTGCCGCTCGGCGCGGTCTCGTACCTGAGCGCGCCGAGCGCCGGTCCGGAGAGCGCGGAGGCGACGCCCCCAAGCGCGAGGAGCGCCGGCGGGGCGAGCGGATGCCCCCCGACGACGAGTCCGACCGCCACGGCCGCCCACAGCGCCTTTCCGACGACGAGGCCCCGCTTTCGCCCGCCCCGATCGGCGAGGCTCCCGCCCACCGGGACGAAGAGCGCGAGGCCGATCCCGAGACAGCCCCACGCGAAACTGACGTACGACGGGCCGGCACCGACCGTCGCCCGCAGCAGCGGCGCGAGGAGCGGGTTGAGCGCGTCGGTGCCGACCGCCGAGACGGCCGCGCTGACGGCGAGCGCGAGGACGGTCGGCGTCGCGGCCGCCCGGAGGCGGAGATCGGACGCCGAAAGGCTCCGGATCGCCTCCGAGTTCGACGCGTTCCCCGTCCGCTCCGTCCCGGGGAGTCGAAGCAGCGCGAGGCTCCCGAGCGCCGTGAGCCCCCCGAGGACGAGAAACGGCGCGGAGAGCGTCGACGCGCCGACGATCGTCCCGCCGAGCGCGGGTCCGAGGGCCACGGAGAGCATGCCGAGCGTCTGGTACGCGCCCATGACGCTCCCCCGACTCCCGTCGTCCGCGAGATCGCCCAGGTAGGCGGTCGTCGTCGCGGTCCGCATCGCCGATCCGACCCCGTCGACGGCCCGGAACGCGAGCAGCCAGCGCGGGTCGGAGACGAACGCGAGCCCGACGACGCCGACGGCGCTCAGCGCCGTTCCCGCGACGATGAGGGGCTTTCGTGCGAGTCGATCCCCGACGTAGCCCGCGGGCGCGGAGAGGAGGGCGCTCACGGCGGTCGGCAGCGCGAACACGAGACCGAGGAGGATCGGGCCCGCGCCCAGCCGCTCGGCGTACAGCGGCAACAGCGGCACGACGATAGAGGTCGACGACTTGTCGAGCAGGTTCGCCGCCCCGAGCAGCGCGAGGCGCGGATCGCGGAGGTGTCTGAGCGAGCCGTAGTGGCCCGCGAACGGCGCGAGCCGGTTCGCAAGCGGTTCGAGTCGATCCGCGATCGGCGCGAATCGGTTTGCGAGCTGTTCGAGCAGGCGTGCGAGCTGTTCGAGTCGTTCCGCGAGTCGTTCGGAGAGGTGGTTTCTGGGGCCGCGTCTCATTCGTCGTCGTCGGAGGGTGCGGTCGGCTGGCGGTGGCTGCGATCCGAAAACGGGCTGACCGACTGCTCCGACGCGACGGGGCGTCCGACGCGGTCAGACGCGGACGGGGAGGGTCTCCATCTCGCTCGCACCGTCGCGGCTCGGCGTGATGAACGTTGGGGAGGTGTGAGACTCGGTGTCTCGGCGGCGCGGGGTGACCGACGCGCGGAGAACGCCCGCGGAGAGCGATGCCCGCCGATCGCGACCGGCGCGGCCGGCGGATCGGCGTCGGATCGGCGTCGGATCGGCACGGCGACCCCGGTGACAGAGACGAAACCGTCATACGCGCAGGCGCACAACCCGGCCGTGATGGAGTGCGACAAGTGCGACCGCGACGCGGTGATGCACGCGGCCTACGCCGGGACCCACCTCTGCGAGGAGCACTTCTGCGTCTCGGTCGAAAAGCGCGTCCGCCGCCGGATCAGGGAGGACGGTCTCCTCTCGTCCGATGCCACGCCGGAGGAACCGGAGACGTGGGTCGTCGGGCTCTCCGGCGGGAAGGACAGCGTCGTGCTCACGCACATCCTCGAGGAGACGTTCGGCAGGGACCCGCGCGTCGAGCTGGTCGCGCTGTCGATCCACGAGGGTATCGAGGGGTACAGGGACGAGAGCCTCGACGCGTGCGTCGAACTCGCCGAGAGTCTGGGGATCCGCCACGAGGTCGTCGCCTACGAGGACGACCTCGGCGTCCGGATGGACGACGTGGCGGAGAAGGACCCGATGAACATGGCCCCCTGCGCGTACTGCGGCGTGTTCCGGCGCGACCTCCTCGAATCGTACGCGGCGGCGTTCGGCGCGGACAAGCTGCTGACGGGGCACAACCTCGACGACGAGGCGCAGACCGCGCTCATGAACTTCCTCGAAGGCGACGTGAAACAGGTCGCAAAGCACTTCGACGCGAGCCTGGGGGGCTTCGACGAGCGCGAGGAGCAGTCGGACTTCGTCCCCCGCGCCAAGCCGCTCCGCGACGTCCCGGAGAAGGAAGTCGCGCTCTACGCCCACCTCCGGGACCTCCCCGCGCACGTCGCGGAGTGTCCCCACGCGAGCGAGGCCTACCGCGGCGAGATACAGCGGTTGCTCCTGAAGCTGGAGGAGAACCACCCCGGCACCCGCCACTCGATCATGGCGGGCTACGAGGAACTGGCCGAACTGGCGGCGCGCCGGTACCGGAACGGCGGCGAGGACGGCGCGGACGACGGCGACGCCGCCCTGGGCGAGTGCGAGCGCTGCGGATCGAAGACGGCGCGGGACGTCTGCCGGAAGTGTAGGCTGATCGAGGCCGTCGAGGCAGCCTGAATCGGCGCGCCGAGCGCTCTGCCTCGACATCGTTACGTACTCCCCCTGACGCTAAGGCGTATTGCGTTTCTCCGCGTAGGATCGTACGTGTCCGACGGACGCTGCGAGTACGAACAGGACGTACACGAGGTGGACGGACTGGGTCCCGCGTGCTGCTGGCGGGAAGTGTGGGGCGACCGAGAGCGGTGCGTCTGGCACGCGGACGAGTCGGACAAACCGCGCGAGGCGCTGGAACGCGACCGCCCGGACCGGGGAGAGCGCATCGACGGCGCGGTTCTCCGCGGCTCCCCCCTCTCGGGAGTCGACTGGTTCGCCGGGCGCACGCTCGCCAAGGCGGACTTCGCAGGGAGCGTGCTGCGCGAGAGCGACTTCAGCGACGCGGACCTGCGCCACGCGAAGTTCGAGGACGGCGACGTCTCTCGGGTGACCTTCGAACGGGCGAACCTCGAAGACGCCATGTTCGTCCGCACCGACGTTCGGGGGACGAACTTCGAGAACGCCAAGCTCTACCGAACCTACTTCTTCGACGCTCGGATGGACAACGAGACGGCATTCGGCGACCGGATCGTCTACGAACGGGCGCTCGCCGACGCGGACACGAACGAGGAGATGGTCGCCGTCGGCGACGCGGCGACGTGGACGTACCGCGGCATCCAGCGAGTTCTCGACGAAAACGCGCTCACGCGCCGCGAGCGCCGCTACTACGTCCGCGAAAAGGACGTCCTCCGTCGCGTCTCCTGGGCGAGAGAACAGTACGGACACGCGCTCATGCTGGAGGCGTCGCGGTGGGTGATGCTGTACGGCGTCAGCCCCTTCCGCGTGCTGGCGTCCTCCGCGCTCGTCATCCTCGTCAGCGCCGTCCTGTACCCGCTCACCGGCGGCCTTCAGGAGCCCGGCGCTGGATCGGCGATCCTGTACCCGATCGAGACGCTCGACGAGCGGACCCCCGGGAGGCTCGCCTACGCGTTCTTCCTGAGCCTTTACTTCAGCGTCATCACCTTCACGACGCTCGGGTACGGCGACGTCCAACCGCTCGGGCTCGCGGCCAGAGCGGTCGCCAGCGCGGAATCGCTTCTCGGGACGCTCCTGATCGCGCTCCTCGTCTTCACTCTCACTCGGAGCATCCGGTGACCGCACCCCGAACGAGCGCCCCGCTCACGCGTTCAGTTTCGATTTCCGGCGGAGAACGTCTGTCGTCCCGGCGAACGAAGAGTCGGCCGTCCGGACGACGGCACCGCATCGGCCTCGAAAACCGATCGAATCAGGATCGAATCAGAATCGGTTCCGCGTCAGCGGATCACGTCCAGCCCGTTGTTCTGTTCGAGCTGGTCCTGGCCGCCGTCGGACTGCCAGGAGGCGTTGGCTTTCGCGTCGAACTCCGAAACGTCCTCGATGCTCGCGCGCGACTTGTCGGCCTGCTTCTGCGTCGTCGGGCCGAGCACCTGCGCGCTCTGGACCCCGGTCATGATCGCCATGACCCGCACCTTGCCCTTGTACTCCTCCTGGATGCGCGCGCCCCAGATGACGTTGGCGCTCGCCTCCAGCCGCTCCGTGATGTTGTCGGCGATGCCCTCGGCCTCCTTGAGCGTGAGGTCGGGGCCGCCGGTGATGTGGACGAGTCCGCCGGACGCGCCGCGGTAGTCCACGTCGAGGAGCGGGTGGTTCATCGCGTCGCGCACGACCTCCTCGGTCTTGTTCTTGTCCTGCGTCTCGCCGACGAGCATCACCGCCACGCCGCCCTGGTTCATGATCGTGGACATGTCCGCGTAGTCCAGGTTGATCAGGGACGGCTGTGTGATGGTCTCGGAGATGCCCTTGACGGTCTCGGCGATGATCTGATCCATCACCGAGAACGCCTTCCCGATGGGTAAGTTCGGGACGTAGTCCAGGAGGCGGTTGTTGTCGAGGACGATGATCGAGTCGGCCTCGTTGCGGAGCTTTTCGAGCCCCTCCTCGGCCTTGACCGTCCGCGCGCGCTCGACGTTGAACGGGGTCGACACCATGCCGACGACGATCGCGCCCTGCTCCTTGGCGATCTTCGCGACGACGGGCGCCGCGCCGGTCCCCGTGCCGCCGCCCATGCCGGCGGTGACGAACACGAGGTCGGCGTTGCCGAGCACGTCCTTGATGGTTCCCTGCGCCATCTCCGTCGCGCGCTCGCCCATCTCGGGGTCGCCGCCGGCGCCGAGGCCGGCGGTCAGCGACTTGCCGACGAGGATCTTCGTGTCGGCTTCGATCATCTTCAGGTGCTGCTTGTCGGTGTTGATGGCGACCGTGTCGGCCCCATCGACGCCGATGTTGTAGAGCCGGTTTATCGTGTTGTTCCCGGCGCCGCCGCAGCCGACGATGACGATGCGCGGTTCGCCGAACTCCTCGGCGTCGGCAGCGCCCGTCTCGCGCTGCTCCTTTTCGGCGTTTTCCAGCGCGTCCTGTACGATGTCCTGCATCGTTACACCTTGGCCCAGCTACGGTCGGCGCTCTTCGGTTTGGAGGACTCGCGCTTTTCGCTCTGTTCTTTGAGCATGTCGCGGACGGCCGAGCGGATGGCCTCGCTTCGGTTCGGGAACTCTCCCGTTTCGACCATCTGCTCGACTTCCTCGATCTGCTGCTTCGGAATTCGTAGTGTCACACGCTCCATGTTTGCATTCCCCCGGTAAGACGGCGGACGTGTGTCCGTGCGACCGTCTTACGCGCCGTCGCCGGAACCCGGGCGTTCTCACCCCCCGGCGGGCGTTGTAAGACGACCGTCTTACGCGACAGTATGCACATAGCGATAGGTTATAAAACTAACGGCGGGCGTAAGACAACCCGCCGAAGACCGCGTATACGCGGCCGAAACGTGCGTTTACGGGCGGTCGAGGACGTCGGCGGCTGGCGTCCGACGGCCGCAGCTGGGGCAGAACGCCCAGTCGGATCTAACCTCGTCGCCGCACTCGCAGAAGACGCGGTGTGACGCCTTCTCGCCGCAGTTGGGGCAGTATACGTGCTCCCCGGCCATCTCCTCGCCGCACTGGCCGCACGTTTTCGCGCCCCGATCCGCGCCGCTCGCCCTGTCGGCCGATGTCTTACGCGCGTCGACGCGCGTCGACTCGTCCTCCGCGGCGGTCCGCGCGGCCGCGCCCTCGACGGTGACGTTGATGTTTACGTCCTGCGGAGGGCGGGAATCGGCGCCCGCGCCCGCCGCCCTGAGCCGATCGTCGAGTCGCTCCGCGATGAGCGCGTCGACGCGCTCGACCAGAACGTCCTCGAGCGTCCCCTCGCTCCCCCGTGACTCACGTTCCGCTCCGCCCCCGTCGGCGCTATCGAGATACGAGCGGAGCGCCTCCCGCATGACCTCGCTTTTCGAGGCGTCGAAGGCCTCTAACCGCTCGACGAGGTCGTCGTCGGCGCGGAACGTGATCTTGCTCATCGTACATCATTCCCATACGGTCGCGGGTATTTGAATCTTCCTCACCGTCCGACGTCGCCGTCCCGTGCGGCGGATACGATGGTAACCCTTAAACGCGTGACCGGGGTAGATTACTCTGACCGCGCTTAGCTCAGCCTGGCAGAGCAGCCGACTGTAGATCGGCTTGTCCCCCGTTCAAATCGGGGAGCGCGGATTCGCTCGCAAATCCGTCGATCCCGGTGAACGTTCGACCGGGGGTAGCGAAACCGGCGAAATCCGGTCCCGCCCAACACGCCTATTGCGGTCCTCTTCGTACGCCGAGCAGTACCTATGCCCGCTGAGAGTGACAACGGACCGTCGTTTCGCATCGGACTGATCGGGACGGGATACATCGGCACGACCGTCGGCGGCGAGTTCTACCGCCACTCGGAGGCGACGGTCGCCGCCCTCTCCGACATCGACGAGACCGCCCGAGCGGAGGCCGGCGACCTGTTCTCCGTGCCGGCCGACTCGCAGTATTCGGACTATCTGGAGATGCTGGACGCGGAGCAGCTCGACGCCGTCCTCGTCGGGACGCCTCACACCCTCCACTACGAGCAGATCAACGAGGCGCTCGACCGCGGCCTGCACGTCCTCTGCGACAAGCCGCTGACCACGGACGCGGCGGAGGCGCGGGACCTCGTCGACCGGATCGAGGGCGGCGATCAGACGCTCATGATCGGCTACCAGCGCCACCTCAACCCCTCGTTCGTCTCCGCGCGGGAACGGTGGAAGGAGAGCGACCGGACGCCCCGGTGGATCTCAGCCGAGGTCACGCAGAACTGGATCCGGCGGTTCGAGGGCACGTGGCGGCTCAACCCCGGACTGAACGGCGGCGGCTACCTCTGGGACACGGGCAGCCACCTCCTCGACGCGGTGCTCTGGACCTCCGGGCTGACGCCGACGGCCGTCTCGGCGGACATGGACTTCGTCGACGACGACCAGCGGGTCGACAGCCGCGCGCGGCTCACCATCCGGTTCGAGGAGGGCGCGACGGCGACGGTGTCGACGTTCGGTGACGCGCCCTGCACGCGCGAACACATCCACATGTGGGACGACGACGGCGCGGTGTACCTGGAGGGCCGCGAGTGGGAGCCCCGAGAGCTCGTCACCGTCGACGAGGAGAGCACCGAGCACAGGCCCTACGTCGACTACCGAACGCGGCAGACGAAGGCCGACGCGTTCGTCGAAGCGGTCCGGACCGGCGAGGAGCCCCCGGCGACCGTCCGCGACGGCCTGCGCGTCACGGCGGTCACCGAGGCCGCGTACGAGGCGGCCCGCTCCGGCGACTGGGAACCCGTGGAGCTCGAATAGCCGCGTTCCGGTTCTCCGCCGGATTCGACCGACGACGGTTCGAACTCCCGCTGCGGGAGGTGATCGGCCGGTCGCGACGGGGTCGTGTGATTCGCGTGGGTTCGCGCGATTCGCGTGATCTGGTTGCGCGAGACGCGGCGCGGCCGTGCCGCGTGCGAACGCGACAGCAGAAGTGCTTTAGGCCCGGATCGACTGTGGACTGTATGGATTATCAAGCCAGCCTCGACCGGGCGCTCGACGAGATGCCCGACCTCGGGGGATCGGACGAGCGCCTGGAGGTCCCCGACGCCCAGGCGCAGAAGGACGGCGCGTTCACGCGCCTGACCAACCTCGCCGCCATCGCGGACGCCCTCTCCCGCGACCCGGAGCACATCCACAGCACCATCCAGCGCGACCTCGGGACGAACGGTCAGTACGCGAACGGCCGCGCCCGTTACAACGGCACCTTCACGGGCGGGGACTTCGACACGGCCATCAAGAAGTACGTCGAGGAGTACGTCATCTGCTCGGAGTGCGGACTGCCGGACACGCGACTCGTCACCGAGGGGCGCACGCAGATGCTCCGCTGTGAGGCCTGCGGCGCGTTCCGGCCCGTCGCCAAGCGCAAGCGGACCCAGCAGCGCAGCGACCGCCCCGACGTGGAGGAGGGCAAGACCTACGAGGTGAAAATCACCGGCACCGGACGCAAGGGCGACGGCGTCGCCGAGAAGGGCAAGTACACGATCTTCGTCCCCGGCGCGAAGGAGGGACAGGTCGTCAACGCGTACATCGAGAACGTGAGCGGCACGCTCGCGTTCGCGCGCCTGGCCTGAGCGGACTGTCCGAATCCGGGTACCGTTCACGGCGGGCCGCCAGACCCATTTCCGTGCGCGACCAATCCCGAACCATGCCCGAAAACGACCCCGGCGACGTTCAGGACAGCGCGGCCGAGCGGCAGCGCGAGCGCGCGGACCACGTCGAGAACATCCTCGCCGAGACCGAATCGCTGCGGTCGCTCCTGGACGAAGCCAAGTACCCCGTGCGGAGCGAAGAGCTCGCGATGGAGTACGGCGACCAGCAGATCGAACTGGCGAACGAGACGGAGTCCCTCGGCGACGTGTTCGACCGACTGGCCGGCGAGGAGTTCGAGTCGCCCGAGGAGGCCCGCGAGGCGATCTACGGGGAGATCACGGGCGAGGCGGCCCGCCTCGGCGAAGCGGGCCGCGCGGAGTACAACGAGGAGCGCGACCTCCAGGCGCTCGCCGACGAGGCCGACGAGCGGGGCGACGCTGACGCGTCGTAGCGCTTCGGGGAACGCGCACCGATCCGATTCCGGAACGGGCCGCCGGTGAATCCAGCTTTTTACGGCGGTCGACCGACCAGGAGCCATGGCAACGAGACTCCCCGACGCGGAGTTCCGGCTCCGCCTCGACGCGGTTCGCGGTCGGCTCGCCGACACCGACGCCGACGCCGCCGTCTGGTTCGGCGCGACGAGCATCGAGTACCTGACCGGCTTTCACCACATCCAGACGGAGCGGCCGGTCGCGCTCGCGGTCGCCCCCGACCGCGTCGAGATCACCGTCCCCCGGCTGGAGGTTGAGCGCGTCGAGGGCAACGACCGCATCGACGCCGTCCACAGCTACTTCGACTACCCCGGCGGGAAGCCCGTGGAGACGGCCGTCGGGATGCTCCGCGGGCTCGGCGCGGAGTCCGTCGCAGCCGACGCCGACGGCGCGCCCGGCGTGATGGGGTACGAGGGGCCGGCCCTCTCGGAGTTCCTCGACGTGGAGACGCAGGACTGGGTCGCCCGGATGCGGTGGGCGAAGACGGACGCCGAAATCGACCTGATCCGCGAGTCGGCGAAGTGGGCGAACCTCGGCCACCGCTACCTCGCCGAGTACACCGCGGTCGGCGCGCACCCGATCACCGTCTCCCAGCGCGCCTCGACCGACGCCTCGCGCGCGATGCTCGACGCGCTCGGCTCCGAGTACGCCGTCCGCACGCGCGGCGACGGGCCGGTTCACGCGGGCTACATCAGCGGCGCGGAGACGGCGCTCCCGCACGGCCACACGCCGAACGAGCGGCTCTCCGAGGGCGACGTGCTGATCACCGGCGCGACGGCGAACGTCGACGGCTACCGCTCCGAGCTGGAGCGGACGATGTTCGTCGGCGAGCCGAGCGACGAGGACGAGCACTACTTCGAACTGATGCTCGAAGCGCAGACCGTCGCGATCGACGCGATGGGACCGGGGGTGCCCGTGAGCCGCGTCGACCAGGCGGTGTGGGACTACTTCAAAGAGCAGGGCGTGACGGACCTCGCCCGGCACCACGTCGGCCACAACGTCGGGATGGGCGGCCACGAACCGCCGTACGTCGACCGCGGGAGCGACGCGGAGATGGCCCCCGGCCACGTGTACACGATCGAGCCCGGCCTCTACACGGACGAGGCTGGGTACCGCCACTCGGACACTGTGGCCGTCACCGAGACGGGCACGGAGTCGCTGACGTACTTCCCGCGGGACCTGGAGTCGAACGTCGTCCGCGGGTGAGTTCGGCGACCGGCGTCGTGTGGCGTCGCGGCGTCGGTCGTCGAGGTGTCGGTCGCCGGGTATCGGTCGCATCCGTGGACACGATCGTGTCCTCGACCGTCGGTCGGAGAAAGGTTGACCACGCGTTGGGGCGTAGTCGCCCCATCGGACGCCCTCACGCGACCGGCGCGGGCCGTCGTTCGAGAGACCACCGATGACGCGCACTCCACCCCGGTTCTTCGACGGCCACAACGACACGCTGTTGCGCCTGTACGCGGCGGACGCCGAGGAACGGCTCTTCTTCGAGGGGTGCGACGGCGGCCACCTCGACCTCCCCCGCGCGCGCCGCGGCGGGTTCGCGGGCGGGTTCTTCGCCGCGTTCGTCCCGAGCCGCGTCGAGACGCGGCGCACCGACACCGCCGACGGGTACGAGGTCGAGACGCCGCCGCCGCTCCGCCCCGCCTACGCCCGACTGGCGACGCGTGAACTGCTGAGGCTGCTCTCGCGCGTCGAGTCGAACTCCGACGGGGCCGTTCGCGTCGTCCGGACCGCGGCCGAACTGGAGGACTGCCTCGACCGGGGCGTCCTCGCCGCGGTCGCGCACCTCGAAGGCGCGGAGGCGGTCTCGCGCGACCTCTCGAACCTCGAAGCGCTCTACGACGCCGGCGTCCGGTCCATCGGCCCCGTCTGGAGCCGCGAGAACGCGTTCGGTCACGGCGTCCCGTTCCGCTACCCCTCCTCTCCGGACATCGGTCCGGGACTGACCGACGCCGGGCGGCGACTCGTGCGCGCCTGCAACCGCCTCGGCGTCGTGATCGACCTGGCGCACCTGAACGAGCGGGGCTTCCGGGACGTGGCGGCGCTCTCGGACGCGCCGCTCGCCGTCACCCACACCGCCGCCCACGAAATCTGCCCCTCCTCGCGGAATCTGACGGACGAGCAGCTCGACGCCGTCGGCGACTCCGGCGGCGTCGTCGGACTCACCTTCGGCGTCAGGGACCTCTGTCCCGACGGGTCGAGCGATCCCGAACTGCCGCTGTCGGGGCTCGTCGACCACGTCGACTACGTCGTCGACCGGATCGGGATCGACCACGCCGCGTTCGGCTCGGACTTCGACGGCGCGACCGTCCCCTCGGCGCTCGGCGACGCGACCGGGCTCCCCGGGCTCGCCGCCGCGCTCCGCGACCGCGGCTACGGCGACCGCGACGTCCGGAAGCTCGCCTCAGAGAACTGGGTGCGCCTCCTGTCGGACACCTGGGCGGCCTGAGGGCGCGCGTCCGGGGCGTCTTGGCGCGTCCCACGCATCCGGAGCAGCCGCCGAGGTCGGCCGGCCCGTCCGCCGGCACCAGCAACGTTCAAGTCCGCTTTCGCCAATGCAACCGTAGTGGCAGTAACTTTCGACCTCTTCGGAACGCTCGTGGCGGTCGAACGCCCGGCGGACCCGGCGGCGGCGGTCGCCGCGGCGCTCGACGCGCGGGGCGTCGCGGTCCCGGACGACTGGGGCGACGCGTACCGGGAGGTCCACGTCGACGCGCCCGAGGGCGCGGAGGTCCCGCTCCCGGCGCACGTGAGCGCGGCGCTCGCGAGCAGGGGCGTCGACGCCCCCGGAAACGCCGCCCGGCGCGCGGTCGTGAGCGCGTTCGACCCCGCCGTCCGGACCCGGCCGGGCGCGGCCGCGGCCGTCGCCGCCGCCGGCGAGCGCGGTCCCGTCGGCGTGCTCTCCAACTGTAGCGTCCCGGAGCTGGTCGCCCGGACGCTCATCCGGTCGGAGCTGGTTCGGGACGCGTTCGACGCGGTGACGACGAGCGTCGCCTGCGGCTGGCGCAAGCCCCACCGGCGGGCGTTCGAGACGGCCGCCGCCGCGCTCGGCGCGTCGGTCGAGGACCTGATTCACGTCGGCGACGACCCGCGGACGGACGGCGGGATCGAGCGCGCCGGCGGTCGGTTCGTGGACGTGGCCGAGGTGCCGCTGACCGAATTTCCGGCGCGGCTGGAGGCGGACGGATGACCCCCGTCCGCCCGACCAACCGAATCGAGGTCTCGCCGGCGGAGGTGAGCCCGCCGTGCCCCTGACCGCCGCGGCGGCCGTCGGCCTCGCCGCCGGGCTCGACCGCGCGTTCGCCGAGCCGCCGACGCGGTTCCACCCGGTCGCCTGGTTCGGCCGGCTCGTCGCCCCGGTCGACCGCGAGTGGCGGCGACCGAAACCCGTCGGCGTCGCCGCCGCGGCGCTCCTGCCGCTTCTCGCCGGAGGCGTCGCGGCCGGGATCGTCCGCGTCGGCGGACTGATCCACCCTGTCGCGGGCGCGGCGGCGGCGGGCGCGGTCCTGTTTTCGACCACGAGCCTCCGGATGCTGCTCGACGCGGCCCGCGACGCGGTCGCGCTCGCCGGGACGGACCTCGACGCGGCCCGGCGCGGCCTCCGGGCGCTCGCCGGGCGCGAGGCGTCGGACCTCTCCGCGGGGGAGGTTCGGAGCGCCGCGGTCGAGAGCGCGGCCGAGAACCTCGCGGACGGACTGGTCGGGCCGCTCGCCGCCTTCGCCCTGCTCGCGCCCGTCTCGCTCCCGCTCGCGGCCGCCGGCGCGGCGTGGGTGAAGGGCGTCAACACCCTCGATTCGATGCTCGGCTACCGGACGAAGCCCGTCGGCTGGGCGAGCGCCCGGCTCGACGACCTCGTCATGTGGCTCCCCGCCCGCCTGAGCGCCGTGCTCCTCGCCGTCGCCGCCGGGGATCCGGGGGCGCTGCGGCGCGGCTCCCGGTGGGCGCGGGAGCCCCCCTCGCCGAACTCCGGGTGGCCGATGGCGACGCTCGCCGCGGCGCTGTCGGTCAGGCTGGAGAAGCCGGGCGTCTACGCGCTCGACCCGGACGCGGCCCTCCCGACGGAGGCGGAGGCGGCGCGCGGAATCCGCGCCGTCGGCGTCGCCGGCGCGATCGCGTACGTTCTCGCGGGGGCGGTCGCGTGGCTGTGACCGCTGCGGAGGTGGTCGCGTGCCTCCGCTCCGGGGGAGATCACGTCGCTCTGATCGCCGCGGGGGTGACCGCGCGGTGTTGATCCTCTCGGCGCTCCGCGGGGCGGTCGCGTTTCTCACCCGCCTCCCGGTCCGCGGCGACGAGCGCGCGTGGGAGGCGTTCCGTCGCACGCCCGCGTCGTTCCCGATCGCGGGCTACCTCGTTGGCCTCCTCGCGGCGCTGCCGCTCGCGCTCCCGATCCCCCCGACCGCCGCCGCGGCGCTGTACCTCGCGACGATCTACCTCGTCACGGGCGTCGCCCACGCCGACGGCCTCGCCGACCTCGGCGACGCCGCGGCCGTCCACGGCGACCCCGGCCGCCGGCGATCGGTGCTGAAGGATTCGCAGACCGGCGTCGGCGGGGCGCTCGCGCTCGCGCTGACGCTGGCCGTCCTCGCGCTCGGCGCGCTGGGGCTCGCCGGAACGGGGCGACTGGTCGGGCTCCGCCTCGCCGTCGCCGCCGAAGTCGGGGCGAAGGTCGGGATGGCGCTCCTGATCTGCCTCGGCGACGCCGCGCACGAGGGACTCGGGTCGGAACTCGTCGACGAGGCCCGCCCCGCCTCGCTCCCGCCGGTGCTGGTCGCGGCCGTCCCCGCCGTTCTGTTCGCCCCGTTCGGGAGCGGCGCGGCGCTCGCCGCGGCGCTCGCCGCCGGCCCCGTCGCCGCGCTCCTTGTCGGCCGGTGGGCGCGGATCCGCCTGGGCGGCGTCTCGGGCGACGTCCTCGGCGCGGCGAACGAACTCGGCCGGGCCGCCGCGGTCCACGCGGGGGTGATCGCGTGGACTGTCTCCTGATGTGCGGCGGCAGGGGGACGCGGCTCGACGCGGCGGTCGAAAAGCCGCTCGTCGAGATCGGCGGACGGCCGATGGTCGACCGGGTGTGCGACGCGCTCGCCGGGAGCCGCGCCGGGACGGTCCGCGCCGTCGTCTCGCCGCACACCCCTGCGACCCGCGACCACCTCGACGCGCGGGGCGTCGAACTCCTCGACGCGCCCGGCGACGGCTACGTCGAGGATCTTACCTGCGCGCTGGAGGCGGTCGGCTCGCCGGCGCTCACCGTCGCCGCCGACCTGCCGCTGCTCGCGCCGGAACTCGTCGATCGGGCCCTCTCGGCGGCCGGGGGGGAGTCGCTCGCCGTCTGCGTCCCGGCGGAACTGAAGCGCCGGCTCGGCGCGAGCGCGGACGCGACGTTCGAGCGCGGCGGGCGCGAACTCGCGCCGACCGGGCTGAACGTCGTCGCCGGCGCGGAGGATGCGATGCACGTAAGTTACGACGCGAGACTCGCTGTGAACGTGAACAGACCGACCGACATCGAACTCGCGGAGGCGCTGTGCGACTGATCCTCGTCGCCGGGACGACCCGGACGGCTGCGATCGAGGGGATAAGCGCCGCCGGCGCCGACCCGGACGTCATGGTCCACACGCCGAGCGCCGACGCCGAGATCGTCGAGTACGGGCGGACCGTCCGCGCGCCCGTCGTCCCGGTCAGTCCGACGGGCTGTCCGACGCCGGCGGCCGTCACCCGCGCCGCGCGGGAACTCGCGGGGTTCGAGACGCTCGTCGTCGACGGCGGCCTCGCGGAACCGACCGGCGCACCGACCGTCTCCGTCGGGGCGCGGCCGGGGCGCGACGTCCGCGAGCCGGATCCCGTGCCGACCGCGCCGGGGGCGTTCGCGGCCGCCAGGCGGTTCGGCCGACGGCTCCCCGACTCCGAGGTCGTCGTCGGCGAGACGATCCCGGGCGGGACGACGACGGCGCTCGGCGCCCTCCGGGCGCTCGGCGAGGAGTGGTCCGTCTCCTCGTCGTTCCCCGACAACCCCGCGGAGCTGAAGGCGGCCGTCGTCGCCGACGGACTGGCCGCGAGCGACATGTCGGCGGGCGACGCGGCGGGCGATCCCCGGCGGGCGCTCCGCCGGATGGGCGACCCCGTGTTGGCCGTCGTCGCGGGGCTCGCGGCCGGGGCGCTCGAATCCGGCGTCCGGGTGACGCTCGGCGGCGGCACCCAGATGCTCGCGGCCGCGGCGCTCGTGAGGCACGCGGGGATCGAGGAGCCGCTGTCGCTCGCCACGACCTCCTTCGTCGCCGACGACGTGCCGGACCTGCCGGTCGCCGCGGGCGCGCTCGACCTCGGGCTGACGGTGACCGATCCGGGGTTCGAGGGCCGCGACGAACCGGCGCTCGCCGCCTACGTCGCCGGCGAGGCGAAGGAGGGTGCGGGGATGGGCGGCGCGCTCGCGCTCGCGGACCGGGCGGACCGTCTCGACGGTGTCGCAGACAAAACGCTTGAGACGGTCGACGCGCTCGTAGCTGACGATGGACCCTGACTCCCTCTCGGATCTCGGCCACGTCCTCCACGGCGGCGTCTCGGACCACTCGGTCCTCGACTTCAGCGCCAACACGAACCCGCTCTGTCCCCGCGGCGTCGCCTCGGTGTACGACGCCGCGCTGTCGGCGTCCCGCCGGTACCCGACGGACGATTACACGTCGTACCGGACCGCCGCCGGCCGGTACGTCGGCTGCGCGCCCAGGGAGGTCGTCCCGACCGCCGGCGGTCTCGCCGCGATCCGGCTGGCGCTCGGCGTCTCCGTCCGCCCCGGGGACTCGGTGCTCGTTCCGTTCCCCAGCTTCGGCGAGTACGACCGCGAGGTTCGGCTCCAGGGCGGGACGCCAGAGTTCGTCCCGCACGACGCCGCCCTCGACGCCGACCCCGAGCCCCACGCGGCCGCGATCGTCTGCAACCCCAACAACCCGACCGGCGACGCGTACGACCCGCGCGCGCTCCGCGCGTTCGCCGAGCGCTGCCGGGACGCGGGGACGGTACTGCTGGTCGACGAGGCGTTTCTCGACTTCACCGACCACCCGAGCCTCGCCGGGACGCCGGGGGCGGTCGCGGCGCGGTCGCTGACGAAGATGTTCGGCCTGCCGGGCCTCCGCGCCGGCTTCGCGGTGGCGACGGGCGACCTCCGCCGGCGGCTCGAAGCCGCGCGCCCCACCTGGGCGCTCGGCACCCCGGCGGCCGACGTCGGAGCGTACTGCATGGGGCGGACGAACTTCGTCGAGGAGACGCGGAACCGGGTGTCGGCGGAGCGCGAACGGATGCGCGCGTCGCTCGCCGAGTCGTTCGACGTGCATCCGTCGGACGCGCCCTTCCTGCTTTTCGACGTCGGCGATCGGTCGGTGGGGGCCGTCGTCGACGCCGCCCGCCAGGACGGCATCGCCGTCCGGGACGCGACGACCTTCCGCGGGCTCGACTCGCACGTCCGGGTCGCCGTGAAGCGCCCGCGCGAGAACGACCGGCTGCTCGCGGCCCTCGCGGATGTTTGAGGCGACCGTCCGGGAGGGGGTGCTCCGCCTGCGACGGCCGGGGACGCGCTGGCTGTCGACGGGCCACGCCGGCGGCGAGTCGCGCGGCCCGGTCGCCTACAACGTCACCGTGCCCGAGGGGTGGCCGGAGACGGACCTCGACGCGTACGTCGCCGACCGGCGGGCGCGCGCGGGATTCGACGAGGCAGGGCCGGCCCTCCTGACCGGCGTCGACCAGCGGCACGCCCGGCGGGCGCGACTCGGCCCGGTCGAGGCGGTCGTCACCGCCGGCGTGTCGAACCCCGCGACGCTGCCGCTGTCGCCGACGGGAGATGCCGACGACCCCGATGGGGACCGCTCCGACGGGTCGCCGCGCGCCGGGACGATCAACGCCTTCGTCGGGACGACCCGGGCGCTCGACGCCGGGGCGCTCGCGAACCTGCTGACGGTGGTCGCGGAGGCCAAGGCGGCGACGCTGCTCGCGCGGACCGGTTTCTCCGGGACGACGACGGACGCGGTCGTCGTCGCCTGCGATCCCGACGGCGAGCCCGCGGCGTTTTCGGGGAGCGCCACGGCGGTCGGCGCGGCGGCGCGCGCCTGCGTGCGGGACGCGCTCGCGGCGTCGCTCGACGCCCGGTACGCCGAGGTCGAGATGCCGGAGTCGGTCGCGGAGGCGGCCTACGGCGTCGTCACCGACGAGCGGGCCGAGATCTCCGAGCCGTAGGCCGTCCGATTCCTCATCGAACAATTCAAGCATGGTTGCGGTAGATACACCGAGGTAGCACATGAGGGGATTCGTGATCGCCGGGACCGCGTCCGGCGTCGGCAAGACGGTGGCGACGCTCGCGACCTGTCGCGCGCTCCAGCGGGCGGGGTACGTCGTTCAGCCGGCGAAAGCCGGGCCGGACTTCATCGATCCCAGCCACCACACGGCCGCCACGTGGCGCGCCTCGCGGACGCTCGACCCGTGGTTGCAGGGCGAAGCGGGCATGCTGCGGAACTACCACCGCGGCGAGGGAGACGTCTGCGTCGTGGAGGGGATGATGGGCCTGTACGACGGGGACACGAGCACGGCGGCCGTCGCGGAGGCGCTGTCGCTGCCGGTCGTCCTGGTCGTCGACGCGAGCGCGGGGATGGAGAGCGTCGCGGCGACCGCGCTCGGATTCCGGGAGTACGCCGCCCGCGCCGGTTACGACGTCGACGTGGCGGGGATCGTCGCCCAGCGAGCGCACGGAGGCCGGCACGAGCGCGGGATCCGCGGCGCGCTCCCCGACGACCTCGCGTACTTCGGCCGGATTCCGCCCCGCGACGACCTCGAGATCCCCGACCGACACCTCGGCCTCGTGATGGGCGAGGAGTCGCCGCTGACCGCCGAGGCGCTCGACGCGGCCGCGGATTGTCTCAACCTGGAGGCGCTCGTCGAGGTCGCACGCGCGCCGCCCGAACCGGACGGGGCCGCCGGCGGATCGAACGGATCGACCGGGAGCGCCGGAAGCGCCGGAACTGCCGGGGGAACCGAAACGGCCGGGACGACCGAAAAGACCGTCGCGGTCGCCGACGACGCGGCGTTCCGGTTCGTCTACCCGGCGACGCGCGAACGCCTCCGCGAGCGAGCGGAGGTCGTCACGTTCGCTCCGACGCTCGGCGACGATCTCCCCGACTGCGACGGCGTCTACCTGCCCGGCGGCTACCCCGAGCTCCGCGCCGAGGCGCTCGCTGAGAGCCCCGCGCTGCGGACGCTCGCGGAACGGGCGGCCGACGGGCTCCCCGTCCTCGGCGAGTGCGGCGGGCTGATGGCGCTCTCCGAGTCGCTCACGACCGTCGAGGGGGAGACGCACGCGATGGCCGGGATCCTCCCCGCCGACGTGCGGATGCACGAGCGCTACCGGGCGCTCGATCACGTCGAACTCCGGGCGCGGACCGACGCGCTCACGGCCCGCGCGGGCGAGACGATCCGCGGCCACGAGTTCCACTACTCCGGCGCGGACGTCGGCGGCGACGCGCGCTTCGCGTTCGACGTCTCGCGCGGGAGCGGCATCGACGGCGAACGCGACGGCCTGACGGAGTACCGGACGCTCGGGACGTACGCGCACGTCCACGCCGAGAGCGGCGCGTTCGACCGCTTCGTCGAGGCACTCTGAGCCTGGGGAGACACCGAGACACGCCACGACCGCCCGGAGACACCGATACACACCATGACCGACGAAGACGCACGAACCAGAGACGAACTGCTGAAGAACACGCCCGGCCGGGGGATCACCCCCGAGGCGCGCCCCATCGAACCGAGCGCGCCGGAGGAGTTCGGCCTCGTGCAGGTCTGGTGGGGCGGCGGCAAGGGCAAGACCACCGCCGCGATGGGCATGGGCTTTCGCGCCGCGGGCCACGGCTACCGCGTCCACATGCTCCAGTTCATGAAGGGCGGGGCAAACAGCGTCGAGGCAGTCCGCGGCGAGTACAACGCGATATCGGCCATGCCGGGGTTCTCCTACGAGAACACGGGTCACTACGGCTGGCACGGCTTTCTCGACGGCAGTGACGACGACGAGCACGCCGCGAAGGCGGCGGGCGCGCTCGCGCGCGCGGAGGAGCTACTCGGGGCCGCGGGCGAGGCGGACCTCTCCGCACCCCTCGACCTCGCGGGGCCGCCCGAGGACGGAATGCACATGCTCATCCTCGACGAGGTGCTGTACGCCGCGAACTCGGGATTGCTGGAGCCCGAGGACGTGCTCGATCTGATCGACGCGAAGCCCGACGGCCTCGAACTGGTGCTCACCGGGAGCCACGAGGAGCCGGCGTACCTGCTGGATCGGGCCGACCTGGTCACGGAGGTTCGGAAGGCGAAACACCCGATCGACGCGGGCCAGCGGGCGCGGAAGGGAACGGAGTACTGACGGGGCGGCCGTCACCGCGCACCGATCGGCCGGGGATCACTCGGCGGCCGCGACGTCGGGAACGCCGCGGGTGCCGGTCGCGAGAACGGTGAGTGCGACCACGGCGACGAGCGCCGCGGCGAGGAACGCGGGCGTCGCCATCGCCGCGCCGATGCCGCGCGCCTCCGCGACGACGCCCATCGCCGTCGGCACGACCGCGAGTCCGAGGTACGTCGCGCCGGTGGTGAGCGCGTTTATCGGACCGCTGTAGGCGGGTTCGGCGTCGACGCTGTACGCCGAGAGGGTGGGGAAAAGTCCGGAGACGAGGACGCCTGCCGCGAAGGTGGCAGCGAGCATCGGGTATCCGGTCGTCGCGGCGAAGGCGGCGGCGAGGACCGGCACCGCGAGCAGCGAGACGACGCCGACGAGAGACAGGTAGGAGACGCGCTCGACGAGCCACGTGTATAGCAGGCGACCGGGGACGTAGCCGAGCAGGTAGACCGAGAGCGCCGCGTTCGCGAGCGTCCGATCGAAGAAGGTCGACGCGTAGTACGGGAGCCACGTGAAGACCGCCCCCTCGATACCACCGGTCAGCGCCATCGCGGCACCGGCGCCGAGTACGGCGGGGCGGCGGAGGAGCCGCCGGAGGGCCGCGAGAGAGAGCGTTCGCTCGCCGCCGAGGTCGTCCGGAACGTCGAGTCGCGCGACCAGCGCCGCGACCGGAACGAACCAGGCCGCGACGAGCAGGTACGTCGCGCGCCAGTCGGCGACGCGGAGCGCGCCGGTGACGACCAGCGGGCCGGCGACGGCCCCGATCGCCCACGCGAGCGAGTACAGCGAGAACAGCCGACCGCGACGGGTGGGGTAGAGGTGGCTCAACACCGCGCGATCGATCCCGCGGAAGACGCCGCCCGCGGTCCCCTGCACGAGGAGTGCGAGCAACAGCACCCGGTAGTCGGACGCGCCCGCGAGCAACAGTAGACCGGCGAGGGCGCCGGCGGTCCCGACCAGCATCGTCCGTCTCGCGTCGAGCCGCCCGGCGAGGAGGCCCGCGGCGAGCACCGCGAGGACGAACCCGACGGTTCCGGCGGGCGCCACGAGGCCGAGCAGTCCCTCCGAAACGCCGAACTCGGCCTCGAAACTGGCGAGCAGCGCGCCGCGACTCTGTAGCGCGACCGCGTCGCCGAAGACGAACAGGAAGATCGCGATTATCCAGGCGCGACGGCGGTCCATGGCTCGCCGTTTCCCGCACCTCGACTAAGCTACTCACGTTCCGGTCGGCTTCGCCGGAGATCGGTGGCAGTGCGACGTCGCGCTCGGCAGTCCGGAGCTCGTCGTCGCCCCTCCCGCCGCCGGCGGAGTCCGCTTCGTCGCCCAACGAGGCAGACGGATCCATCGACGACTTCGGGCCGGGGATTCGACCCTCAGTCGCCTTCGACCCCCAGCCGCCTTTACCTCCCGCGCGCGTAGACGGACCCATGAGCGAGGGAGTCGACGCCGTCGCGTACCACGAGCGGACCAAACACTCCCCGCGGAGCGTCAGGGAGTCCGGCCACCGCCTCGACTTCGAGAACAGGCCGCGGCCGTACAAGGCGTACGAGGGCCTGCCGGAGGTCCCGCTCCCCGAACCGGGCGACCTTCCCGACGTGCCGGCGCTCCGGGCGATCACCGGCGACTGGGGGGAACGGGGCGACTGGGGCGAAGGGCACAAAGGGAGTACTGGGGGCGAAGCGGACCGAGCGCCGGCGGAGATCACGCGCGAGACGGTCGCCGCGCTCTGCCACTACGCCACCGGGAACACGAAGGTGCTGCGCCGCGGCGACCGCGAGATCCCGTTCCGCGCCGCGGCCTGCACCGGCGCGCTCTACCACGTCGACCTCTACGTCGTCTGCGGCGACCTGGCGGACCTGGACGCCGGCGTGTACCACTTCGACCCGCGCGACCGCTCGCTCGACGTACTCCGGGAAGGCGACTTCCGGGACGCCCTCGCGGCGGCGACGGGTGGCGAGGACGCCGTCCGCGCCGCGCCCCTGTCGTTCGTCGCCACGTCGACCTGGTGGCGGAACGCCTGGAAGTACCGCGAGCGAACCTACCGGCACGCGTTCTGGGACTCCGGGACCGTCCTCGCCAACCTCGCGTCGGTCGCCGCGGTTCTCGGCCTGCCGACCGAGGTCGTCCTCGGCTTCGTCGACGGTGACGTCGCCGACCTGCTCGGCGTCGACCCCGTCCGGGAAGCGCCGCTCGAAGTCGTCCCCGTCGGCGCGGGTTCCGGCGCGCCAGCGTCGCCGCCGGTCGAACCCCTCGATCCCGAAACCCGGCCGCTCTCCGAGCGAGAGCGCGAGTTCGAGTTGATTCGGGAAGCCTACCGGGCGTCGGCGCTGCCCGACGCGTCCGCCGTCCGAGAGTGGCGCGGGACCGGCGCGCCCGCGGATCCGCCGTGGCTCGCGGCGGCGGGTGACGGCCCGCGGATCGACCTCGATCCGGTCGGCGACGATCGGGCGTCGAAGGTGCCCCTCGACGTCGCGATCGAGCGTCGGGGGTCCTGCCGGGAGTACGCCCGGGAGACGCTGAACCGGCGGAAGGTGGCGACGGTCCTGGACCGCGCGCTGAACCGCTCCCCCGCCCCGCTGGACGTGGCAGATCCCGACGGGCCGCCGCTGCAGTTCGCGGACTGCTACCTCGTCGTCCACGGCGTTTCGGGCGTCCCGAGCGGGGCGTACCACTACCACCCGACCGAGGGGGCGCTCGAACTGCTGCGCGAGGGGAACTTCCGCTGGGAGGCCGGCCACCTCGCGCTCGACCAGCGGCTCGCGGCAGACGCCGGCCTCGTCGCCTTCTTCGCGACGGACGTCGCGGCCGTCCGCGACCGGTTCGGCGACCGCGGCTACCGCGTCGCGCAGCTGGAGGCCGCTCTCGCCGCCGGCCGGCTCTACCTCGGCGCGTACGCCCACCGCGACCTCGGCGCGACGGGGCTGACGTTCTACGACGACGCGGTGACCGACTTCCTCTCGCCGCGCGCGGCCGATCAGACGCCGCTCTTCTGCTGGACGCTCGGGCGACCGGCGTGAGCGCGACGCGCGCGGAGCCCCGTCATCGCCGGTGTTTCAGCTTCTCGCCGACGACGCCGGGAACCGCCGTCATGCAGTACCGGCAGAACCACGACGACCGGGTGATCCCCTGTTGGCGGGTAAGGTCGTCCTTCGTTTCGAGCGTCGCCCCGCACCCTTTGCACCGGTAGCTCGTGCTCGACATACCCGAACGTCCTGTCGGGATGGTCCCGGATGAGCGTGACGGCCGGACGCTGCCGATCGACGCGAACTCGGTTCGACGCGCCGAACGCGCCGAACGCGCCGAACCCGCCGCGGACGGAAGCCGTTTTGCGGCGGCGGTCCGTACCGGGACGGACGAACAACCGTGACCCGCACGCTCCTCGTCGCCGGCACCGCGAGCCACGTCGGAAAGAGCACCGTGGCGGCCGGCCTGTGCCGCCTGCTGTCTGACCGCGGCGTCGACGTCGCCCCGTTCAAGGCGCAGAACATGTCGAACAACGCCCGCGCCGTGCCGCGCTCGGACGGCGAGGGGTTCGGCGAGATCGGCGTCTCCCAGTACGTCCAGGCCCGCGCGGCGCGGATCGCCCCGACGACCGACGTGAACCCGGTGCTGCTCAAGCCGCGCGGCGGGGGGGAGTCGCAGCTCGTCGTCGACGGCGAGGCCGTCGGTCACCTCCCGGCCGGAAGCTACTACGACGAGCACTGGCGCGACGCCCGGGACGCCGCGGTCGCGGCGCACCGCCGCCTGGCGGCCGAACACGACGCGATCGTCGCCGAGGGGGCCGGCAGCATCGCCGAGATCAACCTCCACCACCGGGACCTGGCGAACGTCGAGACGGCCCGCTTCTCGGACGCCGACGTCCTCCTCGTCGCGGACATCGAGCGCGGCGGCGTCTTCGCCAGCCTCGTCGGAACGCTCGAACTGATGCCCGACGACCTCCGCGGGCGCGTCGTCGGGGCCGTCGTCACCAAGTTCCGCGGCGACGCCTCGCTGCTCGAACCGGGGCTCGACGCCTTCGAGGAGCGGACGGGGGTCCCGGTGCTCGGGGTCCTCCCCTACGACGATCCGGGGCTGCCCGAGGAGGACAGCGTCTCGCTCCCGGCGGCGGGCGAGCGGGCGGTCTTCGGCGCGGACGACGGCGTTCCGGACGAGCGCGCGGTGACCGTCGCCGCGCCGCGGCTGCCGCGCGTCTCGAACTTCACCGACCTCGAACCGCTCGCGGCCGAGCCGGGCGTGCGCGTGGCGTACGTCCCGCTGGACGACCTCCTCGACGGGGCGGACGCCGTCGTCCTCCCCGGGACGAAGAACACGGTCGACGACCTGCTCGCGCTCCGGGAGGCCGGCTTCGACGCCGCGCTGGCCGACTTCGAGGGCCCGATCGTCGGCCTCTGCGGGGGGTACCAGATGGTCGGCGGGCGCGTCGCCAACGCCGGCGTCGAGAGCGCGCGCGACGTGGAGGCGGTCGAGGGGCTCGGCCTCCTGCCGGTCGAGACCCGGTTCTCGCCGGAGAAGCGGGTCGAGGCGGTCGATCTCCGCCTCGACGGCGTCGGCCCGCTGGCGGGGGCGGCGGGCCCCGTCTCGGGCTACGAGATCCACATGGGGGAGACGGCGGCGACCGGCCCCCTGCGGCTGCCGTTCTCGCGCGAGGGCGGTGACGCGACCGCGGCGCTCGGCGCGGCGACGGATCGCGTCCTCGGGACGTACCTCCACGGGCTCTTCGAAAACCGCGGCGCGCGGGAGGCGTTCGTCGACGCGGCGTTCGGGGCGGCCGGACGCGAGCGACCCGACGCGCCGAGCGCGACTGAATCCCCCTACGACCGCGCGGCCGACCTCGTCGCCGAGCACCTCGACGTAGCGGCGCTGGGCCTCTGACCGACCCGTCTCGAACCGCGGTTCCCCTCCGAACTCCGAAATTTTAACACCCCTGAGGAATCACTCCGGTGTATGGTGGAGGCGTTCGCGGTCGCGAGCGGCAAGGGCGGGACGGGAAAGACCACCAGCACGCTCGCGCTCGGGATGGCGCTCGCCGGGGAGTACGACGTGACGGTCGTCGACGCGGACACCGGCATGGCGAACCTCCTCTTTCACGCCGGCCTCGACGACGTCGAGGTGACGCTGCACGACCTGCTCGTCGAGGGAACCGGGACGGACGTCTCCGAGGCGGTCTACGAGCGGTTCGGCATGTCGGTCGTCCCGTGCGGGACGAGCCTCGCGGCGTTCGAGGCGGCCGACCCCGCCCGCCTCCGGGCGGTCGTCGCCGACCTCGCGGCCGACGCGGACGTCATCCTGCTCGACTCGCCCGCGGCGCTCGGATCGAAGAGCGCGGTGCTCCCGGTCGTGCTCGCCGACCGGATCGTGGTCGTCCTCCAGCCGACGATCCCCTCGCTCAGCGACGGCCTGAAGGTCCAGGAGTACGCCCGCTCGTACGGCAGCGAGACGGCGGGCGTCCTGTTCAACAGGGTGCGCGACGACGTCGGGATCGAGCGGGTGGCCGAGCGGGCCGAGCGGTACTTCGGGGGCGAGACGCTGGCGACCGTGCCGGAGAGCGACGCCGTCCGGGCGGCGCGGCGCGCGGGAAAGCCCCTGCTCGCGCACGCCCCCGACTCGGCGGCCGCGGACGCCTACCGCGAGGCCGCCGCCCGGATCGACGTCCGGGCGGGCGACGAGGGCGCGGTCGCGGATCGCTTCCGGAGCGCCGTCGTCCCCGACACGCCATGAACCTCCCGCGGGGCGATCTGATACGCTCTCGCGTCGTCCGCGACCCGGGGGTCGCGCTCGAAGCCGCCCTCGACGCCGAGCTGACGGGGTACGTCGTGCTCGAACCGCAGGACGCCCTGCTGCTCGGCGGCGAAACCAGGGGCGTGCTCACCTTCGAGGACGGCGTCCCGGTGCTCGCGTACGACGCCGCGAGCGACCGCGGCGGCCCCGACGCTCTCGCGGATCTCGCGCTCTCGGGGCCGTACCGCGCGGACCTGTACGAACTCCCCGGCGGTGCGCTCGCGGAGGCGCACGACACCCCCGAACTGCGAGTGCCGCCCAGGATGCCGGCGGAGGAGCTGGCCGACGCAGCCGACCTCGCGGCGCGGACCCGGGCGGCCGCGCCCGCCGAGCGCGCGGTCGAGGACGCGGCGCACGCGAGCGCCGTCGAGGCGTTCCTGGCCGACGAGGAGCGGATCGCGGCCCTCCGCGAGCGGGCCCGCGAGGAGGCGCGGACGCGCGCCGAAGAGTGGGGGCTCGGAGGCGAACTCCGGGACGGACCCTGACCGCGCCCGGTCGGCGCGGCGACAGCTTACAAACGTCGGCGCCGCGTGGAGTTCACCATGCAGTGGAGTCTCCCGTTCGACGCCGAGCGGTCGCGGGCCGGCTGGTGGCTCGTGGCGGTCGCACTCGGCGCGGCGTTCGCGTTCGTGCTGTACTCGTTCGTCGGGACGTTCGTCTTCGGACTGTTCGTCTACTACGGCGCGCGACCGATGCACCGGCGGCTCCTGCGGCGGATCGACTCCCGCGGCGTCGCCGCGACCCTGACGATGCTCCTCATCGTGCTGCCGACGCTCGCGCTGCTCGTGTACGCCGTCGGGGTGGGCTTCCAGCAGTTCACGGCCGCCGCCGGCCCCGGCCTCGCGGACGCGATCGCGGAGCGCCTCCCGGCGAACGTGCGGTCGCTCACGTCGCTGGCGAGCGAACCGCGGCGGGCGATGGGGGAACTCGGCACCCTCCGCGATCTGGAGGGCGAGATCACCGCGGGGCTTCAGACCGCCGGCGCGATCGCCAACGGGCTGTTCCACCTGACGCTGTCGCTCGCGTTCGCCTTCTTCCTGTACCGCGACGGCGACCGCCTCGACGCCTGGTTCCGCGCGGACGTCGGCGACCGGGGGAGCGTCGCGCACGCGTACGCCAGCGCGGTCGACGCCGACCTCGAGGCGGTCTACTTCGGGAACGTGCTGACGGTGCTTCTGGTCACGCTGCTGTCGCTCTTCGTCTACAACGGCTTCGCCACGATCGCCCCCTCGGGCGTCGGCATCCCCGCGCCGACGCTCCTGGCCGTGCTCACCGGGGTCGCGACGTTCATCCCGCTGGTCGTCGGGAAGGTGGTGTACGTCCCCGTCGCGCTGTACCTCGGCTGGCGCGCCCTCGAAGCCGGGCCGGATCGGCTGTGGTTTCCGGTCGCCTTCCTCCTCGCGGCGTTCCTGCTCCTCGACATCATCCCGCAGACGTTCCTCCGCCCGTACATCGCCGGGCGGACCCTCCACACGGGCCTCGTGCTGTTCGCGTACATCCTCGGCGCCGCGCTGTTCGGCTGGTACGGGCTCTTTCTCGGACCGCTCCTGCTCGTGCTCGTCGTGCAGTTCGTCCGCATCGTCCTCCCGGAGCTGCTCCACGGCGAACCGCTCACCCCGCTTCCCTCCCGGGCGCTGTCGATCGGGTCGGATCCGGCGTTCGACGACGCGGCCGCCGACGGCTCGGAGGAGACGCAGGGGGGGTGACGGCACCCCTTCGCTTACCTTCTGGTTCACCCTCATCCGCCTCCGGCGGCGTCTGGTCCCCGTCTCGCACGCCCCCGTCCCGCACCCGCCGCGCGGGACGCCGGCGAACCTTTAACTCCTCCCTCGAACAAGATCGTCGGGTGGCATACCGTTGCCACCTACGAACCAGCATGTCCGACAACAGCAGGCACACGACGGGAGAAAACCGACGGATCGCGGATCGCGTCGAGTACGCGACCCAGATGCGCGAGGAGCCGAACGGGCCGATCGCACGCGCCTCGCGGCGCGTCGAGCGCGGCGGTGCGGCGATCCCGGAGGCGGTCGGCCGATGACCGAGCGATCGCCGGGGTCGTCGCGGCTCGACGCGTTCAGAGACGCCCACGCGGGCGCGGACGTCGAGATGGCGTACGCCGGGTTGAAGACCTTCCTGAAGGCCGAACCCCGCCGGGTCGAGGATCTCGACGGCGCGGACGTCGCCGTCCTCGGCGCGCCGTACGACGGCGCGGTGAGCAACCGCCCCGGCGCGCGGTACGGCCCCGAGGCGATCCGGCGGGCGAGCGGCTGGTGGGCGTACCTCTCCGGGTACAAGGGCGGGCTCACGAACGTGAACACGGGCGCGCAGGTCGACTACTCGGACCTCTCGATCGCGGACTGCGGCGACGTTCCCGTCTTCCCCATGGACTACGAACTGACCGCCGAGAGCGTCGTCGCCCACGTCGCGACGGCCGCGGAGCGGGCCTTCCCGCTCCTGCTCGGCGGCGACCACTACTGCACGTACCCGGCGTTCCTCGGGTTCGCCGAGGGGAGCGGCGCCGAGACGGTCGGGCTGGTCCAGATCGACGCCCACAGCGACACCTCCGACGAGAGCACCGTCCTCGGCGAGCACTACCACGGCTCCAGCACCCACCACATCGCGAACTCGGCGTACTGCGACTACGAGCGCGTGAGCCAGGTCGGCATCCGCGGCTACGAGAGCCCGGGCTTCTTCGAGTTCGCCGACGAGACCGGCCTCAACCTCTTCACGATGCGCGACGTCCACGAGCGCGGCATCGACGCGGTGGTGGCCGACGCCGTCGAGGCCGCGGCGGCGGACGCCGACGCCGTCTACGTCACGTTCGACATCGACGCCGTCGATCCGAGCGTCGCTCCCGGCACCGGCACGCCCGAACCCGACGGACTGAGCGCGAACCAGGCGCTCCGGACGATGGAGATCCTCGGCACCCACGACGCCGTCGGTGCGGCGGACCTGATGGAGGTCGCCCCGCGGTACGACCTCTCCGAGGGGACGGAACGCCTCGCCGCGTACCTCCTGGTCACGCTGATAGAGCGGCTCTTCGCCGAGTAGTTCGTCACCTTCGGTGCGGTAGTCCGGTGCGGCGGGTCCGCGGAACCGACCCGGCAGGCGCTCCGCGATTATCGGCGGGGGCTCCGCGATTACCCGTCCGGGCCGCGCTCGGCGCGGACGACTCGCACGCTCTCGAAGGCGGCGCGGGGAACGAGTCCGTGCAGCGTCGTCCAGGAGTCGACGCACCCTTCCTCCGCCAGGAGCGAGATCGCCGTCTCGCCGATCCCACCGTAGGTCAGCGACGCGAACTCCCAGCCGGGCGCGCTCCGGGGGAACGGCCCGTTCTCGCGGGGGCGCCGGACGTCGAGGACGCCGCCGAGGTTCGCGCGGGCGTCGAGCGACAGGTCGCGCGTCTCCTCGTACCGCGTCAGCGGAAACTCCCGGTAGTCGACGACGAACAGCCCGGGGTGGTTCCCGGCGACCGTCCGTCGGACGGTCGTCCGCCCGGCCCCGATCAGGAGGCTCACGACGTCCATCGTGGAGAACTTCCCGCTTATCGCGTCGACGTACCGGAGGACCGTTCCGCCGCGGTCCGGGTCGGCCCCTCCCCCGTACGGCACCTCCGACGGGTCCGGATCCGGGTGGTACTCGACCAGCCCCGCGGTCTTGAGGTCGTTCTCGATCCCGCGCGAGAGGAGAATCCCGCCGAGCGTGATGCTGGAGGGGACCAGGAGCCGCGCGGTTCCGGGCGGCGCGTCGGCCGCGTCGTCCTCGACCGCGACGAGAACGGGGGCGAGCGGCGTCCGCGAGAGCGACGCCAGCGATTCGAGCGCGCCCTCCAGGTTCGACCGCGGAACGTGCGCGGCGCAGGCGATCACCTCGCCGGCGTCCTCCAGCGGGTCGTACGTGACTCGGCTCGTCAGCGTGGCGATGCGCTCGCGCACCTGTTCGAGCCGCCCGCTCACGTCCCCCCGTCCGAGCTCCGACCTGCCGGCCTCGGTCAACTTCCGACCCTTCCCCGGGATCTTCTCCGTGAGCCCCGCGTCGTCGAGTTCCGACAGGATCAGCCGCACGGTCCGCCCCTTGATCGAGTAGCCGTACCGCTGCAACAGGTCGACCAGTCGGATGCTCCCGATCGGTCCGTGGGCGTCTATGAGCCGGAGGATGTCGTACGTCCGGCGATCGAGGTCCTCGGCCATCGACTCACTCTGAACCCGCCCGACGAATAAGCGTGTCTCACCGCCTCGATACGACTGCCCTCTCTCGCGGCTCCGACGCACCCGGTGACGCCGAGGCGACGCCAATATTTAAGTATCATTGGGTGGCAACACCTTGCCATGGTAGCGTCACCCATCGACATCGGCGTCGTCCTCGCGTACGTGCTCGGGATGGTCGGCCTGGGCTACTGGGGGTACTCGCGATCCGAGACGCTGGAGGATTACCTCGTCGCCGGGCGGAACGTCCCGCTGTGGATGTACGTGCCGGTCATGTCGGCGGTCATCCTCGGCGGCGCGTCGACGATCGGCGGCGGCGGTCTCGGCTATCAGTACGGGATCTCCGGCGCGTGGCTCGTCGTCTGTCTCGGCCTCGGCACCGTCGCCCTCGGCCTGCTCGTCTCGACGAACCTGGCGAACCTGAAGGCCTACTCGCTCGGCGAGGTGCTGGAGCGGCGATTCGACCGGTACTCCGGGACGATCGGCGCGGTCATCGCCGGCGTCTACGCGCTCACCATCGCAATCACCCAGACCATCGCCATCGGGAAGGTGCTGAGCGTCCTTCTGGGGTTCGACCAGACGGCCATGATCGTCGCCGCGGGCGTGATCATCGTCGTTTACACCGGTCTCGGCGGGATGCTGACGGTGACGATCACCGACTTCGTCCAGTGGTGCATCATGACCGTCGGAATCTTCCTGCTCGCGATCCCGCTCGGGCTCGGCTCCGTCGGCGGCCTCTCGACGCTGTCGGCGCGGCTCGACCCCTCCTTCTTCGATCCGGTCGCCATCGGCTGGGACACCATCTGGGGCTACGTCCTGCTGTACGTCCTCGGCATCATGATCGGCCAGGACATCTGGCAGCGGGTCTTCACCGCGCGCGACGCGGAGGTCGCCCGCACCGGCACCGTCGTCGCGGGGGCCTACGCCGTCGTCTACGGCCTGGCGACGGCGTTTCTCGGGATGCTCGCGCTGGTCCTCCTGCCCGGCCTGCAGGATCCAGAACTCGCGCTGCCGCGGCTGATCCTCCAGGTGATCCCTGTGGGACTCTCGGGGATCGTCCTCGCCGGCTTCATCTCGGCGATGATGTCGACGGCGGACTCGGCGCTTCTCGCCTCCAGCACGCTCTTCACCAACGACGTGTACAGGCGGTTCATCGACCCCGACGCCGACGACCGCACGTACACGAACGTCTCGCGCGCGGTCATCGTCGCCCTCGGGGCCGTCATGATCTACGCCGCGGTGCGCATCGGCAACGTCGTCGACGCGCTCGTCCTCGCGTACGATCTGCTCACCGGCTGCATCTTCGTCCCCGTCTTCGGCGCGTTCTTCTGGAAGCGCGCGACGTGGCAGGGTGCGCTCGTCTCCATCGTCGGCAGCGGCGCGGTGGTCGTCGCCTCGCTGTGGCTGTACGGGTTCGCCTCGAACCTCCCGATCATCTACGGGCTGGCGACCAGCCTCGCCCTGTTCGTGGCCGTGAGCCTCGTCACCGGCCCCCCGGCGCGCGACAAGCTCGATCGCTGGCTCCGGAACCTCGACGCCCCCTCGATGGACTGAGGGCGGCCGATCCGGCGCCCGTTCTCACCCGTGCCCGAGGCGGTCGCGCGACCGTCGTCTCGTCGCCCGCGATCCCGCCGCTCAGACGCTCGGGGAGACGCTCCGTTTCACGTCCTCGACGGTCTTCATCTCCAAGACGTTGTACCGCGCGCCGACCGCCTCGCAGATCGGCTCGTACGACGGGAGCGGCCGGTGTTGATCCGCGGTCCCGTCGTTGTCGTGCAGGTGGACGACCCGGATCCGGTCGGCGAACCGATCGGCGAACGCCCGCCAGTCGAAGCCGTTGACCTTCGCGTGGCCGACGTCGAGCGTCACCCCGAGCGCGTCCGGGTCTGCGCCGACCGCGTCGAGCAGGCGCGCGAGGTCGTCCGGTGTCGTCGTGTGCCGCTCCTTCTCGGCCGAGCGGGGCTGGTTTTCGAGACACAGCGGGACGCCGACGTCGGCCGCGTGGGCGGCGCACTCGGCGAGCGACCGCCGCGCGTTCTCGCGCGCCTTCTCGCGGACGTGCTCGGGGTACCGCCGGGGAACGGACCCGCCGTGGACGACGACCGCGCCCGCCCCGGCCGCCGCGGCGTCGTCGAGCGTCCGCTTCACCTGGTCGACGCTCGCCGCCCGGGAGGCGTCGTTGAAGCTGCCGACGTTCCAGTCCCGAAACGGGGCGTGGTAGCTGACGCTGACACCGAACGCCTCGGCGAGCTCCCCCACCCGCGCCGGCGACGGGGCGTCGGGGTGGCCGTGGAGGTACTCCCGCTTGAGTTCCACGTGATCGAGGCCGAGATCCGTGATGCAGTCGAGGAACGTCTCGACGCGCGCCTCGAACCTGACGTCCATCGCCGCGCCGACGCTCGCGCTCATCGACCCCTCCCGGTTCGGCCGTCTCCGGTCCGGCCGTCCCCGGTCCGGCCGCCGTCGGATCGGGCGGTTCCGGCCGCGCGGGCGCGGTACACTTCGCGTCCCGCGACGACGGCGCGCTCGACGACCGGCGTCGGCTCCGGGTCCACGACGACGAGGTCCGCCCGCGCGCCCGGTTCGATGCGGCCGCGGTCGGTCAGCCCGACCGCCTCGGCGGGGTGTTTCGTCACCCGCGCCACGCGGGCGGGCAGGGGCTCGCCGGTGTCGACGAACGGCGCGGCGAGCAGCGACGGCGGGTGGTAATCCGCGCAGAGCACGTCGACGACGCCGGCGTCGATGGCGTCCGCGGCGTCCAGGTTCCCCCAGTTGCTGCCGCCGCGGACGAGGTTCGGCGCGCCCATCGCGGTCGTGAGGCCGAGTTCGTGCGCCCGCTCGGCCGCGTCGAGGGTGACGGGGTACTCGCTGATCCGGACGCCGCGGCCGTCGAGCCGCTCGACCTCCACCGTGGTCTCGTCGTCGTGGGACGCGACGGCCACGCCCGCCTCGCGGGCGCGCTCGACGATCCGGTCGATCCGCTCGTCGAGCGCCTCGTCGCTCAGCGAGGCCCGCTCGTCGAGGATCGACTCGGCCTCCTCGCGGCTCAGCCCGGCGTGGTCGACGTACCACCCGAGGAACCGCTCGCGGTCGCGGAACTGCCCCTTGCCGGGAACGTGGCACATGAGCGAGACGAGGTCGGCAGCGCCGCGGTCGAGGACGGCCTCGACGGCGTCGACGCTCCCGAGCTCCGTCAGTTCGCAGCGCGCGTGGACGAAGTGGTCGCCGAGGAGCGGGTCCGTCGCCGCGACGGCGTCGACCAGCTCCGCCGCCAGATCGGTCGATCGATCCTTCTCCGGGGAGTCCTCGAACGCGACGGCGTGGAACTTCGCCGTCACCCCGGCGGCGACGTTCGCGCGGTCCGCGGCGGCGAGCGCCATCGGCGTGTCGACCCGCGCGCCGCTGCGCGGGTGGAGGTGCGACTCGATGTCGTCGCCGTGCAGGTCGATCAGTCCGGGCAGGAGGAGTTTCCCGTCCGCGTCGATCCGCGCGTCGGCGCTCGCGCGCCCAGAGGTCGAGCCTTCCGACACCTCGACGATCCGGTCGCCCTCGATCAGGACGCCGCCCTGGACGACGGCGTCCGGCGCGACGATCCGCGCGTTCTCGACGCGGAGCGTCCCCTCGCGCGCGTCGGCCTCCCGGCGGGCTTCGCTCACGCGATCACCTCCTCGCGGTACTCATCGGCCGGGAGGACGCGCCGCACCCGCGCGTCGTCGAGTTCGACGACGCGGTCGGCGCTCTCGTAGCGCACCGACCCGGCGCTCGGATCGTACGTCCGGTAGAGGCACTTCAGGAGCGACGACTTGCCGCTCCCGCTCTCGCCGACGACCGCGAGGAACTCCCCCTCGCGGACGTCGAAGCTCACGTCGTCGAGGCCGACGACGCGGGTGCCGCCGACCGTGTGCATCTCGAATCGCTTCGACAGGTTCCGGACCGATAGGATCGTTTTCATATCACCGAGTTGATCAGCGTCTGGGTGTACTCGTGGTGCGGGTCCTCCAGGATGCGGTCGGTCAGCCCCGACTCGATCACGCGGCCGCGCCGCATGACCAGGGTCCGGTCGGCGAGCAGGCGGACGACGCCGAGGTCGTGCGAGACGACGATCGTGGCGACCTCCTCTTCGCGCTGAATCCGCCGGAACACGTCGAGCACGCGGGCCTGCACGCTCACGTCGAGGCCCGTCGTCGGCTCGTCGAGGATGACGAGCGACGGGTCGTTGGCGATCGCCTTGGCGATCTGCACCCGCCGCTGCATCCCGCCGCTGTAGGTCCGCGTCGGGTCGTCCATCCGCGAGACGGGGATCTCCGTCTCCTCGAACAGTTCGCGGACCCGGTCGCGGATCTCGCCGTAGTTCCGCCAGCCGGCCGCGAGCAGCTTCTCGGCGACGTTGCCGCCGCCCGAAAAGGAGAGGTTGAGGCCGTCGCGGACGCGCTGGTGGACCATGCCGATGTGCTCGTTCCGCAGCGCGAACCGCTCCTCATAGTTCGCGTCGAGGAGGTCGCCGTCGTAGCCGGCGTACTCGACGGTGCCGTCGGTGGCCGCGAGGTCGAGGGCGAGTATCTCGGCGAGGCTCGACTTGCCGGAGCCGCTCTCGCCGACGACGCCGAGCACCTCGCCCTCGCTGACCGAGAGGTCGACCGCCGCGCAGGCCACGACGCTCCCGCAGGCGGAACACCGGTTGTCGCCGGCCAGGTCACCTGTCCGTTCGACGCACTCCGAGCAGCCGTCGCCGTAGATCTTCGCCACGCCCCGCGCGTCGAGGACCGTCACCCGGCGTCACCCCCGTCCGGCGTCCCGGGGCCCCACGCGACCCCGGATCGGTCGAGGTGGTGGTCCTTCGGGAGGTCGGGGTCCCGACTCCGCTTCTCGCAGAAGCTCTCGTCGTTGCAGACGAAGCGCCGCTCGCCCCCGTCCGTCTCGATCTCCGTGAGGTAGGTGTCCTCGCTGCCGCACGCTGCGCAGCCGCGCTCGGGGAAGCGCTCGACCTGAAAGGACCGGTCCTCGAAGGCCAGCGGCTCGACGGACGTGTGCGGCGGGACCGCGTAGATGCGCGCCTCGCGCCCCGCCGCGAACAGGAACAGCGCGTCGGCGTCGTCGAGCTTCGGCACGTCTCAGCGCGGGATCGGCGAGGGATCCATCAGGTAGCGGTCGGCCACCATCACCGGGTAGCGCGCCGCGATGTCGATCTCGCCCCACTCGACGACGTTCTCGTACAGGGCGACCCACATCTTGCTGTAGTTTCTGTGCGCGTGTCGCCGCCGGTTGCGGTCGTCGCTGCCGTCGACGCGGCGGAGGGCGTCGGTGATCGGCACCTGCAACACGAGGATCTGCTCGTCCGTCAACACCTCCTCGGGGATGCGGTGGCGGGTCTGGATCACCGTCGCCTCCGTCGCGTCGGTCGTCGTCTCGACGCCCGCCGTCGTGCGGGCCAGCCGCCGGATGTTGGCGGCGTTCACGCTCTCGTCGCTGCCCTGGTCGATCACCTTGAACGCGTCGTCGGGCCCGAGGAGCGAGAGCGACGCCTGGATGCCGCCGGTCCCCCACCCGCGGGCCAGCGGCATCTCGCGGGAGGCGAACGGCACCTGGTGGCCGGGAATCGCGATCGCCTTGAGGGTCGCGCGGCGGACCTCGCGCTTCGTGTGCTCGTCCAGGTAGGCGTAGTTGTACCCCGACAACCCGTCGCGCTCGCAGGCGTCGAGCGCGTCGTCGACGGAGGTCGCGTCGACGGTCACGCCGCGCTCGGAGGCGGTCGACCCCGCCTCGCTCCCGGTCTCGGTCGCCTGGCTCCCGGTCCCGGATCCGGACTCAGTCACCGGCGCTCACCTCCGCGGCCGCGGCGTCGTCACCGTCACCGCCGTCGTCGCTGTCGTCACCGTCGCCGCCGTCGACCTCACCGCCCTCGTCGTCACCGCCGCCGCCGTCACCGCTCTCGTCGCCGGCGGCCCCCGTCCCCCGTTTCCGCTCCCTGATCGAGCGGATGCGGTCCAGGATGCTGCCGAAGGTCACGTAGTGGGGGAGCTTCAGGTGCTCGACGAAGCCGAACGAGTCGATCCCGTCGATCACGTCCAGCACGAACTCGGCGTCCTCGGCGGGCTCGTCCCCGTCCAGCTGGATCGAGGCGTCGAGCATCGTCATGCCGATCGCCTTCCGCTCGTTGCGGCCGAAGACGAGGCCGTAGCCGAAGGCGAACCGCGGGTCGTCGCGCGTTTCGTACGCCGGGACGACCCCCTCGAACTCGGTCACCTCGACGCTCGTCACCTCGACCGCCTCGCCCGTGTACGGGTGTTCGATCTCGACCGGGAGCTCGCCGATCCGCACCTCGGCGAGCGTCGGGTGGATCCGCCCGTACCCGCGGAGCGCGCTGTACCCGAGCGCGGTGATCGCGCCCGTCTCGCCGCGGGCGAGCTCCTGCAGGACGGCCGACCGCGGGGCCGGAAAGAGCACGGGCCGCCGCGTCGTGTCGTACGGTTCGTCGTCCTCCGACTCCGCGTCCGGATCCTCCCTCGGCTCCTCGACCAGGCCCTCCGCCCGGAGGACGTCGATCACGTTGCGGAGCGTCCGGGGTTCCTCGTCTTCGAGGTCCCAGTCGGCCGTCGGGTCCGTCGGCTCCCCGCCGTCCGCGAGGTCGAAATCCAGGAGGCGCTGGGTGTAGTCCTTCGTCGCACCGAGGATCTGCCCGCCCGGCACGTCCTTGAACGCCGGCGAGACGCGGCGGGTGGCGAACATCTCGTCGGGCTCCGCCGGCACGCTGTCGCCCCACCGCTCCAGCGTCGACCGGTACGCCCGGAGCAGGAACGCCGCCTCGGCGGCGTCCCCCTGGGCCTGCTTCACCGCCAGGGCGGCCAACCGCGGCGCGTACAGGCCGCCCTCGCTCATCGCCTGCGCGGTCAGGCGGCCGAGCTGGCCGCCGATCTGGTCGAGGTCGAGGTCCGCCGCCCCCTCCTCGACGCGGCGCTTCTCGAACAGCTCCTCGGCGCGCCGGATGACCTCCTCGCCGGCTTTGACCGCGACGTACCCCATTCAGACCACCTCCAGGGTGGCCGAGCGGGGCAGCGCGGCGACGCGGTCGGCCGCGGCCAGGACGACGTCGATCCCCCTCGGGTACCCCGACTGCGCGTCCGCGACGGCCGAAAGCTCGGTCGGCGGCAGGCCGCCGACCGAGAGCCTCCGGGTTCCGGGCACGCCCGGACCCGAGACGGTCACGCGACACCCGCCCTCGCCGTCGGGGTCGCCGGTCGCGCCGCCGTCACCCTCGGCGAGGGAGATCCGGGTGTCGCGGACGGGGTCACCCCCGCCCTCGCTCGGCACCTCGGGCGCGTTCAGGGAGGCGACGCGGTAGATCACCGTGGCACCCTCGCTCGGCTCCCTGAGCGTGCCGCGGTTCGCGTCGCGGACGCGCCCGTCCGTCGGTTCGGGGGCGTGGACGATCCGCGCCCGCTCGAACGGCGCTTCGGCGAGCCGCCCCTCGCGCGCGAGCAGCCCGCGGACCTCCTCGTCGGGCGTGTAGCACGTCACCTCGTGGTCGACGAGCGTCGCCAGCGCGGCGCGGTCGGCGGGGCCCGCGGGGACCCGGCGGACGGTTCCCGGGCGGCTCATCGCGTCGACGAGCGCGCGGAACGTCGCTCGGGCGTCGTGGACGGGGTCCATCCCGAGCGCCCTCATCCCTCGTCCTCCATCGCCTCGAACTCGACGGCGGTCGCGCGGCTCTCGGCCCACCGGCGGCGGCGGCGTCCGTCGCGCTCCGCGGCGGCGGCCCGGAGCTCGCCCGCGATCCGGTCGGTCAGGTCGTGGCCCGCGGCGACGGCGGCGTCGAGGATCGCCCCGGAGAGCGCCGCCCGTTCCTCCTTCCCGGGGACCATCGCGAACCCCTTCTCGCCGTCGAGTTCGACCTCGGCCGCCGTGACCACCACCTCGCCGAGGTTGAAGCGCCGCTTCTCGACGGGCTCTACGACCCGCTGCATCACGAGCCGCGGCGTCGGTTCCTGGAGGACGCGCAGGCGCGTCCCACAGTCGAGGACGCCGTCCGCCAGCCCGGCGAGCGTCTCCCCGTCGCAGGCGGCGAGCAACTCGAACCGCTCCGAGCGGTCGTACACATCGGTCATGTTCGTCCGCCAGGTCCCGGGAGACCGAGTTAAGGGTTCGCTGGGTACTCTCCGGGTCCGTCCGCGGGGTACGGCGCGATCCCCCGTCCCTCGCCGCCGGTTCGGACCGGTACGGACCGATCGAGACCGACCCGGCGAACCGTCCGGTCGAACGAGCGAGTACGGGCGAAAAAGTATCTGTCGCGCGATACGACGTCCGGCGGAGGCCGAACGCGACCAGTTGTACTCTACCCAGACAACTGTTAATCGACCCTCCCGCCTGGCGCAACCTGCATGTCGCATCCGACGGAGAACGCGGAGACGGCTCGGGGCACCGAGACATCCGGACGGGGAACCGACACGTCCGAAACCGGCGGGGGGCGGGGGTTCGACGCGACCGCCGCCCGCGCCGGTCGGCGGAAGTACCTCGTCGGGGCGGGAACCGCGGCGCTCGCGTCCCTGGCGGGCTGTGCCGGCGTCCTCGGCGGGGGCACGTCGGCGGAGGAGGTCACGATCCTCCTCACGCCGGAGAACCCCTCGGACGTGAAGAACGACTACATGCCGGTGCACAACTACCTCGAGGGGGAGATCGACGGTCTCGAAATCGAGTTCAGGGTCCCGACGGACTACTTGGCGATCCGGCCCGCGCTCGAAAGCAAACAGGCCGAGATCGGGATGGACGACATCACGCTGATCTCCTCCCCCGACCTCATGGACGTGTTCGGCACGGCCGTCACCGGGGGGACGGCGTGGTACTTCTCGATGATGCTGACCAACCAAGGCTCGGGTATCGAAAAGCGGACCGACCTCAAGGGGAAGAAGGTCGCCTTCGCCGACCGCCTCTCGACGAGCGGTTCGATCTTCGCCTGCTACACCCTGATGGAGGCGGGCCTCGACATCGGCGACGCGCCGGACGGCGAGCCGGTGGACTTCGAGGGCGAGTGGTCGAACCACAAGTTCGCGGTCGAGATGCTCGCCAACGAGCGCGCGGACGCCTGCTGTACGTGGGGCGGCAACGGGATGCCCCACGTCGAGGCGAGCGACGTCCCCGATCGGGTCAAGGAGAAGACGGCCTACCTCGATGACGCCGCGACCGAGGAGCCGATCTTCGAGCCGATCTGGTGGTCGTTCCCGATCCCGAAGCAGCCGATCTACGCCCGGAAGAGCTAGGAGTCCGACGCGAAGGGGAAGATCGAGAAGGCGCTGCACGACTGCACCGAGGAGAAGCTGGAGAGGTACAAACCGGACGACTACGACGCGACGCTGCCGTTCTCGACCCTCAAGGACACGTCGATAGCGGACTACCAGCCCGTCATCAAGCGCCTCAACGCTCTCGACGTCGACCTCGGGTAACGGCGCGTGCCGTCCCGCTCCCACGCGGCCACGGCGGATCCGCTCACTTCGACCATGAAACCATCGACCACCCCACCATGAGTACGCTTCGGGTAGAGAATCTGACGAAGACCTACGGCGACGTGACGGCGCTCCGGGACGTCTCCTTCGAGATCGAAGACGAGTTCGTCGTCCTGCTGGGCCAGTCCGGCGCCGGGAAGTCGACGATGCTGCGGTGTATCAACGGACTGACCGAACCGACCTCCGGCGAGATCTACCTCGACGGCGAGCCGCTTTCGGGCTCTCGACCGACCGTCGGGATGATCTTCCAGCAGCACAACCTCGTCGAGGGCGTGTCGGCGTACCTGAACGCGCTCACGGGGGCGCTGGACCGCGCGACGCTGATCGAGAGTCTCTTTCAGTGGAACGACCGGGCGGACAAGCTCCGCGCCCTCGAGGCGCTGGAGACGGTCGGTCTGCTGGACGAGGCCCACCAGCGCGTCTCGCGGATGAGCGGCGGTCAGCAGCAGCGCGTCGGCATCGCCCGGGCGCTCGTTCAGGATCCCGATCTGCTGCTCGCCGACGAGCCCGTGGCGAGTCTCGATCCGGCGAGCGCGGAGACCGTGATGCGCTACCTGAAGAAGGCGGCGACCGTCCACGAGGCGACCGCGCTCGTGAGCCTCCACCAGGTCAACGTCGCGGCGCACTTCGGCGAGCGCTTCGTCGGGCTGCGGGACGGCCGGCTCGCCTTCGACATCGGACGCGACGAGCTCACGCAGGAGCGCGTCGACGACCTCTACGGCGACGTCGAGACGGTGGCCCTCGCCGAGCGCCACGCCGTCGACGGATCGCCCGCGGTCGAGGACCGAAGGGTGCGGCCATGAGTCCCCGGCCGAGGTCCGCGTCCGGCCGCATCCGCGAGTACTTCGGGCTCGCCGACCTCGGAGAGTCCGCGGTCGAGAGAAAACTCACCGAGCTGAAGCGACGCAAGACCGTGCGGCGGCTCTGGACGGCCGTCGCCGCCGTCGCGCTCGCGATCCTGCTCGATTTCAGCCTCGACCGGGCCGAGTTCTCGCTCGGTATGCTGGTGCAGTACTTCCCCGAGTTCGTTCGCGCCCTCGGCGATTACTTCCCGCCCACGACGTACTACGGGATCCCGTTCGTCGACGTACGGCAGTACTGGGCGTTCATCCTCGCGGAGGACCTGTTCCACCAGTCGGTCGTGACCGTCTCCATCGCGTTCGCCGGCACGGTGATCGGCCTCCCGGGCGCGCTGTTGCTGGGTGTTCTCGCGAGCGAGCGGGTCGTCCCGTACCCGTTCAACTTCGTCTTCCGGCTGACGATGAGCACGATCCGGTCGATCCCCGCGCTCGTCTGGGCGCTCATCTTCATCCCGCTCGGCGGCGTCTCGCCCTTCACCGGCACGCTCGCCATCATCGTCGACACGACGGGCTACCTCGGCCGGCTGTTCACCGACGAGCTGGAGGAGATCGAGACGGGCCCGATCGAGGGCGTCCGAAGCACGGGCGCGAACAAGTCCCAGACGATCACCTTCGGCATGCTGAGCCAGGTGTTCCGGCAGTTCATCGCGTGGATCGCGTTCGTCCTGGAGCACAACGTCCGGGTCGCGATCACCCTGGGGCTCATCGGTGCCGGCGGCCTCGGCCTGGTGTTGGACACCCAGCGGCGGACGTTCAACTACACGGAGATGATGGCCTGCATCATCGTCATCGTCCTGCTGTCGGGCACCGTCGAGCTGCTCAGCCAGCGGCTCCGATCGTACCTCCGCGACGACGAGAAGGGCGAGGCCGACTCCCGAGGGTTCCTGCGGATCCTCGTCGAGACGCCTCGAAAGATCGCGGAGTCGGCTCTGAAGTAGCCTCGAAGGGCGCTCTCCTCCGCGATCGGAGGCGAGCCGGCGGCGGGAGCGAGGGATGCGCCCGCGACTCCCCCGGACGACTGACCGCTCCGTTTACCGCCCGAATCCGTCGATTTTCGCCGGTTCAGATCTCGACGTGGCCGGGGTCAACGCCGGCGTGGATCCGCACGGCGTACTCCGCCGCGTTCGCCCAGTAGTGGATGACGCGTTCGAGCGCGCGCGTCACGGTGACGAGGTAGCCGTAGGTGTCCGGGTCGTACGCCGTCGCGAGCTCGAACAGCTCCGCGAGATCCCGGTGAACGCGCTTTTCCTCGGCGTGCAGCTGCTCGATCCGCGCCAGGTCGCACTCGAACAGCGCGGCGCGGAAGTGGCGGTGGATCCGCTCGCCCGCCTCGAAAATCTCGAGTACGCGATCGTGAACGGTCCCCGCCGGCATCTCCTCCGTTCCGGCGATCGCGTCGGCGATGAAGCACGCGCGATCGCCGACGATATCCAGATTCTTCGCGATCGACGCGAGGTCGGCGGCGACCCGGTTACCCGGCCAGTCGACCGTCACCGTGAGCGACTTGAGCTCCCCGAGCACCGTCGAGTACCGCTCGTTCGCCAGCGGTTCGAGCTTGTCGGCCGTCTGTTCGGGCGCTTCTCCCGCGAACGTCGCCCCGGTCGCCGCGTACTGGTCGAAGGTCACGTCGTCGAGGCGTCGAAGCAGCGTCAGCAGCTCGTTCCCGCTCGGCGCGTCGGACCGCCGGGCCTGCTTCCACAGCTCCGACACCGATCGCGCCCGGTCGTACACCCGCTCGTCGTCGACGACGTACGCCTTGGTGACGATACCGTCCGCCTTCAGCTCCTGTAAGAGCTCGGAGAGGTAGTGCTGTGAGAGCCCCAGTCGATCCGCGGCCTCGGCTTTCGTCTCGGGGGCCGTCCGGTCGATCGTCTCGATGACCCGCGCGAGCGTCATGACGCGGCCGTCCACGCGTTCGTCCGTCGGCGCGTGCCAAGTCATACGCCGCCGTGCGGGGCCTCCCGGGATAGTGCTACCCAACGGACTGTCCGGACTAGTACGTAGCCACTTCGCGGACCGTCGGGGGGAGGACGCCCTCGCCCTCCCCGCGCGAGGTGAACGCGGCGCGCTCCGCGCGGGCGGTCGCCCCGTCGCGTCTCGGTTTCGAGGGCGGGGAACCGCTCCGAGAGAGCGAATCCCGCTCCGTGGTCGTATATAGCGGTACGGTCCGCTCATATCAACCGTTAAGCCCGAACCCCGAACTGCATCAGACGACTATGGAGACGCGAAAGGTGCAACTGTCGGGGGGCACCACCTACACCGTCTCGCTCCCGAAGTCCTGGGCGCAGGAGCAGGGGATCGACTCGGGGTCCCTGCTCTACCTTCATCCGGAGGGGGACGGGTCGCTCCTCATCGAGTCGGACGACCGCCGGGACGCCGCCGAGCGAACGGTCCGCCTCGACGTCCGCCGGTACGACGACGACGCGCTCCGGGAGACGATCGAGGCGATGTACGTGGTCGGCTTCGACCGGCTCGCGCTCGTGGACGCGACGGGCCACTCCGCGGACCGCCGCCGGATGATCCGCGATCTCACCGGCCGCTTCAGCGGGTTCGAGGTGCTCGAGACGACCGAGACGACGCTCGTCCTGGAGAACCTCATCACCGCGGACAACGTCTCCATCAGGAAGAGCGCGCTCAGGCTGCGACTCATCATGCTCGCGATGCACCGCGACGCCGTCCGCGCGGTCGTCGACAACGACCCCGCCCTCGCGCGGCAGGTCGTCCGCCGGGACGACGAGGCGGACAAGCTCTTCGCGATGATCACGCGGCACTTCCGGCGCGGGCTCTCCGACTTACAGGAGGTCGAACGGCTGGGCAACTCCCGCGCCGAACTGTTCGAGTACTACGCCGTCGCGCGGCAGTTCGAACGCGTCGCGGATCACGCGGAGAAGATCGCCCGCCTCGCTCACACCCGGCCGGACGCGCCCGCGGATCCGCTGGCGGAGGCGTTCTCCTCGGCGGCGGGGCGCGCACAGCGCGTCGTCGACACGGCCGCGGACGTCGTCCTCGCCGACGCCGACATCTCGGACGCGTACGACGCGCTGGGAGAGGTCGACGCGCTCGTCGGCGAACTGGACGAGCTCCACCGCGACCTGTACGATCACGAGTCGGTCGGCCGGGCGCACTTTTTCGGCCTCCTGTTCGACAGCGTCCGGCGCACCGCCGAGTACGGCGGAAACATCGCCGAGCTGTCCATCCAGCGCGCGATGCGGCGCACCGGCGACCGGGAACGCCGCCCGGAGGCGTGAGTTCACTCGGATCGGTCCGGTCTCAGCTCGGTCCCGTCGCGGGGGCAGTGGGTGAACTCCGGGTTCGCGGTCCGAAAGCCGCAGACCGGACAGCGCCTGACCGGGACTGACGACCGCCGCGACCGGAACAGAAACGGCACGAACGGGACGAAGAGAAACAGTGCCAGCGTGTCGAAGTACGCCCAGACGAGGTAGCTCACGAGCAGGCTCACCGCGATGCCGACGAGCGCCGTGAGGAGCGTCGAACTGGCCACATACCCCCTCCGCCGCGCGCAGGCAAAACGTCTGTGGCGCGTGGTCGCCGCCGTCGGAGCCCGAAAGTACTTACCGCTGCTCGGATCACCACCGGTGACTACGACGCGACTCGGGCGGCACCCCGGCGCGCCGTAGCTCCATTCCCCCGGAAATCTCCATGAGCACGACTCGACGCGCCTTCTTGAGACAAACCGTCGCCGCGACGGGAGGGACCGTCGCGCTCGCGGGCTGCTCCGGCCTCTCCGGCGAGCGGTCGGAGGCGAACGAAACGACCGACTCCGGCGTCGCGACGACCGTCCGGACCACCGACGAACCGATCCGCGAGCTCTCTCTCGAAAACGAGCTGCGGAACGACCTCGGCGTCGACGCCGCGGAGTTCGTCGAGCGGACCGCGCTCGTCGCGGACGGCGTTCTCCTCGTCCGAGCGACGGTGGCAGTCGTCGACGCGGAGAAGCTCTCGGGCCCCCTTCTCGTCAGGGCGACCCTCTTTCACCGACACGACGTCCGCGGCGGATCCGACATCGACCTCCTCCGGGAGTACGAAACCGGCGGCACGTACGATCTAGAGGCGCGCTTCCCAGACGCGGACCCCGAACGGATCCACCGGTACGAACTCGCCCTCGAACCGTCGCCCGGCACGCCGTCGAACTAGCGCCGCTCGTCCAGCGACGCGCCTGTTCCGTCCGAATCTCGGGCGCCGTCCCGGTTCGGCGATACCAGCCGAAAGCGACTCCGCGGACGTCACCGCGGGGGTGACGTCAGCCCCTCACCGACGCGTCAGGCGTCGCCGCTGCCCTGATCCGCGGTGCCGTCGTCGTCCGCACCGTCGTCACCGTCGTCATCCATTCCGTCGCCGTCCCGACCGTCGTCCATCGGGAGGACCTCCTCCCCGCCGACTTTCAGCTTCACCCGTTCGACGACTTTCAGATCGTCCTTCGTCCCCTTCACCTGGACGCGCTCTTCGAACGCTACTTCCTCCTCGTCGACCGCCTCGATCTGGCCCCTGATCTCGCCCGGCGGGTTCTGTTCGGTGTGGACGTTGACGTACGCGTTCTCCGCCTTCATCTCCTCGGCGAGCGCTTCGAGGTCTTCGCCTTCGAGCGGCCCGACGAGATCCTCCGCGGTGATGCTTCCGACGGCGAGGATCCCGTTCTCCGTCACCCCTTGTTCGAGAGGTCCGACGAACTCGCCGTTCTCGTCCTCCGCGCCGAAGAGGAACGCGACGACGTCGCCGTTTTCGCCCCGTTCGCCGAGGTGGATGTGCGCCTGCGTGACGTTCTCGATCCGCGCGACGAGAAGCGCGTAGTGGAGGTGCGGCCCCTCGCCGTGGTCCGCGAACCGGAACACCGCGGCCCCGGTCGCGTCCGTCTCGACCGGCGGGACCTCCTGGTCCCCGGAGAGGACGCCGGCGCTGAACAGCGTCCCGTGACCGCGTCCTTCGCCCGTCGAACAGCCGGCGCCCATCGCGGGGGCGCTTCCGACTCCGACGGTCGCTACCGTTCCGACCGTGATCGCCTTCAGTACGTCTCGTCGTGATGTGTCTTTCATCTGTATGTCCCTGCGTACGGACGATCGGCCAGATGGCATAAATAGATTTTTCAGAAAATATAGAAATAGTACGGTTTTTGTTAGTCACATTCGGATACAACTATTCGTAAAGGAAACAAAATGGGTGTCTCGACCGTAAATGTCTTCGAGATTCAATATACGGCGGTAGCGCACGGTCCGTCTCGCGGTTCAAAACGGTCGGATGTCCAGTGTGACGACCGACTCGTCTCCTGTGACGTCTGTCTCCCTCGACTGACCATTCCTTCTTCCGGCCTGTTCGGGATTCGTGACAGATTTCCGGGGTGGATCGCGCTCATAAACGGGCCGGACGCCGTCGAGGACCCGCCGCGCCCCGCGCGATGCCGATCGGGACATCGACTTCGTGCTCGGGATCTAGCGGCACCGAACCGCGATTCAGCTAACGGCCGGCGCGGAGAACTAACCCTCTGGGCGTCGTACCGACCACCGATGGACAGCGGAGCCGGCGCACGAGATCGAACCGATTCGTTTCGCTCGCTCGTCGGACGGATCGCCGCGCTCGCGCTCGTTCCCCTCTTGCTCGTCCCGGTCGGCTGACGCGCGGATCGGAACTCGGATCCGCAGACGGGCGGACCGGCGGGATCACCGCCACTCGGAGAGTTCCAGGGCGTCGGCTTCGGCGACCATGACCCACGCGTCGTCGCGCGTGATGTCGGCGATGATCGCCCGCTCGGGGGCGCTCTCGTCGTCCCCCCCGTCGACCGTGAATACGATCTCGGCCGCGTCGCCGTCGTTTCGACAGCCGGTGTCCGGTTTCGACTTGCTCATGTTGAACCCTCCGTGCGGTGCCACAGACCGGTCAGACCGCCGTGATCCTGCCCGGCGTGGTCACTGCGCATCTCCGGACCGCGTTATAAAATCGATTCTGACCGGTCCATCAAAACCCCTCTGATACCCCTGCTACCCGTCGATTTTCGGCACTACTCGGTGGCCGAGTGCATAATTGCGCGGGAGGTGCCGGGGTCCGAAACGGCCGGTCCGTTCCGCCCGCGAGGATCGTCGCTTCGATCCGCGAGATCGACGCACCGCGCTCCGGACGGTCAGTCGGCTCGGAAGGACGGCTGCGGGGCGATGAGCACCGGCCGAGGCGACGAGAGGATCACGTCCTGGGCGACGCTGCCGAAGAGCACCTTCCCCGTCGGGCTCCGCTTCCGCGCGTAGATGCAGACGAGGTCCGCGTCCCTGTCGCCGGCGGCGTCGAGGATCGCCGTCGACGCCGACTTTCCGCTCGTCTCGAAGCGCTCCACCGCGAAGCCGTTCGTCTCCAGGATCTCCTCGGCGCGACGGACCGCGCCCACGTCGCCGATCTCTCGCCCCTCAGGATTCTCGGTGAAGTTGTGGTGCACGACGACCTCGACGCGCTCCGGCGCGAAGAGCTCCGAGACGAGCTCGGCCTGGACGCGCGCCCGCTCGTCGTCGTCGCTGACCGCCACGAGTACTCGTTTGTCTGCCATACCGGCCCGTACGGACCGCCGGGAATTAGTTTTGTACGGCCGCCTCCCGAGCGACCCTTTCGGACCGGTCGATTCGCACGCCGGTTCCGGGAACCCCTCACGCGGGGCTCGGGTGGAGGTCGTCGATCGAGTTCCGACGGCGACGGCCGAGTTACGGGCGCAGGTACTGTACAGCGATATTTGTCCGCACTCTACCGCCCGATTGGATGGATTCCAATATTGGAGAAAATATGTTCTTTTTCGTGGTATTTCCTGTTCCATCGGGGTAAAATTCAAAAATAAGTTAGAAAATTCGAGTAGCGTCTCCTCCGCTCGGCTCCCCTCCCAACTGTCCAACAGTACCAATTGGACTAATGGGCCGTACACCCGGCGGTCGGCCTCACCGATTTCTCGCCCGTTCGATCGCTTCGAGAAATCGCTCCGCCGTTTCGGTGAGCCGCTCGAAGTCGCGGTCGGCGATCGCCTGCCGGTCGACGAGGGAGCTTCCCACCCCGACGGCGTCAGCGCCCGCGTCGACGTATGCGCCGACGTTCTCCAGACCGACGCCGCCGGTCGGCATCACCGGGATCTGCGGGAGCGGTCCCTTGATGCTCTTGACGTGGGCCGGCCCCCCGGTCGACGCCGGGAACACCTTCACGACGTCCGCCCCGGCGGCGTAGGCGTTCAGGGCTTCGGTCGGCGTGAAGACGCCCGGCGCGACGAGCGTTCCGTACCGGTTGCACGCCTCGACGACGCCTTCGTCCAGCGTGGGCGTGATGACGAACTCGGCTCCGGCGAGCATCGCCGTTCGGGCGGTTTCCGCGTCCAGCACCGTGCCGACGCCGAGCAGGACCTCGTCGCCGACTTCCTCGTCGACCGCTCGGAGCATCTCGACGACGCCGGGCGTGTCGGCCGTGATCTCGACCGTCCGAATCCCACCGGCTGCGAGCGCCCGGACGACCTCGACGGCGTCGTCAGCGTCTATCCCCCGGACGATGGCGACGACGCCGCCGTCCGCGATCCGTTCTAGCGTGCGCGCGCTCGATGTCGACATTGATTCGGACGTCCGGTCTCGCCCGGAGGAGTAAAGCGTTCTGCAACGGTTCGGCGTTCGCGGCGCGCGGCGGGTCGCGACCGTCGGCGCGGTCGGCCGGCGCGGTTGATCGTCGTCGGAAGCGTCACCGAGTCGTCTCCGAACGGGCTGTGGGGCCGTCTTCGAGCCGTCTCTGAGCCGTCTCCGCGCTGGTTCCGATCCATCGCCGGTCCGTCACCGGGCCGTTCCAGCGCGCCGTCGCGTCAGCGGTTCCGCCTGTACTCGACGAAGGTGTGGTCCTGCATGACCGCGGTTCGGCCCCCGTCGACGAGGAGGCTCGCCCCGGTGACGAACGACGCCTCGTCGCTGACGAGGAACGCGGTCGCGGCGGCGACGTCCTCGGGGGTTCCGATGCGGCCGACCGGGTGCATCTCCTCGATCCGGTCGCGGTCGTCGTGGCCCAGTTCCTCTCGGGTCCGCTCGACCTCGATCCACCCCGGGTTGACGGTGTTCACGCGGATCCCGCGCGGCCCGAGTTCGAGCGCCATCGCCCGCGTCATGCCGTTGATCCCCGCCTTGATCGCGTTGTAGGGGAACAGTCCGGGCGTCGTCAGGAAGGCGTGGTTCGAGGACGTGTTGACGATCGCGCCGCCCGGCGGCATGTGCTCGACGGCGTGTTTCGCACAGAGCCAGAAGGACCGGAAGTCCGTCTCCACGACGAAGTTCCAGTCCTCGATCGTCGCCTCGGTCGCCGTCGTCTCCGTCTGGACGCCGGCGTTGTTGACGAGCGCGTCGACCCGGCCGTACTCCTCGACCGTCGCCTCGACGAGGGTTTCGACGTCCGCGGGTTCGCGCATGTCGGCCCGGACGAAGACCGCGTCGCCGCCCGCGTCGCGGATCTCGTCGGCGATCGCTCGACCGTCGGCCCCGGTGCGCCCCGTCACGACGACGCTCGCCCCCTCGCGGGCGAGTCGACGGGCGATTCCGGCCCCGATGCCCTTCGTCGACCCGGTGACGACGGCGACCGTGTCGGTCAACCGCCGCGGGTGCTCGCCGTCGGTCATCGCCCCTCCGGGCGGTCGAACCGGGAGGCGCTGCCGGCGGACGCCGAGCGGACGGGGCCAGCCGCCCCGTTCTCGTCACCGCCCTCTCTTCGAATTCCCGTCACCATTCCGCGACGCTCCCGTCGGAGTGCCGCCAGACCGGGTTGTGCCAGTCGACGCGGCCCGCCCGCTCGCGGACGTGCTCCGCGTCGATCTCGATCCCCAGCCCCGGACCCGTCGGCAGGTCGACGAAGCCGTCCCGGTACTCGAACACGCTCGGATCGGCGAGGTAATCGAGCACGTCGCTCGTCTCGTTGTAGTGGATGTCGAGGCTCTGCTCCTGGATGAACGCGTTCTGCGACACCGCGTCCACCTGCAGACACGACGCGAGGGCGATGGGGCCGAGCGGGCAGTGGGGCGCGAGCGCGACGTCGTACGCTTCGGCCATCGCCGCAATCTTCTGCACTTCGGTGATCCCGCCGGCGTGCGAGAGGTCGGGCTGGATCACGTCGACGGCGCCGCTCTCGAACACCTGCTTGAAGTCCCAGCGGGAGTACATGCGCTCGCCGGTGGCGATGGGGATCGACGTGTGCGCCGCGATCGCTGAGAGCGCGTCGTTGTGCTCGGGGAGCAGGGGTTCCTCGAAGAACATCGGTTCGTACGGTTCGAGCGCCGCCGCCAGCCGCTTGGCCATGGGTTTCGTCACCCGGCCGTGGAAGTCGACGCCCACGTCGACCTCCGGGCCGACCGTCTCTCGAATCGCGCGGAGGCGATCGACCGCCTCCCGTACCGCCGCCGGCGAATCCACGCGCCGGATCTCGGAGGTGGCGTTCATCTTCAGCGCCGTGAACCCCTCCTCCACCTTCTCCCGGGCGGCGTCCGCGACGCCCGCGGGGCGGTCGCCGCCGATCCACTGGTAGACGCGGATTCGGTCGCGGGCTCGACCGCCGAGCAGTTCGTAGACCGGCGCGCCGTAGTGTTTGCCCTTGATGTCCCAGAGCGCCTGGTCGACGCCGGCGATGGCGCTCATGAGGACGGGGCCGCCGCGGTAGAAGCCCCCGCGGTACATCGTCTGCCAGTGGTCCTGGATCCGGAGGGGATCCGCCCCGAGGAGGTACGTCTCCATCAGTTCCTCGACGGCCGCCCGGACGGTTTTCGCGCGCCCTTCGACGACCGGTTCGCCCCAGCCGACGAGGCCGTCGCTGGTCTCGATGCGGAGGAACAGCCACCGCGGCGGCACCTCGTACAGCTCGTAGTCGGTGATTCTCATGTGTTGGTTGTCAGAGGTCGTTGATCAGCCGATTCAGCAGTAGCGTTCCGACGGGCTGGTCCCCGTACCGTTCCGTGACTCGGAAGGTACAGATCCGGAGCGGGCCGTCGCCGACGTCCGCGCGGACGAGGGGGCTCGACCAGTTGGCCAGCCACCCCTCGACGTAGCCGACTTCGATCGACTCGTCGCCGCCGAAGCCCGTCGCGACTTCGTACGGGTAGAGCCCCTCGAACGCCCAGCCGGGTCGACGGTCGACGGAGATCCCGTCCAGCAGTTCGCTGTCGTGGTAGAACAGCGAGGCGACGAGGTTCCAGCTCTCGGTCTCCGGAAGCTCTCGGTACTCGACCGCGTCGGTCGGCTCCATGTGGCCCTCCTCGTTCGGGACGAGTACCGCCGGCTTTCCGGCCCGGACGTGCTCTTCGATCCGCTCGGAGAGCGTCGACACGACCGCGACGTCCGCGTCCGCCGGCGACGCCGCGACGGGGTACCCGAACTCGCCGAGGCGGTCGGCGAGGCGGGACGAGTCCGCGTAGACCGCCTTCGCGTCGGCTTCGACTTCGGCCTCGGCCCGAGGGACGACGGCGACCGCCTCCGCGGTCTTCGCGGACGCCGCCGGCGCGTCGAGTTCGAGTTCGACCTCCTCGATACGGGCCGCCGGCGCGTCGGGAACGTCGATCCGGAACGCGCTGTCGACCCGCGTCGCGCCGAAGCCGTCGACGTCGACCTCGCGCGACTCGGTCGCGCCGAACGCGGACAGGGTGAGCGTCCCGGACAGGGGCTCGCCGGTGTCGTTGAAGACGGCGGCGTCGACGGACAGGCTTTCGCCCGCCCAGGTCGCGCGTCGCCGGGGGTCGAGCCGCACCGCGAGCGCGCCGTTCACCGAGGCGAACTCGTCGTGGAACGATTTCTCCTCTCTGAAGTAGTCGAGGATCCCGTTGAACTCCCACTCGATGTCGCTGAACTCGGTGAGGACGTACCCCGCGATCCCCTCTCGCGCTCGCATCTCCTCGATCACGCGCTTGATCGAGACGAACTCGCGGCCCTGCCACGTCTCGGCGAGGGCGTCGAAGTCGCCGAAGACCGCGGAGAGGTCGGTCGACTCGAACCGCTCTTCGACGCCCTCCGGGCGCTTGAGCTGCTCGTCGAGGAAGTCGTGCGAGAACCACGGCGGATCGCCGCCGTAGCGCTCCTCGATCGCGGGGACGTCGCACAGCCCCCACGTGCCGAACTCCGAGACGAGGATCGGCGCGTCCCCCGGGTCGGTTTCGGTCGCCCCGTAGTTGTCCTCCGGCGCGGCGACGATGCGGTCGAGGTCGTCGCTCCACGCATCGGCCCGGTCGGGGGCGACGAAGTAGCGGTGGTAGTCGTTGAGGTCCGTCGCGACGTGCGCCCACCCGGAGTTGTCGCAGACCAGCCGCGTCGGATCCCACCCCTTCGCCTCCTCGTACAGTTCGGCGAGGTACGCCTGCTTTTCTTCGTCCTCCCAGAGCGAGGTCTCCTCGGCGAGTCCCTGCGGGTTACCGATTCCCCACTCCTCGTTGTAGAGGCTCCAGACGACGACGCTCGGGCGGTTGTAGTCGCGCTCGATCAGGCCGCGTATCTGGTCTCTGACCGCCGCCTTCGAACGCTCGGTGCACACGGACGGGTTCGCGGGCTCCTCCCAGACGAGGATGCCGAGGCGGTCCGCCAGTTCGAGAAAGTCCGGGTGGGCGGGCTTGATGTGCTTGCGAAGGAGGTTGAATCCGAGTTCCTTCGCGGTCCGGATCTCCCGCTCGAACAGGTCATCGTCGAACGGCCGGTAGAGGGTGTCCGGGTAGTACGCCTGATCGAGCGCCCCGCGGACGTACAGCGGCTCCCCGTTCAGGTACAGCCGCCCGCCCTCGGCGTCGACGCTCCGCATCCCGAAGTAATCGCGCGCCTCGTCGACGGTCTCCCCGTCGGCTTCGAGGACGACGCGGACGTCGTAGAGCGCCGGGGTCTCGGGCGTCCAGTAGTCCGGATCGTCGAGGTTCACCGTCGCCGTCGCGGTCCCGTCCGAGCCGGGGGTCGCCGCGTTCCGCGCGACTTCCGCGCCCTCGCGCTCGACGATCACGGCGGCGTCGACGTCCCGCGGGTCGACGCCGTCGGACGTTCGGACCGACGCCTCGATCTCGACCGCGTCGTCGGTCAGGTCGGGCGTCGCGCGGATCGACACGACGTGCGTCTCGGGTCGCGTTTCGAGCGAGACGTCCTGCCAGATCCCGCTCACGCGGGTGTACCACGGCTCGCCCTGCTTTCCGTGCGGGATCTCGGAGAGGTCCTCCGGGTCGACGACGCGGACGACGAGGACGTTCTCCCCGTCTCGCAGCGCGTCGGTCGCGTCGAACTCGAAGGGGAGGTACCCGTCGCGGTGCTCCCCGAGGCGCGTCCCGTTCAGCCAGACGGTCGCCTCGTAGTCCACCGCGCCGAACCGGAGGTAGCGACGGGCGCCCGGCGCGTCCGCCGCGTCGAACGTTCGCCGGTACCACGCGATCCCGGCGTAGTCGCGGAGCCCGTCCAGCTCCTGCCAGGCGTGCGGAACGGAGACGTCCCTCGTCTCGGAGGGCCACGACGCTCCGGGGCGGTGCCACCCGTCGGCTTCGCCCGCGCCGTCGGGGTCGACGCTGAACTCCCAGCGCCCGTTCAGGCTGCGGGGCGATCGGCGTTCGTTCCGTTCGAGTCGCTGTCTCCTACTCATGTTCGGGTCGTACTGTCCTTCCGGTCATGTTCGGTTCGCACTGTCCTTCCGCTCGTGTTCGGTTCGTACCGTCGGTCTTTCGTGCACGTTGGTGGATCGTGATCGTCTCGTCGTTCGGCGAGGCTGTGCGGTCGACTGCTCCTCGTCCGCCGAAGCGGGCGAGGAGAACAGTTCGACGTGGAGTGAGAACGCCAGCGCGGGGAAGCAGGCGACGAACGCGACCGTCAGAACTGCGGTTCCGACGAGCAGACAGAGGGTGAAGAGGCCGGTCGTCAGCGTGAGCGTCGGGTGCGCCGCCGTCCACGTCCACCCCGTCCGGAGCGCGGCGGTCGGGGACTCGCCGCGGCTGAGCGAGACGAACGCGGGGATCAACACGAGTACCGCGTACACCGCCGCGTAGGCCGCGGCGACCGCGAGAACCCCGACGAGCGTCCCGCCTGTCGCCGCGAATTCGAGCGCGTAGACGAGACTGATCGCGCCGAGCAGGGCCGGCAGCGCACTCAGCGCCGCCGCGTGGACGCCCCCCCGCCGGACCGCGGTCGCGACCGCCCGCCGATCGATCCGCCCCGTCTCGCGCAGCGAGTCGATCGCGGCGTACGCGCCGAGCGTCGCCGGACCGATCGTGACGAGCGGCGCGGACGCGACGGACCACGCGAGGCTCAGCCCGACGAGCGGGAGGGCGTTCCCGTAGACGAAGCCGGCCGCGCGCTCGACGGCCCCGCGGAGCGTCTCGGCGTCCGAGTCCGTGTTCGAACTCATTCGGTCGTCCGAGTCGGCTCTCGAACTCATCCCGTCGTCCCCTGGATTCTGACCGCGCTGATCAGGTAGTCCTGCAGGAGGAGGAACACCACGAACAGCGGGAGCGACGCGAGCATCGTCGCGGCCATCATCAGCCCCGGCTGGAACACCTGGCTGCTCGACAGCGTGACCAGCCCGATGGGGAGCGTGTAGGACGCCTCCGACTGGAGGACGATCAGCGGCCACAGGAACTGGTTCCAGCTCGTCACGAACGTGAACAGCGCCAGCGCCGTCAGCGGCGACTTCATCAGCGGGAGCATCAGGCGGGAGTAGATCTGGAACGTCGAGAACCCGTCGAGCCGCGCGGCCTCCTCGATCTCGTCCGGGAAGTCCCTGAAGAACTGGACGAGGAGGAACACGCCGAGCGGTCCCGCCGTGAGCGGGAGGATGACGCCCGCGAAGCTGCTGACCAGCCCCAGATCCGCGACGAGCGTGTAGAGCGGGACGATGTTCACGTACGCCGGCACCATGAAGCTCGCGATGATGACGCTGAGCACGATCCGCTGTCCGGGCCAGTCGAGCCGCGTGAGCGAGAAGGCGATCAGCGAGTCGATGACGAGCACCAGGACCGTCGTCGCGCCCGCGATGGCGAACGTGTTCAGCATCCACCTGGCGAGCATCGACTCGGAGAGGACGAACGCGTACCAGTCGAAGGTGACCTCCGAGGGGATCCAGTGGGGGACCTTCGAGAACATTTCGTCTCTGGGTTTGACCGACAGAGAGAGCATCCACAGGTACGGCAGCAGGAACAGGAACGCCACGCCGTACAGGCCGACGTACAACCCGGCGGTCCGCAGCGATTCGACGTCGAGGAAGCGCCTCCCCTCCCGGCCGACGCCGGTTTCGTCACTCATCGGGACCCCCCGCGAGCCGGTAGTTGACGAGCGACACTCCGACGAGGACGACGAACAGGAAGTAGCCGACCGCCGCCGCGTAGCCGAACTCGTGCTGGTTGAACGCCGCCTTGTAGAGGTACATGACGACCGTCTCCGTGGTGTTTCCCGGGCCGCCGCCGGTCATGATGAACGGCTGCCCGAAGATCTGGAACGAGGCGATGAACTGCACAACGGTGACGAAGAGCAGCGCCGGTTTCATCTGCGGGAGCGTGATGTCCTTGAACGCGTTCCAGCTGCTCGCGCCGTCGAGTCGCGCGGCCTCGTACAGCCGCTCCGGCACGCCCTGGCGCGCCGAGAGCAGGATGACGAAGTTGAACCCGAGGGTCCACCAGATCGTGGTGAGCGCGAGGGCGGGCATCGCGAAGAGGTGCGAGTTCAGCCAGTTCGGGGCGCTGCCGAGCGCGAGTTCGATGTAGTAGTTGAACACGCCGTACTGCGGGGCGTACATCTCGATCCAGATGAGCGCCACCACCGAGACGGTCAGGATGTACGGGCTGAAGAAGACCGCCCGGAGGAACTTCCGCCCCTTGATCTGCCTGTTGACGCCGAGCGCCAGCAGCAGTCCGAGGATCACGAGCGTCGGGACGGTCAGTACCACGAAGTACACCGTGTTCTTCACCGCCACCCAGAAGAGCGGATCGTTCATCATCCGGACGTAGTTGTCGAGCAGGACGAACTCGGACTCGGACGGGTAGATGGCGTTCCAGTCGAACAGGCTCATGTAGAGTCCCTTCAGCAGGGGATACAGGAGGAAGATCGAGAACACCAGCAGGTACGGGAGCGCGAACAGGATTCCCTCGATCGCCTGGCGGTCGCGCACCGCGTCGGTGTTCTCTCTGACGCGGGAGAGCTGTCTGGAGAGGCGGTTCCCGACAGACATGCTCACTGGAGCGCCGAGTTGACCCCTTGCGCCGCCTTCTCGATCCCCTCCTGCGGCGAGACGTTCTGCGAGTAGATCTCGGCGAGGTTCTTCGCGATGGGCTCCTGGTACTCGCTGACCGATTCGGTTCTGGGAACGTACGCGAGCTGGTCGTCCTGCGCCATCTCGTAGAAGGTGTTCAGCGTCTTGTCCCACACGTCCGCGTTGCGGAGCTCGTCGGACTCGAGGATGGACTTGCTCGCGGGCAGGTGGCCGGCGTCAGTTCCCCAGGTGCCGGGTTTTTGCGTGAGCCAGGTTGCCGCTTTCAGTGCGGCCTGCTGGGTTTCCCCGCCGCGCTTCGGATTGCGCGGGATCGCCAGCGTGTGGCTGTCCGCCCACGTGTACTTCTGCCCGCCGCCGGGGTAGACGAACGGCTTGAACATGCCGAACCCGAAGTCCTGGTCGGCGGCGGGGCCGTAGAACCACGTCCCGTTCTGGAGGATGGCGAGGTCGCCCGCGTAGAACGCCTTCTCCCACCGGTTGTCGGCTATCTTCGGCTCGTCCCATCCCCACTCGCCGCTCACGTTCGCGAGGTACTCCGCGACGCCGACGCCGGTCTCGTTGTCGAACGCCGCCTTCGTCCTGTCGTCGTTCAGCAGCTGTCCTCCGTCCTGCCGGAGGAACATGAGGTACGTCCGGATGAGCTCGTGGGGGCCGTACGCGGTCGGTCCGAACGCCAGCTTGTCGGTCTCGCTGGCGATCGTATCGCACGCCCGTTTGAACGCGTCCGGGGTCGAAGGCGGCGATTCGGGGTCCAACCCCGCCTCCTCGAAGATGTCCTTGTTGTAGTAGAACCCGGCCGGGTGGGTGTCGAGCGGCAGCGCGAGCCGGTCGCCGTCCAGTTCGGTCGTGCTCCAGATCGAATCGACGTACGCGGACTTCGTCTCCGAGTCGATGAGATCGCCGAGCGGCTGGAGGACGTCCTTGTACGCCTCCAGCTGGGACGTGTGGACGACCGCCAGGTCCGGCGGGTTTCCGCCCGTAAGCGCGGTATACAGTTTGTCGTAGTACTGGTCCCACGGCAGCCGCTGGCGGTTGATCTGGACGTCGTGTTCCTCGTTGAACTGGTCGACCATCTTCTCCATGGCGTCGCCGTCGCCCCCGCCGAACAGCGTCCAGTACTCGATCTTCCCGGAGCCGCCGCCGGAACCGCCGCCACCGCCACCCCCGCCGCCGAGTCCGCCGAGGCACCCCGCGAGCCCGACCGCTCCGCCGACTCCGATCGTTCGAATAAACCGCCGCCTCTTCACCGTGCTTTCCGCTCTGGTTCCGCGTGGCATACGCTCCCAACCATATGATCGGGTGTATAAAAGGATTTCTCATGATCGACCAGGGACGTGATCGTTCGTTACGGATCACGGATCCGGTCGTCGACGCGTCAGCCGTCGATGACCGGGCCGGCGCGCTCTGAACTCGGCGAGCGCCCCTCGACCGTCGGCCACCCCTCTTCCCACGACAGCGGGTCGATCATCAGGCACCGCCGCGGGACAGAGTCGATCCACTCGTCGCCGCGCTCGTAGGCGTGGTAGACGAGCCACTCCGTCCCCGCGTCGTCGACGACCAGCGAGTTGTGTCCGGGGCCGACGAACTCGTCGTTCTCCTCCAGGACGAGTTCCCCGCCGAAGTCGCGCAGGTCCCTCCCCTGCCCGTTCAAGTACGGCCCGTCGAACGACTCGGCCCGACCGACCTCGACCCGGTAGGTGCTCAGCGGCCCCTCGCAGCACGTTCCCGCGGAGCCGAAGAAGTAGTAGTACCCGCCGCGCTCGTGGATGCAGGTCGCCTCGAACCGATCCCCCGCGATCCGGAACGGGTCGCCGACCGCCTCCGCGCCGTCGGGGGAGAGTTCCGCCCCGTACACGCCGTGGAAGCTCCCCCAGAAGAGGAACGGCGTCCCCTCGTGGACGTAGAAGTACGGATCGATCGAGTTCTCCACGCCGATCTCGTCGCTCGTGAACAGCTTCCCGCGGTCGCGGAACGGGCCCGCCGGGCGGTCGGCGGTCGCGAGGCCGATCCCGGGGTTCTCGTCCCCCCACGTCGAGATCGAGTAGTAGAGGAGGTACCGTCCGCCGCGACGGACGACGCACGGCGCCCAGATCGCGCCGTCCTCCTTCCACGAGGGGCGGGAGTCGAAGGCCTCGCCGACGTACTCCCAGTCGACGAGATTCTCGGACCGGACGACCGGGACCAGCCGCGGTCCCTCGCCGTCCCGCCAGTCGTCCTCGGTTCCGTAGGCGTAGAACGTCCCGTCCGACGCCCGGATCGCGGTCGGATCCGCGAGGATCGGCTCGAAGACGGGGTTTCGGTACGTCGGTCCGCCGCTCTCGGCGACGTCGAGGCAGCCCGCGACCGCCCCCGCGGTCGCGTTCGCCACGGCGGCGAGGCCGGCTCTCCGGACGAATGATCTCCGTCGCATGGGCGTGAGTTCGCCGCGTTGGAAATAACTGTTGGGCCGACCGGCGTCGTCGCGGGGCCGCCTTCGTCCGGGGCGCGTCGGGTCGCGGGCGGCGGCGACCGTGGGAAAACTATATAATTAGTAACCAAGAAATCTCCGGGCAGACGACTAGCCATGAGTGGCGTGAGCTTCACGGACGTACGGAAGACGTACAGTGACGGGACCATCGTCGCCGTCGACGACTTCAATCTGGAGATCGCGGACGGGGAGTTCGTCTCCATCGTCGGGCCGTCGGGGTCCGGCAAGTCGACGCTCCTGCGGATGGTCGCCGGTCTGGAGGGGATAAGCGGCGGGGAGATCCGGATCGGCGACCGCGTCGTGAACGACGTCGCGCCGCAGAACCGCGGCGTGGCGATGGTGTTCCAGAACTACGCGCTGTACCCGCACATGTCGGTGCGGAAGAACATGTCCTACGGGCTGAAGCTGACGACGGATCTCCCGAAGTCGGAGATCGACAGCCGGGTCGAGGAGGCCGCGCGGATGATGGGCATCGAGGGGATGCTGGAGAAGCGGCCGGGGAACCTCTCGGGAGGGCAGCAACAGCGCGTCGCCACGGGCCGAGCGATCGTCCGCGAGCCGGAGGTGTTCCTGATGGACGAACCCCTCTCCAATCTCGACGCGAAGCTGCGGCTCCACATGCGGACCGAGCTCCAGCGCATCCAGGAGGAGCTGGACACGACGACGATCTACGTCACCCACGACCAGGAGGAGGCGATGACGATGAGCGATCGGGTGGTCGTCCTGGCCGACGGACAGCTCCAGCAGGTCGCCCCGCCCGAGGAGGTGTACGACAACCCGGCCAACCGCTTCGTCGCGGAGTTCATCGGCAGCCCGACGATGAACTTCTTCGACGGGGTGCTGGGCGGCGGGACGCTCGTCGGCGAGGGGTTCCGGTACGAACTGCCCCCGGACCGCGTCGACCGCGTCGAGGAGCGCCGGACCGGCGACCACCTCGTCCTGGGCGTCCGACCCGAGCGGATCAGGCTCGCGGAACCGGACGACCGCGACAGCATCCCCGCCGTCGTGGACGTGGTCGAGCCGATCGGCAGCGACAACTACGTCTACCTGCTCATCGACGACGTGGAGTGTACGATCCGCGTTCCGTCCGACGTGAGGCCGACCGAGGGCGACCGCGTCCGGATCGCGTTCGACGACTCCGACGTCCACGTGTTCGACGGCGAGACGGAGGAGAACCTCCTCGTCTCCGCCGAACATCGGATACGGGAACCCTCGAAAGCGGCGCAGTGATCCGGACGACGGCGCGGTGAGCGGGCACGCGTGGCGGCGTCGGTGCGCCCCGCCCCGTCCGCTCACCGCACCTCGGTCACGCTCGCGCCCAGCTCGTCCGTCTTGGTCTTCACGGCGTCGCCGCTCTCCGGGTCGAAGAGGTACAGCGCCTCCTCGTCGAATTCGATCCGAACCGAATCTCCCGGCTCCGGCCTGAGCGAGCTGTCGATCCGGGCGGTCAGCTCCTCGCCGCCCATCTCCAGGTAGAGGAAGTTCTCGTTGCCCATGTGCTCTGTGACGGTGACCGTCGCCTCGTTGCCGCCGCGCTCTACGAGCCGCAGGTCCTCGGGACGGACGCCGACCCGGACGCGGTCTCGGTCCTCGACCGCCGACGCGTCGTCGAGCGCGTACGAGAACCCGCCCGGTCCGCGGAGCGTCGCGCCGCGGCCCTCGGCGGCGTCGCGCCGCGCCGGCCGCTCGACATCGGCCGCGAAGAGGTTGATGCTCGGGCTCCCGATGAAGTCCGCGACGAACTCGTTCGCGGGCGACCGGTACACCTCCTCCGGCGTTCCGACCTGCTGGAGGACCCCGTCGTTCATCACCGCGATGCGGTCGCCCATCGCCATCGCCTCGGTCTGGTCGTGCGTCACGTACACCGTCGTCACGCCGAGTTCGTGCTGGAGCTCCTGCAGCTCGGTGCGCATCTCGGCGCGGAGTTTGGCGTCGAGATTGGAGAGGGGTTCGTCCATCAGGAACACCTCCGGCTCGCGGACGATGGCGCGCCCGAGCGCGACGCGCTGCTGCTGGCCCCCGGAGAGCTCCTTCGGCTTCTGGTCGAGGAGCTCTTCGATCCCCATCATCTCGGCGGTGGATTCGACGCGGTCGTCGATCTCGGCCGCGGGCATGTCCGTCGAGAGCTTCAGGCCGAATCCCATGTTCTCCCGGACGTTCATGTGCGGGTACAGCGCGTAGTTCTGGAACACCATCGCCACGTCGCGGTTGCGCGCGCGGCGGTCGGTCATGTCCCTGTCGCCGAACAGGATCCGGCCGTCGGTGACGTCCTCCAGCCCCGCGATGCAGCGGAGCGTCGTGGTCTTGCCGCAGCCCGACGGGCCGACGAGGACGAGGAACTCCCCGTCCCCGATGGTCGCGTCGAGGTCTTCGACGGCGACGACCGCCTCGTCGCCCGAATGGTACTCCTTCGATAGGCCGTCGGTGGTGATCTGTGCCATTATCGGTCACTCCGTGTCCGTCTCATCGTCTGTCACTCCTTCAGGGAACCGGCGAGGATGCCGCTGACGAACTGCTTCTGTAGCGCGAGGAACAGCGCGAAGATGGGGAGGATAGAGATCGTCGCCGCGACCATGATCTGGTCGTAGTAGACGCGCTGGAACCCCACGAGCTGTGCGAACGCGACCGGGATCGTGTACATCGACTCCTCCTGCAGGACGACCAGCGGGTAGAGAAAGAGGTTCCACTGGAACAGAAAGAGGATGATCGCGAGCGCCGCCAGCGACGACTTCATCGTCGGCAGCGCGATGCGGTAAAACAGCTGGAACTCGGTCGCCCCGTCCATCCGGGCCGACTCCAGCAGCGCGTCGGGGATCTTCTTCATGTTCTGGCGCATGAGGAAGATGCCGATTGGGTTCGCCGCCCACGGCAGGATGATGGCCTGGTAGGTGTTCGTCCAGCCGAACCGGACCATGAGGAGGAAAAGCGGGATCACGAGCAGCTGGATGGGGAGGACGAGCGTCGCGAGGATCCCGTAGAAGATCGGCTCCTTGAACCGGAACTCGTACTTCGCGAACGCGAACCCCGCCATCGAGCACAGGAGCATCGACAGGAGCGTGTAGACGACGGCGATGAGGACGCTGTTCCCGACGCTCCGCAGGAAGTCGAGCCGACCCTGCAGCGCGTCGAGGTTGGCGAGGAACTCGGTCCCCGGCAGGAACCGCGGCGGGTACGACAGGAACGCCGGCTGGGGGAGCGACGCCGCGACGACCATCCAGTAGATCGGCACCAGCGTCAGCGCCACCGCCGCGAGGAGGAACGTGTACGTGAGGAACTGCCAGACGCCCTCGCGCCGGTCGGCCTCACGCATCGTCCTCACCCCCGATGCGGATCTGGATTATCGACAGGGCCCCGACGACGACGACGAGCGCGTAGGTGAGCGCGCTCGCGTAACCGAGATTGAAGTTGACGAACGCCTCGCGGTAGACGTACTGGACGATGGTCAGCGTCGCGTTCGAGGGGCCGCCGCCGGTGATGATGTACGGTTCGGCGAACAGCTTGAACGTCCCGATGGTCGAGAGGACGACGACGAACAGCAACACGGGTCGCAGCTGCGGCAGCGTCACGTACCGGAACTTCTGCCAGCGAGTCGCGCCGTCTATCTCGGCCGCCTCGTACAGCTGCCGCGGGACGTTCTGCAGCCCCGCGAGCAGGATGATCATGTTGTAGCCGACCCACCGCCAGGTGACGGCGCCGACGATCGTCATCCGCGCCCAGAACGGCTCCGTGAGCCACGGAATCGGACCGACGCCGACCCGCGCGAGCGCGTAGTTCACGACGCCGAGCTGCTCGTTGAGGAGCAGGAGGAACACCGTCGAGTAGGCGACGAGGTTCGCCGACACGGGAAGCGCGAGCGTCGTCCGGAGCACGCCCTTGAACCGCACGAACGAGGCGTTCAGCGCCAGCGCCAGCGCCAGCGCGAGCCCGATCATCAGCGGCACCTGCACGAGGAGGATGAACACCGTGTTGAAGAGCGCCTGGTGGAACAGCTCGTCGGTGAACAGGCGGGCGTAGTTCGAGAGCCCGACGAACTCCAGCGACGCGAGGCTCTTGATCTCGACGACGGTGAACCCGAGGTCGAACCAGAGGATCGTCCCGTCGCCGACCCCCTGGTACTCGAAGAACGACAGGTACAGCGTGTAGACGACGGGGAACGCGAGGAAGACGCCGAACAGGACGAAGAAGGGCGCGAGAAAGAGGTACGGGACGCCCGGAACGGCGGGGAGAGCGTCGCGCACACCCTGTCGGGCGTACCGCAGCCGGTCGGCCGCGGACGGCTCGTAGGTCCGCCGCGGCGCGTCCGACGTCGATGAGTCTGCTGTCATGGCCGTTACGCCAGGTCCCTGTCGGTGCGCTCTGCGACCTGCTCGGCGGCCTTCGTGACCGCCTCCTTCGGCCCGTACTTGCCGTCGAGCATCCGCTGCAGGTGCGTTCCCATCGCCTCCGTGACCTCCGGCGTGTCCGCGGTGAAGCGGTATCCCGGGATGTCGGCCGAGAGCTCCGCGAAGATCCGTCGTATCCGCTGCCCCCCGAAGAAGTCGACCTTCGCGCCGTAGAGGTCCGCGTCGTACGCGGCCTTCAGCGCGGGGAAGATCCCGTACTTCTCGTACATCTCGTTCTGCATCTCGGGGGTCGAGAGCGCGAACTTCACGTAGTCCCACGCGCGGTTCGCCACGGCGTCGTCGGTCTGCTTCGGGATGCAGAGGTTCGACCCGCCCCAGTTGGTCGCGCGGTTGCCGCCCGTCTCGAACGCGGGGAGGGCGTAGACGCCCCACTTCCCGGAGGTTTTCGGCAGCGAGTCGCGCAGCGTGCCCTCCATCCACGCGCCCGCCGGGAGCGAGGCGATCTTCCCCTCGCCGTAGGCGCTGAACCAGGACGAGGACCACGACTGCATGTTGGCCACGATACCCGCTTCCTCGAGATCTCGAATGTGCCGCGCGACGCGGACGCTCGCCTCGCTGTGGACGTTGACGGCCCCGTCGGCCGTGAACGGCTCCCCGCCGAGCTGGCGGAACTGCATCCGCCAGACCCCGGCGAGGTCGTTGGGCGGAAGGTTCCCCATGAAGACGTCGTCCGGGAGCTTCCTTCCGGCTTCGACGTACTGCTCCCACGTCTCGATGCTCGACGGATCGATCCCGTGCGCCTCGTAGACGTCGCGCCGGTAGAACACGCCGACAGGTCCGATGTCCCACGGGAGCGCGTACACGCCGCCGTCCTCGCCGGTGATGGCCTCCCACTTCCCGGAGACGAACGCGGATTTCAGCCCGGCGTCCGAGATCCGGTCCGAGAGGTCTCGCAGTCCACCGGTTCCGATGAACGACGGCGCCACCACGCTCTCGAGGATCGAAAAGTCGGGCGCGCCCGACCCCGACAGCAGCGCGGATTTGAACTTGTCGACGAGCGCGTCGTGGCCGTACTGCTCGATGGTCACGTCGGCGTTCCCGTTCGCCCGCTTTTCGTACGGCTCGTCGGTCAGGTCGAGCGACTTCGCCGCGACGTCCCACGCCCAGCCGGTGGCTTTTGCGGCCATGTCGTTTCCGCCGTCCCCCGCGGAGTCGTCCGCGGCGTTCGGATCGCCCGTGCCGACGCACCCGCCGAGGCCGGCGACCGCCGCCGCTCCGCCGAGTGCGAGCAACGACCGTCTGTCGATCGCGTTAACCTTTCCAGATATTCAGTCGCAATCATTACTGTTCTAGAATATAATTATAATGGTTTTTGTCACGCTCGCAACGAGTGTGGTAAGCCGCCTTCCCGGCTGCGAGACGGACGGCGCGTCTCGCGATCGACGACCCGTCGGCCGGGGGACGGGAGTGCCCGACGTCACCGGTTCTCGCCCCGGCGGCCGGCCGTACCGGTCGATCGACAGGACCGGTCGACCGACACCGACCCGAGATCCGCCTCGACGACGCTCACGTCGAACGCGCCGACCGCGGCGTCGCCGACGACCCAGGCGGCGTCGGCCGGGGCCGAGATCCGAACCGGATCCGAGGTGAAGTTCGTGATCCAGACGAATCCGTCACGCTCGGCCGCGCGGACGCCCGTCGGGAACCGGTCCGCGCACCCGACGCCGGCGCGGTCGAGCAGGTTGCCCGCGACCGCCGCAGCCAGATCGGCCTCGGGCCACGTGCCGACGTGGGTCGCGGATCCGCTCCCCACGTCGTTCCGGACGATCGCCGGCCTCCCCGCGGCGACGCCGCTTTCGTGCGTCCCGACGACGGTCGCGTCTCCCGGCGCGAGCCACTCCGCCCACGTGCGCGCCGGGTACGGTTCTGCGGTGCGGTTCGGCCGACCGGGCCGGTCGGTCTGATCGGACCGACCGGATCGACCCGACCCGCCGGAACCGTCGCTGTAGGACACCTCCGGCGCGATCGAGTCCGGGAGGCTCTCGTGGCGCTCGACCGTCGCGCCGACGAGGTCCGCGAGCGGTCCCGGCGCCGGTTCGGCGCGGAGCTTGTTCCACGGGTCCTTGACGCCCGACCGGATCGTCAGGAGGAGCTCGCCCCCCGCCTCGACGTAGTCGCGCAGGTGCGACGCGAGGGCGTCGTCGACGAGGTGGAGCGTCGGCGCGACGACCGCGGCGTACCCGTCGAGGTCCGCCCGCGGGTGGACCACGTCGACCTGCACTCCCCGCTCCCGCAGCGCCCGGTAGTAGGTCCGCGCGTGGGACCAGTACTCGAAGTCGGGCGAGTGCGGCTGGATCGAGAGCGCCCAGTGGTTCTCGTAGCCGTGCAGCAGCGCGACCGGCGCGTCGACCGACGCGAGGTCCGGGAGCTCCTGAATCTCCTTCGCCGCCCGCCGGGCGTCGTCGTACCCGCGATCCGGCGAGCCGTCGGCCTTCCTGAGCCCCGCGTGGTACTGCTCCTGTCCCTCCAGACACCGACGCCACCTGAAGTAGAGCACGGCGTCCGCCCCGTGCGCCGTCGCGTGGTGGGCCCACAGGCGCATCGCCCCCTCGGCGGGCTGCGGGGCGTGCGGCGGCCAGTTGATGTCGCCCGGCTGCTGCTCCATCACCCAGAACGGTTCGCCGTTCGTTCCCCGGTAGAGGTCGTGGTTCACGCCGACCTGGTCCGGGTCGCCCGCGCGGAGTTCGTCGGGCGTCGCCTCCTCCGGCCGTCGATACTGGGGGAACCCCGTCGGGTACGAATCCCACGCCACGAGGTCGAGGTCGTCGCTGACGGCGTGCGCGTCGAGCGTCCCGAAATCGCCCATGAAGTTGTGCGCGACGAACCACTCCGCGTTCGCCTCCCGCACGAGGCGGGCCTGGAGCCGGCTGTACTCGACGACGCTCTCGCTCGCGAACCGGTAGTACTCCAGGAGGTGCGAGGGGTGGTGGTCGGACGGGGTCGGCCGCGGCGGCTCGACCGCCTCGAAGCCGCCGTACCGCTGGCTCCAGAACGTCGTCCCCCACCGCCGGTTCAGCTCGTCGACGTCGTCGTAGCGGTCGCGGAGCCACTCGCGGAACGCGGCGGCGCAGTCGTCGCAGTAACAGCGGACCGTCCCGTGACACCCGAACTCGTTGTCGATCTGCCAGCCGACGACGCGCGGATCGTCGGCGTAGCGATCGACCATCCGCGAGACGACGCGCTCCGTCTCCGCGCGGTAGGCCGGGGAGTTGAAGCAGTAGTGCCGCCGGCTCCCGAACCCCCGGGGGGTGCCGTCCGGCTCGGCCTGCAGGATCTCGGGGCGCTCGTCGACGAGCCACTTCGGCGGCGTCGCCGTCGGCGTACAGAGGACGACCTTCAGCCCCCGCTGGCCGAGGATCTCCACGGCCTCGTCGAGCCACTCGAAGTCGAACTCGCCGCGGCGCGGTTCCAGCACCGCCCAGGAGAACTCCGCCATCCGGACGTACTCGATGCCCGCCTCGACCATCTGGTCCGCGTCGGTCTCCCACCGGTCCCGCGGCCAGTGTTCCGGGAAGTAGCAGACGCCGATTGTCATGCGCCAGCGATCTACGCGCTTCGGGTAAAACCTTCCCCTCCGGCGCGCTCTCTCGCGGGCGTCCGCGTCGGTCGCACCAATCGATCATCGATCCGTACTCGGTCGTACAACGGGTCCCCGTCGGACCGCGCCGCGGCTCCGGTGGTTACATACCCGCGTGCCGCCACGTAACGGCTATGACACGGATCGTCGACTACGAGCTGTACGAGGTGCCGCCGCGGTGGCTGTTCCTCCGCGTCGAAACCAGCGACGGCCTCGTCGGCTGGGGCGAACCGATCGTCGAAGGGCGCGCGAAAACCGTCCAGGCGGCCGTCGAGGAACTGATGGACGCCTACCTGCTCGGCCGGGACCCCTCTCACATCGAGGATCACTGGCAGACGATGTACCGCGGGGGCTTCTACCGCGGCGGCCCCGTCCTCATGAGCGCCATCGCCGGGATCGATCAGGCGCTCTGGGACATCAAGGGCAAACACTACGACGCACCCATCTACGAACTGCTCGGCGGGCGCGCGCGGAACCGGGTCCGCGTCTACCAGTGGATCGGCGGGGACCAGCCGTCGGAGGTCGGGGCGGCGGCGGCGGAGAAGGTGGAGGAGGGGTTCACGGCGCTGAAGATGAACGCCACCTCCGAGATCCGGCGCGTCGACTCCCCCGCCGCCGTCCGGGAGGCCGCCGACCGCCTCCGCGAGGTCCGCGAGACGGTCGGCCCGGAGATCGACGTGGGCGTCGACTTCCACGGCCGGGTGACGAAACCCATGGCCAAGCGGCTGGCGGCGGCGCTCGAACCGTATGAACCGATGTTCCTCGAAGAGCCCGTCCTCCCCGAGCACAACGACGCGCTCTCAGCGATCGCGGCGCACACGTCGATCCCCATCGCCACCGGCGAGCGCATGTACTCCCGCTGGGACTTCAAGCAGGTGTTCGAGAGCGGCGCCGTCGACGTGATCCAGCCCGACCTCTCGCACGCCGGCGGGATCACCGAAGTGCAGAAGATTGCGGCGATGGCCGAAGCGTACGACGTCGCGCTCGCGCCCCACTGCCCGCTCGGCCCCATCGCCCTCGCGTCGTGCGTCCACGTCGACATCTGCTCGCCGAACGCGTTCATCCAGGAGCAGAGCCTCGACATCCACTACAACGAGACGAATGACATCCTCGATTACCTCGCCGACCCGGACGTGTTCCGCTACGAGGACGGCTACGTCGACGTCCCGGAGGGGCCGGGACTGGGGATCGAACTGAACGAGGAGTACGTCCGCGAGCAGGCAGGCCGGACCGTCAACTGGCGGAATCCCGTCTGGCGGCACGACGACGGCAGCATCGCCGAGTGGTGAGGGCCTCCGAGCGGGGCGGCCGTCCTCGCCGCGGGACGTTTTCCGGTCGCATCGTCGATCCCGATCGGGCGGCTCCGTCCCGTTCTCAAAGTGAGAACGGGACGGATCGAACGGGCCCGCCGGGGCGAACTACTCGCCGCGAGGACGCCGCCGGCACCCGTCTCCGCTCCGAGCGCACTCGGTTCGGACCGCCGCTCGGATCGGAGTCGCGCCGTCGCGCGGCGTTCGGCGGCGGCGCGCGAACCGTTCGTTCGGCGCGGGCGGTCGTTCTCGTAACGAGAACAACTGTTATGTGGGCCGCCGTCGAAGGGGGCGAAAGACCATGAACGCCGACGGACCGCCGCAGGTGCGGACGACGACGACGAGCCTCCGGATCGTCGAGGCCCTCCGGGAGCTCGACGGGGCCGGCGTCACGGAACTGGCGAACCGACTCGACATCTCGAAGAGCGCGGTTCACAAGCATCTCACGACGCTTCACCGCCTCGGGTACGTGCGCCGGGAGGGGAACACGTACCAGGTCGGACTCCAATTCCTGCACCTCGGCCTCTACGCGCGCGACCGGCTGCCGGTCTTCGAAACCGGCCGCGACGCGGTAGAGCGGCTCGCCGAGGCGACCGGGCACGCGACGAATCTCATGGTGTACGACGGCGGGTACGGGGTGTACGTCCGCCACATCCCGGGCGGCGGGGACGATCCGATCCGGGAGGGCGAGCGGGTGTACCTCCACGCGACAGCCGCCGGCAAGGCGATCCTGGCGTTCCTCGACGAGGGCGAACGGCGGTCCGTGCTGGAACGGATCGGCCTCCCGGAGATGACGGAAAAGACGATCACCGACCGGGCCCGGCTCGAACGGGAACTCCGTTCGGTCCGCGACCAGCGCCTCGCGTTCGACCGCGAGGAGTACGCGGAGGGGTATCAGTGCGTCGCATCGCCGGTCGTCGGCCCCGACGGCGTCACCGCGGCGGCCGTCAGCGTCTCCGGGTCGATGGATCGGATGACCGGGAAGACGCTCGAAGAGGACGTGACGGGGCTCGTCGTGAGCACCGCCAAGTCGATCGAGAACGAGTTACTGTCCCGGTAACGCCCGATGGAGTGTCGCACGCGAGAACGCTTCGGCGGACTCGAACCGTCGCTCCCGGGGGGAGTAGCAGCGCGGGGACGTCGCTTTGCTCGCCGTCGATGCTCCCGGACGGCCCGCAGGGACGCTGACGCCCGGTCCGACCGTGTCTCGAACCCGATCGACGGTTCGCGAACGAGCCTCGGTTGTTCTCATATCGAGAACGGCCGTCGGCGATCCGAGACCGTCCTTACACCCGTAAGCCTGTAAACCCCCAGCGCTCGGCCGCGACCGACGAGTTCGGCGTCACCGACGGCTCCTCGTCGAACTGAGTTCGTCTACCGGTAGGTAATCCGTATGCGACCCGATAAATGATCGTCACGAACTGAAGTACCTGGATCACTCCTGGTGTTACAGTTCGACAGTCGGTAATATATTCTCTGCGAGAGTTCCGTTCGGGGGAAACGCTGCGAGAACGGTACTACCGAGAACGGTGATACGGGTCCGGTCGGTCCCCGCTACCGGCCGTTTGATCCGTCGGTAACGGGGACCAGTCGGTCGATCCCCGGAATCGTCGACGGACCGACGTCGCGGGCGGGACGTCGTCGGGAGTTCAAACGTCGTCTCCCGGACGCGATATCGAGCGTCTTCGCGGCGCGGCAGGGGTCATCTCGGCTCGACCGTTCGTTCGAAATCCGCGGTAACTGAAAGGCACTCCGGTACGGCGACTTCCGTCGACGAAGCGTTCCGTCCCGCGACAGCTCCGCCAGACGATCAGCGGCCGGCGGTTTTTCGGTGAAATCTCTATCGATCGGCGATCGCCCGAAGAGGTTTTGCCGTCGAACGCTGTCTGCGTAGCCGTGCATCGCGTTCACGAGAACCGGCGGACGGCGGCTTCCCGTCCCTCTCCGACGAGCGTCGCTCCCGACCGCGCCGGAGCGGGCGGAACTGATCGCCGCGCCCGCCGAACGGCGAACAGCGCGCGACGATGAACGGTAACACCGCACTCGCGACCGCGGCGGTGGTGTGCTGTCTCCTCCTAGCCGGCTGTGCGGCCGTCGAATCGGCGCCTCCCGGGACGCCGTCCCCCGTCCCGCAGGAGCCGACGACGGACTCCGGACCGACGACTGACCCGCCCGGGACGGAGCGGACCGACGCCCGTTCGACGACCGCCGCCCCGACGGAGTCGACGGCGACGGACACGCCCGCCGACACGCCGACGCCGACTCCGGAGCCGACGCCGACCCGGACCGAGACGGCCGTGGCGACGGAGACGCCGACGCCAACTCCGACTCGAACGCCGACGGCGTCGCCGTCTCCGGAGCCCACGACGGAAGGCCCGACGACGCAGCAGCCTACGCCGACTCCGGAGCCGACGCCGACTCCGGAGCCGACGGCCACGCCGACGGGGGAACCGACGACGACGGAGACGCCGACTTCGACTCCCCCCGACGAGTCGACCGCGACGCCGAACGGATCGGCGGAATCGTCGGCGACGCCCGACGAAACGGGAACGACCGACGCGTCGGGGACGAGCGCGGAGTGACCACCTTCCCGGTCGACCGAATAGAGCGCGGTGGAGAGGACGACCCGGCCGACGGGTCCCGGCTCGAACCGGGCAGAAAGCATTTATCGCACTGAAGCGGATACTCGGGAGAAATGTCATCTCACGTGGCGGACGAAGTGATCTGCAGGACGTGCACCGTGTGCGGGACGGCCCTCGAGATCGCCGTGACGACCGACGGGTCGTTGGAGGGCGGGGGGCACTATTTTGGCCCGCTGTTCGCCCACATCACCGACGCGACCGAGAGCGACGCCGCCGCCGAGTACTGGGAGTGCGACGAGTGTTTCGCCCGGTGAGCGGCGGCACGACCGCCTGACGGCCGGCGACGGCGGTCCGAACGGCGGCGGTCGCGCTCCGCTCACCTCCCTCCCGGTGACGTCTCCGAGACGTCGTGGCGTCTCGCGCCGGACGCGGGGGACTGTCGCCGTCGGCGTTCCGAAGCCGACAGTTCACGTTCGTTCTGCCACGTAATTATTGGAACACCCGGGCCGCGTCGTACTCCGACGGGAAAGCGCCCCGTGACGGACTTCGAACGAGAGGGGCCATCGGATCCGCAAGACGAAACGCGGTTCGCGCCGACGAGAGCCGCTCAGAATTTGTACACCGATCCAGCGCAGGTCGAATAGTCGCGCCTCGTTTCCAATCGCTTTCGTGCTTTCGGCCCGCTAACTCCGACCTCCAGCGGGACGCGCGCGGCGGGCGGCCGACCTGCTACCGATCGACTCTGTTACGAAATTAGGGCTGTAACGCGGTCGTTCGCCCGTTCGAAAGAACGAAACGACTAGGAGAACGTCAGGTTGATCTCGACCTCGTTCGCGGCCCCGAGCAGGAGGTCGGGGAGCTCCTTCGTCAACCGGTCGCCCTTCAGCCGATTCGCCGGCCCGGAGATGCTGATCGCGCCGGTGGCGACGCCCTCGTCGTCCGTTATCGGCGCGCCCACCGCGTGGAGCCCCGGTATCGACTCTTCGCGGTTGAACGCGTAGCCCCTGTCGGCGATCCGTTCGAGCTGTTCGAACAGGTCGTCGCGAGAGGTGATCGTGTTCGGGGTCCTCGCGGGGAGGCCGTGCTCGTCGACGATGCGCTCGACCCGCTCGCGCGGCGCGTGAGCGAGAATCGCCTTGCCCGCGGCCGTCTGGTGGAGGTAGCCGCGCTCGCCTTCGCGCGCCGTCGTCCTGACCGAGTGCTTTCCGGCGGCGCCGTAGAGGTGGACGCTCCGGCCCTGTTCCTCCGCCAGACACCACACTTTCTCGCCCGTCGTCGCCGCGAGTTCGTCGACCTTCGGCTTCGCGATCTCGTAGAGAGGTCGCAGGCTACGGGCGCGCAGCCCGAAATCGAGGAGTCGGAGGCCGAGGCGGTACCCGCCGTCGTGCTCGACGACCAGGCCGTGCGTCTGAAGCGTCGCGAGGTGTCGGTGGACGGTGCTCTTCGCCAGGCCCAGTCGGCGCGCGAGGTCGCTGACGCCGAGCGACTCCTCTTCCTCCGCCTCCTTCAGCTGTTCGAGGATTGCGAACGACGTTTCGGCGGTTTTCACCGGCCGTTTGTTCGGTTCGACGGGCATCCTACCGCCCGAGACGGAAACCATCGTAATAAATCTTGTTCGAGTAGTTCGAACGGTCGTCGGTCGATCGGTCGGCGATCGGCCACCAATAAAGCAAAGTCGCCGGGGTCAGAGGTAGCCAGTAACATGCTGAGGATGCTAGCCAAGCCGGTCCGCGAGGACAGTCACAGCTACGGAGCACCCGCGTCGACGGACGCGGCGGTTCGATCCGACGGACGCGACTGATGAACACCGCCGAACGAATCGTCGAAACGCTCGAGGCGCTCGGCGTCGATCGGGTGTTCGGCTACCCCGGCGGACGGATCATCGAACTGTTCGACCACCTGCCCGAATCGGACGTGGACCTCGTCCGACCGCGGGACGAGCGCGAAGCGAGCGTCATGGCCGAGATGCACGGCCGCCTCACGGGCGACCCCGGCGTTCTCGCCGGCCAGGGGCCGTGGATCGGTAGCCTCGGCGTCATCGGCCAGATGGAGGCGCGCCTCTCGTCGTCGCCGATGGTCGTTCTCACGGAGGCGAGCGAGCGCGGCGACTACTCGACGCTCGCGCCGTACCAGCAGTCCCGGGGCGACTACGGCGGCGTCTCGCTCCCCGAGATTCTCGACGCCGTGACGAAGGAACACTGGTTCCCGCGCACGCCGACCGAGACGGTACGGAGCGTGCAACTCGCGTTCAAGCACGCCGTCGCGAACCGGCCGGGGCCGACCGCGGTCATTCTGGACGGCGACGCCGTCACTCGTGAGGTCCCCGAGGGCACCGTGCCGCCGACGTGGGATCCGGAAGCGCAGACGCGGACGTGGCGCGCCCGCCCGACCGCCGCCGACCTCGCCGCCGCCGCCTCCGCCCTCGCGGACGCGGAGCGCCCCGTCGTCGTCGCCGGGAACGGGGTTCACGCGGCGGGGGCGTACGACGAACTGCGCGCCGTCGCGGAGGCGTACGGGGCCGCCGTCGCCACGTCGTACCTCGGCAAGTCGACGATCCCCGAGACGCACCCGCTCGCCGCGGGCGTCATCGGCTCGTTCGGCCACGAGGGGGCGAATCAGGTCGTCAGCGAGGCGGACGTCCTGCTCGTCGTCGGGTGCCGGCTCAACCCGATGGACACGAACTGGCAGTCCCCGGAGTTCATCCGCCCCGACGAACAGACCATCGTCCACGCGGACGTCGACACCAGGAACGCCGGCTGGGTCTACCCGGCCGACGTGGGGCTGATCGGAGACGCGGCCGAGACGCTCCGGGAACTCGCCGAGGCGGGCGGCGGCGACAACGACTGGGCCGCCGACCGCGCGGCCGAGGCGCGCGAGTCGTTCGCCGCGCCCGAGTGCGAGTCCGACGCGTCGCCCGTCCTGCCGCAGCGGGCGGCGAAGGAGATCGAGGCGGTCGTCGACGGGGACACGATCGTCACCGCCGACTCCGGCAACAACCGCTTCTGGCTGCTCAACTACCTGCAGGCCCCCGCCGTCCGGACCTACTTCGGCAGCGGCGGCGTCGGCGGCATGGGCTGGGCGAACCCCGCGGCGGTCAGCGCGGCGCTCGTCACCGGAAAGGACGTCGTCGCCGTCGCGGGCGACGGCGGGTTCGCCATGACGATGACGAGCGTCGAGACGGCCGTCGAGTACGGCGTCGCGCCGACGTTCGTCGTCCTCAACGACGCGAGCCTCGGGATGGTCAGACAGATGCAGCGCGGGGAGAACGACATCGCGGGCGTCGAGTTCCACGACACGGACTTCGCGGCCGTCGCCGAGGCGTTCGGCGCAGTCGGACTGCGGGCGGGAACGCCCGACGAACTCCACGACGCCCTGCGCGAGGGGAAGGCGAACGACCGCCCGACGGTCGTCGACGTCCGCATCGACCGCGAGCAGGACATGGCCGCGACGCTCCAGTCGTCGTTCTACGCCGAAGTCGGCGGGCTGCACGAGTAACGCGGATTGCACGGGTAGCGTACCGCGGGCGAACCCCGCCGCTGGGAAACCTTTTTACCGCCGTCGGGCGCTCTTTCGAGCGTATGTCAGCAACCGTCATGGTAACCGGCGGGACGGGGTTCATCGGCTCGTACGTCGCCGAGGACCTGCTCGAACGCGGCCACGACGTCGTCGCCTACGACCTCTCGACGGACACGCGGATCCTCGACAAACTCGGCATCGCCGACGACGTGGAGATCCGGCGCGGCGACGTCACCGACCCGACGGACGTGGTCCGCGCGGTCAGAGAAACCGGGACGACGCGCGTCGTCCACCTCGCCGCGCTTTTGACCACCAGCGCGCAGGCGAACCCGCGGCTCGCGCTCGACGTGAACGTGCAGGGGACGAACAACGTCTTCGAGGCGGTGCGGACGCTCTCCGATCAGGTCGAACGCGTCGCGTGGGCCTCCAGCGCGGCCGTGTACGCGCCGCCCGCGAACTACGGCGACGACTGGGTGACCGAGGAGGATCTCGTCTACCCGGACACGCTCTACGGCGCGACGAAGGAGTACAACGAACACCAGGCGCGCGTCTACCACGAGGAGTTCGGCGTCTCGCACGTCGGCCTCCGACCCACCGTCGCGTACGGTCCCTACCGCGAGACGGGCGGGTCGGCGTTCCTCGCGAACATCGTCGAAAAGCCCGCGCTCGGCGAGCCCTTCTCGGTCGAGTACGGCGACCAGTACATCGACTGGCAGCACGTCCGCGACATCGCGCAGGCGTTCCGCCGCGCCGCCTTCGCCGACGAGTCCGACCTCTCGCGGCGCGTCTACAACGTCCGCGGCGAACTCGCGACGATCCGCGAGGCCGTCGAGACGGTCCGCGGGATCGTGCCGGACGCGGATCTGGAGGTCTCCGACGAGGGCGAACTGCCGTGGACGCAGAAGCTGGACATGACGAAGGCGCGGGAGGATCTCGGCTACGAGCCCGAGTACGACCTCGAATCCGGGTTCCGGCAGTACGTGAACACGCTGCGCGAGGAGGCCGGGCTGGACCCGATCTGAAGATTCCCGTCGGCGCGGAGGGTCTCGTCGGTCGTATCGGTCCCCGTCGCTCGCACCGCTCTGCGCCGCGCTGCGCTATCGTCGCGTCTGGGAGTACTCGCGGACCCACTCCTTCAGGCTGATTCCCATCGTCGCCTGGGTGATGGCGTTCGAGGACGCCGAGTTGGCGCTCTTCACCAGCTCCGCCTCCAGCGTCCGCGTCGGGATCTCGCCGATGAAGTGGGGGATCGCGCGCTGGACGGCGAGCGGGCAGCCGACTTCGTGGGCGAGGGCGTACCCCGAAAGCGAGTGAGGGATCTCGCCGCCCGCGTACCGGGGGTCCGGATCCTCCAGCCTCTCCGCGTCCACGTGATCCACGTACTCGTAGCACTTCCCGACGTCGTGGAGCAGGCAGGCCGCCCGGATCACGTCGAAGTCGGGGGCCGCCCCGTGGAAGTCGCGCTGCTCTTCGGCCGCCCGGACGGCGATGCGCGTGACGCCCCGGACGTGCTCGACGTTCGTCACCTCGTGGATGTTCCACGCGTAGGGAACGTCCTCGACGTCCCGCCAGCCCCCGCGTTCGAGCCCGAGGCGCCACGCCTCGATCACCCGCTCGCGGAGGTCGTCGCTCTCGATCTCCCCGAGTTCGGGGTACGCCTCCTCCACCTGCGTGCGGCGGTCGATGTTCGTCATGGGCCCCGCTACCGCCCCGTCTCGTCCTTCTGGACGGTCTCTCGGCCGATGAACCGGGGCCGCCGTTCGACGTCGAGGAAGCTGTCCACGTCCTCGCGGGCCTCCTTCGCCTTCCCCCTCGCCGGGTCGTAGTCGCGCGACCCCTCGCTGCCGAGCGCGTCGTGCAGCGCGTCGAGGTCCTCGAAGTACAGCTCGGCGACGCCGTCGAACTCGGCGTGCTCGGGATCGACGGGGAGCACCGTGGCGTAGCGGACGACGCCCTCGATCTCGCGGGCGATCGGCGTGTGGTTAGTCTGCCAGTAGTCGACGAACTCCTCGTGGGTCATCCCCTCTTTCCGGACGAGGAAGGCCGAGTGCTTGTACAGCCCCGTCGTGTCGCCGCCCGTCTCGTCCTTCTGGACGATCTCCTCGCCGATGAATCGGGGCCGCCGCTCGACGTCGAGGAAGTTGTCCACGTCCTCGCGGGCCTCCTTCGCCTTGCCCTTCGCCGGGTCGTAATCGCGCGATCCCTCGCTGCCGAGCGCGTCGTGCAGCGCGTCGAGGTCCTCGAAGTACAGCTCGGCGACGCCGTCGAACTCGGCGTGCTCGGGATCGACGGGGAGCACCGTGGCGTAGCGGACGACGCCCTCGATCTCGCGGGCGATCGGCGTGTGATTGGTCTGCCAGTAGTCGACGAACTCGTCGTGAGTCATCCCCTCCTTGCGGACGAGCAGGGCTACGTGCTTGTACATGCCACCCGTACGATCTCCGGGCTGGACAATAAAACGTGAGGGATCCGTCGGGGAACGGTGGCGCGGCGGACGGCGGCGAGGACGAGTAGCGCGATCCACCCGATCGGCGGTTATCTCGCGCGGAACCGCCGGTTCACCATCATTAATATGCGAGGACGTAGACGGGCCGACATGGGCTTTTACGAACGCACCTTCATGGAAGGCACGCGCGGCACGATGGCCGTCGACTGGGAGGAGCGCATCGACGTGCGTCGGCTGCGCGAGGAGCGAAAGGAGCGCGCGCTCGAACGGATGCGCGCCGCCGGCCTCGGGAGCATGCTGCTCGTCGACGACCCGAACATCCGCTACGTCACCGGCCTCGCCATGACCGGCGGCAGCGGGGCCGACCACTACTCGCTGCTTCTCGAAGACGGCTCGGTCGTCCACTGGGACACCGCGGACCACGCGAGCAATCAGCGGTTCAACTGCCCGTGGCTGACCGACGTCCGCTACGCCTGCCCCGGCCTCGGGAACGTCCCGCGCGCCTCGGGCAGCGACTCGGCGCGGCGCTTCCTCCTCGACAAGATGGCAGAGACGGTGGTCGACGCCCTCGACGAGTACGGGCTGAAGGGCGAACCGATGGGGATCGACGTCGGCAACGCCGGCCTCGCCGGCGCGTTCGACCGGCGGGGGATCGACGTCCGTCGGGAGGAGTGCTCGGCGGCGATGGAGGACGCCCGGAAGGTGAAGACCCGCGACGAGATCGAGTGTCTTCGAACCGTGGCCGCGATCTGCGAGGCGGGCTTTCAGGCGATCAAGGAGGGCGCGAAGCCCGGGATGCGCGAGTCGGAGGTGTGGGGCGAGGCGACGCGGGAACTCTGGCGGCACGGCGCGATGGTGCAGGGCGGCTACCTCACCTCCGGCCCGAACACGTGGCCGAAGCACCAGGCGAACACGACGGACCGGCTGATCCGCCCGGGCGACCTCGTCTACGCCGACTTCTACAACATCGGCTACCTCGGCTACCGCTCCTGTTACTACCGCACCTTCTCGGTGGGCGAGCCGACCGAGGCGCAGGCGGCGGCGTACGAGACCGCCCGCGACAACCTCTACGCCGTCCTCGAACGCATCGAACCCGGCGCGACGACCGACGAGATCGCCGCGGCGTTCCCGGACCGCGAGGGCGAGCACATGGACTGGTACGGCGCCGACGAGCACTGGGAGATGACGACGAACCACTGGGCGCACGGGCTCGGCCTCCAGCTGTACGAGGTGCCGCTCGTCTGGCGCGGAATCTCCCCCGACCACCCGATCGAGATCGAGGAGGGGATGACGATGGCCGTCGAGACGCAGGAACCGGCGGACCGGCAGGGCGTCCGCGTGGAGGAGATGGTCGTCGTCCGGGAGAACGGCGTCGAGATCCTGAGCCAGTGGCCCGTCGAGGAGATCACGGTCATCGACCGCTGAGTCGCCCTCGTCGACCGCGACCCTCCGCTGTCGACCGCGGCTCGCCGTCGGCGCCCGCTGACGGCGTCGCCCTCGGCTCTCGGCTGTCGACCTCCGCTGTACTCCGAGCGGTAGCGTCGTCCGGGCAGCGTTCAGCTGAGCGGTCGCAGACGGCCCACCCGTCACGGGGGGACTTTCGAGACGGTCTCAGCGGTTCACTCCGCTGAACCGCTCGTCTCTGAACGCTGTCGACGTCCGGAGGGCGAAGGACTAAGCCCCCCGCGGCGACACCACCGGTATGCGACTCGGAACCGGCCTGTTCACCTGTCAGCGCCGCCCCGACGACGACCGTCCGACGACCGAGCTGTACGACGAGATGTGCGCCCTCGCGCGGGCCGCGGAGGACGCCGGCCTCGACAGCGCGTGGGTGTCGGAGCACCACTTCCTCGACGACGGGTACCTCTCGGGGACGATGCCCGCGCTCGCGGCGCTCTCCCGCGAGACGAGCCGCATCGAGATCGGCTCCTGCGTCGCCCTCGCGCCCCTGTACGACGCGGTGCGGCTCGCCGAGGACGCCGCGACGGTCGACCTGCTCTCCGGCGGCCGGCTCGTCCTCGGCCTCGCCATCGGATCGAACCCCCGCGAGTTCGCCGAGTTCGGCGTCCCCCGCGAGGAGCGCGCGGAGCGGCTCGCCGACGCCGTCGAACTGCTCCGCGGCGCGTGGTCCGACGGCCCGATCGGGTACGACTCGGCGTTCCACCCGGTTTCGCCCGACACCTCCGTGACGCCGAAGCCCGCGCGGGACGTCCCGATCATGCTCGGCGGCGCGGCGAAACCCGCGGTCAGGCGGGCCGCCAGGACCGCCGACGCGTGGTGCGCCCCCTCCTCGCTCTCGATCGACGGGCTCAGAACGCGCGTCGAGGACATCCGGGCCGTCCGCGACGACGAGGGCCTCGACGGCGACTTCGCGGTGTACGTCCTCCAGCACGGGTTCGTCGACGACTCGCGGGAGGACGCGTGGGAGGCGATGCGCGACGGCTACCTCTACATCCAGCGGCGGTACGCGGAGATCTTCTCCGGCGACTCCGTCCCGGAACTCCCCGCGGAGCGCCGCCGAGAGCTGAGAGAACAGGCGATCTTCGGCACGCCGGAACAGGTCGCGGCGCGGTTGAACGAGTACCGCGACGCGCTGGGCGACGACGTCCACTTCGTCTTCCGGACGTACCACCCCGGAACCGACACGGATCGGATGGTCGAGTGCGTCGAGCGGCTCGGCGACGAAGTCGCGCCGCTGGTGGCGTGAGGGGGCGACGGTTCGCGCCCGAGCGATCAGCCGGTCTTGTACACGCCGCGCGCCTCGGCCGTGTGCTCGCCGTCGACGTACACCGCCACGTCCACGACGCCGACGTCGCCCCCGAGGCGGACCACGTCTGCCTCCGCCGTCAGGTCGCCCGTCCCCGCGCTGAGGTAGTCGATCCGCATGTCGATCGTCGGGACGGGGCGATCCACGAGCGACACCAGCGCGGCCCCGCCGACGGTGTCCGCGAGGGTGAACGTCACGCCGCCGTGAGCCATCAGGCGGTCGGCGTTCCACGACAGCTCCTCGCGCATCTCGACCCGCCCCTCGGCGTGGCCGTCCGCCGCTTCGGTGAGTTCGATGCCGACGAGGTCGGCGAACGGCATCGTCTCGAAGAACTCCTCGATGTCCATGGCCGAAACTCGGCCACCGGTCACTTAACGCTCACTGTCGCGGAGGAGGCGTAGCGGCGGGATGAACCGGGACGCGGACGGAAGCCGAGGAGAGCGCGTCCGCACCGCACCGGCTGCGGACGCCTCGAACGTCCCTCCCCGGGCGCGCACACTCACCGGGGGAGGGGGTGCCGTGGTGAACGCGGGCGGAGGATTAATGGGTTCGACGACGAGAGAGGGGGTATGTCATCCCACGGCACGCCGATACGGGTCGACCACGTCGGCATCGCGGTCGAATCCATCGCGGAGGCGGAGCCGGTGCTGTTCGCGCTCGGGTGCGAGAAGACCCACGAGGAACCGGGTCCCGACGGCTCGTTCGCGTGGGCGACGTACGACTTCGGCGACGCCTCGCGGCTCGAACTGATCGCGCCGGCGGGGGACGGGGGGTTCCTCGCGGAGTACCTGGACGCGAATGGACCCGGCCTGCACCACGTCACGCTCGAAGTCGCGGACCTCGACGCCGTCGTCGACGCGCTGGAGGCGTCGGGGGCGCGGATCGTCGACCGGCGGGAGCACGACGACTGGACTGAGGCGTTCGTCTCGCCGCGCAACCCGACGGGCGCGCTCTTTCAGCTCATGGAGTACCGCGACGGCTACGCGGCCGATCGGGGCGGCCCGGAGCGCGCGTACGTGGGCGGCGAGCGGCTCGGGGCGGCCCGCGGCGGGGGCGATCGATGAGCGAAAACGGCGTTCCCGCCGAGGTCAGAGAGCGGATCGAGTCCGATCCCTACTGCCGGACGCTCGGCATCGAACTGCGGTCGCTCGAACCGGGCGCGGCGACGACGGCGCTCGCGGTGACGGAGGAGCTGTTGAACTTCCACGGGACGCCCCACGGCGGGGCGGTGTACTCGCTCGCGGACGCGGCCTTCGCCGCGGCGTCGAACTCGCGCGGCGAGGCGGCGGTGGCGCTGGAGACGAACGTGTCCTACCTGACCGCGGTCGACGCGGGGACCGAACTCGAAGCGCGGGCGACCGAGACCCACCGCACCCGCCGGACGGCCGAGTACGAGGTGGTCGTGACGGCGGCCGGCGAGCGCGTGGCGACGTTCCGCGGGCGCGTCTACCGACCGTAGACGGCGGCGACTGCGAGCGGCGACGAGAATCGCGAAGGGGCGGAAACTGTAACGGAACGACGACCGCGAGACGACGCCGGTCCGCGTCCGTCAGCGGTGGTCGAACACGCGCTTTACCTTCCCGACTTCGGTGCGCTCGATCGTTCCGGGGCCCGCCACGACGAGTTCGTCGGGCGTGACGTCGAGCACCTCGCGGAGGCGCGATTCGATGCGGTCGCGGAGCTCCTCGGCGACGCCGTCGAACTCCTCGTAGTGCTCGACGGTGATCTTCATCCGGTCGAGGGCGTCCTCGCGGGTGAGATCGATGCGGTAGTGCGGGGCGACGCCCTCGAAGTCGAGCATGACCTCCTCGATCTGGCTGGGGTAGACGTTCACCCCGCGGACGATCAGCAGGTCGTCGGCGCGGCCGGTGACGTTGTCCATGCGGACGCAGGTGCGCCCGCAGTCGCAGCGATCGTAGTTCAGCGAGGTCACGTCGCCGGTGCGGTAGCGCAGGACGGGCAGCGCCCGCTTCGTCAGGCTCGTCAGGACGAGCTCGCCCTCCTCGCTGGGCGGCAGCGGTTCGCCCGTGTCGGGGTCGACGACCTCGGGGTAGAAGTGGTCCTCCCAGACGTGCAGGCCGTCCTGCGCCTCCTCGCACTCGATGGAGACGCCGGGGCCGATGAGCTCCGAGAGGCCGTAGACGTCGATCGCCGTGACGCCGAGCGCCGCCTCGATCTCCTCGCGCATTGCGTCGGTGAACGGCTCCGCGCCGATGACGACCGTCGAGAGCGGGAGGTCGCGCGCGTCGACGCCGCGCTCCGCCGCCGCCTCCGCGAGGTACAGCGAGTACGACGGCGTGCAGGCGAGCACGTCGCTTCCGAGGTCCCGCATGAGCTCGATCTGCCGCCCCGTGTTGCCGCCGCCCGTCGGGACGACGCAGGCGCCCAGCTCCTCGACGCCGTCGTGGAAGCCGAGGCCGCCGGTGAACAGCCCGTAGCCGTAGGCGTTCTGGACGACGTGGTCCTCGCGGACGCCCGCGGCGTACAGCGACCGGGCCATCACCTCCCGCCAGACGCCCAGGTCCTCGGCGGTGTAAGCGACGACCTTCGGCTTGCCGGTCGTCCCCGACGAGGCGTGGATCCGGACGACCGCGTCCCAGTCGACGGCGAACAGCCCGTCCGGGTACTCGTCCCGGAAGTCCTCCTTCGTCGTGAACGGGAGCTTCGAAACGTCGTCGACGCTCTCTACGTCCTCGGGGCCGACGCCGAGTTCGTCCATGGCCTCCCGGTAGAACGGGACGTTCTCGTAGGCGTGCGCGACGGTCTCTCGGAGGCGGTCGCTCTGGAGGCTCCGCAGGTCCCCGCGGGACGCCGCCTCTACCTCATTATAGACCATACGAAATGCCGTCGTTACACCACTAAATAGGTTTGCGTCGAGCGGTCGCGGGGGTCGAGACATCCGCCGGGGTCGAGGAACCCGCCGGTGGGGGAGGTTCGCCCGCGAGCGTCGAGAGGCCCGCGGGACGGTACCTCCCGCGGGCGGCCGCGCCGCTCAGACGGTCACGCCGAGGTGTCGCTCCATCACCGACTCGTTCGCCTCCAGTTCGGCGGGCGCGCCCTCGAAGACGACGCGGCCGCGGTCGAGGATGTAGACGCGGTCGGCGAGAGACAGCGCGACGGCGACGTTCTGTTCGACGAGGAGGACGGTGATCCCCTCCTCGTTGATCTCGCGGATCAACTCGGAGACGCGGTCGACGATGAGCGGGGCGAGCCCCTCGGTCGGCTCGTCGAGGAGCAGCAGGTCCGCGCCCGCCACGAGCGCCCGCCCGATGGCGAGCATCTGCTGTTCCCCGCCGGAGAGATCGGTGCCGCGGGACCGCCGCCGACGCCCCAGGTTCTCGAACGTCTCGAGCACCTCCTCCGGGTCGCGCCGGTTCGCCGTCTCGCTCCCGCCGTACCGGCCGACGGCGAGGTTCTCCTCGACGGTCAGGCCGGGGAAGACGCGACGCTCCTCCGGGACGAGACCGACGCCGCGGCGGACGGTCTCGATCGGACCGAGGCCGGTGACGTCCTCGCCGTCGTAGCGGACCGTCCCGGCCGTCGGCGTGACGGCTCCGAGGATCGTCCGCAGCGTCGTCGTCTTGCCGACGCCGTTCCGCCCGATGAGCGCGACGGTCTCCCCCCGGTTCACGTCGAGCGAGACGCCGTCGAGCACCTGCGTCTCGCCGTACCCGGCGCGGACGCCGTCGAGCCGCAGGAGCGGATCGCCGTCGCTCATCGTTCGCCCCCGAGGTAGGCCGCCTGCACGCGCTCGTTCGCCGCCACGTCCGACGGCGAGCCGGTCGTGAGCTCCCGCCCCCGATCGAGCACCGTGACGCGGTCCGAGACGTTCATCACGAGGTCGATGTCGTGTTCGATGAGGAGCAGCGTGCGGTCGGCGAGCACGTCGTCGATGAGCTCCATCGTCGCACGCGTCTCCTCGCGGCTCATCCCCGCGGTCGGCTCGTCGAGGAGGACCACCTGCGGGTCCGTCGCGAGGACGAGGCCGAGTTCGAGCCGCCGCCGGTCGCCGTACCCCAGGGCGGCGGCCCGCTCGGTCGCCCGGTCGGCGAGGCCGACGCGTTCGAGCGTCTCCTCCGCGCGGGCGTTGATCTCCTCGAAGTCGGCCGTCGAGCAGAAAAAGCGCTCCGCGATGGGGAGACCCGCGTCGTAGACCGACTGCGCCGCGACCCGGACGTTCTCGTGGACCGTGAGCGCGCCGAAGACGTTCGTGATCTGGAACGACCGGCCGATGCCGCGGCGGACGCGTGCGTGCGGCGGCAGCCGGGTCACGTCCTCGCCGTCGAACCGCACCGTTCCGGACGTGGGCGGGAGCGCCCCCGATATCAGGTTGAAGAGCGTCGTCTTGCCCGCGCCGTTCGGACCGATGACGCTCCGGAACTCGCCCCGCTCGACTTCGAGGGAGACGCCGTCGACGGCGACGAGGCTGCCGAACCGCCGGGTGAGGTCCTCGGTGACGAGCACCGGATCCGCGGTCTCGCGGACCGTCCCCGATTCCGCCGCGGCCATCAGTCTGTCACCTCAGTCTCCTCCTCGGCGAGCACGTCGGTCCCGCCGCCGGGCGACCGGTCGAACCGCCCGGCGAGCAGTCCCGGCAGGGACACGAGGCCGCGCGGAACGAAGATGACGAACAGGACGAAGATCAGCCCGAGGACGCCCTGCCACTGCTCGGTGATTCCGAGCAGCAGTTCCTTGCTGACGAGGTAGACGCCCGCGCCGAGCATCGGCCCGTAGAGCGTCCCCATCCCGCCGAGGATGGTCATGACGATGACCTCGCCCGACCTGATCCACGCCAGGAACTCCGGCGAGACGCCGCCGGTCTGCACCGCCGCGAGTCCGCCCGCGAGCCCCGCCAGCCCGCCGCTGACGACGAACGCCCGGCGCTTGTACACGGTGACGTCGTAGCCGATGAACCCGGTGCGGAGTTCGCTTTCGCGGATGGCCTGGAGGACGCTCCCGAACGGCGCGCGCATCACCTGCCGGGCCAGGAGGTACGAGCCCACGACGGCCGCGAGGACGACGTAGTAGAAGACGCTGACGCCGCCGACGAGTTCGATGCTGCCGACCGACGGGCCGGCGAAGAGGCCGTAGACGGGGTCGAAGCCGAACAGGCCGTCGCTGCTGCCGGCCCACTCCAGCTTGAACACGGCGCTGAAGAACAGCTCCGCGAACGCGAGCGTGATCATGGAGAAGTAGACGCCCGAGACGCGGATGGAGAGGTAGCCGACCACCCACGCGATGACGGCGCTGACGGCGATGCCGACCGCGAGCGCGACGAACAGCGACGGCACGAGGTGCATGACCGCGAGCACCGTCGCGTACGCGCCGACGCCGTAGAACAGGACGTGCCCGAGCGAGACGAGGCCCGCGTACCCCATCACGAAGTCGAGGCTCAGCGCGAAGAGCGCCCAGATGAGGATGTTGACGACCAGCGTGTTGACGTAGTACGACGGCAGCCCGATGAGCAGCGGCGTCACCGCGAGGACGCCGACGAGTCCGACGCCGATCCGCCGTTTGAGGGCCGAATCGAACACGTCGGCGTCGCCGGCGGTCAGCAGGTCGCCGCCCTCCCCGCCGGTCCCCCACTCGGGGTTGCCGAACAGCCCCTGCGGGCGCAGGAGGAGCACGGCGATCATGAGCAGGAAGACGGCCAGCCCCTCGAGGAAGGGGAACTGGCTCCGGACGAACGTCTGGATGACGCCGATGAGCAGGCCGCCGACTACGGCCCCTCGGAAGCTCCCCAGGCCGCCGAGAACGACGACGATGAACGCGGGGATGATGACCGCGTTCCCCATCCCCGGCGCGACGTTCTGGCGGCCGGCGAGGACGACGCCGCCGACGGCGGCGAGCATCGCCCCGAACGCGAAGACGATCGTGTAGTAGCGGTCGATGTCGATGCCGAGGTAGCGGACCATGTCGCGGTCCATCGACCCCGCGCGGATGACGAGTCCGTACCGCGTGCGGGTGAGCGCCAGCCACGTCCCGAGCGCGATGAGCGCGCCGATTCCGATGACGAAGTAGCTGTAGAGGGCGTAGTCGAAACCGAACAGGGTGACCGTCCCGGAGAGCAGCGGCGGCTTGGCGAACTGGTAGGGCTGCTGGCCCCAGATGAGCGTGATGACGTCCTTGAAGATGAGGACCAGCCCGAACGTGAGTAGGATGTGATACAGCGGGTTGCGGCCGTACAGCGGCCGGATGGTGAACCGCTCGACGCCCGCACCGACGAGACCGACGAGGAGCGGTGCGACGAGCAGCGCCACCCAGAACCCGCCGCTGCCCGTCGCCAGCGCGACCGACAGGCCGACGTACGCGCCGAGCGCGAAGAACTCGCCGTGGGCGAAGTTGATCACGTCCATGACGCCGAAGATGATCGACAGGCCGGCGGCCAGGAGGACGTACACCATCCCGATGGTGAGGCCGTTGAGCACCTGCTCTAAGAGCGTCGTTGCGGCCGACATCTACCCGAGCGAGCAGCCGAGTTGTTCACAGGGCGGCAGCGCGTCCTTCCCCTCGACTTTGCTGAGGAGTTTCACGCCCGCGGTCTCGCCGCTGCCCTCGACGAGCTCTCCCATCCACGTGGGGTTCATCGCCTGGTGGTCGCACGCGCGGAACTGGTTCCTCCCGAAGATGGTGTCCATCTCCATGCCCGGGAGCTGGTCCTTGACCGCCGCCGGCTCGTTCGACTCCGCCGCCTCGATGCCCCTGGCGGTCATCCGCAGCGACTCGTACCCGACGCGCGCGAAGTTGTCGGGGTCCTCGCCGTCGTACTCCTCCCGGTAGGCCTCGACGAACGCCCGATTGTCGCCCGTTTCGAGCTGCGGCACGTACCGGACGCCGCCGTAGGTCCCCACCGCGGCCTTTCCGAGCGCGCCGCGGACGACGGCGAACGTCATCGTCGGGCTCATGAGGTTCACGCGGTCTTTCAAACCCTGACTGGCGGCCTGTCCGACGAAGTTGATGAGGTCGCTCCCGGTCATCCCCAGAACCGCGACCTGCGCGTCGGAGCCGCCGATCCCGCTGATGAACGAGTCGTAGTTGCTCGCGCCGAGCTGCGACCGCGAGACGCCGACGACTTCGAGGTTCGCATCGGCCGCCTCCATGCGCGATCGGACGCGCTTGAGGACCGACTCGCCGTACGCGTAATCGGAGATGTGGAACCAGACCCTGTTTCCGAGGTTCTTCACCGTGTACTCGGAGACGGCTTCGGCGACCTGGGCGGTGTTCGTCTCCGCGCGGAAGACCCACTCGTTGCAGGCTTCGCCCGTGATCGGCACTGCCGCGCCCCCCGGGTTGTAGATGATCTCCTCGTCCTGCGCGAACTCGTTGAGCGCCAGCGCGACCGAACTGGAGATGGCACCGAACAGGAACTGCGCGCCGTCTTTGTTGACGAGCCGCCGGGCCGCCTGCTGGGCCGCCGTCGGATCCGTCTCGGTGTCTCCCTTCACGAGTTTCAGCTCGAACCCGAACTCGTCGCTCTCGTTTATGTGCTTCGCGGCGAGTTCGGCGCCCTTCCGCTGCGTCGGACCCAGACTGTTGTACGTTCCCGACATCGGGTTGAGGGTGGCGTACGTGACGGTGTTCTCCGCGTCGCCGCCGATCGTGCCGAGACAGCCGGCGACCCCCGCGGCGCCGAGGGTGGCCGACGTTCCGACCGCCTTGAGCAACCGGCGCCGGGTTGGGGCGATACTACGGTCTCTCCGCTTTGAGGGGGGCGTGCCACTCATGACCATACCGACCGACGGGTTCATGGTGTATTAATTATTGTGATGATTCACACACGACGGGACGCAAATAACTCGAACGCCCCCGGACGTGGTCGAGGGGCCGCGACGAACGACTGTTTTCTCTACCGTCGGCAGCGGACGAGGCTCACGTTCCGCGGACTCGATCTCAGCGTCTGCGCCGGCGCGGGTTCCCCGGACTCGATATATCTACTTGTACTACCGGTGAGGATCCTTCGAGAGGCGTTCGTCCGATCCGACTGTGCTGACACTCGAAACTGACTCGATGTCGGTTATTTCCACATACTCGTTCGAATATTGGCCCGGTATTGTAACATACAGGCAAGCAATTTTCCGCACGTTCGTTCGGTCGGGTCCGGAGTACGGAGGAAACTCTTCGGATTGTACAACTAATTATACGGGAAGCCCACCGTACACTGTCGTCGCGCCGCAGCGGTGGCGAAGTCTGCGCCTTCGGACGTCGGTTCAGGGCGCGACTTCGGCGTCGAGTTCGAGCAGGAACTCCTCGCGGGCGAGTCCGGCGACCCCGACGATCGTGAGACACGGGTGCGGCTCCTCGGGGAACCGCTCCCGCCACGTTTCGAGGAACGGTTCCGTGTGCTCGGCGGGGTCGACGAGGTAGGCGGTCACCTTCGCCACGTCGGAGCGCTCGCGGCCGGCCTCCGACAGCACGGTTTCGAGGTTGTCGAACGCCCGTCGAGCCTGCGCGGCGAACCCGTCGGCGACGTCGAACTCGGCGTCCCAGCCGACCTGTCCCGAGAGGTAGAGCCGGTCGTCGACCTCGACCGCGTGGCTGTATCCGATACTCGTCGCGTCGATGACGCCCGGTGGAGCGAACGCGCGCATGCCGCGTGTTACCGTCCGCCGGAAGATAACTGTAGGCCGTCGATGCGCGGCCGGGGTTCCGGTCCGGCGACTACGCCTCCTCCACCTTTTCGAGCGCCTCGACGTCGCGCCTCTCCCAGCCGTAGAACGGCTCGTCGATCCGCTTCAGGATCTCGACGCACTCGTTGTGTCGTCGCCGAGTCTCCTCGGCGAGCGGGTCGTCCGGGTTCGCCCGGATCCACTCGCGGAGCTCGGCGAGCGCCTGCGGCGAGTAGGTGTCGATCTCCCCCTGCTTTTCGAGGAGTTCGAGCTTCCGGTCCTCGTCGCGCAGCGACCGGTACAGCGCCCACGTCGCCGTCCCCCAGAGGACGGCGACCGAACCGAGCAGCGAGATCCACCCGCCGACGGACAGCGCCACGATCAGTCACCCCCTCCGACGGCGTCGGTCGACTCGCCCCGGCCCCTGATCGCTCCCATGGCGGCGACGGCCGCCACGACGAGCCCCGCCATGAGCGCGACGCCGCCGGCGGTCTCCGCGAACGAGGAGCCGACGTTCGTCGCCACGTAGTACAGGACGATGAACGCCATGATCGCCGGGATGGCGTACGCGATCACCGGATCCCACCACGAGCCCACGTGGATGTCCGCGTTCTGATTCAGCGCGACGACGCGAATGCGCTCGGCGCCGATCTTCCACCCGACGGTGAGTACGATGAGCATCGTCGCCAGCGGGAGCCCGAAACTCCCGAACATGAAGTCCATCGTGCCGAGGAACGACGAGGAGTACGCGCTCGGAACGCCGAGCGACCAGATGATCCCCGAGACCGCCAGGACGGCTCCCGTCCGGCCCAGGCGGGTTTCTTCCTCCACGGTCGTGACGGCGACCTCGGTGATCGCCAGGCCCGAGGAGACGGTCGCGAAGAAGAAGCCCACGAAGAAGGCGATCGCCCAGAGCGGGCCGGCGGGCATCTGCGGGAAGACGTTCGGGAGCGTGACGAACGTGAGCTGCGAGCCTTCGGTCGGTTCGAGTCCGAAGGCGAACACCAGGGGGAACACCGCGAATATCGCCAGGAGGCCGACGCTCGTGTTTCCGACCGCGGTGAAGACGCCGCCGCCGAGCGGGACGTCGTCGTGCTTCGAGAGGTAGCTCCCGAAGGTGAGCGCGATCCCCCAGCCGAGACCGGTGGAAAAGAGCGCCTGCCCGAGCGCGGTGATCCACGTCTGTCCGCGCGTCAGGTACGTCCAGTCGGGGGTGAACGCGAAGGCCAACCCGGCCATCGCGCCGTCGAGAGTCAGCCCCGCGGCGGCGACGGCGACGAGCGCGAGGACCAAGAGCGGAACCATCCACTTGACGACGCGCTCGATGCCGTCTCGGACGCCGAAGACGAGGACGCCGGCGATCAGGGCCACCGCGAGCGTGTGGGTTCCGACGGTGAGCGTCGTCGACCCGGAGAAGGCCTCCCAGAACGCTTGCGGAGCGAATCCGGCCCCCGAGAAGGTGAACAGCAGCGAGTGAACCGCGTAGTAGAGCGTCCAGCCGATGACCGGCGCGTAGTACGACATGAGCGCCACGTTCACGAGCACGACGACGAGGCCCAGCCCCTCCGCCCGGCCTCGGCCGAACGCCGACCGAAACGAGCCGATGACCCCCCGGCCCGTGTAGCGACCGAACACCGTCTCGGCCATCAGTCCGGGAACGGCGATCAAAAACAGGAGGATAATGTACGCCAGGAGGAACGCCCCGCCGCCGTTCTCTCCGGTGATGTACGGGAGTCGCCAGATGTTCCCGGCGCCGACCATCGCGCCGAGCATGGCCATCAGGAAGCCGAACCGGCTCCCCCACTGTTCGCGTACCGTGCGCGCGTCTGGTTCTGACATGGGAATACGTGGCAACTTTCGCCGACTTCACTTATATCGGTTGCCCCGCGTGAACGTACGTTCGTCACGACCGCACTCGCCGTCAGTCCCCGACCGCCCGGAACACGAACGTCAGCACCGACCGCCGTCGCTCGGTCGTCACGCGCACGTCGAACCCGACCGCGAGCACGTGCGTCTCGCCGGCTCGTTCCTGGACGACGACGCCGCCCGAAGACCGACACTGGCCGAACTGTCGGTTCGGCCCGCGGGGGCAGTCGGCGGCCGCCCACCGATCCGCCGCCGTCGCGTTCCGCTCGATCTCGTAGATCACGTTCCGCTCGACCCGCGCGCCCTCGATCTCCCGAACGGAGGCGTCGAGGGTGCGGTTCAGCGCGTACACGGCGCGGTTTCGCTCGTCCCAGTCGTACTCCCCGACGACGGCGGCCGACGCGTTGTGGACCGCCCGCGAGAGCGCGCGTTCTGCGTTCGCCTCCGGCGTCCGGCGTTCGGCGCCCGCCTCGACGTCGGCGTGGTACCCGAGCTGGACGTACGCGACGACCATCGGCACGAGAGCGACGGCGACGACCGCCGCCGCCGCGAGCACGAGCTGCCCCCGCCTCCGGCTCACGCGTACCACACCCAGATCGTCACGTCGCCGTGGAGCGTCGTCACCGTCGCGTGGCCGACCGGAACGCCGGTCGGCCGCCGGTACCCGACCGCCCCGTGCGGCGTCCGAACCCGGAACATCAGGTTGTCCGGGAGGATCCTGTCGACGCGCCGGTCGAGCGCGTCGCGCTCCCGTTCGAAGCTCGCCTCGGAGCGGCTGACCTCGGCGAGTCGGGTCGCGCCGCCGTGTCTTGGCGGCTCCTGGGCGAGCACGGTCGCCGCGTCGGCCGCGTAGGAGTCGAGTTGGGCCTCCCGCGCGCCGGCGTCCGGGAGCCCGAGAGCGAAGCCCGCGGCGACCGCCAGCACGAACACGACGCCGACGCCGGCTTCGACGGCCGAGAGGGAGAGCTGCCCCCGTCGGCTACGCATCGACAGTCACCTCCAGCACCGCCTTCGTCGTCTCTTCCGGGAAGTACGTCACCTCGACGACGCCGGTCGCGGTTCGGTTCGTTTCGAACGCGAGCGTCGTCGTCTCGTACCGGGACGTGCGGACCGTCGCACTCCCGCGGAGCCCGCTCGCGTCCGGGCGGTGGAGGACGACGCGGTCGTTCGCACGAACCGTCCGGACGGTCGTGTCCGGCCCCGGTCGGAGGTCGAGCTCGACCGCCTCCGTCCGCCGGGGGAGCGTCACCGAATCGGACTCCGCCAGATCGACCGTTCGCTCAGCCGCCGATCGATCCGCCACGAGGACGGCGCGTCGGACGGTAATCCCGCCGACCGGGTCGCCGCGTTCGACGAGCGTGACGCCGCCGAGCCGAATCCTGACGGCGGCGTTCCGGACCGCCGGCGCGAGGCGGTCGACGCGGTCCGCGGTCAGCGCGTCGGCGTCCGTCCGGTTCAGCACGTTCGGCCGCTCCGTGATCGGCGCATCGGCGGCGACGAGGCGGTCCGCGACCGCGTTCGCCGCCCGCCGCTCCTGCGGGTTCCGGTCGGCGCTCAGGAGCGCCCCTTCGGCGAGCGTGACGCTCACGCCGGTCACGGTCGTCACGAGCACCAGCGCGACCGCGAGCGCCGGCAGATTGGCCTGGGCTCGCGACCGGCGGGACGCGCGGATCGCGCGCCACCCGCGCCCGCGAGTCATCCGTCCGCCTCCAGTTCGACGGTCAGCCCGTTCGGAACGCTCCGGACCGCGACCGTCGCGTTCTCGCGGCTCGACCACTCGCCCGAGACGGATACCACGGACGAGGGGAGGACCAGGCGCGTTCGCCCGCCGACCGCGGTGCTCGGGTGGTCGAGCGCGACCGCCGTGTCGTTCGCGCGGATCCGGTACGCCTCGCCCCGGATCGTCCGCGGCAGGTCGACTTCGACCTCGCTTTCGACGCGCGTCGCGTTCGGCGGAACCGCTCCCTCGATCCGCTCGGCCGCCGCGACGAGCGTCCTGTCGCCGATCTCGGCCCCGGCCGCGTCGCGGTACTCGGGGACGAGACCCCCGTACAGCGTCGCCGTCATCAGTCCGATGAACAGGACCACGAGGCTCGCTTCGAGAGCCTTGCCGACGACCGGCGTCACCGCGCGCTCGTCGGCCGTCGCTCGCCCGGGCCCGGACGGCGGTTCGTCCGCGTCAGCCACGGCGCACCTCCACGCGCATGTCGTGTTCGACGACGTACGCGGTCCGGTTCCCGGGGTACGCGGCGACGACGCTGGCGACGCCGTCGCCGTCGAAGTCGCGCCGGTCGACCGTCGCGTTGTGTCGGGCGAAGTACGCCTCCCACGGTTCCGGCGTCTCCGTCTCCACGGCGACGCGGTACGCGCCGTCGCCGACCGCCCGGCGGTCGTGCGTGACGTTCGTCCTGAGAACGACGCTCGTCGGGGCGCTGCCGCCGACCGCGTCGGATCCGGAGGCGTTGAGCCGCGCGACGCCGACGAGCAGCGTCCCCCGCGAGGCGGCGATCGGCGGATCGGCGTACATTCGCGCGGCCGACCCCGTCCCGCGAACGATCGCGCCCCCGACGAACGCGACGCGGTTGCGGTCGGAGGTGAAGACCAGGCCGCCGACCCGTTCCGTCGCGACCACCTCCGACCCGTCGAGGACGCGGACCGTCCGCTCGACGGTTCTGAGGCGACCGCCGGTGAACGAAATCCGTCCCCGTCCGGGGCCCGTCGCCGCGACCGGTTCCAGCGCGGCGTCCATGTCCGCCGCGACTCGGTCCGCGTTCGCCGCCGCGGCGTTGCTTTCGAGGACGGTTCCGATGCTGGCGGTCAGCGCGCCGAGGCTGAGCACCGTCACTCCGAGGAGGATCGCGACGCCCACGACGTTCGCCTGCGCCCGGCCGCGGTCGGCGGTTCGGCCCCGTCGTCCTTCGCCGGAGTGACGATTCCTCCGGGTCATATCATCCTCGCCCCCGCGAAGACGACGTAGCAGATTCCGACCAGCGCGCCCGAGTGCAGCAGCGCCTCGTACCGCCCCCTGCTCGCCGACCCGGCGAACCAGCCCGACGCGAGCATCGTCGACTGCGTGACGACGTAGAACCGGAACCGGTCGCGCGCGGGGCGAACCGCGTCGGGATCGAGCGCGAACCCGGACGTCCCGGAGAGCGCCGACAGCTGCGCGAACCCGTCGAGCACGTAGCTGTTGATCGCGACGGCGATGCCGATGACCAACAGCGCGGTCGTCCAGCCGACGGCGACGTAGACGAGCATGCCCGACCGAAGCGCCCGCTTCTCGTGGTAGAGCCGGCCGATCTCGGTCTGGAGCGTCTCGAACACCGCCTCCGCGTCGCTCCCCGCGTCGAGCGCGCCGGTGACGAGTCCGATGGTCTGTTCGGCCAGCGGCGTCCCGACCCGCTCGACGAAGCGGTCGAGCGCGGCGGATCGGAGGTCCGTCCCGTCGCGCCCCGGCTCTCTCGTGGTCAGGTTCAGGTTGAACGCGAGGTCCGCCACGTCGGGATCGAGCGCGCCGAGGTCGACGTCGCGGGCGACGAGTTCGACGGCCTCGGGGAACGGTCTCCCGAGTGACACGTGCCCCGACACCGCGTGGACGAAGTCCTTTATCTCCCGGTCCTTGGCGTCGTCCAGCCGCGCCCTGCGCACCGCGACGACGCCGACGGGGAGCGCGTAGGCTGCGTACGCGAGCAGCGCGACGTTCACGGGCTCGTAGCCGGCCGCGAACAGTCCGCCGGCCGCGAGGAGCGCGGGCCCGACCAGCGCGACCGCGGCGCTGGCCGGATTCCGCGTCGCAGTCGCCAGCATGCGGAGCGGTTCGGACGGGCGGCGGTAGACGACCGTCTGATCGGCCGGCCTGAGATCGCCGATGAGGACGCTCGCGCACGCGCCGACGAGGAGGATGAACGCCGCGCTGCCGTAGACGATAGCCGTCCGGACGGTCACCGTCCCGAGGGGCGTCCTCACCGGCTCGGAGAGCCCCGGCGCGAGGACGCTCATCACGGTCAGGACGATGACGAAGAGCGACGGCATCACGAGCAGGACGATGAACAGCTCCGCGAGGAGTTCGAGGAAGCCCTCCGCGCGCTGGCGGGCGCGAGCCTGGCGGTGACCGAGCATCCGGCTCTCCAGTCGGAGGTAGTTTCGGAGCGCGTCGGAACCCTGGTTCGCGTGTTCTCTGAACTTCAGGAGAAACGGGGCGAGCAGGTCCCGAGAGGGGGTGTCGCGGGCGACGCGCCGGAGCCCCTCCCCGACGCTCCCCGTGAGCGCGGCGGTGTTCAGCGCCTTCCGAACCGACACGGCCGTCTCGCCGTACGCGCCGCTGTCCGCGACCTTGCGGAGCATCGACCGCTGACCGTCGCTCCCGGACGACAGCGCGTGAAGGTACCTGACCGCGCCGGGGAGCGTCCGCTCGATGTCGGCCTTCCTGGCGGCGGTAACCCACCGCAGGTAGAGCCCGCCGAGCCGAACGACGCAGTACTTTCCCGCGCACGCGACTGTCACCGCCACCAGGAGGGCGGCGTACGCCCGCGGCATCGCCGGCACGCCGACCCGGTCGATCACCGGGACGCCGGCTTCGAGGAACGCCGCGATCGCGGCGAGCGTCTCCGCGGGCACCGCGACCGCGAGGCCGAAGGTCGGACCGAGAAGCGCGAGGAACGCGACCCACGAGAGGCCGTACACGCGGGCGAGATACACGTCGAAGCTCGTCCGGAGGTCGGTCCCGCGGTACTGACGGCGGTCGATCGCGTGCCGCTCCGCGTCGGCGTGGCGCGCGAAAAGCGCGTACAGCGCTCGGTCCGGCACGGAGAGCGAGCGCTCGCCGAACGTTCGCGTCCGTTCGACCCCGCCGGCGCTCATTCCGGTCCGCCCCCGTCGAACGCGACGTCGCCTCTCCCGTCTCCGCCGGCCGTCGCGGGTGGCCGCTCGTCGGTGTTGGCGTCGGCATCGGCGTCGGCGCCGCCGTCGGATCCGACCGTCGCCCCGTCGTCCGCCTCCGCCAGCTTGCGCGCGACGCGCTCGACCGTCGCGGCCTTGTCGGTCCTGAGATCGGCGAGGAACTCGAACAGCTCCTCGAAGTCGTCGACGCCGTCGCGGACGAGATACCGGACGTAGCGGTGCTTTCGGTGGAACTCGGCCTCGACCTCCTCGACCGTCCGGTCGGTCATCGCGGCGAGCCGGTGGAACGTCCGAAATCCGAGCCGCCTCCTGTCGTCGCCCAACTGCGGGTGGTCGTACGCGACGCGGTACTCGCCGTCGGTGTCGCGCCACGCGACCGCGTTCCAGTGGATCTTCGCCCCGCCCTTCTCGATGACGCCGCGGCGATCGCCGGGGGCGGCCGACGAAGGCGAGGAGCCGTCCGTGAGATCGGCGTACTCGCCCGCCGGAACGAGCTCGACGACCTCGCTCACGTACCGCTCGCCGTCGACGAAGCGGGGGAACACCACGAGGTCGAGCTCCCGGAGCAGGTACGGGGGGATCCCCCGTTCGATCACGCGGTTCACGAGCGTCTCGACGTCCTCGGCGTGGGTCGTCCCGATGACGCCGTGACCGGTGTTGAGCGTCTCCGCGAACGTCTGGAAGCTCGCGGGCGTGTTGATCTCCGCGATGACCTCCACGTCCGGGTTCAGGTAGTTCGTCTCGGTCATGAGGTCGGCCATCGTGACGCGCTTGAACTCGCTCTCGTGGTCGCGCGTCGTCAGCGAGACGCCCGTCTCGTGCGGGAGGCGCACCTCGCGCGAGCCCTCGTCGATGCTGATGGGCCGATCGTCGAACGGGACGAAGGGCATGTGGGCGTTCATGAGCGTCGTCTTCCCGACGCCCGTCGGGCCGGAAAAGAGGACCACCCCGTGGTGCTCGTACAGGAGCCACAGCAGCGCGACGAGCTCCGTGGAGAGCGCGCCCCGCGCGAGGAGGTCGACGGGCGTCATCGCGTCCGGCGACTGCTTCCGGATGGAGACGTGCGGGCCGTCCTCGGAGATGACCGGCAGCGCGACGGCGCAGCGGATCGTCTGCTCGACGCCGACCGGATCGAGGTTCACCTTCGCGCTCGGCGTGCTGGCGTTGAGTTCGGTCCCGTCGCTCGCCGCGAGCTGGATCGCGACGTTGACGAACTCGGTCTCCTCCTCGAAGACGAGGTTCGTCGGAACGCGGCCGCCGCCGGCCACGTCCGTCCGGGGGACGACCTTCACCCGTTCCCCGACGCGGTTCGCCTCGACGTCCTCCAGGTTCGGGTCCCGGATCGGGACCGTCAGGATGCCCTCCCCGACGTAGTCCCGGAGGACGTAGTACACGAGATCGTCGAGGCGGTCGGCGGCGTAGCGCCCCCCCCCCCGACGGGCGGCACCGCCAGCCCGTACTCGGCGAGCGCGCTCTTCAGCCGGTAGGCGGTCGCGTCCAGCCAGGCGCGGGTGTTTCGGGCCGTGAGTCGCCGCGAGAGGAACTGCCGTGCGCGCTCGTCGACGAACGCGCGCCGGTCGTCGACGACGCCGTCGACGTTGGTCTCCCAGATGCGCTCCTTGCACTCGGCGATGAGTTCCCCGTCGCCGGGGAGCAGATCGGGTTCGAGCACCGCGTACTTCGTGGCGAACTGGTCGCTCCCCAGGAGGCGCTCGCGGTAGACGATCACCTCGATCTCGAACCCGCAGAAGTCGACCGAGTACCGCTTCAGGCGCTCGCCGGCGACCCGCTCGACGAGATCGGCGTCGGCGTCGAACTCGGTCGCGGCGGGCGCGAAGTCGCGGGTGTGGACGACGAGCTCGCCCTCCTCGACGACGATCACGTCGATCCGGTCGTCGAGGGCGAGCGGCGTCAGCCCGCCGAGGAGGCGGAGCTCACAGAGCGCGTGGTAGTCGATCCGTCGGCGGGCGGCCGGTGATGCGTCGAGCAGCCGGTCGAGGACGCGGCGGTACTTCGGCTGGAACCCCGCCTCGGCGCGCTCGACGGTCCCCTCGCGCGTGAGCGGGCGACGGCGCTGCACCGCCGCGAAGTGCTCGCGGACGCGCTCCATCGCCCGTTCGCCCGTCGGTCCCAGCTCCGGCGTTCGGACCTCGTACCGGAACCCCCGTTCCGTCTCGCGCACCGTCGCGACGACGCCCGAGTGGACCTCGTACTGGGCGCGGACGTCGGGAGCGTACCACGCGTCCGGATCGTCCGGCGGGAGCGGCGGCGGGACGGGTAGCTCGTCACTCCCGTGGGCGGAGTCAGCCGGTCCGGGATAGGACCCGCTCATCCGGGCCCCGATCCTCCCGTGTCCCTTGACATGTGGTGAGATACCTGCACTCTGATATTTAAAATATGCGGACAGGCTCGGGTGGACTACCGGTCTCAAACCACCGATCGAACGAGCGAGATCGATCGTAAATAATTGTACCAACTTCGGCTGAGTCGGTCGCACCGAGCGTCTCATCCCGAAAACGAGCGTCGACCCAAAATCGGATGAAAGGGGGTGATTGAACCGGAATACGACTAGTAAGGGTTCAGACCGGTACGTTTACGACGTTATTCTCGATACCGGGAGTAAAATTGATGATATAGTGGTACTTCAGGTAGTTCATCCAAAATTTTATCGATGTAACGGGAGATAAACCCGTATCTCTGTTAAATAAGACTCACGTCACACGACGTCTCGAGAGAGTGTGTTAGTACGACCATTTTTGTCAAAATGGGGTGGGTCCGGCGGATGGGTCACTCGTACTCCGTCGCCGGACGGAGGCGAGGCCCCCTGATCGCCGACGCGTCGTTTCCGCGGAGGGGGTACTTCCCGTCGAGACGAACGGCGTCGCCCGGTTCGAGCGACGGATCCGCGAGCTGGGCGACCAGTTGGACGCCGAGATCGAAGCGTGCGAGGCCGAGCGCGTTGGGCGAGCGGACGTCCGGGGGCGTCACGCGGACGACTGTCCGGGTCACCAGTTCGCCGACGCCGAGGTCGATCGGTTCCGCGTCCCCTCCGCCGCAATCGGGGCAGGCGGGACGGGTGTAGTACCACCGTCGGTCGCAGTGTGAACAGCGGAATCCCCGATCGAGGGTCGCCGCCGTCGCGCGCTGACGTGTCATGCTTCGGAACTCCTTTCGAGGAGCGTACAGACGCTGTTGTTGCCGAATCCCGCGACGTTCACGGCGAGGCCGCGCCTGGGCGCTCCGGCTCGGCGCTCCGCCGGGAGATCGCCGCGGAGTTGCCAGACCAGCTCGACGAGCTGTGCTACGCCGGTCGCTCCGAGGGGGTGTCCGCGCGCCTTCAGTCCGCCGCCGGGATTCACCGGAAGCGCCCCGTCGCGAGCCGTCTCGCCGGCGACCGTCGCTCGCCAGGCGGTACCGGCATCGTAGAAGCCCAGCTCCTCCAGTTCGAGCCACTCGAGGATGGTGAACGCGTCGTGGACGCAGGCGACGTCGATCGCCTCCGGACCGAAGCCGGCGTCGTCGAACGCGCGCCGCCCGGCGACCCGAACGCTCTCGACGGCCAGCGGATCCGAGCGTTCGGCCACCGCGTGGGTGCCCGTGGCGCTCGTCGCCGCGGCCACGCGCACCCCGCCCTCGTCCGGCGCGAGCACCAGCGCGGCCGCCCCGTCGGTCATCGGGCAACAGTCGTAGAGCCGGAGCGGGTCCGCGACGACCGGCGAGTCGAGCACCCGGTCGACGTCGACGGCAGCGCGGAACTGGGCGATGGAGTTGTCCGCTGCGTTGCGGTGGTTCTTGACGGCGACGCGGGCCAGCGCCTCGCGCGGCACGTCGTATCGGTCGAGGTAGGCGGCCGCGGCCAGCCCCGCAAACGACGGGAGCGTCACTCCCTGGGCGTACTCTCGTTCGTGCACGAGGCGGCTGATGACCTCGGTCTGGGCGGCCGTGTCGCCGGCCGACATCTTCTCGACGCCGACGACTAACGCGGCCGTCGATCCGCCGCGGACCGCCTCGATCCCGCGGTGGACCGCGCTGGCACCGCTGGCGCTCGTGTTCTCGATCCGGTCGGCGCTGGCACCGCTCGTTCCCAGGGCGGCCGCGAGGGCGTTCGCCACGCCGGCCCGGCGGTTGCTCGCCTCCGCGAGCATCGTTCCGACGTGGACCGACGTGACGTCGGCGATCGACAGTCCTGCGTCCGCGAGCGCGTCGGTGGCGGCCGCGGCGGCGAGGTCGAGGAACGAATCGGGTGCCTCGTCGCGGAACGGCGTCGTGCCGACCCCCGCGATGCTCACGTTCGGTGCGGTCCCTCCGTGCATATCGGCGCACCTACTCCGCCGCGCGCTCGGGCGCCCCGAGAGCCCCCTCGCGCAGCAGCCGGTCGATGGTCGGTTCGTCGTATCCGAGCTCCCAGAACACTTCGCGGGTGTGTTCTCCGACCTTCGGCGGCGGCGCGTCGAAGCCGCTCTCCGCCCGCTCGAAGTTGAGCGGGTGTTCCAGGACCGGTACGGACTCCCCCTCCGGGCGCTCCAGTTCGGTGACGACGCCGCGGGCCTCGGTCTGTTCGTTCCGGAGCGCCTCTTCGACGCCGTAGACGGGACCCGCGGGGACGCCCGCCTCGTCGACGAGTACGGTCATCCACTCGTCGGTCGGACGCTCCCGGAGGGTGCGCTCCAGTTCGGCTTCGAGCTCGGCCATGTGCTCGACGCGGTCGGCGTTCGAGGCGAAGCGGGGATCGTCGACGAGGTCGTCGCGGCCGACGGCGCCGCAGAGCCGCTCCCAGAGCCGATCGTTGAGGCAGGCGACGTTGAGATAGCCGTCGGCGGTCTCGAACGTCTGGTAGGGGGCGAGCACGGGATCTTTGGTTCCCATGCGCGTCGGCTCCTCCCCGGCGAACACCTTGCCGGCCTGCTTCGTGAGCCAGGGGAGGGTCGCATCGAGCATGCCGAGGTCGATGTACTCGCCCTCGCCGGTCCGCTCGCGGCGGTACAGCGCGGCGAGGACGCCGAACGCGCCCCACATGGCCGTGATGAGGTCGGTGATCGGAAGGCCGGTCTTGACCGGCCGACCGCCGGGCTCCCCCGTGACGCTCATCAGCCCGCTCATCCCCTGGATGAGCAGATCGTACCCGGGGCGGTGACGCCACGGCCCGGTCTGCCCGAACGCCGAGATGGCGAGGTAGACGAGGTCGGGGTTGTGTTCGCGGAGGTCGTCCGGGGCGACGCCGAGCCGCTCTGCGGTCCCCGGTCGGTAGTTCTGGACGAACACGTCGGCGTCGGCGACGAGGTCGTAGAGGGCCTTGCGCCCGGCCTCGGTTTTCAAGTTCAGCTCGACGCTCCGCTTGTCGTAGTTCACGGTCCAGAAGTACGGCGACTCGCCGTCGATGAACGGCGGTCCGGAGTGACGAATGTCGTCGCCGGTCCCCGGCCGCTCGACCTTCACCACGTCCGCCCCCACGTTGGCGAGCATGGCGGAGCAGAAGCCGCCGGTGACGAACGTCGAGAGGTCGACGACGGTGACGCCGTCGAGGATACTGCTATCTACTGACACGGTGACCGATCGTTACCGCCGAAGATATATAATCATTCTCCCGGCGGAAAAACCGACGAGGACGCGAGCCGGTCGAGCGTTCGTTGCAAAGGCGGCGCGGCGGCGACCGTTCGATCCGAACCGACGCGACCCTCGCCCCGCTTCGGTCGATCTGCTTCGATCGATTTACTTCGGGCGACCTACCTCGGTCGAGGCGCTTCGGTCGACGTTACCCCCGTTCGACGTCGATCCGCCTCACCCGATATCGACGACGACGCGTCCGCGGAGGCCGGACTCGCCCAACCGGCGGTAGGCCGCCGCCGCCTCGTCGAGGTCGAACCGGCTGTCCACGCGGGGCCGGAACCGACCGTCGGCGAGGAACGGGGCGACCGCGCCGAGGACCGGCGCCTGCTCGTCCACCGCGGCGGCGAGCGACATGAACCGAACGTCGAGGTCCGCCTGCTTGGCGGTCATGGCGGTTCCCGGGTCGACGCTTACGGTCCCCTCCTCTCCGAGTACGACGATCCGCGCCCCGCTGGCGGCGGCCGCGATCTCCGGGACGAGGTTCGCGTCGGCGTGGGTTTCGAGCGCCACGTCGAGGCCGCCGCCCGTCGCCCCTTCGAGCGCCGCGGCGAGGTCGTCCCGCCGGTAGTCGACGACTTCGTCGGCCCCGAGGTCCCGGACGAAGTCGGCGGTCTCGGGGCGGGCGAGGCCGACGACGGTCGCCCCAGCCGCGGCCGCGACCTGGACGGCCGCGTGCCCGACGCCCCCCGCGGCGCCGGCGACGAGACACCGGTCGCCGATCTGTAGCCCGCCCCGGTCGCGAAGTCCGCGCCAGGCGGTTGCGAAGGCCATCGCCGCTGCGGCCCCATCGACGAACGGGACGGCCGAGGGGAGGTGTGCGAGCGCCGACGCCGGCACGACCGCGTACTCGGCGAGGCTTCCCGGACTGCGGAGGCCGAGCGCCGTCGCGTAGACGCGATCGCCCGACGCGAACCGCTCGACGCCCGGTCCGACGTCGTCGACGACGCCCGCGAGGTCCGATCCGGTGGTCGCCGGTAACCCGCCGGCCGGCGGCACGTTCCCCGCCATCACGTACGTGTCGATCGGGTTGACCCCGGCGGAGCGGACGTCGACCAGCACCTCGCCCCGACCGGGCGTCGGTCGCCGGACGGATTCGATCGTGAGCACGTCGGGGGTCCCGTGTTCGCGGTATCGAGCCGCGCGCATCCGCGCCACGGTCACACCTCCTCGCTCGGCGACGAGCGATCGCCGTCGGGGTACCGTTCGGCGAGTAGCTCCTCGTAGGACTGCACCTGGTGGACCGGGTACCGCCCGTCCGGCGGACTTCCGACGGCGACGAGCCGGCACGGCCGGTCGAACGGATTGTGGAGCAGGTGGACGGTATTCGGTTCGAAGAGCACCACCTCGTCGCGACCGAGATCGAACGAGTCGTCCGGCACCTCGACCCGACAGCGCCCCTCGAGGACGTGGAAGAACTCCGCCTGTCGTTCGTGGTAGTGGTAGGCGTTCTGCGAGAGCCGCTCGCCGGGCGCGAGAACCGCGACGTTGTAGTTGTACGCGTCGATGCCGAGCTGCGGGGAGACCTCCCAGCGCGTCCCCGGCTTCGCCTCTTCGGTGGGTGCGCGTGACAGTTCGAGGCACTTGTACTCGTGTTCCATACCATCACTTAGCACAACATTTATAATCAATGTTTTCATACAACGAATCGTTCGTATGCAGAGAGACACTCACGCGCTCGGCAGGCGAGCGTTCCTGCGCGCGGCGGGCGTGGCGGGAGCGATCGGTCTGGCGGGATGTGCGGCGGACGAATCACTCGGCGAGAGCCAGGGGAACGGCGGCAGCGGCGACGGGAGCGGCGGCGGCGCGGCCGAATGGACGCTCGGTACGTCCTCGGAAGGCTCGTCGTCGTTCCGCATCGGCTCGAACTTCGCGGAGTTCCTCAAGCGCGAGGGGTACACGGACACCGTGACGCTGGACGCGGTCGTCACCCCGGGGACGTCCGCGACGTACCGGATGGTGGACAACAAGGAAGTCGAGATCGGCGGGACGACCACCCAGTTGCTCGAAAACTCGCCGGACAAGGGGTCGTTCGAGGACGAACCGCTCAAGAACTTCGACTCGATCCGGCAGGTCCGCGGGTACATGAGCTTCTACAACTTCGCTCTCGCCAACACCGAAGCCGGCGTCGAGAGCTGGTCGGATCTGGAGGGGTCGGCCATCGCCATCTCCTCGCCGGGATCCGCGACCCGCCCGGCGGCCGAGTGGGTCGTCGATCAGGAGATCGGGCTCGACAGCGTCGACCCGCGATACATGGCGTTCGCCGACATCCCGTCCGCGCTCCGCGGCGGCCGCGTCGACGCCGCCTTCACCTGGGCGACGAACGGGACGCTCCCGCAGGGCTGGTTCCAGGAGATCGACTCGACGGTGAACTGGGCGCCGCTGCCGCTGTCGAAGGGGACGAAGTCGAAGCTCTCCTCCGACGTCGCGTACAGTTCGGTCGTCGAGATCGACGGGGCGAAGATATCCGAGAACCACGACGGTGCCATCGACGGGTTCACCCTCACGTATCTCTGGAACGTGCTGGCCGAGCGCGACCCGAAGGTCGTCTACGAGATCGCCCGCCTCTCCCACGAGCACGGCGAGGCGCTCGTCGAGCAGGACGACGTCATGGGCTTCTTCCCGGATCCCGACAAGTTCCTCGGGACCATTCACCCCGACGTGCCGGTGCACCTGGGCGCGTACCAGTACTACAAAGAAGCCGGCATCTGGGGCGACTACGACCTGACGAAGCCTCCCGAGGCCGAGTAGCGGCCCCGACAAGTCTTATCGAATCAAGATGGCAACCGACAGTTCACACGCAGACGACCGAAACACGACTATCGAGGAGATCGAACGTCGCATCGACGAGCAGTTCCAGTCCTCGTTCGACGAGCCCCTCCGGTCGAAGGGGTGGGTTCAACTCGCAATCTACGCGCTTGCGGTCGCGTTCTTCGCCTACCACATGTGGTACGGCTACACGTCCGAGCTACCCCGAAGCCGCCACGGTATCATTCACCTCGCGCTGGTTCTGGCGCTGTGGGGGCTTCTCAAGCTGGCGGCCGTCGATACGAGCGACTGGCGCGGCAAGGCGCTCGCCGTCGCCTACGGGGCGTACTCGGTGGCGGCGGTCGTTCCGCTCTACTACATGAACAGCAACTATCGGAGCCTCGTCATGCGGGCGGGGTCGTACAGCGGGACCGACATCGCCATGGGCGCGCTCCTCATCGTGCTCGTACTCGTCGCGCTCGCGTCCGTCTCCCGACTCATTACCGGGATCGCCGCCTTCGGGCTGATCTACTCGTACTTCGGCCCGCTGATGCCCGGAATCTTCCGCCACCGGGGGCTCAGCCCCAACCGCATCGTGACGATGAACACGGTCGAACTGCAGGGGCTGCTCGGTACGCTGTTACAGATTTCGGCCACCTGGGTCGTCATTTTCCTCATCCTCGCGGGGCTGATGGAGAAGTACGGCGGGATGGCGGCTTTCATCAAGGGAGTCACCCGCGTCGCCGCGCGGAGTCGCTACGTCGAGATCGGACAGGTCGCAGTCGCGGCCAGCGCGTTCATGGGTTCGATAAACGGCTCGACGGCCGCGAACACCGCGACGACGGGGGCGTTCACCATCCCGCTGATGAAGGAGAACGGCTACTCGCCGAGGCTCGCGGCCGCCATCGAGTCGGTCGCCTCCTGCGGCGGGCAGATTCTCCCGCCCGTCATGGGGGCGGGCGCTTTCCTGATGGCCGAACTTATCGACCCCACCTACTCCGAGATCATCATCGGCGCGGCGGTGCCGGCGGTTCTCTTTTTCCTCACCGTCGCCGTCTCCATCTCGCTGAACTCCCGGCGGACGGTCACGCAGGAGCACATCGAAATCAGCGACGAACGATCAGTCGGCGAGCGGCTATCGGCGCTGGTCAGCCACTACGAGTACATCGGAATGTTCGCCGTGCTGCTCTACTGGCTCATCTACGTGCAGGCCGACCCGATGGTCGCCGGCTTCTACAGCATCGTGACCCTCGTCGGCCTGCGGTTCGTCCGGCGGATGACGGGCGACGAGCCCCTCCGCGAGCGCCTCCGCCTGTTCGGCCGCGAAACGCTCTCAGGCCTCCATCGGGGAGCCGAGGCCACCGTGGACATCACTATCCTCCTCGCGAGCCTCGGCATCGTCATCCGGGCGCTCATCGTCACCGGCTTCGCTCAGCAGCTCTCGACGCAGATCATCCTCGTCGCCGGCGGGAGTCTCGCGGTCCTGCTCGTACTCGTGATGTTCTCGTCCATCGCTTTCGGCATGGGAATGTCCACGACCGCGGCGTACATGCTCGTAGCCATCCTCGTGGCGCCGTCGCTGCTCGACACCGGCCTCGAACCGCTGGTCGGTCACCTCTACGTGTTCTACTTCGCCATCGTGTCGAACATCACGCCGCCGATCGCGCTCTCGGTGGTCATCGCGCAGGGGATCGCGGGTTCGGACTACCTCGAAACCGCGGTCGAGGCGCTGAAAATCGGCTTCCCCATGTTCCTCCTCCCCTACGCGTTCGTCTTCAATCAGGCGCTCGTCTTCCCGGGACCGTTGACCCTCATCGCGTTCACGGTGGTTCTCGTGGGATTCGTCGCTATCAGCGCCAGCCTCGCCGGTCGGCTGACGCGACCGCTCTCGCTCCCCGTTCGACTGGGGCTCTTCGCTGCGGGCCTCTCTCTGCTCTTCGCTCCGCTGGGCGTTCAGGGCGTCCTCGCCGCTCTCGTCTTCGGCGCGCTGGTGTACGTCTCGCGCGGCGAATTCGGCCTCCGAACCGTGGTCGACTGACGTCGCCGTCCCGCGCTCTTCGCCTTCGGCCGCTTCCTCCGACCGGTCGTTCCTCTCCGGCCGGTTGTTCCCCTCCGGCCGGTCGTTTCCTCCGTCCTTCGAGGGACGCTGTCGCGCGCCTTCCTCTTTCCCTTCCCCCAGCCCGGTTCGTGTTCGGGAAGCGAACGCGTCGTCGCCGGCGTTCGCGGCGGCGAGGGGATCGCTCGTTCCGGGAATTCGAATCGAGAATCTCCGCGCGAACCCCCGCGTTTGGCCGCTTCCGGTCGGCTGAATCCCGTCCCGTCGAGGATGGCGCGAAATCCGCCTTCGGTCGGGTTTCCCGGAGGGCCGAGTTATTCCGTATGCTAGAACGTCCGCCCGCTGCCCGTTACAGGGATACGGATGTAATACTCAGAAGGCGATGTTGAGTTCAAGTTCGTTCGCCGACCCGCAGAGGAGCGCGGGAAGTTTGTCGTCGAACCACTCTCCCTGCATTCGGTTCGTCGGGCCGGAGATGCTGAGAGCGCCGATCACCTCGTCGTTTCGGTCACACACCGGCGCGCCCACCGCCCGCAGTCCTCGAATGTGACCCTGGTCGTTCACGCTGTAGCCGCGCTCGCGCACCGCCTCGAGTTCGTCGTAGAGGGCATCTCGCGTCGTGATCGTGTACTCGGTGTAGCTCGGGAGTCCGTGCCGTTCGATGACGTTCTCCACCGTCGCCTCGTCCATTTTCGCGAGGATCGCGAGCCCGGCCGCGCTCGCGTGGATCGGAGCGTGCTTGCCGACGTAGGTGTTCGTCGTCACGGCGTGGTCGCCGGCGGCCATGTGGACGTACACCGCGCGCCCGTTCTCCTCGACGATGAACTGCGCGCGCTCGTCGGTCTTCTCCGCCAGTTCCCGGACCTTGGGCTTCGCGAGGACGTATGCCTCCTCGCGCGTCCGCGTGAACTGCCCGATATCGAGAAATTTGAGGCTGAGCCGGTACTCGTCCCCCTCTCTGACCACGTACCCGCGGTTGATAAGCGTGGCAAGGTGGCGATGGACGGTGCTCTTCGCCACGCCGTGTCGCTCGGCGAGCGTCCCGAGCGACGCCGTCTCGAGTTCCCAGAGCGATTCGACGATGTCGAACGCCGTGTCTGTCGTTTTCACGGCGTGTCGTCCCGGTTGTGCCGAATTCATGTCATGCGTGACCACGGAGCTAGCCGTGCTAAGCTTTTCGATATGCGGAACGGGTTGCCGCGCTTCTCGATCCCGGCCACTCTATTAACGGAAGTATTCGTACCCAACTCGGCCGCCCTAACTGCCGGATGGTCGACCGGGACCAAGAGAGCTAAATACGATCGAAAGAAACTCGTTATTTGGACAAACGTGAACGTTAAACCGACATATAACTACTATTAGTCGGTGGAATGACCAGGTAGTACTCTGGTGGAGCCAACACCGATTTGGTGGTCTAATTACTATTGAGAAGGGAGGATCGTATTCCGCGTCCCACCCCGCCGTGAGAACGTTCGGCGACCCCGGGCCGGGAGTGCACCACGAGCGGCGCGACCAAGCGTTATGTGTCCAGGCCGCGGTGGTCACACCCATGAAAACGCGGCGACGCGGGAGGGCGTCCCCAGCGGCGACCGACGGGGGAAGGGAGAACGAGGAAGCGGACTCGCCGCTCGAACAGGTCGTCGGCGGCGTCGTCATCGGACTGATCCTCCTTACCGCCTTCGGCCTGTTGGCGGCGGGGTACGACTGGTTCTGGGTCGTCTTCCCCGTCGGATTCGCGGGGCTGCTGCCGGCGGCCGTCGGACTGGTTCGGTGGTACGAGCGCAGGAACCGCCGCGAACGGCCGCGCGAGGGCCGGCGCGCGGCCGAACGCGATCGGGCGCTCGCGACGCTCCGCGACCGGTACGCCCGCGGCGAGATCGACGACGAGGAGTTCGAGCGGCGGCTCGACCGGGTGCTCAGTACTGAGACGCTCGCGGACGCGGCAACTGAGCGCGACCGGCGCGGCAGAGGCGCGCCCGGCCGGGTCGGACCGGATACGGGTGACTCGGATCGGGTCGAGTCGGAAACAGGTGCGTCAGACGGGGTTGAATCGGAGAGGGACGCGTCCGGCGAGGGCGAGTCGGAGAGCGACGTCGAGCGAGGGTGACGGACCGAACCCGGCGCTCACCGCCGGTACGGCACCATCTCCACCGGCCCGTCGGGCCGAAGCGTGATGGACGGTGAAAACGACAGCCCCGGATCGACGGGATCGAGCGTCCACTCCCGCAGGATCGTCGCGAGGACGAGCCGCGCCTCCATCGAGGCGAACCGGTCGCCGATGCACCGGCGGGGACCGCCGCCGAAGGGGAAGTACGCGAAGCGCGGCAGCGACCGCTCGAACTCGTCCGTCCACCGCTCCGGACGGAACGTCTCCGGATCGTCGTAGGTGTCGGGGTCGCGGTGGACGACCCACTGCTGGAAGGCGACTGTGCTGCCGGCCGGGATGCGGTAGCCGCCGATTTCGTCGTCCTCGGCGGCTTCGCGGAGCAGTTCGTACACCGGCGGGTGAGCCCGCATCGTCTCCTTCACCGTCTTCTCGACGTACGGCAGGGCGCTGAGGTCGTCGGCCGTCGGCGGCCGGCCGCCCGGTCCGGAGGCGCTTCCCGCTCCGCCGCCTCCGAGAACGTCGTCGAGTTCGGCGCGGAGCGCCGCCGCGGCCTCGGGGTTTCGCGAGAGCAGGTGCAGCGCGTACGTCAGCGTCAGGGCGGTCGTCTCGTGGCCGGCGAGGAGCAGGGTGACGACTTCGTCGCGGATCTGCTCGCGCGAGCTTTCGACCCCCGCGTCCGCGTCGCGGAGGAGGGAGACGACGTCCGATCGGTCGCCGGCGTCGCGGTCGCGGCGTTCGTCGATGATCCGGTCGGCGACGGCGTCGAGGTCGGACAGCGCGCGGCGGTACCGGCGGTGCCCCGGCGTCGGAATCCAGGTCGGCACGTCTATCGGGCGGCGAACCGTGCGCTCGACGTGATCCATGACGGCCTCCAGCGCGTCGCCGATCTCCGCTTCGACGTCGCGGACGTCGACGTCGAAGAGCGCCTTCGCGGCGATTTCGACCGTGAGCTGCATCATGTCCGCGTGGACGTCGCGCGCCTCGCCGTCCTCCCACGACCGGAGCGTCCGCTCGGCGTAGTCGGTCATTACTTCGGCGTACCGGGTGAGCTGTTCGGGGTGGAACGCGGGCTGGATCGCGCGGCGCTGCGCGCGCCAGAACGCGCCCTCGCTCGTGAGCAGGCCGTTGCCGACCACCGGACCGAGCGCCTCCTGGAAGCGCTCACCTTTGACGTACCCGCCGTTGTTGTGAACGAGGACGCGCTCTACGTGTTTCGGATCGCTGAGCTGGTAAAACCCCTCTCCGCCCAGTTCGTAGTAGGCGACCGGACCGTGCTCCCTGGCCGTCTCGACGAAAAAGTCCAGCGGATCTCTCGCGTACTGGTGGGTGTTTCCGATCACCGGGAGGCCGGTCGGCCCCGGCGGGCGACGGGTCGCCGTCGTTCGATCGCCGTCTACCTTCGCCATCGTCGGTCGTGAGTCGGGTCGCCGCGGGGAAACCGTTTCTGCCGTCCGTCGGCGACCCGACCGCCGCCGAATTTCGGCTATCCGATCACCCTCGAATCCATGACGCTGATCCACTCGCGGCCGTTCCAGATGGCGAGCCCCCACAGGGCGTCGCCCGACCCGTCGTGCACGCCGAGGTCGCCGCGGTACGCGCCCGGCACGCCGCGGAGGTCGGTCTCCTGGACGACGCCGCTGCTCCGGACGCGCTCGGCTCCGTCCATCCGGAGGAACGTGGTGTCGTCGAGCGGCACGTGCGTCGCCCGGTGGACGTCGACGTCGCGGGCGTCCCGGACGAGGACGAACGCGTCCTCGTAGTTCCGGTACGTCGAGTTCTTGATCGACACGTTCGGCGCGCCGGAGACGGCGATGCACCCGTACGACTGCGCCCGGCCGTTCGGCGGATTCCTGAAGAACGCCCCCTGGAAGTAGCACGCCTCGACCGTGAATCCGGACGCCGTGCTGCTCATGAAGATCGCGTAGGGGTAGTCGAGTTTCGCCCCGTTCCCCTCGAAGTACGCGCCGTAGATGCTCTGTGTCGCGCCCGAACGGGCGTCGACGCCGAAGCCGCCGTTGCCCTGGATGGTGCCGCCGTGCCACCGCGTCGCGAACCCGCGCATGTGAACGCCCGGAAGCGTCGCGTTCCCGTACCGCCCGTTGAACATGGCGTGACAGCCGTAGAACGACGTGCTGTTCGGGACAGCATCGGTTTCAAGGCGGAACCCGTTGCCGCCGCAGCCCCACGCGACGCAGTACCGAAAGTTGACCCCGAAGGTCCGCTTTTCCAGGCCGTCGTCTGTGGTGTACTCGTCGATCTGCACCCCGTGGGACCCCGTCTGGTACAGGATGAGGTTCTGGTACATCGAGTAGGGGGCCGCGCGGATCCGCAGGCCGACGTTCCCGCCGGTGATCTTGAGATTTCTGACGATGGGATTGTTGCGGTAGTCGCTCTGGCCCCGGCCGATGACCTCGATCACGTTCGCGTCGACGTCGCCCGCGTCGATCACCGTCCCCGACGGGTGACCGCCCGAGAGCGTGACTTCCTTGACCCGGTTGTCGAGGACGATCGGGAACTGCTCGCCCGCCTCCTGGGCGTCGTACGACGAGTGGACGTAGACCTTGTCGCCGTCCTGCGCGTCGTTCCAGGCGGCCTCGATCGTCTCGTAGGCGAGTCCCTTCCCGACGATGAGTCGACCGCCGAGGTTCAGATCGGGGCCGATCTGAATAGCCGGGTTCTGCGCGTCCGCGCTCGTCGCCGCGTACGGTCCGGCGCTCCCGCGGTCGAGGGCCGCCCGCGCCCGGCCGCTTCCGAGCGCGAGCGATCCGACGCCGGCCGCCTGAAGGAACCCGCGCCGCGATAGATCCCGCCTCTCCGTCTCCCGTCGTTGTCCGTTATTATTTATTTTACGATATGAAAATACAATACTTCTAGTTTAAATTCTTTGATTTTGTGTTCATTATAGAATTGACGCTCCCGGATAAATCATCGATCGGATTCAACCGACGGAGAACCGGTGCTCGACGGCCCGTCCCGCCGTCGTCCGCAGACCGGGGACGGACTCGACGGCGGGATCGGGCGACAGTGATCGCCGATTCGGAGGCGGCTGTTGGCGGTTTGGAGGCAATAGTTGCCGTTTGCGCCTCAGTGTACAACCCGTGACTATGTAGCTCAAAGTGAAAGACGTACGACGTTTTTATCCCGGTCCGGCCCCCACCGACGGACGAACCGAACGCATGGATCGACAAGACAACGAACTAGTGCTCGCACGACTCGCCCGCCCGACCGCCGACGAGACGACGTTCGCCGTCGTCTCCGACGCGCACGTCGCGCCCGGCGCGGAGGGGACGTGGAAGGTGTTTCACCGGACGGAGCGGCGGCTCCGAACCGTCGTCGAGGACGCGAACCGCTCCGGCGTCGACGGCCTCGTCTTCGCCGGCGACCTGACGAAGGACGGCGCGCCCGAGGAGTTCGACCGCGTCGACGAGGTGCTCGCCGATCTCGACGCGTCCCTCTTCGCGGTCCCCGGCAACCACGACGTACCCAAGTCGTTCGACCCCCACGAGACCCCGCCGCTCGACGCGTTCGTCCGGAAGTACACCCCCGGATCGCTGCCGTACCGGACGCGCCTCGGCGGGCTCGACCTCGTCGGGCTGAACAGCGCCGCGGCCGAGGACGGATCGCTGGCGGGGACGCACGCCGGCCGCCTGGACGACGCGCAGCTCGACTGGCTCGACCGGACGCTCGATCCGGACGCGCCGACGATCGTCGTGCTGCACCACCCCCTCAGCGACGTGGCCGACCTCGTCGCCGAGTTCCCGCCGGCGGATCACTTCCAGCTGCGGAACGCGGCCGCGGTCGGCGAGCGACTCGCCGACAACGAGGTCGACCTCGTGGTCTCCGGACACGTCCACTGGCCGACCGCGGCTCGCGTCAACGGGGTGACGCAGGTGACGACTCCGGCCGCGTGTTCGTTCCCGCAGGCGTACCTGCTCGTCCGCGTCTCCCCGGAGGGGACGACGGTGTCGATGGTCCCGCTCTCCGACGCCGCTGGATTCGAAGAGGCGTGCTCGTACGCCCGGGAGGACGGCGGGCGCGACGGTGCGCTCGTCGAGTGCGTCGACCGGGGGTACTTCGGCGACTGCCCGCTGGTCGACGAGCGCGAGGCGTCGCTGACCGCCGCACAGGCGGACGGCGGTCCGGCCGTCCTGTATCGCTGACCGTCCCCGCGCCCGGGCGGGGGACGCTTCGCTCGCCTTCGTCGCCGCTTCCTTCGCTCCTCGCCGCGCCCCGAAACTTCTAAGCGACGTGTCACGCTACCCCGTGTCGTGGACAGAAACGCCGCCCTGACGGCGGGCCTCGCCCTGCTCGCCGTCGTCGCCCTCGCCCTCGCCGCCGCGACGCTCGACTCCGCGGTCGTCTCCACCGGCGGCGGCGGTGGCGGATTCGGCCCCGGCGACCCCCCCGGATTCGGCTCGGGCGATCGTCCCCCCGGCGGCGAGCCCGCGCCCGCCAGAGAGGGCGGACTGTTTCAGCCGCCGTGCGTTCCGGCGCTGGCCGACCCTCGACTCGTCGCCGGGGTCGTCGCGGCGTTCCTCGTCGCGACCGCCGCGGTCTACTGGCGGACGCGCACCCTGCTGGTCCCGGCCGCGTTCGCGGTCGCGTTCGGGATCCCGGTCGCGCTGGTCTACGCCCTCCTGACCGCGTGCGTCCGGTCGCCCGCCGGGCCCGGATCGCCTCTCCCGTCGGGTAACGGGACCGGCATCCTCCCGAACGCCGGCGGCGGCGGGCTCGGTCCGGCCGGGCAGGCGGTTTCGACGCCCTCGGTCGCGCTCGGGATCCTGCTCGTCGTCGCGCTGCTCGGGAGCGTCCTGCTCCTCTTCGTCTCGACGGGCGACGAGGACGCCGGATCGACGGCCGCGTCCGAGCCGGAACCGGAATCGGACGTCGACGCGGCGGCGATCGGGCGAGCCGCGGGCGAGGCCGCGGACCGCATCGAGGGGGACGCGGACGTGGAGAACGAAGTGTACCGCGCCTGGGCGGAGATGACCGCCTCGATCGACGTCGCTCACCCGCGGTCGAGTACGCCGGGAGAGTTCGCGAGCGCCGCCGTCGAGGCGGGGATGGACCGCGAGGACGTCGACGAACTCACGGCGCTCTTCGAGTCGGTCCGCTACGGCGGCGCGGAGCCGACCGAAGCGCGCGAGCGCCGGGCGGTCCGCGCGCTCCGCCGCATCGAGGCAGCCTACGCCGACGGGAGGGACGACGCGTGACCCGCGCGAACCGCGCGGTCGTCGTCGCGGGCGTCGTCGCCGTGTTCGCCGGCCTGGCGAGCGTCGCGACGCGCGGCTCGCTCGCCGCCTTCGACCTGAGCTACGCGTTCGTGACGCTCGTCGGCCTCCTGGCGCTCGTCCAGGGGCTTCGCCGCGCCGCCGAGCGGTGGTCGACGGCGGTCTTCGGGGCCGACGCGGGCGAGCCGGAGCGCCGGTATCGCGTCCCCGCCCCCGGCGACGAGTTCGACGCCCGACTGGCGGAGGCGCGCGCCCGGTCGGTTCGCGGGACGCGGACGCGGGGCGAGGTCCGCGCGCGACTCCGCGAGGCCGCGGTCGACGCCCTCGTGCTCCACGGCAACTACGACCCCGAATCGGCGGAGGAGCGGGTCGAAACCGGCGCGTGGACGGACGACCCGTTCGCGGCCGCGTTCCTGGGCGACGAGGCCCCGCGACCGCCCGTCTCCGCGAAGCTCAGGGAGCTGTTTCGACGCGGCTCGCGCTTCGAACGCGACGTGCACCGGACGCTCGCGGCCGTGGAGGCGCTTCAGGGACGCGGACGAGCGCGGGGGAGGGGACGGGACCCGAGCCGAGACCGGCGACGGAGGGCGGACCGATGACCGTCCGGGAGACGCGCCGGCTGACCGGCGTCGGCGCGGTGACGCTCCTCGCCGCGGGCGTCGGGGTCGTCTTCGGCCGGCAGCCGGCGCTCCTTCTCGTCGGCGCGCTCGGAATCGCCTACGCCGCGTACGCCCGAGCCGGCGGAGCGCCGACTCCCTCGCTCGCGATCGAGCGTGAGGTGAGCGACGCGAATCCGGAGCCGGGCGACGAGGTCGAGGTCACCGTTCGCGTGACGAACGCGGGCGATTCGACGCTGCCGGACCTCCGGTTGGTCGACGGCGTTCCGCCGGCGCTCGCCGTGACGGACGGCTCCCCCCGCCACGGAACGGCGCTCCGGCCCGGTGCGACCGCCCGGTTCGCCTACGCGGTCTCGGCGGTCCGCGGCGAGCACGCCTGGGAGCCGATGCAAGTCGTCGCGCGGAACGCGAGCGGGTCCGAAGAGCGGGTCGTCGAGGCCGCGTGCGAGACGGCGCTTCGCTGTCTGCCGGAGCTGACGCCGACGGCGGACCTCCCCCTGCGCGGACTCACGGCGCGGTACGCCGGCCAGCTTTCGACCGACGTCGCCGGCGCGGGCCTCCAGTTCCACTCCACGCGCGACTACCGACGGGGGGACCCGCGCAACCGCATCGACTGGAACCGCCGGGCGCGGACCGGTGAGCTCGCGACGCTCGAGTTCCACGAGGAGCGAGCGGCGACCGTCGTCCTCGTGATCGACGCGCGCGAGGAGGCGTACCTCGCGCCCGCGGCGGACGCCGCGAACGCGGTCGAGCGGAGCGTCGGCGCGGCGAACCGGATCTTCACGGCGCTGCTCGGCGGCGGCGACCGGGTCGGAATCGCGGCGCTCGGGCCGACGGAGTGCTGGCTCCCGCCCGGCGCCGGAAACGAACACCGCGCGAGGGCGAGACGGCTCCTCGCGACCCACCCCGCGCTGTCGCCGACGCCCCCCGACGGCGCGTTCTTCCCCTCGATCCGCCTGCGGCGGTTGCGCCGCAGGCTGCCGAGCGACGCGCAGGTGCTCTTTCTGTCGCCCGTCGCGGACGACTACGCGGCGTCGGCCGCGCGGCGACTCGACGCCCACGGCCACCGCGTGACGGTCGTCACCCCCGACCCGACGGCGGGCGGCGCGCCCGGTCGCCGACTCGCTCGGATCGAGCGCCGGAACCGCCTCAGCGAACTCCGACGGGCGGGCATTCGGGTCGTCGACTGGGGGGACGCCCCGCTCGCGATCGAAATCGACCGAGCGGCGAGGCGGTGGTCGAGGTGAGCGACGACGAGCCGGCGACGAGGGCCGGCGAGGTGAGCGACGACGCATCTCCCGTCGAGATCGACCGCTCGCCCGCGGTCGTCAGCTCCGCGCTGGCGCTGCTCGCCGGAACGGTCGGCCTGGCGGCGACCGCGTTCGGCTCGGCCGCGGCACTGGCACCCGGGACGCTCGGTATCGCCGCCGTCGCGGTCGGGGTGATCCGCGGGTCCAGGCGAGCGCTCCTCGTCGGGAGCGGCGCGCTGTTCGGCGGAGTGCTCCTCGCGGGGGCGTCCGGAGCCGGACCCGAACCGCTGTTCGTCGGTACGCTCGGGGCGGTGCTCGCGTGGGACGTCGGCGAGAACGGGATCGGCATCGGCGAACAGCTCGGACGCGCGGCGGAGACCGCGCGGGCGGAACTCGTCCACGCGGCCGCCGGCCTCCTCGTCGGCGCGTTCGCGACGGTCGTCGGGTACGGGGCCTACGTCGCCGCTGCCGGCGGACAGCCGATCGCGGCGCTCGTGTTCCTGCTGTTCGGCGTCGTCGCGCTCGTCTCCGCGCTCCGACCGTGATCCTGTCGGCGTTCGTGTCTTTCACGCGGATTCCGAAATAGATTTAAACCTAATGCTAATGGATATTATTTGAGGAGGTTCCAATGGTGATATTACGTCCGCGCTCCGATCGAACAGCACCTTCCGACAGAGAAACGTTCCGCGAGGAATGCGCCTCGGGATCGGCGTCACGGCTCCCCGGCGGTGGCTGGTCGGTGCGCCCATCCCCGCGAGGATGGCCCGACCGGTGAGGACGGAACATGTGCGAGTACAACTCGGACTGCGGACGCGAACCGGGGTACGTCATCGTCAACGGCCCCGACGAGGCGGTGCTCGAATGCTGCGGCGCCGTCGTTTCGCCGTCGTCGGTCCGCATCCCGCCCCCCTGAGCGGTCCCTCCCCGAAAGGAGCGACGACCGACGGGACAACGGTTATGGAGCGCGGACGCGGATGTTACCCCGAGAGAACCATGGAACTGAGTGGCAAGAATCAGGTAGCGGGGCTCGCACTGCTGATCGTCGGAGTCGCCCTCGTCGCGGGGCTCGTCGTCCTCGAAGGAACGCCGGGTCTGATCGCCGCGGTGCTCGGCGTCGCGGCGCTCTCCATCGGGACGGTGCTCATCGGGTTATCTCGCGGCAGTCGCCCGGTGTGACGCGTTTCGGGCCCCGAACGCGGCGACGGCGGCTCGATCGCACCGACCCGGATCACGTCGCGGGGCGCTCTATCGTCGGCACCTCGACCCGATCCAGCGCGTCGTCGACGACGTCGGCCTCGTCGGCGTCGTTCACCTTCGCGTCCGGGGTGAGGACGAGCCGGTGCGCCAGCACCGGCCGACAGACCTCCTTCACGTCGTCGGGGGTGACGAACTCGCGCCCGGCGAGCACGGCCCGCGCGCGGGCGGCCTCGAAGAGCCGCTGCGTCCCCCGGGGAGAGACGCCGACCGCGACCCGGCGGTCGCGCCGGGTCGCCCGCGCGAGCTCGGCCGCGTAGACGAGCAGGTCCCCGTCGACGGCGACGGTCTCCGGAACCCGACGGAGCGCCAGCACCTCCCGCCGGGACAGCACGCTCTCGACCGTCGGACTGCGTCGGTCGCGCCCCGCCCGCCGGCGGAGAAGTTCGACCTCTCCTTCGAGGTCGGGGTACCCGAGGTCCGTCTTCACCGCGAACCGATCCTTCTGCGCCTCCGGGAGGGGAAACGTCCCCTCCTGCTCGACGGGGTTCTGCGTCGCGATGACGAAGAACGGGTCCGGAAGGTCGTAGGTGTCGCCGTCGACGGTCACCTGCCGCTCCTCCATCGCCTCCAGCAGGGCGGCCTGGGTCTTCGGCGGCGCGCGGTTGATCTCGTCGGCGAGCACCACGTTCGCGAACACGGGGCCCTCCGCGAACTCGAACTGCCGCTTTTCCTCGTCGAAGACGTTCGTCCCCGTGACGTCGGACGGCAAGAGGTCCGGCGTGAACTGGATCCGCGAGAAGCTGAGGCCGAGCGCGGCCGCGAACGATCGGGCGGTCAGCGTCTTTCCCGTCCCCGGCACGTCTTCGAGGAGGACGTGCCCCCTCGACAGGACGCCGACCATGATCCGCTCGAAGAACTCGTCGTCCGCGATGACCGCGCTCCCGACCGCCTCCAGCACGTCCCGGCACGTCGCGCTCGCCTCGCCCACGTTCATAGGCTCTCTGAGCCTCACTCGGACTTAGTTTTCGGGGTGGACGCGTCCCGATAGGTCCGCGGCCGGCCAGTCCGACGGCGCGGCGAGTTGGGCGGGATGCGGGCGAATCGGACGGAGGGTCCGAATGTGATCGCCTGTCAGTGATCGCGAAAACCGAAACCGATTAAACGGGCGACGCCTCACGTACTGATGAGCCGAGGTAGCCTAGCCCGGCCAAGGCGGTAGATTCGAAATCTACTGTCCATTTCGGACACGTGAGTTCAAATCTCACCCTCGGCGCTTTTCGACGAACCCTGTTCACGGAGACGGTCGCGTCTCTCGGCCCTCGAACCGTTCCGTCGCGTTCGCGCTCGCGTCGATGCGCGCGGTCACTCCGCCTTCCGCGGGGGATCGTCCGATTCGGAACGCTCCGTTCCGTCCTCCGGCAGAAAGAAAAAGCGGTTGTTCCGCTTGATCACGTTCACGAGCGCGCCCAGAGCCGGCGGGTCGCCGAACGCCGACTCGGCCAGCGCCGCGTTCACGGTTTCCATGGCCGAAACGAGCGCCCGAACGGCCGTCTCCCTGGTCGTCACTCGGCCGAGCGGCCGGCTCGCCGTGTAGCGGTTTTCGATCCGGTGGACGAACAGGAGCGTCCACTCGGGACCGTCGAGGCCGCCGCTCGCAGTCGAGCGGGTTCTCCGGGCGTGCAGTTCGAAGCGACCGCTCTCGTGGCTCACCGCGACCTCGTCCCCTCGAAGCGGCGTCTGCGTCCAGCCGACGGGTAGCGCTTTCGGGTGCAACGTGGGTCCGTTCGAGAGGAATTTTCATTACAGTCGTGCTTGCTTTTGCCGCCCGCTTATATAATCGAAACTTCCCGGTCGGCCGGGACGCGCTCGCGGGGCGGTCCTCGTCGGAACATCACGCGGCGGCCGCGCGAGGCGAGATCGAACCGCGCGTTCCCTCCGAGTCCGACCGACCGGTTACGTCTCCGTTTCGTCGCCGGACCGCTCGCCCGCTGGGGTTTCGTCCCCCGCGTCCGGCCTCCCCTCGTCGACGTCGCCCCCCTCGTCGACGGCACTCCCCTCGCCGACGGGGATGTCGATCCGCTCGGCGTCGACGGTCGGCGGGACGTCGTTTCGCGCCACGGCGGATTTGAGCGCGCGCTTCGCCCCGAGATAGCCGAGCACGGCCGCCCCGCCGGCGACGACGCCGCCGGGGACTCCGTAGCGTTTGTATCCGAACTTCGCCGCTTTCTTACCCACCGTGAACGGGCCGATCATGATTACGCGTAGTTGTCCCTCCGCGCACGAAAGCGGCGCGCCTGCGAGCGCAAGTCCGCGCGGCGTGAGTGTCGCGACCGCAAGCGTCTCTCGGCTCCGAATCCGACGCGACGCCGTACCGCGAACCGATCGCCGGTAGAACCGCCACAACGCCTTTGCCGCTACTTTCCGAATTCCCGAGCATGGTGAGAGCGTCGACGGTCGTCATACTGGTCGGTATCGCGCTGTTGTTCGTCCCCGTACCGCCGATCGCGACGATTCTCGGGATCCTCGTCATCCTGCTCGGCGTCGCGCTGCGCTTCCTGGGCGGACGGTAGCGGGGGCGAACGCCCCTCCATCGACGCGAGCGCCGTCGTCGTCTCGTCGCCGCCACGGTTCGAGCGACTGCGGTGCGACTCCGGACCGGTCAGGGGTGGAAATCCCGGGGGCCGATTCGAGCGTCGCCCTCGCCTCGGAACTCGTGGACGCGACGGGGGTACGGGATCGCGATGCCCTCGCGGTCGAACGACGCCTTGATCGCCTCGATCGTCGCCGTTTTCGCGGTCCACCTCCGGCGCATCGTCGGCTCGCGGATCCAGACCCTGAGCTCCATCTCGACGGCCGACGAGCCGAACTCGCGGACGATCGCCCGCGGCGACGGCGAGGACTTCACCATCTCGACGCCTTCGGCGGCGCTTTCGAGGACGCTCCGCGCGCGTTCGAGATCGGTCTCGTAGTCCACTCCGACCGCGATCTCCACTCTGAGCTGGTTGTTCTTCGAAAAGTTCGTCACCTGGCTGCTCGTGATCTCGTCGTTCGGGATCATGACGTGCTCGTCGCGGAACGTCTGGATCTTCGTGTTGAAGATCGTCACGTCGGTGACGATCCCCGTCCGGTCGTTGACCTCGATCCAGTCGCCGACCTCGAACGGTCGGGAGAACAGGAGGACGAACCCGGCGATCATCCCGGCGAGCGTCGCGCGCGCCGCCAATCCGAGGATGACGCTCAGGACGCCGGCGCTGATGAAGGCGCTCGTGAGGTCGACCCCCCACACCGAGAGCACGACGCTCGCCGCCCCGAGGAAGACGCCGACGTCGGCGACGTGGTAGGCGATCTCGCTCTGGTGGTTGGTGATCGCCCCCGTCCGGGCCAGCTCGTCGATCGACCGGTTGAGAAATCGGACGAGGAGATACGCGACCAGGAACACGGCGACCGTGGTGAGCTGCTGCATGAGCGTCAGTCTCCCGACGGCGACCGCCTCCAGGACGAGGCGAACGACGAACTCGACGTTCCAGACGACCGCGAGCGCGCCGATGGCGCAGACGACGATCCCCGTCACGAGTACCGTCTGTACCGCTTCGGTGACGTTCGCTCCGTAGCGAGTCCGGAACCGATCGCCGCCCCTCCGTACGGCCCAGATCACGCAGACGACCCCGAGCGTCAACGCGGCGCTCGCGAGCAGCTTTCCCTCGAAGGTCGCGAAGTAGGTCGCCCGTAACGACTCGACGGTCCCCGTTTGAGCTACCGAATCCATCGTGTAGTCAGGCGACCACATTAGTTGCGGCTGTCGTGATAAGTACCGCGCTTGCGAACGACCGAGGCGCGTCGCCGGACGGCTGATCGGCGGCCTCCGGGCCGCCGCACGCGAGATCCGGCGGCGATCGTCGGGCGGTGATCGCCGTCCCGAACGCGAATCGAGCGCTCACCGCTCGTCGTCGACGGTCGCGCTGGTGGCGACGCCGCTCGTGACGATCGCCTGGATGCTCTCTTCGACGGTCATGTCCACGTCGTGGATGTGTTCGTCGGGGAGGTAGACGAGGTAGCCGCCCATGACGGGATTCGGGGCCAGCGGCACGAAGAGCGTGGTCATGTCCTCGTACCCGGCAGCCTCCCTAACCGCCGGAGAGGGGGTCCCGGTCACGTACCCGAGCGCGTACGTGCCCTCGTGCGGGAACTCGACCAGCTTCACCTCCTGGAAGCTGTCGGTGTCGTTTTCGAGGAGCACGTCGCTCATCCGGCGAAAGCTGTTGTACACCGAGCTGACGCCGGGAATCGACTCCATCACCCCGTGGAACACCCCGGCGAGGCGCTCTCCCGGCGTGTGCTCCGCGACGAGGCCGATGACGAGGACGACGGCTACCAGCGTCAGCACCGTGCTCGCCTCGATCAGCAGCTCCGGGAACGTCTCGATCGAGTAGTAGTTGACGAGGTCGACGACCGGGTTGAGCGTCCGCGAGACGAAGTCGAGAACGAAGCCGAGGACGATGAGCGTGATGATGAACGGGATCGTGAGCGCGGTTCCCGTGATGAACGCCTGCCGAACCGTCTCGCGTATCGAGTTTCTCATCTCCGTGGACTCTCTCGTTTCACACTCGTTATCGGGCGTTCTCACCCCTCAGCTCCGCACCGCGGGTCCGACGAGGGGACCTGTGCCGATCTGCACGCCCCGAACGGGGGACCAGCGGGGCGGTCGCCGCGCTCGAACGTTCACGGAGCCGAGTGCTTCGCGGAGGCACGCGAAAGAAGCGGATCTCGTTCCGCCGCGACGGATCACGGGCGTCGGAGCCGCACTTCGTCGTCGACGGCGTCGACGTGTTCCCGCCGCAGTTCGTGCGTCTCGTCGGCGTCGTCCCACCCGAGCATCGATTTGATCTTGTCGGTGAGGCCCTCGCTCTCGTCGTCGGTCGGCGTCACGCGCGCTCTCCCGTCTCTCACCTCCGAGATCGTTCCGACTCGGGTTCCCTCGGCGGTGACAACGGGCTTTTCCGCGTCGTCCGTCGTGAACTCTCGTGCCATCGCGTCGTAACGTACGACAGACGCGAAAGACTAGCTGTTGCCTGCATTTACTGGCACGGTGCGAAGGCTCAGTTCTCGGCGACTGACTCTCGGCGACCGACTCTCGCCGCCGACGAGCGGCGACGTCGCCGTCAGACGCTTTCGAGCCGGATCAGCCGTCGAATCCGACGGCCGGATAGCCACGATTTTTGTATCTCCGGTTCCTACTCGACGTTGGCGATTGCTGGGAGACCTTACACATGAGCGTACTGACGTGGATGATAGACGCGGTCGCCGAGGAGAAACGGGACGGGCTGGTACACGAATGTCGAGAGTGCGGCACGACGCTTCGTCCGGTCGACGAGCAGTGTCCGCAGTGCGGTTCGGTCGAGATCAGCCACTACGACGTTTCGTAGTTCTTCCGCCGCGAACCGCGGCTCCGGCCGACGCCGGTCGACCGGTATCGAGACCGAGGCGAGTACGGCTCGCTAGCTTCACGTGAACCGCTGGAGTCCCGCGTAGCCGCGTCGACGACGAGTCACACCACTTAAAACGAGTCACTTCCTCTGTGTACCCTGGTGAACACACGCTATGGGTGACCTCCCGGACGAGTTCAACTGCACGATCACGAACTGGGACTACATCTACGGTCTCTGCCGGGACGTGAGCGACCAGGTGAAAGCCTCGAACTTCGAGCCCGACGTGATCGTCGCGCTCGCGCGCGGGGGCTGGTTCGCCGGCCGGTGCATCTGCGACTTTCTCGGGCTCGACGACCTCACGAGCCTGAAGATGGAACACTACGTCGGAACCGCACAGAAGACCGGCGAGCCGGAGGTGCGCTACCCGATGCCCGAGGGGAGCGTCGAGGGCAAGGACGTGCTCATCATCGACGACATCGCGGACACCGGCGGCTCGATCAAGCGCGCCGACGAGTACGTCCACGAGCGCGACCCCGGCGAGGTCCGAACGGCGACGCTTCAGCTCCTGCAGACCAGCGAGTTCGAGCCGGACTTCATCGGCGAGCGGCTGGAGCAGTGGGCGTGGGTGGTCTACCCGTGGAACTTCATCGAGGACATGATCGACCTCACGAGCGGCGTGATGGGCAAGGCCGACGACGAGCGCTTCGAGAAGGACGACATCCGCCACTACCTCTCGGAGTACCACAACATCGACCGCATCGAGATGGAGATCGCCCAGCCGAACCGCCTCGACGAGGTCCTCGCGGAGATGGAGCGCCGCGGGTACGTCGAGCCCACCCCCGACGGGGCGACGTGGCGGCTCGTCGAGAACGAGGGGATCGGCGCGTAGCGCGTCCGTGACCGTGTCTTCGTCCGGAGACGCGATCGAGACGCTCCTGCGCGCGTACGGCCTGAAGGACGAGCGCCGGACCGGCTGGCAGCTCCGCGGCGTCGACGACCCCGAGTCGGTCGCCGGCCACACCTGGGGTGTGAGTCTCCTGTGTCTGCTCTTCGGCGAGCGCGCCGGCGTCGACGTGGGGCGCGCGCTCGAACTCGCGGTCGTCCACGACCTCGCGGAGGCCGAGACGGGCGACGTGCCGACCCGCGCGGACTCGACCGCGGAGACGGTGGACCCCGACGAGAAAGAGCGGCTGGAGCGCGAGGCGATGGCGGAGCTGGTCGCCGGCTTCGACGGTGCGAGCCCGCCGGTCGACGCCGACGGTCTCCTCGCCCGGTGGGAGGAGTACGAGGCGCGCGACACGCCCGAGGCGGTGTTCGTAAAGGAGATGGACCTCGTGGACATGTGCCTGCAGGCGCTGCTGTACGAGCTGGAGGGGCGGTACGACCCCGCCGAGGGCGACGCGTTCCGCGAGTACGACGACCTCGACGAGTTCTTCGCGACCGCCGAACCGCGGCTCCGGACGGAGCTCGGTCGCGAGCTGGTCGCGGATATCAGGGAGCGATACGAGTGGGCGAAGGGCGGCGACGGGACCGGCGACGGTGACGGGACCGACGGCGACGGAGCCCGCGGAGACGTCGGTGACGAACCCCGCGGCCACGCCGAACCGGCGGAGGTCAGGGATCGGTGGAACCGCTCCGCCGATCGATCGGGTACCGACGAGTGACCGGCGGTCGAGGACTCCGGGACGTTCTCGGCGACGAGCTCCCACCGGTCGCGCTCGGTGACGTTCTCTCTCGCCCGATTGTGACCCGTGTGGCCCCCTCTCGTGAGGATTCACGAACTATCACGAATGTAGTTACTCAAAAATGAGTAAATCTTTTCAGCGGCGATCTCCGAGCTGAAAGTGTCATGAACGGGATCGTCCTTCCGAACGCATCTACCGTTGCACAGGAGCGACAACCATGATCTGGCAGGACTTCGTCTTTCTCGCGGGGAGCACCTTCTCCATCGTCGTCCTCGCGCCGACACTTCGAAACTCGATGGCGCGGGTTCCCCTGGGGACGAGCGTTCCGTCCTGTCTCATCGGCCTCCTCTACGGCGTCACGTTTCTCACGATGGACATGACGTTCTCCGCCGTCGGATCGCTGCTCACGGGCGTCCTCTGGGCGCTCATCGCCTCGGTCCGATCACCCCGCGGCAGGGAAGCCGCGGCGGCTCTTTTCCCCGGTCGGTTCCGGAGCGACGCCGACGCGAGTCGGGCGGCGAGTCCCGGCGCAGACTGAACGGCGCGTCGGCTCGCCGATCGCCGATCGTCAGTGCGTGGCGTCGGTTCGGACGGGCGGGTCGTCGGCGGTTCGAACGGGCGATCCGTCGGCGGCCACCCCGTCGACGAAGTTCCGGAACACGCGTCGGCTTTTCAGCGAGGCGCGGTAGTTCTCCGCGGTGACCGTCGCGAGCGCCGCCTCTCGCGCCGCGTCGGACACGTCCATCTCCGCGAGCAGTTCCCGCGCGAACGCCGACCCGACCTCCGGGTGGAACTGGATCGTCGCGATCCGGTCGCCGATCCGGAGCGCCTGGATCCCGAAGTCGTTCTCGGCGAGCACCTCCGCGCCCGCCGGCGGGGCGGTGACCGCGTCCTCGTGGCAGGCGAAGGCGGTGAACTCCGCGGGGAGTCCGGCGAACAGCGGATCCTCCGGGCGATCGACGGAGACGGTCCGGTACCCCAGTTCCATCTCGGGCATCCGCGTCACCTCCCCGCCGAGCGCGTCCGCGATGAGCTGGTGGCCGAAACAGACGCCGAACAGCGGAACGTCCGCCGCCCGGATCCACCTTCGGAGCGCTCGCACGTACGCGAGGTCGTCGTTGACGCTGTCTATCGAACCGGTGACGATCGCGCCGTCGACGGCTTCCGGGTCGGGGAGGTCGAGGCCCCGCGCGTCGGCGACGGTCGGATCGATCCCCTCGATCTCCCCGAGCAGGCGGAGGAAGTTCCGCCGCACCGGCTCCGGTTTGTGGGAGACGTTCAGAAGTGCGATCTTCATTTCACGCGGAATAGTCCGTCGAGATCGGCCAAGAGTATTCACCGCCTACCGTTCCTCGCCACTCCGCCGGCCGAAACGCCGCTTTTCTGTCCTCTTCGTCACGGTCGGCGGACGACCGGAACCGGTCCGATAGTCCGCGCTTGACGGCGGTTACGCGGACGGTACCCCGATCGCGAAACGGACGTCGGGGCCGCGCAACCGACGTCGGAATCCGAACGACCGGCGTCGGGATCCGCGCGACCGGCGTCGGGGGCACGCGACCAGCGTCGGAGCGGCGGCTAGTGTCGGCGCGCGCGACCGGCGTCCGGACGCGCATCGGCGGCCCGAACGGCGCGCGTCGACGATCGGATCATCGCTCGCTCCGGACCCCGCCGTACGTCGCCACTAACTCGCCGTCGACGTACCGCTCCTGCCGGTACCCGAGCGCGTTCGTCAGCATCGTGTGGCCGAGGAACGTCGCCGTGTATTCGAGGAGCCCGAACGGGTGGAGGTCGCCCTGTTCGGCGGGCGGGAGCAACCCGGCTATGACGTGAATTCCGGCGTCGCCGTCGGCGCCTCCGGTGAGAGAACCGGCGGAGACCCACGACTCGGGAGCGGTGAACGGATCGTCCTCTGAGAGGCCGGCGACGGATCCGCCCGCGCGCTCGAACGCCTCGACGTCGACGACGGTCAACGGCGCCGTCCCGGGCACGCTGATCGGGTACCCGAGCGGGGCCGGCTTCCACAGCTCCCGCTGTATCGGACGCGTGCCGGCGAGGAGCGGGTGCCCCTCGGTTCTCTCGGAGAGGAACGCGCTGAACGTCCGGATCTCGGTGACGTCGTCGGCGGTCAGTTCGCTTGCCAGTCCGTTCGACAGCGGGCCGAGCAGCGCCACGCCGCGATCGGTGAGGACGAGGTTTCCGCCCGCCTCGACGAAGGCGTCGAGGGCCGCGACGTACCGGGGATCGTCGATCCCTTCGGCGTGACTGACCACGAGGTTGTCCACGGCGGGGACGTCGCTGCGCCCCCGGAAGAGCGCGCCGGACCGAACGTCGTCGATCGAGACGCCCGAAAACCGCGTCGATCCCCGTTCCGACGGCTCGCCTCGCCGCCTCCCGTCGCCGGGCGCGGACAGGGCGTCCGCGTAGTCGCGGAAGTACGCGAGCGGCGAGACGCTGTAGGCCCGCTGTTCGTAGCCGAGGACGTCCACCGGATCCGGCCCCTCGACGCCGTCGCTCGCCCCGTCCAGCACGACTGCGGACCGGATGGAGACCGCGGCTCCGCCGGTCCCGCGGAGGGTCTTGAGTTCGACCGACCACTCGCCGGCGGTCGGCGACTCCACGTACCACTCGGCGGTTCGCTTCGGCTGACCGCCCGCCCCCGCCGCCATCGGGTTGAACGTCCCGACCACGCGACCGGTCGGGTCCCGGAGCCGGACTTTGACGAACGCGGCGCCGTCGGGGCGGACGGACAGCGAGAGGCTCCGCGCTCCGTCCGGCACGTCGACCGTCTCCGTCGCGGGCCGGTTTCCGACGTCGACCTCCCGCGTTCGGACCCGCCGGGTCGCGTCGCTCGCGGCCAGATCCGCCGACGTGCGCGTCAGCGCGTCCGTCGTCACGTACGCCGTCCTCGCGTTCCCGGTCTCGACGGTCGCCTCGACGGTCCGGGCGGCGTGTTCGACCGTGGATCGGATGACCTCCTGGTAGCCGATCACCTGGAGCTCGATGAGCTCCTCGACGAAGGGCCGCCGGTCGAAGACGCGGTTGTCCCACCCCATCTCGTGGGCCATCATCCGCACCCCCAGGCCGCCCTTCTCCTCGGGCTGGCTCATCCAGCTGATTAGCGTGCCCGTGGTGGTGTACCCGATCGTGTCGAGAATGGTCCCGTACGCGTACGCCTCGTCCGGCGTGGGAAGCTCGTCACCGTCGACGCCGATCTCGTCGCCGATGTCCGCGTTCAGCTCCTCGAAGAAGTCGCGACGCTCGTCGAGCAGCGGTCCGAGCGCGGCTTCGAGGCGGCGGTCGGTCCGCCGGTTCCACTCGTAGAGGTCGTGGAACTCCTCGTGGGTGTACTGATCGTTGACCACGAGCCCCTCGATGAAGTCCTCAGACCAGAACATCCCGTGGAGGTCGGAACCGATGGAGAGGTTCTCGTAGTCCCGGAAGTGCTCGACCACGGCCAGGGCGTCCGGGACCGTCTCCGCGTACCTGTCCGGGACGTCCTCGTCGACGCCGGGGTCGTCGTCGGCGAGGTTCGTCCCGTTCGGCTCCGCGGGGTTGTACTCCGCGTCGATCCATCCAACGGTCGGGTACTGGCGGTTGGGGTCGACGCCCGTCGCGGTCTGGCGCTTGAACGAGTTGTTCGACAGGTCGTACTGCGGGTTCCGGGAGACCCACCCGTCCGGGTTGGCGTAGAGGAACACGAGCGCGACGTCGTCGAGCAGCCGCTCGATCGCCGGCTCCTCCCCGGCGAGTATTCGCTCGATCATCCTGGACCCGGCCTCGGCCCCCGACCGCTCGTCGCCGTGGATCGAGAGCACGAAGAGCGCCTTCTCCTTCTCGCGGAACCGCGCCCGATCGGTGACGTCGTTCGTGAGCTCGGCGACGACGAGATCCTTCGGATCCCTCTCGTCGAGAAAGAGGTTGTCGTGGCCGGGGCTCTCGCCGATGGGGGTGACGCGCAGCCGGTCGGGGTTGTCGGACCGCAGTCGATCCAGCCCGTCGAGGAGCTGTTCGTAGTCGACGAAGCCGACGCTGTCGCGCACGTCCGGGAAGACGCCGCGCGGGTACGCCCCGAGCCGCCAGAACGGGTTGGACCCCGGCGAGAACCGCAGCGATTCGACCGATTCAACCCCGACCGCGTCCGCAACCTGCGCCTCGGTCAACTCGGCGTAGGCGGCGATCGCGGGATCCGTGGTCGTGATCGGATCGATTCCCAGATCGCGGAGGTCGTCGAATCCGTCCGCGCTCGTCAGCGTGAGGAGCGTCGGCACCTCGTAGTCGGCCGGGGTTCGGTCGACCACGAACGCGTAGAGGTCCGTCAGCTTCGGCGAGGACGCCCCCTCGGCGGCCGTATCGGCCCTGGCTTCAGCCTCGCCGGCGGTCGGGTCGGTTCGCCCCTCGACCGCTCCGGTCGCCGCGCCGGGAAGCGCGATCGCGCCGGCGGTGATCGAAGAGAGGCGGACGAACTCCCGGCGCGAGACGGGGGCGTCGGCGAACCGGTCGGATCCGGACGCCGCGGCGTCCGACGCGTCTCCGGCGGATTGATTCATATCTTCTCTCGTATGGAAATTCATCGTTCAGAGATACAACAAACACGATGAATAATTAAATTTCCTAACTCGAATTCGCTGTCACTTCCGGCGAGGTCCGATCGACGCGTCGCCGACACCGAAGCGCTTGTAACGGCGGACGGGGTCGAACCACCCATGTCGCTGTTCTCCATCTTCGCGACGGCGATCCTCCCCATCGTCGCCATCGCAGCCGTCGGCTTTCTGCTCGGGCGGACGCGGGACGTGGACCCCGGCCCCCTCAACACGATCACGGTGTACGTGCTCGCGCCGGCGCTGGTGTTTCACAGCCTGGCGACGACGACGCTCGGCGGATCGACGCTGGTGCGCGTCGTCGCCGGCGTGGCCGCCTACGTCGTCGCGATGCTCGTCTTCACCGAGCTCGTCGGTCGGTTGACGGGCGAGTCCGAACCGCTCCTCAGCGCGCTCGTGCTCGTGAGCGCCTTCCCGAACTCCGGCAACTACGGCATCCCGCTGTCGGAGTTCGCCTTCGGGGCCGTCGGCCGGAGCACCGCGGTGCTGTACCTCGCCGCGCAGAGCGTGCTCATCTACACCGTCGGCGTCTACGTCGCCTCCCGGAGCGGCGGGACGGCCGGCCTCCGGGGGGTAAAGCGGGTGCTGAAGATCCCCCTCGTCTACGCCGTCGCGGGGGCGCTTTTCGTCCGCTGGCTCGGGGTCGTCCCCCCGGCGGACGCCACCGCCATGGCGACGCTGAAACTCGTTGGCGACTCCTCGATCCCGGTGATGCTCCTGATCCTCGGTATCCAGCTCGCCCGGACCGACTACGGCGCGGCGCTGTCGCGGGCGGGGAAGGCGAACGTGCTGAAGATGGTCGTCGCGCCGTTCGTCGGCCTCGGGGTCGCGTTGATCCTGGGGTTCGAAGACCAGACCGTCGCCCGCGTGTTCGTCCTGGAGTGTGCGACGCCCGCGGCGATCACGCCGCTCATCCTCCTCATCGAGTTCGCCGGCGGCGAGCGCGTCGGCGGCGTCTCCGTCGCCGAGTACGTCAGCACGGTGGTGCTCACGACGACCCTCGTGAGCGTGCCGCTTTTGACGCTGCTCATCGCGCTCCTTGACTCGGGGATGGTGCTGTAGCGCCGGCTCAGTCGTCGGCACCCTCGACGGCGGGGTCGGCCGCCGCGAGCGGGTCCCCGCCGGCCTCGTGGTCGACGATCCGCTCCTTCCACGTCCCGCGCGAGAGCCACGCGACCGCGGCGACCGCGCCGACCACGTCGCCGAGCGCGACGGAGATCCAGATCCCCGTCGGTCCCCACCCCTCGACGAAGACGAGGTAGTAGGTCGCGGGCAGGCGGCCGATCCAGAGCGTCACGAGCGAGAACGCCAGGGCGGTCTTCGTGTTGCCCGCCCCGCGGAACGTGCCGAGCGCGACCTGGAGGACGCCCATGAAGACGAACATGGCCGCCGCGACGCGGAGGTAGTCGCTCCCGTGGGCGACCGTCTCGGCGGCGCGGCCGGTCCCGCTCGTGAGGAAGACGCCGACGATCGGCCCCGGCGCGAGCACCGCGACGAGCGTCACCGGGACCATCACCGCCGCCACGAGCCCCATCGCGAGCCGCGAGGCCCGCTCGGCGCGATCGGGGCGATCCGCCCCGAGGTTCTGTCCGACGACGGTGTCGACGGCCTGTGCGAGCCCCATCGCCGGCAGGAACACGAGCGAGATCAGCCGGTTGCCCAGCCCGTAGGCGGCGACGACCGCCGGCGGGAACGTCGCCACCATCCCCGTCATGACGATCATGGCGAGCGAACTCGACGACTGTTCGAGCGCGCTCGGGACGCCGAGGCGGACGATGTCGGCGATCCGGGAGGGGTCGGGGACGAGGTGTTTCGCCCGGATCCGCGGACCGACGTCGGTGCCGAAGAGGACGTACAGGCCGACGGCGGTCGCCGCCATGCGCGACGCCACCGTCGCGACGGCCGCCCCCTCGATTTCGAGCGCCGGGAACGGTCCGACGCCGAAGATGAGGAGCGGGTCCAGCACGACGTTGACGGCGACGCTTATCACCATCACGCGCATCGGCGCGCGGGTGTTGCCGTAGCCGCGCATGAGCGAGACGAAGACGAAGAAGCCGAACAGGAACGGCGTGCCGAGGAAGAACACCCGCATGTACGCCGCGGCCAGCGGAACGATGGCCCTCCGGGTCTCCGGGTCCGTCGGGAGGAGTGCGAGCATCGGATCCGTGACGACGTATCCGAGAACGCCGAGCGCGACGGCGACGATCGTCACGAACGACAGCGTCTGTCCGGCGATCCGACCGGCGGCGTCTTCGCCGCCAGCGCCGGTGTACTGCGCGACCAGGATGCTCCCCGCGGCCGTGAACCCCGCGCCGACCGAGATGAGAAAGAAGATGATGGGAAAGGCGAGGCTCAGCGCGCCGACGGCGTCGGCCGACAGCGCCCCGAGCCAGAAGGTGTCGGCGACGTTGTAGGCGACCTGCAGGAGCTGGATGACCACCATCGGCCACGCCAGCCTGATCATCGGACGGACGAGATCCCCGTCCGTCAGATCGTTCTCGTAGGAGGGTCCGGTCACTGACGTCTCCACTTCGGGAGAGCACTTCAACTCTCCCGACCATCGGTAACGCGTGACAGTGCCGAATGCGGAAACGCTTGCTCGCTTCCGCCGCCCCCTCCGACCCGATCGTCCCTCCGAGGCGTCGACGACGCCCCGCGAACGGTCGGCCGCGACGCCCGAGGAGTACGCGACGACGTCCCACGAGGAGGCGACGACGGCGGCCGAAGCGCACCCTTTAGGTTGCCGGTCGAACCACTATCGGTCATGCCCATCGGCTTCATCGGCGGCAGCGGAATCTACGAGGCCCTCTCGCTTTCGAACGTCAGAGAAGAGCGCGTCGAAACGCCGTACGGCGAGCCGAGCGCGCCGGTCACGATCGGCGAGTTCGCCGACACCGGCCGCGAGGTCGCGTTCCTCCCGCGCCACGGCCCGGACCACCGGCACTCCCCGACGGACCTGCCGTACCGCGCGAACATTTACGCGCTCAAGGCGGTCGGCGTCACGCACGTCGTCGCGAGCAACGCGGTCGGGAGCCTCAGGGAGGAACTGCCGCCCGGAACGCTCGTCGTCCCGGATCAGCTCTTCGACCGGACGAAGCACCGCCGGTCGACCTTCTTCGGCGACGGCATCGTCGTCCACCAGCCGTTCGCGGACCCGTACTGCCCCGACCTGGTCGACCACCTCGCCGACTCGGTCGAGGCGGCGACCGACGCCGACGTCCGGCGCGGCGGCACGTACGTCTGCATCGAGGGGCCCCAGTTCTCGACGCGCGCCGAGAGCGAGTTCTACCGCTCGCAGGGGTGGGACGTGGTCGGCATGACGGCCGTCCCCGAGGCGAAGCTCGCCCGCGAAGCCGAGATGTGCTATGCGACCATCGCGGGCGTCACGGACTACGACGTCTGGAAGGAGGACAGCGAGGTCACCCTCCGAGAGGTGCTGGAGAACGCCGCGAAGAACGAGCGGGCGATCAAGGAGGCCGTCGAGCGCGCGATCCGAACCCTCCCCGAGGACCGCGACTGCGAGTGCCAGCACGCGCTCGAAGGGACGGTCAACACGCCGACGGAGTCGATCCCCGCGGAGACCCGCGAGCGCGTCGACCTGCTCGTCGGCGAGTACCTCGACGACTGAGCGCGCACCGCCGTCCTCGGAACGTCTCAGTATAACTGCTTTCGCTCAGAAAGACTATATATCGAGACGGACAATCTCGGCCCGGATGGATGGGGATGCAGCGGCCCTCGAACGGGAGTTGCGCGCGCTGAAGCGGCGCGGCGCGCACATCCTGCTCCTCGACGGGCCCGCGGAAACCGCCGCGTGCGATCGCCTGCTCGGAGACGAGGATCGGACGAGACGACACCTGTTCGTCTCGACGAGCGGCTGCCGCGTCGACCGCGCCGGCGAGCGGACGCGCGACCGCGACCCCCGGCGGTTCGGCTTCGTCGACGTCGGCGGCGGCGGCACGCGCTCGGCGGTCGAACCGTCGTCCCTCGACCCGGGGGAGGTCCCGCGTCCGCCGGAGCCGGTCGAGCCGATCGGACCCGTGGCCGGGGCGCGCGACCGCCGGGCCGCGGAGTGGTACAGCCGGACCGCGCCGACGGACGGGCTGCCCGAGATCGCCCGGCACGTCCACGTTCACCTGTCGCGGTTCGAGGCCGAAGCGCCGTCGCCCGGCGAGATCCGCGTCTGCTTCGACTCGCTCGACCCGTACGTCGAGGGTGTCGATCCGGCGTACCTCCGCCGGTTCCTGCGCGTCGTCACGGCGCGGACGCGATCGGCGAGCGCGATGGCGCACTACCACCTCTCGAAGACGGCCGACGACCGCGTCCGCGAGACGCTCCCTCCCCTGTTCGACGCTACCGTCGAGACTCGGGTCGCCGCCGACGGGCCGCGGCAGCGCTGGACGCTCCGGGAGCCCGGACTCCGAACGAACTGGCTCCCGCTGGAGTGACCGACCGGCGACCCCCCGACGATCGAAGCGTTTCGAATAGCCGGAACCGAGAGCGGCGATCAGTCGGCGGTCAGTCGGCGATCGCCTCGTCGCCCTCGCCGAAGGCGGCGGTCGCCGGGTTCCGCACCCAGAGGTCGCCGAACAGGTCGTCCTGCTGGAGCCGGACGCGGTCGCGGTGGGCCAGAAAGAGCAGCGCGAGGAACGTCTCGACCGGCCGCCCGCCGGCCTCTCTGATCTCCGCGAACAGCACCTCGTCGCGGCCGGCGTCGTAGTGGGTCCGGAGCGCCGCCTCGACCGCCTCGATGGTCGTCTCGATGTCCTCCGCGTGGGCCGTCCCGGTCACGTCGGCCTCGGTCGGCTCCTCGTCGCGCCGGAAGTCGTCGGCCGCGTGGTAGTCGAGCGTCTGCGTCCCGCGGCTGAACCCGCGCGGGGAGTCGCTCGTGTCGTACGTGCGCGACTCCTTCCACCACGTCCCCCGCTCGGCCTCGCGGAGCTCGCGGACGAGTTCGTCGAGCGTCTCCGGCGACCCGCGGGCCCGCTTCCGGTCCAATCGGCGGTCGATCTCGTCTTCGAGCGCGTCCACCGGATCGAACCCCGGGGCGCGGTCGTCGTCGGCGTCGCCGCCTTCCAGGGCCAGCTCCCACGGTTCGAGCTCCTCCTCGGGCTCGTCCTCCTCGCCGGCCGCGAGGAGCGCGTCGCTCTTCATCCGGAGGAGGACGCTCGCGTAGAAGAGCGCCCGGCCCGACGTGCGGAGGTCGGTCGCGTCGAGCCGTTCGAGGAACGCGTCCGTCACGCGGACGACGTCGATGTCCCAGGGCTCGATCTCGCCCTCCTCGGCGAGCTGGACGAGGAGCTCGACCGGTTCGACCTCGTCGGCGTCGACGTCGACGTCCGCCGGATCGACGTCGCCGGGCAGGCCGTCGAGCGCGCCGTTTGCTTCCGAGTCTCCGTTCGCTCCCGGGCCCCCGTCCGTCCCCGAGTCTTCGCTTCCCCCCGCGTCCTCGCCCGCTCTCGGGTCAGTCATCGGCGGGCACCTCCGCCTCCTCGTCCTCGTCGTCGCCGAGCCTGATTCCGGTCACCGCGCTGACGTTGTTGTCCTGCATGGTCACGCCGATGGCCCGCTCGGACCGCTCTAAGAGCGCCGAGCGGTGCGAGACGACGACGAACTGCGCCCTGTCGGCGAGGTCGTCGACCATCTGCCCGACGCGCTCGGCGTTGACCGCGTCGAGGAACGCGTCGACCTCGTCGAGCGCGTAGAAGGGGGCGGGGTTGTGCCGCTGGATCGCGAAGATGAACGCGAGCGCGGTGAGCGACTTCTCGCCGCCCGACATCGCGTCGAGCCGCTGGATCGGCTTGTCGCCCGGCTGGGCCTTCATCGTCAGGCCGCCCTCGAACGGATCCTCCGGATCCTCGAGGTGCAGTTCGCCCGTCCCCGCCGAGAGGCGGCCGAAGATCTCCTGAAAGTGGTCGTCGATCGCCTCGAACGCCGCCATGAACGTCTCCTTTTTCTGGGACTCGTAGGACTCGATGCGCTCCGTGATGGCGTCGCGCTCCTCGACGAGCACGTCCCGCCGCTCCCGGAGGTCCGCGAGGTCGGCCTCCACGCTGTCGTACTCGTCGATGGCGAGCATGTTCACCGGTTCGAGCGCCTCCATCTCGGATTCGAGGCGGTCGATGGTGCGCTCGACCGTCCCGTGGTCGGGAACCTCCTCGGGGTCGTAGTCGCCGACCTCGCCCTCGAGCTCGTCGATCTCCCAGTCGAGCCGCTCCGCGGCGCTTCGGAGGCTTTCGAGCCGCGACTCGACGGTCGAGACGCGCTCTCTCTGCTCGTCGCGCTCCTCTTTCGCCTCGCGGAGGTCCGCCTGCAGCTCGCGGCGCTCCTCCTTCAGCTCGACGAGCTCCGCTTCGAGCTCGGAGACGGCCTCGCGCTTCGCTTCGAGCGACTCCTCCTTCTCGGCGATCTCTGCCTCGAACGCCTCGATCCGCTCTTCGGCCTCGGCCTTCCGGTTCTGCGCCGACTCGACGGCGTCGTGGAGGTCGTCGATCGCCTCCTCGGCGTACTGCTTTTCGAGCTGGAGTTCGTTGAGCCGGCCGTCGAGGTCGTCCATCCGGGATTCGAGCTCGTCGACCTCGGCGCCGATCTCCTCCGCCCGGTTCGTGAGCTCGGGGATCTCCGAGTCCGCCAGTTCCGACTCCAGCTCGTCGATCTCGGATTCGACCTCGGCGATCGCGCCGTCCTTCGAGCCGATGCGGTCGTCGAGCGCCTGCATCTCCTCGTCGACGTTCTCCCGCTGGTCGCGGAGCTCCTCGAGCCTCGCTTCGAGCTCGTCGATCCGGGCCTCGGCGGATTCGAGGTCCCCCTCCGCCCGATCGATGTCGCTCCGGACGGAGCGGACTTTCTCGGCGGCGTCGGTCTGCCGGTCGCGAACGTCGTCGAGCTTCCCCTCGACCTCGCGGACCTCCTCGCGGAGGTCGCGGCGGCGGTCCTCGAGGCGCGCGATTTCCTCCGCGACCCGCTCCAGCCGGCCCTTGCCGGACTTGGAGAACGAGTAGCGCGACCCGCCGCCGCTGCCGCCGGTCATCGCGCCGGAGCGCTCGACCAGATCGCCGTCCAGGGTCACCATCCGGTAGTCGCCCATCAGGTCGCGGGCGGTCCGCATGTCCTCGACGACGAGGGTCGAGCCGAGCACGTACGAGAAGACCGACGCGTACCGCGAGTCGAAGTCGACGAGGTTGTACGCGAAGTCGACGACGCCGGGGTGGTCCGGCAGCCGGGGCAGGCTCCGGTTCTGCATCTTCGTGATCGGCAGGAACGTCGCCCGCCCGGCGTTGCGGGACTTCAGGTAGTCGATGCAGGTCGATCCGACCCCGTCGTCGTCGACGACGACGTTCGCCAGTCGGCCCCCGGCGGCCGTCTCGCAGGCCTTCGCGTACGTCCCGGAGACGCCGCCGAGCTGGCCGACCGCGCCGTGGACGCCGTCGATGTCCGCGTTGAGCACCGTCGTCACGGAGCGCGGATACGAGCTGTCGCCGTCGCGCCCGGCCCTGGCTTCGAGCTCGGCGTACTCGTTCTGCTTCGCGCGGAGCTCGTCCTCGACGTCGCTCAGCTCGTCTTTCAGCTCCCGCCGCTCGTCGCGCAGGTCGTTGACGACCGACTGGACCTTCGATTTGTTCTTCTCCGCCTTGTCCAGCTCCCCGCGCAGCTCGGAGATCCTGGCCTCGAGTTCGGGGATCCGCTCGCGGGCGGCTTCGATCTCGTCTCTCGTCTCGCTGAGTTCGTTCGACCGGCGGCGGGCGTCGTCGAGCAGGCGGTCCTTCTCGCGCTGGAGGTCGTTCTTCTCGGTCTTCAACTCCTCCAGCCGCTCTTTTCTCTCCGCCAGCGCGGCCTTCAGCTCGTCGAACTCCGTGTCGACGCTCTCGATCTCCGCCTTCACGTCGGCGAGTTCGACCTGCTTCGACTGGATGTCGCTCTTGACGGAGGCCTTCTCGACTTTCACGGAGCGGATCTCGTCGCCCAGCTCCTCGACGACCTCGCCCTTGCGGTCGATCTCGACGAACGCCCCGCGGCGCTCGTTTTCGGCCTCCTCGATGCGCTCCTCTGCGGTTTCGATCTTCCCTTCGAGGCGGCTGATCTCGCCTTTGACCTCCTCGATCTCGCTTTTGATCCGGAGCTGTTCGTCCTCGCCCTTCCGCTCGATCTCGCGGTTGAGCTCCGACAGCTCGGCGTCGAGCCGGGAGACGCGGCCCTGCTTCTCGTCGAGGGTCGACCGGAGGTCGGCGAGCTCCTCCTCCTTCGCGTCGATCTTCGCCTCGGTCCGTTCGCGGTCGGCCCGCTTGTCCTCCAACTCGGCGGCCTTGAGGTAGCCCTGGTACTCCTCCTTTTCCTCGCGCAGTTCCCGGTACTGCAGCGCCGTCTCCCGCTCGTCGGCGAGCTGGTCGAGCCGCTCTTCCTTCTCCTCGATGCGGAGGTCCGCCTCGCCGATGCGCTCTTCGACCGTCTCCAGCTCCTCGAAGGCGGCCTCCTTCTTCGCGTCGAACTCGGCGACGCCGGCGATCTCGTCGACGATGCCCCGCCGCTGGTACGGGGTCATGTTGATGATCTCCGTCACGTCGCCCTGCATGACGACGTTGTACCCCTCGGGCGTGACGCCGGCCTGCGACAGCAGGTCCTGGATGTCCGAGAGGTTGACCGACCGACCGTTGAGGTAGTAGTAGGAGTAGTAGTTGTCGTCGGTCTGTTTGACCCGGCGCTTGATCGTGATCTCGTCGACGTCGCCGACGCTGTCGGTCCCGGCGGCGTTGACCACCTGCGAGCGGTCGAGCGCGCCGTCGCCGTTGTCCAGGACGACGGTGACGCTGGCCTCGCGCGGGCCGCCGGTCCGCTCGTCGTCCTCGTGACCGGGGTTGTAGATCAGGTCCGTGAGCTTCTCCGCGCGGATGCCTCTGGTCCGCGCCAGCCCCAGCGCGAAGAGGACGCCGTCGATGATGTTGCTCTTCCCGGAGCCGTTCGGCCCCGTAACCACTGTGAAGTCCTCGTAGAACGGTATTCGGGTCTTCCGCCCGAAACTCTTGAAATCGTCAAGGACGAGCTCTTTGATGTGCATGGGTTGCTCGCGATGGGAGGAGTCGCGAGCCTACGCGACGATGATGTCGCTTTCCCCGGACTCCGTCCCGTCGTCTTTCTCCTCGGTTTCGGCGGCTTTATCCCCTTCGACCTCGCTTTCGTCCGCGGGCGACTCGGCGTCGACGACGTCGGTTTCCGCCGCCGCGTCGACCTCCACCGCGACCGCGTCTTCCAGCTGTCGGACCCGCTCTTTCGTCTCCACGAGCTCCTCGGTGAGTCCGTCGACGGCCGCCTGTAGTTCCGTCACTTTCGATTCGAGCTCCTCCACCCTGTTGCTCATGCCCTTACTCCGCGCCCCCGGAGGCATAAAAGTACGTCAGACGTTAAGTGGGGGCCGCGAGGAGGTCGCAGAATCCGAAACGTCGCGGACGGCGTCCCGTTAGCCTTTAGCCGGGCGCAGGTATAGCATGAGCAATGACCGCTCAGGCGCTGGAACAGCGTGATCTCGCCGTCGTCATCGGGCTGGAGGTGCACGTCCAGCTCGAGACGAACTCGAAGATCTTCTGCGGCTGTTCGACCGAGGCCGCGGAGGACGAGGAGCCGAACACCCGAACGTGCCCGGTCTGTCTCGGCCTCCCGGGCGCGCTCCCCGTGCTCAACGAGGGCGCGGTCGAGGCGGCCGTGAAGGTCGGCAAGGCGCTGAACGCCGACATCCCGGAGGAGACGAGCTTCCACCGGAAGAACTACTACTACCCGGACCTGCCGAAGAACTTCCAGATCACCCAGTACGACGCCCCGATCTGCCGCGACGGGACGATCGAGGTCGAGATCGAAGGCGAGCGCCGCGTCATCAACGTCCGCCGCGCCCACCTGGAGGAGGACCCCGGCAGCCTCCAGCACAAGGGCGGCAGCATCGACGCGGCGGACTACACGCTCGTCAACTACAACCGCGCGGGCACGCCGCTCATGGAGATCGTCACGGAGCCCGACTTCCGGAGCCCCAGGGAGGCGCGGCGCTTCCTCGCCAAGCTGGAGGAGGTGCTCGAGTACCTCGGCGTGTTCGACGCGACGCGCGACGGGAGCCTCCGGGTCGACGCCAACATCTCGATGGTCCCCGCCGACGAGGTGGACGCCGACGGGCGGATCGACGAGGAGGCGCTCGCCGCCGCGAACCGGACCGAGGTGAAGAACATCTCCAGCCACAAGGGCGCGGAGAAGGCGCTCGCGTACGAGGTCACCCGGCAGAAGAACGCCATCCAGCGCGGTCGCGCGGTCGAACAGGAGACCCGCCACTGGGACGAGTCCCGGGGCATCACCGTCTCGATGCGCTCGAAGGAGGAGGAGAAGGACTACCGCTACTTCCGCGAGCACGACCTCCCGCCGCTGCGGGTGTCCGACTGGAAGGAGAAGATCGACATCCCGGAGCTCCCGGACGCCCGCCGCGAACGCTTCCGCGAGGCGTACGGCCTCGACGTCGAGGCCGCCTCGAAGCTCACCTCCACCAAGGCCGTCGCCGACTTCTACGAGGACGTGGTCGAGGAGTTCGACCCCGACCTCGCGGCGACGTGGGTCGCCGACAACCTCCTCGGCGAACTCAACTACCGCGACATGGCGATCACCGACGTGGAGGAACGCCTCGGCGAGTTCACGCGCCTGATCGAGCTGGTCGACGCCGGGGAGATCACCCGCAAGAACGCCGAGGAGATCGTCCTCCGGCGGATGCTCGACGAGGGCGAGCCGCCCGAGGCGGTCATCGAGGCCGAGGGCCTCGGCACGGTCGGCGAGGACGAGGTCGAACGGGCCGTCGCCGAGGCGATCGAGGAGAACCCCGAAGCCGTCGAGGACTACCGCGGCGGCGAGGGCGGCGCGATCAACTTCCTGGTGGGACAGGTCATGCGGAAGACCGGCGGGAGCGCCGATCCCGGCGACGTGAACGCGATGCTCCGGGAGCGGCTGGACGAGTAGCCGCCCGCGGACTTTTTCGGCTTCCCCGCGGGTGAAGTCGGCCGAGCGCGGGTGGAACGGACGATTCCCGCGGGGAGCGTTTCGACTCGAACGAGTCGATAAACCGACAGAATGAGCTATACGCGCGCGCGAACCACGGTACCGTATGGCATGAAAGTCGACGGCGGGACGTTCGGCGCCGCGGATTCGCCGATCGACGACGTCGGGTACCTCGCGCGGTCAGAACACCGCGCCCCGACGCTCGTCGCGCTGAGCGCTCGCCCCCGGAGTCGATCCGAACTGTGGGAACTGACCGGGGTCTCGTCGTCGACGATCCGCCGGACCCTTCGGGAGTTCGAAAGCCGCAACTGGATCCGCAGGAACGGGTACCGGTACGAGACGACGCAGCTGGGAGCGTTCGTCGCGGACGCGATGGAGGAACTGCTCGACCGGGTCGAAACCGAGCGGAAGCTTCGGGACGTCTGGAACTGGATTCCGAGCGAGGAGAGCGGCTTCACCATCGAGATGTGTTCCGATGCGGTCGTGACGGTCGCCGAACCCGACGACCCGTACGCTCCGGTGAATCGATTCGCGTCGTTACTCCGGAAGACGAACGGGTTCCGGTTCGTCGGGTTCGACGTCGCCCTGCTCGAACCCTGCAAGGACGCGCTCCGAGAGCGGATCGTCGACGGCATGGAGACGGAGATCATCGATCCGCCGAGCGTCGCCAGGTACATCCTCTCGACGTATCCGGAGCACTGTTCGGAGCCGCTCGAAAGCGGCAACTTGACGGTTCTGCTACACGACGGGCTGCCGCCCTACGGGATTGGGTTCTTCGACGACCGAATCGCCGTTAGCTGCATCGATCAGGACAGCGGAACCGTCCGGGCGTTGATCGACACCGACGCGCAGGCCGCCCGGGAGTGGGCGGAGTCGACGTACGAGCGGTACCGACGCGAGGCCCGGCCGCTCGAATCGGTCGTCGAGTGACTGCACGAGCCCCTCCGGCGTGAGCAACCCCGCTCCGATTTCGGCGCTGACTGTCCGGCGGAGGAATAGTTATACCACCCGACCATGTACGTGAACCATGCTATCGAATACCAAAGATCCGGGTGGCACGGGATCGTCGATCGACGACGTCGCGTACCTCACGCGGGCCGATCACCGGATCCCGACGCTCATCGCGCTGACGGTACGTCCCCGGAGTCGATCCGAACTGTGGGAACTGACCGGGGTCTCGTCGTCGACGATCCGGCGAACCCTCCGGGAGTTCGAAGACCGCAACTGGATCCGCAGGGACGGCTATCAGTTCGAAGCGACGCAGCTGGGCGCGTTCGTCGCCTCCGCGCTGGCCGAGATGATCGAACGGGTCGAGACCGAGCGGCGGCTCCGCGACGTCTGGCGCTGGCTCCCCGGCGAGGAGTGCGGTTTCACGATCGAGATGTGCTCCGACGCGGTCGTGACGGTCGCCGACGCCGACGACCCGTACCGCCCGGTGAACCGATTCACGTCCCTGTTACGGGAGACGGATCGATTTCGGTTCGCCGGATTCGACGTGGCGTTGTTCGAGCCGTGTAAGGACGAGCTCTGTCGGCGGATCGTCGACGGCATGCAGACGGAGATCATCGATCCGCCGCGCGTGGCCAGATACATCCGCTCGACCTGCCCGGAGCTGTTTTCCGAGGCCCTGGAGAGCGGCAATCTCACGGTCCGGTTGCACGACGAGTTACCGCCGTACGGGGTCGGGATCTTCGACCGCCGAGTCGCGATCAGCGGCTACGATCCCGACAGCGTAACGGTTCGCGTGCTGGTCGATACCGACGCGTCGGAGGCCCGCGAGTGGGCGGAATCTATCTACAGGTCCTACCGACGCCAGACGCCGACGATTCCCCTCGAAACGGTCGCGGAGTGACGCTCCGGGCGCCGCGGGCGGGATCGAGGACGTCGCGTCGGCTGTTCTTACGTCGCGGCACCCGCCTCGGTGAGCGCCGGCGACTCGCTCGGGTGCAGAGGCGAATCGGCATCGCGGTCGGCTCCCCGCCTTCGACCGGTGACTCCCTTCCATCGGTTGCACGCCGGTCAGCGGCTGCCGCGACGCCACCAGATAGCTACCTGTCTCTCGGGCTCGTACCGTCCCTCGCGGAGGGTGACCCCCACCGATGACAAAAGCACACAAACTCGACTGTGAGGCGGCAGCGGCCGACTGCCGGTTCATCATCCAGTCGGAAAACGAGGCGGAAGCGATCGAACTGGCCAAGAAACACATGAGAGACGTCCACGGTCGGGAGTACACGGACGAGGAACTGCAGGAGAACCACCTGCAGGTCGTGTGACGATACCCGACCCCGACCTCCGCATTTTCCCGCTCCGCCTTCCCCTCGGAGCGCCGCGTTTTCGGGCGACCCGCCGGTCGCGGGGGCGCACGGCGTTCCGACTGCGGCGGGCGTTCACCACGGCGGCCACTCACCGGGAGGTACCGCCTCCAGCCGGTGACCATCTTCCATCGGCTGCACGGCGGGTAGTCGCCGCCGAAATCTCACGAGATAGCTACCTAACCCTCGCGCTCGTCTCCACTCCCGCCGGGAGGCGAAACGAAACCATGACAGACGACCAGCAGATCAGACACGGCGTAAACGTCGACAAGCTCGAAGGGTTCGCCGAATACGCGGCCGAAAACCCCGACGAGGTGCAGCTCGGCCTCGGGGCCCGATCTACCTACGAGGGGACCTGCGCTCACAGCCTGGCGAAGATCGACTCGTACACGCTCGGCGGCGAGACGATCGCGCGCGAGACGCGCGAGTACACGATCCCGTACGGGGGGTGGAAGGAAGTGTTGGACGCGGGCGGGTGGGTCGGCGGAACCGACCGGATGGAGCCGATAGAGGTCGCGCTCTCCGCGCTCGCCTCATGCATCAACGTCGGCATCACCATCAACGCCGTCGCGAACGGCGTCGAGATCGAGCGTCTCCAGACGCGCGTCCGGACCGATTTCGACCCCGGCGTCCTGTTCAGCCTCGCGGACCTCGACGAGGCCGACGCCGTCTTCGAGAACCTGACTGCCGAAATCGAGGTCGCGGGCGCGGACCTCGACGAGGATCAGATAGACGAGTGGGCGCGTCGAGCGCCCGTTTACACGCTCGTCTCGCTCGCCCAGGACGTCCAGCTGACCGTCAACACCCCGGCCGAGGTACCGGTCGACGACTGAGAGGGTGAGAACGGATGGCGAACACACTGGACGTCGAAAAACTCGAGCGGGCGGTCAAGAACGTCTACCGGGACGTCGCGGAGGCGCCGACCGGAGAGTACCACTTCGAGATGGGTCGTCCGCTGGCCGAGCGACTCGGCTATCCGGCGGACGACCTCGACCGGATCCCCGCGGAAGCCCTCGAATCCTTCGCGGGCGTGGGGTACCACTTCGACCTCGCCGACATCGGGGAAGGAGACGACGTGCTCGACCTCGGCAGCGGGTCGGGGACGGACGCGTTCGTCGCGGCGCTCCGCGTCGGCGAGTCGGGCAGCGTCACGGGGTTGGACATGACCGACGAGCAGCTCGAGAAGGCGCGGGGGTTGCGAGACGAGGCGGGAATGGACGCCGTCTCGTTCGAGGCGGGGTACATCGAGGAGCTGCCGTTCGAGGACGGGACGTTCGACGTCGTGATCTCGAACGGAGTCATCAACCTCTCGCCGGAGAAAACGCGGGTGTTCGAGGAAGCGAATCGCGTTCTCGCCTCGGGGGGCCGGCTCGCCGTCTCCGACATCATCAGCGAGAAACAGATGCCGGAGAGCATCAAGACCGACGCGGATCTCTGGGCGGCCTGTATCGGCGGGGCCGAACAGATCGACCGCTATACGACCCTCATCGAAGCGGCCGGATTCGAGGTGACGGACGTTCGGGAAAACACCACGTACGAGTTCATCTCCGATCAGGCAGCGAACGCGTGTCAGAAGTACGGCGTGAAGAGCGTCTCTCTCAGCGCACACAAGTGATCATGGAAGTAACAGAACAGGCGGTAGCGGGCGAACGGGAAGAACAGGTCGAGCTCAACGGAAAGCTCCGGAGCGGGTCCCTGCTGATGGCGCTCGCGGGCGTCGGATTCATCGGCTACGGAATCGTGTTCCTCGTCCTGAATTTCGTGGGCAGCGGATTCGAACTGGGAGTCGCCCACCTCGACGGAATGACCCCGGCGGATCTGAACCCGACCGTGGCGTTTTACATCAGCCACCTCCACGTCGCCACGGCGGCGTTCATCATCTCCACGGGGATCGCGGTCACCGCGCTCTCCTGGTACGGGGTCCGCCAGCGGCTGCGGTGGGCGTGGGCCACCGCCGTCGTCGCGGCCGTCGTCGGGCTGGCGCTCGCCCTGCCGATGCACTGGGTCGGCGGGTTCTCCCACGACTGGGTGACGCACCTCGGTCCGATCTACCTTGCCGTGGTGGTGTTCGTCGTCGGGGTCGCGCTGGCCTACCAGGGAATGCGAACCGAGTGACGCCGTCCGCGCGATGGCCGCGGCGTTCCCCGACGAATCCGTTTTACGGTCGCAACGACTCCGTTCGATCAATCCCACCGACCTCGGTGACGTGAACGCGACGCTCAGAGAGCGGCGGGACGAGTAGCCACCGGGACAGTTTTTCGTGTTCCCACCGAAGTGGGAACCGTATGCGCGCGGACGGAACTGAGCGTCACATCGACGAGAAGGGTCGCGTCACCATTCCGAAATCGGTCCGCGACCGGCTGAACCTGCGGCCGGGCGAACGCGTCGAGGTGTCCGTCGAGGACGGCCGCATCGTCGTCAAGCCGCGAATCTCCCGTGACTCGTTCGTCGACGCGATGCGCGGCTGTATCACCGAATCGACGCGTCGGCCCGACGCGGCCGAACTCTCCCCGGCCGACCTGAAGGCGGATTGGACGGGCGACCTCCCGACGGGTCGCTGACGAATGTACTGTCTCGACGCGAACATCTGGGTGTACTACTTCGACGCGGAGCGCTCCGAACACGAGGCGATCTCCGAGCCCGTCACCCGCCTGCTCTCCGCGGAGCCGCTTTTCACGACGACGGTGCTTCAGATGGAAGTGGTCCACTACCTGAACAACCAGCTGGCCGAGAGCGCCGACGCCGTCGAGCGCTTTCTGAACCTCGAAAACACGACGGTCGCGGCGCTCTCGCCCGAGGACGTTCGCGCCGCCGCGACCCTGCTCGACGCGTACCCGAACCTCGGAATCGACGGACGGGACGCTTCAGTCGTGGCTGCGATGGAACGGACCGACGTTTCGACGCTCTGGACGCACGACACCGGACTGAAACGGTTCGGGAGGCGACTCGACTGGCTGACGGCTCCCGATCCGGTCGAATCTCGTTCGACTCCGTCGTCCGAGTGAGCGGCACCAACGTATCCGTCGACGACCGCATTAATCGGTCTCGACGACCCCGGCCGCCCCCGTCGGTTCGCGGTCGATGACGCCCTCGCGCCACCTCCCGCGCTTGAACCACAGGACGGCCACGACGAACGACGCGGTCGCGCCGACGGAAAAGGCCCACCAGAGCCCGTTCACGCCCCAGTCGAGCGCAGACGCGGTCGCGCCGCCCGGCAGCGTCACGCTCCACGCGAACGCCAGCGCGAGCGCCGTCGGGACGCGGAAGACCCACCGCGAGAGAAACGACAGCGCCATCGCCACCTTCGTCCGCCCCGCGCCGCGGAACGCGCCCTGGATGACCATCGTGCCGCCGAAGAACGCCCAGAACGGGGCGATGATCCGGAGGAAGACGACGCCCTCGTCGACGACGGCGGCGTCGTTCACGAACGCGCGCATCGCGACGGCGGGGAACGCGACGACGAGCGCCGCCGCGGCGAACAGGAGCCCCATCGTCCCGACGGTCGCCTTCCACGTCACCTCCGCGGCGCGGTCCGGGGTCTCCGCGCCGAGGTTCTGGCCGACGCCCGTCGCCGTCGCCTGCCCGACCGCCCCGGCGACGGTCCAGGAGACCGACATGAGCCGCACGCCGATGCCGTAGGCGGCGATGGCTGCGACGGAGAACTGCGCGACGAGGGCGGCCATCGCGACGGCGGCGAAGCTCCGCGCCCAGCCGTCGATCGTCGCCGGGTAGCCGACCGCGACGAGTTTGCGGAGCGTCGGGCGGTCGGGGCGCAGGTCGCCGACGCGGAGTCGAACCCCCCAGTCGCCGCGCAGGAGGACGTAGACGCCCGCGGCGGCCGCCAGCCCGCGGGCGACGAACGTCGCGACCGCGGCCCCGCGGGTCCCCCACGCCGGAAACGGCCCCGGACCGAGGATGAAAAGCGGATCGAGCACGACGTTCAGCCCCGCGGAGAGCACCATCAGCCACATCGCGGTCTTCGTGTCGCCCGCGCCCTGCAGGGCGGCGCGGAACGCGAAGAACAGGAACGTGAAGGGGAGCGCGAGGAAGATGACCTCGATGTACGCCAGCGCCTCGACGAACACCCGCCCGGAGAGCCCCATCGCGCCGAGCAGGGGACGGCGGACCGCGAGACCGAGCGCCGCGAGCGTCACCGCGACGGCGACGGTGAGGAACGCCGTCTGCGCGACGACGTTGTCCGCCTCCCGATCCTCGCCCGCGCCGACGTACTGGGAGACGAGCGCGATCGTCGCCGCCGTGATGCCCATCGCCGTGGAGACGAACATCCACGACAGGGGGAACATGAGCGAGACGGCCGCGACCGCCTCGGGGCTCACGCGACCGACCCAGAACATGTCCGCGAGGTTGTAGAACGTCTGCAGGAGGTTGCCGGCGACGAGCGGCCACGCTAGCGCGGCGAGCTTCGGCGTCACCGCTCCGGTGGTCATGTCGACGCGACTGCCCTCTCGTCCGGACACGCCGTTGGTCACGGGAGGCCGACAAAAAAGGACGCACCTTCCGGCCACGGCGACCGGTTCCGCCCGGGGTGTGCCGGCGTTCTATCCCGTGCGTCGACGGTTGCGCGGTTCGCGCGGTTCGCTCTCGTCCTCCTCGCGCGTACGAGCGCGCACGACCGCCTCTGCTTGCGATTTTCCGCGGCGCGCCGCGAAAGATTTAGGCCGCCGCTTTTCCTACCCGCCCTCAATGAGTCGTGGCCCTGAGTTGATAATCACGGAGAAGGACAACGCCGCGAGACGGATCGCCGACATCCTCAGCGGCGGGTCCGCGGACGCCGAGCGGACGAACGGCGTCAACGTCTACAAGTGGGGCGGCAAGCGCTGCATCGGGCTGTCGGGGCACGTCGTCGGCGTCGACTTCCCGCCGGAGTACAACGACTGGCGGGACGTCGAGCCGGTCGAGCTCATCGACGCGCCCATCGCCAAACAGCCGACGCGGGAGAACATCGTGCGGGCGCTCCGCCGGCTCGCGCGGAACGCCTCCCGGGTCACCATCGCGACCGACTACGACCGCGAGGGGGAGCTGATCGGCAAGGAGGCGTACGAGCTCGTCCGCGACGTGAACGAGGACGTGCCGGTCGACCGCGTGCGCTTTTCGTCTATCACTCAGCGCGAGGTGACCGAGGCGTTCGAGAACCCCGACGAGATCGACTTCGACCTGGCCGCCGCCGGGGAGGCCCGGCAGATCGTCGACCTCGTCTGGGGGGCCGCGCTCACCCGCTTTCTCTCCCTCTCGGCGCGACAGCTCGGCGACGACTTCATCAGCGTGGGCCGGGTGCAGGGGCCGACGCTGAAGCTCATCGTCGACCGCGAGCGCGAGATCGAGGCGTTTGACCCCGAGGACTACTGGGAGCTGTTCGCCGAACTGCTGAAGGACGGCGAGGAGGACGCCTTCGAGGCGCAGTACTTCTACCTCGACGAGGACGGCAACGAGGCGGAGCGCGTCTGGAACGAGAACGCCGCCGAGGAGGCGTACGAGACGCTCCGCGGGGCGTCGAGCGCGACCGTCGAGTCGGTCCGGCGGCGCACCCGGACGGACCGCCCGCCCGCGCCGTTCAACACGACGCAGTTCATCCGCGCGGCGGGGAGCATCGGCTACTCCGCCCAGCGGGCGATGAGCATCGCCGAGGACCTCTACACGGCGGGGTACGTCACCTACCCGCGGACGGACAACACCGTCTACCCCGAGGATCTCGACCCCCGGGAACTGCTGGAGGAGTTCCTCGGGGACCGCCGGTTCGGCGACGACGCGGAGTCCCTCCTCGGACAGGACGAGATCTCCCCGACGGAGGGCGAAAAGCAGACGACCGACCACCCGCCGATCCACCCGACCGGCGAGCTTCCGAGCGCGGCCGACCTCTCCGAGGACGAGTTCGAGGTGTACGAGCTCGTCGTCCGGCGCTTCTTCGCCACGGTGGCGGAGGCGGCGAAGTGGGAGCACCTCCGGGTCGTCGCCGACGTCGGGTCCGGCGACTCGGCGCTGTCGCTCAAGGCGAACGGCAAGCGGCTCGTGAAGCGGGGGTACCACGAGGTGTACCCGTACTTCAACAACACGGAGAACTTCGTCCCGGCGGTCGAGGAGGGCGAGGTGCTCTCCGTCGCCGACACGCGGCTCGAAGAGAAGCAGACCCAGCCGCCGCGGCGGTACGGCCAGTCGCGGCTCATCGAGACGATGGAGAAGATGGGGGTCGGAACCAAGGCGACCCGTCACGACGTGATCCAGAAGCTCTACGACCGGGGGTACATCGAGAGCGACCCGCCGCGGCCGACGCGGCTGGCGAAGGCGGTCGTCGAGGCCGCCGAGGAGTTCGCGGACCTCATCGTGAGCGAGGAGATGACCGCCCGGCTCGAAGAGGACATGGCGGCCATCGCCGACGGCGACGCGACGCTCGACGAGGTGACCGACGAATCCCGCGAGATACTGGAGGAGGTGTTCGACGAGCTCATGGAATCCGGCGAGGAACTCGGCGACCACCTCCAGCAGTCGCTCAAGGCGGACAAGACGCTCGGGCCGTGTCCCGACTGCGGCAGCGACCTCCTGATACGAAAGAGCCGGCGCGGGTCGTACTTCGTCGGCTGCGACGGCTACCCCGACTGCACCTACACGCTCCCGCTCCCGTCGACCGGCAAGCCGCTCATCCTGGAGGAGACGTGCGAGGAGCACGACCTCCGGCACGTGAAGATGCTCGCCGGGCGCAAGACGTTCACCCACGGCTGTCCGCAGTGCAAGGCCGACGAGGCCGACGAGCAGGAGGACGAGGTGATCGGCGCGTGTCCGTCGTGCGGGGACGAGCACGGCGGGGAACTGGCGATCAAGCGCCTCCGCTCCGGCTCGCGGCTCGTCGGTTGCACGCGCTACCCCGACTGCGACTACTCGCTCCCGCTGCCCCGGCGCGGCGAGATCGAGGTGACGGACGAGCGCTGCGAGGAGCACGACCTCCCGCACCTCGTGGTGCACAACGGCGACGAGCCCTGGGAGCTCGGCTGTCCGATCTGCAACTACCGGGAGTACCAGGCCCGACAGAGCGGCTCCGAGCTGGAGGCGATTCGGGGGATCGGCAAGAAGACGGCGGAGAAGCTCAAGGAGGCGGGCATCGAGGACGTCGACGGGCTCAAGGACGCCGACCCGGACGACCTCGCGGCGTCGGTCGAGGGCGTCGGGGCGGACACGGTGCGGAAGTGGCAGGCGAAGGCGGACTGATCGGCGGGGCGTCCGACCTACGGGAACCCGACGAAGAGGAGCGTCGCCACCGGCAGCCCGACGACGGCGGCCGACTTGGGGACGGTGACCCCCCGCACCTCGGAGACGGCGAAGGTCCACGAGAAGATGGCCCAGAAGAGCGCGACGGCCGCCGCGGCCGCGAGGACCGGCGACTCCGCCGCCGGCGCACGGAGATACAGCGCGAGCGCATCGAGGCCGCGGTCGCCGGGCGGCGTGGCGTGGAGGGGCGACAGGTAGTACCCGATCTCGAGGAGACTCACGGAGAGCAGCGGGACGAAGCCCGGGAGGAGCGAGGTGGCCGTGGTCGCCGCGTTCCCCTTCGAGGCGAACGGCGCGGAGAGGAGGTGGAACGCCGCGGCGGAGACGGCGAGAAAGACGAAGGGGCGTGCGAGTTCGAAGAGGAGCCCCGAGACGGCGGCGAGCAGTCGCTCGGCGGCCGGGGAGAGTTCGACGGTGTGACGCCAGAACGCGACCGCGCCGAGGCCGTACGCGAACGCGAGCGAGAGGACGAGGAGGTATCTCCGCCGGCCGGACCGCTCCGCGGTCAGTTTGCGGACGAGCGCGTCGACGTAACTCCGTTTCGCTTCTCCCATCGGTGGTCCGCTATCGTTCGATTCCTCGCGTCGACACTTTATCATTCCGGCTGTGTTTGTACGTCAGTTGGACACTCAGCCGCTCTCATCATGTTCGATTTGACGAACGTGAGAGAATTTGTCCGGTCATCGAGACGACCGCTCCCGATCGCCCGAGCGGACCGCGCAGAGCCCGCCCCCGATGCCGACGGGCGAGTCGACGCGGCCCCGTCCGCCCGTTTCCCTCCGTCGCCCTGCGGCGCGTGAACGATGCTCGTGACGGCGGACAGGGAGGTTCCGCGGGCTTTTTAACCGCTCCACGGAGTAGAAAGCCGCAATGACCGCTCCCTGGGAACACTGGGATCACATCACCAAAATCGACCCGGACAAGGAACTCGTCGGCGACGAGACGTTCGCGGACGTGTGCGCCACCGGGACCGACGCGATCGAGATCGGCGGGACCACGGGCATGACCAAGGAGAACATGAGCGCCGTCATCGACGCGTGCGCCGAGTACGACGTGCCGCTCTACCAGGAGCCGTCGAACCCGGGCGTCGTGATCGACTCGGACGCGCTCGACGGCTATCTCATCCCGACCGTGTTCAACTCGCAGGACCACTTCTGGATCGTCGGCGCGCACAAGGAGTGGGTTCGGATCGAAAGCGGCCTCGACTGGAACCGGACGCACACGGAGGCGTACATCGTTCTCAACCCCGACTCGTCGGTCGCCGAGTACACCAACGCCGACTGCGACCAGACCGCCGAGGACGTCGCCTCGTTCGCCGCCGTCGCGGAGAAGATGTTCGGCCAGGAGATCGTCTACGTCGAGTACTCGGGCACCTTCGGCGACCCGGAGAAGGTCGCGGCCGCGCGCGACGCGCTCGATCGCGCGACGCTCTTTTACGGCGGCGGCATCCGGGATTACGACTCCGCACACACGATGGGACGGCACGCCGACACCGTCGTGGTGGGCAACCTGCTGCACGACAAGGGCGTCGACGCCGTCCGCGAGACCGTCGAAGGGGTCAAGGACGCGCACGCCGAGCGGATCACCTCCTGATCGGTCGGTCCCGATTCGAACGCCGGCGACTCCTCCGATCTCCGGGCGTCCCGCCGGTTACACCTCCAGTTTCCGGGCACACCGCCGGTTACGTCGATCTACTCCGTAGAATTCTCCTCGATGGCGAACCCGTGGTACGGGTGGACGTACTCGTTGCGGACGATGTCCTCGTCGACGATCTCGAAGCCGAGGGCGTTCAGGTCCTGTCCGATCCGGCTGAGGTCGTCGCTGTCGGTGCCGACCGCGACGATGTGGACGTTGCCCGCGCCGGTCATGATCTCCCGGACGCTGATCACGCCCGGAACTTCGACGGCGTCCTGTGCGAGCCGTTCCCGCTCGGGGATGGGCGCGGTGCAGATGATGAGCGTGTAGAGCTGGAAACCCGCGCGTTCGTAGTCCAGGTCGAGGTGGTACCCCCTGATGTACCCCTCGTCTTCGAGCCGGTGGATCCGGTTTCGCACCGTGCTGGGGGAGACGTCCATCACGTCGGCGATCTCGCGGGCCGACGTGTTGCGGGCGTCCCGCTGTAAGGAGTGAATGATGTATCGATCCAGTTCGTCCAGTGCGTCAGCGACCATACCGGGGTCTCACGCACCACCGGAATGAAACTTGCTCACTTCGACTCGGGGATCCGGGCGGCGGAGGCGCCCGGGCTACTCGATTCGGAGCGTCCCGTCGTCGCCCTCGTCGCCCTCGTCCCACTCGATCTCGAACTCGACGCTCAGTTCGCCCCGTCCGCCGCCGCTCGGCGTCTCCCGCTCCGCCTCCACTTCGAACGTGGGCCGCGTCGGGATCTGCAGCGTGACGTTCTGCTCGCCGGCGCTGAGCGTGAGTTCGCCGTCCGACTCGACGGCGTCGGCGACCGTTCTGAGGTACCGCGCGATCTCCGCCCGATCCATCGACTGTTCGACCGAAAAGATGGTCTCTTCTGGCACGAGTTCCGGTACGCGCTCCGGGCACATCAATTCGCGTATCGGCAACGTGTCCGGCGTCGATTCCCGATACGGAATCGAATCCGGGAGACGATTCGCGCATCCGCACCGAACGTCGGGAACCGGCGGCGCGTGGCTCGCTGTCGCCGCCGCGTCGCTCCTCGTCGCTGGAATAGTGTGACCGGGTGGGGCGGAAACCGACATGCCGATCGCAGGCACGACACGCCGGCGGCGAGAAGCGAAACGCCGACGGAACGGGCGCGCCGAGCCCGCGTGTCCCGCGGGACGGGGGCCGACCGAAAAGACCGTTTTTAAGACGAGCCGTCCAGAACTGGGGGACATGCGAAACAGAACCTACACGGCCGATGCCGAGCCGGGCCGGACGGTCACGGTCGCCGGGTGGGTCCACGAGATCAGGGACCTCGGCGGCATCGCCTTTCTGATCCTCCGGGACAAGACCGGGAGGATCCAGATCAAGTTCGAGAAGGACGAGATGGACGACGAGCTCGTCGAGACGGGCCTCGGCGTGCACCGCGAGAGCGTCGTCACCGTCACCGGCGACGTGGAGGAGGAGCCGCGCGCCCCGACGGGCGTCGAAATCGTCCCCGAGTCGATCGAGGTGCTCGCGGAGGCCGCGCCCGACCTCCCGCTCGACCCTTCCGGGAAGGTCGACGCCGAGCTCTCGACCCGGCTGGACAACCGGACGCTCGACCTCCGCAAGGAGGAGGTCAAGGCGATCTTCGAGATCCGCGCCGAGGTGCTTCGGGCCGTGCGCGAGCAGTTCCGCTCGATCGGCTGCACCGAGATCAACACGCCGAAGATCGTCGCCACCGGCACGGAGGGCGGCACGGAGCTGTTCCCGATCACCTACTTCGGCCGCGAGGCGTTCATGAACCAGTCGCCGCAGCTGTTCAAGCAGCTGATGATTGGCTCCGGGCTGGAGCGGGTATTCGAGATCGGGCCGATCTTCCGCGCCGAGGAGCACAACACGCCCCGCCACCTGAACGAGGCGACCTCGATCGACTTCGAGAGCGCGTTCATCGACCAGCGCGAGGCGATGGACGCCTGCGAGAGCGTCGTCAGGGCCGCCTACGAGGCCGTCGCCGACAACTGCGCCGAGGAGCTCGAAACGCTCGGGCTCGCCGACGAGTTCGAGGTTCCGGAGGACGACTTCCCCCGGATCAGCTACGAGGAGGCCATAGAGCGCATCAACGCGACGGGCGAGCTCGACGAGCAGCTCGTCTGGGGCGACGACCTCTCGACGGAGGCCGAGCGGGCGCTCGGCGACGACGTCGGCGGGCACTACTTCATCACCGACTGGCCGAGCGAGATCAAGCCGTTCTACATCAAGGACCACGACGCCGATCCGCAGTTGTCGACCGGCTTCGACATGATGCACCCCCGGATGGAGCTCGTCTCGGGCGGACAGCGCGAGCACCGCTACGAGAAGCTCGTCGAGGGCTTCGAACAGCAGGGGCTCGATCCGGACTCCTTCGAGTACTACACGAAGATGTTCAAGTACGGCATGCCGCCGCACGCCGGCTGGGGCCTCGGCGGCGAGCGCCTCGTCATGACGATGCTCGACCTGCCGAACATCCGCGAGGCGGTGCTGTTCCCGCGAGACAGACAGCGGCTGAGTCCGTAGCGCACCGGCCGTTTTGGTTCGATCTCGGTCGCCTCCGTCGATTCGAGGCGCCGGCCACGCCGCTTATCCCGAACAGGTCCTAAGCGCGCGTATGGCCGACCTGAACGATCGCGTCCTCGACGAGGCCGAAGGCAGGGGCGAAGCGTTCTCCGTCGAGAACCTCATCACGCTCGTCGAGCGACACGAGGCCGATCCGGAGCCGGGGGTGCCGGCGGACCGGCTCCGGGAGTACGCCGAGCACCTCGAAGGACACGGCGGACCGATGAGCGTCGACCAGGTCGACGCGGCGCTGGAGCTTCACCGCACCGACGCGGAGTCGTGGCAGGGGCCCGACGCGCTGTACGAGGTCGGCGACGGCCGCGTCAGCCTCTACCCCGCGTCGTGGTACGACCGGCTGGAGGGGGAGACCGATCCGGCGCGGTACCTCGAAGTCATCCTGGAGGACGTGGACGACAGCCGGAGCGCCTTCGCCACGGGCGGCGCCGGTAAAGGCGTCCCCGAGAACGTCCTGCTCAACGTCGCGACCGTCATCGGCGGCGTGAGCTGGCGGGACGCGGCGGCCGAGCTACAGGCGCTCGGTGACGAGGGGATCGTCGTCGCCGACGCCGAACAGCACCCGAACGCGCGGATCCGGCTCACGGAGAAGTACTTCGACGACCGCTGAGCGCGCGCGGCCGACCCGCGCGGCCGGTCGCCTCCGGCACCTCGCCTTCGCTCACTCGACTTCCCTCCCCCGGATCCGGCGCGGCGGGATAACAACGATTAATCGGGACCTCGCCATTTGACCGTTCATGAGCGACGAGGTAGCCGCGTTCGTCCCCGGGCACATCACCGGTTTTTTCAGCGCCCATCCGGCGGACGAGCCGACGAAGGCCGGGTCCCGCGGCGCCGGCTTGACCCTCTCTGACGGCGTCGAGGTGACGGTCCGGCCGGCGTCCACCACCCGGATCGCGCTGAACGGCTCGCCGATCGAGATGGAGCCGGTGGAGCGGGTCCTCGGCGCGCTCGGGGTCGACGCGCGCGTTTCGGCCGAGACCGACCTCCCCCTCGGCGCCGGATTCGGCGTCTCCGGGGCGATGTCGCTCGGGACGGCGCTCGCGGCCAACGCCGCGTTCGGGTGCGGCCACTCGGAGAACGAGCTCACGACCGTCGCCCACGGCGCGGAAGTGCAGGCGGGGACGGGTCTCGGCGACGTGGTCGCGCAGGCCCGCGGCGGGTTGCCGATCCGCCTGGAGCCGGGAGCGCCGGGGTACGGCCTGCTCGACGGAATCCCCGCGCGCGCGAGGATCGAATACGTCACGTTCGGCGACCTCCCGACGGAGGAGGTGCTCTCGGGCGACACGAAGCGGCTCTCGACGGCCGGACAGCACGCCCTCTCCCGCCTGGTCGCGGAACCGACCCTCCCGCGGCTCATGTCGGCTTCGCGGCGGTTCGCCCGCGAGGCGGGGCTCCTGACCGACGAGGTCGCGGCCGCCGTTCGGGACGTGAGCGAGGCGGGCGGCGAGGCGTCGATGGCGATGCTCGGCCGGACGGCGTTCGCGCTCGGAACGGGACTCTCGGACGCGGGCTACGACGCGACGGCGTGTCGGACTCACCCGACGGGGGCGGCACTCCTCGGAGACGAGGTGTAAGACCCGAGCCGGTACTGTCACCGGCGAGGTGTGAGACCCGAGGCGACACCGTCTGTCGCCTCGGTGTAGGACCCCGAACCGACACCGTCCGTCGGTGGGCCGCGAGGCGCGGAACGGATCCCGGGGGTTCGGAGTCGACCTTCTCGCCGCCGGGACGAAATGGCGGGCTTTTTCGGGAGGACGACCAACGTCGGGTATGAGCGAGATTCGAATCCCCGAGGACCACCCCCGGTACGAGTCGCTTCTCACGCGGCATCGCATCGAGAAGGGGGTAGACGAGGGGATCACGAGCCGGCAGGGGCTCATCGCGCAGGGGCGCGGGGAGGCGTTCGACTACCTCCTCGGCGAGCGGACGACGGACGGCGCGGACGCGGCCGAGCGGGCCGCGGCGGCGGCGCTCCTCCTCGCCGACCACGCCGTTCTCTCCGTGAACGGGAACGTCGCCGCGCTCGTCCCGGGAGAGATCGTCGAACTCGCCGAGGCGACCGGCGCGGACATCGAGGTCAACCTGTTCAACCGGACCGACGAACGGATGGCGGCCATCGCCGCCCACCTCCGCGAACACGGCGCGGAGGAGGTGAAGGGCCTGGACGCCGACGGCCGCATCCCGGGGCTCTCCCACGAGCGGGCGAAGGTCGACGCCGACGGCATCGGCGACGCGGACGTGGTGCTCGTCCCGCTGGAGGACGGTGACCGGGCCGAGGCGCTCTCCGCGATGGGCAAGACCGAGATCGTCATCGACCTGAATCCCCTCTCGCGCTCGGCGCGCGCCGCGGCGATACCGATCGTCGACAACATCGTCCGGGCCGTGCCGAACGTCACCCGCCACGCCCGCGAACTGCGCGACGCGCCGCGGGAGGAACTAGCCCGGATCGTCGACGGGTTCGACCGCGAGCGAGCGCTCGGGGAGGCGGAGCGCGAGATCCGCGATGGCGCGAGGAGCGACGTGAGTCCGACCGACCGATAGTCGCCGCCGTCGGCCGGCGGTCAGTGATCGGCGGTCGCGGTCGAGCGCTTTCCTCTCCGGTCGGCGCGCCGTCAGTCGAACCCGCTGACGAGTGTGACGAACCACTGCGCCGGATCCCGTCGGTCGCGGACCTCGACCGCCTCGACCCACTTCACCCACTGGAAGCCGCGTCGGCCGGGGGCGACCAGACGGAGGGGCGCGCCGTGGCCGTGGCTCAGCGGTTCGCCGCCGACGCGCGTCGCGAGCAGCGCGTCGCGAGCCTCGTCGAGCGGCAGGCTCCAGCGGTAGCCGGTGACCGAGACGAACCGGACCCACGCCCCCGCCGGGTCGGCGCCGGCCCGATCGAGCAGGTCGCCGACGAGGACGCCGCGCCAGTCCTGCACCGTGTACCACCCGCTCGTGCAGTCGAGGAGCGCCCGAAGCTCGTCGGCCCCGTCGAGATCCTCGGGGGCGAGTTCGTACGGTTCGTCGACGAGGCCGCCGACGCGGAGCCGCCACTTGTCGGGGTCTATCGGATCGGGGTCGTCAGCGACCCAGCTCGTCACGGGAAACGACGCCCCCTCGACCGGTTTCGATCCGGTGAATCGGCGGTCGGCGCCCGCGGTGTCGAGCAGGCGATTTACACCCTGTTGCGCCCGCCAGACCAGCGCGCCGCCGACGAGTAGCCCGGCGTACTGAAGCGCGGTTCGTCGCCCCCGGAAGTCGACCCGCCGCGGGGGCCGGGCGCGGGTCGCCGCGTGGACGAGCACGAGCGGCAGGAGCAGCAGTCCGAACAGGACGTGGGCGCTCAGCGCGTTCCAGTACAGGATCCGGACGTCCCCGCCGAACACCCAGAAGACGCCCGAGCCGAGCGCCGCGAGGGCCACGGCGGTCGTGAGCACCGACAGGCCGGTCGCCCGGTCCCACAGGCGGCGGACCCGCCGGAGCTTGTAGAACAGGAGGAAGACGAGCGTCAGCCCGGCGACGCCGTGAAGCAGGAAGACGGCTGAGCCGCCGGGGCGACCGACGGTGAGGCTCAGGAGGCCGCTTCCGAGTTCGAACGCGACGAGCAGGAGGATCGACCAGTCGACCAGGCGGGGCCGCGGCTCGAAGCGGCGAACCGCGCGGCCTATCGCGCCGCCTCTGCCCCGGTCTCGATCCATCTCCCGTGTCTTCGGTAGCTTCCGCGCGGACAAGAACTTCGCGTCGGCGGACCAACTCACCGCTTATTCCCTTCGACAACGTACCGAGCGTCATGGCACCGAACGACACCGGTGACCGGGCGGCGGTCGACGAGGCGGTCCTCGCCGAACTCAGGGAGCACGAGACGCAACACGGACCGCACATCGTCAGAGTCCTCGAACGGCACCACCCGGAGTATCACCCCGGAATCCCGCTGGAACTGCTGAACGCGTACGCCGAACGGCTGGGGTACGACGTGGAGCTGTCCGACCGCGACATCGAACGGAAGACGGTCGACGACGCGGCGTGGCGCGACGAGGACGTGTACTACCGGATCGGCGGGAACATCAGCGCGTACCCGCCGAGCTGGCACGAGCGGTTCGACGAGGAGGAGACGCTCCGGTCGCTCGTGGAGATCATGCGCGAACAGACGGGCAAGGACGCGATCGAGCGGGACGACCTCCTGCTCGCCGTCGAATCTATCGCCGGGCTCACCCGACCGGAGTCGGACGGCATGCTGACCGAGGCGCGCGAACGCGGCGAGCTGGAGGTCGAACCGTACCAGAATCCCGAGGCGCTCGTCTTTCTCCCCTCAGATTCATAACCGAGAACGGGGCCAGAACCCGCATGCGCTGACCAGTCGTCGTGAGGCGGTTCGCGGGTGCGCGGCGCCCCGCCTCGCGGTTCGGACGCGCCGCCGGCCCGCCATTCACCCGTTGTTCGGCACTTAGTCGCACCTATCCGTAGAGCGCCTCCGGGGGTCCGCCCGGTAAGCGATCGCGGTCGTGCGGCTCGGAGAAGTCGATGTCGGGGCCGATCGGTACGAGGCGTTTGGGGTTGACGTCCCCGTGGCTCTCGTAGTAGTGCCGAACGATGTGATCCACGTTCACCGTCTCGGCGATACCCGGCAGCTGGTACAGCTCCTTGGCGTAGTTCCAGAGGTTCGGGTACTCGTGGACCGCCCGTCGGTTACACTTGAAGTGCGTGTGGTAGACGTGGTCGAACCTGACGAGCGTGGCGAACATCGCGAGGTCCGCCTCGGTGAGCACTTCCCCGACGAGGTAGCGCTGCTCGTCCAACACGCCCTCCCAGCGGTCGAGCGCCTCGAAGAGCTCCGCGACCGCCTCGTCGTACGCCTCCTGGGTGCCGGCGAAGCCGGCGCGGTACACCCCGTTGTTGATCGGCTCGTAGATCTCGTCGATGATCCGGTCGACCTCGTCCCGATAGCCCTCCGGGTAGAGATCCACGTCGCGCTCGGCGAGCGCGTCGAACTCGGTGTCGAGCATCCGCATGATCTCCGCGGACTCGTTGTTCACGATCGTCTCGCGCTCTCTGTCCCACAGAACCGGCACTGTCACACGTCCGGTGTAGTCGGGATCGGCCCTCACGTAGACGTCGCGGAGGTAGTCCTCGCCGTGCAGCGGATCGGGGTACGATTCGGAAAACTCCCACCCGTCGTCGATGCGGACCGGTTCGACGAGGGAGAGCGAGACTGCGCGGTCCAGCCCCTTCAGCGCACGCGTCATCGCCGTCCGGTGCGCCCAGGGGCACGCGCGCGAGACGTAGAGGTGGTACCGCCCGGCTTCCGCGGGGAACTCCGCGTCCGGGTCGTCTTCCACCCAGTTCCGGAACGTCGTCCCCTGTCGATCGAACTCCCCCTCTTCCGTCGTTGACTCGTAGGCGTCGGTCCGCCACTCGCCCTCGACGAGCATGTTCATCGCCGCGTCCCCCGCCGAGCGGGCGGCTGTCGTCCCATGTGATCAGTTGCCGATGCGGACCGAAAAGGCTTCTGTCGCCGGCGCGAGCGAGGGGGGCGATCCGACCGTTACCGGCCGACAATCGGTCAGTCTTGCCGAAAGGTTGCACAACAGCTATGATCGATACTGATGATCTAATCATGTACCATGGTAACAGCAGACGTGGAAACGGCGGACGGACAGACGGAGATCCTCCGGCGGATGCTCACCATCCGGGAGTTCGACAGCACGGCCGGACAGCTCTTCGCCGACGGGGAAATCCCGGGGTTCGTACACCTGTACATCGGCGAGGAGGCCGTCGCCGTCGGGGCGTGCGCCGCGCTCGACGAGGACGACTACATCACGAGCACGCACCGCGGACACGGCCACTGCATCGCGAAGGGGCTCGATCCCGCGCGCATGATGGCCGAACTGTACGGAAAGCGCGACGGCTACTGCAACGGCAAGGGCGGTTCGATGCACATCGCCGACGTGGACGCCGGGATGCTCGGCGCGAACGGCATCGTCGGCGCCGGTCCGCCACTGGCGGCGGGTGCCGCCCTCACGGCCCAGCTCCAGGGCGACGAGCGCGTCGCGCTCTCGTTCTGCGGCGACGGGGCCGTCGCGCAGGGGCAGGTCCACGAGGCGATCAACCTCGCGGCGACCTGGGACCTCCCGTCGATCTTCCTCGTCGAGAACAACCAGTTCGGGGAGGGAACCCCGGTCGAGAAACAGCACAACGTCGAGAACCTGAGCGAGACGGCGGAGGCGTACGACATCCCGGGCTTCACGGTCGACGGGATGGACGTCGTCGCGGTGTACGAGGCCGTCGCCGAGGCGCGGAAGCGCGCGGTCGCCGGCGACGGTCCGACGCTCGTCGAAGCGGACACCTACCGCTTCCGCGGCCACTTCGAGGGCGATCACCAGCCGTACCGCGACGAGGACGACATCGAGGTGTGGCGGGAGCGGGACCCGATCGAGGCGTTCAAGCGGCGGCTGATCGACGCGGGCACGCTCACCGAGGACGGCTACGAGGAGCTGAAGTCGGAGGTCGAAGCGACGATACGGGAGGCCGTCTCGTTCGCCGAGAGCGCCGACGATCCCGCCCCGTACGAGGCGTACGACGACATGTTCGCCGCCTCGATCCCGGAGATCGAACAGTTCGCTCGGAAGGCCCGAACCGACGGGGGTGAGAGCCGATGAGCACCGAAGCGAGACCGGGAGCCGGTACCCCCGGAACGGAGACGATGACGGTGCGCGAGGCGATCCGCGCGGCGCTCCGCGAGGAGATGGAGCGCGACGACCGCGTCTTCCTCATGGGGGAGGACGTCGCCACGTTCGGGGGCGTCTTCGACGTCAGCGACGGCCTGCTCGACGAGTTCGGCGACGAACGGATCCGCGATACCCCCATAAGCGAGGCGGGATTCACTGGCGCGGGCGTCGGGGCCGCCGCGACCGGTTCCCGCCCCGTCATCGAGATCATGTTCTCGGACTTCCTCGGCGTGCCGATGGAGCAGATCATGAACCAGATGGCGAAGATGCGCTACATGTTCGGCGGGAAAACCGACATGCCCGTCACCGTCCGAACCACCGAGGGCGGCGGAATGGGCGCCGCCAGCCAGCACTCCGGCACGGTCCACACGTGGTTCGCGCACTTCCCCGGCCTGCTCGCCGTGACACCGGGGACACCGGCGGCCGCGAAGGGCCTGCTCAAATCGGCCATCCGGTCGGACGATCCGGTGTTCTTCTTCGAGAACAAGATGATATACGAGCAGGAGGGCGACGTACCGACGGATCCGGACTTCACGATCCCGCTCGGCGAGGCGCACGTCGAGCGCGAGGGTGACGACGTCACGGTCGTCGCGACCCAGCGGCTCGTCGGCGAGTCCCTGTCGGCGGCGGACGAGCTGGACGGCGAGGTGAGTGTCGAGGTCATCGATCTCCGCTCGCTGTACCCGCTCGACACCGACACCCTGGTCGAGAGCGTCGAGAAGACCGGACGGCTGGTCGTCGCCGACGAGAGCCCGCTGTCGTACGGCGTCCACGCCGAGGTGATGGCGCGGATCAACGACCGCGCGTTCTTCAGCCTCGACGCGCCGATGCAGCGGGTCGGCGTCCCGGACACCCACATCCCGTTCAGCCCGGCGCTGGAAGCGGAGGTGCTCCCCGACGCCGACGACGTGCGCGCCGCGGTCGAGAACGTGACGTGATCCGAGCCGACGGCGGGGTTCGGGCGTGACCGCGACGGTCGGGCTCGTCGTCAACCCGGCCGCCGGTCGCGACATCCGCCGGCTCACGGGCGGGGCGAGCGTGAGCGACAACTACGCGAAGCGTCGGACCGCGGGTTGCGCCCTCGCCGGTCTCGCGCTCGCGCCGGAGCAGACCGAGGTCGTCGTCATGCCGGACGGGCGTGGCCTCGCCCGCCGAATCGCGGACGACGCGCCCGACGGCCTCCCCGTTGACCTCCTCGACGTCCCCATCGAGGGAACCGCCGCGGACACGCGCCGCGCCGCCCGGTGGTTCCGGTCGAACGCCGACGCGGCGGTCGTCCTCGGCGGCGACGGGACGAACCGCGACGTGGCGGCGGAGATCGGCGACGTGCCCGTCGCGAGCGTCTCGACCGGCACGAACAACGTCGTCCCCGCCGCCGTCGACGGAACCGTCGCGGGCGCGGCCGCGGGGCTCGTCGCCACAGGCGCGGTGCCGGCGGCCGAGACCACGCTGCGGCACGGGACGGTCGAGGCGCGCGTGGCGGGCGCGGGCGGCGAACGGACGGTCCGCGGCCTCGCGACGGTCGGGGTGCTCGACCGGCCGTTCGTCGGCACGCGGGCGATCCTCGACGCGGAGGATTTCCTCGGCGGCGCGGTCTCCCGCGCGTTCCCGGCGGAGATCGGGCTGTCCGGCGTCGCCGGCGCGCTCGCGATGCACCGGCCCGACGACTCCGGCGGCGTCGGTCTCCGGTTCGGTCCGCCGGACGAGACCCCCGAAACCGTGCGCGCTATCACCGTCCCCGGCGTCGTCGAGCGCGTCGGCGTCGCGGAGTGGCGACGCCTGGACGCCGAGGAACCGATCCGCTTCGAGGTCCCGAGCGGCGTCGTGAGCGCGGACGGCGAGCGCGAACTCGAAATCCGGGACGCGACGGTCGAGATCCGTCCGGTCGACGCGGGCCCGCGGCTCGTCGAGTTCGACGCGGTGTTCGAACGCGCCGCCGAGGACGGCCACTTTTCTCGCGGCTGAACGGTCGGAAAACGGTACAGTCAGTTAACCGATGACAGTGCTATTTGTTATCTCGTGTCCATCGACTCACATGCGCCCGGAGATACCCGCGCTCGACGTGGAGATACCCGAGATATCGCAGATCGCGTTCGTCGTAGAGGAGATCGAGGACGGGATGGATCGGTTCGGCAGCGTCCTCGGCGTCGACACCTGGCAGCTGTACCGGTTCGAGCCGCCGACGCTCACGGACACGACGTACAGAGGAGAGCCGCACGACTACTCGATGGTACTCGCCCTGACCGAGGTCGGCGGGACGATGCTCGAACTCATCGAACCGCTGGAGGGCGAAAGCATCTACACCGAACACCTGGAGGAACACGGCGAGGGGCTGCACCACGTCGCCTGCTTCGCGTTCGACGATCCGGAGGCCGTGATCGAGGAGTTCGAGGACGCGGGCATGCCGGTCCTCCAGAGCGGCGTGTACGCCGACGTTCCGTACTGGTACTTCGACACCCAGGAGCAGCTCAACGGCGTCATCTTCGAGACGGCCGACAACGTGGACGCGATTCCGGAACCGGACGACACGTACACGGCGTCGCCGTAGCTCGCCAGTCGCGGGTCCGCCGTCGAAGCGGCGACGCCGCGAAAAACGCGGACCGGCGGCTACGCCCGCTCCCAGGAGAGCGACACCGGCAGGTCCTCGCGGAGGAGCTCGGAGACGTGACACGTCCGCTCGCCGTTCGTCACCATCCGTTCTACGGTGTCCTCGTCGGCGTCCGCGTCGACCGTCACGCGCACGTCGATCGATTCGACGGACCCGCGGTCGTCCTCCGCCGCCGTCGCCTCGACCTCGATACCGCCGGGATCGAGGTCGCGGATGGCCGCCTGCACGCCGATGCTCGACGCGAGGCAGGCCGAGAGCGATCCGAGGAAGAGATCGACCGGTCGCGGCGCGGACGGCGCTCCGTCGCCGAACTCCTCCGTGACGTCGAAGTCGTACTCGAAGGAGCCGGCGGCGACGCTGCCGGAGAGGTCCGAATCGACGCGGGCGGAGACGCGACCCTCGGGGAGTCGGACCGTCGCGCTCCCGCCCTCGGCGGCCGCGTCGGTCGTCTCGGTGGTCTCGGTCACCTCGACCGCCTCGGGTTCCACCCCGTCGAGGAGCGGCCACGGATTCTCGACGCGTTCGACGAGCGTCCCGAGGAAGCGCGCGGCGTCGGCGCCGTCGACGACGCGGTGGTCGAACGAGAGATCGAGCGGGAGGTGTCGGCGGAAGGCGACGCCTCCGTCCCCGTCCGGGACGGCCCGCCGCTCGACGGCGTTCACGCCGAGGATCGCCACTTGCGGCGGGTTGATCACCGGGTCGAACGACTCGACGCCGAGGACGCCGAGGTTCGAGACGGTGAATGTGCCGCCGGCGAGGTCGTCCATCGTGTACTCCCTCGACAGGGCGCGCTCGGTCACGCGCCGTCGCTCCTCGGCGATCTCGCCGAGCGACAGCGAGTCTATCCCGCGGACGACCGGCGCGACGAGGCCCCCGTCGGAATCAGCGGTCGAGACGGTTTCGTCGCCGGAGGAAGCGCCGGACGAGCCGGCGAGGTCCACCGCCACGCAGACGTTGTGAGATTCGTGCAGGTAGTGCACGCCCTCCTCGAACGTCGCGTTGAACGCCGGGTGCTCGGAGAGCGCCGCCGAGAGCGCGGCGAGCAGCACGTCGTTGACCGAGACGTCCGCGCCGTGGGCGCTCTCGGCCGCGTCGACGGCCGCGAACAGCGCCTCGGCGTCGGCGGTCCGGTGCTCTGTGACGTGGACGGCCTCGCGGTAGCTCTCTCCCAGCCGCTCGGCGATGGTGCGGCGCATCCCGGTCAGCGGCCGCTCCTCGCGGATCCGCCACGCGTCGGCCGACGCCGCGTCGCTCGCCTCCGCCGTCGCCTTCGTGCTCTCGGCGTCCGCGACCTCGATCACGTCGTCCTCCGTGATCGACCCCTGCGGGCCGGTCCCCTCGACGCCCGTGAGATCGACGCCCAGGTCCTTCGCGAGCCGCCGCGCCCGCGGCGACGCCTTGACCGATCCGGCGGTCGCCTCCGCCCCGCCGCCGGCCGTCTCCGCCTCGCCGCCTGTCGACGCGGCTTCGCCTGTCGACGCGGCGGCTTCGACGTCCCCCTCCGTGATCGATCCCTGCGGGCCGGTCCCCTCGATCGCGGTCAGGTCGACGCCCAGTTCCTCGGCGCGACGCCTGGCCCTCGGGGACGCCTTCGCGCCGTCCGTTCGCGCGCCGGCGGACGTCTCCGAGGTCGCGGCGCTCGACTCGGCGGTCGACGCCCCCGCGTCGACCTCGTCCGGCGCGGACGGCTCCGCGGCCCCGGCGCTCGCCTCCAGGTCCGACACGTCCTCGTCGGGGCCGGCGACGATGCCGATGGAGGCTCCCGGTTCCGCGCTCTCGCCCGCCGCGAGGAGCACCCGCCTGAGAACGCCCGACTCCCGCGCTGTGACCTCCCCGGTCGTCTTTTCGGACTCCACCTCCGCGATCACCTCGCCCTCCTCGACCGACTCGCCCTCCGAGACGTGCCACTCGACCAGCGTTCCACGATCCATCTCTAGTCCGAGCTTGGGCATCTTGACGGCGTATGCCATGGCACGAACTACCGCGGAGAGCGGGATAAACTTCCGCGTGGCAGCGATTCCGGGAGGCGGTCGACCGCCGCGGGGTCAGCGCCCCGGTTCCGCCCCTTCGAGCGCGGACCGCGGATTCGCGACGTGGTCGGCCAGCGCCCCGAGAAAGTCGTGACTGACGCGCTCACGGTGATACTGACGGATCATCCGGTTATCTCCTCCGCCGAGCGTCGAACAGCGCGTTCCCGACTCGTTCTCTCCCTCACGAGCGAGTCGGGACGACAAAGAGAGTGGCCGGGAGTGACACGCGAAATCCCGAGAAAGCTCCGTTTTCGACCGCTCCATCACCCTCTGAGCACCAGTTGATTCCCGGCCAAGTAGCTTCGAGGGAGGCGATCGACATAGCCGTTCGGCCTGCTGTGGCAGGGAGTTGAGATCTGACTGCGAAGCGAGAAATCGGACGGCTGCGACGTGCTTATCGCCTTCAGCGCCATATGATCTCTCAGAAAAATGCACGGTGGTGATGACAATGAGCGAGAAAGAGGTTCGAAAGAGCCAGACGATAGTCACGAAAGACGTACAGGGGATCCGAGCGGGAATCGGCACTGACTCCGCGGAAATTTTCATCGACTTTCCGCTTTCGAGCCCCCGATACTATCGAGTGCGGAGAGGTGATATCATCCAGGAGGGCGATATCGAAGCGAAAACCGGCGCCGAATTGGAGTCGCCGACGCTCACAAAGTGGATCGTGACCGACATTACATCGGAGAGCGTGATCGGCCGCGACACCGAGAGCGGCGATAAGCGCGTCTGGGAGCGAGACTGGTTCGAGGAACGGCTCATGATCGGGCAGTTCAGCACCTCTCTCACCGACTTCGAACGAGTGAGCGTCATCGAAACCGGCGACGCGTCCGAAACGATCGCCGGCCGGCGCGCCCTGTCCGAACGACCGTCATCCGGTTTACGGGTGGTTGTCACCGTCTACGGAGATAACGGACAGAAATTCGGCCGAACGTATCGATTCGCCGAAGGCGACGAGAGGTCCGAAATCCGATTAGAGTCGCAGACGCCGGCGCTCGAAGGGCTAGACGAAGAGCTCACAGCGCGACTCGAACGAGCGGTTCACGCCGCTCTCAATCGGAATGGGTACGTCGTCCGGAAGTGACGAGACTCGCCGCCCTTCCTTCTTTCTCGGCCGGGGGCTACTCTCGTCGAGGAGGGAAGCGAGGGAGGCACCCACTCGGTAGCGGGAACCCTCCGCACTCGGTTCGGATAATCGGACATACTCGGCGGGCTGTGACGCCGTTCATGTGTACGGCTCTTCTGAACCTACTAGGATGTACTCGAACGTTCTCATTCCGACAGACGGCAGCGGCGGGACGCACCAGGCGGTTCAGCACGGGCTCACCATCGCACAGCACTTCGAGTCGACGGTGCACGTTCTCGCGGTGATCGAGCTCGCACAGGTGTACGCTGATGGCCCTCCCGATTTACACGCGAAACTCGAAGAGAGGGCGACTGACGCGCTGGAGGCAGTCGCAAAGCCGGCGCACGACATGGGCCTTCGCGTTCGACGGCAGACGCGCACTGGCGCTCCCGAAACGGAGATAATTCGGTACGCAACCGAGAACGGGATCGACTTGATCGTGATGGGAAAACACGGTCGCTCCCGGTTCCACGAGTTCTTCGTCGGAAGCACGACCAGCCGAGTGCTGCGGAAAGCGTCCGTTCCCGTCCTCACCGCCCGGATCGGAGAGCCCGAACGGCGAACTTCTTTCGAGAACATCCTGATAGCGACCGGCGGGGGCCCGGAAGCTGAAGGCGCGATCGAACACGGACTCGGGCTCGCGGACGCATTCGGTGGGAGTATTCACGCGCTCTACGTACTTGATCCGCGAGTCGTACAGACGGACGCGCTCCGGGGGTACTTCGAAGAAGAGGGGAACCGAGCGATCGAAGCGGTGAGCACGCGGGCGACGAGGAACGGCATACAGGTCCACGGTGAGATGCGCGAAGGGAATCCCCCCGAGCGGATCATCGAGTACGCGACGCAGAACGGGTGCGACCTCATCGTTCTCGGAGCTCGCAGAAGAGGGGACGACAGTCGAGGATTCGTCGGTAGCGTCGCGGAACGAGTCGTGAGAGCGGCGCAGGTGCCCGTTCTCACGGTTCGCGACCGCTCGGTCGAGGAAACCGCGTGAACTCCTCGGTAACGGGCCTGTTCACGATCGCTCTGCGCTCTCTTCTCGAACCGTCGTGGGCCACGTAGCCTCTCAAACCGAACTACGGCACCGATTGACACGTCGAACAGACGCGTCTCGATTCGAACGCGAAGATGAGGTCCGCTCGGGAGTCACAACGAGTTCGCAACGGCGGTCAGCGCCCCGGTTCCGCCCCTTCGAGCGCGGGCCGCGGGTTCGCGACGCGGTCGGCCAGCGCCCCGAGAAAGCCGGCCGCGTCCGCGGGGGTGATCACGCGGTGGTCGAACGAGAGGACGAGCGGGAGGCGGCGTCGGTCAGTGGCCTCGCTCCGCTGGACTCCGGCGACGCAGAGCGCGGCGACCTGCGGCTGGTTGACGATCGGCTCGAACGACTCGACGGCGGAGTCGCTCAGATCGACGAGCGTGAACGTCCCTCCGGAGAGGTCGTTCGTCGTGTACCCGCCGGACAGGGCCTTCTTCGTCGCGCGCCGCCGCTCTTCGGCGATCCCTTCGAGCGACAGCGAGTCGACGTCGTAGACGACGGGCGCGACGAGTCCGTCGTCGGTGTCGACGCCGACGGAGAGGTTGTGCTCGACGTGGAGGCGGTGGGTGTGGTCGGTGTAGGTCGCGTTCAACTCCGGGTGTTCGGTGAGCGCCGCCGCGACGAGGGCGAGCATCGCGTCGACGGGTTTGATCTCGATCTCGGACTCGCTGTCGTCGTTCGCGGCGTCGACCGCGGCGAACAGCGCCTCGGCGTCGACGGTGCAGCGCTGGTTGGCGTGCACCACCTCCCGGTAACTCCGCCGGAGCCGACCGGCGACGGCCTGGCGCGACTCCGTCATCGGCCGCTCCTCCAGGGTCGTCCGCCCGCGGTACGGACTCGACTTCCAGGCGGCCTCGATGGTCTCGTGGTCCACGGCCGCGATGACGTCGTCGGCGGTGATCTCGCCCTCCGGGCCCGTTCCCTCGACGGTCGTGAGGTCGATTCCGTGGTCCCGCGCCAGCCGTCGGATGTAGGGCGAGGCCTCCAGCCTGTCGACCGCCGTCGCCTCGACGTCGGTTCCCGTGATCGCCCCCTGCGGTCCCGTCCCGTCGACGGCTCCGAGGTCGACGGCCAACTCGCGGGCCCGCCGGCGGGCCCGCGGCGACGCCTCCACCCCGGCTGACGCGTCCAGTTCGAAGTCGCCCTCCTCGTCCACTTCGGGCCCTCCCGCCTCGTCGGTCCCGGTGATCAGTCCCACTGGCGCGCCGGGACGGACGCTCTCGCCGCCTGTGAGGTAGAGCCGCCGCATCGTTCCGTCCGCCGGCGCGCTGATCGTGACCTGATCGGCCGCCTCGTCGAACCTGACCGTCGCGAGATCCTCCCCTTCTTCGATCTGGTCGCCCTCCGAGACGTGCCACTCCACCAGCGCTCCGCGGTCCGCTCCCGAGTCTGGCGTCGGCATCCGCACGATGTAGCCCATGGGTGAGGGTACCGGAACTGGAGTGATAAATGTCGGCTCGGAAGCGTCGGATCGGACGCCAATCTTTAACTACGCGGTTGTACTACTGAGTGATATGGCGGAATTCACCGGTTTCAGCGAGGCGAACGAGGCACAGGTCACGCGCGCGATCGGCCGCGAGTGGACGGCGGAGTTCATGGACTTCTCCGACAGCGACGTGATCGTCGTCGGCGGCGGCCCGTCCGGGCTGACGGCCGCGAAGGAGCTCTCGGAGCGCGGCGTGAAGACGATGGTCGTCGAGAAGAACAACTACCTCGGCGGCGGGTTCTGGCTCGGCGGATTCCTCATGAACAAGGTGACGGTCCGGTCCCCCGGGGAGCGGGTCCTCTCCGAACTCGACGTCGATTACAGGGAGGCGGAGGACGCCGAGGGGCTGTACGTGGCCGACGGGCCGCACGCGTGCTCCGCGCTGATCAAGGCGGCCTGCGACGCGGGCGCGAAGATCCAGAACATGACCGAGTTCACCGACATCGTGATCCGCGAGGACCACCGCGTCGGCGGCATCGTGATGAACTGGACGCCGGTCCACGCGCTCCCCCGCGAGATCACCTGCGTCGATCCGATCGCGGTCGAGGCGAAGCTCGTCATCGACGCGACGGGCCACGACGCGATGGCCGTGACGAAGCTCGACGAGCGGGGCGTACTGAACGCGCCGGGCATCGCCGACGCCCGCGAGCGCGGGCGGGTGATGGACCGGACGGAGGACGAGCAGTACGGCGCGCCCGGTCACGACTCGCCGGGGCACGACTCGATGTGGGTCGGCAGGAGCGAAGACGCGGTCGTCGAGCACACGGGCGTCGCCCACGACGGGCTGATCGTCACCGGCATGGCCGTCGCCACGACCTACGGCCTGCCGCGGATGGGACCGACGTTCGGCGCGATGCTCCTCTCCGGCAAGCGCGCCGCCCAGGTCGCGCTCGACGAGCTGGGCGTCGACGCCGAACCGGTCGAGCTGACGGGCCGCGCGCGGCCCGCGGACGACTGAACCGGACGGAGCGAGATCCGTGATCGAGCGCGTCACGCTGTACCGCGCCCCCGCGACCGCCGCGGACGCCGACCGGATCGCCGACTGGCTCCGCGACCGGATCGACGCCGAGGTCGCCGTCCGCGACCGGTTCCTCGACCTGTACCGCGAGGACTCCCTCCCGGAGGCGTTCGCGGCGGCGCGGGTCCTGTCCCCGCACGACCGCGAGACGGGCTCCGACATGCTCGGCGTGATCCGGTACGAGGAGCGCGCGCTCGACCGGCCGGGGCGCGCCGGCGGCGTGCTCTACGACGGGCTCGCGGTCCAGCGCGCGCTCAACGCCCTGCTTCCGGCGGACGAGCGCGGCCTCGACCACCTGCACGTCCCGCTCCTCGATCGCGCGCTCGCGACCTGGGGCGGTCACGACGGCCGGTGGCACAAGCGCGTGAACGTCCTCGGCCAGCCCGCGCTCGTCTCGATTCCCGGTCTGTACGAGGCCCCGGCGAAGCCCGAGGCGTACTACGGGGCGAAGCAGGGTCACGCCCTGCTGACCGGGGACACACCGCCGCGGGAGGTGCTCGAAGCCGCGGTCGACGGCGAGTTCCTCGTCGAGGGCGACCCGCGGGCGACCGAGGCGCTGAAGGGGTACGTTCTCCAGGCGGTTCACTACCTCCGCGCGGGTGAGGCGTTCTGCGACGACGAGCGGTGTCGGCTGCACAACGCCCACCGCCACTCGGGCGTCGTCCGGGCGCAACTCCGCCCCCCCGAGTTCTGCGACGCCCACGCCGAGGAGTACGCCTGAATGGAGCGGTCAGCGCCGCGCGCCCGGCTCGACCGGCAGTTCGGGAGAGACGCCGACGAGCCCGGCGCTGACGTCCCAGAGCCGCTTTCGGGTCCGCTCGTCGTACGTTTCGGGCGAGGACTGCGTCGGCCCGTCGTCGGTGAAGTACTTTCCGGTCACGCCCTCCAGTGTCGGGTCCGACGCGGCTCGAATCACCGGCCGCGCCCCCTCCTCGACGCTCCTCGTGAACGGCAGCGGCAGCAGGGAGAACAGCCGCAGCGCCAGCCGACCCCGGAGCGACGCTCCGCGGCTCAGCGCCGTCGAGGGGACGAATCCTGGGTCGACGGCGTTCGCCGTCACGCCCGTTCCGCGGAGCCGTTCGGCGAGTTCGTACGCGAAGAGCACGTTCGCCAGCTTCGACCGGCTGTACGCCGCCAGGCCGTCGTAGCCGCGCTCCAGTTGCAGGTCGTCGAAGCGGATCGCGGCCCGCTCGTGGAGCCCCGAGGAGACGACGACGACGCGAGCCGGGGCGCTCTCGACGAGCAGGTCCGCGAGGCGGCGCGTGAGCAGAAACGGCGCGAGGTGGTTGACCGCGAGCGTCTCCTCGACGCCGTCCGCCGTCTCCGACCGCCGATCCAGGGCGAGCCCCGCGTTGTGCACCAGCACGTCCAGCCGGTCGTGGCGCCCGCGGAACTCGTCGGCGAGGCGGCGGACGGTCGCCTGCGAGGCCAGACCGGCCGCGTAGAACTCCGCCCCGCCGCCGCGCGCTTCGAGTTCGCGGGCGACCGCCCGGCCGCGTTTCCGATCGCGGCCGACGATCGCGACGGACGCGCCCCGGTCGGCGAGCGCGAGCGCCGTCTCCCGGCCGATGCCGCTCGTCCCGCCGGTCACGAGGGCGACTCGTCCGTCGAGCGCCCGATCGGGTTCGACCATGCGGTCGCAGTACGCCCCGTCGGGGCATAGATCGATCGTACGGCCCGCCAGTCACATCGCGAATCCGTCGAACCGCCGCGCCGCGAGTCGATACGACACCCAGCCGAGTCCCCCGACGAGCGCGAGCGCCGCGGACGCGCCGCCGAGGCGGACGACGGCGGGCGCGATTCCGGTTATCTCGCCCGCGAAGGCTGCGAACGCCGGAACGCCCGCGACGAGTCCGGGGAGCGCGGTCGCGAGGAGAAGCGCCGAGTAGACCGCGAACGCGGTCACGCTCGGGACGACCGCCTCGCGGCTGCGGCTGATCCGCGCCGCTTCGAACCGCGGGAACGCGACGCCGACGCCAGTCGCTAACCCGGCGGCCCCGGCGCACGCGATCGGGGCGGCGGCCGTCAGCGCGACCGCGGTGGCGGCGGACAGCGGACTGAGCGCTCCGAGAACGCCCGCGAGAACGGCGGTCGTCGGGACCCCGCAGAGCGCCAGCCCGCGGAGGAACGATCGCCCGTCGACCCCCGTCGTCAGCGTCGACGGGAGTGCGGCGCCTTCGTCGCCAAGCGGGTTGAGCGTGAACGCCGCGCCGGTCGCCCACGCGCCGTACAGGACGAGGAACGGGGGGAGCGTCGCCGGCACGGCGCGGGTCTGGACGGCCTCGAAGAGGGGCTGCACGACGAAGAACAGCGGGTACGCCACGAAGACGAGCTTGATCGGAGCGCGCCGCGCGCGGAGCCAGCTCTTCCGAGCGACCGCCGCGGTCGGGCGGTCGGCGAGCCGGTCGAAGACGCCGACGGCACTGCGCGTCGGCGCGCCGGACCGCTCGACGTCCGCCGCCGCGGACTCCGGGCGAACGCCGTCGGCGTACCAGAGCGTCCCGGCGAGCGACACCGCGGCCGCGAGCGACAGCGGCACCGCCGCGGCCGTCAGAGACACCGCGAGCGCCGCCCGGACGGCGTTCGCGTCCGGTGTCGCCGCCACCAGCGCGAGATCGGCGAACCAGCCGAGCGGCGAGTCCGCGAGCGCGCCGACGACCGGCGCGAACACCGTTCCCTGCGATTGCGTCGCGAACACGCCGACGTAGGCGAGGAACGCGACCGCCCAGAGCAGCCCCCGTCGGCGGGCGACGAACGCCGAGCGGACGGCGAGGTTCTTCGCCGCGAGTCCGGCGGCGAACCCGGCGAGCAGGCCGGTCGCGGCGAGCGCCAGCGCGACGGTCGCAACGCTCGCGGCCGATCCCGCCCCGACCCCGAAGGCGACCGCCACGACCAGCGTCGGCGCGCCGATGTAGGCGAGTAGGCAGGCGAACTCCGCGAGGGCGAGGCCGCCGACCAGGTCGCGGTGCGGCACGGTCGTGAGGAGGCCGTCGAGCGCGTCGGGGGTCGCGCCCTTGGTCAGCGTGCGGAAGAGGACGACAGCGGTCACCACGAACCAGCCGCCCGCGGCCGCCGTGCGCGCTGCGCCGACGGCGTCGAGTCCGCCGTCGCGGACCGCCCGTCCCGCGAAGAGCGCGGCGAGGCCGGCGGCGCCGACGAAGACGAGCAGAAAGAGGCCGGCGATGGCGAGAGCCACGGCCTGAAGCGGATTATCGGCGAGGGCCCGCCGGCGGCGTCGGATCTCGACGCGGGCGATCAGCGCCGCGCGGCGCGGGTCGGGGAGGGCGATCACGCCGTCGGGGAGCCGACGGCGTTCTCGGCCGTCAGTTCGAGGAACGCGTCCTCCAGCGTCCGCCCCTCGCCGCTCTCGGCGCGGCGCTTGAGCGACGCGGGCGACCCTTCGGCGACGAGCTCGCCGTCGTAGAGGACGCCGACCGCGTCGGCGAGCTCGTCGACGACGGGGAGGATGTGCGTCGAGAGGAACACGGTCGCGTCGTCGTCGGCGAGGTCGGCGATCGTGTCGCGCACGGTCCGCGCCGCCCGCGGGTCGAGTCCGCTGGTCGGCTCGTCGAGGAACAGCACCGCCGGGTCGTGGAGCATCGCGGCGATGATCCCGGTCTTCTGCTTCATCCCCTTCGAGTACGACGAGATGCGCTTGTCGGCCTCGTCGGCCAGGTCGAAGCGGTCGAGGAGCCGCCCGATTCGCTCGTCGGCCTCGTCGCCCGGGACGTTCCGCAGGCCGGCGACGTACGTCAGCTGTTCCCGCCCGGTGAGCTCGTCGAAGAGCGGCGGCTCCTCGGGGAGGTAGCCGATTCGGCCGACGACGGCGTCGCGGTCCGTGATCGGCCGGCCGGCGACGCGCGCCTCGCCGGTCGTCGGCCGGGTGAGCGTCGTCAGCATCCGCATCGTCGTCGTCTTGCCGGCGCCGTTCGGGCCGAGAAACCCGTAGACGGTTCCGGCCGGGACCGAGAGGTCGAGCGATTCGACCGCCGTCTCGTCTCCGTAGCGCTTCGTCAGACCGTCTGCCGCGATCGCGGGGGAGGGCACGGTCCCCGCATTGGACGGGGGAACAATAGCGTTGTCCGTTTGACGTTACCGCGCGGTCCCCGCGCTCAGCCGAGCGAACCCGAGCGCGTGCGTCGAGTAGTGAGCGTCGTCGCACGCCTCACGGAGCGCCCGGTGGGCGGCCGCGACCCGCGCGTCGAGCGCCCGCGTCGCCTCGCGCCCCCGCCTGCGCGAACCCGGCGGCGACCCGGCGAGCACGAGCGCCTCGAAGACCGGGTTCAGCGCCGCGGCCGCCGGGCGGGTGCTCCGAGCCAGGTCGAGCAGCCCGATCCGGCCGCCCGGTCCGACGAGATCGGCCCACGTTCGAACCGCAGCGGTCGGGTCGGGGAGCATGCCGGAGACGAACGACGAGAAGACGGCGTCGGGCCGCCGAGACGGCATATCGCCGTCGCGTTCGCCTCGGCCCGAGACCGGCGGCCGGATCGCGTCGCCGCGAACGGCGTGGACGTTCTCCCACCCCTCGTGGCCGATCCGCGCCCGCGCGCGGCGGAGCACGCCCGGCGAGAAGTCGACGCCGACGACCGCGCCGTCGGGGCCGACACGATCGCGCAGGTAGGGGAAGTTCGCCCCGGTCCCGCAGCCCACCTCGACGACCGCGTCCCCCGGTTCGAGCGCGAGCGCGTCCGCCGCGCGCGAGCGGAGGCTCCCGACGCCGGGAGCGCGAGTGGCGAGCGCGTCGTACAGGCGGGCCCACCGGGTGTAAAACGCCTGCGCGGTCGCCGCGCCGTCTCCGGCGGTCATCGCTCGGACAGCAGCACGTCGCGGACCGCCGCCGCCGCGGTCGGGGCGTCGGGCGCGAGGACGTACGTGATCGGCTCGATGCCGTACCCGCCGGTCTGATAGAGCACGAACGTCTCGCCCGCGTCGCGCTCGCGGAGCGCCTCGACGATCGGATCGGTCGGCGCTTCCGGATCGAACTCGACCGTCTCGTACCCCGCCCCCGCGAAGGAGTCGACGATGTCGGGATCGTAGCGGATGTTGACGGCGGCGCGGGCGTCCGCGCCGGCCTCGCGCGCCGAGAGCAGCACGCCCGCGACGTGCTCGCTGACGCCGAACTCCGGATCGCCGGGCAGCGTCGCCCGCCCCTTCACGTCGACGATCCGCCCCGGCACCGCCGCGACGTCGTCGATCGTGGCGGCGTCGGGCAGGCACTCGACGAGGTTCGAACCGACGTTCGGAACCAGCCCGGCGAACCCGCTCGCGTTGGTCAGCGTCCGCAGGCCGCGCCGGACGGACGAGAGCACCCGCTCGGTCGCGCGCAGCGCGCTTTCCGGATCGTGGATGTCGAACTCGCCCTCGAACGCGGCGAGTGCCGGCATCGCCTCCTCGTGCATCACCGCCAGGAGGTCACTGTCCTCCAGCCGGCGGATGAGCACCTCGGCCTCGACGAGCGCCTGAACCTGGCTCATTTCGCCCGTCGCGAGCCCCTCGCCGATGCGCTCGACGAGGCCCCTGACGCGCTCGTCCTCCAGGAACTCCCGCCTGCGACCGACCTCGCCGTGGGCGTACTTCGACACCGCGCTCTGGCTGATCCCGAGCGCGTCTGCCACCTCGCGCTGGGTGAACCCGCGATCCCGGAGGTCCTCCGCGAGCATCGAGCGGAACGTCGGCAGGAACTCCTCGACGACGATCTCCTCTATGAACTTCATTTGCGTCCGAACTCGGGGTCGTCCTGAATGCGCGACGCCTGCGGCCCGACCTGGTCCTGGTACTTCGAACCGCGCTCCGCGCCGTAGGGGCGCTCGGCGGGGCTCTTGAGCTCGGTGAACACGAGCTGGGAGATGCGCATTCCGGGCGTGAGCGCCACGGGCGCGGTGCCGAGGTTCGACAGTTCGAGCGTCACCTGCCCGCGGTACCCCGGATCGATGTAGCCGGCGGTATTCGAAAGGAACACGCCGCCGAATCCTCCCAAGAAGTTCTCGATGTGACGCCCGTTCGGCTGAACCTCCAGGTCGTATGTAGTCTCGTACCGCTCGGTCGCTTCCACAGAGACGACACGTTCGAATCGGACAGATTCGGCCAATATGTCATCGAGACGAGTTACGTCTGCTCCGTGCTCGGCGTAGCAGTCCCGTAACTCGCGCAGCGTGTCCCGCTTGACCGCGTCATACGCTCTGTTTTCGACGTTCGAGATACTCGATTTTGAAGACCGCCCTATCGCCTCTGCGGCGTCAGCCATCGTAAGCCCGGCCTCTCTTCGGAGCGAACGCAATAGGGTGGACGGATTGGGAACGCACTGTCCGCGCTTGTAGGCGTCTTCACAGAAGTCGATCGCCCATTGGGTCCTCGTTTCGCCGTTCCCGTTGCTCCTGTCGCGACAGTACGTCGATGTGTACTTTCCAAGACGACTTCCGAGGTACGTCACACGGTTCGCGAGGTCTTCATTGGCTGTGAAAAGCGTGCTTCGTCCGTCACGACGATGGCCGTCGCCGTCGAGCAGTCCGTCGAGGAGCGAAGCGAGGACTTCGTTACTCCAGTTCCACGCGTGTTCTGGAATGTTCTTCTCACTGCCGGCACCAGCTAGCTCTTCGAAGATCTTAGACCAGAGTGCGGAACAAACAGTGAGATAGCTCACACCGTCCGGACCCTCTTGCCGAGATAGCGGCACGTCTCGCTGGCCGAACCACGCGGCAACGCGGTCTAGATACGCGTCCTCCTTATTTGTGAAAATAAGTTGCTTGCGTCGAGCATACCCCTCTGCGATATAGAATCCGAGGATCCAACCGAGTTCAGGCGTCACCGAAAGGTGCCGAGACGTGCGGGTTTCGCTTTGCTTGAACGCAATCTCTGCGTCTTCCGGGGCGGCACGCCATCCCACCGCGGGGAATGGAGCGCTCACACGCCGTTCGTAATGTTGACGGGAGCCCGAGGGAACACTCGACCAGTCTACTTCGGCGAAACCATCGGTCGCGTAAACGACGATGTCTTCGTCGTCGTCGTCAATCAGCGACAGCAGATCGATTTCCGTCTCTTCGCCCCGTGGTCCGGGGAGTACACCCGGGACCATCACAAGCTCACCCACGGCGTCTTCGCTGGCGAGGCGGGTCACTCCACCGTCGGCATCGAGTGTGAACACGTTGTGATCCTTCGTGACGTGTACTTCGCGTCCGGACTCTAACGTAACGCGATAGATGCGCGTTCGAGGGTTAGTGATGTAATCCGTCACATCGTGTGTTCGGACCCGGAGCGTGGCCGGATTGAACGAGACTGCGCGTGCGTCGATTTCGTTCTCGACAACGTGACCGATCTCATAGAACCCGAAACCATCCTTCGGCGTCCAGAGGAACACTTCTTCGTCGTATGGCAGTGACGCATGCACCACGACCGCCAGCCGCCCGAGCGACGAGCGCCCCTCGACGTTGGCGACGAGGTCCGGCGGGACCTCGACGCGCTCCTTCGTCGTTCCGAGGACGAAGTCACCCGGGTGGAGGATGAACTCGTCGCCCTCGTCGACGACCGTCTCCCTGATGTACTCGCTCACCTCCTCCTCGCGGTTCGGGTGGATGCAGGAGATGTTGGTCCGCTGGAACTCCAGGAACTCCGAACCGAGCCGGAGGTCGATACTCGCCGGCTGGACCTGCGTGTCCACGTCGTCGATCGGGTCGACGACGAGGTCGCCGTCGCGGAGCCGCGCGAGCAGGTCGGTGTCCGAGAGGATCATACAGTGGTGGGCGCGCTCACGCATGTAAAGTTTCCCGGTCACGCGGCGGAGGGGGCGGCCGCGCGGTGGCGGCGACGACCGCGCGGCGGCGGGGACGACTGCGCGGCGGAGGGAACGTTCGCGCCGGACGCCACCGGACACCCGATCGCGGGGCTGGACGCCGCCGGACTCGACCACGGGGAGCGAGCCGGTAGCGGGAAGGTGGATCGAACGGGTCGAAAGACTCGATAGCAGGAGATTTACCGCCGCGCCGGGGATGGGGTGGCATGAAACAGGCCATCGTCGCCCGCGCGGATCTCGGGATGGGCCGGGGAAAGCTCGCCGCGCAGGTCGCCCACGCCTCGCTGTCCGCCTACGAGGACGCCGACGCGAAGACCCGCCGCGCCTGGAAGGGCGAGGGCCAGAAGAAGGTCGTCCTGAAGGCGAGCGGCGAGGCGGAGCTGTTCGAACTCGCCGACGCGGCCGAGCGGGAGGGCCTCCCGAACGCGATCATCCGCGATGCGGGCCACACGCAGCTCGAACCGGGGACGGTGACGGCGCTCGCGGTCGGTCCCGGACCGGACGATGTCGTGGACCGCGTGACCGGCGACCTCTCTCTGTACTGATTGCCGGCTCTCGGAGCTCTCCGCACTGACCGTCGGTTCCCCGCGCTGTCTGATCCGACCCGACGGACATCGACCGCCGTTTCCCCTCTCCTTCGGCGGCTCCCGCGGTCAGACCATCTCCTCCGCCGTGTCGACTCCGACGACGACGCCCGCCGTGTCGCCGTCGAACCGGCCGCTCTTCACCGCCGCGTCGAACAGCAGCCGCGCCTGCTCCGCGTGGGCGCGACGGACCGCGTCCGCGACCCGGCCGTCGACGTCGAGATCGGCCGTCAGCGATTCCCACTCGTCGGCGTCGACGAGGTAGGCGCGCCTGCCCGACGCGGTGACGTAGTCGTACTCCGCCTCGTAGGCCGAGTGACGGCCCAAGAGCTCCGCGTCGAGCACGACGAGCGCGTCGGCCAACTCGTCCGCCGGCACCCCGCTTTCGTCCGCGACCCGGCGGACGACCGCGACGTCGATCGGCGACTCCCGCGCTTCGGTGGTCGGATCGTCTGACATCGTGTCGTCCGTCCCGTTCGGGGGCGGTGCGGTTGGAAGTTCCGGCCGAGGCGGGAGAATCGACGAGGCGGGAAGACGCGCGGACGAGGTGAGGAGAGCGACGAGGCGGGGAGACGCGCGGACGGGGCGGCGGAGGGAACGCTCCGGCCGGAGGAGGGGAACCGCGGCCGGCGGATGGTGAGTTTAACCTCGCTCCGGAAGAACGGTCGGGTACGATGCACTGCGAGCACGCGATCGGAGGGGCCCCCTGATGCGCGAGGCGCACCCCGTCGAGCGGCAGGTCGGCATGGAGTACTACGCGAGCGACGCCGACGGGATCGGCGGCGTCCTCCGGGTCGAGCCCGAGGACTTCCGCGTGCGCGAGCTGGAGCGGTTCGACCCCGAGCCGATCGCCGCGGACCCGGGGGCGTACGGCCACCTCGTGCTCCGGGTCACGCTCCGGGGCTGGGACACGAACGACTTCGCGTCCCGGCTGTCCGACGCGCTCGGGATCAGCCGCGAGCGGGTCTCCTGGGCGGGCACGAAGGACAAGCACGCCGTCACGACCCAGCTCTTCACCGTCCGCGGGGTCGACCCCGACGACCTCCCCGAGATCCGCGACGCGGAGATCGAGGCGCTCGGCCGCGCCGGCCGATCGCTCGGGTTCGGCGACCTCGCCGGTAACGCGTTCGAGATCCGCGTCCGCGACCCCGACCGCCCGGACGGCGTCGACGCGATCACCGGGGAGCTCCGGGCGTTCGCGTCCGGCGGGCGAGGGGACGGGGAGGCAGGTGGAGACGGAAACGAAGACGGAGACGGAATCGGAACCGGGACGGAGAGCGCCGCCGGTGACGACCGGGGCGACCCGGTCGGCGCGAACGACGGCGCGGCGGGCAAAAACGGCCCGATCGGCGTCCCCAACTACTTCGGCCAGCAGCGCTTCGGCAGCCTGCGGCCGATCACCCACCGGGTCGGCCTCCGCGTGGTTCGCGGCGAGTGGCGAGAGGCGGTGCTCGCGTACGCGGGCACGCCGTTCGAGACCGAACCCGAGGAGACGCGGGAGGCGCGCGCGTTCGTCGACGACCAGGCCGCGAGCGACGAGCCGGACTGGCGGGCGGCGCTCGAACGGATGCCCTCGCGGCTGGGCTACGAGCGAGCGATGCTCCACCGACTCGCGGAGGACGGGGCGGAGACGGACGCGGACTTCCGCCGCGCGCTCGAAGCCGTCCCCTCGAACCTCCAGCGGCTGTTCGTCAACGCCGCCCAGTCGTACGCTTTCAACCGCATCCTGAGCGAGAGGCTTCGCCGGGGGCTGCCCTTTCACCGCCCCGTCGAGGGGGACGTGGTCTGTTTCGCGGACCGCGACGCACCCGACGGGGTGGTCGTCCCCGTCCCGGACGCGGACCGCACCCAGCGCGTCACCGGGCGGCGGGTCGAAATCGTGGCGAAACACTGCGAGCGCGGCCGGGCGTTCGTCACCGCCCCGCTCGTCGGCACCGAGACCGAACTGGGCGGGGGCGAACCCGGCGAGGTCGAGCGCGACGTGCTCTCCGACCTCGGCGTCGAACCGTCTGACTTCGCGCTCCCCGGGAACTTCGAGTCGACTGGCACGCGGCGGGCAATCCTCGTCCGGACGGACGTGGGGATCGAGCGCGATCCGCTCTCGTTCTCGTTCGCGCTCCCGAGCGGGTCGTACGCGACGGTCGTCATGCGCGAGTACCTGAAGGCGGGCCCGCTCGACCTGTAGCCGGCGGCCGACGGTCTCTCCCTTTCCCTTCCCCCTTCCTCTCCCCGCGACCGAAACCGTCATCCGCCTCGCGCGCAACCATCGACCGATACCACCGATGAATGTCGACTGGCGGACCTACCTCATCACGCAGGCGGACCTGTCCGCGGGGCGGACGACGCCGGAGATCGTCGGAGCCGCGATCGAGGGCGGCGTCGGCGTCGTCCAGTTGCGCGAAAAGCACGCGACCGTCCGCGAACGGCTCCGCGTCGGCCGCGAGGTTCGATCGCTGACGGCGGACGCGGGCGTCCTGTTCGTCGTGAACGACCGGGTCGACCTCGCGCTGGCGATCGACGCCGACGGGGTCCACCTCGGCGACGACGACCTCCCGATCGACGCGGCGCGCACCCTCCTCGGCGACGACGCCGTCGTCGGACGGTCGGTGTCGACCGTCGCGGGCGCGGAGCGGGCCGAGGCGGCGGGGGCGGACTACCTCGGCGTCGGCGCGGTGTTCCGAACGGAGTCGAAGGACGTGACGCCCGAGCAGGCGGAACGCGGGGTCGAGACGGTCCGGCGCGTCGCCGACGCGGTCGACCTGCCGCTCGTCGGCGTCGGCGGGATCACCCCCGAGAACGCGCGCGAGGTCGCGGCCGCGGGAGCCGACGGCGTGGCCGTCATCACCGCGATCGCGGCGGCGGACGATCCCGCGGAGGCGACGCGGGCGCTCCGCGGGGCGGTCGACGCGGGGCGCGCGGAAGGCGGGAACGGCGCGAGCGCGGCGGGACCTGAGCGAGGTGCCGGCCGATGACGGACGCGACGCCCGCGGTGAGCGAGTCGCTCGCCGAGATCGCGGCGGCGAGCCCGCTCGTGCAGTCCATCACGAACGAGGTGACGGTGAACGACGTTGCGAACGTCACCCTCCACTGGGGCGGCCTGCCGGTGATGGCCGACGACCGTCGGGAGGTGGCCGAGATGGTCGCGGGCGCGGACGCCCTGCTCCTGAACATGGGAACGGTGAGCGAAGCCGGCGAGCGCACGATGCTGGCGGCGGGGCGCGCGGCGAACGAGTGCGGCGTTCCCGTCGTCTTCGACCCGGTGGGCGCGGGCGCGACGCCGACGCGGACGGCGGTGGCGACGCGCGTCTGCGAGGAGCTCGATCTCGCGGTCGTGAACGGCAACTACGGCGAGGTGAGCACGCTCGCCGGGGCGGACGGCGCGGTCCGCGGCGTCGAGTCGGTCGGCGAGTACGACGACGTCGCGGCCAGCGCGCGGGCGCTCGCGGCCGAGACCGGCGCGGTCGTCGTCGCCTCGGGCGAGACGGACGTCGTCGCCGACGCGGACCGCGCGGTCGAGGTGCGCGGGGGGCACCCGTCGCTCGGCGAGGTCGTCGGCACCGGGTGCATGCTCGGCGTCACGACGGCGACGTTCTGCGCGGCCGTCGCCGATCCGTTCGCGGCCAGCCTCGACGCCGTCCTCGCGTTCGGGCTGGCGGCCGAGCGCGCGGCGGAGACCGACCCGGCCGGCCCGGCGAGCTTCAAGATCGCGTTCCTCGACGCGGTCGCGGCGCTCTCCGCGGAGGCCGTCGACGACGCGTCGCTGGCCGGCCGCGTCGAATCCGCGTGACGATCGCGTCGAATCGGCCTCGCGGGGGAGATCTCGTCGGGGTCGCGCGGCGGAGTCGATCGTTCGCCCCCAAACGAACGGAGTTATAGGCGGAGGCGGCCACGCCTCCGTATGGACTGTCGGCGGTGTCGCACCCCCCTGGAGAAGCCGGGAGACTACTGTCTCACGTGCGACACCGCGAACTGCGACGCGGTCGTCGTCGACTTCGCCCGCGACCGGGCGACGATCACGATGCTCGACGGGGACGAGATCGTCGGGGAGACGACCGTGACGACCGTCCCCGAGAGCGGCGAGGAGGCGGGCGTCGTCGAACTCCGGAACTTCGCGGGGCGCGTCGCCGACGAGATCCGGCGCAAGCGTCCGGAGACGGTGTTCGCCGCCGGCGACCGGGAGGTCCTCCGCGAAGCCCGCGCGCAGCTGCGCTACGAGTTCTACCGCGTGGCCGACGAGCGCCCGGTCGAGGCCGCGCTCGACCGCCGCGGGGAGCGGTCGCTCGAAGTCGTCGACGCCGCGCCCCGCGAAAAGCTCGGCGGCACCCACAGCACGCTCATCGGCGGCCGCAAGGGGCGGAAGGCGATCGGCGTCGTCGCCGCGCACCCGCACGTGAAGAAGATCGTCCCCGGCCCCATCGACGCCGGCGGGAAGGGCTCGCGGACCGGGCTGCGGGCGAAGGTCACCCGGGCCGACGGCAACGGGAACGTCCGGATGCTCCTGCGCGACGGCTCCAGCGTCCAGGAGAACCGGATCGTCACGACCGGCATGGACCGCGAGACCGGCGAGCTGATCCGCGACGACCTGAACGAGGCGCTCGCGGACGCCGGGTTGCGGTAGGAGGAACGCGGCCGGGGCGCACCCGGTTCGGTGAACTGGAGGGGAGCGCCGCGCTCAGCCGAGCGGCGGGGTGAACTGCTGCTCGGGCTGGGTGCGGTGGCACTCGTTGTAGAGCGCGTTCGTCACGAACGTCTTCAGCGCGCGGCGCAGGCGCTCGGAGGCGGCCTGCCCGGTGATCCCGAGCGAGTCGCCGAGTTCTTCGAGCGACGCGCTGCGCGGGATGTCGAAGTAGCCCGTCTCGATCGCCTGCACCAGGATGTCGCGCTGCGCCTCGGTGAGCCCGTAGGGCACCTCCTCGTCGGTCGATCCCTCCGAGTACAGCCCGCGGAGCGAGAAGCCGACGTCGCGCTCGCGGCACCGCTCCCTGTAGGTGATGAGCGCGTCGTGGTCCGGAAAGCGCATCCGCATCTCCCAGCCGTCCGGCGTCCCGGTTCCGTTGAGCAACACCCCGTCCAGTTCGGCCCACGCGTCGTACGTGGCGGACCGGCAGCCCTCCTCCGACAGTTCGATCCGGTACCGCGGCGCGTCGTCCGTTTCGGCGAGCAGCGCGTAGTCCGCCACCGTCGGGTCGTCCGGGAGGGCGGCGTCGAACTCCTCGACGCCCTCGCCGCAGGCGCGAAATTGCATCCGAAGGGGGATGCGTTCGGTCTCGTACACCCGATCGAGCGCGAGCGCGACGTCGGGCGCCGCCGCTAACGCCGAACCGAGAACGGGGGTCGCGAGGTGGAAGTCAGCGACGATCACGTCACTTCTTCCGTTCAACAGATCCGCGTAAAACGCTACGGGCCACGTACACGCGATCCGATACGACCGCGGACGCGGTGAACGAAACCTCGACGCCGGGAGGGCCCGCGCGCCGTCGCGTCTCGACTCAAAGCCTTTTTGTGCGCGCTCGGGATACTTCGCAGTACTATGGCCGACAAGAAGGCACGAAAGACCGGGAGCGCCGGCCGTTTCGGCGCGCGGTACGGGCGCGTCTCGCGCAAGCGGGTCTCCGAGATCGAATCGGACATGCGGAACGCGACGCTCGACGGCGACTCGGTGAAGCGGGTCGGGACGGGCATCTGGGTGAACGAGGAGACGGGCGAGAAGTTCACGGGCGGCGCGTACCGCCCGCAGACCCCCGGTGGCCGCACCGTCCGGCGTTCGATCCGCGCGGCGCTCGCGGGCGACGAGGACCAGGAATAAACCCCTCCGGCACGAAATACGACTATGAGCTACAAGTGTTCCCGCTGCAAGCGCGACGTCGAACTCGACGAGTACGGCGGCGTCCGCTGTCCGTACTGCGGCCACCGAGTGCTCCTCAAGGAGCGGAGCCGGGACATAAAGGAAGTCAAGGTCGAGTAGTCGCGTGCCCCCCGACGACGGGCGCGACTCGGCATTCCGTCGAGCCGACGACGAGCGCGACTCGGCATTCCGTCGAGCCGACGACGAGCGCGACTCTCGACTCCGCCGCCCCGACGACGAGTCCGCGACGCCTCTTTCCCCCGACCGGCCGCACCGCGCTTCTCTCCGTTTCGACTACCTCGACGAGCGGCGCGCGCGGATCGTCGCGCGCAGCGTCGGCGTCGAGGTCGGCGAGATCGACGCCGACCGCTCCGGGGCGACCGTCGAGCGCGACGGCGACGCCGTGGTCGTCCGCGTCGCGGCGGCGGACCTCGTCGCGCTCCGGGCGGGGCTGAACACCTGGACGCGACTGGTGTCCGTCGCCGAACGGGCGATCGACGCCGCGTCGGCGGCGGACGCCTGAGGAGCGACGGACGAGGACCGGTCGGATGCGGTCGGGCGCGGATCCGGCGCGGCCGAGGACCCACACCCGGTGCGGCCGACCGCCGCGGCCGCCGATCGCCGTCGGTCAACGGTTATCTCTCCGCTCGACGTACCGAGAGCGGAGTGTTCCATGAACACCGCAGACAGATTCGTGGCAATCATCGAGCGGATGACGGAGCGCGGCGGCGCGAACTCGGTGTACGGCGAGCCCATCGTCACCGAGGGGCGGACGACGGTCCCCGTCGCGAAGGTCGCCTACGGCTTCGGCGGCGGCTACGGGTCGGGCGACCGCGGCGCGACGATCGACGACGCGCCGCCCGACGTCGAGCGGTCGCCGGGAGAGGGTGCCGGGTTCGGCGGCGGGATCGCCGTCAGCCCCGTGGGGATCGTCGAGATCACGGACGAGGGGAGCCGGTTCGTCCGGTTCGGCTCGCGGCGGCGGATCCTCGCGGCCGCAGGGGCCGGCGCTGTCGCCGGTTTCCTGCTCGGTCGCGGCCGACGCCCGTCGAGCTAGTCCGTTCCGAACGCGGACCGGAATACGGGGCTTTTTCAGTCCGGGACTCGTCGTTGCGCTCATGCAGGGAAATCTTCCGCCGGAAGCGCAGGAGAAACTCGAACAGCTGCAGGACCTTCAGGAAACCGCCCGTAAGGTCGCCGCGCAGAAACAGCAGGCCGAATCGACGCTCTCGGAGTCGCAGACCGCCCTCGACGCGCTGGACGACATCGACGAGGACACGGTCATGTACCGCGAGGTCGGCGAACTCCTCGTCGAAACCGACTACGCGGAGGCGCACGACGACCTCCAGGACAAGGTCGACAGCCTCGAAATCCGCGTCGAGCAGCTGAAAAAGCAGGAAAAACGCGTCCAGGAGCAGTTCGAGAGCCTCCAGAGCGACCTCCAGCAGATGCTCCAGGGCGGTGCCGGCGGCGGCGGTCCGAGCGGTCCGATGGGCCCGGGCGGCGCGGGCGGCGCGTAACGCGCAGATGGCCGACGCGAACGCGGCGAACGAAGGCGACGGCCCCTCCGACGAGCGGGTCGTCGAGGTCGCGTCGGACGCCGCCGAGGGCGTCATCTTCGCCAACTACCGGCAGTCCGAGGTCCGCGACTTCGACGTGACCGTGACCTTCGAAGAGGGCGTCCTCGAGGTCGACGTGTACCTCAACGCGCCGGACGACGAGGTCGATCCGGACGCGGTCGCCGACGAGGCCGCCCGGGCCGCCCGGGAGGCGGTCGACGACCTCTTCGAGGGCGCGTAACGCCTCGCGGCGGTTCTTTTCGACGCTCCCTCGACCGGGGGAAGCGTTATGTATTATCGTGATAATTGTTAGCGTATGTCTGTCCACAGGGCCATGGGGACGACGGCGCTGGATCGGCTCAAGGCGCGGTACGACGCGGAGGAGCGGACGTGTCGGCAGTGCGGGTACGTCGACCGCGAGGGCGGTTGGCAGGTCGAAACGACCGGGAGCCGCGTCCTGTACCGGCACATCTGTCCGAGTTGCGGGGCGATAGACCGGCGGGAACTCCGGCTGTAGGTCCGGGCGCGGCGACCGCGTATCTGAACACTACCTGACGCTCTCGCCCACAGGATTATGTAGTTCGATCTCCGAACAGTGCGACCATATGGTCGAAGAGACCCGCGAAAAAACGGAGGCACAGGCGACCCGAACCGAGGCGTTTCCGTCCTCGACCGGGTGGACGTTCTTCTCGGAGCGGACGACGCGGGCGCAGCGACGGCGGTACCTCGCCCACGCGCTCGTGTACGCGCTCGGGCTGAGTCTCGTCGTCTGGCCCGGGGTGCTCCCGTTCAATCGGGTGGAGCCGCTCGTTCTCGGGCTCCCGTTCGTCTTCTTCTGGACGGCCGCCTCGCTCGTGATCGTGCTCGTCAACAGCCTGCTGCTGTACCGCTTCGAGTACGGCAGCTTCCTGGGGTGAGAAACCGTGGACACCGAATCGCTCATCGTGCTCGGCGTGCCCGCGGCGTACCTCCTCGTCGCGCTCGCCGTCGGCGTCGGTAGCCGCGGGAAGGCCGAACAGAACACGACCGAGGGGTTCATCGCGGGCGATCGAGCCCTCGGCCTGGTCGTGCTCTACTTCGTCATGGGCGCGAGCATCATGAGCGCGTTCGCGTTCCTCGGCGGGCCCGGCTGGGCGTACAGCCGCGGTTCGGCGGCGTTCTACATCCTCGCGTACACCGGCTTCGGGATGGTGCTGTGGTACGTCTTCGGTCCGAAGGCCGCCCGCCTCGGCCGGAAGTACGGCTACGTCACGCAGGCCGAACTCGTCGCCGACCGGTACGACAGCAACCTCCTCGCCGCGCTCATGGCCGTCGCGAGCATCGGGGCGTTCATCCCCTACACGGTGTTACAGATGAAGGGCGTCGGGTTGATCCTGAGCCAGGCCAGCGGCGGCCTGCTCCCGTTCTGGCTCGCCGCGCTCATCCCGTTCGTCGTCATCGTGGCCTACGTCTTGTCGAGCGGCATGATGGGCGTCGGGTGGTCGAACGTACTGCAGGGCGTGATGATGCTCGCGCTCGCGTGGGGGCTCGGCGTCTACCTCCCGATCGAGCTGTACGGCGGGATCGGCCCGATGTTCCGGCAGATCGCCGCGGAGAACCCGGGATTCCTCGTCATCGGCGATCCGGCGACGGGGATGCCGATGCTCCAGTACTCGAGCTACGTCGTCGTCTCCGTGCTCGGCTTCGTCATGTGGCCGCACCTGTTCATGCGGGCGTACACGGCGAACAGCGAGCGGACCCTGAAGCGGACCATCGCCATCTACCCGACGTTCGGGTTCATCATGATCCCGATCCTGCTGATCGGCTTCGCGGGCGTCCTCTACGTGCCGGATCTGCCGAACCCGGACAACATTCTGCCGTACATGGTGACGACGCTCGAACTCAACCCGTGGATCGTCGGCTTCTTCTTCGCCGGCGGGCTCGCGGCGGCGATGAGCAGCGCGGACTCCATCATCCACGCGGCCGCGAGCGTGTTCACCCGGGACTTCTACCGCCGCGTGATCGATTCGGACGCGAGCGACCGGACCCAGACGCGCATCACGCAGGCGGCCGTCGTCGGCGTCACGGCCGTCGCGTACTACTTCGCCGTCGCGAGCGAGGTCGAGATCGTCCAGCTCCTGGCGGGCGCGTACGGCGCGATCATCCAGTTCCTGCCGCTCATGGTCGGGGCGTTCTTCTGGGTCCGGGCGACCAGGGAGGGCGCGATCGCCGGCCTGGTCGCCGGGAGCGCGGTCACGGTGTACTACACGTTCTTCGCGCCGTCGCCGTACGAGTTGCACGCGGGCGCGTGGGGTCTCCTCGTCACGACCGTCGTGTTCGCCGTCGGAAGCCTCGCGACGGAGGTCGACGACGTCGAGAGCGCCCGGCGGTTCATCCGCGACTCGCGGCCCGACCGCCCCGCGCCGTCGCGGTCGACCGACGGCTCCGCGCCGGCGGACGACTGAGCGGCCCGCCGCCGCGAGGGTAAGCCGACGACCGCGCGGCTACGCCAGGAAGAAGATCAGCACGCTCACCGCCATCGCGGCGATGATGACCGCGGCGGCGAGCGCGCCGCCCATCGAGATGGCGACGTTCGCGTGACTGGCGAGGGTCTCCGTCCGGTCGTTGCCGAAGACGGTGACCTCCGCCCGCTCGACGGCCATGCCGGCGCTCACGGGTTCGAGGTCCGCGCGCGCCTCGCGCACGAGCCGGGAGACGAGCGCGAGAAGCTCCCCCTGGTCGATGGCGGCTCCGACCTGGTTCTCGGCCTTCACGGTGTTGACGATGTGCGTGTCGGTCGTCATGACCTCCGCGGCGTCGACCGTCGCGGGGGCGGGAGCCCCGCCGGCCCCGTCGGCCGCGAGGGGCGCGCGCTCCGCCTCGCGCTCCCCGCCCTCGCCGTCGCACAGCGATTCGACGATGCGGTCCCGCAGCCCCGGTTCCATGTTGTTCCCGTCGATGAGGACGTAGGCAGTCGTCTGCCCCGCGACCTCGGTCACGGCGACGCGGACGCCGAGCGGGCCGATGCCCTCCGTCGGCGTCCACGCCGTCCGATCCCACGCGACGCCGAGTCGCACCGCCCCGCCCTCGGCGTCGCGGATCGCCTCGCCGGCCAGCCCGGCCGCCCGGATCATGTCGAACGAGCGCTGGCTGCCCGGGGTGACGTGCCCGAGGTCGGGGCCGTCGAGGCCGTCGTTGCAGTTGTGCGCGTCGGCCAGGAGCACGTCGTCGAGCCCCTTCGTGCGCGCCTCGGTCGCCGCCGTGAGGCCGACGGCGTACTCGACGTCGTCGGCGCACCCGGGCGCGAAGGTGGAGACGAGGAGCGCGTCGTCGCCGAACCCCTGCCCGAGCATCGACGCCTCGCCGGCCGTCACCTGGACGCTCCGCGTCCCCTCCGTCGCGTACTCGATGCGCTCGTGCGCCTCGTCGACCGCGTCGAGGACGGTGTCGACCTCCCGCTCGGTGACGAGGTTGAAGTCGTGGCCCGCGGTCGCGTGCGGCGGGAACGCGAGGCCGTCGGACCGCCTGGCGACCCGCTCGGGGAAGTTCCCGCCGCCGATCTCGCCCATCGGGCCGGGGTGGATCATCGGCAGGACGAACCGCGCCTTCTCGGTTCCGTCCCCCCGGCGGAACGCGAGCACCGTGACGGGGACGACCGCCCGCTGGCCGAGCTGCTCGAAGAAGTCCTCCAGCTCGCGCGAGCCCTCGGCGATGTGGCCGATGAACCCGCGGAGGAAGTCGAGCCCCGAGACCCCGAGACTGTTCCGCCACGGCCGGTCGATGACGGTGAGGAAGACGTAGACGGCCCCCGCGTACACGAGACAGGTGACCGCGAGGAGGAGGAAGTGGTCCGGGCTAATCGCCGACAGCACGGGCGGGGCGTGGTCCGCCCGCGAGAGGTACCGCAGGAGGTACGCGTCGAAGATGTCGCCGCCGACCTCCACGTAGCGGATGGTGCCGCTGTAGACGAAGAGCAGCACGGCGGACGCGACGGTCTGGAGGCTCGCCGGCACGCTCGCCACCAGCAGCGACGAGCGCGAGACCGCCATGACGACGAGGAGCCGGAGCGCGAAGATGGACGCGAGCGCGACGACGAGCGCGTCGAAGACGAACCGCTGGCCGAGCCACGGGACGAGCACGGCGAGGATGGCCGCGAGGGTGACGACGGCGACGACGACGACCTCGCAGGTGAGCGCGAGCAGCGACGACCGGTTCCGGGTGAGCTTTCCGCCGACCAGCCGGTCGACGCCGGCGGTGCCGAAGCTGGCGATGATCGTCGGGATGCCGATGAAGAAGATCCCCTCCCAGGCGTCCTTGCCGAGGAAGAACACCCCCTCCCACACCCACGTCCGCCGGGAGATGCCGAACCCGAACGCGGCGACGCCGGCCATCGCGGCGACGACGAGCGCGAACGCGAGACTAGAATACCAGTTGGGCGCTCGAAAAATAAAGCGCGACAGCCCCGCGAGATTGCTTTGAGTGGCGGTCATCGGTCGGTGTTTGTCCGGGTCTGTCGTAAAACCCAGCGTCTCGTGAAAGTCCGCAGTCCGGACGGGTCCGGCTGACGATCCGGCTTCGCGTTCGAAACGCGGCGTCCGTGGCCTCGGTCGTACGTACGGGGCGGGGCCTCTTAAGCTACGACCGGCAGATCGCGAGGAAGTTCTCGAAGACCTCCTGTCCCCGCTCGGTGTGGGCGACCTCCGGGTGCCACTGGACGCCGTAGAGGTCGCGCTCGGCGTCGCTCATGGCCTCGATGCCGCACACGTCGCTCGTGGCAGTGTGGGAGAAACCCTCGGGGAGCGCTTTCACCTCGTCCGCGTGGCTGGCCCAGACGCGGGTTTCGGGGGCCAGAGAGCCGACCAGCGGGTCGTCCTCGTCGACGATCTCGACGGTCACGTCCGCGTAGCCGCCGTACTCGCCCCCGCCGACGCGGCCGCCGAGTTCGTGCGCGATGACCTGCATGCCGAGACAGATGCCGAGCACCGGCACGTCGAGGTCCAGGTAGTCGGCACAGCGGCCGGCGCGCTCGATGTCCGGCCCGCCCGAGAGGACGAGCCCGTCGGCGTCGATCTCCTCCGGGGGCGTCGCGTTGTCGACGATCGCGGCGTCGACGCCCGCGTCCCGGAGGGCGCGCCCCTCCAGGTGGGTGAACTGCCCGTGGTTGTCGATGACGGCGATCCGTGTCATGGGCGGTGTTGCACGCCCGGGCTCAAAAGGCAATCGAAATCCGGGAGAGATGTGCGCGTTCGTGCATTCTCGTCGGGGGACGGGGGATCGTCCGGTTCACGGGAGGTCGGCGGGATCGAACCGCGCGTTCGTCCCCCGCCACTCGCGCCGATCGTTCTCCGCGCGCGTGTCGAGGTACACCTCCACGCCGTTGCCGTCCGGGTCGTCGAAGTACAGGGCCTTGCTGATCCCGTGATCCACGGGGGAGACCGCGACGCCGCGCTCGCGGAGGCGGTCGTGCGTCGCGGCCAGCGCCTCGGGCGTTTCGACCTCCCAGGCCGTGTGGTAGAGGCCGACGCCCTCGCCGGGGCCGGGGGCGCTCTCTCCGAGCGCCTGGAGCGCGAGGTCGTGGTGGCGCTCGCCGAACGAGAGGAACGCGAAGTTCACGTACCGCTCGGTAACGGCGAGGCCGAGCAGGTCTGCGTAAAAGTCGATCGCGCGGTCGAGGTCTCTGACCTTGAGGTGGACGTGACCGAGGCGCGCGGCGGTGGCCGTCATCGGGGGCAGTACGTCCGGGTGGCACGTCAGCCCGTCGGTCGCGGCTCAGGCGGACGCGCGTCCGCCCCGAAGCCCCCTGACGAGCTTCCGGAGCAGTTTGAGCGACCGGACGACGCTGCGGACGTCGTCGAGGACGCGCACGAGCCGGATCAGGCGGCGGAGTATCGAAGCCATACGAGTGGATCGTTAGCACGGAGCAATAAGGTTGTGGCCCGGTCGACTGCGGTCCGAGCGGCGTTCGGTCGTCCCGGCGGCGTCCACCCGCTCGCGGTCTCGGTCTCACTCGCGGTCGCGGTCGTTCGCGTACCGCTCCGCGGCCGACGCGAACCCGAACTCGGCCATCTCCCTGCCGCGCCGCTCCTCGCGCGCCGCGGTCGCCTCGGGGTCGGGGCTCGCGTCGTCGGTGATCCGCGCGAACGAGTTGTGGATCTTGGCGTGACACCACCGGCAGAGCGCGACGGTGATCTCGTGGCTCGTCCCGCCGCCGTCGGCGTAGGAGAGGTGGTGTTCCTCCAGCAGCGGTCGGGCGTTCTCGTGGGCCATCCGCACCTCCTCCAGTCCGCAGCGGACGCACTCGCGACCGTCCGTCGTCGAGCGGTAGTGCGGGCAGTCGCGCCACTCGCAGTCATCCTCGCCGACCGGGCACGCGTAGTCGTCCGCCGCCCGCTCGGCGGCGAACTCGGGGTCGTGGCCGGCGTACCCGAGCGCGTACCGACACCGACCGTCGCCGGTGAGGTGGTCGCACCGGCCGGCGAACTCGTACGGGTCGTCCGCGCCGACGGGCGTTCCCGCGGGCGTCTTCTCCATGCCGCCACTTGTCCGTCGACGGATTTGAATCCTCACTTCTTTTTGTGTTCCCCGCCCGTCGGGCTGCTGTGCGTCTCGTACACCGACACGGAGGGAGGGAACGCGTCCTGGCGACGCGCGTGGAGACGGCGGATTCGGTTCTCGCAAAGGCCCGGGGGCTGATGTTCCGTCGATCGGTCCTCGACGACTACGCGCTCGTCTTCCGCTTCGACGCGCCGACGACCCGGAGCCTCCACATGGTTTTCGTCCCGTTTTCGATCGACGCGCTCTGGCTCATCGAGGGCGAGGTCACCCGGAAGCGACGACTCCGGGCGTGGACGGGCCTCGGCTGGGGGACCGCCGACGCGATCGTCGAACTCCCCGCCGGCGCGGCGGACGGGGTGGAGGAAGGGGACGTCGTCCGGCTCGAAGGCGCGCGCGAGTCCGGGTGAGCGCGTCGCGCCCCGGTCCGGACCGGGAATCCGACGGGGCGCGACGCCCGCCGGGAGGTCCGCGGGTAGCCCGCCGCCGACGGATCAGGCTCCCGAAGCCCCATCGTCCGTCGCGTCGCCGATCTCCTTCAGCTGTTCGGCGTCGGTGAAGACGTACGTGCCGATCAGGAGGCTGCTGGTCACGCTCGTCAGTCCCCCCGCGCCGAAGATCATCGCCATGATGACGAACTGGTAGAGCGCGGCGTAGATCGGGTTCTCGCCGGAGAGGATCATCCCCGCCATGATGCCCGGGATCCACACCCACCCGAGGCTCTTGAGCGAGTCGACGATTGGGATGAGCGAGGCCCTGACGCCCGTCCGAACGTGCTCTGCGATCACCGCCGACGGGGGCGCGCCGAGGGCGAGCCCGGCCTCGATCTCCGCCCGGTTCGACCGGAGCTCCCCCCTGAAGCGATCGAGCGCGAGCGAGTTGATCTGCATCGAGTTGGCGATGATCATACTCCCGACCGGCACGAGGTTCCTGACGGTCGGCTCGATCGCCCCCGCGATCGTCATCACGACGATGACGAGGCCGGCCCCGAAGGCGATCGCCGCGAACGAGACGCGGACGACGCCGGGCAGCCCCTCCCCCCGGTTCTTCGAGATCCAGGTCGCGCCGCCGATCATGAGGAGGAGGATCGCGCCGCTCCAGACGAAGTCGACCGTGAGCAGGACGCCGACGATCGACCCCATGGCGACGATCTGCACCAACCCCCTCGTCAGCGCGACGCCCAGCTCCCGTTCGAGGTCGAGTCCGCGGAGGCGGGAGACTCCGACCACGAGGGCCGCGAGTACGGTCGCCGTGGCGACCTGGGAGACGCCCTTGGCGAGCACCGGGTCGCGGAACTGGTCCGCGAACTCGGCCGCCTGGGCGACCGCGCTCACGCGACCACCTCGCGTGCCGTCCCGATCCGCTCGACTCGCCCGTCGCGCAGTCTCATCGCTCGCTCGCCCAGCCGCTCCGCCTGCCTCTCGTCGTGCGTCACCAGGACGACGGTGAGGGACAGATCGCGCAGGAGCGACTCGACGCGGGCTTCCGCCCGCGAGTCGAGGCTCGACGTCGGCTCGTCGAGCAGGAGCACTTCGGGACCGTTCACCAGCGTCCTGGCGAGCGCGACGCGCTGGGCCTCCCCGCCGGAGAGGTCGGCCGCGTCCCGCTCCGCGTACCCGTCGAGGCCGAGCCGCCGGAGCGTCGTCTCGACCCGGCGATCGTCCACCGCTTCGCCCCGGAGTCCCGGGCCGCGGACGACGTTCTCGTAGACGGAGCCGTCGACGAGGGCCGGATCCTGCGGGACGAGCCCGACGCGCTTCCGGAGCTCGCGGGGCGGGTACTCGCGGTAGTCGACGCCGTCGAGGAGCACCGTTCCCTCGGTCGGCTCGTCGAGCCGGTTCAACAGCCTGAGGAAGGACGACTTCCCCGACCCGGACGGGCCGACGACGACGAACACCTCGAACTCGCGGATTCGAACCGAGATCGAATCGACGATTCGCACCCCGTCGACGACGCGCGTGAGCTCTCGCGCCTCCAGTTTGATCGACGGGGATCGGGACTCCGCCTTCCGGTGTTCGGGGCTCATTCGCTCGGATCTTCGGGCGCTCGCACCGTAAGCGCACGGCATCAGATCGAGCCGGCCGGTTCGATCGGACACCAAGTTCTGTCGGAACCGCCTCCTTTATCCGCCGACCGACCCTGGTGTGAGACACCATGTCGGATGACACCCCGACGTCGGAGGATAGAGTAAGTCGAGGCGACTCGGCTGGCCGTGAAATTCTCCCGCGCGCATGACTCTCACGACGGCGATCGAGGCGTGACCGGACCGTTCGGCGGTCTCGGACGCCCGCTCGCCTCCGGAACCGAGGTACTGCTTCTCGACACGACGCTCCGCGACGGCGAGCAGGCGCCGGGCGTGTCGCTGTCGCCCGACGAGAAGGCCGAAATCGCCCGCGGGCTGGACCGCGCGAACGTCTCCGTGATCGAGGCGGGGAGCGCCTGCACCGGGCCGGGCGAGCGCGAGACGATCAGCCGGGTGACGGACCTCGGCCTCGACGCGACGGTGACGAGCTTCACCCGCGGCGTCCGCGGCGACGTCGACCTCGCGCTCGACTGCGACGTCGACGGGGTGAACCTGGTCGTGCCGGCGAGCGACCGCCACGTCGAACGGAAGGTCGGGGCAACTCGCGAGGAGGTGGTCGCGAGGACCGCGGACCTCGTGGCGTACGCCCGCGACCACGGCCTCTGGGTCGAGGTCATCGGCGAGGACGGGTCGCGCGCGGACACGGCGTTCCTCGAACGGCTCATGTCCGCGGCGTTCGACGCCGGCGCGGACCGCGTCTGCTACGCCGACACCGTCGGCCACGCGAGCCCCGAGCGGACCTACGAGGTCGTCTCGACGCTCGCGGCGCTCGGTCCGACGAGCACCCACACGCACGACGACCTCGGGCTGGCGATGACGAACGTTTACGCCAGCCTCGCGGCCGGGGCGGACCTCGTCCACGCGACGGTCAACGGCATCGGCGAGCGCGCCGGCAACGTCGCGCTGGAGGAGGTCGCCATCGCCCTGCACCACTGCTACGGCGTCGACACCGTCGAGCTCGACGAGCTCCACGACCTCGCCCAGCTGGTGGCGCGGGCGACGGGGATCGACCTCCCGCCGAACAAGGCGGTCGTCGGGCAGAACGCCTTCACGCACGAGAGCGGCATCCACACCGACGGCACGCTCAAGGACGACGCGATGTACGAGCCGTATCCGCCGGAGACCGTCGGCCGGGAGCGCCGACTCGTCCTCGGCAAGCACGCGGGCCGGGCCGGGGTCCGCGCCGCGCTGGACGAACACGGGGTCGAGGCGACGGACGAGGAGCTCGCGGCGGTCGTCGAGCGCGTGAAGGCCCTCGGCGACCGGGGCAAGCGCGTCACCGACGCCGACCTCCTCGCCGTCGCCGAGGACGTGCAGGGGCGCGAGCGAGACCGGCGGGTCGAGCTGCTCGACCTCACGGCCGCGAGCGGCGGCGGCACGCCAACGGCGAGCGTCCGGCTGCTCGTCGACGGCGAGGAGCGCGTCGCCAGCGGCACCGGCAGCGGGCCGGTGGACGCCGCGGTCGAGGCCGTACGGGGCGCGCTCGGGGCGAGCGCGGACGCGCAGCTCGACTCCTACCACGTCGACGCCATCACCGGCGGCACCGACGCGGTCGTCACCGTCGAGGTCGAGATGTCCCGCGGCGACCGGCGCGTGACGGTCGCCTCCTCGGACGCGGACATCACCCGCGCCAGCGTCGAGGCGATGGTCGACGCGCTCGACCGGCTCCTGGCGGCGGAGCCGAAACCCGCGCCCGCCGACGACTGAGGGCGGCGATCCCGCGGAGCGGGCGGATCGACGAGCGAAAAATCGGAGCGCCGGGGTCGCTCAGAAGTTCGAGAGGTCGTAGTTCTTCGGGATCCCGCTCCTCACGTAGATCTCGTCGTCGTAGTCGCCGGCGACGTACTGGTCGCTCCCGTTCTGCTCGACGGCGAAGTGGACGTGCGGCCCGGTCGAGTTACCGGTGCTCCCCATCGTGCCGATCTGTTCGTGCCGACCGACGGTCTGGCCGCCGGAGACCCACACTTCCGAGAGATGGCAGTAGAGGGTCTGATAGCCGTTCTCGTGATCGATCTTGACGTAGTTGCCGCAGCCGCCGGACTCGTAGCCGGTGTAGGCGACGGTGCCCGCGCGCGACGCGAGGATCGGGGTGCCGGTGTCGTTGGCGATGTCGAGCGCGTAATGGTAGTAGCTGCCGCGGTCCTCGCCCCAGACCGAGGTGACGATGCCCGTCGCCGGGTACGCCATGTTCGCGTGCGCCGTCCAGTTCTCCGCGGACCAGCCCTCGAACCGGCCGTTGTCGCCGTCGCCGTTCCAGCGGAACTTCCACCAGCGGTACCCGTCGCTGTCCACCGGCCCGTCGATCACGTACCCGCCGGTGTACTGTTCGACGGTCGCGATGACGCCGTACCCCGTCCCCGGTCCGGTCCGGGCGTTCAGGTCGTCCGTCGTGTACACCGGCAGCCCGTCGTAGTGGGCCGACGCGGTCCCCGACAGGGTCGCCGTTCCGCCGATCGCCGCGGCCGTCGCTCCCAGGAACTTCCGTCTGCTGAGGTTTTCTTTCATCTTTGAACCTCAACCGCCGAATAATTTCATTTCAACATTAATTTTTCTTAAAATAAATTTCATAAAACGTGTCATTAGTGTCCGTGTGAGAAACGGTGACATCGGCAGCCCCGGCTGCGCGCGGCCGCTCGTGGCTGTGTGCGGACAGCGGCGGTCGACCCTCTCCGCTGATCCTGACCCGTAGTTTGATGGGCCCCTACTGCGACCACGGCCCATGGAGACGTGCCGCGCGCTGCTCGTCGACGCGTTCGCTTCGGAGCCGTTTTCCGGCAGGGCGGCCGGGGTGGTCCCCGACGCCGAGGGGCTCTCCGCGTCGCAGATGCGGGCCGTCGCCCGCGAGCTGGGCGCGGACGCGACCGCCTTTCTCCTCCCTTCGAGGTCCGCCGACCGCCGCGTCCGGTATTTCACCCCCGCGGGGGAGGTCGACCGCTGCTGCCACGCCGCCGTCGCCGCGCACGCGCACCTGCACGAGGAGAGGGGCATCGACGCCGGAACGCACTCGCTTGCGACGAACGCCGGCGATCTGGCGGTCGAGGTGACCCCGGAGGGCGTCGTCTGGGTGCCGCAACCGCGGCCGACCGTCGCCGCGATCGACCTCGATTACGACCGCGCCGCGGCGGCGCTCGGCGTCGATCCGGCGGCCCTCTCCGACGTGGCCGCGGAACTCCCCGCGGCCGTCGCCTCCGCCGGGCCGTCCTTCCTCGTCGTCCCCGTGAGCTTCCTCGAACCGCTCGGCGGCGCGGAGCCCGACGCGGACGCCGTCGCGGCGCTCGCGGACGAGCACGCCGTCGACGGGGTGTACGCGTTCACCTTCGACGCGCTCTCCGCGGAGTCGACGCTGCACGCGCGCGCGTTCGCGCCCGGTTTCGGCGTCCGCGAGGATCCGGCGACGGGTCCCGCGGCCGGGGCCTGCGGGGCGTACCTCCGGCGCGTCGGTGCGTTCGAGGGTGAGGCGGGCGGGGGCTCGGAACGCCCGGTCGGGGACCGAGTCGACGCGCGGGGGATCCCGGCGGAGATGCGGTTCGAGCAGGGCCACTTCGTCGACCGACCGAGCGCGGTTCTGGTTCGCGTCGGCGAGACGGTCCGGGTCGGCGGCCGCGCCGTCGCGGCGTTCGACGGGTCCGTCGCGGTTCCCGCTGACGAGGACGACGGGATCATCGAGGCCTGACCGCACAGGGGCGTCCGGTCGTATACGGCACCGGCCGACGAACGTCCGCCGAGCGCGACAATTCTTACTCGCCACCGAGTCAGTATTTTTCACCGCCGCACCGGTCGCAAGCTTCTTTAGCGAGTTTGTCGACCCTCCGAATGCGCAATGGCTGTACTTTGGCTGGACGACATCCGCGCCGCCGACCTGGAGACGGTCGGCGGCAAAGGGGCCTCGCTCGGCGAACTCACGGCGGCAGGACTGCCCGTCCCGCCCGGATTCGTCGTGACGGCCGGGACGTACCGCGCGTTCATCGAGGACTCCGGCATCGACGACGAACTCTTCGCGGCGATGGACATCGATCCGGAGGACTCCGCCGCGCTCGCGGGCGCGCAGGACCGCGCGCGCGAACTCATCATGGGAACGGAGCTCCCCGCCGAGGTGCGCGAGGAGATCCTGGAGGCTTACCGGTCCATCGGCGACGAGGACGAGGAGGCGTTCGTCGCGGTCCGCTCGTCGGCGACGGCGGAGGACCTGCCCGACGCCTCCTTCGCCGGCCAGCAGGAGACGTTCCTCAACGTGACCGAGAGGGACCTCCTCCGGCGCGTCAAGGAGTGCTGGGCGTCGCTGTTCTCGCAGCGGGCCATCTACTACCGGAACCGCCAGGGCTTCCCGCACGAGGAGGTCGACATCGCGGTGGTCGTACAGCGGATGGTCGACGCCGACAAGAGCGGCGTCATGTTCACGAGCCACCCCTCGACCGGCGAGCCGCGGATCATCATCGAGGCCGCCTGGGGGCTCGGCGAGGCGGTCGTCTCCGGCTCCGTGTCCCCGGACAACTACGTCGTCGACCGGGAGACGGCCGAGGTCGAGGAGTTCACCGTCGCCGACAAGAAGCTCATGCACGTCAAGGACCCCGAGAGCGGCGAGACCGTCGAGCGCGACGTGCCCGAGGACAAGCGCGAGGCGCGGGTGATCTCCGACGAGGAGATCGGCGAGCTCGTCGGGCTCGGCGTCCGGGTCGAAGAGCACTACGGCACCCCGCAGGACGTCGAGTGGGCGATCGCCGACGGGGAGATCTACATGCTCCAGTCGCGGCCGATCACCACCATCAGCGAGCAGGGCGACATCGACGACGCGAGCACCGACTCCCCGGAGGCCACCGTGGCCGCCAACGGCGGTTCCGAGTCGGCGCAGCAACAGCGACAATCGTCCGGCGACGACGTCCTCCTCCGCGGGCTCGGCGCGAGCCCGGGTATCGCCTCCGGCGCGGTCCGCATCGTCACGAAGCTCGACCAGCTCGACAAGGTGAACGAGGGCGACATCATCGTCACCGAGATGACGATGCCCGACATGGTGCCCGCGATGCGGCGGGCGGCCGGGATCATCACGGACGAGGGCGGCATGACGAGCCACGCGTCCATCGTCTCCCGCGAGCTCGGCGTGCCGGCCGTCGTCGGCACCGGCAGCGCCACCCGCCAGCTCGAAGACGGGCAGGTCGTCACTCTCGACGGCGACAAGGGCACCGTCCGCGAGGGAAGCGAGGAACCCCCGGAACGCGAGCGCGAGCCGGTCGAGGAGGTCCGTCCGAAGACGCCGGTCAAGCCGATGACCGCCACGGAGGTCAAGGTGAACGTCTCCATCCCCGAGGCGGCCGAGCGGGCCGCGGCGACCGGGGCGGACGGGGTCGGCCTCCTCCGCATCGAGCACATGGTGCTCTCGCTCGGCAAGACGCCGGAGAAGTACATCGCGGACCACGGCGAGCGGGCGTACGTCGACGAGCTCGTCGAGGGGATCCGCACTGTCGCCGAGGAGTTCTACCCCCGGCCGGTGCGCGTCCGCACCCTCGACGCGCCGACCGACGAGTTCCGCGAGCTGGAGGGCGGCGAGTCGGAGCCGCGCGAGCACAACCCGATGCTCGGCTACCGGGGCATCCGGCGGAGCCTCGACACCCCGGACGTGTTCACACACGAACTGGAGGCGTTCCGCCGCCTGTACGACATGGGGTACGACAACGTCGAGATCATGTTCCCGCTCGTCAACGACGCCGAGGACATCTACCGCGCCAAGACGCTCATGCGCGAGGCGGGCGTCGACCCCGACAAGCGCGACTGGGGCGTGATGATCGAGACGCCCGCCAGCGCGCTGTGCATCGAGGAGCTCGCGGACACCGGCATCGCGTTCGCCTCCTTCGGGACGAACGACCTCACCCAGTACACGCTCGCGGTCGACCGGAACAACGAGAACGTCGCCGACCGGTTCGACGAGCTGCACCCGGCCGTGCTCGAACTCATCGGCTCGACCATCGAGACGTGCCGCGAGCGGGGCGTGAAGACGAGCATCTGCGGGCAGGCCGGTTCGAAGCCGAAGATGGCGCAGTTCCTCGTCGAGCGCGGCGTCAGCTCCATCAGCGCGAACATCGACGCCGTCCGCGACGTCCAGCACGAGGTGAAGCGCGTCGAGCAGAAGCTCCTGCTCGATTCGGTGCGCTGAGCCACCGCTCCGCCTCGACGCGTCGAACGCGCCGCCGGCGTACCCGCGGTGCGGCGGACAGAACCGATGCGGCCGGCGGACGAAGCTCTCCGGCCCCTTCGAGGGTAGAAGAGGACGGACCAGAACGGAACGGATAAGCGGTGGGACGGGTTACGGAGGGAACATGCAGCGCGCCGCGCCGCAGGACTTCCGGCGGGTCCTTTCTTCGATGTGCACGGAACCGCACCCCGTCGCGCGGGAGGCGGCCGAGCGGTTCCTCGCGACCAACCCCGGCGACCCGGCGACGTACCGGCGGGTGGCCGAACTGGAGGAGCGGGCCGTCTCCCTCCTCGGCGAGATCACCGGGCTCTCCGATCCGCACGGCTACGTCGCGAGCGGCGGCACCGAGGCGAACATCCAGGCGGTGCGGGCGGCGCGGAACCGGGCGCGGCGGGACCGCGGGTGCGGCGCTCGAAGCGGCTCGTCGCGGCCGCTCAACGTCGTCGCCCCGAAGAGCGCCCACTTCAGCTTCCACAAGGCGGCCGACGTGCTCGGCGTCGAACTCCGGACCGTCCCGGTCGACGACGAGTTCCGCGCCGACGTGGACGCGGTGCAGGCGGCGCTCGACGCCGACACCGCGCTCGTCGTCGGCGTCGCCGGAACGACCGAGTACGGCCGGGTCGATCCGATCCCCGCGCTCGCCGACGTGGCTCACGACGCGGGCGCGCTCCTGCACGTCGACGCCGCGTGGGGCGGGTTCGCGCTCCCCTTCGCCGACGTCGCCTGGAACTTCGAGCACGCCGATATCGACACCATGACGATCGACCCCCACAAGCTCGGGCGAGCGGCGGTTCCCGCGGGCGGGTTCCTCGCCCGCGATCCGGAGACGCTCGACGCGCTGGCGGTCGACACGCCGTACCTGGAGACGACCTCGCAGGCGACGCTCACCGGGACGCGCAGCGGCGCGGGCGTCGCGAGCGCCGCCGCCGTCCTGGAGGCGCTGTGGCCCGACGGGTACCGCCGGCAGTTCGAGGCGTCGATGGCCGACGCGCGTCGGCTCGCCGACGCGCTCCGTGCGCGCGGCTTCGAGGTGGTGTCGCCGGAACTGCCGCTCGTCGCGGCGGGGCTCTCCGAGCCGCTCTTCGAGGCGCTCCGGGAGGTCGGCTGGCGGATCTCGCGCACCGCGCGCGGGGAGACGCGCGTGGTCTGCATGCCGCACGTGACCCGCGAAACCCTCGACGCGTTCCTCGCCGACGTCGACGCGCTCGCGTAGCGGACTCGTGTCGTTCGGCCTGACGTTCTTTCGAGGAGTCGCTTGGCGGAACCTCAACGCTTACGTGAGCGTGTTCACGAACTCCTACCGTGTCACTCATCCCGCTCCTGTTCGACGCGGTCGCGGGCGGCCTCTTCGAGCTCCCCTGGCTCGAAGGGCTCGTCGAACGGGCGACGGGGTGGGGCGGTCTCGTCGTCGTCTTCGTCTACTCGTTTCTCATCGCGTTCGCGCTGCCCGGCGTGAGCGAGGTCGTCCTCGCCGCGCCGCTGGAGCTCGGCATCGGCGAGGCGGCGACGCTCGCGGTCATCATCCTCGTCAGCAGCGTCGGCAAGGCCGCGGGGAGCGTCTTCGCGTTCCACCTCGGCCAGGAGGCGAAGGAGTCCGGGCCGATCATCCGCGCGCTCCGGCGCTCGCCGATCGACGTCATCGAGTGGTCGGAGCGGAAGTCGGTCGAAATCGCCCAGAAGTACGGGTACGCGGGACTCGCGCTCGCGCTGTGCGTTCCCGCGTTTCCCGACACGCTCTCGATCTACGCCTTCGCGGTGCTGGAGGAGGACTACGTCAGGTTCGCGATCGCCACCTTCGTCGGGAGCGCCGGGCGGCTGCTCGTCTGGCTCGGCGGGTGGAACGTGTTCGTCGCGCTGACCTGACCCGTGCTGCCACAGGTCACCGCGAACCGCGGCCCTTCGCGGCGCGCGGTTTAAATACGCTCGCCGGCTCTCTCCGAACGTGACGTACGCGCCCCCGCCCGACACGCGCTCGATGCGCCCGCTTCCTTTTAGCGCCGGGTGGACCCGTCCCGCGACCGTCGGCCGGTAGCACGGCCCGACGGCGACCGTCGGCGAACCCCGCCGCGCCCCGTTCCGGTGCAGCACGGGCAGCCGAAACCAGCGGGCTTTAGGCCCGCATGCGTGATGAAAGAGACAGAGACGCAACCATGAGCCACGAGGACTTCCCCACCGAACAGCACGCGGTGGTGACGTGCGGGCTGCCGTACGCCAACGGCGACCTGCACGTCGGCCACCTCCGGACGTACGTCGGGGGCGACGTGTTCGCGCGCGCCCTCCGAAAGCTCGGCCAGCGCACCGCCTTCGTCAGCGGGTCCGACATGCACGGGACGCCCGTCGCGGTCAACGCCGAGAAGGAGGGCGTCGATCCCGAGACGTTCGCCCTCCGCTGGCACGAGAAGTACGAGGAGACGTTCCCCCGCTTCCGCGTCGAGTTCGACAACTACGGGCACACGCACGACGAGACGAACGCCGAACTCACCCGCGAGATCGTCCGCACCCTCGACGAGAGGGGGTACGTCTACGAGAAGGACATCATGGTCGCCTACGACCCCGAGGAGGACCAGTACCTCCCCGACCGCTACGTCGAGGGGACCTGCCCGTACTGCGGCGCGAAGGCCCGCGGCGACGAGTGCGACGAGGGGTGTCAGCGACACCTCGAACCCGGCGAGGTCGTCGACCCCGTCAGCACCATCACCGGCAACCCCGCCGAGTACCGTGAGCGGACGCACAAGTTCTTCCGCGTCTCCGAGCTTCAGGAGTACCTCCAGGGGTTCATCGACCGGCTGGAGGGGACCGCGAACGCGCGGAACCAGCCCCGCGAGTGGATCGAGGGCGAACTGCAGGACTGGTGTATCACCCGCGACATGGACTGGGGGATCGACTACCCCGAGGGTAGCGTCGCTCCGGAGGAGCAACGGGACGGAGACGGTGATAGCGCGGAGCGTAGCTCCGCGGATCATTCGAGCGGGCGAAGCCCGCGAGAAGAAACCGTCGACGGGGAGGACGACCTCGTCCTGTACGTCTGGGTCGACGCACCGATCGAGTACGTCTCCTCGACGAAGCAGTACACGGAGCGCGTCGGCTCGGACGTCTACGACTGGGAAGCGGTGTGGAAGGGCGAGGACGTCTCCGAATCCGACGCGGATTCGGGGGCTCGCCCGACTCCGTCCGGCGGCGAGATCGTCCACGTCATCGGCCGGGACATCATCCAGCACCACACCGTCTTCTGGCCGGCGATGCTCCGCGCGGCCGGCTACAACGAACCCCGCGCCGTCATGGCGAGCGGGTTCGTCACCCTCGGCGGCAAGGGCTTCTCGACGAGCCGGAACCGCGCCGTCTGGGCCGACGAGTACCTCGACGAGGGGTTCGACCCGGATCTCCTCCGCTACTACATCGCCACCAACGGCGGGTTCCAGCAGGACGTGGACTTCTCCTGGGAGAAGTTCCAGGAGCGCGTCAACGGCGAGCTCGTCGGCACCGTCGGCAACTTCGTCTACCGGTCGCTCCTGTTCGCCCACCGGAACTACGAGGGGGCGCCGGCCGGGGTCGAGGGCGTCTCCGACGGGGTGCGCGAGCGCATCGAGGGCGCGGTCGCGGACTTCGGCGAGGCCGTCAACGACTACTCGGTCCGTGAGGCCGGCGGGGCCGCCGTCCGCCTCGCGCAGTTCGGCAACGAGTACATCCAGCGCAACGAGCCGTGGAAGCTCGTCGACGACGAGCCCGAGGCGGCCGCGCGGGTCATCTACGACTGCGTCCAGATCGCCAAGGCCGTCGCCGTGCTCTTCGAGCCGATCGCGCCCGGCGCGTGCGAACGCCTCTGGGAGGACCTCAACGAGGACGGCTCGGTCCACGAGGTCGGACTCGACGCCGCGCTCGAACCCCCGGCGGAGCGGTTCGACGAGCCGACGGAGCTGTTCGAGAAGATCCCGGACGAGCGCGTCGAGGAGCTGAACGAGAAGCTCGAAGCCCGCGTCGCGGAGGCGACGGCGGCCGACGAGGAAGGGGACGAGGCCGAGGACGCCGAAGCGACGGCGAACGACGAGGAAGCCGGTACCGACGACCTCGAACCCCTCGCCGACCAGCGCATCAGCTTCGAGGAGTTCCAGGCGCTCGACCTCCGCGTCGGCGAGATCCTCGACGCGGAGGGGATCGAGGGCGCCGACAAGCTCGCGAAGCTCACCGTCGACATCGGCCTGGAGGAGCGGCAGATCGTCGCCGGCATCAAGCAGCTGCACGACCTCGACGAGCTCGTCGGCGAGCGCGTGATCGTGGTGGCCAACCTGGAGAGGGCCGAACTGTTCGGCGTCGAGTCGAACGGCATGCTGCTCGCCGCGGGCGAACAGGCGGACGTTCTGACGACGCGTGGCGACGCGGTTCCGGGGACGAAGGTGCGGTAGGCGCGATCCCCGTCCGCCCGTCAGAACTCGCCGGAGAGGCGGACGACGTCGTCCTCGACCGACTCGATCTGGTCGGCGCGCAGCGACAGGCGGTCGTCCTCGTCGGGGGAGACGCTCGCCTCCGTGTCGGCCGAGACGCCCGTCTCGCCCTTCAGAATCGCCCTGTCGTCCTCGACGGCGGTTACCTTCCCGACCTCGTCGCCGTCGGCCGTCACGACCCGCTTGCCGACGACCGCGTCGGTGATGTGCTCCATACGCCGCCGTTCGACGGCCGATCGCCTAAGCGCTGTGGCCGGATTTCGGTCGGTCGGCGCCGGAGGACACGTACCGATCGGAACCCCTCCGAAGCGCTCGGTTCGGGACCGTTTCGCACCGCTCGAATCTGTAACTCGGGAGCGAGTTCTACCGCCGGGCTTTTTGAGAGGGTCGGCCGTAGAGCCCGGCATGAGAAACGCGAAAATCGTCTGTACGCTCGGTCCAGCTTCCGACGACCGGGCGACGATTCGCGCGCTGGCGGACGCCGGCATGTCGGTCGCCCGGCTGAACGCCAGTCACGGCACGCCGGAGCACAGATCGGAGGTCATAGAGCTGATCCAGTCGGTCGACGGGGCGACGGAGCACCCGCTCGCCGCCATGGTCGACCTCCAGGGCCCCGAGGTCCGAACCGCGCCGCTCGACGAGCCGATCGACCTCGAAACCGGCTCAGAGGTCCGGTTCGTCGAGGGCGACACGGCCACGCCGGAGGAGATCGGTCTCTCGCTCCCCATCGACGCCGCGGAGGTCGGCGACACGATCCTCCTCGACGACGGCCGCATCGAGGCGACCGTCCGGCGCGTCGAGGAGGGCGCGGTCGTCGCCCACGTCGACTCCGGCGGTCCGCTCGGCGGCCGAAAGGGCGTGAACGTGCCCGGCGTCGACCTCGACATCGACCTCATCACCGACAAGGACCGAAAGGAGCTGCGGATCGCCGCCGAGAAGGGGGCGGACTTCGTCGCCGCGAGCTTCGTCCGCGACGGCGGCGACGTGTACGCGATAAGCGACGCGCTGGAGGAGTACGGCGCGGACGTCCCCGTGATCGCGAAGATCGAGCGCGCCGGCGCGGTCGAGAACCTCGACGGCATCATCGACGCCGCCTACGGGGTGATGGTCGCCCGGGGCGACCTCGGCGTCGAGTGCCCGCTGGAGGACGTGCCGATGATCCAAAAGCGGATCATCCGCAAGTGCCAGGCGGCGGGCGTCCCCGTCATCACGGCGACCGAGATGCTCGACTCGATGGTTCACGCCCGCCGTCCGACCCGTGCGGAGGCGTCCGACGTGGCGAACGCCGTCCTCGACGGGACGGACGCGGTGATGCTCTCCGCGGAGACGGCGGTGGGCGACCACCCCGTGCGGGTCGTCGAGACGATGGACCGCATCGTCCGGGAGGTCGAGGCGAGCGAGGAGTACTACGACAGCCGGGAGCAGCGCGTCCCCATGGCGAGCGAGGAGTCGCGCACGGAGGCGCTGGCGCGGGCCGCCCGCTACCTCGCGCGCGACATCGGGGCGTCGGCGGTCGTCGCGGCGAGCGAGTCCGGCTACACCGCCCGCAAGACCGCGAAGTTCCGCCCGGTCGTGCCGGTCGTGGCGACGACGCCGAACGACCGCGTGCGCCGCCAGCTGGCCCTCTCGTGGGGTGTTCACCCCCGGTACGCCGACTACGCCGAGGGCGTCGATTCGGTCATCGACGGGGCGGTCTCCGCCGCGCTGGACGCCGGCGTCGCCCAGAGCGGCGACACGGTGGTCGTGCTCTCCGGCATGATGACGGAGCTGGAGGGGACGAACACGACGAACATGCTGAAGGTCCACGTCGCCGCCGAGGCCGTCGCGACCGGCCGGAAGATCGTCGGCGGCCGCGTCGCCGGTCCCCTCCACCGGATCGACGGGGGCGACCTCTCGTCGGTTCCGGAGGGCGCGCTGCTCGCGGTCCCCGCCGGGTTCGAGGGCGAGTTCGCCGGCGACCCGACGAAGCTCGCGGGGATCGTCGACGCCCGTCCCGGCATGACCGGCTACCCGGCGCTCGTCGCCCGCGAGCTCGACATCCCCATGATAAGCGGCGCGCCCGTCCCGGACGGCCTCGACGACGGCACCACGGTCACGCTCGACGCCGAGCGCGGCGTCGTCTACGAGGGCAACGTCCTCAGACCCGCGCGGTACTGATCCGGCCCTCCTTCGATCCGTTGCCGATCCGCCGCCGATCCGCCGGGACCGCGTCGCGTCGGATCCGCGGACGGTCTCGCCGTCGGTAGGCCTTTGACGGTCCGCGGCCTAGTGGACCTATGACACGTCCGCCCGACGATCGGGAGGGAGAGAGCGGACCGACCGAGTCGCCCCCGGAGACGAGCGATCCGGAGCGGGACGCCGGGGACCGTTCGGGCGACCGACCGCCGCAGGACGCCGAGGGTGAGAACGCGGACCGAGACGCCGACGACGAGGGCGAGGAGTGGCGGTTCGGACTCGACGAGGTCGGGGAGGACGCGGCCGAAGCGCGGCCGCCGCTCGAACCCGGCTCCCCGTCGCTCGAAAACGCCCTCTTCGTGCTTCTGGGTGCCGTCGGAACGCTGTTCGTCCTCGTCGCGATGGTGTGAAAAGGGTTAATCGGCCTCGTTCCTAACGTTCGAATATGTCACTCTCCCTCACGGTCCTCCAGGTGGATCTCCTCGACCCGGGGACGCTTCCCCTCCTGTTAGTCATCGCCGGGCTCGGCCTCTCGCTGGCGGAGGCGCTCGCCCCCGGGGCGCACTTCGTGGTCCTCGGGGTCGCGCTGCTCCTGGCCGGGCTCGTCGGGCTGGTGCTCGGGCCGCTCGCCAGTCCGATCGTGCTCGCGCTTCTCGTGCTCGTCTTCGGTAGCCTCGCGCTGTGGGGCTACCGCGAGTTCGACGTCTACGGGGGGAAGGGATCGGGTCGGACGAGCGATTCGGACTCCCTGACGGGGAAGACCGGACGCGTCACGGAGCGGGTCACGCCGACCGAGGGGCAGATCAAGCTCGACGGGGGCGGGTTCAACCCCTACTACGCGGCCCGAACGGTCGAAGGGGAGATCCCGGCGGGGACGGAGGTGATGGTCGTCGACCCCGGCGGGGGGAACGTCGTCACCGTCGAGGCGCTGTCGGTCGTCGAGGACGACATCGACCGCGAACTCGCGCGCGGCCGCCGCGAGCCTCGGGACCGAGAACCGAACGAGAGGGAGCGGGAGACAGAGCAGGCGTAGCCGCGATCGATCTCCCCCGGCGATCTGGCCCCGCATTTATGGGCAAGTCTTATCATATCAACATCCCAAGAGCCGAGTATGGCCCCCGTACTACAGGCAGGACTCGGCTTCGGCGTCGCGGCCGTCGGGTTGCTGCTGCTGTTGCTCGCGATCGTCGTGGTGTACAGCATGGTCGAGATCGTCAACGCGTACGAGAAGCGCGCGCTGACGGTGTTCGGCGAGTACCGCAAGCTGCTCGAACCCGGTATCAACTTCGTTCCCCCGTTCGTCAGCCGCACCTACCCGTTCGACTTGCGGACCCAAACGCTCGACGTCCCGCGCCAGGAGGCGATCACTCGCGACAACTCGCCGGTGACCGCCGACGCCGTCGTCTACATCCGCGTCATGGACGCCAAAAAGGCGTTCCTCGAGGTCGAAGACTACAAGACCGCCGTGTCGAACCTCG
>NZ_PEND01000003.1 GCF_002844195.1 Halegenticoccus soli
CGTTTTCGTAGTAGATGGCGCTTGGAACGTCGCCTAGAGCCGGGAACCGATCCCGCGCCTCCTCGGGCGACACGTCGTACAGCCGATCGGCCGGTGGGTGATCCGATTTCGCCCGTCGGGCGTAGATGCGTTTCCGGCCTTCGGAGAAGGCCGTATCGTCCTCCGAACGACTGGCTACGAGGATGCCGCACTGGCTGTACCCGGTCTCTTCTACCCCGCTCTCTCCTAACTCGGCTGTCAGCGAGCGGTAGTAGCTCGCCGCCTCGACGGCAAACTCGTACCACGTTTCGGAGTCGTGACGGCTGGTTTCGGGCGAGACGATGCCGGCTCCGGCGTCGGTCGCTCGACCGGGATCCCGCCGGTCGACGAGAAGCGCGCTGGCGCCGGCGCTCGACAGGTGGTATCCGACCGAAGCGCCCACGATTCCCCCGCCGACGATTATGACGTCGTACACGTGACGGGTGACTTCGTACAGTCATATAAAACCGCGTTGCGGTCCGAGCGAGCTTCGCAGCGAAGTTCGGTCACGTCGGTATGGGAGTACCGACGGTCGAGTTCCCCGACAGCGGAGACAACGCGCTCATCGCCGGTGCGGACGGGGGCCGAGTGCGTTTTTTTGACGGAACCCGACCGCGCCGTATCGCCCGCCGCGATCCTCCAAGCGACCGCCGGGCGGCACACCGTTTTTCGACCGATCGGCGAGCCGCTCCTCGGCGCGCGGGATCGACGGACTCGCGACGTCTGTGGAGGGTTGAACATCGACGCGCCGAGGGAACCGTCTCCGACGAACGCTGAATGCGCGGCGCCGCCGGCGGCGAGAGTCGCTCAGTTTTGTACCGCGCCGAGCGTGTTCAGGTACCCCGATCCGTAGTAGGATTTGTCGTAGCCCTCCGGGACCGACGCGGCCTGCTCCAACGCGGTCTGCACCTGCCCGGCGGTGAAGTCTGGGTGGACGCTCCGGACCAGCGCCACGGCAGCGGTCACTTGCGGCGCGGCCATCGAGGTGCCGGCGACCCAGTCGTAGCCGTACTCCGTCCCTTCGTACGTCCCGTCGGCGGCGTAGTCCGGGATAGCGACGCAGTTCAGCACGAAGTCCCGGAACCAGCCTTCGGGCCTGTCGTCCCCATCGTCGTCCAGAACGTCGGCGCTCGCGCTGCCGCCGGGTGCGGCGAGATCGATGGCGTTCGTCCCGTAGTTCGTGTAGAACGAGGGCGCGTGCGGCGGCGCCTCCAGTCCGGGATCCCCCCACGCGAACCCGACGGGTCCCGTGGCGCTGACGTTGACGCTCCTCGCGCTCTCGCTGGTGTCGACGTGGTTCCCGTCGTGCTGGAGGTCGGTACTGACGTTCCCCGCCGCGTGGACGAGGAGTGTGCCCCGTCGGGTGGCGTAGGTCGCCGTCCGATTGAGCGCCTTCCCCCAGAACGGGCCGAGTCCCCGTCGGTCGAGGTACGCCCCAAGACTCAGGTTCGCAGCGTCCGCGTCGATCTCGGCGCTGTAGACGATCGCCGCGAGAACGTCGCCGAAGAATCCCGTCAGCGTCTCCGCGGCGTCCGTCTCGGAGAACACGCGGCAGTCGACGAGTTCGGCGGCGGGTGCGCTGCCGACGACGCCGACCTCGTTTCGGTCGGACGCGGCGACGATGCCGGCGACGTGGGTTCCGTGGTAGCCGCCGTACGGTTCGCCGACGCCGAGGTCGTCCTCCGTGAAGTTTCTCGAGAGGCCCTCGTTCACAGCGCGTTCGAGGTCGGGGTGGTCCGCGGCGATCCCAGTGTCGATGACGGCGACGCGCGATCCTTCGCCGCGCGTCACCTCGTGAACCTCGGGGATCCGCTGGTCCCGTTTGTCCCACTGGAGGTCGTACAGCGGTTCGTCGCTCGCGCTCTCGCTCGCTCGCGCCGGCCTGTCGACGGGGTCGGTGCGCGCGACGCTCACGTCGCGTGCGTACCGCTCGCCCAGGTCTTTCACGTCGCGTTCCGCGCCGCGAACGACGGAGAGGCTGACCGGTTCGAGGCGGTGGACGACGTCGAGGTTGGATCGGTCGTCGACCGAGGCGGTGTTGACCAGGAAACGCTCCCGCGGAGCGGCTGTCGCACTACGCGCCGTCAGTCCAACTCCCCCGACCACCACGCCGCTCGTCCCGAGGAATTTCCGCCGAGAATATCCTACCATGTCCGGATATAATTCACAGAAGATATTAATTAAATGATTTGATTCGATTACGGTAAGGTGTCGGGGGCGGCTACTGGCGTCTCACTGGGCGGAATCGGGATTCCGCCCGCAGGCTACGCTCAGATCTCTATCAGAACCCTTGGCGGAGTTGTGGAAGAACGCCCTCGAGGAGTTTTTCCCATGATCTCCCGAAGAATGAGTGGCGGAGTCTCGTGCTCGGATGCGACGCCCCGCCGATCTTCGGCTTCCGCTGTCGAGTGCTGGAAGTGAGCCCGGCCGAGGTCGGGATGGTCCTCGTCTCGGTGTCACCCTGCGCGAAATCCCGTGTTCGGATCACTGTAGTTCACGCGAAACCAGTCGTGAGGAGTCCGGCGATACCACGTAACGATGATTTCCGGCGACTCGGGTCCGGTCGGTGGGTCAAGGCGAGTCGGGTCAAGCGTCGCTTTCGGCTGTTTCGCCTCGACGTCGTTCGGGATATGTTCGACAGCCGTCACGTGAGGGACGCGGTCAAGGACGTCACGCCCGAGTTGTTCGACCAAGTGAGCGTTCGGATCGCCGCCAGGGTGCGGGACTGACCTCGGTCAATTCTCGGCCTCGGCGCGTTCTGCAGGAGTCAGGAGATCCCACTCGCGGATGGCGAGACCAACGGCCAGGATGCGTCGCTCAAGCCACCACCGTCGCCGCCGAAAAACTCCTGCGCCGGTATCTCCAAATGAATGCCGACCGTACGACGAGATGGAGATGACCGCAAGACAAGCTGAAACGACCTGGCAGGGTGGAAAGGACGGAAGCGGCGACTTCGAGACCGAGAGTGGGCAAATCGAAGGGACTTTCCGATTCCCGACCCGCTTCGAAGACGAGCCCGGGACGAATCCCGAAGAGCTCATCGGGGCAGCCCACTCGGGCTGTTTCTCGATGCAGCTGACGGCGTTCCTCGAAGAAGAGGGGTACGCGCCCGATCGCCTCCACACCCAGGCGGATGTTCACCTCGAACGAGCCGACAGCGGGGGCTTCGAAATTCCGCGCATCGAGCTCACACTAGAAGCCGCCGTTCCCGACATCGACCAGGAGACGTTCGACGAGCTCGCCCAGCGCGCCAAGGAGAATTGCCCGGTCTCGAAGGCGTTAGCCGGCCCGGACATCACACTCGACGCGACCCTCGAAAGCTAACCGCACTCCTTCCTGTTTTTGGGCCTCAACCTTCCGCGAGGATGTCCTCTCTCTCTCGTACACGCTGGGGCAGTTACCGCCCCTTGGAGGCAAGGCGTACGATCCACCGGGTAAAGACATCGGACGTGAGAGGATCGATCTCGTCGGTCCCGACGAGCGGAGAGAACGCATTCCCGGCCATCAGTAACGAGAAGTCGAGCTCCTCCTTCGCTGGGAGAAGGACGTACGTTTGCCGTCCGTCGTGCGTCGCTTCTTCCCGGCGGATCAGTCCCTCGGATTCGAGGCTGGTCGCCAGACGACTTCCCGTTCGACTGCTCACCCCCAGTTCCTTCCAGAGCTCGCTCTGGTAGAGTCCCCCCCGCTCGCGGATGAGTGCCAACGCGCGCGTTTCTCGGGTATCCGGGTCAGCATCCGTCTCGGCAGTTGATCCGACCGCTGCGCGTCCGCTCTGCGTCCGAGAGGGCGCAGGGGCGCGGCCGTTCGTCGGTTTAAGCAGGTAGGTCCGCTGGCCCTCGCTCGTCGTCTGCTCTCGCGTGAGAAGTCCCTTCCCTTCGAGAGCAGTCGCGAGACGGCTGCCTGTACGGCTCGAAACGTCGAGTGTTTTCCACAGATTGCTCTGGAGGAGGCTACCTTCGGAAACAATCAGGTCGTACGCTCGCTTTTCGATCGGAGAGAGATCCGCCTCTGTACTCATTCTCGTCGTACTGAATAATAGGCGCTCACCGGCTAAAGCCTCATCGCTCCGTCGCGAGAGTGGAGAGGGAGAGGACAAGGGTCATTCCGACTATAGTTCTCGATTGAACCTATCTCTCAACCGTGGTCGGCGTCCAAGTTACTCTGTCACGTCACTCGCTCCGCGTCGCGATTGCCCACAGGTTTCCCTCGGGATCTCTCACCATCCCCCGCCGATCTGGGTCGTCCTCCCGCTGCATCGGCTCCTGGATGGCGGTACCACCTGTTTCGAGCGCACGCTGGTAGGCGGTATCGACATCTGGCACGTAGACGTGGACCACTGATGCGGACGCCGAAACGGTGTCATCCCCTTCTCCGAGCATGATAACTGTGTCGTCAAGGCGTACTTCGACGTGCATGATGGACCCATCGGGCCGATCATACCGCCGGAGTTCAGCCGCGTCGAACACAGCCGCGAGAAAGTCGATGACGCGCTGAGCGTCTTTGACTATCAGGTAGGGTGAGACGCTGGAATACCCCTCCGGTTTGAAGTGACGGTTCATGAGTGCTTCCCCGGTTTGCTACGCGATAGCTGAGGGCATATCACTATCGACAGAGAGTACTGACCGTTACGAATTCGCGAATCCGTTCCGCGGTTCCGCGGTTCCGCCGTCCGCCAGTACCGGACGGCGACGTCGCGGGCGCGGTTTCTCATAGCCCGGATCGAGGCCGTATCTGGGATGAATCTCGGCGGGAAGCCGAGTCACCGTCCCGTAGATCCGTTCGCCTGGCTCGACGAGGACGTCTGCACGAAGGAATCACCGAGGCCGTAGATGATCCGCGCGCCGTCGTCGATCCCGATTCTTCCGAAACGTACCCGACAGCTGCCAGCCGGTCAGGTATCGACGGCGGGCCAGCGGTCAGCGAACGCCGTTGCAACGTCGTCGATCGCTCGCCGCGCCGACTCGACGTCCTCGTCGAGCCAGGCAAACGGATCTTCGATCCCCGTTTCGATTCCGAGCGCGCCTTCGAGGACACCGAGAGTCGCGTAGGGGAGGTGGCTGATTTGGTACCCGCCCTCTTGGACGAGCACGAGTCGGCCGTCGGCGGACTGCTCGCTCAACCGCCGGGCGCGTCGGCCAAACGTCTCGAATCCCTCCTTCGTGACGACACACCGGCCGAGCGGGTCGACTGTACCGGGATCCTGCCCCGCACTGATGAGCAGGAGATCCGGATCGAACGCCCCGATTACGGGCTCCACGATTCGATCGAAGGCGTACGCGTACCCGTCGTTACCGGTGCCCGGCGGCAGCGGGACGTTGAGATTGTACCCGTATCCGTCGCCCGCCCCGTACTCGTCTCCGTCACCGGTTTGAGGGTGCGCTTCCGGATCCCACGACCAGTGCTCGTTGTGAAGGCTGACGAAGAGCACGTCGTCACGGTCGTAGAACGCTTCCTGGGTCCCGTTTCCGTGGTGGACGTCCCAATCGAGGATTGCTACGCGATCGGCCAGACCGGTCTCCCGGGCGTGTTCAGCCGCAATCGCGACGTTGTTGAAAAAGCAGAAACCGTCGGCCTGCGCCGGCTGAGCGTGGTGACCGCTCGGGCGACAGAGCGCGTACGGCAGCTCGTCGCTCTCGAACGCCCGCTCTGTCACTTGCACGGCGGCGCCAGCCGCGTGTCGTGCTGCGGTCCAAGACGCCTCGTTCGCACCGGTTTCGGCCGTGAGTCGCCCGCCGCCAGCCTCGCAGAAACGCTCGAACGCGTCGACGTACTCGGGCTCGTGGACGCGAGCGAGCTGTTCGTCGGTCACTGGATCAACGGGCTCCCAGTCGACGCGGTCCGCGATGGTGTGTTCGATGATGTGGCGGATATTGCGAATTCGCTCCTCGCGATCCGGGTGCGGCTCTTTCACCGCAAGTCGGCCGGTCCACTCTGCCTCGAACTCGCCCGCCGGCGGCTCGTGGGCCAGAAAGCTGTCGTCCCAGTAGACGGCAAGGTTTTTCTCTGTCATCGTTTAGTCGTTATCGACCGGCGAGAGCGGTTCGTACTCGCCGAGGACGTTCCCGCGGCTCTTCAAATCGAGCGTTTTGGACCCGTCGTACTCGGAGATCTCTTCGAAGAGTTCGTCCACGTAGTCGACCTCCGGTCCGAGATACGCGCCGACCACGTACATCGCCACGTTCACCGGTAACCCGATGATAGCACCGGTGAACCCGGCGATAGCGGGACCGCCGAAGCTAGAGGCCATGGTGAGGTTGATAGTGAAGGTAACCGTAAGCCCGAGAACGATGCCGGCGAACGCGCCGTACTTGTTACCCCGCTTCCAAAACAGTCCCAGGACAATTGGAGGAACGAGGTGAACGATCCCCTCATAGGCCCAAATCGCGATCTTCGCCAGAAGCGGGAGATCGAGCGTCGCCAGGTAGAACGCGATCGCGACCCACAGCACGATAACGGCGCGCGAGATGTTCACCGCGTCCTTCGTCGAAATATCGGGCTTGAGTTCTTTGACGACGTTCCAGGACGTGACGACGCCCAGCGTGGCGAGCTGCGAATCGATGCTCGACATCCCCGCGGCGAGGACGATAATGCCAACGCCTGCGAGAAGGAGTGGTCCACCGGCCATTCGTGCCATCACGAAGAAAGCGCTCTCGCCGGCCTCGGTTACCTGCGGAACGAGGCTCGCACCCATTCCAAGCACGAGCAGAGCGAAGGTAGCGACGACCGCGAGAAGCGGAGCGCCGACGGCGACCTTTTTCACCTCCCGCACGTCCTTTGCCAGGAAGATCCGGTTGAATACTTCGAGCCAGGCGTACCCGCCGATCGTCCCGGTGAGGATAATTGACGCCCAGTAGCCGCTACTGTCCTGCACCGTCAGCAGGCTTGGAGTTTTCGCCGCGACTTGGCCGAGCAGAGGGCCGAAGCCGCCGAACAGGCTGTGGGCGATCCAGACGAGGGCGACCAACAGAATGATTGTGGAAATTATCCCCTGGACGAAATCTGTGATCACGACGCTTCGCATCCCTGCGAACACGATATAACCGAGAACGACGAGCGTGATGATGCCCATCCCGACGTTGAACGGAATCGTCCCGTTAGTCGCCTCCTCCATGAGGAAACCGAACGTCTTGATGCTCAGGACCTGCCACGGCGCTCCGATGATGATCCCGCCGATCGCCATCAGGACGGCCAGGCCCGGCGAGTTGTACCGAAGGCGGATGAAATCGGGCATGTTGTAGAGGTCGTGGAGCTTCCCCCACTTCCACACCCGCGGTGCGAGAGCGTAATAGACGACCAGCGCGGCAATGGTGTAAATCACCAGGTAGAAGGCGATCACGCCGCCCGATCCCGCCCACGCAAACCAACTCGTATACACACTCGCCACGAGCCAGGTCGCTAACACGGTGAATATCATCATCCACCACGGGTACGACCGCCCGGCGACGGCGTACTCCTCCATCGTACTGTCCCGCATACGACCGTAGAGTAGAACCACTACGCCGAGCAGCGCGAGATACGCGAAAATAAGCAGAGCCGGTAGGAGATCTGAGAGCGTCATCCGACTACCTCCCCTCGTTTGCACTCGATCCAGTAGAGCGCAGAAAGGCCAAGTGCCATCATGACTCCGACGAACAGTGTCCAGAACAGGACGAACGACAGACCGAACACCGACGGCTCCATCCGGTTCACGAAACTGAAGAACGGCGGCATCACGGAGAGAAAGAGTGCGAGGAAGTACGCGGAAAAGAGGATCGTTACGGTGCGCCTCCGCGGTCTCTGTACTAGCTGTGCTACTACACCGCTCACGTTCACTCGTGGCATGTTTGGTAACTAGTAGCAATACAAAGAGTATCACGTATTTATGTGTATCGTCGAAACCGATCAGTGCATCGAGCGTTCTCCAGGCGCTGCCAACGGCAGTCGGGAGAGGCTCTGTTCGATCTCGAGCAGGCGAGGGATCTCTCAGTTCGTTTGAGTAACCGGACGCTGTTCGCTGGCCTTCACCCGTAACCCGAAGGCCAGTAACTCGTGAAGGGGAGAGGACGGATCCGTGCTTGACGTTGTCTCTGTCATTACGCGCCTATGTCTGACATCGATACTGACAGGATGGGCGTGATCCACGCGGCGGAGTTGCGGTTCGCAGAACGCCTTGCCAACCGCCCGCACAGGCGACCGCGCTGTACCTCCGGTGGTCTGGAGTTTCGAACCCGCCTCGACTCCGCTAGCCGGGAAGATGGTATCCGTTCGACGTACTCGGTCTCACGACGAGGAGAAAACTTGCGAGCGCCGACGATGTCACCGTGGTTCTTCCGGAGAGACTACCGCTTACACGGCCGCAGAAACCCGCGCTTCCGGAACCGTCCCGTCGTCGCTCCAGCCCCGTTCCGCGTAGTAGGTCGAGAGAGCCTCGTCGAACCCCGGCAGGCCGTAGGGGAGCGTATCGTCCCCGCGGTCGAAGCCGCGTCGGTTGTTGAAGTGACGCTCGAGATCGACGATCCGTGCACCGACCGCGAGTAAGTCCCCGTAGTCGGCGCCGAAGAGCGCTTCGAGGCGTTCCGGGGTCACGTAACTCCCCGAAAACTTGCACACGACGCCGCTGTCCTTCACCGCGTTCGCGTTCTCGGCGGCGACGAGGGTCGAAGCCTTTCCCTCTAGTCCCTCGGGAGGGAACGCCTCCTCTTGGCTCACGAGGGGGTACTCGTAGTCGTAGAACTCAGCGTACATGTGGTCAGCGCCGCGGTTGGCGGTTGCAAACGCCAGTCCTTGACCGTGGAGCGCACGCCCGTCGTGGGCGGGAAACTCCATACCCTTCACGGTCCAGTTTTCAACGCCCAGTTCATCGGCGATTCGATCGACTCCCTCCGCGAGGAAATCGCCGACGCCCTCCCGATAGGCGATCTTTTTGACCGTCTCGTGGACCAGGTCCACATTGCCAAATTCGCCTTCCGCTTTCAGGTACGCTGCGACGACGTCGCCACAGGAGATGGTGTCCATCCCGAGAGAGTCACAGAGTTCGTTCGATTTCATGACGGCAACGACGTCGTCGACAGCCTGGTTCGAGCCGAACGCCATCACCGTCTCGAACTCCGGACCCTCTGTCTCGATGTTCGCTTCCCCGTCGCGCGTCGGTAGTTTGCAGGCGAACGCGCAGGCGGAGCAGGTACCCTTCCGGTACTTCTTCTCCTCGACCGCGTCGCCGTTGATTCCCTCGACGCCCTCGAAGGAGCGTTCGGCGAAGTAGCGGGTGGGAAGCGCACGGACCTCGTTCGCGAGGTCGGTTATGCTCGCGGTGCCTTGCCGTTTCATGATATGGTCATCGGTGGCGGCTTCGCGATGAACCTCCGTCTGGATAGCCGGAACGTCGATGTCGTGGCTGGCAGCGCCGTCGAAGGTGATCGCCTTCACGCCCTTTGCACCCAGTACGGCCCCTAACCCGCCTCGGCCGAAAGCGCGGCCGGACGAGGTCACGATGGCGGCGAACCGGACGCGGTTCTCGCCCGCCGGTCCGATCGCGGCGAGGTGTTCGCTGCCGAACCCTCGTTCTTCGTCGAGAGATGCCTCTACTTCGGGGACGGCGGCTCCTTCGAGGTCGGGAACGTCCTCGAACTCGACGCCCTCGTCGGTGACGTGGACGACGAGCAGGTCGTCACTCTCGCCCGTAAGCTGGACCGCACCGTAGCCGGTCGCGGCGAAATTTCTGGAGAGGAAGCCGCCGGCGTTCGAAGAGAGGAGGCCGCCGGTTAACGGCGAGACGCCCGTGCAGTTCATCCGCCCGGTGAAGCTCATCCGCGAGATCTGCATCGGCCCCGTCGTGAAGAACAGGCTGTTAGTCGGATCGAACGGATCGACTCCGAACGGGATCCGCTCGTGAGCGAGCCGCGTCGCCACCCCGCGTCCGCCGATGAACGCCTCCAGCACCGCGTCGATATCCTCCAGTTCAGTCTCGCGCGAACCCACGTCGACGGTCAGAAGTGGTCCCGTTGCGTGGAGCATGGTTACTGCTCGATGAGCTCGCAGTCCGAGGGTTCGAAACCGACGACGACCGCTTCCCCCTCCTGAAACTGCGATTCCTGCCGCGTCTTTTGTCGCTGTGCGACCAGCGTTCGAGTCCCGATATCGACAACGTACTTCGTAGTCGCACCCTTGTAGATGACGTCGTCGACGGTCCCCCGATACCGGTTCGCCAGCTCGTCACCGCCGCCGGGGCGGGTAAGTGTGACGTTCTCGGGTCGAACCGACACGCCCACCTCGACACCCGGGGGGAAACCGCTGTCGCCGACGGCGAGCGTCTCCGTGCCCGTGTCGACGCCGAGCCCTTCCTCGGAGCTGGTCGTCACTCCGGTCAGGAGATTCGTTTCGCCGAGGAACGTCGCCACAAACGTCGTTTCCGGGTGGTCGTACAGCTCTGTGGGCGGGCCGACCTGCTCCAATCTCCCCTCGTTCATCACCGCAATCCGGTCGGACATCGTCATCGCCGCCTCCTGATCGTGCGTGACGTAGAGGAAGGTGATCCCGAGTTGCTCCTGGATGTCCTTCAGTTCGACCTGCATGCGCTGACGGAGCCCCCGGTCGAGGCTCGCCAGCGGCTCGTCCAGCAGGAGGACGTCCGGCTCACGAACGATGGCGCGGGCCATGGCGACGCGCTGTTTCTGGCCGCCGGAAAGTTCGCCGATGCTGCGGTCACCGTATCCGGGAAGCTCAACGAGTTCGAGTACCTCCGTAACCCGTTCCTCACGCTCGGGCTTCGGGACGTTGTCCATCTCGAGCCCGAACGCTATGTTCTCTTTGACCGTCATGTGGGGAAAGAGGGCCCACTCCTGGAAGACCATGCTCGTGTTCCGTTTGTTCGCGGTCAGGTCGGTGACGCGCTCGCCGTCGATGAAGATGTCCCCGTCAGTTGGCGTTTCGAGCCCGCTGACACAGCGCAGCGTCGTCGTTTTCCCGCAGCCGGACGGACCGACCAGCGTGATGAACTCGCCGGGGCGGATTTCGATGTCGAAGTCTGCCACCGCGGTGACGTCGTCGTACTCTTTGCGTAACCCGCCGATGCGGATGTGACCCGTCTCTTCGGCCGATCTGGAGGCTGCCGATTCGGCGCTTGCTCCTGTCTGCTCTACGGGCATACTACAACCCCGCTCGCGCCTTCGCCTCCGACCACATGTCCGTCCATTCGTCCGTGTGTTCGGAGAACTGGTACGGAATGCACTTCTCGACGATGGTCTCGGCCGCGTCGAAGCCGTTCTGGTTGAACGTGAGCGAGACCTGTTCCTCCTCGGAAAACTGGTCGTAGGCGTTTTCGTTCACCGGAATCCCCTTGTTGCCGGGTTTCCAGCAGACCGAGTACTGTCCCTCGGGGGTCGTGACGTCGTTGATGAATTCGACCGCAAGCTTGCGGTTGTGCGGATTCTTCACCACGCAGGCCCCCTCGGTCCACGCGATGCCGCCCGCCTGCTCAGTGAGCAGCGTCTTCACCCACTTTGCGCCCTCGTGGTACATCGTGCTGAAGTAGTAATTCCCGATGGGCGCAAGCCAAATGTCCTCGTTCTGCATCGCCTGTCGCGTGTCGCTCCCGCCCCCGTAGACGGCCTCGACGTTCTCGAACATTTGGATGAGCTTCTCTTTGATGTCCGCGAGTTCGTCTTCGCTCTGCTGGTACGGCTCGTACCCGAGCCGAATAGCGATAGCCGGGATGACCCACGTCGGCCAGTCGACAGTGCCCACTTTCCCTTTGAATTCGCCGCTCTCGCCGCCGGTCCAGAACAGTTCGTACCCGGTTTCGGTCGCCATCTCCTCGTCCACTTCGTTCGTGTTGATGGTGAGCGAGTCCCAACCCCACCGGGTCGGAACGCCGTACATCTCGTCCTCCCAGCTGAACGGCTCGAACGGATACTGGTAGCGCTCGATGAAATTATCCATCTCCCTGAAGTCCTCAGGGTCGAGCGCTTCGATAGTGCCCGCGCGTGCGTGGCGCTGGACCCACGTGTTGTCGATGACCATCACGTCGTACTCGCTGGTCCCGCCGCCCTGGAGGATGTTGAACGCCTCCGTGTCGGAGCCGATGAGCTTCACGTTCACGTCTACCCCGCGGTCTTTGTACTTTCCGAGCAGGTCGTCGTGATCGTATCCCTCCCACGTGAGGATGTTGAGTACTTGTTCGTCGCCGCTCTCCTCGGTCGTCCCACCCCCGCCGCTCGCTCCTACGTCTCGCTTTCCCATACAACCGGTTAGCCCTGCGACGCTCGCCGCGCCCGCTACCTTCAGGAAGGCTCGCCGTCCGTCGGTTGGCTCGGCGCTGTATCTCCGTCCGTGACCGTCATCCGTGCTCTCATTTGCCATCGTATGAACTGACAGATTACCCTCCCGATTAATATATCTTCTTATAAATTACCTTACCTAATGGGACAGAATATCATCAAAGTCCGATTCAATTGAACGTATTAAGGAGTACTTGCCAATCGGCAGAATCAAAGACAAGATTGAAGAGGGTCCGTGCGAAGGACTGTGTTAGACCATGGCAACAAGTGACGGGAAACGCTCGGCGCTGGGTGAGCGCTTCGAGAGAGCGGTCGACCGCTCTCCGCTCCCGGCCGGCGTCGTCGTAACAAGCGGCCCGGTTCTCCTCTTGCAGCTGTTGTTCTTCGTCGGTCCGCTGTTCATCATGGTGACGATTGCGACCATGGAGATGGAGAACCTCGTCCTGATTCCCGACTACAGTCTCGACAACTTCGTCGAGGTTTTCACCGGATTCGTTCCCCGGACGGCGTTCACCAACACCGTACTCATCTCGGTGCTCACTACGCTGTCGGCGATCGTCATTGCGTACCCGATCGCCTACTTCATCGCCCGCAGGGGCGGGTCCCACAAGAACCAGCTTCTGATACTGGTGATGATCCCGTGGTGGACAAATTTTATCGTTCGCGTCTACGGGTGGCGGCTCATCCTCGGATCGCGCGGGGTGGTCAACTCCGCGCTCATCTACGCCGGTTTCATCGATCAGCCCATCGATTGGTTGTTGAACACGAAGTTTTCCATTTGGCTCGGGCTGACCTACCTCTGGCTGCCGTTCATGATACTCCCGCTCTACACCAGTTTGGAGAAGATGGACCAGTCGCTCATCGATGCCGCCTACGATCTCGGCGCCTCCCGCTGGGTCGTGTTCCGGCGTATCATCCTTCCGCTCTCGTTCTCCGGCCTGGTCGGGGGCACCATGTTCGTGTTCATCTTCAGCATGGGATCGTACATCGTCCCTTCGATGCTCGGGGGCGGCACGACGTTCGTCGGCCCGCTGATCGACTATCAGTTCGGCTTCGGCGGCGACTGGCCTATGGGCGCAGCCATCGCGAGCGTCCTGATGCTCATCGTGATGGTGGTGCTACGCGCCCTGATGCGCCACGTCGAGATCGAGGAGATGATCTGACATGAGCGGCGGAACCGACGTTACGACCGGCGACCGCCCGTCGGAGATGACCGAAACTGGCCTCCCGCTCCGCCGCCTCCGGGACGTTCTCGACACCTACTGGATCCACGTCTGGACTCTGCTCGTGTTCGCATTCCTCTATTTCCCTATCGTCGTGCTCGTCGTCTTCTCCTTCGAGAAAGGAACCTACTCGACGCTTCCCTGGAGCGGCTTCACAGTGCAATGGTACGCGGAGATGGTCACCGACCAGGTGCTCATCGATTCGGCGACCAACAGCGCCATCGTCGCCGTGTTCGTCACTGTTATCGGCACAACTCTCGGGACGCTCGGTGCCATCAGCCTCGTCCGCTACGAGTTCAAACTCAAGAGCGTCTACCGCTCGCTCATCATCGCACCGATGACCGTCCCCGGACTCATCCTCGGCGTCGGTCTCCTGATGTGGTTCAAATACCTCGGCTTCAGTACCGACCTGAAGACGGTGATGATCGGGCAGCTCGTCTTCGTCACGCCGTTCGTCCTTATCACCGTTAGCGCCAGCCTCAGCGGCTTCGACCCGCATCTCGAAGAGGCGGCACGCGACCTCGGGGCGAGCCGCTGGCAGACGTACCGCCGCGTCACCATCCCGATGCTCATGCCCGGCATCGTGAGCGGAGCGATGTTCGCCTTCGCACTTTCGTTCGACGACTTCCTCATCGCCTTCTTTACCAGCGGGGTGAAGAACACGCTCCCGGTCTACCTGTGGTCGCGCATGAACCACGGCATCAGTCCGGTCATCAACGCGATCTCCACCGTCGTGTTGCTGTTCAGCATCGTCCTCATCGTGGGAAGCGAACTGCTCCGACGACGCAATGAATTGTAGGATCGCGGCGGCTCGGACGCCGAACCTCAGCCCCTCGATGCTGGACCCACCTCCGCCCACGCTGACCGCTGCCGGTCCGAACCGCCTACGAACGCCTACCCGAAACACCATGCAACTCTGGCCAGACATCGAATCCGAGTACGTCGAACGAACGCCGACCAGCGAGAGACTTCACCGCGAGACCCGCGCGCACGTGCCTGCGGGCGTCGCAAGCACCTTCCGGAACTGGGACCCCCACCCGCTCTTCGTCGAGCGCGCGTCGGGCGTCCACCTCTACGACGTCGACGGGAACGCCTACCTCGACTTCGCACTCAACAACGGCGCGGCGATGGTCGGCCACGCTCATCCAGCCGTCAACGAGGCTGTCGCCGACCAGCTAGGCGACGGGACGCTCTACTGTCACCCGCACGAGCTCCTCTCGGAGGCCGCCGTCGAAATAAAGCGGCGGTGGGACCCGATTGACCTCGTCCGCTTCACGAACAGCGGCACCGACAGCACCATGCACGCCATTCGCGTCGCTCGCGCGTACAGCGGCCGGGACAAGATCCTGAAGATAGAGGGGTCGTACCACGGTGTCCACGATTACGTCCTCATCAGCAAGTCCACCCCCGAGGGGAAGTGGGGACACCCGAAGCGCCCGGCGAAGCTCGTCGAGAGCGCGGGTGTTCCGGAACAGGTCGCCGAAACCGTCGAAGTCGCGCCGTTCAACGACCTCGAGGCCGTCGAGTCTATTCTCCGCGAACACCGTAACGAGATCGGCGCCGTCATCGTCGAACCGATCGTGATGAACGTCGCCGTCACCCAGCCGCGAGAGCGGTTCCTGCACGGCCTGCGCGAGCTCTGCGACGAGTACGGCCTGGTCTACATCTTCGACGAAGTGAAGACCGGCGCAAAGGTCGCGCCGGGGGGCGCGGCCGAGTACTACGGCGTCGAACCGGATCTCGTCGCGATGGCGAAGAGCATCGGCGGCAACTTCCCCGTCGGCGCGTTCGGCGGCAGCGAGGAGATTATGCGGACCATCGAGGACGACGCCGCCCACTTCGGCACCTACAACGGTAACCCGCTCGTCCTCCGCGCGCTCGTGACCGTCCTCCGAGACGTGCTCACCGACGAAGCCTACGAGCGCGCGTACGCCCTCGGCGACGCGCTCGCGCAGGGGTACGAGGACGTCATGGAGGACGCCGGTCTCGTCGGCCACGTCGATCAGGTGACGACTCAGGGAACCGCCGTGTTCACCGACCACGAGATCCGGAACTACCGAGACTTCCAAACCCACGTCGATCCAGACCTCCAGGAGAACTACTTCTTCGGGATGCTCAACCGGGGCGTCATGGCCCAGCCCCACGGCATCGCCCAACAGTGGACCATCAGCGTCCAGCACGATCGAGCGTACGTCGACGAGCACCTCGAAGCGTTCAAAGATCTCGCTCCGCGACTCGCGGACGAACAGTCGCTATAGCGTTTCGACGTACTGCTCGCGCTCCCAATCTGTCACGTGGTCGTTGAACGCCCGTAACTCGCGCCGCTTCGTCGCGGCGTACGCCGCGGTTACTTCCCTCCCCAGCCGCTCGGAAAGTTCTTTGTCGGCTTCGAGCGCTCGAAGCGCCCGCGTGGGTGACCGGGGCAGCTCCGGACAGTGACCGACAGGATCACCGGTGACGGCCGCTTCGGGCTCCAGTCCCTCCTCGACGCCGTGCAGCCCCGCCGCGATCGTGCTGGCGATGACGAGGTAGGGGTTCGCGTCGGCGCTGGCGATCCGATTCTCCAGCCTGACCGTCCCGGGCGGAACTCGGATCGCCGTCATTCGGTTGTCGTAACCCCACGAGGCGGTGTACGGTGCGAACTCCTCCGGCGCGTAGCGCTTGAACGCGTTGATCGTTGGCGTTCCGAGCGCCGCGAGCGCGTCGGCGTGCGCCAGTAGCCCGCCGACGAAGTGGCGGCCGGTCTCGGAGAGCTCTCCCTCCGCCCCTTCGAAGACGTTTTCGCCGCCCTCGAAGGCGCTAACGTGGAGATGGTAGCCGCTTCCGGATCGATCACCGAACGGCTTCGCCATGAACGTCGCCCACTGATCGTGGTGGCGGCCCGCCTGCTTGATGAGCCGCTTGAAATCGAACGTCGTGTCGGCTTGAGCGAGCGGACGCCCGTAGTCGAACAGTATCTCGAGCTGACCCGCGCCGTGCTCGTGTTGAAGCGAATGCAGGTCGATGCCGTATCCGGCACACCACTCGGTCACAGTGTCATAGAACGGTGCGATCTCCTCGGTCGCCCACGATACGCACTCGTGTTTGTGGTCAGTACACGGCGTGTAATCCTCGTCCAGGAGGTAGAACTCGAGTTCGCTGCCGACGAAGAGGTCGAAGTCGACGTCCGCAGTCTCGATAACGCGCTTGAGCGCGGTTCGGGGCGCCGCCTCGACCGGTTGCCCGTCGCGGGTGAAATCACACAGAACGCGCGCCGCGTTCTCGCGCCACGGGAGCACCCGGAACGTCGACGGATCGGGTCGGACCGTTCCGTCGCCGTAGTCTATCTCTTCGCCGAGCCCCGTGCCCTGCGGCACGTCGTTTCGCGGCGTCTGTACGAGCAACAGGAGATTCATCGGAAACCCCCCGTCCCAGTGCTCGATGAAGTACTCCGCGGCGATCTGTTTCGACCGCGAGATGCCGTTTACGTCCGCGAACTCGACGAACACGTGCTCGATACCTTCCTCATCGATGCACGCACGCATCCGTTCGCCGTGATCGGTCATGGCGTCCACCGCGCGGACGCGCGGCGAGGTTGTACCGCAATTGCCGTCGACGTAGATTCGTTCCCTATCATTCGAAGTCCCCGACTCCTGTACAACTACGTTCGAAAATATTATATTTTGTCCTCACGCGTTTCAAATCGTGATGCTACTCGTTCTCGACAACGAGGTCAACCCGGACTACCGGTACCTCGGACCGGAGATCGTGCGCCTGCTCCCCGGCTCGGAGTACCGCGTCTTCGCGGACGATCCGACCCTACCGTCACTCGACGGCGTGGATGGCGTCGTCCTCTGCGGGAGTACAGCCAGCGTCTACGACGCGGACCACGACGGGTGGCTCGACCCCCAGCGCGAGCTCGTCCGTCGCTGCATCGACCGCGAGGTTCCCCTCCTCGGCGTCTGCTTCGGACACCAGCTCGTCAACCAGGCGCTCGGCGGCGAGGTCGCGAAGGACGAGCGCCGCGCGACGTTCGTCGAGATGACCGAACTGGACGCTGGGGACGCCGTCCTCGCCGGCGTCGAGCCGGTCGTCCCCGTCCTGCACGCGGATCTAGTAACCGAACCCGGTGCGGGGATGGTATCGACGGCGAGCACCGACTACAACGACTACTTCTGTACCCGTCACGAGAGCGCGCCGCTCTGGACTGTCCAGTTCCACCCGGAATTCACGGAGCGGGTAATGGATCGCCCGAGCGACTGGTCGAACGGCGAACACTCGTTCGAGGATTCGACGGCGACGCGCGTGCTCGACAACTTCGCGGCGCGCTGTCGCGAATGCTGAAAATTCGTCACGACGTTCAGCTGTCTCTACTGCTTTACGAGGATCCGCGTTTTTGCTCAATTTAAGAGTGAACGCCAAATACTCACATATACGTCGAAAATATGGGTGGTGGTCGAACGCTGTTTAAATAAACATTTATATCTCGGGACAACAATCACTGCCACATGTCTCCTCAGGACACGGCACTGCAGGTCGACGCGGCAAACATCCCGCACTGGTACGATCCGGACGGCGAGGTCCTCACGCTCGCGGACGGGGAGGGGGTCCGCGTCCGGGACGACGACGGCGACGAGTATCTCGATTTCAGCTCGCAGCTGTACTGCACGAACCTCGGGCACAGCGAGGACTCGATCGTTCAGGCGATGGTCAAACAGGCCCGGCGTCTCCCCTACGTCTCCTCTGCAAAGCGTTCCCCTCCGCGCGAGGAGTTAGCGACCCGCCTCGCCGAGATCGCCCCCGGTGACCTCTCGCACACCTTCTTTTCGATATCGGGGAGCGAAGCCAACGAAGTCGCCGTCCAGCTCGCCCGCGAGTACAAGGACGCGTCCACGGTGCTCACGCGCTGGCGCTCGTACCACGGAGGAACGTACGGCGCGGGGAGCCTCACGGGCGATCCGAACACGCGCGCCACGGTCGAGCGCCACGCGGCCACCACCGGGGCCGCGAAGTTCCTGCCGCCGCTTCCGCGGGCTTTCGACACCGAGGATCCCGAAACGCTCGCTCGGCGCGCGGGCGAGCATCTCGAGTTCGTCATCCGAAACGAGGGGCCCGACTCGGTCGCCGCGGTGCTCGTCGAACCGGTGGCCGGGAGCAGCGGCGCATTCCCCGCCCCGCCGGGATATTTCTCCCACGTCCGGGATCTCTGTGACGAGTACGACGTCGCGCTGATTGCGGACGAGGTCATCACCGGATTCGGGCGGTGCGGAGAGTGGTTCGGAATCGAAACGGAGAACGTCGATCCCGACATCCTCACGTTCGCGAAGGGGATCACGGGCGCGTACGTCCCGTTGGCGGGCGTCATGGTGCGGCCGGAGCTCGCAGCCTTCGTCCGCCGGGAGGGCTTCGACCTCGGGCAGACGTTCGGCGGTCACCCGATCGCGTGTGCGGCCGGGATCGCCGCCATCGAGGCGTACGCCGACGGCCCGATCGAGAACGTTCGGGAACTCGAACCTGTACTCCGAGACGGACTGGAGGAACTCGCCGCAGCCCACGACGTCGTGAGCCGCGTTCGGGGTCGCGGCTTCCTCTGGGGAATCGAGTTCGCTCACCCCGAAACGGGCGAGCCGTTCCACGATCCGCGCGTCGACCAGGGGACCAACCCGGTCTCGGACGTTCTGAAAGCTGCTCGGGAGAGAGGCGTGCTCTTCGGTGGCGGTCGCCCGTCGTTCCAAATCATCGTCGCACCCCCGCTGGTGGCGACCCGGACGGACGTAGAGCAGGCGGTCGAGGCTCTCGACGAAGCGATCGAGGCGGGTTTCGAATAACGATGGAGAACGGACCGCGCGTCGAGATCCGGTCTGACGCGGTGTATCTCGTGTCGTAACCTCCTCGAGGCGTTCTCTCGGCCGTGGAGTGTTCGAGGTGCGTCGAGAGCCGAGAGCTCGTTCGGTTATCTTCGCGTATCGAGGTAGATGCGATGGAACTTACCGCTGACGCCGTCGACGACGTAGTCGTACTCGTCGCCGGAGACGGTCGTGCACTCGAGAGCGTGAAACGGCCGATACAGGAGCGCCCGTGACAACGCTCGCAGCGTCGGCGTTCGGACGAGTTTGAGCCGCTGTTGTGTGACCTCGAAGAGATACGTTCGCGCAGCGCTCTCTACGTCTGCGACCGAGTGCGGCGTCGAAAGGACGTTCTGCTGCGGAACGGAGCGCTGTTCGGGCGTCGGTTGTTCGTCGACGAGGAGCTCTTTTTCGTTGATGAGATCCACCGCACAGGTGACCTTCTCGCGAAAGGAGTTGAGGAGTGCCTCCGCTCGCACCTCGAACGCGAAGACGCCGTACGGGTAGTACAGTATCGAGTGCGGTGTCGCACGGTCCATGCGCTCGTCGGATTCGACCAGCGTCCGAGCGGCCTCGGCCGCGTCGACGCGCAGCGGAAACGACTCGATTGTCTCCATGGATCCCTCAGTCGGCGGTCGGGTGGTTCCCTCGCGAGGTCGGCGGAGCGGTCGGTTCGGACACCCGCTCGAGGTGTTTCGCAATCGCCGTCGCCTCCGGTGCGAGTGACGGCGACGACTTTTCCGCCGTGCCGGCCGGTGCGCCGATCGCGTCGCGTGCGGCTCGGATCTCCGCGATCACCTCTTTGTCCGGGGGTTCGGTGAGGAGCGTGACGACGACAAGCGACGCGACGGAGAGAACGAGGCCGGCGAAGAACGGGTGAATCGCCGTCGGCTCCTGGAGGTTCCACGCCGTCCAGACGATGTTCGTCCCGGCACCGCCGACCATCCCCGCGAGGGCACCCGGCCAGTTTGCACGATCCCAGTAGACGCCGGCGACGTTGGGAACCAAGAATGCGGTTCCGAGCCCGCCGAACGCAAAGATGACGAGTTCGAAGATCCCCGGCGGCTGAACGGCGGCAACGGCGATTCCGGCGACCCCGATCGCGAGGACGAGCGCGCGTGACCACACGAGCATTTGTCGATCGGCGAGGTCTCGTCGGCTGAACCGCTGGATGACGTCGCGCGACAGGATCGATCCAGCCATGATGAGCAGCGAGTCGGCCGTGCTCATGACGGCTGCCATGAGCGCGGCGAGCACGATCGCCGCGACGACAGTCGGTAGCAGTTGGAACGCGAGCGTCGGGATTGCCATCTCCGGGTCGCCCAGGTTCGGGAGAAGGACGATCGCAAGGAGGCCGAGCAGATAGGGTTGATAGACGAAGAACGTGTTGTAGAACACGTTCCAAACCGTCGCCTTTTTCGTCGTCTCGGCGTCCTTCATGCTGAGGTGCCGGACGACCGCGTGAGGGAGTCCCATGTACCCGATCGCATAAATGAGGACTGCGCCGGCGATGACCCCGAATTCGCCGGCGTGCTCCAGCCCTTTCCCCCAGATCGAGAGGTAGGTGGGGTCCTTCGCGGCGATGCGATCGAACAGGGGCGTGATTCCGCCGACGGACAGCACCCCCGAAACGAGGATCAAGTTGATCCCGACCGCCATCACGATAGCTTGAAACGCGTCGGTCCACGCGACGGCCAGGTAGCCGCCGACGAACGTGTACAGGACGATGATACCCGCGCCGATCAGCAAGCCGTACAGAAACGGTAGTCCGCTGATGGCTTCGATCGCTTTCCCGGCGGCGATGAACTGCGCGAAGACGTACGCCGACAGAAACACGATCGCGATCGTCGCACCGACGATTCGGACGCTCGGGTGCGGGTAGCGATCTTCGAGCCACTCGATCGGCGTGAGCGAGCCGAGAGCTTCGGTGATTTGTCGCAGTCCCCGACCGAGAACGCCGAGATTCACTAATCCACCGCCAAAATCGCCAGCCGCATACCAGAGCGCCCAGACGCCCTGTTTGAACGCCAGGGCGGGCCCGCCCATGAACATGAACCCGCTCATCGAGGTCGCCTGTAACGTTAGCGCGGTGACGCCGCTTCCGATCGACCGACCGCCGAGGAGGAAATCGTCCAGGCTGTTCATGTAGCGGTTAGCGACGAACCCGAATCCGAGCAGCGCCAGGAGGTACAGAACGAACGGCACGATGAGCAGCGGGTCCGCCATCGTATCAATCCTCCCGCGCGATCGATCGGCGACGCCTGGATGCGGTCCCTGCGCGCCGTTTCTCCCGGTCGTGTTTGTTCATCCGGTACAGGCTGAGTCCCGCGATCAGCCACCAGAAAGGTATCCAGAAGAAGAGCGCGAGAAACGTTCCGAGCGGGAGTCCGAACACGCTCATCTGCCGTCACCCCTTCTTGGAATATATGCTGGAGAATCCGATCTCAGTTCAATCATCTCCCCCATTTCTGTACGTAACGTGTATTTTGTTCTCATACGGCGATGTATGCGATAGACATTCACACACTATTAAAATTTGCTGAATCGATCAAAGATTAGAGGAGTGTGGCCAGCTCCATCCTTTCACTCAGTTGTAACAGACTTGATCCCGCGTTGAGCGGCGCGTGAACGCGAGGAAGGAAAGAGATTGATCAGTCGGCCTGACTGCCGACGTTGGTCCGCATCTCCTCGGACATGTTCGAGATGACCTTCGGGTCCGTTTTCAGCTCTTTCATGACGAACTGCGACGAGGTCTCGTTGACCCCGTCGATGCTCACGATCTCGTCGATGAGGTCGTTCATCTGCTCGCGGTTCTGGACGCGAGAGATCACCACGAAATCGATATCGCCCATCGTGTAATAGACCTGTTCGACCCCCTTTACCGCGGAGAGGCGCTCACCGATGTCCTCGGCGTATCCGCTTTCGTGGGTGACCGATACGTTCGTGATCACCATCATATTGAGCCCGAACGCGAGCGGATCGAGCGTCGCGGTCACGGCCTTGATCACACCGCGCTCGCGGTGCTTTTTCAATCGGTAGTGGATAGCCGACTTCGAGAGGCCGAGTTCGTCCGCCAGTTCTTCGAGACTCTTGTCGAAGTCGTTCTCGACGTACTCGAGCAACTGGAGGTCTTTTTCGTCGAAGCTGACGTCTCTAGATTCCGAAGAGCTCATCACGACTCCGTTGTCTTCGAACATTATTTAATCTACTGCCAAACAGCTCGACCGATATTCGAACGAGTTCGTCGGCAGCACGGGTGTTGGAGACATTTTCCGAGTTCGCGTTCTCTGCGGACCGGAGATCCCTGTCGCGTTAACCGAGAGCACCGGAACGGGGATTCGACGTACCGTCGGGATCGTTGTAGCGTCTCGCCCGAAACGAGGGCGGTATTGCCCTTTCCCCAGAAACTGACCGCGAGAGCGGTGGGCGGATAGAATGCGGGCGAAGTCACGCGTCCATTGCCGCATCAGATACGTCGAGTGCAGCGTCGAGGGCGTCGACCGCCTCGTCGATCTCCGCTTCCGTAATCGTCAACGGAGGCGCGATGATGAGCGTGTTGATCATGTTGGCGACGTACGCACCCTGCTCGTAGGCCTCCGCAGCGACCTCGTCGACAGTCGTCGATCCTTTCGAGATCTTGTGTTCCCGACGACCGAACGGCTCCCGCTCGTCTTTTCTCTTCGTGAGTTCGATACCGCGGAACAGCCCGACGCCCCGGGTATCACCGACGCTCGGGTGGTCCGTTTCGAGTTCGACTAACCGCTCGCCGAGGTACGAGCCGACTTCGCGGGCGTGGTCGATCAGGTCGTCCTCCTGATACGCTTCGATTGCAGCGAGGCCCGCGGCGACCGCGACGGGGTGTCCCGAGTAGGTGTGGCCGTGGCAGAACATTTCGTCCTCGAAGTGGGCGGCGATCTCGTCCGTCACGATCGTCGCACCTAGCGGCGCGTAAGCGCCGGTGAGACCCTTCGCCATCGTCACGATATCGGGCGTGACGTCGAACACGTCACAGCCGAACCACTCCCCCGTCCGACCGAATCCGGACATAACTTCGTCGCAGATCAACAAAGCGCCGTGTTCGTGCGCGAGTTCCTTTAATCGCGGCAGGTACTCGTCCGGCGGAACGAGAATCCCGTTCGATCCGACGATCGGTTCGACGAGGATAGCCGCGACGGTGTCTCCTTCGAGCATCAGCATCTCCTCGATGTAGTCGAGGCTCTGCATCGGCTCTAGCGTCGAACCGTACGCGTACGGATCCGGGGCTTTGATCATCCCAGGAATACCCGGTTCGGCCATCAACCGACGGGGATCTCCCGTGGCGCTGATGGACCCGTAGGTCGCACCGTGATAGGACCGGTACCTGGACACAATCTTCTGTTTTCCCGTGTAGAAGCGGGCGATCTTGATCGCGGCCTCGACCGCTTCCGTCCCGCTGGTCGAAAAAAAAGTCTTGGAGAGATTTCCGGGGGTGACTTCCGCGAGTTTTTCTCCGAGGCGGGCCCGCGCTTCGGTGGTAAACCCCGGCGCAAAATACGCCCCCTCGCGCGCCTGTGAGGCGATCGCCTCCGCGACCGCCTCAGCCGAATGTCCCAGGTTCGAGCACATGAGCTGCCCTGAGAGGTCGATGCACTCGTTTCCGGCCGCATCCGTGAAACGAACGCCTTCAGCGCGGACGATCTGTGTCGGGCTTACCTCGCTCTGGTACGACCACGTGCCGAACACGAATTCGCGGTCCAGACTCTCGATTTCGTTGAGATTGTCGTCCTGTTCGATAGCGGTCTCCTTCTTGCTAGACATACGCTCCCAGATGCTCCCTCTTTCGTGATTAATCTTTGGTCTACGAGCGAATTCTTGATACAAAATTTACGCCAACGGCTTACTAAGAGGAGAGTGTTCGAACTCATCGAGAGATACTTGAACCGCGACCTAAAGTTTATTGTACGGTGATGTAGATACCCACCCATGGGATCGACAGAGACCCAGTCCGAGCACGAACCGGCCAGGAATTACGTAAACGGCGGTTGGCGGACGCCCGCCGAGGAGGGGCTCGATATTATCAACCCCGCGACGGGCGCCCACCTGAGTACCGTTCCGTTCACATCGCGCGAGGAAGTCGACGAGGTCGTCGCGACGGCACGGGACGCGTTCGAAGACTGGTCGCGGCGCCCGGTCGAAGAACGGATCCAGCCCCTGTTCAGATTCAAGCAACTGCTCGAAGAACGGCAGGACGAGATCGCGCGCACTCTCGTGCAGGATCACGGGAAGACCCTCAAAGAGGCCCGCGGTGAACTTCGTCGGGGAATCGAGAACGTCGAAGTCGCGTGCGGCATTCCGACGACGATGCAGGCGGGGCATCTACCCAACGCGGCGCCCGCGATCGACGAAACGGCGGTCCGAAAGCCGCTCGGCGTCTTCGCTGCGATCACCCCGTTCAACTTCCCGGGGATGATCCCCCTCTGGTTCCTTCCGTACGCGGTTGCGACCGGGAATTCGTTCGTCCTCAAACCGAGCGAGCAGGATCCGCTCACCGCACAGCGGTTGTTCGAGCTGATCGACGAAGCCGGGTTCCCGGACGGCGTGATCAACCTGATCAACGGCGGCGTCGACACGGTCAACGCCCTCATCGAACACGATGACGTCGCGGGGATCTCGTTCGTCGGGAGCACCCCGGTCGCAGAACTCATCTACGAGAAGGCGGCTGCGAACGGGAAGCGCGTCCAGGCGCAGGGCGGCGCGAAGAATCACATTATCGTAACGGAAAGCGCCGACCTCGAGTTCGCCGCGGAGAAAACCGTGAGCTCGGCCTGCGCGTGCGCGGGTGAGCGGTGCTTGGCGAACGACGTCGTCCTCGTCGAGGAATCCGTGTACGGCGAATTTGCCGATCTCGTCGTTACGATCGCCGAGGACCAGACCGTCGGAAACGGCCTCGACGAGGACACCGATATCGGCGCTCTCATCAGCCGCGAGCACGAACAGCGCGTTCGCAACTACATTCAAACCGGGATCGAAGAGGGAGCGACGCTCCTCCGAGACGGGCGTGACGTGACCGTTGCGGGCCACGAAGGCGGAAATTTCCTCGGACCGACGGTCTTCGGCGACGTGACCGAGGACATGGTCATCTCTCGAGAAGAGATCTTCGGGCCGGTCCTCGGACTCTCGCCGGTGGCCGATCTCGACTCCGCGATCGAACGCCTCAACAACAGCAAATTCGGAAACGCTGCGAGCCTGTTCACCACGAGCGGCGTCGATGCAAACGCGTTCAAACACGAGGCCGAAGCCGGCAATCTCGGCGTCAACGTGGGGACGGTCGGTCCGATGGCGTTCTTCCACTTCGGTGGCCGCAAAGCGTCGTTCTTCGGCGACCTCCACGCGCAGGGCGAAGACATGATCCACTTTTACACCGACAAAACGATCTACATCGAACGGTGGCCGGACGCCTGAGATTCCGTCCCTCCGTGGGATCTCGTCCGATCTACGGCGTCCCGACGGTGGAACGAGTGATCAACAGCTCGTCGTCACGGGATACGCACGAGTGAAAGTTAGACCCGCCGCAGGCCTCGTCGTACAGGTCAGAAACGGTCGGAAAATTCGGCGGGTGACGAAGGTATTCTGAGCAGCTTCAAGTCGGGGTTACAGAGATTCAAGGAGAAAGCCCACGACTTCAGTCGTGGGAGGATGTCACCTCGTTAGATCTCCGACGAGTTCCGCCGTCGAGACCGCCATGACCTTCGCCGCGGTGAGCACTTCCTCGACGGGGACGTACTCGTCCGCGACGTGGGCCTGGTCGAGAAGGCCGGGTCCGTACACGATGCACTCCTCGACGCCGGCGTCGTTGACGACGAATCGCTGGTCGTCGGAGCCCGGCGAGATCACGAACTCCGCCTCCCCGTGAAACGCCGCGACGTTCCGCGCGTAGGTCTGGCTCACCTCGCAGTCTCGGGGGACGCTGGTCGGCTCGGCGAACATGATCTCCTCGTAGTCGAGCGATGCGCCGACGTTCGCCTCCGTTTCGGCGATCCGCTCTCTGATCTCGTTGCGGGCGTCCGCGACCGATTCGTCGGGAACGAGGACGCGGTAGAAGGTCGCCGTACAGCGGTCGGGGACGACGTTCTCGGAGTAGCCCGCGTCCACCATCGTCGCCGAAATGTCCGCCCGCCGGGACCCCTCGGGAATGACCGGAAGGTCGGTCGTCCGGCGGTGGAGTTCCTCCCGGTGCTCCTCGACCCGAGTGAGGAAGTCGCTCATCGCCGAGATGGCGTTCGTTCCGTCCTGAGCCATGCACCCGTGGGCTTTCCGCCCGTGGGCGACGACGCGGAACTTCAGAACGCCCCGGTGACCCAGACAAACCCGCGAGGAGTCGAAACACTCGGTGTAGACACAGTAGTCCGTATCGTCGAGATGGCCCTCCCGGACGAGATACCCGAGGCCGGTGAATCCCCCCGTTTCCTCGTCGACGGTCATGCTCTGCGTGATCGAGCCGCCGAACTCGATCCCGGCCGCTTCGAGCGCGTCGATCGCGAGAAGGCTGGCGGCGATGCCGGATTTCATGTCGCTCGCACCACGGCCGTAGAGACGCCCGCTCTCTAGCTGGGCGGCGAACGGATCCCGCGTCCAGTCCGCACCCGCGGGAACGACGTCGTAATGACCAGTGAAGTGGACGTTCGGCCCGTCTCCGAACGATTTGCGCCCGAGGACGTTGACCCGCTCGTAGGCGGTTCGATCGGGGTAGTGACGCTCCACGACCGCCTCGGGCACTTCGACGTACTCCACGTCGTAGCCCCGCTCTGCGAGCGCATTGCCGAGAAACGCCGCTCCTTCGCGGTAGTTTCGGCCCGGCGGGTTCTCGGTTTCGATTCGGAGGAACTCGGAGAGGAAGGTGACGACCTCGTCGCGTCTAGCGTCGACGGCATCGTACACGTCCTGCCGGGCGGTCATCAGATATCTCTCCCTCCGTCGACCTCCAGCGCCGTCCCCGTTATCATCGCTGCGTCGTCACTGGCTAGAAAGACCGCCGCGGCCGCGATATCTCCAGGCACGGCGAGGCGGCCGAGCGGGATCGTCTCCCGCATTCCCTCGACGCTGAGGTCCTCACCGGCGAAGTCTGCCAGCATCGGCGTGTCCGTCGCCACCGGGCAGATAGCGTTCACGCGAACGTCCGGCGCGAGCTCGTAGGCTAACTGCTTCGTCAGCGCGACCATTCCGCCTTTCGACGCGACGTACGCCGAAAGCCCGGTTCGCGGCCGAATCGCCGCGGTCGAAGCGGTGTTGAGGATCGCGCCGCCCCCCTCGCGCAGGTGAGGAACGGCGTACTTAACGCCGAGAAACGCGCTCTTGAGGTTAACGTCGAGAATCCGGTCCCACTCGTCCACCGCGACCTCCTCGACGGGCGTCGCTCGCTGCGGAACGCCCGCGTTGTTGTGGAGCACGTCGAGCCCGCCGAACGCCTCGACGGTCCGGTCGACCATCGCCTCGACTTCGTCGGCGCGCGACACGTCTGCCTCGACTGCGAGCGCCACGCCGCCTTCGCGCTCGATTTCGGTCGCAGTCGCCTCCGCCGCGTCCGCGTCCACGTCCACGCAGGCGACCGCGGCTCCACGCGTCGCGAATCGCCGGGAAACGGCACAGCCCATACCGGACCCCGCGCCGGTCACGATCACCGACTTTCCGGAGAGACTCATACGTTCTCAACCGTGGGTACTGGTATCAAACTTCGGTTCGTCGCCGCGCCCCTTCGTCTCCGTTCGGAATCGGTCCACAGCTCCGAACGGCGGTCCGCACGGCCGCTGCCGACCGACCCGGTGCCAAAGAACTATCGTCCCCGCAGTCCCTCTCCCCGTATGACCCGGCCGACCATCGCTTTCGAGCAACGCTACGACCTCCACATCGGCGGCGAGCGGACGGGGCCGTCCGGCGGCGACTACTCGCCGACGTACGATCCCGCGTCCGGCGAGCCCTTCGCGGAGGTTGCGGTCGGAACCGACGACGACGTCGATCGCGCGGTGGCCGCGGCCCGCGCCGCCTTCGAGTCGTGGCGCGACACGGATCCCGGCGAACGCGGGCGCCTCGTTCACCGCGTCGGCGAGCTCGTGGCGGAACGCGCCGCCGAACTCGCGGCCATCGAGAGCAAAGATCAGGGGAAGCCGCTCTCACAGGCCCGAAGCGACGTGGACGGGGCCCGCCGGTACTTTGAGTACTTTGCGGGCGCGGCGGACAAGCTCGAGGGGCGGAGCGTCCCGATCGGGCCGCAGCAAGTGGATTTCACCGTTCGCGAACCGTATGGGGTGAGCGCGCAAATCACGCCGTGGAACTTCCCCGGGAATCTGTTCGCGCGCGGCGTCGCTCCGGCGCTCGTCGCCGGCAATGCGGTGGTCGTCAAGCCCGCGCCGCAGACGTCGCTTACGACCCTCCGCCTCGCAGAACTCTGCTCGGAGGCGGGTCTTCCGGACGGCGTCGTCAACGTCGTCACCGGCCCCGGCGATCCCACGGGGGAAGCGCTCGTCTCTCACCCCGGCGTGGACACGATCACCTTTACCGGAAGCGTCCCGACCGGCCGACGGATCATGAAACGGGCGGCGGAGACGGTCACGCCCGTGACGCTCGAACTCGGCGGAAAGAATCCGGCGCTCGTCTTCCCGGACGCTGATCTCGATACGGCGGCGGACGCCATCGCGGCGGGGATCTTTACCAACGCCGGGCAGGTCTGTTCGGCCGTAGATCGCCTCCTCGTCCACGAGGCTGTTCACGACGAGCTGGTCGACCGGGTCGTTGGGATCGCCGAGGGCTACGAAATAGGCCCCGGGTGGGATGATCCCGATCTCGGTCCGCTGGCCTCGCGCGAGCACCGTGATCGCGTGTTGGAGTACGTCGCGGACGGGCAGGCCGAAGGCGCGACGCTCCACACCGGCGGGTCAGCGCTCGACCGGCCGGGGTACTTTGTCGAACCGACGGTTTTCACGGGCGTGCAAAACGACATGCGGATCGCTCGGGAGGAGATCTTCGGCCCCGTGCTTTCGGTCATCGCCTTCGGTGACGAGGCTGAGGCGCCAACGAGACCGATTATGGGCTGACCGCTGGAGTCTTCACCCGTGATATCGTGCGAGCGCACCGCTTGGCGCGGCGGTTAGAGGCCGGGAACGTCTACGTGAACAAGTGGTTCGGCGACACGGTGCAGACCCCGTTCGGAGGGTACAAACACAGCGGCGTCGGGCGCGAGAAGGGCCTCGAAGCGCTCGACACGTACCTCCAGACGAAGAACGTCGCCATCGCGATCTCGGAGGGGGACTCGCCCGATCTTCCCGGTGCTTGAACGCTTCACGGCCAGGGCGGGAGTGCGCCGGTTCCTGCTTTCTTACGGACGGTTCGTAAATTCGCCATCACGTTTCTCGATGTTCGAACGATATCCGAAAGTACGCTGGTTTTCTCGGATCGTGTAAGCGGGTCACCAATATGATTTTTCACAGGCGGCCCGATACGGGAGTCCATGTCGGCCACAGCCAACGTTGACGAACTAGAGGCGCTCATCGCCGACCTGGTGAGCATCGAGAGCGAGAATCCGCCGGGCAACGAACGGAGGTGCTCGGAGTTCATCGTCGAGTGGTTCGCCGAGCGCGGAATCGACGCGTCGCTCGTAGACGAACCCTACCCGGACCGACCGCAGGTCGGCGTCCGCGTCGGCGAAGGCGACCCGGCGCTCGTTCTGAACGGCCACATCGACGTCGTCCCGGCGGGCGACCGCGACCACTGGACGCACGATCCGTACGGCGCCGCCGTCGAGGACGGCAGCCTCTACGGTCGCGGGAGCGTGGACATGAAAACCGGGGTCGCGGTGGGGATGCTCGCGACGGCACTGCTCGCCGAGGAGATCAGATCGGGCGAGCTTCCGGGTTCGATCGTGTTCCACGCCGCCATCGGCGAGGAGACGGCGGAGCCGGGGACGAAGACCCTGTTAGAGCGCGGTTACGACGGCGATTACGGGGTCGTGCTCGAACCGACGGGGATGCGAACGGCGACGAGCGAGAAGGGGCTCGCCTGGTACGAGATCACCGTCCGGGGCGACCCGTCGCACGCGAGCCGCCCCGATCAGGGCGAGAACGCTATCCAGCGCGCGCGACCGGTACTCGACGCGCTCGAGACCTACGACGAGGAGATCCGAGCCCGCGAGCACGATCTCGTCGGGCGAGCGTACGCCACCGTCACGATGTTCGAGGCGGGGACGAAGGAGAACGTCGTGCCCGAGCGTGCAACCGTCACCGTCGACCGGCGCTTCCTCCCCGACGAAACCGTCGCAGACATCGACTCAGAGATCGACGAACTGCTCGCCGAGGTCGCCGAGGAACACGGCGTCGAGGCGTCGTGGGAACGGACCCGGACGTACGAGTCGGCGGCGATCGACACGGACAGTCCCCTGGCGGAGGTGTTCCGACGCCACGCCGCCGAAGTCGCGGACGCGCCGACGGAACCGTGGGGCGTCACCGCCTCGACGGACGTGCGAAACTTCGTGAACGACGCCGGCATTGAGGCCATTACCTGGGGGCCGGGCGACATCACGCAGGCCCACACGTACGACGAGCACGTCGACCTCTCGGCCGCGCGGGACGGCCTCGATGCGCTCGTCGGTGCGGCCCGGACCGTCCTCTCGGGCGATCTCGACTAGGTCACCCAGGAGTCGTCGACGACCGCGCCCTCGCGGGCCACCACGTTTCCGCCTTTGACGACGTGCGAGCGCGCCGACTGCGTGAGGATCGCCCACTGCGGTGACGGTGCCACCCGCGAGCGCGCGGCGTGGGCGTCGTCAGCCGCCGACCGCGACGGTGGGTTCGGCCTCCCCTTTCCAGAGGGCGTAGCCGATTCCGAGCGTGACGATGGCGGCGCCGACTCCCATGAACGTGGCGGGGATGCCCACCGGGCCGCCGAGGAAGTCCCACCCGACGCCGAGCGCGGTCCCCGACACGATCGACAGCAACACGGCCTTCCCGGGTATCCCGCGGGCGTACAGCGCGACGTAGACCGGCACGAGGAACGCGCTGGTCAAAAGAATCGCGCGCCACTCGTACAGCTCGATGATCGTTCCCGGCGGATCGACCGCGATGGCCGTCGCGGCGAGGCCGAAGAAGATCGTCGAGGCCCGCGAGACCTTCAACAGCTGTCGGTCGCTGGGATCGTCGGCGAAGTAGTCGTAGACGTCCCGCGCCGCCGTGACGCCGACGGCGTGGAGGCGGGTGTCGGTCGTCGAGAGGATGCCGCTGAGGATCGCGAGGATGATGACGACGCCGACCTCGGTCGGGACGTACTCCGTGATCAGTACGGGGAACGCCCGGTCGACGTTATCGACGCCCAGTCCGGCGCTCTCCAGCGCGACGGTGGTCGCCCCGCCGAGCAGGATCAGCGCCACGTAGAACACCGAGAGGATGACGCCAGCGGCCGCGAGGTGGAGCTTCGCGGTGCGGATGTCCTTCGTCGCGTTGATCCGGACGACCGTGGCCTGCGAGGTGAAAATCGTCCCGAAGAACGCGACGAGCGAACCGAGGACGCCGATGACCGTGTACGTCCCGCCGCCGAGGGGCCGGACGTGACTCGGCTCGATTGCGGCGAACTCCTGGTTGATCGTGGCGATGCCGCCGAGGTCGAATGTCATGACCACCAGCGCGAGGAGGACCATTGCGACCATCAGCGTCCCCTGGATGAGGTCGGTCCAGGCAACGCTGACGAGCCCGCCCAGGACGGTGTAGAGGATGAACACGCCCCCGATCACCCAGATCATGTACTCGTAGGGGACGCCGGTGACGACCGTGACCAGCAGCCCCGCGCCCACCAGTTGCATGATCAGATACACCCAGGCGTTCGCGAACAGAACGGTGCCGGCGATCGGTCTCGCGGCCTCGTAGCCGGTCAGTTCCGCGATGATATCCGGAAACGTGATGTGATTGAGCTCCCGGACCTTGTGGACGACGAAGTACAGCCCGCTGACGCCGAGCATCAGTCCGAGGATGATCCCGGTCAGAATCGAGTAGCCGCCGCCGTACACCGCCCCGACGAAGCCGATCACGCTGACCGCGCTGACGAAGTTGGCGACGTACGACCACGTCGCTAACCACGGACCGAGCTTCTTTCCGTACACCCAGAAGTCGTCGACGTCCTCGGTCCGCACGTACCCCCACGCGCCGATGGCGAGGATGATCAGCAGGTAGAGGACGAAGACGCCGAGGTAGAACGGATTGACCTCGGCCATCGTCACTCGCCTCCCGCGGTCGGCTCCTCACCTGTACGCGTCAGTTCGCCCGTAGGCGGTTCTTCCCGGATGTACTCGTCGACCGGCTTTCCCATGATCACGTGCACGGTCACGTAGTGGATCGCCCCGAGACTCCCCGCGAGCAGCGTCGCCGTGAAGATCAGGAACATCTCGGTCGGCATGCCAAGTACTGACATGCACGAGGGTATGCGGAAATAGTATAAAAATTCTCGTGATAGTTAGAACAGATCGTAACTAATAGGCTTCAGATCGATCGACGTCAAGCTCATTTCAAAATGCCTGAAAAGTACTAGTGAACGACCGAAAGCCGGATTACCCGGTACTGCCGACGGGACCGTAGAGACGAACTCCCTGAACTCCTCTCTACCTTCGTGGCTTCTATGCGTACTTTTTTGCTATCTCATCCGGAGCGTAGGGTATGGTTTCTCAGCCCAAATACGCGACTGCGGTCGCGCTCGACCGGATGGTCGAGATGCGCGACGGGACGCGGCTCGCCACGGACGTGTATCGGCCCGCGTCGCGCGACAGCGGCGAACCGATCGACGAACCGCGACCCGCTCTCCTCCTTCGGACGCCGTACGACAAGCGCGATCGAAAGCGCATCGAACGCCACGGCCACTGGTACGCACGGCGGGGATACGTCGTCGCGCTTCAGGACTGCCGCGGTCGGTACGCGAGCGAGGGCGAGTTCTATCTCCTGGCCAACGAGGCCGAAGACGGGTACGACACGGTGGAGTGGCTGGCGGACCAGCCCTACTGCGACAGGCAGGTGGGAACGATGGGAACCTCCTACAGCGCGTGGGTACAGAACGCCCTGGCGAGCCTCGATCCCCCCCACCTTGAGGCGATGTTCGTCAATCAGGGGGCCGCTAACGGGTGGAAGGCGACCCTGCGGCAAAACGGCGCGTTCGAGTTGCGGTGGCTGTGCTGGGCGCTCACGATCGGCGGCGGCTTCGCCCAGCGGGCCCTGGAGGATCCCGACGTGCAGCGTCGGCTCGCAAACGTCCGGACGGACGAACTACTGGCGGAAGGACCCGTTTTCCCGGGGCAGTCGCCGCTCCGGCACGTCCCCGGCTACGAGGAGTGGCTCTTCGACTACGCGACCGCCGACGGCGACGACGAACTGTGGGAATCGCCCGCCGTCAACTTCGAGGCTCATTACGAGGAGATGGCCGACGTTCCGACCGTGTACGCGGGGTCGTGGTACGACTCGTACGCGAAAGCGACCTGCGACAACTTCGCCGCGCTGTCGGAGATGAAAGAGAGCGAGCAGTACCTCGTCATGGGCGCGTGGATACACGGCGGCGTCGACGCGTGGTCGAAACCGTACGCCGGCGAGGTTTCGTTCGGCGAATCGGGTCCCAGAGCGTACCTGGAACTCCGGCTCCGATTTTTCGATCACTACCTCAAAGGCGAGGAAACGTGGAGCGACCAGTCGCCGGTCGAATACTTCGGGATGGGTACCGGCGACGGCTCGCGGGTCGCCGGCGACCGACTGTTCCACGGCGGGGCCTGGTACAGCGCCGACGAGTGGCCGCTCCCGGACGCGGAGACCACGACGTACTACGCCCACGCGGACGGGACGCTGCGCCGCGAAAGACCGGGGGACGAGGCGTCGAGTACGAGCTACCGGTTCGATCCTCGCGACCCGGTGCCGACGGTCGGCGGGAACTGTTCGTCGTACATCACGCCCGAGCGGCGCGACGAAACCATCGAAGCGTATCCGCTCGAGAATCGGCCGTTCCACAGCATCACGGGGCAGGGAGGGTACGACCAGCGAACGCGCGAGTGGACGGTCGGCGCCGCTCCGCCCTATCGACCCCTCGAAGAGCGCGACGACGTGCTCGTATTCCGCACGGCTCCGCTGACGGAAGCGGTCGAGATCGCCGGACCGATTCGCGTCACCGTGTACGGATCCACCGACGCGCCGGACACTGATTTCACCGCGAAACTGATCGACGAGTACCCGCCCAGCGAGGACTTTCCCGACGGAGTCGCGCTCAACCTCTGCGACTCCATCTGTCGAGCCCGGTACCGGGGCTACCGCCGCGACCCGGACTTCGTCGAGCCCGAAGAGGTGTACGAGTTCCCCGTGGAGCCGTACCCTACCGCGAACGTGTTCAAGCCCGGTCACCGGATTCGCCTCGACATCTCGTCGTCGAACTACCCGCGCTACGACGTGAACCCGAACACGGGAGGGCCGCTGTACGCCGACCGCGACTGGAACGTCGCGACCAACACCGTCTACCACGAGCGCGCCCATCCGACGGGGATCGACCTTCCGATTCGGTCGGTCGGCGAAGACAACTGACAGTGATCGGACGACGTGGACGCCGAGACGACGTTCCGGTTCGGTGACGCGGTCCTTGCGTCCCTCGTCCGACGGCGTGGCGTCCACCGAACCGCTTCCAGCGAGCCGGACTTCCGACCGCCTTCCGCGCTCCGGACGGCTCGTCTCTCCCGCCGCGTCCGCGGGTCGCCCCCTCACTCGGGGTACCGGTCGTGCCAGGGACGCTGCCGCTCGAAGGCGGCGCTCGCCGCGAGAACGTCATCGTCGGCGTGGCGTCGGCCCGCGATCTGCATCCCGATCGGGAGACCGTCGACGAATCCGGCGGGGATCGATGCGGCGGGGTGGCCGGTGAAGTTGTACGGCTGCGTGAGCACCCACCCGCGGAGGGGTTCGACGTCGACGCCGTCTATCTCCTGCGGTTCTTCACCGTGGGGGAACGCCGCGGTTCCCAGCGTCGCCGTTACCAGTAAGTCGTACTCTTCGAGGAGGTCCTGCAGGCCGTCGAAGACGTGCGTCCGGACTACGTCGGCGCGATTCAACTCCCGCGTGGTCGGCTCCTCGGCGTCGATGATGAGATCGACCAGGTAGGGCCGCAAGCGGTCGCGGTCCTCGCCGCGGGGGTCGAAGCCCTGCCCTTCGAGGTTGTCGAACAGCGCCTGCCAGCGGACGGTGGCCATCGTGTAGAAGGCGTCCAGTATCTCCTGTCGCTCGTGGCTGAGTTCGGGACCCACCTCATCGACAGTCGCACCGGCTCGCTCGAACGCCGTGACGGCCTCGTCGAGCACCTCCCGTACTGCGGGTTCGATGGGATACGTGCCCATGTCGGGGCTGTAGGCTATCTTCACGCCGTCGATGGGGCGATCGACGGCGGCGCGGTAGTCTCTCTGAGCGGGGACGGAAAACGGATCCCGCGGGTGGACACCCGCCATCACGTCCAGCGAAATAGCCGCGTCCTCGACGGTTCGAGCCATCGGCCCGACGTGCGAAAACGGCGTGTGACTCGCAAAGGCGTCGGGTCGCCCGACGTTCGGTACCAGCCCGTACGTCGGCTTGAGCCCGTAGACGCCACAGAGACTGGCCGGAATGCGAATCGATCCGCCCGCGTCGGAGCCCGGCGCGAGAGGGACCAGCGAGTCCCCGAGCGCGGCGGCCGCGCCGCCCGAGGACCCGCCGGCGACGCGCTCGGGATCGAACGGCGTCCCCGTCGGCCCGACGATCCTGTTGTTCGTGGTCGTCCCCAGGCCGAACTCCGGCGTGTTGGTCTTGCCGACCACGATCGCACCGGCGTCTTTCAAACGCGAAACAAACGGCGAGTCGGACTCGGCGACGCGATCTTCGAAGAGCACCGACCCCGACGTGGTACGGACTCCCTCGACGTCATCGAGATCCTTGATAGCGACGGGAACGCCGTGGAGCGGCCCGAGCGGTTCACCGTCTCGCACGGCCCGTTCGGCATCCCTGGCCATTTCGTGGGCGAGCTCGTCGGTGATGGTGACGAAGGCGTTCGTCCCATCGTTGCGTTCGTGGATGCGATCGAGATGCGCCTCGACGACCTCGACGGGGGAGCGCTCGCCGTCTCTGATTCGCCTCGCGATACCTGCAGCGGACAGGCGTGTGGGGTTCTCTGTCACAGTCGAAAACGACCTGAGGGAAGTAAAAAGATAGGTGCCGCGGAGATCTAGGAGGAGAGCGGCGTTGTTCTCGGAGTGGTCGGTTACGGTTGCGGCGCCTCGAAGCCCGAGAGTAGCCATCCGTGTGTCAACCCCTGCGCGATTCGAGCTCTGAGCCGCCTCGAACGTTTGTCCACGTCGAACGTGCCTTTTCCCGTGGAAGGACCCCGTAAAGCCGGTGAAACTAGGCGTCAAACCGCACGTTGCCGCTTCGTTCCGACGAATACGCCATCAGCGAGGACCCGGGTCACGTGACTCGAAGCCGTCCGAGCCGAGGGCTTTGTGAGCCTCTAACACGCAGATGCGGTCTGCCACGAGGATGTACATCGATATCGAACGGCGCCTTACAACCGTATAGTTGTCATCAGTTCTCCTCAGTAGGGAAGAGACGTTCAGTCGTCGCGAACTGCCGTTCGCGACCAACCGACCGCAGTCTACGAGTTATGAGCCTGATCGAGCGTCTCGTGAGAAAGTGGCTGAAACCGAATAGCCGTGTTCTCGGAGGATTACGACCGTGATCGCACCGTGTTCCTTGTTCACTATCGTCGGACCACTAACTGTAAATCGGCTACGGATTGTTCGAGCTAGAGAGCGGGCATTATCGTACGCTTAGACGATTAAGAGATTTTCAGTGTTACGTAATTCCGGAAAATGATCCGAATCATCCACCACATCCCTCATTCGTTCATGACGAGACTCTCTGTCGCACGTTCAGTCCAATGGAATCATGATCTACGACGCGTACTCATCAAACTCGACGATACGAGGATCGGCGTACTGTTCGCGGACACGGGAGGCAAGCGATCCGTCCGAAGGGCGCAGTAACGGTATAGCGTTGCCCTTCGAGTAACGTCCGTTTTTCGAATTGAAGTTGAGCGCGGATGACCCTTCCACCCGGCGGATCTCCGCTCTCGTCGAACGCTAGGCGCTCCAATCGGGACGTTCCCGGTGGATATACTCGCCGTAACCCGGGTCGGTGACGATCTCCCCCTCGTCGGCGACGAGTTGACCGCGGACGAACGTCTTCCTCACCCGGCCAGTGACTTCCCGCCCCTCGTAGATTGAGAAGTCGGCGTTCGACGCGTTGTCTTCGGCGGTGATGGTGTACCTCTCATCGGGGTCGAACAGGACGATGTCGGCGTCGGTACCGGGGTCGAGAGTGCCCTTGTTCGGCATGCCGAAGATGTGCGCCGGATTTCGACTCATGACGCGGACGAGGAAGGGATACGAGAACCCTCGTTCGTTCACCGCCTCGTCGTGGAACACCGGCAACGACACCTGTAGCGCGTTCGCGCCGAACGTGGAGTCCCACCAGTTTTCTACCTCCTTCGACTCGCGCTTGTAGCCGCAGTGATCCGTCGACACAACGTCGAGCGTGCCGTCCGACAGATGCGTGAACATCGCCTCAATATCGTCCTGGGTCCGAATAGGTGGCGCTATCATGGGGAGGTTCCCGAGTTCCTCGAACACTTCGTCCGTAAGCGTCGTATAGTGGGTACACGTCTCGGCGCGGATCTTCGATCCGTCCTCGCGGAAGCGCTTTATCACTGCCGCCGCCTTCCGGCACGACGTGTGGATGCCGTAGTACTTCGCCCCCGTCTGCTGAGCCATCCGAATGGCGTCGTCGGCCGCCATCGCCTCGGCGTAGTCCGGGCGAGACTGTGGGTAGTCCGTCGGATCACCTCGGCCCTCCCGCTTGAATCGCTCGGTGAGCATGTCGGTGATCGAAGAGTCTTCCGTGTGGTAGACGCCGACTGCGTCGAGTTCGGCTATCTCCTCCATCACCTGGTGCATAAACCCGTTCGAAAGCCCGTGTTCGTAGGCTGTGAACATCTTGAACGAGGGGACGCCCGCCTTGATCGCGTCAGAAAGCTCGTCCAGGACCGCGGGATCCTCCCGGGTGATGGCCCCGTGGAAGCTGTAATCGACGTGAGCGTCCTCGGCCTTGTTTCGTTTACGTTCGATCCCTTCCATCAGCGTCCCTTCCTCCGAGAAGATCGAAAGGTCGCCTTCCCACGCTTGCCACGCGAAGTCGATGTACGAGGTTACGCCCCCGAGCGCCGCCGCCGCCGAGGCCGTCTCGTGCGTATCGATGGAGAACATGTCGTCGATGTGGACGTGCGGGTCGATGACGCCGGGCATAACCAGGAGTCCCGACGCGTCAATGCGCTCTTCGGCGTCGGGCATTGACGATGGCGTGCCGACGCCGACTATCTTCCCGTCGTCGATGGCAAGGTCGGCCTCGAAGATGTTTGTCTCCGTCACTATCGTCCCATTCACGATGATGGTATCGATTAGCACGATTCTACGGAGAACCCCGATTAAGTAAAAAGTTCACCATATGATGGGAAGTCTAACATGTATTCCACTACGAGGGAGTTCTGCTGGAGGACGTTCGAAGATGAGTCGACGGCTACGTCTCGGCTTTGGCCTCGGCCAGCGCGTCGATGACGTCCTCCATGTTGTCCGTCAGTGGATAGACCACCGGTTCGGTACAGCCGGCCGCACAGTAATCCCGGATGCGTTCGATCACGTCATCGCGGGTCCCCGCTGCGACGATATTAGTGACGACGTCGTCGCTGACGTACTCGGAAGCCCGTTTGATGTCGGCGGCGGTGGCCGGCCAACCGCCCAGCTCCGCCTTGACCTTCTCGGCCCGTTCGTCGTCGATGCCGCACGCCTTCGTGATGTGCGGTTGCTGGCCGATATACTGCGTGGCGAGGTTGCGCGCTTGGTCGATGGCATAGTCGACATCCTCGTCCATCGATACTGCGATGAGCTGTGGCCGGTCGACGTCTTCCAAAGATCCGTCCTGCTTCTCGACTCCCTCTTTCAGTTTCTCCAGTCCTTTGAGGTTGTGCTCGGGAGGGATAAGATAGTTCATGAATATCCCCCCGGCGATACCGTTTCCAACGAGTTCGCCAGTGAGTTTGTGCATCGTCTCGCCGGTCGCACCGACGTATATTGGTACGTCACGCGGTTCGGCGTTGGAGCGGACGAGATCCAGTTCGATGTCCTCGACACGGAGCGTGTCACCCTCATAGGTAACGTTCTCGAGGTCGAGCAGGCGCTTAGTCACGGTGCAGTACTCCCACATCCGTCGAAGTGGCCGCTCACGATCAATACCGACTTTCGAAGCCAGCGGATCCCACCACGCGCCGATACCGAGTTTCATCCGCCCTCCCGAAAGCTCGTGGAGCGTCGAGAACGTCTGGGCCATCAGCGCCACGTTTCGCGTGTAACAGTTCGTAACGCCCGGGGCGATATCTATCTCGTCGGTCACCTGCGTGTACGCGCCCATCAGGGTCATGGCGTCCCGGACCAGTCGAGACTCGCCCTGCCACACCGAGTCGAGACCCGTCTCTTCCGCGTACTGGGCGGATCTCACCTCGTCTTCGACGTGCGATCTCTCCCAGTTCCAGATACCGGCGCGCGTGAACTCACGGTCGAAATTGGCGTTCACGAGTTATCACTCCGTTGTGAGTTTGAAGGCTGCGTTCGCAAGCGTATTCGCCGCAGCGTAGCAGTCCGACCAGCTCGTGTACTCATCCTCTGTGTGACTCTTTCCGTTCTCCGAGACGGAGAACACCATCCCGGTGTCCATCACCTTGTGCGTGTGCGTTGCGTCGTGACCGGCACCACTGAAGATCCGCATACCATCGTAGCTGAGCTGCTCCGCAGCGCGCGCTACGGCGTCAACGCATCTATCCGCGAAGTGAACGGGATCGACCCACATACGGTCTTCGTAGTCCCAGTCGACCCCCTCGCGCTCGGCGGCCCACTCTGCCTCTGCGAGGACTTGGGCCCGCGCCTCCTCGATCACGTCGGCGTCAGGATCACGAAAGCCCCAAGTAAACGTCACCTGTTCAGGGATGGTGTTGATAGAATTGGGCTGAGAATCGATATAGCCGGTAGTTCCGACTGTGCGTTCACCCAGGGTGCTCGGAATCCGTCGGATCTGGGTGATGACGTCGGCGGCTGCCACGAGTGCGTCACTCCGGTAGTGCATCGGGGTCGGACCGGAGTGGTCGGCTTCGCCGTGGAAGGTGATCGCCCCCCACGTGAACCCCACGATACCCGTGACGATACCCACGTCTGCGTCGTTCTCCTCCAGGTACGGGCCCTGTTCGACGTGGAGTTCGAGATACGAGTCGTACTCTCTTTGCGGTTCCGCAGGCGTCTCGCCCTTGTAGTCGATCCGCTCGAGCTCCTCCTCGAAGACGTCCCCGCTCGCGTCCGTCTTAGCGTACTCCTTTTCGATGTCGTGTTCGCCTGCCCACACGCCGGACCCCTGCATGGCAGGCTGAAACCGAGAGCCCTCCTCGTTCGTCCAGTTGACGATCTCGATCGGACGTTCCGTCTCGATACTCTCGTCGTTTAGCGTTCGGACCAGTTCGAGCGCCGCGACGACGCCCATCGCACCATCGTAGATCCCGCCGTAGGGTTGGGAATCCAAGTGCGAGCCTACGAGGACGGTGCCGGCGTCGGGATCGGTTCCCTCCCTGTACCCGAACATGTTGCCGAACTCGTCTACGGTGATCTCGAGCCCTTCGTTCTTCATCTGGGTCGCGAACCAGTCACGGATCTGCTTGTCTTCGTCAGAGAGGGCAAGTCGGTGTAGGCCGCCACCATCCGTGCCCCCGATTTCCGCTTGCTCTTTCATCGTGTCGACGAACCGTTCTCTGTCTACCTCGACCAGCATAATCCACTACTTGTGAAGAAAATACTAAAAAACTTTCTTCCGTTGAAATCATATTCGAAGTACAATGAGAGCGAATGTATATTGTAGAACTGCCATCTGGTTCGACATGAGATACCGAGGTGGCCTTCGACCCTGCCGATCAGCAGCCAGAACCCCTCGTGCGTCGGCGATGCGAGGTATACTATCGAGTACTCCGACGACCACTCTTCGTTGGACTCGTTTTTTCGGCACCCCTCCCTCTTAACCGAGTTTCCAACGTATTTATCCAACCATCCAAAAGAATTAAGCAAGAGCCGATATATGTTGATTGTTGTCCCATGTCACGGAGGACAGAGGAATGAGTGATCGCACCAATCTCGAAGGTTTAGAACCGATCTCAAAGGACGATCGGACGATGGGGCTCGTCCACTACATTCCGGTGTGGTGGTCGTCTCTCATCATCGTCCAGGCGTTCGCCGTCGCGTTCTTCGCGGTGTATCCACACGGGAACCTCAACCTCCTCCAAGCAGGAATCGCGATCGGAATCGGTTCTCTGATCGTGACTGCCGGATTCATCGCGAATGGTTTTCCCGGATATGAAAAGGGGATTCCGTTCGTGGTTCAAACACGGTCGGCGTTCGGAACCAAAGGCTCCGTCATCCCCAACTATCTGCGGATCATCCCGGCCATTGGATGGCTCGGAATCGGAAACTGGATCGGAGCCCTCGCCCTTGAGAGCATCACCAGTACGCTTTGGGGATTCGGGAACGTCTGGGTGTACTTCGTACTGTTCCTCCTCCTTAATCTTCTGTTAGCCCTGAACGGGGTGACCTCGATAAAGTGGTTCGATTCCCTGGCCGCCGGCGTCCTCGCGATTCTGCTCGGGTACACGATATACACGGTCCTGACCACGCAGACGATCCCGGCGGACGTGATCAACTATCCCGGATCGTGGGGGATGCAGTTTTTCGCCACCATCACCGCAACCGTCGGATTTGTCGTGACGGGCGCGCTAAATGCCTCCGATCTCAGTCGGCATCTGAAGAACCCGGGTAGCAGTCGAAATCAGGTGCTCGGTCATCTCCTCGGCATCGCGCCGCCGATGTTGTTCATGTTGGTCGTCGGACTCGTGTTCGGCGTATCAACCGGAAATCCGAATCCGGTCGACGCGATCATGATCGTCGCCCCGAACCCGCTCATGGGTAGTCTGATGCTCCTTTTCGTTCTCGGTGCCCAGATCTCGACCAATCTGACGTTGAACATTCTCCCCCCGACGCACGTGTTTCAGGATTCTCTCGGACTGAGTTGGAAACAGGGCGTCGTTCTCACTAGCGCCCTCTCCGTCATCTCGTTTCCGTGGGTGCTATTCACGAGTGATATCTTCTATACCTTCATCAACACCTACGCGGCCTTTCTGGGCCCTGCACTTGGCGTACTTCTCGCTGACTACTGGATCATCCGGGACCGAGACACCGATATCGCCGCTCTCTATCGGACGGATCGGGAGTCGAACTTCTGGTTCGTCAACGGGTACTCTGTCACAGCCATCTTCAGCGTCCTCGTGGGCGCCGCGGTGAGTCTCCCCTTCCTGAGCGTTTCGCTTTTGATCGGACTGCCGGTTGGGTTCGGCATTTACATCGCTCTCCGACGGGCGGATCTCGATGCGACCATCCGGTCGTACCTCTTGGACGGGGACAAAACTGCCTCCGGTGCAGACTGAGGTGGTATCTCCGGGTTCACTCGCCGAGATATCAATCCGCGCCCGTGGAATCGACTACCACTGCCACATCTGGCTTCAAGGATGTTCATCCGAGCAGAACGAGTAGCGGTCGATCCATCTGTTAGTCGATAACGGTTATAACGGTTACAAACGAGTCGAAAAGACTGTACGTCGGTACGAAATGCCGTGGGATACGTTGAGTGTTACAAAGCCAGTATTGTTGTTTCAGCACAGAGTTGTTCGGCACCATTGAACGCCGAACTGTCACATCTATATCCACTTTTGTGGAGGAGCACGAGGTACTGAGGCGTTTTCCGTGGCCCAACATTCATTTGAGTATATGTTCTCTGTTCATCAGAAATGAACAACTATTTAGTTAAACGCTAACAATCCTCTCCTCAAACATGAAGGATGAAACGACTGTGATCCAGGCGTCGATCACGACGCTTCGTGTCGCAGAGGCGCTCAAACACCTCGAGGGTGCCAGAGTCACCGAACTCGCCGCGCACCTTGATCTGCCGAAAAGCACGATTCACTACCACCTCCAAACACTGATGAAGGCCGAGTTCATCGTCGCTGACGGCGACGAGTACCGCATCGGTCTCCGCTTTCTCGACTTCGGCGAGTTCGTCCGGGACAGAGTCGAGTTGCTCGGGTCGGCCGAATCGGAATTGCGGAAACTCGCCGAGGAAACGGGGGAGATCGCGAGTCTAATGGTCGAAGAGCACGGAAGGGGAGTCTACGTCGCGAGAGAGGAGAGCGAAAGCGCGGTGAGAACGAGTTTCCACACGGGCAAACGAGTTCTGCTCAGTCAGACGGCGGCGGGAAAAGCAATCCTCGCGTTCACCCCACACGAACGCGTCGAGGAGATCCTCGACCGGCACGGCCTCGAGGGCAAGACCCGAAACACGATCACCGAGCGAAACTACCTCGTCGAGGTGCTCGACGAGATACGTGAGCGAGGGTACGCCTACGACGACGAAGAGTGGCACCGCGGCCTCCGTTGTGTCGCCGCACCGATCAGGGATATGGACGACCGAGCCGTCGGCGCCGTCAGCGTGGCCGCGCCCCTCAGCCGCACTCGTGGAGAGCGCTACAAGCGGGATCTCCCCGAGGCCGTTCTGAGCACCGCCAACGTCATCGAGCTGAACATGCAGTACTCGTAACGATGGCGCGACCACACGAATCCCACGCACGGACTGAGAGCGACGGCGCAAGATAGATTCTTAACCACGACCTGAGTACCCCCGTCATGCGAATCGGCATTAATCTGTTCACGCTCAGGGACCTGGATGCCCCCCTCCCTACCGTACTCGAACGCGCCGCTGAAGCTGGTTACGACGGGGCGGAGTTCCTCCACCGCCTCCCGGACGCGAACGAGGAAGAAATCGTCGAGACCCTCGACCGAACGGCACTTGCTGTCCCCGGAGCGCACCTCGGGCCGTTCACCGAACTGTCGGGGCTTCCGACTGAACTCGAGCGGACGATCGATCTGTACGACGCGATAGGGTGTAAGACGCTCGCCGTGTCGATAGGCGAGGAGCATCTCAGCTCCCGGGACAACGTCCGCGAAACGGCCGCTCGCCTGAGTGGGCTCGCCGACCGCGCCGCAGGGCGGGAGATCGAACTTCTCTACCACAATCACCACTGGGAGTTCCGTTCACTCGACGGAGCAACTCCCTTCGATCTCCTGCTCGACTCACTTGACGGGCGAATCGGCGTTGAGCTGGACGTCGGCTGGGTAGCCGCCGGGGGCGCCGATCCCGTCGAACGGATTCACACCCTCGGAGACCGGCTGTCCCTCCTCCACGTCAAGGATGTGAACGTGGCGCGAAAAGCGTCGGTCGAGATTGGGACGGGTGACGTCGACCTCGCGGCCTGCATCGATGCCGCGCGCGCGGAGGGCGTCGAGTGGTTCATCTACGAGCACGACGAACCGGACGATCCGATCGATTCGCTCGACCGCGGCATCGCGTTTCTCGAACCGTTTCGGTGACACCTACCCACGGTAAACGGCGTGGTTCTAGCGTCTGCAATCGAAAGTAGCGGCGATTACGACGGATCGAGGTCGACATCGACCCGTCGACCAGTGCGCGCCGCCTCGTACGCTGCTGCGGTCAGCGCGACTGAGCGAAACGAGTCACGGGCGGTCGCCGGCGGCTCGTCGCCGGATTCGATTGCGTCGACGAACGCCTCGACTTTGGTCGGGTCGTCTCCGCGATCGACGCGCGGGCGCCACTCGTTCCCGTCTTCATCGAGCGTTACTACCTCGTCCTCGTTGAACCGAATTTCCTCATCCTCTGTCCAGACGCGAATACGCTCGGTGAACCGCGGAGTTCGTCCCGACACGGCGACGGTTCCGGTCACTCCGCCCTCGAACGCGACGCTCAGCGCCGCGTCGGACTCGACCCGGCGGTCGCCGTCTTCGAACGCCATCTCCGCGGAGACGCTGACGGGAGTCAGTCCGGTTGTCCAGAGGAGGCCGTCGATCAGATGGTTGCCGGTGTCGTACGTGACGCTCCCGCCGCTGAGTTCGGGATCGGTCCGCCACGTGCCGCCAAACAGATCCATGTACGGCTGGGTGATCTCGGCGTCGACGTAAACGATGTCGCCCGTCGACTCCGCGATGCGCCGACGAGCCGTCCGATAGGCGCCGCTGAGGTGGCGCTGGTAGCCGAGCATTACCGTTCGGTCGCTCGTCTCGACCCGATCGACGATCTCCTTCGCGTTTCTCGGTTCGACGCAGAGCGGTTTCTCGCACAGCACGTCGAGCTCGGCATCGAGTGCAGCCGCGACCTGTTCGTGGTGGAACACGTGCGGAGTGGCGACGACAACGGCATCGAGTTCCTCGGTCGCCAGCAGGTCATCGTACTCCTCGTACAGCGACCGTGCCGGCAAATCGAGCTCCGCACCGGCGCGCCGCCGCGCCTCCGCGGAGACGTCCGCGACGCAGACAACCTTCGCCCGCTCGTGGTCTCGGATCTGTCCGGCGAGTACGCCGCCGAGCCAACCGTAGCCGACGACGCCGAATAGATAATTGTCTGACATCGCGCTGGAACTCCCCTTATTCACGCTTGATCACTCTCGTCGACCGATCCAACCCTTCTGACCGTGTAAACACCATGAAGCGCCCGACTTTTGAGTTTCCGTTCATTGGTCGGTGAACAGGTCCTCGTAGCCGCCGAGGAACGTCCGAAGTTCGTCGTACGTCGGGGGACCGCCGTTCCGAACGAACCAGCCGGCGACGGCGCTTCCGGCGGCGAGCTGTGCACCTCCCTCGACGTCAGCGAGCTTCCCGACGAGAAGGCCGGCGTTGAAATGGTCGCCGGCGCTCGTGGTGATCGCCGGCGTCGGCTCGTGGGGGATAGAAACGCGCCAGCGCCCGTCGTCGTTCGCCATCGCTGCCTCGGTCAATGCGTGGATCACAACTTCAGAGACGCCGAGATCTGTGCACAGCGTGGCGGCGACATCGTCGAGCTTTCCCTCGTTCGCGTCGGAGGCACCGAGGTCCGCGAAACGGAGCGCTTCGGCCCGGTTCGCGCTCACGGTCACCGGGACGACCTCGTCAAGCGCGCGCAGCGACGTGAGACCCTCCGTCAGTGTTTCCGTCGAAAGTCGTCTGACGTCCGCTGGGTCGACGAGAATTCGGCGGGGCGGGTCTCGGAGGCGCGGCCAGAGCTCTTCGCGCATACCGTCCCAGATGGTGGGCATCTGAGGGATGGTCGCCCAGTAGCCGAGGCCGAGCAGTTCCGTTCGGTCGACGGACGCAGCGAGTGAGTTTATTCCGACGGTCGAGCTAATTACTTCCCAGTCGAGTTTTGCGAGCTGGCGAGTCTCGCTCAACAGCACCTTTCCGTCGTCGAACTCGATCGCGTCGGTGATCGGGGCTTCGCCGATCGAGACCAGGCGCGTGCGGTCGTACTCGCGCGTGAACGTCTCGCGCGGTGGCGACCCGTACGTCCCGACGATGGTCGGTCGGTGACCGAGACGCTCCATCGCCCGACCGAGGTGCGCCGTGTGGCCTCCCGCTCGCTTCCGCTCGCTGAACCATTCGATGCTACAAGAGGTGTCGAGTGCGCCGGCGTCGACGATCCGTCTGCCGAACTCCTCGAGCGTTGCCATCCGTTCGTAGTCGTCGGGACCGAATCGCGTCGCGATTGCAGTCCGGACGCGATCGACGACGCCGTCGAAGCCGAACGCGACCTTTCGATCGTCGAGCGACCGCGGTAACCCCTGCCGACAGGCGTCGAGGTATTCCCGAGTTTCAGTATCGATACCCATGAATGATTAGTCGTGCAGATGCGTCTCCCCCCGGTGACTAAACTGTTGTCCCGAGGGAGTGGTCGGTCGGATCCGGGTGCGGTCGACCGGCCGCACGCGCAGAATCGGGGTGAATGTCGTAGCGACACCTGCTGCGGCGATGCGGTGACCGACGTTCGAGGGGCTGTCGCATCCAAAACTGATATCACGGTGCCACCGGAAGCAGCGGACATCAGATGCGCTCAGTAGCCGAGACGCCACTCTCCCGAAACGGACGATCGATACTCATCGCGATGGATCACGGCCTCGAACGCGGGCCGAGCGTGTTCGAGTCGCTGCCCGAGCGAGCGGACCCGTCGACCGTGTTCGACGTCGCCACCCACGACGCGGTGACGGGGTTGGCGGTCCAGAAGGGAGTGGCCGAGACGTATTACCCCTCTTACGAGGACGACGTGACGCTGGTCGCGAAGCTGAACGGAAAGACAGGGATGGTGATGGGTGACCGGTACTCGCCGCCGATCTGGACGGTCGAGAACGCGGCGGCGCTGGGCGCCGCCGCCATCGGGTACACCGTCTACACGGGATCGAACCGCGAGGCGGACATGTTCAAGGAGTTCAGCAGGGCGCGTGACGCGGCGCGTGAGGCCGATCTCCCGGTCGTTCTCTGGTCGTACCCGCGAGGACAGGGAGTCAACGACCACGACGCTCCCGACACCGTCGCCTACGCGGCGCGCGTCGGACTCGAACTCGGGGCCGACATGGCGAAGATCAAACACCCCGGTACCAGGGAAGCCGTCGAGTGGGCCGTCCACGTCGCCGGCGAACTTCCCGTCCTGATGAGCGGCGGCGCGTCGGTGAGCGAGGAGGCGTTTCTCCGCGACGTGCACACGTTCATGCGCGCCGGCGGCCGGGGGCTAACCGTCGGTCGCAACATCTGGCAGCGCGAGAATCCGACAGCCACGCTCGACAAACTCGAACAGCTCGTCTACGAGGATGCCGCCCTTGACGACGTCATCTGACCAGAATGAACGAAGACGACGTAGCTTGATCCACGACACATGAGGATCCTGTACATCGACTGCGATTCGCTCCGGGCCGATCACCTGGGTTGCTACGGATACGACCGGAACACGACGCCGAACATCGACGCCCTCGCGGACGACGGCATGCGGTTCACCGACTATTACGCGTCGGATCTCCCCTGTCTGCCGTCGCGGACAGCGCTCTTCTCCGGCCGCTTTGGCATCCACACCGGGGTCGTCAACCACGGGGGGCTCGCGTCGGAGCCACGGCGGACCGGTCGAGACCGGGGGTTCTCGACGGACGAGCGATTCCGGACACTGCCGGCAGTCCTTCGGAGCGCTGGCCACCACACCGCGCTCGTCAGTTCGTTCCCGACCAGACACGGGGCCTGGCACGTACTCGACGGGTTCGAGGACTGGCGAGACACCGGCGGACGCGGGTTCGAACGCGCCGACGAAGTGTACGACCGGGCCGAGGGATGGCTGGACGCGCACGCGAGCGACGAAAACTGGTACCTCCACGTTAACTTCTGGGATCCGCACACGCCCTACGACACGCCCGCGGCGTACGGCAACCCGTTCGAGGACGATCCGGCGCCCGAGTGGCCCGACGAGGAGGCGATCCGGGAGCACTGGAAGGGGTACGGCCCCCACAGCGCCCGCGATCTCCACGGCGTCGGCAAGACTCCCGACCAGAGCATCGACTGGGGTGCGGACCCCGGCTTGGAGCGGACACCGGCGCAGATCGAATCCCACGAGGACTTCCGACAGTGGATCGACGGCTACGACGTCGGGATCAGGTACATGGACGACTACGTCGGAGAGCTTCTCGCTCAACTCGAACGTCACGGCATCCGGGACGAGACGCTGGTGATCGTCAGCGCCGATCACGGCGAGAACCAGGGCGAGTGTAACATCTACGGCGACCACCACACGGCCGACCTGCCGACCGGTCGCGTTCCGCTGGTAATGAGTGGACCGGGTGTCGGGGTCGGCGTCGACGACGGCTTTCACTACGCCCTCGATCTCGCGCCGACGCTCGCCGAACTGATCGGGACGAGTGCTGCCGACGGGTGGGACGGGCGATCGTTCGCCACCGCGCTCGCCGGCGAAGGTGAGAGCGGCCGCGATCATCTCGTCCTCAGCCAGGGCGCGCTGACCTGCCAGCGCGGCGTCCGCTGGAGCAACTGGCTCCTGCTGCGGACGTATCACGACGGGCTCCACGACTTCGACGACGTGGAACTGTACGACATCGACGCGGATCCGCACCAGACGACGAATCTGGCTGGCGGGCACCCCGACGTCGTCGCCGAGGGCACGCGGCGCCTCGAAGCGTGGCACGCCGCCCGGATGGGAGAGTCCGCCCGCGGCGAGCGCGGTGGGAACCCCGACGCGCCCACCGGGCTTCGGGATCCGCTCTGGATGGTGATCGCGGAGGGCGGTCCGTACCACGCCACCCGGCGTCCCGAGAAGCTTCGACGGTATCTTGCCCGCCTCCGCGAAACCGACCGCGCGCCGGTCGCGGACCGGCTCGAACAGCAGTACCGCGACGTTCTGTGAGAGATCGGAGCATCGAGTTCGGCGCGGTCGAACCGCGAGCTCGGAGCCGATCCGCCATTTGAATCGAAGGCGGCGAGGCTTCGTCGGGTGCGTCTTCGAATCAGGGCTCCCCCGAGTCCGCGTCGACGTGCTCGACGCTCGTCGGCGTCGTGTACTCGCGACCGCCCCTCGGGATTTCGTAGCGGTTGCCGACGACGTCGAACGTCTCGGTCGTCTCGATGGCCGCGGCGGAGCGGCCGACCCGGACCTCGAACGGCCCGGGTTCGACCGCGAGGGTCATGTTAAGATCGTGGGAGGCCAGCATTGTCGCCGACAGTTCGAACGAGATCCGGACCGCTTCGCCCGCATCGAGGCGGACTCGTCGGAAGCCCTTGAGCTCCTGAACCGGGCGGACGAGCGACGGCTCGCACTCGCTGACGTACAGTTGGACGACCTCGGAGCCGGCCCGCTCGCCCGTGTTCTCGACGGTGACCGCGGCCGTAACCGTTCCTGCCGGGCCGATTTCGCGGTCGGAGAGTTCGAGGTCGCCGTACGCGAACTCCGTATACGAACACCCGTGTCCGAAGGGGTACAGCGGGTCGCTGTCCGTGTAGACGTGGCGCTCGTTTCGGCTGTTGGGCCGCCGGCTGTAGTATACGGGGAGCTGGCCGACGTTCTTCGGAATCGAAATCGGCAGGCGACCGCCCGGGTCGTCGTCTCCGAACAGTACGTCCGCGATGCCGTGGCCGCCTTCCTCGCCGGGAAGCCAGGCGTGGACCACGGCTGGAACGTGCTCGTCGGCCCACGTGACGGTGTGTGGTTTGCCGCTGACGATCACAACGACGAGCGGCGTCCCCGTCGCGTGTAGTTCCTCGAGCAGGTCGTTCTGAACGCCCGGTAGCGAGAGATCGGTCACGTCGGCACCCTCGCCGCTGGTCGGGAGGTCGGGCTGTTCCGCCCGCGACTCGACATCGTCGGTGAGCGCAAGTGCCGACCGGGCGCCGACGAAGGCGACGGTCACGTCGCTGTCGGAGGCGACGGCGATGGTCTCGTCGAACCCGTCGGTCGTCGAACCGGTCGTCGTGCATCCCTCGCTGTACGTGACGACATCTTCGCCCAGCCGTGACTCGAACGCTTCGAGCGGCGTCACGACGTGACGGGTCAACTCTTCGTCGGGATAGTGGGCCGGATAGGTATAGTCGCCGAGTTGCCCTACGGGCGCGTCAGCCTTCGGCCCGACGACCGCGACCGAATCAGGATCGGAGAGCGGCAGGAGCCCGTCGTTTTTTAGAATCGTCACCGACTCGCGGGCGAGTTTGCGGGCGTACTCGCGGTTCACGTCGGATCCGAACGCCGCGCCAGCGTCATCGGGGTCGACACCGCGTGTTTCGAACAGTCCCTTCCGGAATTTCTGTCGGAGGACGCGTCGGACGGCAGTATCGACGGCCGCTTCGGAGATCTCGCCGGAGTCGACGGCGTCGACCAACCGGTCGTAGCAGTCGACAGCCGGAAGTTCGACGTCGATGCCGGCGGTAAGCGCCCTGACGGCGGCCTCACGCGGCGTCTCGGCGACGCCGTGTTCCGTGATGAGGTGCATGACGCTGAAGTAATCCGAAACGACGGGTCCGTCGAACCCCCACTCCTCGCGGAGCACACCGGTCAGCAACTCGCGGTCGGCCGCGCAGGGAACGCCGTCGATGTCGTGGTAGGCGTTCATCACGGACTCGACGCCGGCCTGCCGGACGGCGACTTCGAACGGGTAGAGGTGGACTTCGCGCAACTTACGCTCGCCGAGGTGAGCGGTCGGACGGTTCTTGCCGCCCTCGCCGACGCCGTGGCCGGCGAAGTGTTTGACCGTCGCCGAGACGCCCTCTCTCGGATCTTCGCCCTGGAGACCGCGGATGTACGCGCCGGCCATCTCGGCGACGAGCTGTGGATCCTCGCCGAACGTCTCCTCGGTCCGACCCCAGCGGGGGTCTCGGGCGACGTCGAGCACCGGCGAGAGCGCGTGGACCGTGCCGATGGCGAGAAGCTGCTCCCGAATTCGCTTCGTCATCCCCTCGATCAGGTCCGGGTCCCACGTGCTCGCCAGTCCGATCGCCTGCGGATACGTCGTTCCGCCCGGCCCCATGTAGCCGGCCAGACACTCCTCGTGCGGGATCGCTGGGATGCCCAGACGCGTCTCGGCGACGAGAAGGTCCTGGAGTTCGACTGTCACCGCAGCGGCACGATCGGGATCGAGCCCCCCGCCGCCTCCGACACGGGTGACGTGCCCAACGCCGTTTTCGAACAGTTCGAGGGCGCGAATACGGTCGAGGGCCCCGTCTTCGTCGATCAGCGCATCGTCGCTTCCGGGAAATCCGGCGACCGGAATCGGGGAGATCGACGTGAGCTGCGCGACTTTTTCTTCGAGGGTCATCCGATCGAGGAGATCCTCGACGCGTCTCTCGGTGGGTACCGACGCGTCTCGATACGGCGCTGTCGACCGATCTCGTGACATATTCTCTCACACGAACGACGCCGGCTAAACTGTTTGCCTTTCGCCGCCGCGTCTTTCCGGTTTGTCTCGGCCGCCGAGCCGCGCTGCCGCCCACGGACGGTTGCCGCATCGCCGGCGACCGAATCGGTCGCCGCCTGAAGGTACCGCCGATCCTACGCGAGGAGTTGATCCGACAGATAGTCAGCGTTCGCCGCCAGCAGGTCGTCAACCATGGCGTCGATCTCGTCGAGGCTGCAGGACGCCGCAGTCAGCGGATCGAGCTTAACGGCTTGCCGCAGGGCAGTCTGGTCGTGGTCCAGCCCGGCCGTGACAGCGAGACGCTGGACGTCGACGTTCGCCCGATCGAGCGCGGCCAGGTGCGGAGGGAGGGCGCCGACGGAGCACGGATTCACTCCCCTGCCGTCGACGAGACACGGAACTTCGACGCAGGCGTCGGTCGCCAGGTTGGTGATCAGCCCGTCGGTGTTGCGAACGTTGAGGTTCATCCGGCGGCGTTTGCCGGTCTCCGTCGAGTGGATGATCCGGGCGCCGTACTCCTCGGACCGTTCGATCTCCGGATCGATGTCCGACGGATCCATCTCGGCCGCCTCCTCCTGGTAGGAACACCAGTGTTCGAAGTACCGCCCAGTCGGCATCCACTCGACGAAGTAATCGTCGAAGTTCTCGTCGACGGAGAACTCCTCGATGAGTTCCGGCTCCGTTCGGAAGTACGGGACGTATTCGGACATGTGATTACTCGACTCGGTGACGAAGGCGTCGAAGTGACGAAGGATCTCGAAGCGGACGGTGTCGCGCTTGTAGATTTCCGTATCGTTCATCGCCTCGTACAGGTCGGGGTAGACGCTCTCGCCGTCGTGTTCGGCGTCGAGGAACCACGCCATGTGGTTGATGCCCGCGACCCAGTACTCGAGCTCGTCTGCGGGGACCTTGGCGTACTTCGCGATCGCCTCCGCGGTGTGCTGAACGCTGTGGCAGAGTCCGACGATTTCGACGTCCGTCGCTTCGTCGATCGCCCAACACAGCATCGCCATCGGATTTGTGTAGTTCAGCAGCAAGGCGCCCGGGCAGAGCTCCTCCATATCCCGGGCAAGGTCGAGCATCACCGGAATTGTGCGGAGGAATCGAAAGATTCCACCTGGGCCGAGCGTGTCTCCGACCGCCTGATTGACGCCGTACTCCCGCGGGATGTAGATCTCGTTCTCGAACGGTTCGCGCCCGCCGACGTGGATCGTAGTGATGACGTAGTCCGCATCGGTCAGCGCTTCGCTCCGATCCACAGTCGCATCGACGGCCGCCTCGACGTCGTTGTGTTCGAGCATCGCGTCGACCGCCGTCGCGGTCCGATCGAGCCGATCCGGATCGATATCCATGAGTGAGATCGTACTGCCCTCCAGTTCGGGAAACGAGAGGATATCCCCCATCAGGTTCCGCGCGAAGACGATACTTCCGGCGCCGATGAACGCGATTTTCGGCATAGGTGACGTTCAAAGTTCGACGTGATAAAATATCGGGCTCCTGCGGTGCTGGACGACGGGAGCGACCACTCTTCACACCGTCGCCAACGCCGAAGGTTGCCCCGACCTCCAACGGGAAGTTCCGCTCCGATCTCGACGCGCTACGCCGTGATTGGCCGTCGATCCGGTTGATCTATCGCTTTCGTGTTGTACCATCGGTGACAGACTGTAGCGCTCGGAACCTCCATAATCAGTAGTTATTTGTGAGCAGGAAGACTTGCAGGCAGATATGAGTAGGCAATCCACGACCGAGCAGGTCGCACAGCGGAGCGACCGGATGCCGGCGGTCGTCAACTACGAACCGGAGCGCGTCGAGCTTCGAGAGGTTGACGTTCCCGAGATCGACGAGGGCGGGGCGCTGGTTCGGGTCGAGGCGGTGGGAATCTGCGGCAGTGACGTCCACCAGTGGCACGGGAGTCACAGCTGGGACGTGAACTATCCCGTCACGCTCGGCCACGAGTTCGGCGGCGTGATCGAGGAGATTGAGAGAAGCGACGAGTTCGCACCCGGCGACCGCGTCGTCAGCGAGACGGCGGCCGAGATCGACGAGACGTCTCCGCTCAGTCGTCGAGGGTTGTACAACCTCGACCCTTCCCGGAAAGGGTTCGGCTACGGGACCGACGGCGCGATGGCGCAGTACGTCGCCGTCCCGGTGCGGTGTCTCCACCACATCCCCGACGATCTCCCGTTCGAGCGGGCCGCGCTGGCCGAACCGTGCAGCGTCGCCTACAACGCCGTCTGCGGAAACGCAGACGTCAACCCCGGCGACAGCGTGCTCGTACTCGGCCCTGGGCCGATCGGCCTCCTGTGCGTCCAGATGGCGGCGCTGGCCGGCGCGAGCACTGTCGTTGTTCAGGGAGTACCTGCCGACCAAGATCGACTCCGCGTCGCCGAGCAGCTCGGTGCGACGCACACCGCGACCGACGACCCCTCGGATTTGGTCGACGACGTCGGCGATGGCCTCGGCGTCGACACCGTCATCGACGCTGCGGGCGTTTCCGCAGCGTTCGAAACGGCGATGGAGGCGGTTCGTCCGGACGGTCACATCACCAAAGTCGGTTGGGGGCCGCAACCGATGGAGTACAGCATGGATCCAGTTGTCCAGAAGGCGGTCACAGTACAGGGAAGCTTCTCGCACACGTGGTCAATCTGGGAGAAGGTCATCACACTACTCAGCACTGGTCAACTCGACGTCGAACCGATCGTCGACCGCGTGGCACCGCTCGAAGAGTGGCGCGATTGCTTCGCGGGAATGCACGACCGCGACTACATCAAGTGCGTCCTGACGCCGAACGCATGAGTCGGATCCCGATACAGGCCAGACAGACGGAGGTGACCGCCTGACATGCCGCTCGCCGCGTTTCCAAAGTGCTATCTCGGCCGACTGATAGACGGCGAGATGAACCTCGAAGAATGGTTCGACGTCGCAAGCGACATCGGCGTTGACGGTGTCGAGTTCTACTGGGGCATCACGCCCGACGATGATCCTGCAGAACTGGAGTACCTGCGATCGGCCGCCGCCGACCGCGGACTCTCGATTCCGATGATGTGCTACTCGCCGGACTTCACCAACCCCGATCCCGAAACGCGCCGAGAGGAGGTTGAACGGGAGAAGCGCGCCATCGAATCGACCGCACGGCTCGGCGGGAGCTACTGTCGGGTTCTCTCGGGCCAGCGACGACCGGATGTTTCCCGGGAGGAAGGATTGGCGTGGGTGAGCGACTGTATCGAGGAACTGCTCCCCCACGCGGCCGCCTACGAGGTGACGCTCGTGCTCGAGAACCACTACAAGGACGACTACTGGGAGCACCCGGAGTTCGCCCAGCAGATGGACCTCTTTCTCGACCTACTCGATCGCGTAGACGAGAGTGCGTGGTTCGGCGTCAACTACGATCCCTCGAACGCCATCATCGCGGGCGACGATCCGCTCGAACTGCTGGAAGCGGTAGCCGATCGGGTCGCGACGATGCACGCGAGCGACCGGTACCTCGAAGGAGGGACTATGGAGGATCTCCGCGAGATGGAGGCGGAGGGCGGTCGGGGGTACGCCGACATCCTCCAGCACGGTGTCGTCGGCGAAGGGATGATCGATTACGACGCGGTGTTCTCGATACTCGCCGACGCCGGCTTCGACGGCTGGATCTCCATCGAGGACGGCTACGACGCCGAGAAGGGAAAGGATCACCTCGACCGCTCGGCTCGGTTTCTCCGCGAGAAGATGGCCGAACACGGCCTCGCGTGACGCCGTCCACGCTGTAAACCCGGCTCCCGACGCGGGATCGCCGGCTCACCCGCGGACAAGCTCGAACATGCAGCCCTGCTCGACGTGGTAGACCGGCACGTCGGGAAACGCACCGTCGAGGTGTTCGGCGAGCAGTTCGACGCTTTTCACCTCACTGGTCGCGTGATTCACGACGACGACCGGCACGCCCGCGTCGACCGCGACGTGCCCGTCCCGCCAGTACGTGAACCCGTCGTCGGAGCAGACGACCATGTCCGGATCGTACGCGTCGAATAGGTGTCGGAAGGGCGTGATTGCGCCAGTTCCGACGGCGATCCGAGAGACGGGCGTCGTCGCCTCGCCGAGCAGTTCGACCGCGTCCTGGCCGACGTTGCGGACCGCACCTGCGATCTGGCTGGCCGCTTCCCGGGCGGTTCGCTCGCCGACGTCGTACACGCGGTAGTAATCACCGCGTCCGAACGCCGCGGGCGGCGTCGACATCGTTTCTACCGGCACCTCGTCGTCTGGCTCAAAGCCGAGGTGACGCCCCCACGCGTCCGGTACACCGATTTCCGGGTACTGGTCCCAGAGATCGTGGCAGCGGAGGATCACGAGACCGTGCTCTTCGATGAACCGCTGCTTGGCGTCTATCAGCTCGACGACGCTCGGCGGGTGATTCCCTGGGATCGGTTCCTCGTCATGGTCGTAGTACGTACCCTCGTGGATGATGAAGACGTTGCAGCCGAGTTCGACGGCGCGTTCCAGCGCCCACATATAGCTCATCCAGCCGACGGCGATCCCCTCCACGTCCGCGTGCGGATCGCCCGTTTTGAACGTGTCGACCGTGTCGTCCCAGTCAACCCACCCGTCGTCGAGCGACCGCAGGTAAGTGCGAATCTCGCTCGCCTTCATGCGCCCCCCTCGAAGGAGAGACGGACGACGCGCAATTCCCGCGGACTGAGGTCGACCTCAAACGCGTCACGGGTCGCGTCGAGTGACCGTTCGGGGGTGTCCTCGCCCAGAAGCCCGACGATTCGCGCCGCCGCAATGTCGAGCACGCCAGGGCCGACCGCTGCGGTGCGGGCCTCGTCGCTCGCGTTCAACAGGCCGATGTCGAGCTCGCGCCCGTCGGTCACCGTATCCCCGCTTCCGCCAGTTAGTACGCCCACGCCGGCGACGGGGGCGGTCTCGATCCCGATCGCCCGCGTCGGGCGGATGAAGGGGATGAGCACGGGCGGTTCGGGGAGATCGAGGAGACTTCCACTCTCGGGGAGCGCCGGGTTGATTCCCGCTTCCGCAATCGGCTGGACGAGCGGTATCGCGTGTTCGGCGCCCGCGCCCGCGGTGTGGGCCCGCGCCTCGTCGAAGGGGCCGTCGTGGGGGCGCAGGTGGTACCGCGCTCGTACACGTCCGGGCTGGTGAGCGCGGAAGTTCGTGTTGTAGTAATTCGTGGTCACCCATCCGAGCAGGAGCGCCCGATCGAGGGCGAATTCGCGGTTGTGGTCGCCGAACCGGAAGCCGCCGAACTGCACCATCGGGTTCAGCGGACAGCCGACCGTCACCCCGCGGTGGTCGTTCGACAGTTCGACCCACCGCTGAGCGGTAAAGTAGTCCCGACACGACCCCGGTAACTGGTCGACGCCGGAGCGCACCGCCTGCCCGCCGACGTCGACGTGTGCTCGCGGCTCGGGCAGCGCGAACGGGAATGCCAGATATGTCGACGCAGGGAGCGTGTCACGGCTCTCCTCCCACGTCGCTTCGAGGACGACTTCGGCCCCCTCGCGCGGGACGACCGCCCTCAGGTCGACGGCCGACGCGAGTCCCTCGACCGCCAGCGTCTGCCGGACGTCGTAGCCGAGCGGCGTCCGGTACACCCGGTGGCGGATCACCTGCTCGGGACCGTACCGCTCGGCGTGCCAGTCGGTCTGGTACCCCCACGTCGGCGACTCCCACGAGGTGTCGGTCCCGGCCTCGGCCTCGACGAGGTCTGGCGCCGCGTTCCACAGCCCGTCCGGGTTGTCCTCGCCGGCGGACGGCGCCCGAAACAGTCGGTCTCGCGGTCTCTCTCCGTGCGGGTCGGCGAGCCGCTCTCGCACGATGCCCGCGAGCGGGTAGTCGGCCTCCTCGTCGACCCACTCACAGTCGAGACGCTTGTCCCACCATCCGGCGATACCGCCCCGATCCCGGTCGAACGTGATGCGGTACGTGTCAGTTTCGACGACGCGCCGCTCGTCGAACGGCCAGCCGCCATTCGAACGTAGCTCCTCCGTCGGAACGACGGCGTAGCCGTAGCCGGGGACATCCGTCGGAGGGAGCAGGAAGGCGTCGTCGTTGATCGAACGGTCCTGCCAGTGGCGGGCCGACAGGTCGTCGTCCGGACGGCCGCGGGGGTGGACGGCGTACTTCGAGACGGGGCCCGAAACCGTCCGCGCCCACGGGAGCGGGTTCGCGACGAGCACCCGGTCGTACGCGTCGCTCATCGCGCGTCCTCCGGACCGACGACGCGGCGTGCGAACTCGGCGGTCGCGTCGCGACGGAGCAACAGGCTCCGACTTCGAGCCTCGTAGGCGTGTTTGGCCTTGTGGTGCCACTGGCTGCGCGTGTCTTCGGATTCCGGCTGTTCGACCGAGACGTCCGCACCCCACGTGTGCTCGTCGTACATCGTCACGGCACGCCACGCGCGTTCGCGTTCGGCCGGTCCGCTCCGCCGCGCAGGCTGTCGGTTGTCCCGTCCGGCACCCATCGCGGTCAGGGCAGCCTCCACCGCGTCGGCCGTCCGCAGCCGACGGCGGCTCTCCCGCGCGATCGCCGTCTCTCGCGCGCTGGTGATCGAGCCGAAGTTCCAGTAATCGGTCCAATCGCCGCGGTACGCCGGGAGCTCCGCGTCGCAGGACGCGACGGCCTCCCACCACTCGGTCGGCGTCGCGAGGCGGAGCGACGGGAGGTCCCCGTCCGCCACGTCGGGGCGACCGTTCCACTCGCTGACGAACGCGGGAAGCTCCGCGAACGGGGGGTTGTTGTCGAAGAAGGGGTGGGTCGTCTGCACCATCAGTATCGGCGGGGAGTAGTCGATTCGGTCGAGGAGCGCTTCGAGTCGAGGGAGCCATCGTTCGGCGAGTGCCTCGGCGTCCCGGCCGATGCCCATGTTGTAGCCGCCGCCGTACTGAAAGCCGTTGTACGTCCGGAGCGTTCGACCGCTCGGTCCCTCCCAGCGGAAGGCCATCGGTCGATCCAGCGGAGCGCCCCCCCAGTGTCTGTTGACCGCCATCGAGAACCCGTCGATACCTGCGTCGAGGAGGCGGTCGACGAGAGGCCAGTTGTGCCCGTTCACGTCGCCGTTCATCGCGGTCCGGATCTCGAATCCGTACTCCTCGCGGAGCCGTCTGAGCGGCCGAAGCGACTCGACGAGCTCCGCTTGATCGTACAGGGGCGTGAGGTTTCCGAGCATGGCGCTCACCTCGATGCGTCCCCGCTCTTCGAGCGCCCGGAACCTGGCGAGACGCTCGTCGTCCGCGGTCCGAAGCCACCGCAGCAATGGTTCGGTCGTCTCGACCGTCCAGCGGAACGCCTCGTGATCCGGGCGGTCGAGGCCGCGTTCGGCGAGGTCGACGGCTCTCTCGATGAACCGGCGCTGGAGGTCCCAGACGACCGGCTGGTCGTGCGTGTATCCGACGTCCGTGTGACAGTGGTGGACGACGAATATCTCGTCGAGTTGGCTCATCTGAACACCGCCCCTGTCACGGGCTACCGTTATATACGTTCGTCTCTCGGTCTCGCGTCACACGAGAACACCTACCACCTCCGACGCCGTCGGTACGACCGTGGATGAATCGGCCAAACGTCATCTGTTTCGTTCTTGACCAGCTGCGGTACGATCACCTCGGCTACGCCGGCAACGCGACCGTCGAAACGCCGAACATCGACGCGCTCGCCGAGCGAGGGGTCGCGCTCTCGCGCGCGTACGTCGCCAACCCGCTGTGTATGCCCGCACGGGCCAGTCTGTTCACCGGATTGATGCCTCGGGATCACGGCGTCCGGACGAACGGTATCCCGCTCGATCCCTCATTGCCGACACTGCCCGGCGCGCTCCGGGACGCGGGCTACCGGACACACGCGGTCGGCAAGCTCCACCTGCACACCTACGATCTCCCGAACGGTGCCGATGTCGCGGAGAGTGCCTCCGCGAACGTGACCGAGGCCGAATCCGCTGCAGGCGCTATCAACGGTTCGTCGGCGGAAGCGGGCGTCGTCGCGCCGGAGGAGTTCCCCGAGGCGCGATCGCTGTGGAACGTGGGGCGTCACCGGGCGCTGCCGGAACCGTACTATGGCCTCGAAACCGCGGACTTCACCGGCGGACACGTGAGTTGGATCTTCGGACAGTACCGCCAGTGGCTCGAACGCGAGCGTCCGGACGCCGCGGCTCGCCTGCGCGAAGATCACCCCGGCAACGATCCCCGGCCGGCTCCCCAAACGTTCGACTGGTCGCTTCCCGAGGAACTCCACTACAACCGGTGGATCGCCGACCGATCCCGCGAATTCATCGGGTTGTCGGGGGGCGACGACCCGTTTTTCCTCTGGTGTTCGTTCCCCGACCCGCACCACCCCTTCGCCGCGCCCGAACCGTGGGGGAGCATGTATGACCCCGACAGGGTGGATCTCCCGACACGGCGCGAGGGCGAACTCGACGACCTGCCGCCGTTTTATCGTGAGGCCTACGCCGACACCGACACGCAACTCAGCGGGTTCCACGGAACGAGCGATCTCTCCGACGACGAGCTTCGAGAACAGGTCGCCGTGACGTATGGCATGATCAGCTTCGTCGACCGGGAGATCGGACGCGTCTTGACCGCGCTCGACGACGCGGGGCTTCGCGGGGAGACGCTTGTCGTGTTCACGTCCGATCACGGAGACATGATGGGCGACCACTGGATGCTCCGCAAGGGACCGTTCCACTTCGAAGGGTTGCTCCGCGTTCCGATGGTGTGGAGCTGGCCGGGAAAGCTCCCGGCCGGTCGGCGAAGCGACGGGCTCGTCAGTGCCGTCGACGTCGCGCCGACGGTGTTAGACCTCTGCGACGTACCGATCCCGGAAGGACGGGTGCCCCCGGAACGCGAGGCGGCGCAGGAGCCTCCGGCGTGGCCGGGCCGATCGCTCCGCCCGCAACTGGCGGGCGAGATCGACGCCGTCCGCGACGGCGCCGTCGTCGAGAACGACGAGGACTACCTCGGCCTCCGGGTCCGCACGTACGTCACCGACCGCTACAAGCTGACGGTGTACCCGGGCGAGCCGTACGGAGAGTTATTCGATCTGCGCGCGGATCCCGAAGAGCTGTACAACCGATGGGATGACGAACGGTACGCCGACGTCCGCGGGCGGTTACTCTCGGAGTTCTTCGAGCAATACGTCCTTCACGAACGGGGGCTCCCCCGGCGGTTGTGCCACGCGTAGCCGTGTCGTGAGAACGACGGTGTTTCGCCCGGTACAGGTGGAAGCCGTCGTCAGTCTTCTCAGCGCGCGGGGCTCAGGCGCTCTGTTCGAATGCGTAGGCGGTGTCGAGCAGGTCCTTCTCTCCGTGCCACGGACCGATCAACTGAAGGCCGACCGGGAGGCCGTCGACGTCGCCGCACGGGACACTGAGCGCCGGGTGACCGGTCACGTTCGCCGGCGCGAGCGCGCCGTTCGGTGGCGGCATTTCCTCGTTACCGAATGCACCGAGTTCGGGGGCGACCGTGGGCGTCGACGGCGTCACCAGCACATCGTACGCTTCGAGCGCCTCGTCGACGACATCGGTGAGCGCGGCGCGGAGATTCTGTGCCCGGACGTAGTGGTAGCCGCCGTGGTTGAACAGGAGATGAGCCCCGAGGAGGATAACCTCCTTCGGGACGGAGCTGATATCGTCGCTGGTGGCCCGACGAACCCGCTCGAACCCTTTCGCGAGGCTCGGAATTCCCGCCCGACGGCGCCAGAGGCCGATGTCGTTGGTGAAGTACGCGGCGGCGAACTCCGCCGGGGCGATTCCCCACCACGCCGCGCCGACGTGGTCGAGTTCCGGCACTTCGATCGTGTCGACAGTCGCGCCACGCGACTCAAGGCGATCGAGCGCGGCGTCGAACTCCTCCAGCACCGAGTCGCGTGCGAATCCGTCGGTGTACCGGCCGAGCACACCGAACCGCGTGTCGGAGAGGTCACGCCCGAGATCGTCGACGAAGCGCTCGCGTCCCTCGCGGGGAAGCGGGTCGGCGATGACTTCCATCCCGCGGGCGGCGGTCTCTACGTCGGCCGCCATCGGACCGATTTCTTCGAGCGAATCGCCCTGCGTGACGAACCCGCGTTTGGAGACGCGCCCGTGGGTGGGCTTCAGCCCCACGACACCGCAGTAGCTCGCCGGAATGCGGATGCTTCCCCCCGTGTCGGACCCGAGCGCGAGGTCGACAGTGCCGGCGGCGACGGCGGCGCCGCTCCCACCAGAGGAGCCTCCGGCGACCCGCTCGGCGTCGTGAGGGTTCGTCACTGGGTCGAAGGCGCTGCTCTCGCTCGTCGGCCCCATGGCGAACTCGTCCAGGTTCGTCTTCCCGCGGAGGCGAGCGCCGGCGTCGAGGAGGCGCTCGACGACTGTCGCGTGCGCTCCGGGGACGAACCCCTCGAAGCCGCGCGAGGCGTTCGTCAACTCCACGCCGCGGACGCAGATGTTGTCTTTCACACCGACCTCGACGTCCGAGAGTAATCCATCGGCGCCCGTCCGGACGAGATCGAATAGGGTGATCCACGCGTTGTGTGGGTTCTCACCGTCCGTTGGCCGGTACGGCGGCTCTCCGTACGTGTCTCCGCCGCCCGAAAAATCGCACAGCGCGTCGAGTGCTGCGGATTCCAGGTCGGCGTACGCGTCGGATTCCGAGTAGGCTGCGGCGGCCGCCGCCTCCCCCTTGGTCACCTCCATGCCGATCTGCTCGGCGAGCGCTTCCGCATCGGCCTCCGAGAGGCGTCTGTACATGCTCATTGTCGTCAAGCGTCAGTAGTCGAGGTCAACGTCGACCTGTTTACCGGTCCAGGCGGACTCGTAAGCCGCCTCGGTCACGGCCGTCGACAGGAGCCCGTCGTGAACGGTGGCCGGCGGTTCGCTGCCGGTCTCGATGGCCTCGATGAAGGCGTCGGCCTTCGGAATCTCCGATCCCAAATTGATATTCGGCGTGCGGATGTCGCCGTCGCCGTCGATGCTGCGGAATCGGCGGGGATTCCACTCGTGACCGTCGATGAGCGTCGCGCCATCCTCGCCCCAGAACTGGTAGGCCTCGCTCACGCGCGGAGCGTCTCCCGAGACGGCGATGGTCGCGACGCCGCCGTTCTCGAACCGGACCGTGAGCCCCGCCTGGATGTCGATCCGTTCTTCGTCGTCGTGAAACGTCATCTGGGCGGTCACCGACAAGGGTGTCTCGTCCATCACCCACAGCACCGCATCGACGACGTGACTCCCGGAGTCGTACAGCTGTCCGCCGCCGCTCAGGTCGGCGGTGGCCTTCCAGGACCCGCGCACCGCGTTGATCCAGTCCTGGGTGAGCTCGGCGGTGACGAACTCGGGGCTCGTCTCGCGCTCGCTCCAGTATTCGCGGGCCGTTCGGAAGGCGGTATCGAGGTGCCGTTGGTACCCGAGCATCACCGTTCGGTCGGACTGCTCGACCCGGCGGACGAGGTCCTTGGCGTCGTCGAGGGACGTACAGAGCGGCTTTTCGCAGAGGACGTGGAGGTCGCGCTCCAGGCCTGCCACGATCTGTTCGTGGTGGAGCGCATGGGGCGTCGTTATCACCAACCCATCGAGGTCCTCCTCTTCGAGCATGCGCTCGTACTCTTCGTACCGTGATTCTTCAGGGACACCGAGTTCATCCGCCGCCTCGATGAGAACGTCGGGATTGAGTTCGGCCAGTGCGCCGACGGTCGCCCGGTCGTGGCGGCGGAACTCTCGTCCCATCGCCTTGCCGAGAAAGCCGGTCCCGATAATTCCCGCTCGAAACGGTACCTCAGCAGAGTACGTGCTCTCCATGCTCCAGTTCACCACTATCGTGTGGTGTGTTAAGTGTTTTCAATTGAGCAGGAAACGGCCGCGATCTCCGCGTTACTCGGTCCGAACGACGACCGAGCCCTCGAAGTTGAGGATGATCGATTGCGCGTCGTCGCCGAAGAGCACCTTCCCCGTCGGCGACCGCTTCGTGCCGGTGACGAAGATGTAATCGCAGCCGTGGGTGCGCGCCGCCGCGAGGATCTCGTCGCGTCTCTCGCCCAGCGCGCCGACGGGAGTGATCGACACGTCCAGATCGTCGAGGAGTTCGGTGCCGGCGTTGGCGGCGTACTGGCGGGCGCCCTCCTGAGCCGTCTCGACGCTGTACATCGACGTTCCCGACGATACCTCGGCGAGACGATCCTGATTCTCCTGGAACTCCTCCTCGGTCGTCACGTGCAGGATCACGACCTCGGCGCCGACGCCCGCGGCCAATTCCCCGGCCTCGCGCACCATTTCCCTCGATCGGTCGTCCGAATCAACAACTGCCAGTGCTCGTTGCATAGTGGACAGTTTCGTCGTCCGTATTTATTTCTTGGTGGTGAGTTCCACGCTGTGCGGCGCGGGCACGAGATGTTTGATGAATGAGGGATACCTTTTTGCATGCCGCCGAAACCTGTTCAGACGCGATGGTTCAGGTCACCGTATGGAACGAACACCGTAGCGAGACGAAACACGAGCGCGGGCGCGAGCTCTATCCGGACGGCATCCACGCCGAACTCGCCGCGCTACTCGAAGCCGAAAACCATGACGTACGGACGGCGACGCTGGACGAACCCGACCACGGACTGACCGACGATGTCCTCGAAGCGACAGACGTTCTGCTGTGGTGGGGTCACGAGGCCCACGACGAGGTCGCGGACGATATCGTCGAGAAGGTAACAGAGCGGGTGCTCGACGGAATGGGCCTCCTGGTTCTCCACTCGGCACACTACTCCAAGATCTTCCAGGAGCTCATGGGTACGACCGGGTCGCTGAAGTGGCGCGACACGCGGCTGACCGACGGCGAGCGCGAGCGCGTCTGGATCGTCGAGCCGGGTCACCCGATCGTCGACGGACTGGACGAGGAGTACATCGAGATCCCGCAGGCGGAGATGTACGGCGAACGCTTCGACATCCCAGCGCCCGACACGCTCGTCACCATCAGCTGGTTCGAGGGCGGCGAAGTGTTCCGCTCAGGGTGCTGTTATCAACGTGGAAAGGGGCGAGTGTTCTACTTCCGTCCGGGTCACGAAACGTATCCGGTCTACAAGCAGGACGGCGTCCGGACGGTCATCGCCAACGCTGTTCAGTGGGCGGCACCCGTCGACGGGCCCGAACCGGAGTTCGCCGACCAGCGCGACCCGCTCGAAGAGATCGAGGAGGGCCGTCCTCCCGAACACCGGTAAGCGGACGCCGATGTGCCGTTCGTCCTCGGTTTCGTCGCACCGTAGCTGATCGGTTACCCCATCCGATCTCGTTTTAACGTCCCAGGAGGTCGTCAAGCCGCTCCGCTCCCAGACAGAGCGACTCGGTCGGATCGTCGGGAGCGTCGTGCTCGTAGATGAACCACTCCGCGCCCGCCTCGATGGCTGCATCGACGCAGGCGGCGAGGTCCACGTCGCCCTCGCCGATTTCGGCGGGGCTCCCGTCGTCGAGATCGACGTCTTTGATGTGGATCAGCGGACATCTGCCGTCGAGCACCGATAGGAGGTCGACGGGGTCACGCCCTCCCTCGGCGGCCCAGCCGACGTCAAGTTCGTACAGCACCGACGGCGACGTTCTTTCGATCAGGCGATCGAACGCCGTCCGGCCGTTCACGTCCCCGAACTCGTGAGCGTGATTGTGGTAGAAGAGGCGGCAGCCGTCGGATCCGAGGCGGTCGGCGACGCGTTCGAGGGACGTCGCCGTCGACGCGAGCGCCTCGAGAGAGGCGAAGTGGTCATGGTCGAGGTACGGGACGACGACCGACTCGCAATCGAAGCTGCCGACTGTCTCGACAACCCCCCCGGGATCCTCGTCAACGCGGTCGTAGCTGACATGAGCGCCGGCGCACGCGATTCCGTGATCGTCGAGTGCGTCCCCGAGTGCGACAGGGTCGTCGGGAAGTCCGGCGAGTTCGATGCCGTCGTAGCCGGCGCTGGCGACGCGTCCGACGAGGTCGGGAAGCGGTTCATCGATATCCCGAACGGTGAACAGCTGTATTGCGCTGCGCATGTCAGTCGAGGGCCATCGGCTCTTCGACCACGATCTCGTTCGGCTCCAGCTGGACCGGGCGACCGCCGTGCTCGCTCGATTGGTAAATTGCCTCGATGACGCGCTGGACGGTGAGTGCCTCGGCGATCGTGCTTATCCCCGGAGAATCACCCGTCGCCACGGCGCCGAGGAAGCACTCCGCCTGGGCCTCTTTGCAGTCCTGCTCGGGGACCCTCACCGCCGAATCGACGTGGTGAGTGGTGCCGACGTCCCTGGTCTCGTAGAGTGTCAGGTGTCCCTCCGCTTTGTCGAGCGTCGCGCCGGCCTCCGTCCCCCGGAGAGAAATCGTCTCCTCCCACTCGCCGTTCGTCGCCCACGCGATGTCGAGCGAGACGGTCTGTCCATCGGCTGTCTGCAACAGGGCCATCGCGGAGTCTTCGACGTCGAACGCGCCGGCCCCGGCGTCGTCGCCCCACATCTCCAGATATCTGTAGTCGTCGCGGTTTCCGAACTCCGACCGCGTAACGCCCGTGACCTGGGTCACTTCGGGGTGACCGAGTACGTGTAGCGTCAGATCGATGATGTGGACGCCAATGTCGATCAGGGCGCCGCCGCCGGCGACTTCCTTGGCGGTGAACCACGATCCCCGCCCGGGGACGCCTCGTCGCCGCAAGTAGTTCGTTTCGACGCGGGTCACGTCACCGAGGTAACCGCCCTCGACGTACCCCTGCAGCGCGGTCGCGGCGTTCAGAAAGCGGTTGTGGAAGCCGACCATCCCGAAGGCGTCGGAGGCAGCCGCGGCTGCGGCGATTCGCTCGGCGCTGTCGAGTGTGTGCGCCAGCGGTTTCTCCAAGAGGAGATCGATGTCGGCCTCGAAGGCATCGACCGCCGCGGGTTCGTGGAACTTGTTCGGCGTGGTGACGATGACGGCGTCCAGTTCCTCTTCGGCGTACAGTTCCTCGTGCGAGGCGTACGTGTCGACTCCCCACTTTCGGTTGTAGTGACGGCGTGCGTCTTCGACGATGTCTGCGCCGGCAACTACGTCGTGTCCTGCATTCTCGACCAGTTCCGTGTGCCAGTGGCCCATCGACCCGAGTCCGACGATGCCGACGCGGACATCATTGTTACGTTCTTCCATGTAGACGGCTCACAATTTGCCCACAGAACCGTATGTATTGCGATTTCTCAGATGAATCTTGGCGCGTTCGCACCGATTCGCGGGAACGATTCCGCGACACCTCCGTCACCGGATGATTTTTCCATAGGGGCGGAGAACCGGCCACAGGGTTCGAGAGAGTATGTCACGCGACGCGTCCATCCTCGACGAGACAGGAGAGACAACGGTTCGAGCAGACTGTCACCGGAAGCACCGCGGAGGGTGCTGAGCGAATGCCCCTCGAAAGTCCGGACGGGACGGTCGGTGTTAAATTGGGCCTTGACGGAGACGGGCGACCGATCCTCAGCGTCCGCTCTGCTGGGACGGGCGTCATAGAGCCGTCACCCCTCGGACTTGAGACGTTCGAAACCTCGTTCAGCGCCGGTCTCTCTGTCGAGGTCCGCGAGCGGCGGACGACCGAGATCGCGTACGAAACGCCCGCGGGCAAACGACGGCACCACCGTTGTCGGGCTAACGAGGAAACGGTAACGCTCGTCGACGACGACGGTGCCACCGTTCGAATCGACCTCCGGGTGTCGAACGATGGGGTCGCTTACCGTTACCGCCTTCCCGGCCAGGGGCCCGTCGTCGTGACCGGCGAGGAGAGCGCGTTTCGTCTCCCCGAGGGGGCGTCGGCGTGGGTGATGCCGTTCGAGGCGAAACACGAGGACGTCTGGCGATCGACATCGGCGAAAGAGGCGGCAGGACGGTACAGTTTCCCGTCGCTGTTCGAAGTAGGCAGTCGCTGGGTGCTGCTGACGGAGGCGGGCGTCGACGGTCGGTACGTCGCATCCCACGTCACCGCCGAAGCGGATGACACGCTGTTTCGCGTCCACTTTCCGGATTCGGAGCGCCACCGAATGGCGACCGAATCGGCCGACGTGAGCACCACGCGACCGCTCGCGACGCCGTGGCGCGTCGCCATCGTCGGCGATCTAGCGACCGTTGTCGAGTCGGACTTGGTCACGGACGTGATCGACGCGCCGTCGTACGGCACCGATCCGTGTCGAATCGAAGACCAGTCGTGGATTCGACCCGGTCGCGTCGCGTGGTCTTGGTGGTCCGACGGCGCCAGTCCGAGCGATCCAGCTACGCAGCGACGGTACGTCGATTACGCGAGCGAACGCGACTGGGAGTACGTTCTCGTCGACGCCGGGTGGAGTCAGGGTAGTTGGATGACTGACCTCGTGGACTATGCGACCGAGCGCAACGTCGACGTACTCGTCTGGTCGCGGTGGTCGGATCTCGACACGGAGGCGAAACGGGCGATGCGGCTCCCCCGGTGGAAGTCGTGGGGCGTCGCGGGCGTCAAGGTCGACTACATGAACTCCGACAGCCAACAGATGATGGAGTTCTACGACGAGCTGGCGGCGGCGACGGCCGACCACGAACTCCTCTTGAACGTTCACGGGTCGATCACCCCGAAGGGGTTACGTCGGCGGTGGCCCCACTTGCTCACCTATGAGGGAGTCTACGGCGCGGAGAACTACCATCCCGCGCCGCAGACGATCCCACCGGAGCACAACGTCATCCTCCCATTTACCCGCAACGTTATCGGACCGATGGATTACACGCCAGTGACGTTCTCCGCGGAAACTCGCACTACCACCGTCGGCCACGAACTCGCACTCGCAGTCGTCTTCGAGACGGGTCTCCAGCACTTCGCGGACGACATCGAAACCTACCGTAAACGACCGTTAGCGGAGGAGTTCCTCGAACACGTTCCCGCCGCCTGGGATGCGACGCGGTTCGTCGGCGGTTACCCGGGGAGGGAAGCGACGATCGCCCGTCGCCACGGAGAGCGCTGGTTCGTCGGGTGCATCACCGCGGGTGAAGGTCGGACTGTCGAGGGTTCGTGCGAATTCCTCGATATCGAAGGCCCCTACCGCGTCGATATCTATCGTGACGACGAGGCCGGCGAGTCGATCGCGCGAGAGAATCGGCGGATCGCGCGCGACGACGCGTTCGCTGTCTCGCTGCCCGAAAACGGCGGATTTGCAGCGATTTTCCGCCCGCTCGGCGGAGAATGATAGTGACGCTCGGCGTTCGGGCAGCCCCCCGCTGAGATCAACACGTATGTTTAACTCCACCCCTGACGAATGGTACCGACACTTATGGCAACACGGAGCGAAGGATCGCGGTCCGACTTCGCCGCTAGCATTCGCGAGTTCGTCGACAAGAATCGTCTCCTCACTTATTTCATCCTGATCGAGACGAGTTTCGTCGTCTCGGCCTACTGGCTCGACACGTGGACGTCGTATTCCCTGGGCCCGAGTGGGGTTGACATCACCGACGTCGCAGCGGGACTTCTCGGCGGTTGGGCGGTCGTATTCGGACTCCTCGGCCTCGTTGGTTTTCTGCTCGCGGCTGTGTCCAGGCTCTGGATCCGAATCGACCGCCGGTGAGCTCTCATAACAGTGACTCCTTGACGCTCGGCTAGACCGGTCCGCCGTGACCGGGTAGCTGGCTGAAGAGAGCAGGTGCGATCAGGCCGCCGTAGCGCTGTACCAGATGGGGCGTAGGGATAGCGGTCGTTCTTCGCTCGCTCTCCGAGCGAAGTGCGCATTATCCTCACAACGCGGGTGGCACTGGCGGTGACGATTACGATTGCACCGCGAAATCGAGAGCGTCGAAATTTCTTGTTCAATTGTGATGAACAGTGATTCAATCGCCTTCACCTATAAAATTGGACCAAGGAGAAGTAGTCAACGAAATTCGTCTCTTGGACCCCGTATTAGTGCGTTCTTTCCGTTCATCATGACTAATTCGGAAATCGAGTGGTACCCCTCCATCAGACACCAGAGGTGTAATCAGTCATCTCTAGTATCAGGCCCACGTGTGTGACGGTTGTACGTTTGTAATCCCGCGGTACGGTGGTTCGCGAGCACGGTCGGTTGGTGCCCGACACCGTCTCCACTATCAGCAATTTTCGGTCGTCAGTGGGGGACCCCCTGGGTTGTGTGTTCTTCGCGGAGGTGCGTCGAAGGACCTGACGGGGCGTCGAATGTTCAATACTCGTGAACGCAAGACGTGGCGACTTCAATCTGAGGTCTTCCTTAGATACACGGTTTAGGCGGCAGACCGTGGCTCTTAGTTGCATCCAGAACCACCATTCGAAGAATAATGAAATCGGCACTATTGAACGGATCAGTTACGCTCGACGATGTTTCGAAAAGTGCACTTACGCCTCAATGACCGATCGGTGGCGTCGTGAGCCGCGTTCGACGGTTCACACGTAGCAATCAGAGACGACCGGCTTCTTCGAGAGACATAATAGTCTTCTAACGGTTAGTGAGCGGGCGCGCCGTCTAAGGGAACGCCGAGGGAAACGACCTGAGCGGCGCACCGAGACAGGGTTCCGAAACCGAAGAGGCGCACATTAATTGCAGGTGGGCGTGAAGTCACTCCCCATGCCTCGATACGTCGAGTACTGCCGTACCAACGTTACCGCCGACGCCCGAACGACGCTCGCGAAACTAGATGCGACGGTCGTAGAGAAGTGCTGTCTTCGGCGGTGTGGAGCCTGCAACGCCGGCCCGTTTCTGATCATCGACGGCGAACCGCGGCGGGGGGAGAGCCACGCCGCGCTCGTCAAAACTCACCGACTAAAAAGCGAATGAAGCTGCTATTCGTCTCTATCGACAGTCTCAATCGACACTTTCTCGATGTCTACGATCCGAACGTCGATCTCGATGTCGAGACGGAGAACCTCGATCGGTTCGCCGAGCGGTCGGCCGTCTTCGACGCTCACTACGCCGGAAGCCTCCCTTGCATGCCAGCTCGACGGGAGTGGCTCACCGGCACACAGGAGTTCCTCTGGCGTCCGTGGGGACCGATAGAGCCGTTCGATACGTCAGTGCCCCGAGCGCTGCGCGCTGAGGATGTGATCACGGAATTGATCACCGACCACTACCATTACTTCCAGCACGGCAGCGGCGGGTACTACGAGGACTTCAACGGATTCGAGTTCATTCGCGGCCACGAGTACGACGCGTGGAAGACTACACCGCGGGAACCGTCTTCGTCGCCCATCCACGACCAGCTGGGTTTTGCAGTCCCCGACGACCCTTCTGGCTTCGGATACCTGAATCCGGTCCAGTACGTTCGGAACGCCGACGGATTCGACCAGGAGAGAGATTCCTTCGCACCGAAGGTGTTTTCCGAGACGGCCGATTGGCTCCGCCGAAACGAGAAATGGGACGATTGGTTCCTGTACGTCGATAGCTTCGACGTTCACGAGCCGTTTCACCTGCCGGAACCGTACGCCTCCATGTACACCGACGAGGATCCCAGAGATCCGGAGCTCACGTTCTGGCCGCCGTACGGGCGGACGGATCGCGGCGAGAGCGAGCTCTCCGAACGCGAACTCGACTTCGTTCGATCGCAGTTCGCCGGCAAACTGACGATGACTGACCGGTGGTTCGGCCGCGTTCTGGACGTCCTCGACGACCGTAATCTGTGGGAGGAGACGGTGGTCGTCGTCACGTCCGACCACGGCTTCTACCTCGGCGAACATGGCTGGGTGGGCAAGCCGTTCGAGGCGCCGCTGTACAACGTGCTGGCGCATACACCACTGTTTATCTGGCACCCCGACGCCGCCCGGACCGGCGAGCGAATCGAAGCGCTCACGGCGGCCGTCGACCTCAACGCGACGCTGCTCGACGTTTTCGGGATCGTCGAGGAGTCCGGTCCACACAGTCGAAGTCTCCTGCCACTGCTCGACGGTGAGGTCGACGCGGTTCGCGACTGGGCGCTGTACGGCTACTGGGGATCGAGCGTCAACGTCACCGACAGCAAGTACACCTACCTTCATCCGTGCAACGCCGAGATCGGCAGCTTCTGTCACTCAACGCGGATGATAAACCCCCACTCTTGGTTCACGCCGCCGAAGCCACGCCCCGACGCGGCATCGGGTGAATTCCTCCCGTACGCCGAGGTCCCCGTCTGGCGCTACGCCGCTCCGTCGTACGCCCGCCACAGCGAGCCCCTGTTGTTCGACGTCGAGGAGGATCCGTGGCAGGAGAAGCGTCTCACCTCCGATCCAGACGAGTCCGATCGGATGTGCGACCTGCTGGTTGCAGCGCTCGACGAACTGGAGACTCCTTCTCACCAGTACGATCGTTTGAACCTCGCTTCGAGGAGGACGGAGTAACGTGGACGAGTTCAAATTCGATATCGTCGTTCTCGGGGCGACCCCCGGCGGCATCGCCGCGGCTATCGCCGCCGCGAGGATGGGACGCTCGCCGATCGTCTTGGAGCGCTCGGCCCACGTCGGCGGCCTCCCGGCGAACGGTCTCGGAGCGACGGATATCATTACTCGCGACGCTGTCGGCGGGTTGTTCTCCGAGTTCGTCGAACGCGTCCGCGACTACTACGTCCGCACGTACGGGCCCGCCTCCGAACAGGTAGCCGACTGTCGAGATGGATACCACTTCGAGCCATCCGTCGCCGAGGCGGTGTTCGAAGGTATGCTCGTCGACCACCCGGCGGTAACCGTCCGTCGGTGCCGTGAGTTCGATCACGAGGAGGAATTGTCGTCTCTTGGAGACGGCGGCGAGTCTCACGCCTCGGTCGCTACCGATGACGGACGCGTGGCCGCAATCACCGTCGAAGATCGAAACGGCGGTCAGAGAGAGCGGTATCACGGCGATGTGTTCGTCGACGCCACCTACGAAGGCGATCTCGCCGCTGCGGCGGATGTCTCCTACCGCATCGGTCGCGAAGGCGTCGACGCCCACGGCGAGCCACTCGCCGGGAAGGTCTACGCAGCGTGGGCCGGAACCGCCGACGCGGTGTCGACGGGGCGGGGTGACAACGCGATACAGGCGTACAACTACCGGCTCTGTCTGACGACTGGCGAAGAGAAGGCGTCGATAGAGAAGCCGCCGAACTACGACCGGTCCGAGTATCTCCCCCTCGCCGAGGACATTCGGACGGGGAACCACACCCACGCCGGCGGTGAAGAGTTCACGCCGGAGGGCATCGAATGGGCGGTGAGTCTCGCACCGCTTCCGAACGGGAAAGTCGACGCGAACAACAGCCACCTGACGAAACTCTCGACGGATCTTCCCGAGGAGAACTGGCCGTGGCCGAGTGCAGGATGGGCGTGGCGCGACCGCTTCGCCGGGCGCCTCCGAAACTACACGCTGGGTCTGCTCTACTTTCTTCAACACGACCCCGAGGTGCCCGAGGCGACCCGTGAGCAGGTCGGTGAGTGGGGCCTCGCCGCCGACGAGTACGAGGACAACGACCACTTCCCTCGGCAGGTGTACGTGCGGGAGGGCCGGCGCGTCGAAGGCGAATACACCTTCACCGCCTACGACGCCCTCCCGGTCGGTGTCGACGACGAGGCTCTCCCAGGTAATGTGAGCGTAACCGTGGCTCACGACCCCCATCGTCCAACTCACTCTCGCCCACCGATTCATCCGTCATCCGTGACCGCGAATCACTACGCGCTCGACTCGCACGGCGTCCGCAAGCGTGAGCCCGCACGGCCGCATCTCGATGGCTTCGTCTTCCTCGCTGAGCCGACGGAACCGTACACCGTTCCGTTCGGCGTTCTCGTACCGAAGCGAATCGACGGACTGCTCACACCAGTACCGGTATCGGGGACTCACATCGGATTCAGTACACTCCGGATGGAACCGTGTTGGATGGCGCTCGGCGAAGCAGCAGGGGTAGCGGCGAGTCTATCGCTCGATCAGGAATGCCAGGTGAGAAACCTCCCGATCAGTCTCCTCCAGCGAGAGTTACTCGCGGGAGGTACGGTACTTATTCACTACGAGGATGTCGACCGTACGCACCCCGCTTTCGAGGCGCTGCAATTCTTCGGCGTCCGTGGATTCGTCCCGGCGTGGAAGGCGCGGCTCGACGACGCGGTGACGGCATCGACGGCGGAGCGGTGGCTCGATTGGGCCGCCCCGGCTGCGTCGCTGGGGTACGAAGTAGACCGGACGACGAGGGGAGAACTGTTGAACCGGCTGTACGATGGCGTCGAAGCCGAAACCGTCGCTGCCGACGTCACTTCACCGTACGCGGAGCCGGTGCAGAGGAACCATCTGTGACGGCGATACCTCCCGGCCATCGCCGGCGTCATACGACCTCGCGGCGTTCGACCGATGAACGACCACGGACGGTACGGTCTTCCGATAGACTTCTGCGGCTCGGATAGTGGTCGCGTGGAAATACGTCGTCTTTCGACGCGGAGCGCGAGCCGAAATGTCCGCTGATCGGGGGTTCGAGTGGCGTTCGCGGTGGATGCGATGACGGGATATTAATACCTTCATTAAACTCGTAAATTAACAAAACACTTTTGATGGAGTACCCCCGACGGTGACAGAGAATGACACGCGACAGTCACTCCCAGAAGCAGTTCACCGATGGTTGGACGTCTCGACGACGGGTGCTCAAAGCCGCCAGCGTCGGAGCGCTCGCCGGACTCGCCGGTTGTCAGGCCGATACGGACGACGCCCCGGGTAGCGGGAACGGTTCCGGAAACGCCGACAGCAACGTTCTCGATCCGGAACTGACGCTCGATTCTCTCGGCGAACCGGCGGACGACGTGCAGTGGAACGAGTTCAACTTCGCGAGTTACAAGTGGATGGTGCAAGCCCACGTCATGGATCCCTTCGCGGTGTACGACCCGACATCGGGCGAATTCGTCGGCCTACTCGCGGACGACTGGACCGTCGACACCGAAAACCAGGCCCTCCAACTGAATCTCAACCAGAACTACGAGTGGCACGACGGCAATGAACCTGTCAGGCCGGTCACCGCCGAGGACGTGTACGTTCACTTCATGATGGAACAGTACATGGGCTTTTCCTCGTCGGAGTTCATCGACGAGATCGAAGCAGTCGACGACTACACCGTCGAATTTCAGCTCAAGGGCGGGCACGAGAACAAGGATTACATCCTGTTCAGCTTACTAACGAACGTGCTTTCACACGGTATGGAGGAGTACCAAGAGTGGCTCGAACGGTTCGAAGGCGCTCAGGGCGACGGCGAACGAGACGAGATCGCATCGGAACTTTCCGAACTCAGCATCAGCAGCGAGGATATGGAATCGTACGGCCCGTTCGCGGTCAAGGACGCCTCGCGGGAGAAGCTCGTCACCGTCAAGAACGACGGACACCCTGCAGCCGACGAGATCAACTTCCCGAACATGGTCTTCCAGTACTTCGGAAGTGAACAGAAGATCTACCAGTCGCTGGCCAACGGCCCACTCGATGGCCACGTGCGCCTGAACGTCCCGGCCGATGTCTCCTCCGGCTTTCCCGATCACGTAGAAAACACGACGTATCCGTCGCTGGGCGGCCTTGCGCTCAAGTTCCGGTGGGACGACGACGTGCTCGGCGACCCGCGAGTGCGTCAGGCGATCGCGTACGTTATCGACCAGAACGCCGTCGCCACGAACGCCGGGAAGGAAACGCACGACCCGGTCACCTATCAAACAGGAATGTCTCCGAGCCGCATGTGGGACTACTTAGGCGACAAGAGTCCGTACCCGAAGTACGGGAAAAATCACCAGAAGGCGGCCCAACTCCTCAGGGACGCCGGGTTCTCGAAACAGGGCGATCAGTGGTATCGGCCGGACGGGGAGCAGTTCGGCCCGGACATCAAGAGCGGAACGACCGGCGGACCCGACCTGATCGCCCTCGAAACGATCTCCAGCCAGCTCAAGCAGTTCGGGATCGCGTCACAGCTGAAGACCTTAGAAGGGACATCGTTCGAGTCCGATGTCTGGGATCAGGGTGACTTCCGAATCGCAAGCGGGGCGTTCACCGCCGACTTTCCTCAGCCGTACGCGTGGTACAACCTCACGTTCCTCGAGGACCGCGAGAATGTGGGGATGCCGGACGAGATCTCTTTACCGCCGGTCGGCAGACCTGACGGGGACCAGAATGCCCTCACGATCAACCTCGACGAGGCAGTCGTCAACCTCACCAAGTACGAGGGGAAGGACCTGCGGCAGGTCGTACGGGAGCTCGCGTGGGCGTGCAGCTACGCGATGCCACAGATTCAGGTGTACGAAAACCGGACGCAAACGTGGTTCACTAACGACGAGTGGGAGTACCCATCGCTCGATAGCGACATCATGAAACGACAGTTCTACACGCCGTTCCACTACGTTCTGAAGACAGGAAAGTTCAAGGCGAAAACGAAGTGACGCTACGAACGACGGCTCCTCTTAGGTGAGCCGAGTCTTTTCGTAATCCCACTTGGGCTGCGATGGAGTGATTTCGGTGGTCATTCGCCGTAACAGGATGTACGGGCAATTCCAAAAGTCACCGGAGGGTTTACAATCCCTGCTATAGAAGCTCTTTGGTATGCAATGGCTTGCGAAGCGAATTGGCCAAGCCCTCTTCACCCTTTGGGCGGTGATAACCCTGTCATTCGTACTCATCCGGTTTCTCCCCGGTGGACCGATCGATTACCTCGTCGTCCAGCTCCGAAAACAGGGGATCCCCGAGTCGCAGATAAGTAACTACGTTCGGAACTACGTGAGTTTCCAGCCTGACCAGCCACTCTGGCTGCAATATCTCGACTACATGGCCTCCGTCCTGCAAGGTGATTTCGGAGAGGCCTACTTCTTGGACGGCCAGGTGTTCGATATCCTCGCGCAAGCACTGCCGTGGACGGTTTTTCTCGCGGCGATTGGAACCTTCCTGACGACCGTGATCGGGATCGTCGTCGGCGGCTTCATGGCGTACACCGAAGGAAGTAAATTCGATACAGGCGTCACCCTGTTTTCGACGATCGCGGGAGGCATCCCCTACTACATCCTCGCTATCGGGCTTCTCTACGTATTCGCTTACCGGCTTCAGTACTTTCCAACAGGCGGCCAGGTCGACCCCGAGCTCGTGCCGGGATTCAAGTGGCCGTACATCGAGAGCGTGCTGTATCACGCTGCTCTGCCCATCCTCTCGACGACGTTGGTCGGCTGGGGCGGGACAGCGCTGTCGATGCGCGGGAATAGTATTAGCGTCCTCGGCGAGGATTACATTCGCATCGCCCGCCTCCGGGGCTTGCCTCGGCGACGCATCGCAATTCGTTACGTGGCGCGCAACGCGATGCTTCCAATGTACACCGGGATCCTGCTGGCCATCGCGTTCATGCTCGGCGGTTCCGTGATCCTCGAGGAGATATTCGCGTATCCTGGTGTCGGATACTATCTTTTCCAGGGAACCGTATCGCGTGATTACCCGGTCATGATGGGTGGACTGATCATGATTTCGACGGCGGTAATAATCGGAGTACTGATCGCCGACCTGACGTACAGCAAGATAGATCCGCGAGCGGCCGGCGAAGGCGACCGCGAGTCGTACTGAAAATCCAATGGCATCACAACAATCAGACGGCGAACGGGTCGAAACGGAGATCCCGTTCAGAACGACGGCCGAGACGGACGTCTCGCACCGAGAACAGTTCCTCTACAGTGTCGACAGGCTCCTCATTGCACCGTTTCGAATTCTGTGGGCCGATTGGCGCGCCAGGGTGGGATTTCTAATCATCCTCCTGTACGTCCTGATGGGGACCGTCGGCGTGCTCGTCAACCCGGTTCCGACCGCTGGCATGGACGAACGATACCTGCAGCCCTTTCACGACGGCTGGTTGACGTTCGAGAGCGTCTCCGTCTTGGGCCTTCACCTTCCGCTCGATCCCGTCATCTACCTCCCGCTGGGGACCGACGCGCTCGGCAAAGGACTCTGGTCGCAGATCGTTCACGCAACGCCGTCGATGCTGAAGATGATCATCGCGGGCGCCGTGTTCTCGACGGTCGTCGCGACGATCCTCGGGACGCTCGCGGGATATAAAGGAGGGTACACTGACCGGAGCATCATGACGTTGGCCGACATTACGATGACGATTCCAGGGCTGCCGCTGGTGATCATCATCGCCGCCGCGCTCCAGCCCGAAAACCCGTACATCATCGGGCTAATACTCGGAATCAACAACTGGGCGGGGCTCTGTCGTGCGGTCCGATCTCAGGTGCTGAGTGTCCGCGAGCGGAACTTTGTGGAAGCGTCCCGCGCGATGGGACTATCGACGCCGCGCATTCTCGTCGATGACATCATCCCGGACCTGATGTCGTACGTTTCCATCCACTTCGTCACCGCGGCTCGAGGCATTATCTTCGAATCGGTTGGTCTCTATTACCTCGGCATCTTGCCGTTCACGACGTTCAACTGGGGCGTCATGATGAATCTCGCCTACACGACGTCCGGCGCGCTGTACACGTGGCAGTCCGCACACTGGCTGTTCATCCCCATGATTACGATCACCGTGCTCTCAGTGGGGCTCATCCTGTTCTCACAGGGATTAGATCGAATATTTAATCCACGAGTGCGCGCCCGCCACGTCAAAAGCGTCTCCAGTGCGGATGACGACGAAGAGCAGACGAGCCCGATGACCACTGTACCAACGAACTGAAACCCATGACGAGAGTAAACCACTCGACCGAAACGATGCGTAAACGAACCGACCGAGACGTCATCCTGAAAGTACGGGACGTGAGCGTCAGCTTCGACATGGACCGGGGAGAGTCTCGCGTGCTCGATTCCGTCTCGCTCGACATCTACCGCGACGAGATTCTGGGCGTGGTCGGCGAATCGGGCTCGGGCAAATCGATGTTCGCATCGGCGCTGCTCGACGCGGTCGTGCGCCCGGGTCAACTCACCGGCGAAATCACGTACTATCCGACGGAAGGCGAAGAAATCGACCTCCTCGATCTGACTCCGGCTGAACTCAAGCGTCTGCGCTGGGAGGAAATTTCGATGGTATTCCAGGGTGCGATGAGTTCGTTCAATCCGACGATGAAGATACGCCAGCATTTCGAGGAGACGCTGGACGCCCACCAACGAGACAGAGAAGAAGGTCTCGCACACGCTCGCGAACTCCTCTCGGACCTGTACCTGGATCCCGACCGCATCCTCCGGAGCTACCCGCACGAACTGAGCGGCGGGATGAGCCAGCGGGCGCTCATCGCCCTGTCGCTGGTGCTCGAACCGCGGGTGCTCGTGATGGACGAGCCGACCGCCGCGCTCGACCTGCTCATGCAGCGGTCGATCCTGACCCTCCTCGAAAATTTACAGGACAAGTACAACCTGACGATCATCTTCATCACGCACGATCTCCCGCTGGTGGCCGGTCTCGCCGATCGTCTCGCCGTCATGTACGCGTTCGAGTTCGCCGAAATCGGTCCGAGCGAAGAGGTCATCCGAGACGCAGCGCACCCGTACGCGCGTTCGTTACTGAAGGCCGTGCCGAACCTCGACGCGCCGCTCGAACGGATGCGACCGATCGCTGGCTCGGCACCGGATCCAGTTAACGTCCCGACTGGCTGTTCGTACCATCCACGGTGTCCGCTGGCCGACGACGAGTGTGTCGAGGTAGACCCCGGCTACTACGACGTTGGCGAAAACCGTGTCGCTGCCTGTCACCACTGGACGAAGTCCAGCGAAGCGATTCCGTATCTGGTGAGCGAAACTGACGCCGATCAGGGTGACAACGTGGGGGCGATCGAATGACGGCTGACGAGCCGCTCCTCCGGCTGGACGACGTTGAGGTGCACTTCGAAGGCCAGCGAGGAGTCCTCGATCGGCTGCTCCGTAACCCCGGCGGAAAAACCGTCAAGGCCGTCGACGGCGTGTCGCTCGACATCGAAGAGCAGGACGTGGTGGCGCTCGTCGGCGAGTCCGGCTGCGGGAAGACCACGCTCGGCAAAACAGCGGTCGCCCTCCAACGGCCAACGGGCGGCGCAGTAACGTATCGAGGACAGGACATCTGGGATGCGAAGGACGGGAAGGGCAACGTGGAAATCCCCTACCAGGAGATCCGTCGATCGCTGCAGATCATCCACCAGGACCCCGGTAGTTCGCTCAACCCGAACAAAACTATCATGAAGAGCCTGCAGGCGCCGCTGAAGAAGTGGCAACCGGAGCTCAGTCCGAGGGATCGCCGTACGCGGGTCCTCGGAATGTTAGAACACGTTGGCATGGCTCCGCCGGACGACTACGCGAATCGTTACCCACACCAACTCAGCGGTGGAGAGAAACAGCGGACCGCGCTCGTGCGCGCCCTCCTGATGAACCCGGATGTCATCCTCGCCGACGAAGCGGTGTCAGCGCTGGACGTCTCCTTGCGGGTCGAGATGATGGACCTCCTGCTCGATCTGCAGAACGAGTTCGGCACGTCGTTCGTCTTCGTCTCCCACAATCTCTCGAACGCGCGCTATCTCGCACAGAAGGCCGGCGGGCGAATCGCGGTGATGTACCTCGGCCGAATCGTCGAAATCGGGACGGCGGAGGAAATACTCCAGAACCCTCGCCACCCCTATACGAAAGTTCTCCGATGGGCGACCGCCGATCTCGATCCGGACAAAGCGCACGCGGGAACCCCGCCCGTCAGGAAGATAGACATCCCCGATCCGTCGGATCCGCCGTCGGGCTGCCGCTTCCACACTCGATGTCCAAAAGCGCGCGAGGTCTGTGTCCACGAGGACCCCGATCTGTTCTCCCACTCGGAAGATCCGTCGTCCCACGCGGCGTCTTGTTTCCGGCAGTTCCAGAGACGGGGGCACGAGTACTGGAACAGCCCCGAGTTGACCGACTCCACAATCACGGACGACGCCCGCTCGGAGGAGAATGTGATCGGAAGGTCGTAGTTCGGTCGTGGGAAAAACAGAAACGCAAAGCGCGAAGGTGTTACGTTCCCTGTCCCTTCGATCACCGTCGGTCCCGTGTTACCTCGGATTCAGTCCCCGCCAATCGACGTACAGCAGTGCACTCACGATGGCTAAAGTAACGGCGATGATTCCGAGGCTCAGTACCGCAACGACGTACGCTCCGGATCCGGGTTCGATGACGGTGAATGAAATAGCGAGCAACGCCAGCAGAACCATGTTCACGCCGAAGATTATGCGGAAGAACTCGCGCATACGTGGTCTCTCATCGTCGACGGTAATGAGGGTACCGCTGACGAGCGATCGAGGCTTGGCGGCGGTAAGTCGACACGAATCGACGACTTGATCGACGTCGCCGAAACCGACACGGGGACGATCGTCCGGTAGTTATTTGCAGCAGCTAGCCCACGTCCGAGGTATGGAGCAGGGCGCGAGCTACTTCGGTGTTCGGGACCCCCGTCACGTTGAGGAGGACCTGGATCGACTCGTCGATGAGGGACTGAACGCGATACTGCACACGTACAGTGAACGCGACCAAACGTTCTACGAGGAGACGATGGCCGATATCGTCGCCGCGAGCAACGATCGGGGATTCACGACGTATGTCAACCCGTGGGGGGTCGGGAAGGTATTCGGCGGCGAGGCGTTCTCACAGTTCCTCGGAAAGTACCCGAATGACCGACAACAACTCGTTACGGGGAGCCGTGAACACGCCGCCTGTTTCAATAGTCCGGCGTTCAGGGAGTTCGTCCGTGAGTGGACGCGCTCGGCCGTCGGCCTCGACCCCGACGTCGTGTTCTGGGACGAACCGCACTGGATTCTCCCGGAGTGGTTCGACGACGACGAGCCCGACGATGCGTGGGTTTGTCGCTGTGAACACTGCCAGCGACGGTATCGCGAGAAATACGACGCGCCGATGCCAGTGACCGAGGACGCCACCGTCCGTCGATTCCGAGAAGACACGCTTTTGGATTTCCTCGACGAGATGATGGCTATCGTCCACGAAGGGGGAGCGGAGAATGCGGTCTGTCTCGTGCCGGAGTCGGACGCCGACCACGGCATCGCCGACTGGGCGCGGCTCGCATCGAGCGACTACATCGATCTCATCTCGACGGACCCGTACTGGGGGCTGTTCGCCGGTGACGACGTGGAGGCGTTCGTCCGCGACGCGATCGACCGAGTAACTGACCTCGCGTCGACGTACGATCTCCGGAGTCAGATCTGGGTGCAAGGATTCGGTCTGCCCGACGAGACCGCGACGTACGATCACGTCCGAACTACAACCCGCTCTGCGGCCGAAGGCGGCGTCGACAGCGTCTTCATGTGGGGGTACGACGGCTGCCGCTCGATCTCCTCGATCGCCTCGGAAAACCCCGATCGGGTGTGGGAGTCATACCTCGACGCACTTTCCGGGTAGCGCGCCGACGCGCCCGACCGGACCGACAGGAGGGCGATCGCTGACTCCGATCCGTGAACCCAGATATTTATCACCCTCGATTGCGAATTTCTCGCATGGACGTAGGAGTCCTTACGGCGCCCCTGATCGACCAGCCGTTCGAAGAAGCCGCCGAGTACCTCGCCGGACTCGGCGTCGATGCGGTCGAACCTGGCGTCGGTGGCCTTCACGGCGGCGAGCATCTCGATCGAGAGACCCATCTCAACGACGAGGGGGCACAATCGGCGTTCCGCGAGACGCTCGACGAGTACGACCTGTACGTGAGCGCGCTAGCGACGCACAACAACCCGCTGCACCCGGACGACGAGCAGGCGGCGGAGGCCGACCGCGAGTTGCGCGAGGCGATCGAGGTGCTGCAGCGCTCGGTCTTCGAAACCACCCCCGGGGAGGCGTACTGGGCGGAATAGTGACATCCACGCACTCACACAGGCGTCGATGAGTCACTTGGTGCCGGAACTAACGGCGTAAACGTCCATTTCGATCCTTTCGAGTCCCGACCTGGCCATGGAAACGTTCGACAAGCTCGTCCGGCGCGCCAAGGAGAACGGCCCAGCGTCGAAGGAACCGGCCGGGCCGGACCGGAAATCGCACTTGACGCACTACTCGAAAGTTGACCTCCGGTCTCGCCCTTTTCGGCGGTTGGCCGGAGGCTGTGTCGAAAAGCACCGAGGAGCGAGAACGCTGTGGTGAGAGGGTTACGCGAATATACGATGCCGTACTGTGCGATGAGACTGTAGAGCTGATGCTAGAAAAAGAAGAGCGTCTCCGCCGTTTCGTCGGTCAGCGGGGCACCGTACTCCGATATTTCGACAGCTTCTGCGTGTTCAACCTGCATCCCAGCCTCCGCGCCGTAGCGGTCCGCTAGTCCCTCACGGAAGCGATCGGCGACGTTCATTTCGGTGTTCGCCACGAGGTGGCTCAAGCCGTCATTAGCGAGCCATTCGCGCCGTTCGGCGTCCCCCTCGGGCACTGCCTCGAGCTCACCGAAGGTGTAGGGAAGCCACTCGTACATCTGCGATTCGTGGCAGTGGAGTGCGTCGATTTTGCGCTCTTCGACGTCAGTTACGTCAAGCACGACGTCAGGCTCGAACGGCGTAGGCTTCTGGAAATGGTCGGCGACGTACCCGATGACGGGGTTTGCGCTCAGTGATGGGGTGTTGGGGCACACGTTTGGGACGATTAGCATGTACGCCGCATCTTGGAGCAACTGGGCACAATAGCGGTGATCTGGATGGTAATCGTTCGGACGAGGGCCGAGTACGAGGTCGGGATCGACCTCGCGTATGAACCGGATGAATCGCCGACGGTTCGCCAGCGTTGGTTCGAGTGCGCCGTCTCTAATGTTGAACACTTGGTACTCGACGCCAAGGGTCTCTGCGACGGCCTCCGTCTCCCGCTTCCTTCGAGCGGCAAGTTTCTGCGGGCCCATCTCGTGGTGACCCGCGCTGCCGTCTGTTGCCGAGAGGAAGGTAACGTCATGACCGGCTTCGACGTATTTCGCAGCAATACCGCCTGCCTTGATAGAGCAGTCATCCGGGTGTGGCCCGATAACTAAGAGACAGAGCGTACCACTCATGGGAACCAACTCGCATCGTTCCACTGAAATATTTGGGGTATCGGTCGCCTTTGCGGTGGTTCACAGATCGCCGTTGAGCGCAGAGAGAAGAGGAAAGACTCGAACGAGCCGCAGAGCAACACGACCGGTTGGTGACCCGACGGTTACTCGAACTGGCTCGGTCCGTCGATGCTCTCCTGCTCGCACAGGCATCAATGAGCCGCTTAGCGCCCGAACCGACGGGTCAAACGTCGACCCCCATCCTCGCCGTCTGGAACTGGCCGTGGTGGGTTGCCGACAAAGTAAACTCGGCAGTGTACTTCGATCAAATATATTTGGATAACACGTCAAGGCATGGACTTGATATCCAGATTAATATATAATACTATTGGGTAAATGAATCGTTTTAAGCCCGTCTTAGCCGATCTAGAACGATTCTGACGTGCTCTTGATCTCAAGCTATTTCGAGAATCGCATTATACTATTATTACTGGAAGTTGCGTAGCGCAAAGGTCCAAAACCCCAAAGAACTGAGTTAATTAGCACGTTAGGGTATGGAACCAAATTTTCGGATCGGTACCGGCAGTTCCATCCAACAGATGATGAATCCAATAATTTTTATTGCAATGTGCCAGAGTTCGCCGTTGATCGTCGCGTTACTCACCGAGGAAGAGGGTCACTGGCACGGACAGCTAATCACGCAACGGAGAGAAATCGTATGTAGTTCAGCGGTAAACGAACCATCGTAAATCGAACGCGACAACCGTTGGCCAGTACGTGCACCGCCCAGAGATCGAGTCGAAACAGGTGTTGCTGCACCCGCTTCCGGAGACTCTTCTGGGCAGACCACGGGAGTGAGCGACGAGCTAGAGGGGACAGGAATGCGCCCGGTCGTCAGCGAACGAGTGCCCGAAACGATTCCACGAGGGGTTTTTCGACTCCGAGCGAGTACCACCGACGTATGACATTTAACGAGGCGGAACGGCGATTCTTAGAAGCGATGCGTGTCGCCCGGCTCGGTACGGTCGATCCGAACGGCCGGCCGCACGTCGTTCCGATCTGTTACGCGCTCGTCGACGAGCAACTCGCGTTCGCGCTCGACGAGAAGCCGAAGCGAGTCGCGCCCAAAGACCTCCAGCGGGTGCGTAACATCGTCGCACGGCCGGCCGTCGCCGTCGTCGTCGATCGATACAGTGAGGAGTGGAGCGAACTCGGGTGGGTGCAGATCGGAGGAACCGCGACCCTCGTCGAACCGGACGACGAAGATCACCGCGGGCTCCTTCGGGCGCTGCGAGCGAAATACGAACAGTACGCGGAACACGCGCTCGAAGAGCGGCCGCTCGTCCGGATCGATCCGAGGCACGTTCGATCGTGGGGGAACTTGAAGACGTCTGAGTCGGCAGACGAATAACCCGCCGCGCACTCGGTTTTCTGCGGCTGGGAGTCGATACGGACGAGGCGACAGACGGACTGAAATCACGGACGCGTGACCGCCGACGGCCGATTTGCCGACTCGCTTCGCCTCCGTCGCGTGATACCCCCGGATCACTCCTCGGAGACCAAGACGGAGATAGGCTGCCCCTTCTCGATAGCCGTGCGAATCGCCTGAGTCACCGCCTGGGCGCGATATCCGTCCTCGATCGTCGCCAGCATCTCCGTCTCTCCCTGGATCGCCTTCGCGAACCAGTCGATCTGTCGCCGAACGGCCCCGTCCATGCGCCCGTGCAGAATCGGCCAGTGACGGGTGTCCGGTCTGTCGTATCGGTCGCCGTGGACGGTCACGGCGTCGCTCGGCGTCTCGACGCGCGCCGTTCCGTCGGTGCCGACGAGCTCGAACGAGGCTTCGATCCCGCCCGGCGTGTCGGGAGGCAGCGTCCCGTACCCCTCTATGCCGGCGATCGTTCCGTCGCTGAACTCGAGCAGCGCCTGGGTCGCGTCCGGGACGCCGACGTCGGCCAGCTCTCCCCTGCGTTGGACGCCCATAACGCGGCTGACGGCCGCGTCCGCGCCGACGGACCAGCGTACCGCGTCGACGTCGTGGATGTTCATGTAAAACAGCGGGTGACCCCGCTCTCCGATACGCCGCGACTCCTCGATCGTGATGCCTCGTTTGGCTCGGAGACTGACCAGGTCACCCAGTTCGCCCGTCACCGCCGCCCTGCGAGCGGCGGCGTACGCGGGGTCGTAGCGCAGCACGAAACTGACGCCGACCGTCGCGTCGGTCTCCGTCGTCAGCTCGGCGAGCGACTTCGCATCGGCTACCGTCGTCGCTACCGGTTTTTCGAGCAGCAGCGGGATATCCCGTTCGATACTCGCCCGTGCCTGCTCTGCGTGCGCCGACTCCGGCGTCGCGACGATCACCGCGTCGACCCCGTCGAGCGCCGTCTCGTAGTCGGTGAGCGCGCGCGCTGCGCCGTATCGGTCCGCGACGTCGGACGCCCGCTCCTCGTCGATGTCGACGACCGCTTCCAACGCGAGCGACGGGTGGTCGCTCACCGCGTGGGCGTGGTTCTCGCCCATGAACCCCGTCCCGATGACGCCGACGCGGATCATCCCGACTCCCCCTCGTTTTCGACGAGCGCTTCGATGCGGTCGAGGCCGGTTTCGAGCCGTTCGAGGCTGTTCGCAAAACTCAGTCGGAGGTAGCCTTGCCCGGCGGCACCGAACCCCTCGCCGGGTGCCGTGACGACGCCGTGATCGTAGAGGAGCCGCTTTGCAATGTCGAAGCTCGATCCGTCCAGCCCCGAAACGTCGACGAACGCGTAAAACGCCCCCTGCGGTTCGGGGCAGGAGAGACCCGGAACCTCGGCGATCCGCTCGACGAGGTAGTCGCGCCGCCGTCGGAACGCTTCACGCATCTCCGCGACGGGTTCCTGCGGTCCGGTCAGCGCGGCCAGCGCGGCGTATTGCGAGACGCTCGCGGCGCACGCGGTCGTGCTCTCGTGTATCGTCGTGACCGCGGTCGCGACCTCCTCGGGGGCGATCAACCAGCCGACTCGCCACCCCGTCATCGCGTACGCTTTCGAGCACGAGTCGACTGTGATCACGTGGTCCGGATACTCGGTGGTCGCGGCGAGACTCGACCGGGGCCCCTCGTACGTCAACCGCCGGTACACCTCGTCGGCGATGACGTACGCGTCGTGGGCCGCCGCCGCCGCCACGACCGCCTCGACCGCGTCTCGGTCGTACACCCGGCCGGTGGGGTTCGACGGCGTCGTGAGCACGACGGCGGCGGTTTCGTTCGTGATCGCGTCCGCGACGCGGTCGGGATCGAGGTCGAACTCCCTGTCGTCCGGAAGCGGCGTCTGGACCGGCTTCCCTCCCGCGAGTTTCACCTGCATCTCGTAGTTGGGCCACGACGGCGACGGGACGACGACCTCGTCGCCCGGATCCACGACGGTTAACGCCGCCAGGTGAAGCGCTTCCATCGCGCCGACGGTGACGACGACCTCCGTCTCCGGGTCGACGGTACCTCCGTCGCGTCGCGCGGACATCTCCGCGATGGCCTGCCGAAGGGCAGACAGCCCTGCGTTCGACGTGTAGTGCGTGTTCCCCTCTCGGGCCGCCTTGTACGCGGCCTTCGTGACGTGTTCGGGGGTGTCGAAGTCCGGTTCGCCGATCTCGAGGTGAACGAGGTCGGGGTCGTCCGATCGCCGGGCGAGGTCGAACATCACGCGGATCTTCGACCGCTCGACGCCTCCGATCCTGTCAGCGAGGTTGGTCGCTGGAAGGTCTACCGACGAGTCTGGGGGCATTATGGAACTATCTCTGGGCCGAGCGCCATATAATTTCGTTTTGACCGGGTCCCGTCGGCACGACGCGCCGACCCCACAAAGCTACGGTCGAGGCCGTACTGGGTACGGACATGCGACTCGGGTCGTCACTCGCCCTCGTCGGATCCGGCGAGGCTCGACTCAGTGACCGGTACGACTGCAACGTGTACGCGATCGAGGCGCCCGACGGTGCGGTGCTCGTCGACACCGGCGGCGGCCGGGCGCCGCAGCGGCTCCTCGAACACGCGCGGGAAACGATCGGCGCGCCCGTCGGTGCGCTCCTCACCCACGCCCACGCGGACCACTCCCAGGGCGGTCCGGCGTTCCAGCGCGAGGGCGTTCCGGTGATCGCGTCGGAAGCGAGCGCCACTCTGCTCCGAACGGGGACCGAGGAGGAACTCGGCATCGTCGCCGCGAAGCGGGACGGCGTGTACCCGGCGGAGTACGAGTTCGCGAACTACGAGCCGGACCGAACCGTCGTGCCCGGGACGGCGGTCACGGTCGGAGGCCGCGAGTTCGAGGTCGTGTCGCTGCGCGGCCACGCCTCCGACCACGTGTGCTATCTGACGGAGACCGACGACGGGCGGGTCTGCTTCGTCGGCGACGCCGTGTACCCCGACGGGTCGATCAGTCTGCTCAACGTCCCCGGGTCGTCTCTCGCGGCGTACCGATCGGACATCGACAACCTGCGCGGACGCGGCATCGACGCGCTGCTTCCGGGGCACGGGCTGCCGCGCCTCGAAGGGGGACAAGAGTGCGTCGAACTGGCCGCCGAGGCGCTCGAAGGGATGTACGTCCCTCCGTCTCGAACGTGAGCCGACGTCCCGGCGAGATCAGTTGGAGAACGTCTCGATCCGGACGTAGACCCAGCCGTGGTGCGATCCGGAACCGACGCGGCGGGAGGTCACGTCAGTCGAAGAGCAGCGTCAGCAGCCGTTCGTAGGCTCTCGCACAGTCGACGACGTCGGCTGTCCGAACCGACTCGTCGACCGTGTGGGCGTCGCGTTCGATGCTCCCTGGACCGAAGAGCACGGTCGGTACGCCCGCGTCGTGGATCAAGAACCGCGCGTCCGTCGCGGCGTTGAAACCGACCGGCGCGCTGTCGACGCCGACGTCCGCCGCCGCGGTCACCGTCGCCTCGACGAGGTCGTGATCGGGCGCGAGTTCCGCCGCTCTGGCGAACACGATGCGTTCGACCTCACACGCGATCGGTTGGCCGTCGAGTTCGACGGTGTCGAGTGCGTCGTGCAGGCGCTCGTCGAACGGCTCGGCCGTCTCGCCGGCGCCGGGAAGGAACCGCCAGTCGAAGGTGACGGTCGCGCGGTCGGGAACGACGTTCGGCGCGGATCCGCCGCTGATCTCGGTCACGGTTCCCGTCTCCGGATCGAGGAGTCGGTGGCTCGTCTCCTCGCGGAGGCGACCGTCGAACTCCTCCAGGCGCGTCAGCACCCGGCTCATCCCCTCGATGGCGTTGCGCCCCGCGTCCGGTCGCCCGGAGTGGGCGCTCCGACCGCGGACGGTGATCCGATAGCGCGCGACGCCTTTCTGTGCGACGCAGACCTGCAGGTCGGTGGGCTCGCCGATGACGGCGTAGTCCGCGTCGACACCGCGCGCGACCAGCGCTCGCGTCCCCCGGCCGCCCCACTCTTCGTCTACGACGAAGCCGAGCACGACTTCCCCGGGCGCGTCGGCCGAGGCGAGATAGGACTCCGCGGCGAGGATCTTGGCCGCGAGCGCCCCTTTCATGTCGGCTATGCCTCGACCGACGACGCGATCGCCCTCGCGGCGGAGTCGGTACGGATCGCCGCTCCACTCATCGGGGTCGGCCGGGACGACGTCCGTGTGCCCGGTGAGAAGCACAGTGCCGCGAGCCGAGTCCCCCGCCCGCGCGACGACGTTGGGACGCCCGTCCACGGCGTCGTACGTTTCGACGGCGAAGGGGACCGGAGAGGCTTCGAGTCGCTCGGCGAGGAAGTCGGCGACGGCCGCTTCCTCCCCCGGGGGGTTCTCGCTTCGGCGTCCGACGAGGTCGCCGGTCAGCTTCACCAACGACTCTTCGTCGATGCGCGTCATTCGACCACCGCGCGTTCGCTGCGGAGCGCGCGAAGCCGCTCGCGATCGACGGTCACGCCGAGCCCCGGTCCCCCGACGCTGATGCGAGGCACGTCGGCGTCGAGGTCGGTTATCCCGTCGGTCGTCATGAAGGGGCCGACCATCTCGTTCCAGACGACGTTCTCGAACGCGGTGACGAAGTGGACGCCGGCGGCGGTCCCGACGTGCCCCTCGACCATCGATCCGAGTTGCGTCGGGCGGCCGTCGGCCGCGGCGACCGCGTTGAGTCGAACGGCTTCGGTGATCCCACCCGTCTTCATCAGCTTGATGTTGTAGATGTCGCCGGCCCCCCGCTTTACCAGTTCTACGGCGTCGTGCGCCGTCTCGACGCTCTCGTCGGGCATCACCGGCACGTCGACGTGTTCGCGGAGGAACGCGAGGTCGTCGACGTTCTCCTTGTCCACCGGCTGTTCGATGACGTCGACGAATTCGGCGATGCCGTCGAGGGCCCGCATCGCCGTCTTCGCGTCACCCCACCCCTGGTTGGCGTCCGCTTTCAGGCTGACGTCGGACGGGACCGCCTCGGCGATCGACGCGACTCTGTCGATATCCGTCGCCGGGTCGGCGCCGACCTTGATCTTGATCTGTTCGTACCCCGCTTCGACGGCTTCGACGGCGTCCGCCGCCATCTCCGCCGGTGACTTGATGCTGAGCACCTTCGGGACGTCGATAGTCGCCTCCGCCGCGTCCCCGCCGAGCAACTTGAACAGCGGAAGGTCCGCGCGCTTTCCGCGAATGTCCTGCAGGGCGAGTTCGATCGCCGCGTGGGCGCTTGGCGCGCCGTCGACGAGCGCCCACATCCGCCGCGTCACCCGCTCGACGTCGATCGGATCCTCGCCGAGGATCAGCGGGGCGAGAACGTCTTCCAGAACGGCCGCCGTCGATCCCTGGGTTTCGCCCGTCACCTCGTAGGCGGGCGCCCCTTCGCCGAGGCCGACGACGCCGTCGTCCGTCTCGACCTCGACGAGAACCCGTTCGAGTTCCGGAATCGGCTTCAGCGCCGTGACGAACGGCTCTTCGAGGGGAATCTCGTACCGGTGTATCGTCACCCGTTCGATCTCCATACGCGGTAGCTTCTCGCTCCCCCCACTTCAACATTGGTAGCGATCCACACGATCAGAGGCTGCCCGCGGTTCGGCCGGGGCGCGCGGACGCGGAGCCGACGGTTTCACAGCGCCGGGAGGATCTCTTCGGCCGCGGTCTCGTAGAAGGCGTCCTGCTCGTAGCTCACGTCGGTAATCACGGCGTGGTCGGCGCCCTTCTCCGCCTGGTCGTCCAACCACGCGAGCACGTCTTCCGCGCTCTCCGCGAACAGGAACGCGTCGCGGACCTCCGAGCGCGACACGCGGTCGGTCGACGCTTGTAACCGCCGCGGGTCGTACTCGTCGAGGTTTTCCGGAAGCAGCGTGGAAGCGAAAGAGTCCCCGACTCGGTCGATCAACCGATCGACGTCGCCGAACCCGCCGACCATCTGGAAGACGACCTCGCCGTCGCCGCCGTGGTCGCGATACGGGCCGACGACTCGCGATTCCACGTCGGGAACGCTCGCAATAGTGACGAGGTGGTCGCCGTGCTCGGCGGCGAGACGGGCGCTCTTCGGCCCCGTTGCGGCAAAGTAGACGGGGACGTCCGCGACCGGCTGTTCGTACGGATAAACGGGATCGAACGAGAAGTGATCCCCGTCGTAGTCGAAAAAGTCGTCCTCCGTCCAGTACCTGCGAACGACGTCCATCGCCTCCGCGAGTCGAGCCCCGCGCTCGCTCCACGACGGCCACTCGTCGACGAACGGCTGCTCGTTCATGCGTTCGCCCGTGCCGACGCCGAGGCGGAAGCGACCGGGATACAGCTCGTCGATCGTCGCGGCGGCGTTGGCGACGATCAGCGGGTGATAGCGGTACAGCGGCGGCGTGACGAAGACGCCGATCGGGATCGCGTCGGTGCGTTCGAGCGCCGCCGGGATCCACGACCAGGCGAACGGCGCGCGGCCCCCCTCGTGGAACCACGGCTGAAAGTGATCGCCGAACCAGAGCGAATCGAAGCCGGCCGCCTCGATTCGCTCGGCGCGGTCGAGATAGTAGCCGGGCGATTCGTACATTCCGCCGAGATCGATTCCCAACTGCATGCACGTTACTACGCGGGAGTCCGTGTTAACGATGCGGTCCGCTGGATCTCGGTAGCGGCGACTGGCGCGTTCGGCGGCGCGAAGAGTGATTGACGATCGACGATGCGAAGGCGGTGTCCGGGCCACCGTAACAGGTAAGCGGCATGCCATGCGTTCTCAACGCATGGACTTCGCGATGTGGGCGTACCCCTGGGACGTGCTCGACGAGGGCGTCGAACGGGTTTCCGACCGGCTGCTGGACCTCGGCGTGACCGAACTCAACCTCGCGACGAACTACCACTCGGTACAGGCGTTCCTGCCGCACAACCCCGAGCGAAAGACGTTCTTCGCACGCGCGAGTTCGTACTTCCAGCCGGGCGACGAGTACGGACGGCTCTCGCCGGTCCCGAACGAGACGATGAGCGGCGAAGACTGGGTCGCGCGAATCGACGAGCGGGTGGCGGACGCGCCGCTGACGCTGAACTCGTGGACCGTCGGCTGTCACAACTCCCGCCTCGGGATGCGTCACCCCGACGTCACGCTCACGACACCGTTCGGCGACTCGCTCGTCTTCGGCCTGTGCCCGTCGCACCCCGACGTCCGGGAGTACCTGCTCGCCCTCGTTCGCGATCTCACCGACCGGTTCACCTTCGACAGAATCGAACTCGAAACGTTCGACTACTTCCACGGAAGCGGCTTCGGGTGGCACCACGACAAGTACCACACGGAACTCGGAGCGCTCGGGGAGTTCCTCTTCGGTCTCTGCTTCTGTGACTACTGCCGAGAGCACGCCCGCCTCGCGGGCGTCGACGCAGAGCGCGCGCGGGAACGCTGTCGTGAGACGATCACCGAGATCGCCGAGGGGCGGCTCCCGGCCGACGTCGACGTCGCTGGCTGGTTCGAAAGCAACCCCGAGGTCCGCGCGTACGCCGACGCGCGGACCGACACGCTCGAATCGTTGTTCGCAGCGCTCGCCGACGCGGCGAACGGAGCGGAGCTCGGGTACTACACCGGGTTTTTCGGCGTCGAAAACGCGTGGATGCACGGGGCCGATCTCCGGGCGCTCGCGGATCCGCTCGACTACTACACCGTGATCGCGTACGTCTCCACCCGGGGGGAGGCGGTCGATCGCCTGCACACCGCGGCCGCGCTCGCGCCCGACGCCTCGATTCACGCCGGCCTCTTGCCCGGCCACCCGGCGGTCCACGACGAGGCGACGGTCTGTGACCTGGTTGCAGGCGCTGCCGACGCGGGGGCCGACCGCGTCTCCTTTTACAACTACGGGCTGCTTCCGACTCGAAACCTCGACTGGATCGAAACCGCGATCAAGCGAGTTACGGGCTGACGCCTCGGTCGCGCCGAATGTGCCTTCGGTGACTCCGGTCGGACGGTCGGGGGTTGAATCGCCCCGCTCGGTCGAGCTTCAGCTTCGCGTCTCTCGAACGGCCCGCAACACTTATACCGAGTTTCGGCGTTACTTCGAACTGTTAGCCATGACGGATGAGTGCACACCACAGGGTGATGGGCACCGTTCGTCGCGAAGGCGGTTTATCGCGACGGCGGGGCTGGCCTCGACGGTCGGTCTTTCCGGTTGTCTGTTCACCGGAAACGGCGGCCAGCAGGGCGGTGCGAACGGAGGTGCGGCGAACGGGAGTGGCGACGCTACTACGCTGACCTTCTGGCACCAGGAGAGCGTCCCACACCGGGTAGAGACGTTCAAACGCTTCCTCGACAGGTTCAACGAGCAGCACGAGAACATCGAGGTCCGCCAAGAGCCCCAGAACTGGGATGAGGTGTTCGGAAAGCTGAGCAGCGCGCTTGAGGCGGGCAACGAGCCCGACTTCATGTTCTCCCTCCCGGCGTTCACGATGACGTTCCAGTCGCAGGGCGACCTCGTCGACGTCGCGGACATCGTCGAGAGCGTCGACGGCGAACGCGATCTGTACGACAACACGGTCACTCCCTTCACGTACGACGGCGGGACGTGGGGCGTCCCGATGTGGGACATGGTTTTCCTCGATCACTTCCGGACGGACACGTACGGGAATATCGACACGTGGCCGGCCGAGAACTGGGAGCAGTGGTTAGAGAGCGCCGCACAGGCGACGAACGCGCAGGAGGGGAGATACGGAATCGTCCTTCCGGCGAACAAGAACCTCTGGACGACGGAGAACCTCTACACGCTGATGATCGAGAACGACGCGTACGTGTACGGGCCGGACGGCAAAATCATGTTCGACACCCCGGAGACGGTCGAAACGCTGGATTTCTACAAGCGGATGTTCAATCGAGCCAGCCCGTCGGAGGCGACCAGTTGGGGATGGGCCGAGTGGGAGCGGTCCCTCCTCCAGGGAAACGCCCACTCGACCATCGGCTTCTCCTCGTGGATCCGAAGTCTGCAGGAGACGGATCTGGCCGACAGCTTCGGCGCCATTCAGCAGCCGCCGGTCGAGACGGGGGGGCAGTCGCGCAGCGTCCACTACGTGAACAACATCATGGTGTTCAACGAGGAGAAGAAGGACGCCATTCGGACGTGGGTCCAGTGGATGCACAACCCGGAGAACTACGGGGAGTGGCTGGCCAACCTCGAACCGACGCTCTATCTGCCGGTGACGAAGGCCGGCGAAAACGCCGACTCGTACTGGAACCACGAGCTCATCAGCAAGTACGAGACCATGGTCAGGACGCAGTTCAAGGCTCTCCCGAACGCGTCCATCTACGGCTTCCGCGACATCCACACCGAGAACGATCTGTACATTCCCAGCGTGGGGACGCTGGAGGGATCACACGTGCTCGCCGAGATCGTCCAGCAGCTGATCGTGAACGACCGATCGCCCGAGGCCGCCGCATCGTGGGGGCAGCAGCGGCTCCAAGAAGTGCTCGGCGTCGGCAAGAGCGAGGGGCTTTAGATGGGGATCTCGGAGTACTTCCCGGTGGAGCGCTGGCGACGAGGCCGGCGGTCGTGGGATCGGCGCACGCTCACGGGGATGGCTCTCATGGTACCGGCGCTCGTCATCGTCGCCATCGCGCTCATTTATCCGTTTCTCGGGGCGATCCAGATCAGCTTCCTGAACATCGGGACGAACGAGTTCGTCGGGCTACGGCACTACCGCTGGCTGATCGGCCAGGACGTGTTCTGGGCCGTTGTGGGGAGGAGCGTCGTCTGGACTGTCGCCAATCTGGCGCTGCAGGGTGCCGTCGGAATCGGCATCGCGCTCCTGCTCCACCGCCACTTCTTCGGCCGGGACGCCGTCCGAACGGTGATGCTCATCCCGTTCGTGATCCCGTCGGCGGTTACGGCTATCTCGTGGCAGTGGGTGCTGAACGCCTCGTACGGCCCCGTAAACGAGTGGTTGCTGACGCTCGGTCTCCTCTCGACGCCGGTGAACCCGTTCTCGGAGGCGGAGCTCGCGTTTCCGACCGTCATCCTGATTAACACGTGGCGGTGGGCGCCGCTCGTCGCGCTCGTCGTGTTCGCGGTTCTGCAGACGATCCCGCGCGAGGAGTACGAGGCGGCGCGCATCGAAGGGGCGGGGATCTTCTCGGAGTTCTACCACGTGACGTACCCGCACCTCAAGGACTCGTTGCTCATCCTCGGTCTCATCGGCTTTCTGCTCACGTTCAACATCTTCGACCTCATCTGGCTGCTCACGAAGGGCGGACCGGTCGGCGTCACGACGACCCTGCCGGTGTTCATCTACGAGGTCGCCTTCAACCTCCGGAACATCGGCAGGGCGAGCGCCGTCAGCGTCGTCCTGTTCCTGCTCCTGGTGGTGTTCGTGGCGCTGTACTTCAGACAGCGCGAGTTCAAGGAGAGTGAGTTCGCGTGAGCGTGAACTACGCCGTCTACCGGCGGCTCGCGGATCTCGCGCGGTTCGCGCTTCTCGCCGCAGTTATCGTCGTGTTTCTGTTTCCCTTCCTCTGGATACTCAAGTCGTCGTTCGAACCGTCTTCGCTGCTGTACGGGGAGGTCACGCTCATCCCGACTGATGTCACGATGGCCCACTACGAGCGGGCAATCGAGATCGGATTCCTCAATGCGGTGAAGAACAGCCTCGTCGTCGCCGTCGGAACGACGATCCTGACGACGGGCGCGTCGCTCCTCGGGGCGTACAGCGTGCTGCGGTACACCTACCCCGGCCGCGGTGCGTCTGCGCGGCTCATCCTCCTGACGTACATGTTCCCGCACGTGGCGCTCATCGTCCCGATGTACCAGCTCGCGTCGACGCTCAACGTGCTCGGTCACCCGGTGACGCTGATCGTCCTCCACTCGATGCTCGCGTTGCCGTTCTGCCTGTGGATCCTCCAGGCGTTCCTCGAAGACATTCCGCGAGAACTCGAAGAGGCCGCGCTCGTGGAGGGGGCGACGGAGTTGCAGGCGTTCTACCACGTGACGATTCCGCAGGCGATGCCGGGTATCATCGCCGCAGGGACGTTCGCGTTCATCATGTCCTGGGGCGAGTACATGTTCGCGTACGTGTTGATGACGACCTCGGCCAGCCACACCGTCCCGGTGGCGCTCTTTCAACTGCTCGGCTCGTACGCCGTCGACTGGGGGCTGCTGAGCGCCGTCGGCGTCATCGCGACGCTGCCGGTGCTCGCGCTGTTCTGGTTGATGGCGAAGTACCTCGGCAAGGGGATCGCAAAAGGAACCGGAGCTGTCTGACCATGGGCGAAGTCGCACTTCAAAACGTCAGCAAACGATTCGGCGACGACGTGGTCGCCGTCGACAGTATCGACGCCTCGTTCCGCGACGGCGCTTACACGATGATACTCGGCCCGTCGGGGTGTGGGAAGACGACGACGCTCCGCATCATCGCGGGCCTCGAAACGCCGACGGAGGGAGAGATACTCATCAACGACGAAGTGGTGACGAACAAACCGCCGCAGAAACGCGATCTGAGCCTGGTGTTCCAGAACCTCGCGCTCTGGGATCACAAGACGGTGGAGGAGAACATGGAGTTCGGGATGCGCATGCGGGGCGTCGGCAAAGAGGAGCGGCAGGCTCGCGTCGCCGAAATCGCCGAGATACTCCGAATCGAGGACAAACTCGGCGAATCGCCCGCGTCCCTGTCCGGCGGCCAACAACAGCGAGTGGCGCTCGGCCGCAGTCTCGTCCGCGAGCCGGAGCTTCTGTTGCTCGACGAACCGCTGTCGTCGCTCGACGAGCGTCTCCGGCTCGAGATGCGCACCGAACTCGCGCGCGTCCACCAGGAACTGGGGACGACGTTCATCCACGTGACGCACAACCAGGAGGACGCGATGACGATCGCCGACGAGATCCTCCTTCTGAACAACGGGCGGCTACAGCAGTTCGACGACCCGCTGGAGCTGTATCACAATCCGGCCAACGAGTTCGTCGCCGACTTCATCGGCTCCCCGAGCATGAACCTGTTCGACGCGACCTTCGTCGCCGACGGGGAGACGTATCTCGACGCGGGCTCGTTCCGGTTGACGATCCCGCCGCACGTCGCCGACGCCTTCCGCGATACCGTCGACGAGGGGGATGTCCGGGTCGGAATGAGGCCGGAGGCGCTTCGCTTCGTCACCGACGAGTCGACGCCGGCTCGGAACGGAACCCCGACCATCGACGCCACGGTCACGATCGTCGAGACGTTCGGCGATTTCAACTGGTATTACCTCGACACCGGCATCGGTACCGATATCGTGGTGCAATCGGCGGACGAATCGGCGATGGAGAACGTCGACGTCGGGGACTCGGTCACCGTCGCGGTCGAGGTCGACCGACTCCACCTCTTCGACCCGCGGACGGAAGCCGCGCTCCTGTAGATGCCGTTCGTTTGCACCGCCTGCGGCGAGCGGCAACCGTCACCGGTAGCCGTCTGTCCGGCGTGCGGCGGCTTCGTCCGCTACCGGGAGTCGAACGCGGACGCGCTGCGGGCTGCGGTCGCGGGCGACGCCCGGGCCGCGCTCCCGGAAGTCGAATCCCGCGTCGAGCTGGGAGAGGGAGAGACGCCGCTGGTCGGGCTCACGGACGGGCCGCTGCCCGACGCCACGCACGCGAAGCTGGAGTCGCTCAATCCGTCGTGCTCGTTCAAAGACCGGGGGAGCGCGCTGGCGCTCTCTCACGTGCGCTCGGACGACACGTCCTTCGAGGCGGTCGTCGTCGCCAGCACCGGGAACACCGCGACGAGCGTGGCGACGTACGCCGCGCGCGCCTCCGTTCCCTGCGCCGTCCTCCTCCCCGAGGGAACGTCGACAGCGAAACTGACGCAGGCAGCGGCGGCGGGCGCGCGCCTGTTCACCGTCGAGGGAACGTTCAGCGACTGCTTCGCGCTGAGTCAGCGCGTCGCCGACGACCGCGTCCTGAACGCGACGGCCGTCTACTCGGCGAACCCCTACGTCGCCTCCGCGAACCGAACGGTGGCGTTCGAACTCGTCCGGCAGCTTGGAACCGTTCCCGACTGGGTCTCGGTGCCGGTCGGCGCGGGGCCGCTACTCGGCGGCACCTACGCCGGGTTCGAAGAACTGCGCGAGGCGGGGCTCACCGAGTCCGCTCCGCGCATGCTCTGCGTCCAGGCGCGGGGGTGTCACCCGATCGTCCGGGCGTTCGAGCGCGGCGAGCCGGTGTCGGAGTGGACGGGGCCGATCACGACGGCCGTCGGCGCGATCGCCGATCCGCTTCGGGGATACCCGGAGGACGGCGAACACACCCGACGAGCCGTACTCGAAAGCGGCGGGGCGGCGGTCGCCCTTCCCGACGATCGGATTCACGAGTGGCACGCCCGGCTCGCCGCTCGGGAGGGCGTGTACGCGGAGCCCGCCAGCGCGGCGAGCGTGGCCGCCCTCGCCGAGTGTACCGCCGTCGGACCGGATGACGTGGCCGTCGCACTGGTCACCGGCCACGGACTGAAGGAGCCCACGAGCGATGACGTGCGGACGACCCACATCAGCGATGACCCGGACGCCGTCCGGGATACGCTTCTCCGGTGAGTCGGAACGACCCCCGCCTCCGCTCGGTTACGCCTTCCGCCCTCGTTGGAGAACCGGTGGACTCGAACGGTTCGCTATCAGAAGCCAGTCACGATTGTCGCGGGCGGTCCGCGGAACTCCGGCACGACCTCGTCGCCGAAACGCCGGTACGAGCTCATCACTGAAACTCCGGCATGACCTCCTCACCGAACCGTCGAATGCTCGCCAGAGCGGTCTCCTGGTCCATGCCGGGGAACTGCGTCCGGAAGATGAGGTGGTTGACGCCGATCTCTCGGTAGGTTTCTACCTTCTCTGCGACCTCCGCCGGCGTCCCGACCAAAAGCTGCTCCTCGATGTCCTCGAACCCGGGCCGCCCCTCGAACTCGGGGTTGCCCCATTCGAGATACTTCGCCGTGAGATCGAGCAGATAGGGATCGAGCGCGTCGTAGGCCGCTTCGGTGGTCTCGCCCACGTAGCCGTCGACCATGATCGTCACGTCGGCGTCGTCGGGATCCTTTCCGGCCTCCTCGACGGCGTCGTAGTAGCGCTCGACGTCGCGTTCGAGGGTTTCGGGAACCGTGACGGCGGCCGTGAACCCGTCGCATCGGTACGCCGCGCGCTTGATTGCGACCGCTGAACTCCCGCCGCCCCAGAGCCGGGGGCGAGGGTTCTGTACCGGCTCCGGACGGACGAAGCCGTCCTCGAACTGGAAGTGCCTCCCGTCGTGGTCGAACCGCTCGCCTTCGAGTAACCGCTTGAGGACCTCGATCGATTCGAGAAAGCGGGATACCCGCTCGTCCATCGCCACGCCGAAGTTGCGCAGTTCGCTCTCCCGGTACCCCAGAGAGAGTCCCCACCTCGTTCGGCCGCCCGTGAGATGGTCGAGCGTGGTGACGTGTTCGGCCAGGTGGATGGGGTGATAGATGGGGAGGATGATGATGTTCGACATGATGTCGAGCGTGTCGGTCCGCGCTCCCAGCGCCGTCAGGCAGGTGCGCACGTCGAAGAACCCGTCCTCGTAGAAGTGGCGCTCGCCGACGGCCACCGTGTCGTACCCCACCTCTTCCATCAGATCGACCTGCTCGAACAGATCCTCGAACGTGAACTCGGATCGCTCGTCGCCGTACTGATTCGGGTAGATACCGAACTCCATATGTTGGGGATCGAATCGATCGAAAATAAATCCTCACGTCTCTCTCACCGGGCTGACGCCGTTGGATCAATCGTACTATCGGAAGAATCTCAGCACGTATCAGATCGTTACGAGAAAAGTCTTTAGTAGATGATAACACACATCACAATCGAAATGCCGTTAATCGAAACCGAAGGTGTGAACGTCGTTCCGGAGTCGGATCGAAACCGCGGGTTCTGGCAGATATTCGTGATCTGGGCGGGATTCACCATCGTCATCACGAACTTCCTGCTCGGATCGCTCACGGTGACGGCGGGGTTGGTCACCGGTTTCGCCGCCGCGGTGATCAGCATCGCCCTGGTGGGCATCGTCGTCTACCTCGGCACGAAGATCGCGGCGACCGAAGGGACGGCCGGTACGACGGCCATGCGGGCTCCGTTCGGCATTCAGGGACGCGTCATCCCGTCGCTGGCGATGGTTCTCGCGACCGTGGGCTGGTTCGGCGTCCAGACCGGTATCGTCGCATCGAGCACGCAACAGATCCTCGCGAACTTCGGGTACTCGGTTCCGTTCGCCGTGCTGGCCGCGATACTCGGATTAGTCATGGCGTCGGTCGCCATCTTCGGGTATCAGTGGATCGAGTGGCTGAACAAGATCGCGGTGCCGATCATGACGGTCCTCCTCGCCATGGTCGTCTACCAGATCGTCACCAATTACTCGACGGATCTGAGCACCGGCGGCGAGGGGATGACGTTCTGGGCGGCGCTGAACGTCTTCCCCGCGGCGACCGCCGCGTTCCTCATCGTCGCGATGGACTACGGTCGATACGGAACGCCCGAGGACCCAGATCGGCCGAGTCTCGGGGCGAGCATCGCGTGGGTCGCGTTCGCCATCGCGCTCGCCGCCATCGGCATCGTCGCGGCCGCCGCAGCCGGCACGTGGAATCCCGTCGATATCATGGTAGAGCTCGGTCTCGGATCCGTCGGGCTCCTGCTGCTCGTTGCGGGGTCGTGGACGACGAACGTCACGAACGTGTACGCGGGCGGGATCGCCCTCTCGCAGATCACGGGCCTGCAGCGGGTGTACATGACGACGCTGACCGGGCTCATCGGCACTGTTCTCGCCATCGCCGGTATCTTCAGCTTCGGCGGCATCATGAGTTTCCTCTCGGCGCTGACGATAACGCTCGTCCCGACGACGGGCGTCCTGCTCGTTCACTACTACCTCTTCGAGGGCGGCCTCGACGAGGACGAATTGTTCACCCGAGACGGAACGTACTGGTACCTCCGCGGCTGGAACCCGACCGCCGTCGGCGCGTGGATCGTGGGCGCCGTGTTCGCGATTCTGGCGCCGGAGTACCTCGTGCCCGCGCTCAGCAGCGCCGTCGTGGCCGGCGTGATTTACTACGTCGCCAAGCGTCCCGTCGACGACTGGATCGAAAGCCGAGCGAGGACGGGCAAACCCGCCGACTGATGACGATCGACGTCGGCATCGTCGGGCTCGCGTCCTTTTACGGACCAGCGTACGCCGAGCGGGCGGCCGCCCGCCCGGACGTGACTGTGGCGGGCGTCGTGCCCGGCGACGCGACGGGAGAGCAACTTGCGGCGCTCGGTCGACCGACGCCCGACGCGTTCGCCGCCGCGTACGACTGTCCAGTCTACGACGACCTCGACGAGTTACTCTCGGACGACGCCGTCGACGGCGTCGTCGTGGCGAGCCGAACGACTCGACGGGCGGCCGACGCCGCGCGCGTCCTCCGAGCGGATCGTCCCGTCCTGACGGCGAAACCGCCGGCGGCGACCGCCGAGGGAGCCCGCCGGATCGCCGCGGCGGCGGCGGAGGCGGACGTCCCCGCTGTCACGACGAGTCCGGCCCGGTTTGACGACGCGGTGATGGGCTTGGCTCACCGCGTCCGCACGGGGGCCGTCGGCGACGTGCTCCGCGTGCACGCTTCGATCCGCCACGACCGCGTCCCCGAAGCGGGAATCGAGGCGAACGCAGAACACGGACCGCAGGAGGCGGGCGCAGCGTACGCGATGGCATTTTACACCGCGGACGCGTTACTCTGGCTGATCGACGCCGTTCCGCAGCGCGTGTACGCCGAGTACGCGAACCTGAATACGCCGCACAGCGTGCATCCCGATCTCGGAACCGCGACGGTTCGGTTCGAAGACGGGACGCTCGGGACGATGACGATGACGTACGCCACCGACTGCCGGGAACCGCTCGGAAACTGGGAGTTCGAAGCCGTCGGCACCGACGGGACGATACGGACCAGACACGAAGGATACGAGGGGATTCACTGGCACAGCAACGCCGCTGGTCGTCGGACCGAACTCTTCGGCCGGACGCAGAGCCCGATTCTCGACGAGCAGTTCGCCGCGTTCCTCGAAACGGTCCGAAACGGTGTCGAATCCGGCGCAGCGAAACTGTCCCCGGATCAAGCGGTGGAGGTCATGGAACTCTGCGAAGCGTGGGAGCGCGCCGCCGCGACCCGGACAGTCGAAACCGTCTCCAACTGAATCTTCCCGATTTCGCGTGAATTCTCGATCGTCCAGATCGACGGCTACAGGCGGATATCCGAACCATCTCATTTGATAATTCCGAACTAGAACGCCACGGATGGCCATCGAATCGGCGAAGAAGTGGAAAAACGCCGATCACTGACGACGGCGAGCCCTCTTCACCGTTTCTCTATTTGATAGTTCCAAAACGGATCGTTTGGCCGGTTCACCGGCTGAGGCGTCGTTCATCCTGAACTTGCGCCGTCCGCAAGTCAGTCCCCGTGCACGTCCTTATCGTTACAAAAGTACGCCTGTAATCCACGGTGGCAGGCGTTTTGATATACCCGAAAGTACTTGGTGATCGGTAGCTAATGACACGACACAATGGCCTCACAAAGCGATCCTCCTCGAACGGTCAAATCGGCCGAAACGACGCTCGAGATCATCGAAACCCTGCGGCGACTCGACGGAGCCGGCGTGTCGGAAATCGCAGAGCACGTCAACCGATCGGTTGGGACGGTACACACGTACCTCGCGACGCTTCGACAGCGAGGGTACGTCGTTCAGGAGGGGAACTCGTACCGTCTCAGTTTTCACTTCGTGGCGCTCGGCGAGCACGTCCGGAACCGTTCGGACCTCTATCGAGCGGGAAAAGAAGAGATCGACCGCCTCGCTACCGAAACCGGTGAGTGCGCTCACCTCATCGTCGAGCAGAACGGGTACGAAGTCAGCCTCTACGAGGCGTTCGGCGAACACGCCGTCGGGATGAAATTCTACGTCCAGAACCGGGAAGCACCGCGTGAGCACCTCCAGTGCACCGCTTCCGGGAAGGTGATCCTGGCGCACCTGCCCGATCGGCGGATCCGCGAGATCATCGACCGCCTCGACTTCGTGCCTCGGACTCCGAACACGATCACCGACGAGGAAACGCTGCTGGAGACGCTCGAACGGGTCCGTGAGCGAGGATTCGCCCTCAACGACGAGGAGGAGATCCAGGGGATGCGCGCCGTTGCGGCACCGATCACCGATCGCGATAATACGCTTCTCGGCGCCGTGAGCCTGTCTGCGCCGGTTCGTCGGATCAGAGAGGACGTCTTCCGAAAGGAGATCCCCGAACGAGTCGTTCAGGCTGCTAACGTCATCGAAGTTAACCTCCAAACGGCTGATTTAGCGATCTGATTTTTCGCCGGGAATGACGGATCTGTGCCAGTAGAGAAGCGACTCTCCCCGCAAATGGCGAACAGGCGCACCATTGTCACTGCAGGAGGGAGGACGTCGGTAGTACGACTTCTAGGGTGGATACCGGCTACTGGCAGGATTACGTCACTCGGTGAAACTGTCCGTACAGGGCAAAACCCATTCACCTAAAGCAAACGGAATATCCGCTAATTAGATAGTGTTTGTGCCATCAGGAGGAGTCCGTCCGGGCGTTCGTGAGCGAACGAATGTGTAAACACGCCAAAACTCTATCTCGTATTTCCGGTCTTGGTGTGCTTGAACGGATAGAAAGACGAGATACAAGGAACTGCTGGTAAGGCGACTCGCCACAGGGACGTGCGAGATTACATCGATACGAGTGTAATGCCAACTGATCGTAGTGCAAGGGATGACCGGTAATCCGAGCGAGCAGCGATCGCCTCACGAAAACTCGAGTTTGAGTTCCATCTCGTTCGTAGATCCGAGTACGAGGCTGGGAAGTTCCTCTTCGAACGTCTCACCCTTGAACCGATGGACGGGGCCCGAGATGCTCAGGGCACCGACGACGGTGCCATCGGACGCGCAGACGGCGCTACCGACGGCACTGAGCCCCGGGGTGGACTCTTCGACGTTGTACGCGTAGCCGCGTTCGCGGATTTCAGCGAGTTCTGCGAACAGCTCGTCGCGATCGGTGATTGTATTCGGCGTGTACGCCGGGAGTCCGTGTTCGTCAAGGATCAATTCGACACGCTCTTCTGGAAAGTTCGCAAGGATGGCTTTTCCGGCGGCGCTGGTGTGAAGGTGGCCGCGTTTGCCGATGCTGGCGTCGGTTTGAACCGCGTTTTCGCCGATCTGGGTGTACAGGTAGATGCGGTGACCGTGCTCTTCTACGATGAATTGGACGCGCTCGCCGGTCTCGTCCGCGACTTGATCGACCTTCTGTCTCGCGAGTTCAAAGGCCGGGTGTCGGGTCTGGACGTGGCCGCCGAGGGTCAGAAAGCGCATTCCGAGCTGGTACGATTCGCCACGCTTCGTGACGTAGCCACGTTGGCGGAGCGTGAGGAGGTGGCGGTGGACGGTACTAGGAGCGAGATCTAGCGCCTCGGCCAACTCCTTTATCTGCGCACTCTTCCGCTCCCGCAGAGCGTGTATGATATCGAAGTTCGTATCGACCGTCGAAACCGTCGATCGCGTTTGATGGGTGGTCATATGAGAACGTACGTCCCCACCGTAATAAAATTCCGTATTATGGGATCGGCGGTTTTCCGCCTCAACTCGGCGTGAGATGGTCGAACGAGCGTCCGACTAGGCTGATAGTATCCCGATTTGAACAGGCGGCAGTACTGTATTGTGAGAGACCGACTGACGCTAGTTTGTTTGACGCTTGTCCATTGAATTCAAAAGAATGACCACACAGGACAATCGGAACGGAATAAAATCGCTAGATGAGGTACCAAGCACGGGTACAATCGGGATGACGCCGATATCCGAATATACAGAATGAATACGAGTCATATCGCCGCACAATTTTCGCCGTACGCCAGTCGACAGAGATGTATCCGCGCGTCGAACGGTCGTTCGGCGTTCACTCGGCGAGTGGTGCCTGGAAAAGTAGATGCCCGCGGCGGTCAGTCGAAGAGCTCGCGACGGAGGCGGCCGTCCTTGACGACGACGGTGTCGTCGAGGCGGACGGTCGGCCGGCGGATGACCCCGTCGAGGTGGATGTCGCTCTTCGTCGTCCCGCCGAGCGATTCGTTGTCGCCGACGGCGAAGTGCACCGTTCCTTCGCGTTTCTTGTCTTCCGCGAGATTGCCGATGAGCTTCGCCTTCGGATTGGTACCGATGGCGAATTCGGCGAGGTTACGGGCGTTCTTTCCGTTGGCGTCGAAGATGGCCGCTAACTCCTCAGCCTGAGCACCGCCGTCGACGTCGGTCACGAACCCGTCTTCGAGGCCCAGTTCGACGGGTGCGTCCAGCTGCCCGAGGTTGTCCATCGAGACATCGACGACGATCGTTCCGTTCGCCGTCCCCTCCTTCGGGTGCGTCGGCGCCTCGCCCGGCGGAAGCGTGGCGAAGCCGTACTCCTCGTGGAAGTACCCGTCGAGCGAGAACGACCGACAGCCGTCGAGCTCGAATTTGACGTCCGTACCGTTGTCCCCGGTGACGTGCGCGCTGTCGGCATCGGTGATGAGGTCGCAAACCGCCTCCGTCCGCCGCCGAAGTGCCTCGAAGTCGACCGTCATCGCTCCTTCGATCATCATCTCTTCGGTCACACCGCGGAGGATCCCGATCCGGGTTCCTTCGCGGGCGGCCCGCAGTCGCGCCCGAGTGTGAGTGATGGCGTGCGTCGTACACGTGAAGGCGACGTCTGCGGTCGCCATCGACTCGGCGATGGTGTCAAGCGGCTCGTTTCCGTGACTCTCGAGGAGTGGCATCACCGATGTGACCACTTCGGCATCCAAGCCGTTTGCCGCCGCTGCGATGCTCCGGCCAACGCCGAACGTTTTCGGATCGGTGATGACGAGCACCTCCTCTCCCGGCTCCACGCTCAAACACTGTTCGACGATCGCGTACGAGGCGCTCGACATCTCTAGGTCCACTAGGTCCTGCGTCATCGTTCTACTTGGTAGAGATTGTCACCCTGTATATGTCTTTTGTAAGATAATCGTCACGACTGCGTGTCGGTCACGTAGTAGCCGGTGCCGTCCATCAACCGGCGCTGCGTTCGGTACACCGTCACGGCCTCGACGCGCGGCGCGTCAGGGTCAAGACGAACCGTTGCCGACATCGTCCCTTTCGGGTGACCGAGCGTTACCGTTTCCCCGTCGAGCTCTGCCGCCTCGTTTGGAATCGTCCCCGGCAGTAGCGCGGCCGCGGCCGTACAAGAGACGCCGGTGACGGCGTAAACGGGATGGAGCTTCTGCATACTCATGTAGCGCGCCGCGAGATTCACTTCGTCTTCGCGGACCCTCCCTCCCTCAGTCGTCGCGTAGTCCGTCGGGGGAGCGACGAAGACGAGCTTGGGGAACCCCGGCGATTCGACGGACGCCCGGGCCGGGTCGTCCACGAGACCGAGTTCGGCGCAGACCCTCCCGCGAATGCGTTCGAGTCGTTCGAGCAACGCGGTGTCGCCGTCGATCCGTTCGGGGCCTTCCGTGGCGGTGAGCCCCAGATCTGACGACCGGACGAACGCGATCGGCGTCGTGACGTCGAGGACGGTCATCTCGAGCGCCTCGCCGTCGATCTCTAGTTCGACCGTCGGCCCGCCGAGCGGGAAGAGTTCGTCCGTGACCGCGCCCGCTGGGTCGAGAAACGTCGTGTCGACCCGCGCGCCAGTTCCGGGAACGCCGTGCACTTTGAACTCCCCGCGCGTGGCCGCGTGGTTGCCCGACAGCGGGATTCGTTGTTCGATCGTCGAGTCGGTGTTCGTGTTGTACAGCCGGAGATCAACCGCCTCGGCCTCCGCCGGCACGTCGACCATTCCCTCGTCCACGGCGAACGCTCCGACGGCGCAGGTCAGGTTTCCGCAATTGCCGCCGTAGTCGACGACGGGCTCGTTGACGGCGACCTGTCCGAACGTGTATACGATGTCGACGTCCGCGTCGGTGGGCACCTCGTCCCCGGCCGGTCCGACGATCATGAGCTTCGAGGTCGTCGAAGTCGCCCCTCCGAGGCCGTCGATCTGCCGGTCGTCGGGGCTCCCGAACAGCGACAGGACGGCAGCGTCTCGGTCGTCCGCCGGGAGCTCCTCGCAGGGGATGAATACCCCTTTGCTCGTGCCCCCGCGGACGATCGCACAGCGGACGGACTGTTGGTCCATCTACTCTCCCTCCAGGAACGCTGCGGCGCTTTCGGCGGCAATTTTCCCGTATACGGCGCCGTTGGAGAGACCGGTCCCGCCGGGATAGTTGTCGAAGAACAGTCCGCCGACGGTGTTACCCGCCACGTAGAGCCCGGAGATAGGTCGGCCGACGGTGTCGAGCGCGCGGGCGTCCGTGTCGGATGCAACGCCGCCGAAACCGAACGTGATTCCGCCGGTGACGCTGTAGCCGTGGAACGGCGGCTCGTCGATGGGCAGCGCCCAGTTCGTCTTCTCGACGTCCAGCCCCTCCGTGCAGTTTCCGTCGAGAGCGTCGGGATCGAACTCGCCGGGGGTGCACGCAGCGTTGAACTCCCTGACCGTCTTGGCTCCGGCGACCGGCTTCTCGCATCCGAGCTCTTCCAGCACCGCGTCGACTGTCTCGCCGACGACAGGATCTGATGGCCCGGTGGCTCGCACGTACCGCTTCAACGGCTCGTCGACGACGATGTACGCTGTGTGGCCGGGCTGTTCGAAGATGCGTCGGCCGAGCTTCGCGTACGTGTGAGCGCGGGCGTCCTCTCCTTCGTCGAAGAAGCGCTCGCCCTCGTTGTTGAGGATGACGCCGTACTGGTAACCGTCGACGCGGTTCGCGCCCCCCTCGACGTCCGGCGACGCGCTGTCGATGAGCGCCATGTGTGCGCCGCCCCACTGACCGACCGCGTCGGCACCGATGTCGATGAGCATGTCGATGGCTTCCCCGGTGTTGTATCGGCTTCCGCGGACTTTCATTGCGTCGTAGTCGGATCCGTAGTAGCGGGTCCGCTTTTCCTCGCTCGACTCATAGCCGCCGGCGCCGACGACGACGGCGTGGGCTGCGAACTCCACGAATCCGTCGTCGGTTCGAGCGCGGACGCCGGCGACCTCACCCCGTTCGTCGAGCGCGAGTTCGCGAGCTTCTGTCCGGTAATAGAACGTCGCACCGTCCGCTTCGGCCGCCTCGACCAGCGTCGAGACGAGTTCTTCCCCCTCGAAGAAGGTTCGCGAGACGGTGTAACCGACGTTGAGCGGCTCCATGTCCCACGAGACGCCGCGGTCCGTGAGCCACTCGACGGTTGGACCCGCGTTGTCCACGAGCGTCCGAGCGATGTCGGGATCGGCTCGGCCGTTCGTCTGTTTTATGATGTCGTCGTAGAAATCGTCCGGCGAGTAATCGTCGATTGCAAACTCGTAGCCGTACTGTCCGATGTCGGTGTCGGTCGACGGGACGCGGAACGACTCGCTGAAGCGGGTGTGTCCGCCACGGTGTTCTTGCGGCGCCTTCTCTAGGACGCCAACGTCGTATCCGAGTTCGACCGCGCGGTTCGCGGCGGAAAGCCCGGCGATGCCACACCCCACTACAATAACGTCATGATCGCTAATGACATTCATCGTCCGTCTTCATCGGGGTAATGCGTATAGATAGTAGTTTCGCCGGAGGCCGAATATTGCGGTCCCTCCCGAGATACGGAATAGCGGCGCGGAGCGGACGAGGTTACCGTCTGTCGAAAGCTGGTCGCAGCGCGGCGTTCCCACCGAGGGGGAACCACTATATACCAGTACTCGAAATCATCGCCCGCTATGAACTCCGTCCAGGAGATGAAAGGTGCGAGTATTGTCGTCGAAACCTGTGCCGCCGTCGAACCGGGGGAGGACGTGCTGGTGGTCTCCGACTGGGAAGTCGCGGGCATCGCCGAGCGCGTCGCCGCCGCCGCCAACGAGCGCGACGCCAACGTGTCTATGACGCTCATGGACCCCCGCGAGTACGATGGCAACGAACCGGAGGCGACGGTCGCCGCCGCAATGCTCGAAGCCGACGTGATTATCACTCCCGTTCACCGCTCTATCACCCATTCGAGTGCCGTCGCGAGAGCGAAGGACGCCGGCGCGCGCGTCGTCAGTATGGTGAAGTTCACCAGAGAGCAACTGATTACGGGCGGGCTCTACGCCGACTACAAGGGGATGCGACCGAACTGCGAGGCGATGGCGGAGAGGTTCACGGAGGCGAGCGAGGCGCGCATCACCTCGCCACAGGGCACCGACGTCACCGTCGGCCTCGAGGGACGGCCGGGCAACGCTCACCCCGGAATCGCGGACGAACCGGGCGAGTTCACCGCACTCGTTCACATCGAATCGAACATCGCCCCGGTCGAAGGGACGACCGAAGGAACGGTCGTTTTTGACGGCGCGATTCCGAATCTCGACATCGGCGTTCTCGAGACGCCGGTGACGATGGAGATCGAAGACGGCGCGGTCACATCCGTCGACGGGGGACGCGAGGCCGAACGTATCGCGAGCGTGTGGGCCGAACACGACGACCCCGCCGTCTACAACATCGCCCAGCTCGCCGTCGGGATGAATCCCGAGTGCCGGGAGTTCAACGGCTGGTTCTCGAACGACCACGGTCGGTACGGCAACGTTCACTTCGGCATCGGAACGAGTAGCAATCTGGGCGGCACCACGCGTGCGCCGGTTCACTTCGATGCGATGATGGCCGAACCGACCCTCGAACTCGACGGCGAAGCTGTCCTTGAGGACGGAGAATTCACTTTCTTCTGAGTTACTTTCCGTTTCATTCCTCTCCGTATCGTCCGATAGCGTCCGACTCCTCGCGCTATCGTGCAAAAAACTTATATATAGACGAACTAAGTGCAAACTTGCCATGTCAGATGAGGACAACGGACAGTCCGTGAACCGTCGGACATTCCTGAAGTACTCCGGCGCGGCCTCGGCGGCCTCGATGGCCGGGTTGGCCGGATGTTCAGGTGAAGCGAACGACAACTCGGGTTCGGGCGGCGGCTCGGGATCGAACAACAACTCCGGCTCCGGGTACCCGTCAGGTGACCTCCGGTACATCGTCCCGTTCTCCGAGGGCGGCGGCACCGACACCTACGCCCGCCAGGTGATTCCCATGATGGCCGAGGAGCTCGGCGTGAACATCGCCATCGAGAACATTCCGGGAGCGGCGTCGCTCCGCGGCACAGGGAAACTCTACATTTCGAAGCCGGACGGCTCGACTTTCGGAGGGTTCAACCCACCGTCGACGCCGGTCTCGGCGATGGTGAACCCCCCGGATTACGACCTTCGGAAGCTCGTGGGCGTGGGAGCGTACGCTCGCACACCGTTCGTGATCGTCGCTAACCCGGAACACGAGATCGAAGACATGTCAGACCTCGTCGAGCGGTACCAGTCGGGCGAGCTGACGACGTTCGCCGGAAAAGAGCGCGGCGGCGTCGACCACGTGCTCGCTCTCTTGATGAAGGGGAACGACGAGTACGGGTTATCCTGGGAGCAGTACGTCGGCTATGACGGGTCCGGTCCAGCCGTTCAGGCGGTCGTCTCGAACGAGGTACCGGTCTCTATCAGCACCGACACCGCCGCGGCCGCTGCGGTGGAGGACGGGCGAATCAACACGGTTACGTGCCTGTCGAGTGAGGGAACCTCCGTCTTCCCCGAGCTCCAGTCGGTCGCGGACGAGGGCTTCCCGAACATCGACTACCTCGGCCAGCTCCGTCGCTGTATGTTCCTGCCGCCTGAGACTCCGGACGACGTGGTCCAGACGCTCACCGGCGCGCTGGAGACCGCACTCCAGACGGAGAAAGTCCAGACGTGGTCCGAGAACACTGGCAACGTCATCGAGTACGGTCCGCCGGAGGCCGCCGAGTCCGCCGTCGCAGATGCGTTCGAACAGATCCCCGAGAACGTCGATCTCGAAGAGGTCCGCGAAGCCGCAAACTGATCGCAGCTCTTCGGCTGTCTCCCCGCAGGATTTATCACGGCTCACTTAGTGGTTGTTATCCACATGGCAAATGAACGCAAAGCACGTACGGACTCAACGGTCTTCGGAGAGTGGTACCGGCGGCTCACGACGGAGGTAATCGACCAGGAGACCGTGTTGATACTTGTTATGGCCGCAACCTCGGGGTACATGCTCTGGGGGACGACGCAGTTCGATATACAGAGCGCCGCACGGTTCCCTCGCCTCACCGCCAGCGTTGTTCTCGTCGGATCCGTCCTCCTTCTTGTTCGCGACTTCCTCCCTGAACCGCTCCGAAATCCCCTCGTTGCGTCCGGCGGGATGTTCGAGGCCGACGAGGAGTTCGCGGAACGTCAGGAGATCGTCGAGAGCGTGCGAGAAGCCGGAACGTCGGCCGACGAGCGCGCGATCTCGACGGTTGGACGACCCGTTCACGACTCGCTGTTCACCTCGCTGTCCGTCATCGCGTACGCGATTTTGGGGTACTCCGTGGGCCTGCTCTGGGCGACGCCGCTGTTCGTCGTCGCCTACGGCGTCTGGTTCCGTCTTCGTCCGCTTTACACGGCGCTTCTCGCCGCAATCGCCTTCGGGATCGCGTACAGTTTCATGATCGTGCTGAACGTTCCGATGGACGGCGGCGCGTTCCTGCTCACGGAGGGGGTCTCATGGCTACCGTGAGCGCTCTCGCCGAGGCGGCCCAGACGCTTTTTACGTGGCCGACCCCGATGTGGATCGCCATCGGGCTCGTCCTCGGGATGATCGCGGGGGCGCTGCCCGGCGTCGGCTCCTCGCTCGGGATGGCCATCATCCTCCCGCTCACGCTCCCACTCGGGCCGGTGAACGCCATCGTCCTCCTCGTGAGCATGTACAGCGGGGCGATGTACGGCGGAAGCATCGCCGCAATCCTCGTGAACGTTCCAGGCACTGGGGCGGCCGCCGCAACGACGTTCGACGGCTACCCGATGTCGAAGCAGGGACGAGCGGTCGACGCGCTGTCGATATCGGCGACGTCGTCGTCCCTCGGCGGCCTGTTGACCGTCCTCACCCTCATTCTCATTTCGCCCATCCTCATCGAAGTGGTTCTCCTGTTCGGGACCCCCGAGTACTTCCTCATGGCTGTCCTCGGCCTCTCTATGATAGGGGTCGTTGCCCACGGTTCCGCCGTGAAGGCGCTCGTTGCGGGCGCCTTCGGGATGCTCCTGACCGCCATCGGAATTGCCCCGAACTCACCCGAGTTGCGGTACACATTCGGCTCGCTTAGCCTCTACGACGGGATCGACTTCATCGCCGCCCTCATCGGGATGTTCGCGATCGCGGAGATGATAAAGCTCTCCGCCCAGCGCGGCGGGATCGCGGCCGAAGGCATCGAACTCACGGGAAACGTCGTTACCGGCGTCAAGGAAGCGCTCAGTCACCCGGTGACGCTCGTCAAATCCAGCTTCATCGGGATGTTCATCGGGGCGGTTCCCGGTTCCGGCGCGACGGTTTCCAACTTCCTTTCGTACGGCGAGGCCATGCGGAGTTCGAACGCCCCCGAACGGTTCGGTAACGGCGAGCCGCTCGGCGTGATCGCCTCCGAGGCGTCTAACAACGGCACCATCGGCGGATCGCTCATTCCCACGATCTCCTTCGGCATTCCCGGGAGCGGCTCGACGGCGGTTCTCCTCGGGGGGCTCCTCATGCACGGCCTCCGCCCAGGTCCGCAACTGTTTGAAACCGAACTGGCGACGACATACACGTTCCTGCTCGCCCTCCTCGTCGGCAACGTGTTCATCTTCCTCGTCGGCGTCTTCCTCGTGACGAAGCTCGGCGGTCTCACGCAGATCGACACCCACTACATCGTTCCGACGATCGTCGTCCTCTCGATGGTCGGTGGGTACACGCTCAGAACGAACTGGATCGATGTCGCGACGGTCGTCAGTCTCGGCATTCTCGGCTATCTGATGGTCAAGTACAACTACTCGATCATCGCGTTCGTCCTGGGAGTCGTGCTCGGGCCGATCGCCGAGGAGAACCTCATTCGATCGCTCCAGTTGTCCGGCGGGTCCTACTCGATATTCGTCACGGAGCCCCTTTCGCTGCTGATCGTCATCCTCATCCTGGTCGTCCTCTTCGGCCCGGCGGTGAAGGAACAGCTCGAACGCCGGCTGACCTGACTCCGTCGCCTTACCGTCTCGACAAGCCTTTTAACGCTGGTCGGTGTGTGACGCGTCAATGACCGACGACCCCGACCTGGACGGTGAGTCTCGCCCCGGTTGGCTGCAGGACGCAGTCGCGTGGGGCGGTCTCCTCACCGCGAGTGCGGCGATACTGTGGTGCATAGCGTCTCCGCCGCCACCGGGACTCACACCATCGATGCAGGGTGTCTTTGCGGTGTTCGTGTTCTCGCTGCTTCTCTGGCTGACGAAGGCCGTCCCGTACGTCGTCTCGAGCACGCTGAGCGTCACCCTCCTCTTCGCGCTCGGCGCCGTCGAGACGTTTCGAGCGGCGGCCATCGGGTTCGCTTCGACGCTCGTGTTCTTCCTGTTTCTCCTGCTCCTGCTCGGTCAAACTATCGCAAAGGTGAATCTCGACGTCTGGTTCGCCTCCAAACTCCTGTCAGCGGGCGACCGCTCGCCGCGGCCCCTCAGGTCGCTCTCGATGAACCTGCTCGCGCTCTCGTTCGTCATGCCGTCCGCAGTCGCGCGCGCGGTGACGTTCATCCCGGTCGTCCGAAAACTCTCCGAGGCGTACGGCGTCGGCCACGGGAGCGACTTCGAACGATCGTCGTTTCTAATTCTCGGACACGTCAATCCGATCGCGTCGATGGCGCTCATGACGGGCGGCGGGATGGCGATCATCACCTCCGAACTCGTCCAGGCAGAGATTCGCCCGATAACGTGGGTCGAGTGGGCCGTCCTGATGATTCCGCCGGTTGTGGTTCTTTACGTCCTGTCCGCGCTGACCGCAGAGCGGTTCTACGGCGCACTCTCGGAACTCGACGCGTCGGCGGCGCGCGCAAACGGGGGTATTTCGACCCCGGCGGAAACGTTCGACGCGGCGCCGACGGACTCGTTCACGGACGAACAGCGCATCGTCGCCGGCGTCATGGTCGGAGCCGTCCTCCTCTGGGTGATCGGGTCCTTCGTCGGCGTGCCGACCATCGTCCCCGCTGCACTCGCGGTCGGGGTGCTAGCGCTTCCCGGCGTCGGCGTCATCTCCCGCGAGGACATCGCGAACGTCAGTTGGGGGATTCTCTTCGTCATCGGGACCATGTTCTCCATCCTCGAAGCAATGGATGCGACGGGCACGCTCTCCTACATCGTCGATACGATAACCGGCGCGATTCCGTTTACGTCGCTCGCCTACGGGGAGACTGTCGCAACGCTCCTCGCGCTCGCGGTCCTCATCCGAGTGTTCTTCTCGACCGCTTCGGCCGCCATCATCGTCGTCCTCCCCATCCTGCTCAGCTTCGGAGAGGCACTGGGGGTAAACCGGCTCTATCTCGCCCTCTCGGTTCTCATCATCGTCGGCTCTACGACCTTTCTTCCATTCAATACGACCTCCGTCCTCCTCTCGTTCGACCGCGGCCCGCTGTCTAACTGGGACGTCTTCGCATTTGGACTCGTGACTATGTGTTACGGGGCGCTGGTGATCGCCGTTTCGTGGCTGGTCTACTGGCCGCTGGTCGCCTGAACGGTCGTCCATAGGCTTATTAGGCAGTGGTTCGTGTCCGTTGACGATGCCTATCGTCGTCGCAGTCGATCGGTCCGGACCGAAGACCGCGCTCATCGAAGAAGGACAAAAACTCGCCGCCGCCTTCGGCGACGAACTCCGCGTGGTCCACTCGATGGATCGCAAGGCGTTCCAAGCGTTAGAGGAGGACAGTGTCGAGCAGACCGGACGGACCGTCGACCTCGACGACGTCAGGGAGCTGGCTCGCGAAATCGCTGCAGACGCCATCGACACCGCGGACGTTGAGGCTACGCCTGTTGGCCTCGTCGGCGATCCGGCCGATGCCGTGGTCACGTACGCCCGGAACGAGAGCGCCCGATACGTCGTCGTCGGCGGTCGCCAGCGTTCGCCGGTGGGGAAGGCCCTGTTCGGTAGCGTCACCCAGTCCGTTCTCCTGCGGTCCGACTGCCCTGTCGTCGCCGTCTTGAACGAAGGCACATGACGTCGCTCCCCCGAGCCCTCGTCGATCAGGACATCCAGCCTGCTGAACGCCTCCGCGAGCGGTCGACGAATCGGTTCGATCTCACGTTCGGCGTCGACTCCACCGAGGAGGCGCTCATCGAGTCGCTTGAGGGGCAGTCGGTCCTCTTTACTACGTCCCGGCTTCCCGTCTCGGAGCGCGTGCTTCGACGAGCGTCGTCGCTCGAACTCGTCGCGAAGGTCGGAACCGGCCTCGATAGCGTCGATCTCAGTGCGGCTGCCGACTTCGGCGTTGGCGTCATCTACACCCCCGGTTTCAACGCGCTGTCGGTCGCCGAGCACGCGTTGGCGCTTCTGTTGACCGTCAACCGCAACGTCGTCGCAGGACGTGACACGCTCCGCGCGGGCGGGTGGCGCGACACGATGCCGACGAGCCGACCCGTGACCGGTACCACCGTCGGGATCGTCGGGTTTGGCGACGTGGGACGCCGGTTCGCCGGTCTACTTACCGGCTTCAACGTCACGTCCTCGCGTACGATCCGTACGTCTACGAGATCGATACCGACGTCACTGGCGCAACGCTCGTCGAGTTCGACGAACTCCTCGTGTCTTCCGACGCCGTCGTCGTCACCGCGGAGCTCACCGACGAGACGTGCGGCATGATGGACGCCGCGGCGTTCGACCGCATGCGGTCGAACGCGACGCTCGTCAACACTGCCCGCGGCCCGATCGTCGACACCGCTGCGCTGGTGAACGCGCTCGACGATGGGCGAATCGCCGGTGCTGGACTCGACGTTTTCGAAACCGAACCGCTCCCCCCCGACTCGCCACTCCACGACCGCGAAAGCGTCGTCCTTACGCCGCACATGGGCGCGTCGTCCGTCCGAGCGCGTGTTCGAATCATCGACACGCTCGTTGCCAGCGTCGCCGCCGCTCTCGAACGCCGCCCCGTCGACGACCGATTCGTCGCCGTGCCGCCGGGGAGCCGACTCGGCCCGTCGCGGAACGATTGACACCGATGTTAGGGGAGGAGGTCGCGGAAGGACGGAAGGAATCGACTACCTTCGTCGGTAGTGTGCTTCGAGAACCGGTAGTCGTCGTTCTCGTCGGCCTCCTCTTCGGCGTCGGTGTGGAATTCTACGTCCCGCCGCGAGTGACGATTCTCTCGGCCGTTTATGAAAGACGACGGAGCAGTGCGCTCGGCGCGACATTCGCCGCGCGGAATCTCGGCTTCGCCGTCCTCCCGGCCGTTGCAGGCGCTATCACGGCCGTGATCGGGAGGTACCCGGGCCACCTCGTCACGGTACCGGCCTTCGCAGCTGCCCTCGCTGGGACGTAGGCCGTCGTCCCGCGCTCTGGCGGCACTCGGACGCCCCGTGTCACGCCTCGAACCCTTCTTTTGCGTCGAACCGCGGGCGGCTTGCGGGCTGTCGGCGGTCAGCTCCTCGGTCCCGCCGTCTTTCGGGCGACCGCCGCGCTCGCGCTGATGACGTTCGTCTACCAGAGGCTCTCTGTGTTTCTCCTGACGTACCTATCCGTCGAGAAGGACGTCACTCCGGCGGTCGCGCCGTTCCTTTTCGACGCGTTCTCCGCTATAGCGGCGGCGTCAGCAACGGCTACATCCCGGCGGCGCTCCAAGATTCGGAGCAGGGGAGCGAGTACGGGTTCATTCGACGAACCCACTTTTTCGCCGTCGGTTCGACCGCCGCCGCGGCGACCGGCACCCTGCTTGACCGCGGCTTCGCGGCGGAGGTGTTCTACGCATACGCCGTTCTCACGCTCCTTGCGGCGGGGCTGTTCGTGATCCTGTCACTGGCGCGGAGGCGGCACCCGAAACGGCGACAGACCGCTCCGCGAGGCGTCACCGCTAAAACGCGTGTCGGTGCCACCCACCGTCGACGGGCAGGATCGAGCCGGTGATATACTCCGCCGCGGGGGAGGAAAGGAAGGCGACGGCACGCGCGAACGCCGACGGCGTTCCGAGGTCCTCGAGCGGGAGTTCCGCAACGCGGCGCCTCCGGGCTTCTCGCTCGCTTATGCCCTCACGGTCGGCTAACTCCGAGATCTTGTTCTCAATCCGTTCGGACATGACCCCGCGGGGAGAGACGCAGTTTACTCGGACGCCATCTTCGCCGTACTCCTCAGCCAGCACTTTCGAGAGACCGTAGATTCCGGGTCGGAAGACGTTTCCGAGGGCACCGCCGGCGGACGGCTCCAGCGCCGACGCCGCAACGAGATTGGTTATCGCGCCGGTGCTTTCGCAGAGCGCCGGAAGCGCGCGCTCACACGTCAGGATGGTGCTCCGCAGAATGCCGCGGTACGCATCGTCGAACGCGTTGATCGAGAGGTCCGGAAACCGCGTCGTCGCCGGGCCGCCGTGGTTGGTCACGAGGACATCCAGCCCGCCCAGGCGGTCCATCGCGTCGTCCGTCGCAGTGCGGACCGCGGCCTCGTCGGTCAGGTCACAGACCACCCAATCGATTGCGTCGTCGTCACACTCGGTCGCCGCACGGATCGACCGCGCGGCCTCCTGGAGGTTGTCCGGGTCGCGCGAGGAGACGACGACGCGGGCCCCCTCGCGGACGAACGCTTCCGCCACCGCTCGCCCGATACCACCACTTGCCGCCGTCACGTACACGCGACTCCCGCCGAGTTCGAGATCCATGTGATCGCCACAGCCAGCGGAAGGATATAATTACCTGTTCGTGCGAATCGCGTTCTCAATCGTCATTCTGCGGCTTCTCGCAGAACGCCGAGGTGCCAAACGCGACGATCACCTTGACACTCACAATGCACGCTGTCGCACCTTCCCTCTAACGCAGCTTACAACAAATGATATCGTATCTCGGAAAAGGCCACTCGCACGTTCAACAGGCCGCTACGCGAACTAATCCGAGCAGAATCATGCTATCCTCACCAAATCCCACGTTGATCCAAGATACAATCGAATTGTGGCATCGTGATATTGAGGATGATTGGAATTTTGGGTTACGGAGCCAGAATCGAGTAATGCAGAAGGAGACATCGACGGTGAGGTAATGGCGAACGCATCATCGGCGAGCCGCTTACCGAACTCCGTCTCCGCGGCGTAGCTTATCAAGGTGCATTGAACTGGAATTTACTGGAGCATTCATAACCTACCTGTTCTTGAAGAGGGTGGCCTGAGCGGCTATTTACCAATGCATCCTTGATCTAATATCAAGGATCTCGTCACCTAGTGACTCGAGAAGTGCGCGAGAATTGCCTTTCTGAGTGCCATGCTGTGGAGGTAGACACGCTGTCCGATCCGAGTCATTCTCACCCTCCGAACAAGGGACGTTGTTCGCAGTCTTAGAATTATAGAACCCTAAAACGAAGGCCGTACTCGCCGATCAGCGCACGCAATACTGGAACTAATGGAGCGCCTGCTATCCGCGAAATCGTTAACGTAAACGAGACAGTGAGATGTAGAGACAATTTTGAAGGGGGTAACTATCCAAATGATTCCGATGGTGAGATACAAAAATAGTTGTATCACCCTTTCTGGCTCTCGAACGTAAAAAGCTACGTCTGACACAAAATGTTTTCTGTGAATTACACTCTTGTTCCTATCTAAAACCACTTTCGGACGTTCTGTAGAGTGTTGATCCAGATCATCTTCGATAATTCGGGGTAGCGTTCTGGAAAATAGTGAAGACAGTGTTAGGGCACCAGTAGATCCACTGAAACCAACTATAGGGTTTTGGAGAGAGTAGACCAGCTCTCCCCGCTAAAGACAGTCTACTATGGGTAGAAAACGTCTTTGTTTAACTACTTCCGTTGGGAACCCGTCCTGAAGATTCACCGTCTGACCCATCATACTACCCTGCTACTCTAAATTTGTGTCTGTACTCGGGACTTCGCGGCCCTGGGAGCAGATCTTCAGCAATCCTTGAGACGACGGCGAAACGGCCAGTGATGGAAGCAAATATACCTAAAGACAGCCATTACGCATGCTGGGAAACCAGCAAATCGAGGACTCGCACGTGACTCTACCACTCCTGCCGCTGTCCTGTGGGTTCTCGTGACCTACGATATTGAGGTAGTAGGATGAGATATGAACGTTGCCCGCCGTAACACCTCATCTGCAAGCCTCTCGTGACCTTACTGTTCACCCTGCAGCCCCCGCGGAGACCGATGCTCACAGTGTTCCTCACCGCGATGACGGACCAAACTGCCAACACCCATCGTGCTGACACAAGGATGTCAGCTGCGGATGTCCCACAGCTGAATGACGGGTTGATAGCTCCAGCATCGTATCAATCGCCAATATCTGCGTCAACCGAGTCAAGGTGGAGACACAGAAAGAACATTGCCTTGTCGACGATGTCGACGTTGAGTACGTCGGGGATGGCGCGCTCCATTACGCCTATTTCGGACTATCGTTTTTGATCTGCTCATCTTCATCGTGCTGCTCGTTCTGCTGACGTATCTCTTATATGGCGTCGTAAACGGCAACTCAAAGAGGAAGAGGTATAATACTACCGCTCAGTCGTTGTTGTAGGATAATCTCGAGCTGTCACTCAACTCGTTTCTGAACAACAACCAGTGCGGTGTAGAGATAGCTCCTTCCATAAACCATTGAGAAGGTTAACGTCTGTAGCGAAAAGGTAGGACTGGCCGTATTCGTTAAGAGCCCTACCCCAGAATCTCTTTCTTAATAGCGTTACCCGATATTACCGAAGTGTACAGCAGATCTCGCTCGCAAAGTTTTTGCGGTGCCCCTCTACAACTGCAGCTATATTGTCAATTCAGACCGGGATACATAGTTGTCACGTCATCTCGGTGCGAGTCGTAGGGATTCGTCTCTTCCGAACGGTTATCGTTAGCCAAGGACAGAGGTTTACTTCCCTTTACAACAAAACGACACGATTTAGTAACCTCGTTTTGAATCGTCACCGAGACGCCGTTACAATCGTACTATCGTCACACACCTGATCGAGTAAGTGTGTTGGAGAGTCAATGCTTGTCGATTATCTCCTCAACCAGTTCTTTGACCGTGTTGGCGAGTATTACTTCCCCCAACGAGATACAGTGGAGGTACTTGCAGTTACCCCCTGATGAAGCCGTCTGAACTAAATATGTTAGATCGTTACGATCGAATGTTATCCGTTCGTAACCCCCGAACGCACTTCGCGATATCGACATGAGAATACACTCGATTCGCCGTGTCTGCATCGACTCTTTGAACAAGGTCGTTCGTCTCATCAGGAGCGACCGTTCACGTACGACAGTCGTTCGTTTCTTCCGAACGCGGGCTTACACGGCACGCACGGTCACTGACGAGAGCCAGCTAGTGAGCTACGGGCTGCGTAGAACCACGTTCACCGTGTTGGGGGACAGCGGCCGCGAGCCTCCGGAGTGGGAAAATACTATGATGCACTCTGGTATATACTTACACGACAATGGTCAGCATCGACTACATGGCTCACCAAGAGCAGTACAGCCCGTCGCAACTACTCAGATTTTCGGAACTCGCCTCACAGAACGGATTCTACTTCGTCTGGACGTCAGACCACTTTCATCCGTGGTTTCACACCGACGCGGAGGCCGGATTCGCGTGGTCGTGGTTGGGGGCCGCCACGGAGCGCATCGACGTCCCCCTCGGAACGTGCGTGACGCCCGCCGGGGAGCACTACCACCCCGCGCTGATGGCGCAGGCGTTCGCTACGCTCCAAGAAATGCACGACGAGCGAGTCGTGTTGGGGCTTTCGACTGGTGAGGCGATGAACGAGAAACCCCTCGGCCACGACTGGCCCGAGTACCCGGTTCGACGCGATCGGTTGGAGGAGACGCTCGAAATCGTCCACGGCCTCTGGGAGAACGAGGGATTCTACAATTACGAGGGCGAACATTTCGACGTCGACGACGCCCGCCTCTACACGATGCCCGACGAGCGTCCCACAATACAGATCGCCGCGAACGGCCCAAGTACGGCGACGCTTGCCAGCCAGTACGGCGATGGCTTCATCACGGTCAAGAAGGGCGAGGAGTACACGGACCGGTTGTACCCGGCCATCCGCCGCTACGCCGAGGAGGTTGGTCGCGATCCTGATGAAATTGAGACGACGCTTCTGGTCATCGCCTCCTACGATTCGGATTACGAGCGTGCGCGCGCGTCGACCCGTCCCTGGTGGGCGACGACCCAAAACGTCTTCGACCGCGCGATGGCGAACCCCAAGGACATTGAACGCGAGGGCGAGAAGGCCACAGAGGAGGAGATAGAGGCCAAGTTCCTCATTGCCGATGATCCGAGCGCCGTCGCCGCGCAACTCGAGGAATACGCCGAGATGGGCTTCGACCGCATCGCGTTGGGTAACACCAGCCCTGAACCGGAGCGATTCTTCGAGGTGATGGGCGACGAGGTCATCCCGTCGCTGTGAGGCCGTCTGGATCAAAATTGCGTATCCGTCCTGCCTGGGGGAACGTTTAAGAAAGGGGTCCACATCTATCCGAACGAGATGCCCAGACTGAACGGTGGCGAGATTATCGCCAAGTACCTGGAAAAGGAGGGCGTCGAGTACCTCGTCGGTATCCCCGGCCACGGTAGTACGAACCTGCTCGACGCGTTCAACGACTCCGACATAGAGATCATTCAACCGCGGCACGAACAAGGCGCGACGCACCTTGCAGATGGGTACGCCCGCGCCAGCGGAAAACCGCTGGCCGTATTCACCTCTATCGGACCGGGGGCAACGAACACGGTGACGGGGGCGGCGACGGCGTACGTGGACTCGATCCCGATGGTCATCTTCACTGGTGCGCCCCAGACCCATGAGTACGGCCAAGGCATCCTCCAGGAGATAGAGCGCCAGAACCCCGGTGACTTCCCCAGCGTCATGGAGCCCGTGACCAAACAGAGCTTCGAAGTCCGGGACGTAGAGCAACTCCCGCGCATCCTCCGACGCGCGTTTCAGATCGCGCTCTCGGGCCGTCCGGGACCGGTCCACGTCGACGTCCCGATGGACGTGCAGGGCGCAGTCGCCGACATCGAGTTACCCGAACCGACGCAGAGTCGCCCACACAGTCGCCCCGGCGGCGATCCGGGAACCGTCTCGGACGCAGCGGAGCTGCTCGCGGACGCCGACCGTCCGGTCATCGTTCCCGGGGGCGGGACCATGCTCGCGGAGGCGTGGGACGAAGTCCGCGAGCTCGCTGAATACCTCCAAGCCCCCGTGATTCCGACGTTCCAGGCGAAAGGAATCATCCCCGAGGATCACGACCTATTCGTGGGCTACGCCGGGTGGATCGGTTCCACGGCGGGCAACGAACTGGCGTCGAACGCCGACGTCGTACTCGCCATCGGCTGCCGCTTCACTGACCTCCACACCTCTTCGTTCGAGGAGGGTGTCAGCTTCGACATCCCGCCGAGTAAGCTCGTCCACGTCGACATCGACCCGCAGGAGATCGGGAAGAACTTCCCGGTGGAGGTCGGGATTCAGGGCGATGCGAAGGTGGTCACCCGACAGATTACGAACGAACTTCAAGAGCGCATCGACCCCGTCTCGAAGGAGGGTAACGACTACTACGACGAGATACAGGAATTGTGGTCCGAGTGGGAGGAGATGGTCGCCGAGCGCTGGCGCGACGACGATGTGCCCATGAGCATCTCGCGTGCCATCGCCAGCCTCCGCGACGTCCTCCCCCGCGACGGTGTCGTGGTCTCCAGCGCCGGCCAACCACAAGAAACCGTGAATCCGGAGTTCCCGGTGTACGAACCCCGGACGAACATCTCGTGCGGCGGCTTTTCGACTATGGGTTTCGGCGTCTCCGCGGCCATCGGAGCGAAACTCGCGAAACCCGACAGTCCCGTGGTCGCCGTCGAAGGCGACGGGAGCTTCATGATGTGTAACCAGGAGGTCGCGTGCGCGGTCGAACACGATATAGACGTGACCTACCTCATCGTCAACAACCACGGCTGGAAGTCGATTCGCAATCTCCAGGTGAGCAAGTACGGGTGGGACCGCGTCCTCGACACCGAGTTCGATCCAGAGACTGACGTGGACTTCATGGAGATGGCCGGGTCGTTCAACGTCGGCTACGCCGAACGCGTCGTGAAGCCCGAGAATCTCGCCGACGCGCTCGAGGAGGCTATCGCCCACGACGGTCCCGCCATCGTGGAGGCGGTGGTCGAACCCGACAATCCGGACTCGGGCGCTATCATTACCGGCAAGTGGGACCTCGCGGATCTCGAAGAGTAACGAAGTCGACGATTCCTTTCCGCGTATTACGCTCACCACCCGCGGCGGAACAGCGGTTAAGAGTTGACACCCCATATGACCGCGGTATCACATTTCGATGAGCACCTTACCGTCGACTCGCATCGCCGCCTGTCTGACCGCGTCGGCGGCGTCTGCCAGGTCGAACGTCGACGTTACCATCGGCAGGTTATCGAGGCGGCCCGCGGCCATCAGCCGAATTGTTCGCGGGTACACCTGCTGGTCGGTATGCCCCTCCGAACCGTATAGCTGCGCGCTGTTGCCCTGGTACTTCCGGAGCGCTATCTCGGGGTTTGACCCGGCGTTGCTTATGTGAATAACGTTGGCTCGTTCGCTAAGCGAGTCCTCGATGACGGGATAGGTCGCCGAGACGGCACCGCTCGTCTCGACGTGGACGTCGGCCCCCTCGCCGTCGGTCACGTCGTCGATGGTAGTCACGGGGTCGACATCGAGCGGATCGTACACGTGGTCGAAGCCGAGTCCGTGCGCGATTTCCCGGCGCTCGTCGGACGGTTCGAACGCGATGACCTTGCCCGCACCGGCGGCCCGCGAGACGTTCATTCCGGTGAGGCCGATTGGACCCACCCCGTGGTAGACGTGGTAGTCCCCGGGGAGGATACCTTCGGCTCTCCCGAACAGGCCGTAGTAGGAGATGGTGCTGGGTTCGATGGTTGCGGCCGCGCGGAACAGCCGATCCTCGTCGTCGTACTGCCGAGCCAGGTCGGAGACGTCCCAGACGATCTTCTCCGGGACGGCGACGTACTCGGCGAACGCGCCGTCGATGGTGAATCCAAGTTGCTCGAAGTTCTCGCAGTGACCGTGGAACCCCTGTCGGCACATCTGACACCGCCCGCAGTAGTCCGTCACCTCCGCTGTCACCAGGTCGCCCACCTCGAACAGGCTAGTGTCTGAACCGGTCTCGACCACCTCTCCGGCGAACTCGTGACCCGTCACGTTCGGCAACTGCGTGTACGCTGAGTAGTGCATGTATCCCTCGTCGTCCGTCTCGATCATCGAGACGTCGCTACCGCAGATCCCCGCGTACCGGACTCGAATTAGCACCTCGTCGGTGGCGGGTTCGGGACGCTCGCGTTCTTCGACGCGCAGTTCGGGGTGCTGCCACACCTGACCGCTGTTCATCGCGCGACGTCGTTCCCGCTCGTCGTCGCTCAGGTCGTAGTCTGCACGCGGATTCCACTCCGCATCAAGCACGAGTGCTCGCATGCGTGAACCGAACAGCCACTGTATAATAAGTGTAAGTGTCGAGCGGACCGTCCGACCCGCCGCTCCGCGTGATGGCTCACCAAGACATCCAGGACGGGTCCTCGCACCGGTGCGTTCGATCGATGGCGTCGATTCGTTTGACGTCCTCCGGGTTGAGTTCGAGCGCCTTCGCCCGGTAGTTGTCGCGAAGGTGATCGACCGAACTCGTTCGGGGAATCGCCGCGACGCCGTCTTTCGACAGGAGCCACGCGAGGCTGACGACGGCGGGCGAGATGTCGTGTTTCTCGGCGACCGCGAGCACGGCGTCTTGGTCGAACACCTCACCCTGCGCCAGCGGCGAGTATGCGACGAGCTGCGTCTCGGTGTCGCGCAGGTGTTCGCGTAGCTTCGTCTGTTGAAGCAGCGGATGCATCTCCACCTGGTTGGCGGCGATGGAGATGTCCACGAGGTCACGGGCCAGCGACAGGTCGTCCACGGTGTAGTTGCTGACGCCAAGGTTGGCGACGGCACCCGTCTCGACGTACTCTTCGAGGACGGGGAGGACGGTTTCGATCTCTTCCTGGTTTCGCGGCCAGTGGTGGTACACGAGGTCAATGCGGTCGAGCCCGAGGCGCTCGAGGCTCTCATCGATGGCCGTGCGCACGTACTCCGGCGTCTTCTCGGGTTCTTCGAAGTGGGCGACCTTCGTCGCAACGAAGAGGTCGTCGCGGTCGACGTCCGAGGCAGCGATGGCGTCGCCGACCTCCGACTCGTTCCCGTAGAGGCGGGCAGTGTCGATGTGTCTGTACCCAGTTTCGAGGGCCGTCTCGATGACGGCCGAACCCTCGTCGCCGACGAGGCTGTACGTTCCGAAGCCGAGTTCCGTCTCTGAATCGAACACGAAACGAGATACTTGGGCATCGGATAAATGTGTGACGAACGCTACAGGGAAAGGAGTGCATCGTCGACACAGTACCGCTACGCCCGTCCCAAGACCGGACACCTTTTGATAGGTATCATCGGTGCGTAGTGTTTGTAGTCGGTGAGTACGCTCTGTTTTCACGAAAACACTACGCCCCGTATGTTGAAAACCGGAGATTACGTACAGGAATAAAATGGGGGCCTGGCCGTCGGTCGCCGGCACGACTCGCTCGGTTCGTCGCATCGGAAAGTATAACATGGGAACTGTCGAAACAGTAAATGATGCGCTTCGGTAACACCGGGTGTGTTGTTCGTGTCCTGTCGAGCTCTATGCCGTCCGTTACCCAGCGACGCAGCGCGGACCCATTCCACTCGTAACACGAAACGAAGCGGACAGGAAATCCACAAACCATGTACGAAGACTTCGCGTCAACGCTTGCAGCGACGATGTGGGCCGATTTCGACGAGACGCCTCGCCGGGCGGACGGCCCGCTGGCAGAGATAACGGACCTCGGCACGGTCGTCGTCGACGGAAACTTTCCGTGGACCATCGTGACCGTAGAGACCAGCGAGGGGGTCACCGGTATCGGCGAGTGCTACCCCTCCCCGGGCGTCCACCAGATCATCACGGACTACCTCAGGCCGGTGCTGGTCGGAGAGAACCCCGCCGACGTCGAGCGGCTCTACAACCTGATGCGCGAGAGCCTCTCGGGTCGCGGGTCGCAGCAGGGGATCGGAACCATCGCGATCAGCGGCGTGGAGATCGCGCTGTGGGACGCGACGGGGAAGCTCCTCGGCCAGCCGGTGTACCAACTCCTCGGCGGAAAAATGCGCGAGGAAGTGACGGTGTACGCCGACTGCCACGCCGGGGAGGCGATGGTTGAGTCAGCCGAGGAGGGACAGGCGACCGAGACGTACGAGCCGGAGGCGTACGCCGCGGCCGCGCAGGCGGCCGTCGACGACGGCTTCGACATCGTGAAGTTCGACCTCGATGTCCCCTCGGGCCGGGAGTTCGACACGCTCTCTCGGCACTTCGATCCGCCCGAAATCAAGCACAAGCGACGGGTCGTCGAGGCCGTCACGGGCGAGGTCGGTCACGACGCCGAGGTGGCGGTCGACCTCCACTGGAACTTTAGCCCGGAGACGGTCGAACGGCTATGCCGCGCGCTCGAACCGTACGATATCGCGTGGATCGAGGACCCGCTCCCGCCGGAAAACGGCGACGCGATACGGGAACTCAAGCGGCGCGTGAACGCGACCATCCTCACGGGTGAGAATCGGTACGGTCGCCACGGTTTCCGCGACCTCATTGAAGGGCAGGCCGTCGACTTCCTCGCGCCCGACGTGCCCAAGACGGGTGGTATCGCTGAGACCAAGAAGATCGCCGACATGGCTGAGGCCTACTACCAGGCGCTCGTCCCCCACAACATCGGCAGCCCGGTCGCGACCGCTGCGACCGCACACGTCGGCGCGACGGTTCCCAACTTCGTCGCGCTGGAGTATCACGCGCGCGAGGTGCCCTGGTGGGAGGACCTACTCGTGCGGGACGAGCCGTTCATCGAGAACGGTCGCATCCAGATCCCCGACGGGCCGGGGCTCGGGATCGAACTCGACTGGGACGTCGTCGAGGAGCACCAGAAGGAGTAACCAACCCCCACGGCCCGTCGCTCGTATCGCTATCAGCGTCGGCACACGGTCGTACCCGCCCTCGGCTGTCCTCACCGCTTTCGACCGTTGTGGCCACGAACACCGTCCGAATCGTCTTCGGTACGACGATGACGCTGCTTTCGCATCGATTCGCTCGACGTCATCGACATCGAGTTCGAACTTGTGCGCTGAGGTTGTCCCGTATGATGCTCGCCCGTGCTCGTCCTTTGGGAGGAGCTACGCGAGGCTCATGGCGGCTTCGGAGACATCGTGTTTGCCAGCCATTGATTGCATCGACCTCGAATGCCTTCTGATTCGCGGCGATAGGCACGTCGACGAGGCTGCAAGCGAGCTTCGTCTCGTTGTCGAACGCAGTATCGACTGCGGGGTAACGGTTTAGCGTCTTCGGCGCTTCCCGACACGTCCGAGCGTTAGCGGAACCGACGGTCGCCGCGCTCGAGGGCTGTCAGTCCCGCCGGACGTATGTCACAGGACAGGGCGCGTTGAGAAGCACCTGCTGGACGTGGTTGCCGAAGATGGCCTTGCCAGCTGGTGACCGACCGGTCCCGCCGATGACGATGCGGTCGACGTCGAGGTCGTTCGCCACGCGAACGACCTCGGACTCGGGCTTCCCGATGACGCCCCGGATCTCGTAAGCCACGTCCAACTCTTCGAATCGGCTCGCTGGCGTACTGATACTCGCATGGCGTGCCGCAAGTTCGTCCGGTGGGATGCTCCCGCCCGAGGAGTCGATCTGTGCGAGGAGATCTTCGTACTCGTCACGCGGAAACACGTGAAGAAGGTAGACTTCCGCGCCGGTCGGGACTGCGATGGCGAGTACTTCGTCGAGCAGTGCGTCGACGTGATCGCGGTCGTTTGGACCGATAACGAGCAGAATGCTGTTTATCGCTCGTGGCATAGTCAACAGTTCAGATCACGGTCGTATATCGTTTGGGTTCTGGGATGGGAATTTTTAGTGTTCGTCAGAGAGGGGCACACGATGATGACTAATACGCAAAAGACGACTGCCGTGGGCGTCACTGCGGGGAGCACGTTCGACCTCGATATCGAGGAGGCGGTCTTCGAAGGTTGGACGTGACGACCCGTACGGTCGACGTCCTCGTCTACTGCCAGAATAAGGGTCGGCGGTGTGGGACGCTCGCTGTTCGTGTGGGCTGAAAGATGTCCACGTCGGAGTCGTTGAACGCGTCGGTCGGCAGCGCGCTGCCGGAGTCCGCCCTCTCCCGGGTCGGTAGAACCCTTCGGTCGATGGGGGGGACCGGTCGAGCGCTGTGTCAACCTATACTCCAGAAACTATTTTTCAATGGCTCGTGATGGTCGCTACCATGGGTACTGGATACACTACTATCATGTACGATGCCGAGGAGATCGAGGACGCGCTCGGGGATATCGCGGCCTGCCGCTACGATGGGGCCGAGATCAGCGTCGAAAAGATCCGTGCAGCCGGCCCGGAGAACGTCGGCCGGTGGCTCGACGACTACGATCTCGAATTCTACCTCGCGATGGGCGAGTGGATCGAGACGGAGGTGGCGGTTCAGCGGATGGTCGACGCCATGCCGATGGTGTCCGACCTCGGGGCCGAATTCGTCGGACTCTTACCCCCACAGCGCGGCCGACACGACGAGGCGACAGTCGAGGACTGGCTGTCGCGGATCGGCGACGCGGCCGTCGACGCCGGGGTACGTCCCCTCATCCACCACCACGGCGCGACCGCCGTCGAGCAATCGGACGAGATACGGCACTACCTCGACGCCGTCGACGGACTGGAGCTCATCTTCGACACTGCCCACTACTACCCGTACGGCGAACACTACCCCGAGGGGGACGTGACCGACGGCATCGAGCGGTTCGCCGACGACATCGCGTACGTCCACCTCAAAGACATCGACCCGGTCAAGGACTTCACGGCGAACCGCGACGCGCTGTCGAACGCCGACTTCCACCTCGACAACGTCATCAACTACTTCCGCTCGTTCACCGACCTCGGGCAGGGGATCCTCGACTTCGAGGGAGTCCACGACGCCCTGTCGGACGCCGGCTACGACGGACACTACACCATCGAGATCGAGAACCGGACCGAACGGCCGCTCGTCCACGCCAAACAGAACTACGACTTCTGGCGGGGGGTGCGCGGCGACTGACCCGGACCGCTCGGACGAACGGACTTCGAGGCCGGACTGCCCGTCTAGCGGGTCGTCGACGGTGTCGAACGGTGTGACGACAGCGGTTCGTGGATCCCGGTCTCTGCCACCGCTTACTCCTCAGCCCGGTTCTCTCAATCGAGAGCGACCGGGAGTCCCGGCCTTTAACAGCCCGAGGCGAGTAGAATGACCAGTGAGTGTACCGAGGCCCTCGTCGCAATCGGTACAGAAGCTGTCGGTGACGACTGCCAGGACGTCGGGCGCTTCGTCTCGCGCTCGGCCGGCGTCGGTTCGTCGTTGAGACGTGGATTCCGCTCTGCATCGAGTTCCACGGTCCTCGTCGCTCGTATGACTACACAGTCGCGGTACCTGTCGTTGTATGGAGCACCGGGAGTTCCCCACCTAGTCTCCAACTTCGTGACGTGTGCTGTCGAGAGAAGCGTGGACTAAAAAACACTGAACGTTTGACCGCTGGCGGACGAACCGAGCCGTTCAGGCAACACTGAACGTCTCGATCTGCGTCATGACCGAGTCCACGTTCCCTGCGTGAACGAACGTCGGGCCCGTCGGTGTGTGAGACGGAGTCAGGATGCCCCACGCTAACTTCGATGTGAGGTAGTGGGCCGCCAGGTAGCCCTGCAGTGCCGGCTGCTGGATGACCTGTGCCAAGTTGTGACCTTCTTGGATCGCGGTAGCTTGAGTCTGAGAGATGTCGACCCCTGCATGGTACACCTTGCCCTGGAGTCCTTCGTTCTTGATGTAGTCTATCGCCGGATCTCCGGCGACCGGACCGAGTGTGAAGACGAGATTCACGTCGGGGTTGTTTGAGCGATGGCTGGCGAGCCGGCTGATCACGCCCGAAGGGTCGCCTGCTGGCACCTCGATCCAGTCGTGAGGGATGTTGTTGTTATTGAGGACTTCCTCGATCCCCCCCTGGCGGAGTTTGAGTGCCGAGTGGCCCGGATCTTGGTTGAGAATCACAGCCCCGCTCGGAGGGGAGCCGGTCTTCTCCTTGAACAGAGGAAGGGTCTGGGTCGCCAACTCGTTGCCGACGATGGCCTCTTTCTGACCGATGTAGCCGTGCCAAGGCATCGTCTTCTCGCCCGTCTCGGTGACGTTCGTGACAATGACGTAGATGCCCTCGTCGGCGGCACGCTGGAGTGCCTCTTGGAACAGCGGCGGGTCAGGCAACGTTACCGCGATACCGTCTACGCCGGCGTCGATGGCCGTTTCGATGTTGTTAACCTGTTGAGTGAAGTTCGACGACTCGTCCGGACCTTGGTAGGACGCCTGCACGCCGAGCTGATCGACGGCCGTTTTCCAGCCATCATTCTGGGCCTCCCAGAACGGGTCCTGACCCGGGGCTCCGTGGGGGATGTACCGTATCTGGACGTTTTGCGTCTGATTGCTAGCGTCGGACCCATTCTCGTTACCGAGACCTTGGTCAGCACACCCGGCAAGGATGGCTACTCCGGCCGCGCCGGTCGCTGCTAGTGCCTGGCGCCGGGATATCTGTCCGTACTCGAAACTGTCAGGCATCTGCTTCGGGCTCATGCACGTATGATATCAATGAACACGCGCACATAAGTATGTCGATTATTTCGTACAAATACAGGTCTACGCCGTCATCCACACGCCGTTCATCGCGACGACGGACGCAGCCGTCTCGGCTGCAATGCTGATGTCTCGTCGAACAGTTGCCGGCGAACACACCGTTGCAGGGAATCGCCGGTTGTCAATCGTTACGGCACCGCTGCGTGAACGGGTGAATCGCATTCCGACCGGTTACGCGATTGTTCCCCCTCCGGCGACCGTCTTCATCTTATTGATCAGCTCCTTCGGACCCGCGATCTCCTCTTTCCTGAACTCGTCCATCGTCCGGCCCGCATCGAGGAGGTGAATTCGGTCGGCGAGTTCGTAGGCGTTGAAAATGTTGTGCGAGATGTAGATGGTGCCGATCCCCTGCTCTTTCGTCCGTTCGACCGTCTCCAGGACTTTCTCGGATTCCTTCACCGAGAGGTTCCGGAGCGGTTCGTCGAGGATCAGTAGGTCCGCGTCGAAGTGCAGCGCCCGGCCGATCTTGATGCTCTGGGCCTCGCCGCCCGAAAGGTTCTCCGCTGGCAGGGTGGGGTCGTTCAACGACTCCAGACCGATCTCGTCTAGGACCTTCTTCGTTTCGTCGTACATCAGGTCGAAGTCGAGTTTTCCGAAGCGGGTTGTCGGCTCCTTGCCGAGGAACAGGTTCCGCGCGACCGTCAGCGACGGGATCAGCTCCATGTCTTGGTAGACGATGCTGAGACCCCGCTCCAAGGCTTCGTCGGGATTCTTGAACGTGACGCGCTCGCCCCTCCAATAGATCTCGCCCGAGTTGGGCTGGTGGTAGCCGACGATGTTCTTGATGAGGGTGCTCTTGCCGGCGCCGTTGTCGCCGACGAGGGCGAGGACCTCTCCTTCGTTCACCTCCAGGGACACTCCCTTGAGCGCCTGGATGGAACCGAAACTCTTCTTGATGTCATTCAGCTGTAATAGTGGTGTACGTTCGCTCATTGAGATCACCGCCTTTTCTGCCGCAGTCTGTTAACGTATCGGTTGAAAACCACTGCACCGACGAGGACGATGCCGACGAAGAACTGGTACCAGGACGAACTCGCACCGACCGCGATCAGGCCGGCACCGAACGTCCCGAACGTCAGCGCGCCGAAGAATCCCGCGTTCGGGCTCCCACGGCCGCCGAACAGCGCACAGCCGCCGAGGACGGCCGCCGCGATCGCCACCAGCGGGAGCTCCGTCTGGAGGACGGGACGGGCCGACCCGAACCGCGCGACGTGCATCAGGGACGCGAACGAGGCGGCCATACCGGTCAGCACGAACGCGGTGATCCGAGTCCGGGTCACTTGAATACCTCTGGCGCGCGCGGCGTCCCTGTCGCTTCCGACCGCGTAGAGGTGGTTTCCGTAGGTCGTCCGGTGGACGAGGTACAGCGCGCCGAGCAGTATGAGGAACATCCACAGGATCGCCGCTTCGAAGTTGGCACCGAAGTCGTAGCTGAAGAGCTGCATGATCGCGGCGTCGCTTTCCAGCTGCGCGCTCCCGCTGAACAGCAACAGCAGGGCCCCGCGGATGGAGAACCAGCCTCCCAGCGTGATGATGAAAGAGTGGATCCCGGTGGACGTCACCATGACCCCGTTCAGCAGCCCGATTGCGCCACCCAGCGCAAGGGTCACGAGTATCGCGAGCGACGCTGGGACTCCCTGGTTGACAATGAGAATGAAGAACATTGCCGACATCGCGTAGTTGGCGCCGACGGTCATGTCGAAGTCGCCACCGATCATCAACAGGGCGACCAGGATCGCCACCGGGGCGATGAGCGCCGTCTGACGGAAGATGTTCCCCCAGATGTTCGCCTGGAACATCACCGACGGATTCAAGAACGTGAACAGCGCGGTGACGCCGAGCCAGGTCAAAACGGCAACCAGGACGGGATACTCGATCAAATATTCGATTATCGGAGCTGTTAGTCTATCGACTACTGTGGACCTCATCTCCACGCTCATGAGTGACACAGTGCTCTTGGAGGAAATAAAGGTTGCTCAACCCATAAGAAATATGTTATATTGGGTGCGATCGCGCTGGGAGGTGCGACGAAGACCGTGAGCTAGCTCTCCGCGATTCTCTGGTGGAGAAGGGCGATCAGTGACCGAACAGCATGGCTCTGTATCCGGGCACACCGAGTCAGACTTCGATGAGTGAGGGAGGACCCCCGTCGTCGCTTGCCTTCGCGACCGCGAAGAGCAGGCAACCAGTCGTACCAGGCACCACGGTCACGGCTCCTCCCGGTCGGCTCGAGGGTGCTCTCCACGATAGGTCCGGAAGAGATCAATGATGACGCGGAGGTCCTCGCGCGCCTCGGCGAACGTGGTCCGGACCTCGGCATCACCCTCGACACACCGGATGAAATATTGCAGTTCGCGCTTGAAGCTCTCGTCGTACGACGGCGTGTAGACCGTGTCCAATAGTTCCTCGATACCCCGCTTGACGCGGAGTTCGGTCGGCGTGTTCTTGATGAACGGGTTCGAGAAGTCCACTTTGACCATCCCGTCGGGCCCGTCCACCCGGATGAACTCCTCGAACCACTTGCGGTCGGAGTTGCCGGTCTCCAGCACGCATCGGACGCCGTCCTCGTAGACGAGGTGTGCCGAGGCGTATCGTCCCCCCGCAAAGATGTCCACGTGGGCGATGCGCTCGACCTCGCCGAACAGACCTCGGAGTGCGCTCACGTCGTGGCAGAGGTGGTCGAGCTGAAAGTCGTATGCGTCCACGAGCAGATTGTCGTCGGTACCGATCGCCTGTTCGATGTCTGCCCGTCGCTTGGCGACGCTCTCTTCGACGAGGTCCGCCGGTGGGGTCCCGCCGACGAGGTCGTACACCTCGTCGATGATTCGGAAGTGGTCCGGGTCCACGTCGTAGGCGGTGACGAGGTCGATAGCGTCGAGACCGTCGATCTGTTCCCGTGCCCGTTCGTACGAGGGGTCGTACCGCTTCATGTACGCGACCATCGCGGTCGCGTCGGACGTCTCGGCCGCCTCGACCATCGCGGTTGCGTCCTCGAGCGTCGCCGCGAGCGGCTTCTCGACGAGCGTGTGTACCCCCGCCGCTAGCGTGTCGACAACAACGTTTGCGTGTGTCTGCGCGGGCGTGAGGACGATCACCGCGTCGAGTTCATCACCGCGTTCCTCGAGGAGCGAGTCGTGGCTCGTGTAGACGTGCGGGACGTTGTACCGGTCCGCGAGCTCGTCGGCCCGGTCTTCGGCCGGGTCGACGAGCGCGTACAGCGCTGCCTTCGGGAGCTCCGCGAGATAGGGAATGTGCATGATCTGTGCGACTGTGCCACAGCCGATGACTCCGAATTGCATCGTCACATGCGTTTCGGACAGATGGTGTTATACCTTCGGGTGCGGTACCGCTGCCTCTCGTGAGCAACGCAGGGATATCTGGCCGGCACGTGGGCGTCCATCAAGCGTACTGTCCCGATGATGTCACAGTTCCCCGAGTTCGGCTTCATGTCCGTTGTACCGCATGGAGTGGCTGAACGGCGACACGGGCTCCTCGAAACCCGACCAATTATTACACTAGCTTCAGTATGGATACGTGGAAAGACCTCGTGAACCGCCGGCGTCGGTAGACGCCGGCACTGATACGACATCACAGTGCCAGCGCCTCCCGGTGTGTACGATCCGACAGACGACCCACAACGATGACACTCACCACTGGATTCCTCGGCTACCGATTCATGGGTAAGGCGCACGCGAATGCGCTCGACAGGCTTCTGATGTTCTTCCCCGACGCACCCGCAATCGAGCGCTCGATCCTCATCGGTCGGAACCGAGACGCAGTCGAGGAGGCTGCCGATCGGTTCGGATTCGCCCGCGTCGAGACTGACTGGGAGGCGGCCATCGACGACATCGACGTCCTGTACAACCTCGGCCCGAATCACGTCCACGTCGAGCCGACCGTGACCGCCCTAGAGAACGATGTCCACGTCTTCTGTGAGAAGCCCCTCGCACCCACGCTCGAAGAAGCCCGTCGGATGGACTCCGCCGCGCGTCGGAGCGACGCGCTCGCAGGCGTGGCATTCAACTACCGTTACGTGCCCGCGATTCAACTCGCGAAGCGGATGACCGACGCCGGGGACTTCGGTGACATCCGACGGTTCCGAGGGCAGTACTTACAGGGCTGGTCCGCGGATCCGAACTTTCCGTGGTCGTGGCGCAACGATACCGACATGGCCGGGACGGGCGTCCTCGGCGACGTCGGCTCACACACCATTGATCTCGCTCGGTGGCTCGTCGGGGACATCGACTCGGTCATGGGCAATCTCGAGACGTTCGTCGACAAACGTCCCGTCGAGGGATCGGATGAGATGCGACCGGTGACGACCGACGATGAGTTCTCCGCACTCGTGTCCTTCGAATCGGGAGCGATGGGAGTCATGGAGGGGTCACGCGTCGCGACGGGGCACAAAGGAGGTAACCGCATCGAGGTGTACGGCTCCGAGGGTGGGTTCCGGTTCGACATGGAACGGTTGAACGAACTGGAGGTCAGGACTGGAGACGATAACGGGTGGAGGCGCATCCTCGTCACCGACGACGACCACCCGTACATGGACGCATGGTGGCCGACTGGGCACATCATCGGCTGGGAGCACGCCTTCGTCCACGAGAACTACGAGTTCCTCTCTGCCATCGCGGAAGACGGTACGTACAGCCCGAATTTCGCCGAGGGCCTCGCGACCCAGAAGGTAGTCGATGCGGTCAAGCGGAGTCACAGTACCGGCTCACGCATCACGCTTTGAATCGAACCACTCGACGTGGTCCTCTACATCTCCCGGGGCCATATTCCGTCGCAAACAACGGTGCACACTCGTCTCACAGGGGAAGTTCTATTACTCGTCTTGATACCACACTACTCGTACCAATGCAAGCTATCGCGCTGTTTCCGGACGACTCCGAGGTACGCGTAGTCGAGAAAGACGACCCTGTTCCGGACGACAGTGAGGTCTTGGTTCGGACGCTCGCTGTCGGGATCGACGGCTCCGACAGACGGATCGCCGCCGACGAAATCGGCGGTGACTCGCCCGCGGGAGAGAATCACCTCGTCATGGGCCACGAGGCGGTCGGCGTCGTCGAGGATGCCAACGGGACGGCACTGGAGGAGGGGCAGACCGTCATACCGCTGGTTCGACGCCCGCTGGACGGCCAGTCGTCGGACGAGCTCGACATGGCACCGCCGGGTACGTTCCACGAGTGCGGCATCGTCGGTGCCCACGGCTACCTGTCGGAGGTCTTCACCTGTCGGCCCGAGTTCCTCGTGCCGGTTCCGGACTCACTCACCGACTACGGTTTCTTCGTCGAACCTGCGAGCCTCGTCGAGAAAGCGCTCGAACAGGCGTTCACGGCTCGCGCGGCGTTCGACTGGCAACCGCAGAGCGCCTTCGTGCTCGGGAACGGCAACCTCGGACTGCTCGGACTCGCGCGGTTAGCGGCCGGCGATGAGTTCGCCCGAACCTACTGTCTCGGCCGACGTGACCGGCCGGACCCGACGATCGACTTCATCGAGCGCGTCGACGGAACCTACATCGACTCGCGAAAGACCTCACTCGAGGCGTTCCCTGAAGTGCACGAACCCACCGACTTCGTCTTCGAGACGACGGGGTACGCGAGACACGCGATCGACGCGGTGGACGCGCTGGCTCCGAACGGCGTCGCGACGCTTCAGGGCATCCCGACGTCGGGGACGTTCGAGGTCGACGCGGCCGCCTTCCACGCGGGGCTCGTCACCGCCAACAAGGCCCTCCTCGGGGTGGTCAACTCCCGCCGCGCACACTTCGAGGCGGCCGCTGCGTGGCTCGACGAGACACCGAACGAACTGCTCGACGACCTAGTTACCGGCGTGTACGGGATCGGGGAGATCGACGAGGCGCTCGCAGATTCGGACGAGACGATCAAGACGGTCGTCTCGTTCGAGCGATGAGGGAGGCGACACGCTCTACAGAGACCGACGCCGTCAGCCCAACTGCATCAGCGTGGTCCCGGCGACGATCGCGGTGATTTCCCCGATAACGCGCGGTGACGTCGGCGGGTGTCGGACAAGTGCGTAGGAGACGGCGACGATGAAGCGCGGATAGACGTTCGCGAGCAGACCACCGTGACGACTGTTCCGAGCTGAAGCGCGGAGAACCACGCGAGCCAGTTCGCCGCGACGAACACCCCCTGCGGGCGTGAACGTGACGAGCACCGTCCGGTCGCGGACGCAGACCTGTCGTCGCGACGATCGAGAGGCACCGAACAGCGCGATAAAGACCGTGCCGTGGTCGGCGACGCGGCCGATGCGGTCGACGAACGGATCGTCCTCGTAACTCAGCTCCGGTGAGGCGGGAAACCTTATCATCGTGTGCCCGAAATTTACCGGAGACCATCTACTCCGTCACGAGTTCTCGAATCGCGGTCAGCGCCCGGTCGTCGTCCTCCGCGGCGGTGTACTCGAATCCGACGTAGCGGTCGTATCCCGCGTCGTCGACCGCCGCGAGAATGTTCGGATAGTTCAACTCTCCCGTCCCGGGTTCGTGACGGTCCGGGACGTCCGCGACGTGGAGGTGACCGATGGCGTCGAGGTTCTCCGTCACGGTCGAGATGATGTTCCCCTCGCTGATCTGCTGGTGGTAGATGTCGAAGTTAATTTTCACCGCTGGACTGTCGACCTCATGGGCGATATCGAAGCCGACGCTCGACTGTTCGAGAAAGTAGCCCTCGTGGTCGACAGCAGTGTTTAGCGGCTCGACAATCAGCGTAACGTCCGCTGCTTCGGCCGTCGGCGCGACCTCCTGGAGGCAGGTCACGACGCTTTCGTACATCTCCGCGTGCGCGTACTCGAGTTCGGGGCCGACGAGGACGATGAGGTTCGAACAGTCGAACCGTTTCGCGACCTCGATCGACTTCTCGAAGTCGCCGACGATCGCCTCCTGCTTCGACGGGTCGGTCAACGCTCGCTCGAGTTCTTCGGGACGCCGGAGCTCGGTGTTCGCGGCCATTCCGGCGACGGAGACGTCGCGTTCGTCGAGGCCCGCCTCGACGGCGTCGAGGTCCTTGTCGGGCCACGTCCAGAACTCGACGGTGTCGAAGCCGTGGTCGGCGACGCGGTCGATGCGGTCGACGAACGGCGCGTCCTCGTAGATCATCTCCAGACAGATAGACGGTCGAATCATCGTCGGCGATTCTCCTGTTCCGGACTGGTGGTTCGCTGTCGTGTCTTCAGTTCGTGTAGCGAGTGCATATGATGGGTCCTGTCCATTGTTGAATGTGAGGGAGACTTGCTACGGCTTGACCAGGATTTTCACGTGGTCAGTCTCGGAGTCGAGTAACTCCTCGAAGCCCTCCTCGGTGATATCCTCAAGGTCGATCCGGCCGGTGATGAACGCGTCCGTGTTTATATTGCCCGCCGCGAGCGATTGGATGATGGCGTCGAACTCGCTTCGGAACGACTGCGGCGGGAACCCGTAGCAGTTCGTTCCCACAACTTTCCGTTCGGTCGCGACTATATCGAGCATGTTCGTCGTGATGTCGGCATCGCTGATGCTCCCGACGGTGATGGTCCCGGCACGCTTGGTGCTCTGGACGGCTGAATTGAAGGCGGGTCCGATTCCGGCGAACTCGAAGGCGACCTCCACGCCGTCGGGAGTCCGCTCTTTGATCGTATCGACCGCGTCCTCCTCCATCGGATTGATGCCGATGTCGGCCCCGAGTTCAAGTGCGACTTCCCGGCGGGTTTCGTTCGGTTCTGATGCGAAGATCCGCTTCGCACCGGCCGCGACCGCGGCGTTGATAACCGTGAGTCCGATGGGGCCACAGCCGAAGACGCCGACCGCGTCGCCCACACTCATACCTGACTGCCGAACCGCGTGGAGACCGACGGCGAGCGGTTCCACGAGGGCGCCTTCTTCCAGCGAGACCTCGTCGGGGAGGACGTGAACCTGCTGTTCGGGAACGACCGCGTTCTCGGCGAATCCGCCGGCCCCCGTGTGGAACCCAACGGCGACTGCGTTTTTGCACAGGTGGTACATCCCGTCCTCGCAGTAGAGACAGTCGCCGCAGGGGATGTTCGGCTCGACCGTCACGCGATCCCCGACGGCGATGCGCGATACCTCCGCGCCGACTTCACTCACTGTCCCACTAAACTCGTGACCCATCGTGATCGGGTTACGCTGCCCTGTCTTGGAGTGGGTCTCCTGGGGTGTGAAGTGGGGGCCCGTCCGGTACTCGTGCAGATCGGATCCGCAGATCCCACACGCCTTTACCTCGATGCGGACGTCCGTCCGCCCAACTGGGGCGCTTTCGATGTTCTCTACGCGAACGTCTCCTCCGTCGTGGAATCGTGCTGCTCTCATTGGCTGACTCCCGGTTGCCGCTCTTGCGTCGACAAGCCGTGTGTGGCAACACATCACGGTGTTAAGTTACTTTCTATCAATCCACATATAGTTCCTGTCACACAAGTCAGAACCGCTGTCTGGAACGCGTCTTTCGGTATATTCGACGTGCACACTCCTTCGTTCTCACCCCCTCTCCATCAACTCCTTATTCGCATCCGTTCTCCCGGGCGAGACCGACGCGAACCGTCTCGAACCAGGGGAACCTCAGCCAACTGGAGCATGATTTATTACCGTGGCCATCACGAATCGGTTCATGGGCTACGGATACGCGATGCTGATGTACGGTCCAGAAGACGTTCCTGACGGCCTCAGTGACCTCGCCGCCTGTCCGTACGACGGCGTCGAGATCGGGTTACCGAAGGTCCAGCACATCGGTCCGGACCGACTGCGGGACGACCTGGTCGCGAACGACCTTGACACGTACTGCGTGATGAGCGGCTGGCTCATCGAAGACGACGACGCCGAGGACGCCGTGGAGGGTGCGTCCGTCGCTGCCCGACTCGGGGCCGACTTCCTCGGTATCCTCCCCCCGCCGCGAGGGCAGGTCGACGACAGCACGCTGGTGCGGTGGTTGGATGACATCTGTACGGCCGCGGCGGACGCCGGCGTCGTCCCGGTCGTCCATCACCACGGTGCCGCCCACATCGAACAGCCTGACGAGATTCGCGAGTGGCTCGACCGGGCCCCAGACAACCTCCAGTTACTGTTCGATACGGCCCACTACTACCCGTACGGAGACGTCTACGATGGAATCCGCCGATTCGCTGACGACATCGCATACGTTCACCTGAAGGACATCGACCCACCGGCCAACCTCCAGTACCACGTTGACCGCCTCTCGGCGGGGAAGGTGGATTACGACAGTCTGTTCGCTCTCCTTCATTCGTTCACTGATCTGGGTGAGGGCGTCATCGACTTCGGACGGGTGCGCGACGAGTTCGAGGAGGTGGGATACACAGGCCGCTTCACGGCCGAAATCGACCAACAACTCGACACACCGTCGGCTCACGCGAAACGGAACTACGACTACTGGAGAGCGCTGTCGAAGGCGTAGCCGGGAGCTTCGCGCGGTAGTTGAGAGCTGTCACTGGTGTAAACCCGTATTTTTATAATCTACCGGGGAAAGATATGCGCAAGCGAACCACAGCCAGTGGTCGCACTCAATACCGTGACCGCTTTGATGGCGTTACGGGGAACGCCTATCAGGGCAGGCGCAGACTGACTCGAACACAACCCCACTACCACACAACTATGACGAATACCTTGAAACAAGCACTGGAGGCGAGATCGTATCCGATGGGAACGTGGCTGTCGGTCGGCCATCCGGCTATCGCTGAGGTCAGCGCATCGCAGAGCGTCGACTTTGTCCTCATCGACACTGAGCACACGACAATCTCGCTCGAGACGGTTGAGAGTATGTCGCGCGGAATCGATGCGGCAGCCAATCCGACAGACTCTATCGTTCGCGTTCCCTGGAATGATCCGGTTCGCCTGAAGCGCGTCCTCGACATCGGCATCGATGGCGTAATGGTTCCCATGATCGAGAGTGCTGAAGAAGCTAAGGATCTCGTCGACGCAATGCGCTACCCGCCAGAGGGAAGTCGAGGCATTGCCTCGGGCAGAGCAGCCGAATACGGCGACCGGTTTACCGAATACGTCAAGAACGCAAACGGATCGTTCGTGACGATCGCACAAATCGAGAGCAAAACCGGTCTGCAAAACGTCGATGAGATAGCAGCCGTCGAGGGAATCGACGCACTCTTTGTCGGCCCAGCGGACATGGCCGGGGCGCTCGGTGTGTTTGGTGAAAACGACGCGCAGGAACTCACTGAGGCGATGGACCGAGTCGTCCAAGCGGGGCATGATGCGGACATCGCGGTCGGGACGCTAACTGTCGATCCCGCTGACGTCGCCGATCGAGTCGAACGAGGATTTGACTTTCTCATCGTTGGCAAAGATACGGCGAATCTATCGACAGCAAATGACGAAGCGCGGGCAGTATACAACGAGGCAGTGAATCAATACGGTCAAATAGCTCCTGACGATCGCACGCAGAACGAGTGGTAAGTAGGAGGCGCGTCTAGTACCTTCGAAAGGAGGGTGGATCAGTTAGCTGAACCAGCGTTCGATCTCGATCGTCTTCTCTGTGTAGAAATTTATCGCGTCCTCACCCTGCGCATGGAGGTCACCGAAGAACGACTCCTTCCGACCGCCGAAGTGGAAGAAACCCATCGGGGCGCATACGCCGACATTAACACCGATATTCCCTGCGTCGACTTCGTGACGGTACTGTCGGGCCTCTCCGCCACGTTCAGTGTAAATTGAAGATGCATTGCCGTACTGGGTCCCGTTCACCATCTCTATTGCCTCATCAAGATCGTCAACCGACGCGAGACACAGGACGGGACCGAAGATTTCCTCTTGGGAGATCGTCATGTCGGAGGTGACACCTTCAAGCAGGATTGGTCCAATGAAGTTCCCCTCCGGGTAGTCAGGATGTTCGAAATCACGTCCGTCAAGAACGAGTTCGGCGCCGTCCTCAACGGCATCATCCACTAAATCGCTGATTCGCTGCCGTGACTCCGGTGTGATGACCGGTCCGACATCGGTGTCCTCGTCAAGACCGATACCGACAGTCAGATCTTCTGCACCCGCGGTGAGGCGATCGCGGAGGTCGTCGTAGACATCGCCGACACCGATGACCACGTCGTTGGCGAGACAGCGTTGCCCTGCGTTCCCGTAGACGGATCCCAGGACGTTTGGAACGGTTCGGTCCAGGTCGGCACTCTCGGTGACGACGGCGTAGTTCTTCGCGCCGCCTTGGGCTTGCACTCGCTTACCGCTCTTCGCGGCTGTCTCGTAGACGTGACGGGCGACGCCCGAACTGCCGACGAAGGAGATGCCTTCGATATCCTCGTGTTTCAACAGCGCGTTCACCGTTTCTTCTCCGCCATTGATGAGATTTACCACACCATCCGGGAAGCCAACAGCGTCGACCGCCTCGAAGATGAGCTGCGAACTCAACGGGACGCGTTCGCTCGGTTTGAGGACAAAGGTGTTCCCTGTTGCGACAGCATACGGGAGGAACCACAGCGGAATCATTGCCGGGAAATTAAACGGAATGACGGCAGCAAACACACCAAGTGGTTGTCGGATGGCTGACTCGTCGATTCCGCTGGCGACATCCTCGACGATGCCGCTTTCCTCTCTGAGCATGTTCGGCACCCCTGCTGCCACCTCCACGTTCTCAATCCCCCGGCGAATCTCGCCGCGAGCCTCTCCGACGGTCTTCCCGTGTTCACGTGAAAGCGCCTGTGCGATCTCCTCGCTTCGATCCTCAAGCTCGCCTTTCAGACCGAAGAGGTACTGTGAGCGATCCACCGCTGGCGTTCGCCGCCACTCTTCGAAAGCCTCAGTCGCGCATGAGACGACGTGATCCACCTCCGATTCGGGAGTGAACGTTAGCGACGCTAACTCTTCGCTGGTCGCTGGATCGACGACCGCCTGTTCCTCCCCGCCACTCGATTTCGTCCATTGACCGTTGACGTAGTTATTGACGGCATCCGGTACTGCTGCACTCTCTGCTGTCCGCTCTTGCATGCCGGTCATTACGGTTTCACGTGGATAATGAGATGGCAAATAGGTTTTGGTAGGTGCTCCACTTCAGAGTAGACGAATCGAGTTTGGAGGAAACGAACGGGTGCGGACACGGATTGCGTCGAGCGGTTTAGTGTACTTGAGAGAACTTTCAGAGGAAACACAGACTTCCCCATTCGGGTCATTACGTCGGTCTCACAGCGACAGTGTACGATTATAAATCATGCGAGTCGTGGCAGTTTGTTCGGGAGAACCAAACAATTATAGACCTGTACTTCAGAAAAGCCCCATGGAAAAGAGCGAATCCCCTCGAACGGTGGAAGCGGTGGAAACGGCGTTGGGTATCATCGAATACCTCCAGCGAGAAGAACAGGCAGGTGTGACGGAACTGGCCAACGAACTTGGCCGATCAAAAGGAACAATCCACAGCCACCTTGCGACGCTCGTCCAGAGTGATTACCTGACGAAGAAGGGGTCGAAGTATCGTTTAAGCCTTCGGTATCTCGAACTTGGCGAGACGGTGAAGGATCGTCTCGGGTATTACGGCGTAATCGCGGACGAACTCGACGATTTAGCCAAAGAAAGTGGGGAATTAGCGCAGTTCGCCACCGAAGAGCACGGAATGGCCGTGTACCTCTACAAAGCCCGAGGCGAGAAGGCGGTCGAGTCTGCGTCGACCATCGGGAAGCGAGAATATCCACACTGCATCTCGCTCGGCAAGGCAATTCTCGCCCATCTTCCACGAAAACGAGTGGGAGCCATTATCGATCGAAACGGCCTCAAGGCGTACACCCCCCAGACAATCACAACTCGTGAAGCACTATTCGACGAACTGGAGACGATTCGCGAGCGGGGATACGCAATCGATAACGAGGAGAAAATAAAGGGGCTCAAGTGTATTGCTGCTCCAGTTACCTCTCCAAATGGGGACGTTCTCGGCGCTGTCAGCGTCTCCGGCCCCTCTAGCCGGATGCAGGGGAAACGTTTCGAAGAAGAGCTCCCACAAATGGTCACTCGCTCTGCAAACGTGATCGAAATCAACATCCAGTTTTCCTAACTGTGTTCGGACTGTACGAACACACTCTCGGGCCTCTTATCGAGTGCGATCTTTTCGAGCGAGGCTGTGCGGAAGAGCCGAACAGAAGGTGATGGGTGTATCACTCCCCATTCAGAATCTCACACTTTGGATGCTCCTATACCGCTCGATCTCGGGATTCTTCAAACCAGCCACTCTCCGATCACTGAGAGAGTCGAGGGAAGAAGCTCCGTACGCTGTACCGCCTTCGAACACGCCGTAAAGCAATACTAAAGGCATGACAAGATTAGATCCGTAAACCCATGGTCTGTTCGAGACCTTGTCTCGCATCAACTCTGAGAGGAGGATCTTTTCAGCAGAGGGAGCTGATATCGAGCAAGGGCTACCCTCCCGCGACTAGTTGTAGGAGTATCGACTGTCGAATACGGAAAAGAGATTACGCAATCGCTCAAACCGGTTGGTTAGACGATGCCGTTTGTTCCCCATTGGGGAACGAACTGTTAGTCCCTTTCAGGTGTTGCTGATCACTGACGGCATAAATGGGTGGCCAACACGTCAAATTTCTGATTCTGGTTAAATACTCGGGATCAGACACAAGTCGAATGAATTTTTGCCCAGGTAAAAGTGGGTCACATTCATAGCGCTGTTACGGCTCTGTGAGCCGTCGAATGGTTCCCGATGCGGGAACATACCAGATCCCAAAGCTCCAGAAATCAGTCGAAGAGTTGTGTACCATAAACCAGTACTGGTATCTCGTAGCGGCCTCGTTCTGAGGAGGAGGGACGCGTCGTTTATTCGCCAACCGCGTGTAGTCGTCAGCGATGCTCCACAGGGGTTACTAAACATACGAGGCATGCCGTCTACCCAAGGCAGAACCGTCAGTAGTAGTTCGGGATACGGGAACGTCGGGCAAGGGGTTCGTCGATTTAGACGTTCGGGTAGCGGCTCAGCCGGACCACTCCTCGTGGGAAGAGTAGGCGTGTGAGCAACGGACGGCCACAAATAACCCTGTTGACCCGCGCGGACTCAACGCTGAACGAGCCAGTACCCGAATCAGCTACGCCGCCCGAGACGACGGCGATGAGTGGGACGATCCACCTGAGTAACAGCCATTACCCCATCGTCAAACGTGGTGCAGTGACCTCCTCGTCGGCCGCTGTTCGCCAGGTGTGAGTCGGTTCCCACCTTAGCACCGTCTTCGCCTTCTCGTTCGAGAGGGCGGACTCATCTCCCGACAGGTCGCAGTGTTGAGGAAGGCGGCCGAACCACTCCTTGACGGCATCGGCGGTCGACCGGCCGAGATAGTTCTCGTCCGCCGCAACGATGAACGGTTCGTGCCCGGTCACGTCGGTGTCGACCGCTCGCTCGATAGCCCGGGTGACGTCCCGGCCGTCGACGTACGACCAAAAGTTACCAACCCCGCGATGGAGGTCGTCGGTCCCCTTACCCACGGAGTAATTTCCTGGATACTGAACGTTCGAGAGGCGAAGCGAAACCACGGGCACGTCGTAGCTCCGGGTTACCATCGCCGCGAGTTCCTCGCCGAGTACCTTCGAAGCACCGTAGGGGTCCTCCGGTTCCATCGGGTGGTTCTCGTCGATTGGCAGGTACTCGGGAAGCCGCGGCTTGGCGGCGAACGGGAAACCGTAGGCGCTCTCGCTCGACGCCCATGTGACGGGGATACCGTCCCGTCCGGCGCTCGTCAGGACGTTGTAGGTGCTCATGACGTTGTTTTCGATGATACGCGGTCCCGCGTGCACCTCGGGGTTTGGAATCGCCGCTAGATGGACGACGTGGTCCGGTGCGGACTCCTCGACGATGGCTCGCGTTTCACCAGCGTCTGTCAGGTCGACCGCTCGGAACGTTATTCCCGGGCGGGGCGTCTGGCCGAATCCTGGATGGTCGACATCGACGCACGTTACGTTCCATCCCGCCTCAACGAAGTGATCGACCGTCCAGCGGCCGAGCCTCCCTAAACCGCCGGTCACGAGGATAGTAGACATGTGACACGAGGGCCTTCGAGGAGGCTGCGAATAAAGGTTGGTGTCGTTGCCAACAGAGATCGCCGACGAACGTGCCGGGCGGGCCTGTTACACCGAAATCCGGTCCGACTCGGCGAGCACGTCGGCATGTTCGAGGTCCCAGTCGTCGAAGAACTGCCGTTCCGCGTCGATGAGGTCGGCGAACAGGTCGCGGGCCACATCGACCTGGAGCGTTTTGACCTGCGGATCGTTCAGGAACCCCTGGAAGGCCCGGTCGACGTCGTAGCCGTCGAAGGCCGCCTCGATGATGGTCTCCTGGTTGTGGACGTGAGTCATGATCTGCGTGTGAACGGGACGGGGAAGGCGACCGGCGACGAGTGGTTTCACGTCGTTCTCCCCGAGCAGGGCGTTTGTCTCGACTACCGCGTCCTCAGGTACGTCGAGCATCTGTCCCTCGTTAGGGAGGTTTACGTGCGTCTCGAAGGACTTCAGCCCGCTCAGCGCTTCCAGAACGTCCACGATAACCTCGCCCGAGGACTCGAACTCGTAGTCGGCCTCGCCGGTCATGTACCGCTCGACCCGCTCTGGGTCCTCATTCCACGGCGAGGTGAGCTTGAGACTGTCGAGGGCGTGGAGGACGTCCTTTGCCACCGCCTCGTCGGCGTCGAGTGCACCGCCGTCCAGGTAGCGGTCGAGCTCGTCGTGGTCGAGCGCACCGTTCCACCGGTTGATGCGGTACTCGCTGGTCGTCCGCTTCACACCCCAACGCAGGAGGTCCTCGGGCATCTCACCATTGAGGAACCAGGTGGCGTACTCGACGAGGTGGCGGTCCCCGGCGGCGGGGAGGACGCCGAACCGGTCGTACAGTTCGTATGTCACCTGGTTGTTGTCGACGAACCCCGACTCGCCGTCCATCTCCTCGGGGGTGTACGGTCGCCGAACGCTCGGCTGGTCCATGTGGTGTTCGACGAGTGGCAGGAGATCCTGTCCCTTCCACTGTGCCTCATCGACCCACGTGAAGTGGTTGATGCCCTTCACGTTCACGTCGATGTCGTCGCGGCTCACGTTGTCGGCGCCGCAGTACTCCTCGACGAGCGACGCGAGGAGCGACTGGAGGTGGAAGACTTCGTGACAGAATCCGATCGCCTTGATGTCCGGGAACTCCTCGTAGAGCGTTCGGGTGACGAACGTCATGGGGTTGGTGTAGTTGAGCACCCACGCTTCGGGACAGTGCTCACGGACGGCCGCCGCGATGTCGCGGTAGGGGGGAATCGTTCGCATCGCGCGCATAATGCCGCCGGGGCCGATAGTAGCGGCGACCGCTTGGTAGATGCCGTACCGCTTCGGGATTTCGAGGTCGTATCTGAACGTGTCCTTCGTCGGGAACTGCGTCGAGAGGATGACGAAGTCGGCGCCCGTGAGAGCCGCTTCACGGTCGTCCGTTGCGGTGTAGGTCCAGTCCCCGACTGCGCCGTCGCGTTCCTGAATCCAATTACCGAAGCGCTCGTTGCGGCGCGCGCTGTCGATATCGATGTCGTACAGCACGACTTCGCCGCCGAGGTCGGGCGTCTGTGCGAGGTCGTTGATGAGTTCGAGCGCCCACAATCGACTCCCGCCGCCGATGTAGCCGATTTTGATGTCCTCCGGATCGATCGCACCGTCGGTGGTCAGCGCGACGCGTTGTTCGCTCTCCGGCGCTGCTAGTTCTTCTGTTGCCATTATTCGTCTACCACCGTGAGTTCGAGTACCATTAACATTGGGTTGTCGGAAACGTCACTCGAGGATAGCCGCGTCGGCGAGATCCCAGTGATCCGTGAGGTAGGGTTCGACGGCGGCGACCACCTCGGCGAACAGCGAACGTGCCTGATCAAACTGGAGCGTGACGAGCGGGTCGTTCAGGAACGCTCGGAAGGCGAGGTCCACGTCGCCGGCGAACGCCGCGTCGATCAGCGTCTCCTGGTTGGAGACGTGGGTCGTGATGAGAGAGCGTACCTGTGTGGGGAGTGAGTCAGCTTCGAGGGGACGGATTTCGTCAGTCGCGACCAGCGCATTCGTCTCGACGACGGCACCGTCGGGCAAGTCGGGCATCTGGCCCCGGTTCGGGAGGTTGACGTTCGTCTTCAAGTCCCCGAGGCCGAGGAGGGCGCGCATGATGTCGACGCCCTCCTCGCCCGAGTCGAAGAACTCGAACGACTCCTCGCCCGCCATCGGCCGGCGGAACTTCGCCAACGCGTCCTCCTGACGATTTCGCCGGTACTCGCTCGGCGTCAAGCGGATGCCCCAGCGCTGTACTTCGCTAGGATCATCGACGCTGAGGTACCAGGGGACGAACTCCGCGAGGTGGCGGTCGCCCGCTGCGGGGAACGCTGCGTCCGACGTCGCGGTCGGACGCCCGAACCGCTGGTAGAGTTCGTACGCGACGAGTTGATTGTCCACGAACCACGACTCGTCGTCCAGATCGCCGGGGTCGAACGACCGCTCGCTGATCGTCTCCCGGAGGTGCCGCTCGATGAGCGGAAACAAATCCTCGCCGCGCCAGGTCGCCGAATCGAGCCACGTGAAGTGATTGATTCCTTTGACGTTGACCTCGATGTTGCGCCGCGGAGGTTGGTCAACGTCGCGGTAGCGGGCGACGAGCGAAGCGAGATGTTCCTGCGCGTGGAAGACTTCGTGACACAGGCCGACCGCCTTCACGTCCGGGAACTCCTCGTAGAGCGTTCGAGTGCACAGGGTCATGGGGTTGGTGTAGTTGAGCACCCACGCCTCGGGGCAGTGCTCGCGGACGGCCGCCGCGATGTCGCGGTAGATGGGAATCGTCCGCATCGCGCGGACGACACCGCCGGGGCCGACCGTATCGCCGACCGTCTGGTGGATACCGTACTCCGCGGGGATGTCGAGTTCGTGGGCAAACGTCTCGCTTGGCGGGTCCTGAGTGGAGAGGACGACGAAATCGGCATCCGCGAGTGCCGTCTCTCGGTCGCGAACAGCGGTGTAAGTCCAGTCGCCGACCGCGTCGTCTCGCTCCTGCACCCAGTTACCGAATCGCTCGTTCCGTTTCGCCCCCTCGTAGTCGACGTCGTAGAGCGCGACTTCACCAGATATCTCGGAACACTGTGCCAGGTCGTTGATGAGCGTGTACGCCCACCCTCGGCTCCCGCCGCCGACGTACCCGATTTTGACGCGCTCGGCCGCCGTCGGCCGCCGTGAAGCGACGGCACCGCTGGTCTTGTTACCGATCTCGTCTGTCTGCATGCCGGGGGATGCGAGAGAGTCGCACATGACCGCTGGTGAACCGGAAATCGGTGCCGGGTTTCATCGACCACGCGACTCATTCGGTCGAGGTGCGCGGAACGAAGGCGAGATGGCGACGCGGAGGCGCGAGTACCAAGCGTCGAAACCGGTTAGTCGCCGGTGGCTTCCTTCTGGTCAGGGGTGAAGTCCAACCCGTCAATGGTCTCCTCCTCGATGTCGGGGTTGTGCAGGGCATCGCCGGTCTCGCCGTCGAAGAGGTGGACGCGCTCTTCTGGAAGGTGGATTGCGACCCGCTGTCCTTCGGTCGCGTAGCGGGTCCCGGGCACTTCGACGATGCGCTCCTCCCCGTCGACATCGACGTAGATGTAGTTGATAGAGCCGAGCGGTTCGACGACGTTGACCGTCCCTGAAACGGTGTGCGGTCCGGGGGTATCGACGAGATCTGCACTCTCCGGCCTGATACCCAGGACAATCCGTTCCGCGTTATCGACGTCCGCCAGAAGACCGTCCGAGAGAGCGTAGTCGAGTCCGCTTCCGACGAGGCGGTCGCCCTTTCGGCGAGTTTCGAAGAAGTTCATCGAGGGTTCGCCGATGAACCCCGCGACGAACTGATTCGCCGGGCGGTGATAGCACTCGAGCGGCGTCCCCAGCTGTTGGAGTTCGCCTCCGTTAAGGACGGCAATACGGTCGCCCATCGTCATTGCCTCCGTCTGGTCGTGGGTGACGTACACCGTCGTAATACCGAGGTCCTGCTGGAGCTCCTTTATTTCCGTCCGCATGTGCGCGCGGAGCTTCGCGTCGAGGTTAGAAAGCGGTTCGTCGAGCAGGAACACCTGCGGTTCGCGGACGATCGCGCGTCCGAGCGCGACACGCTGTTGCTGGCCGCCGGAGAGTTCGCCCGGCTTGTCCGCGAGCAGGTCCTCGATTCCCATCATCGCCGCTACGCGCTCAACCCGGTCGTTGATTTCCGACGCCGACAGATCCGTCGTCATCTTCAGTCCGAACGCCATGTTCTGCCGCGCGGTCATGTGGGGATAGAGCGCGTAGTTCTGGAACACCATGGCGATGTCCCGATCCTTCGGCTCTTGCTTGTTAACCACTTCGTCGCCGATGCGGATGTTCCCGCTCGTCGGCGATTCGAGCCCTGCAATGCTACGGAGCGTTGTCGACTTCCCGCAGCCGGACGGGCCGACGAGAACGAGGAAGTTTCCCTCGTCGAGTTCGATGTCCAATTCCTCCACCCCGACCACTGGATTGGAGTGGGCGTTGTACACCTTCGTGAGACGCTCTAATTGTAAGGTCGCCATCTCTGATAGTGTGTACTGTCAACGGTTGACTAATAGATTTCCCTCAAGTAGTCGAAACTATTCGCACTACCACCAGATGTACGCGGCACGCGACGAAGGATTTAAGCATGACATACGAGAACACGGCTGTGATGTCTTCCGCACAAGCGGCATGGCAGGAGAAAGCACGCCGGATCCTCGACGAGGCCGACTGGTATACCCGGGAGACGTGGGTCGGATATGGGCTCGTCATCCCGGCGACCGCGCTAATGCTGGTCATCATCGTCTATCCAACTCTTCAGGCAATCTGGATCAGTTTCCATCAGCGGTCGTTCCTCCACCCGGAGCAGTCAACGTGGGTTGGCTTAGCGAACTACGGGCAGTTACTCGAAGACCCGGTGTTCGCGACAGCGTTCATCCACACAGTAATCTTCACCGTCGGGGCTGTCGGGGCGATGTACCTCCTCGGTCTCGGACTCGCCCTGCTGTTGCGGCACAACCTCCCTGGCCTCGGTCTCCTCCGCAGTCTCTCGATGGTGCCGTGGGTGATTCCGCCGGTCGTCATCGTCATTATCTGGACGTGGATGTTCCAGGTCGACTACGGCCTGGTCAATCTCATCTTGGTACAATTTGGCGGCCCGAACAAATACTGGTTCGGCGACATCAATTTGGCGCTCCCGTTGGTGATGATGCTCCGAGTCTGGAAGGACACCCCGTTCGTAGCGATCGCATTGCTCGCAAGCATGCAGTCAATTCCCGACGAATACTACGAGGCGGCACGAATCGACGGAGCCGGGAACCTCGAACAGTTCCGCTACATCACGCTTCCAAACATCTCCTACATCTCAATGGTGATGATCGTCATCGAGGTTATCGCGGCATTCAATTCGTTTCAAATGATCTACATCGCTACGGGCGGCGGTCCGGTGAACGCGACAGAGGTTCTCGGGACGTACGTGTACGAACAGGCGTTCGGTCAATACGTGCTTGGATACGCATCGGCCGTCGGCGTGGTGATGCTCGTCCTGCTCACCGTCTTCACTGCGATATACATCAAGCTGGAGAACACATCATGACCCAGACATACTCCCGACCCCAGATCCGACCAGCGCACAACCAGCCGACCGCTATCGAGACCCGCCCGACGGAGCGTGCCCATGGCGAGTGAGACAGGGCCGGAACTCAATCCGGATACGACCGGGGGACGGCTCCGCAGATACCTCAACGTCGAGCGGTACTTAGACGAGACCACGAGCCCTCGGCGTGCGCTCTTGGTATATGGTCTCCTCTTCTTGTACTTCGCCTGGTTTCTCGTTCCGGTCATCTGGCTTGCCCTCTCGACCGTCAAATCAGGAGCGATTATCCAGGCGGACCGGCTTATCATCATCCCGTCGGCGGAGCACTTCACTTTAGGACACTACGAACAGGTCTTGACCAATCCCCAGTTCATCCGACTGTTCGTCAACTCAACGGTCATCGCTCTCAGCACCGTCGTCCTGACGCTGTCCGTCGGTATCCTCGGCGCGTACTCGTTGAGTCGGTTTTCCTACCCCGGCCGCTCGGCGATCCTCGTCAGTTTCATGGCGACGAAGATGCTCCCGCCGGCACTCATCATCATTCCCTTCTTCCTCATGATGTACTCGTACACCCTCGTCGACACGTACCTGGGGATAATCCTCGCCCATTCCATCCGAGCGTTGCCGCTCGCGCTGTGGCTCCTGAAGGGCTTCTTCGACGACATCCCACAGGCGCTCGACGAGTCTGCGCGCATCGACGGCTGTTCGCACTTCCGGACGCTGGTGCACATCATCATCCCCCTCGCCCTCCCAGGTATCGCCGTTGCGGCGTTCTACACGTTCGTCACCTCTTGGAACGATTTCCTCTTCGTCTCCGTGCTCTCGCAGAGTGGCACAACGCGCACCTTACCGTTCGGCCTCTTCCTCTTCCAGAGCCAAAACAGTATCAACTGGGGTGCGACCATCACCGCGGCGACCATCACCGCGGTTCCCTCCATCGTACTGTTCGCCCTCGTCCAGAATGAGATCGTCGAGGGACTCGCCAGCGGCGGGATGCACGGCGAATAGTGGTTCCGGTCGTTTTTCGTCGGACGGACACGGCGCACGCGAGCAGCTATGGGTGGCGCGGCTCGTCGGGAACTGACAGACGTCGAACACAGTATTTTTATATTAACAACTTGTGATTGGAGTTAGCATGGGTAGAGATAGCTACAGTCGACGCCAGTACATACAGCTCGGGACCGCACTCGCCGCCGGTGGACTCGCCGGTTGTACCGACGGCACAGGTAAAGGCGACCAGTCGGGAGGCGGTGACGGAAACTCCGGCAATAAGGGAATCACCATTTGGACCGACGCATGGGACTCGCAGGTGAACAACCTGCAGAGCCACATCAAAGACCAGACCGGGGTGAAGGTCACCTTCAACGATATGCGGTATGACACCATCAAGCAGAAGTTCTTGACGGGTGCGAAGACCGGCACCCCGGACGTCGTCGAGGCCACGCCGAACCACAGAGGGGATTACGTATCGGCCGACCTCATCGAACCGCTGACCGACCGCGTCAACGAACTCGACTACTCGGACGACTACATCGGTCTCGACACGATGACGTACCAAGATGACGTCTGGGCGCTCCCCTACATCGGAAACGGCCGCGGGTTCGTCTATCGGCAGGACATAGTGGAGGAGTACGGGGAGATTCCGGACGACTGGTCGAAGTTCATTCAGATGGCTTCGGAAATTACGAGGGGCGAAGACGGCATGTACGGCTTCACCTTGACCAGTGAGAAAGGTAACACCCGGATGCTCCAGGAGTTCTTCTCGTTCCTCTTCCAGCGGGTCGACTCCATCTTCGAACCGAAGGGTGACGGGTGGGAACTAGCTGTCAGCCAGAAAGACTTCGGTCAGGTATTCAAACAGTACTACTGGGATCCATTCTACGCGACAGACCCGCCGGCCACGAATCCGAACGCACGCGGTATCGGGTCGCTCGAACACGACATCGCGTACGTGAACGGGAACTACGCCGCCATCTCCACCGGTCCGTGGATTCCCGGCGTGGCACAGGGGTCGGACAACTCGAACGCGAAGGCGATGGAGAACTACCGGGCGAGCGCTGCGACGCACAACCCTCGAATCGAGGGGGGTGAGAAGGGGACGTACATGGAGGTAAAGCCCATCTTCATGAATAAACACTCGCAGAACAAGGACGCAGCGTGGAAGGCAATCAAAGCGGGTACCAGCCCGGAAGGTATCAACATGTTCCTCAAGAACGACCCCGGCAACCTCCCGGCTCACAAGGACGTCGAGTGGAAGGGACCAGAAGAGACCGACAACCCCGACTGGGCGGGGTTCAGAGACGTTTTCAAGACGGGCAAGTCCTACGGCTTCTGGAGTGTGAGCAAGGTTTCGGACTCCTTCTTTGATCTCAGTCAGGCCGTCATCTACGACAAAACCGACCCGATGGAGGCCGGCAAGCAGCTGCACAAGCAGTGGTCGCAGGCGGCCAGTCAAATCTGAGACACGTCGACGAGCCAAACTTCGTTTTCCAGCAACGAGATATCAAAGACCACCATCTCAGAGCGTTGGCCGTGAGACCGTTCGAAAGTATCTGCCGGCGACTTCCAGTTAACCTTCTGACGCATGTCTGCGTCGGTACGCGTCCGCGATGCAGCGGACCTGTTCGTCGGAGAGAGCGACCTGTGCGGACGCGGTGTCTTGAGCCGCCACGTGCGTCGCTCGGCCAGAGCCCCGTCGCCAGCTGCCACGTGGTCCTCATACTCGCGCCAAGATAGTTGCTCTTCCCCTCGCGAATCAAATCGTCGAGAGTCGCGAGTGTCTCGCGGACAGGCGTCCGTTCGTCCCACCGGTGGATGTAGTACAGGTCGAGGTAGTCAGTCCCGAGTCGGCCGAGGGTTTCCTCGATTTTCGCTCGGATGTGTTTCCGAGAGACCTCGACCGTTCTCGGATTCGTGCTGTCCATCTCCCCGTACACCTTCGAGGCGAGGACAAACTGCTCTCGGTCGTGATCGACCAGCCACTCCCCCGCTGTATCGCTCACTCTCGCCGGGGGGAGACCCGTAGACGTTCGCCGTGTCGATGAAGTTGATCCGTGCCCACGCCGCGTCGAGAGGGTCGTGTGCCGCCGCGCGGTCCGTCTCGACTACGCCGTTCGTCTCCTTTGTGAAGCGCCACGTTCCGAGACACAGCTTGGACACCGTAGTCCCGGGAGACCCGAGGGTCGTATACTCCACAGTCGTCAAGCCGCACCCTCTGCGTAAAATAGCACGGACGGCGGCAACGGGGTTCGGCGTAGTGCGCGACGGTTCGCCGAGAGGGAACTGATTTAGGGCCGTGCCGTGAGACCACGTCCATGGAAAAACAACCCCGAAACCCGAGCGTCACGGGGCGGGCCCGTACCGGACGCAGGTACTGGTACGTGCTGGCCGCGCAGATCGTCAGCGGGGTAGTGGTGACGATCTACCTCGCTATCGCCGCGGCTCACGTGGTAGTCGCGCCGTCGGATCTTCTAACGGGTATCGTCCTCTCCGTGGCGAGCCTGCTGAGCGTGGCGGTGTACCCGTCACTGTTCAAGGACGCCATATACGTCAACCGGGAGCACGTCGAGTGGGAACCGCGCTGGTGGCAGTACGTCGGTATCGGCATCGGCGTCACCTTCCTTGCGTACCTTGCCGTGCGTACTGTTGGCCGCGACGAAGTCCTCGCGCCGGTCCTGTTACTCTTCGTCCTCATTGCCGTCTCGGCGGGCATCTCTACCGTATATCTCTACCGACGACACCGTGCCGTTGGCGTTCCGTGAATGCGGCGTCCTGGGACTGGGCAGCAGCCTCGATCAGGTGTCGAGGGCGGAGCAGACGGAAGCTCAGAGGTGGGCGTACGGTGGATTTATTAGTACTGCCTTGCGTGATAACACCATGCAACGGCAGTCAGAGCCGACGCAGCTAGAGGTCGGTCTACGCGATGTCGCGACGGGAATCCTCACTCCGTTTGGTGAGGAAGATGGGGAGATACGCTACGACGCGCTCCGGTCGAACGTGCAGGCCCTCTACGACGCCGGCGTCCGGACCTTCCTGGCTTGTGCGAACATCAGCGAGTACCACTCCCTCTCACACGAAGAGCGCATCACGATCACCGAAGAGAGCGTCGATGCGCTGGCGGCCGACGCATGCGTCCTCGCGGGCGCGGGAGGAAGCCTGAAGACGACTACCCGACTCATTGGGGCGTTCGAACGAACCGGCGTCGACGGCATCATGGTTATGCCGCCGATGCACGCGTACAAACATGAGCAGGGACTCCTGCGGTACTACCGTGAGCTGGCGGAGGTGGCCGATACGGGGATCATCCCCTATATCCGTGGATTCTCTCCGTCCGTCGAATTCCTCGCAGCGCTGACCCATATCGACAACGTGGCCGGAATCAAGTACGCGCTGGACGACATTGTAACGTTCCGCGAGGCGATATCCGCGGGGAGCGACGACGTGATCTGGGTGGCGGTCACCGAAACGCTCGCTCCTGAATTCTACATGGAGGGCGCTGAGGGCTTCACAGCCGGCGTCAGTAACTTCCGCCCCGAAATCGGCCTCGCGCTCATGGAGGCGCTCGAAGCGGGCGACTTCGAGCGCGCGAAGGAGATACGAGACGTAACACTCGAGTATCAGCGGTTTCGGACCGAATGCGGGCACGATAACACCTTCGACGGGGCAGTCAGCATTCCGGCGGTCAAATACGGTCTCGAACTCGCCGGACTCACGGGCGGTGCGGTCCGACCGCCGCTGGTCGAACTCTCGCATGAGGATAAGGCGCGAGCCGAGGAGATGTACCACCGTATCGAGGCGGCCGACGTTCCATGAGTCCGGGCAGCTCTGATATCCGAATCGGCGCTCACTGGCTACAGCGGGTGGTGAGATCTATCGATGGGACACCCTCGATGACGATGGAATGGAGGACCAAGTGATATGGAAGTTCGTTCAATAACTGCAATTCCGCTCTCCCACTCACTCGGCGAGGGACAGGGACTCGGTGGCGCGCGAGGAATCACACAGTCTCGGTCGGCCGCGCTCGTCCGCATCGAGACGGCCGACGGGACGGTCGGTTGGGGGGAGGCCCTCGCACCGCCCCGGTCGGTCGCAACTGTCGTCGACGAAGTACTCGCCGAGCGGGTCCGGGGCATGGACCCGTACGACGTCGAGACGCTTACAGCCGACATCTACGTCGACGAGTACCACTTCGGCCGCGGCCCGCTCATTCACAGCGCGGCGAGCGCCGTCGACATCGCACTGTGGGACATACTCGGGAAGGCGACCGGGAGACCGGTGTCCGACCTCCTCGGGACGTCCAGCGCGTCGGCGTTCCTCGGCGGCGACGATCCGACCGAGGTGATCCCCTACGCCTCGACAATGTACATAACCGAGTGGGACGAAGACCCAGCAGCGCCGGTGCGAGCCGCGGCGGACGAGGGATTCACCGCAGCGAAAATCAAAGTCGGGCGAAACGTCGCGGACGACGTAGAGCGCGTCGCCACGGCGCGGGAGATACTCGGGGACGATGCGCATCTCATGGTCGATTTCAACGGGAACTATCGCCCGAAACAGGCCGCCCAGGCGGCGACAGCGCTGGAACCGTACGATATCACCTGGATAGAAGAGCCGGTTCCGCCGGAAAATCTGTCGGGATACGCCGAACTCAACCGATACACGAGCATCCCGCTGGCCGCGGGGGAGGCGCACTTCAACCGATTTGAGTTCAAGCGGCTCATCGACGATCGACACGTGGACATCGTCCAGCCGAACGTGACCCACTGCGGTGGCCTCTCCGAAGCGCGGTTCATCGCGAAATTGGCGGCGACGGAGAACGTTGCGGTGCTACCGCACGTCTGGAACGGCGGTGTCGGTCTGGCAGCGGCGCTCCACTTCGCTGCCAGCGTTCCGAGCTACCCGCACGCAGGGAGTCTCCCGGAGCACAAGTTGTTCGAAGTCGACCGAAGCAAGAACCCCCTGCGGGATGAACTCCTGTCGGATCCGCTTGACCCGACGGGCGGTACCATCTCGGTCCCACGTGGTCCAGGACTCGGCATCGATGTCGACGAGGCCGCGGTCGAACGATACCGAATCGACCGAGGAGACGAGCGCGCCCTCGGCGGAACCAAGGTAGACGGTAGAGGATGAAGAGACAAACACCCTGTAGACGGCGCGTCACAGCCGGCATCAGTACGATCACCAGGGAATCATTGCGAGTACTCACTGGAATCGGAGTCGTCCGAAACACTCGGGGCTGTGGAACTTCGGTTCGTCCGTGTCAACCGGGTTCCAGGTGACCTCCTGCGACGGTGTCTCGACACCCGTGCGGTGGAAGTTCGCCCGCCAGACGGATCCCGTATCAGGCGTGAACGGGAGACCAGTGAGGGCGCGCAGGACGGCGAACGGAATCTCGGCGGCCAGCCACCACGACTCGTCGTCTGCGGTCGGTTGGCGCGTCGGCCCCGGTTCGGACGCCGCCACGCGCACGTCGGCGGCGAGGGACGGCGTCACGAGATCACGGTCGAGTCCGCGAACCTGCCACCCTCGTTTCTGCCACGCGAGTTTAAACGTTCCACAGCAGTTAGCCTCGAAGTTGAGGTAGTGGTTCGGGTGACGGCTAGCAGGGGTAGCGAAGAACTCGACGCAACTATCCTCGAAAGTTGGACCGTTCAGTTCGGTGACGCTCGCCGAGATGGACTGGTCCTCGACGTGAAACAGGAGATACAACGCCTCGGCGTCGTAGAGCGCCCTCGCTGTAGCTTCCAGTTGCGGGCCGGATTCGTACCAGTTGAACTCGTTGAGCGTGGCGACGGCGGTAGCTTCCCACGGGGTATCGCTGACGTCTCCGGTGAGCGGAACCTGTCGGTCGGTTCGCTCCACATCGTAGGTCTTCATACGCCCGAACGGTGATGCGGCCGGGTACTAAACGCTTCGCCGGAGGAAGGACGATGGCGGCTTACCGGTCACGTGTCGCCCCTGCGTTCTTGGGAGGGGAACGTCCGGGCAGGAGAAAGCGGCGAAAGTGTGGCATTCGTCGACGGGCCGACACGTATATTCCCCTCACGGGAACACGTGCTACTCGTGCCTCCCTGCTGAATCCCGGTGCAACCTCTCTCACCGCTCGGAGGTACCAAGCCGGGGTGTCGAACGCCGTCACCGGTTCACAGACCGAGGTTATCACCGGAACGGATTTGGAACGTTAACGCGGAAATGCAGGTGAAACGCCACGAACGATTTCGTCGGCGACCTTCGTTGTAGCTCCCAGCCGTTCCCCTACTAGGAACAGAATTAAGTAACTGGGATAATGTCGTACGAAGCATGAACACGAGCACAGATATCGACGAACCAGCCCGACAGCCGCGGACGATACGGGGGGTGAATATCTCGTATCGCATCCTGGAAGCAATCAAATCGCTCAACGGTGCGGGCGTCTCGGAGATCGCGTCACACGTCGGTCATTCGAAGAGTACGGTCTACAGTCACCTCACCACGCTAGAACAGAACGAAATTATCGTGAAGGAGGACAACGAGTACCGGTTCGGCCTCCGGTTGCTGAGCTTCGCGGGGCGGGTCCGCGACCAAATAGGCAACTACGACATCATCACGGCCGAACTGGACTCGGTCGCCGAGGAGATGGACGAAGTCATCCAGTTCGGCCTTGAAGAACACGGGCGGGTGAAGTACCTCTACAAGGCCAGCGGTGAGCGTGCGGTCGTTACCGCATCGCGACCCGGGTCCCACTCGCCGGTCCACTCTACGTCGCTCGGCAAGGCGATTCTCGCCCACCTTCCCGAAGAACGCGTCGACGAAATCATCCGCGAGCGAGGGCTGCCGGCGCGAACACCGAACACGATAACTGACCGTGACAACCTTATGGAGGAATTGGCGACGACGCGTGAGCGGGGGTACGCCCTCGACGACGAGGAGAATCTCGAAGGAGTACGGTGCGTCGCGGCACCGGTTATGAATGGGGACGACGTGTTCGGCGCGGTGAGTATCACCGGTCCGTCGCATCGGTTCTCCCACAGGCATCTCGAACGCGAATTCGCCGAACTCGCCCAGGAGACCGCGAACGTCATCGAACTCAACACCAAGTACTCATCGTTGTGAACGCAGAAGTCGACGTTTCGTGCCCCTGATCGGGCCAGGATGTTGACACCACTCACACGGGTGGGCATTCATCCCCCTACTATTTGTCCCTCCATGGACATCGGTACCCATGAACAGGAGCACTGCGACGGCTGAGGCGGCTACCGACGCGAACGTTCGCGTCGGTGTTCGGACGCGAGCACTCTCGAAACCTCGACTTCAGTACATTAGACAGCTAGGCGCAACCGATATTTTCGTCGACCACGCCGACACGGACGAAGAGCCGGACGAGTTCAACGATCGAGACGGCACCGACACGCTCTCCGTCGGCCGGGATGCAATACCCACCGTCGCCGAACTCGATGCGGCCCGTGAGCGCGTCGAAAGCGCGGGGCTCACCCTCACCGGCATCCAGTCACTCCCATATTCGTTGTACGGGGACATCATGTTCGGACGCGACGGGGCAGAGGAAGCGCTCGACCAGATTACGACGCTCGTGCGCAATCTCGGCGAGGCAGACATCCCGATTCTGGGCTACCAGTGGAACCCCCGCGGGGTGGTTCCGATGCGGACCGCGCCGGTCGAACTTCGCGGCGGCGCGGTCGGCACCGGCTTCGACCTCGACGACCTCGACGATCCGGACGGCCTAGCCCCCGGTCTCGATCGGGCGTACACCGAAGCGGAGTTTTGGGAACACTACGAGTCGTTTCTGAAAGCCGTCCTGCCGGTCGCCGAGGAGGCAGGCGTCAGACTCGCGCTGCACCCTGTCGACCCGCCAGTGCTTGAATCGCTCGGAGGCATTCCGCGGCTGTTCCGAAACGTCGAGAATTTCGAGCGGGCGATGGACCTCGTTCCGAGTGATAACCACGGACTGAAGCTCTGCCTGGGCTGTTTCTCGCAGATGGGCGAGGACATAGACGCGGTGCTCCGTCGGTTCGGCGAGCGCGATCAGATCGTCTTCGTCCACTTCCGCGACGTCGAGGGAACCGTCCCGCGATTCAATGAGACGTTAGTCGACGAGGGGAACTTCGATACCAGCGAGGCCGTCCGGACGCTCCACGAAATCGGCTTCGACGGTGTCGTCATTCCCGATCACGTCCCGAAGGTCGTCGGGGACGACGACTGGCGACACCGTGCCCGAGGGTTCACTGTTGGGTACCTTCGAGGTGTCATCGACACGGTGCGTTCGGGGAACTAAATCGAGGAGCGACGCCCTACAATCGAGTTCCGTCGTTTGACTGATTGTATCTGTCGCATCCCGTTCGAGTAACCGTGTCCCGCTGCTGCTCTTCGGTTCCGCCCTTCTGCAACTCGAGATAGGTGTCGCCCAGCGGCACCCTCGGCGGTCCTCGAACCTTCGGCTCGAATAGATGTCTGTCAGGTCACTCGCTGGTTGCCGGGGTTCGCCCTACAACCGTCGAAGAGCGAGCGTAAGGACTAGGCGGGCTACCTCCTGCCACGACAGACGATTTAACCGCCGATGCCGACAGAACGGCTCTGTCATCATGTCGGCTCTGTCTCCGTGCTCCAAGAGGCGCTCACTCTGACGAGCGTGATCCAGCTCACACCCACGTCAGCGCGTTCACCGATACAGGACGAATTACTCCCCGAGGAGAAAGACACCGGAGCCGGCGAAAAGCCAACGCCGAACCGTGTGTCGCTACCATCTTCCAATAAAGACATTAGTGGTGAGAAACTGGATGTCGAGTATCTAATTCGCCGAGTTTGCACTCTGAAAACGCGTAGCACAAGTAATTACTCTCTCACGCGGTCCTGTGCACCGATGACGAACCGCTTCGAAGCCATAGTTACAACAGTATAGCTGTAATCACTACCGAGAACAAAGAACCGGAACCGGCCGTCATGGCTGTTCTCTACAAGCAATCCGCCACTGTCTGGGAGTTTCTGCATTCGGCTAGTTTTTTGGATTTGTTTTGAGTAAGCGCCGGGACACTCACAAGTGAGGTGATTGCGGTAGTACCGCGTCGCTTGTTCAGTCTTATCGGACACCAAAGTTTCGATCTGACGAAGAGAGTCATGGAAAACGTTGCAACATTCGTTTATTCTCTAAGAAGATTTTTGATACTGCTCTATATCCATCAACGATATGGCCGCTATTACGCTCGATCTAGTATACTTCCCATTGATGGTATCAGCCTTATACGTTCGTCATCAACGAATGCAGGGACAAAGCTTGTCGACTGCAGGGATTTTACGCTACGCGGGCAGGGAGGTCCCCGAGTAGGCGCGGTTTCCTCTGCGGTTTCTGTCGGGTCGAAATAAAGGACAGCGTGCGGTAAGACGTTCTGCGAGGTCTGCGACCGTTTAGGGAAGTGGCCGCGGTCTATCTCGGAATCGGCGAACCGCTTCGACACTGCGATAAGCTGTCTGTCCACGGCGTCGACACGGATTGGTGCATTCTAAGACCTGAATCTCTCATCGTCTGCACCCAAAAGAAAAGCAGCTCTCATCCGTCACGGCACCGCCCAGTTCTCGGCGGCGGTGGAGATGTGTCTCGGTCTACTATCCCCCACGATCGTCGACCAACACCTCGAAATCAGTATTCTCGACGCTGAGCGTCTCAACGCCGAGTGGTTCGTCGCCCTCGTTGCCGGAATCGCGACGCTTCCAGCGTCCAATTGTCGGGGTTCGAGGATAAGGTTCATTCACTTGCTCCTGAATACGAACAGTATGTCGGAGACAGACGTATACGGTCTGCTAATAGACGGCGAATCCGTTCCCGCAGCGTCCGGAAAGACGTTCACCACCTACGATCCAGCGACTGAAGAGCCACTTGCTGAGGTAGCGAGAGGAGCGGAGGCGGACATCGACCGTGCGGTGGAGAGTGGACGAGAGGCGTTCGAGAAGTGGCGGACGACTCCACCGGAGGAGCGTGGTCGACTACTCACGCGCCTCGCCACGGCGATCCAGAATGACATCGACCGCCTAACAGAACTCGAGGTGCGGGACAACGGCAAACCGCTGTCGCAGGCCCGAGCCGACGTCGAAGGCTGTGCACGCTACTTCGAGTACTATGCGGGCATCGCGGACAAAATCCACGGCGACACCATTCCGCTGACGCACGGCTATACGGACTACACAATCCACGAACCGCTTGGCGTTACGGGACAGATTATCCCGTGGAACTTCCCAATCAACCTTGTCGGCCGGACCACTGCGCCGGCACTCGCAGCAGGCAACGTCGCAGTCGCCAAACCCGCCGAGGAGACGTCGCTTTCGGCGTTGGAGGTCGGAAAACTTGCCGTAGACGTTGGGTTTCCCTCGGGTGTTCTTAACGTCATCCCCGGCTTCGGCGCGGAGGCGGGGGCCGCCTTAGCAAGCCACCCCGATGTCAACGGGATCAGCTTCACGGGGTCAGTTGCGACCGGGCGGCAGGTCGCCAAGCTCGCTGCGGACAACGTTACGCCGACCCACCTCGAACTCGGTGGAAAGAGCCCGAACGTCGTCTTTCCCGACGCCGACCTTGACGTCGCACTCGACGAGACGATCAAGGCGATCTTCGGCACCAATGCGGGGCAGGTCTGCTCGGCCGGGTCGCGACTTCTTGTCCACAAGGAGATCCACGACGTCTTCGTAGACGAGCTTGCGAAGCGGACTGCCGACCTCTCGATCGGGCCGGGGAGTGACGACCCAAACGTCGGCCCACTCGTCTCCGCCGACCAGTATGAGAAGGTGCAGAAGTACGTCAACATCGGTCGAAGTGAGGTCGGCGATCCGATTGTCGGCGGCGACGCCCCTCACCGGAACGGGTACTTTATCAGGCCGACCATCTTCGACAACGTCGACAACGGCATGCGTATCGCCCAAGAAGAGATCTTCGGGCCGGTTTTGAGCGTTATCGAGTTTGAAAATGATGACGAGGCGATCGAACTGGCGAACGATGTCGACTACGGACTCGTTGCCGGTATCTTCACCACCGACGTCGGTCGCGCCCACCGCTTTGCACGTGATGTCGACGCCGGTCAGGTTTACGTCAACGAATGGTTTGCGGGCGGCGTGGAGACGCCTTTCGGCGGGTACAAGCAGAGCGGGATCGGTCGCGAAAAGGGGCTCGAAGCGATCGAGAGCTACACGCAAGTAAAGAACGTCTGCCTCAAGATCGACCAATGATGAAGCCACCACGGACGACGCACGGTCAGTACTCGACGATCAAGCGTTGGAGCGCACCGAGATACGGATCAGAACGGACGATGGGTGCTGTGACGGGAGGGGGTCGCGGATGGGCGTGTCCGACAGACTCAGGACACATGGCGATCGGACCGGTACTATCGACAGGGTTGATGTGGTGACGCCGTCCCGCCGTTGGGACCACGACAAGCATACGCTCTCACGTTCGGTATTGCTGACGTGGCCGGCGTTGGATCGTTGTTTGATGTACCACACACAATCTGACTGACGGTCAGCGGACGGCGACGCGAAAATGAGGCCTAAAAGACGCTGTCATCGATATTCGGGCTTTAAGACAAGTGCGTCGTGTGATGATGGATGCCTCCAGGTGTCCCGGTGCGACCATCGGGCACCCACGATCGTCCTCAGTGTTTGTGTTCTGGGATCAGCGTCGCCCGAGTGACCGCACGGCTGTCAGATTTATGGAGCGCTTCCTCAACGTCGTCCAATGCAAACTCTGCGTCGATCAGCTCGTCGTACGGGTAGCTGTCGCTATTCTCGTCGAGAAAGTCGAGCGCTCGGTGGAGATACCAGGGGTTGTATCGGACAACGGAGGTGATGTCGATCGACTTACGGGTGAGCGCTCCGGGGTCGAACTGCGTGGTATGACCGGGACTGACGTTCCCCATCTCCAGATAACGACCCCCATCGCGAAGCAGGTGGATCCCCTCGGCGAAGGCGGCTGGCACGCCTGCTACTTCGACAGCCACATCGGCACCGATGCCGCCAGTGAGTTTCCTGACACGCTCGCTTCGGGCTTCAACTGTGTCGTACTCTCGGAAGTCGACGACGTAGTCGACGCCGAACTCGCGGGCCCGTTCGATTCGCCCGTCGACCCCCTCAACGACGATCGTCTCTGCGCCCTGCTCGTTCGCGTACGCGATCGCGTTGAGGCCGAGGCCGCCTGCACCTTGAACGACGACCGTGTCGTCGTACTCGACGCCTGTCTCATCGAGACCGAACATGACCTGCGAAAGCGCACAGTTCGCGCCCGCAGCGATACCCGGATCGAGTCCGTCCGGGACCTTGTAGAAGTACTGGTCGGGATGGACATAGTAGTGTGTTGAAAAGGTGCCGTGAAAGTGCGGGGGCTCCTCCGGAGGCTTTGACCAGTAGCGATAGGCATTCTGGCAGAGGTGGAACTGGCCCGCCTGACAGGAATAACACCGCTGGCAGGTGATGTAGTAGACGGGCGCGATCAGGTCGCCCACCTCGATCGGCTCGCCGGCGTAGTCGGTTGTGACGCCGTCGCCGAGTTCGGCGACACGACAGAGCACCTCGTGACCGAGCACCCCCTCCTTCACCTGCGGGTGGTGTCCCCGCCAGATGTGCAGTTCGGAACCGCAGACGTTCGCGCGTACGACCTCGGCGATCAGAGCGCCGGGTTCGGGTTCCGGAACCTCGTACTCTTGGGTCTCCAGCTTCTCCGGCTCGTCGAGGTAGATGAGCCTACCGGTGGGACGAGATGCCATAGCGTCTATCCCCTATCGACCCTCATAAAAGTACTGCTGGGCGGTACCATGGCTCACTCCGGGACGCTGCCGATTAGTACCAGACCGTGCCCGCGTCCACATTGATGTCTTGCCCGGTGATGTGTCGCCCGCGCTCGCTCAGCAGGTAGGCGGTCAACTCGGCGACATCGCGAGCCTCGACGAGGGATCCGAGCGCCGCCGTGTCGGTGAACACGCACGCTTTCGCCTCCTCGTAGGTGATACCTCGACGCTCCGCCTGCCGCTCGATAACCCGTTCGATCCGGGGACCGCGGGTCGCGCCGGGACAGATCGCGTTCACCCGAACGCCATCCTCGCCGAGTTCGAATGCGAGAGTTCGCGTGAGTCCGATTACCGCCATTTTGGCGGCCGTGTACGGGGTACGGTGTTCGAGCGGCCGCTTCCCGCTGATCGACGAGATATTCACGACGGCGGCCCGGTCACTCCGACGGAGGTGCGGCGTGGCGTGTTTAACCGTGAGAAACATTCCAGTGACGTTCACGGCAAACGTCCGGTCCCACGCCTTGCGGTCAACTTCCTCAACGGGGGCCGTCGGTCCGGCGATGCCGGCATTGTTCACCAGCCCGTCGAGCCCGCCGAAGGTCTCGACCGTCTCCTCGATTGCCGCAGTAACCGATGCTTCATCTGTGACGTCGGTTCTGACGGCGAGGGTGCGGGTCGGTTCGCCGATCGCTTCAGCCGTCTCCTCAATCCCGTCGCTTCGACTCGCCAGCGCGACGTTGGCCCCGGCCTCCGCCAGTGTGACTGCGATCTCCCGGCCGATACCGCGACTCGCGCCGGTGACGAATACCGTGTCGTTCGATAGCACGGTAAGGGGTGTGACGAGGAGTTATAAATGCATTACGAGTCGCAGAATCGACCGACGAGCAGGATTTATCACGTGACCTACCGACAGACAGTGTGAGGACGAGTATGACAGAAGGTGTCACGTACTTCAAGGAGACAGAGAGCGAGTCGATCGATATCGACCAGGAAGTAACCGACTCCGTCCGGGACATCCTCTCGGAAGTCCGACGACGGGGTGACGAGGCGCTCCACGAACTCACGCGGCGGTTCGACGGCGTCGAGCGGGAGGATCTCCGAGTGAGCGACGAGGAGATCGAGACCGCCGCGGAGGCGCTCTCCGACGAGAAACGGGAGGCGATCGAGAGCACGATCGCCAACGTGCGCGAGTTTCACGAAGAACAGCGAGAACACATCGAGGGGTTCGAACGGGAGTTCACCGAGGGAATCAGGCTCGGCCAGCGCATCGTTCCCGTCGAGTCCGCAGGGACATACATCCCTGGCGGCCGCCATCCACTGGTCGCAGCGCCTGCGATGTCGATCGTGCCGGCGAAAGTTGCGGGCGTCGAGACGGTGATCACGTGCGCGCCGCCACAGGAGGACGGAAGCGTCCAGCCGGCGCAGCTGTACGCGATGGATCGAGCCGGCGCCGACGAGATATACGCCGTTGGCGGTGCGCAGGCGATCGGTGCGATGGCGTACGGCACCGAGACGGTTCCGGCGGTTGCGAAGGTTACTGGTCCAGGGAACGTCTTCACGACCGAGGCCAAGCGTCAGGTGTTCGGCCATGTAGGGATCGACTTCCTCGCCGGCCCGACGGAGATTCTGATCGTCGCCGACGAGACTGCCGATCCGGACCTCGTCGCGACTGACCTACTGGCGCAGGCAGAGCACGACCCCAACTCCCGGCCGGTCCTCGTCTCGACGGACGAAGACCTCGCGAACGCGGCGATCGATTCGGTCCGCGAACAGCTTCCGCATTTACGGACCGAGGAAACTGCCCGCGAGTGCTGGGAGACCAACGGTGAGGTGCTCGTCGCCGACACTCTGGACAGCGCCGTCGACGTCGCAAACGACTACGCCATTGAACATCTGCACCTAATGATCGACAATCCGCGGTCGATCGTTGACGACCTCCACAACTACGGGTCGCTCTTCCTCGGCGAACACTCGCCGGTTGTCTTCGGCGACAAGGCGGTCGGGACGAATCATAGCCTCCCGACGCTCGAAGTCGCCCGGTACAGCGGCGGGATCTGGGTCGGAACGTATCTGAAGACACTCACCCACCAGCAGGCGACGGCCGAGGGCGCAGCGCGAATCGCCCCGCTCGCGGCGAAGATCTGCGAACTGGAAGGCACGCACGCACACCAGCTTTCCGCGGAGGCTCGAATCCCCAGCGACATCCGGAACGACGGGACGGAGGTCGAAGACGACTGAGGCGGGAACAACCTCCGAGCCTGACCGCCTTTGCCTCGGAACGACGGTGAGAGCTTTCCCGTCGTTAGCTACTCGCGCATCATAGATATGGGTTCGTATGTAACGGTAGACGATCGGACTACGTCGATCATTCGAGCTGCCCGGTTCCTATCAGATTATCAGTATTTCTCTTGATAAACTTCCTCGTAGTATCCCTTTATAGGCTTGAGTGAGACGAGTTCTTCCACCTGTTTGGTGAGCCCGCTGACGGCGAAACTATTGGCCACTGTTCCGTAGTCCACCACCCAGTACGGAACGTATATGAGTTCCAGCTCGTCGAGGGAGAAATCTGGACGTTTGAACGGGCGAAATCGGCGATCAACGTACGAAAAAAGCCAATCCTTCCACTCTTCTCTGGCTTCGTCCGGCGTTAACTCCCGGGCGATCACCTTGTCAGGATCCGCTTCGACGGTGTTCCGTGATGGTAGTTCGATGTCTATTTCGCCGACACGACCGGTCACAGCATCGATGCCGACGAGGAATTTCTGGGTTCGATCGCTTGTGAGGTAGTGATACAACTCCACGGTCGTGAAGGCGATGTAGTCAGGATAGTAGACGATCGAAACATCGAGAGGTTCCTCGGAAATCCCGAGCAACGCGGCCGCCCTCGCTCGCAGAAACGTGCCAATCGTAATTCGGTCAGCGCGAGCGACCGCAGTTTCGGCGTCAAGCCGCGGGTCGAACGTCCGAATCTCCATCGATGGATAACACGTCTCTGCGATTACTTAGTGATTGGCGTCACTCAATCGTCGCTGGTACCTCCGTCGGGGGTTACTTCTCGCTCGGGTCGGAACACGTCGTCGAGGTGGCTTTCGGGAAGCGGTTCGGTGAACTTGCTAATCAGGTAGGTGAGGAAACACGAGCAGACAAATCCTATAGCGGAAGAGGCAAACGGATTCTCATTGTAAGGATACCACCCCTCGTAGAGACCAAATTGTGGCCCTAAGTGGATGACGAAGTAGATACCGAAAGAGACGATAAACGCCACAAGAGCGGCCATCTTTGAGGTTTCCTCGCGGAACGTACCTATGAAATACGGACCGCCGTAGGCCGCGATGATGCCGCCGATGCCGACCCACAGGAGAATCGCCAGGTATTCGGGCGGCGTCATCACGGCGGCTACAGCCGCGATCGTCACGACAATCGTCGAGACCCGCGAAATCCACAGCGCTCGCTGATTCACCCGATCACTGTTGGGGTCGCCTCCCGTCCAAGGGACGTACGACTTCCGATAGAGATCGTTGGCGAAGATCTGTGAAACCGCGATAATCAGCCCGTCGGCCGTAGAAATGATCGCGCTGAGAATCGCCACACCGAGGAACGCAGCCAGTATCGGAGGGAGGTTTTCCACGAAGAGCATCGGAATGATTGCGTCGGGATTTTCGATTTGAATCCCCTGGGCGCGTCCGAGAACACCGCCTAAAAACATCAACGGCAGTGCCATACCGATAACTGCGGCGACGCTCATGAACTTCTTCATGTACTGTGTCCCTTTGATCGCGAAGAACTTGTTACCGAGATGAGGGAGCGCGGTAAAGCCGATGTGTGCGATGAACAGAAGGAAGATTACCCACCAATTCGCGAACGTCGGGTTAGCTGGATCCGTATGGGAGTCCCACTGCATCTCAGCGGGCAGCGCGGCGTTGACTCCAGTGATGCCTCCATCGACTCCCCACCCCGTGACGAACATCACTACGATCAGAACCGTAACGCCAACCATGATAACGCCCTGAACCGCGTCGGTGATGATATCGGCGTGTGATCCCCCTGCGGTCAAGTACAGGAGGAGCAACCCACCGGCAACCCAAATCGCCAATTCATACTGCAAGCCGAGAATGGTGTCGAACATCCATCCTGCTGCAGCGATTTGCGCCATGATGTAAAAGAGCAAAAACAGCGCCAGCAGAGCGGCTAAAAGGCGCAGCAGTGGACTCTGATAGCGGTCACCGAGGAAATCGGGCACTGATTGGGAACCGAATCGATCACCCACCTTCTTGGTGATGCGAGCGACGAACAGCATCCCCAGATAGATACCGATGGGATAGATAAGAGCATAGTATCCGGCCTTGAAACCCATTCCATAGGCCATACCGGGGATGCCCATGAACGTCGATCCGCTGGCGACTGTCGCCGCGTAGGCGAAGGCCAATGCGAGAAATCCGAACCCTCCGCGGGCGGTTGCGTAGTCGTCCTGAGAGTCCGTTCGTTTGTATCCTAAATAGCCAAGACCGATCATCAAAAGAATATATGCGATGAGAAAGCCCCACCCCCAAGTCACGATTGTCCTCTCAACCTCGACCATTAGTGTCGACCTCCGTTACCGTTCATCGACGCTCGTTCTTCTTCCCTCGTTTGAAGGAGATCCTCCATCTTGGTTATCCACAGCGCTACGAATACGAAGTACGCGATCGTCGTTATCGTTAGGATTTGCAAGACATTCACTGTCGTGCACCTGACGGTAGATACGCAGAGACAGAATTAAATGTTTTCCCTACGCTCAGGCGCGTTAGTCATCGAACAGAACGAACGGTCTCGGCGACGGGTGATCGCCCGACGAGGTATAAAGCGCTACAGTCGTTCAACGAGTTCTACGACATAGCCGTCAGGATCCTCAACGAACCCAACCCGACGGTCTATCTGCTCTATCGTCGTCGGTTCTTCGACGATAAGCGGATCGCGGTGCTCGAGGAGCGCCTCAAAGGCCTCATCAGCGCTCTCGACGCCGAGAGCGACGTGGGCGAACCCGCCTCCCGGCCCCGTCTCGTGGTCACCAGCAGGATCGTATTTGAATTGGAACTCACCATGGGGACCACCGAGGTAAACGTTCCGCACGCCGTCGCTCGTGAACTCCCAATTGTGGTCGAGACCGAGACCGCCGACGTAAAAGTCGATGGTGTCGTCGATGTCCGATACCCAAAGCGCGGTGTGAATGGCGTCTCGCACCATACCTGGCAACGCCCGAGGAGAAGCATAACCTTTGGCCTACCGGATGCTAACACTCGGTCACGGACAACGCTGACCGAGTGTTCTCGATCTAACCTCTCACGACGAGGCTGGATCCAGCGACAGCCTCTGCAAGGAGGTCGAGGAGAGATCCGCTTCGGAGTGAGTGATGTCCAGTGAACGGTCGGATCGAGGGTACCAGCGCCCTGAGCCAGCGCGTGGGCGGTCGTCTCAAGCGTCCATCCGTGTTAAATACGCGATACGTGCGACTAGTTTCCTCGACACGTTCCCGACGTTCAACCGATGATGCGGCTTCCTGGGGTCTGCACTCGTCGTAGGAAGTAGACGATAGAGTTCAGCGTCGTCTCGGGGGTCGATGACGTCACTGTCGAAAACCGAGGGCATACAAGTGATACGCGCCAATCGTCCCCGTACTTTGTCCGTTGGCACGTCCGACGCTCTCACTGCGACCGGTGGTTTTGGGTCGGCTCGGAGTAGACCGGCCCGCGGGGTTCGTACTCCATGCGGTCGGCGACGGCGTCGGCTATCTCGTCGCCGAACTCCCGACGCAGAAGATGGAACGCGAGGTCAAGACCCGAGGTGACGCCTCCGGCGGTTACCAGGTCTCCATCGTCAACGACGCGAGCATCGACCACCTCTGCGCCCGACCTTCGGAGGTCGTCCACTGCGCTGGCGTGGGTTATCGCAGGGCGTCCGTCGGTGATCCCCGCTCGTGCGAGGAGCATCCCACCAGTACAGACGCCCGCGACGGAGACGCCCTCGTCGAAGAGGCGAGCGATTGTCTCCGGAAAGGTGCCGCGTTCTGCTTCGGCCCAGGCGCCAGTCTCACCGCGTGCTCCCCATTGACCGCCTGGAACGAGGACGAGATCCGGCGAGAGGTCGACGAGTTGGTGGTCGGTTCTGACCTGGAGGCCGTGGCTCGCGGTTACCTCAGCGAGGTCATCGATCGTACAGAGCGTCGCTGTCACGTCTGCCCCCTCTTCGTGTGCGTTCTCGAACACCTCGTAGGGAGCAATCGCGTCCAATTCGTCGAATCCCTCGAAGAGGACAATCGCGATCTTCATGGTCCGTCTCAGCCCGGAATCGGTAAAGCTGTTTGGACGAGCACAACGGCGAGGTCGGTGTAGCCGACGGAGTTACTTGCGCTCCACCTTCCCCGTCTGTGGCCGTTTTCTGCTCGTGGAGCCGACCGTACGGCGGAGAACGCCGATCGGTTTCGGTCGTCCGACGGCCGTCTGGACAACGTACATCGCGACGGCGACAATCAGGGCGAGCGCCTGCACCAGCCGTGAGGGATGTAGCATCATGACGATGCCCGTCACAGTGAACGCGAATCGGGCCGGGAGAGTAATTGGCTTGCCGAACGCGAACGGATAGTTGATTCCGTGGATCATCGCAATTGCACCGACCATCGCGAATGCGCCGGTTAGAAACACCTGCGTATCGAACTGTGCGGAGACCATCTCGGGATGGTAGACGAACGCGAACGGGAGGACGAACAACGGCGCCGAGAGCTTGACGGCCTCCCAGCAGCTCTTCCAGAAGTCGGCACCCGCTATACCACAGGCCACGGCGACGCAGGTCGCGATCGGTGGTGTGAGCCCAGCGAGGATCGCGGCGTAGAACACGAAGAAGTGTCCCGCGAGCTCTGGGAGAAAGAACTGGTTGATGAGTGTCGGTGCGATGAGCAGCGCAACGATGGTGTACGATGCCGTTGTCGGCATTCCGAGTCCGAGGATAATGCAGATGATCATCGCAAGGACGGCCGCGACCCAGAGCACGCCACCTGAGAGTTCCATCAGCGTGAGCGAGATAGACGTTGGGACGCCGGTCGCGGTGAGGACGTCCACAACGCCGTTAATCGCACCGAGAATGATCGCAACCGGCGCAAGGACGACCACACCCTCACGCGCACCATCGAGCGTCTCCCAGACGCTGCGCCGAGCAGATGCCGAGATGGATTCGTCGCTCATCCCCGCCATGGCCAAGAGCAGAGGCGTCAGTGTGCCGGTAAGCAGCATCGCCGTGGCCGTCCACAGCGCCGCTGTCATCACCGTCACCTGCTCGATCCCCAACTTGTATATCAGGATCGCCAGCGGAACCCCGTATTTCACAATCTCAATTAGGAACGCCATACGCGGCATTGGATCTTGGATAAGGTCTTCGGGGTCTGTGTTGTCGAGTTGCGGCACGGAGACGTAATGGACCGCGATGAAAATCGTCACCACTAGCACCGCCGCCGGAATCAGGCCAGCGACGATGACGTCTGCGTAGGTGATCCCAGTGATTAGCGACGCCATGATGAACGCGGCGGCACCCATGACCGGCGGAAGCACTTGCCCCGAGGTAGAGGCGACGGCCTCAATCGCACCCGCGGTCTCGGGTTTAATCCCGTTACGCTTCATCAGTGGGATGGTGAACGATCCGGTCATGCCGGCGTTGGCGGTTTGGCTCCCGTTGACTGACCCGATGACAGCGGACGACAGCACCGCGGTCTGTGCGATTCCAGAGTCGATGTACCGGGCCGAGCGGAACGCCAGGCGCATGATCAGATCAAACGCACCGTAGGCCTTCAAAAAGCCCGCATAGAGCAGGAACAGAGCAATCCACGCCGCGACGAGTTGGGTTAGAAACCCGAAGAACCCGTCGACGCTGAGGACGAAAATGCGCATGAGTCGATCCCAGCCAATGCCGCCATGCGCAAGTGGACCGGGGGCGAACATGCCCCACCGACCGTAGGCGATCCCCAGTAGAATAATCGATAAGAACGTCGTGCCGAACGACCGCCACGTTAGGTAGATGACGACGAGTGTAAAGATCGCCGCCATGTAGATCTCGTGCTGGAATGCGCGCCCCTGTCTGGTGACGTACAGCGTCTGGAAATTTATTGCGATGTACGCGCAGGTGATCGCCACGTCGATCGCCGAGAGTGTGAGCAGCGCCGACTCAATCCGGTTTGCCTGGCCGTAGACCCGCTTGAGGTCGACAAAGAGCTCGTCTCGCCCACCGCCCGCGAGATCCATCAGCTCAGAGAGTATGAACAACTCGAGGACGGCACCGAAGAAGATGACGCCGTACTGGGCCCGTGGAATAGTCTGGTCCCAGGCGTACCAGATGACAATCATCCAGAAGACGACTGAAAGCCCGATGAGGACGTTGCGCATTGACTCAGCCTCAGCATCGCCCGGACTTTCAGTGTCGAATCCCTGCCCAGTCTCGGGTTCAAAGTCGTCTGATAGCGGTTCGCTCACGGCCATTCACCTCGCCCAACCATCAGTAATCTAACGTTTGTTGTGTGTTCTTGCATGATATGTGGTCGCGATCACGGTGGCGTCCGAGCCATGTCCAGATACGCGGAACGTTCGCTCCGAGTAGAGAGTCACTCATCCGTCGCACCTTCTTGCCACTCATCGTTCCAAACATCATTTTCCTTCCAGTACTTGGCAACGCCCGGGTGGATCTCGAGTTCGGGGAGGATCGCGGTAGTCATCGACTTGACGCCCGAGTGGTCAAGCGCGGTCGGGTCGGCCTCGCGGATAGACTCGTGATGTTCGGCAGAGAGGCGGGCAACCTCCTTGGCCGCATCGACGGGGACCTCGGGGCCAAATGCCCACTGACCGGCGAGGACCCATGCGGCGGTGGTATCCGTGACGCGGGTGACGTCTTGCTCCCACTTATAGGGATAGTTATCAAACTCCTTCAGGATTGCACCGGGTACGGTCTCAATAGCCTGGCGGAAGTTGTCGTCGATCTGCATGAGGTACAAGCTACCGTTACTTCGGACGTCAACCTCCTGCACCCAGCTAGAGAGGTTGACGCCGTTCGCGCCGTAGATACAGAGGGCATCAACACGTCCCTCCTCAACGGCACCGGGGATGTCACTGGTGTCAACGTTGAGGATCTCGTTCTGATCCCAGAGACCCGCCTTCTTGATCACTTCTTCAGTGAGCAAGCGAGTCCCAAAGCCAGGCTGGATCGGGTAGATGGTGTAGCCACCCTCTTTGAGATCAGCAGTTGACTTGATGCCTGATCCCTCCATTGCGACCCAGTGAATTTCGAGGTTTGTAAAGACGAACCCTTGCATCGGGAGGGAGTCAACCGGGTCCTCTGCAAATGGCCCCTCATTATTCATCGCCTTCGAGAGAGAGTTGTTGTCAACACCGATCGTGTGGAAGTTGTCGTCGTTGTACTCGTAGAGGTTTGCCGTCCAGCCGTCGGTGACTTGGACGGTGATAGAGAGGTTATCACTGTGCTGGCTAGCAGCCCGCGCAAGGGCCTGAGCAGCCTGTTGTGTCGACGATCCGGAACTGGTGCCGGCGATGACCATCTGATACTGTTCGCCGCCACCGCCGCTACCGCCACTGCTGCCAGTGATCGTCTCAGTACAGCCAGCCAAACTTATCGCCCCGAGCGTCGTTCCCCATTTCGTTACCTCACGGCGAGATATGTTATCTTCAGGCATGCACAATCGATGACTCTCATTGTTATTCATAAATGTTTTGTCTTCCGTAACGGTCAAGACAGCGTGTATTAGACTCGGGGGAGATCAACAGTAAATAAAGAAGTTCTGATGTCGCCTTCTATCGGGACACAAAATCGGCGTTTAACGGGACGTGTCCACCATCCTCAAGGGCGCGGTCCCTGTACCTTCGGAGATCGTCACGGAAGTCCGGGTGGGTAACGTCGATCATCGCGTCCATCCGCTCAGTCGGACTCAATCCACGGAGGTCGGCAACACCGTGTTCTGTGACTATGACGGAGTGGTCGTGTTCGGTGTGGTCGACGTGCGGAACCGCCGGGACGATTCGCGAGATGTCACCACCGCCGGCCGTCGACGGGAGCGCGATGATTCCGAGACGGCAGTTGCGATTGAAGTCACCGCCACCACCGATGCCGTTGACGAGTCGTGTGCCGCCGATGTGAGTTGCGTTGGCGTTCCCATAGAGATCAACGTCAACGGCGCTGTTGACTCCTACCACTCCGAATTGGTCGATGAGAGCGGGGTTGTTAGACACGTCAGCCGGACGGAGCACGACGTGCTCCGCGTATCGGTCGACATCCTCGAACAGTCGCTTCTGCCCCTCAACCGAGAGAGCGAGCGATGTCGCACTCGCCCCCGACAACAGTCCTTCGTCGATGGCATTCAACAAACCGTCCTGGAACACTTCGCCGAAGTACACCACCGTACGATCTCCGAAATCGATCTCGGAGAGCGCGCCCATGAGTGCGTTTCCGAGACTGCCAACGCCGAACTGGAGATGGACGCGGTCCTGGAGCGTTGGATTCCGCTCTAGCTCCGCTTCCAAGAACGACCGCAGGGTATCAGCAATGGTGGTGTCGACGACGGTTGGCTCCCGAAAATTGTACGGGTCATCGGGGCGATCAGTTTCGACGATGGCAGCAAGTTTCCCCGCGTCGAACGTGACTTCCGGCGAACCGATTCGCTCAACCGGATCCGTTATCGGGATCGGCTCGCGGTTTGGAGGGAGATCACGCTGGTAGACGTCGTGAACGTGTTCGAGGGCGCGGGGTTGTCGGCGGTTCACCTCTACGACGAGCCGGTCGGCGGCGGCGACGAACGACGGTGTGTGGCCGATCGAGGTTGACGGGATCAACCAGTCTTCGCCGACGGCGACGGCTTCGACGATGGCGACATTCGGATCGCCGAAGTCGCCAAGGCGCACCTCGTCCCCGAACCGGGAGATGTGTCGGTCGTGGAAAGCGACCTCGTCCTCGTTGATTGCTGCCCGGGAAATTCTCCGGGTTTGGAACGGGAACCGGCGAGCCACTTGGTTAGCCTCGATCAGCGCGTCATCTATTTCACCACCAACGCCGCCCCCGGAGATAACCGTCAATGACAGGTCACGGTCGGCGTCGGCCAACGCTATCGGAACTCGTTTAGGGTAACCGACACCGCCGAACCCGCTGACCAGGACAACGTCCTCGGGATCGACAATGTCGGCGGCCGTTGACTCGTCGGTCACGGGGAGGCCGTCCGCGATCCGATCGTCGGGGTTAGTCATCCGTTCCCTTGTCGCCGGCTGGCTGGGTGCCAATACCCTCGGGCCACCCTGGCGGCTGCGCGGCGCTGGGTTGGGCGTGCTCGCGTTTCAACACCATTGGCGTCCGCTTGAGCGAGAGGACCTTCTCAGCGTTCTGGTTGTACGCCCGGAGCTCCGTCTCGACGATGCCTACGTGATCCCGGGAGCTGCTTTCCCGTTTGGAGAGTACCTCGCTCTCGGCAAAGATGGTGTCGCCGTGGAAGACGGGGGCGTGGTGGCGGATGTCATCGTAACCGAGGTTCGCGGTGGCGTTGACGGAGACATCGATGACGCTCATACCTACCGCGAGCGCGATGACGAACGTTCCGTCGACGAGGCGTTCACCGAACTCCGTCTCGGACGCATACGCCTCATTGAAATGCATTGGATTGAGGTTCATGGTTACGTTCGTCATCCAGACGTTGTCTGTCTCGGTGACTGTACGCCCGAATGGGTGTTTGTACACGTCACCGACGTCGAAATCCTCGTAGTAACGCCCGTGCCATCCTTCAACGAGTCGAGTCTCCGCCGTATCGTTCGTCGTAGTGTCGTTATCGCTCATCGTTCTGCGTGTCTCATGTGGTTGCTCGTCAGTACGACCGGGGGAGCCCGAGCACGTTCTCCCCCAGGTAGTTCAACGCTAGCTCCTGCGTAATGGGGACCAGGCGGGTGAGCCGCGCCTCACGAAAGTACCGCTCAACGTCGTACTCGCGGGCGACACCGCGTCCGCCGTGGGCCTGCACGGCGGCGTCCGCGGCCTCGAAGGCGGCCTCGGCGGTGAGATACTTCGCCATGTTCGCTCGCGCGCCGATGGCCTTCCGATCTGCGTCGTCCGTTTGCATCGCCGCGTTGAACGTGAACTGCTTCGCGGCTTGGACGCGGGCGAACGCTGCGGCCAGCGGATGCTGAATCGCCTGGTTCTTCCCGATAGGACGGTCGAACACTTCGCGGTCGGTCGCGTAGGCGACGCCTTTTTCGATGGCGAGTTCGCCCAGACCGACCGTTTCGGCAGCGATGACCAACCGCTCCTCGTTGAGGCCGTCCAGCACCTGATAGAATCCTGCGTCCTCCACCCCGATTAGCTGGTCAGCAGGAATTCGGAGGTCATCGTAGGTGACACGGAAGGAGCTAACCACGCCGCTGACGGTCTTTTCTATCTCCTCCAACTTGATGCTTCCCGCGTCGATCCCGCGCTCGATATCGACGAGGAACAGTGAGATACCATCGGTCTTCTTTTCGACCTCGTTCAGCGGTGTAGTGCGCGCGGCCAGGACGAGATAATCGCTGACGTCAATCCGAGAGGTCCAAAGTTTCTCACCGTTTACTACGTACTCATTGCCGTCCCGTTCGGCATAGGTGGTGATCGCGGTCGACTCGGATCCCGCTTTCGGTTCGGTGAGGCTAAAACACTGGATCCACGCGTCACCACTCGTAACCTGCGGAAGGAGCTCCTCTTTGAGGTCGTCACTGCCGTATTTCACGATCGGCGTTGAGTTGTAGATAGCGGCGTGAACCGTCTGTGCACCGCTGAATCCTGCACCGCTCTTTGCGATCTCGTACATCAGCACTACAGCCTCCTCGGTTCCGTATCCCTTCCCGCCGTACTTCTCGGGAAGGAGAATGCCGAGCCAACCTGCTCTGGCGAGAGCATTCACGAACTCATGAGGGTACTCCCCCTCAGCGTCTCGCTCACGCCAGTATGTCTCATTGAACTCGCGACACACCACTTGTACTTCCTTGCGAACCGCTTGCTGCGTCGGAGATAGTAGCCGTTCGCTGTCGATACAGGTTGCCATCACTCAACACGTATTCGATGGTCGCATTAAACGTATTGGAGGCACACACCGATTTCCGCATGGTGGGCTCAGAACCGATGTGACGGTGACCGGACTCAGCACGGGTGGGGGGTTAGGGCGACATCTCGTCCAGCCAGCCACCGTCCAGCGCGAGCGTCTCACCGGTGATGAAGTCGGCTGCCGGCGAGGCAAGGAAGGCTACAGCACGGCCGAACGACGGCGGATCACCGAGTTTCCGCACCGGCAGTTCGTCTGTGCGGCGTTTCCTTGCTTCTCCGACAGAAATGGACTCACGGTCGCCGAGGAGTTCGATTTTGTCTTCAAGGCGGTCCGTGACAATCCCCCGTGGGCAGACGCAGTTCACCCGGATACCTTGCGGCCCGTACTCCTCGGCCAGGCTCTTCGAAAGCGCGTAGATGACCGGCCGGAACGCTGCCTGCAGTACGTCTCCTGCGGTCGGTTCAGCCGCCGTCGTGGAGGCGATGTTCACAATTGACGCCTCGGTGCCACCGTCGGCGAGAACGGGAAGGGCGGGTTGAAGTGCTATAACGGTGCTGCGGAGGACGAGTTCGTACGTTCGATCCAGCGTTCCCACGTCCACCTCACCGATCGGCTGGACCGGTGGACCGCCGTGGTTGGTCACCAGCACATCGAGACCATCGAACTCATCAGTGGCGGCCTCAACGGTTCGTTTAATGTCGTCCAGCGCGACGAGATCGCAGGCGTACGTGCGAACGGAATCGGGATCTACACCTGCGTTGTCAACGACGTGTGCCTTTGCCTCGGTGAGGTTAGCCGGATTTCAGGCGGCGATCGCTATCCGTGCGCCCTCTCGGGCGAGTTCCGTCGCGTCGGCACGGCCAAGACCTTTGCTGGCGGCGAAGAGGAGCACCCGATTGTCGGCGAGTTTAAGATTCATCGTCACCTGCCGCTGAGAACTGGTCCGTCGCCATTCAGAAGGACACTTATCATACCGTTCTCACGCTCAGCCTTTCCGACCGATGTTAGTTCTGAGGCCGCAACGAGGGTCTCGATCGCCGTGACGTCATTGGGAACATCGCGGATGGCCGCTTCGTGATCGCCGCCTCCCACCGCCACGGTGGTCAGTACGCCGTCGCCATCGGTCTCGGTAACTGAACTGATGCCGGTGGTGGCCGCTTCGTCCAGAGGGGTATCTATCACCTCGTGAACGTAGGGGTCGGTGACTCCACTATCATCTCGCTTGAAGATAGCGTGTGACGCGCCAGACTGCCTGTTGAGTCGCTCTCGTCCACTGTCGCGTAATCTGGGAACTCACCTTATACAGAAGTCATCGCCATGGTTCCTCATTAGCGTTTTCAGTCGGTTAGGGGCTGAAAAACGAAGAGCGGTAGGTTTCCTCCGCTTTCTTCACATTCTGGAGATCACTTTCACGAGAAAGTAAGAGGAACCCGACATACCGTTCGGCACCGGAACCCGTAAACTGCAGTATGATGAGGGCGTGGTGAGCATCCTCCAACCCCACCTCATCGGTACGGCGGTCTCACGGAGAATGTACGGTTCGCCAAGTAGACGGCGACCCACAACGTGCGACGGTAAGGCAACAAGTAACGTATCCCGATCATCTGCGCAACTGCGCGATACACGGGCGATAGATATCACTCTTTGAGGTGAGTTGGTGGTGAGCGGTTCACGATACCCAAAGACACGATACCGATTGTAGCTGCAACCAGCCCCGTTCCGACCCCTACGAGCCGTACCGACGCGCTGAACTCCATCCACCGTGTTGCGATGGCAATGGTAGCACCCATACCAATTGGCGTAAGAGTCGACGTGATCCGGCCAACACCTTCTGCGAGGCTTACGAGGCCGCCACGGGCCGAGGGTGAAGCCAAATTCGTAATGATGCTTCGGTAAAGTGAGAGGGTGAGACCGAATCCGATCCCCAAGAAAACGATCCCGACGAAGGCTAGGAGGAGCGTTCTAGCGATAAACACGATACAAAGACCGCTTGCCATCGCGACGTTCATTACGATGAGCGGGAATAGCCGACTGTCGAATCGAGCGGAGAGACGTCCGGCCTGGGTAGCCGAGAGTGCGTAGCTGAGACTCCCGAGGGCGGCGAGCAAACCGGCTTCTGTGGCCGTGCCACCTATAAGATCGACGACGATGATCGAGTTGTAGGTGAGGAACCCGAGCCAGACAATGTTTGGCGTTCCACGTACGATCACCATCGCCCACACACGCCGCTGTGAGACGAGACTCCATAACGCACGGAGTTGCTGTCTCACGTTTTTCACGCCGGAGTCGCTAGCAGCGTCCGAATCAACTGGTTCCTCGAAATAAATGTAGACCACCGCTGCAATCGGGAAGGCAATAGCGTACAACAGGAATGGATACCGCCACGCCAAACCGACGAGCACGCCTGCTCCGAGTGGGAAAATCGTCTGTGAGATGCCGGAACCCGTGAACCGTAGTCCCTGGGCTGTCGCTTCTTTTGTTCCAGCGTAAAGATCACCGATGCTGGTGATGATAATCGGCGTGAGTGCGGCAAAGCCGATCCCTTGGAGCACCCGTAGGAAAAGCACAAGCTGAAAGTTGGTTGTCAGCGCTATCGCGGATCCGGCGACACCGAACCACACCAGTCCGAAGAGAATCACCGGCCGCCGGCCATATCGATCAGCGATCACTCCAACGATGGGAATCGTGATAATCGCAGGTGCGGTAAAAGCCGACATCACGAGGCCGATGTTCGCTGGTGTCGTACCAAGTGGATCGATGAGCGATCCGAGCACGGGAGAAAGAAGGGCCGTTCCAAGGGGTGGGAGCATATTGGAAAGGAAAAGAAGCTGGAACGGCCTTTCCTGGAGTAATTCAGCCTCATCGCCGACCACCGATGAAAGCAGGCGCACTTCTATTCGCTCTTCCTCAGCCAAATTAAGCGTACCGTCTGAAGCGCGGTGAGTATCTGATGCGTGCGTCAGGGTGGTGAGCCGTAGGAAACGTTTCACCATCTCCTCGAAGTGATCACAATGCCACATCTCACCTTCGATTCGCTATGTCTTCCGAGATGAGAAATCCCGCCCCCACCGATAGATGACCGTGAGAAGAAGGTGGCTCTCAAAGCTCCCTAGTGCTGCGCGTCAGTGGTCGCTAGAGATTGCCGACGAGACGCCTGCTTGTGCCGGTAGCGATGATAAAACGTCGTACAACCGATCGACTTCTGCATCCTTGAGGATTGTGCCGCTGCAGTCCTCAAATTTAGCACGTAGTTCGTCTTCCGTCAGGGGGTTATTGTGAGTACCAGGCGGATTCTCTTGGTATCGCTCATAGGTTTTGCCGGCAGTAGTAATACGCACTGTCGCCTTGTGGGAATCGTAGGCCAGATCTCCATCGACAATGAAATCAACTCGGTCACGTATCCGTTGGACTTGAGGATCGTCGATGGGAGAGTCCATGAACGTGGACAATCCAACACTATCTCGGACAATAGCGCTGGCGACGGCATACTCCATCGAGAACTTCGCCTCAAGACCAGTGTCTGGATCGGCGTAATGAAGCGCGTCGCCTGCCCCCGGTGACGCCGTAACCGTTACACATTCAATCTCATCGGGATCGATACCTTCGTTGGTGAGTGTCTGGGCTGCCGCGATAGAAGTGTGGGTAAAGTAACAGCAGGGGTACGCCTTGATGTGTATTCCCTCCTCCTGGAGCGCCCAGCGATCGCCAATAGAAAATTGACCCCCTCCGTCTCGGCTGTAGAGATCCCAAAATCCCCGTTCACCGCTTATTGCTGCAGTGTCGGCGGTGAATCCATCTATGGCGAGGAGACTTGCAGTGACCCCGGACCGGGAACAGAGACCGGCGTGCAGCGGCTTGGTCATTGACCCGAAGTTTCGCTTGAGTCCAGACGGCATCGAGGCAGCAATATTGAGCGCGTGCGCGGTCTCTGTTGCATCTAAGCCGAGAAGGTTAGCCGCCGCCGCAGTTGCGCCAAACGTCCCGAACGTGGCCGTTGCGTGCCATCCTGCCTCATAGTGAGTGGGGCTAATCGGTTCGGCAACAGCACATTCCGTCTCAAAGCCGGCTGCGTATGCCGTAATGAGGTCACGGCCACTTGCGCCGGTCTCATCAGCGAGGGCAAGGAGCGCAGGAATCAGGGTTACACTCGGATGTCCGTTCATTGCCCACGAGAGGTCGTCAAAATCGAGCGCGTGGCTAGCTGTTCCAGTCCGCAGAGCAACAGAGTCAGGTGGAGCAGCCACGTTGACGCCGAGCAACTCCCCCACGTCAGCGTTTGCTGGGTCGACCCCCGCTGACTTGGCCGTTGTCCTGCCAGCTCCTTCGACCGACCCCGCTATCATTACGCCAACCGTGTCGATGAACGCTCTCGTGACTGTCTTGATGCTCTCCGCCGGGAGGTCATCGTACGTTATATTGGTGACGAATTCGCTGATAGCCATTTCTGGCGATGTCGATTCCATGCAATGCACTATCCGTCATCGATTCATAAACGTTCGGCTGATACGTATTCGATAATCCACCCAGGGTACCAAACAAGGCTCCAAGTTAGCTGAGTGACGCGCAACTATACGTGGCCGTACTACAAAGTATGCGCCAGTTCTCGGGCTTCGATCCGACGGGAAGTGTAGGGGTGGGTTCGGGATTATCGAACGGGCTACCGCCGCCTAAGACTGTACCTCCCGGCCTTCGGCTTTACACGGCCACAGACGGCAGTTGTCATCGCATCTCCGTCAAGGCAGCTAATAATCATTCGGAATAATCAACCTCGGTGTTCCTCTTCAGTCTTCCCCATGGAGGTCAGGAGTAGAGAACATGAATTCAAAGCCACTGTTTGGAATTCTGCTCTCGTGACGCGGAGTAAGGGTACGGCGCCGTATTCTCTACCGTCATTCGATTTCCATTCGGTAATCACGAATATTGGACGTAGACGCGGTCGGCACCCTCTAGAATAGGTGGCCAAAGTCGCGAAAGCGGGTTTCCTCCCGATCTACAGGTAGCTGGTCTGGAATCCTCTTTCGCTAGAATTGCTGTTGAGAAAACGAATTCGAACTGGAGAGCTACTAACAACTTCCGAACGATATATAAAGTGGGGCCTAATACCAACCAATATGCAGGGTGAAAACACACGACGTGGTCAGCTCAAATCGGTCCGGCGAGCGTTCGAAATCGCCGAACGCATCCGTGAACTCGAAGGTGTGAGCGTCTCCGCACTCGCGGACGACATGAACGTTGCAAAGAGCACCCTCCACGCGTACCTCGCCACGTTGAACGAAATGGGGTACCTCATCAAAGAAGGCGATGAGTACCAAGTGGGAACACGGTTCCTCCTCCTGGGAGAGTATTCACGTACGAGGAAAGAAGAATATAGGATGGCCGCAGAAAAGGTCGAGGAACTAGCGGAAAAGACAGACGAGCGATCTCAGTTCGTAATCGAAGAGCGGGGAAGGGGCGTGTTCCTGTATCGAGCGTTCGGAAATCATGCGGTCGAAACCGGTTCGGAAACGGGAAAGCGAATGTTCCTCCACTCGACGGCGGCCGGGAAATCTATTCTAGCGCACTTGCCTGAATCCAGGGTGCGAGAGATCATCGAAGAGCGTGGATTGCCCGCCGTGACACCCAACTCGATAACCGACGAGGAAGAACTGTTCGCTGAACTCGAGCAGATTCGCGAGCAGGGATACGCGTACAACGAAGCGGAGAATATCGAGGGGCTCCACGCGATCGGCGTGCCTGTTAGAGGAAAAAACAAGGAAGTCATCGGAGCCCTGAGCGTCTCTGGACCGACACACCGTATGAAGGGCAACGTGTTCGTTAAGGAACTCCCCGACCTCCTCCTCGGCACTGCCAATGAGCTTGAGTTGAACATCGCGTATCTCTGAGGCTCGCAAACGTTGTCCAGGCTTCATTCCCGAAACCGTGTCTTGACCACCCTGCGGATTCACCCCGCTTCTCTTACTCTCAGGCCTCCGAAGAACAGATATAGTAGTGTAATGGAGAGAGGAGTATCTTTGGTTAACAATCCCCCCCCCCTGTGGGTCGTACTATTGGCACTACGCTAAACGATCAGATTCCAGTAATCGTTCAACTTAGTACTAGTATCGTCTCATCGAATCACTGTGTAGCGGCGAGGCATTCTTCGGGCTTCCGTGCTCCAGTATATCGATATTAGACATGACGGGCGATAACTCGTCGGACTCGTGGTGGATTGATCCCGAATTTCGGCGTTCACACGGAATAGCGTGAATTAAAAAACCCGTTCAAATCCTGCTCTCTCCGAGTTATCGCTCGGAATGCACGGTTTCAATGTCGACCAGAGTGCCTCACTCACGAGCGCTCAGGCTTCAGAGGTGATCCACCACGATATCTACGATAATCGCGAACCGAGATGCCAATTGAATTGGGGGTTCGACTCTCTGTTACTACGAGTTCGAAAAGTGATCTAGCTGACAACCTGCTCATCCATCGGGTCTCAGTCGATAACTGATTAATGTTTGATCATCAGACGTGAGAAGATGAGGCGTCCGGTAATGGCGAACGCTCAGAAAGAGCGACGTAGATTTCAAAGAGTATTAAATAACCCGCCGGTCCGGCCGTCGACCGTAGCGAGTTACAGCCAGATCTCGCAGTAACCACGTCTCGTGAGAAGCCGGTGTCGGCCAGTACGAGGAGCAGCATCATGCGCTCGTCTTAGCGCCCCTATTCCTTGCTCTGCTCCATTACCCCCCTGATCGCTTTGAGACCTTCAAACACCATACAACCAAAGACGCGACCGTCCCTGTCGAAGACGCTGTAGGTCTCTCTGCCGGCGTTGGACCCGTGAGAGGCTCGTCCTTCCCCTGTACTCCGCGTGCCGCCAGTCGGCGATTCGCGGGTGGAAAACGATACGAGCCATAGACTTCTTCGCTCGAACGGCGGAATCACGGCTGGTACGCCGATCAGCTCACGCGGCTGTAGTTCGTTGTGAAGCGTATCGAGACGTTCTCACCCGTCAAACCAAGCGGAAATCGCCCGATGGGAGCACCGCTTACAGGTCCGCGAACGAGAAGACAGGTTTACACGTTTCCGACTCGAGAAACGCCTCGAACGCCGCGGTCGGATCGACGACGCTGTAGGAGGTATCGATGATCGCCTCTGCGTCGACGGCACCGGTGGCCAGCAGACGGATCGCCTGTTCGAAGTTCCGCCACGTCGAACCATAGGACGCGTTCAGGTCGATCTCCCCGCGGACGACGGGAGTCATGAACAGCTCGCTCGGCTCCCCCGGAAGACCGACGATGACGATGTGGCCCCCTTTTCGGACGTGGTTAACCGCCATCTCGACGCCGCTTCGGTGCCCGGTCGTGTCGAAAACGGCGTCGAAACCGATACCGCCAGTCCGATCGTCGACGACCGCCTCGAGATCGGCATCCTCGATATCGACCGTTTCAACACCGAGTGTTTCGACGAGCGGAAGGCGATACTCACTGTCCTTGCCGAGACCCGAAACAACGACGTCGGCACCCATCGAATCGGCGACCGCGGCGACCAGCACGCCGATCGGTCCTGGCCCCTCGACGAGGACGGTATCACCCGGCGTTACAGAGGACTGGGTGAACACCGCTCGGGTTGCGATGCTGAGCGGCTCGGTGATCGCCGCCTGGTTGAGCGGAACCTCTTCGGGAATGTGGTGGAGATCACGAGGATGTACGGTCGTGTACTCAGTGTAAGCGCCGTCGGTGTGCATGCCAGTAATTTCGAAGTTCTGGCAGACGTTGGGCTGGCCGTTCTTACACTGAAAGCAGAACCCGCAGTCGTGGATCGGTTCCTCCACGACGTGGTCGCCGACCGAGAAGTCGGTGACGGCGTCGCCAATCTCGACGATCTCACCGGAATACTCGTGTCCCATGATCCGCGGAACTGGAATCCACTCGTAGCCTCCTTCGTACTTGTACGCGTGGGCGTCGCTCCCACAGAGGCCGGCGGAGTGGACTTTGACGAGGCACTCGTCGTCCTCGGGCTGCGGTTTCTCGCACTCACGAATCTCGACGGACCGTGGACCGGTCTGAACTATCGCTTTCATGGTGGTATGCCGTTGTGCTCTGGCCGAGCTGCCAGTAAATCAGAGACTCTCGTAGAAATATCTTTAGGTGCGCTAGCGCCGCCAGCGGTGTGGGGGGCCACTTCCCGTTAAGACGTGATGAAAGGCGACGGTGAGAACGTAACAAAGGGGTGATCCGCTCACACGCCCTTCGTTTCGTGGAATCCAACGACGCGACTCCGTTTGCCCCCTCTCGATCCCCCTTCCAGCGGTTCGTCAATTCTCCGGGTCATAAACGCTTATGTGAGCAGTGAACACACTCGGTACCGAGTTGATGGGAGTGACCATTCAGTCATGGAGATAACGAACGTAGACGTCACGAAGGTCAGTACCGAGTCCTGGGGCGAATTCGTCGAATTTCCGCTCGTCACGGTCATGAGTAAGTTCGACGAGTACAACAACGCCGACGGCGACAACCCACAAGCACGCCGGAAGTGGATGGGGCCGGTCGGCGACGTCGTTGTCGAAGTCAAAACGGACGCTGGCATCACCGGTATCGGCGTCGGTAACTGGGCAACAGGTTCGATCGAAACCATCGTCGAAGAGACGCTCTCGAAGCTGATCGTCAGAGAGGATCCCCGCGAGCGTGAACGCCTGTGGGATACGATGTACCGTGCGACGATCCCCTTCGGCCGAAAGGGTGCCGCCGTTGAGGCTATCAGTGCCGTCGACCTCGCGCTTTGGGACATCGCCGGCAAGGAAGTCGGCAAGCCCGTGTACGAACTTCTCGGCGGTCCCGTCAAGGAGGAGATCGCCTGTTATGCGAGCAACCTTCACCCGGTCGATCACGAGAAACTTGAGCGAGAGGCACTCGACTACGCGGAGAAGGGCTTCGACGCGATGAAACTGCGCTTTCGATACGGGCCCGAGGCTGGTCGCGTGGGAATGAAAGAGAACGAGAAGATTGTGAGGACTGTCCGCAATGCCGTCGGCGACGACATCGCGGTCGCCGGCGACGCCTACATGGGTTGGAACGTCCGGTACGCCAAGAAGATGGTAAAACGCCTGGAACGCTATGACATGGAGTGGATCGAAGAGCCGGTCATCCCGGACGACATCGACGGCTACGCCGAGGTCCGCGAGGCTTCGAACGTGCCCATCTCCGGCGGTGAACACGAGTTTACCCGATGGGGACATAAGGAACTTATCGAGCGCGGGGCCGTGGACATCCTCCAACCCGACGTCCACCGTTGTGGCGGGCTGACCGAATTACTGCGGATTGACGCCATGGCGAGCGCTCACGACGTGCCGGTGGTCCCCCACTCCGGGACGAACCCTCATCTCCACTTCATCGCCGCGTCGACCAACTCACCGATGGCCGAGTATTTCCCCATTCCCGAATGGTACGCCGAACGCGAGAGCGAGAAGAAATCGACCTACGCTGACGCCATCTACGCCAATCCGCCGCAGGCCGAAGACGGCGTCATCCCGCTACCCGACGGGGTTGGTCTCAGTTCGGAGGTCAACCGTGAAGCGTTAGAACACCACGAGGTCGAGTGATCCTGCCACACAGATGACCGACATTACGTTCGAATACAACGTGCCGGTGTTCGCCGGAGCGCCCGACGAGGGGTCCGAACCGGTCCACCGGGACACGCCCTGCTACGAGGCACTCGACTGGGAGACGACGAAGAAGGGCATCCTGAAGGCTGAGGACCTCGGCTTCGATGCCGCGTGGGCGCCGGATCACCTGCTGCTCGGACGTGACAGTGCCGAGTACGAGTGCTGGACGCTGCTCTCGGCGATGGCTGGCTTCACAGAGGAGATCAACATCGGCTCGCTAGTACTGTGCAACGACTACCGCAACCCGGCACTGGTCGCCAAGATGGCTGCGACGCTCGACGTGATCTCTGAGGGCCGCCTCGAGCTCGGTCTCGGGGCCGGCTGGCACGAACCCGAGTACGACGCCTACGGCTATGAGTACCGCGATGGCTTCGAGCGATTGATGCGCCTCGACGAGGCCATCCGACTGATGAAAGAGATGTGGGCCGCGGAGCCCGGCGAGGGAGCCTCCTTCGATGGCGACCACTACGAAATCGACGATGCCTATTGCGCCCCCGGCCCTATCCAAGAGCCCCATCCGCCGATTCTCGTTGGCGGACAGGGCGAACAGGTGACGCTGAAGCTTGTCGCCAATCACGCGGACATCTGGAACACTGACGTCTTCAATGGTAGACCGAAAACGCTTGAACACAAAATAGACGTCATTGAGCGCCATTGCGACACCGTTGGCCGAGATCCCGATGAGATCGAGTACTCGTGGGACGGCCACGTCATCTGTACCCGCGAGTCCGAGAAACTCAAACGGGTGCTCGATCTCATGATTCCCATCCAGTTCGAAGAGGAGTACGTCGACCAGGCCGATATCGAAACCGAGGCGGATGCCAAGGAGTACTTCGTCGCAGGAACGCCCGAGGAGTGCGCAGAGGCGATTGAACGACGAATAGAGCGCGGTATCACGAAATTTCAATGCTGGTTTGTCGACTTCCCAGACATTGGCGGCATGGAACTGTTCGCAGACGAAGTAATCTCACAGTTTGACTAAACTACGGAGACGCAACTCGGGGGAGCTTCTATCTGCGCTCCCTTTTGGCGCTCTGTTCGTCTCGCTCGTACTACCGTTTTTCTACACTCATTGTCGAACTATTCGATCAGCCACCTAGAATTAGCCATTATTCATCAGTGGAACCGTGTTTGTTATCGCGGAGAAAATGTCCTCAACGAACTCGGCTTCGAGGAAAGGAATAAAAGCTAGAAGACAGTTATCCGGGATGACCGGACAAGGATTAAGTGGTGGTGCCACCACTTGGTAGCAGATGCCAAAACAGGCCCAATTTCCGGTGAAGGCTGCGGCGACGAGTTTCAGAATCATCGAAACGTTGCGTGCGCTTGACGGTGCGGGCGTCGCCGAGGTTGCCGACGAGCTCGATATGCCGAAGAGCACGGTTCACGACCACCTCAAGACGCTGACCGACATCGAATACCTCGTTAACATTGACGGGACTTACTACGTCGGTGCGCGCTTTCTGGAACTCGGGGGATATGCTCGGAGCCGGATGAAACTGTACCGCGTTGCCTCACCGGAGATCAAGAAGTTAGCCGAGAAAACGGGCGAGCACGCCAATCTGCTGATCGAAGAACACGGAATGGGCGTCTTCCTCTACAAGGTCAAGGGCGAAGAGGCTGTCCAACTCGATACCCACGTCGGCATGCGCGTGCACCTCCACACGGCGGCACTGGGGAAGGCAATCCTTGCGAAGCTCCCGGAAGAGCACGTCGACGCGATCATCGATCGACGCGGACTGCCCGGCGTAACGCAGAAGACGATCACGGACACAGACGAATTAAAAGAGCAACTCGAAACCGTCCGCGAGCGTGGATACGCGATAGACGATGAGGAGCGGGTTCGAGGAATGCGCTGTGTCGCAGCTCCGATCTGTGACCCCTCAGATACGCCTCTCGGCGCTATCAGCGTTTCCGGTCCGACAAACCGGTTCGATGGGGAGGTTTTCGAAGACCGAATCCCGAAAAGCGTTCTGAGTGCCGCAAACGTCGTCGAAGTCAACATGACCTACTCCTGACTTCATCCGGTAACACCGGACAGTGTGGAGTTACACACGTAGGGCAGTAATCCCCGTGTTGTAATTGTTAGCAACGGCCAGAACTCCCTAACTGGTGATACGGCCGCTGTCCTGTTTTGACGGGAACTGAGGGTCCGAGCGGCCGTAGCACTGACTGACTGAGGCGGCTACTTCGTCCGACAATACCGGATAACGGCACCGCTCTCCCCATTAGAGCTTTAGAACGAAGAACGTGAACTCTTGGGCTGACCGCGTGATTTGATGGAAGCCGTAGACGTTATGAAGGCGGGGCCATCGCTCCACGCCTCTACGAGCCGGCCAAAGCGCTCGTAGGCTTTGGCCGACTTGGGACAGGAAATATGCTCGAAAAAGCCGGTATCGGTCGCTATTCGTTCAGAGTCGACTGAGCTTACGGGAATCCGGCACGGCGGAGGAAACCTGCTCCGATGAGCAAGTAAATACCGCCGGTGATGACGTTCATCGCGGTGGGGTTCCACGGCGAGTCCGTGGGCATCTCGGTGACGATCGGAGTTACGAGGACGAGAATTCCCATGGTGAGAATGATCGTACCGGCGAACAGTTCGATCGGGAGATCGTACTCGTCGTCGGTCTTTTGAATCGTCGATAGGTCGCTTGCCTGTCCGTCCTTCGTTGAGGTACCGTGTTGGTCCTGCATGGTTTCACACCTGGAAGATGACTATCGCCGCAACGAGCGTCAGTAGCCCGACGGCTATGGTTGTGAGTGCGGTTCGCTTGACGCGGGAGGAGACCATCGTCTCCGTAGTCGAGGACGAATCCGAGAAGTTAGTCGGTGTTTCTTCGTCTTTCCGGGTCGTGAACGCGCTCACGATGCCTACGATGACCACCACCAAGATGAGGGAGTAGAGCGACCGGGAGTACACCGCCTCATGGCCGAGTTCGAACCCCATGAAGACGCTGGTGGCGAGGCCCACTCCGACGCCGGTGAGTGCACCCGTCGTCGTCGCCCCGTCCCACAGTCCGCCGACGATTGCGACGGCGGCGAACGTGGGCATGATCGTTGCGAGTATCGACACTGCGACCAAGTACATGGAGTCTTGCTGGGAAAAAACGTACGCCATCGCGATACAGGCGATCATGAATACGATACCCGCCATTCGACTTACCCTCACGTAGTGATCGGGCGAGCGATCCGAGGCAACGTACCGCCGATAAATACGCTCAGTCAGTAACGTCTGGAAATTGTTGAGCTGTGAATCGACGCTAGAAAGAACGCCGGCGAGCAATCCAACGATCACAACGCCGTAGAGGCCGGGCGGCATGACATCCTGAATGAGCATCGGCATCGCGTGATCAGCAACCTCGAGGTTTGGGTACAACACGGCCGCTGTCAAACCGGGAATGAGGATGAACAGCGGAACGAGAACCGCGTACCAGATGCCCGTATACAGATACCCGATCTGAGCGGATTCGGCGCTCTCGGCCGCGAGCGGGCGCTGGAGAATCTGGGACTCCGCGCTCCAGTAAGAAATTGAGGACGCGAGAAAGCCGAAGTACAGGAGAAACATGGCGACTGGACCGCCGAACGGAAACTCGGCCGCGAGAGGGTGCTCCGTGGGCGTCATGGACGCTTGATACGGTTCGAGCCCCTGGAGGAGTCCCGGTATTCCGCCGACCATTTTCAACGAGATCGGGAGGAGTAACGCCAGCGGGACGAACATGAGGACGAACTGGATGGTATCAGAACCGGCAACGGCGCCGAACCCGCCGAGAATCGTGTATGCGGTCCCGATGAAAACTACAACGCCGATCGAGAACCAGAGATCCCATCCGAGCAGCGTGTTCAGGACGAGCGATCCAGCGTAGATGTACAGTCCCATGTTGACGAACATCCAAACGAACGTCCAGATGAAGTCGTACGTGTCCCCCACCGGGCTCGCGAACCGTTCGTTGAGCCATTCGCCCAGTGAAAAGGCCTGTATCTGCCTGATGAAGGGAATGATTGCGATCGTCGCGAACACGATCGCGATCGCGTTGGTAATCGGGCCTAACAGGACGATAATACCGAACGCGTACGCGAATCCAGCGAGGCCGAGGAAATCGTTTGCGTTTAGATTCGTCGCCACCGTGGAGAAAGCCTGGACCAGCGGTGGGAGGGATCGATCTGCGAGGAACGTGCTCGCCGAGTTGACGGTGTTTTGGCGCATATACGCCCCGAAAACGATCAACCCCAGGAGGAACACGCTAATCGCGGTCCACTCCGTCACAACGAGCGTTTGGCTTCCTAAAGTCTGTACTACGGCCGCGCCTAGTATGCCAGGTGCTGTCATTGACCATCGGATAAAGTAGATTCCCACATATTATAATTTACGGTACCGTGTACGCCGAACGTACATACCGGGACGCTCCGCCAGTTCACATGAACGCCGCTTCGCAGTCCTCACTGAATGATCCGATCGATTGGTTCTCGCCGAATGAACCGTCAACCCAACATCTAAGTCACGCTACTACGAACCACGCACCCTATGCCGCCAATGTCCAGGAGGGAGCGCTCCGTAGACGTGGACGACCTTCGAGTCGAATACGAGACCAACCCGATCAATGTCGAGCCGACCGAACCTCGGTTTTCGTGGCGTGCGAACTCATCCGATCGAGGGGCGAAACAAACCGCCTATCGAATCCTCGTCGCCCGGAGCCCGGATGCTGCAGCCGAAGAACGCGGCGAGCTATGGGACACCGGTAAGGTGTACAGTTCTAAGACGACGAACGTCACCTACGATGGAACGAAGCTAGACTCGAATGCGGATTATTACTGGACGGTTCGCGTCTGGGACGAGAACGATCGGCCGTCGGAATGGGCCGACGTCGCAACGTTTTCAACGGCGTTAGCAGGTGACCGGGCGTGGGAGGGAGGATGGATCGGATACCGCCCTGACGGCGGAGATTCAAACGGATACGTGAGCCGATGGCATCCCGCCGACACTGACGCTGAGGAGTGGATTCAAGTCGACCTCGGCGGTTCACAGCCGATCGACCGAGTCGAACTTTACCCGGCGAACCCGTTCAACGGCCCCGAAACCCCAGACGGAATGGAAGTCTCGGCGGTGTACGCTGCGGGCGATCCGCCCGGAGAATTCGCCGATGCGGGCGGTCCGAGTGGGTTCGGATTCCCCGTCCGCTATCGTATCGATGTTTCCGACGATCCAACTTTCGAAGACTCGCGGACGGTGGTCGACCGAACGGACACGGCACAGGAAAACCCCGGAACGGACACCGTCGCTATCGATACCGACGTCTCGGCGCGCTACGTTCGGATTACGGCGACCGAGCTCTACGAGTTTGACCCGTCTGACCCTCCAAGCGATCCGTTTCACCAGCTGAAGACTGAGTACGTAGGTGAGGAGCGTCGGGCCTGGCGGACGTTTTCGCTCGCAGCACTAGCAGTTCGCGACGCGAACGGCGACGACCTCGCGCTGGGCCGACCGGTCGAAGCCTCGTCAAGCACTGAGGAGGACGGCTGGGGCGGCCAGCGTCTCGTCAACGGGTACTACGAGTCACGAACCGCTCCCGGCTCGCCGCTCTTGCGATCCGAGGTCACTCTCGGCGGCGAGGTCAAGCGTGCGATGGCCCACGTGTGCACGCTAGGGTACGGGGAGTTGTACGTCAACGGCAAGAAGATCAGTGACGACGTACTCAATCCCGGCTGGACGAAGTACGATGAACGGGCCTTATATAGCACGTATGACGTCGCGGACGCACTCGAAGAAGGCGAAAACGCCCTCGGTATCTGGTTGGGCAGGGGATGGTTCTCCAGGAATGCCCGTGACTGGACCGGATTCGGCGCTCCGCGGGCGATACTCCAACTCGAGATCGAATACGAGGACGGGACGACGCGATCCGTCTCGACCGACAGCTCTTGGCGGGCATCACAAAGTCCTATCGTGATGAACGACATCTACGACGGGGAGACGTACGACGCACGACTTGAGCAGCCAGGCTGGGCAGAGCCAGGGTTCGACGACGCCGAGTGGGACGGGGCGACGGTAGTCGACTCTCCCGGCGGGGACCTCGTTCCGCAACGGACGCCACCGATTCGGGTGACCGAGACGCTCAACCCCGTCGAAGTACACGATCACAACGACGGTCCGATTATCGATTTCGGTCAGAATCTCGTTGGGTGGGTCGAACTGACAATCGACGGTGCGAGCGAAGGCGACGAGATACGGATCCGACACGCCGAGACCTTACTCGAAGACGGAAGCCTCTCGTTAGTGGATCTTCGAACAGCTGATGCGACTGATACGTACATCGCTGCCGGATCGGAGTGCGAGACGTACCACCCTCGATTTACTTACCACGGATTCCGCTACGCTCAAGTGGAGAACTATCCCGGTGAGTTAGCTCCGGAAGACGTGCGCGCTCGCGTCGTCCACACCGACGTGAGATCGATCGGATCGTTCGATTGTTCGAACGAAGACTTGAGTCAGGTCCAGCGAAACGCTCGGTGGGGGCTGCGAGGAAATATACACAGTGTGCTGACAGACTGTCCCCAGCGGGACGAACGATTCGGCTGGACAGGGGACAATCACATCGCGGCGCGCGCACTGATGTACAACTTCGATGCACTGCTCTTCTACGAGAAGTGGCTTGACGACCATGCCGACGCACAGTCCGAACACGGATACATCGCTGATACGATTCCGTACGGGTACGGAACAGTGCCAGAGGATCCGACGTGGGGAATCACCCAAGTTACGATTCCTTGGCACCTGTACCGACACTACGGGGATGTGGGCGTCCTGGAATGCCATTACGAGGGAATGCGACGGTACGTCGACTACTGGCACGACCAGTCAGATGACGGCATCGTTCCGGACGAGTACGGCAATTACGGCGACTGGCTCGCATTCGAGAACAACGACGGACGACGCGGACTACCGTTCGATCTGTTCAATACGGCGTTCCACTACCACACGACGCACTTGTTCGCGAAGATCGCAACTGTCTTGGGCAACAATGCGGATGCCGAGCTGTACGCTACTCGCGCCGGACAGATTGCGGAAGCGTTCAACGAGGCGTTTTTCGACGCTGACGGGGGACAGTACGGGCCGGGAACGCAGGCGTCATACGCTGTCCCCCTCTTCGTGGGATTGGTACCGGACGAACGCGAAGAGGCTGTCGCGGCAGGTCTGGCGGAGAAAGTTCATTCCGACGGGAACAAGCTTCAGACTGGCTTCCTCGGGACGCGACCGCTGATCCACACGCTCGTCAATTACGGATACGAGGAAATCGCTTACCAAGTCGTGAGTCAGCCCGAACGGCCCGGCTGGGTGTACATGGTTCGACAAGGGGCGACGACGATGTGGGAACGGTGGGACAGCGATTCCCGGATCGGTGACGGAATGAACTCGTTCAATCACTCTCCGTTCAACTTCGTCTCGGAGTGGCTCTTCGAAGCGATTGCAGGGCTCCGATTCGACGAATCTGCCGATGACACGAGTGGACTACGGATCGCGCCGCTCATTATCGACGATCTAGACTGGGCCGAAGGAGAGATTGAGACGAAGAACGGGCGGCTGTTCTCTCGATGGGACCGTACGGACGACGGAATCACGCTCGAAGTCGAAGTGCCGTGGAACTCGGTCGTCACGGTCCGAATCCCGATCGAGAGGAACGACATCACGGTAACCGAACTCGAAGGTGAAGTCTGGAACGACGGCGCCAAAGCGAGGCTTCCGGATGGGATACGACGCGTATTCGACGAAAACGAGGCGATCGTGCTGGAGGTCGAGTCGGGATCGTACCGATTTGACGTCGTGAATTATCCCACCCGGTGACCTCCTGAACTCAGCTCATAGCATCGGTTTTCATCGTCTTTTTCGACCGGCTACAGAGCTCGGCGTGTGAACGACCAGTTCGCTCCGAATTCGAGCTCCGACGGAGTTACCTGACGTCGACAAGCCGTCGGAATGCTTTTTCAGTTATCCATTCCCGGTCGGCAGTCGAGAGGCCATCGACGTACTCAATCCACCGAAGACTCTCCTCGTAGGTAGCGATGTCACTGACGTTCGGATAATCGGAGCCCCAGATGACCCGTTCCTGTCCGAAGGTCTCGAGTAACCACCGGACGTGGTCGTGCATGTCCTCGTAGGGAAACGCCTCGTTCGACAGGTGTGGGATCTCCGAGACTTTGACGGTGACGTTTTCGTACTCGGCGAGGTCAGCAAATCGACTGAACGATCCTTCCTCGGGAGACACGGTAGGATCGGCGTGAGCGAAGTGGTCGAACGCGTACGTCAGGTCAGGATAGGTTTCGACGAGTTCGACTGCTTGATCCAGTTGCTCTCGGTGTGCGAGAATCTGAACGAACGCATCCGTCTGCCGTGCCGCCTCCCAGAACTCCGTTTCGTTGATCGCGTCGCGAAGCCACGTTACGTCAGGGTCAAACGTTTCCCACATTCGATCATAGGGGCAAATCGCACCGAGGCGAAAGCCAATCACACCGTCGACGGCCATCGATTGGCGGAGTTCGTCCGCAGCACCGTCGGCGAACTGGTCGAGCAGTACGACGCCGTAGAGGCGGTCGTGGCCGGCGGCGCGTTCAGTGTACCAGTTGTCCGTCCACTCGCCGATCGGATAGCCGACGACGACGGCCTCGTCAACGCCGACTTCGTCCATGTCCTTGAGCAGTGCCTCGCTCCGGTAGACGGTGCTCACCGAAAAGCTATCGACGTACTCCTCAACTAATGGGCCGTTCGTCCACGGATGCTCCGGCGTCGGCGGTCCCCAGGCGTGAGTGTGTGTATCGAGCACCATGCGGCCGCACGTACTCATAAAAGACTCCTAAGTCTTCCTTCTCTTTACTGGGCTGTAGACCGCGCCCGTCCGGAGCGTTACACAATCAACGCCACTTAATGGTGAGCTCTTGACACGCAGAGTTATCGTTTAGTACTGTCGACCTCTGACGCGTTTTTGGCCTTGCGTACGCGGAGATCATCCGTTTACTTGTACACCTTTTAAACCCCCACCGCTCCACCGATCGAGATTCGATATAGAATACAGACGATGGAGGGTTTCCTGTGCACTCCATTTCAGGTATTCCACGAACGGCTAATTGATCTTAAAATTCAGTCAAAAACTGATCAAACCGATCTCTCACTCGAAATGGGGTAGTCATAGAATTACGACCCGAACAGCAAGGATCGTCCTCGCTATTCTGCACACGCAACCCTGGGACCAACCGAGTGCCTACCGTCAGCAAAGTCTAAGATTCAAACGAGATTCTATTTAAGAAAACAACCTGAGGAGAACAACGATCTGAACGGATTTAGGAGGCCTCTACAAATGTATCTGCACAATATCCCCGATTGCGAACTTTGGAAAAATCAGATTCGAATCAAAAAATACAGTTACGAAATAAATGACTATTCTCGTTTAGATCCTCTTTAGTACGCCCTATGAAAGCAGTAATTCCATGCTTATTTCGACAGTTCGCGTTTCCAGCCAGGAGCACGGAGAAGGCTCTGTTAGAACAACAAACGGCCTATTAAGCCACCTAAAGGAGTTTCACAGGAATTAGAGCAGACACGTCGACTGAGTACCTCTCGTTGGCGTTGAAGACTGGCGTCGTTTGATTACTTTTGTTGTCCAGCATCCCTAGAACTCACCGCAGTTGTTTTGAACTATCGCCACCTCACCGACGAGATGTCCTTGCTCGTGGTAGGCCTATCTAACGAAAGATAACTGCCTTCACGATTACGAACTATAGTAAATACAGGGAGTTATAGAATTGCAGGCGAGAAAACCTACGGCTTGAGTCGTGGGATGAATCGCCGTCTTTGTCGTGGAAACGCTTACGATACTTCCCGCCGTCTATTGTAGTATCGGACGAACACAACCAACAACAACCAAAAGAGCGGAAGGTAGACCCCTTCTGGCGCGTCCGAGTGCGACTCAAAGCAAGTAACTCCGAATCTGACGACGACGTGTTTTCGGTCCCGCCGGAACCGAAACGACGGGTTAGAACACGTTGAGGATAGGAGTACCGGTAGCGTGGCACTGCCAGCAGTCCACCAATACCCTCACGGGACTGCGCTCGGAGATTCCAACTCCGACTGCGGTGGTGGAGTGCAAACCTGCAAACACCCAACTCAGCAAGAACGGCTTGTGGGAAGCCCACGACTTCAGTTGTGGGAGGATGTCACTGCCGAGTGGTACGCAGACGCACTCGCCGAAAACGGTCTTTCACTCACGGCTACCCGGGAACAAGATCTCCTTGATGCGAATGAAACCCGCTTACGCTGACAGGGACTCCGCGAGTTCGACGATGATGAGATTCTCTTTGAGATCCCGCTCTGACTTGCCAAAGTGAAAACCGCCTTCACAAAGGGTGCAACTCCCTACAAAGTTCATCGGGCGACTTGAGAGAAAAACCAAGAAGGCGATTCTACTCGCCGACTCAGCACTTGCTCATCCATTATTGAAACGCATGCACCAAATTGAGACACTCGAAACAAGGCCCAATGAACTCTCTACAGATGCAGACGAATCGGATTTCCATTCATGGCTTAAAATTCGTCTTGCAAACCACCGACAGCAGTTTGAGGCTGATCGAGCAACAACTAGCTCAACCGATGAGTGCCTTCCAAAATCTCAAATCGAACATTAGCGGAGAGTTGCGAGAACGCTTCGATGACGCCGTGCACAAGACTCTCACTGTCGAACAACGGTATCACACATACTTCGACACGGGAACCCACAACTTTAGCGGCCACAGGGTTATCCCACTTCGGCTCCTCCGTCCTACATGGCCGACACGAAAAAAAGCCGAGACAAGAAAGCTCACGATAAAGAGAATCGACAGCGAGAGCGGGAATTAGCGGAGGCGCGTGATCGTCTCAATGAAGCTGAGCCGCCACGCGACGATCACGATGAAGAAGACGAAACCCAACCCGAAGAGGGAAACTCCCCGGACCCTCCTCGTACGTGTCACCGTCGGGGCTGCGAAGAGCCTGCAACCTTTGTCGTCCTTGAACGGTATCAAGAGGAAACAGGACACGGTGCCGTCGAGGCAGAGGCCCTCCTCTGTCAGGAGCATACCGTCGAGGAGCATCCTGTGAATCTTGACGGTGCTTATGCGGACTATGTATTCCGCATTAAGCCACTTCCGGAAGCAGAGAGCACCTTCAACACCTGATCTGGTTTTAACAGGTCACTGATCATTGCCGTCGCTCCCGGATGTTCTGTGCCCTCAGACGAGATTTGTGAAGCAGCGCCTTTAACTCCGGAATACTGGAGTTTACGAAGAAGAGTTCCTCGTCTTCTTCTCTCTCGTAAGCTACCCACGACTTTAGTCGTGGGCTTTCCCCCGATGGGTTTCGGCCCACGCTTCATCCGCCGTCGAAGGCCCGGCTTCCTGCATCCGAGTTGGGCAGCGGGTCGGAGTGTGTGCTGCGACCTCGCTTACCGAACCCGCGTCGGAAGTTGTCCCGCCGATTTCATTCCCGGTGTTCTCGCGCTCTATCCCCACGCGGGGAACGGGACTCGCACCCGTTCGCGGTCACAGTCCCCGAGTTCGGGGCCGGCCTACTCTCGACCCGTACAGGCAACGACTTGTGCGTCACCTGACTGTCATGGCAGACGTTCACATGATACCTAAACCTGTCGAAACTCGGCTAAACAACCGTGTATTGGCTGTTGAGTACCCTGTCGGCTTCCTCCCACGACTTGAGTCGTGGGGTTCGCCTCGAATGTCATCCGAATCGCCTTGTGCGTCGACGGCAGCTTCAATCCGATTTTTTCTCGATCAATAGGTGCCGCTGTGAGATTCTGCTCGACGATCTCTGAACCTACTTCAGGGCCTCCGTCAGTCGAAGGCGTTCTCAAACGGAGTCGGACCAAAGACGAGACCCCGGAGAGGGAACTGGCGTGCTGGCGACACAACCTATCCATCTGAGGGGTGCTGACCCCAGCGGAAGAGACCTGGTTGAATCGGTGGCGAGTACGCTGGTCTCTCCCACTAACTCGGTGGGTGACCATCAGTAAAAATCGTGATGGCCAACGCTCTCTTGTTGACTACTCTCGGACGGTATTCTGAGAGGCCGTTGTGAAGATGTGCGGGGGCCGGTTTGCTAATACAGTTATTCAACTAACCCATGAGCGGCTTCTACCGGCGTTTGGCTTGCCTTCTGAGTGGGATCCGTTGCAGGGTTTCGGCACTAGGTTGTGTACCCCTTGAATCAAGCCAAATTTTTGATGTGCGATACCCCCTTCTCCCGAGACGTGCTACCACGGAGGTCGTATAGGAGTTGAAACGTATCCCAGAACACGGCACATATCTTGGATGATCCTAATACTGATTCACAGTCACTCAGATGAATAAGCGAGAGTCACCCGGGCGGCCGTTCATACACCTGAATCCAGCCATTACTCTCAACAGTGATCTCATAGCCGTAAAATGAAAACTGGACCGCCTGAGGGTCAGCACTCGTCGGATCGGTAAACAAGGACTCTTCGAGAGCCACCGCGTCAATCGAGTCGTACAAGAACGGCGGTCCCGTGATGGACAGTAGGTCGACCTCTTCTGCTTTGGCGACGGCTTTGAGGATGGCAGCCGTCAAATCGTACGTCTCATCCAGGTCATAGTGATACTGACTGACGAGGCTCTCCAGCCGTGTCAGCGAGTCAGTTGATGAATCGGTCTCACGTTCGTCTGGCATGTTTCCAGTCTCCTTGGACGGACAGCCACTAGGCGTCTCTCTCAGCCGCTCCTTCCGTGGAGCGATCGAAGACAGTTACCCAACCGTCGGCTTCAATGCGCACCTTGTATTGCTTGTACTGGAATTCGACGGTCGCTTCCCTGTTGGTTTCGGTCGTCTCAGATTGGCCGAAGAGCGTGCGTTCGATGGTTGTGACGTCCACTAGTTCGTACAATCGTGGGTGCTTAATGTCGGTCAATGAGACGTCCTCGGCCTCGGCGATCGCACTGATAATCACGGTGGTCAAGTCGCGAGGCCCGCCAGGATCGTAATGGGCCTGTGTCACGAAGGTCCAACCTCTATCAGAGACTTCCCCGGGCGTCGGAGCATCCACTCGCCTTTCGGCGGATGCGGGTTCGGTTCTGGGATGGTCAGGCTCATACGAGGGACTTGAATTGGCTGATTTCTCGTCCATCGGTGTCACTCCTAGCTTAAGGTTTCTTGTGGTTACCCCTGGTCGTAGTCTCTCCGTGCGTGTGATTCCTGAGCAGCGTCGAGACTCGCCCCTGCCCCCTCGAGGACGGCGAGCACCTGCACGGCGTTCTCGTCTGCGACGAGTATCTCTTCAGTCTCGCCGTCCTCGACGTCGATGATATCCAATTTGACCAGCTTCGGGACGTGAGTGTGATACAGCGAAACGTACATCTCGTCGCGAGCGGTGTCAGTAACGTCCTCCTCGAGAATGTCTTGCTCCCAAGCGACGAGCTTCGTCGCCAACTTCCTGAGCGTCCAGCGCGAGCTCGAGAGGAGTGAATAGATGATGTACCGCCGTCTCGGATGGGCGAGCGCCTCATAGACGAAATCCAGTTCGAGGATCTCTGCAGGAGGCGGGTGAGCGCTCCGGATGTAGTCATCGACGCTTCGTTGCAGGTCCACCCCGTTTTCTGGCTGCTCCGAATCGTCAGTCATGCCTCATCGGTTGGTGCGACGCGGAGAAAAATTTGCCTCTACGTGTCAACGCGTTCCCAGGCATGCGGATTGTAAACTAACAGCGTATACTCGGTCGGTAGTGAACACCTTTCGCGTCGTGACGCACCCACCCAACTTGGAGACCGCTTGAGGTTCAGCACGGCCAGAGAGTGGCTTCTCGTAGGGTCTGCTGCGTTAGTCGAGATACCGCGGATGAACCCATACAAGATCGTCTCCATAGGTCAATCCACGCGCGTGCGTCACTCACGCTTGGCTCTCCGGGTTCGTATACGCCATGTTTGTCTAACTCGACAGCGACGAGCGTTTCCGCGGCGGTTGACCACACTGAATAGCCCGGTATGGGACTTCGGACTATTCGTCGACGAGTCGGGCGGGTCCTGGGGCGAACTCTGTGATTTCCGCCTGTCTGGTTGTATCACACAACGGCCGACATTCTGTCGAGAATTTCCCGACCGTTTGGCTAGTCGTTCCAACCAGATAGAGAGGAATGACGAAGGCTGCAATGTAAAGAATTGCGTACGACACCGATACTGAGATGATGATGTACCAGAATCCAATCGCCGGGCTCACGCTTGCCACTATCGGGTAGGTGGGGGCCACGACGAAGTTTACGAACAACGGTCGGCCTATTCGCCCTGCAGTCACGGAGAGCGTAATGGCTAATCCGAGAACGGCGTAGTCGCGGCTGAAGAATACGCCTGAATATTTCGTCAGCGGTAATAAGTCGCTCAGCCGTTCACGGCGGATATAGTAGAAAAATATCGCGCCCCACAGGTAGAACCCAGCGATGGAAGCAACGTAGTTACTAACTGGTACTCGTTCCGCAGCCGTCTGTCCGACGACGCCACTCCAAACGTCTCCGGTAAGGTCAACGACTGGGCCGAGCAGCGTTCCGGTCAGATAGTCTGTCGTGAAGTATAGTGCGAGCAGTATTACCACGACCTCGAAGCCAACGATAGTCCGATGGGGCCAAGTACCCTCCAGTATCGTGGCACGGCCGCCATTCAAGTAGTTACGGGCGATTTCGACGGCCACCCCGATTGCGGGAGCGGATGCGATGGCAACTAGCGGCAAATAAACGTCCCAGATATCAACCTGCCCGCGAAGCGGAAGGTCCACTACCGAACCATACCTCCAGAGTACCATCACTATACCCATATTTATCAGCATTACGTACCCGAATGAGAGGAAAAGTAATTGCTGATGGTGTGTTGACGCGTGTTTCGCTCGAACGAGCATCGCGTAACCGTGCAGAAAGAGCACTATCGCATCACGGATAACGCCAGTCACTCCCTTTAGATTCCGAATCGATTTTTGTATAGACTTTTTTCGATATACCGGTCTCGGCGGTGTGCGGGCCTGTATTGCCATGAATCTCATCGGCTGTAATGACAACCGCTAGTAGATAACGCACTACGAAATAATAAATAAATTGACGTAAGGGGCAGACAGTCCACAAAGCGGTCTTACGGACTCGACCTCCCGAAAGGGTTCTCTACCCACTCCGTGACGAGGGAGGGTTCTCCGACGCAAAGTCGGAGAGGTCCGTTTGAACCGTCGTATCGCATAGACACGGCCATTGAGTAGTGAATTTTTCGACCGATCGGGCGGTCATCCCGACCAAACAAAGGGGGATGAAGAAAACACAGAAATAGACGAGCGTATCTGCAAGCGTTAGCGAGAGGACTCCGAATACCAACCCCATAGTCGGGTTTATGGCTTCAACTGCTGAGTAGATAGGAGCTATGACGAGATTTACGAACCAGAAGCGGGTAAACACTGAGCCGAACCCAGAGAGCGTGATAGCTAGTCCGAGGACGGCGTAGTCTCGGCTGAAGAATACACCCGAGTATTTCGTCAGCGGGAGCAAATCACTGAGCCGTTCGCGACGGATGTAGTAGAAAAATATTGCACCCCACAGGTAGAACCCCGCCATCGACGCTACAAATTCGTGGAGGGCAAGTCGTTCTCCAATGGTTGGTCCGGCGATGCCTATCCAAATGTTTCTCGTGAGGACGACGACCGGGCCGAGCAGCGCCTCGATAAGAAGATCCGTCACGAAGTACAGTGAGAGCAGTATCGCAATGATCTCAACGCCGACGGCGGTCCGGTGGACCCAGCTGGTTCGTGGTAGGTGCGCGTGTCCATCACTTAAATACTCTCGAGAGATCTCGACGGCTATCCCGAATACAGGTGCGGAAAGGATAGCTACCAACGCATGGAAATAATCCATCGTCTCAATTCGCCCGGTGAGGGGGATGACCACTACAGAGATGTGTGTCGTTAAGAGGTACGACACACCTACTAACAATAGCCCAATATACACGACTGAAAAGACAATCAATCGCTGGTGTCGTTTCGATGAAAACAGCATGGTGAGGGCGTGCAGAAGGAGCAGTACTGCATTGCGGAGGATCCCTGTTACACCGGTCAACCGTTGAATCGTCCTCGTTAGTGGTTCCCTCCAATGTACTGACCTCCTTTCTACGTGTGTCTTTGTTCCCATGAATCTCACCACCTGCCGGGGCAACTGCTAGCAAACAACGTCAGCAAAGAACATAAATGGATTGACACTGTCGGTAGACAGTTCCCACCGCTATCCCCAACGTCACCACTTAGCCTCCGAGAAAGGTGTATGGTTTCCCGCGTTTACTGAAGTACGCGAAACGGTCACACGAGGATTGTCTGCAGGACATTGAAACCATTCTCGGTCACTCCGCGCGTGATATCCTCTCCGTCATAAACGACAGAGCATCCCACAAGACCGGTCTTGCTGAGGTGGGTGTTTGCAGGGTCGCACACTGACGAGGTGCTAGGAGTGCCACGCCCCGTTACTCCTGTCTCTGAGCCGCAGTTGGTCGGCCGTTTGGGTTCCAGACGACCGTGGGTTCACTTCGATTGCTGAGATTCGGAGGTCCTTGGGTGTTTAGCGTCGGTATCTGACGTATCCCGCTAGGGTACCATCGAGCTTCAGCCGGGGACCCGAATTTGCCCGATTGTCGCGGTATGGGCGCGGACATGCCACGTCGAATGGGCAAAAAACGTTCGGAGAACGCCTCAGTCTGCCGGTCTGGACAGGTTCGACCCGCGTGGCGATTCACGCCGGCCCTAAACGTCGAGATGATCTCGCCTAAAGGAGATAAAGACGCCAGCGGCAGCGCAGAGGATCCTTGACTCCCTCGCCCATCACAGTGCGTGTGATCCGGGAGATCGCCCGCTTCACTCTCAACTAATTCTTTCATTTATGTATAACTCATAAAATCAAATTGGCAGAAAAATTCCCCTCTATAACCCAACCTCTGAAACGATTGTTTTCAGAAAAGAAGTGGGTCTGTTCACTCGTAAAACTACTGTCTCACTCTACCACTCATCAGGAGTCCAAACAACGAATCGCGGAGTTCTTCTTAAACGCGAGAATATAACCGATTGAATGGCCGACGAGATCGTCTACCCGGAGGCGGACGTGATTCATGGGCTCCACGCTGAAATTGTGTCCGAAAGTGATGTAACAGACTCCGGGGTCCATTCACCGGGTGCGATAGAAGCGGCTGTCACATATGTCTCCGAGGGATACTTCGGGCAAGCACCGGAAACAATTCACGAGAAAGCGGTCCATCTCATGCGCTTACTCGTAGCACGACATCCGTTCGCCGATGGCAAGAAACGTACAGCCCTCAAGGCATTCGGGAGAGATGCAGAAGGCGTCGATATCGATGAGGTTGTATCGTACCTCGAAGCGCACACGAACAAAGAGTAAATACAGATGGCCCACCTATGGGAGAGTAAGCTCATGTCCAGCCTCGAAACGGACGACAAGAAGCGCCTTCGGGAACTCGCACGTAGTGACGACAAGGATGTCCGCGTGGAGGCGCAGCTTGAACTCGCGCGTCGTGAGCGAGAGGAAAACCGTGAGACGTACGAGAAGCTCGCTCGCGAATAGCCACGAGATAGTAACCAGCTGCAAGAAGCGCTCCCCGCTGTCAAGGTGTTCGTCTCGCAATTAGGGTGGTTGGAGAGCTCTCCGTTAGATGTCAGCGATGCACCATTGGAAGGGACGGTGCGGGAAGCACACGATACACAGTAGCACGCAGAATCGTCTGTTTGCCCAGCGCAACTCCGTGTCACGACCCGTGACCGGATCTCAACACGTCTAGTACTACAATCGCGGAGACTATCGTCGTCGACTGAGACGCCGCAAATCTACCGACCCGCTCGTGAATCCCCTCACTCTGGTGGGCGAGGAGACGGTCCGGGACGTGAGAAGCTCAAGCTATGAGATGGATTCTACGACACGCTTGACCCGCCCAAGTATTCCGGAGGTTATTCGCCCTTTAGGGCGATGAGGATGTCAAAGTGGTTGACTCAACCCTGGTTGAAGGCCGGCAGCACAATGTTAATCACGTCCGTACACGTGGTCGGGCCTATCGATGCCTGACGAGCATGGTGCACCGAGCGAGATACCCGCGGATACTGACGCTGCGGGTCTCGCCGAGGCCGCAGCGGGACTACGATCAGGCCGGCGTGACGTTGTCGCCTATGCCGAGGAACTGTACGACCGCACCGAAGCGGTCGAGCCGACCGTACGCGCGTTCGTGGCCGAGTCCGACCGACACGACCGGCTTACCGCGGACGCGGCGGCGCTCCGCGACCGCTATCCAGAGCCGCGCGACCGCCCGCCGCTGTACGGCGTTCCGGTCGGCGTCAAGGACATCTTCCACGTCGGCGGACTCCCGACGCGAGCGGGTTCCGACTTGCCGATTGCGGAGCTCACCGGCGCAGAAGCCAGTGCGGTCTCCGCGCTCCGAGAGGCCGGCGCGCTGGTGCTCGGTAAAACGGTCACCACCGAATTCGCGTACTTCGAACCGGGACCGACGCGAAATCCTCACGACCCTGACCACACGCCCGGCGGCTCCAGTAGCGGGTCGGCAGCTGCGGTCGCGGCGGGCGAGACGCCGCTCGCGCTCGGGAGCCAGACCATCGGCTCAGTCATACGGCCCGCGGGGTTCTGTGGGATCGTCGGCTTCAAACCGAGCTACGGGCGCATCCCCATCGATGGAGTCCTCCCGCTCGCCGAATCGGTCGACCACGTCGGCGCGTTCACCAGGAGCGTCGAGGATATGCGGCTGGCCGCGTCGGTACTCTGCGAGGGCTGGGAGACCGACGAGGCAGGCAGGGACGGGTCCCCCGTGCTCGGTGTACCGGCGGGTCGGTACCTCTCGCAGGCGTCCGAGGCTGGACGTGAACAGTTCGAGGCGCAGGTCGACGCGCTCGCCAGCGCCGGGTACGAGGTGCGTCGAGTCCAACTGTTCGAGGACATCGAGGCGCTCAACGAGCGTCACACCCGGCTCGTCGCGGCGGAAGCCGCGCTCGCGCACGCCGAGTGGTACGACGAGTACGGGGCCCAGTACGCCGAGGGCACCGTCGACCTGCTTCGCGACGGGTGGGAGGTTTCGGTCGACGAGCTGGCCGACGGGCGCGCAAGTCGGCGCGACCTCCGCACGAAGCTGGCCGATACGATGGTCGAAGAAGGCATCGACGTGTGGCTCAGTCCGTCGGCCCCGGGTCCCGCGCCCGAAGGGATCGACGACACCGGCGATCCGGTGATGAACCTACCGTGGACCCACGCGGGGGTACCTGCCGTCTCGCTTCCGGGCGGCTCAGTCGACGACCTCCCGGTCGGCCTGCAGTGCGCCGGCGCGTTCGGCGAAGACGAGCGGTTGCTTGCGTGGGCCGAGCAGATGGAGGCCACGCTCGACGAGTCCAGTCTCACCTAAGGCGCTCAATGGCATGCTCAGGCGTGCGAGATCTGGTTACGAATACGCGTCGTTGAACCCGCGTTCCCGGCGCATCAGCTCTTCGACGCCGTGCTCGAGGATGCCTCGTCCCATCGCGGTCGGCCGGTAGTACGTATAGAACCCCCGGCTGTCGGCGGTCCGTCGCTGGCGCTTGTCGACGAGCCCAACGTCGACCAGTTCGTCGAGGTGGTAGTGGAAGTTATGGGATTCGACGTCGACCGCAGACTTGAGTTCGGCGGCACTCAGTTCGTCGTTGGCAACGAGCGTCCGCAGGATGCGAAACCGCGTCGGGTGCCCGATCGCCCGCTGCATTGCGAGGTGCTCCTCGAGCGTCAGCCCACTCTCCTCGGGAAGCGGGGGCTCCGGCTGGCGGACTTCGTCGGTCGGGCGGCGGTCGGTTTCAGCCATTGGGATGCCTCGGTTCGAGTGGTGTAGCGCCACGTACTTGGTCGTTCTCTAGTAGAGGATTCCTGAAAACACCCGTATTTATAAGTAATCGTTCCGAATCGGCGACGCGAATGCGGAATCGGATTATCGACACTCTCCCTCGGGCGGTCGGTGACTCGGATGCCCTTCCCCCAGTCCGGCGCGAGCAGTTTCTCGTCTATTGATGGGCCCGTACCGGACGTTCGACGTCGACGCGCTGCTACCAGCGGACGCCGACGTCGAGACCGACGTTCCATCGTTCGTGACGTGGAACGAGGCCAGCGGTGAGTACGCCGAGGACGAGGTCTTGCGGCTCCTCCAGGAGACGCGTGACTGTCTCGGCGACCGCGGCTTCAACGCCTTCCTCGCAATCGACGTTGGGGTCCCACTCGACGAGATGGACGCCGCGACGCAGAGTATCGCCTTCGCGCGGGCGAGCAACGTGACCATTTTCATCGCGCCACAGGTGGGCGACAATCTCGGCGTCGGTATCGAGATCGGGAGTGTCCTCGAGGACCTGCTGTCGGGCGACGGCATGCAGGGGCCAGCGGCCGAGGCCACGCCACCAGAACGCACCCGACGGATGATGGTCGCGACCGAACCATCGGTGCGGAGTGCGATGCTCGGGTCAGTCCACGCACGCTGGGACGCCAGCGTCCGGGCGTTCACGGACGCCGCCGACTGCTGTCGGCTCTGCGCACAGTTCTGCACCCACATTCAGAACGAGGAACTCTACGGCTCGCTTGACCGCCTCGACTGAAGCGCGCGCCGAGAAGAAGCCGTCGATGGTCAATGGATCGAACGCAGTCAAGCGTGTGGGCGTCGCCCTTCTGAGGTATCGGTCGGAAGCAATCGGGGCGTCACATCCCAGCTTCCTGATCCTGCTCGGCCTCGTTCTGGGCGGGTTCGGCGGCCTCGGGAGACTCGGAGCCGACGGCCTCCTCGACACGGTCCCGGAACGCCCGGGCAGGGCGGCGCTCCCGGATTGAGGAGCCGAACAGTCGTTCGCGGATCGACCGCGCGGAGGGCCGTTCGGCCAACAGCACCGAGCAGTCCACGTCGTTGATGACCTCCAAGTGGAGCGAGTCCTGGACCAGTCGGGAGAGTAGGCCTTTCTCGGTTGCACCCATCATGAGCATCGTGCTGTCGGAGGCCGCCCGGGCGATGGCCTGCTCGATGTCGCCGGAGTCGACGGTGATCGCTGCGTCCTCGAGGCCGCGCTTTTCGGCCCAGTTCCGGAGGAACGCCTCCCCGGCGCGTTCGTCGGCCTCGTCGGCGACGACGTGGAGCAACTCGACCTCCGCGTTCGCGACCTGCCGGAGCACTCGGGCAACCTCCGCGTTCAGGTCGGAATCGGGGCCACCGGCAGTCGGCAGGAGAATCCGCGAGGGGTCGAGCCCGCGGTCGTTGGCTATCAGGAAGTCACAGGGCAGTCGGTTAGTCAGTTCGTCCAGTGGGCGCTCCGCGCGGGCCGAACTCCACAGGCCCTCCCGGTCCCAATCCATCACCACCAAGTCGGGACTGGTCCGTCTGGCCAGGATGAAAATCTCTTCGAACGACCGTGGGCTGACCACGGTCGAGGTCTCGAGGGTGACTTCGTACTTGGTACCGATCCGGCGGGTGTCCTCCAGAAGCCGCTTGGATTCGCGCGTGATCCGGTCCCACTGTGGGCGATCGGTGTCCCGGGACCAACGTCGGGGCGCCTGGACGACGTGGACGACGTGAACCCTCCCCTTCTTGTGACTGCCGGCCAGCTGGCAGGCCAGCCGTACAACCCCGGTTTCGGTCCGTGGGTTAGCGATGGGGACGAGGATGCGGTAGGTCTCTGGATCGCGGACGATCTCCTCGACGGTGTCTATCACCGGGACGTACGAGCGGCCTGCCAGCGAGCCTGCCAGCCACTCCCGGACCGAGAGCCGACGGACGTTCTGAAAGCGGTCGATCTCCAGGCGTCGGTCGGAGGTCTGGTAGTAGTTGACCACCGTTACCAGCACTACCCCGCCGAGCGTATTGCCCACCAGTACCGGCAGTACGAATCCACCCAGCGCGGGCACCGGGTTGGCGCCAGCGACCAGCGCCAGGTAGACCACTTCGGTGAACGAAACCACGACGTGGTACAAGTTACCCATGGGGATGGCTAAGAAGGCCAAGTACACGACTACCAGCCGGGAGATGGTATCCCGGGCGGCGAAGTTGATCCAGACCACGCCGGCGACGATAAGCCCGGCGAAGGCGGCCTTGACGAACAGGGTAGAGGCAGGGGTGGCAATCCCCTTCTCCGCGAAGCCGATCGCGACCTCCGCGGTGGCGTCGTCGAACACCCCACCGTAGGCCAGTGCCAGCGCCCCGAGACCGCCCCCCAAGAAGTTACCCGAGAGCACGATCAGCCAGTGGCGGAGCAGCGTAGGGACCGAGGCCAGCCGTTCCAGGGTCAGCGCCACCGGCGGCAGCGTGTTCTCCGTGTACAGCTGGTAGCCGCCAATGATGATGTAAATGAACCCCAGCGGGTACAGCAGGACGCCGACGATCTTCGTCTCGGTGGTCGCCGTCACCGAAGCGTACAGCAGGAAGGTGACGGTGATCGCGAAGCCGGCAGCCAGCGCGCTGAAGAACAGCTCCCGCGTCCCGGAGGTGATCTCATGGTCGGCGTCAGCGACCACCCGCTGGTAGACCTCGTCGGTGGAGAACTGATCGGTGAGCACGTCGTCTTCCTGCTTCTCGTCGGGTTCAGGCTCGTCAGCGGGCGTGGGGTCGGAGTGCGAGCTGGCCATCTCCGTGTATACGTCCTTTCGAGGGAGCGATAAGTAGTTTTGTGGTCTGCGGCGAGGCGGAGAGCAACAGGGTTGCTGCATACAGCGGCCGGATTCCTTCGGATTGCGTATAGTGATTGTATTCAGCAAAATATCGACAGAGAGGAATTTCCTCCCTCGTGTCGGTTGCGTCAGTCGTCTGCCGCAGCTTCTTGTTCTTTGACGTGCTTGACGATCTCGTCTGTTTCGGCGACGAAGTCGTCTATGTCGACCTCGTTCCCGTGGAGAATCGTCGAGAAGTACTTCGTGACGCTGGCGAGGTTGACCGCCTCCTCGAGTTCATCCTCCGTGACGCCCTCTAGCCGTGCATCCTCTTTGTGGAAGTAGGTGCAGTAAGGACAGCTGATAGCGGCTGCCACGCCGACGCCGATGAGCGTTTTCTCGCGTGCGGACAGGTCAGTCTCTCCGGCTTCGAGATCGCGAAACAGTCCCCAACTGTGTTCGCTCGCCGGGTCTGCGAGTAGCTCCATCCAGCTGGGTACTTGACCGAGCATTTCCTCCATCTCTTGCTGTGTGGCTTCCGATACCATGGACCAACCACCTTCACCTCCCGTCGCCATCTCTCTCGGCGGTAGGAGGTGCAGTATGTAAGTCGACAGCATATAGCATGTAGCTTGCCAAAAACGTCAATTCGATTCAATTTAAGCCTCCCTACGTACCGCTATGTGTTGGTTTAGTTCTGTCTTTGCTTGGAGGTTAGCTCTGCGAACAATACGCGCCTTGTATACAGCACGACCGTCAGAGGATATCATTGATGGATAAATCCATTCGAACCGGAAGTTAACAGAGCAGGAGATGCAGGGTTACGAAGCTCTCGTGCCCGAACCGCATCCTCAATCGCTTGACTAACCCACACTTATTCTTCCGACGTCGTGTGGGTTAGTAGAGAGACTGCCCAGGTCATCTCCTCGTTCGGCGGGATGACTTTTCTCGACCTCCCTAGTCACCTGACAGAGAGTGGAGACTATGAGAACGAGACTAGCTCTCATCTCCATTCCAGAGCGTCGTAATCCGGTCTTCAATTTCGCTGAGAACGAGCCTCAGTACGTCGCGATGATCCGTTGGCCAGGAGGTATTCTCGCCAGCTGTCGGGGCCGTAGGCGGGGGATGGAAGTGATCCCGTGTATTGTGAGGGTTCGGATGTCGATCCCACCGGCACTCCCAAGCCTGATCTGGATGCACCTCTCGATAGTGGATTTTGAAGTCGTCGTTCGTATACCAGCGAACAAGTAGCGTCGCCTCGTCGACAGTCGGGGGGGAGTACGGCGATGCGAACCGGACGTGAAGTTCGAGATACCCGTTGGCGTCCGTGATGATCGCCTGCTCGATTTGCCGTGTCGCCCGCAGACGTGTCTGGAGGAACTCGAGGATTAGGCGGTCGATAGGGGCAGGGCTGCTCCCATCGCCAGCTGGTGGCACCATCGATGTGGCTACCTAGATGCCTGTTCGGTCTCGACGCGAGCGCGTTGCTGGCGGGCGCGTTCGTAGCGCTCGCGCTCTTGCTGTGCGGTCGCCCAATCGCCGAGGTCACTGTATACGTCGTCGATCGTCCGTTCGTTGCTCGCCTCTGCGACGGCGACAGCATCGACAGCAGCTGGCGTCGCGGCGTCGTATACGTCCTCGTAATCGTCGATCCGCGTCGTCAGCTCGCGGACGCGCTCCGTAAGTTCCTCGACGGTGTGTTCGGTCGCGAGTCGGTTGACGCGTCGCCACTTGAAGTACGCGTCGTTGCGCTCATAGGTGGCCGGGTGGCCGTCATGACGCGTGACGATGCCGAGGTCGGCGAACCAGCCCAGGTATTTCCGGGCTGTCTTCGGATCGCACTCGGCTCGTTCGGCGATAGCGCTCGCCGTCGCAGACTTGCGGATCTGGAGGATCGTTCCGTAGATCCGTTGTTCGACGTCGTCACCACGGAACGCCTTCTCGAATGGTGGGGGGCCATCCGGAGACACAGGATCGGACATACGCGACCTTACGTGACGAAGGATATAGTTCTTGCTTCGGGGAATAGTTTCCCCACTTCGATCAACACCCTCTCCCGTCGCCGGACGGCAGATGGCACCGCGGAACCATCCTAATTCTCAAACCTTGAGACATTAATGCGGTACACAAGGGGAGATTGCGGGCACTGATCAACTCCAGTGAGTAACCAGCGATCAGTCACCTTGAGCGGTACTTCGACACAGCGGGTCGAGCGTGCCGACGTGCGAGCGTACATTCGAGTAGTTACGTGGTTGAGACTCGTTCGCCGTCCTCACAGTACCCCTACCCGTCACTGGAGACGGTCGGCAGCGACCGCGCAAACGAGGGGGCGACAGCATCTAAAACACGCCCCGTTCGCGGTTACACTCCGCCCTCGTCGGCGGAGTATGGTCGATGGTACGACCCGTGTCCGCCCACGTTCCAACCGTGGGTGGTTGCTCGGTATTCGGACGCTTCGCGGTGAAGCGGTATCGGGTACGGCACAAGCGGATACCGCGTCCATCTCGGACGCCGAATACGCCATACCCTCGTTTCGGGGGCCGACGTGTAGCGCACGAACCCGGTACTCTCCACGCGGGGAGAGGAAGTTGCCTTCGGGGTAGCGTTGGGCGGCTCGACGTGGTTCGGGAGAACGGAGCTCTCCCGTCATCACGAAACGGCGAAGCCGTTTCGAACGGCCCCAGGAAGGAATCCTCGCGCTTTAGCGCAGGGAGGATGTCAATACTGAAGGGTTATCGATACAAAGTAGATGACAGATAGACCCGTCGGCTCGAAGAAGAACCCCAGCTGTCCGTTACCAGTCCGCGTGCGCATCCGGAGTTCGATATCGTAGTCGAGCTCAATAGGTGGTTTCTCGCCGCTGAGAGCGGTGTATCCGAAGCGTGGACGGATGACCGCTCCGCCGAACAGCTCCCTGGCAATGGTGTCGACGATAGCGGCGTCCGACTCTGAGTCCGAATTCGATTCATTCTGGCGCTGGGCACGAGCAAGGCCGCTTGTCGCCGAGAACGTCGCTCCGGCACCGATGACACTCATAAACCGGCGTCGAGTCGACGTGAACGGGCCGCGTCCTGAGCCATCTGTGTGTTCTCGTGGTGCTGTGCTTATGCGTTCGCGATCTCCGTCGTGGCGTCCTTCGCTTCGCTCGCTCTCCGGAGAGAGCGTCCGAAGACGATCCAGGCGAGGCCGTAGAACAGCAGTGGTCCGGCCCACGGATCAGCGCCCTGGCCCATCACGTAGGTGGTGAACCCGATGGCAAGCGGGAGACCGACGGGCAGTGCAGCGACGTAGAGCCAAGCGCCGAGTCGAGGGACCGTCGCGGCGTCAGTGCGCAAGATCGCCACGCCAAACATGAGCGCGCCGAGCATCGCGATGAGCCACCCCAGCAAGGTCGCGAGGAACGCGATCCCTGGACCGTAGGTAGCCACTGGGAGCCCGATGGTTGCACCGATCCACCCGACAGCCATGACCCAGAATCCGACCGTTGCGAGTCGGCCAAACCAGTGATGTTCACTCGCGTACAATGCCGGCAATCCGAGCGCCAGGAAAATTCCCCCGAGAATCCCGGGAGGTTCGACCAGCGCGAACTCCTGTGGGTTCAACACGGTGAACAAGTATAGATTGACTACAGCCGTCAAAATCCCGCCCAGCGTGGCGCTCACTGCGCTCCAGCGCCACCACGTGTGTCGACTCGCGGTTTCAGGTTGTCGTTGCTGCCGTTCGTATTGAGACATGGTAATTTCTCCAGAGCGTGAAACTGATCACACTCATCACCAGGGTGTGATGATTCACGAGGGATCTCTTGGCGCTGACATCTTATCATGTTACCTCGTGAGATTCGCTCACGATGTGAGCCTCACGACGGAAGCTCGTCAGGATCGAGTGGTTCGGCCTCGTGTCGGTAGGTATTGATCGTCGACTCAGCCCACGCGTAGATCGCCTCGTCCTCGGTTTCGATCAGTGCCGACGGCGCTCCGTACTCGTCGACCAGTGCGAAGCCGACCGTGTCGTCGATGACTGCGATGTTGTATGGAACCACACCGTCATACCGAAACACCGCTCCTCGCTCACAGCGCGCAAGGTCGCGCAACCATCGTCCGGATTCGAGTTCCGAGTCAGCTAACAGTTCAGCAAGGGTACTAGCAGCGAAGATAATTTCGAGCGATTGTGTCCCGTGAACCGTCGTTCGCCAGGCTGCTTCGATCACCTGAGGTGCAGATCCGAACGCGAGGATACGCACACAATCCCCGTTCTCAACGAGGGCGGCGGCTCGTTCGACGGGCGCGGTCGTGTCGCTCTGTTTCAGGAATGTGATCGTGGCGTCGGCGAAGTGTTCGAGTGAGAAGTCGAATTCCTCGACTGGGAGCCACTCGATCACTGGACGCAGCTTGTCGACGGTTTCTGCCGTTTCGACCAACGAAAGGAACTCCCCTGCGAGCAACTCGCCGAGTGGCGAGGCGCGGTAATCTACTCCGTGACTGGTCACCAGCCCTCTCGCTTCGAGTTCGGTGACGATCCGCCCGACCGTGGCCCGCGGCACGCCGGTCGCCTCCTGCAGGTCTGCACGAGTGTGCGGGCCCTCGATTAGCGTTTCGAGCACCCTCACGCGCCTCGGCGAGCGAGCGAGGAAGGCAACGTCGTCGAGCGCGGTCATACGGTTCGATACTGCGACCACGTGAATATGTCTTGGCGCTCCTCTGCACGATCGAGCTTGACGGAAAACCACTTCCTCTCCGGGTACAATTGCCTTCTAGACAGTCCAGTACAAGGGGTATATTTTCCACAGTAGAGCGAAAGAAGGAGTCGTATGCCGACTCTTCACACAAACGGTATCGAGACGTACTACGAGCACCGTGGCGATGGTCCACCACTTGTGTTCATTCACGGGGCGATCGTTGACCACAGCCAGTGGACGCCACAACTGGAGACGCTCAGCGACGAATACACGACGATCGCCTACGACGTTCGAGGACACGGCCGGACTGGAGGCTCGACGACTGATCCGTATTCTATCGAGCTGTTCGTCGAGGACCTCCATGCGCTCACCACGGCGTTGGACCTCGACCGTCCCGTGCTCTGCGGCCTCTCACTGGGCGGCTGTATCGCACAGGTGTATGCGGCTAGATACCCAGGGCGACTCGCCGGGCTCGTACTCGCTGATACATTCACGCCAGAGCTACTCGATTGGCGCGAACGACTCCAATTTCTGATGTTGAAAGCTACTATTCCGCTGGTCCGCCTCGTCGGCTATGAACGAGTCGAGAAGGTCATGGTCTGGCTCCAAGAGCGAATCCAAGGCGAGGGAGTCAGCGGCGACTACGAGAAAATCGAACAGCTTCGAGCAGAGGGGCCGAAGATGGCTACCGACGAGTTCGCCAAGGTAATCCGGGCGCTTACCAGCTTCCACGAGACCGAGATCGACTTCTCGGAGATTATCGTCCCTACACTCGTCCTCTATGGAGAACACGATGTAGGGTTCATCCGCCGTCACGCCGTGGAGTTAGGAAGTAAACTTCCGAACGCCACTCTTCGAGCGGTGCCTGACGGTGGCCACGCGTCAAATCTCGATAACCCCGCGTTTTTCACGACTGCGGTTCGAGAATTTCTCGCGGAAGTCTCGTTTCGAGCGTGATACTCTCCTTTCAGAACGCACCGGAGGTAGCTTGGAACCCATATGGCGCCGAAAACGACTCCTAGCGCTTCGCTGTACGCCGAAAACAACCGGCGTTCTTACTGTCCGACTCCGTCCGTTAAGCGCCGACTCGCTGAGCGGCCCTGTTGGGATCTTCAGTCGATGATAAGTTTCAACGACTGTGCCGAATACAGAGCACAGATCCATCCGGCTGTTCGAACCCCTATTCGAGGGAGTTGGCACTGAAACGACTAGTATGGTCTCTCTCGATGGGTGGGACGATTGCCCAAGTCTACGCGAGTCGATATCCCAATCGTCTCAGCGGCCTCGTGCTCGCCGATACCTTCACACCGGCGTTCGTCAACCGGCGGGACCGCATCGAGTGGACCATGTTAGTGAACACCTTGATTTTGTTCCTTCGCCTCGTCGGGTACAACCGAGCCAAGGGCCTCATGCTGTGGTCTGGACGGAAACTGGAGGGGGATAATACCACGAGCCTCCGTGTTGAGGTGTTTCCAGATATGGATACAGCGGCCGCCGTTAACGCATTGCAGGCAGTTACGTCCTTTCACAAAGTCGACATCGATTTCGCCTCGATTACCGTCCCGACGCTAATCCTCTATGGCGAACACGAATCACCGGTGATCAGCCGTCATGCTCCGCCATTAGCTGCCGAGATCCCCAATGCGACGGTGCAGGAAGTCCCGAATGCCGGCCACGCCTCTCCATGGGATAACCCCGGGTTTTTCAACGGGGCTCTCGAGGATTTCCTCGCCCAGATCGCTCGATCTCCGGGAGAAGAGAACGAACCGCCGGTTGGCCCGTCGGGAAGTGCCAGCCAGGTCGAATGGAATCGATCGAGCTGAGGCGACGGTCTTGGGGTGCCACCGGGACACGACGGCATCGGACTCGGTGAGCTGGTTGTTGTGAACGGCTTCCTGGCGGGCCTGTCGCTGACAGTACCCACAATCACACGGTTCGTGCTGTGGGATTCGAATGAGCCTGCGGTTCCAGTCCAGCCACGAGTATGAAAGTGTGCGGTCTCTCCGACGCGGAGGCCAAGCCGACCGCCGAGCAATCAGATGAACTGCGCCTCAGAGCCACGCGGGGCCGGCAGGCTCCCACATCCAGCAGCAGCTCGAACTCGCAATCGTGCCCTCCAAGGCTGTCATAAATGGGAAGATCAGTACCTCCGAGAGACTGCTCTAGCTTAACCCCACGATCGCATTCACAGGCCAATGGTTGGTTACCGTAAAAAGCAGATCAATATTTTCTCGCCTAGGTAATTCGTGCCTCATCAGTTCAAAAAGTCACTCAGCAATATCTGGCGTGAGAAGAATCTACTTAGAAAAAATTGGAGAACGACTGTCCCTAAAAATGTTACTAACTCTGTAGCCCTTACACAGAGAGATCTATGCGTTGTATCTCTCCATCTACGTCTACTTTCCGTCATTAGCTATGAATTGAGAGCAATTTAGACGAATATCTACAGTAATGGTTTGTTTTCTGGAAATACGACGGTATAACGCACCATATGGCTGTAATCGCGAGATATTTCTTAATGTCACCCACTTATGATTGGCTATGGAGTGTCTAATTATATACGTAGTAAGGTGTACGTCGAGAACAACCATTATGGTTGCGTGATAACACTGCTGGCGTCATGCGGATCAAGTGTCAAAATGAGGGAACGATAATGAGCGTGTTTCTAACAATCTAGTACTCCAATGCCTTACTAAAGGCCCGTTACAGTCCCGAATATGTAAGGGAAAGGCGAGACGCTGGAAAGCACGTTACTACATAGTTCTAAGCTAGCGGTCGTACTAGACAGACAGTGCAACGGTCAAACCCCATTTCGACACACGTTATTGCCGAATTCAATTTGGGAGTACTATTGACGACACGGATTGCCTGGATAGGTCGCGGTTTCACGGTATCTGTATGAGAAGCGCTGTGGCATTCAAAACTAGCCGACTGTCTTGCGCAGAAATATAAACTATCTGATGGACTCAAGGCAGGTTAGAGTCGTCTCCGCTGATGAACGCGTTAGGCCGATCCGCCAGCAGATTTCGTTATCATTGATGATTGTCTCTCCATCACGCCAAGCGACGTCCACAGAGCTTCGTCGACGGTCGTGAATACCATATCGCCCACTCGGTCCACAGATGCTGAGTCGTAATTTCACTTGATGATCGTCTCTTAGCCGTTCGATCAATTGCACAAAGACACGTAAAGAGATCTGTTACTTGAGGGCTTCACGCACCATTCGCTGTGACGGAACAGCAGTCTACGATCTTCTAGTTGCTTCTTATCAACTCACTACAGCTCAGACCGGGGGACCGTGACTAGGTGTCGCACTTGCCTTACAAGCATAAGATTGTAATGAACCGGCCGCCAAGATAACTTCATTTCCCGGCCCCTAATCACGTTCTCTGACAGCGAACATCAGCGTTTTCTATTAAGAACCAAACTCGAATTAGTGGAGAAATATCTTACTTCGTGCCGTAATATGAGGTCATCAGGAAAATAGACGAACTTCATGATCATTCCATTAAATTGGATGGTGCGCTGTTCGCTGTTGTCGAATTAAAAATCGAACCAGTCAACTTGGAGTGATCGGACTCGCCGACCGACTCGGGGTGGTCAAGAACTTACCACACATACACCTCGTCAGTCTCGAACAAATCGGTACGGTGTCTGGGAAACGAGCAGTATCGGCTTAGACACCGATTCTTCACTTGCAGACGAGTTGAACGAGTCGCTTGAAGCTAGAGCTGTTCCTCGAACTTCGACTCGTCTACAACTAGCCCGTAGCTCGACTTTTTCACTCAGCAGAGTAGGCCGGGGCGAACTGTGAGAAACAGCACGCCGCCGAACGCATAGGTGGTTTTGATGAACAACGAAACAGCACGGCCGGCCGCGTACCCGCGATTGAGACAGACCATCATGGCACCGAGAGGGAGGGAAGCCGCTGTGGCGGCACAGTGAGGAAAAACTCCGAGGGCACTTGAGAGGACCAACAGACAGACTGCTGCAGCGACGAGAGTCCAAGTGACAAGTTTAGCACGGTCTCGTCCGAGTACGACCGGGAGTGTCCGCTTCGCAATGAGGTGATCGTGGGGGTAATCAAGGAGATCGAGCAACACTCCGATCGCCGCGAGCTGTAAGAAAAATATGAGTGACACCGCGATAACGGACGAGGCCATCGAGTTCGTCTGCGCTGCATACCCACCCATCGTCGTAAAGGCGATACCGAGTGGATAATCAATGGTCGTGGTGACCGGAGTCGTATCAAGATAGGGGGCATGGAGGAGAGCAAGCACGACGACTGGGATGGTGAGAACGGCTGCGACGATTCCAGATGTTATCCAAAGAAACCCGACGCAACCCATGAATGTGGCGGCTGAGACGGTAATTGCAACGTGGATCTCGGCTGGAGTGAGAGGGTTGCTAGTGTCCTCGCCTCGAGTGTAGAAATCGATGTACCCGTCCTTGAGATGGGCAACGTATACGGCAAGACAGATCGCAAGACTGTGTCCGACCCCTGTCGCAATCGAAAGGTCGTCTGCGAGGAGCGCACCGAACCACGACATTGCTACCGCTGGGAGAAGAAAAACGGGTTGGACGTGGATCCAGAGCCCTCGAATCCGTCTGTCGAAGTGAGATCGAAATCGGTGCAAACGATCGTACACGCCCGATCATCTTGTGGCAGGCGTCATATATCGGTCGGGTTCCAGTGTAGGGAGGGAGAGATCCACGTCCACAGCCACACTCCCAAAAGCCCGATTGTGGTGACCATAAGTAGGAGCCGGCATCCAGGCTATTTTGGTACATAACCAGAGGGTGAGGAAGAGACTCGCAACGCACGGTGGAGAACTGAGGTAGAGTAAATTGATCGACCGCTGAAAGGCGCACCATAATCATTAATGTATTCGGTAACAGGAAACACATTTAGGCGACCCAACTGATGAAGTACACTGATGCGTTTGAACGAACTGTCCGGTGTCATCCCTCGAAAGCGGCATTCATCACCGACGATGACCGGGCACTGACGTACGAAGAGCTGGGCGAACGGACGACTCGACTCGCGAACGCACTGAACGAACGCGCGGCTGATCGACGAATCGCGACGCTCGCGGTAACCGGCCCAACGGCGATTGAAGCGATGCTCGCGAGTCAGAAGCGAGGAGTGGGGAACGTACAGCTGCCGTTCCGCGATAGTCCTGGAGCCATCACATCGATGCTCCGCCCGACGGAGGCGAAGGTGCTACTCTTCGACGACGCGAACGTTGAGAAGGCAGTCGAGGTGCTCGACCGAACGGAGATCAACACTGGCATACACGCAGGAGAGAAGGCGATCAACCGAGACGATGTTGAAGCATACGAAGAGATCGTTGCGGGGTCATCTGCCAATCCAGTAGAGCCGACCCCAGACTACGAACACGGCGTGTTTTATACGAGCGGAACAACGAGCACGCCGAAAGCGGTGTTGTTCGACCAAGAACAGATGTGGTACGGGAGTACTCAGGTGATTATGGAGATGGGTCTCGACGAGGGAGACACGGCACTCGTCACGACACCGTGGTACCACATGGTGACGACTGATGCCTGGATTCTTCCACACTTACAAGCTGGTGCGACGCTCATCCTCCAGCCTGATTTTAATCCAGAAGAATCACTTCGACTTGTGAAGAACTACGACGTGACAGGGCTGCTTGCCGTCCCGACGCAGTTACACAGATTGGCTGAGACGCAAGCAGTAGAGGAATACGATGTCACGACTCTCTCGTACATTCGAACTGGTGGATCGATCGTAACTGATCGGCTCGTGCAAAAAGCGTCCAGGCACTTAACCGACGGCATCTACAACACCTATGGGTTGACCGAGGGTGGCCCAAATTTGACGTTCGCGCATCCATCCTCACAGGAGGACCATACGGGAACGATTGGAAAGGAATCGTTCACGTGGGAAATTCGAGTCGTCGAAATTGCCGACTCTGAGGAAGCATTCGATCCAACGGCGGTCGTCAGTCCAGGCGAGGCTGGAGAACTAATCGCCCGCGGACCAGGTATGAGTGACGGATACGTAGATAATCTTGGGGCGACCAAGCGAACGTACGTCGACGGCTGGCTTCGGACGGGCGATTGTGCCGAAGTCGATGAAGACGGCTACTTGTACATTGTCGGACGAACTGATAATATGATCGTCAGCGGCGGTGAGAACATCTATCCGGAGGAGATCGAAGATGTTCTCGAGACCTACGAGGGAGTAAAGGAGGCTGCTGTAGTTGGACTCGAGGACGAACAGTGGGGACATCGAGTCGCGTGCGTTCTCTATACTAATGGATCGACCAACTTCGACATCGACGAACTCGATCGATTCTGCAAAGACCATGACCAACTGGCCGATTTCAAACGTCCGCGACGGTATGAATTGACAACCGAACCGCTTCCACGAACTGATACTGGAACTCTCGAACGTGAGACGATCGTCGTCAAATTCTTCGACGAGTGAATCCGGAGGAGTCGATGAGGTGACGGAGCGGGGTTCGATTCGAACCTCCGCACCCGGAAGAGGGGACATCGACAATCAGTTGTAGACGTGTCGTTCACCGACGACGGCATTGAGTGTTTAAACCTGATCACAGTCTTACGTACACTTAGATCACCAGACACCAAGTGACGAATGAGATCAACCAAACGTGGTGAACCAATTCATCTCAACGAACGAGCCAAAATGAGCTCAAATCCTCGTTCACGCTACCTCTGAATTGCCATCAACGGTGATGAAGTCTGACTATCTTTGAAGTCTAACTCTCTTACTAGTACTTAATCACTCAGTCGCTCTGTTGGCTCTTCTTGACGTCCACGTCCGCGAATGCGAGGTTGCGTTCAGTTACCTCGACGGTCATCGACCCGATGTCTTCGATTGTGGCGTCGATCGTGTCGCCGCCGGTTATTGCGCTAACCCCCTCTGGCGTCCCGGTAGTGACGACATCGCCGGCTTCGATGGTCATTCCGATTGAGGCGTACTCGACGATGTCGGCACAGCTGTAAATCATCCCGCCCGTATTTTCCTGCTGCCGAGTCTCGCCATTCAATTGAAGTTCCATCTCGAGGTCGTGTGGGTCGTCGAGTTCGTCGGGTGTGGCGACGCACGGCCCGATAACCGTGAAGGTGTCGTACGATTTGCGATTCGATCGATCCTGATCACCTCGAACGGAGACATCGAGAAGGATCGTGTAGCCGAGAATCGCGTCCCACACGTCGTCACTCTCGATATCCTTGACGTCCTCACTCATGACGAAGCCGAGTTCGATCTCATGATCGACACGGCGGTCGTTGAACGGCAGTTCGATGCCATCTTCTGGACCAACGACGCTAGAGGGAGCCTTGAGGAAGTAGCCTTTGTCCTCGATAGTGAACCACTCTTCGGTGACGATATCTTTGTCGGCTAACGCCTCTTCGACGTGGTTTTCGTAGTTCAGCGGCGCTGCGATTACCTTGCCGGGGCGGCGGACGGGCGACTCAATCGTCACTTGCTCGCGGCGATAATCCGGCTCTTTGTCCTCATAGGTGCTCGCGTCAAGGCCCTTGCGGGCGTACTCCTTCAGTGGATCGTTCGTCTGAAGGTCGAGTCGGTCGGTGACGTCGACGATGCCACCGTCATTCAGCAGACCGAGTCGATCGTCGTTGAATCTGACGAGTCGCATACGGGGACCAGTGTGGTCCGTCTACATAAATCATCCTTTCTCGGCTATCGAGCTTCAGCACCACTCTTGCGACGAATATGAGAGGACGGACTCAGTCGCTGGCGTGGATCTGGGCATCGAAGACGTCCTCGGACTCGAAGACGCTACGACAGTCTTCGCACACCATCTGCCCGTCGATCGCGTATTCCCAGAGCTTCCCACCGCAGTCCAGACAGTCAAAGTGCGCCTGAACGAACGGATCGTGCTCAGCGTACGGGTTCTCGAACTCTGCCATATTAACACAGTATGGTCACCAGTTCATAAAGGATTTCCCCCTTTGCTCGTCCGGGTTCAGAAAGAAGCTGATACATCGCATGCCGAGAACCTGACAACGAACCCCACTCGATGTTCGGTAACTGGTGAAACGCCGTTTGCGAGAGGTGGACGTGGTTACTGATCCGCTGCGGACTCGGCGTAGAAGTTGAATGCCTCGAACACTGGACGGTCGGTCATGCCGAGGAGGATGGCTTCGTCGTTTTCGGGGTCGTGGTGATGAGGCTTGTCCGGCGGCACGACGAAGATGTCCCACTGATCCCACTCAAGCGTTTCGCCGTCGACGTGGGTAGTACCCTTGCCCTCGATAACGAAGAAGACCTCCGTGGCATTATGGAAGTGCGCTTCCGTCGCCTCGGTGAGCAGTTGTGCCCGGAACGACATCGTCGGAAACAGTGGCTCTTGGCCCGTTGTCGGGTTGACGTAGGCCATGCTGTAGCCGTCGTAGGGGTCAGGGTTGTTGTTTTCGGCACGTTGGCGGAGCGTCTCGAGGATCTCGGTCCAGCCGAATCGGTACGGTGGCGTCGGCTCGCGAATGCCTTCAAACGGACCCGGAATACCCCCATCGTTTGACTCACCGGCGGGACGAGCGTGCCCGTACTGGGAGTCCCAGTAGCCCTGGGTCTTGGTGACAGGCTGACGCTCGAGTTCATGATTCTCGAAGACGTTCGTCGAGTTCAACGAATCGAGAATGAGTGGCAGATCAAGAACGTCGAGCCACATCGCCGTCTCGTCGGAGTCGTTGACGTGGTCGTGCCACTCCCACTGCGGCGTCGTGATGAGGTCGTTGTTCTCCATCGGGAACTCCTCGCCTGCAACGACCGTCTTCATGTCTTCGGAGCCGTCGATGGTAAAGCGCAAGGCGTTGGCCCCGTGGCGGTGCGACGGCGCAGTCTCGCCGGGTGAGACGGTCTGGACGCCGACATAGATGGTGTTCGAGATGGCGTTCTGCATCCCGGTGTTGATGGGAACGGCGACACGCCGCTGGAAGCCCGGCGGGAGTTCCTCTATCGGCATGTCTCTCTCGACGTGATCGATTGCCTGTTTGATGTCGCCCCACTTCCAGATGTCGGCTTCGAGATCGTCGTAGACGTGCCCCATCGTGTCTTCAACCTCCCACAGCGGTCGGAGGTCCGTCTCCTCGAGGAGACGCCTGGTCTCTGAAGTCAGTTCTATGCGCTCTTCAGGATCTTGCTGTGCCATAGAAGTTGTTTCCGGAAGAAACGCCATAAGTGTGTTGGAGGTTCTCGTGGCGCGACCGAACTTATCCGACTCGCCCTCTTTCCGGAGCGCGTCCGAACCATCCCGTTTTTCCAAATCTTGATTACCGACTCGTCCAATGACATCGTATGGCACGAGGACAATCAGCAGCATACGGTATCGATGCCGACTGGAACCGACTCTACATCGGCGGAGAGTGGCGTGGGTCGGCCAGTAGGGAGACCATAGACGTCGAGGACCCCTCGACGCGCGAGACGGTCGCGACGGTCCCGGCCGGAACCGTGGACGACGTTGACGCCGCCTACGACGCAGCCGCCGCGGCACAGGAGGAGTGGGGACAGACGCCGCCGGCGCGCCGTCAGGAAGTCGTCCAGGAGCTGCTCAGGTTACTGAATGAGCACGATGAGGAGATAATCGGACTGCTCACCCACGAGGCCGGCGGCACTCGCGGGATGGGCGAGACGTCGCTTCACTTGGCGTCCGACCAGGCTGCCGAAGCTGTGACGCTCCCGCGACGGCTGAAGGGCGAACACGTCGTGTCGAACATCCCTGGCAAGGAGAACATCGTCCAGCGCGTCCCCCAAGGGATTGTCACGGTCATCTCGCCGTGGAACTTCCCGCTGAACCTCTCGATGCGGGCGGTCGCTCCCGCAATCGCCGCCGGGAACGCTGTGGTGCTCAAACCGGCGACGAACACCCCCATCGTCGGGGGACTCCTGTTCGCGCGTCTGTTCGAGGAGGCAGGACTGCCCGGCGGGGTACTGAACGTCATTACTGGACGTGGGTCCGATATCGGCGACCGCGTCGCCAGCCACCCTGAGAGCGACGTGATCGCGTTCACCGGGTCGACTGAGGTCGGACGGCGCGTTGCTGCAGCCGCCGGTGAGAACCTTGCGGTTGCCGCGATGGAACTCGGAGGGAACAACGCCCACATCGTCACCGCTGACGCCGACGTTGACGCCGCCATCGACGCCGCCGTGTTCGGGAGCTTCGTTCACCAAGGACAGGTCTGTATTTCCATCAACCGACACCTCGTCCACGAGGATATCTACGACGAATATGTCCAGAAACTCACCGATCGCGCAGAGGGTCTCCCGGTCGGCAGCGCTCACGATGAGGTTGTCGTTGGTCCCATCATTGACGAGTCCCAGCGCGACGAGATGCTCAGCTACGTCGAAGAGACCGTCGACGCTGGAGCGACGCTCGAAACAGGTGGTGAAACGGTCGAACTTGAGGGCGTTAACGACTCGCTGGTCGTTGCTCCGACGGTGCTCTCGGACGTGACCAATGAGATGGCCGTCGCTTGCAACGAACACTTCGGTCCGATCGCGCCGGTCATCCCCTTCTCGAACGTCGACGAGGCTGTCGAACTTGCCAATGCGACCGAGTACGGTCTCTCGGGGTCGGTCCAAGCGGGCGACATCGGCATGGGAAAACGCATCGCCGATCGCATCGAGACCGGGATGATCCACGTCAACGACCAGCCAATCAACGACGAGGCGCACGTCCCCTTCAGCGGCACTGGCGCCTCCGGCGTCGGCGGCTATAACAGCGAGGACTTTCTGGACGAGATTACGGAGAAAAAATGGATCTCGCTCCAGCACGAACCCCGCAAGTTCCCCTTCTGAACCGCTAACCCGCAACTAGTAAGAACGTCCCGCGAGGGAGGTGGGACGCCCATCGCCTCTCTCGGAACGTCGAGTTTCAGAAACGCCACGCCGTCACCGACGCTTGCGGATGAGATGGATTTACAAGGTATCGACACGGAAACAGACCATGGTGTTAGAACCGGATATTGAAGCGGTCGCCGAGCAGCGTGACACCCTACCGGAGGCCAGCGATGTCTACGACCACGACGAAACGCCCCACGTTACCGATCTGTTCGACGTGGCGTTCATCAGAGCGCACACCGAGTTCGAGTCGTTCGACGAGATGGTCGCCGCAAGCCCCAGCGACGCCGCTTCCGCCGACGAATTAGAACGGGTCCGTCACGGGGAGTGGGACGAGTTTGTCGCCGAGACGACCGACTTCAAAAACGAGAAGGCACTGGTGATGGCTGCCCGGGACCACTGGGTCGCTAAGAGATTGGACCTGACCTAAGCAGGTCGCACTCATCGCTGCACTGTTACCTGCACGCTCGTCGCTGGACGAGCGAGGTTACGGTTCAGTAAAACGAGAGAAGATGTCAGTAAGGGCGACTCAGTAGTTTCCGGTCGAGACGATCGGCGGCGCACCGTGGGGACCGTACGGTGCATCGTCGAGCCACTCGCCGGCGACCTCGAAGTAGTCGGCGAGTTCGGCGGCCGCCTCCTTTCGGAGGACCGTCAGGGGGTCTTCGCCCTGGAGATACTCGAGGGCCTGACCAGCCGCGTCGAGATTGTACTCGGCCGCCTTCTCGCGGCGGGCGGCGAACAGTTCGACTTCGTCGCGCGCAACCGCCTCCGTGCGCGCGTTAAGCGCCACTGCGATGGCCGAGGCGGCCTCGTCGGCGTCAGCGATGCCGGAGTTCATTCCGCGGGCACCGAACGGCGCCAACAGGTGGGCCGCCTCGCCAGCCAGCAGCACCCGCCGGTGTTCGTCGACGAACGAGTCCGCCATCACCTGGAGGAAGTGGTACGTTGAGACCCACTTTAGACTGTCCGCATACTCCTCACCCATGATATCGTGGACGAACTCCTGCATTCGCTCAGTGCTGCTGAGTTCGTCGGGGTCGTCGCCCTCGATACACTGGATGTCGAGGCGCCAGCCGCCGGTGAATGGCACAAGCAACACATTTCGGCCGTCAGCCTCGGGAGCATCGTAGTGGAACAATCGTTCGAGGTCGGGGTGATCGTCGTCGATCTCCTCGTCTTCGACGTCGGCGATGATAAAGGCGTTCTCGGACTGATTGCCCTCGAAGTTTGATCCAATCTCCTTGCGAACGGTCGACCCGCCGCCGTCGGCGCCAATCAGATACTTGGCCTCCCACTCCCGACCGTCGGCCGTCTCGACGTGAACACCGTCGGGTGAGGATTCCACTGACCTGACTTCTGCTTCCCAGTGGATGCCAACTCCGATATCGGCCAGCGCCCCCAGCATATACTGCTCGGTGACGACCTGTGGGACGCTCGTGAAGTGCGGGATGTCGCCGGATCCACCGGGTGAGTCGTATGTCCGGTTGAACACTTCTTTCCCGCGGTATAGTGTCCGGCGAGTCGGCCAGACGAGGCCCTCGTCGACGAGGTTCGTGCCTAACCCGGGATGGACACGTTCGAGCGTCCGAAGAGTCGAACCGTGGACGTAGATGGCCCGACTCCCCGAGCGGTCTCTGTCTTCGGGTTCCGCCTCGAGGATGGCCGTTTCGACTCCACGTGCGTGCAACGCCAGTGCCGTCGTCATCCCGACCGGTCCGGCGCCTGCTACCAGTACTGGTACGTCGCTCATGAGAACCAGTGACGAAATACGGCAGTATAGTAGTTGTGGTCGTACACCGTACGATGAACAAGAGATTACAAAAATCGAGTATCCGTGTGTCAGGATTACATCTACCGGGAGCGTTCTAACTCCAGCAACGATTCCAGTTCTTCAGCGTCTGTGAGTTGTGTATTGAGGTCGACGCTCTCACTGGTTCACCGCATCGGAGTGGCTCACTTCGTAACGGCTAACACTGACCACAAATGTGAGATGGCCAAAGGAGGCACGATGGCGTCATCCGTCGACGGACTGTAATTCATTTCGAACTACTTTGCGACACAGTCGACTTGGTCGGCTAGCCAGCAGGTGTTTAGGATATTAGATGAGCCCTATGGTTACAGCACCATGGGTCAATACGGCAGCGATAGGGATGAGCAGCACCGTTCGGAGAATTAACAGTGCAGTGAGGTCGCGAATCCGCATGGGGATGTCGTCGAACATGTCGACCATCATCGGGAGCGATGCGGCGAAGAAGATCGCCTGCGCGCTTGTGACGACTACGACGAAGACTTTCGTGACCAGATCGGCCTTGACGACGAGTGTCGCGCCAATGAAGTACTCACCGGCACCCGCGAGAATCGCCGTAGCGGCCATCTGGGGATCCGGAATACCGAGGGCAGTCATCACAGGGACGAGCGGTGCTGCGAGGTACTCGAAAAACGGTGTGTACGCTTCAAGCGCGAGCACGCACGTTCCAATCGTTAGCACCGTTCCGAGGATCATCGCGGTGAGTTTCGTTCCGTCGACGAACCCGTTGAGCGCAGCACGGGGAATCGATTCACCCTCTCGTGCGGTTCTCACACCCTCATTAAAGGCAAAACGGAGATAGTCGGTAGGGGTTCCAGTGAACATCGGTTCTGGGTCAGGCTCGGCGACGTACTCCTCCGGGACCGTCGAGAGCGGTGGAACGCGAACAAGGACCACCGCTACGATAAGCGTCGCAATAAGGTAGAGCAAAACGAGGATGGGGAAGATATCGAGCAGATCCAAGACGGCGGCAACCGCACCGACGGTTCCGAGGTTGGCGGTCGCAAAACAGGTACAGATCACGAACACGTCGCGCTTGTTGTACCCACCGCGATCGAAGACGTTGCGGGTGAGGTAGTATCCGATACTGAACGACCCAAGCCACGACGCCGCACTGTCGAGGGCTGAACGACCCGGGAGATCGAACAGCGGACGCATGATCGGTTGGGCTAACGTGCCGATGAACTCGAGACCGCCGAGTTCTGCGAGGAGGTTGACGAAGATCCCTCCGAGCGGGATGACAAGAACGATGGTGATCATAAGGACATCCCAGGCGATGCCTCCGACGGCGTCGCCGAGCAACCAACTCGGACCGACGCCAAAGAACATCATGACTCCAAGGAACATCGCAGTTACGCGAAAGGTCCAGAACAATTTCGACGTTTGCCAGTAGTCGACCTCGACGAGCCTCCGGGCTCTCTCGCTTAGGGCGATCGTCCCCTGGTAGTGTAGCATCGAGATGGTCGTCAGAATACCGCCAGCGAAGAGAACTAGCAGCGTAAACACCTCAACGGCAAAGACCGACGTATCGGTAATGAGCGTCATCAAGACATCAAGGGGGATTGTCGTCTGCCCTTCCCATTGAACTGGGAAGAGGAAAAAGAACGCGCCGGTTGCGAACGCGACGATGAACTTCAACGTCGAGTGTAACCCTTTGTCGACGAAGTGTACCTCGTTGATTGATTTTACCGTGGGAGTCACTGTCTCACCCGATATGTGATCGTCATCTTCCCAGCTCTGGCTACCGAACATATTCCGACAAACCGTATCATGGGTCATAAAAACACCGATCACATGTCCACTAACATTCTATTAAAATAATCGTTGAGGAAGCTATAACACAACTGAATTCTATGGCTAACTGGTAGCGTCGCGCTGGTGACCAAGACAAAAGGAAGATCACTTGTGACGGCCTGTCCTGAAGAAACGGTAGACCCAGTTTCGCGGTTGGCTCTCTGCTGGCCTAAGGAATCTCTTTCCTTGTAGACTACGTGGAAAGAGGCTCGTAATGGGCGCGGATGTTCTAAGAGAGCTGTTCCGTCGCCAGAGCTATGGTAAACCCGGTCTCACGAAGCTGAGTGGTGGTATTGAGCGACGCTACTCGGCCGTACTGAGTATTACTGGTCTCTCAGATTTGAGAATCACGTCTTGCGTGACGCTCCCGAAAAGTGCTTTTCCGGTCGGCGACCGTTTTCTGCCGGCTATGCTTATCACATCGACATCAAGTTCGTCGGCCGTATCCAGGATCTTTCGGGTCGCGTCACCGCTTGACTGGCGCACATCGACGACGAAACCTGCCTCTTCCAGCCGCGTGGTAGCTTCTATGACCGATTTGAGTTTCTTTGCATCTGCCTCGTTGTCGCCACGGAAGACGTGGAAGACGACAACTCGGACACGGTCGGACTCCAGCGGTAGCGTGGTGAGCGATGCGACCTGGTTTTTCGCCCGGTCGACCTCAGTGTCGATGCAGAAGAGTACCGTTTTCATCTACTGATCACTCGATCCAACTGGGTCACTGTGGACTCCACCGATCGATTCGTGGTCTCCCATCTGTTTAACCTCGTGTTTGTACCCGATTACTTCCTATCGTTATATTATTTTTTGTCCCTTGTTAGCACAGTTCAGTTGTTTCCGTGTCTGACTCCATCTAAAACCGGCTCCCCTGACGGTCTCGGGTGCCAATTCGGAGCGTCGACGACTAGTAACCCGCAAACGAATGGTGGAGTTTTTGTGTGTGTCTACCGCATGGGTGAGCGTGCCACAACCTGCCAACGATAGAGACGACGACCTTGACGAACTCGTCGCGAATCTCTTAGTTCGTGACGCGGACGTCCATGCGGCGACACTGGACGCGATCACTGCGAAGGGTGATCGGCGTGTCGTGCCGCATTTGATCGAGATACTGATGGTTCATGAGATAGCCAGCAATTGGGACCAGTTTGGCTTCCCTGAGGTGCTTCGAGAGCACAGTCCACCGCGGTATCTCGAATTACCGGAAGCACGCTGGCCAGGCGTCCGCGATGCATTACGGAGCATCGCTGAACCGGACTACGACTCCGGGTACGCTTGGGTCGAGTGGGAAAGCTGGTACTCACAACAGGATATCGACCCGCTTGAGGGATTCGATGAGTGGAAACTACAACTCTATCGGTCGTTCCTTCCACCTGCGGGTCGACTACTCGACGCTGAATCGCGAGCGTTCGACCTCCAAGACGTTCGCTGGGGAAACTGCGATCCGTCGTTCCTCGCTGCGTGCAACGAACCGAACTTCGCCCCCGGCGACGCCGTCTCGACAGACGCAGAAGGAGACGAGATGGAGGGGGACTACGAACGCTATCTTCGACCAACTGACACCGTCTTCGGCCTCACCATCGACGACACCGCTTACGCTGTTCCCCGATGGGTACTGTTTCCCCATGAACTTGCGAACCTCTCACTCAAGGATGAATCAGTGACGCTTAGCTTCTGTACGCTCTGTAACGCTCCCATCTGCTACGACCGGAACGTCGGCGACCGAACGCTGACATTCAACAATACGGGAATGTTGCTCACAGGGAACAAGATCATGTTCGACGAGCAGACCGAGAGTCTCTGGAGCCAACATCGCGGAGTGCCGATTGCAGGCGAGTACTTCGAAGATGAGTCCGACATCCGTCTCGATATCCGTCCAGTCACGCAGACCACGTGGGGAGAGTGGCGCGAAACGCATCCCGAGAGCCTCGCACTCGACATCGAGACCGGGTACGACTTTAACTATCACTTCTACGAGAACAACATTGGGTTCTTCCGCCACTATTGGAATGACGAGAATGCAATACAGCCCGGAGTAACCACTGAAGAAGGACAGTTACCGGAGAAGACCGACGTCTACGGGGTAGTCACCGACGACGGGACGACCGTCCGCGTCTATCCCATCGAAGAAATCGACGAAAACACCATCGAGACAGACGTGATCGACGGGCGGGCGATAGTCGTCCTCCGCGACCCCGCAAACGACGTCGCCGTCTACGAAGCCCCGCTGACACCAGTTAAGCGCGACGGCGAGGTGCTCGTCGATGGCAATAGCGAACGCTGGAGAGTCGCTCACGACGCGCTTGTGAGCGAGGCGGACAGCCGAGAACTGCCTCGCATTCCCGGCCGCCACGGTCTGTTCTTCGCGTTCCGGTCGCAGTACGACCGCGTCGAAGTTGGGTCGAAGGACCGTCGCCGCTCTCAGTGACCCATCTGTTTGCACGTCGTCCGGCAGTGTTCACTCAGCGCCTAGGGTGATTCAACTGGTATCAACACCACTCTCCAAGGCGTCTCGCAGGTCGTCGGGGATCGTAACGCCGTGGTCGCCGCCGATCGGGACGCAGACGCGGTATTCGGCCCCGTCGAAGACGACCTCACCGTCGTGGGTCGCGTGGTAGTCGAACCGAACACTTGACTCTCCGACGACTGTCTGCAGTTCAATCTCGACCTCGTCGCCCCCCTTCACTTGTCCGTGGAAGTCGAACTCTATCGAGACGAGAGGGAGACCTAGTTCGTGTCGCTCGTGGAGTTCCCAGTAGGGCCAACCGATCTGCTCCATGAACATATCCGAGGTCTCGTGGAGTGCGTCGATCATTCGCGGATAGTGCGCGATTCCAAATGGGTCCGTATCCGAAAACCGTACGGTCCAATTGCGTGTGAAACTCATGCGTCGATACTCGAAACGAGTCCGGACATCGTATAAGTCTATTGCCACGCTCATGTGAGAGGGATATCATCTCTGGTAACCAGATGGATCTATGCGTAATTACAAATCGGTGGGTAAGAGTACAATGAGCGAATTTATGGCGCTCACCGTACAACGTGCTATCACAGATGAACGCTAGGAATAGGAAACGGCCGACTTAGACGATGTCTTATTTCCCTTGATGAGAACGGTTTCGAAGGGATCCCAGGACCGAGCCCGGCAGAGTAACTGTGAACCACTGTTCATGAACCGAAACAACAACGTTACTTGCTCGTATCATGAACCGATGATCATGGCGCAACACAGACAGACCGAGCCGGTGCACGACCGAACGGGATCCCATGGGTTCGGTGTCACGCTTGTTGTCCGTAGTCGTCATCTGAACGAGTTATGACTACGAGTCCGACCATTGCTGGCGACGATACCGACACTGAACCAACAGCGGACGCGCGTGCCGAGTATGACTACGTCTCGGACGATGTCGACCGCCCGGATCTCGTCCGCGATCTCGACTCGCGCGTTGACGGCGACGTGCGCTTCGACAAGTACACCCGGCAGCTGTACGCGACCGATGCCTCCGCCTACGAGGCGGTCCCCATCGGCGTCGTCTTCCCGACGTCGACCACAGACGTCGCGAGCATCGTCTCCTACTGCGCCGAACGAGAAATCCCCGTTCTCCCGCGTGGTGGCGGGACGAGTCTCGCCGGACAGGCAGTCAATGAGGCGGTCGTCCTCGATTTCACCCGGTATATGGACGACATCGTTGACATCGATCCCGATGACCAATTGACGCGCGTCCAGACCGGTGTCGTTCTCGCCGATCTCAACGAACAACTCGCGCCGCACGGACTGAAGTTTGCGCCCGATCCGGCGGCGGGTGACCGCAGCGTCGTCGTCGGCGCCATCGGAAACAACTCGACAGGTGCGCACTCGCTGGTGTACGGAAAGACGGACGCGTATGTCGAAAAGTGTGAAGTCGTGCTCGCCGACGGAACGGTTGTCACACTCGGCGAGATAGATGTCGCCGACATGCGTGAGCGAGCGGATCCGGTGGGAAATATCCTCGAACGCGTCTTCGCGGAACTTATCCGCATCCTTGACGACGAAAGCGACGAGATCCGAAATCGGTTCCCGAACCTGAAGCGCAACGTCTCCGGGTACAATCTCAACGTACTCGTTAAGGAGGCCGAGACGGGGACCGTCAACCTTGCGCGATTACTAGCCGGGAGCGAAGGCACTCTCGCCATCGTCACCGAGGCCGAACTCTCGCTCGAACCCCTTCCCGAGACAAAGGCGGTGTCGCTGTTGTTCTACGAGAGCGTCCTTGAGGCCGTGACCGACGTCCAGTACGTTCTCAAACATGAGCCAGCGGCGGTCGAACTTATTGATGACGTCCTCATCGGTCTTGCGCGCGAGACGGCCGAATTTCAGGAGATCGCGGCGCTCGTCCCTGACGGTGCTCAAGCCGCTCTGCTGGTCGAATTCTATGCCGAGGATAACGACCACGGGCGCTCACAGACCGCCAACCTCTTCGCCGACCGTGTTCCCAAGGACGACAGCGAGGGTGCCGAATCCACAGACCGTCTGGACGACGACGAGACACTCTCCTTCGAGGGCCTTGAAGCCCACGAAGCGGCCGAGCGAGAGACGTTCTGGAAGCTACGCAAGGCAGGACTTCCGATATTGCTCTCGCGGACGTCCGATGAGAAGCACATTAGCTTCATCGAGGATTGTGCAATCCCGCCCGAGCACCTTCCCGCATTCGTTGAGCGGTTCCAGTCGTTGCTCGTTGAGATGGGTCGTGACAGCGACGCGGCGTTCTACGCCCACGCTGGACCTGGCGTGCTCCATGTTCGCCCACTGATAAACACAAAAGCCGGACGCGACCGCGAGGACATGGTCGCCATCGCCGATGAGATAACCGATATGGTTGTCGAGTTTGGCGGCTCCGTCTCTGGCGAACATGGCGACGGCCGAGCGCGGACTCAGTGGAACCGGAAATTGTACGGCGATAACCTCTGGGAGTCGTTCAGGAGTCTGAAGACAGCGTTCGACCCCAACTGGCTGCTCAACCCCGGAACCGTCTGCGGTGACCATGACATGCTCGAGAACCTCCGGTATGACGATGCCTACAGTTACGACGCCGGCTTCGAGCCGGCGTTGAACTGGCGGAACGAGAATGGGATGCAGGGGATGGTCGAACTCTGTCACGGGTGTGGTGGCTGCCGGGGTGGACAGGAAACCACCGGTGGCGTCATGTGCCCGACCTATCGGGCAGCCAACGAGGAGATCGCGGCCACTCGAGGTCGCGCGAATCTCCTTCGGCGTGCGATGAGCGGTGACCTCCCGGACGATCCCACGGACGATGAGTTTGCCGAGGAGGTACTCGACCTCTGTATCGGCTGTAAGGGCTGTGCGCGTGACTGCCCGAGCGAGGTCGACATGGCAAAACTGAAAACCGAGGTCCAGTACGCCCGCCATCAAGAGCAGGGAGCGAGCGTACGCGATAGACTCTTCGCCAACTTCGACCGACTCGCCCCCCTTGGCAGTGCACTCGCGCCGCTTTCGAACATGGTGGAGTCGCTTCCCGGTGCCGGAGCTATCGCCGAGCGAACTTTAGGTATCGCCCGCGAGCGGTCGTTGCCGACATTCCACCGCGAGACGGTCCAAGACTGGTTCGAGGCCCGTGGCGGCTCACGCGTCCCTGAAGCCGAGGCCGAGCGAACGGCCGTCTTCTTCGTCGACACGTACACCAACTACAATCATCCCGAGGTCGGCAAAGCGACGGTCCGCGTCCTTGAAGCCGCCGGCGTACACGTCGATGTAGCGAGACGGACAGACAGCGGCCGACCAGCGCTCTCGAAGGGATTCATCGACAAGGCACGGGAGTCAATGCACTCGAACGTCGCAGCACTCGCACCTCGTGTTGACGATGGGTGGGATGCCATCCTCGCGGAGCCCTCCGACGCAGTGATGTTCCAGTCCGACGCGCTCGACCTCCTGGACGGTCGGTCCGTGGAGTCCGTTGCAGCGAACGCGTATGGTGTCTGTGAGTATCTCGACGCGTTCCGCCTCGACGAGAACATCGACTGGGACGCGCCCGCCGAATCGGTAGTCTACCACGGCCACTGCCACCAGAAGGCCACGAAGAAAGACCACCATGCCGTCGGTGTCCTCCGACGTGCGGGCTACCAGGTGGACCCGCTCGACTCCGGCTGTTGTGGCATGGCGGGGTCGTTCGGCTACGAGGTCGAACATTACTCGATGAGCCAGTCCATCGGCGATATCCTCGTCGACCAGATCGCAGACAGCGATGCCCGCGTCGTCACCGCACCGGGCACATCCTGTCGAACTCAACTCGGCGACAGATGCCTCGATCCAGTTCCCGAAGATAGTTCGCTGGCTGGCAGTAACCTCGACGGTGAAGAACCGCCGACGCCGATCGAACTGCTCGCCCACGCAATCTCGCGGTGACAGTTACATCCGCAGCCGTCTTCGGTGACACGCCGTCGACCGATGCCGTTAACGCCAGCGTTCAGATTCGGACGAGAATATCGCCATCCTCGACTGTACAATCGAAGGTGCCGATACGCTGGCCTGACGCCTCGTGTTCGCCCGTTTCGAGATCCCACTCCCAGAGGTGCCACGGACAGGAGACGGTGCAAGCCTCGGTGTCGACGCCACCGCGTTCGTCGGTCCAGGTGTCCTCGGCATTGATCTTTCGCTCTCCGGCCTTACAGAGCGGGGCGTGCTGGTGAGAGCATCGATTGCTGATCGCGTAGTACTCATCGCCGGTATTGAACACGGCGATTTCAATCCCGCCGACGTCGAACCCTTCACCCTCGCCCAGAGGGATATCACCGACCTCTGCTACTTTCCGGAAGTTCTCGGTGTGAGCCATCGTTCAAATAGTGAGGATTTCTTTTGCGTTTTCACTCAGTATCCGCTTACGCGTCTCCTCATCGAACGCTCTTGAGGTGTAGAACCACGTCGGCGGATCTAGCGTCTGGTGAGGCCAGTCGCTTGAGTACAGGAACATCTCGTCTGCGAGCGAGAGATCTAACAAATTTTCCGCCTCGCCCGCGTTCCGTGGCAGCGCGAACGGTTGTGTACAGAAGTAGACGTTATCGCGGAGGTACTCGCTCGGGAGACGTCCAAGGTAGCGCTCGCCGGACTCCATCTTTCGCGGCGTAATCTGAATATCTTCGGGATGCATCTCGTAGAACTCGTCCATTCGGTAGCGAAGGAAGGGGACCCACCAGTGTCCTCCCTCCTGGATGACGACACTAAGGTCGGGATATTTATCGAAGACGCCTCGCATGATCATGTTAACGACAGTGACCATCGCGTGTATCGGCCAGTCGAACCCGAGCACTTCAGTCCAGGTGAGCATATCGTCGCCGATGTAGGAGTGCTGCGGCCAATACGCGAGCGACCCATGGAGCAATAACGGGAGGTCGTGCTTGACGAGCGCCTCGAAGACAGGGTCGAACTGTTCGTTGCCCCACGGCACCTTCGGGTCAAACCACGAATACCCCGCGACGATGCCGTCCTCGTCGGCGAGACGGTCGATTTCTGAGACGGCGTAATCGGGGTCCCATTTGGGAACCATCATCGCGGTGTAGACACCTTCGTCAACGAAGTGGTCGAGCATGTAGTCATTGGCCGCCTGACAGACCGCGTTCTTCAGAACGGGATGGTGCTGGAGGTTAAGATTGTTAATTCCCGGGTTGACGATGGGTTCATCGATGGCGAGCGGCGCGCAGGCTTCGCGGACATCCTCGGCGTACTTGGCGCGACCTTGCGTAAACAACCCCTCTTGTCCCTCCTTGATACCGTAGGCGGCGTCCCACTTCCCCATCACTGGCGTCGCGCCGAACTCGGTCGTTAACTTGTCCAACGCACGGTCGTCTTCGACGTATGCTAACAGTTCGTCTTCGAGAGGATTGACATGGAAATCCAGATCAACGATTTCGTCGTCGAACGCCTGCTCCGGAGCCTCGGCAACCCCCCTGATTCGCTTGATTGATGACTCCATACGACAAACGATACCGAATCACAGATATTCAAAGTTCGGGTAGATATCCGACTGCTGTATTTGCGTTAGCCCGAGAGGTCTTTAAACTCATATCCGGTAATTTCGAACAAAGATGGGGAGAAAATCGTCGCTGATCCGTACTCCCGCGGAGGTTTGACGAACATCGCACGTCCACCCGTATCACAGAAGATCGAAGAGCCCGTTAGCTACGGACAACCCGACGATCGCCTTCTCTCGAACACGTCGAATCTCGTCCGACTGTTCTAGATGCTCTGTGTCGGTCGCGTCCCAGTTCGACGCATCCGATCGGAAGATTGGAGAAGCTTTTTTATGGTGCCTTTCACAGAATCATCACGATGAACGACAACTCATTCGACGTTTCTCCCCGCGACATCACGATTCTAAAAGCGCGTGTCGCCAATCCCACAGCGTCGACGCGAGAACTCAGCGAAATTCTCGAAGACGAGTACGGAATCTCGCTGTCGCACAACCGTATCAACGAGATCCTCCGAATGATGTCTGAGGAGGAAATCTTCCGTGAGACGATTCTTCCGAACCGAGAGATGTTCCGTCATTACCTGTTCCGTCTCTCGTTTAACTTCCCGAAGTTCGAGGAGAATTGGCGTGAATGTTATAATGTTCTTCAAAACGATCCGCACGTTCTGATGTTTTTCACGGCAGATAGTAACTACCAGTGGCACGTTATCGCGCAGTTCCGGACAGACAACAAAATGGAACGCTGGGTGCATGAGTTCTTTGTCGAGCATGGCGAACTCATCGACCAGTTCCACAACACGATGCTCCACAGTGTTCATAAGTTCAAAACCGAAGCGGCGATCTTCGACAACATCCTTTTGGAAACTGAAGAAGGACAGAAATATCTCGAGTACGAAAAGGAATAACATTACAAGTACCAGAACAATCGATCAATCACCGGCCGTCATAATCGTTTCTTCGTAAGCTATATTACAATATTCGTCAATCAACCGATATGGGTGTAGCCGACTTCTTAGACCCGAACGGAATTGCCGTCATTGGCGCGTCGAAGACCCCCGGCAAACTCGGGAACGACGCAATGACTAATATCCGGTCGTATGATGGTGACGTCTACCCGGTTAATCCTTCCAGTTCGGGGAGCGTCTACGGATACGAGTTCGTCGACTCGGTCAGCGAGGTCGATGCCGACTTAGCGTTGTGTTGTGTGCCTAGCCCCATCGTTCCGGAAGTCCTCGAAGAGTGCGGCGAGAGCGGGGTCGGCGCAGCCGTGATATTTGCCGGCGGATTCGCTGAAGTCGACGCGGAGGGCCAGAAACTCGAAGAAGAGATCATTCGGATCGCCGCAGAGTACGATATCACAGTTCTCGGACCGAACACAGCAGGGTACTGTATTCCTCACTTGGACCTGTACGGTTCGTTCGTCCCAGAAATCCGCAAGGTTGAGACGGGAAACGTCGCCATTCTCGCCCAGAGCGGGGGCGTCGGCATCACCTCCGCGTTTCAGTTTGACCGCGAAGGCTACGGCGTGTCAGCGATGTTCGGACTCGGTAACCGGGCGACCGCGGACTTTGCGGAACTTATTCCGATGCTTGACGATGATCCTCGGACCGAGGCGATTGGGGTCCACATCGAGGGCACCGACGATATCGAGAACACCCTCGAAGCCTGCCGAAGCGCAGAGACACCGATCATCGCCTACAAGGTCGGTAGCGAGAATCTCCGCGAGTTCGTCCACTCACACACCGCCGCACCGATTCAAAGCCGCGAAAGCTACGAAGACGCACTCGCCGAGGAGGGAGTCGTATTTGTCTCGTCGGTGACCGAGCTGCTGGACGCTAGTCGCGTTATCGCTAACTCGCCCGTTCCGAATGGCCGGAACGTCGGCGTCGTCACGGCGCAGGCCGGACCGGGAATCATCATTGCCGACGAACTCGACGAACGCGGCGCCGAATTCCCCGAACTGATGAGCCAGACCCAAGAGCGAGTTGACGACCTCCTACAAGGGATCACCTACACGGGAAACCCGGTTGACACCGGTCGACCGTTACCCAAATTTGGTCAGGTCATCGACGCCGTCGCCCGTGACGAGAACGTCGACATCGTCATCGTTTACGAGATCTACGAGGACTCTCTCGGGTATCCCATTGAAGAACTTGAAACCCTCGCCGAGGAGGTCAATAAACCCATCCTCTTTACAGTTGCCGGACCAGCTGATTCTCTTGAAGAAGAACGTCTCCAGATGGAGGAACGTGGGATCCCGACGTTCCAAGCGCCAGAACGGGGTGCGCACGCAGCTGCTGCACTGATCAGTTCGATCGACGGTGCGTAAGTCGCTAAACGCTTGAAGAGCTGATTTTTCAATCCGTTTCGCCGATGGTGAATACGGCGCGAACACTCTCAGCGCTAGTTCTAAAACAGAAGAGCGACTAGTAAAGGAGGGTGAAGAACGCAAACTGAAGCGGGAGGAGGACAAGAATTGATACGACCGAACAGACGACAGTCGTCCGGATGACTTCCCTCGTGTTAGCAACTCCTTCAGCTAAAATCGTAACGAGAACCGCCGACTGGTAGGGGAAGAAGTATGAGCTCAACGCCAGCGCTTCCGACATCAACACAGGTGTCAGCGGCAGGCCCACATTCTCTGCGTACGGAATAAGGATAGGCGTGAGTACACTCGCAACGGCCAACCCCTCCATCAGAAACGTGAGCAAGAACGTGATACCGAAGACGACCGCGAAGATGATCGCCAACGATGCATCCGTCGGAATCAACTCAAGTAGGTAGTTGGCCGCATCGGCAGTAAAGCCCGTATATGCCAGCCCGTCACCGATTGCAAACACGGCGCCGATGAAAAACAGAATCGAGAAATCGGTGTCGCCCACGTGCTGGAAGTCGGCTACACCGATACTTGGCAGGAACGCGAGCACGACAACTGTGACCGCACCGACGACCGGGTGGAACCCGTGGAAGAAGTCGGTCGCCCAAATACCAGAGCCTAGGAGAAGAAAAACGAGCATGCGCCGCTCGGCGCTTGTCGCATCGTCTCGGGATAGTTTCGGGAGATCGACATTCGAGGTGGGGTCAGGTCGGAACAGACAGTAGACGACACCAGAGACGACTACTACGCGCGTCAACCCCATAAGAGGGTACATGTGAAACAACCACTCTGTCCACGAGATGTGATGGTTTGCAATAGAGCTCCCGAATCCGGTGATTATGATGTTTGGTAGGTCCGCGGTGAGAACGCCGGAGGAACCATAGAATGTGGCAAAAGCAGGACCAAGGAACAACCCGACTCGTGCATCTCGGTCGTCGAAAACCTTACCAATTTCCGTGAGGATCGGTGCAATGATGAGAATGCGAACGAGTGACGAGGGAATGAGAAAGGCGAAGGCGTGACCCCCTATTGAAAGGGCAACCAGAAGCCGCAGATAGGTTCGTTCGGTCTGGTCACTGGCTGATTCAGAGACGGTATGGGCTGTAATACGAGTCCCTGCCAAGTTGGCGAGACCGCTCCGGCGAGTCGCTTCGCCCATCAACAGCCCGAATCCAATGAGCCACGTAGCTGGTTTTTGAAATCCAATTAGCGCACGGTCGGTTGAGAACACAACGGCGATGAGGCCAATACCGATCAACCCAGTGTAGGCGGGTTTAATCGGCGTAGAAATCCAAAGGACAATACAGAATGCCGTAATCGAAAGCATCCATGCGACGTTCCCTTTTTCAGGAACCATCGCATAGGTTGTCACAGCGATAACCGTCGCAAGGAGGAATGCGATCGGCGGGGATCGAAGTTCCTCGATCAAAGTCCAGCGATCCATCAGGGATAATCGGTCATACCAATAGGTTAAATTTGTCGGCATACCTGTACTCATCTCCGGAAAGAGACGATGCCGACGTCTCCGCTCCGAGTCGTTTTTATGTTTATCTCCTTCGGCGCGGCTCAATCCGAGATGCACGCGGTCCACTCGGTACCTTACTCGGTGTTGGGAGACGCGTCAGGACTGAATGTGCGCAGGAACCCCCCATATGGGAGTTCTGCTCTGTGTGGCTTCCTTGACCGGTCTCCTAGCAGCGTCACAACTAGTCGACCGATTCGATCTCTCGGAACTGCTGACCGAGCGTAACATAATGGTCACGGGTACGCGCAATCTGATCTCGTTGATCTTCTGTGAGCGGTCGGGTTTCTGCCGGAGTTCCATACGCTAGATACCCTGAGGGAATCGTCTGGTCCTGCAGCACCACGGCGTTTGCCGCGACGATAGCGTGTGATTCCACTGTCGCGCCACGCAGAACGGCGCTCTGCATCCCAATCAGCGAGTTGTCCTTGACGGTCGCATAGTCAAGGACTGAACTATGGCCCACGGTTACCCCATTACCCACCCTAGCTCCGTGGATCATGCTGAACTCTTGCACGTTTGTTTCATCGCCAACTTCGACAGACCCTGCGTCACCACGGAGGCAGACGAATGGCCAGATGCTAGACCGCTGTCCGAGCGACACATCCCCGACAAGGTAACTCATCTCCGAAATGAAGGCGTCGTCGGCCACCGTGGGGGTGGCGCCGTTGTATGGGTATTTTGGACACATGTCCCAGTCTCTGTATGTGGTGCTTCGCCCTAATTCCATCGCTACCGATGGCTCCGAGGATACTCGGTAGTAAACTGTGCCAATGAATGGCGCGGTGAGTGTGAGCGGATAACATTTATAACCCTTGATTCCGATCAACGGTTATGTTCAAATCGAGGCCGTGGCAGTCCGAGGAGCAACGCACGTGGCAACCTAGCGATGAGACCAGTAAAAAAGCGACTATTCATGATATTGATGTGACGAATATCGAGCCTACTCCCGGACTTCGATTCCTGTTTGCATTCGGGCTCGGCGTGTTCTTCTTTCTCGTGCCCATTTCTTGGAACGGACAATTGACCGTTCCATTCGATGTCGCTGCCAGCGCGATTACCACACGGTTCCCCGTGATTGTTGGCATAGTTGGCCTTGCGGTACTCACACTAGGTGGTGTCATGACGACCGTGGCTCAATTGCATCAGAATGGCGTTATTTCACTCTCTGACGATATGGAAGAACGACTTGACCTCTCCTATTGGGAAACTACCCCGCTTTTCTGGATGCTTCGAATTCTCGGCATCGGTGTGGGGGCGTTGCTATTCTTTAAACTCGGCCCAAGCGTGCTTCACACGAAAACTGTTGGTGGGTTGGTGTGGAGCATTATTGTTCTGAGCGTCGTCGTCATCATCCCGCTCGGAGCGGCCTTTGTGAATCTGCTCGTCGAACTCGGCGGATTGGAATTTGTCGGCACTCTCACGCGACCGTTCATGCGACCGTTATTTCGCCTACCAGGGAGAGCAGCACTCGACTCGGTCGCATCCTGGATTGGGGCGTTCACCGTTGGATATTACGTGACGTACAACGTCTTCAACCGTGGAGGTTACAACAAGCGCGATGTCTTCGTTATAGCAACTTGCTTCGCACCGGTGAGTATCGGCTTCGTCGGCGTCATCGTCTCGACGGTTGGACTTCTACATCTCTTTCCAGTGATCGTTGTGTCTTGGCTGGTCGCAGTAGGTATCTGCGCCGTAATCCTCGTCCGTATTCCGCCACTCAGTAACGTACCCGAAGAGTACATCGCTGAGCCAGATCCCGAAACTCCCTTCACTGGATCGCTGACCGACTACTTCCGCTTCGCGATCAGCGAAGCCATGGACGAGGCCCAAAACGGACGAATCGTTAAGACGGCCGTTACAGGCTTGATCGACGGGCTAAAAGTCACCGCCGTCATTCTCGGTACGGTTGTCACAATCAGTACAGTCACGCTCTTACTGATCGCCGAGACCAACGTCTTTCAGCTCATCTCTGCCCCACTCGCGCCGCTAATCGCTGTTTTCGGGATTCCTGACGCGAACTTGGTCGCGTCCGCAATCCTCATTAGTGGAGTTGAACAGGTTTCAGCGGCCGCAGTCGTCGCTCAGGCGAGCACGACAGCCCGCTTTTTCGTCACAATCATCGCCATTTCGCAGATCATCTTCTTCGCGGCGTCTGCCCCGATGATGGTAGATATGTTCAACGATATCCCAATTAGATTCCGTGACCTCGTCATCGTCTTCTGTCTTCGAACGGCCATTCTCATTCCTGTCGCCGCAGCACTTACTCACGGGGTAGCTTGGTTAGGACTTCTCTGATGGGGTGATCTTAGCACTCAGTGCTCGCTTTGTCAGCACCCCAACCAAACGCGAAGGGAGCAATTACCGACCGAAACAGGACGAGAAGAAAGACGTGACGGACCGCGCCTGTTAGGCGGTGAGGACGCGTTTGATTCCTTCCTCGATGCGTGGCGGGTTCGGCAGGTAATAGTCCTCCATCGAAAGCAGTGGAACTGGCACGTCGAACCCGGTGATTCGTTCGATCGGCGCCTTGAGGTACATCAGTGCTCGATCGTTGATGCAAGCGATCAGCTCCGAGCCGAATCCGCCAGTCCGGGCCGCCTCATGGACGATCAGTGCTCGCCCGGTCTTCTTAACCGACTCTACGACCGTTTCATCATCGAGTGGCGAGATTGTCCGGAGGTCAATTACCTCTGCATCCACGCCAAGGTTCTCAACAGCCTGCAGCGTAGGATACATCATTGCCCCCCACGAGATAACGCTCAGTTCGGATCCCTCCCGTCGGATGGCAGCTTCGCCAATGGGCTCTTCGTACGACTCCTCGGGCACTTCATCTCGAAACGACCGATAGATTTGCTTCGGCTCCATGACCAGCACTGGATCAGGATCGCGGATGGCGGCTGTCAGAAGCCCTTTTGCATCCCGTGGCGTACTCGGAACAACGACCTTCAGCCCTGGCAGGTGTCCATAGACGCCCTCTAAGCTCTCCGAGTGGTGTTCAAGTGCCTTGACGCCTGCGCCATAGGGCGTTCGAATGACCAGCGGTGCGCTCCACTCACCACGCGTCCGCCAACGGATTCGGCTGGCGTGCGTGACCAGTTGGTCGAATGCCGGGGGAAGAAAGCCTGAAAATTGAATTTCAGCCACTGGACGGTACCCATACATCGCAAGGCCAGCAGCACCGCCAACAATAGCGATCTCCGATAAGGGTGTATCAAGAACGCGATCATCACCGAAGCGCTCTTTCAACCCATCAGTCGCTCGGAAGACACCACCGCTCTCTGCAATATCCTCACCGAAGATGAGCACCCGCTCGTCCGCGTCCATCTCCGAGTGCAGTGCATCGTTAATCGCACCGACGATTGTTTCCTGCATGGTCACCCTTTCGCTCGCTGGTCGATGTAGTCGTACGCATCCGGGCGGTCCTCGAGAAACGCCTTGAACTCCACGAGTTGTTGCTGCAGAGATGGTGGCAATTCAGCATAGAGGTAGTCAAACATCTCATCGACATGCCGCGGTTCGTACTCATCTGCTGCTTGCAAGGCAGCATCGAACTCGTTGTTGACGTCTTCAAGAATGGCCTCGTGATTGATTTCGCTCCAGAGTCCCTCAGACCGGAGGAACGATTCATACCGGTCTAACGGATCACGTCTTTTCCACTGTGCTTCTTCTGTACGGTCCCGATACCGTGTCGGATCATCGCTTGTCGTGTGCGCTCCTAGTCGGTACGTCAGAGATTCGACCAACATCGGGCTGCCAGCCTGGGCCGCCTCACGGGCCTCTGCCATAGCCTTGTAGACGGCAAGCACGTCGTTCCCGTCGACCCGAATTCCGTCTATTCCATACCCAACAGCCCGCTGTGCCAGGGAACGTGCTTGCGTCTGCTTCTCAAACGGCGTCGAGATGGCGTACTGATTGTTCTGACAAAAGAATACTGCAGGCGCACCGAGGACCCCTGCAAAATTCATTCCTTCGTGGACGGCGCCAGTACTACTCGCACCATCGCCGAAGTAAGCTGCGACGACCGAGTCGGCACCGTCAAGTTGCATCCCCCACGCCGCACCGGTCACCAACGGAAGGTGTGAACCGATGGAGATGGCAATCATCAGGTTACGTTTCGCCATCTCTCGATTGGCGTCCTCAATGCCGCGCCAAAACAGGATCATATCACGCATCGGCAGTCCCTGAAGGAACATCGCGCCGGCTTCTCGTCCCATCCCGAGGAGCCAATCCTCGTCCTTGAGTGCATATCCCGAACCGATGATGCTCGCTTCTTGTCCGTACCCAGAGCCAAACGTCCCAAGCTCACCGCGCCGCTGAAGCTTCACCATCCGTTCATCGAAAGTGCGTTCGAGCAGCATCCACCGATAGAGATCGCACAGCTGGTCATCATGAAGGGCAGGAACCTCCTCCGAGGCGTATGAACCATCCGGTTCGACGATTTGGAGGAGCCCGACATCGAGATCGTTCTGTGAGACTCGGCCACTCTGCGGCCCTATTGACGTTTCATACATTCCGTCCTCGTCCATGAGCTATTGAACACCTGCTGTCCCGAGAATTGGGAGATCGACATATAAAACCATCGTGCCATAGGATCGATCACCACGATCAAAAACGGGACTGAAGAGTGTGACCCTCCTCTGAGGGGTACCGTGAAATTCCAGGAGGAAATCCGAGATGGCGGAGTTGAAAGAGGGCTCACGACGCAGATATTCACTGAGGCATGCCGCTTCGGCATGGGTGTTGTCGCATCATCTCATCGCGACCGATCTGTCCATGACGATGGATTGTTCTTGAAGATAATGTAGAATTCAATAACCGATAAAGTGGGGGAGAAACTTTGCAACTATCGATGAGTACACTACTTTGCGTGACAGCGAACGCAACCCTTATCTTATTACAGTTCTATTACTGTCATACCGAACGGTGCTATGAGGCAGCCTACCTCAGCTCCTCATGATTTGTTCGCTGTCAGCGAACAGGTGTCAGAGTAAGGGGAGGTACGTTTCGATGCAGGTGAAGTCCGCTTCCCAAACGACTGGGAGGCCCATTTATTTCTCGATAAGTGATAAATAACTCGCGGAGAAATGGATAGTCTATTAGCTATTTTCACAAAGCAGGGGGCACTAAAGTTGAAGAACATCTGCCATCTACACGCTTTTGATCATTAACAATGGTAGTGGATCGTAGTGGGATTTGTAATCTGTTCATTTATAAGCCAAGTTCAATTCGACATCGTCAGCGGCAGCGAGGAGTTGAGTGGAAATCTCGTTGACACAACGTTCCTTCGTTAATCGGTGAGCAGGACCAGCAACAGAAAGCGCACCGTGGACCCTCCCTTCGAAGATGATAGGAACGCCAACCGCTCGAATGCCTTCGAGGTCCTCGCCCATGTTCAATGCAAATCCACGATCACGGACTTCTGCCAACTCCTCGAAGAGGTCCTCAGAATCAGTAATTGTCTGTTCTGTCTTTGCGGGGAGACCGCGATTGGCAACGATCTCTTCAACTTTAGGACGAGGTAAATGTGCTAGGATCGCTTTCCCACCTGAATTGTAGTGCATGTATGTCCACGTGCCAACGATCGTATCCACGTTCAACTCCGTGTCACCGCCTGCGCCGTAGAGGTACATCACCATTCCGTTCTCGTGAGCGATTAACCAGGCCATCTCGCCTGTCTCTGCTGCTAACATCTCCACTTGCTGCTTCGAGGCTTGATAAACCTCATATCGGTTCCGTGCATACTCCCCGTAATTGAGAAATTGAAGTCCGATCTTATACTTCCCCTCCTCATTTACTACGAACCCGTGATCTTCCATCGTTTTCAAATGCCGATGAATGGAACTTTTTGCTAGGTTCAATTGTTTCGCTAGTTCCGTTACGCCTGCTCCATTCGATTCCTTTAGCGATTTTAGGATAGCGAACAGAGTCTCGTCTGATTTGACCCGACGAGGTGAGTTGTTTGTTCCCATACGTCAATTACACGCCACACGCCCCTTTGAATACACTGATTCATAAACCAAATCTCGAGTGCTTTCCCGGAATACCTGCATCACCATTCGAGTGTACCCAAGATCTCCTTTGGGGGGAAAACATGACATAGATTAGATATTTAAGTAGATTCCGGTCGTTCGGCACAATTTTGATTGCACAAATTGTCTGAGCACGGATTTTGAATATTCTCCCAATCAAGACGAAAAGCACCGCGAAGAATTACTTGGCGTTTCCTCCACATAGCGCCGCATTAGTACGCTTTCTCGGTGTTTTCTGCGAATACACTAACCGCGTCAGTTCTTGAGTAGAAGAACCGAGAAAGCTCTGCCAAACCGCCAAACTTCTGCCGAGGCAGGGTAGTTTGTTGGGATTCGTCTGGACCTACCCATCGCGCATCGCTCGTTCAAGTTGGAAATTAAATAATGTTTAATAATTTCTGTTCGTTGGTAGGATGACAAGACTCAATCAGATCTCTTCGATTACTCTACTACCATCCCGATGAGATGATCTTGTTCGTGGCCTTCTGAAGAAATGGCTACTTTCACGATTGCCGACTCCAATGAATACAATGAGTTCGTGATAAACTGGTACGCAGACGCACTCGCTGAAAACGAACTTCCACTTACGGCTGCCCTGAGCAAGGTGCACAACAGCGAGCCATGGAGTTTTTCACCTTCATACACTCTCACAACTATGATCCTGGCACGTATAGATAGTCCTGACGTGAACTGGCGTCTCCGTGAGCACAACTGTAACGCATACGACACACTCGCTCGTAAGTAGGAGAGCGAAGGCTAGTTTCCCAACACAAGTTTGCCCTCTCCTGGTAGGCGATCGCTATGGCTCGTCGTCTATCTCACTGTGATCATCGACTTCCTCAACCTGGTTATTCTAATTCTCCTATTCGTTAGAAACGTCAATAGTTCCTTCTATATAGGTGTAGGTCGGGGCTTGAACCAGACAATTTTCCTAATTTCCATGATGTAACCTGAATGCAGGTATATACACATCTAGTAAATGATGTTCCATGTCATGGCGGTTTTTACCCTCAGCGGCTTCCAGCGCGACCTCCTGACCGTGATCGCCGGCCACGACCAGCCCTCGGGCCAACAGATCAAAGCAGACCTCGAAGACGCCACACCGAAGAGATCAACCACGGACGATTGTACCCCAATCTCGACGTCCTCGTCACCGAGGGCTACGTCGAGAAGGGGCAGATCGACCGCCGCACCAACTTCTATGCGATCTCCGATGAGGGACGAGATGCCCTCAGAGAGCGTCGTGAGTAGGAAGACCAGTACCTTCGAGAGACTGCACTCGCCTAACCTCGAACGTCATACCAGAGAACCCCTCTGTCAGAGTGAAGAGTGGGGCCTCACGAGACAGCGAGCCTCCGTAATGCGGAGTTGACGATGGAGTGTTCACTGTGACGGTCGATCGTCTCGAAGAGGGGGACGCTGTCGTGCTCGTCGAAGTGGACGACGAGATCGCCAACGAAATTCGGCTTGACGAAGAGCAGCTTCCGGCGGACGCTGGGGGAAAGCAATGTCCTTGAAGTGGTTATTGCGGACGGAAAGGTAGTTAATCAGGAGTCTGGCCCGGAAACGACCACTCAGTGTGAGCAAGCCGCTCGGAAGCGGTTTGATCGCCTCTTCAGAAGGCCCGACGACTCACAGGAGTAGACTCGCTTCGAAATGGTGCGGGAGATAGTTTCCCCGATCCCCCGGCACACGCTGACACACCAAACTCCTCTGGGGTCGAACCCCGTGTGGGAATCGTTCCACCACACATATTATTCCCTCATAAAAAGGAGAAAGTAAGATTTCGAGAGAGTTTAATAGAGTGAGCGATATCGTGAGGATGAACGTGCTCAGAGGCACCACGAGGACGTTCAGCGGGTTGACACACCACCATCCCCCCTTTTGATTGCACTCTCGCTCGGTTACTAATCCGCTAGTGGTATGGTACCTTACTGCGTATTTTATTAGTGGGAGGCACCATAGGCGGGAAACTCCCGTTGTGAAGGGTATGGTGCCTCTCGTCGCCGTGGGCACGTGAGGTCCCTGGTAGTAGAGTCTCTCATTTTTGAGGTGTACCTCCTCGAAGAAGGAAATCTATTCCCAGCCTCTGCATTTAAGATAAACACCCGGGGAGAGATCATTATCTTCCTCTCGGAGAGAATCCCGCCGTTAAGGGGGGCGGAAATCCGCCCACAGCGATGCAACCGCCGTTGAGTGCCAGCACGGCACTCAAACGCTTACGAGACGCCGTGACAAACGTGGTATCACGGGGTCCGCTGTCTCCTCTCAGATTGGCCACCGGAGGAGACGGGCCGCACTCCACCCATGTTTGCGGTGCCCTGCAAGCCCAGTCAAAAGGTGTGACCGGGGCCGGCAACAAGGACCTGCGAAGATCGACCGCTCGGGAGAGAGCCGCGTTGAGAAACCGCGCGACGATGACTCGCACGCGGATGGAAGCACACGTGGCGGTGCCACAGGACGCTCCCGGTCGAGGGGTGCAACCCGCCCCGCCGACGCTGGGAGAGGGGGCCCCGAAATCGAACCGGACCGACTGGGTTCCCCGCTGTGGAAGGGAAACCCCGCCGTTCACGGCGGGCGAGGACGTCACGCTGCCCGCCATTCTCGTCACTCCCTCTGCGCGTAAAGACGCCAACGGCAGAGCAGAGAATCCACGACTCTCTCGCTCATCACACTGTGTGTGATCGGAGAAATCGACTGCTTCGCCTGCATTTCGTTTCTTTCTTTCCTACTACTCTGTAATCACGGGAGGTTCCTCCAGTGTCGCCACTCTCAGACAGGCAAGCAGAGGCCGGTCGTGGGAGGTCCGAGAGACGAGACGGCTCTCACCGTGGCGTCTATCATGCCTCTCCTACGTGCTTCCGATCACAACGCCGTGATTTGCTCTCGCGGTGTCCGTCTCCGCTGTCTCCGACTGTGGCACCGAGGCGACGGAGCCGTTCGACGAGCCGAGGCGAGAAAACGACGCGTCGCGTTCCACGCCGCTTGACGATCTCGACATCGTCCTCACCGAACCGATTGACGAAGACGTTCACGTCAACATTTGTGAGAGCCACAGGTCTCTGTTGCGACCGTGACTCTCACCCCATCGAGGCGTTTCAAAAGACAAACTCACGCAGTATCTTCGGGCGATTCAAATTCGAAGGGAGTTATTCGATAAACCAGGTCAAGAAGCACTCAAACGCACTATTCGAGCCGCCCTCTGAGATCAACAATTTGTCACATATGAGCATCTGTCCTTTGTCATCGCCTTCGAGCGTCAGTACCATTCGAGACCGCGAGGATCTGATGGAGGTGAAAGGGGGCTAGTGGGAAGGCCAGGAGTCGGTTCCGGGTGATTATACTCTCGTGGAGCAATATCGTTCGGCGACGACGGATAGAACAACGACGCGAGGGCATGGATGTGCTGACGCCCAACGCCTAACTCGGTCTGGCCGCCGCCGTACATTCGAATGTCGTGTTCCACACAATAGTCGATGGTATCGAAGAGGCTCTCAAGTGTGCCAAATCGCGAGGGCTTAATGTTGAGCCAGTCGGGCTCAAACGGAAGTTGCTTGACACTCTCCATACTCGTAATCGGCGCATCCCACGTGATTCGATGTTCGATGCCTTCGAAGAGCGCCCGCGTCTCGTCGGTGAGAACTGGATCCTCGATGAGCACATCCGGAAAGTTCTCGATAAGACGTCGGTAAAGGGCTGGATCCGAGGGCTGGTCGACCACCGTCCCTTTATATTGGCCTTTGAAGTCTAGAATCCGGACGGCATTGGTATCCACAAGTTGCCTGATCAGTTTGTCCGTCCACCCGGGGGTGATGTCGAGTTTGAACTCTAAATTGGAATTCAAACCGAGCCAGGTAGCCACCCGGTCAAACGTTGGTGGATCACCCAATCGGTTGCTGACGACGAAACGAACGGGATGGTACTCACGGTCTAAGACTGTAGCCAAATCCGTTTTGGCCTGCTTGAGCGCGAGGTCAAGGGCCGCACTTTCGATTGCCCACCGGCGATAGTGTCGAGACGCTTTACGTTCTGGTTCGCGATTCAGGAAAAGATCCATTCCGTCGAGCGCCGCCGAAAATGTCGCTATCGTATACTTACCGGAAAGCGGGAGTTCGGTTGAGGATTCGATGAGTGCATGATGGTCCACGTCGTCGTAAGTAACGTCTTCGCCGTAGCCGGTACTTTCCTTTCCGTGGAGTGTTATCTCAGTACACGGTCGCCTGAATTCAGGAGTACCTGGAATATCGTCCTGTACTGACAACACAACGCTCGCACGTGCAAAATCCCCCGTACAGTTCTGCTCGCGGTAGCTAAGATCATAGCTATCGATAGTGAGCGGCAAGTCCTTTATACGGTCGTATGATGTCATACGTTAGTTCTCTCCCGATTCCGGAATATATGCTTGGTCATAATTGCTATGAGACTGAATTGCTCGAAGCGCTCTCTTCGCTAATTCTCCCCTCTAGTTACCGCTCTTTGTGGTACATGTAGAGTGATAACGGCGCGAACACGGCAACGAGCACCGCGGAGGCGACGAGCACCCACATTACATCTGCCAAGGCGACGCCACCGTGCATGAGGCCGCGCGAGGCGTCGACGAGATGCGTGACTGGATTCACCCTGACCACGGTCTGGAGCCACGTCGGCATGGTTGCTGGATCGACGAAGATATTACTCACGAACGTGAGCGGAAAGAGCAGGAGGAAGCTCGACGTCATAACGGATTCGGGTGTATCGACGAGGAGTCCGACGACGATCCAGATCCAAGAGAGACTGAACGCGAAGACGAGCACGAGCGCAAGTGCGAAAAGTACTCCCACGAGTCCGGCCTCGGGACGGAAGCCGAGGACAACGCCGAGTCCGACGACCATGACCGCCGCCATCGAGTAGCGCAATACGTCGCCGAGGAGCGCTCCGACCAGCGGTGCAGGCTGCCAGATCGGCAGCGACTGGAAGCGATCGAACAGGCCCTTGTCGATATCCGTGTTGAGGCCGACGCCCGTGTAGACGGTGATGAAGACGATGGCCTGCACGAGGATGCCCGGCAGCAGGAACTGGATGTACTCGCGCGGGGACCCCGCGAGGGCGCCGCCGAACAGGAAGGTGAACAGCACCGTGGTCATGAGCGGGAACGCCGTGACGTCGAAGAGTTGGAAGGGCACGTGCTTGATTTTTAAAAGCGCCCGCCACCCGAGAGTAATCGACGCAGAGACGGGTCCGGGGCGGGGCGGCCGCTCGATCCGTGAGAGGACTCCACCGAGTTCCTCCTCTACGACGGTGGGTGGCCGAGTGGTCTCGCTGCTCATGCGCTCATCTCCTCCGTCGTGTCCTCAGCGGGCCGACCTGTGAGTGCAAGGAAGACTTCGTCGAGGCTCGCTTGGCCGAGCGAGAACTCGGCAACGCGGATACCGACATCCGCGAGCGCCGTTAGTACCGCTGCTGCCTCCTGATCGTGCGGAACGCTCGCGGAGAGGGCATCTCGATCGGTTCCGTTATGGACGACCACGCCGAGGACGTCTCGCAGGATGGCTCCGGCCTCCTCTCGGCGTTCTGGATCCCGGAGGCGGATGTGGAGGGTGCTGGCGCCCACGGCGGCCTTCAATTCACGGCTCGTGCCCTCGGCGATGACGTGACCGTTGTCGATCACGGCGAGGCGGTCGGCGAGGCGGTCTGCCTCGTCAAGGTACTGCGTAGTAAGGAGAACAGTGGTTCCCTCCGCGGCGATGGTACGGATGATGGCCCAAACCTGATTTCGGCTGCGCGGATCGAGGCCCGTTGTCGGCTCGTCAAGAAACAGTACTTCCGGCGTAACGACGAGGCTCGCGGCGATATCAAGTCGGCGTCGCATACCACCGGAGTACGTCCGTACCTGGCGTGTGGCAGCGTCGTCGAGGCCAAAGGCTGTAAGGAGTTCGTCGGCGCGTGTCTTTGCGTCGCGCCAAGAGAATCCGAGCAGGCGCCCCACGAGGACGAGGTTCTCACGTCCAGTAAGATCCTCGTCGACAGAGGCATACTGGCCCGTGAGACTCACCGTTGCGCGAACTTCGGCTGCGTCCTGGACGATATCGTGTCCGAGGACGGTTGCGATCCCGGCGTCCGGGCGGAGCAACGTTGCGAGCATCCGGATCGTCGTGGTTTTTCCGGCGCCGTTAGGGCCTAACAGTCCGTACACGGTGCCCCGGGGGATCCGAAGGTTGACGCCGTCTACGGCCTGCGTGTCGCCGAATGCTTTCTTTAGGCCGTTGGTTTCAATTGCGAGATCAAGTTCAGTTGGAGACTTCTGGAGGGTTCGGTCCTCTTCGGCAGAAAGTATCGATGAGGACTGAGAATCTCCATCCGCCTCGATTGAAGTCATTTTCGCCGGATTCGATGGCTTCGAAGAATGGACTGCATCTCGTGGTGAGTGGCGCTCACTCATGCGTTCACTTCCATTGACTCTTCTCTGTGAGTACGGTTGTTCATAGCTCTACATCTCCTCACTACTCTGACGCCTCATCAGGGCATAAACTCGAGCCATATGCGGAGTGAAAGTGATCCGCTGTAGTCTCTCAACGCCGTTTCTCGCCTCTCTGGGACTACCTGTCGATTCAGAGATTGAACTCTGCTCAACGACGGTCTGGTTCAGTCTACTCTCACACTCCCACGCTTCTTCCGAAACTTTGTTCCACCCTACCCTATCCGGAATTCACTTTGTCGGCGAACAAAACAGTGTGCTCGATAGTTGTCGTCTCATGAAAAGCGAGGGTGAGAAACCCCCGCGGGGTTTTGGCGTTTACTTCCAAACCCAGGCCAAGCATACCTCCAACCTCAATCAGCAAAAAGTCACCGAACTTGGAACATAAGGAAACGTGGGAAGTAACGATGAGATTGAGGTAAAACATTACCTCCAGATCCAGGTCAACGAAGAGCAGCCAGGTCTAGTGAGAATTAACCGAGCAGGCCGCCGGCCTTGTTGTTTCGGTTCTACCCGCGCTCAAGCTGCTCGGATGGCTCTGACAGGCCACCACGCTCCAGCAGTTTATCGGGGCCCATTCATCCGCCTGGATTTGACGTATTCCACCGTCAGGCGCCCTTTCGTTCAGAATACGCCTCCTCTTGGGATTCTTCTCGGCCACTCACTCCGCAAGTAGAGACACCAACGGAGAACAGGTGATCCCCCGATTTTCTCGCTCATCATAGCGTGTGATCGGAAAGTCGCCAGTATCACCCGCATTCTGTTGCTCTCTCCTACTACTCTGTACTCACGGGAGGTTCCTCCGGTGTCGCCACTCTCGGACAGGCAAACTGAGGCCGGATGTGGCATTCCCGAGAGATGGGGAGGCTCTCGCCGTGGTATCTATCATGTCCCTCCTACGTGCTCCCGATCACAACGCCGCGATTTGCTCCCTCGTTCGTCCCCGCCGTCTCCGACTGTGCACCGAGCTGACGGAGCCGTTCGACGAGCCGAGATGAGAAAACGACGCGCCGTGTTCCACGCCGCTTGACGATCTCGACATCGTCCTCGCCGGATCCAATCGATTGCGCTGTCGATGCGCGGTACTCGCAGGAGATTTTGATCTGCGCGGGCGTCTGCGGCGAACAGTCTGTGAGCTTCTCGACTGTGAATCGAAACGGCGCGGTACGTGGTGAGGGGTCTGCGGTCACCTCGACTCGTGGATACCGCCCAGTGGCCATACAGGGAACTAGCGTCCTGCGGTCATAACCGAGGCTCTGCTTGGTGGTTTGGGAGTGGGGAAAGGGACAGTTGTTCATCCCCACTCAGGTGTTGTGGGTGACTCCTCGTGTCTTGTCCTAAGGTTAGTCAGCCGTGTTCACAGGAGCGATGTATCGAGAAATAGCCCATCGAATGAATCGACGATCGCCACTACTGGCAGTAGCGCGAAGACAGCGACTCGTGGGCCTCGAAGATTCATTCGATGGGCTATTTCTCGACCACTGTTCACTGAGAAGACCGCTGACTCTCGTTCGGCGTCGGCAAACTCTGCGAGCAGTCATGTCGTTGTCCAAATACTAGTATGGAAGCAATTGAGCGCGAGGTTCTCATCGGGTGAATGGTTGTTTTCGTCTTCGTTCGCATACGGGATCGTTACCAGTGGAAGGATCAGTTCGTGCTGGAAGACAGCTGTCGGAAGTGATCTGCCGAGTGTCGGCTTGAGGATGGATTCGACTCACCAGGCATTGGCGACGGCTGCTATCACGGAGTCGGCGGCTGGGTGTGGATTCCGGCGTCCGTCTCGCTTCTGGCGACGATGCTGGAGTGGTCTTCGTACTGCGCTCAGACGGCCGGCGTGTACTAGGCGTTGGGCTCGTCGTGAGCGACAGGCGCGGCACCGTCGATGGATCGCGAGTTGAGTTGAACGAAAGCGACGTATCAGGTATCGACTGAGTCCCTCACGATATATTTGTTGATAGAGTAGACAATCAGCTAATGTCACTGTTTAAATCTGGGGTGAATGGCGGAAATCACTCGGCTGGTCGCCGATATCAGCTATTACGTGGCCTAAACTGACGGTGATCGATCGTTACCGCCGAATGAACTCTACCCCGAACCTGTAGGCGTTCTGCACTTCTCTATACCCCCTCTTTATCTAATTATCTATGCAGGATTTATTTCGCCTATATTGCATAGGAATTTTTGAATATTCCTGCTTAGGAAGAGAACTCCGAAAATTATCCGTTTGAGCAGGGAAAACACAGTATATTGGGCATCTAGTACACGGTAGAGTAGAATAAACAAATAAGTTTCTCCTCGCAACTCGCGTTCTTTCGAGATCGTCGGGAATACGCGGAATGACCGACTAAATCGTCAATAACTCGTCACAGATCTCGAATAAATTCTGGCCAACTCTCAATCGAACTATCTCTCCTTAAACATTGATTATTGGATAAACTATGGCAATTCGGCTGTTCTCAACTGGCTAGATAAGATGTCGAAGTAGAGTCGAACGGTGCTACAGGACCATTGGTGTAATCATTGAGACTGAGGTGGTACTGATGGGATGAGAGGAAACCGAAGGTGCGCTCATTTAGGGTTCACCTTTTGGTATTGTTCAGAGTAGTGCTTCCTTATGGAGGTGAGCGTTTGTAACATGATTTCGGCGGAGCGGTGCATGGTGGAACGAATCGGCAACTGTTTGTTGCGGCGTTGTAGCTCTTTAAAGACACGTTCAACGCTGTGTCGGTTTCTATGTGTAATCTGTCGAAATCGAAGGCTTAATTCGAAGAGTGTAGCCTACAACCAGGGTGCACCCTCGGGGATTTCGACCGCGTCGACGGCGTGTCTGCTGAAGGCATCCTCTTCCCGGCTGAGTTTGCAGATTTGAACGACTACCTTGACTACTGAGACCAGGTTCGACCCCTTGACGAGCCGACCGCACGGTGAACGTTAGTGGTTGAACACCAAATCAGGCCATTTAATCGATAATAATAAGAATTTTAAGGAAAAAGCACTGGTAATGGTTACAATTTCCCACTTTAATCAATTATTTTTAACTCTCATGGCAAATATACGGAACATATCAGAATTGGGTTGGTGGGCGGGCGAGCGGTGGTCTTCGTCCCATGAGAAGGCTTATAAACCGCTATCTCGAGTATTCAACTCCGACTAAGAGCCGTCGTTCAGGAGGTTTGGTGCAGCTTTTATTCAACTAGTTCAATCTTCCGCTGACGTATGGTCGCGGCTGCGATCAGGACGTCAACCGAGTAAACAACGAACCGCGCTCCGCACTCGTCGGCGAACGACTCCGTGACAGTAGTATGTATGTCACAACCTTCGGCCGGTCCGCCCGTCGCTTTTCGGCACAACGCGTTACAGCGTTGGTTCCGTAACGGAGGTTCGGCGGTGACCCGGTTGACGTTTGCGGACGCACCGATGGAGGCCGGTTTGTTACTGGAGTAGTCTGTCGAAGTCATTCAAAACGGCGTTCGGTAATCCAGAACAGAGTGCGTACAGGACAAAACGGACGGTTGAACGGTGGGTTAAGTCCCTCTCGTAGATTCGCGCGTAGAGCCGACGTAGTGGGGTACTACGACGTGGTTTTCGGGGCGGTACCGCGGCTGTAACAGTATATGATAACTTGCCTCCGAGTAATTCAGCGCCGATTGGGAAGTACTGAACGACCTTCGTTCTAAATGAAAGAACGATATTCACCGTCTACGAACGGCCGTCACCATCGCTGACCTCGAGGAGGGTCGTGCCGGAGTCGAACTCGCCGAGGTCAGAACCGCACTCCCTCGAGCAGGACGGTGGGTCACGACCGCGGCTCAAAGGGCGCTGTCGGCGAATCGGGCGTCCACCGTCGCCACTTCCCCCGCCACGTGCGAGGCGGCGTCGCTGGGGAGGTAGACGACCGCGCCGACGATCTCCGCACGGTCGGCGACTCGACCGAGCGGCGTCCGCTCGTCGATGCGCCGGCGTTTCTCCGCCCTCTCCACGTACGTGTCCTCGTTCTGCGGCGTGATGACGAACCGGGGTGCGATGACGTTCCCCCGTATCTCGGGCGTGAGTTGCTTCGCTGACGCCCGGGTGAACGCCTCTGTGCCGCCGCCCTCGACGCCCGCCGCGAGGGACTGACCGACGGCGTCGGGTACAACGTCGTCTTCGACACCACCAGGCACCCGTCGGGACCGACGATGTCTGTTGATGAAGTGCGGAAGGGCGGCCAGATCGTCCTCGGCGGGCAGACCGGCGAGACAACGATGCCGTACTCGCCGCTCGTCCCGCTGAGATCGACCGACAGTGCTCCTACGGTCGACGTTCGAGGACTTCGAGCGGTCGCTCCGGCTGATGCGCTCTGGGGACGTCGACTCCGAGACGTTCCTCGACGACCGATTCTCGCTACTCGACGCCGAGGAGGCCTTCGAGGCGTTCGTCGCCGGCGGTACTTACAAACCCGTGTTCGACGTCTCGGAACTCCGCGACTGAGGGGGTTCGCACGGGGCCGAGTGGGGGTCTGCGCGCCATCGGATCCCGCGTCGCGCCGCCCGACGGAAGTTTTAGTAGGTACAATTGTAATTTCTACGTGTAGATGAACTACAGACGGCTGTCCGATCCTAACGCAGAGTATACCATGCGCGACCTCTCCGCGGAGACGATGGGCGTGACGAACTCCCGCGGTCCCCGCGACGTGGAGATCACGGACGTGCAGACGACCATCGTCGAGGGAAACTACCCGTGGACGCTCGTCCGCGTCTACACGGACGCCGGCGTCGTTGGCAACGGAGAATCCTACTGGGGCGCCGGCGAACCGGAGATCATCGAGCGCATGGCGCCATTCATCAAGGGCGAGAACCCCCTCGACATTGACCGCATCTACGAACACCTCGTCCAGAAGATGTCCGGCGAAGGGTCGATCTCAGGGAAGGTCATCTCCGCTATCTCCGGCATCGAACTCGCGCTGCACGACATCGCCGGGAAGCTCCTCGACGTCCCGGCCTACCAGCTGCTCGGCGGAAAGTACCGCGACGAGATGCGCATCTACTGCGACTGCCACACCGAAGACGAAGCCAACCCGGACGCGTGCGCCGACGAGGCCGAACGCGTCGTCGAGGAGCTCGGCTACGACGCGCTGAAGTTCGACCTCGACGTCCCCTCGGGCTTCGAGAAGGACCGCGCGAACCGCCACCTCCGGAAGCCCGAAATCGACCATAAAGTCGAGATCGTCGAGAAGGTGACAGAGCGCGTTGGCGACCGCGCGGATGCGGCGTTCGACTGCCACTGGTCGTTCAGCGCCGGCAGCGCCCACCGGCTCGCCCGTGCGCTCGAACCGTACGACGTCTGGTGGCTCGAAGACCCGATTCCGCCGGAGAACCATGACGTTCAGCGGGAGGTCACTCGGAGCACCGCGACGCCCATCACTGTCGGCGAGAACGTCTACCGGACGCACGGACAGCGCCGCCTCCTCGAAGAGCAGGCGGTCGACATCATCGCGCCCGACGTGCCTAAGATCGGCGGGATGCGCCAGACGCGGAAGATCGCGGACCTCGCGGACCTCTATTACGTGCCGGTTGCGATGCACAACGTCTCCTCGCCGATCGCGACGATGGCGAGCGTCCACGTCGGCGCCGCCATCCCGAACTCGCTAGCGGTCGAGTACCACTCGTACGAACTCGGCTGGTGGGAGGACCTCGTCGAGGAGCCCATCATCGAGGACGGGTACGCGGAGGTGCCGGAGCGACCAGGTCTCGGCGTGACGCTCGACTTCGACGCCGTCGAGGAGCACATGGCTGAGGGTGAGACCCTCTTCGACGAGGCGTGAGCCTCACCGCGCATACGGAGTTCCGCTCCGAGGAGTTCGACGAGGCGTAGGTCCGTCGAGCGCGCAGAGCATCGATTCAGAAGTTCGACGAACCGTGGCCTGGTCGGTCCGCGAGCCTCTCTCCGCGACTTCTCTGGTTGAGGACGAACGCGCGTCTCGCTGAGCCAGCGACCACCGATCTTTTCGCGCTCGACGGTCCGTCGAGTCGCCGATGCAGTCCCGTCGTGCGCTCCGCTGTCGGTGCGTGGGTTCGTCGTCGAAAAGCCGAGCCGCGTGACCGCTCCCGACCGAGTTCGTGGCCGCGGTCAGACTTCCACGACGGTGTTCACGAGGTCGCCGATACCCTCGATGGTGATGCGGATCTCGTCGTCGGGGCGGAGGGTGAATCCCTCGTCGGGGACGAGCGATGTGCCGGTGAGGAGGACGCCGACGTCGGGGAGGATGTCGTGGCTCCGCCAGCAGTCGACGAGCTCCTCACAGCTGCGGGCCATCTCGGCCGTCGACGTCTCCTCCTTGTAGACGACCGTCTTGTCGCGGCGGATCGTCATCGACATCATCAGCTCGTGGGGGTTGCCGACGGTCCCTGCGGAGGCGACGCACGGCCCGAGCGAGCAGCAGCGGTCGTACATCTTCGCCTGCGGGAGGTACAGCGGGTTTTCACCCTCGATAGAGCGGCTGCTCACGTCGTTGCCGACGGTGTAGCCGACGACGTCGCCGTCGCAGAGGACGATGCCGAGTTCCGGTTCGGGGACGTCCCAGTCGGAGTCCCCGCGGATGCCGACCGGTTCGCCCGGACCGACGGTCCGGCTCGGCGTCGCCTTGAAGAAAATCTCGGAGCGATCGGACTCGTACACTCGGATGTACATCTCCGGCATGCTGCTCTCTCGCTGGCGTGCTTCCTCGCTTATCTCGTAGGTGACGCCCGCGGCCCACACTTCGTCCGGGACGACGGGTCGGCCGGCGTCGGCGAGCGCGTCCGGGTCGACGGTCGGCGCGGCGTCGACGAGGTTGGCGGCGATGTCGTCGACATCCAGTTCGGCGACGTTCGCCGCGGCCGCAAGGTCGGCGAAGTCGCGGAGCCGCGGTTTGACGGCCGTGAGGTCGTAGACGGCGTCGCCGTCGTCGGCGACGAGCCGAGACTCTCCCCCGCTGGGTAGGCGGTAGTAGCGCATGCACTGAACGATTATCTTCTTGGTGATAAACTTCCCGCCTGTGAGGGGGGGGGACGACCGTCTCAGGTCGGAGATCATCGACTTTCGCGCGCGTCACTTGGAGCGTAACTTATTATGCGCGGACCAGCGGACTAGCGGATGCATGCCAACCGAGCGCTTGAACTACGTCGACGGCGAGTGGACCGTGTCCGAGAGCGACGAGACATTCGAGACCGTAGACCCCGCGAACCCCGAGGAAGCGGTGTCGACCTACCCGCAGTCAACCGCGGAGGACACCGAAGCCGCCGTCGAGGCGGCTGTCGGAGCCAGCGAGGAGTGGCGGAACACGTCCGGTCCGGAGCGCGGGCAGATTCTCTCCCGGACCAGCGCCATCCTCACAGACTGGAAGGACGAACTGACGGAACTGCTCGTCCGCGAGGAGGGGAAGACACGGACTGAGGCCGGCGGTGAGATCCAGCGCGCTATCGACATCTTCGATTACTACGGGGCGAAGGCCCGCGACCTCGGCGGCACGGTCAAGGGGGCAAGCTCGCGGCACACGAACCTCTACACGCGTACCGAACCGCTCGGCGTCGCGGGGCTCATCACGCCGTGGAACTACCCCATCGCCATCCCCGCCTGGAAGATCGCACCGGCGGTCGCCTCCGGCAACGCGGTCCTCATCAAACCTGCGTCGCTCGCGCCGGGCGTCGTCCACGAGATGGCGCGCGCGCTGGAGAAGGCCGGCCTCCCCGGCGGCGTTCTCAACGTGATCACCGGCCCCGGCAGCGAGGTCGGCGACACCATCGCCAGTCACCCGGACGTCGACGCCATCTCCTTCACCGGAAGCACGGCCGTCGGGAACACGGTGTACGACACAGCGACCGAGGACGGCAAGCGCGTCCAGCTCGAGATGGGCGGGAAGAATCCGACGATCGTCAGCGACGCCGCGGACGTCGAGGAGGCGGCCGACATCGTCGCCTCGGGCGCCTTCGGCGTGACCGGTCAGGCCTGCACCGCCTGCTCGCGCGCCATCGTCTACGAGGACGTCTACGACGAGTTCGTCGACACCATCGTCGAGCGCGCCGAGAGCATCGAGATCGGCCACGGCCTCGACGACCTCGACATGGGGCCGCACGTCAGCAAGAGCGAACTTGAAAGCACCCTCGAGTACCTCGACATCGGTCGGGAAGAGGGTGCTACGCTGGCGTACGGCGGCGGCAAGCTCGACCGCGAGGGGTACTTCGTCGAACCAGCCGTCTTCACGGACGCCGAACCCGACATGCGCATCGCCCAGGAGGAGATCTTCGGGCCAGTGCTGTCGGTCATCCCAGTGAGCGACTACGAGCAGGCAATCCACGTTGCCAATGGCGTGAAGTATGGCCTCTCGGCGAGCATCGTCACCGACGACCACGGCGAGGCCAATCGGTTCGTCGAGGACGTCGACGCCGGCGTCGTGAAGATCAACCAGAAGACGACCGGGCTGGAACTCCACGTCCCCTTCGGCGGCGTGAAGGAATCCTCCAGTGAGACCTACCGCGAGCAAGGCGAGGCGGGCCTCGACTTCTACACCATCAGCAAGACGGTCTACGACGCGTACTGAAGCCATTGCGCGCCGGCCGACGGACCGGCGACGCGTCACCTCGGGCGGAGTTTTTTGGTACCGCCGGGCGGAAGTCGTAGGTGATGCTCGACTGGATCGACGATTACGAAGAGCGCGACTGGGAGACGCCGACCGACGGGACGTGACGGTACGCGCTGATCGGGCTCGGCTGGTGGACGATGGACGTCGCCCTCCCGGCGATAGCAGAGTCGGATTACTGCGAAGCCACGGTGCTCGTGAGCAGTTCGGTGGAGAAGGCCGAGCGACTCGCCGCCGAGCACGACGTCGAAGTCGGAATCAGTTATGAGGCGTTCCACAACGGCGCCTCCGCGGAATCGTATGACGCCGTCTACGTCGCGACGTCGAACGCGCCGAGCAGATGGTCGAGCTCTGTGAGTCCCCCGACGTGCCGCTGATGATCGCCTACCGGATGCACACGGACCCGGCGGTGCGGCGGACGCACGAACTCATCGAGGACGGCTTCCTCGGCGACCCCGTGTCGGTGTACGGCAACAACAGCCAGCCGCTCCTCGAGACGATTCCCGACACGGGCCAGTGGCAACTCGACCTGGACCGCTCCGGCTACGGGACGTCCGTCATGGATCTCGGCATCTACTCCATCAACACACGCGGTTCCTCCTCCGCCGGGAACCCGTCGAGGTCGCTTCGAGCATGGAGTCGCGCCACGAGGCGTTCGCCGACGTGCCCGACGAGCGGTCGGCCTCGATCCTCCGCTTCGAGGACGGCGTCCGGATGGTCTCCTCGTCGAGTCAGAACGCCCACGAGGACACGCACCTGAAGCTCACGGGCACCGAGGGCAGATTGAACTCCACCCCGCGTTCCACGGCGAGTGTACGCTCCACCTCTCGTGGGGCGACCTGTCGGTTCGAGTCGAACACGATGTGTTTGACGCCCAGCGTGAGATGCACGAGGAGTTCGACTACTTCGCGAACCGGCTGCTCGCCGACGAGGTGGACTACCCCGACGGCCGCCACGGCCTAGAGGATATGCGCATCATCCGCGGGATCCACGAGGCGGCGGACACCCGCGGGCCGGTCGAACTGTGAAGGAGTCGTCCGGCGGATCGTCGACTGGCGACGTCGTCCGCTCCGGCTGGTTCGCCAGCCGTGCGCCTACCTTCACGATTATTCAGACAATTATTATATCGACCGCATACAAGCAGAAGTGAACGATTCTCGCCCAATGTAGAACAACCTATATTTAGGTTCGCGAGCAAGTCGGGGTATGTCCCAGCCGAAACATCCCGTCCGCTCCGTCGACAGGGCCCTCGACATCATCGAGGTGATCCAGGATCTCGACGGTGCAGGCGTCTCGGAGATCGCCGACCGCGTTGACGTGGGCAAGAGCGCGGTTCACAACCACCTCAACACGCTCGTCAATAGGGAGTACCTCGTCAAGGAAGACGACCAGTACCACATCGGCCTCTCGTTTCTCGGCCTCGGGGCGTACGCCCGGAACCGCATGGACATCTACGACTCCGCACGCTCGGAGGCGGACAAACTGGCGGACGACACGGGCGAACTCGTGAACCTGCTCGTCGAGAAGAATGGGAAGGGCATCTACCTCTACCAGGCTAGCGGGGAGAATGCCGTCGACCTCGACACGTACGAGGGCAAGCAGGTGTCCCTCCACTGCACCGGCCTCGGCAAGGCACTGCTGGCGTTCCGCCCGCGCGAGGAGGTCGTTGACGTCCTCGACACTCACGGCATGCCGAGGATGACGGAATCGACCATCACGGACCGCGAGGAGTTCTTCGAGGAACTCGAGCACATTCGCGAGCAGAAGTTTGCGCTCGACCGCGAGGAGCGCCTCACCGGCCTCTGCTGCGTCGCCGCGCCCATCACCGACGAACAGGACCGTAGCATCGGCGCGATTAGCATCTCCTGTCCCCTGCACCGCGTGAGCGACCAGCGTTTCCGGGAGGAACTGCCCGACGAGGTGCTCGGCACCGCGAACGTCATTGAACTCCGCCACAACTACTCGTGAGGCAATCCCTCCGGGCGCGACGGCCGATGACTTTCCCCGGTAATTATATAATACTTCTTTACGACAGTTCGGTCATGTCGCCGACAGACGACACTAGCGACGATTCCGAATCGGAATCCGTCCAGGAGCCGAGCGACAGGACTGCCGAGTATTCGCGCCGGGGATTCATGGAGACGGCCGCCGCCGTCGGCGGCGCCGCGGCGGCAACGGGCCTCTCCGGTTGCTTGGGGGACGGCGACGGCGGAACCGACGGCAACGGCGAACAGGACTTCTTGTGGTGGACGATGCGGGGGTACATCCCCGCGGAGACCAAAGCGATCAAACAGGCGGCGAAGGGCTACGAGGACGCCGCCGACGAGAACATCAATGTCTCCACGGAGGTCATCGTCTGGGACCAAGTGTTCCAGGAGTGGAGCGCTTCGATCGAGGGGCGGTCGATGCCGAACGTCTCCGAGATGGCCTGCGAGCACGCGGTTGACTTCGGCAACCGCGGCGCCGCCCGGTCCAACACAGAACTTTTCGACCAGTACGACGACTGGTACGACACCATCTCCGCGTGGGGACGGTTCGACGGTGAGTTCTGGGGCCTCCCGTGGTTCATGGAACTCCGCACCAGCCACCTCAACATGAACCTCCTCGAGAAGGCGGGCGTGTCCAAGCCCCCCGAGACATGGGCGGAACTCATCGAGGCCGGCCAAGCCGTCTCCAAGAACACGAACGCCTCTGGATTCACGACGCCGGGGGCGCAGGACTTCCCGGCAGGGCAGAACATGGCCGCCTTCACGCACCAGTCGGGGGGGTCCTTCTACGGCTCCTCAGACGGCCAGTTCACCGTCGAGATCGACAACGCGGCGTCGCTGTTCGCTCACCTGTGGGCGCTCAGCCTCCGCGAGCAGTGGGACATCGCCCCCGGCGGCTGGGGGAGCGTCGACAGCACGTCCGGCGAGGAACTTTACAGGGAAGGGCGGACCGCCATCGCCCACCTGCCGACCGACCTCGCCCGCAGTCTCATCGACCCACAGGACGGCGTCAACCAGGAGAACAAGGAGCTCGCGGAGGCGACGGAGCTGACGCCGATGCCCGCCGGCCCGAACGGCGAACGACAGTCGTTCATGGGCGGCAGTTGTCTGACGTCGTTCCGGAAGGAGGTCACTAACAACGACACCGACGCGAAGATCTCGGTCGGGTTCATGAACTACATGACCCAACCGGAGACGATGAACAAGTACTTCCCCGTGTCGGCGCCAAACTTCCTGCCGGTTCGGAAGGGGCAGGAGGAAATGGAGCTGTTCACCGACAATCCGACGAAGATTCCGGACTCGTGGCTGCAGACGCGCCTGAAGCAGGCGCCGAACGCCGTCCGCTATGGCATCACCGGCGCCGGCCGCTGCGCGCCGTTCCTCGGCTCAATCGAGGGTAGCACGACCGGGTACTCGACCCCGATCTCAGGGATGATCGGCTCCGACAACGACCCGAAGACAGTGCTGCGTAACGCCGGTAACAACATCCGGTCGACAATAAGCGACGCCGACTACACTGACTACGAATTGAAGCCGAAGAAGCAGGGCCCGTCGCTCAACGACGCCCCCGACTCCGTCCAGCCGTGGATTAACGGCGACGGAGTGCCAAAAATATACAACCCCTACGAGTAAGGCACCGAGGTCCGCTCGCGGGTTGCCCTCGGTCGGCGAGCGGCGGGTCCTTGCTGACAGCCACGCGAATAATCCATACAAATAAAGTAGTTGCACGTATCTATCTCGATAGAGCATGTCAAACACCACCTCGACATTGGGTGGGATCACCATCCCAGAGGAGTACCAGTACTGGTTCTCTAAGGAGAGCCTCTGGGGATGGTTGTTCCTGCTGCCGTCGCTGGCGGCGCTCGGGCTAATAAGCGTCGTCCCGATCTTACGAGGTATCGCGCTGAGTTTCTACGAGTACGGCGGCCTCCGCGAGGACGTCTTCGTCGGGCTCGAAAACTACGTCGAAGTGTTCGGCCTCCCGGACTTCTGGGTTGTCATGAAGAACACGTTCGTCTGGTCGTTCGCCTCCGTCGTCCTCATGGCGGCGATCGGACTGGGATTCGCTGTCCTGCTCAACCGCGAGTTCAAGGGCCGGTCGGTCGCGACGACGCTCCTGTTGCTCCCGTGGACCATCCCCTTCATCGCGGTCGCGTTGAACTGGACGCTCCTGTTCAACTACGAACTCGGGATGTTCAACGGGCTCATGAAGGTCCTCGGGTTCGGCGAGGGCATCCCCTGGCTGGGTCGCTCCCGCTACGCGCTGTTCTCCGTGATGCTGGCGTACGTCTGGCGGAACTTCCCGTTCTTCATGATCACGTTCCTCGCGGCGATGAAGGGGATTCCGCAGGACCTCTACGAGGCCGCCCGCGTCGACGGGTCGAACCGCCTGGACCTGTTCAGGCACATTACGCTGCCGTTCCTCCAGCCCATCGGCGTCGTCACGACGCTGCTGATGAGCCTGTGGACGCTGAATCACTTCACGCTCGTGTTCGTGATGACCGACGGCGGCCCCGGCAACTCCTCGATGGTGTTGCCAGTGTATATCTACCGCCAGGCGTTCATGCACAACAACTTCGGGCTGGCGGCCGCCATCGCGGTCGTGATGCTGGTCATTATGCTCGGGTACGGGATGGTCTACCTACGGCTGTACCAGGAAGAAGTCGGAGGCAAGTAACATGGCGAGCAAACCGAGACACACGTCGAATTTGTTCGGTATCGAGGTATCGCCGAAGGTCGAGAAGTGGGCGAAAGCCGTCGGCTTCCACGCGTTGCTGTGGTCGCTGATATTCGTCGTCCTGCTGCCGGTGTTCTGGATGTTCATCGTGTCGCTGAACCAGGTCGCCTTCGACACGTTCATCGAGAACCCCGGCGCCTGGGTGGAGGGCGCCAGTCTCGACGCGTACCGTCGCATGTTGAACCAGACGAACTTCCCGACGTGGTTCCGCAACAGCGCCATCGTCACGGTGGCGTCCACGGTGCTGAGCATCCTCGTCTGCACGTTCGGCGCGTACAGCATCGGTCGCCTCCAGTTCAAGGGCCGCAAGGCCGTCGCGACGTTCCTGCTGCTCACGCAGATGTTCCCGCTCATCCTGGTGGCAGTGCCGCTGTTCCTCATCTTCCGGAATATCGGCCTGTTCAACAGCCTCCTCGGCCTCACCATCGCGTACGTTGCGTTCGTGCTGCCGTTCTCCATTTGGATGCTTCGGGGATTCTACGAGAACCTCCCCGAGTCGCTAGAGGAGGCAGCGATGATCGACGGCAGCACCCGCATCGGCGCGGTCGTGCGGGTCATCGTGCCGCTGTCGGCGCCGGCGATCGCGACGACCGCCATCTTCGCGTGGATCTTCGCGTGGAACGAGTTCGTGATGGCACTCATCCTCATCAACGACGACGCGAAGACGACGCTCCCGCCGGGGCTGGGCTCGTGGGTCGGCCAGTACACCCTCCAGTGGGACCTGATGATGGCCGGCGCGCTGGGGGCCACCCTGCCGCTGTTCGTCATCCTGTTTTTCCTCCAGAAGTACATCATCAACGGGCTCGCAGAGGGGGCAGTCAAGACGTAGCCGTCCCGCCGCCGCGGCGTCTTCGCGCCGGTCGCGTGCGACCAGCCGATCGAACGACGACCGAGGGCGCCGACAGGAGGACCAAAGTAATAAATAGTTACGATATGATTCTTAGTTCAATATGAGCCGGATCTTGTTCGACAGTGTAACGAAGGTCTACGAGGGGGACATCCTCGCAGTCGACGAGTTCGACCTCGAGATCGAGGACGGGGAGTTCCTGACGCTCGTCGGTCCAAGTGGCTCCGGAAAGTCGACGCTGCTGCGGATGGTCGCGGGCCTCGAAGAGATCACCGACGGTGAGATTCACATCGGCGACACGGTCGTCAATCGGCTACCGCCGCGCAACCGCGACATCGCGATGGTGTTCCAGAACTACGCGTTGTACCCGCATCTCAATGTCCTGGAGAACATGGCGTTCGGACTCAAGCGGTCGACGAACCTCTCGGCGGAGGAGATCAACGCCCGCGTCGAGGAGGCCGCCGAACTGATGGGCATCGAGGAGCTGCTCGATCAGAAGCCGAAGCACCTCTCCGGCGGGCAGCGCCAGCGGGTCGCGACCGGTCGCGCCATCGTCCGGAATCCGGCGGTGTTCCTCTTCGACGAGCCGCTGTCGAATCTGGACGCGAAGCTGCGCAAGCACATGCGGACGGAACTGCAGCGCCTCCAGCAGGAACTCGTGACGACGACCATCTACGTCACCCACGACCAGGAAGAGGCGATGACGATGAGCGACCGGATCGCCATCCTCAACCACGGCGAACTCCAGCAGGTCGGCTCCCCCCGCGAGGTGTACAACCAGCCGGAGAACACGTTCGTCGCGCAGTTCATCGGCAGCCCCTCGATGAACATGTTCGTCTCGGAGCTCGACCGGACCGGCGAGCGGCCGCGGTTCCGGGGCGACGTCGACGTCGAGATCTCCGAGCGCGAGGCCGAGACCATCGCCGCGCGGAGCGACGCCGACCAGTTCCTGCTCGGCATCCGCCCCGAACACATCGAGGTGCACGAGACGGCCGTCGAGGGCTCCGTGCCTGCGACCGTCGACATCATCGAACCCCTTGGGAGCAACGACCTGCTGTACTTCGACCTCGAGGACGGCACCGGCGTCGACGACGTCGTCGCCGACCACGTCGAGATCGGCGAGGACGAGCAGAGCGATGAGGAGGAGTACAAGGCGTTCATCCTCCCGGGGTCGATTCCCAACAGCTACGAGCGGAACGACGAGCGCATCTACCTGACGTTCGATACGGACCACATGCACGTGTTCGACCCGGAGACCGGCGAGAACGTGAACAAGGGCCGGATGGCAACCGCGGACGCGCAGGCCGAGTCCGCCGCCGAGGCCAGCGACTGAGTCCCGTGACCCGAACCGAAACGTTCCGGGCGGCCGGATTCGAGCGGCGAACGGCCCCGGCTCCCCGGCCGAGTGCGTCCGCTTCGTTCCCATGAGCACCGACGACGTTCCCGAGTTCGGCCGCGACGCGGACGCGACCCCGGCCCCGCGAGCGTCGGGTGGCGGCGAGGTGAGCGAGCGCTCGTGGCGCCGACTCGGTCACGAACTGACCCACGCGGGCAGCGTCCGCGACTGCGTCGGGACCGTCGAGCGGTACGGCTGGCTCCCACCGCTGCTCGGCCTGCTCGTCCACGGCCTCTCGCGGGGCATCTTCGAGCACCTCGCAGAGCCGTTCGCGATGTCGCAGGGGTACGTCTTCGCCGGCTGGCCGCTCGCGCTGGGTATCAACCTCTTCTACGGGCTCTTCTTCGTCGGGTTCACGTGGTTCCTCTACTTCGGCGTCGTCGGCGCGCTCGCGGGCTACTTCTCCGAGAAGACGACGCTCGACACGACCGTTTTCAAGATCGGCGGCTACCTGACGCTGCTTTTCGTCCCGCTGGTCGCCCTCGCGGCCGCGCTCGCGCTGACGATTCCGGCGCCGGACCCCGTCGTCGCGGGCGTCGCGCCCGCGACGGAGGTCGCGGAGACGCACCGGGCGGTGGCCGACACCGTCCAGATGCGGATCGTCGACGTCGCGATGGCCAGCGGGTGGATACTCGTCGGGTTCCTGATGCTCCCCGTCGTGAGCGAACTGTACGACGTCGACAAGAAGGCGAGCGTCCTCTCGGTGCTCCCAGTGACGCTGGTCGCGGTGACCGCGACCCAACTCCTCTAGTTCTCCGGCATCTCGCCGGGTCCGTACTTCGGCTCGCCGAGCACGCGGTCGACCGTCGGCTCGCGCTCGTCGAGCAGCACGCCATCGATGCGAGTGAGGACATTGACGAACTCGACGGCGCGGATCAGCCCCGATACCCGAATTTGGAAGGGGTCGAGTCCGCCGCCGTCCGCGGTCACGTCGTCGACGATCGTCCCGTCGGCGGAGACGGCCGCCCGGCCGTGACCCGCGTCGTGGCGGGTGCGCAGGTCCGCCAGCGCGCCGAGCGGATCCAGTCCGGAGTTGCGCGCGAGCGTCTTTGGGATGGACTCCAGTACGTCCGCGAACGCCTCGACGGCGAGCTGCTCGCGGCCGTCGAAGTGGGTCGAGAGCGCCCGGACCTCCCCCGCGGCCGCCAGTTCGGCGGCACCGCCGGCGGGTAACGCCGTCGGGTTTAGCACGCAGGCGCGCAGGGCGTTCTTCCCGTCCCGAATTCGTCGTTCGGCCTCCTCGGCCGCCGTCTGCGTGCCCCCCCGGACGACGAGCGTGACGGCGGGCACGTCGACGCCCGCGGGCGGCTCGAAAGCGACCCAGTCGTCGTCGCGGCCGGTGTCGCGGAACCGGACCGTTGCCTCCCCGAGGACGGCCTCGTCGATCAGCGTGTTCGGCCGGATCGGCCCACGGGGGCTCGCGCCGGTCGCGCGGGCGATGTACCTGAAGTCCGTCGTCTTCACGTTCCGGAGGAGTATCGCCCCATGGCGTGCCAACTCCTTCGCGACGGCCATGTCGACATCACCGGTCGCGACGACGGCGACCGCTCCCGTCAGCGCGACGTTCGCGGCGATGGCTTCGCTCTCGTCGAGGCCGCCGGCGGTCCGCTCGATATCGCCCTCGGACTCGACGTTGATGTTCACGTCCGCCGAGAGGCTCCGTGACTGGAGCGCGCCGTCGACGAGCAGCACCGGGCCGGTCGCCGGCAGGAGCCGCTCGGCGGTCACGACGGTCTCCGGGAGAACAACGCCCTCAACGAGTTCCGTGTCGGTCACCTCGCCGCCGGGGACGGTGACCGTCTTCGCGTGGTCGAGGCGGACGCTTCCCGTCTCGGGGTCAGAGACGCGCACGACCGCGTCGACGACCGTGTCCGCGATCGCTCCAAGCGGCCACTCCTTCTCGCGGCCATTCGTCATCCCGGTCATCACGACGGCGCGCAGTTTCTCGCGGTCCAACTCGCCGCTCGCGTCCGCCAGCGGAATCGACGTCTCGGTCCACGTCTCGAGCGTCCGCTGGGCGCCGATGGAGAACCCCTCGATGACGTCGTTGGGGTGGATGCCCCGGTCGGTGAGGTCCATCGCCGTCGCCAGCAACTCCGACGCCAGCAGCGTCATGGTCGTCGCGCCGTCGCCGTAGTCGTCCTCGTGGTCCTCGACGGCCCGGATGAAGTGCTTAGCTATCGGGTGGTCCGTCTCCCCGTCGAACTCCTCGATGATGGCGCTGCCGTCGTTGCTGACGAAGTAGCGAAGTTCGTCGTCGGGCATCCGCCGAACGATCATCTTGTCCATCCCCTGCGGACCGAGGGTGCTCTGGACCAGACTCCCCATCTGCCGGGACGCGTCGCGAATCATCTGCCGAGTCTCACGGGACGGCACTGACGACCATCCCGTGTACAGGTCGTTCGTTGTCATGGTAGCTTCGTCGACGAGAGTACGTATCGATACTGACGGCGGGTATTAATCGCTTCGGCGCTCCCCTGCGACCGACATCGGGTCACTGGACTAGCAGCTTGTCGTACGCGAACAGCGCGGCGATGAGCACCAGCGAGCCGTACGCGACCTCCACGACGAGCGGCTCGCCTCGCCCGCGGAGCCACATCAGGCCGAGGACCATGACCGCGATCGTCGCTACTATCAGCGCGAGGAGCAACCCGACGTTGCTCCGCTTCCGGAGATTGACAGACATTGCCACTCTCTTCACTGTCCCGGATTAAAAAATCCGCGGTTTGCGGGGTCAGGCTTCCCGGCGGCGGGCGTCTCGCCACCCCAGGCACTCGCGAGGCGCCCGCCCGGCCCCCACCAGTTATTATCACGCTCGACGACAGTGTTCACGATGCGTACTGGCGTGTGCTACTTCCCGGAACACTGGCCGCGAGAGCGGTGGGCCGACGACGTCGAACGGATGGCGGCCGCCGGCATCGACTACGTCCGAATGGCGGAGTTCGCCTGGAGTCGTCTCGAACCCGAACCCGGCGCGTACGACTTCAAGTGGCTGGCCGATGCCGTCGACCTCGTCGGCGACCGCGGTATGCGCGCCGTCCTCTGTACGCCGACGGCGACGCCGCCGAAGTGGCTCCTCGACGAGTACCCGAGCGTCCGGCAGGAGCGTCCCGACGGCACGCCACTGGAGTTCGGCAGCCGCCGACACTACTGCTTCAATTCCCCGGCGTACCGCCGCGAGAGTCGGCGCATCACAGAGCGCACGGCCGAGCGCTTCGCGGACTCGCCGCACGTCGCCGGCTGGCAGACCGACAACGAGTTCGGCTGCCACGACACGGTCCGCTGTTACTGCGACGACTGTGCGTCGGCGTTCCGCGCGTGGCTCCGCGACCGGTACGACACGATCGACGCGCTCAACGAGGCGTGGGGGAACGCCTTCTGGAGTCAGGAGTACGCCGACTTCTGCGAGGTGGACCCGCCGGGGCCGACGCCCGCCTACCACCATCCGAGTCGACTCCTCGATTACTCCCGGTTCGCCTCCGACAGCGTCGTCGACTACAACCGACTGCAGGCGGACCTCCTCCGGGAGGCGAACGACGACTGGTTCGTCACGCACAACTTCATGGGCGACTTCGAACAGCTGGACGCCTTCGACGTGAGCGCCGACCTCGACTTCGCCGCGTGGGATTCCTACCCGACGCTGCACGGCCAGCGGGCGCCGGACACGCCCGACCCGGCGGAGGCCGCCGCTGCGACCGTCCAGCGAGGTGGCGACCCCGACGTCACCGGCATGAACCACGCGCTGTTCCGCGGCGCGAGTGGCGGTCCCTTCTGGGTGATGGAGAACCAGGCGGGCGACGTCCGCGCGTACCCATACTCCGCAGAACCCGCCGACGGGATGATGCGACTGTGGGCCCACCAGGCGGCCGCCCACGGCGCCGACGTCGTCTCATACTTCCGGTGGCGGCGCTGCCGGTTCGGTCAGGAGCAGTACTGGGGCGCGCTCAACAATTACGACGGCTCGCCCGACCGCGGCCTCCCCGAGGCTGCCGAGGCGGCCGCCGAATTCGCGCGACTGCCCGACCTCGACGCGCCTGTCGGCAACGTCGCTGTCCTGTTCGACTACGACAGTATGTGGGCGCTGCATGCCGAGCGGCATGCGCCGGAGTTCGACTACTGGGCGCACCTCCGGACGTACTACCGCGCGCTCCGCCGACGGGGTGTCACCGTCGACTTCGTCCCCGCCGACGCCGATCTCGGCGGCTACGCCGCGGCAGTCGCGCCCGCACTCCACCTCGTCCCCGACGACCTCGCCGCCCGACTGGCGGACTACGTCGCCGACGGCGGCGAGTTGCTGCTGACAGTCCGGTCGGCGACGAAGGACGAACACGACACGCTGCGCGACGAACTCGCGCCGGGTCCGCTGACCGACGTCGTCGGCGCGCACGTTGAACAGCACGAGAGTCTCTCCCCGGGCCTGGAGACTCGCGTCGAGTTCGATGGCGACGCCTACGGCTACCGGACGTGGGCGGAGTGGCTCGTCCCGGACGGCGCGACGGTCGTCGGCCGTCACCGCTCGGACGTCGCTGCCGGCGAACCCGCCGTGGTTCGCAACGCCCACGGCGACGGTCACGCCACCTACGTCGGCGTCTGGCCCGAGGCCAACCTGGCGGATGCGCTCGCGGTCGATGTACTCGACCGCGCCGGTGTCCCTATCGGCGACCGCCTCCCCGAGAACGTCCGCCTCTCGGAGCGTGATGGCCACACCTGGGTCACCAACTTCCGCGTGGACGCCGTCTCCGTCGACCCCGGTTCGAACGAGATCGTCCTCGGCGAGGACACCGTGTCCGGCCGCGACCTCGCCGTCGTCGCCGGTCCGTCCCACGAAATTACGGTCGAACGGTCGTAGCGTCGCGTCTCGGACGGACGATAATCGGAAACGGATCGCTTGCGATCGGGTCTTCTGTGCCGACCCGACCGCCGCGCTCGTTCACTCGGGACCGCCGTACCCGTTATTCCACGCGCGTCTCGCTGAAGTAGCGCCGACTGCTCCGGGGGACGCGCTTCCGCTCGCCGACGACATCGAACGTCTCGCTCGCGCGGATGTCGGACGCCGAGCGGCCGACGCGAAGCTCGTACGTCCCGGGGTGGACGGTCAGGTTCAGGTCCCTGTCGCGGACAGCCAGCTGGCTCGCGCCGACGGAGACGTGAACCGCCGCCGACTCCCCCGGTTCGAGGAAGACGCGCTCGAACGCGACGAGTTCCTGGACCGGGCGGACGAACAGCGGGTTGTGGTCGTGGCCGTACACCTGGACGACCTCGTGACCGGCGACGTCGTCGACGTTTTCGACGGTGACGGACGCTTCGACGGTGTCGCCGGGCCCGATCTCGTCGTCGGCCAGCGCGAGATCGCGGTACTCGAACGTCGTGTAGCTCTCGCCGTGACCAAACGGGTACAACGGATCGCTGTCCGTGTACACGTGCGTCTCGTTCATCGTGTTGGGCTTGCGGCTGTAGTGAACCGGAAGCTGACCGACGTTCTTCGGCAGCGACACCGGAAGCCGACCGCTGGGGTTGTGGTCGCCGTAGAGCACGTCCGCGATGCCGTTGCCTCCCTCCTCGCCGGGGAGCCATGCGTGTGCGAGCGCCGGGACGGCGTCGGCGACGTCCGCAAGCGAGTGCGGCTTCCCGCTCACAACCACGACCGCGAGCGGGGTGTCCGCCTCGGCGACCGCCCGCACGAACTCGGCCTGCACCCCGGGAAGGCCGAGGTCCGTCACGTCGCGCCCTTCACCGCTGGTCGACGCCGCCGTCTGCGTCTCGTCGGGCGCGGTCTCGAACTCGACGGTCGAACGCGCGCCGATGAACGCGACCGCGACGTCCGCGTCCTCGACGGCGGCCACCGCGTCCTCGAACTCGTCCGTCGACGGGCCGCTGACTGTGCACCCTGGGACGTGCGTCACCTCGCCCTCCGTCCGGGCTTCGATCCCCGCGAGTGGCGTGACGATGTCGATGCCGGCCTCCACGGTCTCCAGGTTGTGCGCGAGGTACGCGTAGTCGCCTAGCAGTCCCTCTGAGGCATCGGCCTTCGGGCCGACGACGGCGACGTCGGCCGCATCGTCGAGCGGGAGCACGCCGTCGTCGTGCAGCAGCGTCACCGACTCCCGGGCCGCCCGACGAGCGAGCACCCGCTGCTCGTCCGTCTCGACCACCTTCTCGACGGCGTCGACATCGACGTACGGGTCGTCGAGCAGGCCCTTGCGGATCTTCGTGCGGAGGACGCGCCGGACGGCGGTGTCGACGGTCTCCTCCGCGAGGTCGCCGTTCTCGACGGCCTCGACCAGCGTCGGGTAGCACTCCGAGGCCGGCAGCTCAACGTCGAGCCCCGCCTCGAGCGCCATCGTCGCCGCGTCGTCGTACGACGACGCGACCCCGTGTTCGTCCTTGAGGAAGGCGACGCTCTCGTAGTCGGAGACGACGACCCCGTCGAACCCCCACTCCTCGCGGAGCGTCTTCGTGAGGAGCGCCTCCGAACTGGTACAGGGAACACCGTCGATGTCGTGGTAGGCATTCATCACCGCCTCCGCGTTCGCCGTCTCAACGCACGCCTCGAACGGGAACGCGTGCTCCGCCAGCGCCCGCGGCGCGAGATCGACCGACGTGCGGTTCTTCCCGCCCTCGCCCGCGCCGTGGCCGACGAAGTGCTTCAGCGTCGCCGCCACCCCGTCCTCGGGGCCATCACCCTGCAGGCCTTCGACGAACCCGCGGGCCATCCGCGCCGCGAGGTATTTGTCCTCCCCGAACGTCTCCTCGACCCTCCCCCACCGGAGGTCGCGCGCGAGGTCCAGCACCGGCGAGAGCGCGTGCGCCGCACCGATCGCCTGCAGCTGCGCCCGTATCTCAGTGGTTATCTCCTGAACCAATTCCGGCGACCACGTGCTCGCGAGCCCTATCGCTTGCGGGTACGTCGTCCCGCCCTTCCCCATGTAGCCGCTGAGACACTCCTCGTGCGGAATCGCTGGTATCCCCGGTCCGAGGTGCTCCAGCATCGACTGGATCTCGTTCGTCACTTCTGCGACCTGTTCTGGGGGTAGGTCGCTGGCGCCACCCATCCGAGTGAGTTCGCCGACGCCGTGTTCGAGCAGCTCCTCCGCCCGCTCGTGGTCGACTTCCCCGTCCGTGAGCAGATGCTCCGGGCCGTACGACCCGAGCTGCGCGACTTTCTCCTCCAGGGTGAGGCGGTCCAACAGATCCTCGACTCGCCGGTCCGTCGACACTGACGAGTCTTGGTACAGTGGCTTGTCTGCCATATCCACACGCGCGACCCACAGGAATAAAAGACTACTGACGGACGGAAGCTACCGCGTGGCGAACGGTCGGCGGCGGTCAGTTGACGTCCCGCCGGCCGAACCACAGTTCGCTCGCGACGGCGAGCGCGACGGTGGCGACCGCGCCGCCGAGGTCGTATGTCCCCTCGATGAGGACGGCGGTCGGGTCGTAGTACTGCGTCGGCGCAAGCGGCGCTCGCCGGCTTCCTCCCGTTCGTCGAGGAGGTCCAGAAGCAGAGTGACCGGGCGATAGCCGACCTCGTTCCAGAGATGATCCTCGGCGTGATGGGCACAATCGGTCTCTTCGTCCTGCCCAGAGAGGAGTACGACGCTTACGACGAGCAATACTACCAGCAGGTGAAGGAAGTGTTCCTCACGTCGCTCGCGCGGGGTCTGGTGAACGAATAGGCACATAATAAATTGCATTCTCTACTTTAGATGCCCAATTTTATATTTTCGATATTTTATCGATAGTGTATGAAAATATAAATAAAAACCGCAGTATATCTCGAGATTAGTGTCCTAAGGTCGAGTTAGAGAACAATTATTCAATATACTATCACGCATTATTTCCAAACCAACGCTTACGTAGTTGGCTGTTTCATGGCGTTTCTATCTGACGAAGCGGTGAAGAACGCCCCCGGCTACATGAGGACGGAGTGCAGAAAATAATGTCCGCTTACGAGAAGTCGCCGTTCACGATAGCCGCCACACGCTCACGGTCGAACAGTTGGTCCTCGGCGGGGATGTCGGGGGACGACTCGCCGAAGAAGTTCGGATAGAGTTGTTCGGCGCCTACATAATTGAGCTGATGCTTGGTAGCTTGGGAGAGGAGAGAAAGAAGAGACAGCTGTTCATCCCCATTCGGGGATTGTCTTGTGGACAACTCCTCGTGTCTTGTCCTAAGATTAGTCAGCCGTGTTCACAGGAGCGATGTACCTCGAGACCCACGTGCTACCGTCTTCGCGCCACTGTCAGTAGTAGTATTGGCGATCATCAATTTGTTTAACCGTCACGTATGCGTTGGCGGGGACTGCGTCGTGATCGTCAGGATCTGCTGAGACGTCTTGCTCTTGGATCTGGTTTTTGTACTGGTCGCTCTTGTTTTGGCGACGCTGGTTTTCTGTGGCGTTCTGGTGTTGTTTCTCGTCGTGGAGTTGCTGTGCGTAGTCGATGATGTCTTCGAGGGTGTCTGAGGATTGGTTGGCAAGGCCGTCGGCGAGGTACTTGGGGAGTGAGTCTGGTGAGGTGGACATTGGGCTAACCCACGAGCTAGTTTGTATTGGTAATGTGGGTTAGCGAGCAGTGAGTGGAGAGAGTACGTAGAGGGCTTATTCCGATATGCCGGGCACTTTCGAGGGTGAGCAGCGGTCATTCCAACAGCCCATTTATTGAAGAATTGCTCAGTTTTCCTCCTGTGTCTGTTGAAGTCTTAGGTCTAAAGCTGTCTAAAAATGCCTGCTGCATATGCGTATTCTAACACTTGGATGAGGGTATGTGCTCGAACCCAAGGCGCTGATAAGTCAAATCATCGTTCTACTCTCCTCAATCTCCACGTCTTTGATCACTTCGAGAAACGTCTCATCGGTGAATCCGATCGCTAGCCCGTCGGGCCAGGATAGGTCGACCCCTTGTTCAACCAAGGTACCTCGACCGCCTGAACGTGTCGAGTCAGCAATCTATGTATACCGGAATGGACACGAAAATAATTCATGGGGTCCCAACTGTCTGTACAATGTCTCAGCACGGTGAGGAAACGGACACAATGCTCAGAGAAGAGCTGGGCGATTTCGGGTTTTCGGACAAAGAGATTGATGTCTACCTCGCTCTCCTGTCCCGAGGCGAAGCGACCACAGGCACCCTTTCGGAAGACGCCGACGTCACGCAGCCGGCAGTGTACACCATCACTGACCGCCTCGAAGACCGTGGTCTTGTTCGTGTCAACGACCACGCGTCGCCGAAGACGATCCGTGCCATACCGCCGGAAGAATCGATGGCGACCCTCTCAAGTCGGATAGATTCGATAACACCGGTGCTTAAAGACCGGTTTAATGACACGCAACCCCAGACACCCGAGCTGAAGATAGTAAAATCACAAAAAACCGCAATCAGACGGCTGCGAGATGCCATTTCAAAAGCTCAAAAAGAAGTCATCGTTGCGATCCCAGAACACGTCTACCCAGAAATTGAATCAGAACTCCAGGGTGCGATCGAGCGAGACGTGCTCGTTTTTCTTCTCATCCAAGACGTTGATAACCTTGAGAAGGCAGAAAATCGATACAGAGGCGGCGCAGATGTTGTTCGCTGCTGGAGTGAGAGCCTCTTGTTCCTCTTTGCAACAGATACCCCTTCAAGAGATCACTCAACACGCCAGTCGGCTCTGATCGGCGATGCTCAATTACTGTTTGGAACCCACGATCTCGGAGACGGTGTCGCAGTCTCGGAACAACACCTTGCAGGGTCGGTTCGTGGGATGTTCTTTAGCGCCTACTGGCCAGTTGGGACGGAAGTCTTTGTCACTAATCGAGATTCGCTTCCAAAACGGTTCGAGTGGTTCTGGCAAGCAGTCTTCCAAGCAATGCTTCATCAGAAGTCGGGCATCGATCTTTGGGCGGACATCGAAACGGTCGGTGGAGAGACAATCTCCGGGACAGTGAGTCACATCCGCCAGGCCCTGGTTGAGCCACCCACCAACGAGCACACATTAGAAACGAGTCTCTACCTTGAGACCGATGCAGGTGAGGTCAGCATTGGGGGACAGAACGCGATTCTTGAAGATTACGAAGCGACAGCTGTTACCCTTCGGCCTGATTGATTTGTGGCTTGTCTCCAAAGTCTTACGTAAGACGTTCTGTGGTGGTCATCTGCGGCGCATGACGTAGCCGTGACTGCTGAGGTAGTAATCGTCCACAATATTTGTATATTATATCTACTAGTATTCATAAGCAATATTCTTATCTATAATCAACATCCTCACCAGAAATTTATTTAAGCAGTAGTAAAAAGTTCTGAGCGCAATGTTCGACGAGACTGGCTCGCCGAAGACGAACCGACGACGTTTCATGAAAACGGCCGCTGGCCTCGGTATCGCCAGCCTAGGATTCTCATCCGTGAGCGGTTCTGCGGTTGCAGTTGAACCAAATGAAACCGACCAATGGACACGTGAAGAAGCAGAGCAGATCAAGCTGACTGACGATACCACCGCCCCGGTAATTAGCGACAATCCCAACTCCATTTCCGATGATTACTGGATCTGGGACACGTGGCCCCTGCGGAACCGCGATGGTTCCATCGTGAAGATTGATGGCTGGCAGATTATTTTCTCTCTGACAGCGCCCAGTGACCTCGTTCCTGGCGCCCGTCACAACGCAGCGACCATCCGGTACTTCTACTCGCGAGACGGAAAGAGTTGGCAAGAGGGTGGCAAAGCATTCGATACGCCGCTTGGCCACCATCAATGGGCCGGCTCCGCAATGTATGATCAAACAGAGGGGCAAATTTACCACTTCTACACGGCCGTTAGTCCCGAGCCGGAGTTCCGACAGCGTCCCGCACTCGGCATCGGTGCATCGATTGAGACGAGTCCAAATGGCGTCGAACTGACCAGCGAGCAAGAACACGTCATCATGGGGACGCCCGACGGTGAGATGTACCAGACCCTCGAACAGTCGAGGGATCAAGGTATCGTCTACGCGTTCCGTGACCCCTGGTACTTCAAGCATCCCGAGTCTGGTGAAGATCTGGTGGTGTTCGAGGCGAACACGCCAACGGGGAGTACGGATCCAAGCGATCCGCAGAGCTTTAATGGAAATGTTGGCGTCATGCGGGCGACGAACGATGAGTTGACCGAGTGGGAGCTGTTACCCCCCGTGCTCGAAGCGATCGGGACCAACCAGCAGCTTGAGCGCCCTCACTTCGTGTTTAACGACGGCAAGTGGTACCTGTTCACTATCAGCCACCAGTTCACCTTTGCGCCCGGATTAGATGGCCCTGACGCGCTGTACGGGTTCGTGGGTGATTCGCTGTACGGTGACTACGAACCGCTTAACGAGAGTGGACTGGTTATCGCAAATCCTGAAGAAGCACCGTTCCAAGCGTATTCGTGGCTCGCTATGCCGCACGGAGATCACATCTTGGTAGAGAGCTTCGAGAACTTCCGTGGTCTCGATGACACCTCGCAAGGCGCAATCAGTCTCAAAGAAGTCGGGAACCTCCCCCCAGAAGAGCAGAAAGAGCTCTTTGGCGGGACGCTCGCTCCCAGTCTGAAGCTCCAACTCAATGGAATGAAGACGAAGATTGTCGCCGAACTAAACGACGGTCACTTCCTGCCCTCTGTCGGTGCTTCGAGCGGAAGCAGTAATCGAAAATAACAAAGCATCCTTCTCGTCGTAACCGACGAGGGACACCTGGGAAGACGGCGGCTTTGCCCTCTATCCTCGAAGGCAACTGAGGAGGCATACATCTTCTTTTCGATGGGTTTTATACGAGAATTAGTGATAGTTCTCTATCTCATACTAGTATGGCAGTAGCAGTCCCGTATTTATTGTAAGATCGCTTCGCATTCTACGACCTATTTTTGATCTCGGGAAGACCACTCACTTTGGCTGTATAGTGGTTGCAAGAGTTCAGATGTTTTAGTGCCTATGTGTATCTCGGAAAGGCGATGCCGCCTTCCGGGTTGATCGATTATTGGTTGTCAGATAGCTCGTACGCGATAAGGTGTTCTACCTTCGCAGCCCCTTCTTCGGCGAAGAGGGAAATCCCAGTACTGTTCCAGTCAGGGTAGACTAGGTTCGTCATTGTTCGGCGACCGTTATTTGCAAACACTTCAACCGAGCAGCGGTCGATCAGAACGCGAAGTGCAATGGTTCCATCGTCAAGTGGCTCCATCGGCATGGACGACGTTCCATAATACCCAGCATCGAAGAACTCACCGGCATTTGTCCGGTCGAAGTGTAACACTTCCTCCACAACGTCATAGCTGATCACGCTCTCTTGAGTGTCGCCTTGCCGAACTCGGAGTCCAACTCGATCGCTACTCAGCGGATCGATAGTTCCAATGAGTTCGACTGTGCGCCCCTCAACCTCCTGTTTTGCAAGCGGGTCTTTACTTGGCGTGATTATCTCTGAGTCCAGTTCAACCAGCGTCTTAGTTCGTGTGGCGGTGATCTCATCGGCGGGGTGTTGTCGTACATCGGTTGTTTCTCCCCTATCTTTGAGTGTTACAGTTCTTGGAACCGTCATTGCACCTCGCCATCCTGGATTCGGCCCCTCCATCGCATACTCCCAGTTGTTCATCCACGCGATGTTCAAGCCCCTCTCAGTCGGTGTATTCCCCCAACATTGCGTCGCATAGAAATCATACCCATAATCCGCCCTGACGATATTCTCCGCGATAAAGTCGGTCCCAGTGAAGTGGCCAACGTGGAATTCAACTGACCGAGGTTCCATCGGCGACACTGGAAGAACCCACCGCGTGTCGTTTGCTCCCTCAACCGGCAGTTCGATAAGACTCGGACATTCCCATCCCTCGACACCTGACCGATAGGTGCTCTCGTAGGCCCAGTCAACGAAGTTCTCTGAACTGTAGATCTCGATGCCTGCTGGTCGACCGTCGGTTGACTGAACCCGGCTGACGACCATACGCCAGCTCTCATCCGGGTCATACCAGAACGGGTTCGGGTCGCGGAAATCACCGACATCGCTTGGAATCACTGGGTTGCCGTCGTATTTATGCACGGTTTCGCCATTGTCCGTGCTGTACGCGATGCGTTGGTCTTCGGTCCCATCGTCGTGGTGACCCGTATACATGCATAGGAGTGCATCTTCGCCAAAGCCAGCGGTGTTCTCGTGGTCGATGACCGCACCGCCTGAAAAGGCCTGAATCGACGAAGTGGCAGGAATTTTGGTTCCGTGTTCGGTCCAGGTGATTAGGTCCGTACTTGTGGCGTGATCCCAGCGACGACGAGTTTCGCCGGCCTGGTAGAACAGGTGGTAGACGCCATCGTGGTAGACAAGTCCATTTGGATCGTTCATCCAGCCTTCGGCTGGCGAAAAGTGATATTCAGGTCGCCATTGGTCGGACACTGAATCCGTTGCAGACACCGCTTTGCTGACCGAGGGGAGATCAGTGACTCCACCAAGTGACACTGCCGCCAATGCACCGGTTCCCATGACATGGGCCAGACCACGTCGTGAGAGTTTCGGTCTTTTTTTTGGTGCATCTTTGCTTCGGGGTACGTCATTCCGCACCATATGAACCATCATGATAATGAACTACTATTGTCTTCCGATATTGTAAATTAATGATTGGATATAATGAATATAATGGGTAGCAAACACAGAGTACAGCCAATAAGCGTGACCTCAAGCCGAAGCCACTGAATTAGCCCTTTGTTGACAGTCGGATGAGAATGTCTCACAAGAAGGTGAGTGGATCGCGCAGGGACACGTGGTCGCCTACGCTTTCTCGATCAGCAATCTCACGAACAGTCGGTCAGAGTTTCCGATCGGACGTCACGAGGGTGACGCTGTCGTCTTGTGCGGCTTCGATCACGATCGAGAGGAGTGGAGTCTCACATCGCAATTCTACGGCTTCACCAAGCGGGGCGTCGAGATCCTCCACGACTACAAGTATCTGCGCGGGCTCCCAGTCGCCCGCGCCCTCGATGAAAACACTCGTAAAACCGAGAAAATCGAACGCCAGGAATCGGCGCCACGCCCGGAGCTTCCAGCGGCTGTTGCGGAAGCGCTCGAGTTCGAGGAGCCCGAACGTGACGCCGTTGATGTCGGCACAACCGGGTAGCTTGTCGCTGGGAAAGAGCTGTCCTCACCGCCGGAGGGTGAAGGCACGTCGACTGGGTGACCCGTTTAGGACTCCGTCGGCCCGAGTGTCTCCGGTTCGACGTTGATCTGGAGACGATATACACTGTTTGTCGGCCCCATCTCGGGACGAGTTGTATCGAGGAGGGAGTAGCCGCTAGTGAACGATTCGACGAGTGCCTCTCGGGTCGGCAGGTCTATGCCGAGCCGGTTGGCGAGGTAGACGATGCGCTTGGTTGCGACGCCGTTGCCGAGGGCTCTCTATCCGTTCTCGGCCACCGCCTGCAGTCTCGACGTAAGCATTATCCTGCACCGTCGCGAACGACATAGTATGCACCACACACCGCCGGTGCAACGGGTGAACGTGCGGACGATAAGCGCTTGCTCTGTTCTTTCATAGGTGGTAGCGGCGCCGGCGGGTGTATCGCCTTCTCATCGAGCAGCGACGCCGCGTTCACCGAGACAAATGCAGACCACCGAATACGAACTCCGCGATCGAATCAACCAGCTCGCAACCTACCGTGGCGAGGGTACCGAACTCATCACCGTCGCCGTCCCGCCAGGCAAATCACTCCATACGGTCCGTGAGCGCATCAACCGCGAATATGCACAGGCTGCGAACATCAAATCTGACCAGACACGAACCCACGTCCAGGACGCTCTCGGACGCATTCGACGCCTCCTCCAAGCGTACGAAGAGACGCCACCAAGCGGCCTCGTCATCTACGCTGGTGTCATCGACGGCGAGCTGCAGGATGCCGTCTTCGACGATCTTAGCGTCCCCGTCGACGTCTCGCTGTACCGCTGTGCAGCCGAATTCGAGACAGCCCCCGTCGAGCAGGCGCTCACCCCGTCAGAGGTGTACGGTCTGGTCGTCCTCGAACGGGGCCGTGCCGCCCTCGGTCGCCTCGCCGGCGAACGCATCGTTTCCAGCCGGACCTTTGAGAGCCAGGTGATGGGAAAATCCCGTGCTGGCGGTCAGAGTGCGCAGCGATTCGAACGTGAGCGCGACCGCCAGAAACACGAGTTCTTCGAGCAGGTCGCCGACGCTGTCGAACAGACATTCCTCGATGAGCCCACTGTCGATGGCGTCCTCCTCGGCGGGACGACGATCACCGTCGACGAGTTCCAGCAGGGTGGCTATCTCCACCACGAGTTGCGGAACCGCATACTAGGCGTCTATCCGATTGAGTACGCGACCAAGCAGGGGCTCTCACAGCTCGTCGAGCGCGCCGAGGACGTACTGTCTGATGCTGAGCGCCGACGGGAGCGGGAGGCTCTCGATCGGTTCTTCACGGCGCTCGGACAGGATGGAGACGTCGCCTACGGAGCTGCGGAAACGCGAACCGCCCTCGACTACGGAGCGGTCGACGTCCTCCTCGTTTCCGACGCCCGACCATCGGCGGAGATTCGTGAGCTAGAGGTAGCGACGACCGACCACGGAGGTGAGTGTCTCGTCGTGTCGACTGACACAGACCGAGGTGCGCAGTTCGATACCGCATTCGGAGGTCTTGGAGCGCTTCTTCGGTTTCCGATCAACTAATCCGAGTAGTGTTAGACGTCATGTCTGTCGCAGCGTTCCCTAGGAAGAGTGTCTATGGACAGTCACCGGTCGCGCAGTCGATCTCGAGCGACCGTAAATCGGACGGGATCCGTGTCGCCAGCAGCAGCCATCTCGTTTGCCGACTGGAGCTGTGAATTGATGAGCCGGTTCTGCTGCCGTGACCACTCACGATCGTCGTGCGTCCGAACGTATTCGGCCCATCGCTTGATCATCGCACGCCGTTGTTCCGTATTCCGGCGTTGATCGTCCTCAAACTCTTTTGAGTTCAGCATAGTAGTTCTCAACTCCGAGTTCTTTGACGTACGCTTCGAGCTGCTCCGTGTTAAATCGTTCCTCGAACGTTAAATAGAGGCGGAGGGCATCTTCGAAATCTTTCCCGCTGAGGCTGTCTGCAGCTTGTGCGAGTCGGAGTTTGTATGCGATTTGGAGTTCGAGCGGGCTGATCTCGATCTGTCGCTCGTCGAAGTCGACGGTGAGGGGGTTCGAGAGTGCTTCTCGCTCAACGTCATTCGAGACAAACCATGTTTCGAAGTTCGGATACATCTCTTCGCCGTTGATCGAACCGCTATTTGACGAGGTGTGGGTCTAGGTCACAGGTCCAATACGTCGCGGGTCCACCGGGGCTACAGCGAGCGCAGAGCTGCAATGGACCTTCGAGATGGCCGAGTTCGACACGAAACCGCGTGAGCGCGGCGAGTGTGTCCACAACGAGTCCACAGCCATCGCAGGCGTGTGGTCCCGTTTGTCGGGATCGGGATGCTCTTGGACGGCGCAGTCGACGCAGATCTGGTGGGTGACTCGGTCGTCTTTCCCCCACGTATGCGCTACTCCTGTCGCGGACCCGGGCACTGTTTCACAGAAAGCACAGCCGGACAGCGTCTGCTGCATCATTCGTCTGCCTCGTAAGCGTCGCGGGCAGCCGACCAGCCACGATGGAAGACAGCTAATTGCCGAATCGAAGGCGTGACCACTTGGTTCGTGGACTAGCACTCGTTGTTCGGCAACCGCCGTCACGAGACCGTCGTCGACGAGGTCACTGACGAGCTGTCGCGCCGTCGTCTCGTCGACGTCCGCCGTTGACACTCGGGCCGCATCCCGGTCCTGTGCGAGGAGTTCGGTTTCGAGTCGCTCGTGATTGGCTGCCGTATCATCGAATGCGTCTGGACTAGTCATGAAAACTCACGCTCTGGCACGCCCGCAGGCGCGCCTCGCGCCTTTCGGCGTCGACAAACTCGCCCCTGGCTAGATCGTAGTGACACGAAGGCAGCACCCCAATCGTCAAATCCAGAGACACCGATACCCTATGTAATGGAGAATTCGCGGACCCCGATCAACTCCAGTGAGGAAGCCGCGCTCGATCATCTCGAGCAGTACGTCGACAGAGCGAGGACTGACAAGACGCTCACTTGCGAGGACGCCGTCGCCTATCTCATGGACCAGGGTATCGAACGTGCCGACGCGCGAGCGCACATTGAGCAGTTGCTCCTGAAGGGCTACCTCTACGAAGTCGATGACGAACTCCGGCTACCATCACGACCCTGAAGGAGAGACCTTCTTCACGAGAGATCTTCTATACGCTTTTCCTTGCTCATCACACCGTGTGTGATCCGAGAAATCGCCGGCTTCACTCTCAACTCGTTTCTTTCTCGTCTCCTACTCTGTACTCACAGAAGGCTCTTCCAGTGTCACCACTCAAGCTAGGGCAACCCGAGGCCGAATGTGACATCCCCGAGAGACGGAATGGCTCTCGCCGTGGCGGCTATCACGTCCCTCCTATGGGCTTCCGATCACAACGCCGTGATCTGCTCCCTCGTCCGTCTCCGCCGTCTCCGACTGAGAATCGAGTCGATGGAGCCGTTCGAGCGGGTGTACGAAATCGTCGAACAAACCCACGAGGGGCAGTCGGCAGCCGAGATCTCCGACCGGGCCCTCGTGAGCGAGCCGACGGCACGTCGACACTGCAAGACGCTCGTGAACACGGGCTTCGCCGAGACGGAACAGGATGGCCAAACAACGCTGTACAAGCGAAACAGCGACCGGGTTTTGATGTCCCGGATCCGCGAGCTTCGTGAGGAAGTCAATCGGACGGAGTTGCTCGAGGGCATCAAGGACATGAAGATCGAGATCCGGCGCTATGAGGACCGCTACGATGTGGTATCACCGGAGGAACTCGCCCAGCAACTCGACGCCGACGAGACGGAGGGCTGGGACGACCTCACCGGGTGGCGAACGACGCGACAGAACCTCGCGGTCGCCCAAACTGCACTCGCTTACGACGAGGCCAGCCACCAGCTCGCTGTATGAGCGACGACGACCGTGCCGGCGAGTTTGGGCCGATCTATCTCCCGGCGCTCCAGCGGATTCGTGACCTCTGGCTCGAACTTGAGCCGTTAGTCGGCGCAACGTCGTACGATGACGTCGTCGCACCCACGGAACTGCAGATCAGCCTCACTGACGGGCTCGACGACGCCGACGCTGCGCGACTCGATATCCAATGGAGTGAACTGGGGATGTATTCGTTTCACTACGTCGATAGCGAAGACGTCAACTGGCGATTCGATCGGCACCCGAATACACACTCCCCCGCCCGACGCCGCCACATCGGCAGCCGAACCGTCCTGCATTGACGTAACCGAGGTGTCACTCGTCACTCGTGCAGTCCATGCGATGTGGCGAGCAACGTACGAGAACGACGACGTCGACCAGCTGAATAGCGCATCAAACCCGCCGTAAGGAGGCATTAGCGCATGGCGCGGTCAGCCATGTCGGTCATCTGTTCGCGAGCGGCTTCGACGTCGGAGTAGAGTGCCAACGCGTGCTTGATAAGTCGACGATTCTCCAGGTTCTCCTGCCAACGGACGATGACGTCGTGGCGCTCCCGGAGCTCGTCACTTGCAAGGTCGCCGTCGGCGAGCGACTGTTCGAGATCCTCCCACGTCTCGACGTCGTAGGTCGCCTGCCACTCCTCGATCTCCTCGGTGATCGCGGCCAATTCGTTCCGAAGCTCCTCGCGCGTGCTCTCCTCGATGAGCGTGCGGATTTCCTCGAAGAGCAGTCGCGTGTAGTCCGGCTGATAGCGCGTCGTCTCGCCGGCCTCGACGCGGCGCAGCTGCCCCTGCTCGACGAGAGCCTGGAGTTCCTCGTTGGTTGTGCTCCAGGCGGCGTCGGCCTGCTCGCTGATCCAGTTGACTGAACGAGGTTCGCGAAGCGTCTCGGCGACCGCCCGAATACGTTCGCGGGCGCTCATCGACTCGGTCCACGACTGGACGCCATCTCGCGAGGACTCGGACATACTGGGTACCTCTATCAACAGCGTTCTCGCTCTACTCTCATATATGTTTGTGTCTTCGCGTATAATCAAGAAGTAGTCGCGAGTACGGTCACCCTGACGTTGAAATACCATTCCGGCAGAACCTACGAGCCAATCGATGTACAACCGATATTCTGACTTTGAGGAACTGCGGCCGACCGGCGAGGCGTCCCACATTCCGGACACGAAGCTGGACGACGGGTGTGAGGGTGACCCCCGGCGACAACGCGTCGCGACGACCACGGGTGGCTCCCCCGACGCGCCGACGGCCACCGACGGTGAGTGCCGGTCCTGTGGCGCGTCGATCCCGGCTAGCCAGACGAAATGCCGGTTCTGTCTCACCGACCACCTCGGTGACAAAGCCGCCAGTACGGGCGGGATGATGGACGCGACACTTCGCGGCATCGTCCATCTGGTCGTCGAGTCGACCACGTTCTACGGTGCCCTCGCGAAGGGCAGTGCCGCCGCGAGCCTCCTCATCTCAAACGAGACGGAGCCAGCTGTCGACGACTACACACGGCTCTACAATCTCGGCGAGACCCTGCGCCCCAGCTGGCAGACCGATGGCCTTCACTCCCCGCCGCGGTACAAGTTGCGTCAGCAGAGGGAAAGCAGCTCCTCGCAGCCGCCCGCGATCGAACGGGGTGGAGCGGGCATGGAGACTCGGAGTACCAGCAAGAAGCCCCGACGTACCTCTACGACGAACGTGGGAACGGCATCCGCGACAAGTCGCGCCTCAGGACGGTTCTCGACGACGCCGGCGATGACGCATGGTTAGTCCCAGCGGTGGCTCTCACCGAGACAGCAGGCGAGCGAGACTCGGACAGCCAGCGTCCGTCGGTACCGACGACTACGCACCTCGACTGTCAGAACTGCGGGAGAGCAACCGACCATCAGTTCAAGACTCACGAATCGATCGCTGATGAGACGTGGACGGGGCAACCGATCTGGGAGTGCCAGGTATGCGGTACAGCTCGCTACGGACCAGCTCCCGAGTAGTGGAGAATCGAGCGCCGGTTAACCAACAAGGATGAGTGTAGCCGAGTTTCGTTGGTTAATGCGGTGATCTCGCTCGAATCCAGCGACAGCCAGGCGATGTCTATCCACCCGGCGAGCGGTGAGGCGCTTCCAATGGATCAACAGTTCGAGCAGGGCTACCGGATGTATCGCGTGCTCAGTAGTCTCAATCGGCTAGATGTCGACCGGTTGGACGACGCGGATCAAGAACGAGTCAAGACAGCGAGGGACCTCCTTGAGGAGGTGAGTCTTCTCACCCGGCCGGCCGGCGGAGACGGGGCGGACTCCCAAGCGGATTTCTAATCGCGTATCCGTCTACGCTCAAGTGAGGTACTCCAGAGACGGTTTATCGCCCCCGAGAGGGGTGCGGGGGCCAGCCCCCTGAGTTCGTACTCATAGCGAGACTGCAAGCTTCGACGACGTCGACCGGCGCGATCGGCGTTGGGGTGCTTTCAGGGATGTGGCTCCTGGTCCAGCTGGCGAACCTCTCGATGGTCGTTCCCGACCTCGTCCGGCGGTCGGCCGCGCTGTTCTTCCTCATCACACTTGGAATGCTCATGTTCAGTGTCGCCGGCCTCGTCGGTCTCGTCGGTGTACTCTGGCGGTGGGCAGGTACGCTCGCGGTTCGCACGTTGCAGGCCGTCGTGGCTGTGATGGTCGGCGGCACGGCTCTCAGCGTAATGGCTAGCCTAGTATAACGAGTGTGTCATAGACCCATCCCCAAGGAATTGACTTCGCCCTGTCCTTCAGCGAATCAGCTGTTAGATAGAGCGTGCAACATTACCACACTGTTCCTGATAGTTGGATAAACTGTTATGATTTGATACCCCGAATTAGTACAAGTATGACCTTCAATACTGGCGGCGTTCGACAGGTATTCGTCGGGAAAGAGGTCGGTATCGTCCTCGGAATGCTCCTTGCGGGGTCGTTACTCATTCAGGGAAATTTCCTTCCCGCGTATCTTGCAGTGCTTCTCGCATCGGGACTGCGGAACGTCTATCTTCATCAAGGAGAGAAACCCGCCGTTTACGGCGGGCGTGAATCCGACATGGTAGTATCTAGCCGCCGGCGACCGCCGACTGGATATTCTACGTCTACGTTCACTTTCACTCCGCATAGGTCGATGTTAAGTATATTCAATGACATAGGCTATGTATGGCGAAACGGGTCGTCACTCGGACCTACACCGCTGGTATTTGCAACCAGCGACAGGTTCGCGACGACCTCGATTCGCTCGGATTCGCCGCCAGCAAACTCTGGAACGTCGCCCGATGGACGGTCGGGCGTGTTTGGGACGCATGCGGCCAGATTCCCGATGATGGCGTTCTGAAGTCGTACCTCAAGAGCCACGAACGCTACGCTGATCTTAATGCACAATCAAGTCAGAAAGTTCTCGAAGAGCTTTCTGAAGCGTTCAACGGCTGGTATGGCCACCGCCGAAACGGGAACCAGAATGCGAATCCACCCGGCTACCGCAAACACGGCGACGACCATCCGCGTTCGACCGTCACGTTCAAAGAAGACGGCTTCAAGCACGACGCGAAATACAACCGCGTCCGCCTCTCGAAAGGCCGCAACCTCAAAGAACACTGGTCAGACTTCATTCTCTGCAAGTACGACGCCGGCCCGAACGTCACCGTCGAGAACGTTCAACAGGTCCGAGCGGTATACGAACACGGCGAGTGGCGGTTGCACTTCGTCTGCCGCGTCGAGATCGACGGAGCCGAGCCGCCGGGCGACGGTGTGGCGGGCATCGACCTCGGGATCTGCAACCTCGCCACCGTCTCCTACGGCGATGAAGCCGTGGTGTATCCCGGTGGGGCGCTCAAAGAAGACGAGTACTACTTCGCCAAGAAGCGCGCCGAGACGGGCGATTCTGCCTCGCGTGAGGCAAAGCGTCTCGACCGTAAGCGAACAGGTCGTCTGACACACTTCTTGCACGCACTGTCGAAAGATATCATTTCAGAGTGCGTCGACCGTGACATCGGAACGATTGTCGTCGGTGACCTCGGCGGCATCCGCGAGGACGAGAACGGCGACGCCCGCAACTGGGGTTCGCACGGCAATCTCGATTTGCACGGATGGGCGTTCGACCGCTTCACACAGATGCTCTCGTACAAGGCCGAAGCCGAGAGTATCGACGTGGTCACGACATCCGAGCGCAACACTTCGAAGACGTGTTCGGCGTGCGGGCGGTCGGATAAGCGTCAGCGCGTCCACCGAGGTTTGTACGTGTGCGAGTGCGGGTTCGTCGGGAACGCCGACTGTAATGGTGCAGAGAACATCAGACAAAAAGTACTCCCGAATCCTCCACCAGAGGATAGGGATAACGGCTGGTTGGCACAGCCAGCGGTCCGCCTGTTCGACCGGAGCGAGGGTCGGTTCGCCCCGCGAGAACAGGCCACTCAAACGGACTGCGAACCATAATATCCCAACCGCGATCGGGAACCCCCGGCGTTTACGTCGGGGAGGATGTCATCACTTCTGCCGTTTTGAAGGGGGACGAGGCGAATTGTCTGACACGCTCTAGTATAACACGAGACGTTTCGGTCTCCTCGCTGCGGTCGGTCGAAATGAGCAAAGTATCATGCATCGAGCGTCGGGGGGAGCGTTCGAGGCGAGATAGAAAAACGCTGGTCCCCGAGAGGGCGGTGTCGCGTCGGCGCGAGGAGACGGCCCCCGGAGTTCGACCTCACTCAACGTCGAATTCGGCGGTTTGAGATGTTTAACCATATAGTTAAATATTAGTTCTGCGTTTGTTTAACCGGATGGTTGAACGAACACCGGACGACCTCGATCTCGACGCGGTCTTCCAGGCGCTGGCACACCCGATCCGTCGGGCCATCCTCGAACAGGTGGCCGACGAGCCCGAGAGCGTCAGCGAACTGGCCGAGCCGCACGACGTCTCGCTCGCCGCGATCTCGAAGCACCTCCACGTGCTGGCGGACGCAGGCCTGATCGACATCGAGAAGGACGGTCGCGTTCGCCGCTGCCACCTGAACGCCGCGCCGCTTTCGGCCGCGTTCGGCTGGCTCACCCGATACCGCGTCTTCTGGGAGGACCGGTTCGACGCGCTGGCCATCCACCTAAAGGAAGACGAAACATGACCGACAACACCAACACTGAATCACAGCGAAACCTGATCGTCTCCGAGTTCCTGACCCTCGATGGGGTCATGGAGGCGCCGGAAAAGTGGTCCTTCCAGTTCTTCAGCGAAGAGCAACAGACCTACAAGCACGACGAACTGTTCGCGTCCGGCGCGCTCCTGCTGGGACGCGAAACCTACGAGACGTTCGCGGCAGCCTGGCCCGACCGAGAGGACGAGTCGGGCTTCGCCGACCGGATGAACAGCCTCCCGAAGTACGTCGTCTCGACGAGTCTCGAGGAGGCCGAGTGGAACAACTCCACGATCATCGACGGTGACGTCACCGAGGCGGTCGCCACGCTGAAGCAGGAGGACGGACAGGACATCCTCGTCAATGGGAGTGGCGAACTCGTGGACACGCTCGTTGAGCACGGACTCGTCGACGAGTACCGCCTCATGGTTCACCCGGTGGTCCAGGGCAGCGGCACGCGCCTCTTTGCGGGCGTGAACGGACCGACGACGATGCGCCTCGTCGACACGGAGACGTTCAGCTCGGGCGTCGTCGTGCTCACTTACGAGCCGGCTGCGGAGGATCATCTCGGTGAGGAGGCCTGAACGATGCGGAAGCTAGTCGCAACGGAGTCCGTCTCGCTAGACGGCGTGATAGAATCTCCCGAGGAGTGGGCTCCAGCCTACTCGACCCAAGAACTAGACGAGGCGAACGCCGCGGGGATGTCGTCGTCGGATGCGTTACTGTTGGGACGAGTCACCTACGAGGAACTCGTCGCCTTCTGGCCAACGCAACCCGACGACAATCCGATCGCGGAGTTCATCAACAACGTGCCCAAGTATGTCGTCTCAACGTCACTAGAGGACGTCGAATGGAACAACTCGACGCTCATCGCCGGAAACGTCGCAGAAGAGATAGCCGAACTGAAACAACGAGAAGGTGAAGGAATCGGGATCGTCGGCAGCCGCACGCTCGTCCGGTCGCTGCTGGACTATGGCCTCCTCGACGAGTTCGTACTCAATGTCCATCCCCTGGTACTCGGGAGTGGGAAGCGTCTCTTCGAGGAAGGCGGCGAACGGACTGCCCTGAAATTGATCGAGTCGAAGACGTTCAGCTCGGGCGTCGTCTCGCTAACATACGAACCGTCCAAGGTGGAGGACGACGAATGAGCGACGAAAACCGTCTGACCGTCCGGCGGACCTTCGACGCGCCTCGAGAGCGCGTGTGGCGGGCGTTCACGGATCCCAACGAACTCGCCCAGTGGTTCGTACCCAAGAGCATGGAGGCGGAGGTCCACGCCCTCGACCCTGTGCCCGGCGGCGAGATGTCCGTGAGCTGGACGTCAGAAGAGCACCAGATGGACAACGAAGGCACGTTCGAGGAGGTCGTCGAGCACGAGCGCATCGTCACCGTCGAGGAGACCCCGCAGGGCGTGAACCGCCTCACCTACGAGTTCCACGACACGGACGACGGGACGGAGGTCGTCCTGACCCACGAACTCCCGGACGCCCAGATGGTCGACGGAGCCGCCGAGGGATGGGGCGCCATCCTCGACAACCTGGAAGAGGCGGTCGGAGGAGCATGAGCGAAATGGACTTCGACCCGAGCGATTACGATGTTACCATCGTCCGAACGTTCGATGCCCCCCGTGAGCGCGTCTGGGAGGCATGGACGGATCCCGCCCAGGTAGCGCAGTGGTGGGGACCGGAGGGCTTCACGGTTCCACGCTGCGAGCTCGACGTTCGCCCCGGCGGCACCTTCCACATCGACATGGAAGCCCCCGATGGGACCGTCTTCCCGAGTCGCGGGGTATTCGACGAGGTCATCGAACCCGAGCAACTCGTCCTCGTCGCCGGTGCGGTCGAGGACGACGACGGGAGCTACATGATGGAAGTGCGCCAGACGGTCACGTTCGAGGAGCGCGACGGCCGGACCACGCTCACGCTCGAAGCGACGGTCATGGAGGCGTCGCCCGACGCTGCCGAACAGCTCAAGGGGATGGAGGAAGGGTGGAGCCAGACCCTCGACAAACTCGAGGCGTTCGTGGGGGCGCGATGATACCCACCACCGGCACGCAACATCGACCGGGCGCCAGCGTCGCCACGGACACAGCTGTGTCGCTCGACGGCACCGTCGCCGGTCCGAACGACAGCCGAGAGATCCGATCGGCGAGCGACTGGAAACGGAATGAGACAACGACCGGAGACACGACCATGTCAACAAGTACGCGTCAAACGGAATCGGGAACGCACACGCCATCGAGTACATCGTCGGTGAACCACGAGGGATGACATCATGCAGAAGATCACCCCGTCCCTGTGGTTCGACAGCAACGCGGAAGACGCGGTAAACCGCTATACCAGCATATTCGACAACTCGTCTGTCGGCGCCATCAGTCGGTACGACGAGGCGTCGGCAACGGCCTCCGGCCAACCGGAGGGGAGCGTCCTGACCGTAGAATTCGAACTGGAAGGCCAGTCGTACGTCGCGCTAAACGGCGGCCCGGCGTTCTCGTTCACGCCCGCGATCTCGTTCATCGTCAACTGCCTCACGAAAGACGAGGTAGACGACCTCTGGGCACAGCTGTCCGACGGCGGGACGGAGCTGATGCCGCTCGATTCGTATCCGTTCAGCGAGCGGTACGGCTGGATCGAGGACGAGTACGGTGTGTCCTGGCAGCTGATCTACGCCGGAGACATCCCCGAGCGGAAGATCGTTCCGTCGTTGCTGTTCGTCGGCGAGCGGTGCGGTCAGGCCGAGGAAGCGATTGGCTTCTACACGTCGATCTTCAGCGACACGGCCATCGGTGACATCGCCCGCTACGGTCGGAATCAACCCCCGGACGAGGAAGGGACGGTCATGTTTGCCGACTTCACACTCGAGGGGCAGCACTTCGCGGCGATGGACAGCGCACAGGAACACGACTTCGATTTCACCGAGGCGATCTCCTTCGTCGTCGACTGTGCGGACCAGGAGGAGGTCGACTACTACTGGGATAAACTGACCGCCGACGGCGGGGAAGAAGGACAGTGCGGCTGGCTCAAAGACAAGTACGGCGTGTCGTGGCAAATTGTCCCCACCGTGTTACCGGAACTCACGCAGGGTGAGGACGTCGAGGGAGCGCGACGGGCGACGGAAGCGATGCTCCAGATGCAGAAGATCGATATCGGGGCCCTGGAAGGTGCGTATGCCAAGTGATACCGGAGAGATGTTCATCCCCACCGAAGAGCTCGACGCTCCGGCACGACGAGCACTCGAAGGAGTCGGATACACGACTCTGGGACCGCTCGCAGAAGTGGGTGAGGCAGCGGTCGGGGGCCTGCACGCCGTTGGACCGAGCGCGCTCAAGGCGCTCCGAACGGCGCTCACAACGAACGGTCCATCGTTCGAGGAAGACGGTGAACCGCCATGACAGAGAACGAACTCCACCATCCGAACATGGTGCCGCGCGAGGAGTGGCACGAGGATGAAGAGGAGCGTGACGGTCACCACGCCGGTGTAGTATGAAAAAACAGATCCTGTTCGTCCACAGTGCCGGCGCTCAAGGGCCACACGATGGAAGCGGTGATTTGGTGGCGTATCTACGGAACAGCCTGGAAGCCGGGTACGACGTGTTGTATCCGAAGATGCCGGGCCTCGAAGATCCCGAGTACCAGACGTGGAAAACCGGGTTCGCTCGTGAGTTCTCTTCGGTAGAGGACGAAGTAATTCTCGTCGGTCATTCTCTCGGCGGGTCGGTTCTCTTGAAATACCTTTCCGAGGAGACGGTCGACCAACCGATTACTGGGCTGTTCCTCGTCGCAACCCCGTTCTGGGGGGGCGATGAGGACTGGCACGGTGAGTTCGTTCTGCGGGAGGACTTTGCATCGAAGCTCCCACGAATCCCGCAGATTTCGTTTTACTATAGCGGGGACGACGAGGTCGTCCCACCCGAACACGGTGCGCTGTATAGAGAAGCACTTCCACAGGCGACGATTCGTCAACTCGACGGCTACGGGCACGTGTTCCAGGACGGCCTTCCCGAGCTTACCGAGGATATCGTGAATCTACGACCACAGGAGTGAGTATGACAGTAGTTACTGCCGAAGTGAGCAGGTGGCTAGACGGGTTCACAGCCTGGTCGAAGACCGATTCCGAGTATCGCCAGTTATCCTGATGGACGGTCCCCCCAGTGGGAGGGATGTTAATAATACCAGACAACGATACAAAATCGGTCGACGAACGGCAACCCCTGTGGCACAACTCGACGTCAACCGGCTGGATAGACTCGGTCGCGATCCTGATGACCCAGGTTCTCGGCTTTCCCTCGGGGACTACTAGAGACGTCTGACGTCCTTCTACCGAGCGATTGACGAGTGATAGTAGCAGGTGCTGTCCGTCATGTGCCAGCGTACCACGTGTCGGTAACTCCTTCTCGCTGGCCTCAACCCGTGTTCATAGGTGAGCAACGAGATACCGGGCATCGGCACCAACACCGACGAGCGTGGCCGAGAGGAGCGACCGCTGGAAGGGCAGACCGAGGAAGTACAGGCCCGGTTCATCCTCCACGACGCCTCGGTCGTGGATGGGGGAGCCGTCCGCATCACGGCGCAGCCCTGGGACCTCGATCCAGCTAAAGTCCGGGCGGAAACCAGTCGCCCAGATTACGGTGTCCACGTCGAGGCGTCGCCCATCGTCGAGACGCGGAGCGCCGTCTACCACCCCCTCAACTCGGGGGACCCGCTCGACGCCTGCCTGTTCGAGGTCATCGGGTGTGAGACGAATCAACGGATCGCCCCCCTCCTGCCCACGCGCTTTTAGCTTTCGACCGAGCCACGTGTCAACAGTCAGGAGGTCGCTGAACAGCCACCGGAAGAGACGCCCGTCGAACCAGAACAACCAGCGAGGGAGATCATCGGCATCCCATTTCGGGAGATGTCCGGTGTCCGGCCCAGAGAGCCACACACGTCGGTCAGCAGCGAGTTCGATGGCGATCTCGGTCCCCGAGTTGCCAGCCCCGACGACGAGCACGTCTCCCTCCGGCAGCTGGTCGGGATTCTGATACTCGCTTGAGTGGAGCTGGACAATCGACGGGGGGAGTTCCGATGCGAACGCGGGGACGTGTGGGTGGTGATATGGCCCGGTCGCCACCACGACGTGGTCCGCCGTGATACGCTCCGCACCGACATCGAGCACGTAGCGATCACCGTTCCGGGTGAGCGACTCGACTGTCGTGTCGAGCCGTACTGGCAAATCGAACTCGTCAGCATACGCCTCCAAGTAGTCGGCCACTTCGTTTTTTGTCGGGAAGTAGGCGTTCGCAGCGGGAACCGGCAGTCCCGGCAGGTTGCTGAGCCCGGCCGGGATGAACAGCCGTAGTGAGTCCCAGCGGTCGCGCCAGGCCTCACCCACACGGCTCCCAGCGTCTAGAATCACGAACGAGCGGTCGTGCTGTGCGAGGTAGTAGCCCATGGTCAATCCGGCCTGCCCCCCACCGATCACGACCGTTTCGACGTGTTGCGAGGGTGTCGTCGTCATCGGTGTCCCCGTACGCTCGGCGTGGTCCCGCTATCTGTCGCGCGGCGAAGCAACACGACGGCGAATCCCCCGAGTACGAGATCGAACACGACGAGCACGCCGATGGCTGGCCCGATCGTCGTCCACACCCACCCATCCAGCATGAGCGCTCGGATCGCGTTCACCCCGTAGGTCACGGGGTTGAACGCGCTGATGGTCTGGATCCACGCTGGAAGGAGCGACCTCGGTACAAACGACGAGCTCAGAAACACCAACGGCAGCGTGATAAAGTTGCTAATGAGAGCGGTCGCGTCCGAGCGGCGCGTCACGAGTCCAACGATGTTCGAGAACGCGACGAAGACGAAACTGAACAACTCGGCGATCAAGACGATCGCAACGATACCGCCGAGTCCTGTGACGACGTGCGCTCCAAGTGCCAGTGCGAGTGCGAGCAGAAGGAGGACCTCCACCGCGAGCCGGAGCGCCTCGGAACAGATCTTCCCCACGAACATCGCGCTCCGGTTCATCGGTGAGACGAGTTGTTTGTTGAATATTCCCATGTCCATGTCGTCAACGAGGCCCATTCCGGACGTGGCGGCGGCGAACATCGCCATGACGATGATGACCGCTGGAGAGAAAAACGCCAGATAGCTGTCGGCAGGGAAGCCCGGGAGCAGCGTCAACGATTTGAACACCTGGGTGTAGCCGACGAGCCAGATGATCGGCATGACTACCGAAACCGTGAGCGTGAACGGATTCCTGACCGCTTTCAGATTCCACCGTTCGAAATTCGTCCAGATATCCCGCAGGACAACGCTCTTTGAAGCGGGAGAGCGGTGGAAGTGCTCACCTGCGTCAGCTCTCCTCATGTGTTCACCTCCTCGTTGACGTGCTCGGTACTCGATAAGGTTGCCTTCTCTTGATGGGTTTCGTCGAACGTCTCCCCAGTGAGCGTCAGGAAAACGTCGTCGAGGGTTGGTGACCGTATATTGAACTGTGTCACACTGAGGTCCCGCTCTTCGAGTGCCACGAGTACCTTCGTTCCGATCTGTCGTGTCCGAGGTGACGAGATGACGAGGCCGTCCTGCGTGAGCCCAACGTGGGCATCCTCGCCCAGATGATCGGATTCTAGGACTGCCCTCCGTGCCCGCGCAACGTCCGTCGGAGTCGTGGTTTGGAGTGTGATCTCCAACGTGTCGCCCCCGACCTGCTGTTTCAGTTCTGCTGGAGAACCACGCGCAATGAGCTCCCCATCTGCGATCACCGCGAGCCGATTACAGAGGTGGTCGGCCTCTTCGAGATACTGAGTCGTGAGAAAGACGGTGGTCCCCTGGGCGTTGATCTCCCGGAGATGCTCCCACAACCGTAATCGGGCTGCTGGGTCGAGACCGTTTGTGGGCTCGTCGAGGAACACGAGCGGCGGGCGATGGACGAGACTCGTTGCGATGTCGAGGCGCTTTCGCATCCCTCCGGAGAACGTGTCCGCCCGTGCGTCGGCAACGTCCTCCAGACCGACCAACTGGAGGAGGTCGGCTATTCGGTCCGCTCGTTCTACCTGCGGAACGCGGTACATCTTACAGGCGTACTGGAGGTTCTCCCTGGCGGTGAGTTCGGGATCGACGCTGGTGTCCTGCGCAGTGTACCCAACACTGTTGCGCACGGCAACGGGCTGCTCCACGGCGTCGACGCCGTTGACGGTTACGTGACCGGTCGTTGGCTTCAGGAGCGTGACGAGCGTCTTGATCAGTGTGGTTTTCCCTGCCCCGTTCGGGCCGAGGAGTCCGAAAAACTCGCCCTTCCGAATATCGAGGGACACGCCCCGAACAGCGGTCGTCCCGTTATAGTAAGTGAACCAAAGATCAGTCAGCGAAATCGCCCGTCTGGAGGCGGTCGCTGCCCTGTTATCAACGTGATTCGTCGTTGTCAGCGGTTTTGTCATCTCGTCTGTCGGTACGACGGCCGAGTAGAAGCTATCAGCACCCCTTATTCTGGGATTCTTTAACATCGTTATGTCCTCGTCCTGTCGGTGCCACACCCTTTCAGGCCATTCCCCATCTCCGGATCGACCTGCTCCTGGGTGACCACGATTTCGGTCCCCTCGCTGACATCCCGGAACTCGACGGTGATCTGGCTCTCCACGACATCATACCGTCCATCGACTTCTCGGAGGGTGTAAGCGAGGCGTTCGCCCTTTACGACCTCCAGGAACTCGCCCTCGGAGTCGAAGCGATCATTACCAGAGAAATAACTCACTGGGAACGAACCCGCGGATTCGGCGTCGAGTGTGTGGGCCTCGATAGATAGATCCCCAATCGATTGCCACGCCTCCAACTCGTCGAGGTCGACGAAGACGCGAAACACGCGTTCGCGTGGCGAATCGAACGTTCGCCGGATGGTCAGACTCGTTTCGCTGGTTTCGACCATCGTTTCAGGCCCCCACAATGTCAGCGAGGTTCTCGAGCGAGCCAGTCGGATTGGCTTCGGCGGCGGCAGGGATCGCATCGGTGATCTTGCTTGGTGGACGGCGAGTTCGATGCCGTCGACGACCATCTGAAAGGTGACTGTGGCGGTCATCTGGCCGCTCAATGTCGTTCGTCGATGTCAGCTGTTCTGTCATCTCGGCTGTCGGTATGACAGCCGCGAGGAAGGCATCAGTACCCCTTATTCTGGAACCGTATTTATGGCGTATTCGAGAAGTGCGCTTGCAGCGTCAATCACGGAACGACTTTACACATCCCGAACGAATCAAGGATTATGAAGCGTGAAGCCGCCGTCCGGATTCCAACGGCGGAGTACGCACACCCTGGCCTTGAGGAATTCGTCTCGCTGTGCCGTGACGCAGGAGTCAAAGAGTGGCGTCCAACCGTTTGTACTGGCCCCGGTGGAATCGTGGCGATACAGGTCGAGCGGCCGTTCGACGAAGCGCAGCTGTCTGCCCTTGAGTCTGTCGTGTGGTGGGAACGAACGAATCAAGCGACGGCGGACATCGGCTATCTCATCAAACTGGATGTCCCCGGCTTAACGGATGAACTACCCCCACTTCACGAACTCAATGTGTCGAACGAGGAAATTGCCGTCCACGACCAAGGGCTTGACATCTCGTTTGTCGGCGACCAAGAGACACTCTCCTATGTGATGGGCGAGTACATTGCTGCGGGTATCCCGATGGACCTGCGAGCCATAACCGACTATCACGGCCCCACTGGCGTGCTGGACTCCTTAACCCAGCGACAGCGCGAGGTCGTTCGCACCGCCTATGAAATGGGTTATTACGAGGTTCCCCGGCGCGTTTCGACCGCGGATGTCGCGTCCGAACTCGATGTGGATCAATCGACGGTGTCGGAACACCTGCAGCGGGCGGAGCGCAATCTGCTACGGCACGCACTGGGTACCGGCTGAGGACGATCTAGAGGAGGCAGTCCTTTCATAGGGATGAGCAAAAAATCCATATATTCAATTGGTGTGCTCCCCGGCTGTTGTCGGAAATGTTGTGCGAGATATAAGGCACGTATTCATCAAGCTTTGTCGGATCAACCGCTACTTCGAAGGAATGACGAGGGAGAACTTCTCAAACGGTTGGCTCAATGTGGGGGATCAACCTAGCGTCTATCTTTTCAGGTGCTACTCTATATGGCTAGGAGCGGTCAAAACCGTCTTCGCTTGCAAAGAAGGCAGTGAAAGAACTTACCAGTCACCAGCGCCTATTAGGGCTATCACATTGGGGGCTTCTCTCAAGGATTAATTTCCAACAGTATCTGATCCATCGAAGATTTCTTTGAGGACGGCTGCTGTTCCTCGTCGAAGCCGCTCAGATAGTGCTTGGCTCGAAACGGGGATCTCTTCGGCGAGTTCCTCTAAAGTGATTTCGCGAGGAATTTTGAAATAGCCTCGGTCGTATGCGACGGAGAGTGCTTCATACTGTTCTTCGGACAGGTTTCTCATGGGTGACTTATAATCTGAATTAGAGTAGATTGACTGGACGTCAACCGGAATATTTCGACTTTCTAATCGACCATATATCAGCGAGATAGCTGACTTGTTTAGTGCGTGTAACCAAATTTCCCACCCTCGGTGGGTGACCCTGCATTTAACAAGAAATGTGTCATGGTCATAGAACAACGTCGCAAAGAGTGCTTCGAGTTCTTCGCTTAAAAAATCGATCCGATAAAGCCGAGCGTTGTCAAGGCTTGCGACTGGTTCAATTTCCATGACCGTAAGATCTTCCTGAACAGACGTTTCAAAGCGCTCGAAATCATCGCCAGACGCCCATATGAGGAGTTTGGAAGATTTGTCCCCAACAAATGGATACTGTCCAGGCTCAACGGTTAGTACCAGATCTGGAACCGACGCGAGAGACTGCTGAAGCAAGGGTAGCTTAGCTACAAATTTGGCGCTAATTAGCGAATTTTCTGAGTTACGTTGATGTACTGTCATTCTATCATTCAGCCAATGGTACCACTAACATATGTCTCTCGTCTATCTTGTACCGAACATCCATACGGGGAGGAGACTGGATGGGGAGAAATAGATTGCTATTTTCGCAATTTTTTAGGGGACAGTGGGGCAAAAATCCGCGGCAGAGTTGCGAAAATCGCAAAATAAGTCCGAAAATTAGATTTCAAAATGTCATTTAGTCTGTCGGTCGTTCGATCCCAAAGTGGTCGAATGGTTGTAAATATGCGTTTCTAAATATATTTGTGTGGGCGATGGTCAACCCTAATTCGGCGAGACCATTGTGCGTTTTACCGAGCTGGTCCGTATCTGCCGCGATAGCTTCGACGAGAATGTTTTGCTCACTCCCTACGATTTCATCAATCCGGATGACACCCTTCACATCAGTCGCCTCTCTTGCGAGTTTCTCCCTGTCGGCAGCAGGAGCAGCGCACATGAAAAGGATGTGAAGTTGGTAACCCGCCAGTTCGTAGTTGATGTCCGGGTGGTATCCACGAATAACGTCTGATCGTTCTAGGTTGCCAATGCGATTACGAACGGTGCTCGCCGAAACATCAACCTCCTCACCGATTTCTTCGGTGGTGATCCGGCGTGCATCTTGTTGAAGCATGTGAAGGATCCCCGATCGACCTCATCTAATTCGACAGGTGGCATACTCCTCTGTTTAGCCCCAACTGTGAAAACAACTAGCAGCCTCATTGCAAAATCTTCTGACGCTTATGGATTAGCCTCCTGTCGGTCGACGAGCACAGCAGTAGCGTGCTCCCGAAGGCGATCGAGGACGGCGGAGGCGCACCCAACGACGGCCATGAAGGAGCGTCGAATACCGCACTCTGGCTCTGCTTCGCAAACGGATCTGGATATCCACGTCGACGACACAGCGAACCCGCACGGGGTGACGGCCGCACAAGCAGGGGGCGATTCCTGACTCGGTGGACGCGGTAACCGGGAGATACATCGCCACGGATGCGGTTGGCTCGGCCGAATTGTCGATAACGGCCACGCAGACGGCGGAGATGACCGGCGGATACGCAGAAAAGCACCCGACGAACTCGGAGACCAGTGCCGAAGCGTGGTGGAACGGGAATACTGGCGATTACCTTGACGAAGCGGTGTCTCGAAACACGACCGAGATTATCACCTACGATCAGGCCAGCGACTCCCTGCCCGGATACACCGTCGATGGATCGCAAATCTACATCGCACGCCTTGTAGTCAGTACGACCGTCAGAAGATCTTATCGAGAGCGCGGTTCATCCAACTAAAAACGACCAGAGCAAGGGATGCAGCTTTACGAAGCGATCGTGCTCGATACGCATCCTCATCGCTTGACTAACCCACACCCATCCCCTCCAACTCAATGTGGGTTAGGAGAGAGCCACCCCACATCACCCCTCACTCAACGTGACAACAGCTCCCCGACTTCCCAACCAACCAACAGAGACTCAAGACTCTTCCTCCCGCCGATCACTCACGCACACCACACAATGCTGACGATTATATCCGTGGCTATTGCACCTTCTCAATGATGACCATCTTTGCCCTCAGCGGCTTCCAGCGTGACCTCCTCATCGTCATCGCCGACCACGACCAACCCTCAGGCCAACAGATCAAAGCAGACCTCGAAGACGCCCGTGACGAAGAAATCAACCACGGCCGCTTGTACCCCAACCTCGACGTCCTCGTCAACACCGACTACGTCGAAAAGGGCCAGATCGACCGCCGGACAAATTACTACGAACTCACCGACGAGGGTCGCACTGCCCTCCGAGAACGTCGCGAGTGGGAAGAGCAGTACCTTCGAGAGACCGCCCTCGCCTAACCTGGAGCGTCACACCAGAGAACCCCCCTCTGTCAGAGTGATGATTGCGGGCTCACGAGACCGAGAGCCTACGTAATCCGGACTTGCTCGTCAACATAGTAGATGTAGCCACGGCTGTGCAGAATAGTCAACAGCGCCTCCGCAGATTCCTCGCTACACTCCGAAGCCACCACTGAGCGAGCTCGCTCATAAGGGTATTGTCTTCCAAATATCTCGAACTTGGTCAACATCGGTGACTTCAATAACACGGTAATTCATCCGTCGGAGTCGATTTCGTTTCCATTTGTCATTCTCCCTCACGTAGTTTTTTCGTGATCCGGGCCATCGACGAACACCGCGATTGGCGGTCCTCTACTCTTGTAGAAGAAGTCCGGTTTAGCCACTGGCTCATTACCGTCATAGATGATGTGCTGAACTTTATCGGGTAGTGGGTAACTATTATCCCGAATCGCCTTTAGCACGGCCTCCTCAAAACTCGATTCGATGGCTTCACGAAGTTCCAGATAATGCACCTGGTCAAACGTCTCTCCCTCGACTTCCGAAAGCGTCGCCTCTTCCATCGCTTCGAGCCACGGTTAGACAAGGCTCCGGTCCAAAAGTTCGTGCTCTGACTGGTTGTAGAAGGACATTAGACACTCATAACAGGCACGCTCGCAGCCGTCATCGTCCGGTTTACCGTGCAGAACAACGAGAGCCTCTCGAACAGCCTGTCGCATCCTGGAGGCCTCCATAAGCGCATGGAGCGCACCAGCACCACCTTCGCCCGTCTCGTACAGGACAATCGACACGAACCCCCCAGTACCGGAAGCGGGTTTGATGAACGTCTCCAGTTCTTCTTCGTCGAGGTCGAAAGCGACCAGAACTCCTTGGTAGATGGCTTCCTTGAGCGTGGTGTAGAACTGGTCGATTTACTCGCTGTCGAGACTGGCTGGGACAGGAGTCGTCAGGGTGACTGTGTCATGCCCGCCCTCGGTGTACAGGACGATGCCACGGTGAATGGCCTCGGCTGTGGCGTTGGCGTAGCACTTCCCGTCATCACCGACGTGTTGTTCGATCTGGTTCTCACTGGTGAGCCACCGGTTACACTCCATGCAGAGTGCGAAGCCCTCTAAGCCGTCGTCGTCGTCCGAGTCCCTGGGTCCGGAGTTGATGATAACGATGTGCGCATTCGGCTCGTAGGTGACGCTAGCTTTCTGCTCAGCACCTTCTAATTCGTACTTCTTCCATCTGAGATATTTCTCTGAATTCCGGCGTTTGTATCAACACGCGCCAGAATGTAGGGCGCTAGCCACTGAGTGTCGGAAGCAGCTCTTCGAAGAGCTGCTCAACAGCTTCCCAGAGCACCTCTGTCGGGGCTGACTTGGAAAAGTGAGCGCTTTTGTGGTCGCTTTTACCCATCTCGGGATGTTCAGATTGGAAATGGACCGGGCCGAGTTCAGGGTGGTCCTCATCGCGGTGCCAGCCACAATTGAACCCTGTATTCGGGTCAAAATAGTGGATCCGATAATAGGTGTCTCCGTCGGCGTATCGCCACTCGACATCTAGTGCTGGTGGTTCTGGCCCCGTCGATGGAGAGACACGGTTTGGATCAATCGTCGCACGTAAAAACCGTTTGCTGATGCTATTCGGTTCGTAGTTGACAGACGTGACTTCTGGTTGGCGTTGAAGCACGTCCTTCAATCCTTCATAGGTGCTGCTGTCTGTGACCCCCGGAAGCCCCATCGAATTCACCCTCCTTTATGCAGAGAGGGCGTCTCGCTCGCTCGCCCAATCGTATTCGTTGAGTGCTGCTCGCACGACTGGAAGCCGTGCTTCGAGGTGTTCCCACTCGCTGGCAATCTCCTGACGGCGTTCTATCTCATCTTGGTCAGTGAGGTCAGCAATACTCGCGCGGAGCTCACCGGGACGCTCAACGTTGTATGTTTCTTGCCAAGCTGTAATCTTGGTACGCATCGATGTGAGTGCTGTCGTGAGCTCTTCACGCGTGTGTTCCCGCTGGAGGGACGCGATCTCTCGGTACGTCGCCATCAACTGATCGATACAGTAGAGTGTCTGGTCGCCCTGCTCAATTTTTCGAAGGACATTATCTTCGACGAGTTGGTCAAGATACTTCTGCGCGGTTTTCACAGACGCCTCTGTTTCGGTGGCAACCCATGATGCGGTCCGTGGCGTTCGAAGAGTTCGTGCAGCTGCTCGGATGCGCTCACCACGCGTCTGTGACGGGCGTGTGAAAGCCTCCGGGGGATTCGTATCGGAAGTGGAATCGTCGGCCATGATCGCTTCTACGGACGAGTGGAATATATATCCATCGGACTGGGGAATAATTCACACCGTTTACTTCTAAGGGACTCCTTCGCACCCTTGTGGATCGCGATCCAAGTAACGCGCTCAATGGATACAACTACTGGTGCCATCCGGAATTTGATCATCGAACACTCAGTGAACTGCGGGATAATCAAGCTGAAGCGCGAAACCCGAAGCTCTGCTCCTAACATCGGATCCTGTCCTGGTTTAATTCCCGCTCTCGTGAAAACCGTCGACCGCTCTCATCTCATCTGCTCACAACCGCTTCACTCTCGGTGGACAGGGGTCTCCACATGGTCCCTTTACACGTTTAACGCCAATAGGAGACAATCGTTGTGGGCCTCATTATACCCCCTCCACAACGTCGCTGGAACGCTCGAAAACACGTCCGGCTGTGCAGCGTTCTCAACGAAGGACAGCGGACCTGACGCCACCACCAGGCTCGCCGTCACCGGGACGGTCACCACGAGGTCGACTCTCTTCACTCGGAAGCGATGCCCGATTAGTTCCAACACGTTCGAGCTCCGAGCAAGTTATAGCACCTGGAAAATTCAGATAGATATAAATATATAAGGTAATATGACCGGGCTGCTGTATACAGAGGGTCTCTTCAGCAGGCAAGGATGAGAACCAGAATTGAGTCGTTCCTCGAGTAGTACCAATGTCGCCCTGTAGTCCGTCAATAGAAGGGAGAGGTCTATCCATTGATGGGACCGCAGGAGGCTCATAACGATAGGGAAAGACGACGACGTCTACTCTGGAACACGCGGCTGCTGTACGACGGCCGTCGAGAGGCGACACCCCATGTCAGACATGAGCCTGGACCCGCGAACGGACACGCTCGATGAAGGGACGGTCACGTATGAGGACGTCCGTATTGTCATTATTCCTGAAGGGCCGTTTCATCACAAGGTGATGGTGAGTCACGCTGACGGCGACCGTACTGATCACGCTGTTGAACACGTCGCTATCAACACGACACTGGTTCACCTGGACAGTCCTATTTGGTTCATCGGTGCGGACCTTGACGTTGGTGTCCCCATCAAACAAGCCGGGGAGACGGCGTGGGTGTGGCCCTGATCTGCTCACTGACTCTACCGACACCTTACCGGTGAACTGTACCGGACCCCTCCGGTTCCACCGTTCCTCTTCGCTCCAACTTTGTTTCAGACGCACCTTCTAAACAGCACGACCGTCAGAAGCTCTCATCAAGACCGTCTCATCCGACCCGAAAACGAACAGAGTAGGAACTGCAGCTTTACGAAGCGTTCGTGCCCAATACGCGTCCCCAACTGTTTGACTAACCCACATCCACCCCTTCAACTCAATGTGGGTTAGTACCCTCCATGTTATCTCCTCGCTCGGTGTGACAACAGTTTCCCAACTTCCCGGCCAACCAACAGAGACTCAAAACTCTTCTGTCCATCGATCACTCACCCACACCACACAATGCTGATGATTATATCCGTTGCTGGTGCACCTTCCAGGTGATGACCCTCTTCGACCTCAGCGGCTTCCAGCGCGACCTCTTGATCGTCATCGCTGGCCACGACCAGCCCTCGGGCCAACAGATCAAAACCGAGCTCGAAGACGCCCGCAACGAAGAAATCAATCACGGGCGGTTGTACCCCAACTTAGACGTCCTCGTCACCGAGGGCTACGTTGAGAAGGGCCAAGTCGACCGCCGGACCAATTATTACGAACTCACCGACGAAGGCCGAGATGCCCTCCAAGAGCGCCACGAGTGGGAAGAGCAGTCCCTTCGAGAGACCCCACTCGCCTAACCTCAAGCGTCACACCAGAGAACCCCCCTCTGTCAGAGTGAAGACTGGGGCCTCACGAGACCGAGAGCCTACGTAATCCGGACCTGTTCGTCAACATAGTAAATGTAGCCGCGGCTATGCAGGATATTCAATAGCGTCTCTGCAGACTCCTCGTTACACTCCGAAGCCACCACTGAGAGAGCTTGCTTACGAGGAAGTTCACCACCCGCATTCTCGACCAGCGAGCGAAGCACTTCAAGCGCCTCTTTGGCCCGCGGCGGCAGTGGTGTTCGAGGATTCATATATTGGTAATTGCAGGACGAACGGTAAAAAGTCTCAGTCAGACGTGGCTCTCAGACCGTGTTTCTGAGGCGACCAGAAGCGTCGACCGCAAGACTATCCCATTCTCGTCGAGAGAAAGCGGTTTGCCTACGTGACGACTACTGAGCGTATGCCGGCCCCATGGACGAACTGGACACATGTGACAAAGGTTGACCCCGACAAATCACTCCCTGACGGCAACACCTACGCAGCGATCGCTGACACGGGCACAGACGCACTCATCGTCGGCGGCACCACAACCGTCACTGAACACCACGTCCGGTCGCTTCTCAACGACCTCTCTCAGTGATTAGCGGACGTCTTTATACTCTTCAACATTACATGTTTCCTCCCTACTGAAATCTGCGTGCTGAATACAGCGCGCAAGTTTCGTACGGCAGGTACATATGTCAGGTTGGAGATTATTCACGATCGAGTTACTTGCTAGCCTACTCATCCGATTGTGGGAAAATACATGTGGCCGGCCTCCCAAGTTTCACGTGTGGATCGCTTGCGGAATTTCCGTGGAACAATATTCTTTCTTGAACATACTCGGGAGCTCAATCGAACCGGTTGATAATGTAAATTTCTCTGACAAAAACACTGCCGGGAATCCCAATCATCGGAGAATGTTCGTCACACCGGTTACGTCACTTATTGCCTTCCCGGACGTAGTTGGGAATATGGCCCGCAAAATCAAGTACAGTGACATTTCGACCTTGCTTGATGAAATTGATTATCCCATCAGACGGACTACAGCATCGGAAGAACTCTCCGATGTGAGGTTGATACTGGCCGACGGTGAGGCAAATCTAGGTAAATTGGTTTTCAAGACCTCCCGTGAGTCGTTCGAATCGGCTGCCGATATTGAGTCCGAGCTCCACAACGTACTCCCACGGGAGGCGGTCGGGGAACCATATCAATCTGAGGGAGACGCGTAACGACTCATATTCCGGGACCATAGGAAGACAGATTTGCCCAGGTCAGCGACTAACGACCATTTTGCATCCATACCGTGACGGTCCAAGAAAAATATCACATCAGACAGCGGTAATCAACGCGTCAAGTACATACGACCACTGTGCTGAATCCATCCTCTATATTCAGCACGCCGCTTCTAACAACGTCCAAAGAGTAGAGAGAATGAGTATCTGAATCCTTGTGCTAATCCCTAGCTGCCTCTGACATGGAAATCCCCGTCTATATCGAACCCACATATCGCCCTACCGAATTCCCGGGCGACCGCTTCACGAGCTATCTAATCCCACTCGTGCTGAACGCAGGCGATGTGGCGTGGCTCACGGGCGCGCACACAACCTGGGTTCGAACGACAGACTCTATCGACTGGGAACACACGTACACCGAAGCGTACATCGTGCTCAACCTAGCCTCTACCGTCGCCACCGTGACGCAAGCAACGTGCGATCTCACCACCGCAGAGGTTGCCGCTTACGCACAGGTCGCCGAGCAGGTCCTCGGCCAAGAGATCGTCTCCCTCAAGTTAGAAGTACATGCTTCTGTGGAGCGTTGACGATCCTCTGCCGAGTACCGAAGCGGATCCGAAAGAGGTGGCGCGCCAGTACGTCGAAGTAGTGTGGAACAGGGGTGACATCGACGCGCTGGACGGGATCCTGACTGCGCACCAACTCTACCACGATCCAACTGGCGACGCCGAGGAACCACTTTTGGAATTCAAGGACTTCATCCAGGGATATCGGCAGGCATTTCCAGATTTGCACCTTAAGGTAGATCGTTACATCGCCGAAGGCGACTCTGTCGCGTTTTGGGGCCGGACAACGGGTACTCACGAAGGATCGTTCATGGGACTCGACCCGACGGGCAAGACCATTGATATCATGGGAATCAATGTAGTCCGTGTTGAAGACGGGAAAATCGCTGAGCGGTGGGCCAACTTTGATCTGTTCGGCCTCCTCCAGCAACTCGGAGCCAATCCACTTTCTGATAGAGATTAGCGGAAGTCTTCGTACGCTTCGGTGTGGCAGAATGCCGACCTCTCGAAATCGTCGTGCAAGCTGCAGAGGATGCATGCAGTTGAGCGCTAAGTGACATCCTCGCCCGGCGTGAACGCCGGGGCTTCCACCACGGGTGGAATACCAGCAACGTGCTGGATTAAGGTTTCAAGACGTATGCGCGTCACCGGTCTCCGGCTCCGTCCCCGCTCCCACCGCTGGTGAGTTAGACGAAACCTTGTCATCGGAAGCCCGCCTCTCGGACGGGAAGCCCTCACTCGGTGACGTGTCTTCGTGGGCCTGCCACTGGCCCCCACTCCGAGGCGAGTCATCGCCTGCCGATATCCAAGGCAGGCTTTCTCCCCACGGATTCAGCCGATTAGCTATGTTCGCTGCTGCGTTCAAATCCGCTTGATACTCCGACACCCAACATGCCTCGTTCGTACATCGGAACGTGCCCTGATGCGGTCGATACCCGATGTGCTGACAGGCGTGACATGTTTTCGACGTGTGATGCGGATGCACGTATTCCACAGGAATTCCGCGTTCCGCTGCCTTATCCTCGATGCGTGACTGCAACCGAGAGAGCAGCCACTTTCCGAGACGTCGATTCCAATACTTCCCAATGCCCTCGTCCGTGATACCATCGAGGTATTCGAGGACCATAATCGGGTTCTCGAACTGTGACGTGTATTCGACGGCTCGTGTGGAGGCTTTCTCGATCTCGTCTTCGATGGCGTCTTGCCACCGCCCCCACACGAGATCGTCCAAGAGATTCGACGCGTCGCGTGGTTTCAAGCGGTCTTCAGCAGAGACTTGTTTCTGTCGGAGGTGTCGGACGCGACCACCATCCACGAACAACGGGTCAACGGGCGTGTCGTCTCGGAGGGCACAGCCCACCAAGAGTTTCGATTCGCCCACGTCGAACCCGACAGGAGTCACATCGTCACTTTCACACGAAAACGAGTGGTCGGCTTCCACTTCGTAGTTCGCCGTGACGTGCAACACCCATTGATTTCCGTCGCGTTGCAGGCGGAGTTCGCCAGCCCATACGCTGTCGTCTTCGTCGTCGATGAGTGCGTGCCACCAGTCTTCTTGCTTGGGATTCAATTGGAGTGGAATTCAGAAGTTCGTTCCATGACCGGAAAGCGGGACTTCCCAGCAGATTTCGTGGTGGCGATCTTCATCGTGGTCGAAGACGGCTGCGTTGTTGGCGTAGCGGATTGGATGAGTGTCTGCGAGTTGCTTTGCATCATACGTGTCCTCGTCCAGGAGGTTTGGAACGTACTTTTTGAGTGCGTTTTTCGAGTGCCAGTTGAGGTCTTCACCGCTAACGACCTCGTTCACAGCAGTCATCGTGTCGCACTCGTCATTGAAACTGCGACGAAGCAACGATTCGTATCGTTCGTGTTCGTCGTGGAGTTTGCACTGCTTGTGCTGAGTGGGTGGGGCAAGATACGTTTCGAGCGTCTTGCACTCCTCCCTCATTCGCCAGTAGCGTTGAGTCCTTGTTCCACGAGTTCGGCGTAGGCGAAGTCCATTCGCAGGCCGTTCTCTCGGGAGTATTCTTTTACTCGCTCGTGGAGCGGGCTTCCACGTTCGATGGCGATGTCAACACGCATCCGTTTTACGGTACGTTTCTTCGTACCTTAAAAGTTCGTGTTACGGTGGGGTATTCGATTGGCTGTTGTTCGTGGTTTGCGTAGTCGAGTGACGCGATTCACACCCGCCGTGAACGGCGGGATTCTTTCGCTGCTAAAAGATAGAGGTGATGAGGTTATCGCGATGTTGAATCCTCCTCCATCGAAGCCTCCTCCATGAACTCCTTTATTATTGCACCTTCGGCCCGGTGGAGAATGCCGCTCGCCGTCGCCTTATTGACATTGAGCGCATCTGCGAGGTCGGTGAGCGAACTGCCGCGTGGTGAGTCGTAGTACCCACGTTCGAGTGCTTTAGATACGAATTCTCGCTGGCGTTCGGTGAGCAGCTCGGTTGGGTCGTGCGACTGAGTTACGGATAGAAGTTCATACTTCACGCCCACCGCATCGAGTTGATCTTTGAACGCCGAGAGCCGATCATGGGTAGTGGTAGACTCGGCGTGGATCCAACCATCACGAAGCACCAACGGAAATGGAGGTGGGTTTCCAGATTCCCTTGCAGCTATTCCTGCGCCTGGCTCGGAGTCTTGGAGAAACTGGATAACTGCTTTGTGGTCGTCAATGTGAAGTACCTCGTATGTGAGTACCTCCGAATCATTCTCGAGAATGTCGGTCACTGTCCCCGGTTCAAGCGATTCGATTTCAACAAGGGTCATGTGTCCTGTATCTGTCGAGATGGACGTCAGGATACGGAACGTGGCATCCGGGTATGCTTTCGACAGCTCGGCGAGACTCCCAGATGCTTCAACCTTCATTCGGACTTTCGGCATACTGTTTCAGAGGTCAGCCACCTATTCAGCGATAACGCAAACATGTTCGCGTTCGTCGAATGCTTGAAGTTCAACTCAATTCGGTCAGGGTGTCCCCACTCCTCCGGTGGCTCACCTCTCCAGCTACGATGAGCCCCGCAGCCCAGATGATGGCGAGTCCACCCCATATTGGCCCGGCACTTGACGCGAGCGCAGGATGTAGTATGGAGGTGACCCCAAGTACACCTACGAATCCTGCGGCACTCCAGAGCGGGATCCGCCAGCCGACGGGTTTCACACTGGCCAGCAGCCCCAACAGCAGGACGAGCAGGGAATACGTAACCATGTCCGCGTAGTGGTCAAGCTGAGCGTGGACGTCCCCTGACGCCTGGAGAGCATACTGATCTGCTGCGTAGATGGTGAATGGAATCCCCGCGAGGACGACTAACCCGACCAGAACGGGACTGACCGAGCCCGCTGTCCGAACCCGGAGGACATCCCAGCCAGCGGGGTGCAGTGCAAAGTCTACCAACAACAAGCCGCCTAGGATCAACGCGGACGGGAAGATGAACCCCGTTAGGAAGTTCGATCCGGTGATGACAATGTTGACGAGCACGGCTTGCTGGATCCCCGCGACCCGTCTCTCGGGTTCATAGAGTTGGACGAGGAGTCCGAAGACGACCGTCCAGAGTATCGTGACGAGCGCGAGGTCGTGGAGGTGGTGAACCCCTGGCTCACTAACAGTCCAGGCTGTGAAGATGAACGCGAGCGTGTCACCAAGGAAGGCCGTCATGAGTGCGAGGATCGTCACAATCGTCACGTAGAACGCGACGCGACGGAGGCCCCCAGCTTCTCGAAGTAGCTCCATTGATCGCTTCTGAGTTGTGTCAGCGGTCATTGGCCCTGTGCGCTTCCGTGCCCAGATTCTGCTGATGGTTCGATGATGATGGTGCCGGTCATCCCGGCCTGCTCGTGGGGGATGCAGAAGTAGTCGTACTCGCCAGGCACTTCGAACGTGTGGCTGTATTCCTCGCCCTGGTAGAGGACACCAGCACCCTCGGATGCTCCCCTTCGGGCGGCCGCCTCGGTCATGAAGTTACCACTGGCGAAGTACTCCGCTTCTCGTGGGAGCTCCTCCTCATAGGCGGTTACCGTGTGCGGAGCGTACCCCACGGTCCGCCAGACGACCGTCTCTCTAGCAGGAATCGTGGCCCTGTCAGGTTCGAATCGGTTATCGTCAGTCATCTCGATGAGTGTTCCGTCCACGTCCGGGGATGCAGCACCAGAGGACCCTATGCCGAGACATCCTGCGCTTGAAAGGCCGATGGCAACCCCACCACCGACACAAATGTCTTGGAGGATTTCACGCCGATACATTAGCTACTCCTCAGGTCTGTTGAGCGAAGGTGTCCCTCGACAAGGGCCTGGGCAGGTTGGCTTTCTTCACATTCGGTTGGTCGCGTGATTCGCGCCATGGCAGAGGGAAGGGACCGAATCTTCGTGGATATTGGCGCAAACATGTTTCCCTCCTTGTGACGGCGCTACTCTGTCGGCTGCAGATGGATTTTCGACGGCAAGGAGACAATGCAGCAGAGGGCAACATGTTTCCGAGAATTGCTATTGGAATTGGCGACAACGTCCAATCTGCAACCCCTGACCGATGAATCCATGACTGAGACGACCAGGAAGAATGCTCCCGGACAGGTACTATTCGACGTTCCATGGACCCGAGTTGAAGGGGTGCTGGCCGTTGGAGCCCTCCTCACCTCGTTCATATGGTTCCTCGGGATGCCTACGGGAATGGCGATCGGAGTCGGCTTCGGACTCGTCCTCCTCCTCGACTTCTTTCGTGCATTGATCTTTGACTCTGCACGGTCCAGTGGGTCACGATTCACCCCCACCTGAATTCTCCAATCAGTAGCTCTTCATCTCCCAGTTCACTAACATCAGCCGTGCAAGATACGCGCCCTCGATTCAGCACGATCTACCTACCAGTCACAGGGAAGTACATCAGTCGAATGTATGGGAACTGCTGCTAATCCCTCTGAGTAGTATTCCATTGGTGCAGTGGGTTCTCATGAGCGTGACTCCGGGAGATGAGCTAATTGGCGTGTGTCCGTGGAGGGCTGATTAGTCTGGGACCCCTTCGGCACGGACCACTTGCGGGATGTGTGGTTGTCGGTATATGTTTTGTGGTGAAATTTCTCCTCAACCACTAAGTGTAGAGACTCACCGGGAGTCAAACGCCGATAGCGTCGGCGTTGTCTGCTCCACCAAGTACCCTGCAACCTCAGCGCGACGCCACCCGAGCGATGCCAACACGCATTCTGTCGTCCGAAGCAATTGATCCGCGTAAAACGCTGTATCGTACCGCTTTGACGCTTCATACGCAAGCGCAATGCGATCGCAAGAGCGCTTCGAATCGTTGACGACCACGTAGGACACATTCTGGCCTGGCTGCGGATTTAATCCCACATCGTCGGCCCGTTCAAGCGCGGCAACCGTCCGCGTGTACTGCTGATACTCCTCCACGTGGTTCGACGCACGATTGTTGATCGTGAGCCTCTGGGGATCGACCTCACCACCACGAAGCTCCGCTAGTCGTCGGCCCAGTCAATCATACACCGCTTCCGGTGACCGATAGTGATCCACCGTCTCGATCAACTCCTGCTGGACATCTGCAATCCATGCTAGCGTCGAGCGTTGCCGACACTCGATCCCTCGGGACTTGTACTCCGCATCTTCGCTGCCTGTCCCTGCGACCGTCCCGAAGTACTTAGTGAGCGCACCTCGCTCGCTATCGCGCAGCGGGACGAACGCCACCTACTCGAATGCCGCCCCGTACTCAAGCTGGATGCCCACACGGTCAGTAATCGCCGCTGCAAGCTCCTCCAGTGGCGTTTGTTCTTCATCGTCAATTGCGGTCACCCACAAACTATCGACAATGCCGTGAACCAAGCACCACCCGTTCGCTTCGAACACTGCCTCTGCGTCGAGTAGGATATCCCGTGCGTAGGCGTTGATCGCTTCGTGGCACTCGATCCGTCCAAATTTTGCGTTCGAGAATCCTTGATAGCCGAAGCAACTGACCAGAATCCACTTGATTGCATCTGACCGGGCTTGCTGTGTCGTGGCCCACTCTGGCTCGTCTGTCCCGCGGATCTCTCGCTTGAACGCGTCGCGGGCGTCGATCAGCGGTTAAAGCATGTCAATCGGGAGGAGAAAGACGGCGTAACCGAGCGTGAATGCCGTGACGACGAGCCCAACCGCGAACCGGCTGAGGCCGAGCACGTCCCGGAAGAACTGTGTCGCGGCGAAAACCGCGTAGTAACAGGCGCTGGCGGATACCTGCCACAGCGTGACGTGCGACACCGTCCGCTAGTACGATCGGTCCATCGGACGTCGCGTTTTCGACGGAAACCTCTCACCGTGCCGGAGCCGGCAAACGTGGGAACGAACGCAGGTCAGCGCCAGTGGTCAAGCACGCGCGACGTCCATCTACACCGACGAGGAGTGCGAGTGTCGGCGAGATGGCCGCACAGGCCGTCACGTCCACCCGTCTCACTCGCCGTCCCACTCGCCGCCGACGCGGTCGACCCCCATCATCGCTTCCCCCGGGTGTTCGGTGAACACGACCTTCATGTTCTCGTCGGGGACGTCGAATGTGGCCGCGACGTGTTCCATGACCGCCAGCGCGAACGCACGCTTGCGCTCGAACGGCCGGCCTCGACGGATCTCGGCGTCCAGGAACAGCAGTGGCCCCTCGACGGCGCGACCGAGGTAGAGATCCGCGGAGGCCCGGTCGCGTATCGTCACGGCGACGTGGCCCGCGGTCGTCGCCATCTCCGTCGTGTACAGTTCTGTCACCGTCTCCGCGAACGATGCCTTCTCTTCGGCCGACAACGATACCGTGGTGTCGAACTGCAGTAGCGGCATGCTACGACTCGCCTCGTGTCGGTCTTATTCGTTCCGCCGCGCTGCTCGTGCTGGCTCGTCGAGACGGTTGACCGCGGGCGAACGCTCATCCCATCGACGGCGACGGAGCCCTCGATCCTGCTGCCGGCGGTGGGATCGGTCAGTCAGGATGCCTCTGTACGAGGTGTTCGTCCCGTTCCTCTTCGCTATCGAACGTCTCGCCACACACGGGACACTCGATCGCCATGGGATCGGTCCTTTCTTGACATACTCGGCAAATGTAACTCGAGAGAAAAAAAAGTGCGTCCCGAGCCAAACTGGTCGAAGCCACCGCTCACTCATCGGTGGTGTCGAGTGCGTCCGGCGGTGCTCGCGGGTTGGCGAACCTCAAATCGAGACGGTCGGTTCGGCTCTCCATGCGGTGGCCTCCTACTGTCGGCTGTACGTCGACGACTGTGGTCGGTACCTCGGAATGCCAACGGTCCTGAAGCTACACCCGACAGTATCAGCGGCTGCCGGAAAGCGATCGCTTGGCCTCCACTGCCTCCCGAGCCGTCTCCGGGTCGCTGTCGACGTCAGCAAGCGCATCGACGGCCTTGAGTGTTCGGACCGCCTAGTCCAAGAAAGAGAGCACGTCATCCGGACACACGTAGAGCATGTATTCGTCGCCCAGCACCTCGACGATGTCGTCGGGGTCCAGTCCCTCGGTGCGGAGTTCGACTAGGTAGCGGACGAGTTGCCGCTCCGAGTAGCCTGTAGGAAGCTGCTCTTCATCCTCGCAGTCAAGGATGTTTGCCGCGAAGTCGGGGAAGCGGTCGCCCGTTGTGCCGTCGACCTTCGACAAACCCTCGTCGGAGTAGAGCGACTCGATGGTTGCGCCCTTGAGCACCCCCTTTGGGATGGAGGTGGCGGGCTGCGAGACGATTCGCCTACGATTCTTCAGGGAGCCTGTCGGTGATGGCCGCGGATTTCGTCTTCAACTACACGGGCAAAGGGGTCCCGTTCTCCCTCCAGGACGCCAATACGGTGGCCTGCACCCGACGGACACCGACACGTACAGATACCCGTCATATCTCCCTCTGGAAAGCCCGAAAAGCACCAAGCTGAATAGATATGTACATCAATTCACTGTCTCCGTTCACTCGGCAAAAGTGGCCTCTAAGCCACAGAACAAACGATTTATGATGCTCTCCACTCTGCTCTAGATAACAAGCAAAATGCATTCACAGATCGGTACGTTGCCTTCTGCTGTTCGTCTAAGAGGTAGTTGAATCTTGTTTATCTCACAGTCCAGCACGTCGTTAAATCCAGTTCATGAAGCCCAGCACGGAAATCCTGTCCCCGAAAACCAATGAGTCGTGTGGAATCAGTCTCTCCGGACGAAATTTCACCGATGGCTTGGCGACTTCTTCGGGTCGCCGCAGGATACGAGCAACGAAGGGTCGAGCGGGAGATCAATGACCTCATGCAAGCGCACATCTCGATGTTAGAAAATGGAAACCGCGCTCTCTCGGAATCCCGACGACGACTGCTATTCGAGCTCTATACCGCAGAACTCACCGAAGAACAGGTCCAAGCTATTGTTCTGAATTTTTAGTTTGATAATAGTAAATCAATATGTGGCACTATACCAAGATCTAATAACGGTGGTACAGAAATACGGGTGTATCAATGATACAGCACCGTTTGACCGCAGTCCAGATGCAACTCGGTGAATTTTGCATTGCAGCTCTCGGAGCAGTGCTTATCGCGTTTGCGCCGACTCCAGAAGGACTCTCACTAGCTGGGCAGTATACGCTTGCAACGATGTTCTTCGCCGGATTGCTTTGGGTGACGGGGACGCTTCCACTTGCTGTTACTGCGCTTACGATTCCGGTTCTCCTCACTGGAACGGGTGTCTATGACGACATGGATACCGCACTCGTTGGGTTCGCCGATCACCTCATCTTTCTCTTCATGGCAGGATTCATGCTCGCAAATGCCGTTCAGAAGTACGATATCGACCGTCGTATCGCATTGTATACGATGGCAAAAATGGGAAGTTCACCACGTCGTCTCATCGCGGCAATCATGATCTCTACCGCAGGGTTATCGATGTGGGTTTCGAACACGGCGACGACCGCGATGATGACGCCGATCGCTGTTGGTGTCCTTTCGCAGGTTCTCAGCCGTGAAGAGGTACAATCGGTTGGGGAATCAACGCCCGAGAGTACTGGCTCAGGTACGGTCGCAGATGGTGGTATAGGCACTACAGACGACTTCACCAACATGCAGATCGCGATGCTGCTCGGAACAGCATACGCTGCGAGCATCGGCGGTGTCGGGACCATAATCGGCACGCCTCCGAACGCCGTTCTTGTCGGCCAACTCAACGCTACCCTGGGCTACGAGATTGGATTTGTCGATTGGCTGTTGATCGGTCTACCAGTCGTCTTCATTACGCTTCCGCTCGTTTGGTATCTCCTTACCTACGTCCTCTATCCCCCACAGATATCGAACGTCGACGATGCACAAGAACAGGCGCGGGAGTACCTCGAAGAGGAGGACGAACTCGACTCGCGGGGGAAGCGAGTCGCAGTGATCTTCGGAGCCACTGCCGGACTCTGGGTACTGGGTGGACTCGGGAGTTTCTTGACTCCGTATCTGCCAGACGTGTGGATGAACACGCTCTTCGGCGGCGATGGGATGACCATCTTCGGCCTCGAAGGGCATCAGGGGCTTCTCTACTACGTAATGGTTGGTGTCATGGCGATCCCTGCGCTCGTCCTGGCAGATACCATGGACTGGGACGAACTCGTCGATATCGACTGGGGGACGCTCCTCCTGTTCGGTGGGGGCATCGCGCTCGCGAAAGCACTCGCGGACACGGGAACCACAGAGTGGATCGCGAAGACGGTGTTCGGCGGACTTACCGGAACCCCCGTGATACTCATCATCGCAGCCGTCGTGTTGCTCGTCGTCTTCTTGACAGAGATGACCTCGAACACGGCAACGACAAGCATCATCGTCCCGATCCTCATCGGCCTGGGAAGTGTCTTCGCAGCCACGCTCGGTCTCACGGACTTCAAAACGGCTATCTTCCTCGCTGTCTCCGGGACGATTGCCGCCAGTTTCGCGTTCGCGCTCCCGGTTGCGACACCACCGAACGCGATCGTATTCGGGAGTGGCTACATCAAACAGAGCCACATGCTGCGAACCGGGGTAATCCTCAACGTCATCATGACGGCAGTACTCACAGGTCTGATTTGGGGACTATTCAATTTCGTCTGGCCACACCTCCTCTGGTAGTACAGTGGTACTGTGGCCAGATAAACGGTTTATTCATCCATTCCCCCTCATGAAGCACACTCGAATTCTTTCGTTAGTTTTCTTCTGGCAACTCGCTGCGAGCATCTGCTACTACGCCGTGTTCGCCGCGACGCCGTTTCTCCGCGACGAGTTCGGGCTCACCGGAACGGCGGTTGGGTTCGTGGTGACGTCGCTCACGCTGGGCTATGCAGCGTTTTTACTCCCGCTTGGAGCACTCACCGACCGCTACGGCGAACACCGTATGCTCACCGTCGGTCTCGTCGGACTCGCCTTCGGGTCGTTCATCGTGCCGCATGCTGGGTCGTTCTCGGCACTGCTCGGCGCTGTTTTCGTCCTTGGTGCGCTGTACGGAACGGCGATGCCGGGCACGAACAAGGCAATTTTTGGGAACGTTTCGACCAGCCGTCAAAACCTCGCTACAGGTATCAAACAAGTCGGCGTCACTGCTGGGAGCGGAGTCAGCGCTGTTCTCGTGACGAAGGTCGCTGATCTCGTCTCATGGGAAGTTGGGTTCTACGTCGCCTCAGTACTCGGAATCGCTATCGCCCTCGTCTTTGCCGTCACCTACAATCCCACGGAGAGCGAGGGTCACGCAGAGTTTCCAAACTTCCGAGTTCTTCTTCGGAACCGACCGTATCGGTCACTCTGTATCGCAGGGTGGTTCCTAGGTGCTGCCCTCTTTACCACTGTTGGATACACGATAATCTACCTGGACGAGGCCGTCGGCATATCGGTTGCGGTCAGCGGACTCGTTCTTGCCGGTCTTCAGGTCTCTGGAAGTGCCGGTCGGATACTCTCAGGGTGGTTGAGTGATACGCTCCCGGGTGAGCCACGTCGGCGCATCGGATTGATTCTCGTCAGTCAGGCCCTCGCGAGCGCAGGTCTGTTCATCGTCGTCGCGTTCGTCGACGGTACGGTGGCAGCGACAGTGGCTTTCATCACACTGGGGTTCTTCGTTCTCGGTTTCACCGGGGTATACTATTCATGTCTCGCGACGCTCGTATCGAACGACGAGATGGGTGGTGCGACCGCCGGTGGACAGTTGGCACTCACGTCGGGGGCACTGCTCGCACCACCGACCTTCGGATTTCTCGCCGAGACTGTCGGATACCGAGAAAGTTGGCTGCTACTCGCAGGACTAACGCTTCTCTCGGTGGGATTCATTATCCGCGTGATTACGACGCCAGCACCGGAAGCGAATCAACGGAGCGAGACAGCTAGTGCTGGCCTCGCTGACAAACGAAGAGGCTGCCAATCGCAACAACGAAGTGATAATCAATGACACTTGAAGACGACGCACGAGAGTATCACCGGCGTTCTCCGTCGGGCAAGGTAGAGATATCGACGACGAAGTCGACGAACACCCAGCGTGACCTCTCGCTGGCGTACTCACCGGGGGTCGCAGTACCGTGTCGCGACATCGCCGAGGACTCCGAACAGGCGTACGACTACACCGTGAAGGGGAACCTCGTCGGCGTCGTCTCGAACGGGTCGGCCGTTCTGGGCCTCGGTGACATCGGCGCACAAGCCTCGAAGCCGGTGATGGAGGGAAAAGGCGTTCTGTTCAAGCGCTTCGCGGACATCGACGTGTTCGACGTCGAACTCGACCTCGACGACCCCGCCGCGTTCACGCAGGCCGTCGCGGCGATGGAACCAACGTTCGGTGGCATCAACCTCGAAGACATCAAATCACCCGAATGTTTCGCGATCGAGTCGGATCTCTCGGAGCAGATGGACATCCCCGTGTTCCACGACGACCAGCACGGGACGGCCATCATCTCCGGTGCCGCACTCGTCAACGCCGTCGACATCGTCGGGAAAGAACTCTCAGACATCCAAGTCACCTTCGCGGGTGCGGGCGCGGCGGCGACGGCGACCGCCCGATTCTACGTCTCGCTCGGTATTCCTCGGGAGAACATCACGATGTGCGATATCGACGGTATCCTCTCGGAGGCTCGTGCTGAGGCCGGTGACCTCAACGAGTTCACCGAACCGTTCGCCCGTGGGAAGGACGATGGCGAACTCGAAGACGCGATGGAAGACGCAGACGTGTTCGTCGGCCTCTCTGTCGGCGATATTGTCAGCCAACAGATGGTTCGGTCGATGGCCGCAGATCCAATCATCTTCGCGATGGCGAACCCCGACCCCGAGGTCACCTACGAGGACGCGAAGGAGGCCCGCGACGATACGGTCATCATGGCGACGGGCCGGTCGGACTACCCCAACCAGGTGAACAACGTCCTCGGATTCCCGTTCATCTTCCGCGGGGCACTCGACGTGCGGGCGACCGAAATCAACGAAGGGATGAAACTTGCCGCCGCCGACGCGCTTGCCGACCTCGCCCGCGAGGACGTTCCCGACGCCGTCGTCAAGGCCTATGACGACGAACCGCTCCAGTTCGGTCCCGACTATCTCATCCCAAAACCGCTCGACCAACGCGTCCTCTACGAGGTGGCGCCCGCCGTCGCGCGGGCAGCAATTGAGAGCGGCGCAGCCAGAAAGAAGCTCGACCTCGACGAGTACCGCGAAGAACTCGAAGCGCGGCTTGGGAAGTCTCGCGAGATGATGCGCGTCGTCATGAACAAGGCGAAATCGAACCCGAAGCGCGTTGCGCTCGCCGAGGGGGAAGACGAGAAGATGATACGCGCAGCGAACCAACTCGTCGAAGACGATATCGCTGAACCCGTTCTCATTGGTCGGACTGACCGCATACTACAGAAAGCCGAAGAGCTGGGGCTGGACTTCGACCCGATTATCGTGAACCCGCGCGAGGGAGAGTGGACCCACTACGTCGATTACCTGTACGAGCGCCGGCAACGCAAAGGACTCACACGGACGGAAGTCAGTGAACTCATTTGGCAGGACTCGAATTACTTCGCCAGCGTGATGGTGGAGATGGACGACGCCGACGCGATGCTCACTGGGCTGACGAACCACTACCCGTCGGCGCTCCGTCCACCCCTGCAAGTCATCGGCACGGCCGAGGACGCAGACTACGCCGCCGGCGTCTACATGCTGACGTTCAGGAGCCGCGTCATCTTCTGTGCGGACGCGACAGTCAACCTCGACCCCGACGAGGAGGTACTCGCCGAAGTGACGAAGCACACCGCCGAACTGGCCCGGAGCTTCAACGTCGACCCGCGTGCGGCGCTCCTGTCATACTCGGACTTCGGCAGCGTCACGAACGAGGGCACCCGCAAGCCACGAGATGCGGTGAGTCTCCTCCACGACGACCCCGAAGTCGACTTCCCAGTCGATGGGGAGATGCAAGCCGACACTGCTCTCGTCGAGGAGATGCTGACCGAGACCTACGAGTTCTCCGAACTCGACGGCCCGGCGAACGTGCTCGTCTTCCCGAACCTCGAAGCGGGCAACATCGGCTACAAGCTCCTGCAGCGGCTCGGCGGCGCGGAGGCCATCGGGCCGATGCTCGTCGGCATGGACAAGCCCGTCTACGTCCTCCAGCGCGGTGACGAAGTCAAGGATATCGTCAATCTAGCTAGCGTCGCTGTCGTCGACGCACAAAAATAACAAACTGCGAGAGACGATGTACGACGCTTATTCCTGCCGGACAAACACTACTGGGCAGGGTGCAGAGAGGAGAACCTCTTGGGCTGTCGAACCGAAAACCGCCTTTCCAGTAGGCGACCGTTGTTGACCGCCGATAATAACGAGATCGACGTCCGCAGCAAGGTCGAGGATGCTGCTAGTGTGTGGTCCAACGGCGGTGCGGAGCTCGTAGTCGAGTTCCGTAGCGTCCAGGTAATCTACAATCGTCCTGAGCGTCCCATGCTGGCTCGCTATCTCCTCGGCCGGTACGTCAGACAAGTCACTAACGCCAAGGCTCTTCGTGGTAGCATCGTATTCGTCTTCTGTAAACACTTGGGCGACAAGAGTTCGAGCGTTGGCTGGTCCTGCAATATCGGCTGTTGTCCGTGCAAGTTGCTTTCCATACCCTTCGTTTCCAGGTCTAACTACAAGCAAGACTGTTTTGAGCCCCATGTATCAATGATACGGCCGCTCGGTATTAAATTTATACCACATGAACAATTGGTAGAGACCGACACCAGGCGTCAATCCGGGGAGCTAGCAGCGGATGTCTTAGATGTCTATTAACATCCATGTATACTGGTTTGTGATAACGAGTGGAAATAAAGATCAAGAATTCCTGTTTACCATCCCGCCTGAGAAAGCACGTTCCTTGCCCGTTCGCTCCTCAATGCGGCCGACCAGGCTGAAAGGAATTGGAAGCACGGACTTTGAGCAGCCGAAGCACGTCGCTCGGCGATTGAAGTAGTCTCTTGTGGGGTGATGGGGGGTAACGGGACCTCTCCTACTGAGAGAGCTGTGGCGTTTCTTTCTGACTCCACTCAATCCACTCATCTAGCGCATCCTGGCCCTGCTCAGTGATCTCATAGGAGTTCGTCCGGCGGTCGAGCCTTCCTTTCTCAACGTAGTCCTGCTGGACGAGCGTATCTAAGTTGGGGTACAACCGCCCGTGGTTGATCTCGTCTTCGTACACCTGTTCAATCTCCTCTTTGATGTCTTGGCCTGATGGTTGATCAAAACGTCTGATCACGACCAAGAGGTCACGCTGGAAGCCACTCAAGTCGAACATACAACTATAGAGTCAATCGACTTCACCATTGTTATTCATGTATGTCACGTTGTAACGAAACCCTACTGCGTAGGTACGCCTTTGATTAGATCGACACCACTCCAATAGTTGCAAAAACGGTACACCCGAGGAATATAGACCCAATCCTTACCACCGAGAAGACTCACGGACTGACCGTGAGGTACCACCGTTACCTTAGTGAGCCGGTCCGTCGGCTGGTGCGACCATATCCTCAATACGGAGGATAAGGATGTTGCTGGTGTCATCGATTCCGTCAATCGTGCCTTCCACGACGAGTTTTGACAGCGGTGTTGGACCGACTGTCACCGCATCCCCTTCGTCAAAGTCGTGGAGAGAGCCTTGGACGTGGATTTCAGCCCGACATTGTTCAGGGTGATGGACGCTCGAGAGGTCCACCTCCTGAACGTTCGCGCCCTCAACTGGCTCGTCGTTGTGAACCAGCGGAACTGATGCAGGCTCGTCCATCTGATCGATGTCGAGCGCCTCATATGCGTTCGTGGTCGGCTTGTAGCCACCCTTCGGACCAGGTACCCCTTCGACCAGTTGCAAGGCCTTGAGACTCTGCATCTGATTGCGGATAGTGCCTGGGTTTCGGTTCACCTCCTCGGCAATGTCTTCACCCTTCACTGCGTTCTCGGTCTGGCGAGAGAGGTTGATGAGGGCGGTGAGTATCATCCGTTGGCTCGGCGTCAGATCGATTGATGACATAGGAAGGTATCACCGAGTAAGTGGTATAAATCCCAAGGGTACATTTTTGGGTTCCTGATTGTCAAACGAGTTCTCTATCGAAGAGGAGGTGTGCTATGGTTTCGTACACGAGAAGATGAGATGCCGTGTTTCCGGTGTGGTTTCAGTACCCTCGGGGCTGGTCGTTCCACCCGCGAAATTCACGACGAGATCACCGTCGACGTAGACGGCCAGTTGGGCGCCGTGATGCAACCCGACGTCGAGGTGTCGATCGAACACTGCTGTGAGTCGTTGTCGGCCGCTATTAGTAATCTGTGATATACTTTTTACTTGATATCTATCTCACGATAGCTGTTTGGCTCGAAATATAAGATGCGAACATTCACTGCAGGCGATTGATTCTTGTTCTACTCTCGGCTGAATTAGCATGAGAGCACTGCTTAGTTAAGCCGACTCGGGCGTCTGTAAGTGGTTGAACATCTGGGCGGTTATCAGTCTCACCAGCAGATTCAGTTCGGTTGTCTACGGTGCCGGTAGGTGCTCACGCCCCTAATCGACGCATCGTAAGCCCCTCCCTGATAAGGGAGCTCCTCTTTTTCCGGACGCCCGGCTCTGGCGCTTATTTAGACAGTGCCAATCGGTATTCTAGGACACGCTTCGAGGGAAAGGAAGAGGGATGGAGAATCACTATGCTCACATATCAGATTAATCATCGGTTTGGTTACGTGGCCCTGTGTCTGTTTCAACACCTTTCAAATCTCGACATAGCCCCGCCTGAATGTCTGTCTTTATCACATCGACATCGCCGACCGCAACGGTCAACACGGGAATCGGTGAGCACCGGACGACTTTTTCGGCGACGCTCCCCAGGAGATACCGTTCGTAGCCGGTCCGACCGTGAGTTCCCATGACGATGAGCTCGATGTCATTGTCGACCGCATAGGCAAGGATCGCAGCGCTCGGATCTCCACGACGAACCTCGCGGACAACGGAGAGGCCGGCGTTAAGCGCCCGTTCTGCGACAGCCTTCGTCGCCATGTGACCGTCCTCTTCGAGCGTCTCCCGGAGTTGATCACGCATCTCGTCAGGAATCGTCAGATACGCCCGTTCGTCCACAACGTGGAGCGTATGGACTGTTGCAGCACAGAGTTCGGCGAGTTCGAGACCCTGTGTCACTACCGTCTCCATCTCTCGTCCCCCGTCAGTTGGGAGCAGGATAGATTCGTACATGATTATTGAATATCGTCATCCATAACAACGTTTTCTATGAATCCAAACCTCTTCCGAGCCTCAGGAAGACTGCTCAGTGACTGATCGATCTTCCTCAAATGGCTGGTAACGCCACCGTCTTGGATCCAGCGGTACAGTTAATGTAGTGTAGAGCAAGTGGCTCGCAGGACGGCCAGCATCTACGGGTTCTGCTGCCTCGTCTCGGTAATCGAAGCGAAAAAGCAGGCAACCAAACCAGGCCATCTACAGATACACGCGTTTTCTTTCGCTTAATTAGACTGCCAGATATTTTGTGAGGACACTCTCATCTGCCAATGTCTCCGGACCAACTTCGTCCACGAGTTTGCCTCGTTCCATCGCGTAACAGCGATCGGCTAACTCGCGGATGACGCCAAGGTTCTGCTCAACGAACAAGATCGTCGTCCCGAGTTCCTCGTTGATCGCCTGCATGTCGCAGCTGATCTGGTCGACGATCGAGGGTTGGATCCCTTCGCTTGGTTCGTCTAACAGAAGCAGGTCCGGATTCGAGACGAGCGCCCGCGCGATAGCGAGCATTTGCTGTTGGCCGCCCGAGAGCGTGCTGGCCTGCTGGTCGGCCCGGTTCGCTAAGACGGGGAAGTAGTCGTATATCTCGTCGTAGAGCGTCTCGTCGCTGTCAGCGTTGACCGTCTCCCCCATCCTGATATTCTGCTCGACGTTGAGTTTCGGGAACACCTCCCGGCCCTGGGGGATGTAGCCAATGCCGGCGCGGGCGCGTTCGTCGGCTGACGATTCGGTGACGTCAGTTCCTGCGTACGTGATGGTGCCATCGGTCGGTTCGAGCAGGCCGATGACCGTCTTCATCAGCGTCGTCTTCCCCACCCCGTTCTTCCCCATCACGCCGACGATCTCGCCCGCTTCGACAGCGAGATCAACATTTCGGAGAATCGGGGTCGTGTCGTAGGCGGCGCTGACGCCGTCGAATTCGAGGATCACTGCTCGTCCCCCAGGTAGATCCGCTGGACGTCGGGATCGGCTTTGATCTCCTCGACGGGTCCTTCGCGGAACACGTCGCCGTTGTGCAACACGGTCACCTCGTCGGCGATGCTCGCGACGAAGTCCGTGTCGTGTTCGATAACGACGAAGGCGATGTCCTCCTCCTCGTTGAGGCGAACGATCCGCTCGGCGATGGCTTCGCGCTCCGCCACGTCTAGGCCGGCGACTGGTTCGTCGAGGAGCAGGAGGTCCGGTTCCAGCGCGGCGGCCATCCCGATTTCGAGCTGCTGTTGCTGCCCGTGCGAGAGCACGCTGGCGGCGACGTCCTCGTAGCCGGTAAGGCCGGCCGCCGCGATCGCGTCGTCGACGCGCCGGCGACGCTCCTCGCCGTCGGCGAACCGCTGGATGGGAAGCCGCGCGTTCTCCCGCACCGTCAGTTCGCCGTACACGGACGGCACCTGGAACTTCATGCTGATGCCTCGGCGGACCCGTCTGTGTGGGGCAAGGTCGGTGATGTCGCGCCCGTTGTAGTAGATGCTGCCGGCGCTCGGGGCGTACGTGCCGATGACGAGCTTCAGCAGGGTCGACTTGCCGGCCCCGTTGGGACCGATGAGACATCGGAGCTCGCCGGCGTCGACGCTGAAGTCGACCTCGTCAGTGGCGGTGAAGCCGCCGAAGTCCTTCCGAAGCCCGTCGGTCTGAAGCAGCGTGTCGGTTTTGTCGCCCGTTGCGAGTTCCGCAGCCGTCTGATGGACGTTGGGGTGGCCCGTTGGATCGATCGTACTCATCAGTCGGACACCTCCACAGTCTCCGCCTCCGGGGGGTTCGACGCTGTAGCGTCGCCACGCGCATCGACGTAGGCTCGGTGGATCCATGGAACGATGCCGCCGGGAAGCCCGAGAACAAACACCAGTAGCAGGGATCCGACGGCGATAAACGCCCACTCGCCACCCAGCGAGTTCCTCACAAACTCGATGCCAACGGTGGCAACCACGGCCCCAAGAAGCGTCTTACGTCCGCCGACGCTCACCCAGATGACCGGCAGGGAGGCGAAGGCAAGCTCAAATACCTGCGGACTGACGTAGTTCCCCCACGAGGCGTACAGCACGCCCGAGAGACCCGCCAGCGCGCCGCCAAGTGTGAACACGGCGAGTTTTGTGCGTTTCACGTCGTAACCGAACATTCGGGTCCGGTCTTCGTCCTCTCGCACTGCGACCATCACACGACCGTAGTCGGAGTTGACCACCGCCCGCAGTCCGAGGTACGTTGCTATGAGCAGCGCCAGCACGAAGTAGTAAAACGTCACGCTGTCGAAAGTGAAGGCGGCACCGCCGACGCCGAGGGCGAGGGTGGGGATTGTCGGCATCCCGTTGAACCCGCCGAGCGCCGCAGTCCCGATGGTCCACTCGTCGCCGGCCGTCTGGGCCATGAACGTGTGGAGGACGAGCGTTGACACCAGCGTGATGATGGTGACGTAAACGTCGCGCACCCCGCCGTAGAACATGAAGTACCCCAGCACGGCGGCCACGAGCGCGCTACCCATGACGCCGAGCAGAAACGCTGCAGTGATGCCGAGGGGCGTCGCGAAGTTGACCGAGACGATGCCGAACGTGTAGCCCGCGATGCCGAAAAACACCACTTGGCCGAAACTCAGCACGCCCGCGTAACCCCAGACGACGGACAGCGAGAGGCCGAGGAAGGCGTATACGAGGAACAGCGAGAATCGGGACGCCTGGTAGGAACCGACCGCCAGCGGGTACGCCACCAGCGAGGCGACGGCGACGGTGAACCCGATCCAGAATCCGCGAGAGTTCCCTACGGTGTTTGGCCCTTCGATCCGGCGACGCAGCGCGTCCATGGGTCCGCCCGCGTCGGCGGAGCCTGCACCGTCGGTCGTGTTAGCGACCATCTACGCTCCCTCCTTGCGGCGCTCGCGCACGTGTTCGACATAGCCCGTAATGCCCTCCGGGAGGAACCGGATCATTAGGATCGCAGTGACGAGCAGCGCGATTCGACCGAAGAACGTCCCGACGAGGTTCGAGATCAGAGCGTTGATCGACCCCAGCAGCCCGCCGGCTAGCGCCGTTCCGAGCACGACGCTCGGGCCGCCGACGACGACCGCGACGAACGCCTCAACAAGGAACGCACCGCCGAGGCTCGGCACCATCGTGATCGTCGGGGCGTACAGTGCGCCGGTCAGCCCGGCCACTCCAGAACCGATGGCGAACGTCGTCATGTACGTGCGCTCCGTGTCGACGCCCAGCGCACTGGCGATCGGCTTGTTCTGGATCGTCGCCCGCGCGCGCATCCCGTACTCGGTCCGAGTGAAGACGTAGTACGTGAGCGCCAGCACACAGACCGCAACTCCCGCGAGCAGCACACGGTACGTCGGGTAGGAGAATCCGCCGTAGGCGAGTTTACCCAGCGGGGTTCCGATCTGATCGAGCGAGTTGCCCAATGTGAGGCGAACCCCCTGGACCATGATCAGGCTCAGCCCCCACGTTGCTACCATCGAGTCGGCGAGACGGTCGTACAGCGGCTCGACGATGTCGCGACCGAGCGTCCGCCGACTCACGGCGTTCGGCACCGCGCCGGAGATAATCACCCGCTCGACGACCAGGCCGAAAACGGCAGAGACGAGGACACCCGCTAGCATTGCTACGGGCAAGGGGAGTCCCAGCCGGACGTTCGCCAGCGTGGTCGCGTACGCTCCGACCATGATGAACTCACCGTGAGCGAGGTTGATCACGCCCATGATGCCGAAGATGATGGCGAGCCCTGCGGCCGCCAGTACAATGAACGCGAAGCTATCGAGGAATTGAAACAGGAGGTTCAGTCCGTTGACCATGCTACCCGGCCTCCTCGTAGAAGTCCTGTGGCGTGTACTGGGTCTCCTCTGCCTCTTTGGGGAGGTTACAGCCAACGGTCTCCGAGAGGAACGTCTCGGGGATGACGCGGTTTGCGACGGCCTCGACGTTGTGCTTCTCGTCGGCTTTCATCACCCACATGTGGTGGTCGACGTGGTGGGTTGCGCCATCGAGCCGTATCTCCTCGCCTTCAGGCGCTTCCGGCGCAGGGTACGTGATGCCAGACTCCAGCGCTGCTTTCACTTCCTCTTGGTCGGTCGTGCCCGCCTGCTCGACCGCCCGCTTATACATGTAGATCGAGAAGTAGTTATTCTCGGCCTCCTCGTTGAGGTACGGCGCGTCCGGGAACTTCTCGAAGTAGCGGTCGACGAAGCCGCCGTCCTCCGTGTTGCGCTTCGTCGGAACCTCCTCCATGTAGTTGACCCCAGCGTAGACGTTGGCCATCGCCGGCGGGTCTAGGCGGAGGTGTTCGTATCCCTGGGCCATCGCCGTCGACGTCCCGATGGGAACCTCCAGTCCGGCCGACGCCTTCTGCTCGTAGAAGGAGGTATGATTCGCGCCGACGAGCATCGACATCACGAAGTCTGGATCGGCCTCCTGGATGCGGTTTATCGTCGACCCGAACTGAGAGTTCGACAGCGGAATGAACTCCTCATTGATTACCTCCGCGCCGTTCTCCTTCGCCAGCACTTTTACCCAGTCAGCCGAGAGCTGCCCGAAGTTGTAGTCCGCGGCGATAGTGTAGATGTTCGGCCCGTACTCGTCGACGAGGTACGGCAGGACGATACCCAACTGTTGGCGAGCCGTCGGACCGACGGCGAAGACGTTCTTGTCGCAAACGCCACCCTCGTACTGCGTCGTGTAGAAGTATAGCTGATCCTCGCGGTCGATGATCGGACGGATCGCTTCGCGAGTGGCAGAGGAGTACCCCGCCCACAGCGCGTCGACGTTCTTCTGGCCGATCGCTCGACGAGTCAGCTCTTGGTAGCGCTGGTTGTCTGACTGAGGGTCAGGATCGAACACTTCGATCTCTTTGCCGTTGATGCCGCCGTCGGCGTTGATCTCCTCGATTGCGAGCATCGAGGCTTTGTGCTTCGGGTCGCCCACCAGCGCGAAGTTCCCGGAACGGTCCTCCAACACGCCGAGCGTGACCGTGTCGCTGCTGGAGGCACTCTGTCCGATACAGCCGGTGAGCGCCGTCCCGGCCAATCCCGCCGCCGACGCGAGGAACCCACGGCGATCGGAAAGACTGGCAGTCATACCGCTTCCCTCACGATTCCACGGCATTTGTTCATTCTCATCGCGCATGAGCTGTACGTAGCCTCATATTTTACGAAATACTCCAAACGTCTGTCCATCATATCGTTCACACTCTTGCGTTCAACAGTGCATAAATAAATCTTGCTTATCCGATCATATATTCTCCTTCAAATAGAGGGAAGTGTATAAGGAACTGTTAGGTCTGTTCCGAATATGGTGACAATCAGTGGTTAATCACTGTCATTTTTGGACATCTTAAATTTCCATAGCCGTCGAGCGTCGCCGTCGAACGGGAGGGTGACGTGGGCGCCTTAGCTTGTGCGGTGCAGGACGCTAAGCCCCTTCCTCGACGAGCGACCGAAGGAATCGAGTAGGGGGATACAACGCCCGTCATCGGTTAGATTCCATCGGTAGAGTTATCTTCCGAATGCCCGTCGGCAAGCGCAAGATGGGCGTTCCGTGCTTCCGCTTTCGGCTCGCTCGCCGTCCCGAGAGGGACGGCTCGCTCCTTGCGGGAGTGGAGGGGACGGCTATCGTTCAAGTGCGACAAGAAGCGTGCGGTAGCCCGTGGAACCCCCCATCGAGCCACTAGGAGTGGGAGACTCCGAATCTACGCCTGTGGCGTCTGCGCTCCCTGTGCGTCCGTGTGACGTAAAAAAGCGCGACGCCGAATCAGAAAGCCCCGCCCTGCTCGCGCTGACGCGCTCGCTGAGGGCGGGGTAGTTCACGAGTGGGTATGGTGTATGCGCTATCGTTGCGTCTAGGCCCATTTATTCGCTCCGCGTCGGGTACACGAGATACCGTCTCCTAGGCGACGAGCGGCGAAGAACGAGAGAAAACGCTCACAAAGTCACAGTAACGTCGGTATCCCGTCCGCGAGGAGCGACACCGCGAGGGCCGCGATGGCAACGCCGGCGACAGTCTGCGCAGCGCCGTGGAACGTCGCGTTGCGATCGCGAGTGAGCCCGAATAGTGCGCCGGCACCCGCCCCTAGCAGGCACATTGTCGCCGTGATGCTCACGGCGTAGACGAAAACGGCCAGCGCGATGACGCTCACCCCGTAGTCCGGGAGCAGCGTTGATGAAAAGACGATCATGGACACCGGCGGCGAAAGGGTGAACAATGCACCGACCAGACCGATCCGGAGGTAGGCGATGGTGTTGTGGTCGTGATCGTGCCCGTCGAATCCCGGTAGCGGGAGGTGGAGGTGCGGATGGCTGTGCGTCACGTCGCCGTGATCATGTTCGTCCGTCCGCACGGCGCGACGAACCCCCGCGACGGCCATCCCAGCCCCGAGCACCCCGAGCATCACCCCGACGCCGACCGTCCCGACAGCGTCATAGACAGCAGCGAATTCAGTCCGGCCAAACAGCAGGTACGCGACGCAGAGCCACCCGACAACGAGCGCTACGTGACCCAGGCTGAAACAGGCCCCAACCAGCGCCGAGAGACGGAAGTCACCGTACTCGCTGGTTAAAGAAGAAATTCCGGCGACGTGATCAGGTTCCATTGCATGCGTCACGCCGAGCGCACAGGCGGAAACAAGCGCGGTCAGAACAGCCGCGCTCATCGGCTTGTAACCTCGCAGCGCCGGTCGGTCCTGAGTGCGGACTGATCGAACGTGGTCGAATTGGATACGCGCATCGAAGTCCGGTATACAGTTTTTCAGTAAGTCACTTCGTTACTATGCAAATATTATCCTCTACCCGTCTTTTTATGCCTAACGTCTCGAAATGCACGCCGATGATGGATGAATATACATCTAATCTCTGGCACCCCACCATCGGCGGAGGTGTTGTGGGAGGATGACGGAGGATCTCGTTCCCGGTGAAGTGGTCACGGGAGACGGGACCGTGACACTGAATCGGGACCGGAAGACTGCCGAGGTGACCGTCAGTAACACTGGCGATCGTCCAGTCCAAGTGGGCTCGCACTTCCACTTCTTCGAGGCCAACGCGGCGCTGGCGTTCGACCGCGAGGCGGCCTACGGGATGCGGTTGAACGTCCCCGCGGGGACCGCCGTCCGGTTCGAACCGGGTGACGAGCAGACAGTCGAACTCGTCGCTATCGGCGGAAAGCGCCGTGCCCACGGCATGAACGGCCTGGTCAACGGAAGCATCGACGGTGATCCGAGCGCGGCGATAACGCACATGCGGGCGGCCGGGTTCGCCGACACCAGCGACCGGACCGATAGAGACGACGCCGCGACCGACGGCGACGACGAGATCGATGCCGGAGGGACCGGTGCATGACCCGCGAGATCGACCGCGAGGCCTACGCAGAGCTGTACGGCCCGACGGAGGGCGACAAGGTTCGGCTGGCCGATACCGAGCTGTTCGCCCAAGTGGAGACGGACTACCGGACCCACGGCGACGAGGCCGTCTTCGGCGGCGGCAAGACCCTGCGGGATGGTCTGGGGATGGCCCCCGGCGTCACGCAGAAGGATGGGGCGCTCGACTGGGTCCTCACGAACGCGACGATACTTGACCCCGTTCTCGGGATCGTCGCCGCCGACATCGGCATTCGGAACGGCGAGATTGCCGGGATTGGCAAGGCCGGGAACCCGGACACGATGGATGGGGTTGACATGGTCGTCGGTCCGTCGACGGATGTCTACCCGGCCGAGGGGAAGATCGCGACCGCAGGTGCGCTGGACATCCACGTCCACTGGAACTCCGCACAGCTGCACGAACACGCCCTGTCATCGGGCATCACGACGATGCTTGGTGGCGGCTACGGTGGCGGCGCGACGACCTGTACGACCGGTCCGGAGAACATCAAGCGGTACCTCCAAGCTGCCGAAGCGTGGCCGGTCAACGTCGGCTTCTACGCGAAAGGTAACGCGTCCGACCCTGCGCCGCTGCGCGAACAGGTCGAGGCAGGTGCCTGCGCACTTAAATTGCACGAGGATTGGGGCTCGATGCCCGAAGCGATCGACACCGCGCTCTCCGTCGCCGAGGACGAGGACGTCCAGACGTGTATGCACACGGATACGTTGAACGAAGCCGGCTTCGTCGAGAACACGTTCGAAGCCGTCGACGGTCGGACGATGCACCTGTTCCACATCGAGGGGGCTGGCGGCGGTCACGCGCCGGACATTATGGAACTGGTCGGCGAACCGAACATGCTCCCCTCGTCGACGAACCCCTCGATGCCCTACACTGACAACACGTTCGACGAACACCTCGACATGGTGATGGTGTGTCACCACCTCAACCCGAACGTTCCCGAGGACGTTGCATTCGCCGAATCGCGCGTGCGGGCCGAGACCATCGCCGCCGAGGACGTGCTCCACGATATGGGGGCGATCTCGATGATGACGACCGACTCCCAGGCGATGGGACGAATGGCGGAACTCGTGCCGCGGACGTGGCAAACCGCATCGAAAATGAAGTCACAGCGCGGCCCGCTCCCCGAGGATGAGGGGACCGGAGCCGACAACCACCGCATCAAACGCTACCTCGCAAAGTACACGGTCAACCCCGCTATCGCGGCCGGGATCGAACCGTACGTCGGTACACTCGAACCCGGTAAACTCGCTGACGTGGTCCTGTGGGATCCAGCGTTCTTTGGAATCAAACCGGCGATGACTTTCAAGGGCGGCTGTCCGGTCCACTCGGAGATGGGCGAGGCCAACGGTTCGCTGATGACCTGCGAGCCTATTCTCCAGCGCGAACGGGCCGGCGCGGTTGGCAAGGCGAAATACGGCCTCTCACTGTCGTTCGTCTCGCCAGCCGCGGCTGAGGCGGGCGTCGACGAGGCGTACGGCCTCGACACGCCCATCGTCCCCGTCGGGGGGACGCGCACGCCCGGCAAGAACGACATGGTGTACAATGACTACTGTCCCGACGACATCGACGTCGACCCCGAGACGTTCGAGGTGCGGGTCGACGGGGAGCACATCACCTGTGAACCGGCCTCAGAACTGCCACTTGCCCAGCGGTACATGCTATGAAGCTCACGACCAAAGAACAGGAACGTCTCATCGTCTTCACCGCCGCAGAGATCGCGCGGCGCCGCAAGAAACGCGGTGTCCCGCTGAACCACCCCGAAGCAGTCGCGTTCATCAGCGACTGGTGCATCGAACGCGCTCGAGAAGGACAGTCCGTCGCCGAGATACGCTCGGGTGCCTCACAGTTACTCGGACGGGAGGACGTGATGGACGGCATTCCGGAGATGATCGACATGATTCAGGTCGAACCGATGTTCCCCGACGGGACGAAGCTCGTCACCGTTCACGACCCGATCCGCTCGGACAGCGTCGGAACCGCCGACGTGAGCAGAGAGACCGAGACGGAGGAAGCCGGTCCGGAAGAGACTGCGGAGGCGTCCGACGCATGAAGCGAACCCACCGCGACGTGGCGACGGTCGGAATCGGCGGCCCAGTCGGCTCGGGAAAGACGTCACTGATGACCGAACTCGTTCCACGCCTCCGGGAGGAGGGCTTGGACGTCGGCGTCATCGCGAACGACATCCTCACCCAGGAGGACGCCAACGTCCTCCGCGAGCGTTTCCGCGGAGTCGTTCCCGAGAGCCTCGTCGCCGGCGTCGAAACCGGCGCGTGCCCTCACACCGGCATCCGCGAGGATCCGTCGGTGAACCTCCAGCAAATAAATGCTTTCGTCGACGACCACCCGGAACTCGACCTCGTCCTCGTCGAGAGTGGCGGCGATAACCTTGCCGCAACGTTCAACCCCGAACTCGCTGACTACTCGCTGTACGTTATCAGCGTAGCCGAGGGCGACGACATCCCGCGCAAGCGCGGCCCTGGCGTCGTCGAGTGCGACCTGCTGGTCGTCAACAAGACCGACCTTGCGCCGCACGTCGGCGCGGACCTCGACGTAATGGAGCGAGACGCCCTCGAAGTCCGGAACGGCCCGTTCGTCTTCACTGACTGCAAGGCGCGAGAGGGAATCGACGAGGTGCTGATGCACGTCCGCGAGGGGGTGCTGTTCGCCTGATGGCCGCTGACGCGCCCCACCCGACTTTCGAGGGGTACGCCGCGGAGCCCGTTCCGCAGGCCGCCGTCGGCTCGCCAGGCAAGGACGGAGTGCTGGAGCTGACGTTCGCGGCCACTAGTCGCGGGACGAGGCTCGTCCACGACTACGCGACCGTGCCGTTCCACGTCTCTGGGACGCTCGCTCACGACCCCCATCCCAACGCCGAAACCGTGTTCGTCCAGTCACCGACCGGCGGTGTCGCGCAGGGCGACCGCCTCGACGTGACCGTGAGGGTCGACTCCGACGCCGTCGCCCATGTCTCGACCCAGAGTTCGACGAAGGTGCAAACGATGCAACGTAACTACGCCGGCGCGCGCACCGCGCTCTCGGTCGGCAGCGGCGGACACCTCGACTACGTGCCCGAACCGACGATCCTCCACGAAGGCGCACGCTACTGTCAGGAACTAACGCTCGAACTCGCTGCCGACGCGACGGCCGTCGTCGCAGACGTCGTTGTGCCCGGCCGACTCGCCCGCGGTGAACGGTTCGACTTCGAGCGGTACCTCTCGCGGGTCCACACCAAGGGACCGGACGGGTCGCTGTTCGAGGACGCCACGCACCTCGCGCCCGCCGAGTCTGACCCGACGGCACCGGGCGTCTTCGGCGAATTCGCGGTGTACGGCACAACGTTCGTCGTCGCCCCCGGGCGGAACGCGGCGGCGTTGAGCGACACCCTGCACGAGGCAGCGTCCGACGCGGACTCGGACGCTCGCGCCGGCGCGACCGAACTCCCCAACGACGCAGGCGTCGCGGTTCGCGCGCTCGGTGACTGCGCCAATGCGGTTCAGACCGTCTTACACGCCGCTTGGGATTGCGCTCGCCGCGAGTTACTGGACGCGCCGGCACCGGTCGGGAGGAAGTACTGATGCTGGTCGCCGACGGCTACCTCGGACACCACGACGACCCGGCCATCGTGGACCGATTGGCCGACGCCAACGCGCACCGGGTGGTCCTCTCGGACACCGACCGGCGTCGCTCGCGCGTCCGCACGGAAACCGACGACGGCCGGGATCTCGGCGTCGTCGTGGCCCGCGACCTCTGCGACGGCGACGTCCTCGAAACCGAGGAGGGCGACCTGGTCGTGGTCGAACTCGCGCCTGTTGAGGCGTTGGTCCTGGACTTCACCGACGCCGACGTGGGGGCGATCGCGGCGCTGACGCTCGGCCACACCCTCGGCAACCGCCACTGGGATCTCGCGATCCGCGGGAGTCGGGCGCTGTTTCCGGTCGCGGACACCTACGAGCGTATGGAGACGATCGTCGCTGACCTGCTCCCCGACGGTGTGACGGTCCGCTCAGAGACCGTTTCGCCGACGACGTTCGACGAGACGGGAGCAGACCACGCTCACGGCCACGGTCGCGGTGACGGGGACCACCCGCACGGCGACGAGGGCTACGTCCACACCCACGGCGATGACGGGCACGTTCACACCCACGAGGATGGCGGGCACACGTATGGCCACAGTCACGGGGACCTCTCGCACGTCCATCCACACAGTGCCGACGGGGATGAGACGTGACCGCGGACGCCACACTGGAGGCGTTTCGGCTCGCCGACTCATTTCTGCCGGTCGGGACGTACACCGCCTCCTACGGCCTCGAACAGTTCGTCCAAGAGGGGCGCGTGAGCGACGCGACAGACCTCGAAGCGCTGCTTTCGACGTATCTCGAACGACAGGTCGGTCCGGCCGACCTGATCGCGCTTCGGGCCGCACACGCCACCACCCGTGAGGGCGACGTCGACGCCGCCTGTCGAGTCGACCGCCGGTTGACTGCGGTGACGCTGGCGGCGGAGTTCCGAAAGAGCGCGGAGCAGTCCGGCGAGCGACTCCTCTCACTCCAGCGGGACCTCCGCGAGGCGTCATTCCTCAACCAGTACGCTGAGCGCGTCGCCGACGGCGACGCGCCTAGCAACTACGCCGTTGTTCTGGGTGTCGTGACGGGGCTGGCAGATGTCGACGAGCGGTCGGCGTGTCTGCTATGCTGTCACGGGTTCGTCACGGGACTCCTGGGGGCCGCCCAGCGGCTGCTGTCACTCGGCCACACCGACGCACAGCGGATTCTCGACGATCTGCGGCCGAAGATGATTGCGGCCGTCGACGCGAGCGCCGGCCGGACGCCTGACGACATGATGCCGTTCGCCCCGCTGATCGACGTGATCACGGCGAACCACGAACGCGCCGACCGACGGCTGTTCATGAGCTGATCCCTCCGGATCGCCGGCTGGTCGTCTCGCTTAGGTTCGACGGACGAAGCTCACAAGCAGACTACTCCACCTTACTGCTTACCTGACGGCTCGCGGGTAAGGGTAGAGTCTCCTGTTTTGATGACGTGCTTTGCACGGGCCGGAGGGGTGCCCGAAGAGAGCGCAGTCACTACAGGCGCTAACGGGAGCTTCACCCCGTTCTCCCATCAGACCGCTTTACGTTCAGATGACACTATCTTCCTCCTATTAACACCATTCTATCGCTCATTGAAGAAGAGGGCTCAGCACCTCAATTCAACTAGAGAATATAACTAGATTAGATTCTTAGATCGTATCCGAGATAACATGGACAAAAGCAAAATAAATGAGGCCAATCACATTACGAATGCGACGATGTGGTGAGAGGAATGAAAGAGAGACCAACCGGAAACACGGATGATCCCACTACTGGTATAGACGCTGCCGACCAGTACGAACACATCACGATTAGAAACGAAGACAGTATGGTTGAATGTACGATTCTCCCCTGTAACTGCAGCAGTGCAGAGCTGGTGACCCACTGGCTTACTGCTAGCGGCGACTCGTTTGTCTCCCTTCAAGAGATGCAATAGTTCTTTACACATCTGCAACCTACTGAGCTCACCGAATTTGAATAGCTTCTTTTAATTCATAATATAAATCGTTATTTTTTGAGATAATTAAAATTGAGGAGGTGGTCGAAGGGTTTGAGGTTGAGAAAACGAAACCAATCAAGGTCTCAAGTCACATCAAAGATACAGAAACTCGACAGCTAAGGGATGAGCTCGTAATTTCAGAGATACGATGAGGAAGCCCGGAGTAGGTGACGGAGCTTATCCTGAATGCGGATCTTGGAGGGCGGTAAAATATTAGTTCTATAAGGAGTAGGCCTTTATACTTCCATATTAGACCTGTGTACGCAGAATAAGAGATGAAACTTGGAGCATGAGTAGCAAAAGCGAAACAAAAACGCAGACAAGATACGTGGGGGAAAGCAACGAGTTCCTTTCGAGTCACCTCGAACTTGAGACCACCCGTGAGGAAATCATTTCGTACATTCGAAATACCGTCGACGACTCTGGAATGTACGGCGCAATTGTCGCTCTGAGTGGTGGCATTGACTCGACACTGACCGCCGCTCTCGCCGTTGAAGCGCTCGGTAGCGATCGAGTTCTTGGCCTAAGCCTTCCGTGTCACAAAGCAGAGAGCCCTCATGCACACGAGGCCCGCATCATGGCGGAAGCGTTAGGAATCGAGTTTTACGAGATTCAACTCCGACCGTTGCTTGATTTCTTTGAGGATATGATTGCCCCGTGGCTTGAACCAGGACCGGCAGAGCAGGAAGGATTCCATGTTATGGATCAGACGATCGGAAATCTCATTGCTCGACTGCGAATGACCTGCATCTACTATGCGGCGAACAGATGGTCCCGTCTCGTACTTGGAACAGCGAATCGGTCAGAGTTACTACTAGGGTACTTCACAAAGTACGGTGACGGGGGTGCGGATCTGTACCCGATCGGTGATCTCTATAAGACCGAAGTCCGCGCCCTCGCTGATCACATCGGTGTGCCGAAGCGGATTATTAGTAAAGATCCCACCGCTGGATTCTGGGCAGGACAGACTGATGCAGACGAACTGGGGGCCACCTACGACGTGATTGATCCCCTTTTGAGGCGTACTGTCGATCGAAATGAAAGCCCTGACGTCGCCGCGACGATGCTTGGTGTTGATTTGGCTACTGCTCGTCGAATCACCTCACTGCACGCTAACACCAGCCACAAACGAACGGTACCGCCGACGCCTAGTACAGTACAGCGCAAAAAGTGAAATCAAAAGGTGGCGCTCTTATGGAGAGTTGCGGAGAGCCCCGATAACGAGGCAGTCGATGGTGAGTTCTGTGATCGGTGGATTCGCCAGTTCCACTGGTTCAACCTTGAGTGAGAGTGTCGAGGGAGTCTGTGTCGGAGTTGGATCGAGATCGTTCTCGAGGCAGTAGCGGAATTCGCGCGAGAAATCGACATTGAAGCACTTGTACTCGCCCGGCCGGCCAAGCTCGCGAATCTGATGAGCAACCGGAAGCGCTGCGTCGACGTTGGTGACCTCGATCGTGAGAACATCTTCGTGGTCGTGGCGGAATCCCCGTCGCCACTGTTCGATGTAGAGCGAGTCAATCCGTGGAGAAGGTTCAAATCGATCACGGAGAGCAGCGAATCCAAGCGAATCAAGGTCGTCGCGCACCTGGCGCTGGTTGCAGATGCCAGCGGTGTAGGTTTGGGTGACGACCTGTTTCGCCATGCATAGCCTATGTCATTGAATATACTTAACATCGACCTATGCGGAGTAAAAGTGAACGTAGACGTGGAATATCCAGTCGGCGGTCGCCGGCGGTTGGCTACTACCATGTCGGATTCACGCCCGCCGTAAACGGCGGGATTCTCTCCTTGATGAAGATAGTATCGCGGTACGTCGGGTTAGTACGGCCCATTTGCGGTCACCCCGGCGTTTGCGGTCCAGTCTGTGCCGTCTCGTACAACGGCTGTCTCGCTTGGAGGATACACTCCCAGAACGCGAGCGTCGTTTGGAGCTGGCCGCCGCCGACCGGGTGGCACTCAACATCTCCAAACTGCGCTGACCGGAGCAGCACTCCGATTTCAAACAGAACGGAATGGAAATTGGAACACTATCGAACGAAGTTTTCGAGAGCTCAAGCGCCGCACATCCCCGTTCTCGCACTGGTTCAGCCACATTGAGCCTCAGACCGCTAAAAAGTGGCTCCAAGCATTTGCCGCCTGGTTCAATCCTACAAACTAAACACGACCGGATAGAGAGGAGGTAGTGTTCAATCTGGGGCGAGGAGGTTGTCTAGCTCCGTGAGGCCGAGTAGTGACCAAGATTCGTCGAGCTGGTCTTCGAGTCCGTCGACGAACCCGCTTTTCGAGAACAGTGCGAAGCGTTCGTCTCGGTCACTGGGTCCCCACCGTACGTTCGCGGCCTTCGCCCGCAGACTCTCTACCAGTGCGTTGCCGACTGGTTCCGAGGTCCACTTGCACTCGGCGAAGAGGATCCGGTCGTCGTTCGGCGCAAGGCCAACGATATCGATCTCCTCTTCCCGGTACCACCAGCGACCGACCTCCGAGTACGGGTCGAACTCACCACGTCGAACCCCCTCCCAGACGGCTTCCTGACACACGTCTTCGAACGTGGCTGCGGTGTGGGTCGACAAATCAGGGGCAATCGTCCCGTCGTAGACGATATCCGGCGCTTCCTCGATACTCGACCGGTTCGGCTCGACATACCGGAACCAGAAACGGAGGAACTCGTCTGCGACACGGTACCGTGACCGCTTTGACTTCTTGCCCGACGCAGTCACAGGAACTTCCCGGTCGATGAGTCGGAGCCGGCGAAGCGTCTGTAAATACTTCGACAGCGGGCCAGAATCGATCCCCGTCGCACCAGCGACCTCGTTCGGCGTCGTGTGCCCCAGCGCGATCGCTTCGAGGATGCTCATGTACCGAGCTGGACTCCGGAGCTCCGTCCGGAGCAAAAACTCCAGTTCGGTATACAATACCGCTGTCGGCGATAGCACCTGTGATTTGACGTTCTCCGCGAGCGACTGCTCGTAGTCGAATAGTGTAAGATACATCGGCGTTCCGCCGGTAACCGAGTATGAACGAATTGCATCTGCTATATCGTATTCGATGACATTCCGTGCCTGCAGAAATGAGAACGGCCGCACGTCGAGCTGTGCCGTTCGACGACCGTATAACGGGCTCTCGTGGCCGAACACCTCCGATTCCATTGTGCTCACATTCGACCCGCACAGAACCAGCATCGAATCCGTCTCCTTGAGTTGCTCGTCGACCAACCCCTGCACATAGGATGGAACCGAGTCGTTCTCTGCAACGAGGTACGGGAACTCGTCGATGACAACGACCAGAGCTTCGGCATGGAGTTTCTCTCCGAGGTATTCGAACGCCTCGTCCCAGCCGTTAACCCGTGGAATACGCTCGTCGAAATAGTCTGCGACCTGGTCGACGAACTTCTCGCGCTGGCGACTCTCAGCTCCCTGCGCCGCCAAGAAGTAAATGTGCGGACGGTCAGCACAGAACTCCTTGAGCAGCTCCGTCTTACCGACACGACGCCGCCCGTAGACGACGAAAAAGTCTGCACCGGGAGACTCGAACGCAGCTGTCAGCGTGTCAAGCTCCTCTTCTCGATTGTAGAAAATCATACTTTGGATAATCATTACCATGATAATGACTTATGCGTTCCGGGCAACTCCTCGACTAGCATTCACGCAAGAGATGAGGACAAACAACATGGAACACGTGGAGGGATTAATCCATTGTTCACCGAGGCGAATGAGATAGTGCCGACCAATTTCAATCTAGACTTTGGACGCCGATCGAATCACCTTCGCCAAAATCAGCTGCTTCCGAGCGTGTTAGTCCGCGTTGTTGCTCCTCGTACGCGTTGCGCCATTCTTCTATAACGGGACGGTTCCCTGCACCGTGGGAAGTACAACGCTCCTGCATCTGAATCAACGCCAGCGTATTCATCGCGTCGCCAGAAACGACCGCTTGCCCAGGTGTCAGACCAGGTAACCGCGGAGGACATCTTCCCCGGCAGCCTCAACGGATTTCTCGTTCAGGGGAGTGCAACACGGCATAACATGCGCAGTCTGAACAGGGAGTACGACGGCCCTGAGTCGGTCAGTCGGTGAACGATACGCGCTCTGTATTCAGCAGGGCAAACTCTACGGATGAGATAAATCTTGGATGGTGTGAAAAAAGTTCAACTCCTGTCGCGTCCTCTCTACGCAGGTTATGGAACGATACGTCGATGGTTTCGTCATCCCGGTCCCGACCGAGAAGCTCGATGCGTACCGCGAAATGGCCGACGAGGCCGGAGAACTTTGGATCGAACACGGCGCCCTCGAGTACTTCGAAGGGATGGGAGACGACATGGAGCCAGACATGGGCGGGATGCAGATACGGGCCTTTCCACAACTCGCCGAAACCGGGGACGACGAAACGGTCGTGTTCTCATTTATTGTGTTTGAATCGCGGGAGCACCGCGACGAGGTGAACGCGAAGGTCATGGAAGATTCCGCGATGGATCCAGAACAGGTCGCCGAGGACATGCCGTTCGACCCCAAGCGCATGGCCTACGGCGGCTTCCGCTCCATCGTCAGCTACGAGGGCTGAGTGAAGTTTGAGAGGCGTCTTTCGACGAGGAAGATACCAATCAGCAGCACCTGCTTAGCTACTCATGCTCGACCGTTAGTCCTGCGCTCATTGGAGTTCACATTGCAGTGTTTCCGACGGCGACACTCATCACACTCCCAATACTGAGCGTCAACCTCACTCTCGTTGACGGACGCTAAGTGTGCGAACAACGGCCCATAGTAGTGGCCTTCCGCCTGCGTACCGTCTTCCGTGTCACGGAGATGGATGTCAGCCCCGCACATCGCACAGCAGCGGACCATTTCACGGCTCGTCTTGGTCTGTAACATATCTTACCGACTGACAGTCATCGGTAAATACTTTCTGTCCAAGAGAATCGTTTCGAAGAGCGGTACGAGGGCGCGCCTTCTCAAATCAGCTCTCTCAGCCAGTACTTTGAAAAAGCGAACGGACTGAGTTGGATAATTCAGAAAAAGTCTACATAGAGGATCGTGTCGCCAGGTCTAGGTGCTATCAACGGGAGCAGGTAAAGGATGATCTGCAACCTGGAGATTGCCGGCTTGCAGTTGCTGACTATTTTGCATCGTTTGCGCAGGCACCAGTCGCTGCCGGAATGGCGCTAAATAGCTAGTTGACTCCTCAAACCTATTGGCTCCTGTTATGGCAGTCACATCCCCGGTCAATGAGAGCGCCGTTACTGAGTTTCAGGAGCGGTTTCGGGGGACACTACTTCGTCCGGACGACGAGGGCTACGATGAGGCTCGGACAATCTGGAACGCGATGATCGATCGCGAACCGGCACTCATCGCCCAGTGTGCGGGCGTCGCAGATGTCATCGCGTCGGTAACCTTCGCCCGTGAGAATGATCTCCTCCTGTCAGTCAAGGCTGGTGGACATAACGTCGCCGGGAACGCGATCTGCGATGGCGGCCTCGTGATCGACCTTTCTCCGATGAGATCAGTACGGATCAATCCCGGTGCGAAAACTGTCCGGGTCGAACCCGGTGTCACGCTGGGGGAACTTGACCATGAGACGCAAGCGTTCGGGCTTGCCACGCCAGCCGGGATCGTCTCGACGACCGGAGTGGCAGGACTCACGTTGGGTGGTGGATGGGGATGGCTTAGTCGAACGTACGGCCTTACCATCGACAATCTCCGGTCAGCCGATGTCGTCACCGCTGACGGCGAACTCCTGCACGCGAGTGACAAGGAACATGAGGATCTCTTCTGGGGAATCCGCGGCGGCGGTGGGAACTTCGGAATCGCCACCTCCTTCGAGTTCGACGCCCACGAAGTTGGTCCGGAGGTTCTAGGCGGGATGATCGTCCATTCGTTCGATGATGCTGCAGACGTCCTCCGATTTCACCGGGAGTTCACAGCCGGCGCGCCGGACGACCTCTGCTGCTACGCCGCCATCCTGACCGCGCCCCCAGCGCCGTTTCTCCCAGTGGAGATACACGAAACAACGGTCGTTGCGCTCGTTCTATGCTATTCGGGCCGCATCGAAGAGGGCGAAGAAGTCATCCAACCGCTCCGGGAGTTCGGCGAACCGATTGTTGATCTTGTCGAACCCCTCCCGTTCACGGCCATGCAGCAGATGTTCGACGAGGAGTTGGGACCGGGCTACCGAAACTACTGGAAGACCCAACTGATAGAGCCGCTTCCCGACGAAGCGATCGACATCGTAGTGAAACGCGCTGGCACACTCCCGTCACCGGAAACCCAGATCGTATTAGAACACATTGGCGGAGAGATCGCGCGGGTTGATCCGGCTGCAACGGCGTATCGCCACCGAAACGTCCCATTTTCGTTTAACATCCTCCCGCGATGGACGGATCCTGAAGACGACGACGCAATCATCTCGTGGGCCCAGGAATTCCTGAAAGAGGTTGCACAGTATGCGACGCCGGGGGTCGCGCCGAATTTCCTCAGCCTCGAAGGTGACGAACGGGTAAAGGCAGCGTACGGTGCCAATTACGATCGGTTGGTCGAACTCAAGAACAAGTATGACCCCGAGAACCTGTTCCGAATGAATCAGAATATCAAACCGAGCGTCTAAGGGTCGGTCTCCACTCTCCCCCGAAGCGTCCGGGTTATTTTACTGAGGTGTGCTGCATTCGCGCCTTCTATTCAGCACGCCCGTCAGAAGCTCCCATCGAGAGAGCGGTTCACCCGACCCGAAAACGAACACAGCAGGAGATGCAGCTTTACGAAGCGATCGTGCTCGATACGCATCCCCAGCCATTCAACTAACCCACACCTCCCCCTCAACTTCGTGTGGGTTAGTAGAAAATCACCCCAAGCCATCTCCTCGCTCGGTGTGACAACGCTTTCCCAACTTCCCAGTCAACCAACAGAGATTCAAGACTCTTCTGTCCATTTAGTACTCCCTCACACCACACAATGCTGACGATTATATCCGTGGCTGGTGTCCCTTCTCGGTGATGACCCTCTTTGACCTCAGTGGCTTCCAACGAGACCTCCTGACCGTGATCGCCGGCCACGACCAGTCCTCCGGCCAACAGATCAAAACAGACCTCGAAGACGCCCGCACAGTTCTCAAACGTGTTCGGTGGCAGGTCCACAGGCCCACGTTCCGTCACACTTAGCCACATATCTTGTGTAACTTGTCGTGTGGTAAAGCGCAAGAACATCTCGATACGCGACGACCAAGAGGAGTGAATTCAGGAGAATCACCTGAATCTCTCGCGGTTCGTTCAAGACAAATTGGACGAACTTATCGAGGAACGCGAGTAGCGTTATGTACTACGCCTACAAGTATCGATTTAAGCCGCCCGACGCCCACCGTGAGGAGTTGGACCGCCACCGCGATATTTGTCGGCAACTGTATAATCACGCGCTCTATCGATTCAATCAAATTGCCGACGACGTAGGCACCGTCAAACAGCGCGTCCGGTCAGTCCGAGACGAACTCCCCGACCTCAAACAGTGGTGGGACGACCTTCCCACCGTCTACTCGACGGTGCTTCAGACCACCGTCATGCCTATCGCCGACAGCGTCAACGCACTCGGGAAGTTCAAACAGAACGGCTACGGCGTCGGCCAACTCAAGTGGAAGCCCCCACGGGAGTTCCACAGTTTCACGTACAGTCAATCCGGCTTCAAGCTCGACAAGAAGGGCGGTCGGACGCTACTGTCACTCTCGAAACTCGGCGACATCCCGATACGGCTTCACCGCACCATCCCCGACAACGCGACGCTCAAGCAGGTCACGCTCAAGAAGGAACCGACCGGCGAGTGGTTCGCCACGTTCGGCGTCGAACTCGACCGTGAGCCGCCGACGAAGCCCGAGAATCCCGAGCGGTGCGTCGGGATCGACGTGGGGATTCTCACGTACGCCCACGATACGAGTGGGACGGCGGTCGGGTCGCTCGACCTGTCTTCCGAACGTGAGCGATTGGAACGCGAGCAACGGAAACTCTCGCGGAAGCAACACGGCTCTGCCATCTACGAGAAGCAGAGGCGTCGAGTGGCGGAGTGTCACGCGGACCTTCGGCGGAAACGCCGGGACTTCTTGCACAAACTCTCGACCTACTACGCTTGGGAATACGACCTCGTCGCCGTCGAAGATTTGAACGTTGCCGGAATGATGCAGTTCAATTCAAACTCGCGTAACCGAGTATCCGCCGCATGGGGGACTTTTCTGCGGATGCTCGAATATAAGTGCGAGCGAGAAGGAACACACTTCATTCCAGTCAATCCACGGAACACGACCAAAGAATGTGCGGCATGTGGCGTGAAGAGCGACAAGCCGTTGTGGATCCGCGAACACTCGTGCCCGACGTGCGGGTTCACCGCCGACCGAGACTGGAACGGGGCGTGGAACATCCTCCGGCGCGGAATCAAGAAAGTAGGAGCGGGACGCTCCGAATCACCGTCCTCAGAATCACACCGCGATTCTGACAGGCTGCGAAAATCGTGGAACGATTTTCGAACGCCTGTGGAGGCTGCGCTCCCTACGGGAACCATAGTGGTTCCTGCACAGCGCGTCGTGGAAGCAGGAAGCCCCACCCTCAAGCGCGAGCGAAAGCGAGCGAGTAGGGTGGGGTAGTTCACAATCCTGGAGTGTATATCCTTACTCGTGGTTCGCCGACGCGTTCGGTTCCTTGTTCTCACTCCAACCATGCTGTTTCATCCCACGGTCCTCAAGTGTCTCAAGAAATGTAAAGATCTGTTCGCGAGCATCCTCTAAGCGGTTGCTCACCGTGTCATCGTCAGTTTCTTCGGCGATATCGTGAAGGGCATGCTGGATACGATCAAGTACCCCGAGGGCAGGCGTGGCGTCCCGCTGGGCCTGCGACCGAAGCTGGTCGGCGAGAGACGCCAAACGATTACTTGTATCCTTGGCAGGTCTTTCCGTCTCGACGGCTTCTACATTGTCAGCGGCCTGGTGAAGGAGGTCGCGTGCCATTCGATAACACCTCTACTGGTAGTTCACCAAGTAGATGCTTAAAGATAAGTATCACTTACTCTGATACTCGGTATACTCAACGTTGGTCGATCCCTGTTCTGTATCTCTTGATCCGATTCGGATTCGTCTGGGTGAGCCTCCGGGCTGAGTATGCGCGGTATAGGCAGCACGCGTAACTCGAACTACTCGGTTTGTGTCAAGTATGTGGTGACCGACTCAGAAAATCTATTCAGCAGAGCGTGGGGGCTTTCGCCTCGTCATTCTGACGACCGTTCTCATCGAATGATTGGCGAGGCATCAAGGTGCTCTGCGAGCTCGACAAAGTCATCGGCCACGATGTCGTAGGCGGATTCGTCGGGCTTCTCGGTGCTGTCGGCCTCGTCGGGGCCCCACTCCAGCGGCCGATGGATGTACGCGGTGTGGAGCCCCGCGGCGCGGCTCGCATCGAGATCACGTTCGTGTGCCGCGACCATCATGACCTCATCAGCGTCGAGATCGAGAAGGTCCACCGCGGTCAGGTACACCTCTTCGTCCGGTTTGTAGTGCCCCGAGAGTTCTGCGGAAAGGATCAGATCCCAGGGGATGCCAGCTCGTTTGGCGATATTCGTGAGGAGTCGCACGTGGCCGTTCGAGAGCGGAGCGATCACGTAGTCGGACTGGAGGCGCAGAAGTCCAGGGATCGCGTCCGGCCAGGGGTCGAGGCGGTGCCAGACGCGATTGAGGTACTCGATTTCCGTCTCGGCCAGGCCCTCGACGCCGAAGCGGTCAAGCAACTCCTCAAGTGCCTCACGGTGGAGCGCGTCGAGGTTCTGCCAGGAACGCTCGCCCCGCCGGACGCGATCCAGCGAGGGACGGTATTCCCCGCGCCACGCGTCTGCGAACACCGCCCAGTCGACAGTGATATCTTTGGATTCGTTGACTCGCTTCCCGTCACGGATGACGCCACTCCGCCAGTCCACGACCGTGCCGAATACGTCGAAAACGAGGGCATCCACAGTCGGGACCGTCATCAGGGGCCACCCCATCCGGGATGATATCGATCGATATCGTCGTTCCTCGTGTCCCTTTGATGCGACGGGATAGCAGGGTGCTTCATACAGGACGGAACGAGCAGGTAGTCTTTACTCTTTGGTGGTACTGACGAAGCCTCCACGAAGGAATGGCAAGGTAGGTGTGAGGTGTTCAGTCCAATTTGAACTCATCTTCGTGTGAGAGGTACGCCTTGTATTCCGCCCAACCGCTAGGAACCTATCAACAACAGGCAATTTAAATAGGGCTAAAAGATCAGAGGGGTCGCAACGGGTGGAGAACCCGCAGATCCACGACGAACACACCAAGGAAGAACGTCACAATGACCAGTAAGTCGTCGATGAAAAACGGCCCTGATGTATAGCGAAGCCGACCGGTGATACGATCACTGTGAACCTTACGTGTAGTTCGAGGATTTTGGCCGGTCTGGCGTGGTGTCTGGTTGTCCAACCCAGACAACCACTCACCAAGAATACTAACACAACTGACTGTAGCGTTCTCTGTACCGAAACCCATGCCCTTAGAATTGCCACCAGACGCATCGAGTGGCCTTCTCCACCCAGTCTCGCCCTTCACCACTACTCCTTCGGGGAAATATAAATGACACCGAAGCGCGTACCACCGCACATGGACGACGAGACCGCGCACGAGACACTCCCCGCTGACGCTCACACCGACGCAGCGGCGGCGTTCGTCAATCGCGCGCGGTCTCAGCACGGTGATGAAATCGCCGAGCTGTACCTCTTCGGTTCGACTATCCGCGGAGAGGCGCACGGCCTCAGCAGTGACGTCGACGTCCTCATCGTCCTCGACGACGACATCGACCAGAACACCACCGCCGACTCACTCCGTGATCTCGCCTACGACGTGATGTTGGAGTACAGCCCTGTCGTCGAACTCCACATCCTCTCCGAATCCACGTTTACCCGGCATCAGCGAGAGGGGAATCCGTTCATCAGAAACGTCGTCACCGAGGGCCGCTCATATGCCTGATGACGACAAGCCCGGTGAAGCCGCGGTCGAAGACCAACTTCGGCAAGCTCACCAAGCGCTTGCCGACGCCGAGGGTGCGCGGAATGCGAACCTCTCTGATGCAGTCGTTATCAACCGGCTGTACTATGCTGTTTCCATGCTGCACAAGCCGTTCTGGACGACCGCGGCCACGACCCCAGTACCCACGGAAGCGTTCTCTCCCTCTTCGGGTCCGAGGTCGTCCTCGCTGGCGACGCGCGGCGTGAGGACGGACGCTTCCTGAACGATCTCTCTGAACTCCGCAAGCAGGCCGATTACGGCTACGAAACCATCGACGAAGACGTCGATGCACTGCTCGCACGGACTCAGCAATTCGTTTCGCAGGTGGAAACCCTCTGCATCTCCGCCGACTAACGATGCCGCACTACGCCCGCTTCGACGGCCTCGACGACTTTGAGCAGTTCTACTGCGAGGAGATTGTGCCTACGCTCCGCGCCGACCCCGACATCGACGTCGATCCTGACCGGAATACCCCACCTACCCGTGGCTCAAGAGCAACTTCTCGGGATTCGTTGAACGCCTCCGCCGCGACCACGAGCTCTCCCCCGGCGAGTTTTACGACGCGGTCGGTTTCCCGCCGAATCCCGACGGCACGGACGACACATGGGGAATCGGCCACGAACCGACTATCCGAGGGCTCGAAGACTATCTAGAAGAACTCAAGCACGACCGCGGGCGCGCCGAGACCACGGTCGGCCCCCGCCGGTCCCGGCTGCGGACGTACGTCACGACCTACCGGGAGGTGAACCAGACGGGCGACCTCCTCTCGCCGCTGCTGGACGAGACCGCGAAGCCCGACGAGATCGCACGCGTATGTGATACGTTCCGCGTCCTCGACGAGGAACTGGGAACGCTCGCCTCGAAGAAGAAGTACGTCTCCGCGATGAAAAACTGATACACCTTTCTCGAAGAGATGGGCAGCGGCCTCTATAACCCCGCCGAGAACCTCCTGAACCGCTTCGGGTGGGATGGAGATCCCCGATACGACCATCCCAGCCTTGGTCGCGAGGACCTCGCGGCGCTGCTCGCCGCCGGCGACGACGAGGAGCGCTTCCTCCTGCTCGCGCTCGCTGGGTGGGGACTCCGACCCGTAGAGGCGTGCGAACTGCACGTGAACCAGCTAGTGCTCGACCCCGACGACGACATTCCCTACATCGAGTTCGAGGCTGACTAGCGTAAGAACGCACGGCGTACCAGAAACACGGTCGAACTCCTCGTCGGCGTCGACGCCATCTGTGAGCAGATCGACATCCTCGGCGCGTATGACGACTGGACGAGCTACCTGCTCCCCGGGCAGTCGATTGAGAGCCCCATGTCGACGGAGACGGCACGGCGGTGGTTCCGCGATGTCGGTGAACGCGCCGACGTCCGGATCGCCGGCCGTCACCCGTTCCCGAATATGGATCGCCAGACGTGGTATCGGCTCTACCGTCAGCAGCGCCCCAGTATCGAAGCGGGAACGGCGGCGGTCGCGGCCTCACAGGGAAGTCGAGACTCGTCTGTGTCGGAACTGAATTACCTCGACGAACGGACACGACGACAGGCGCGCGCTGACGCGATGCGCGATCTTGTACAGGAGGAACTCGCGGAGATCTTCGACGGGTCCCTCTAACTATGGCCTTGTAATAGATAGTGTGACACCCCAGACAAATGAATCCTCTAGATTGCCGCATGATGAGTACCGAATATACTCACTCTGGAATCGATAGGTACCAGGCTTTAATGGCTCTCCTGTATTTTGAGGAGCATCCCAAACATCGTATTGAATCGAGGTAGATTCGTCGGGTGGGAGACGATTTACTATTTCTGCAGCATCGAAGGCGATATTCCGTTCAGTTGGTCTAAATTGGTGGTCCTCAAATTCGAGTGGCAGTTCTGGAGGAAGAAGAACTAGTCCCGGCGCTGTCTCGGCGCTCCACACCTCACCGAAGACCCTCATATACCCCGTCACATACACCCGATCAGTTCGCGAACGATTGCTCATCGTAATTCGTATCCGAGCAGGGTGCTCACGCGTCACGAGCGAGTTCATGAGTTGAACGTCAAGAGAGATACTGTGCAAATCAGGGACCTCATTAATAGCCTCCATAGAAACATGCCGAAAACCAGTCTCTTCGTCAGTCATCGAATTATGTTCTCTTCCAGTGTACGAATAGAAGCGGATACCACGGCCCATATTTTAAGTCCCAGCTGAGTACTAGCGGCCTTGGTCCGATGTGCACACTCTCGCTTTGATGAAGACTGATCGACGCGGAGATGTAGTGGCTTGAGGGCAAGAGAACAAATAGACCTACGAGTTTGGATCTAATCTGACATCTGCGCATTTGGAACCAGTGTACCAGTCTCACGTCCTGTGAGGACGTTCACGCTGGGTTTACGATCACGAAGGAGTTGTGCGACCCCCCTTTCCTTTGCTTGATGAGGGCCGAGTGTGAGATCCATGGCGCACTGACGGCCTCAGATCCCACAGTTGGGTTGACACACCACGTTGACCACGAGGACCACAGGCGATCGGAGAGTAGAGATCTCAGACGCCTGTTTCTCCTCTAAGCGTCAGGAGCTCAAGCGATTAGAGGCACCTTTGCGGGGAATTCCCGCATATACGTTGTGTACCATTAGATGGTTCGTCCCATTGCCTGCGTGTACAAGCCACTTATCCGTCTCGCGTCCACCGCCATGAGGAAGTGAGACAGCATGATCACATCATCTCCTGAACTGATTGGTAATATACATAACAGTTATCAATGAGTGCAGAGAATATAGAGATGTAAACGGAAGTAGAGAGAAGTGATCTCTCTACTACACTTTCGTTCGTAAAACCGCGTTGGTGTTCCACCCCGTCTATAAACCGAGCCTCATGACCCAACGCGACCGTGACACGAATGAAGTGTTGAGAGAGTGTGAACAGTGCAACAAAGAAACAGTCCATAACGTATCTCTTCGGCTGGACTCAACGGCTGACGAATCGGAGGTGCTTTCAGAAAACACCAAGTACGCTAAAGCACCATCTCGGGAAGTTACATGTACTGTATGCGGAACCGTCACTCACGAAGGGCGCTTTCAACATGAAGAGTGAGCTGACGGAACGCTAGTGCATCAGGTTTTTCCGAGTGAACTAAGGGCTGTCTTGATCAGAAGTGACGTTGAGTGTATCATCGAGGATAGCTCTGACCGCGCGTCGAAGTCGTTCAGAGACGGCCTGGCCTGAAGTCCCGAGGTCGGCTGCAAGCTTTTGTTGACTGACTGCACAAGGGACGTTGAAATACCCACGGGTATAGGCGGTGACCAGTGCCTCGTATTGGCCGTCAGTGAGGCTCGCGGTGACGTCTTCACCGCCGTGCTCTGTATAGATCGCTCTAAAATCCGTCTGGACGCCGTGCTCGTGCAATTTTGTCGCGACGGTTGAGACGGCGTCTCTATCAACTGCGCGGAGCCAAAACTGCCAGCCGGCGGCTGTGACCGTCCCCCGTTCCAGAAGGGTATCGTGATCATAGAAAAGGATCTGAAAGAGCGAGCGCAGCTCCTCGTGTTCTGCTTCAACCCGATAGAGCCGAGACGAGCCCTCCGTCGTTACTGTGACAAGCTCCTGGATGAGAGAATCTTCGTCTGCCTGTACTTCAAAGCGCTCGAAGTCATCTCCCGAGGCCCAGACAAGGAGTCGTGTTTTCTTCTCAGCGATAAAGGGGAATTGTCCTGGCTCGATCTGTAGCTCCATGTCTGGGACCGCGGCAAGCGCCTCTTGGAGAAACGGAACCTGGAGGGTGAACTTTGCGGTGATCATGAGCTCTCAGCTCGGAGGAGCGGTGGACAGTCACATACGGTTCTGTGCGGCAGTTCTCTGTCTGCGGATGTCACAGTAGGGGAGTACAGACCGTCCACGGGGAAAATGCTCCTGGCGGAAGTCATTTCAGAAACCCATCTCGGCACAAAATATGAAGGCGCTCAGAATGACGCGGAGAGATGAGACGACGCCTGGGCCGCAGAGACACAGGTATTTTCCCAGAAAGGGAACATAGTTCCGTGAGTGAGGATCCCGTGCGGGACACCTGCGTGTGCGGAGAGACTGCTTCCTACAGGTGCTAAATTCCCTCGCGATCAGCCCTCTGAGGAGAGCGTTGTCCCGTCTCGGACCCGCGATCAAGAACACCCACCCAGCCCTCAGAAATAGTGACGACGATGGATCCGCTTGATCAAATCTCATAGAGAGACGACATTGTTCCTGAGAACACGGAATTGGCGCGACGGAGGGGCTGTAGATTAGACGGTAACCGAAATAGGAGATTCATGTTTATAATAAAAGAGCTAGTTAGTACACACCGGCGACCCGCAGGTGGTTGCAGACATCGCCACGGACAGCGACTTCGCTGCCTGGCGGGAAGCGACGCTCGAACGCGGCGCTCGGTCGCTGGTCTGCATCCCGCTCGCCTACGACGACACAGCGTATGGCGTGATGACCGTCTACGCCGACCGCCCTCAGTTGGACGAAGACGAGCAGAATCTGGACGTGCTCTCGGAGTTCGGCGACACGATCGCGCATACGCTCAACGCCAGAGAGACGAGAGCGACGCTGTAAACCGACAGCGTCGTCGAACTCACGCTCCAGTTTGAGGACGCCGACACACCGCTATGTCGCCCGGGAGACAGGATGTGCTATCGACCACCAGGGTTTCGTCCTCCGGTCGAAGGGGCATGCCGACATCTTCTTCATTGCTCGCGGAATCTCACCGGAGGATGTACGGGCCAGGAAGTCACCGAACTCTTAGGAATTTTCCAGCCCACATTCTCCGAGCATTTGCGGGCCGCTGAACGATCCATTTGCGACGTCATCTTTGATGAGATATCGCACGCGTAGGGTCAATTGGTGCTCTCATTCAAACGACCTGATCGTCACCCATTTAAAAACAAACTGAAGTATTGAAATCGGACTGAAAAGCGGTTTTACTATTTAAGGTAAATCTTTTCACTCACACGTTCTCTACGTGCCTCAGAGCAAGACAGGGGTGAAGACCAATAGTATCCTCACAGAATAGAACTCATGGCTTCGGGAGCACTCGACTGCGTGAGCTCGTTCTCAAACCAAACAGAGATCCACAGAGGCGGTGGCATATACGATGACACCAGGCGACGATGCTGAACCGGGTCGAACAGACAACACGTCCTCGGCCACTCTCGAAACGGACGGGGGCGGTGACCATCGACGACTGGATCGGATGTTCGACGCGCTCAGTCACCAGTATCGTCGCCGAGTTCTTTTTCCTCTGAATAACTACTCTCCTCGTGACAAGGCTGAGCTTTCCGTCGATGAATTCGTGGCCGAAGGTGATGATTTTGAACGACTCAAGGTGGCACTCTATCACACCCACCTTCCGAAACTCGCGAAGGCTGGATACATTGAGTGGGACAAAGACACCGGAACGGTTCGACGAGGCCCTAACTTCGAGGAGATTTCTCAGTACCTCTCGCAGGTGTACGACCACGAAGACGAAGACACCTCAACAACTTGAATGGCAGTGAATCCTTCAACTCACTTTGTCATACTGAGACCGTGCATCGTTACGTCCACCACTGACGTGAGAATGACATCTTCCTCGCCAGTTGCAGCGAGGGGTCCCATTTGTACGCTCAGAGTTGACTTGGCCATTTCACCCCCTACAAGTGTCTCTTTCTGGTTAACGTCTTGCCTGGGTGACGATCGAATAGCAGGAGAGTACCAGAAAGAGTCCGAAAATCACCTCCGTCCAGTGGACAACCGAGAGGGTCGCAAACGGTCCAACCTCAAAGTACGAGCCGACCACGCTTATGAGGCCTGCCCCACTTAGAAATGTATACACCCACCCCGGAACCACGCTCTCCGCTGGCCGATCCATTCGCTGGTGCTCTTTCTCTCTTTCAAGAACTTCCTCAGTGAGCTTGGACAAGTGCAGTTCACCGTCAGCGTCTGCAAGGGCACTGATGACTGCCCGCGACCGCTCATCGTCCAGGATCTCCGAAAGCGTCTCTCCCTGCGTGTCTGGTTCGTGTTCGGTCTTACGTACCGATTCACGCTGTCCGCTCATCTCAGGTCTCCAGCCCAAGCCAGTGGTTACCCTGTAACCGGTGGCTCATCCAGTGCCCGTGCCCGGTCAATTCTGAGCAACCGAGTCTTGTGTGTTGAATGTCCATAAGGTGCCTCTGATTGCCTACGCGATCATCACTTGGAGCTAGTACGTGCCCTCCCTAACACTCACTGCCCACGGAACCGGTAATACTCTACACTTCTCCAACTCATATCTTGCTAGTGCATGAATATTACACTTCTGGTATTAAATGTACCGTTCCTATTTGGACCCTGTCTCAATTTTGATCGCGGAAATAGTTACTCGTTCAGTAGGTATCGAATCGAGAGCTATCCCTCGATATCGAAAGCTCGAGTCCGGTTTGTGAGCAAGAAGTAAGGAAATGTCGTGACTCGTTCTCTTCGTCGCTGGCCTGTTCGAAATCGCCTAGGCGATTGGTTTAGAGTATTCTGACGGCCTCTCAGAACCGGTCCCGACGGTGGGAACAGTCGTGGCGCTTACCATCGGTATGGTGTTGCTCGCGAAAGCGATCCAGGATTTGCCGATCGGGACCGCGTATGCTGTGTGGACGGGGACCGGCGCCGTCCGAACCGCTTCGCTTGGTATCATCGTATTCGACGAACCGGCGACGAGCGCTCGCCTCCTGTTTATCTCCGTGATCATCTTTGGAATCGTCGGCCTCCACCTCGTCTCTGGAGAGCACTGACAACACCTCACCGAACGGTGTCTGGCGTGGTCACCAGTCGTACTCCTGGTGGATCTGGCGGCCTTCCTCGTTCAACAGCGGCCCGACCACGTCGCTGACGCCAGCAAGGATTTCTGCGGACCGGACTGCTAGCTCGTTCCCAGTGAACGCCGCGATTTCATCACTTTCGACACTGTAGACGACGCGCCCGAACCTACCTGTCGCCATTCCCCCAGCACACATTGGACAGGGTTCAGTGCTCGTATACATCACTATCTCAACGCGTTCATCGGCGTCATACTCTCGACACGCACGGTACGCAAGATGGAGTTCGGGATGACGCCGGATATCAGTCTCTGTTCGCACACGATTTGACTCGGTCATGATGATAGTATCGTCGTGGACGAGAACGGATCCAAGCGGCTCGTCGCCGCGGGCCGCAGCCTCGCGCGCGAGCTCGAAGGCCTCATGCATGTGCGACTCGTGCGAAAAATCATCGAACTGTGGAGTGGTCATGGCTGTATAGAGGAGGTATGAGGAAGTAGGAGTTAATAGCGGGTGTCGATTGCCTTCACGGTGCGATCTGCGAGTTGAGAGAATCCGACTGTGTCTGGGATTACGTCCACCATGATACCCTGTTCCCGAATCGCACGAACCGTCGGCATCCCATGGCCCCGATAATTGTCCCCGCTACTCCCCGCTGGAGTGCGGAGACACCGTCTTGCTCGGCCGCGATCTCGCAGAAGTGGTCCACTGTCCTCGGTGACGTGAACAGTATCCCATCGAGTTGACCATCCGTTGCGAGGGTGACTGGCCTGCAGCAGTCGTCGGGCAATCTAATCGATACAGCTGCGTCTCATGGACATCCGCACCGGCGGCCTCCAGTCCTTGGTTGACTTCCTCCTCCGCGTTCACGCGGAGGAATCCCACGGCACCGCACCGCTGGAGTGGGATATTACGGTTTGCAGTCTACCACCCGTTCCTGTGGTGAGAATCCACAGGTGAGGTCATGAAGGTAGACTGAAGGCTGAGCCAACCAGCCGGTACTCCTATCCCCGGACAACTGCCCGGAAGACTCGGAGTTACTTTGGGACAAGTCCAGACGGATGTTCTTCGCCCCATTCACGTCAGTGTTGAACGCCGCATCACACTCTTTACAGACGTACAACCCGCGTTCAACACGCTGACCATCGTCTTCTCTACCGCACACCGAACACGTTTTGCTCGTATCGTACTCGGACACTTCTCCGACTTCGATGCCTGCAATCTTCGCTTTGTATTCGAGGATGTTTGAGAATCGGTCGACGCCCACCCATGCAGGTCAAGGTTTCCGTGCTTACCTCGGTTTTTCGACTCACCGTTCTCGTCTTCACGGACATCAGCGAGCGTCCCGAGTTAATACGGCCTACGCCTCGTTCAGATGCCCCTGGAGTACAGAGACGCGTTCGACGAGTTCCTCACGACCTCGGTAAGCGTGTGAGTTCTTACCCCAGTGACGTATATTCAACGACCCACACCTCATTCTTCCAGTTCTTCAGAAACTGGCGTCTCTGGAGTGATCTCCAACATCCGCATGAGAAGCGCCTGAACGCCACGGCGCATCCGCTCAGAAACAGCTTGCCCCGAAATCCCAAGTGTCTGTGCGAGTTCAGCCTGACTGATCTTGCGCGGAATCTCGAAGTACCCTTCCTTGAGGGCGGTAGTGAGAAGATCGTATTGCGCTTGGGTAAGTACCTCGTCAGTAGAATCGGTGAGATCGACCGAGTAGGCCAACTTCACCACGGTAATGTGAATACCGTTAGCACGACAGTGAGTATGAAACTCACTTGCGTCAGTATCGTCCGGAAAGAGGACTCGAAACGTCCAGTGACTATTTTCACTGTAGGCAGACAGAAGAATTGCCTCAACGTCAACGAGCGTCTGAATGAGCCCATGCGAGAGTCCCTCCCACTCAACAAGATACAGTGACTTTTGATTTTGACTCCCTAAAAATTTGATATCATCTACGTGTGGATGCTTTGGAATTTCCTCATCGAAGCGCTCTCTATCCGGGCCAGAGACCCATAGTAAAGGGAAGGTGTGCCCCCCAAGTGGGATAATTCGCTCAATTTCGAAGGTAAGGTGGAGGTTCTCTTCAAGTGCTCGTCCGAACGGAAAGTCGTCAGTAACGACGTCGAACGTGAGAATTGCGCTCACATCCCTACGGTGGTACTGTGGCTATTTGTATGTATTTTATATACAACAAGTCTGTCAACGTATTGGTCAAATCATTAACTGAGACTGGTTACCGGAATATCATTAACGCGCCACCAAATCACCCTCCTCCCTCATCTGTTCTCTCATCTTGAGTAGCCCTGCTCTCGTCGGCAGACTTCGGACCGCTCTGTCAGCGGCAATGTTCTTCCACGGAGGCGGTATCCATGACTACGACTAAGCATACGAGATGGAAAGGATTGCTGACACGGCCGTCGGCGGTGACCTCGTCCACGAATAGGGGATTACGGTACGCGAAGAAACGGTGCAGGAAGCACACGATGCAGAGGAGATCGTCTAGTTGTGGGTTTGCCCAACGCTATCCTTCCTACATCGATCAACGGTGGGTTTGGGATCCCAGTAGTAGTGCGAGTTCAAAGACTCTCTAAGCAATCGCTGATCCAAACTGACGTCTCAAGTCGCTCCATCGAGGTTACTCTCCAGACTCACGCGCACCCATCGCCTGGGTGACATGCGTGAGCGTAACCAAGCCAAGTCCGCCGACGAAATTGCCAATTGTCACAACTGTAATCATCACCGCGAGTGTGCCAAAGCCGACATTCGCCCCGAACAGGATACCGAAGAAGACGTGCAACGCGGTGACGACGACGTGATTAAACGGTCCGAGGGCGAGGAGAAACCCCACAACGTACGCTAGGGTGGCTCGGGTCCGGACGCTGTTGACAGCCACAAGAAGGAATGACAGCAGACTCACGAGTGCACCTCCTGCGATTGCGCTCGCAAACCACGCTCTAGCTCCTTGGCGTGCGGTTTCTTCTGCGAACGCAGTCAATACTTCTCCCGTTCCTGGAGGAAGTGCGCCGTGGACAGTGAAGGTAAGCGCGAAGAGGCCCCCACCGAGTAAATTGAACACGAGCGTAATGACCCAGAGACGAAAGAGTGAGGAAAGCATCCACGATCCAGAGCGGTCGGCTGCCGCCGCGACCGGGTCGAAGAAATTTTCGTTGAATAATTCCGTCCGCCCCACGACGAGGAACACAAGGCCAGCCCCAAAGGCAAGTGCCCCCGTGATTTTGGCTATCTCGCCGAAGTGTGGCTGAACAATCGCTTCAACAATGCCGAGTGCGACGATGCCAAAGACGATCGTGAATCCGGCGATGAAGCTGGTTGAGACCAATTCAAGCAGCGACTGATCGAGTCGGCGCGTACCTTCCTCGACGGCTCGATTAAATATCTCACCCGGACGAGGAGTAGGAGTCTCAGTCACATCGTGAGTACTGGTTTAACACGCAAAAACCCACGGTTGAGAATGACGGTCTTGTCTCGAGTGATGAACCGTTCCTCACCGTTACCGCCACGTCTCGTAACTCTCTAGAAATATGATATAGGTAGTAAATCCATAGCCAAAGGGCAACTAATCCCAGCTGCTTAGGTTCTCACCGTCAGCTCTTACTCCGTTCGCCTGGAGTTCGTCGACGCTGGTGTAATCCGTCGTAAGTTTAGCTTGGAATGATGATAACAGGTGACAGGAGAAAATGGTTTGCACACGAATCTACTACCAGAGATATGCTGACTCGGTGGACGAACTGGACACACGTGACGAAGGTTGATCCCGACAAATCACTCCCTGACGGCAACATCTACGCGGCGATCGCTGACACGGGCACGGATACACTCATCATCGGCGGCACCACAACCGTCACTGAACACCACGTCCGGTCGCTTCTCGGCGACCTCTCTCAGTGATTAGCGGACGTCTGTATACGCTTCAACGTCACAAGTTTCCTCCCTACTGAAATCTGCGTGCTGAATACAGCGCGCGTGTCTCGTATTGGATCAATTCACATTCTTCCACGTGTTTTCTCTCTACTGGTCACGCGGGTCGCCGATCGCGTCTTTGATGATTTCACCTTCAGCCCGATGAAGAACGCCGCTAATCACTGACTTATTCACCCCAAGTTCGTCGGCAAGACCAGTCAACGAACACCCTCGTGGATTATCGTAGTATCCCCGTTTGATAGCGACTGTGAGGATTTCTCGTTGACGAGCGGTGAGCGAATCGAGAACGTTGTATCCCTCGGTGATAGAGAGAATCTCGTACTTGACGTTTCGTTCGTCGAGTGACTCCCACAGGGCCGCCATCTTTGACTCCGGCATCACGAACTCGATGAAGAGATACCCGTCACGGGCGACGACTGGAGTCGTCGGGTGGTACTCGATATCTTCGGAAACGAAATATCCCTCCGGTGGCTCCCCTTCAAAGGTTACGACGATCGTATCTTCATCGCTGTGTAGGATCTCGATAGTATCTGCTTCCCAATGCGCCAGTGCTTCGTGAATGAAGCGGTCCGGATCATCCGTCCGAATTTCCAAGACGCTACAGACGCCCTTATCAGTCGGATAATTCGCTAAAAACCGGATAACAGTCTCCGGAAATGCCTCGGCAACGGCTTCCATATCCGGCATCGGGCCGACCTTGAGGCGAACTCGTGGCATGAGTTTCCTTGGCTTCGTGGGATAATGGGGATAGAGGTAAACATGTTCACCTACGTTTCCTGTGGTTAAACCCCGGAAGTTCCTCCATGGAACGGAGGGAATTCCAGTGGCTCACTCCGCAGGGCAACATGTTCACGAGAATTTTCAATCAGGTCTCCGCGAAGCCTTCTAATGTGACGCATTCAGCCCAAGTAGAGAAGACAGACCAAATTACTACAATCCCATCACGAGTTCGATGGGCTACGTACTGCTACCTCGGAGCATCTCTTCTCCTTACAGCCAGTGTTCTCATTCAAGTATACATTGCCGGTCTGGCTGTGTTTGTGGATCCAGCTCGGTGGAGCACCCACGTTTCGTTCGGCAATATTCTGCCGGTATTCCTACTGATACTGTTCGTACTTGCGTTCATCGGACGTCTACCGCGGATTCACAAGGGACTTCCAGTTGTGATTTTCCTCTTATTCTTCGTGCAATTCAGTACCGCCCATCGGTTTGGGTCGCTCGTCGGGGCAATTCACCCCGTTAATGCAGTTGTGATATTCTGGCTGTCAACGGTTACTGTCCAGCGCGCATGGGCGGAAGTCACGGCTGAAGGAGGCTCCACAGGAGATCACACATCATAAACGAGGATCTCAAGGACCAATCTGACAGGGAACTCGAACAGTGGGGATCTAATCCCTGGTGTCAGTTCTTCGAGACTCAAACCACCGGCCAGTCTGCAGACCATCAGCAACTCAACACTCGACATGACTGAAGAGTTCATAAATTACTCTCGACGCACCGTATTTCGAATACTGGGAGCGACAGCAGTCTCCACAGCCTTAGCAGGGTGCCTTGGCGACTCCGGGGAGGAGACCGACACGACGAGGACTCCTGATGGGAGGTACGTCGATTCTGCTCCCGACTACGATGGCTGGTTCGATGACGTTAGCAACTACAGTGGAACCGTGGACAGAAGGGGACAGGACGAGGTAATCGTACGTGTTGGTGCGAGGGAGCAAGGAATGGCCTTTGCCCCTCCAGCAGTGATGGTCTCCCTAGGCACGACCGTCGTCTGGGAATGGACCGGTAATGGAGGCACCCACAACGTCGTTGCACAGAATAGCGAATTCGAGTCAGAGTATTCATCCTCGGACGGGTATACGTTTGAATACACGTTCGACGGTGAGGGTGTCTACAAGTACGTTTGTGAACCGCACCGTTCGACGGGAATGAAGGGAGCGGTCACCGTCGAGTCGCAAGGGGGAGGTGTGTAAAGCGCCGTTGTCACCTCACGACGGAGTCACCCACCTCTTCTCGACGCTCATTACATGCTCTCGACTCTGTGAGATCCTCAGTAGATGATACGAACGGCGTGCTGAATACAGAGTATGTATTCAGCAGACCTTGCGCTACGGTAACGGCTAACTCGATTCGTGCGGTAGGGAACGTAAGACATGGTGCCAGTTAACGACTTCCGAGAAACGCTTCGAGGCACCCTAATCCTGCCCCACGACAAGGGCTACCACGAGGCCCGTGCGGTCTGGAACGGGACGATCGACCGCCATCCTGCGGTCATCACCAAGTGTGCAGGCACCTCGGACGTGATCACGGCTGTGAACTTCGCACGGGAGCACGGCCTCGAAATCGCGGTACGCGGCGGCGGCCACAACGTCGCCGGCACCGCCGTCTGCGACGACGGGATCGTCATCGATCTCTCAGCGATGCGAGCCGTATGGGTCGACCCTCGCGCGCGGACCGCCCGGGTACAGGGCGGTGCCCTGTGGAGCGATGTCGACCACGAGACCCAGGCCCACGGCTTGGCAACCACGGGCGGCATCGTCAGCCACACCGGTGTCGCCGGACTCACACTCGGCGGGGGGATCGGCTGGCTGATGCGCAAGCACGGCCTTACCGCCGACAACTTGCTCTCCGCCGATGTGGTGACCGCCGATGGTAAGTTCATCCGAGCCTCGGACGACGAGCACTCGGACCTGTTCTGGGCGCTCCGAGGCGGCGGCGGAAACTTCGGAATCGTGACTTCCTTCGAGTTCGCCCTCCACCCTGTCGGTCCCACTGTACTTGCCGGCCCCGTGTTCTGGGCGGCGGACGACACCGCCGACGTGCTACGCTTCTATCGCGACTTCGCGCGGGATGCTCCCGACGAGCTTGGCACCGTCATCAGGTTCGGGACTATTCCTCCCCTCCCAGCCGTCCCCGAGGAACTTCACTGGCGACCCGCCATGGCCATCAACACCTGCTACACCGGCCCGGTCGACGAGGGTGAACACGTCCTCCGACCATTGCGTGAGCACGGCACACCGCTTCTCGACCTGGTCTCCCCCACACCCTATCTGGCGCACCAGGGCGGGCTCGACAGCACCGTCCCCCATGGATGGCACTACTACTGGAAGTCGACCAATCTGCCGGAACTGTCCGACGACCTGATCGACGTGTTCGTCGACCACGCCTACTCGGCAGAGTCACCCCGCTCGTACTCGGTGATATTCCACCTCGGCGGTGCGGTGAGGCGCGTCCCGGACGACGCCACTTCCTACGCCGGTCGCCACGCGTCGCACAATATCAACATCAACGGCGTATGGCGTCCCGACGAAGATTTCGCTGAGTCGGACACCGAGTGGACTCGTGAGTTCTTCGACGCGCTCGAACCTCATCGAGAGGGAGTCTACGTGAATTTCCTCGACGCCGATGACGGCACCCAACGGGTCCGCGAATCCTACAGTGAGGACACCTACTGGCGTCTCGCCGAGATCAAGACCGAATACGATCCCGAGAACGTGTTCCACCTCAATCAGAACATTGAGCCGACCGTCTGAGACGTTTTCCCTCGACATTCCTTCGAAGTAGCGGTTGATCCGGCAAAGCGTGATGAATACGTGCTGTGTATTCAGCAGCAGCTCGACGAACTACCGGATTTCAGTCAGAAACTGCGTGCGAGATACAGAGGGTAAATGCAGCAGGTCGGTAGCGACAGACGAGAGAGTCATCTTTTCGAGCGAGATTCTGGTTCGGTCAGTCCTGCGGACGCCGGGTCAGGCGATAGAGCGTCACCGCGTGAAGCACGATCCACCCTGTCAGGAGGAGAAGGAACTGTCGCTGGGCCACGCCCACCCACCACGTGTCCAGCCCAACCCGAAAGACCGCGAGTGACGCAAACAGGACAATGGCGAGCCCGACACTCGTGAATCGGTACCGATACTCCGGCCACCGCTCGCTCCGCTCGAATTCCCACGACGCGAGCGACATGCCGATCAGTGCAGCAACGAATGCCACGCCTGAGACGAGTTGGTGTATCTGCGCTGTCGTCGAGTGTGGGTTCGCTACGTCGTCCTGAAATACCCCCGCACCCACGATGCCTGCGCCGAATACCCCAATCAAGACGATCCCGAGCCACAGTCGCCGCCCCTCGCGTGACCAGCGATCGAGGCCGAACGCGAACGCGAGGATGCTCCCACCAAACATGACGAAGTTTGCCCGCTGGACGATGGCGTAGGGCGCATTGATAGCACCGAGTGTGCTGATGTAGTCAGAGACGACGCTATAGCCTGGTGTGACGACTCCCAACACGACAACGACCACCCAGAACAGCACCGATCCGGCGATACCTGCGATAGAAAGCATTCGGAGAGTTGACTCATCCCTCACCGGACTGTGGACTGATTGCTCGGTCCCACCGGTCATTCCCGTGAGAGTCTACGCATCATTGCTCTGTTTCCTTCTCCACCCGACTGTACCGGTTCCCCTGACAAACACACCCTTGAGGCTGGGCAATACGCGCACGCTGTTCACCCTTCAAAGGCCTCGTCGATCGCCCTGACGAACTCCTCGGTGTCTTGTGAGCCGATAAGAATTGTGCGCCCGTTTGTTCGTTCGATCCATATGCCTCGATTGCCGCTGACATTGTATGCGAGTTTCCCGGGTACCCAGCGGATTCCCCAGCCCCCGAACTCACGAAGTGGCCGGTACCGTCTGGGCTCGTATCGCCCGATCTCTGCCCACGAAATCCGACGGAATGACCGGTGAAGTGGCCACATTTTGAGGTAGATGCCGTCGGCTCTGACCTCGGTCTGGAGCCGAAGACTGTAGAGGAGTACGGCAATGGGACCAACGATGATGAGCCCTCCCCACGAGATCGGCCCCAACACGAGCATGAGAAGCGTGGTACCCCCGAGTAGTGCCCACAGCCACCGCTGACGAAACCGCTGTACTTCATGAAATGCAGGCTCCGCCTCCATGAGAGAGTCATACGGACTTGTCGCTCCTCGGTAATGGGAGTATCGGATACCGGGACGCTGTCGTGCGAGATACGCGCCCTGTATTCAGCAGTCGGTTAGCGCAGTAGTTGAGACTCCTAGTCTCAATGCATACGGTCAGCGCAGTACAGTTCATCACGCAAACGGCGCTTCGCACACCCCAGCCTCTAGAATCAAGGGTGGGATAGGCATAACCATCCAGCACTCCTCTCACTAGAGAGTTATCCATGGATATCTCCGAGATACTCTCGGCGGAATTCACCGAGTTCGACATCGGAACCCCGCTCTCGAAAGTCGCCGGGGCGTTCGAGAACCAGGAACTCGATGCCGTAGTCGTGACGGACGGCGACGAGTACCGCGGTGTCGTCAGTCGTCGACAGCTGGCGTCCTCGTCCAACCAGCCGTCTGCGAAGGTCGGCTCACAGGCACAGCACGTCCCGACGGTCGACCGTACCGAGGACGTCCGCGAGGTCGCGCGACTCATGATCGGTAGCGACGCCAAAACGCTTCCCGTACTCGACGACGACCGTGTCGTCGGGGTGGTGACCGGCGATGCCGTCCTCGAGGCCGTCCGTCCGTTTCTCGACGCGGTGACGGTCGACGACGCCTACACGGCAGAGTTGATCAGTGCGATCCCTGAAACCACAATCGGGAAAGCGCTCAATATGCTCCGAGAAGCTGGTATCGCTCATCTCCCCGTCGTCGACGGGGACGACCTCGTGGGAATGCTGAGTCTGTACGACGTCATCGAATTCACGACGCGGGGCGGCAGCAAGAGCCAGGGCGGTTCGTCGAGCGGCTTCGGTGGCAGCGGTGGCGGGGGGCAGAACCGTGGCGGGTTCGGCGCGCGCGAGGGCGACGCCGACCGTCTGCTCGACCTGCCGGTCCGGAACCTAATGTCTGACGCGGTCGTGACGGTCGAGCGGAGCGCACCGCTCGGCGAGGTCGTCGAGACGATGTTCGAACAGGAGATCTCCTCGCTCGTCGTCACGGCCGACGGGGCGGACGAGCCGGTCGGGATCATCACGAAGACGGACGTCATCGAGGCGCTCACCTGGGAACGCGACGACCGGAACGCCGTGCAGGTGTTCGGTCTCGACCTACTTGAGGGGATGGATTACGACGACGTCGCCGCGCTGATCGAGAACATGACCTCGAAGTACGGTGAGATGAGCGTGATCAAGGCCAGCATCGAACTGCAGGAGCACAAGGAGCAATCGCGGGGAGTCCCACTCGTGCTCGCACGGATCCGCTTGGTCACCGACCGCGGCTACTTTACGGCCGATGGCGAGGGCTATGGTGCCGCTCACGCCCTCCGTCTGGCAGCGAACGCAGTCGAACGCCAGCTCCTCAAGGGGAAGACCTACGGTCAGTCGAAGAAGCATCCCGAAACTGACGAGCAAGAACAGCTCTACGGCTGGTGGCTCGGGGGCAAATAGTGCCAAAGGGGGTGAACACGTTGATACGACTACACCTCGAATGAATAAAGTATGCCGACGCACCGCCATGGAACGCAGTCATTCATCGATTTCATGCAGACGTACCTTCAGGATCATCCCAAACGCTGCAAAGAGTGTGGAAACGTCGCCCGTGCCCGGTCAGAGTGGCGCATAGAAAAACGTGATGAGGATGGTCTCCACTTCGTACATACCTGCCCACACGGTGTGGCGCGGAGAACGACGTGTTTCTCAACCTTGCCCCAGAACACGAGCGATCTCGGGGGTAGGGAGGGCTATGTGCAGCGTCTCACTTACTATTGGTTCAAACACCCCGGATTCCGCTACGTCACGTCGGTTTCTGGGATTTATGCGACGCGAGACGGGGTAACCGTATGCAAGAATTCACGATCAATGTCCAACAGCAGATAGCTGCCTCGGAGACACCAGGTGCGGAGTTCCAGGCACTACCGTGGACACGACAACGAGTCGTATTCTTCCATCTACCCGAGTCGATCCAGCGAGACGTACTCGATGACATGGATCGCCAGGAGGTGCGGCGATTCGTCCGCCGGCTCGACCCTGACGATGCGACCGACGTGATCGGATTGCTCGACGGGGACACTCAGGAGGTTGTGCTCAGTCAGCTTGATACCGATCGAAGGGAGCGGATCGAATTCCTCTTGAAGTTCAGTCCGGACAGCGCCGCCGGTATGATGAATCTCAACTATGTCACCGTCGACAAGGACCAGGGGTTCGAGGAGGTGGCACGGCTCGTCCGACGCCACGAGGCTCGAACGGGGCGCTTCCCGACTGTCTTCGTCACCGATGGCGACGAGGTGTTGGGGGAGTTACCTGGCCATACCTTGGCCCTGGCTGGCCACGGGTCGGCTGCCATCACCGAGTATCTTCGCCTCTCTCCCACGATTCGATACGAACAGCCCGACTCGGAGGTCATCGAGGTGTTCAGGGCCAACCCGCAGAGTAAAATCGTCGTCCTCGACGAGGACGACAGCATTCTCGGAGTCATTTACGCGGACGACCTCTTGCAGGCCATCGAGGAAGAGGCCGGCCAGACGCTCTATGAGTTCACGGGTGTCGACGAGCAGGAGAGCGTTCTCGATGGCGCCCTTGAGAAGGTTCGCCGGCGGTACAGGTGGCTCATCATCAACCTCGGGACCGCCTTTCTCGCGGCGGCGACTGTCGGGTTATTCGAAGACACAATCGCGGCGTTGACGCTGCTGGCGATCTACATGCCGGTCGTCGCCGGGATGGGTGGGAACGCCGGCACGCAGTCGATGGCCGTGACGGTCCGCGGAATCGCGTTAGAGCAGATCTCGCTTCGAACTGGGAGACGCGCCATCGGCAACGAGGTGCTTGCGGGGGGTGCAAACGGTGTGATTACCGGTAGTATCGTGGCCGCCATCGCCACCCTGTTCAACCAGAGTCCGCTGTTGGGGCTGGTCATCGGCATCGCGATGGTGCTGAACCTCGTCATCGCCGGGTTCTTCGGCGCACTCGTCCCGCTCGTACTGGACCGGGTCGGCTACGATCCGGCAACCTCTGCGACCATATTCATCACAACCGCGACTGACGTCCTCGGATTCTTCATATTCCTCGGACTGGCGCAGGTTGTTCTTCTCTGAACTGACTGTTAGAGATACTAGTCCGTACCGGTGGTCTAGCACCTATGCAAATGGGAATCGACCCATGAAATCCTCCTGAGACGATGGCGCTCTGGTACTCAGTGGAGACCGCACACGACGAAAAAGAGCTCGGCAGGGCGCAAACAGGGTAGACAAAAGTGTCAACACGACCAGCCTAGAGAACTACCAGGATAGAATTCGGCACATTGCGAGCCGATTCGTTATCGATGTATCAGTCCCAGTATTCGACTTCGAACATCATCAGCAGAGTCGTACGTTTGGTTATCAGTGGAAGCGAGCACTTCCTCTAGGGATTCCGTCCCTCCCTGTGTTTCGATTTCGTAGTCGCCATAGGCCTCGACCAATTCATCCGTCGTGATGGGATAACCGTGGGTTTCGAGTGCTTCATCGAGATCACCAAGTCGCCCACCAGGGTCACCGCTCATCGCTCGGTCTTCATGTGCGCGGTCACGTTCTTCTTCTACCTCTCGCTCTGGCTGTTGTCGCTGTTCGTCGTCTCGGCTCTGTTTGTCGTCTGGCATCCTTTCTACTAGGCGTCCGGTTCGGATAACTGTGTGGACGCTCGTCGGTGTGAACACCGCGGGTACATCTCGTAGGGAGTAGCAGTTTATCGAACGTACTCAATGGCCTTCGCCAATGGAGATGAACGATCTCAACGAAAAGCGGCCGACGGTGCCAGCTGATGAATTTTGGGAGTACAACCAGAATGCTCGAGCAATCGGAAAACGGGTGGTTCGACGCATATGCAGGCGAACAGCCAGTAAGCCACGAGTGCCATTCGAGCAGTCATTTCCCCTCTGTCAACTCGTGGAAAGAAGAGGCTATCGTGTAAACCAACTACCTGTCAATGCGGGATCGAACCTGAGTCGAAACCTATCTCTGCGTTTGACCGATAAACTCATCGAGTTGCTCTTCGATGAGCGTCGCGACGCGTTCGCTATATTGCCAGAGTGCTGCGTTGAGTCGCTCTTCGGTCTCGTCGTCGAGATCGTCGGCCCCGCGAAGGACGGAGTCTTTGGTGATCTGTGGGTGGTACACACAGACCACTCCGAGTGAGGTATCCGAACTTGAGGTCCCCGCCGTGTGGATTCCGTACTGATCGGTTCCCCAGACACCATCGCCGCCCTCTCGCTCCAGTTCGGAATCGAGCGCATCAAGCAATTGCACCTCTTCAGGGGAGAGGAGGCGATCGTCACCCTCGAACAGTTCAGCGTACGCCTCCATTCGGGCACTTTTCGTCCACTGGTCCAACTGGGAACGCGCTCGTAGTACGAGTTGTCGTTCGTCTGGAAACTCGGCCATATACTTAGCACGGCCGCCAGGTGAATCAACGTTCGTACGACGCCCTCAGTCAGGGATGGTGGCGTTTCGCACTCTCCGGAGCGAACCGGGTCGTTTCACACGCGGACGCCCCAGAAGAACGTGATCCCGAGGACGGTGACGATCGAGAGGAGGAACTGTAACGGCGCACCGACCCGAATGAAGTCGGAAAACGTGTACCCACCGGGCCCGTAGACGAAGAGATTCGTCTGGTATCCCACCGGCGTCATGAACGCCATCGAGGCTGCAAACGTGACCGCCAAGACGAACGCGAACGCGTTCGCCCCGATTGACTGGGCCGCGTTGGCAGCCACCGGAATCATCAACACGACGCTCGCGTTGTTACTGATGACGCTCATCAACAGCCTGGTCGCGAGGTAGAAGATCCACAGGACGCCAATCGGTGGCAGGAACACCGACGTCGTAGCGACGGCATCACCGAGCAGCGCCGCAGCGCCCGTCTGCTGCAGGGCGATACCAAGCGGGATGACGACGGCGAGGAGGAAGATCACGTTCCACTCGACGGAGGAATAGAGTTCTGTCGGCTTGAGGACGCCGGTGAAGATCATCGCCACAACGCCGGCAAGTGCTGAGACGACGATCGGGAGGATGTTCAACGCCGGCAGTGCGACCACGCCGGCGATGATACCGACTGCGAACGGAATTTTCTCGCTCCGGTAGGTCACCTCGTCGAACTCGTGGGCGACGATGAAATCTTCGTTCTCGACAAGCCGTGTGAGGCTATCGGGCGGTGCCTGGACGAGGAGCGTGTCACCGACGCGAATACGGATGTCCTCGAACCGGTCCCGGACGACGTCTCCACGGATGCGAAAGGCCAGAACGTTCGCGTCGTAGCGCTGTCGGAACGACGAACTCGTCAGCGTCTCGCCAACGAGAAACGATCCCGACGGGATGACGACTTCGACGAGCACCGGTTCTTCCTCCTCCGGATGCAGGTCGTCCTCGGTTCGCGGACCGCCCGACAGTGTGAGTCCTTCCGCATCTATGACGTCCTCGAGTGTCTCTCGGTTCGTCCTGAGGCGGAGCGTGTCGTTTTCGTGGGTCTCCTTCCGAGCAAGAGGTTCGTCGAACCGCTCACCGTAGCGAATCAGCTGTAAGACGTCGATATCGAGGTCGTCGCCGAGCGCCTCCCCGACAGTCTGGCCGATCAGTGCCGAATTCGCCGGGACGACCACGTCCGCGAGATACTCCTGGAGAGCGTGCTCCTCGACGAGGTCCTCGTCGGCCGGAATCCGTTCGGGAAGGAGCCGAACGCCGATCGTCATGAGATAGAGGGCACCGACGGCGAAGACGATGACACCGAGTTTGGTGAACTCGAACATCCCGAACGCATGTAATCCGAGCCCGGGCGACCCCGCCCCGAGCTGGGCCGCGATATCGCTCGCGAGGATGTTCGTCGACGTCCCGATGAGTGTGAGCGTCCCCCCGAGCATCGACGCGAACGACAGCGGCATCAGTAGCTTCGACGGAGAGGTTTTCCCCTCGTGTGCGAGATCAGCGATCACGGGGACCAGAATCGCGACGACCGGCGTGTTGTTGATGAACCCCGAGACTGGACCGGTGACCCCGACCGTGGCGGCGAGTTGCTTGCGACGGTCGGTCCCGGCGAACGTGGCCATTTTGCGGCCGATCAACTGGACGAGGCCGGTTCGGTTGATCCCCGTACTCAGGATGAGCATTGCCAGCACCGTGATCGTCGCCGGGTTCGCGAATCCGGAGATTCCCTCCCGCGGGGATATCTGTGTCCACGGTTCGAGTACCATCAACAGCACCATGATCAAGATGGCGGTGACGTCAATCGGGAACCGTTCGGTCGCAAAGAGAACGAGTGCGAGGAGAATGAGGACGAAGATGACAAGCATCTCGGCCGTCACCGGCGTTGAGGCCAGACCCTGAACTGCCAGAGAATTCAAAGGGAAAGACATACCGAAAAGAGACGCTAACAACGGAAAGAACTGGTATTGACACTGTCTCATCTGCGCCCTGGCAGATCCATTTTGTGCGATTCACAGAGTGTTACGTAGGTGTCTAGTACTATAGTTTGATTGTCGCTGATTCTCAATCTGACGTGACTACACCCGTTTCAATAGTGGCAGTACTCGGAGCCAGTGACGACCATTGACAGATGACCCGATTCTGTACACACAAATCAAGAATGAGGGGAATCTCTATACTGAATATGACTGAACAGGGAGACCGTCAGCATTGGTTGTCGGACCACGTTGTACTGTCGATCTTGGCGATAGTGAGCGGCGTTCTCGGCCTACTTTTCGTGTTCACACAGCTTCAGTATATCTTGCTCGCGATCGTCCTCGCATACGTCCTCGCACCCGCACAACGGACGCTCGAGCGTCACACAAGCTCAACTACGGCTGCCTTCACCCTCATTTCGCTTTCGGTAGTTGTCCTCTTCATCCCGGTCGCGTATCTCCTCACAGTCGCAATTCAGCAGGGACTAGGGCTGCTAACTGCCCTCCAAGAAGGGGGACTCAGTCTTGACATCATTCAGGATCGACTCGAAGCCATTGGCTATGTGATCGATTTCGGTCTGTTGTATGCGACATATCAAGAGCCAATCGCTAGCGGATTGCAGCGTCTCGCAACCGGCGCGGTAACCGTCGTCGTCGGTCTCCCTGGTGTGTTGATCGGACTCACCGTGACGGTCTTCGTACTCTTTGCGTTATTGCGAGACGGTGAACAGTTCGTCACATGGCTGCGTTCGGTTGTCCCGCTCTCTGATCGTGTGGAGCGGGAACTTCTTAGAGAACTTGACGCCCTCATGTGGGCGTCCGTTATCGGGAACGTCGCCGTCGCGGGGGTCCAGGCGCTACTGCTCGGCATCGGATTGGCGCTCGTTGGCATGCCGGGGGTTGTGTTCTTGACCGTGGCGACATTTGTCCTCACGTTGCTCCCACTCGTTGGGGCATTCGGTGTCTGGCTTCCGGTTTCGGGCTACCTGCTCGCAATCGGTCGCCCCACTACAGCGGTACTGCTTTTCGTCTACGGATCGTTGGTCAGCGCCTCGGACCTCTATCTTCGCCCGGCGATCATCAACCGGAGCGGAGCGATCAACGTCGCGACCATCGTCGTGGGAATCTTCGGAGGAATCGTTCTGTTTGGGGCGATCGGTCTGTTCGTCGGCCCCGTCATACTCGGCGGCTCGAAGGTCGTCCTTGATCTGTTTGCCCAGGAGCGAGCGGACTCAACCGTCAACCGATAGGGGGATCGTTTCCGCCATCGGTCCTCACGTGACAATCACCCGTGGCCGCGGTACCATCTCACCCGCCAACGTCGATCGTTTGACACACCGCGACGGCGTCGGACTCGCTGACTCGAATATGATAGTATTCGATTCAGGGTGGCGCTACTTACTCGTCTCTTGTCCCTTATGCAGACGGTGCCTGTTGGATTACGAGACGCTCGATTCGAGCGTCGTCGACAGCCTCCACTCGGAGGACGTGCCCACTCTGTTCGATCTGATCACCCACTTCGGGTACTCTGCCGAAGTGACTGAAGACGAATCCCCCAATCGTCTCGACGTCGTCGCTCTGGAATCCAGTGTCGAGCCGATCGTTTACGTCCTGGACTGGAACCCCACCGTCGACGACGTATGCCCCGTCGGCTCGCTTCGTGATGGATGGCTCCTGGGCTCGTGTGTCGAATTCGTCCTGAATGTCACCGACGATTTCCTCGAGAATATCCTCGATAGTCACGATACCCTCGAAGACACCCCACTCGTCGATTACGACGGCCATCTGTCCTTCCCCACGCGTCTGAAAGTCGGCAAGGATCTCGTCGATCCGTCGTGTCTCCGGGACTGCAAGGACCTCTCGTGCGAGTTCACGAGCAGTGACCGAGTCGCGATCCATCTCGGTTTCGCTCGCTCGGAGGATGTCCTTGACGTGGACGAATCCAACTGGTTGCTCCTCATCCTCCTCGAGCACGAGATAGCGCGTATAGTCCCCGTAGCGGCAACTGACTGAAGTTCCGAGAGTGACATCGAGGCAGCACGGTTTCGACGTCCGGACGCGGAACCATGACTTCGCGAGCGATCGTATCCCCGAGTTCGAAGACGCTCTCGATCATCGAGACCTCGTCAAGATCAATATGTCCCGTCTCCTCCGAGCGGGTGAGGATCATCCGGATTTCTTCTCCGCTGTGGATCTCCTCGCTATCGGACGCTGGCGAGACTCCGGCGAGGCGAGTGAAGTAGTTGGCCGTCCCGTTGAAGACGATGATGCCGGGCACGAACACGTAATAGAAGAACTTCATCAGCGGTGCGACGAGGAGGGCGATACGCGTAGCCTCCTGGATGGCGAACGTCTTCGGCGCGAGTTCCCCGAAGACGACGTGGAGAAACGTGATGATTATCTCACGCGAATCATCCAAGGGTCAATCGGTGTCTGGGTAACGACCGATCAGATGTCGATCGATCGCTTCGAAGAGCTGGTCACCGCCCTCAAAGCGGTTCTTGTAGACGCTGGTGGTGCCGATGAAGGCACCGAAGTATAGCTATCTTTTGGAACATAGTGACTCTTGTCGGTTGTACACTACCTCGTCACATTGTGTGTTGGATCCTCGAATACCGCTCCCACCGCGGAACGAAGAGACACTCAACGCACTTCGATCGCCAGCCGAGATTGCGGTAGTGAGATCGTACGTTGCTTGGGTGACCGTTGCGACGGCAGATGCTGAGTTCAGCACAATATACGCTTTAGTACCCCCTTTGATTATGATTCATAATAGTCGGGACATCAGCGTCACTCTTCTCGCTTCCCCGGATCCGCAGTTGCCCCCAACCCTGTTGCCATCAGTCGGCGGGCAATTATCACGAGACCGTTGTCGAATCCCCTGCCAAACACCGCTTTTTCGGTTTCGATTGCGCCGGTACTCGTCTTGTGGACCGAACTGACCAGAATTGTGTTCCGGTCGATCAGCAGGAGGCGACTGATCGTCGTTTCGTCGCTGGCATCTAACGGAGAGCTCTCCAACCACCCTAATTGCGAGACGAACACCTTGACAGCGGGGAGCGCTTCTTGCAGCTGGTTACGTACTTGTTCGGTGGTCGTTCCAACGATAACGCTGATGCCCCGTTCGTGAGCCTCTCGCAGGTGATCGATCAACGGATCGGTGACAATGTCTGCATGACCGATGACGAGAATGATCTCAGAGTCGGCGGCAGTAATGAGTTGCTGTGTCCGATTTCCGATTGGTGTACTCCCCGAGAGCGCCCAGACTTCATGCGTTACCTCCTGCTCACTGTCAGAGAGTGTTGGTTCGAGACCGTTTATCGCCTCGACGAGTGTCTCCGTCCGCGATTCGTACTCTTGACGGAGTGTCTCGGCCGCTTCAGCGATCGAAACGGCTCGAAACTGCTGGGGGTTCGAATGTTGGACTTCGACGAGTCCTTTCGTTTCTAACACCCTGATAGCATCGTAAACGCGTGTTCGAGGGACCTCGGAGATCTCGCTGATCTCCTTGGCCGTCCCTTTCGAGAGCTGTGCGAGCGCCACAAAGCACTTCGATTCGTACTCTTTCAACCCGAGTTGCTGGAGCGTTTCGACCGCTCGTTGATGATTAGATCTGTCGTTCATGGGTCCCAACCATGCTACCGGTGTATCCGGTACCGTCTCGCCTGTTGTGTACCCGCTCACAAGTCAGTTCCCTTCTTCCCCATCGAGCTGGTTGATCGAGATTGCCTGACATAGTAAGTAGTTCGTCTCAGAACCCATTAACCCAACGTGTAAGTTTCCCATCTTATTGCGGTATCCACATCGATAGGGCCACAAATTCGGGGGAATCACACTAAGGAAGAGCAAAAGAGCAGAATATAGGTTAATATCTGTTTATAAAGTAAATAAGAGTTATAAATTTATTTATAAACAGAATAGAATATATCTTGTACGACCAACCGCAACCCAGTTGGATACGTTGCTACCCATGAGGCCGGATCTTCTCATCGGATCTCCGTACGCTTCCATCCGTACTCGTTCACCCAGTTAATCACAGCAAGACTTTATGGGGTGCCCATCAATTGGCAGTTGGCACGCGGTTCAGATGGGTCCCAACCACCCTGTCGCCGCGTGCCAAGACTACCCTATACCCAGAGGGTAGTTTCTGAGATAGCCCTCATCATCCCACAATTTCGTCTCAAATCGGACTGGGACCATTGACCTCGTAGTCTCGGTACTCTACGCCGGAATCCGCGAGGGCGTTTGCTATCCCACGCCGGAGGCATTCCGAGACAGCCTGATCCGAGACACCTAATTCGCTCGCGAGATCGGTAAGGGTAGCCCGTCGTGGAACTTCGAAATACCCCGATTTCAGCGCAAGAGTCAAGACGTGGTGTTGTTTAGCCGTCACCCGCTGTTTTGAATCCAGGTCGTGATTGGAGAGTACTTGTGAGCTAATGCGACGAATAGTGAGTGGGTTCCTGGAGGAATCATAGTCTTCATAGAATCGCGACGCTGCTTGGCGGTTTGGAAATCGAAGGCTGAGGCTCCACGAATCATCAAGGAGGATTGCAGAGAGTATTACACCATCAGCATCTTGGAGACACTTAACCAACGAAGGCAGTTCGGGACCCCACGTTACTTGATAAATGACTTCACTCCCAGTTTCGGTGATGAGATCGACGTGTTTGACGTGAGGGTCTTGCTGAAACGCAGTTACCCCTGTTGCCACATTATCACTGGAAATCCAAACGATGGCAAAAAGGTGCCTCTCGACTGGGACTGCGCTTTTAACATCAGCTTTGATTCCAGAGAGGACGCTACCTGCTTGATGGGGTAAAAGCGCACCAATAGGGGCAGTCACGTCTACGAACATATCTGTAACACCTCCTCGATGCAATTGGCGAGGTGGCACTGGGCGGCTTTACCGGTAAGCGAGGGCGGCAAGGTTCTTTCCTCACTGAACAGTGAAGTTGGGAGGGAAGAGCGACACTGCTCGCATGACTTCTTTGTATTTCTGTAACTGTATCTTACTTCTAGAGGATTGAAACGATATGAAAGGCGCTTTACTGCAGCGTGTCCGTGGACAGGATGCGAAATCAAGCATGCTCTGGATGTGTGGATCGAGTGTCGAAACGGGAGGAGTGAGGTACCCTGAACCCAACACCTGCAGAGACTGGAATCGCTACGCTTGTCCGTCGTATGAGTGTGAGCCCCCTCGTCGAGACAAGGACATCCTCCCTCAAGCGCGAGAGTGTTAGCCCCAGCGGTAGGGTGCGGTAATCCATGGGACGGATCGATTTCGACGGACCCTTCCTTCACGACTCTCGGAAGGGAAATAGTGTAACGTTTGAAATCACTCCAGTAATAGAGAGCACAGCGCTCAGTAGCAAGAGAAGAGAGACTTGCGTTGCTGTCATCAATAAATTCGTCGCTTCTTGTGTTCCCAGCGCATTCAAACATGTGATGGAGGGCCCTTCGCTAGCACGAGTCGGCTCTCGGTCAAAGCTGTACGGTGAGCGGATCTGGCTGTCCGTCTGCGGTCATCAGCTGGGTGATCCTGTTCAAGCGGAACAGTTGAGGTATCTAACATGCGACCTAGAGGAGGGTAGCACGATACTAAAAGTCAGATTATCACCTGAATAATCACACCACGGCAGGTAGCACGCCCGTTGTGCATCGGAGTCGTCTTTAGTACATCCCTGTCCATGTGCCGACGAGCGAGCGCGACACTTCCGCAAAGAGATGTTCGCTACCTCCACCGCCTCTACGAACGCGACGCCGAATAGCGGATGACGATTGTTCCCCCTCTCTGAAGCACAAATGACGTGTTACTGTCATTTCGACGTGATAACCACGCGTGACCACCGAGATGGATTCGCCCCCCAAGATGTTTTGACGTTGCCCCTCCCTCTCTGACGCATGGTCGAACTCGACGACGTGGATCGGGGGATTCTCCACGAACTACAGGTAGAAGCGCGAAAGAAAACGGCCCAAGAGATCGCCGACACGGTAGGCGTCTCGGCCAGCACTGTCCGCAATCGCATCGACCACCTCGAAGACGAGGGTGTTATTGAGGGCTATCATCCCAAAATTAGCTACGAAAAGGCCAATTTCCCGCTCCAGATCCTCTTCGTCTGCACAGCGGACCCCACTGAACGGTCGGAGATGGTAGAGAAAGTACTCGGCATTCAGGGCGTTATCGACGTCCGCGAGATGTTAACCGGTCGCCGGAACATCTACGTGGAGGTGATTGGGACGTCGACGGTGGATATCACCCGAATCACCGACGCGATTCACGCGCTGGACCTCAGCATCGAAAGTTCGGAAATCATGAGCCAACGCCGCGTCCAGCCATTTAACCACTTTCACTTGAACCCAGACCACGCCTCGGAGGCTGAACAATCAGACGAGTAATCGTTAGGTCTCTATCTGATTGGTAATGTAGCAGATTCTGCCGGCCTATTTGGGAATTTCCACAACACAGGTCGTGGGATTCCGAAGTGAGCTGCGGTACATGCCGATAATCACAATATGACAGAATATCCCTAGACAACCCTTTTCAGTCTGGGCACTTAACCATGAGGTGATGACTACACATAATTATTCGAGTATTAAATTTAGTGATGGTATGTGGGGTGCCATCTTCGGTGTGTTGGCTCATCCACACCGCCGATTCTTACTGTCTCGACTCGACACGGAGGTGCGACCACTGACCATGGAGAAGGTGGTGAGGGAGAGTGCACCATGGGAGGTGACTCGATCCGAGAAAGACCGCGAAATCATCGAACCAGACCTCACAGAGACAGAGTCGTGATCTGCAATGTCCAACAAAATAGTCAGCGCGCTCCGCGCGGTATCCCAGCATCGAATAATGGTCGCACTCATGGGCCACAACTCAGAGAGCGAGGCCGCTGTGCAGCGTCCGGATGACGAGCTTGTCGCGGTTGAGGAAGCGGTAGTCAAGGATGAACTAATCCAATCCACGCTCCCGATGTTGGTGGAGAGAGGTGTTGTCGACTGGGATCATGAAACCGATACAGTTTCTGCGGGACCAACGTTTGAGGAGATTCAGCCGCTCTTGGCTGGTCCATCACAGTCCAGAGATGAGTCATCAGACGAATAACGCCCGACAGAAGAGAGGTAAACTGTTCCGTTCTACTTACTCGCCCCGGTCGTTCTGTGAGGTCGAAGGTTCCGTCTGAGATCATGCTGAAACCGGATGAAGGGTTCAAAATGACTTCAAATGGGGAGAGAGCGCGTTGTAATTCGGGTTGGAGACGATGAAGTGGTACCAATCCCAGTGGGGTGAGTTGAACGGATAACTACATTTTCGATTAAAATTGAGACAGGGCCCACATACGAACGGTACTTTTAACACTAGGAGTATAGTATCCACGGAATAGCGAGAGCTGAGTTGGAGACGTGTAGGGTATTATCGATTCCGTTGGCGGTGGGTGCTAGGTTGGGGGCACGCGCTAACTACAAGCGACGATCGCGTGGGCAACCAGAGGCACCCCATATACATGCAACAAACAAAACTCGATTCTTCAGAATTCACTGGGCACGGGCACTGGCTGAGTCACCGGTCACACTGTAAACGCTGGCGTGGGCTGGAGACCTAAGATGAGCGGACAGAGTGGGTCAGTACGTGAGACCGGACACGAACCAGACACGCACGCAGACGATCTTTCGGAGATCATGAGCGATGACCGTTCACGGGCTGTGATCGAGGCGCTCGCAGCCACCGACGGCGAACTTCACGTCTCCGAACTCGTTGAGGAGATTCTCGAAAGAGAGCAGGTTAACACCCAGCAATCAGCAGACGAAGTAGTACCTGTGGGAGTGTATACCCTCGTGAGTGGGGGCGGACTCGTAGGTATCGTCGGCTCATACTTTGAAGTCGATGCTTTTGCGTTCCTTTCGGATGTACAGTGGGCAGCATTGACCTTTGGGCTTCTCCTTGTGCTCTCCGTCTATTCAGCTGTGGCGCGAAGAAGCTAAACCTGGATGTGACAAACTGCTTTCCAGCATAGGCCAAGAGTTCTCTGAAGAGTACTTGGAAGTGAAAGAGGCGAATCGATCACTGAAGCGATTCGTGAGAAAAGACCAACCTTACTTGTCCGCCCCCTTCTCTGAGTCAAGCGCTCGATCTCCAAGCGCAGCACTAACTGGCTCGTCGCCGGTGTGTAGAGCGAGATCGATCTCCTCCGTATCAGTTACTAAGCAGTGACCGATCTATTTTTTCTGGACTTTGCGCGTCTAGATTAGTGACAGCAGTTCTATGAGTAACGCTCACGCCCGACATCCAACTCACGGAACCAGCGGTGACCATTTTGACACACGAAGACGGTCCCATTAAGTGCCAGCCGTTTTGTAGAAGAGAGCGCTTCGCACACCGGACATCGTCGGTCATGGGTCCTCTCAGGCACCCGTTTGGGAAGGTGGCGTGGCATTCCCAATGTCAGAAATCGTTAGCTTTGGTCCGGACTACCGACATCGCCATCCTGCAGGAGATCTGCTCCAGGAAGTAAGAAGGCACTCGGTGCTTCATGCGCGCACTCGTGCCTGGCGCTTTGCATGGTCGTCCATCTTCCCGTACCGAGCTGCGAGGTCTCCTGCACGCCACACAGACGACTCGGAGTCAACCCGCTCAATCCACCCCTCCGTTTCGAGATGTTCCAAAATTTGGGTTACAGCGTGCTGCATTGGTGGGTGGCGGAGCGTTCTGCAAACATCCGATGCCGTGAAGAGTCCCTCTCGGATCGCGAGTTGAATTGCGCGGGCTGCAACCGCAGTGTGTCGATGTGACGCCATCTTCTTCTCCAGATGTTTTGGAGAGCCAGTTAAGGTCTTTTCTGCTAGCGTCTTACAGTAAATTGTTCGGTTAAATGTCCTGGATAAACAAACTAGCATCTCCCCTACCCAGACTCAATTAAGAGACTAACTACACACCAAAAAGGAAAGCAGGAACTTTGGGCTTAGGCGAGTGCGGTCTCTCGGAGGTACTGCTCTTCCCACTCGCGGCGCTCTCTCAAGGCAGTGCGACCCTCGTCGGTGATTTCGTAGAAGTTGGTGCGGCGGTCGATCTCACCTTTCTCGACGTACTCCGTGTTGACGAGGGTGTCGAGGTTGGGATACAAGCGGCCGTGGTTGATCTCTTCGTCACGGGCTTCTTCGAGGTCGGTTTTGATCTGTTGGCCTGAGGGCTGGTCGTGGCCGGCGATCACGGTGAGGAGGTCACGCTGGAAGCCACTGAGTTCGAAGAGGGTCATCACTGAGAAGGTGCAATAGCCACGGATATAATCGTCAGCATTGTGTGGTATGCGTGAGTGATCGGTGGACGGAAGAGTCTTGGGTCTCTTTTGGTTGGCTGGGAGGTCGGGAAACTGTTGTCACACCGAGCGAGGAGATGGCTTGGGTGTTTCTCTCCTAACCCACACAGAGTTGAATGGGGAGATGTGGGTTAGCCAAGCGATTAGGGGGTGTCTCGGACAGGAGAGCTTCGTAAACCCACATCACCTGCTCTGTTAGTTTTAGGATGAGGTGTAATTCGATATCAATGATAGCTTCTGACGGTCGTGCTGAATAGAAGGCGCGTAAGCAGCACGCACCACCGCTCAATCCGAGCGGAGAAAATCGGTTAGTAGAGGTGACCAAGGTACCATGATGGTCAGAAAAATGTTTATCAGAAATTCGCAATGAATACGGTGCACACGAATCTATAATTTAAAAATATGACAGTTTCACCGAAGAATAGTATATCCCCTCAGGGAGCGACATTATAACTGGTGAAGAATATGGCTACAGAGCAACCCACAATACCTTCCCGCGAAGTACAGATCGAAACCGATTCACGATTACGAACGGGCTCACTCCTGATGGCCCTTGCCGGGGTGGCGTTCATCGGCTATGGCCTTGTCTTCTTGGCCCTCGCGCTCATTGGTAGCGGATTCGAACTTGGAGTCAGTATGCTTGATGGACTCACCCGAAGCGAATTAGCCGGAACGAACCCGGAAGTGGTGTACTATATCACTCACATTCACGTCGCTCTCGCCGGATTCATCATTGCCACCGGCATTGCAGTCGCGGCGTTAGCGTGGTACGGCGTCCGCACGGGACAGTTGTGGGCATGGGCAACTGCCACCACAGTTGCAGTAGTTGCGCTGGCGATTGCCCTGCCGATGCACTACACCGGCAGATTCACACACGACTGGATGGCACACCTCGGCCCCATCTACCTCGCGACGATTGTGTTTGTAGTTGGTGCTGCACTGACCTTCCTCAGCATACGCGCGCTGTCACCTGAAACAGCGTGAAGCGACTCCCTTTTTGATTGCCGTTGTGTGGAAAACTCAGTCTCTCCGACCTGCACCAGCGCAAATTACTGTGTAGAAATTGTGACGCCTGTGATGCTCAGCTCGCACTCTTACTGAGCGGCTGGTTTAATGCAGACCGCGAAAAATAACCGAAGTTGGCGTGCTGGACTCATCCTCTGTATTCAGCACGACCTCGTCAAAATATCACTGATTGAAGATTTCCAACAGAGCCTCACAGTCGAAACTAATCGAGTGAAGGCCCAGATGCGTTGAAAACCAGTTTTTCACGCCGTCGAAGGGCGACGGCGTGCGCGAACTCGTCACGTCGATTCAGCCGAAATCATGACTGAACGAACTGACGTCGTCGAGACACAGAACGAAGACGAAACAGAACACGAAGAGCAAGTATATTCACCAGATGGTGGAGTTGTAGCATCCACTCCTGCAGCTTCGACACCTGCTGAAGCTGTCCAACATCCCACCATTGACGAGGACTCATCTCAAGAGACACTCGAGCCGCGCACTAAACGAGCTCGAACCGAAGAGATGGACGTCTCGTTACTGCAGAAGGGAGGGATCTACGAGGTGCAATCGAAGTCAGGGAACATTTACAAGGTCGACGTCGCGAGTAAGACGTGTACGTGTCCAGATTTCACGAAGCGTAGCCCGAGCGGTGGGTGCAAGCATCTACGGCGAACCGATCTCGAAGTTCGGAGTGGGAACGTCCCTCGTCCCGATGGCCGTCTCCCGGAGATGACGGACGTGGTCGAACAACTTTCAGCGGAAATTCGTGAGCTGGACCAAGAAATCGAGGAACGCGAGGAGCGACGGCAGAAACTTGAAGCTACGGTGGCGGTTATCGAGGAATTCTCGATTGAGTAGACGAGAAGGTTAACCAACATCCCAGCCATGTACCACCCAGCGTTGGTTAATCATAGTCGTATCCGGGCGTGAAAGCCAAAATCACGGCAATTCGTCGGTCGCTTCGACGAGGTCCTCTTCAGTTTGCCATCGATATAACCGTCCCTCGCGGTCAAACAAGTCGAAGACGCCGTCCTGCATCCAACCGAACGGATGCGCTTCGTCCTCGTACTCCCGTTTGAGGACGTGGCTTTTCGTGAAGTACTCGATCGTGCCGACGAGCAGTCCTTGTTCGACGAGGAAGTCGCTCGGTTCCTTCTCGGCCACGCCGACGAGGTAGGTCACGATATCCGATATCAGGTAGAATTTCTGGATACTATTGTCCCACTCCCCGCGGATGTCGACCATCCGGAAGGCGTAGGTGTCAGTGCGCCGGTTGAGGCGGTCGACCACCACGTTCAGCCGCCGGATCGGTTCTCGGTCGTAGTTCCCGAGGACGAAGTATGACCGGTCGTTCTCATAGACAGGGGTCAACTCGCTCAAGGCATGGAGAATTTCCTCGTTGTCCGCCAGTGAGATCTCCTCGTCGTCAAGTCGGTCCTTGGCGCTCGTGAGGACCTCTTCGGGGACGGGCGGCTCCTCGTCGGACATGTGCTGCCCTTCTCGAAGCCGTGAGATATGGTTTATGGAGTAAATTACTCACTCAATCGTGTCTTGGTTTACTCTAGAGTGGTTTACTCAATGGTAAACTACTTGCCGCCAGGCCGTGTATCGTGACACATGAGCACCGATCTGGGGACTGCTGAAGGGAGGGAAACGCGCGAACTCATCCATTTCGTGACCCAGCAGACGCGGTTTGCGCTCGTCAACAACATCCTCCAGCACCCCGAGCAGCTCCCCTCGATGTACGAACTCGAAGAGCTCAACCCCAGCGTGAGCGATGCCACCGTCTACAAGCACATCCAGAAGCTGGTCGACGCCGGCATCGTCAAGGAGGTCGCCCTGGACGACGACCAGCGCCGACAAGGCTATCCCTGGAAGTTCTACGGCCTCACGGAAGAGGGGCGAGATTTCCTCGAGGAGCACAATCTACTCGCCGCTGAGGAGACGCTCCAACAAATCTACGAAACCATCTCGGATAAGCCCGAGAAGATGGTCAAATACGAGAATGCCCCCCGTCCTGACGACCACTAGTCTTCGAATGACTGCGAGTGGGGGATTGCGTCGTGTGGCTACCCGAGTCAGCAGGGAGACCTACAGAGGGACCTCGTAGTCGGCTGCCAGCTCTTGAAACACGTTTCACTCGGGGAAGCGATCATCGTCAACGTCACCGCGGGCCCCGAGAAACTGAAGCAGGGCATCGATTTCGTCTTTGAGTCCGTATTTCGCCGCTTGGTCTCGGAGTTCGCCCTCATCGACGTCGACGTGTCTGAGTAGCAGGAGACAGTACGAGCGGTGGCGGGTGTCGTCGTCGATCAACAGCGTGTAACAACAGAGTTCTGCCGGTGAGACTGCCTTCAAGTCCTCAGAGTAATGGTAGTAGCGGTTGCGGGTCAGCAGGCATTGGAGATTGAACACTGCGAACCGCGCAAGCCCGGTCTCGTGGAAGTGCTCGGCGTTGATCTCTGTCTCCGTTTGCGCGAGAAACTCGTCGTAGTCCTCCCAGAGAATCGTCCCGGTCGACGCGACGGATTCAAGACGCTGCCGGTGTATAGGGAGAGCAGCTATTGACTTGGGACGGGACGTTCTAGAACCTCTAACCTGTAAATTTCACTTCGATGGCGGGGTGTGCACTCGTCTCTCCTTATCGGAGATATCGTTAGATACACTCTTGATGAGGGGTGTCTGCTCTCCTCACCCCTTAGCGAAGTCAGGAAATACACTCATGACCAGGGGTGTGAAGTCAAATTGAGAACGGGACTACGCCAGATTTGCGAGTCGACTGTCGCGGAGAACGGATTTCAGTACGATACCAGTATCCTGCTCCCAACTGACGGGGGACGAGAGATGGAGACGGTAGTGACACAGGGTCTCGAACTCGCCGAACTCTGCACTGCAACAGTTCATACACTCCACGTTGTCGACGAACGGGCGTATCTGACAATTCCTGACGAGATGCGTGATCAACTCCGGGAGACGCTCGAAGAGGACGGTCACATGGCGACGAAGGCTGTCGCGGAACGGGCGCTTAATGCCGGCCTCTCCGTTGTCCGCGAGGTTCGTCGTGGAGATCCGAGTGCCGCGATCCTTTCCTATGCGGTCGACAATGACATCGAGCTCATCGTCATGGGAACTCACGGTCGGACCGGCTACGAACGCTATCTCCTCGGGAGCGTCGCCGAAAAAGTCGTCCGAAGCTCACCAATTCCCGTATTGACCGTTGCGGTCGGCGACATCGATGTTATAAAAGCGGACATTCAAGCGGGGCTACGTCGAGATTTGAAAGGCGTTGAAACAAACACAGAGCCGTGTGACCAAACTGATGATCTGTCCGACACATAAGCTCCGTGACCATTCATCCTTCTTCCTTTCTCTTGAAGCGTGTTCTAGAATACCGTTTGGAATCTCCTAAATAAGCGCCAGAGCCAGATATCCAGAAAGAGCGGTGTTCTCTTGTCAGGGATGGGTTCTCGATCCGTCAAATGGGATGTAAGCGCTTACCGACACCAGAGACAACCGAACTGAATCCGCTGGTGAGACTGAAAATCGCCCAGATGTTTACCTACTCATAGACGGCCGAGTCGGCTTTACTAAGTAGTGCCCTCATGCTCGTTCAGCCGAGAGTAGACCAAGAATCAACCGCCTGTAGTGAATGTCACATATTATATTTTGAGCCAAACAGCTATTGTGAGATAGCTATCAAGTATCAGTATGGCACAGATTACCGATAGCGACCGACACCAACTTAAAGCAGAGTTTGATCGGCACTTCGACGTTGGGTTGCATCATGGCGCCCAACTGGCCGTCTACGTCGACGGTGATCTCGTCGTGAATTCCGCGGGTGGAACGACCGGTCCCGAGGGAGCTGAAACCACACCGGAAACGCGTCATCTCATCTTCTCGTGTACGAAACCATATGCGGGAGTTGGGTTACACCAACTCATCGAAGACGGGAATGCCGATTATGACGACCATGTCATCGACCACTGGTCCGAGTTCGCCGACGCCGGCACCCACAAGGCCGAGATCACGATCCGACAGGTTCTCAACCATACCGCCGGTGTCCCCTATGGCGAATTTGACAATCAAGCCGAGAAGTGGGGCGATTGGGATGCGGTCGTCGAAGCGATGGAGGAGATCAAACCGGTCTTCGACCCCGGCGAACAACCGGCTTACCACACGTTCAACTACGGTTGGCTCGTTGGCGAACTCATCCATCGCATCAGCGGGCAACATGTCGACGAGTACGTCGCCGAACATGTGTTCGATCCTTTAGGCATGGACCGAACGTCGATCGGGTTGACCGACGACGAACCAGACGACGTCGCCACTCTGACGGGATTCGAGGAGTTCGACCGGTGTCGCAACCCCGGTGAAGGACTCGGTATCCCTGCGCCTGAGTCGGCCGAGGCGTTCAACACCGAGGCGATCCATCGGGCAGTGATTCCGGCGGCCAACGGCATCGGGACTGCTCGGGATATGGCGCGGTTCTACGCCTGTCTTGCTAACGGTGGCGAACTCGATGGGACGCGCCTGCTTGCTGAAGAGACGGTCGTCGAAGCAACTCGAACTCACGCTGAAACGGAGTCGGACGGCACGTTGTCTCGACCAGCGCGATACGCCTTGGGGTTCTGGACTGGTGGGCTGGCCAACGACATGTTTGGCTCGTTCAGTCGAGAGCGAATGTTTGGCCACGCCGGACTGGGGAGTATTTTCGGGTGGGGCGATCCCAAACTGAACGTGGGCTTCGCCTACGTCACGAACGGCATTCGAGAGGAATCGTGGGAGCACGCAGCTCGAGTGAGCGGCATGTCCGATGCCGTCAGGCTGGCACTGCTCGGCTACTAAGGCTGCGTTTCGTCGGCACTTCTTCGCTTCAGCGGTGGAAGATACGTCTAAAGGACACACTGAATCGTGATAAACAGGTTGAGACGGTGGAGTCGCGGTATCGGTCGTTCTCCGAGAAAATGATAAATTTAGTCAATTCGAGGGCTAACTCCCAACCCGCCATCGGTGAGTACACTATTAACCGCTACCCTTGACACTAAATTCAGTAGAAGGGATAGAGTCGATATGGAAGCGCTGATTGGCCGGCTAACAGAAGCGTATGAAGAACCCCTCTATGTTGTCTTTCGCGTCCTTGTAGGACTGCTGTTCATCCAACACGGGGCGCAGAAATTGCTCGGACTCTTTGGAGGTGCTGATGGCAGCGGTGAAACAGTACCACTACTCAGCATGTACGGAATCGCTGGTGTCATTGAATTGGCTGGTGGCCTCCTCATTGTTGTAGGGCTCCTCACTCGACTGGTCGCCATAATCGCGGCCGGAGAAATGGTTGTCGCTCAGCTTATTGCCCATCTTCCAAACGGTGTGATTCCAATTCAAAACGGGGGCGAACTTGGCCTTCTCTACATCGCGGCATTCTGTGTCCTCAGTATCTATGGTGCTGGGCAGTATAGCATCGCACACCTTCTCTTCGATCGAGAGCTCGTTTGATAATCAGGAGCCCATAGAATGTACCCTTGGGATTTATAGAATCTCCCCGGTGATATCCTTCTATGTCATCAATCGATCTAACGCCGAGCCAACGGATGATACTCACCGCCCTTGTCAACCTGTCTCGCGAAACTGAGAGTGCGGTGAAGGGTGAAGACATCGCAGAGGAAGTTAATCGCAACCCAGGCACTATCCGCAATCAGATGCAGAGCCTGAAGGCATTGCAGCTGGTCGAGGGGGTACCCGGTCCGAAAGGCGGCTATAAGCCGACGACAAACGCATATGAGGCACTCGACATCGATCAGATGGACGAGCCTGCGTCAGTCCCACTGGTTCACAATGATGAACTAATTGAGGGCGCGAACGTCCAAGAGGTGGATCTCTCGAGCGTCCATCATCCCGAGAAGTGCCGGGCTGAAATCCATGTGCAAGGCTCCCTCCACGACTTTGACGAGGACGATGTGGTGACAGTCGGTCCGACACCGCTGTCAAAACTCGTCGTTGAAGGCACGGTCGATGGAATCGACGACACCGATAACATCCTTATCCTCCGTATTGAGGACATGGTCGCACCGGCCGACGGACCGGCTCACTAAGGTAACGGTGGTACCTCGCGGTCAGTCCGTGAGTCTGCCTTCTGAGAAGCTGTGTAGCAATCCCACTAGGCCGTTTTAAGTAGCTAAGTAGGATTTCTGAGAACCGTATCTGGACTCCACGAGTGCGTGGCTCGCGTTTCTTTGATGAGTTGAACAGCACGGGTGAGTAGTGATCGTCTCCGACACGACCTGAGAGCCACACTCTCCACTACATAGAAACCATCTAACAAAAAATGCATTCAGCGAACACTGAAGGACCTCGCCGATGTGTGTCCAGCTGTCGCATGGCACCCTACGAACTTCCAGACCTTCCGTACGACTACGACGCGCTCGAACCGGCGATCGACCAGCGCATCATGGAACTGCACCACGACAAGCACCACCAGGGGTACGTCGACGGTGCGAACAGCGCGCTCGAAACACTTGAACAGATGCGTCAGAGTGGCGACTATGGTGACATCAAAGGCGTCGAGCGCAACCTCGCGTTCAACCTCTCGGGGCACGTTAATCACACCGTCTTCTGGGAGAACATGAACCCCGACGGTGGTGGTGAGCCAGGTGGGGAACTCGCTGACGCCCTCGAGGAGCACTTCGGCGGGGTCGACCAATTCAAGGAGCACTTCTCAGCGGCCGCGAAGGGGGTCGAGGGCTCCGGCTGGGGGTTCCTTGTCTACGACCATGTTGCTGACAAACCGCTCGTCACGATGGCCGAAAATCACCAAAATCAGACGCCGCAGGGCGTGACGCCACTGCTCGTACTCGACGTGTGGGAGCACGCGTACTACCTCCAATACGAGAACGGCCGTGGAGAGTACGTCGACAATTTCTGGGATGTTGTTAACTGGGACGATGTGGCTCAGCGTTACGACGAGGCACAGAACGCGGACGTGCTCGGCCAGCACACTCACTAACTTCGCCTCTCACTGCCTTCTGCCGCAGCTACGCTGGTTGAATCCTCAAGAGGCACTCAGTAGACTGAATTTACTATGTAATACCTGAGAACGTGGTTCACCCGTATCTTCCTAGTCGTTTGTCGCTAGTGATTTGGTCTCAGCTCTCATACAGCGGTGCCGAGGAACTCACGATGAGCGATCATTTCAAACCGGAGGGATATACGAGCGTCTCTCCCTACGTGGTGGTCGAGGATGCCCAGCGCGTCATCGACTTTCTCTCGGCCGTGTTCGAGACAACCGACCTTCGTCGATACGAGCGCCCCAACGGGTCCATCATGCACGTCGAAGTGCGTCTCGACGACACGGTCATCATGCTCGGTGAAGGACCTGACACTGACACAGTCTCAGCATTCACATCAATGGTCCATGTCTACGTGCCGGACGTTGACGCCACCTACCAGCGTGCTCTCAAGGCTGGTGGTGTCTCTGTCCAGGACCCACTGCAGCAGGAGGATGATCCTGATCAACGGGGAATCGTAGAGGATCCGGAGGGAAATCTCTGGGTACTTGCAACACGGATCGGCTAACAAGACGGCGGAGCGTGGACGCCCTCACCCCCAGTTGAGAACCGGCTGTCAATCAAGATGTACCGTGTGCAGGACGGATCTCCCCACTTACAGCGCGGAGCGTCTCATCGATGAGAACTTGTGTGGCGAACACCTAGTGAGACCTACGCTAAGAATGACCACGAGTGCGGATCTCTCTCCAACCGAACGGCAAGCGTACGACCTGATTGTTGCCGAAGGCGGTCTCCTCCAAAGCCAGTTGTGGAAAGAGCTCAACGTGTCGAGCCGCACGGGCAGCCGCCTTGCGACAACTCTTGAAGAGAAAGGACTCCTCTCACGAAAACAAACAACCAAGAAGGGCCAACGGACCTACCTGCTGAAGCCGACAAACGGGCACGCGACAACGTCCGCGGAGACAGAAAGCAAACGTCCAGAGGAAGCGGTCGAGGACAATGCGGACACTGCCCTCACTGCTCGTGAAACGCGTGCGTTAGCACTTATTCGCGAGCGAGGCGGGCTCTACCAGAGTGAGTTTTGGAAGGAACTTGAGGTGAGTAGCCGGACAGGAAGTCGTCTAGCAACCAGTCTCGAAGCAAAGGGATTGATTCGCCGCGAAGAAACCACGTATAATGGCCAGCGAACATACTTGCTCCTTCCAGCGAAGAAAGACCTCGATTTCTCGGTGCTGATGGCTGGGGACATGTTCTCACCATTCGTTGGCACCGAGGAGATCGATCCAATCACGTCTGATGCGTTTACTCAGTGGATCGTTCACCTCGCACAGAACGAATCATAACGGCTCCTTCTCTTGAGAAGAACGAAAACTCATTCGTAACAGGTGCGCCAGTGCTCCCACTCTACTGATGCTGTTGACACTCCTTGAGCGGACACCAGTCCAATCACAAGTGTATCGAAGGAGTAGGGATACGTTACAACGTGATATATGTGAATAACAATGTGTGCAATCGATCTATCTTCTATTTCAATGTTCGAGCTCAGCGGATTCCAACGTGACCTCCTCGTCGTGATCGCCGGCCTCGATGAGCCATCCGGTCAAGACGTCAAAGAGAACCTCGAAGCGGTGTATGGCACAGAAATCAACCACGGCCGGTTGTACCCGAACTTAGACACGCTGGTCCAGCAGGGGTACGTCGAAAAGGGGACGCTCGACCGGCGGACGAATTTCTATGCGGTGACTGATCACGGACTCGACACACTCCGTGAGTGGGCTGACTGGCAGCGTGACACCGTCCCCCAGATCGCTCACTAGGAGCAACAAAGCAGGTCATTCATCTCCTTAGTGCGGACCACAAGAGGATCTACTGAAAGCGCGGGAGCTGACGGTTCCAGTGGCTCACATGACGAATCAGAGACGGCACTGGGTAGAGACGCGTTGCTCCTCGTTAGAGATCGCGTGGCTGGACCGTTTTCCGACCATTCGCTTCTGCTCGTCGACTGGCGTGGTCGAGAAGTTCTTGGACTTGCTCGTCGAGGGCATCGTAGAACTCGCCCGAGACGTTGTGGCCTTCGAGTGCGTCTTTGACAGCCGAGTTGACGATCAGGTCTGCCATAGCGGCCCACCGGTTCGCACAGCCTCACAATAAAGATTCGGGCGACTCACCGCCAGATCTTTCCAGAGTGAGTACGTGGTTATCCCTCTTACTCTGGAAGGGCACCTTGCCAGCATTGTTCTAGTTTCCGTTAGTGGATGAAAGTTATCACCCTACGCCGGGGCAAGAGACCCAGACAAACGGGATTATGGGTTGCATTTGACTCCCCATCGGTTACAGTGGTCACAGAGAGGACTGTTCGTAATGAGCTCGTGGTGAGATCATTCTCCAATCATTCTGGTACGACGAGCAGTTGGTATCAGTAGGCAAAGCCGTGGGTCTTCTCTTCGTTTAACCGTCTTCCTCCAGTAGGTGGACGTAGTGCGTCTACCTGTATGAGTTCTATTGCCCTTCTTCGTGACCGGGAATTCGCTGCCTTAGCGGGCACTGCGTTCGCTCGAAGCCAACGTATTCGACGATTCTCATCGCGCTTGCGCTCTACGCAGAACGGTTTCATACAACTGGAACCATCGAAGGACTATTTGGAACAGCGTTCGCAGTTGCTCAACTGCTCATCGTTCTCCCCCTTGGACGAAAAATCGACACAGGGAATGCGAAACGGTTCTTGCTTGCAGGCTTCGTTCTCAACGTCTGTGTCTTTTGTGGGTTTGCTCTTGTCCAGAATGCAGTCCACGTTGTTTTCGTCCGTTTCCTCCAAGGCGTTGGCGCAAGTATCCTCTGGATCACAGGATCGACGGTTGTTGGGAAAATTAGCCCTGACGATGCGAGTGGTCGATGGCTCGGATCCTACAATCAAGTCGCTGCCTTTTCGAGCTTGGCAGGAGACGTTGCCGGTGGCTATCTCCTCTTTGCGCACGGCTTTCGGCTGACGTACTTCGTTTTGAGCCTTGTCACTCTTGGTGCGTTCGTCCTAGTGTATTGGTTCCTTCGTGACAATCCAGGAGGGCGGACAGACCCAGCGGACGCGACAAGCATCGAAACGTTCCGTACGCTTCTGGCTCGCCCGGTGGTGCAGGCGCTCGTGCTGTTCCGCCTTGCGTTCAGCATCGGAAAGATGGCGGTCATCACGTTTCTTCCGATTCTTGCACATACGGAGTTCGGGATTGGGGCCTTCGCCATCGGCTGGATTCTCGCCGGTGGGAAGCTCACAAAGAGCCTCCTCCAGGGCTACATTGGGGATCTCACCGATCGTCTCGGTCGGAAAACGACGTTCGTCGCGGTTGGCGCACTCCTCTATGGAATTGGGACCGCCCTCATCCCCGCGTCATTCATCTTGGAGAAGAGTATCGACCCACTAACGGTCGAGATGTATGGCCGCACACTGTCGCTCGGTGGTGCATTCTTTACACTATTCGCTGCCTATGGACTGCTTGGGGTCGCAGACAGTGTTCGACTTCCCGCGAGTATGGCACTGTTCGTCGAAGAGGGTGAACAGTTTGACTCGGTCGCAAGCAGTATGTCATTGCGATCGATTTCGTGGAAAATTGGCCAAATCTCGGGGCCGCTCCTCGTTGGAATCATCAAACAGTACGTCTCAACCAGCGTCGCATTCTTTACCGCGGCGGGGTTCATCATCCTCGCTACCGGAGGGTTCGGGCTGGTCCGCTTGCGCACACGCCGCCACCAATCGACGGCTGGGGTACCAGGGGACTGAATTACGTGCACGCGGGGACTTAAACAGAGCAGTGAACAGGTACGACTCACTATGTTTCTTCATCTGGCACAGAGTGGGAGCAACAAGTTGGGTACTGCGATCGAAGATGCTCACGCAGAGTGGATCAGTGAGAAACGTCCACCACCGTCGATGTTGGTCGGCCGTCTGTCAGACGGGTAGCTTGGCCAGTTCGACGCTAATACATCCACCAACGACCGACTCAGGGCCTCAACAGACGAACTACTGCGGAAGGTATTAATCTTCTTCGCCTTCTTGATTGTCGGTATCTCCATCTTCTTCGTTGTCACCGTTTCCGTTTTGTGGTGGTGTTGGAGTCGGTGTGGGTGTAGCTCTCGGTGTGGACGTGGGAGTTGATGTTGCTGTTGCGGTTTGGGTTGGGGATTCGATGTCTGGCGTTGGTGATGATGACGGTGCAGTGGTTGGCTGGAGTGTTGCCGTTGGGCCAGCTGTGTTGCCGTCATCGTTGGATGTGTCGCTGTCTAGGGACGTGATCGGTCTGAGAGTGGACGTCGGCGAGTCGGTTCGGTTGAAGTCGGGCGCTGAAGTGGTATTCGGTGTCGTAAGGGGGTCTCCGATATCTTCGCCGGCAACGGCGTGAGCAAGAGAGATTTATAGAATCAAACTTCTTCTCGGTTAGTGGCTGCTCAACACCACGAAAACAAACCATACGGTCGATCTGAGCCCTCGTCGCGTCTGCAACTCTGTTCATTCATGTCTTCCTGCACTGAGTAACAAAAGACAACCCGCACTTCGCAGCACTCTCGCCACTCAGAGTTCGATCGCCAGAACGTCTGTAGGTGACGTAGTGATTCGAGGCGATGCACTGGAAGGTCCTGATCTATTTGTTCCAGAAGAACCGTCGGACGGACGTCAGCTCCACGGTGGACTGGAGACAAGAGACGAAAAAGATGGATCGTCGAACAACTGTATCGACTCTTCTGACCAGGTGGCCTTTCTTGCTCACTCGTCAATTAGTTCGAGTTCGACGAAATGATCGTCACCGTGCTGCTCCTCGTGATCGATGCTCATCTTGAGTGCTGGCTTGATCCCGTCAACGATCATCGTGTAGTCGCAGCCAAGACACTGCAGACGGTACGAATTCAGCGCTGAGTGACTCACTGAATCGGGCGCTGACTCCGTCTCCCCATTCGGTGTAGTCCGTAACTCCAGCTGTGGTGGTGTTCTTTGCCCGTCCATGCCCAACGTGGGAAGAAAGCTAACTCTATGTCAATCTACCGGCTACCTACAGAGGTAGTGGAGGTCGGGTTCTCGTGAATTGAGGAGCGCAACGTGGAAGAGAGCTTCTCACATCTCTTCACGTGAATACTCTAAAAAGTGGAGTCACCGGGTTGTGAGATCCTGTAAGAGGAGATAGGAGTATACTCACCCTCGTCTGTGGATGGATCTCGAAACGAGCAGATCATCGATAGAACTCGTCAAGGGACTCCTGATCAACGTCTGGTGACACTTTTGGTTGTACTCGCATTTCTTCCTCTCGATGACTAGTCTTCTGTGTAAGTGGAGCAAGCCATAGTAGCTTCCCTACCTTAGTCCCGACCAGATACCATCCCTCTGCAGGGCTCCACATGCACAGTAACCATGTGCCCTTTCCAATCCGTGAAGTGAGGTCTTGTTCTGTATAGGTGTGGCCATCTGAGCCACCGTACACATTCTTCCTGTCGGGTGATAGCATGTGTCTGGGTCAGTTGGCTACCTATATGACTGTCATGGTCGACGTAAAGAGGACCGTCACATCGAATTCCTCCCTTCTCTGACTCAAGATTGGTACACAATTGTAGGAATTTCTCTCTCTACAGAGTAAGTCAAATACCTCATTCCAGCTTCGAGGTGACCTGTAGGCTGAATCACTCCGTTTCTTTGTGAGAAGATTAAGGCGTGCTTCCGGAACGGTCGATTCTTCAGTACGGGTGAATACACAGGTCAGGTGTGTCCGGCGACCTGCTCTGCTCAGGCTGCAAGTTGAATAGATCGCGGGAGAATAGAGACTCGGCCAATGAACCTATCACGTAGGCTGTGTCACAGACCACCAATGATTTTTTCGACACATCTGAGGGCGACGAACACGAAGAGGGTGGCGGTTATTTTGCTTCAGAGACAGTAGGAGACGATTACGCGACACGAGCGAAAGAGGGGGCTGTTTCGAAAAGAACAGAAGGCAATCACGCGCTACTTTACGGAGTTAGGGGCGAGAACTCTTGACCTTGGCTGTGGCACCGGACACGTCACTTCTGTCCCCCACGACAGGGGATTTGATGTGGCGGGAGTAGATCCGAGCCAACCGATGATCGATGCAGCCACCGCTCTTTTTCCGCAGATCGACTTTCGGACTGGAGACGCTACAAGCCTCGAGCTTGACTCAAACACGTTCGAGTATGTTCTGTTCTCCTATTATAGTCTCGACTATATCTCCCTCGAATCACAGCGTTACCGTGCATTAGCCGAGATACACAGAGTAGTCAAACCAGATGGCATCTTCATGTTCAGCTCTCACAACCAGTGGTACCTGCTTCCTGCACTCTTCCTCGATCACACCAGGGTGAAAAATTACCTCTTTTGCAAGGAAAATCTCTTGCATCCATTCACCCGATATCGGCCTGTGAAAACCAGAACAGGGGAACCAACCACGTATTTCTCTAATCCTCTTCGACAACGCGCACAACTTGAGAAGGTGGGATTTGAGTTGATTAATTTCATTGTAGAACACGACGATGTCCGGAAGTATTTGGAAGTCACACCCTATTATGTTGCACAGAAATAGACCGTTTCGAACCCTCCACGAGCGAATCCTGGTGCCCGCGACAGGAAGTGCTAAGTGTGCACTATCAGAGTCTGTTGGATCTGATGCGCCTGAAGAACGAAGCGTCTTGATCAAACGCGAACCGCCCGCCGGACGTACTTTTTACACACTGTCAAAGGACATCGTTATTGAGTGCGTCGAGCGAGGTATCGGAACAATTGTCATCGGCGATCTTGGATCAGTGAGGATGAAAACGGTGATGCCCGTAACTGAGGCGACCACGGTAACCTTGATCGCCACGGATGGATCTTCGACCGCTTCACGACGATGCTCGAATACAAGGCCGAATATCGTGGTAGTTAGATTGTCAGAAAGTCTGAACGCAACGCGTCAAAATCCCTGTTCAGGGAAGATGCTGCTCAGGCTCTTGTGGTCCTAGTCCGTCGGTGGTTCATTTCTAAGGCGATCAAGGAGTGTTTCGAGCGCTCGGCGGAGCCGCTCAGAGACTGTTTGGCTTGAGGTATTGAGTTTGGCTGCGAGCTCTTCCAGATCGGTCTCGCGTGGCACCGCAAAGTAGCCACGCTCAGACGCGAGTAACACTGCCTCATATTGGTCGTCGCTCAATCCTAACTTCGCGAGTGGGTGAGCTACTCCTTTAGACAACGACCGGATGGTTACTCCCACATTCTGCTTTTCGAGTCTGTCGAGAAGCCTGGCAACCGTTTCTTTGTTCGGCAGGCGCAGACAGAAATCGCACCCCTCTGCCGTCACCATTAGATTGACAATCAGGGTTGCTGACTCAGAACAAAGGAGCGTGAACAGCGGTGCTGCATCAGCACCTCTCAGGTCAACTGTGTACAGAGGGGGGTGAGTGGTTGCAGAGAGCGGTGTGAGCTCACGAATACTCGGGTCACTGATTGCCGCCGTTTCAAATCGCTCACGATCGTCAGTGTATACCCACATGAGAAGCGGAGCATGAGCGATGACACATTGATTCGATGCAAGGTGAAGTTCGGAGTCGGGAACGTGTCTGAAGAGTTTTTCACAGAGTGAGACCCGAGCTGTTCCTCGCACCGTAATCATCTCTGCTCTCCGGTGACCGGCTTTTCCATCTCCTGTTCCATCTCATCTCTACGTTAGTGGAATACAGAAATAACACTTATCATCATGGATCCTTGTGAACGAACAAACTAGCGATACTGAGATACCTCACTCCTTCGAGATATGCGTTAACGACTGAAACAACCGATGATACCGGGAATATGGGTTAGTCCCGATTCTTTCGTGCCTGACAGAAGTACGTATGTCTAGACTGACACTGATTGTTTCTCTACCCTCTCCAAGCTAACAAAGGATTAGAACGCTCTAGTTAAACTCTTCTCGATTCCCATTTAGGAAATCTACTGCTCACTTGTTTGAAACCGTCAAAGACAAGCGAACCGCTCAACAACACCCAAGACTGCGAATAGCCTTCAACAAGGCAATTCATGGGGTACATTGCTGCCTGATGGAGTAAGAGTGGATTGCAGTAAAATAATCAATGTGGGATATTTCTAGATCCTCTCCAGATCTAGATTAAGCTCAGATACTCAAAAACGTTGTTTAAATATTCTAAATACATAGCAGTAAATTCATATGGGCTTAGTTTATAGACGTATTTGAGATGGGTGGTAAGAGTATACACTCCCAACTGGAGTCACAGACCGAGTCACACGAGCAAATTGAGTCACCATCTGAATCAGCAGGTCAGACGGAACTGAAAACATACCAATTGACCTGTCTTAGCTGTTCCTATGCTCCGACCGTCGAGGGAGTCAAGTCTGCCCTCAAGGCAAGCATGGACCACGAGGAGAACCACGGTGACGATCACTTCGTCGAGCTTGAGCTGATTGAAGAATAATACTACAAGAGCCATAGGCCACACCGTATCTTCGATCGATCGCGGGGAGACCTCTTTTCGTCAGAAAAAGTGATAGAGTGAAGAAGCTTCCGTTTTGAGTTATCAGCTCTATTAACCCTATAAACCAATCGCTGAGCGCAGCGGAAAAGATACGTAGATCCTGAGCCTTAGTGGCGGAAAACAGGCTAGGAAGAGTGTGGGTTGTCCCTGCAGGGGGGCGGGTCATGAAGCAATGAGCGGGTTGTTCCAACAGATGCCATTTTGTAGTATGAGAGTGTATCCGCGAATTACGCTGAGTAGACAAGCAGTGACAGGAGGAAGCGCAGGATATTCAAGAGACGCTGAGCGCCCTGTGATGGATCACGGAACCAAGGAGAGTAGATGAATTCACATACCCAGAGCGGCATCCATTTAGAGTACGACACGACAACAGACACCTATCAAACGTTCTTTGACCCTGCTGACAACATCTCACTGAGTAGTCTCGTGGTATTAGCCACCGCCGAGGTGATCGGGGCGGATCTCCAGACAGTCTGTCAAATACCGCTTGCCGGGTTTATCACCTCTGAAGCCCTCAACGCACTCTTTGCAACGCCTCCTACAGATAACGACACCGCTGCACACGTGACATTCCAGTACCTTTCATGTGAAGTGATGATCCAGGGAGATGGACATATTATAATCACTCCTCCTGTAAAATCCAACTGACGGGCTTTAAGGGAATTAACGGTAATAGAAATGCTCTTCGGTGGGTGACAGACGGCCCTCGATCATTCGGACAGCCCTCCCTGCTCGCTCCTTCGGCGCTCGCTGAGGAAGGGGGCGTAGCGCCCCAATTAAAGCTAACGAAGAGCACGACCCACCGACTTACAGTATTCGAAACGGCCGGCGCACACCTGACAGATTAGAGGTTACCAGCAACAGGAATGAAAGTCTCGTACTCGAAGAGGGAATTACTTAGCATGTAAAAGCCCGCTGCAGACGGGTGATCAGAGAGTGCTGACACTGTGGATGGACAGATTGCAAGCTTCAGTGAACCGCCTCTCTTGCCGGGAACAAGAGAGTGAGCTCCCCGTGTGCAACGGACGGCCGTTTGTTCGTCCCTCACCAGTTAATACTTACTGAAAATCCATTGGCAATCCAAAATGGACGCTGGCTCTGACCTTGTTCGTAGGAGACGCTCTTAGGTAAATCTCTCCGCATCGCGGATCAGAAAGTGCATGATCGAGCGGACCGTATCTACCTTTCTTACGCGAGGAGACAACTCAGCCAGTGTTCGCTGAAATAGAGTCCAGATTATCGGATGAGTCACTGAATAAGTGAAATTTGACTATGAGGCACCTAATGAGTAATCCGCGTAAGGGTAATTCTCCCAAGTGGAAAGGGGTCCTTTCGAGTGGCCGTACTCTGGAAGGAGATGATGCCGTAGAGAGTGAAGAGGAAATTGAACATGAGATAACCCAGTTCACACGGCAGGATACTCAAGACATCTAATCCAGGTAAGATCTAATCTACTATATCAACGCTTTTCATACCAAGCATGAAATTCATTTATTCTATCCGGATACCTAGCTGTGTGCTACCGCTGAACAAAGAAGGGTGTGTTAGTGCAAGCTTAGATGCTCACATGTCTACAGAAGAGGTGCTTTCTTCGACAATTATAGGCGGTACATGGAGACGGTTCATGCGGGGTCCTTAATGGCGAAGCGTTCAGTGTGAGAGCCAAAAGTGACAACCTTGCCCGTCGTAAACGGCGCGGCTTTCTGCATAGCAAGAACCCGGGATGCCGGTTCGGTTTTAGGACCCTCTCTCACGGCCTTAAACGGGAAAGTCCCTCCCTCAGAACATGGTCGTCCTGTGGCGTTCGCAAGACGCAGGGCGCCCCGTCCCGAGACACGGTCTGTCTCCACTTGTCTCAGTCGGTGAAGGAAGTGGTGATAGACCTGCCTACAGGTATCGACCCTCCACGCTAATCGCTCTTCGATAGCGGCGGGCGGTCTGAGCCGATGCCTGTAGTTGTAGCGCATGACCTACTCGTCGGATGGATCTGGTTCGGAAACGCGGATGACTTCCACTTTGGCATCGATCCACCGCTTCGGAACGGTGATATGAGCGCCACCACTCCCGAAGGGCTTCACAGTTCGATTCTTTCTCGCCATCCCTGGACAAGATCTCTAATTGTGATGAAAACCGCTATACTGTAGCGGTTTGGATTTACTCCATGCTACTCGTTCATTGTGAACCGCGGAAGTAGGACTAACCAGTTTCGAATTTTCTACAAATCGATAGACGTCGCCGTCGTCGTTCAGCAGCGGAAACGCGAAGCTGGTGACCCACCGAATCGAGCCATCGGGCCGGACGATGCGGTACTTTTCCTGGAATCGACGTCCTCCGAGTTCGTTCTGCGACATCTGCGGTGCCCGTTTCATCGCGTCCGCGACTCGTTGCCGGTCCTGTGGATGGACAGCGTCGAGGTGATTAAACAGACTATCGTACACCGAGTCACGCAATCGACCCGTGATGGTTTCGTACGCAGGATTGATATATAGTATCTCGCTCATATCGGCGTCGGCCATCCAAATGGCACTATTGATGTTCTCGGCGATCTGGCGGAGTCGAGCTTCACTCTCGCGCATTCGGCGCTCGCGCTTCTTGCGGTCGGAGATGTCCGTCGCGATGACAACCGCTTTTTCGCCGGCTTCCGTTGAGCTCTCGATGGGGGCGATGCTGATGGTCACCCAAACGCGATCGCCATCAGGGCGCTCAAGGGTGAACTCAGAGTTGAGCACTTGCTCCCCATCGTCGAACACGCGACGAAGCAAGTTCTCGGGCGGAACCGATTCACCCGATGAATCATAGAGTGATCGCTGAGAGACGTCAAAGGTCTGATTGCTAATTTCCTCCATAGTGAGACCTAACAGCTCTTCGGCACGATCGTTGACCTGCGAAATGTCCCCATCGGGGGTAATGACGCCGATGCCAATCGGACTAGTGTCGAGAACATGTTTGATCAGTCCACGTTCTTGCCGAAGCTCTTCGACTCGTTTCTTTCGCTTCGAAACATTACGAACGACACCGACCGTCCCTTGAGTCACGCCGTCCGACTTTACCAGAGCCATGTGAACTTCACACGGTATTGCCTCACCCTCGGCAGTCTGGAGGTCGAACTCGGTTGTTTTGATCTGGTCGTCCCCAGTCGCACGTAACTCTGTAAGTACGTCTCTGTCTTGGGTGATCGTCTTCTCGTTGAGGAACATCGATACGTGCTCACCTATCAGTTCGTTACGTGAGTACCCGGTTAGTTCGACAATAGACTCATTAACTCTTTCGAAGTATCCCTCTGTATCCAACTGATAGACCGCATCACCGGCCAGTTCGGCGAGTACCTCGTAGTGCTCGGTCGGCCATTCAGACGGCTCGTGATGTAGCTGATTTTGAATGAATCCAGCGAGGAGCCGGTGACTATCCTGTGTGAATTCATGTACGTCAATACTGATTTGAATCTCGTGGCCGTGTGCATGCCGCGCTCGGAGGCTGAGCCGGTCAGTGCTCTCTTCGTCCCACCGGTAATCGACTGACGGTATTCTTGTTTGATGATCATCGACGATGAACGTTGCAAATGGTTCTCCCACGACTTCGCTCGGTGAATAACCGAGAACGTTTGTGATTGTCGGGTTGGCGAACACGACAGTTCCATCTTCATTGATGACGACCGTACCGTTGGGTACAAGCGTGACGAGGTGCTGAAAGAACGACGTGTCACTCACCTTGTTGGGGAAGGCCATCTGAGTCTCGTTCTCGGCTTCCTGTGTCTCAGAGTGCGTGTCGGCTTGCTCTCGATTCCCTGTCATAGATTAGCAGTCGTTTGCACTGGAACTCGATATAACGAACGGTTGTAGACGTGTCATAGAACCCAAAATTTGGATTAACTAATGAACCGAAACCAGAACCAAAATCGTGTTGGACACTCCAATTAAGAGCTGGTGATAGGCATAATACAACCGAATAATGTGTAATCATATGAATAATCGAAGCAAGATAATCATAAACTCAACCTAAGCCTGGTCACTGATAACTAGGCGCTGAGCCAGGTGACAGCCTACCTATCTTCACTAAATACTTTTAAGAGGAGTGATCGTGATACGGCCATTGCCCTGGATCGTGATGTCACACGAGAGATACTGAAATGTGACGTGTGCAGCCGCGTTATCAGTGTCGGGAGGTGTTGCAAAGAGTGCGTTGAGGGCATCAGACGTGATAAAACCAGTAAGCGGTGACTGACACACTGTTTCTAAGTCTGCCCCAATTACTTCAGCGGTGGCTAACACCACCAAACTACTGAGTGTGATGTCATCAGTTGGATTATACTGAATTTGATAGGTGCCTGTTTTCGCGTTATATTCTGGCGTGACGTTATTTTCGGCGTGCGAACTCATTTAATCACTACGGACTGTCAACGAAGTCCGATTTTCGGGTGCCACTCGGATACAATGACCATGAGTCTGCTATATACCCGAGGTACTTCATGATACACTCCTGCACCACAAAACGATACCTGTTAGAATCAGTTCGGTGGCCCCTTAGTAACTTACCACCATAAAGAAAATAAGCACACTCCCGCTCATAGGCGTCTGAGTCGTTGAAAACTTCAGGGCGAGAAGCGTCTCATCCGGCGACTGTCGATTATGAACGGAGATCGTGCGCTCTGGGCCAGAGAGTAAGGACACACGTTACATGATTCACCGCTAGCTACTATTGACTTTTTCCTGAAAATCCCACCTAACTGAATGTAAGGGATGATGAGCTTCGGCTTCAGAGCAACCTGGTCCTTCTAGAGCTCCTGTCTGGAAAAGGAACGAGAGAGCGTGATCTCTCGGTTCTACACCGATGAATTCCTTAGTCACATTGTATTGGTATCGCAGACAGTACAGCCAAGTAGCAGCTTTCAAATCCTGGCTCTTTCAGTAGGATGTACGCATCAAAATGCTCACCGGTAGCAGAGAACACAGCGTCTACAACGCTCCCCCAGATCCATGATCACAGCCACATTCACTGTGCAGCTGCCATTGTTCCGCCAAGCACTTTCAGACACTCCGAATCTCGTTCTTACTATCGATTCCGGACAATTTCCGTTCGTTGGAGAGACCGACGCGAAACTCCTCGTCTGGGCTGCTGGCGACGAGACGGACTTCGAACAGTTTGAAGCGGATGCCAAAGAAGATCCAACGGTTGCGGGCCTCACTCTTCTCACGACTCAGAATTCGCAGCGGCTGTATCGAGTGAACTTTCGGCAAAATGAACTCAAAGAGCTCTTTTCAACACTCTTCTACGATCACGATACGCTTCTTGTTCGTGGCACAATTACGCAGAACGGGTGGGAATTCAAGTTCCGGGCCCTCGATCGCTCCGCCCTTTCAACTATCCACGACACCCTCCAAGAGCAGAACGCCTCATTCCACATTCACACAATCCGTTCAAATCCGAAAGACCAAGAGCAACCGTTTCTCGGTGACCTGTCTGAGGATCAATTTCAGGCGTTGAAAGTAGCGGTTGAGCGAGGATATTTTGAGGTCCCTCGTAAGGTCACGCAGGCAGAGTTAGCAGATGAGTTTGAGATTTCGAGCCAAGCGTTTTCTGAACGCTTGCGCCGTGCAGCTGGAGCAGTTCTCGCTGATCTGTTTGATGACTCTCCTGACCACATTGAAGCTGAAGAGTAGCGCTTACGGAGATCCGCGCAGCGCGGATTTCACTTTTTCGAAGTATTCTTGCATGTGTAAAAAGCTCGCGTCAGTTTCTACTTTTCAATAGTTTGTTTTTACAACCACAGCGGTCAATTTGTTGGCCGCTATGGGTCGTAGGAGAGGAATCACACGTTTCCTCTTCACAGGGGTGTGTCAGAGAATGCGTCAGGACGATCTTAGTCAGAACGAAATTGTCGCCTGGTGCGATGACTGCGACCGAGAGACAGTTCACGGAGTGACGCTCGCACTTGAGTCAACAACGGACGGGACCAAGGTGACGTCACAGAACCTGAAGTTCGCCAAATCACCTGGTCGGACAGTCCCGACTAGATTACGGCAATTTACTACTGATGGTAATTATAGTTGAATTTGTACGATTCATTATCGTGGCGGGGGTGCGGCGCTGCTGGGTTAGCAGAAACCGGTGTTCTGGCCAAATGTTTTCTGTCAATCTTCACGCTGAGGACGATGTTCCCGAATCTACGAGCGAGGGTTCCTCTAGGAACCGGCAGATTCTCTGTGGGGTTAGGTGTTGTGTACGCGACTTCTTTCTGTCCATGGTAATGAAGTACTCTGTGCTGAGTGGCTTGGGAGCAGCGGCTGAGCGGGACGGACCGTCCTGTCTAGGAAGCTAATGAACAGTAGGCAAACTGTACATGGCGTAGGTGAAAGTGGGGGTGACAAGCCCCCGGTGGCAACTGGGTGTGGTTAGATTGGGCCGCCAAGGCCCGGTGGTGACAGTGTATTCTAATAGTATAGATGTTTCGTCGAGAGAAATTTATTCGGTCATGCCAAGATGTAGTACCCGATATGAATTTATAGAGTATTGGACTGGGCTCCACTGCAGTGGTTTTCTTCTCTGAGCAGCCTTCTACTGGCCGGAGGGTAAGCGGCGGTCCACTCTCGGGGGCAATGGTGGCTATCGGCTTAGCTATTCTGACGATGGAAGCCGTCTAGGTAGTTCTGCTGTTCTCTGTCTTTGTGGCAACCACGTTTTTCGTCTACCTCGGTGCTAGGGTCTGGTTCTTTGGGTTCTTGTCAGATGACTCAGTGGAACCAAGATACCTGCCTAATTCCACCCCAGCGCCTTGGCTCGTATGAAATACCAAGTATTGAACGTAACCAGCACCAGTGCTAGGGATGGCAATAGTATCCGCGCTCAAGCTTCGCCTCTTTCACTACGATTACCAACTCACCCTGCGGGTCGACGAAGAAATACACTTCCGCGCAATTGGTTTCGGACACTGGACTGTCTAGAGTCGCTTGCTGCCACTCTCCGTCGTCGAGACGCGCACGAAATTCAAACGTCGCTGGGTCTTCTGGCCATGAACGTGTGAGAAGTTCACCGGAGTTCTCTGTTCCGTATGGGGAGAGATGGTATGCCCGATGGAAGACACGCTTGTCGTCTCGATCAATGCGAACTTCATGTGTATGTTGATTCTCGTGAGCAGTGAAGACTTGGCCACCTCCGAGTCGGGGGAGATCGGGTTAGCGAGTCCGACCGAAGACAAGGCATCCTGCAAGAGCTACTGGGAGACTCGAAGAGGCGGCTAGCAGAACTGCTCGACACGAAAGTGGAAGCGAAGGCATACTGTATCGGACGACTTCTGACTAGATAACTTAGATCACCACAAAACATATACCAGTCACTGAGTATCACTCACCTGTTCCGTGCGACAGGGTGCCTCTGACTCATCGACCCTCCACGGACACTCCCCGAGTAACGGCCCTCACTTAGCGTGGTTCGCGATCCTGTCATCGCAGTGAACACCAACACTATCAGGATCGCGGGTTTTCCTCTTCCACTGTAAAAGGGTCCGTTGCAGACGGTCATCAGGCGACTCTGACACTGTGGATGGATGGCACAGGAGCGAGCAGGAGGCTCGCACGTTCGCTTCTGCCGGGCAACAGAGAGCGAACGAGTTGTCTGCAACGGCCACTCATTGAATCACCTGCATCTAAGTTAATTCTTCTGGCTCACTCCAAGAAATCGAGATGGAACACGCTGTTATGGGCCATTGATCACGCCACACGCGTTCTCCGTCGATGGGCCACTTTCGAGAAGATCGGTGATGAGCTCGTCCCAGGTTTGGTCGGGATGGTTCATCTCGGAGAGTCGTTCGTATGGACGATGGGAAATTACTACCTGTGGAGAACCCTGAGTGACGGGGTCATCTGTCATGTGCCTCGTTGATGGACACACTCCTCGGTAGTAAGTAAATTTCGGAATAGTCATCGGATAGAAGAAGTCAGTGTCAGCGATGCGTTGGTGACCGCGAGGACGTTGGCTCATAGCAACCAGCTTGTTTCAACAGCCCGATGGCCAGATCAATGATTTCAGCTTCCCATTTACGAATCGTCACCTTCGACGTATCAAACACCGTCGCGACGGTGTCGAGCGTTCGATACTCTTGTGGGCCATACGTCCCTGCGGTATAGAACAGAGCGGCCGCCGCAAACCGTGGCGCGCACTTCCGGTCGAGCAATTCGTCATACGCTTCGACAAGCGGTGGGCAATCGTCGCGAACTCGCTCGCGATACCGTTCAGCTGCGTTCACTGACTCAGTGTGAGTCTCACTCATCGTGCTGGACGGGACCACACGAGCAATCCTCATAAGCACATGGCATGGTGCGCACTCATGCTCCGTCTTCGACCTTCGAGTGCCAGTTTTATGCGAACCGTGCTGGTATAAGGTCGTGAGCTTCTGCTAGTGGATGTCGAGGCTCCTGGTAGTTATACCTCGATGCACAGAATCGGACAGTGTCCGACGAGACGAAACAAGGTATAAACGTCTCTTTCGAAGCGAACCCCGGCGACGCGAAGATATTCGGACTCGATACAGCCGACGATGTCTTCCGACACCTCGTTGACGCCCAGGAGTTACCGTTCACGATCAAGGAACTTGCCAACGTAAGCAATAGTCGCTCACCCGTTTGGTGAGCTACGTGTTGAGAACCGACTCTAGGTCGCGGTCGGGAAGGTTGTGATAGTTGGACAGACGTCGCGTGCTGTTTGGCGTCGTGTGCTCCACGTACCGTCTCTTCGAGGGCTGCGACACCGTGTTCGTGGACGAGATCGCCGACAACGACCGTGTCAGCGACCGTTGCCATCTCGTACGCCGAGTCGTACTCGTCGATCCCACCTCCATAGAAGAGCGTTGCCGAAGAGAGTGCTTCTTGTACTGTAACGACGAGGGCCGGATCACCGAGGGTTCCAGAGTACTCGAGGTAGATGATGTCCTGGCCGAGGAGTTGCTCGGCGACCTGTGCGTAAGCGGCAATCTCTGCGGTAGTGAGATCGCACGTTGCTTGCGTCACGGTGGCAACGGCAGATGCTGGATTGAGCACGATGTACGCTTCGATGTGGGTGTGCTCCCAGTCGATAGATTCTATCGTCCGAACCCAGGTTGTGTGCGCGCCCGTAAGCCACGTCACATCGCCTGCATTCAGCACGAGTGGGATTAGATAGCCCGTGAAGCGGTCGTCCGGAAGCTCGGTAGGACGGTATGTTGGTTCAATGTAGACGGGGAGCTCCAAGTCAGAGGGAGAGAGATCGTCAAGAAGCGACTGGACGTGGTGTTCAGTGACGGTTGTTGTGCCGCCGATGATGAGTGCGTCTGTGCCCGTGTCAACGAGCGCTGCGTAGGTGTCACCGCCAGGAAGTGATTCGTCGGGGTCAATCTTTACTCGCGTGCAACCAGTTTGTTCCGACGAAGAGAGACCTATAAGGTGAGCGTTGCCTCTCCATAGCTCATAGCGGCGATTTTGGGTCAATCTGGCTAGGAGGCGGGTCGGTTTCCTCCGGCCACACGCCAATGACAGCGTGTCCTGTCTCAACGAAGTGCTGAATGGCGCGCTTCGAAAATTCCTCTGGAGACCGACCGTCTCTCCGGACAGACCAGTCACAATCGACGCACTGGTACTTGATTGGCCTCGTCATGATAGTGGTCTCTACGGGATTATTTTCATTAGGTACAAAGGCTGGGAATACAAGCCCTTCTTCGAGGGGCTCGTACTTGGGAAGAATACGTTTTCTATCAAATTTCGACACATGCCCGTGAGGGACTCTGCTACCAGGAATTTCTCGCTTCTGGTGCCTCCCATTCTTGAACTAGAGCTGGGCCTCTCTAAGCTCACTGATGAGGTGATCAAACGAGAGCAGACTGGCCATCAGTGGGGCCCAGCTGACGTGGTTCCGGCGTGGGTGTATACGCTTGTGAGCGGAGGAGGTGTTGTGAGCATTCTTGGCTCGTATTTCAGTATCGGCGTCTTTGCGACTCTCAGTCAGTACGTGAGCAGGCGTGATCTTTGGACTCTTGCTGACGCTCTCTGTCTCTGCAATTGTCGCTCGGAGACGAAGCCCGACTGGGGTGTGACGCGCGTAGAAAGCGGGTGCTTGGTTCTCTAGGAGCTCCCCGACAAGGAGACGATGTTACCGATGAGACAATCATCAAGTGTGAGGCCAGTGGCACAATTTCCGTGGCTACGCTCATGACAGCCCGGTCATGCTGCTACTGGCCTCGTGTGTCCAATGCGACGAGGGAACCACCACGCCCTTCACGGCACGGGAAACTCAGGCCTGGTGGCTCCCAACGTAGTCCTATGTCATAGAGTGGCATAGGTGTGGCGGCCACCGATGTGAACGACCTGTGAGTCACCCAGAGAGAGTCTATGAAAACTTAGGCTGAGAGATCGCGGAACGTCGGATGGACCCAGGCGAATATTTCTGAGGCTGTGGTAAGCCACTCCTCAAACGATTGCGCCTCGGTACTGCACCATAGACACCGAGACTCGTCGTTGAGATGCACCCCGTCAACGTCGAAGGGTTCAGCGGAGTGGCTTGAGGGTTTAACATGGCACCAGCATTTTGGCATGCTGTAGTGAGTATCGCTGTGGAAGTCCGTCCCTCAGTCTCATAGGTGGGTCAGTCAGCGCAAGCCTTTAGTTCCATCTGAAAGAATCACATACAAAGGTCCTATATATCGCACTAAAGGTACTTGCCTGTACACTCATGAAAACGAGACGGTGAAGAGCAGTTCGGTGTCGTTGTCTCAACGACACTACCCCCGTTCACCAATCGAATACAATCCCCGCTCATGACCACCCGAGATACTGATGGACAGTCCGAAGAAACACCGAGCGATACCGACACAGTCTATCGTCTTCCATTCCGATGTCTGACTCGCTTTGTGGATTCACTCCCTTATCCACGAGGTAGCGATGAGGGAACCTCCGAGGAGGTCCCACCGTCCAAGAGCGTAGTAAAGGAACTCTCCTCGGTCGATCTTCCACAACTTGATGCCGCAGGGATCATCGAGTGGGATCAAGAGACCGATAGTATCCAGCCAGGACCCCGATTTGAAGATGCTGTAACCCTCTTAGAATCTCTGACTGACTCAAGGGATGAGAACCGAGACGACTAGCAGGTTCACAGACGAGAGCCAAATGTGATCAGAGCTCCGAAGTTGGAGTACACCGAAAGCAACTGTCTGTTGAACGATGTGAGGGGAAACTGCACGTCCAGGTACTGGACGGAGTAAGCCGATACTTTGAAGTGTGTGAAGAGAGACGCTCTGAACGTTATCCCAGTAAAGGACTGCTGGGTTGGATTGAGCCCAATATCAGCGGTTGTTTGGTTGGGGCAATTGCTACACCAGAGCGAGGCTCACATATACGCAGAGAGGCACCCTATGGATATCCAAAAGGACACACTTCGGATTCCCAAGCCCGAGCACAGGCATATTTCGGCCGATTACTTCGGGGCAGAGAATCGAACGAGCAGGCGGACTACCGTGGCTGATCACCGAGATTCGGTCGATGAATCAGAGCACGTAGCGGAGGCACAAACAGAGACACTCTCGGAGGTGTTGGCCGACGAGCGCTCAAGAGCGATAGTTGAGGCACTCGCTGCCAACGACGGCGAGCTTCACGTGGCCGAGCTTGCTGACGAAGTGGTCAAACGAGAGCAAGGCGACGATCGATCAGCAATTGAGGCAGTTCCCCCGCGAGTGTATACACTGGTGAGTGGTGGCGGACTCGTGAGTATCATTGGTTCGTACTTCGAAATCGGCGCGTTTGCGGCTCTGTCGGTTACCGCCTGGATACGAGTCGTCTTTGGGTTGCTCTTGGCGCTCTCTGTCTATGCAGTCATAGCGCAGAGAAGAAGCTAGACCAGGTTACAGGAATTCCAGGCGAGAATCCCACGCCGTTCACGGCGTGGATGAATCGCCGTCTTCATCCGGTCAAACGCCCGAATCGGCAGAGTGAGGTCCCCACGGGCGTCTACTCACATGTCGACGTGCCGGTTTCCCCGTCACATCTCGACGCCCCACAAACTGGCAGTTGACTCGGTGTTTGCCTCATCAAAACGTAAGCCCGTGGGACACGGACCGACAGAAAATACCTAAGTAACTCCGAGTCCTGTCCAGGAGAGGAGTAACGGAGGCGTGGCACCTCCACCGGTTCGTCGGACCGGAAACCGTAACCATCCCAACGAACCGCCCGTTGGTGAGCGTGGGAGAACCGTGCCTTTAGGCGCGGGAGGACGTCACGACTCCACTACAGTCAGGGGATTAGAATACCAGTTTAACGGCGGGTTGGAGCTTCTCGGGGGGCTAACTTACGGAGTCTTCCTTGCAGTACTTCGCGATGACAGAGACCTAGTGAGAGTACAATCAAAAGGGGGAGATGGTGGTGTGTCAAACCGTGAACGTCCTCGAGGTGCCTCTGAGCACGTTCATCTTCACGATATCGTCCACTATATTAAACTCTCTCGAAATCTTACTTTCATCCTATTTTGAGAGAATAATATATGTATGGTGAGAATGATCCCCACACGGGGTTCGGCCCCAGAGGAGTTTGGTGTGTCAACGTGTGCCGGGGGAATCGGGGGAAACGACCTCCCGCACCATTTCGAAGCGAGTCTACTCCTGTGAGTCGTCGGGCCTTCTGAAGAGGCGATCACACCGCTCCCGAATGGCTTGCTCACACTGGGCGGTCGTTTCCGGACCAGACTCAAGATCAACTTCCTTTCCGTCCGCAATAACCACTTCAAGGACATCGCTTTCCTCGGTGTCCGCCGGAAGCTGCTCTTCATCAAGTAGGATTTCGTTAGCGATCTCGTCGTCCACTTCGACGAGCACGACAGCGTCCCCCTCTTCGAGACGATCGACCGTCGCAGTAGACACTTCATCGTAATTGATCGTCTGGGAGCTCGGTAGGGCGGTAGGTTGGTTCGATGGAGACGGGAATTTCCATCTCGGAGAGAGAGAGGTCGTCGAGCAGCGAGTGGACACGCCGCTCAGTGACGGCTGTTGTGCCGTCGATGATGATCGCGTCCGTGCCCATGTCAATGAGTCTTGGTAGGTGTCACTGTTGGGGTGTGATTTGTCGGATCAGCCTTCGTCACGTGCGTTCAGTACGTCCATGCGGTCGGCATACGCTCAGTAATCGAATCGCAGGCAAACCGCTTTCTCTCGACGAAAATGGGACGGTCGTGCATGCAATGCTTCTGGACGCCTCAGAGACACGGTCTGAGAGCCACGTCTGACTGAGACTTTTTACCGTTCGTCCTGCAACTTCCGGTAGATGAATCCTCGAACACCACTGCCGCCGCGGGCGGAAGAGGCGCTTGAAGTGCTTCGGTCTCCGGTCGAGAACGCAGGTGGTGAACTCCCTTATGATCGAGCTCGCTCAGTGGTTGCGTCCGAGTTTGGCGAGAAATCTGCGGAGGCATTATTGACTATTCTGCACAGCCGCGGCTATATCTACTACGTTGATAAGCAAGTCCGGATTACGTAGGCTCGCTGTCTTGTGAGGGCTCAGTTTTCACTCTGACAAAGGGATTTTCCAGTATTCCCTGTGATGCTCGAGGTGAGGCGAGATCGGTCTCTCGACGGTATTGGTCAATTTCCCTAGGTATCCCTCAATGATCTACAAGCACAGATGATACCAAGCAAGAGAGGTACGTACGGAGTAATTCTCTGCGGATGTCTCAGCAATCTTTGGATAAAATGAAGGTCACAGTATCATAAGAGTCGGAGGAGGATCATGGCCGAGAAAACCCAGCATAAAGAAAAACTGTCCCGAAAAGAAGTTGCAACACGGCTCGAAGCGCTCGCTCAAGAGCTTCACAAAAAAGACGAAGCCACTGTCACTGTCAACAATAAGGACGTAACGCTTTCTCCTCGAAAGAAGCTCAACTACGAAATCACCGTTCAAGAACGATCGGCGCGTCTACGAGGAAAGCGTGAATCGATCTCTCTGAAGATCGATTGGAAACCAAAGAAGTGACTGACCGCCAAAACTCGTTGTGAGAAAGACCGCCGCCCTTACCTATCTCCCTGTTCTTCCAGCCCAGACCCGCCATCTTGAAGTGCAGTGCTCAACGGCTCGTCACCAGTACGGAGTGTCAAGTCACCGGTGAGCTGCCGGTAGGGATAGGGCATATCGATGCCCTCAGCATCAAATCGCTCTTTCACTGCTTGGACGAAGTCCGACTGCACGCGCACGAGATCGCTCCGACTCGGCTCACCAATCCAAAAGCGGGATTGTAACCCAACGTAAGAGTCTGCGAGTTCAGTCACACGGATTGAGGTCGGCGGATCGGAGCGAATGCCATCGATCTTCTCGGCCTCTTCCAAAATGACGTCCTTGGCGTGGTCGATATCGTCCTCGTAGCCGATGCCGAAGACGAACTTCTGGCGGAGTGTGTCGTACGCAACGGGATTCGTGAGGGGGTTGTTTGCAAGTTCAGAGTTCGGAACGGTGATTCGTTCGTTGTCGAAGGTACGAATCCGTGTTACGCGGAGGTCAATGTCCTCGACACGGCCGACGATGTCACCCTGTTCGACCCAGTCACCGACTTGAAATGGTTTGTCCTTGAGGATGAAAATTCCCGCGACAAAATTGCTGAGGATGTCTTGTGCTGCAAAGCCGACCGCGAGCGCTATTGCGCCCGCAAAGACACCGAATGCAGCAATCACACTCCCAAAGCCTGCGACGGTGAACGCGACGGCGATCGCGATTAGCCACACTGCGATCCCTGCGATGTTTTCACCGAGGCTCTTGACCGAGGGATCATGTCCCTGGCGGTCGAGAACACGGCTGACAAGAGGAATGAGAATGGTTCGTCCTAGCAGGTAGACACCGATGAGCGTCACGATGAATATCGCTGCAGGGATGATGAAGTCCGATAGAATGGTTTGTGGGTTAAAGAGATTATTCTGAAGGGGCATCGTCTGTGCAGGAGGCGTTTGTACTACCATTGAAGCGCTCAGCGCTATGGAGAGCATCCGCAAGATTCCTGTGGTCCCGGCAGCCAGGACAGGACTACTCATGGCAAACCGAGAGCCAGACCGTCAGCCGTGGCGTTTATATCTCATACAAATAAACAAGAAGTAGTGACTTTCAGCGGAGCTCAGAAAAACCGAGCGCACTCACCCAAATCGGGAAACTAAGACGACAGAAAATCGTCTCCACACGTACCGCCCATTGGAAAGCCGAACTCACGAAGACATGGTAGTGACAAGACGCCAGCTTGAGGATTATGCGTAGCCCATGAAACCGATAAAACGCCAGCTTATTGGTATTCTACTTCTCTTGGGGATCGCCGTAATCGGCTATGCGGCTATGAGTTCCGGGGCGGTCGCCTATCCATCAGCGGGGGTGGAGGACATCGGGGAGTGGGGAGACACCACTGAGCACCACGCTGAAATTCATACCGCATATTGGGTCGAAAACCCGTATCCAATTGACCTTTCTACTGGCAAGGCGCTCCGACTCAATTATTCTCTCACACTCAATAGTGTTACCCTTGCAGAAGGAAGTCGAGAGAGAGTTGATCTTCCACGTGGAAACACGACACAGACACAAACGACATACCTGCGAACGGATCGGCTCTCGGCATGGTGGGTAACCTATCTTCGAGCGAACGAGACCATCCACGCAAACGCGCACGGTAGGGTTCGAATCACTACCCCGTTCAAAAATTGGACATACGACCGCTTATCCGCGTCACACACGCAGTTTGAAAATCAGGAACCAATTCGTGAGTCACTCTCACGGACAGCACATCGAACCGAAGGAACTCACACACGGACACAACAGCTACGCTTTGGGAATTTCCAGCGCACAGTGACAGTTGGTGCGGACGTGCAAAATGCGAATGCGAGTTGGGGACGCGTTGATCGGAACCAAACGACGGTGTTGTTTCACTTTACGATTCGAAATCCCAGTGATACCGTTCCACTGGTGGTAGAACCAATGGGGCTGCGGTTCCATGTAGACGCGAATGATGTGCGGTTGTTTTCGTCGGAGTCTGGTGTGTTAACCCTCGAATCGCCAAACAATGAGCAGCTCATACTGCCTGGTGAGACTCGAGATGTGACGATTTCCATCACACTGGATAATACCAAGATTGACGACTGGTTTACTAGCCACATACAAGACGGTGAGCGCTCACAGCTCGCCGTGCACCTGCAGTTGGTCGTGGATCCGCTCGGAATCGACAAGCCAGTCCGGCTCCCTGATGAAGACGGGACAACATACCGCTGTACGATACAAACTGCGATTTTAGAGGACAACCAATCGGCAGCAACAACGTGTGGGGATCGTACAAGACGGTCACCGCCATCCTAGACACTGTAGGCATTCATGGGAGACGGGTCGTTTCTCTCAATGACCACCAGTGAAGAGATAGTAAAACCCGTCCCTTCACGCTCTCCCTTGAACGTGTAAATTACGGCCAGCTACCGACGGTGTATCCTCTGTGCCTATTGGATTCGCACCCGCGGTAAACAGTAGGATTCTCCCTGTAAAGAGTACCGGTACTGGGATGGAGGGCATTAGGACTTTGTACTACTGGTCGTTAACAGACCACATGCTCTGGAACAAAGACTCTCAATCCCCACAATCAACACGAGATGAGTCTAATGACCTTGTAGAAGAGCTCGACGAATCACCCCCTTCGGAGCAGTTCCTTGCTGAGGCATACGATGCGATTGGGAAGGTATTTGAAGAGTCAGTCAACCGTGTCTCCGAGATCGAAGACCGAATCCAAGAAAAAAGAGAAGAGGTTGAACGACATAAACAAGAAATCGAACAACTGAACAGAGAAATTGAGAAGTTACAAGAAGAACATAACCAGTTACACGATGCTCAAGACAAACTGGAAGACGCACAGCTCACTATCAAGGATGGCACAGAGAACAGACAGGTAGAGACCGAAACCGAAATCGAGGAAAATAGCTGACATTTTTCTCGCTCTGAATGATAGAGGAGTCGAAACGGCGAGGCCGTTTCGTGATGATGGACAGACTGAGTTCTCACCACCCACGCCAGGCCGTTTCGTCAGCCTCTGAAGGTAACTCTCTCATGAGAGGAGTCCGGGATCATGCGTTCGATGTTGGGTCGTACTCACAGCATGGTGTGATGAGGAATTCACTCATGGTGTTAAATACGTCCGGCCGCATCACTTGACGGTCTGAATATGACTAAGAGAGGCGGTCCAGAGAAATAGTCTTACAAATTCAGATCTCTGACTGATTTCTCAGGCCTCTGTCTGTGACGCCGCGAAAGATTCATACAGTTCATTGCAGTAGCCAAATCATGGGGAACGATAGCATGACACTCACAGAGCGGCTAAAGAAGTGGGTAACGGGCAGTAAAGATCCAGAGATGTACCAGTATCAATGCAACGTCTGCCAGGCAACGTTCGACTCGCCAGAAGCCGACATTCAGGCCGCTGCTTGCGACGCGTGTGGTGCATCGAATGTCCGAGCACTGGAGTGAGCATTCTTCCTTATCTAATTTTAGAAATAGTCAGAAAAGCCGGTCAATCAGCCCCTTCTCGACGTAGCCCCTGCCGACGAGGATGCCGAGGTTGGGGTACAATCGGCCGTGGTTGGTTTCCTCGGTGCAGGCGTCTTCGAGGTCTGTTTTGATCTGTTGGCCTGAGGGCTGGTCGTGGCCGGCGATGACGATCAAGAGGTCTCGCTGGAAGCCACTGAGGTCAAAGAGGGTCATCACTGAGAAGGTACACCAGCAACGGATATAATCGTCAGCAGTGTGTGGTGTGGGTGAGTGATCGGCGGGAGGATGAGTCTTGAGTCTCTGTTGGTCGGCTGGGAGGTCGAGAAACTGTTGTTACGTCGAGTGAGGGTGATATGGGATGTTTCTCTCCTAACCCACATTGAGTTGGAGGGGGAGGTGTGGGTTAGTCAAGTATGGATGCATCTTGGGCAGGAGAGCTTCGTAAACCCACATCACCTGCTCTGTTAGTTTTAGGATGAGGTGTAATTCGATATCAATGATAGCTTCTGACGGTCGTGCTGAATAGAAGGCGCTTGTTCAGCACGCGGCTGGTCGGTGTCGGTCCGCATCCCACATACCGGATCTCGATACTCCCCAGGTGCGCCAAGTCCTTGCCGGTAGACGTAAAAAAGAAATCCCGAGAGTGCGAACGCGAGCAGATTGAGGTAGAACGTGTAGTCGAGTTTGAAGTACCGCTGCTCGCTCGCCGTCTCCCCGCCGGCGAGGTTCGGGACGATTCCTAGCGCGTCGAAGAAGAGTTCCATCAGAAAGCCGGTAAACGCCATTGTCACGAAGAATACGGCGAGGATGTAGGCCATCACGTAGACCCCGTAGTACTTCCTGTAGACGTTCAACACAGGGATCGTGATGAGATCGGCGTAGACGAACGTGATGACCCCCGCGAAGCTGACCCCGCCGCCCCAGAGTGCGACCGCAAACGGGACGTTGCCGATGCTTCCCACGAAGCTGATGACGGCGATCGTCACGCCCATGACCGCGTTCTCGGCGGTCACCAGCAGCCCGTCTCCCTGCAGGAACAGTGTATTCCAGACCCACTGTGGGACGAACACGATGATGAATCCAGAGATGAGAAATCCCGCGATGACGTCGGACCAGAGCACCGACCACTCCTTGCGGTACTGGTTGCCGAGCTTGTACCACCCGCCCCACGACAGGAGTTCGTCGCGCCACCCGCCGCTACTGGCGGCCTCTTGCTGATAGGTTTCCCTGCAACCCGGCGAGCAGAACTTCAGCGTCTCGCCTCCGTCGGTCACGAGCGAGTACTCGTCTTTGCCCTCCATCCTGCAGGTCGGATCCTCGGTAATACCGTGCTCCTGATCGTGGTGGTTCAGCTCTTGCCGAACCTGATCGAAGAGATTCTCAGGGAGCGTCAGGTGGACGAGCAGCGCCATTACGGCGATGAGGATGAGGCCACCGAGGAGTTCGGCGACGAGGAATTCCCATCCGAGGAGAATCAGAATCATCAGGCCGAGCTCGACGATGAGGTTCGTCGAGGCGAACATGAACGCGAGGACGTTCACTGCGTGCGCCCCCATCTTGAACAGGCCCTTCCCGATAGCGACAGCCCCGAAGCTACAGCCGCTACTCGCAGCACCGAATACCGTCGCCTTCGTGAGTCCACTCAGATTTTCCTCTCCGAGGACCTTGGCCATCCGTTCCTTGGAAACGTAGACCTGGACGAGACTCGTGATGACGAGTCCCATGACGATTGCCCACGCGGCGGTCCAGAGGAAGCCGACGCCGATCCGCAACGACTCGAGGATGCCGTCGACGAGGGCAGTTTGCATGTCTAGATCTTTACCGCCATCGGTTTTGATAGTTGTTCTTACGAATGCTAAGCCAGAGGGCCTCTATACCGACATTACGAACGTATCAGCAACTCCAATCGTTGTTTTCTACGCCGGTAACTGCTCTTCTTCCGGAGAGTAGTGTTCCTACTGTAGAATAGTCCGGTCATGTCACGAGTACTCGTCTCGAAATCCCGTCTCGACATCGCCGCCGTATCTTCTATCCATCCGGTATTCTTGATCGAAATCGCCGATGCGGCGTGTACGCTCGATTCTAAGCAGCAAACCAATTGAACCAGTCGGATGTATCTCTACACATGAGTACTGCTACCACCAACCAAGAACCGTACGAGATGGGAACGACCTCCGACGTGATGCATTTTGACGCACTGGCACTCGCCGGAGCTGCGGCACTCGTGTCTGCCGTCGTAATGCTCCTGCTCGGCGTGTTCGGAGCCATCGGCGTCTACGAGGGTGCGGTCGAGATGATGCAGCAGTGGCATATGTTTTTCGAACCGACGGTCGTCGGGACCGTTGCTGGCATGATCGAGGCGGCCGTCATCAGCTTCGTCCTCGTGTACCTCTTCGCGTGGCTGTACAACGTCTTCGCTCGATAGGAGACGAGCTGGAGGCCATCCAATGTACGTAACCGACAAAGCCGAAATCGTCATCGATGCCACCCCTTCTGAGATTTGGGAGTACGTGACTGACCCCGTCCACTGGACGGCGTCGAATCCCGAGGAACACTATGGGCTCGAATACGACACGCCCGACAACCGCCCGCGGGAAGGAGCAACCTTCCACCAGCGCGAAGAGGTCGCCGGCATGTACGCCGATCTGCATGGTCGGTTCCCCTACATCGATTATCCCAACGTGGCGGTCTGGACGGGGACAGCGTACTATCCTCTCCTTCGCGGCCACGTCACCGTTCGGATCCCCGAGGGCGGCACCATTCGACTCGAAGAGACCGAGGATGGAACCCGGATGTCACACGCCGTCTGGATGGATTTCCCGAACAACCGTCGTGGTCGTTTCCTAAAGTGGTTGTTCACGACCGTCCTCAACGGGAAAGCGAAGCTCTACGACCACACCAACAAGGAACTCGTCTTCTTCAAAGACCGACTCGAAATCAAGGCTGCCACGCCGACGTCGTGAGCGCTACTAACGGGTCGACCTTTCGATTGTGAACCGGAGGCCGATCCACGAATCAACAGAGAAGTCGATTCGCAATACCAGATCAGAGCAACCGGTAAATCCGAAACGGACCATGTCTACTCTATGGAGAATCACTCCGAACACGGGAGCCACAGTCCTCCCAAGGGATACGGGCCTGGTGGACACGCTACACTAGGCGGACTCTCGGTCGACGCAGATGGACTCCGCTTCGTCCCGACAGACACGCACTTCACTCCCGGTGACCCGCTCGACTGGAGCTTCCAGGTCGTCACGTCGGATGGCAGTGTAGTGACCGAGTTCGACGAGGCTCACGGACAGCGTGGTCACCTGATCGTCGTCCGTAGAGACCTAACTCGATTCCAGCATCTCCATCCGACGCTTGACGCCGATGGAACCTGGCGTGTCGAAGCGTTCACACTCCCTAATCCCGGTATCTACCGAGCGTTCATCGACTTGGTCGTCGACAGTCGGCCGATGACGCTTGGATTCGACCTCTTTGCTTCAGGGGAGATAGAGGTTGCTCCACGCCCCAACACGTCTCCGCGTGCGACAGCAGATGGATACGTCGTTGACCTCCATACTGACGAGATTCTCGCCGGTGAGTCGGCTGAGTTAGCGTTCGAAATCAGGCGTGACGGAGAGGACGTGTCGCGTCTGGATCCGTACCTTGGCGCGCTCGGCCATCTTGTTGCACTCCGAGAAGGCGATCTCGCCTATCTGCACGTCCATCCCGAGGAGACGAATCCCGACAGCGGACGAGTCGAATTCGGCGCGCAGTTTCCTACCCCCGGAAGATACCGGTTGTTCCTTCAATCGAAACCGGATGGGACGCTCATTACAACGCAGCACGATATTCGGATCGAACACTGACGCTCTGCCAACCAACTCTGACCTGAGAATTCTCTGAAACTGCTCTCTGAAATCGGTTACTCGATTTCAGGGCAGCGTCCGCCATCAATCGGCACTCCTCGTCAGGATGACCTTTTTGTAGCTACTTGTGAATTCTCTCTAAGTATGGCATCACAAGAGGTGCATCTGGAGAGTACCATCGGCGGCTTCACGGCAAGCGGGAAATTGCACACGCTGAGTGTCTGGTTCATCTTCGCGCTCAGGCTGATGATGGGGCTTGCATTTTTCCAGAGCGGCCTCGACAAGGTCCTCTCAGGGAGTTTCAGTGCAGCCGGCTATCTGACGGGAGCCGTTCCAAACACCGGCAGTCCGCTCGCGGACCTGTTCGTCGCGATGGGGAACACGCCATGGTTCGTCTCGTTCGTGAACGTCGCCGTTCCATGGGGCGAGGTCCTCATCGGCCTTGGGTTGCTGGTTGGCCTGCTCACCCGCCTCGCCGCGTTCTGGGGTGCATTCATGATGCTCCTATTCTTTTTCGGGAACTGGGACATCGCCCACGGCTACATCAACGGTGATTTCGCCTACATGCTCGTGTTCCTCTCTGTCGCCGCGTTCGGCGCCGGCCGCATCCTCGGCCTCGATGCGTACGTTGAACAGTACGAGGTCGATGGCGTTCCGCTGGTCGAACGGTATCCATGGACCCGATACCTTCTCGGCTGATAGCGTATAATTTAGCCGAGTGACACGTTGAGGTACCACATCTCATTCGACCGCTGACTCTCTCTTCACATTCCGGCTTCGGTGTCGCGCCGACTCGTCATTATGACACCACTGATCAACATCAGGATAGCGAGAGCGACCATGCCGAGATCCCAACCCATCCCAGAAATCATGCTGGATCCCATCCCGCCGCCCGTACCGGGACCCATGCCTCCACTCATCCCCCAGTTCACGCTTCCAGTCGTCCTGATGAGAGCCTGATTGAGCAACATCACCAGCGAGTAGCCGATCATCAGCGGCCTACTCGCGTTTCCGAGACGGCTAGCGTAGGGCGTCAGCAGGACGACGCCGTGAATCACGACGACGATGCCGAGAATCGTCATGAGGAGGCCGCTGTTCGAACCCATCATCCCAGTCCCACCCGTCACGGAGATCAGTGAGTACAGGCCGGGGACGAGCGCGATCGCCGCACCGTATTGCCGCGTTATCGTACTGGTCGCATTCATGAGTCGATCGCCTCGACACGCAGCGTCGTGTTCTCTGATCGGCCACAGTGTTCGAGTGACACGCCGACGATGTCCTCTTGGAGTCGATCGGGGTGCTGTGCGTAAGCCTTGGGTGAGTCGCCAAGATTGCTGGTAATTTCACCAGGCCGGGGAAGCGTGGGCTCGGCACTGACTGACTTGACGAGATACGTCAGAACCATTTGACGGGATGCGGTGGACATGATGGCACTGAGTTGGTTGATTAGCGGAGTCGGCCGAGCAGCTCGTAGTCGTGGTCAGGAGTGTACCGGCGGAACAGCAGGCTGTTCGACAGAACCGACACCGACGAGAACGCCATCGCGCCGGCAGCGAGCACGGGCTGGAGCAGCCCGAGCGACGCGAGCGGGATCATCGCGGTGTTGTAGCCGAGCGCCCAGACGAGGTTCTGTTTGATCTTCGCGAGCGTCGCGTCCGAGATGCGGATGGCTTTCACCACGTCGAGCGGGTCGTCACGCATCAGCGTCACGTCCGCCGCCTCGATGGCGACGTCCGTCCCGCTCCCGATAGCAGTCCCGACGTACGCGACGGCGAGCGCGGGGGCGTCGTTGACGCCGTCACCGACCATCATCGCCTTGCGCCCCTCGTCCTGAATGGCCTCGACGGCGTCGGACTTGTCCTCGGGGAGGACCTCCGCGCGGACGTTCTCGGAGTCGATGCCGACCTGCTCGGCCACTGCTCGGGCGGTCCGCTCGTTGTCGCCCGTGATCATCATCACTTCGACACCGCGCTCCTGTAGTTGGCTCAGGGCCTCTTTCGCACTCGCCTTGATCGTATCGGCGTCGGCGACCACACCGACGAGTTCACTCTCGTAGGCTACGAGCATCGCCGTCTTCCCCTCGTTCTCAAGGCGCTCCATCGTCTCCTGAGCGGGCGAGGGTTCGATCCCGTTGTCCCGGAGTAGCTTTCGATTCCCGACCAGCACTTCACTGTCACCGACGGTCGCTTTGATGCCGTGTCCAAGGATGTTCTCGAAGCTATCTGGGTCGGTCACGTTGATTCCGCGGTCTTCGGCCCCGTCGACGATGGCCCGAGCGAGCGGGTGTTCGCTCCCACTCTCGGCGGTGGCTGCCAGCCGCAGTACGTCGTCCTCGCTGAGGCGCTCCTGTGCGGTCAGCTGGCCCCCATCGGCAGCGGGTTCACCGCCGTCTGCCACGGGTTGTCCGTTGCCGTCGAAAACGACCACGTCAGCCAGCTCCATCTCGCCTTTCGTGAGCGTCCCTGTCTTGTCGAAGACGACAGTGTCGACGTCCTTCGCTCGCTCGAGGATGTCACCACCTTTGAACAGGACACCGTTCTGTGCGCCGATGGTCGTCCCAACCATTGTCGCGGCTGGGGTCGCCAGTCCCAGTGCGCAGGGACAGGCGATCAACACGGCCGACGCGAAGACGATCACCGCGAATTCGAAGACCGACACGCCACCGGCCGCGACGGGGCCGCCTGCAACGAGGCCCCACAGCGGGAGCCACTCGACGAACCCAGCGAGGGCTTCGGGGAACAGGTACCAGACGAGGCCCCAGAGGACGGCGTTCGCGATGACCGCCGGCACAAAGTACGCCGAGATGCGGTCGGCGAGGTTCTGAATGTCGGGCTGGCGCGACTGCGCTTCCTTCACCGTCTGAACGATCTGCTGGAGGGCGGTGTCCTTCCCGACCTTCGTCGCTTCCACGACGGGCACGCCGTTCTCGTTGATGGTCGAGCCGACCACCTCGTCGCCCTCGCTCTTCTCGACGGGGACGGACTCGCCAGTCACCATCGACTCATCCACTGCGGATTGCCCGTCGACGACGACGCCGTCGGTCGGGATCTGTTCGCCCGGACGGACCTTCATCCGGTCGCCGACCTCAACGTCTTCGAGAGGAATCTCTTCTTCGTTACCCTCTTCGTTGACGATGGTGGCCGTCTCGGCCTCCATCTCCAGCAGTTTGCGGAGCGCTTCGCCGGCCTGCCCCTTCGAGCGAGCCTCCAGATAGTTACCGAGCGTGATGAACACGAGGATGAGCGCTGCCGTGTCGAAGTACAGGCCGCCGGCAATGACATCGAGCAGGACCGCCACGGAGTAGACGTACGCGGTGGTCGAGCCCAGTGCGATCAGGACGTCCATGTTGGCGCGGCCGTTCTTGACGAGCGCCTTGTAGGAGTTCTTGTAGAACGGCCAGCCGAGCACTAATTGGACGGGCGTCGCCAGCAGGAACTCTGCCCAGCCGAATTCGATCCCGAGAATCGTCTCCGGAAGGACGCCACCGCCGAGCAGGAACTTCTCGGCGAGGAAGAACAGCATCGGGGCCGCGAGCGCCGCGCCGAACAGCGTCAGCCGCAACTGTCGCCTGATCTCCTCTTGCCGGGCGGCCTCCCGGGCGTCACCACCCGACTCGTCCTCAGTCTCAGCGTCCTCGCGGACGGGTGAGTAGCCGGCGTCCTCGATGGCGTCGTAGAAGTCCGTGAGACTCGCTTCAGCTGGGTTGTACGTGACCTGTGCCTCGTCGGTCGCGAAGTTCACGTCCGCTGTGACGACGCCGGGCGTCTGCTCAAGTGCGTCCTGCACTGTCTCTGAGCAGTTCGCACACGACATGTCCGTGATGTCGACCGTCACTGAATCCGTGACCGGCGTGTATCCGGCGTCCTCGATGGCGTCGAAGATCCGGGCGAGCGACGTTTCTTCCGGGTCGTACTCTATTCCCCTCGTCGGTCGCGAAATTGATGTTCACGTCCGAGACGCCATCTACGGACTCGACGGCGTCGGTGATGGTTTGCGAGCAGTTCGCGCAACTCATCCCCTGGATGTTAATTTGGCTTCGGCGCTGACTCATTACATACTCATATGGACCCCTCGTTCAATCGGTTTGCCCTTTCAGGTGTTCGGTAAATGAGACTGTGGCATTTTGAATCCAAAGCAATCTAGCAGACCTCCCTAATCAATCGGCTCCCAGCTGAAGCTGCTCGTATTTCTCCTCGAATCGGGATTCACACGATGGACAACAGAACTGGTACAACTCCTCATCGATGCGGGTCGCTGTCCCCTCGGTATTGACCGTATTCCCGCACTGGGCACAGGTGAGCGCGAACTCCGTCCCACCCAGATCAGGCAACCAATCAGCGCATGCTAGGAGCGTCACTCCAAAATCTGCGATCGCTCCGTCTTTGAGGGTGTCGTCGAGCCAACTGGCAACATCATTGTCCGGGACTCGCGCATAGACGACCAGATCGGCTTCAGCGGTGGTGAATACGTGTTCGACCGCTCCCTCGTTGAGCAGGACATCTTTGAGTGATGCGACATCTGGACCGTCAGAGGAGACGTCCAGTGTCAGCAACACAGGAATCCCCTTCCGAAGTTGTGAGTGATCGACGTCAAGCGTGAATCGGTTGATGATGCCCATCTCCTGCAGTCTCGCCACACGATCCGATACCGCCGGTGCCGAGAGACCGACGGCATCAACGATGTCACTGTACGGACGACGAGTGTTCGGCATCAGGAGCTGGAGAATCTCGAGATCGGTTTCGTCGAGGTCGCGCTTAGTGGTACAAACGGCGACGATTGACTAAAGCTTCCCGGCGGAATACGCTTGTTTTCCAAACTTTGGGATGTCTACGACCCACTAGTTCGAAGGGAAAATCCGAATAAGAAAGGGAAGCGTATGTATTCGTGTATGTCAACGACCATCACCGTCGAGGGAATGACCTGTGGCCACTGTGAGCAGACAGTCGAAGAAGCGCTTCGAGAGGTGAGCGGCGTGACCGACGCGGCTGCCGATCGAGAGTCCGAACAGGCGAGCGTCGATGGTGACGCTGACACCACAGCACTCGTTCAGGCCGTCGAAGATGCTGGATACACGGCATACGCCTGAAGCGCTGTAGTCACAAGTCACGCCTGACTTTCTGTCCCCTACATCCATCACTATCCGGCGCGTACTCTCAGAGACACCGATGAACTATGGACGACCACGAACACTCAGCCGACGGCGAACACCCCCATCACGATCACTCCGAACCTAGCGCGAGTGACGAACCGAACGAGATAGCTGACGATCGGGACGTCGACCGGGTCGAACAGGGAATACTCGAGGAGGAAGGGGAAGACGCCGAAGAAGCCAAACAAGAGATCCACGAGCGAACTGAGCACGAGATGGGGCACGGGGCCGGCGGTCACGGAGACGGTCACGACGGCCATGGCGGAATGCACGAGGGCCACGAGCAGATGTTCCGTCGGCGTTTCTTCGTCTCGACGCTTCTCTCGATCCCGGTCCTTCTGTACAGCGAAACCCTTCAGGGGTGGCTCGGATTCACAGTGCCGGCATTCTCGGGCAGCGAGTGGATAAACCCCGTCTTCGCGGTGATCGTCTTCGTCTATGGTGGCGTCCCGTTCCTCCGGATGGCCGCTCCGGAACTAGAGGATCGCTCGCCCGGGATGATGACGCTCATCTCGATGGCGATCACCGTCGCGTTCGTCTACAGCCTCGCGAGCGTCGTCTTCCCGACGACGTCTGCCTTCTTCTGGGAGTTGGTGACGCTGATCGACATCATGCTGTTGGGCCACTGGATCGAGATGCGATCTGTCCGTCGTGCTTCGAGTGCCCTCGACGAGCTGGCGAAGCTCATGCCCGACACGGCGGAGCGGATCACTGAAAGTGGTGACACCGAGGAGGTACCGGTGAGCGAGCTGTCGGAGGGCGATCTCGTCCTCATTCGGCCTGGCGCAAGTGTCCCAGCCGACGGCGTCGTCGAGGAGGGTGACTCTGACGTGAACGAGTCGATGATCACCGGCGAATCCAGACCCGTCTCGAAGGAACCCGGCGACGAGGTCATCGGTGGCACGGTAAACGGCGACGGGAGTCTCCGGGTCCGAATCGACGCAACAGGTGACGAGACGACGCTCGCAGGCATCATGCGCCTCGTCGAGGAGGCTCAGGAGAGTAAGTCCAAGACCCAGGTGCTGGCCGACCGCGCGGCAGGCTGGCTGTTCTACGTCGCCGTTGCGGCGGCAGCCGTGACCGCGATTGCGTGGACTGTCGCGGTCTCGTTCGACGCAACGGTGATCGAGCGTGTCGTGACCGTTCTCGTCATCGCGTGCCCCCACGCACTTGGACTCGCGATCCCGCTCGTCGTCGCGATCAACACGTCGCTTGCGGCTCGGAACGGGATGCTCGTCCGAGACCGGATCGCCATGGAAGAGGCACGTAATCTTGACGCGATCATCTTCGACAAGACCGGGACGCTCACCGAAGGCGAACACGGCGTGGTCGGGACGGCGACCGTCGACGGTGTCGACGAGGACGAAGCCTTAGCTCTGGCCGCCGCCGTCGAGAGCGACTCCGAGCATATGATCGCGCGGGCAATCCGGCAGGCGGCCGACGAGCGGGGGATCGACGTACCTGATGCGGACGGCTTCGAAGCGATGAAGGGGCGGGGCGTCCGGGCGATGGTCGACGACGACGAGGTGTACGTCGGCGGTCCGAACCTCCTGAATCATCTCGACAGCGACGTTCCGTCTACGCTCCAGACCTTTGCCCAAGAGGCCGGTGAGAACGCACAAACGGTCGTGTACCTCGTTCGTGAGGGTGAACTGATCGCCGCCTTCGCCATGGCGGACGTGATCCGCGAGGAGAGTTACCGGGTCGTCGACGCGCTCCACGAACTCGGCATCGAAGTGGCGATGCTGACCGGCGATTCCCAGGACGTGGCCGACGCGGTGGCCGACAAGCTGGGCATCGACACGGTGTTCGCCGAGGTGCTTCCCGAGGACAAGGACGAAAAGGTTCAGGAACTCCAGGACCAGGGCAAACTCGTTGCGATGGTTGGCGACGGCGTCAACGACGCGCCGGCGCTGACCCGGGCGGACGTCGGCATCGCCATTGGCAGTGGGACCGACGTCGCCGTCCAGTCGGCGGATGTGATCCTCGTTCAGAACAACCCCATGGACGTCGTCCGCCTCGTGAAACTGAGCAAGGCGAGTTACCGAAAGATGCAGGAGAACATCGTCTGGGCCGCTGGCTACAACGTCTTCGCCATCCCGCTGGCCGCGGGCGTCCTCGCGCCCATCGGCATCCTCCTCTCGCCGGCCGTCGGTGCACTCCTGATGTCGCTAAGTACCGTCATCGTCGCGATCAACGCGCAATTACTCCGCCGGACTGACCTCTCGATCCCGGGTCTCCCGGGCGTATCCCCGCCGGGGCAGGTGCGGCCGGCAGACTAGCGATTGCAGAATCTCCTCCATCGGTTACAGACGGCTCCACTGTACGCAGTGTGCTACCATTTTTCGTTCCAGCGGTCGAACGTTGTGCCATGGGATCGAAACGGACCGACCTCCCGATGCGGATCGAGAAACTCGCCAGCGAGGACGTGGTCTCTGCAGGTCCGGACGCGACTGTCAGAGAACTCGCAGAAACCATGTTTGAGCGCTCCGTCGGAAGCGTCGTCATCGTTGAGGACAATGAACTGGTCGGTATCGTCACAGACCGTGATCTCACCGTCGAGTTGCTCGCAGGAGAGGGAAACGTCAACCTCTTCGAGACGGAAAAAGACCTTACAGAGATCACCGCCAAAGACGTGATGACCGCCGATCCGGTCGTCGTGAACGCTGACGATGAACTGCCGCGCGTACTCCACCACATGGACCAGGCCCACGCCAGACGAATTCCAGTCGTCGACGACGGTGCGCTCGTGGGTATCCTCGCATTAGATGACGTGGTGATCCACTTGGCCGGCGAGAGTGCTCACGTTTCGGCACAACTCGACAACGTCGCCAGTATCATTCGCTCCGAGTCCCCCGAGCAGTAACCAGTAATGGCTGTAACCGAACGGGCGTGATTGACTGTGACCGCGACGACCGGAGTAAAAGCACTGCTTTTTAGCGTGAGGCTGGTAGCCGGTGCTACCCTGGTCGTTGGATTCCTCATCAGCATCCGTAGTCCGGTGCGACGCTTCTGGCCGCACGGCGAGCGCGACTGGACGTTCTGGATCGGTTGGGCGGCCTGGTTACTCTACTTCGGGGGTCTGGTCGGCGTGGCCTATCTCGACTGGTGGAACTGGTACCGACCTCCGACGCTCGTCCAGGGGATCAGTTTCCCGCTGGTGCTCGGTGGAGATGTATTGGCTACTTTGGCCGTGTGGCGCTTCGGGCTTTGGGAAAGTAGCGGTCTCGAGGGGCACCTGAACACCGAGGGCCCGTACTGGTACTAGCGTAATCCGCAATACGTCGGATTTGTCGCCATGCTCGGAGGTGGCGCTATCCTCGCCGACTCGTGGATGACAGCTGTCCTCACTCTCGTCGGCATCGTCTGGTTTCTACTCGCCCCACTCGCCGAAGAACCGTGGCTCGGCGTGCAGTACGGAGACACCTACGAGGAGTATCGAAAATCGGTACCGCGGTTCCTCGGCCGAAGACACCTCGAACCGTCATGGCAGGACCAGACCGACCGAACGAATGGAGAGAAGTCATGACCAGTGATTCATCCCACTCGATCGAAGTCGGGGGTAGGACAGTTCCACCCGGTGAGAAGTCTCAGTTCCGGTATGCCGTTGCGACCATGTTTCACGACGACGTAATTGAACTGCCAGTCACTGTCGTCAATGGTGAGCAAGCGGGACCGACAGTCTGCTTGACCGCCGCGGTTCACGGCGACGAACTCAACGGGGTCAAGATCGTCCAAGAGGTCGCAGCCGAGTACGAACCGAGCGATCTTCACGGGACGCTCGTCTGCCTCCACGTACTGAACGTCCCAGGGTTTCTGGCCCAGCAACGGTATATCCCAATCTACGACGAAGACTTCAACCGGTCGTTTTCCGGCAACTCCCGAAGTACGCCAACAAATCGGCTCGCAAACACGATTTACGAGGAGTTCATCTCGAAATGTGATCTCGGGCTCGACTTCCACACGTCGACGCGCAACCGGACGACCATGTACCACGTCCGTGCCGACATGTGTGACCCAGCTGTCGAACGTATCGCTCGGGCGTTCGGCATTAGTATCATCCTCGACGGCGAGGGAGCACAAGGGACGCTCAGGAACGTGGCCTGTCGGGACGGTATTCCGACAGTCACTGTCGAGATGAGGCGAGCCCACCGCTTCCAGACAGCGCACCTTGACCGGGCGCTCCACTGCGTCGCGAGCGTCCTCGCCGAACACGAGGTCCTACCAGACCGACCAGTTTCCTGGTCCGGCTGGACCCGTGTCGTCGCCCGCGACGGCAAAAAGATGTGGCTCTGCGCCGAAACCGGTGGTCTCGTCGAGATGAAGTGGGGTCCATACCCGCTCGTCGAGGACGGTGACCCGCTATTCACGATTTTAGACCATTTCAAGGACACATCGAGATGATTCGCGCCTCGTCCACTGGTCTTGTCATTGGCGTCCTCGAGAACGCGGTCGCGTACCCGGGCTACCCCTGTGTCACTTCGTAAGCGTCGACAAGACGACCGCAGACATCATCCGAGACGACATCAAACGTGGCGTGTTCGACATCTACCGTGAAGGCGGCATCCAGTGGCCCGAACCGCGCTGGTATGCGGAACACGAACGCGAACGTGAATCTAATTCCGAACGAGGTGGTAGAAATGAGGAGAAATAAACTCACGTTGGCAAGCAGTGTCAACCAGTACGCCACGCATATGATGAAGGTGTGCAGACTGATGTCTCGTGAGATTTTCCCGACCGGATTAAATCAGGTATCGAGGTACCTGGGGGACACGGATTTGTTTCTCGATGGGGCGGGTCACTTTTCGGGTATCTCCCATGCGATCGACTGTCGGGGGCGATCAGCAGCTGTCATCGGTGGGGCAATGGGCGGGTTAGCAGCTGCTCATGCGTTGAACTGCCTGGGATACACAGTCGACCTGTTCGAACGGCAGTCGTACGAGTTGAAGCGAGTAAACTGTGGAGAGGCGATGACAGCGGCCTCGATGAGTCCGCTGGAGAAAACGCCAGAGAATGGGTTCGTCAATAATGTTCCCGAATTTGAGGTGGACGTGTATACAGAGACGAGTCCAGATCGAGAGCTAGCGGGAACCGGGGCATTTCCATCCGCGGATGGATATGTAACCGACCACAATGTCGTAGAGCGTCGGTGGGCGGCTACCCTCGAGGCTGATGGGGTAACCGTACGTTCGGGGTCTCCAGTTACGAAATCGGAGTTTAAATCGCTCATTGTACGCTACGATTTGGTCGTCGACGCGACCGGGTAGCCGTCACTCACTAGCAAGGTGACCGGCATCACCGACGAGTACTCTGGATATATGACCGCACTCAATACCGACGTGAAGGGCGACTTTTCCGACATATACCCGAACACACGGATGGTCCTTGAGAACTATGTTGACTACACCTGGGTGTTCCCGAAATCGCCACACCGGGCAAACATCGGAATTGGGTGGGCACAGCGGGATCTTCCAACTGATTACATGGAGGCGTTTAAACAAGCCTGTGAACGAAACGGCGGGCCTATTCCTTCACGAGAACAAACGAATGTTGCTATTATTCCACAGGGACCGAGTCTAACTCCTTCGCGGGTGTATGTACCCGAGCTCAATGTCGTCAGAGTTAGTGACGCAGCTGGAATTGCGACCCGGTTTTCCGGGAAAGGGATCTCACAGGCCGTCCACTCGGCGTACATCATGGCTGATCATGCCGCTGACGGTCGATTAGCAGAATATCCTGCGACGTTGCACGAGACGATGCGCCCTGAGTACTTACTTGCGCATGTGGTTCGAGGGGTCCTTGAATCGCACCGACCATAACTGCTTGGCGAGATATTAGCGGTGGTTTCCGGCCTCGATGTTGAGGAGGCAGACCGAGCACCGAAATACGTCCTTTTTCGCCTTCTTCGCCATCCAGTTGTGTTCGCTCAGTTGCTCTCAACTCCGTCGATACTTCGACGCGTATACGACGCCTTCATGAATAACTGGGAGTACCGTATCCTGAACCCCAGTAACCAAGAAATAGCAGATATTCATAGATAATTTCTAAACTATACGTCGATCATATCGTGAAGGACTCGTTGGGCACTGCATCTTTTTTCATGTTCCACGCCGTATTCTCACTCATGACATGACGCTCTTGGTTCTTCTCCTGCTATCGTGGGTGCTCCAAATCCAGAAACCTATTTCAGATAAACTAGTGGAGGTTGGAGGCGAATGGTACTTGTAGAATCAGAAGTCCTGTTTTTTGTCGGATTCGGATTCCTCGTGGGGATTCTATTTGGATTCTTCGGACTGGGTGGGAGCTTCTTTGTTACTCCGGCGCTCCTCGTACTCGGCCATCCCGCCGAAGCCGCTGTGGGCTCCGGTCTCGTGTTCGTCTTTGGAACATCACTCGCTGCAGCCGTCACCCACCGGTCTGCCGGACATATCGATTACACGCTCGGAGCACTCCTTATTCTTGGGATGGCAGCCGGTATCGAGGCCGGAAGGCGGGTGCTCTTTTGGCTCGCCGTTGAAGGCCTTGCGGACGTTGTCATCAGCATTGCCTACGTCATACTGCTGGCAGTGGGCGGCGTACTCATCCGTCGCCGGGTTCATCGGAATATAGACGTTGATTCCGTCGAACGACACGCTCCCCCTCTGTTCAAACGATACGCCCTCGGTCGATTGCCTCCTCGAATCAATCTCCGGTCGGATGTGCGCATCTCCGTCTGGCTCGTCTTGGTCGTCGGTGTCGGGATCGGAACGCTCTCTGGCTTTCTCGGGGTGGGCGGTGGATTTCTGATGGTTCCGAGTCTCATCTACGGTATCGGTATCTCGAAATCGGTCGCGGTCGGCACCGACATCTTTCAGATCGCCGGTTCGAGCGCGTTCGGATCGGTTCGCTACCTCCAGCAAGGAGCCGTCCATTTCTCGGTCGTACTCCCGCTGCTCAGTGGAAGCGTCTTCGGATCCTACGTTGGCTCGCGTCTTACTGACCTCGTTGACGAGCAGGCACTGATGGGGTACTTCGCGATGGTGTTACTCCTCGACAGCGTCGCGGTAGCGAGCAAGACGATCAGTCACGCCTACGGGATTCAAGTCCTCCATGACCTCAGTATCACGCTCCTCTTCGGGACCGTACTCGCCGTGGCTACGCTCGTCGTCTACCGGGGAGGACGAACCATCTACCGCGATTCAGCTAGATGATCGGGCTCTTGCTGGTCTTCGACTAGATCGGGGGGTCGGCTAGGTTAGTGGAGAGTCCGCTACATCGTGGCTCGGCGATTGTCAGGCTGCTCATCGAGTATTGTCGCCTGACGAACGGACGAACAGGAAGATGAAAACGAGGGCGATGCCCAATCCAACCAGTATGTAGCTACTGTCGACGGAAACCATCAGTTCACTTCCAATAAGAGCGGCCGCTGCCAGAATCGCATACCCAAGCGAACGAGATTTCTGTTGCTGCGTGCGAACAACGGCTTGCGTTCGCTCTTCCGCTCGTGCATCCAACTCTCGTTCGAGTTTCGCCGGTAGTCGAAGCAATGCCTAGAGCGACGCCTCAAGTTCACCCCGCATCTCCTCGAGTTTCATCCGGGCCACTCGTTCCATGAACCCGTGCTCGCGGAGGAATGCCTGTGCCGCAACGAGGAAATCGAATTCCGGATCGAGTTGTCTGAGAACCCCTTCGCTGATTGAACCCACTCGGAGGACGAGCATGATGTCGGGCGGAATGCGAAACGGAAACTCGTGGAGCATCCCGGTCACTTCGCTGATGATCTGCTGCCAGTTCACTGTCTCGCTGCCCTCCAAGTCCTCGATGACTAACTCGAGGACGTGCCCAACGGCGGCTCGATCAGCGTCAGGATCGAGCGCACCGAGAGCGATCAGCTCGTCGATGATTCCATCCACGTTCCGATTGACCGCAGCGAGATAGAGGTTTACAACGCTGTTCTGCATGGCCGGCGTGAATCGCCCACTCATCCCGAAATCGTAGAAAACGATACGTCCGTCGTCATCGACGGCGAGGTTTCCGGGATGGGGATCGCCGTGATACACACCGTGTTCGAGCCCCATCGTGAAGTACACGTTCGCGACATCTCTCGCAACCCGTTTCGGGTCGTGGCCCTTCGATTCGAGTTCGTCAACGTCGGTGACCTTCGTCCCCTCAACGTAGGTCATAGTGAGCCCTCGTTCCGAGGAAACTTCTTGGTAGACATGTGGGATGACGGCCGCTTCGTTGCCGTCGCGTTCGAAGTTTGACCGGATCTCCGCCATCATTCGGGCTTCCCGCTCGAAGTCGAGTTCCTCCAGAATGATGCGCTCGAAGTCGTCAGCCATGTTTCGGAGCGAAAACTGGAGGCGCTCGGGGGCAAGCAGCATCACCAGCGGGATGAGTCGGCGGATGATGCGAAGATCAGTCTCGATCAGGTCTTTGACGCCAGGCCGTCGAACCTTCACAGCGACTTGGTCACCCAGATACGTCGCTCGATAGACACCTGCGCCAGCGACCCACCCGCAATCGGTTCCGGATCGAAGTCATCGTAGGAGTGATAGCCGACATCGTCGGCGAGGGCGGGGATCATCTCGCGATACGGCCCCGTCGGGACTGCATCCTGCAGCGTGACGACCTCCTCGGCGTACACTGGTGGGACGACGTCAGGGCGAGTCGAGAGGACCTGCCCGATCTTCACGAACGTCGGCCCGAGATCGAGCATGGCGTCGCGAAGCCGGCGGGAACGCTGCGCGTGCGTCTCGCGAGAGATCGAACGGGAACGTCCGAAGAGCAGAAATCGACGTCGGTCGCGAAGGAATAGTATCCCAAACGGGACGAGTTTGCCCAGAATCCGGAAGAGTCGGAGAGAAAATCTGACCATCAGAGTCAACACCGAATTCTCCCGTCGTCCCCTAATAGATACGTGTTGGAGGTGTTCCGAAATCACCATTCGGGTGGGCGCCGAAGCATTCTGATGAATGTCTACCGATCCGATCTGTGGGATGGAGCTCACACCTGATGACGCCTCCCCACCAACTCGCTTGAACTTGCGTTTGAGGACCGGCGGCGTTTCGTTCTTGCACTCAATTCCCGTCCGCAGACTGCTATTCCTCTGATATTACTAAGGCACTTCTCAACGAAGTCTCGCCAATGAGCGCGCTTGACGACGTTACGCGGTATCGTCGTAATAGACAGGACGAGATCGATAGTGCGACCGTCTACGAGGCCATGGCCTCAGCGGAGTCTCAACCACAGCTCGCGGAGGTCTATCAGCGCCTTGCGGCGACCGAGCGTGAACACGCGGAGTTCTGGGCCGAAAAACTTCGCGAGACGGGCGCCGAACGTTCGACGCCACAGCCGTCTTGGAGAGCTCGTGTACTCGCGTGGCTCGCCGGTCACTTCGGCCCTGACGTCGTCGCCCCGACGATGCGCGCCGGAGAAGCAACTGGCGGTGCGGGATACGCCACGCAACCCGAAGTCGAGGGAACGGGGATAGCCGCTGACGAGCGGTCCCACGATCGCCTGCTTGCAGCAATCTCCGAGGCACCTGGCCGTGGCGCAGAAGGGAACGTCCTCGCCCGCCTCGAAGGGCGACATCGAGCAACTAGTGGCAACGCCCTCCGGGCCGCCGTTCTGGGGGCGAACGACGGCCTCGTGTCGAACCTGAGTCTCGTGATGGGTGTCGCAGGGGCTGCTCTCGACGCGACAGCCATCCTCATTACTGGATTGGCTGGGCTGCTCGCCGGTGCCGGGTCGATGGCGATGGGCGAGTGGCTCTCCGTCCAGAGTTCGCGGGAACTCTACCAGCGCCAGATCGACATCGAAGCCGCCGAACTCGCTGAAGTTCCCGAAGAGGAGGAAGAAGAGTTGGCGCTCATCTACGAAGCGAAAGGCCTCTCCCGAGACCAAGCAGAGCAGCTCGCAGAACGACTGGTAGCAGATGAGGCCACAGCGCTCGATACACTTGCTCGTGAGGAGTTGGGCATCGATCCCGAGGAGCTGGGCGGGTCTGCCTGGGAAGCTGCAGGTGCGTCGTTCATCCTCTTCGCACTGGGAGCGATTGTCCCCGTCATCCCGTTCTTCGCATTCACCGGAATCACTGCTGTCGGGACGAGTCTGCTGTTGAGTGCTATTGCACTCTTTCTAGTTGGTGGGGCGATTACGGTGTTGACGGGCCGTAGCGTTCTGTATTCCGGTGCCAGACAAGTCGTGATCGGACTCGCCGCCGCGGGACTTACCTACGGCGTTGGGACGCTCATCGGCGTGTCTCTCGCCGGGTGAACGAGGAAGACGGGAAATTGGCGATGGGGCTCGAAGAGACGGGTGGTTACTCGGCCGAGAAACTCGACATCGAGCGAAGTGACCATGTTCGAGAGATCAGACAATGATTCGCGCGGCTTCGTAACTGGTTAGACTGCTCAAAATCCAGTTGAGACGAACTACCTCTTAAGTTCAGGATTATTCCTGTAATGGGGGCTGCAGTCCTACCGTTTCGAGATACTGGTTCTCCCAGTCCCTTCGGGCCTCGATTTCACGGACATCACGCGGTGTGATCGTATAGACGTTAGCCCGTTCATCGAGTTCCCCTTTCTCCAGTAAGCAGTTCTCGACGAGATTATCGAGGTTCGGATAGAGTCGCCCGTGATTGATCTCTTGCTCGTAATAGTCGTCGAGTTCGGTCTTTACCGCGAGCCCGTGTGTCTCCTTGAGCCCAATGATCACGTACAAGATATCCCGCTAGAACCCAATTAGATCGTGCATCCGTCTATTCCCTATACTTCTACGAGCGCGTGAGTCGTGGTGTGAACTACTCGCTCGAGCTGCTCATCCCATCAGTCGTGTTCGAGCGCACCCGTGTCGCGTTTCCAATACTCACAGAGGAACCGCTGGATGACGAGAATGTGAGTCTGCGTACTGCATCGATCCCTTTCAGTTTCGGGCTCGGGGTCGTCGATTCAGCCGAATCAGGCATCATCGTCTTCACGGATCAAGGCGTGCGTGGAATCCCCGTGAACGACACCACAGAAGCGCTCGACTGGGCGACAAACCAGTATGAACGCGCGAAACAGGGTGCTAACCCGGTTTTCCTCCGAGGCCGTGTCTAACTAAGAGGAAGATCAGCTGTCTAGTTACTATTCAAGCCATACACTCCTGAATAGAAATTACGCATTAAATCCCTCCTCCGAGACTGTGTAGACTTGACTACGATTACTCCCACCCGATTTGATGAAGGCTGCTGATGACCGTCTCTTTGTTTAGCGGTGAGAGGGGTGGATCAAGGCTCTTGTAGCTGTCTGTCTTTCGAGACTTCAATCGGAAAGCGGCCCATCGCTTTTTGCCAAGGAACACGGACAACTTACTGCCACAAACTTACACCCGCTAACACCCGGTGTTAGCTGCCGACTTCTGGGTCTATTTCTTATCTTCAATATCCACGCTAACCTCGTGAACCACGCTCTCTATTTCGCCGATATCACGCATAACACGCCCTCAGACCCGGGGAATTCCGTCACTCCGGTTCCGAAAACGTCAGGATCTCGAGCTAACAGGTGGTGTGAGCTGGATCACGACCCTCACCGACAGCAACGCTGCCGCTTGCTGCCGCTTTCGAAAATCCACCACAGACTAGCTCACACCCAAGAACAAGACCGCTTGGACCGTACCACAACCGTGGTTATACTATCGGGGGCGGAATCCCCGTGAATAGAACCGCACGAGTGAGCACCACGGACCATCGCTGACACCCACCACCGGTGGCCGAGCTCACACCACCGGTTAGCTCTCGGCTTTGACACATAGACATCTACAGACCCTCCTGGTCGAGGTAGATCACGAGCTTGTTCGTCTCTCCCGAAAAATCAAGCTCACAGCGCCGAGGCGAGTCCTGAACGAGTTCATGAATCTTCTCGAAGACACGCTTGACCTGCGAGGTGGTCAGGTTCTCATCGCGTCCCAACCTCACTTCACAAGCGACTGCCGGACTGTTGAATGTGATCTGCCAACCAACGTTGTCCGTTATCGGCATCCCAATTTCACCAGCATACGCGAGCAGATCACGCGCCCGGTAGTGCACTTGGTAGACGCGATTGGCCAGGTCCTCTGGCCCATTCCGCGGTAGCTGTGTGATCTTCTCCTGCCCGGCAACCGCTCCGTCAGTGAATTCAGCGTCTACTTCGTCGACGAGCGCATGCAGCTTTCGTGTGAGCTGTGCATACATGACCCGCCTTGAATACTTCTTTATGCGTCTCCGTCGGTGGTAAGAGAATGGCACCTTATGATTGGAGTGAACACTTTCTGAAGTGTATAACTGTATGCAGTCATTGTATGTTAGTTTGTTGGGTATTCGTAATGTGCAGCCAGATACGGAAGATAGAGGTGAGGAGGAAATAGTAACACAAGATATTCGTAAAAATTTTCCAGAGCCATATACAGCTGTGAAATTATCGCTGACTCAGCTCGTTATCGCTGTGCAAAAACTGTATGAACTTGAATAAATCTAAACTGAGTCGACGAATAAAGACCTTACAACTCATACTGGAGGGTCCATCACGGAGTAACCCTCGCCCTCAGTAGTCAGCAAGCCGTGATCCGCCACGGGCGCGTTGAGGCAATTCACGGCTATGAGGTCATGGACGGCCAATACACCGGCGAGAGCATCCTCTTCAAAATTGGCATTCCCGATGATCCGCACACGGGCCACCTCATCTTTGGCGGCTTCATCTTCGATTGGGGATGGCACAAAGACGCCGGCATGCAAGCACTCGCCGCGCTCGTCGACCTCATCAACATGCGCACCGGCAGCCGCCACTACGAGGATACCATCAATACGCGCTCGACCTCCGGACCTGCGGGGACAAACCCCTCCTGGAGTACGTCCGGAATCACTGGGGCGCCCGGACAAGAGGGGACGATGGTCTTCTCGCGGATTCAGACCGGCGGCTGGCCTGATAACGGATTGTACGTCAAAGGCGGCGACGGGCGGAAGATTGTCACGAACTGTGTCGCCGTCAATTCGAACGTCGCGAACATCCGGACGAACGGCGGCGACGCCTGACGGCCCGTCTCCTGGATCGACGGCGCCGAGACACAAGCGGAAGCCGGCGCGAACGCTTCGGGCGGCGACGTCGGTCTCACAGAGAGCGCGAACCAGAGCGGAGATACCGGACGAGAGGCGCAACAGCGCCCACAGTATCCGCATTCAACGATTGAGAACTGCCTCGTCGTTGTCGACCGCCCGCTCGATAAGACGTTCATCAATCAGCGCGGTGTCCGCCTCGACGACGGCGCGCCCATTCTCCGTAACTCGCGAATTATCCTGAAGCGCCCGAACGGCTACGGTGCGACTGTCCTCGCGCCGACGAACGGCGCTCACGTCGAAAACGTCGATATCGACCTGCACGCCGAAACGATCGGCCTCATCGTCAACGGAGTGAACGCGACCGTCGAGGGGCTCCGCGTCCGAACCCACGGCTTCGATGGCTCGCGGACGAACGCGCTCGTCGGCCACGGCGACTTTTCTGACGTGCTGCTCGATGGTGTGCCGCTTTCCGTCTAACTTCCGTTCATCTCTTTAGAATTACATGCTTCTGTGGAGCGTTGATGGTACTCTGTCTCTGGGTGGCTCGATTCCGAAAGAGGTGGCACGCCGGTACGTCGAAGTAGTGTGGAACAGGGGTGACATCAACGCGATGGACGAGATCCTGACTGCGCACCAACTCTACCACGACCCAACTGGCGACGCCGAAGAACCTCTTTCGGAGTTCAAGGACTTCATCCAGGGATATCGGCAGGCGTTTCCAGATTTGCACCTTAAGGTAGATCGTTACATCGCCGAAGGCGACTCTGTCACGTTTTGAAGCTAGTCGTGATCGACAATCGTGCGTCGAAGCGTACCTCTACAGTCTGCATGCAACTGAGCGTTAAAGATCGACTTGGGTTCTAGAGTCGGTAGACAGTGGCTTCATACGGCCGGAATTCATGCCGTTTTGGGTTGGTTGAGGTGCTCTCATAATTGGTGATGAGTACTTTTGCATTGGCAGTGTTGATTGACGGACAGTCGAAGGTGGTGGGCTTATCCGACCAGTTGAGAACTACCAGTATCGTCTCATCGCCGAGTGTTCGTCTGTAAGCGTAGATCTGTTCGTCGTTGGGGAGTAAGAGGTTGTACTCACCGTATACCAGCACATCCTCGGCATGCCGGAGGTCGATCAATTCCTTGTAGTACTGCCAGATCGAATCCGTGTCATCGATGGCCGACTCAACGTTGATACTTGTGTAGTTTCTGTTGAGTTTGAGCCACGGTTCGCTGTCGGTGAACCCTGCATTGGTCTCGCTGGACCACTGCATCGGCGTCCGTGAGTGATCGCGACTTCGGTAGTTGACGAGGTCGGCAGCTTCTTCGTAGGATTCAATCCGGCCCTCAGCAAGCAGCATTTCGACAATCCCGGTTGTCATCGGGTCGTCGATCTCATCGAGACTCACAAACTCGGCGTTCGTCATACCGATTTCATCTCCTTGGTAGATGTACGGGGTTCCACGGAGTGTCAACAGAAACGTTGCGATGAGTTTAGCGCTCTCTCTATGATAGCCCTCGTCGTCGCCGAACCGTGAGAGAATCCGTGGCAAGTCGTGATTTCCGAGAAATACCGCATCCCACCACTCTCCGGCTAGTTCGTTCTGACAGCGGGTCATGATCGCTTTGAACTCCGAGAGGTCCCATTTGCCCCATCCATCGAGGGTCCATTGTCCCTCTGGTCCCTCGTCGACGGTGAGATGGTTAAATTGAAAAGCCATATCCAAGCCACCGCCGCCCTCTACAAGGTATTCTGCGGTTTGATCGATGCTTGTTTCTCCCATCTCACCGACGGTCATCACGTCGTAGTCCGCGAGGGTGTCGTCATATACCTCTTGGAGGTACGTGTGGATGTGAGGACCATGGCTGTAGTGTTCTACTCCAACGAGCGTGCGGTCTGGATCACCGTCTGGAAGTCCTTCCGTTTTCGAGATGAAATTAATGGCATCCATGCGGAAGCCGTCAATTCCTTTTTCCAGCCACCAGGTAACCATCTCCTTGATGTCTTCGCGGACGTCAGGGTTCCGCCAATTCAGATCTGGTTGGTTCTCGTCGAATAGGTGGAGATACCATTGTCCGCGTTTCTCATCGTAGGTCCATGCTGGCCCACCGAAGATGGAGTTCCAATTGTTCGGTGGGTTGTCCGGTGCGCCATCCCGCCAGTAGTAGTAGTCTTCGTATTTGCCGTCACGTTGTCGAGACCGCTGAAACCACTCATGTTCCTTCGAGGTATGGTTGATAACGAGATCCATGATCAACCGCATATCCCGTGTGTGTAACTCCGCCAGTAACGTCTCCCAGTCAGCCATCGTGCCGAACTCATTCATAATGGCACGATAGTTGCGGATATCATATCCATTATCGGCATTTGGGGAATCGTATACTGGGCAAAGCCAGATGACGTCTACGCCCAATTTGTCGAGATATGTAACCTTATCTGTGATTCCCGGAATATCGCCAATTCCATCACTATCGCTATCGTTGAAACTCCTCGGATAGATCTGATAGACGACTGCTTCCTTCCACCATTCCGTATCGACCTGTTCAAGTACGGTGTGTTGACTCATTCTTGGAGTGAAATCCGTTTCCAGATTAGATTCGACCGCTCGATCGCTTCGAGTGACCGATCATCGAAAGGGATGGTAACCACACTTCTACCCCTCTCGTCAGTCAGCATTTGGGATCGGTTTAGCGGTGTTCTGTAGCGCTACCGTCTGACTGCTTTCTGAGGACCGATAGATGGCATCGATGACACGCTGAACGGTAATCCCCTCTTCAACGGTGTTGTGATCGGGGTGTTCTCCTGTGCGCACACCCTCAAGGAAGACCGCCTGTTCGGCTTGGTGGGTGTTGCTTTGCTGGGTTGTAACAGTACTTTCGATGAGGTGGTTTAAACCACCAAATCCTGCTTCGTAGAGCGTCAATTCATGTGTTCCTCGGTCGAATTTTGCTCCTGCCTCGGTGCCACGAATAATGAATTCGTCGTTCGTTGGACGATTGGTCGCCCATGCAACCTCCAGCGAAATGGTCCGGCCCTCAGTACAGCGGATGAATGCACTCACCGAGTCATCAACGTTGAAATCTGCAGGTCCAGCATCCTTGCCCCACATTTCGACGAACGTATAGTCGTCACGTCCGCCGAATTGCGACCGTGTGGCGCCTGCCACCTCAACAACCTTCGGGTAATCGAGAAAGTAGAGCGCAAGGTCAATGGCATGGACACCGAGGTCGATGAGGGCCCCGCCACCCGCGATATCCTTGTTCGTAAACCACGACCCGCGGCCGGGGATACCCCGTTGTCGAATATAATTCGCTTCAATATGCGTTATCTCACCGAATCGGCCCTCACGCTGGTAGTCTTTGATGACCTTAGCGGCGTTGCTGAAGCGATTGTTGAAGCCGACCATACAGAACCCGTCAGCCTTGGTGGCAGTGGAGGCAATACGATCTGCACTCTCAAGGGAGTGCGCAAGCGGTTTTTCCAGGAGCACATCAAGTCCAGCGTTGAGTGCGCTGACAGCATACTCCTCGTGGAAGCGATTTGGCGTCGTGATAACGACCGCGTCGGCGACTTCATAGAGAGCGTCCGCGTCCTCGTACGCAGGGGCTCCGAACGATGCTTCGAATCGTGTGCGAGCTGTCTCATCGATGTCAAGGCCACCTACGAGGTCTGCATCAAGTGCTTCCAGTTGTGCCGCATGGTGATGGCCAATGTTCCCGAGACCAATCAGGCCAACTCGTGGTCGACGAGCAACGCTCATGCGCCCCACCCCTGGCCGAAGCGGTGTTCCGAGTTTGATCTTTCTGCGTGAACAAACTCGCTGGATCCACCAGAGTGATCCCAGTGTATTGGATCTCCATTAGCCTGGCCCTTTCTTGGAACAGTCCGCGAAGAATCATTACACAGTACTGGTCGTGGCTGCCGAAATGTGGGTTGGATCTTCATTGTGTGGAATTCATCTGTGAGCGATACTGCTCTGTTCACTAACCCCCAAAGAAGCACGATGACTTAAATTCGATCAAAATCTTAACCTTCTGCTTGATTCAAAATCCTTATGGTAGGGTGTGTCACAACTGTGGATGCACCATGACGAACAATCACAATGAATCCGTGATGCAGTCGCCAGTGTCACGCCGCTGCTTCGTCAAAGCAGTTGGTGTGACGAGCGGTGTGGCGAGTATCACTGGCTGTATCGGAGGAGGTGACGAAGACAGGCCTAAGAACGCAACGGCTGAGCAAACAGTTATCCGGTGGTATGGCGGTGCAGGTGCCAGCGAATCGGAAGAGGTCAAAACCAAAGTCCGTGAAGTGTTGTGGAGCGCAGGCCTTCCTCAAGACATCTTCGTCGAGCCGACCGCGAGTTCGGGGAACACCGGTTCGACCTACGATTTGTTTCGGACGTGGCTGACGGCAGGTCTGGAGAGTCCAGACGTATTCAGCATGGATTCTGGGTGGACGATTCCCTTCATCGAACGAGGTCAACTCCAGAATCTCGAGGAACTGATGGACACGAAGACAATCAGTACGGTCAAGAACGAATTTTTTGGGGCAAGTGTCGCTTCGACGAGCGGGGATGACGGAACCCTGTACGGTATCCCCTGGTTTCCGGACTTCCCGACGATGCAGTACCGCAAGGATCTCGTCGAGGAGGTTGGCTATGACACCGACGGGTGGCAAACCAATCCGATGAGCTGGAAGCGGTTTGCCGAGATTACCGCAGACGTCATGAAACAAACAGGTACAAAATATGGCTATACCTTCCAGGCGGCCAACTACGCGGGGCTGTCATGCTGTAACTATAACGAGTGGATGACCACATGGGGCGGCGCCTACTTTGGTGGTGTCGATAATCTGTTCGGGCCGGTCGGCGGTCGTCCAGTCACGGTCAACAAAGAAGGCAGCGTTGACGCTCTCAAGATGGTTCGGACGTTCATTCATGGCGAAGATGACGAATATGGGATGGACATTTCCGGTAACATTGCGCCTACAGCAACGCTGGGGTGGGAAGAGGAAACGTCCCGCAAACCGTTTACGAACGGTCATGCCGTGATGCACCGGAACTGGCCATATGCCATCAATATAAGCGGGGTGGCGGAATATCTGGGCGAAAAGCTGGGTGTGATGCCGCTTCCCTACGGTGTCAAGGAGAGCAACGCTCCGTTTTCAGGTATTGGCGGTACCGCATCAGCATTAGGAGGGTGGAACTCCGTAATTAATCCTAACTCCACGAAGAAAGACGCCGCTGTAGAATTACTCAAAGCGCTGATGACCGACGAATATATGCTGTGGCAATTCGAGAATTTGGGGTTTTTACCCGCGAAACCAGCGCTCTTCAACTCCGATGCTGCACGGAGCGTTCCGGTTATGGGACGGTACGTAGACGCTCTACGAACCGCCGGGAAAAATGCTATCCCACGCCCAGTTACCGTCGCATGGCCCGATCAATCTCCTGCAATTGCTAATACCGTGAACAGCGCCCTCCAGAAGGGGAGCAAGAAGTCTCCTCAACAGGCAATGGACGAACTTGCAAACACAGTCGAGAAGATAGAGGACATTTCCTAACAAATCACAATGAAAGCTGAGAATAAGCGGACAGGCGGACTTCCACGACCAGATTACGCCCTCGCCAATAAGATCGAGACGCTCCCGGAAGAATTGTACGCATACCTCTTGGTGGTGCCAGCGTTCCTGATGGTGGGAGTCGTCGCCTTATGGCCGTTGCTGGAGACGTTCAGTATGTCTCTCCATGCTGATACACTCACCGGAATTACGGTCGGCGAGTTCGTTGGCATCGAGAACTACGTAGCCGTGTTGACTGGGCAACGTGCTGTGGTGCTCCCCAGTTCCCTCTGGTACGCTGTTGGACTGACAGTCGCGTTTACCGCCGTGAGTGTCTCCCTTGAGACGATCGTCGGACTTGCGCAAGCTCTGATACTTGACCAGGAGTTCCGCGGACGTGCATGGGTCAGGATGGCAATCATTCTTCCGTGGGCTGTTCCCGTGGTCGTTCAGGGGATGATGTTTTACCTCCTATTCGAACCGAGTGTTGGCTTTTTGGTCGCACCGTTGCAGGAGCTCGGCCTCTTTTCGTCGACGCCATTGGCGAACACGCAAGACTCACTGATTTTGATCACGCTCTCGGACGCGTGGAAAACCTCCGCGTTCATGGCGCTGATCATCCTTGCAGGGTTGCAGAGTATCGATCGGAGTCTCTACGACGTGAGCAGAGTTGCCGGTGCCACTGCCTGGCAACGGTTTAAGTTCATCACGTTTCCCCTCGTGCTGCCTGCGGTGTTGGTTGGGATGCTGTTTCGGACGTTGGGGGCACTGAAGGTGTACGGGCTCATCGAGGTCCTCTCAGGGTGCCAGACGGTTCCGTCGATGAGCTGTCTTGTCGTCTCGGCGTTTCGGTCGAACCGCTACGGAACAGGAGCAACGCTGGCGTTCTTCACCGCTCTCATAATCAGTCTGTTCATCCTGGTGTATCTGGTGAAATTTGTGGACAGTCTGCGGGATATCGGAGGGGACTCCTGAGATGACGACTGCACAGAACACCGAGATCGAAAGTGAAGGCGGACCGTTTACCCGCTGGGTGAGAAACGCCATTGATAACCCCGGGAAAGTGCACAGAGCAATGTTTTACGTCGCGCTCGTCTTCTTTCTGTTCACGACACTATTTCCCATTTACTGGCTCGTCGTGCTGGCGCTCACGCCAAACAACCTCATCGTGGACATGGGAGTGGTCCCACACGGGTTCAATCTCTCCGTCTTCGCCGAATTGTGGGAACTCGTGCCCCTCCACCTCTACATGTTCAATAGTTTCGTGATTGCCACGGTGACGACAGTGTATGTGTTGCTCGTCTCAAGTTTGTCCGGATACGCGTTCGGGCGGCTCGAATTCCGGGGAAAAGGAGGCCTTCTACTGCTGCTGTTAATTATCTCGTTTTTCCCGCCAGCGGCATTCCTGTTGCCGTTGTTCAAACTCTTCACTGGAAACGTGGTTGTCTTCGGGCTCCACAGTCCGAACCTGTTCAATTCGATGGGCGCGATCATTATTCCGTTCAGTGGACTATTCTTACCGCTTTCAGTGTTCATTCTGACGACATTCTATAGCCAGATTCCAGACGGGCTCGAAGACGCTGCACGTGTGGAGGGAACGACCCGGTTCGGTGCGTTGTTCAGGGTCATCATGCCGCTCTCGGCACCTGGGCTATCAACCGCCGGAATTCTGACGTTTATCGCCGTTTATAACGAGTTCTTCTTCTCGTTCCTGTTGTCGACAGGTGACCCCGAGAATGGAGCTCCCCTCGTCTGGGGCATCTTGGCTTTTCAGGGACAATACGCCAGTATGTACAACTATATGGCTGCTGCAAGTCTTATTGGCATTCTCCCAATCGCACTTCTAGTGGTTGTCGCACAGGAGAAGATCGTCAGTGGACTCACCGCAGGAGCAATTAAGGAGTGATCACCGATGGGAGACATTAAACTCGAACGCGTAACCAAACGGTACGACGATGTAACGGCTGTTGACGATATGAACATGCACGTTCAGGACGGGGAATTCGTCTGTCTCGTTGGTCCTTCAGGGTGTGGCAAATCCACCACCATGGAGATGGTCGCCGGGCTCACTCTGCCCACCGAGGGCGACGTCACCATCAGCGGGACTAACGTGACTACTCATCCACCCAAGGACCGGGGCATCGCGATGGTGTTTCAGAATATCGCGTTGTTTCCTCATATGAACGTGTATGACAACATGAGCTTCGGGCTTCGGCTCCGAAACTTCGACAAAAAGGAGATTGATCGCCGTGTCGAGCGAGCGGCGGATATTCTCCAAATCAAGAACCTATTGAACCGAAAGCCATCAGAGCTGTCTGGTGGCCAGCGGCAACGCGTGGCCATTGGACGCGCAATCGTCCGAGAGCCCGAGGCGTTCTTGATGGACGAACCGCTGGCGAATCTCGATGCAAAGCTTCGCGTCCATATGCGCACGGAGCTACAGCGACTCCACAAGGAACTGCAGACGACGATCATCTACGTGACGCACGACCAAGCAGAGGCCATGACGATGTCTGACCGGATTGCGGTCCTCAACGACGGCGAACTCCAGCAGATCGATCCACCGCTGATCTGCTACAACGAACCAGCTAACCGCTTCGTCGCAGGATTCATCGGATCTCCATCGATGAACTTTATCGACGGTGAGGTTACCGCAGACGGATTTGACTCGGAATTCGTCTCCGTCGAGTTTGATCCGGTCGGCTATGACGTGCCCGTGGGTACTTCTGTAACCCTCGGTATCCGCCCAGAGGATGTCTATCTGGCTGACGATCGTGACGGAGTTCTGTACCCAACGAAGCTCATCGACACAGTTACTGACGTCATGGAACCAATGGGCGACGAAATCTTCGTCTACTTACTTCATGAGACTCGCGAAACCACCACCATGGACGAAAGCCAACACCGCTCTAAGCAACTGTTGATGAGTGTCGATTCCGCCACCGAGATCTCCGAAGAAGATCACGTTGCTGTCTTCCTCGACCGGACGAAACTCCATTTATTCGATCAAAAGTCTGGGGAGGCAATTGCCCATGGCCTCGAAACGTCTACGCGGGACCACGCGGCCACCCAGAACACTACGCCCAAAAACTAACCATGTTCACTTACATGACCACTGTGTAGAGTAGCGGGGTCACGGTGCCGGTCTTCTTTTAGATATCTGGCGGTTACGCACCTTACCGGGCGGCGAACGTACTCCCACTGATCCGCTAAGTCATTCGAGGCTCGCTGCTGATACGGACCGAAGGAAGCACACAGGACTTCGACGAGTACGAGCAACAACTCCTTGAAGTCTATAGAAACCACTCTCACCGACCCAATGGCCACACGCTATAGTATAGTTCCCTGACTACTCTTTCCGGCGTTACTATATTTTGATCTTCCACGCATCCTCACTCCCAGTGCTCGAAGATTCACCGCGTGTTCAGTCGAACGAGATGGCCTACTCATCGGGGTAGATTGCGTGGCACATAGCTCATAGTTGAATGGACAATCAAATTATCGACGAGCTACAACTGCTAGTACATGTCTCAGCACGGTGAGAAAGACGAACCAATGCTCAGAGAAGAGCTGGGCGACTTCGGCTTCTCGGACAAGGAGATTGATGTCTATCTCGCTCTCTTGTCCCGAGGAGAGGCAACGACGAGTACCATCTCTGAAGACGCCGACGTCTCACAACAGGCAGTTTACAACATCACTGATCGACTCGAAGACCGTGGCTTCGTTCATGTCAACGATCACGCGTCGCCAAAGACGATCCGTGCGGTACCGCCGGAGGAATCGATGGCGCAGCTTTCAAAGCGGATTGACGCGATTACACCGATTCTTACGGATCGGTTTAACGACACCAAGCCTCAGACGCCCGAGCTGAAGATGGTAAAGTCGCAGGAGACCGCAATCAAACGGCTGCGGAATGCAATCACACAGGCACAACAAGAAGTGATTGTTGCCATTCCGGAACATGTGTATCCAGATATTGAAGCAGAACTCCATGCTGCACTCGAGCGAGATCTCCTTATCTTCCTCTTCGTCCAAGATGTTGACAACCTTGAAGAAGCGAGGAACCGCTTCGCAGACGCTGCGAGTGTTGTTCGCTGTTGGAAAGAAAGTATCCTGTTCCTCTATGCAACAGACACCCAGTCAGCAAATCCAGCCACAAATCAGGCCGCGCTAATTGGTGATGCTCAATTACTTGTAGGAAAACATAAATCCGGGGACGGCGTTGCAGTCTCTGAAAGACATCTTGCAGGATCGGTTCACGGGGTGTATTTTAGCGCCTACTGGCCAGCAGGCACGGAAGTCTTCATTACCGACCCAGATCCGCTCCCGAAGACGTTTGAGTGGTTCCGCCAAGCAGTCTTTCAGGCGATGCTTCATCAGAACGCAGGAACCGATCTCTGGGCCGAGATCGACACAACCACCGGTGAGACGATCTCCGGGAAAGTAAGCCAGATTCGTCAGGCACTCGTTAAGCCAACAACAAACGCGTACACATTGGAAACAAGTTTCTACCTTGAAACTGATGCAGGCGAGATTAGCGTTGGGGGACAGAATGCGATTCTCGAAGATTACGAAGCCACAACCGTCACGCTCCGTACCAGCTGATCGACAGGCGGTATGAATCCGTCACTATCAGAATAATCTGTGGGTATACCACTATCTCACTACAGAACAAGGAGGTCGAGGGCTAGTGACTCAAGCACCATTCAAACCTACTTGCTGAGAGTTTGAGCACGGCTACGCTGGATTGTTAGCAACGAGCAAATAGCGAGCACTCTGCCAAGGGCGCTATTCATTAGTACGCTACAAATCGCTCATCCGACACGCTTTGCATGTACGGACCTACAGGCGATCGTGAGACCAGAAGGCAGGTCTATTCACGTGAAAAGGACCAGCGTAGACGTGACAGACGCAGCACTGGTAAGTACGTCTTACCGGTCCTGCCGTTTCGAGAATGGATATTCTCATGGATATCTGAGAACGCGAATTGAATTCACGCTGATTCGGCTCTGTTGAAACCATCTCGCCGTCTTGCGATTTGTTGAGATGCTAGTTTCACATCGGGTCCGCGAAAACCGGTGGGAAGAGTCGCTCTCCTCAATGTCAACGCTGAATGATTTCAACAGAGCCGTTAGATATAGTTTCTAATTCTAATCTATGATATTGCCAATAACCGCCAGACTTCACACTATTCCCGGACTTCAGCCCTAGAAAACACTCCAAGAAGAGGAGACAGTTTCTCCGAATCCTTTCAGAACGTAGGTACATCGGTAGCACCCACCCATTCACTCAAGCCCTTCGTAGTCGTATCTCCCCCTGCGCTCTTCCCGTGGGCGCTGATCGTAGCCGCTTGTGTTGTCAAATTACTGTCAACCATAACAGGCTCGCATGCCGGCTGCGATCACTCCATCGTTCCACACCTCATACACCATAGACGGATTAAAGAACATACATTCAACTCATGAACCTAACTAACCCACAAACAAAACCGTGGGTTAGACTAACCTCACTCAGCAGGCCATCCATCAAAGATCACCGACGTTGGCAGCATCCACTGCTCGTCCCAACCAACGACCTGCTCGGCGGACTCGAGATACGAGTCGAGGTGGCGCATCTCCGGGTTCAGATGCTCGAAGATGTCCGTCACGCGCTTCAGCTCGCCCGTCTCCGGATCAAAGCGAGAGACGAGCCCAGTACGTTCGTTCGCGTGGTGGAAGTACCCTTCCCAGTCGATACCGAGCGCTTTGTGCGTTTCTCCGATGGAGCGACGTGGTCGTGAGTGCACAGGCGATACAGCAAACTATTCCGAGGCGGACGGGTTCGTTGATATGGTCTTTCGAGCTCCATTCAGAAAGGCCAGTCGAAGCATTCAACCAACGAGGCTCAATCTAGCAGTGCCCTCTGAGATTAAACCCATTTAGATATCACGAAATCATCTGCATTGAGAAGACCAGCTTCAACTTCTCACAACCTCGGAGGATGGGTTTGATGTATATTTTTTTTCACCGTGGTTGGGAGCGAACTAGCTGGTCAGTAGAACATGCGCATCTTGCACGGGTGTGGTGACGAACTAGATAGTAGCTTCACCTGTGAAAGTACCGCTACTCACTCCGCCAACATATCCAACTCGAACGAATAATACTCAATCTCACCGGACCTCTTGTAGCAGAGTATATGGACTCCTGTACGTTACGTCTCGACGTTCCTCAATTCGAGGACTGCGTAAATCGTAGCGTCGCGCTTTAATAATAACAGTACGTAGTCTCAACTGAGAGTCGTGACGATGAAACCTCGCATTAGGGTGATTACCCTCGGAGTTGCCGATCTGAAGCGTTCGACCCGGTTCTACGAGGACGGCTTGGGGCTACCACTCCAAGGCATATTCGGGAACGATGCTGACGAGAGCACGGTTGCGTTCTTCGACATCAACGATGACATGATCCTTGCCCTCTATCCCAAGGACTGGTTGGCCAAGGACGCGAACGTTGAATCCGCAGACCGAGGTGGTACATCCTTCTCTATCGGCCAGACCGTTGAATCCAAGGACGAGGTTGACGAGGTCGTCGAGCAGGCAGCCAACGCCGGTGCGGCAGTCCCAGAACCGCCGCGTGATCGGGTCTGGGGCGGGTACTCGGGATACTTCCGGGATCTCGATGGGCACCTCTGGGAGATCGTCTGGAACCCTGACTTGGTTGATAATTGACCTGACGCCTAGAGTCCCCTCTGTACACCGTCAGACTTTTCTGGTCATCGTACCCCTCATCTCCGAGGAAAGTCGCCACTTTGTCGGTATTCCGCTTGATGAGTGACGGCGCGATCTGCGAGTCATGCTTTCTTGTCGTCGTCACGTGCAGATCGAGGATCGCATTCGCTCTCGTATCGACCAACAACGTGACTTTCAACTGCTGGATCGTCAGTTTCGCCCGCTTCGTATAGCGTTTCGAGGCGTGACTGCGGTCGAAACCGGAGGCGTCGTCCCACCACAAGCAACTCTGAAGACCTTCACGGATGTGTCGAGTCGGGAATACAAGGCCGGAATAGAGGGGCTCGGATTCGGCGTTCTCACAGAGGTAAGCAGCGGAGCTAGTATCTGCTCCGCCGTACTCACTCACCACCCACCGAGAAAGAACTCAAGGCTGTCCTTTCGTCAACATACTGTCTCTATCTACGCGGGGCTACCTCATCGTGAATCGAACGCTGACAGCGTCGGCGTCGTCCGCTCCGCCAAATACTCAGTAATCTCAGCACGACGCCTGCCGAGCGGCGCACATTCGCTTTCTACTGCTCTGAGTAAGACGCCCGCATAAAATTCCGATTCGTACCGTGCTGGCAATTCAAGTGCGAGTATGACACGATTTCAAGAGCATTTCCTGGTATCCGAAGAGGCGCCTTCTGATTGGGAAGTCGTCGATAATATAGAGCTCGGGAACTGTCGGGGACGGAAGAGACCCGTTTTGGATCTGATTAAAACGGGGGGATGGTGGTGTGTCAACCCGTTGAACGTCCTCGTGGTGCCTCTGAGCACGTTCACACTCACGATCTATCCAACGATATTAAAATCCTATGGATTATTAATTTCGAGTTGTGATCACCGAATACTATTAGACAATTACACCGAACTCATGACCAGGGATCATCCCCACGGGGTAGACGGTGTGTCACAACACGAGAGCTTCCGGTTTCCGTGGCTTCCAAGACAGGACAACTCTTTTTGGCGGTTGGTCAGTTTCAGATACCCACAACCCACGTTATCTCGAAGATTAAGTATAAATATCCAGTGAAGGCGAGAGATTGACGGCTGTAAGTCGCCTGACTCTTTATTTTGAGGCTCAACAAAGCAGTAGGTCGTTATGGCAGACCTGATCGTCAACTCGGCTGTCAAAGACGCACTTGAAGGTCACAACGTCTCGGGCGAGTTCTACGACGCTCTCGATGAACGAGTCCAAGAACTTCTCGACCACGCCAGTCGGCGTGCGGAGGAAAACGGCCGGAAAACGGTCCAGCCGCGCGATCTCTAACGAGCCAGGACGCGTCTTCAACCAGTGCCGCCCCCAACTCGTCTGATGAGCCACTGGAACCGCCAGCTCCAGCACTTTCAGTAGATCCTCTTGTGGTCCGCAATAAGGAGATTGACGACCTGCTTTGCGGCTCCTAGTGAGCGATCTGGGGGACGGTTTCACGCTGCCACTCCGCCCATTCACGGAGTGTGTCGAGTCCGTGATCAATCACCGCATAGAAATTCGTCCGCCGGTCGAGCGTCCCCTTTTCGACGTAGTCTTGCTGGACAAGCGTGTCTAAGTTTGGGTACAACCGTCCATGGTTGATTTCCTCTTCGTACACGTGTTCAAGCTCCTCTTTGATATCTTGGCCTGATGGGTGCTCGAAGCCGGCGATCACGACGAGGAGGTCACGCTGGCTGCCGCTGAGTTCAAACATGCGACTAAGAAATAAATTGGGTTCGCTATCATTATTCATGCATAATACTATGTAGCGTAACTATGCTACCTAGCAACAATTTTATTTGGAGCGTCATTGGGGGCAGGTTCAGTGGAATCGTTTGAAACTAGAATGAAGGCTTCAAGATCAAATAACTTCGATTACAGACGACATCTTGAATCGTGAGAACAACCGTAAACCGCCGTCAACTCACTCACTGCGTGTTGCAATCACCCAGAGATTGCCCTCGGGACCTTCTACTATGGCTCGCCGATATGGATCCGCATCTGTCTGTTGTGGCTGCTTGACAACGAGAGCACCAGCTTAAAGCGCCTCTTGATAGACGACATCAACGTCTAGGACATAAAGATGGACCATCGACGAGCCTACTGGGGGGGTGTGAGTTCCTTCCCCAAGCATGACAACTGTGTCGTCAATTCGCAGTTCAACGTGCATAGCGGACCCATCAGATCGCTCATATCGACGAAGGGTAGTCGCGCCAAATACGGTCGTGAGAAAGTCGATGAGACGCTCTGCGTCTTCAGCTACCAAGTATGGCGAGACACTCGAATATCCCTCTGGTTTGAACTGATCACTCATGGTAAACTCCTTGCTCTGTAGGGTGGTGGGCAAGTACATAGTAGTAGCGACAGGGAAGAAAGAGACCTACAAGAGTGGTGGCGAGGTTTCTCTGATTAATTTTGTTAGTTGAGGAGAAGCCGTCCGAAGGAGAGTAATAACATCACCTAATAACAGACTCTATTAAATTCAATATTATTGATATCCGCATACCCCCCGCACCGTTTATCGGTGAAGCCTGGCGCGGCACCAGCGATAGAGGGGACACAGTTTACCTGTCGTCAAGCATAAACGGGATTCTAACCGCATGAATTTCTAGTAAATTATCACCTAAGTTCAACAAATACTTCAAAATACGTAAATTACATGAATTTCTTTGTAGAGCTCCCCTCTATCTCCGAGATTGTGTTTTCTGTTCGTGCGGGCAAGTCATGGCGCTTGACGATCCAGCCTATTTCTTCCTACCCGAGATGAATATATGTTATCTTTTCATTGAATCTATAATGAATGGGGATGTATTTTATATGGTCAAGATGATATGCCAAATGGAATGATCGTACTTCATGCGATGTTTCCTATCGATTTGAATCGTCGCACCGAAGCACTGGATCTTATCGAAGATCTTGCTGAACAGTCCCGGCAGGAAGAGGGAATAATCAAGTATCATGCCACAATAGACATCACAGATCCACACCTTATATGGTTCTTTGAACTGTACAAGAACGAAGCTGCATTTACGGCACATACGGAAACAGCGCACTTTCGAGAGTTTGAGGAAGCACTGCCACGCCTACTCAGTGGTGAACCGACAATCCACCAATTTGAGGTCGAAGATGTTTCAGACATCAAATTGTAGAACCGAGATAGCAACGATTGTCCGAGTTAGGTCGCAAAATAGTCTCTGTACCTCTTGCGCCAAAGTTAGCCCTTACTCCTCGTTTTCAGACGTCGCCTTAATTTCTTCGAGTCGATTGACGAGATCATTGACCGATGATCCCGATTCAAACGTGAGTTCTCCATCGTGATCGTGTTCGTGAGCGTCCACACCTTCGCTTTCTTCGCGCTCAGTACTAACGTCGTGATTCTGCTGTTCAGACTCATCGTAACTCCCAAATCCCATAGTCAGCCATAATGGCTCTGTAGACTAAAATCACCCGGGCCCATTCCGACTCGTCTGCAGACATCGCATAAACTGAGCGGAAGTACGAGATACGCCTACAGTAGCGCTTCACTCACCTCCCAGTCAAGCGAACCGGCAAGGAGGAGCCTGACCTGAAATACTTAGGAACGGTCATTTAACCGAAGCACTTGTGTACGGAGGGTCAGTTAGAAGAACAGGCAATGACGAACTGCCGACGAAAGACCACGGTCTGTGGAAGCGAGACTGATTGGAATATTGAAAATGTCACCCGACGTGCCGTCTGGACGAATGAGGAAACAGAGTGCGCAAACTGTGGCTCACCAGTTAGTCTGAATATCGGCCATTATGTTGTGACTCTTCGGCCCGCACAGCCAACTGATATTGAAGCGGAGCCATGTCAGGTCGAACTCTGTTCACGCCACTGTGTTGAGAAGTGGGTTCCTTCGTAAATCGGCTTTTTATACGAACCTATAGTGTGATGGATGTATAGAGTTCGCCGTTATCCAAGGCGATATCGTCCCTCAAAGCGCTAATGCACTCGTGAACACCACAGGTACAAGTCTTCAGTTGGGGAGTGGTGTCGCTGGTGCCCTTGGACACGGAGCTATCGCCCGAGTTGATCTCGGTGCTCTCGCAGTGGCTACTGCATATGATCTTGACGCAGAAGGCATTATAGAGATTCGAGGAGAATACCCGTGCCTTTAGACGCAGGATGAATTCGACAACACCTGCACAGTCCACCGTCGATAACAGGGCCGGATATTCCACTGTTCTCACCCCAAATCTTTACAAGAGGATAGAGTATAAGCGCTTATACAAACGTTTCAGATGCTGGAAGTCCACCGAACCCATCGAGCGAACATCCTCAACCACAGCCAAGTGGCTGAGATGCTCGACCATCACGGGTGGAGTGCTAGCAAACTCTAGAACGTCGCCAACTACTACTCCCGGCAAGTCTGGGAGGAAACGGAGGAGATTCCCGACCATGGCGATCTCAAAGCCGAGTTGAAGGGTCACTCAAAGTACAAGGGGCTACAGAGTCAGTCCAGTCAGCGCGTTCTGGAGGAACTCGCTGAAGCCTTCAACTCATGGTACGAAAAGAGGAAGTCAGACAGTCGAGCGAATCCCCCCGACTACCGCAAAAAGAACTACTACGACGATGATGGCAACCGTGTCCACGAAGAGCATCCTCGCTCGACGGTGACGTGGAAGCAGAACGGTATTAAGCACGATGCCAAAAACAACCGTGTGCGACTCTCGAAGGGTGTGAATCATAAGGCACACCCGAGAGCGTTGGAGTACATCCTTGTCGAGTACGAGACGCGCCCCGGAGTCACGGTTGAGAACCTGCAACAGGTTCGCGCCGTCTACGACAAGGCGAAGGAGCGATGGGAACTGCACCTCGTCTGCAAAGACGAGATCGAGACACCCGACTCACCCGGCGAGGAAACAGCGGGTATCGACCTTGGTATCTGCAACTTCGCCGCCATCGCATACAGCACCGAACAAGCCGACCTGTACCCCGGCAACCGCTTGAAACAAGACGGGTACTACTTCCCGAAGGAGATCGCCAAGTGCGATGATTCGGGCGGCGACCGCGCCACGCGGCTCAACCACAAGTGGTCGGAACGCCGAACCCACTTCTTCCACAACCTCGCCAAACACATCGTTGAACGGTGTGTGCAGCGAGAGGTTGGCCATATCAACGTTGGTGCGTTGAGCGGCGTCCGTGAAGACGAGAACGACAAGTCAAAGAACTGGGGGAAGCACGGGAACCTTGACTTGCATGGGTGGGCGTTCGACCGCTTCACCTCGATTCTCGAATACAAGGCCAAGGTCGAGGGCATCAAGATCGCTGAAGTGTCCGAACGCGACACGAGTAAGACGTGTTGCGTGTGCGGGAGAGGAGACGACCGTCAGCGTGTCGAGCGTGGCCTATACGTCTGTGAGGAGTGTGATGCGGCGTTCAACGCTGACGTGAACGGGGCGGAGAACATCCGATTCGACATCAACGAAAGTAACTCCGAGTCTTCGGCCAGTTTAGACGAAGATAGGAGTACCGGCTGGTTGGCACAGCCCGGAGTCTACCTTCACGACTTGTCCAGCGGATTCCAACCGCAGGAACAAGTGGGAGACTGCAAACCATAATATCCCAAACGCCGTCGGGATTCCTCCGTCTTCAGGCGGAGGAGGATGTCAAGAACTCACTTGCTGTCTGTTTTGAGTATCAGCGCCTTCCTCTGCATTCAATGTTAACGGATATATACCCGCTACGATCTTCTATATGAATTGGAGCGTGATCTATATTTAGGTTGAATATTCAATAATTAGGGCGTCTTAGAGGCTCTCCCACGCAATGGCTGCGCGCTTGGCTGAGGTAACGTCAGCGATCCACCGTGCAGCAATCGCTTTTTTGAGGAGTTTCGCCCCTGGTCCGCCAAACGTGGTAAGGGGAACGCCCGTGACGTCATGGGCAACGGCTTTCTCGCCAACTGAGATAACGGTACCTTTGTCCTTATGAACCCATGATTTAAGTGGAGCACCACGAACAGCACGGGCGAGATTCTCACCGGCTACCTCGGCTGCCTGCCAGGCAGCCTGTGCAGTGGGTGGCGCAACAGAGTCAGTTCCTTGATCGATGAGCGCCGAGTCACCGATCGCGAACACACGCTCATCGCTGGTCTGGAAGTCCGTCCCTGCAAACAGACGATTGCTTCGCTCGTTCTTCTCAAGCTCTACGTCGGTCAGCTCTTCTTGGCCGGTAATTCCACCAGTCCAAATAAGAACATCATACACCAGTTCCTGTGGGTCTTCCTCTTCACCCCCGCCAAGATAAACAGTCTCGTCGTTAACTTTTGAAATGAACTCTCCCGTCAAGATGTTAATGTCCTTCTCGAGGAGACGTTTACGGAGTGCACCTTGGACCTCTGGATCCTGCCCAGGGAAGATCCGATCAAGTCCCTCCACAAGCGTGATCTCAATTGGCGCATTTTGGTCATCGCGGTACTCCGCGATTTCGCCTGCAGCTTGAATACCTGAGAGCCCTGCACCACCGATAAGTATCTGACCTGGATCGGTTTGGGTGCTCGCCTGCGCAGCAGCTATAATCTGCTCGTTAATAGTCCGCGCATCTTCGAGACTCTTCAAGGTCAATGAATGCTCACGAAGGCCATCAATCCCGTAGAAAGCCGTTGCACTGCCGAGCGCGACAAGAAGATAGTCGTACTCGACTGTCCTCTCGTCAAGTTCGACCAGACGGTTTTCAGTATCAATGTTTTTAACGTGCCCCTGAATGAAGTCCGTCTCGGCGGACTTGATGTCGCTGATGGGGAGGGCGATCTTCGATTCAACGCTTGGATCACGGATGGCACGGTGAACCTCATGGAGGACAAGATGATACTCATGCTCTGAGACCCACGTGAGCTCCGCTTCGGTGTCGCCGATCTCCTTCTCAAACGATTTGACCGCACCTGCCCCGGCATAGCCGGCACCGAGGACAACTACTTGTTGAGTCACATCTGTCGGTGTGTGAAACGTATATAAGTGAATTTTGTTTTGCGCAGGAATTTGCCTCCTGTAGTTCAATAATCACGCAACGGATCTGTAGCGACGTGGTACGAATCACTGCAAGAACTGTCGGTAGATCCTACAGAAACACTGCTTGGGAAGGAGAGTCGGAATCTCCAAGGCCAATATCCAACCCTTCGAGGCGGACAGACGAGCAAGAATCAGCACTACTGTGAGAACGACTACTGTTACCTAGGGTCGTTTCAAAGCTCCTTCTTTATCAAACAAACTGTGGCTATCCTTCGGTTCTCCGGGGTAGGCACGAGCAGCATCAGCATCGAACTCGACGCCCAGACCTGGCTTGTCAGGTACAGCGATTGCGCCATTTTCGACCTCAAAGTCGTGCTTCACGATCTCGTCTCCCCACTCAACATCTCGGCTCATGTGTTCGAGCACTTCGAGGTTCTCAATTCCTGCACAGAGATGCAGCGCTGCGGCCGTGCTCACGCCCGCGTTGGGATTGTGCGGCGCGAACGTCATGTAGCGCGCCTTCGCGATCGCCGCGGCGTGCTGTAACTCCTGAAGGCTGCCAAAGTTCGTCACGTCGGGCTGGATGATATCGCACGCTTGCACCCGAGAGAGTTCCTCGATAGTCTCGTTATTGTAGAGCCGTTCGCCAGTTGCGACGGGCATGTCGACCTGACGGGTCACTTCAGCCATCACCTCCTTGTCTTCGAGTTCGACCGGCTCTTCGAGGAACATGATGTCGTACTCTCCGAGCGCGTTCGCGACGTCGATCGCACCGCGGCGGGTAAACCGGCCGTGACAGTCGAGCGCGATGCCGACATCCCAGCCAACAGCGTCGCGGACTGCTTCGAGCAGGTCGGCAACCTCGCCGATCTGGTCGTTCGTGAGCGAGTACTCGTAGTGGGCGAACGGATCGCACTTCAGCGCGGGATACCCCTGCTCTTTCACGGCCTTCTCCGCGTGGTGGGCGTAGTTCTCGGGCGTCCGCTCGCCGATGTGCCACCCGTTCGCGTACACGGGAATCTCGTCGTGGACCTTCCCACCGAGCAGCTTCCACACCGGCTCGCCGTAGTACTTGCCGGCGATGTCCCACAGTGCGATGTCAATCGCGGCGGCGACGGCGTTGATGAGTTTGCCCGCCCGCCACGCGAACGGGTACCGACGGAGCATCCGATTGATCCGCTTTCGGTTCAGCGGATCCTCACCGATGACGTAGTGTTTGTGCGCCTCGGCTGTTGCCTCGAGCGCCGCGGTCAGCCCTTCACCACTCAGCGCCTCTCCGACGCCGGTGATCCCCTCGTCGGTTTCTACCTGGACGAAGAACCAGTTTCGCCAGTCCGCATCGACGACAAACGTCTCCACATCTGTAACCTGCATAGGAACAACTCAAACGGGATGGAGTAAACCAGTTACGAATACGGAGAATCGTCGAGGATCGGGAGGAATTTCGACCGAGTTACAATCATATGATTGTAACGGAGGGCGGGAGATGACTCTAAGCGAATATTGAAGTGAATCACTGGCAGCGTATTAGAAGTTACGGACGCTCAATGAACATACTTGTACATTCAGAAGGTGTTGAGCGTTTTTTCTCCTGTTTTTCCAAGGAGTTTGTCACAGATCAAAACGAGAGCGGGAGTGCTACTTGAGAATGGCACAAGGAGGCACATTCCATAGGTATAACCAGAGAGTCACTCTGATTTGAGAGGGTTCGATTACACCTACCCGGTGAGGGGAGGGACGTAGCTTGATGAGAGGTAGACGGATATCTGTGGGCCAAAGACCAACCCAGGCTGGTAGCGAGACCACCAAAAGAGATTGCGCGACTAGTCTTCGGTTTTTTTCATATCGGAGAGTTTACTAACGAGGTCAGTAACTGATGACCCAGATTCGAACGAAACCGTCCCTTCGTGTTCGTTTACGTGAACGTTCACACCTTCACTCTCATCATCGTCATCGTTGACTTCGTGCTTCTGCTGCTCGGATTCGTCATAGCTCCCAAATCCCATATGTGCTGATCACGGTCCTGAGACTAAAAGTATCCGATTACACTCGTTGACATCCCCCCGCCCTAAAGGACGAGGCTTTGTGCCTGCTTTCACGTTACGCACCAAAACTGGTACTCGATTCAACTATACACCCACTGGATTGTTAACAAAAGAGTGGAAGGGACCAATCCTTTCGCCAATCAAACAACAAGCCCTTCGAAGTCTTTCCGTATTGCATCAACGATTGCGTCCCGGTCATACTCACCTGCTGTTGCACTCACAAGCGTTATCTCCTCTTCGTCGACGGGAATCCAAATTTGGAGGAACCCTTGTGATCCCACCATGTAGTCAACTCGAGAGGCAGGCTTCTGCCACAATTCAGCCGCTTCACCAGTATATTTCGGATGAATCCCCTTCGGAATAGATTTGGTCGTCTCATATCTGAAATCTGGATCCTGCTCGAGCTGTTTACGAACGTTCGCGGCGATCGTGTGGCGGTCGGCGTCCTCTTTGATTTGCGTATGTACGGATTGAATAGCTTGTGAGACGAACTTCTCCAGGTTCTTTGCAGGAACGATCTTATCAGCATCCTCGAGGATTTCCTGTTCTTGGATTCGTGGTTCACAGCTCAGACCAAAGACAATTCGATCACTCGACGGTTCGTGGCAGACGCCGAGGTTCGCTCGTGGCCGATCACCGAGTTGAGGAAGGTACGTATCGGGGAGTTCGAGCAGCCGTACTGTCTCGAGTTCGCGATAGACAGAATAGTGCTCTCGTAAAAACGTCTTGAATTGGGACATTTCTCGCTTTGAGGGTGAGAGAAAGATGAACTGCTCTAACACTTCAGGAGTGGGATCGTCATCCTGGTAGAAAAATGTGTGACTCCGGTAGTTATCGAGTGCGAACCAAACGAGAAAATCGAGTGGACCATCGTCTACAAAGATTGCTTCTTCCACGATTTGTTCGGAAAACTTCGGGCATCGAGTAGAGACATGATCAACGAGACGCTGCATATAGTCTCCCGGGTCGAGTCCGTACTCCGAGATGAATTCCCGAGGCATACAGGTAGATACGATTACGCCCTAATAAAACCCGCTCGAAGCGCATCTTCAGGAACACTCTGAGAAAGTTCTACTCGTAGAGCGCAGTTGGACCTCGATCCTCCTGAATAGAGTGTGGCTCGGCTATGAGCGTCGTCACAAGGGGCTCGGTTCGGGGGTAAACTTCGTCATCACCACACCAACAGGGAGTGGACTTCTGAGTCACATTAGATATTTCTATGTTTCCTTTCTAAAACCGTAGAAGAAGCTGACCACACGCTGAATCTCGGCCACATGAGGATTTAGAAGAGAGACCAGAATGAGAGGATTGATAATAACATAGTCACCGCAAAGTAAATAGCAACTTCCTCATAACGCGTCTATATGACAGAGGAAACACGGAGTGGAGGAGTTAATGCTCAAGCCGTCCAAGAGGCAATCGACTGTGTTGTCCGCGAATTCGGATATCCTTCCGATATTCTCCTCCACTATACGTTTATCAATGGCCGAAAAAAGACGATTCTTGAAGTTCGAACGCCGAATGAAGAGCTCAAGTATGAACTCACATATGACGGAACCAACGACGAAAACGAACCGCAGGTCTCTCGACCGGTAAAAAAGAGTTCCGTCATGGACAATGAGTGAATGGATCCGTTAGCGGTGTGCAAATGACCGCGTTGACTCGAGCTCAAACTTCAGAGCCCCCGTAGAAGTCCGAGAAACCCATACGACAGCATCAGCGATGTGCGAAATGTCGCTGAGTGTACTGCTGTCGTGAGCAGCAAAATCGACCCCGTAGAGCGCGATTCCACCGTTTGCACGGAGAGCTGAAAGTCGTTCAAGGAACCGCTTAACACGCGGAGTAGGCGTAGTTGCTAACAACGGATCAAGCGAGCAAATAGCGAGATGTCGCGGCGTCGCTCGAAGTGCTTCAAGATGCGTAAGCTCGGAAAGACCAAGAGCAAGACGTTCAAGATCACTTGAAGAGGGAATAAACATGACCGGGGAATCACCGTACACCGCACGAACGTATTGAGGCGACGTTGTATCGATGAGTCCAATTGAGGGGGAATCGTCCGCAGCAGACAGCGATGAATACCGGTCAATCGCTGTTTCTGCGCTTTCCTGTGTCGTCACAATAAGGGCACTCTCGGCAGAAGTGCCGTATTGGCACAGTAACCGAAGGCAGAGTCCAGAGCCCGTAAGATCAAACGGCCCAGTAACAAGCAAGGTACTTCCAGGCGTCACAGTCGACAGTAACTCGGTGACGCTCGACTCGTCTTCCGAATCCTGAGGCGGCGTCATAGGATCAACCACTCTCGCTGCGTTCAGCGGTCTTGGTCGGAGATGAAGCGAGTTGAGAGAGAGTTTTAGCAGGGTAGTACCGAGCACCACAGTGTAGACACTTAGCGACGAGAAGGCGTGGTTGCTCGCTCCCATCCCCGTTTTCAGGACGGATACGGAGATCAAGGGGGATCTCGGTCAACTCTGTGCCACAGTCTGCGCAGGGCAGGTCGGTTTCTGTTATCATGGATGGATTCAGTGTTGAAGTGGAGGGGCGTGAGTTCCGCCAGAGAGGCCCACTGATCGCCGCCTCACCGGACGGAAGCAGACCCAGTGGGTGTCCGAACCTCGTACCGTCAAGAAAGCCCCCGAGGTAGGGCAATCCAGGGCACAGAGAACGGGCGGACCGCACCGTTGTACGCCTTACAATCACGTTGGTTAGGCTAAAATAGGTTTCGCTTCCAGAAAGATGATACTGGAACCGTATATCTCCGTACACAGCGGATCTCAGAGAGAAGCGGTCAGTCTGTTACACGAATCGGAACGTTTCCAAATTCCGGGGGGCGTACGTTCGTGCGTTAAACTTCTGATAGAGAGCTGAAGAGAGCTGATCAGTTGCGTCTTCATCACCGTGTACACAGAGAATCGTCTGCGGGCGCGGATTCATCGTTTTCACAAACTCCTCAAGGCCAGCACGGTCAGCATGGCCAGAGAAGCCGCTGACAGACTCAACACGGAAGCGTAGTGTAACTCGTGTCGTCCTTCCAGATTGATCAGACAGGGGGAGTTCACGATTACCGCTCTGGAGACGCCGACCAAGTGTTCCGGCGGCCTGATAGCCGACAAAGATGAGTGTATTCGTCGGCTCACGTCCTAAGAGTTCAAGCCACGACATGATTGGCCCACCCGTGACCATCCCAGACGTCGAAAGAATGATACAGGGGTCTCCACTCGCAATGCGCTCACGCATCTCTTCCCCACCATCGACCTGCCGGAATTGCTCTGCAAGGAAGGGATTATGATCTTGATGAAGGATCTGTCGACGAAGTCCATCACGAAGGAACTCGGGATATGCGGTGTGAATAGCGGTTGCTTCGCGGATCATTCCGTCGAGGTAAATGGGCATCGTCGGAATGCGGTCAGTGCGCATCGCTTCCTCCAGCACTAACATGAGCTCCTGAGACCGTCCAACAGCAAACGATGGAATGACCACTTTCCCTTGATTGTTGTACGTTTCGGTGATTAGTTCGAGTAACCGTTCTTCGCTGTCCTCTTGGTCTGTTTGGTAATCGCCCCGTCGACCGTACGTTGACTCCAGGATGAGTGTTTCAGCGCGTGGGAAATCAGTAACAGCACCGTTGAAGAGTCGCGTCTTCGTGTAATGAATATCCCCAGAGAAGATGATGTTGTGGAGGCCGTCACCGATATGGAAGTGAGCAATTGCGCTTCCAAGAATGTGTCCTGCATTGTGTAGCGTGAGTTTAATATCCGGAGCAATGTCCGTCACATCGCCATACTCGAGAGTGATTGTATGTTTGAGCGCCTCTCGAACCATCTCACTCGTATACGGGGGCGTCCGGCCTTCCTTCGTCGCAACACTGAGATAATCAAGCTGCAGGAGTCCCATGAGATCGCGAGTTGGGGCGGTTGTGTAGATCGGCCCATCATACCCATATTTGAATAACAATGGAAGGAGAGCACTGTGATCCAAGTGGGCATGAGTAAGAACAACCGCATCGAGATCGGGGAGAGGATTGGCTTCCGGTGCTTGGAGATATGGGACTTCACCCTCAGCACCAGGTTTATCGCCACAGTCAATGAGGATCCGGGTTTCTGGCGTACTGAGGATGAACCCGGCTCGACCCACTTCACGACAGCAGCCAAGCGTTGTGACGCGAACCCACTCTGTCTCATGGGTCGAGGTTCGATGAATACGATCTCCAACCCGTTTGAGAAAGGTACGTCGCTCCGCTCGTTCTTGCTTGAGGAAATTGCGGACGTTGGAAACAGTCGATGACTCTATTGGCGGTGTTCGAAGAACTTCTGGAGTCCAGCCGACTTCTTGAGTAATTTCTCGTAGGGTACTTCCATGTCTTCCGACCGCGAGACCGGCTTTTTCGGCTTCGATTAAAACCTCACCCGTCTCTGGGTAGAACTCAAGGTCTCCAATTTCGGCCTCTTCGGGGATAATGTCGAGAATTGTCGACTTTGCCTCTCCAACGGGAACAAGCCCATCTGACGTTGGCCGAATAGTAAGTCGTTTTCTGAGCGTTCTAGCAAGCCGTCGAACGAGTCCGTCATGTTCTGCGAACTCCTGTGGTGTATCAGTATAGACAATCAGTTGGGGTCCCTCATACATGACATCTGTAACCGACAGACCAGCAGGTAGTTCGGCTTCAATCGTCTCCTTCAACTCAGTAAGGTCATCTGATGTCATAGGTCGATCGGGCAGGTGGGGGAAGTGGTTGGGAGTCCATAGCGACTATTGTCATGAGCATTTGTTCGCCAATTGTACACCATTTTGAAACCTATTTTCCGGAAGACATCGTTTGAAGGCCGAACACGAGAGGTATCGGTTTCACACCCACCGTCTTTGGTAATGATGAGTGGAACGACCGATAGAGATCCCCTCTCCGTTGAGATACCGGATGAAGTTATTCAGTTACAGTCAGTTCAAGTTTAAAAACGTTTGGAAAACCACCTCCCGCTGGTACGTAAGTGCCCCAAGAGACGGCGAACGCTATCACCACCAGTACAGCGAGTCCAGATGGACGTCATCAGGTTAGAGGAGAAAGTACTCTGAAAACCTCCCGCAGAGATCACGGAGACGATTCACCTCATTGGGAAGAGATTAGATTCTACCGGGTGGTATGTGACGCTTCGCGCATCGAAGGGGTTTGGCCTCCGTTCGATTAGTCCGGCTGCATCCAGGTCCGCGACAGCATCGCGGATCGTTCGTTTGGGGAGAAGTGTGGCCTCTAGAAGTGTTTGCGGGGATGCTGGTCCGTCACGTTCGAGCACCCAGTAGACGAGTTTCACACTCGGGGGAGCATGTCGAAGCCAATTCCGCTTCGTATCGATGGTTTGTGATTGAGGTGAGTTAGTAATAGTGATCACCGGTATCCGAAAGGTACACTATAAGAGTAGATTGGTTCACATAAATTTTTCTCCGGCGTGCGAATACACGGTCTGTTAAGAACTTGATTAGGTGGAGAATGTCACGATGGTCGTTTTGATGTAGTGACGAGGAGATGTACGGAGTTCCTGCCTGTGAAGAGATCACGGCAGGGCACTGACTTTTGTGACTGACCACCTCGTCATCAGACGAGTTACCCTCAGCCGGACAGGCCTCATTGGGCACTACCCACCATGAAGCGACGTTAGTTCACCTACGGTGACTACCTCTAATCTATTGCGCGTTGTACTTAATTCTTCGCACGAACGCTCGCTGGCACCAGTATTAACGACTAGAAGTGAGTTGAACTTGGTCCCAAAGCTATATAACTGAAATTTGTCACTTAGTATTCAGGCCCACATCAGGCCCTCTCGTGCCTCTGAGCCCTTCGGACCATTTCACGTGTCTGTTGACACTGAGGGACTTCCACAAAAACCACACAAACAGCTCCAACACTATGCGTTTTCAATGATCAGACTGAGAAGCATTATCTCGAGAAAAGGTCGCTGGCTTCCGTGGCATCAACTTGCTTCCAGAGAGTACGAGCAAGCTGCGTCAATTCATTGGAATGGTCGACCGTATCGATCCAGCGTTGCGGAAGCGAGGAGACACCGTGTCTGGCACCAGCGACCGCCCCTGCAATAGCTGCGACCGTGTCAGTATCACCTCCGGCATTGACCGCATTGATGATTGCAGATTGTGCATCAGGAGCAGTAAGCCCATAGTAGAGTGCTGTCCGAAGCGTGTCCACCACGTATCCCGATGGCTCGAGAGCTGCGGGATCGACGTCGTCAGGAAGAGCAGAAAGCGTTTCAATGAGTTCGCGTGGTGCGTCTTCCTCTACACGGCTCAGTGCAATTGAAAGAGGGTCTTCACGGCCGGTGAGAATTCCAGCAAGCGTGAGATTCAGCACTGAACACCCGTACGTACAGCGCAAATCAGCGTGGGTGAGAAGCGACGAATGCCGACTCACAGAGTCAAGAAAACCGAAATTAGTTGGATACGTGACGGCAAGCGGTGCACATCGCATCACACTTCCATTGCCAGCATTCGTCCCTTCAGCACTTTCGCTCCAAACGCGTTTCCCAGTGATCTCCCACGGTTCGCCTGCATCAATTCGGTGGAGAACCTTCCGTGTCATCCGTCCACCGCCAAATGCGCCCTCTCTATACCACTCGACAAAGCGGCTTACGATATCTTTGGGATCGTAGGTGCCTTGGTGTGCCAAACTCCGTGCAATACATAAGGCCAACTCCGTATCGTCAGTTACTGTCCCAGGTGAACGGTCGTGGACGCCACCTCCCACCATCTCAGTGAGTGTCCCATAGGTGGCTTGAATCTGATCGGCTGACAATCCCTCGACTGGACGACCGAGTGCGTCACCACAGGCGAGGCCGAGGAAGACACCGGTAGCGTGGGTAACTTGGCGAGCCATAGTTAGACGTACTGGTTCCAGATACCTGTCTGTTTGCTTGATTCGGTGATGCTAACTCACTCGATTTATGTAGGATTCTCCGTGAACTGCCTCGGGGTCAAGCCCCGAGGCACCCGGCCTGCTCCGCCTGTAGAAGAGAGCTGTGCGATGACGTCAGTCATGTATAAATCCTAGGACGCTTCGTTTCCGCAAAGTCTGTCTGATCCGGTCGATTATTCAGCTCTGATTCGAGCGTTCTCCGCTCGTCAGAAGTGATGGGAGTGGGCCAAAGCACCGTTACAAGCGACTTCCGAGAAATTCACCAGTGGGTGAGCGCATGGCGCCCATATTGGGATGAGAGAACGAAAAAGAAGGTAAGAACGCCACTCAGTGCAGCAGCACCACCAAGGAAGAAGACCCACTCCATTCCACTCGTACTCATGAGATAGCCCCCAATGAGAGGAGCAATAATAGTGCCTGGCCGCCAGACAAGCGACCGAATCCCAAAGCTACTGGCAATACCCTCTCCAATGCCTTCGTCAGCAAACAGTGCCATACTCGCAGGTTCACGGAAACTATCCGCCACGCCGAGGAGTCCGTTTAAAAGGATCACGACAAGGTATGTTGCCGACTGCTGGCCGAGCCCGAGTACCCCTGTAGGAAGCCCTAACAACTGGCCAAGCGCTGGAGCAAACGGAATGGCAAGCGCGAGGAGGCCATAGAGCCCGCCCCCGACAAACACAAAGAGAGCCCGACCAAACCGGTCAGAAAGACGGCCAGTGTAGGGCTGACAGAGCATATTCGTGAATTTCTCAACCGCAAGGACAGTACCAACGATGAAGGCGCTCAGTCCGAGCCCGCCACGGGCTGCTGACACACCAACATAAATCGGGATCCATTTACGCACGAGTGTCACGGAAACGGCGTACTGCGCGCGAAAGCTTGTCAGCGTAAGGATTCGTTTATTGAAGGCAAGTTCAGCGAACGCAAAGCCACCAACAGAGGTATCGTCTGCATCGAGATACCGCCAGACACCGAGGAATGCGAGCATGAGCAACAGCGCGAGGATCACAAACACAGCGGTGAACCCATAGTGGGTGTACAGCACCCCTGCACCGAGTGTCCCGATGATACCGGCCGCCATCCGCCAGGAATTGTACTTTCCAATGTAGGTTGCGCGATCGGTAGTCGGTGCCAATTCACCAATCAAGGCTAAACTCAAGAGTCCAGTGCCGACGATGCCGAGTCCTTGAAGTGTCCGTGCGGCGATGAACCCAATGCTCGTTGAGATCACCGCGAAGAAGAGATACGATGCAATGCTCAGGAGAAGTGCACCCAGGAGCAGTGTTCGCTTATCGTATCTGTCCCCTGCCCACCCCAACGGAACGATAGCTACCGTCCGGCCAACAGCAAGGGCAGTGATAAACAGTCCCACGACAAATCCCGAGGGGTTGAGAATGTCGATATAGGTAGGAAGGAGCGTAAGGACGGAGATGAATCCGAGACTGGCTGCAAATCGAGTCAAATACAGCGAATAGAATTGAAACTCTCGTGAGCCCATCTGATCTCTGCTTACCGCAGAAAAGCAAAAGCGCTTCTGAAGCCAGCAAAATAACGAGGGCAGAATGACTAGTTCAGTGAGTACGCTGTCAGGGTGAAATAAACGTGGAAAACGGCTCTTGTTATTTTGAGACGCATCCCCTTTGGTTCTCGGCCGATTAAGGCTGGAGTTAGCAACGAGAAGCGACTTACTCCTATCTCTGAGCGCTGGGTAGAGTGGAGAAGTCGAGCTCTTCAGGACGAACTACCTCAGATTGAGGAAGCGAGATCTATCGATAGCGGGAGGTGGATTTGAACCACCGGTCTCCAGATCATGAGCCTGGCGGAATCTCCTGGCTATCCCATCCCGCTACTACAGTAATTCGACACAGACAAAATAAGCGTTAAGAAGTTAGTCTCGTGTGGGGAGTAGTGACTTGATTACCTCGGCTGTCTGATCCACCGCCAAACGACTTGCTCGGACAGCTTGTGGTACTCGCCTTTCGCGACACTTTGGCAGTTTTCGCATGCCAACTCGAAGATTCTGTACGTATCTAGTTCAACCTCACAGTGCTCGCCACACTCAGGACAGGAAACAGCCGGCGATACCATTACGCCCGAGTTCTTACTCTTGAACTATATCACTACGTATTCTGCCCTGTCGCTTGCTCAATAGCACTTGGAGTTCGTTTATCTACCCTACGTACGATAACTGGGATAGCGAGCCAGTCGGGCAACTTGTGACTGTAGAATGCAGAGTACTCTTTTTCCACCCCTCAATAAACATCCGTATCGTACTATAGATCACGTTCGGCACGGAACCCCAACGATTAAGCGAATTGAGTGAAGACAAGCTAGTATCAATACGCTCGCCAGGTGTGAGACTCAGCCAAGCGGGTGAAAACGGTACGTGCCCGATGAGGCTTTGCGGCTGAGGGCACGTAGAGACTCTCTCCGGTGATTCGTTCCGCAGGCACACCGGAGGTCCCACGGTCGCCATACGTGGTAGAACGAATGAACAGGTCCGCTGGGAGTCTGCTCCCCAGACAGGACTGATGTCTGCTCTTTCGCCCTATTTTTGACTCGTATGGCGCTCGCACTATGTGTCAGACATAAAATATCATATAGAACATAAATGGATAAAGAACGGCGCAAGTGAAGGCGCAGAGGGTCACATACGATAGTCGTTAGGTCGAACTCACCACGGCGACAGCGGAGTCCGCATTTCGGATGATATATTCGGAGGTGTGGCCGAGGAACGCCCGTCGCGACGTCGGGCGGATACTCGTCTCCATCACAATGAGATCGTTCTGGTTTTCCGCCGCTAGGTCAACGAGTTCGTCCTCGGGCTCGCGATCAGAGACGATCACGTTTGTTCGCACCTCCGCCCCCGTTTATCGACCGAGCTGGGCCTCTTCGTCGACGATTTCGACGTCGATGTCACGGGCTTCTTGTAAATCCGGCCGGACCAACACCACCAGCCACCCAACATCGGATGATAGTTGGGAATACGACCCCGCCGACCTAGACTAACTGGAGAATGTTTCCATTCGAGGTGATATGGAGATCACGGCCGATCTCGTACCCCTGACTCCCGGCCAGATCAACGTAGCCGGAGAACCCGCTCATATTCTGGTGAGCAGGGATGACGTGCTGGGGTTGGAGCGCATCGAGCATCGCGTAGTGGCCTTCTTGTGCCAGATGGCCCGAAACGTGGACGTCATCGTACACCCGTGCGCCCTGCATTCCGAGCAACTTCTCAGATTGGTACCGCTGGCCCTCGTTCGTCGGTTCGGGGATCACGCGGGCAGAGAAAATCACCTTGTCACCCTGATCGAGTTCGTACGGCGTTTCACCGCGTCCCATCCGAGTAAGCATCGCGCGCGGTTCGCCTTGATGGCCCGTCACAACGGGCAAGAAGTGCTCTTTGCCTTCGTCCATAATCCGTTTGAACGTACGATCGATGGACTTCCGATGTCCGTACATCCCGAGATCATCGGGGAACGTTGCGGCGCCGATCCGTTCGGCCGTTCCGGAGTATTTCTCCATTGACCGACCAAGGAGAACGGGCTGGCGGCCGATGTCTTTAGCGAATTCCACAAGACTCGTTACACGAGCGATGTGGCTCGAGAACGTCGTCGCAACGATGCCACCGTCATACTCTTCGAGGCTCCGCATAACGTCCTGGAGCTGACTTCGGGCGACAGCCTCACTTGGTGTACGGCCCTTCCTGTTCGCGTTTGTGCAATCTTCGATGTAACAGAGTACGCCGTTCCCTTGCCGACCGATCTCTCGGAAGCGCTCCATATCAATCGGATCGCCGATGACGGGCGTGTGGTCGATGCGCTTGTCGAGACCGTAAACGACGGCGCCTTCCGGGGTGTGGAGAACGGGATTAATAGCGTCAATAACCGAGTGGGTAACGTTGACGAATTCGAGTTCACACCGCTCACCGATCTTCATTGTTTCGCCAGCGTCCATCTCGAGAAGGTCGTTCTGGACGTCGAACTTCCCCTCGTCCTGAATCTCGTTTTTAACAAGTTCGAGTGTGAACGGGGTAGCAACGATCGGTGCATTGTACCGGTGCGCTAGTTTGCTGATTGCGCCAATGTGGTCGAGATGGCCGTGCGTAGGAACAATCGCTTGGACGTCGCCCTCAAGCTCGGACATGATTCGATCGTCGGGGATTGCGCCCATGTCGATAAGATCGAGCGAGTGCATGCGCTCGGTTGCAATGTTGTCATGAATCAGTACCTTCGAGAGATTGAGTCCCATGTCGAAGACAACGATGTTGTCGCCGGCACGGACAGCCGTCATCTGACGGCCAACTTCTTCGTAGCCGCCAATGGTCGCAATTTCGATTTCCATAGTTGGGGTCCGATCAGAGCAGTCCCAGAACTCGTCAAAGTACGCCTGGTGAAGGAGAGGAGGTATGAACTAGGATTTCGACAGTCGATCAGTATGGAATCGCAATAATCGACGTGTCTGGGTTACATAGCCTTCTCGGGGACAACGCGTATTTCGGTTACGTGGAGACTGACGGCCACGACGTAAATACCCTCTGAAATCGGGTCTTTTGGCTTGGATGGTCGTCACCACGATGCGTAGTCGTCATGAATTCGGTTTCTCCTCGCTCCCATTATGAAGGCGGTCTTCTGCTCCCTATCGATTTGCGTGGGTGTCCCTGAGATGGAATTCGAGTCGTTTATGCCCTAGGCGTTTGATGTCTTTCTTGAATCGGTTTGTGACCCTCGTAGGGACGTTTTCTTCATCTCTCAAGTCAATATCTCTGATGAGTGGTACAACACGCAACACGGCCTCGATGATAAAGTACTCTCTCAAGAGGGTACCGTGGACGGGGACGCTCGTCGAACAAGAAGTAACCACCTGTCACAGATCAGTACCTGAGTGAGCATCCAACGAGAGACCCAATGACAAAAGATCTCGAACGAGACCTCGGCCTTCCCGCGGTCCTGGCCATTAGTATCGGCGCAATGATCGGGAGCGGAATTTTTATTCTCCCAGCCTTAGCGATCAAAATCGCAGGTCCCGGAGTCGTTCTTGCCTATCTAGTTGCCGGACTGCTCGTGGTTCCTGCAGCGTTGAGCAAGTCCGAGATGGCAACGGCGATGCCTGAGGCTGGCGGGACGTACATATACATCGAACGGGGAATGGGACCGTTACTGGGAACTGTCGCCGGCGTCGGAACGTGGTTCTCCCTCGCATTCAAGGGTGCCTTGGCCCTCGTCGGCGGCGTTCCGTACCTCGTTCTCCTCTTCGATTTGCCAGTCAGACCCGTGGCGCTCACGCTCGCAATCGTCCTCATCGTCGTCAATATGCTCGGAGTCAAACAGACTGGCCGACTCCAAGTCGCCATCGTCGTCGTCATGCTCGCTGCACTCGTCTGGTTCATTTTCGGTGGGACTCCTGCTGTCACGATGGCACAGTACGACGGATTTTTCGACGACGGCATTGGTGGATTACTCGCCGCGACGGGGCTCGTCTTCGTATCCTATGCAGGGGTGACAAAGGTCGCAAGCGTCGCTGAAGAAGTCGAACGGCCCAGCCGCAACATCCCAATTGGGATCCTTGGATCGCTGGTCTTCACTACGATCTTGTACGTACTCATCGTGGCCGTTATGGTCGGTGTCTCGTCTCTCGAGGATCTCGCAGAGACAGAAACGCCAATGGCGATCGCCGCTGACGCGACACTCGCGCAGGCGGGAGTTATTGCGGTCGTTCTCGCGGCGATCCTTGCGCTCATCAGCACCGCGAACGCTGGTATCCTTTCGTCCTCTCGGTATCCCTTTGCGATGAGTCGAGACAACCTTGCCCCTGCTCGGTTTGCTGCTGTGAGCGATCGGTTCCAAACGCCAACGACGGCAATCACGCTGACCGGCGGCGTAATGCTCGTACTGATTGCATTCGTCCCGATCCTCGAAATTGCAAAGCTTGCAAGCGCATTCCAGATTCTCGTGTTCGTCCTTATCAACGTGGCCCTAATCGCGTTCCGCCGCGCCGAGCTCGACGACTACGAGCCGGCATTTGAATCTCCGCTCTATCCAGTAATGCAACTCTTCGGTATCTTCAGTGGACTCGTGCTCCTTACGCAGATGGGGACGATCGCACTCGTTGGTGCGGTTGTCATCACGGGCGGGAGTATCATCTGGTACTGGTTCTATGCGCGCCCGCGAACTGATCGTGAAGGTGTTGCCGTGGACACGATTCGCCGCAAGACTGGTCGAAGCGCCATCGGTCGGACGGAAGCGTCGCTCGCTCCAGCGGCCTACGATGTCGTTGTTGCTCTTACAGAAGGGACAACCGAGGAGCGCGAACGGCGGCTCGTTCACATCGCTGCCGACATGGCCCGAAAGCACGATGGCGGTGTCACAGTTGTGCAGTTCGACGAAGTGCCGGACCAGATCCCACTCGACTACGCGTCCGAAACGCAGTCGCCAGCCGATCTTCGATTTGAGGCACAGACGGACCACGTTTCAGCGGAGTTCGATGTTCTGATCCAGTACGGTGAAATAGTCAGCCACGACACAAGACACGCGATCGTGAACTTCGCGCAGCACGAACGAGCCGATGCGATCCTTATGGAACGTCAACCGGGACGACTTCGCCACCGATTCCTCGGTAGCCCGGTCGAGTGGATTCTTCGCCACGCACCGTGCGACGTCGTCCTCGTCGAAGATCGTGAGTTCGATGACGTCTCCGAAATCACGGTGCTGACCGATCAAGGCCCGTACGACCCCTCGAAGGTCCGGATTGCAGATGCTCTTGCGAGCGAACTGGGTGTGGCTGTCCGGCTTGTGTACGCGGTCGAGTCCTCAGTCACGACTGATTTCAAGCGGACTATTGAGGATTACCACTCGGAACTTGTTGACCTGTGTTCGGCCCCCGTCACGACCGAAATCGCCGAGACCGATGGCTCGATACAGGATCTCAGCTCCATCGCACAATCGGCTGAGTTCCTCGTCATGAGCCGGAACCACAAGCTGCGGTACGAGTTCCAAAGCAGCCCCACCGACCGGGTGATCGACGCTGTAGAGTGTCCCGCACTCGGCGTCCACACTCACGAATCAGACCGTCCCGGTCTCCTCGGTCGGCTTGTCGAACGTATCGTCTTCTGAGTCTCGGAACCACACTCGACGACCGTCGTCGGTCAGGCCGTGTAAGAATTCACCTTTTGCCCTCATGCAACCTCCCTACGCCAGGTATAACTCGAATGTGGCCCCTCCCCGCTACGCGGGGGCGTCACTGCCACCGTCACCGAGGACGAAATCGCGCTGGTGAGTGCGACCGTGAGTACCGACGGCCGAAGAGCCGTCGACAATGCGGTTTAGGAAGCGTCCGAGACGGCGGTTGCGTGACCAAAAACAGCCAGCAGGAATAGCCCACGTTGTAATTCGACCACATACTATCAAGGATAGTGTCTTGATTAGAACTGGTCTGCGATTTCGACGAGGGTCTGATATTCTGACTCCGAGTACGCGATGACGCGGACATCAGTCAGTGTCGTCGGCTCGTACGCCCAAACTTCTTCGCAGACGAGTTGGGCACCAGACTCAAAATCAAAGCCGGCGGCTCCCGTTCCGAGAATTGGAACGACGAGCGACTCACAGTTGAGTTCGTCAGCTTTTTTGAGCGCTTTGCGAGTCGCGTCGCGAATGCTCTCTGACGTCGCTCGTCCGTCACCGTAGTGCGGCATGGCAGCCGCATGGATTACGTACTCCGCATCGAGTTCGTAGGCGTCAGTGACCGCAACCTCGCCAAGGTCGACTGGTCCCTTCGAGACAGCTTCCTCATTGATCGGCCCTTTCGCGCCACGTCGAAGGGCGCCGGCGACACCACTGCCCATCTGAAGACTCGTCCCTGCGGCGTTCACGAGGACGTCTGCTCGTTGCGTGGCGATGTCTCCCTGAACAACAGTGAACTCCATGGTAGACCATAGGTAGGCAAAGTAGTAAAATCCCAACTCCGAGTGTCAATCCACGACGTTTCTTTGCCCTCACAGAAGAAGTAGTATTTCATACGGGTGGGCTGATGACTCAATGAAAGCGCCAGCGTAAAACAGCGTCGTTAGGCCTCCATGACCATCTCCTCACTGTTCTAGGCGGCCACCGACAGCAACGAGATGGCCAGTTTCCGAACGCTGGAAGTCGAACGTCCTCACTAATGCGTTCAGGTTTCCTATTTATATTCTGCATGAAGGGCTGAGGAGACCGTCATCACCGCTACGCTTCTCGACGGGTTGTAGTTACACTTCCCCGAAGAACTGGAGATCAAGACGAGCATCGTTCAAAACCGGTCCTGGACCTGTGCGATACCGCCGAACACAACGTTGAGCCTGTACCGTTCTGGAAGCTGGATAGGTAGGATACTGCCGACAACATTGCTGCCCCCGCCGCCTCCGAATCCGAGTGCTAAGTCGGACTCGAAGAGTGCTTCGAGCAAGTTTATTCCCGTTCACTCTTTCAAACTTTCAAAGTGATCTGCTGCCACGTGAGCGTTAATCGTCGGTGGCAGGCATTTCATTAACGGGCGGTTCGAGTCCGTATATCTCTATGGAGTTTATAGACCGTCTAAAGCGCAGATAATTGGAGGTGAGAGCACTGGTGCCGGTGAGTACACGTGAGAACGACCCCCTATAATTTAGATCACAAAAGCATCTTAGACGTTACTGAAGGAAGACAATTAGAGCCTGTGAGTTGTATCCAGAACTGCGAGAGTTTGCGGTGACAGTACGTAGTAATTCAACTCGGCACTGCATTTCGCGTTGGAGGCATGCTTGTTGAGTAGCCAGCCACTCTGGGATTGAGCACTACAATTCCGGATATAAGATATAATCCCAACCTATGGGGCTCCCAATAACCACCAGACGACCCACTATTCCCGAACTTTAGTCCTAGAAAACACCCCAAAAGAGGTGATAGATACCGCCGATCCCATCAGAATGGGGGTGGATCTGTCGCACCCACCCAACCACTCAGGCCCTTCGTCGTCGTATCTCTCATTGCACTCTTACCGTTGGCACTGATCGTAGCCGCTTGCATCGTTGAACCACTGCCAATCTAGTGATTACAGACTCGCCTTCCAGCTGCGATTACTCCATCGTTCCGTTCTACACTTCATAAACCACATACTGATTAAAGAACGTGCGCTCTGGCAGTTGCGAATGAGTCTCGCCAAGAAAACTCCTACAGTCTCCTACTTCGAGGAATGGTCGAGAAGTTCCCGCGCCAAGTCTACAGATAATACAGGCTGAGTACCTGAGACTTGACCTTAGGGTAGTTCACAGAAACAAGCTAATGTGGGTCTCAGGACAGGTACCAGCGACGTCTCTCCTCAGGGAAGATCATAGAAAACCCAACGGTAGCTTCCGAACTGGCTATGCTATTTAGGCTATTCTTTCAATTTGTGAATGTTATTCGATTTGCGGAATTCCTGAAGTAAGAGGGGGCCCAGGATAGTCCTTGGCAAATTTTCGCACGCGTCGGGAATAGGAGAAAGAGGCTACTCTTTCTGCTATTCTGACCTTGAGCCACAAATTAGAACCCTTGATGGAACTCCGGGAGAACGTCTTCAAGGAGCTCTTCTATGATCTCCCAAAGAATGAGAGACGGGGTTTCGTGCTCAAATGTGACGCCCCACCGACCTTCAGCTTCCCCTGCCGAGTACTGGAAGTGGGCACGACCGAGATCGGGGTGATCTTCGTCTTGATGCCATCCAGCATGAAATCCCGTATTTGGATCGCTATAGTTTACGCGAAACCAGTCATGAGGACTCTGGCGATACCACGTAACGATGAGTTCCGGCGACTTCGGCCCAGTCGGTGGGTCAAGACGAGTCGGTTCAAACGTCGCTTTCAGTTGTTTCGCCTCAACGTCGTTCGGAAGGTATTCGACAGTCGCTACGTAAGGGACGCGGTCAAGAACGTCACGCTTGAGCTGTTCGTACAAGTGAGCGTTCGGATCACCGCCAGGGTGGGGGACTGACATCCGTCAGTTACCGGCCTCGGCGCGTTCTGCAGGGGTCAGGAGATCCCACTCGCGGATGGCGAGGCCAACGACCTGGATGCGTCGCTGGAGATGGTCCCACTCGCGTGCGATGTCACGTCGCCGGGTCTCTTCGTCGGGGCCAAGCTCCTCGTCAGCGAGTGTTGCCCGGAGTTGATTCGGTGAGTCGACGTTGAACTCAGTCTTCCACTCTCGGATTTGGGCTTTCATCTTTGCGAGTCGGTTGGTCAACTCGTCGGCAGTGCGGCTCCCATCACGGAGTCGCATTGCCTCCTGCATCATCTGATGACGGTAATCTGGGTAGTACGTGGTGTGAGCACCACGGTCATCCCGCCGAAGGATGCCATCGTCGACAAGACGCTCCAAAACCCGCTTCGTCGGTTCATGCGACCACTTTGCTTCTGATGCGATCCAGTTGACAGTCTTCGGCTCGGCCAGCTGCCGAGCGACCATTCGGACGCGATCTTCACCCGTAGTCTGGCGGTCAATTAGCCCGTTCCCTGAGTCCCGTGTATCGTCAGTCATGTCTCTTACTTCGGCCTCTGTCCACATATAGATTGAGCCTCTTTCGACCTATATCGAATACTAATGGAATCAAACTCGGTTAGCGTTCTGTTGGGTAAGGATAGAACAATAGACTATTTGTGCTATTTGAATATTCCAAGAAGATTGTACGATTTACACGAACTCTGGAATTCATCTACTGATGAACTCAAGACGAAGCAGGAGTTTCGAAGCGACTTGAATCGGGACTAAGAAATAGCATGAATAGAAGAAATAGAAAAGACAGTATTAAGAACAAGAATAGCAATCTATTGGTGCTATTTTTGAATCGCGTCTTCGCGTGCCTGCTCAAACCGTTCGGCGACCTCAGCAACGAGATCTTCTTCAACTACCGTCCGTAACAACGCATCAGTCATTTCACGAACAACGATGTTCTGATAGCCTCGCTGATTAAGATCGCGCTCCAACTCATAGTTGAGCCATGAGTCAAAGTTCTCAATGGTCTCTTTGCGGGCGTAGAAAGGCCGCTGAAGTGCTGCCTCATATGAGAACGCCGTCTCAGTCATTGGGTCACGATCCTCTAGGTGATCTCCATCGTAATCCTTAGTTGTCGTACTCGTAGTTGCTGGATTAGATGATTGCTGAGAAGATTGAGACTCGTCTTGCTGGTCGGGAGTGTCCTCTAGTGTCTCACCGAGATCAGCAAATGGATCGTCAGTCATGTCTCACCACCTCGCCAGCTTCGACGATGTGCGCGAGTTCGGCGAAACACTTGAGCTGATCGCAGTCGGGGTCATAGTCTAAGAGCGGCATCCGCTCTCCGTATGCTTTCGTGATGCTCGTTCGGTCTCGAATGCCTGGTGTGAGTTCGTTGTCGCCAGCGCCGACAGCCTCCCAGTCAGTAATCCGTGCAAAATTCGGGATTCGATCCTGCAAGCTGTCGTGAGAGTTGAGTCGTTCGAGGAGCTTGCGGTCCTGGGTCTGGTGGTCGATCCGTTCACTCAGCATGTTCGGAACGAGTGCGAGAACGTCGACGTTCAGATGTTTGCGCAAGGGAGCAATCTGCCGCTCAATAGTTCGCTCAAGGCCAGACATAGCCTCGTTGCCAGGCGCGAGCGGCAGAACCAAATTCGTCGTTGCAACGAGGGCATTATCGGTCAACCGTGACCGATACGCAGGAGAGTCGGTCACGACATAGTCATACACCTCGTCGAGCATCGGGTCAACAACCTCTCGCTTCAACAAGGCAGACGGTTGGAAGACGTCACCGACGACGATTTCTCGTTCAACCTGCTCAAGGTCCTCACTCGATGGGAGAAGATCGAATTCATAGCCAGTTTCATAAATGATAGAAGCAGGATCTGCGTCATCGAAGAAGACATCACCGATACTCTCGGTTGTATCATGATAGTGGTTGTCAAAGCCGAGCCCGACTGAAGCGTGCCCGTTCGGGTCAAGATCAATAAGAAGCACGTCATGACCGTGAGCAGCCAGTTGTCGCGCGAGATTCACTGCAATGGTGGACTTTCCTACCCCACCCTTGAGCATACAGACAGAAACCGCCCGTGAAGTTCCGTCTGTGTTGATCGATTGGTAGGGGGTAGTTAGATGAGTCGTACTATTCGTACTATTCGTTCGAGTTAAGCTATTCCTGCTATTCGTCCCAGTCATTCTATTCAGAAATAGAATCTCATGAGCACATATATCTATGGGTGCCAGATAGACGCCACCATGATAAGAGCTCAAATATCCCAAATAGGTAAAATAGCATAGAAAGTATTCTACTCGAAAATAGCGTGTGGTTTCCTCGTTCGCAGCTATCCTACGATCTCTGCGGACGATTCCTGTCGGTGGTTACGCGTTGAGTACAAAGCTCCGTCCCGCAGGGTTGGACAGGGCAAGCAATCTAATTGAACACGTGAGTTTCCGAGCTGAGATCAAAAACCGCGAAGCTCTCCCGTGGTGACTTCCGCTGCTCCACACTTTGAAAGTGGTAGCCGTGAACTACCCTGTCCTACCGTGCTCGGGGCTACTCGCCCCTCGCTTATCGAGGACAGGGCTTCCTGGTTCTGCGTCGGCACGTGCACCCGACGTGGGCATAGCGGTTCCAGACTCCGCAGGCGACTTCCCTTCACAGGTGGTTCGGAGTGTCCTACTCCTCCCAGATGGACACTCGGCCACACCCGACGGTGCGCGCTTCGTGTCGTCGTTCGAAAGGCACGACGCGCCTTTCGTGATGACGAAACGGCAGAGCCGTTTCGAACCACGCGTGAACACCATCGGAAGCGTGGTGAGCATCGTACTATCCTTAGCAACCGCACAGAGAGTAACTGTAACGGAGATGGTGTCTGAGAACCGTGCGGGCGTCGCCAGAACGCGGAGCGTTCTGGCTGCCAACCAGAAGCCTGCGGCTTCTGGTGACGTTGACGAGACGCAAAGCGTCTCGTTCGCACACAAGAGCGAAGCTCTTGTGAACGCTGTCTCCCCTCCCTACTCGCTCCCGTTGGTCGCTCGCTGAGGAAGGGAACTTAGCGCCTCAATTCAGCTAAACCGGTGTTGCCAGTAACGAAATCGAACTCAACTACACTAGTTGCACTACCTCGTACCAAGTAGCGGTCAATCTCCTCGCCGAAATTCGCGTGTCAAGTCATCCTTGTCGGCGGATAGACCCCGACCGAAGGAATCCCACGGCTGTAGCCGTGGGAGGATGTCGAAGCGTCGTCTGAGATCGTGCTCGTACGTTGCTTGGTGGAGGGCACACCGATCCCCCCCATCTCTAGGAGAGGGGTCGTCAGACGCGCGCAAGACACCCCTCGTTTTGAATGAGAAGTGAGCTCGAGAGCCCAGAGGAGGACCGCCCCTCGTGAAACCTGTCATTCAAAACGAGGGGGGTATGAAACATGGGATGCCGAAACTTCCGTCAGGATGGAAACGCCGAACACAAGAGGAATGGCTCTCGAATTCACACCCCTTCAAGCTCTTTCAACCGATCGTCACTCCGGAGAACAGCCGAGAGGACGATATCCGGATCACGGAGTAACTCGTGTTCTAAATACACCCCTTGATTAGGGCCACCGCCGACTCGCGTCGATTCAGTAACCCCAATGAGGGACATTTTTTTAAGAATTTGGTAGACACGCTCATCGCTTACCACGTTTGATCGGACGTCTCGCGCCACGAGTTCATACCGATCATAGATCTCACTCGTTCTGTACGGCTGTTCTCGATGTAAGTTTAGTTTCGCAAGCGCATAGAGGATGAGTTTCGCTTGAGGAGTCGTCACTTCGATTGTCTCCTTCACTTGATCGACCTCTGCCTTTTCTTTTGCTTGCTCAATATGATCGATCTTGACGTGCGTCTCGTCTTGACGTTCAGCAAGATCGCCCGCTAACCGGAGAATGTCGACGGCCTTCCGCGCATCGCCATGTTCGTCTGCAGAGATTTCAGCGGTTAGAGGAATGACGCCATCTTGAAGAACCTCATCCCGAAAGGCATCACGTCGGTGTTCGAGAATCAACTCGAGTTGCCGAGCGTCGTAGGGTTCAAAAACGAATTCAGATGTCCGCATTGAGCTTTCAACACGCGCGTTGAGCTTCTTTCCATATTCAACTTGATTCGAAATGGCGATAATCCCGATATAGGCATCAGTGTGGCCCGCCTCTCGGGCACGAGAGAGCTCGTGGAGAATATCGACGCTGTTGTCGAGTTTATCCACTTCATCAAGGATAATGATCACACCGTCGTAATGGTCGTTGAGAATCTCGTACGCATAGCTAAAGTACTCAGTTGAACCGAGGCCAAATCGTGGGATATCAATCCCGGCGTTCGCATCGCTCTCCAAATCCATGGCAATCTTCCGAGCGACACGTGTTTCAGTATTGTGACTTTTACACTCAACATAGACGCTCCCGGCATCCACCTGGAGCGCGCGAGCAGATTGAACCGCTCGTCGGCTCACGTGCTGTGTGACGAGTGATTTCCCCGTTCCAGTCTCCCCAAGGATAATGACGTGATTCGGTTGCTCTCCATGGACCACATGGCGAATTTCATTCGCAACCGCTTCGATCTCGGGATCTCGGCCGACAATTCGGTCTTCCTCAGGAACAGTTCCGACGACAAGTAAATCACGATTCGCGAAAATCGGTGACCCAAGTGGCCCCTCTTCTTTATCCAGGCCAAAGAGCGGATCTTTCGACGGATCGTGAAGAGAGTCTCTCGGCAGGTCGCGAGAGTCACCATCGGCGTCGTCAGTCATAGACAGACTGAAACACTACTACCGTAAATAATTAATCCACCCCGTTTTGAATCTACGACCGGGAATTCAACAAGGTATGCCCGCAATACGGCAGAAACCAATCTGATACTGAAAACCGCGGTTGGATTGAGATCAAAAGGGCAGTTTGAGAGAAGCTTCGAGCGCATACCCGCATCTTCAGGCGCGGGTCGAACGGTAGGCCCGGCTTAGCATCCGCCGTTGGTTGCCGGGCCGGAGATCCTACGGCGGGACGGTCACGCGTCTGTACGTCCTGGTTCCGTGTGCTACTCTAGCGGAGAGAGCCATGCCAGAGAAGATACGCATGCCGATAACTCGGCTGGAGACGGGGCCTGAGTGACCGGGCCATAGCCCTCTCACGGGAGGTAACCCGAGAGGTTCCCCCGGTGTCTTGCGCGAGCGAAGCTCTCGCGGACTCGTCAGAAGACACAGTCTTCCGAGATGTCGCCGGTTCCTGTGAGAGTGCGGGGTAAACCCTCGAAGGCCACTGGCCGATATCCCGCGGTGGGATGCCACGCCTTGAGGGCGTGGAGGTCACTGATCTTGAGACCCCCCCCTCGTTTTGAATGAGTCTACTCCGGTTCTAGCCGTCAGTGATCGAACCGAGGACCACCCCTGGTTTTGAGTGAGAAATACAGCGGAGACCGGAAATTGAGACCCCCCTGGTTTTGAGTGAGAAATACAGCGGAGACCGGAAATTGAGACCCCCCTGGTTTTGAGTGAGGGAAATGGACTCACCATCCCTTCGTATGAGATTACTGCCCCACACCCCCCTAATTTGGAATGAGAGTACCATTGGTACTACTCCTATGATTCTCTACGACTCGATATCCACGATCGTCTTTGCAATACCTCTCGGTGGGGATCACTGCGTTTTTACTCGATCAATGTTTCCCTATACGACCGGGCTTAATACAGGAAGATTTATATTGGAGTAGTGAGTAAAGTTCATTAAGTTATTCAGGAGCAAAGACGAAGATATCTTCGTCGACAATGAGAACACTAGTAATTCGTAATTTGAAAATGTCTATCGTGTAGGTGCTTTCCCGTGTAAATTCTATTTGAGGATAAGAGAACCAGCACTAGTGGCATCTCATTCAAAACGAGGGGGGTGGGTGATGCTCTACCACCTGTGTCGTGCCTCGATTCCTCGTCACAGACACGACCCTGGAAGGAACTCCTAACCGTGATGAAGATACTTGCGGACCATCCACTCATCGTTTCTGTTCTTCGGTCTGATCGATTAGGCTCGGTCCTAGCTGCTAGCTGTGGTGTGAAAAAGAAGGCGTGTTCGAAATGATCGCTCCTCCCTGCCTGGTGATGGGACATTACCTTCATGCAAAACACCGATCCTCCTGTCTTCATGAATTCGCCCGTGTTAACCTCGTGATAAGGGTAAGTACGAAGTTCTACTCACCCTGGATTTTTACACCTTCAGAAGAAAGTGCCTAGAACCCCAGCTTAGAGGGTTCCCTATGAGTGCACTTACCTGGCTCGTACGGACTGTCATCGAGGAACGACCTGATGAGGTATTCTGTCAATGTCGTCGCTGTGGAATGACGCTACAATCGTCTGCTACTAAATGTTCCCACTGTGGCTCAACTGACATCCATCAGTATGACCTCTCCCCACATTCATTCAACTAACTGGCTTCCTCTACGGATTTGTGACTTTTCTTGCCCTCGAAACACTCACCCGTTGTGGTCAAACATTCACAATGAGATGAGGTTGGTGACTAGATTCTCAACATCAAGACAAACGAAGGGGTTTACCTACTCCCGTCTATGGCGCAGTCGATGTCTGAAATCACCCTGAAGCAAGAGACGCTCGATCGCCTTGACCAACTGCGTGTTGACGACGAGCCGTATGATGAAATCGTTAACGAACTCATTAATATCTATGAAGCTGAGGAATTGTCCCTGTATCGGGTAGGTGACGAGTTCTAATTCTTCATCTCTTTTCTGTCGAATGTTCACCTCTGGCCCCCTCCAAAGCAGTGATATCTCTATCCGCTATTTTCCACGAAGCTAGTAGACGTGTCTGTACGCGGTACTCAGATTATGCCCGATGTCTTACTCACTCAGCAAAGAGACTACTCCCACGACTCAAGTCGTGGGCTTTCTCCTTGATTGCGTGTAACCTCGGAACCTACAGACGATGAGTACAGAGTTTAGTTTAGTTTAGTTTAGTTTATCTTTCAACTTCTACCAGTTATCTTCCTAACAATGTTCATAATCACGCGTTTCGGGAGCGGTATTGTATACGAAACGCTGGGATTTCCAGCCATCACGGTGAACACGTTTCACGAGAAATACCCCTAGTGGAACAATGCCTGTTGGTCACCTCGGTCCTGACGACGTCGTAACGGCAACCAGAGATACACCAGTCGATGAGATCATCGCCCAACTTGCTGCAGAGAGTGTCGGTGCAATCGTTATCACGGAAGACGACAAGCCCGTCGGCATCGTCACCGATCGAGATGTTGTCCTTGCACTGAACGAGACGGAAGACTTCACCTCTCTCACCGCTGCAGACGTTATGACAGAAGATCCCGTGACGCTCCAGGAAGGAGAGGAGGCGATGGAAATTTCACGAACCATCGAGGAGCATCACGTCCGCCGTATCCCGGTGGTCGACGAAAACGGTACACTCACTGGGATCGTCACACTTGATGATCTCGTAGCGACGATCGGCGAGCAGCTCGATAACATTGCAGAGACGATTGAGGTGCAGTCGCCTGAGTACAGTCCCTAGTCTGCACGCTGGGGTTCGGTACCTGCCACGCTTCTTGGTGTGAATCTGGTTCTGGGATCTCAGTATCTGCTGAGTAAGTAGTCTGTGAGAGGTACCTACGCGTCTGACCGCTCCTGACCCTTTTAGAGAGTTAGTTCTCGCTGAATGGTGAGGCTCGGTACGTCGAGTTCCTCGTGGGCCACTGAGAGAGCAATATATATTTGCGCGTAGATCTATTAGTTGATTGTATCTGGCGCATGAAAAACGGCCTTTCTGAGACAGAACAAGCAGGATTGGAATTAATCTACGACCAAAATGGGATCTATCAGAGCGAATTTTGGAAAGAGCTAGATATTTCTTCACGGCAAGGAAGTAGAATCGTGACGACGCTCCTCGATGAAGAGCTTATTAAACGGGAAGAAACGGCATACAATGGTCGAGTCACCTACTTTTTGACACCGACAGCGAAGTTGCTCGATTTCAGTCTCCTCATGGCAGGAGATCTGATCTCGCCGTTTATCGGAGAGAGTGAGACAAATCCTCAGTCGGCTGAGTTCTCTAGCTGGATTATGCGCCTTCGCTAAGAGAATTTTGTCTAGTTCGATGCAGGTGCTCTTTGTTCTTACTGCCCTGCCAGACGAATTGTCAAATCCCGTATTGGCACTGCGCAGATCTCAGAGAGAAACAGAAATACCTATAGCTGAGATACAGACTAGCTTGGGTGATGTTTTCACTCGACCACGACCACGTTACTGGCGGGATTGCCATCGACGACGTTGAAGATCTCACGCTTGTTGTCACCCGAGATGGGTGCTACCAGAGGCAGATCTATGAGTACTTCGAGCAAAAGCGCATGGAAAAGCGCGCATACGGATTCTACGAGTAAAGACGGCTTCGTATCGACTGCGTTCCACTCTCCCCTCTTCCAACTAACCCACACCAGCTCAGCGACTTTGAACTGACGTTGAACGGCAAGAGTCACCAGCCTATTGCTGGGGGCTGATTGCTGGGAGTCCACATCAAAGCCCTCCCCTCAACGAGCGAACCCCGTATGGGGTGAGCGAAGTAGGATAGGGTAGGGTAGTTTACCTCTCTCATCAGAAGAGACAGAGAACCGCGTTCGCTTACGTAGTGGGATGGCTGTCGAAGGTGAGCTTCGCACCAAACCCGAGCAGCACGCTTCCACTCATGTATTGTACTACGCGACGAGTCTGGTGATAGGACGTGGTGAAAAGTCTGTCCCTACGTGTCAATACGGTCTCAGGTGCGCGGAGTGTGGGCGCAGCGCATATTCAGTCGGTAGTGAATCCCTTTTGCGTCGTGACGCACCTACCCAACTTGGAGACCGCTCGAAGTTCAACACGGCCAGAGAGTGGCTTCTCGTCGGAGTTTTTGCATTAGTCGAGATACCGCGGATGAACCCATACAAGATCATCTCCGTAGGCATCGATCCACGCGCGTGCGTCACTCACGTCTGCAACCCGTTCTCCAGATTCGGACACACCATGTTTGTCGAACTCAACGGCAACGAGTGCCTCTGCCGCAGTGTTACAGTAGAGAGCTCTCGTACACTCGGCATCTAAGGCCACGAGTTCTCGGGTTCCTTGTTCGTAGCGAGTGAGTGTGTGAGCTATTTTCGCGGCGTGGTCCCCGTGGCGGTATCTGTTGATCGTAACGAACAGGCCAGTATGGATATCGAGATGCGTCCAGTAGCTGAACGTCCTGCCGCAGCTTGGACACGTGAGGTGTGGAAGACTACTCTCTACTGTCTCGGTATATTCCCAGCGAGGGTGGTAGTCGCCACAGTGTTCGCAGAGTGGATGTTCGCCCTGACGCGCCGTCGTCTTGGACGTGGGTTCTGTGGAGTCACTCGACATGGACGGTCGATACTGTGTGGAGACGCGACATAGGCCGATGGGTGTCAGTTCCGTATGTTCCGATACCCAATCGAAGACGACGGGGGCGGCATGTCGATACGGCATCGGTCGACAGATTGTCGAGGAGATCCCCACTCCCGGTCTCCCCCTGCAATTCTTACACCTGCTGTAAGCGGACACTCTCCCGTGGCTGTCCCCATGACTGCCGTCGACTGCCGTTCGAGAAGCCGCACTCACTACTACCCACCCCGCCAACCCAACCGCCCAGTCCTCATACAGCGAGGGAACGTGCTCCTAGCGTGATGGGATGCGGCCGACTATGCGATCGCGATTACACCCACGAGGGTGCACCCGACTTACAACAGCTGTAAGACCCGAAGTCATTCACCGTGCCCCCGAGCGAACGAGGGACCGCGACCATCACTCATCCGCAGTTCGAGGACGTACTTGCCCTCGCCCTTCTGCCCCCGCCTGCACCACAACGGCGACCCATGAGCGAGTTCGGCGAGTTTCTCGATCGCTCGGTACACTTCGACCCACTGGAAGCGCTGGCCGAACACCGCTTCGAGATGCGTCTTCAACTTGTCCTTCTTCGAGCACAAGCGAACGCGCTTCCCGTTGGCGTCGCTGATCTTGGTTCCCCATTCGCCGAAGTGCAGTGCGATCTCACGCGCGCGTTCATGGACGGGGTAGACGCGATCGACAACTGCCTCCGCACCATGGCGGATGAACCGCTCTAATTTCGAGAGGTGCTGGGCGTCTTCACCGCCCTGTTCGGTCGACAGTGCGTCAGGCTTCTGGATCCCAAGGTCATCTTCACATTGAGAGAGTCGAGCACGGATTTGCGCGTCGGCTTTCGTCCGTGTAATCTGCTCTTGGCGGAGATCCTTTGTGAGTTGCTCGGGATCGGCTGCTTCGAGGTCGTCAACGCGCTTCGAGAGCGATTTGGACCGCTTGCAACTCGAATCGAGGAGTCGACCGACGGGCTGGCCGGCGATCCAGATGTTCTCAAGTGCTGCGTCAGCGTCGTCGTCGACATCGCGGAGCTCGACGTGTTGGCGGGCTTCGAGATCGTCGAGGCGCTTCTCGTAGGCGTCGAGTTGGGCGTCCTTCTCGGCGAGTTGCTCTCGTAGGTGCTCGTTTTCAGCCTGGAGGTGCTCAACCGTCGTTTCGAGTTCGGCGAGGCGCTCCATGACCGCCTGGTGGTCGGTCTCGACGGACGAGTTCGAGCGGCCAGTGGGTGAGTGGGTGCTCATTCGGGCACCTCCTGTGCAGTGTGGTAGGTGACGTGCGTTCGGCGGGTGGTCTCGATGATCGTCGGGCTAATGAGGACGGGCCAGGTCTGTTGGGTCTGGCCGTCTTGGGTGATGCCGATGCGTCCTTCACAGAGGAGGTGGGTGCCGAGCGTGGGCGGGAGCTCGTCGAAGGAGAGGGGTGCACAGCTGAGACAGTAGCACGCCGCGAGGTGCCACCGGGTGTCTTGTCTGTTCTGGTGGAGTCGGACGGTCACCGGATCGCATTCAGTGAGTTTGCGAGTGCACTCGGTGCAGGTGGTGGTCGTGCCGGTGTCGATGCGTAGGCCCAAGAGCAATTGCTCAAGCAACATTGGAATGGGGAGGAAGGTTAGTCGCGCTGGAGTTCGAGCGCCGATTCAGTGTACAGACGTTTTTTTCCCGAGGGGAACTCGGAGGTTTCGAGGTAGATCTCGATCCGGAGGGTTCGGCTGAACGGAAGGGTGAATTCGGTGTGGAGGACGCTCATTTGTGGCCCTCCATGACACAGAAACACTCGAAGCACGGGAGTGTGCCGAGTTCGGCGCAGGTGTCGCACGCTGTGGGGAGTTGGGTTTGGATGTGGGTCGAAGCGCTAGGCTTACAGGAGTTGCAGAGATCAAGCATCAGGCCTCGACCTCCTTTCGCCGTGTGTCGACGATTTCTCCAATGTGAGCCAGTTGACCGGTGTGCTTCCAGCCGCGATCTTTGGCGACGAACGTACGCCATTCTCGGACAGTCCGTCCGTTGAGGTGTTGACGAAAACGAACATCAGTTGCGTCGTAGACTATGACTGAATCAGCCGGTCGGTAGTAGTGGTGAATGTGGCCCTGTTTGTCGACGCCGATTGTGAACGAGTTGGCGAGTGCGTCGGCGATCTCTCTGGCGAGTGTGTCGGTACTGTTTTGTCGGGAGCAAATCGTACTCATTGGTGCCTTCTCCAAGGCAGCGGTTCGGTGCTGCAACACCGGACCGCGTTCTGGCGGCCGTCCACTGCCTCACCTAGACTATATTCTCCCTGTACCTTAAAAGTTGTGCATAATGCACATTCAAAACGAGGCCTCGATGTGCCAATTCTTTTTGCGTAGGCAATGTTATTAGGCGTATGGCCCTTGGAGTAGAGCATATGGATGCGTCCGATCTGACCCGGACGGATAGGGCAATACTCGATGTACTCAAACGCGGTCGGGATGGTGATGAGCCATGGGGACTTGCGACAAAAGGGTATCTTGTCGATGAGACTGGATTTTCGAGAAATAGCGTCTACAACCGTTTAGAAGTGCTTGAAGCGCATGAACACGTTCGCCTTATTCATTCCCCTACGCGGTTATTCGCATTCGTTTCTGATCCGCGGGAAAAAGATAGTGTATGATCTATAACCGTGAACTTCTTGAGCCCGAATTCACCTGTAGTTTTTTAGCTGCTGCAACACGACCTACAGATGATCCATCACGGCATCGTGCGAGTTTCAATTCCGTCTCGGGCTTTCTAGCTGATGGAACGAGCGCGAAAGAGGGAGCATGTGCTCGCACGCCATGTAATCCCACGAGGGTACATCTGGAACATCCCGGCGGACTTCATCTTCTCGCCCATGCCCGACTTTCAATCCCACGAGGGTACATCTGGAACCGTTCGGTCACGCATGGAAGGACGGGTATACGCTAAACTTTCAATCCCACGAGGGTACGTCTGGAACAGCTTAAGTCAATGTATCCCGTAGGTAGTAGTGAGGACTTTCAATCCCACGAGGGTACGTCTGGAACAAGTACTCGGGCTGCTCGGACTGATTCGTCTCGTCTTTCAATCCCACGAGGGTACGTCTGGAACTACGTCGCCAGAGACCCGGTGAAGGTCGAGATCGACTTTCAATCCCACGAGGGTACGTCTGGAACTGGACGGGACGACTAAGCCCTGTCCACTTTTCTCTCTTTCAATCCCACGAGGGTACGTCTGGAACTCCGACTCCCCCAGCTCGACACCGGCGGCTACATCCTTTCAATCCCACGAGGGTACGTCTGGAACGGGAGCTCGTGGACGCGGTCACGAACGGTGTTCATCTTTCAATCCCACGAGGGTACGTCTGGAACCACCTCTAGCTTCTCGCGGCCGCCCTTCGTCTGGTTCTTTCAATCCCACGAGGGTACGTCTGGAACCCTCGAACGTCTTTGCCGCCGATTGCCCGGTGAGTCCTTTCAATCCCACGAGGGTACGTCTGGAACCCAGGATGTTGCGTCCGAACCGTTAGCCCGAGACCCACTTTCAATCCCACGAGGGTACGTCTGGAACTCACAGATCCAGCCGAAATGGACGTGCTGGAACCGTCTTTCAATCCCACGAGGGTACGTCTGGAACGTGACATCGATCCCCATCTCACTCAGTTCTCCGGTCTTTCAATCCCACGAGGGTACGTCTGGAACGTGACATCGATCCCCATCTCACTCAGTTCTCCGGTCTTTCAATCCCACGAGGGTACGTCTGGAACCGGTGTCTCAAAGGATTCGGACACCTACCACCAGGGCTTTCAATCCCACGAGGGTACGTCTGGAACTTCGTCTGGGACCCCGACCCGGGCGACCTATGGGGCTTTCAATCCCACGAGGGTACGTCTGGAACCTTTGTCCCCCGGACCACGGCCGGGATACGGCTGTCTTTCAATCCCACGAGGGTACGTCTGGAACGCGACAAGCGACCTTGGTGCCTACGTCATCACCGGCTTTCAATCCCACGAGGGTACGTCTGGAACGCGGGCATGACGCGCTTGGCAAACGCGAGGCCGTTCCGCTTTCAATCCCACGAGGGTACGTCTGGAACCCGGTGTGATCGCGACAGTCCTCGGCCGCCGTCGGTACTTTCAATCCCACGAGGGTACGTCTGGAACAGAGACGGGCATAACCGACATTGAGACTCCAAGTGCTTTCAATCCCACGAGGGTACGTCTGGAACAACCAAGACTTACCCACACATATGGCTCTTCAGGACTTTCAATCCCACGAGGGTACGTCTGGAACGTGCACCGCGACTCGCTCGAACTCCTGTTCACACGCTTTCAATCCCACGAGGGTACGTCTGGAACGGGGGTCCCCGTGCTGATCGTACGAATCAAATGCCTTTCAATCCCACGAGGGTACGTCTGGAACCGGAGTTCGAGGGCATGCGCGTCGGTGCCGAGGCGCTTTCAATCCCACGAGGGTACGTCTGGAACGATCGGCGAGGGCGACATAACGACCGGCGCGACGAACTTTCAATCCCACGAGGGTACGTCTGGAACCCGTCTTGCACCCGTTCGACATGCATTCGGGCGTGCTTTCAATCCCACGAGGGTACGTCTGGAACGCAAGAGCTCACGCTCGATAAATCGCAGTTCTCTCGCCTTTCAATCCCACGAGGGTACGTCTGGAACTCATGAAAACCGTCGACGTCGTCGTCCCGGCGCTCATCTTTCAATCCCACGAGGGTACGTCTGGAACACCCCTTCACCGAGTCGTGTGCCGTCTGCATCATCTTTCAATCCCACGAGGGTACGTCTGGAACGGCTGGTACGGCGAGAACCTGAACGAGTACGCGAACTTTCAATCCCACGAGGGTACGTCTGGAACTCGCGTGCCTTCTGCGCCGCCTTGTCGTCATTGAACTTTCAATCCCACGAGGGTACGTCTGGAACTGATGACGTCCGTTTCACCAGTTGTTTCCTGGCGGGCTTTCAATCCCACGAGGGTACGTCTGGAACAACGAGACCACGTGCAGGGTGAGTCCGCCCACTTCCTTTCAATCCCACGAGGGTACGTCTGGAACGTCCAACGCGACTTCAGTTCGCTTATCGCGTGGGTCCTTTCAATCCCACGAGGGTACGTCTGGAACGAGAGGATGATGCCCGCCAAGCGGAGGCCGTTGGTCTTTCAATCCCACGAGGGTACGTCTGGAACACGTCTGCGGGGTCGCTGTACGGTGTTGGCGTGTTCTTTCAATCCCACGAGGGTACGTCTGGAACTGAGCAAGCAAGGAAAACGGTACGAAAACGAGATCGTCTTTCAATCCCACGAGGGTACGTCTGGAACCACCCCGAGGAGACGCTCAAGCTGCTTGCCGAAGAACTTTCAATCCCACGAGGGTACGTCTGGAACTAGCCTTGAGGAGACATACCACCTTTGTAAGTACGATCTTTCAATCCCACGAGGGTACGTCTGGAACGCTCGTGTCGGTGACCGCGCGCAAGGATAATCTCCACTTTCAATCCCACGAGGGTACGTCTGGAACGCATGTCGAACGGGTGCAAGACGGTGCGGGGTCCTTCTTTCAATCCCACGAGGGTACGTCTGGAACCCCGGTGGGACACTCGCATCAGTGTAGAGTAAGTCGATCGTAGAACGGCCACGACGAGTTCTACCGCCTCGTCAAACAGAGGTAGTCCCCATATGGAATACAATCGACCTATTTGATATTATTTCTAAGACTACCCGTGGAACTATACCCCTGGAAACGGAGGCAGATAGTAGATGGAGGATTACTCGGGAACAATGATTACGGCAACTCTTTCATTTGACTCCCCTGTTTTCCATGAGATTCTCGCGCCCGTGCCAGATATGACGTTAGTGCTTGAGCCTGGACAGTTTCCGTTTCTAGATGAGCCCCCAGTACACCTTCTCGTGTGGGCAAGCGGTGACGAGTTCGACCGATTTGAAGCCAGTGCTCAAGAATCCTCTGTGGTGAATTATCTGTCGTGTCTCTCGGCAGATTCGTCGGCCCGCTTCTATCAACTTGAGCTGTCACAGACCGAATTCTACCCGCTTTTTCACACTCTCTTTTCCAGTCATGGCGTTCACTTCCTCGATGGTGAAATTACAGTCGAAGGCTGGAAACTAAAACTGAGAGCACCGACGAGATCGATTCTCTCACCGATTCATGAAGAGTTACAAGACCAAGGTATTACCGCAAAGTGGACGTCAATTCACTCTGAATCTGCACACATTGGGTTTACAGCTTCATTGTCTCAGGCACAGTACGAAGTGTTACGGGCAGCGTTCATTCGCGGCTACTTCGATATTCCCCGTAACGTGACACAGACTGAACTTGCTAAAGAGTTTGATATTTCGACTCAAGCCCTCTCTGAGCGTCTTCGTCGAGCGATAACAACGGTTCTCGACGATGCATTTGATGATCCACTTCAACAGGACCTTCGTGAATTCTATTACTAAGATCGCACAAATACCGAGAGCTTCGCCGACGGTAGTCACACCGCGTTCCTCTTTCGTCGAATGTGATGATTCTACTCGCTCAACCGACGCAGTCCCAAAATTAGATGGATACGACTGCGTTTTCCGTCCACGAAACTGTGAACCTTTACGCAGAGGTAACTTCTGAGGCGGTGGTATAATTAGATTCCCACTCTGCACGCGCTTGGATTTCTCTGCGTCCACGAGATGTTAGCGCGTAATAATTGGTCCGTCTATCGACTTGTCCTTTTTCCACAAGGACTTTCTCAACAAGCGTATCGAGGTTTGGGTACAAGCGGCCGTGATGGATCTCTGCTTCATAATACTTTTCAAGCTCATCTTTAACTGCCAACCCATGTGGCTTGTTCTGCCAGGCGATCACGTAGAGGAGGTCGCGTTGAAAGCCCGTTAGATCGTGCATCGTAACTAGACCTTATCCTTCACCACATTATCTCTTTTGATGAGAGCCCTGTTTTATCACCACTTTCAATACGAATAGAAGTCCAATTTGTTGTATCGCATTCAGTCGACGTCTATAGTCTTGACTAAACACTTTCCAGTGACGCTAGATATATATTCAGAATCCATCATATTATATTCCAATTGAGAGTAACAATAGCGATCCGACTTGAAGAATAGGGGTAACCGCCTTAGGGAGAAGAAGCTGAAGGAGTTGCGAAAGAATCCTTTTACGCAGAGTGGACACACCCTTGCTTCGGTCTGATTAGTTGGCATCTCTTAACTATACTGACTACCAGTTATTCTGTAATTCATTGTAAATTCTTCGCGTGGTAGTATCTAGTCTTCGTTTCATCTCTTCCTTAGCAGGAGGACGATCAATGGGAGCTTAGTTTGGTCGCCGCGTACTGTCATAGTGGACGAAGACGGTGAGCTAGTACTGGAATCTGGCTTATCCACCCATTCACGTTTGATGAAACCGGTCAACCCACAGCACGAGCATTTGGATCCACTTTTGTTCATATTTCGATCGACATAGTCGATGTGCCCGCACAGGCGGCATTGGGTCAGGGCAATCAGGCAGCCCATATCATCGACGAGAAACGTCGTCTCCGAGATATCGTGGTTCCCGGCCAGTCGGCCAAGAAACTAGCCCTCAACCGTCCTTGGATTCAGATCTCTACGTGGAGTCCGACGACGGATGTGGGCGCGACGTCCAGGTAGATACCCTCGTTTTCAACGTCGACATCGATAGGTTCGGATGTAAATGAGTCGGCGTTGGCGGCCGTCAAGACCTTGTCGACGGCCGTTCCGGCGAAAAGGATCTCGGCGCTGGCCCGGTTCGGCGTCGCCTCGGTTTTAATTTCTACGGTCCGGGTTTCGTCGTGGTGTCGGTTGCTGAACGTGATGAACACGTCCGACTCGTGCGTCGACGCGGACGCGCTCACGTAAGGCAGGTCCTGTTCCGGCGACACGAGTTCGTGGAGACCGGTGTTCACCGTTGTCCGTACGGCCATACTGTCCATATGGTCCTTATAAAGGTCAAAAACTTGGTACGTTTGCGTGGGCCACGCTTCTTCCGAATCCGTCTGGACGACACACTGAAGCACGTTGACTGTCTGTGCGAGATTGGCCATCGTCACCATGTCGGCGTTCGTGTTGAATATGTCGAGACAGGCGGCGGCAACGAGCGCATCGCGGGTCGTTTGAGCCTGTTCGAGGCCATTCTGGAATGTCGCCTCCGGGTGCCAGACGCCCCACTCGTCGACGATAATTCCGATACTGCTGGAGGGGGCAAACTCCGCAAGCGTTTCCGTCAAGCGCGCGATGTCAGCTTCGATGTCTGCACAGCGCGCGAGGCTCTTGTAGTACTGTTCCGTTGTGAACCCGGTCGACCGTACGGTCGAAATATACCGGTGGACGGAGAGGTGGTCGATGAGGGTCGTGTGCTCGAAGATACTCTTTCCCCCCACCGTTTCCATGAACCGTCGATTCCAGTCCGGTTCAATAAATCCACAGGCAACGAGTTCGATGTTGCCAACGCAACCGCTCCGCTCCAGTCCGCGGATGAAGGTCGCATACGTCCGGTAATCCCGGCCGTAGTCGTCGGGATCGTAATTTCCTCCACATCCGTACGTCTCGTTGCCGATGCCCCAATATGTCACGCCGTACGGCTCCTCGTGGCCGTTCTCGATGCGCCTCCGCGTGTACGCTGTGTTCGCATCGGAGTTACAGTACTCGACCCAGTTCATCGCTTCCCGAGCCGTTCCGGTGCCGACGTTCGCCGCGAGATACGGTTCCGCGTCCAACAGTTCACACGTTCGCATGAACTCGTCGGTCCCGAATTCGTTCGGCTCCTCGAACACGCCACCATCTGTCTCGTTCGGACGACCCTGTGCCCACCAGAGGTTCCGTCGGCGAGGCCGATCGTGACGGGGGCCGACCCCATCTTCCCAGCAGTAGTCCTCCGCGAAGCAGCCCCCCGGCCAGCGGAGCACCGATGGGTCAAGCGCGGCGAGCAGCTCTATGGTGTCGTCTCTGAGGCCGTCGGTCGTCGACAACGGTGATCCTTCGCCCGCCCAAATCCCACCGTAGATACAGCGACCGAGGTGCTCGGCAAAGTGGCCGTAGATCTCCGGGGCGATGCGTCCGATGGGCTGCGTCTCTCGAACATATATCTGTTCAGTCACCATGTGTATTCGGTAGATTCGTTACCGTAACCAAGGTTTCTCGGCTCGACGGTACGTCTTCCGTTCGCAGAGATCGGATGACGGTGACACGAAATCGTCGGTTCCGATGTCCTCGCCATAAGTGACTGTCCCGGCGATACGGGCACACGATGCGCGCTCACTGTGTCCCTATCGTCGTCGCGTTTTCGACCGTCAGTCATCGTTATTCCTCCTCGGCGAGATTCGATTCGATGTTGGCCACTGTCTCTTTGACCCGCGTAACGAGATCGGAGGACGTGCTCCCTTCAGTCCCTCCAGGTTGACTGGACGCATCGATGGAGCCCCGATTTCCGAGTGTGTACCGACGCTCGGTCGCCATCACGTCTCCTTGCGCCCCGGGAGCCGGTTGAGGAGAGCCGATGGAGTTGCGTCGCTGAAGGCGCGTTATCTCCCGTTCGGGGGACTCCGATGGTGCAGTAAGACTGAGCACGCTCGTGGCGTGGTCCCTCGGATCGGTTATGGGAACCGCGACGCGGCGAACGTTGCTGTTAGGTGTGTCCGTCGCGTAACCTCGTCGCCTAATGGTCCTGAGCTCTGCTGACAGGCTATGGCTTTCACCCCCCTCCCAGACATCTGGCTCGTTTGAATCCGTAAGTATCTCCTTCACTCGTCTGTGTGGAAGCGACGCCAGGATCGCCCGTCCCGGCGCACTGTGTTTGAGGGAAATTTCGGCGCCAACGTCGCCGTCGGGAGTGAGTTCCTCGCACCGATTCACGCTCATCAGTAGGACCGCGCGCTTCCCGATAGCCACGGTGAGTGTCGCATACGCATCCGTCTCATCGGCGATCGTGGTTACCTCGTCGGACGCGGCACGGTAGATGCGCGACTCGCGTTGTGCCGAGGCCCCGAGCGGAACGAACCCCAGGTCGAGTACGTAGGTAGTCCCGCGTTTCTCGACGTATCCACAGTTTCGAAGCGTTTTGAGGTGGTCGTAGACGCTACTTTTCGGCAGGTTCAGGTAGCGTGCTAGTTCGGTCACTCTGGCCCCACCAAGCGATTGTAACGCCTCGAGAATAAGGAAGTCCGTCCGAACCGACTTCACTGGATATTCCGTTTCTCTGGCCATGGTTGTGTATTGTCGTCGGATCACATAATTGTTCGGTAATACCGTACAAATGACGGGACACAGGATCGGCCAGTCGAGATTCAGGCCGACTCAGACTAGCTCACGGAGAATCCTCGACAGTACAGCGGTTCCCGTAGGATGGCTGCCGTAGGTCTCGGTTACCCGGAGCGTGCACATGGCGAGATGGCACTCTGTACGGTCTAGCGGCAACAACGCTACCATCGGTCGCGAGCCATCCTTCAGTGTAGCCGACGCGAATGTCGTTGTCCGGGTCGATGCTGAATTTCCAGATGCTATACAGCAAAGAACTCCAGTCTACGTTGAGGTTGATGCGTCTCATCATTACTGACCCTCGTCCGGCAGCGTTTAGCTTTAATCGAGGGCACTAAGCTCTCTTCCTCACCGAGCGCCGCAGGCGCGAGTAGGGAGGGGAGACAGCGCCCGCACAGTTTACTTTCACTGTCTACGGCATCTGTACTCCCCGCGCGGTCGAAGCGTGCAGTACGATGCTCACCACGTCTCCGACGGTGTTCACGCATGGTTCGAAACGGCGGAGCCGGTTCGTCATCACGAAAGGCGCTCCGCGCCTTCGAACGACGACAAGAAGCGCGCACCGGCGGTTGTGGCCGAGTGTCTATTTGGGAGGAGTGGGACACTCCGAACCACCCGTAAAGGAAAGTCGCCTGCGGAGTCTGGAACCCCTGTGTCCATGTCGGATGCACGTGCCGACGCAGAAACAGGAAGCCCTGTCCTTAACAAACGAGGGGCGGGTAGCCTCGAGTGCGGTAGGGAAGGGTAGTTCACTACTTTCACCTCCGGTTCATTCGGCGTCCGTACAATCGCCAGTGTCCGGCAGAACCGAACAGTCGGCGGACGAACTGCTCCGTCCATCACATTCATACTGTTGTAACGCCCACGTGAGAATCACATTCACAAGGGACGATTGCACACGTCTCTATTTTCCCTCTGGGGGTGAAATGGATCTGAGCGCCTGGATCAGGTATGTGTAATCGTTTGTTCGGTCATGGCGGACAAAATCCCAGTCGAGGGTCTTACAGGACCGACCGTCGGGTGGACACGTTCTGTGCTGGGAGAAATCGGCTATCCTGATGTACGAGGTGAGCCGATAGCCGTCGCTCGTATTCTAGCGCATCCGGCCAAATACCCCTGCACGATCCGAGCGCTGGTTTGCATCGCCGTGCATGCAATGGGGGTGGATGTTCCTCCCGACGAAGTGAACAGGAGCCTGCGTCACTCGTCGAACGACCGGTGGGAGCAGAGCAGCCGTCAAAAACGTAGCCCACCGAGGACATCAGTTCTGGTAATGAATTAAATCAGGTCACCCCCTGCATCTCCACGGCGGAGATGAGCTTGTCTTGGACAGCGAGGAACACCAGGAAGAGCGGTACTGACGCGATCATGGCCGAGGCCATGACCAGTGCTGGCTGATACGTGTAGGTGTTTCGGACGGTGACGATACCGATCGGGAGCGTGTATGCCTTTTCTTGCTGTAGAACGATCAACGGCCAGAGGAACTGGTTCCAACTCCAGACAAAGATGAACAGGCCGAGAGCCGTAAGTACGGACTTCGATAGAGGCAAGATGATCTGAAGGTAAATCCGGAACGTGGAGAATCCGTCTAGCTGAGCCGCTTCCTGTAACTCGTACGGGATTTCCTTGAAGAACTGAACAAGCAGGAAGACGCCGATTGGCCCCGCTGCGAATGGGAGGACCACCGCGAGATAGTTGTTTATGAGCCCCAGATCGGAGATGAGTGTAAACAGCGGGATGATGTTCACGAATCCAGGGACCATGAAGCTCGCGATGATGATTCCGAGAATGTAACGTTGCCCTGGCCAGTCCAGTCGCGTGATCGCGAAGGCGATCATCGAATCCACGACCAGCACGAGCACCGTGGTCGATAACGCGATGATGAGCGTGTTGATCAACCACTGAACGATGAAGGTCTCCGTGAGCAGCCGGATATACCACTCGAAGGTGATGGTGTGCGGGATCCAGCTCGGATTCGGCGAGAGTGCTTCTTGCGACGTCTTGAGTGATGACGAGATCATCCACGCGTAGGGGATTAGGAACAGGAACGCTGTCCCATACATGACGGCGTGGATGGTGATGCTCCGTATCGTTTCCTCGGTCAAGGCGGTGACTCCATAGCTGGACTCGGTTTTTTCACTCATTATTCCCTCTGAACAGGTAGTAGTTCGCGAACGACACCACAACGAGTATCCCTGTTAGGACGTACCCGAGGGCGGCAGCGTATCCGAAATTCCGCTGATTGAAAGCCACGTTGTACAGGTACATCACAAGGGTTTCTGTTTCCTTACCGGGTCCGCCGTGGGTCATGATGTACGGCTGGCCGAAGATCTGAAACGACCAGACGAGATTGATAATAACGACGAAGAAGATTGCGTGGCGCATCTGGGGGAGCGTGATATCACGGAACGCTCGCCACGACCCCGCCCCGTCAAGCTTCGCTGCCTCGTAAAGATATTCCGGCACACTCTGTCGAGCGGAAAGTAGGATAACGAAGCTGAATCCAGAGATCCACCACATCGTCATAAATGCGATCGCTGGCATCGCCCAGGTGTACGACTGAAGCCACGCCGGCGGATTGATTCCGGTGAGGGAGAGGTAGGAGTTGATCGGTCCGTACCCTGTCGCGTACAGTTCGATCCAGATGAGTGCCGCCACGGAGACGGTCAGGATGTAGGGGCTGAAGAAGACCGCTCTGAGCACTCCCCGTCCCTTGATATCGCGATTTACACCGAGTGCGAGACCGAGGCTGAAGATGACGATCATCGGAACAGTGAGGACAACGAAATACAACGTGTTGCCCAACGAGTTCCAGAAGGCCCCGTCGGACATCATCCTCGCGTAGTTCTGGACTCCGATGAACTCCGACTCTGACGGGAAGAACGGGTTCCACTCGAACAGACTCATGTACCCGCCTTTCAGAAGTGGGTACAGTAAGAAGAGTGAAAAAGTCGCGAGATACGGGAGTGAGAACAGGATCCCCTCTATCAGCTCTTTATTCGACCGTTGCTCCAAAAATCCGCCTTTGAGTGACGAAAGTTGGTCCTTTGTAGACATTGTGGATTGTCGTTGGACGTCAGTTCAGAGGTTCGAATTCCACGTCTGCACTCCGTTGCTGACCGCCTCTTTCGGGGAGACGTTGTGCGCGTACGCGTCCAACAGCCAGGTCCAGTTCGTCTGGTCGTAGATGTCGAAGTTTTCCAGCTGCGGGTAGTACGCGAGCTGACCGTTCTGGGCCATTTCCATGAAATCCTTGAGTGTCACGTCCCAGATCTCAGCATTCCGAAGATCGTCACTTTCGAGCGTCGGGATATACGCGGGGAGATGACCGGCCTCTGCACCCCATTCCGGGTTGTTCTGTGTGAGCCACTCGGCAACTTTTACTGTCGTCTTGATGCGTTCATCGCTCATCTTCGGGTCGGGAAGGATGAGCGTATGACTGTCCGCGGCCGTTCGCAACTGGGTCGCATTCGGGGTGACGTAGGGCTTCATCATGTTCCAGTTGAAGTCGACATCGCGGAGTCGATTCACTGTCCACGTCCCGTGGACCATGAATCCGATATTGCCTGCTAAGAATTCGCGATTGACCCGGTCTTCAGAGGTGTCGGGGATGTCCCACTTTCGTTCTCCCGAGACGCTAGCGTAGTATTCGGCAGCTTCGAGCCCCGGCCCCTGGTCGAACACCGCTTTCGGCCCGTCGCCACCGGTCTCAACGAGTTTGCCACCGAGGGAGGCGATGGATGTGAGGTACTGACGATGCTCGACGCCCGTGTTCGGACTGGGACCGAACGGCGTGTAATCGGTCTCGTCGCGAATCTTGTTGCACGCCTCCTCAAACTGGGAAAAGTCGTCGAATGGGGTGTTGGTAACCCCGGCCTCCTTCAGGATATCTTCATTATAGTACAGGCCGACGGGGTGGGAGTCCATCGGGACTGCACGTATTTCGTCGTCGATCGTACACGCGTCAAGGATCTGCTTGACGTAGTTCGTGTTGGACATCAGGTCGCCGATAGGGACTACTAGATCACTGAACCGACGTAGATACGCCCCGTGGCAAATCGCCAGGTTCGGCGCCTCGTTGGACGTCATCGCGGTAAACAATCTGTTGTAGTATTCATCCCATGGAACCCGCTGTCGAGAGATCGTGACGTCCCCGAGTGGTTGTTCGTCGTTGAACCGCTTGATCAGCTTCACCATGATCTCGCCGTCACCGCCGGTGAGTAGGGTCCAGTAGCTGATTTCCATCCCACCGCCGCTCTTCCCGGCCTTGGATCCGCCGTCTCCACCCGTACACCCGGCAAGTCCAGCTATTCCGGCTGCGCCGACACCCCGCAGGAATCGACGTCTGCTGGAACTGCTTATTAGGGCGGATCGGTCCTTCACTGCGGCCGCTTTTGCTGAACTGCTAGGCGTGCTACTCTGCGACATCCGCTGACAATTATGATTTATAGTTATTAAACTTTTTGTCATTTATGTGACGGAATCGACGCTAGGAAGACTCTAGATTTATATACCAGATGTCTCATTAGTAAGATTGCCCACGAGCAATACCACATGACAGACAACGTATTCATTCGGCCGCACGACGAGATCGACCGCATCGCCCCCGAAATCTACGGCCACTTTGCCGAGCACCTCGGTCGCTGTATCTACGGTGGGATCTGGGTCGGTGAGGACGATCCTTTGTCAACCACTGACGGCGTCCGCGAGGACACCGTCGAATTGTTGCGTGACCTCGAAATTCCGGTCCTTCGCTGGTCGGGTGGCTGTTTCGCCGACGATTACCACTGGGAAGACGGCATCGGCCCCCGCGAGGAGCGTCCGCGCCGCCGCAACCTCTGGTGGACACAGGGTCGCGAGAACGTCCCCGAGGAGTCGAACCAGTTCGGAACCGACGAATTCCTCCAATTCTGCCGCCTCGTCGATACCGAACCGTACCTGGCACTCAACGTCGGATCGGGATCACCGACCGAGGCGGTCGACTGGGTCGAGTACTGCAACTACGACGGCGACACTGAGTACGCGAACAGGCGACGCCAGAACGGCCAGGAAGAGCCGTACGACGTGACCTACTGGGGCGTCGGCAACGAGAACTGGGGCTGTGGCGGCCGCTACGACCCCGAGACTTACGGCGAAGAGTTCCGCCGGTATGCGAACTACCTCCAGGGGTACGACCGGATCATGGGCGACGGCTCGCTCGAACTCATCGGCTGTGGGCACATCACGGACGACTGGAACCGCAAGTTCATGGAAAGCGTCGGCGGGACCTCGAGGACGAGCGAGGACTCTGCGTACCACCTGTTGGACCACCTCTCCATCCACCGGTACTACGACTGCGGGGACAGCACGGATTTCACGGACGAACAGTATTACAAGCTGTTCGCCCGGTCGCTGGCGGTGGCAGACGATGTAGACAAAGCGGCGAAGGTGCTGGACACGTACGCGCCGGGGACGGATATCGGGGTGATCGTCGACGAGTGGGGTGTCTGGCACTGGCACGCCAACGCGAAACGCGCCGCCGGTCTGGAACAGGAGAACACGGTTCGAGACGCGTTGACAGCGGCGGGTGTTCTCGATGCGTTCAATGCTCGCGCGGACGTGCTGACAATGGCCAACCTCGCACAGACGGTGAACGTGTTGCAGTGCATCATCCAGACCGACGAAGCGTCCGCTTGGGCGACGCCCACCTACCAGGTGTTCGATCTCTACAAGCCGCACATGGGTTCGACCGCGTTCCGAACGGTCGTCGATACCGAGATCATGGATCTTGACGGGGAGGACCACGACGTGCCGCTCGTCAGCGCGTCGGCTTCCCAGAGCGACAACGGGCTTTTCGTGACACTGAGCAACCGGGACCTAGACGGACGACAGGTCGCCGTCGACACCGGTTTCGGAACGCACTTTAGCGACGTCAGCGCTAAGATCCTCTTCGCCGATCAGAACCCACGGGAGTACTCGACCAGCGAGAACGCGGACGAGTTCACGGCGGGTACCATCGATGCGGACGTCAACTCGAACGGTGAAATTGTGGTTGACATTCCCGGTAGTTCCGTGGTCAGCCTGGCCGCACGACCGTAATCGGCTAGACCGACTGGACCTGCTAGCCTTCGTTTTTTGTTGTCGACGGGGTTCACTGTCGCAGTTCGAATGTAGGTTGGGGTTCGCGTCGCGAGAGTGATTCGTGTACATCGCTGGGAGAGAAAGGGTAATCTAATAACTGATCCAACCGCTGCATATGTTCATGAGGGATGCTGACACGCGAATGGTATTCAATTCGTTCGTCGAAGCGATCCGGTTTTTTTACGCAAACGGTCCGAGACTCGTCGTCGTAAGCTTACTTTGGTTTCTCTGTTCACTCCCCATCGTCACCAGTGGGCCCGCGACGCTCGGAGCATATGCCGCGATTGCATCGCTTCGCGAGGGTCACCACATCGACCGCGAACACGTCGTTCGCACGGTGAAACGACACGCCATATCGTCGGCATTACTGCAAGGCGTCCCGCTCGTCTTTGGCGGAGTTGCGGTGCTCTACGCTCGGCAGTACCTCGCGACGCGTTCTACGCTTGCATTCCTGCTCGGTGTTGCGGCCGTCTATGCCGCCGCGTACACCGCGCTGCTGCTTGTCCCGACGTTCGCCGGGCTCGCCACGGGTGACGCACTGGAGCCCGCGCTCCGGACTGCCGTGAGGTGGACTGCTCGAAACGGTGCCGCAGCACTGTCGATGGGAATGGCGACCCTTCTGCTGTTCGTGATCACCGCCCTGTTGACGATCGGGTTCGTCGTTTTGTTTGCCGGAATCGCGTTCTCGTTTCACCTCGAAACGGTGCTCGACCCGCCCGGGTAGGGCGTACGAGAATCCCGGTTGTGGTTGATTAGCATGGAACGAAGAGTCAGAACGTCAGGTCCGCTGTGCAGTGGCTCCCGCCGGCCCTAGTTGCGTGGAACCGGTGTCCGTCATCACGTTGTCTTCAGTCGTCTGATCGAAGATGTGCATTTTCGTCTCCTCGAACGTGACGACAATTTCGTCGCCCTCTTCGAAGCCGTAGTCCCCCATGGCCCGCATCGTGAACTCGATCCCATTCGAATTCAGATAGAAGTAGTTGTCGTCACCGACGGGTTCGTGAACGTCGAGCTGCGCGGTAACCGTGTTCACGGAGCTCCTGTCAGCGAACATCATGTGCTCGGGACGGATACCCAAAACGAGTTCATCACTCGTACTGCGTTCGCGGATTCGCTCCGCTGTCTGGGAGCCGACCTCGTAGGTGAAGGCCTCGCTCTTCAACGTCGTCCCGCTCAGCGTGACATCGAAGAAGTTCATCGAGGGAGAGCCGATGAAATCCGCGACGAACCTGTTAGCCGGTTTGTTGAACACTTCGGCGGGGGTTCCGACTTGCTGTAGATTCCCGCCCTCAAGGATTACGACCCGGTCACTCATTGTGAGCGCCTCCTCCTGGTCGTGCGTCACGTAGATTGTGGTCGTCCCGAGATCGTCCTGAATACGCTGCAGTTCGGTGCGCATGTGGGCACGCAACTTCGCGTCGAGGTTCGACAACGGCTCGTCCATGAGGAACACCTCGGGTTCGCGGACGATGGCGCGGCCAGTTGCAACGCGCTGTTGTTGCCCGCCGGAGAGCGCCCCAGGCTTCTTGTCGAGTTGATCTTCGATCCCCATCATGGTGGCGACCTCCTCGACACGCTCGTTGATCTCGCCCTTGGGGAGGTTGGAGGTCAGTTTCAATCCATACGACATGTTCTTTCGAACAGTCATGTGTGGATAAAGTGCGTAGTTCTGGAACACCATCGCGACGTCCCGGTCCTGCGCCGGGACGTTGTTCACCACCCTGTCGCCGATGGATATTTCACCGCCCGAGATCTCCTCGAGACCGGCGAGCATCCGAAGCAGGGTGGATTTGCCCGACCCCGACGGGCCAACGATCGTGACGAATTCTCCGTCCTCGATTTCCAGGCTGAAATCGTCGACTGCGACGATGTCGTCGTTATAGACCTTCTTGACGTTACTGAAGCGGACCTGACTCATACGTCCTCTAGCACCTAGTGTGCGGTGTTCCACATAACTGTTTTCCCGCCTGTCAGCGCACGACTTCAGTCATGAGCCATCAGTGACAGAATCCGAGGAACTGGCCAGCTTCACCCGTCAGTCATACATAGGCATCGCCCAGGTCGTGACCCCATGGCTATATGTGCGGGGTACAAGTATCGGACGACCATGGTCGAGTTGGACCTCATCGCAGACTACGGGTGTCACATCGGGGAAGGGCCCATCTGGCACCCCGACGAACAGCGACTCTACTGGGTCGACATCCACAATGGACGACTGTTTCGGTACGACCCCAAGGCGAACGACCACGAACAGTGTCACGAAACGACCGCCATCGGGGGCATTACCATACAGGCCGACGGATCGTTGTTGTTGTTCGAGGACCGTGGAACTGTCGAAGTGTGGCATGATGGAACGACCGAAACGGTCATCGAGGAGATCCCACAGGAGATCGATTCGCGGTTCAATGATGTCATCGCGGACCCCAAGGGACGGGTTTTCTGTGGCACGATGCCGACAACGGACCACGGTGGCCGTCTCTATCGACTCGATCCGGACGGAACGTACACCCACTTGGAAGATGGGCTCGCGATTCCGAATGGAATGGGGTTCACTCCCGACCTAGAACAGTTCTACTTCACCGAGTCGGAAGCGCATTGCATCTATCGGTATGACTACAGCGAGGAGACCGGTGCGCTCTCCGACCGGAAGCTGTTCCTGAGGAGTGCGGACGAACCGGGGATTCCGGACGGGATGACCGTCGACTCCGAGGGATATCTCTGGTCGGCGCGGTGGGACGGAGGGTATCTCGCTAGATACGACCCCACGGGACGGGAAGAGCGACGAATCGAGTTCCCGGCACGGAAAGTATCGAGCGTCGCATTCGGGGGCGAAGGCTACGACGAAGCCTACGTGACGACAGCACTCGGCCCTGGAGGGACGAAGGAGATCGAGGGAGAGGGCGCAGGCGCGCTGTATCGCATCGAGCCAGCCGTCAGCGGTACCCCGGAATTCCGATCGAGAATCGGGCTGTAGTTCGATGGCCTAGAACGAGTCACTCATCCTGAAAGCCGTCAAATGCTTCGAGTACGGTTTTTAGTCCTTTTTCCCCCGTCACCACCGATGCTCTCGGGTTGTATCCTCCATCAAATTCACTCGAAGAGTGTTGGTCTCAATCGAAAGCTGGGCGAGCCAACCATCTGTTTCATAAGAGTACTGAAATCAAAGAGTATTTTGTCACCGCGCTTCTGAGACTCTCTTCTCCGAGAATCTATGAGTTTCACTCTGAAGCATGGTTTCATCTTCTCAGTGCCAAGAATGGCAATTACTTTTCATTCGAACGTTATACGACGGTCAGTCTGTTATCAGACAGTGGATATACTGGTCCAAAGATTCATAGAGCCAGCAATGACCGAATTACGCTCTCAACGAGTAACCTTCTGCAGAAAAACCAGGTAGCGTGTTTATTTCTACCGAACGATCTATTTTTCGGAATCCGAACTAAGCGGAACCGGCGAAATATCGGTGAAGATCGCCTCACGATGCAGTTTTTAGTTATGAATATCATCAATATGAATAGAGATAGAGAACAGGTGATTCGCTGATTCAGCTGCTCTTTGGGCCTGTATCGTGGGAATTATTGTCTGTTAGATAGCTGTGCGATGATAACGAACCATCTCACGAATTCTGTTACAGCTGTACTACTGTAATCCAAATCGGAAGCAGAAAAATAAGACTTAGTTGTCATGATCCACTCCTCGAACAAATATGTCCCTTGCCAGCGGTTTACGGGCTCAATTAGGCATCTACTGTAAGAGTTGTGTAGGAGTAACATTCTATTTGCATAAGGTACGTTGCGGCAATCAAGCTATGATAAATGTTCACTATTGCCGGACCATATGATCTGTAATGGGAGATGAGATAGCCCACCACAAATTTATAATAGTAAATAGATTATCCAAATAATCCTAGTTAAACTCACATTCTATCCCGAAAAATGACTAATACTATATGTGATTGGCTACCGTCCCTAAAGTAGGAAACTTCCTCGTTCGTCCATCATCGATGAACCCTACTTGTCAACGCATATCCACCGGAGGAGCTCTTTCAAGTCGTACGGTCGGGACCGATCCCGCTTAAGCACTATTTCTCGCCGATGTTGATGTGATAAATAAAAGAAGACATGCAAAAATGGTCGGTAGTAGCCGGCGTTCCGATGGAGAATGAGCAGAATCCCTCCCAGGTTTGCGAATCCACATCGCCGCCTCATAAGCTGTGGCGTCCACCAAGTCAACACGGATCGATTCCCTCGAAGACGTGGATGGCGTCATCTCTAACACCACGAAACAAACGCAACTTCTAGCTGTTGCAGGCGGTGAGTGCACCCTATTGTCGGGGGATTCCTTCACGTGAGGGACGTGTCGTGGCCACAGTGTGGGCTGTGACCCGCTCACCGCAAGAGGTTATCAACTTGTAAGCTCCTTTCCACAGGGAGCGATCAGGCCCGTCGTGTGAGTTCCTGCACTATCTCTCGCTTGGTCTCTCGAATACGTTCAAGGACACGCACACCATCGGCCAGCACTGGATATGTCTCATCCAGGTCCGCGTAAAGATATGCATAGAGCATGTCACTATCCGCTTGGCGAGAACTGAGCACGTCTCCACCGTGGATTGACTGTTGGCGGTCGGACGCGCACTCAGTGCAGTCAGCTTCAAGCGCGTCGAGGCACTGCCACATCGAGACGAGTTCATTGTACGGACGCGTCTCGCACTGATGTGATTTGATGCCATTACAGATCCGAATACTCCGACGGAATGACTGTTTGGCTGCCCTCAATTCCTTGGCTTCCGCGTCAAGCATCTGTCCGAATGCCTCACGCTCTTTTACCGCTTTGGCCGCTCCGGCCACAAGCGCACGCTGTAACTGAGGTGTGAACTCGTCTCTCGATCGTCTGCAACGGGCGCTTTCACGGTGAAAAGGCCGTAATCATGTGATATCGGTGTCAATGCGACGGCAGGATCGTGGCACACATCAGGTGAGGTTCGTAGGGCTGTGATCGCCCCGTCTCTGGTCCGCCGTTCGCCTGTCAGCCGAGGCTGAAGGGGTCGGAGACCTCTCCCGACTGGTCGTACCACACGGCCTTGGTCTGGAGGTACTCCTCGAGCACCCCGGTTCCGTTCTCGCGGCCGATTCCGCTGTCCTTGTACCCGCCGAACGGCATTCGGTACGATATCGTTCGGTACTCGTTCACCCACACCATCCCGGCCTCCAGCTTCTCGACCAGTCGATTGGCCTACCGCATGTCCTCGGTCCAGACGCTGGCGGCGAGTCCGTAGGGCGTGTCGTTGGCGAGAGCGACGACCTCGTCCTCGTCAGAGAACGAGATGACGCTCGCCACGGGGCCGAAGATCTCGTCCCGTGCCACGGCCATGTCGTTGTCGACGTCCGTGAGGACCGTCGGGCGAGCTCATAAACGCAAAACCTAAGTCCCGAGGTTGAATCGAAGAGGGCATGTCACGAATGGTAGAGAGTGTGTCACAGCCTCCGGACCTCGAGCCGCTCCTCTCACCGGACTCGGTCGCGGTCGTCGGCGCAAGCCCCGACTCGTGGTACTCCTCACAGCTCATGAACAACCTCCTCGACTACGGCTTCGAGGGCGACGTCTACCCCGTCAACCCGAGCCGCAACGAGGCGTGGGGGCGGCGATGTTACGACACGCTGGCCGACCTGCCCGAGACCGTCGACCTCGCCGTCGTGAGCGTCCCGCGCGAGTACGTGATCGACACCGTCCGCGACGCGGGCGAACTCGACGTTCCGGCCGCGCTGGTCATCACCGCCGGGTTCGGCGAGGCCGACGAGGAGGGCGCCCAATTCGAGCGAGAACTGGCCGAGATCGCCGACGAGTACGGCGTCCACGTCTGCGGCCCAAACTGCATTGGCCTCGCGAACGCGGTCGAGGGGACTGTCCTGACGAGCACGTGTTCGCGCGCACCCGAACCCGGGTCGGTCGGTCTGGTGAGCCAGTCGGGCGCGCTCGCGTTCACGACGTTCTACGAGCGGGCGACCGACGAGGACATCCACTTTGCGTACTTGATCTCGACCGGCAACGAGGTTGACCTCACCCTCACCGACTACGTCGACTACCTAGCCGACCAGCCCGAGGTCGACGTCGTTTGCGCCTACGTTGAGGGCATCGAGGATCCTCTCCGGTTCATGCGGGTCGTAGACGAGGCGGTCCGATCCGGCACGCCGGTCCTGACAGTCAAGGTCGGACAGTCCGACATCGCGGAGGCGGCCACCCTCTCTCACACCGGATCGCTCACCGGCAGCGACGCCGCCTGGGAGGCCGCCTTCGAGCAGACCAGCGTCGAGCGCGTCCCCGACGTACCAGATCTTCTCGCGCGCGCGAGCGCCCATACTGCATTTGACCCGCCGGAGTCGAACCGCGTCTGCGTCGCCTCGACCAGCGGCGGCCTCGCGAGCCTGCTCGCCGACATGGCTGCCGAACGGGGGCTCGAACTCCCGGACATCGCCGGCGACACCGAGCGGCGCCTCCTCGACATGGAGAACCTGCTCACGTTCGAGGAGATGCACAACCCGGCCGACATCCGGGGGTACGGTGCCGAGGTCCTGCCAGAGATCGCCGAGAGCCTCTTCGACGACGACTCGTTCGACGCGTACGTCTTCGCAATCGGTCTCCCAGCCGTCGACGAGGCTGCGGCCAGGATCGCCGACGACCTCCTAACGGTGAGCCGGATGACCGACGACCCGGTGTTGTTTCTCTGGACCGGTCGGAAGGAGCCCGCAGACCTCGAGAACCCACAGCCCTACGAACGGGTCCAGACGGAAGTCCCCCTCTACTACGACCCCGGCCGGTGTCTCGACGCAGTCGCCTCGCTCGTCGACGCCGGCGAGGGCGAGCGTCAAACCTCACCATCGCGGACCGAACTTGAGGAGCAGGTCGGGAACGGCCCCGACCTTGACCTCCCCGAGGGGCGCGTGCTGACCTGGGAGGAGGCCAGACCGCTGCTCGAGGCATACGACGTTCCGGTCCCCGAAACCGAGGTCGCGACCTCCGCCGACGAGGCGGTCGACTGCGCCGACGAGTTGGGATACCCGGTGGTGATAAAGGTCGACTCACCGGACATCCCACACCGGACGGACGCCGACGCGGTCGTCGGCGGCGTCGAAGACGAGGCAGAGGTTCATGGCGCTTACGAGATCGTCGTCGGGAATGTCGCAGACTACGACCCCGACGCCAAGGTGAACGGCGTGCTCGTCCAGCCGCAGGTCGACGAGGGCGTCGAGGCGCTCCTCGGCGTCTCGGAGGAGGAGGGCTTCGGTTCGGTGGTGACCGTCGGTCCGGGCGGTACCCTAGTCGAGGTGCTCGAGGACACCGCGGTTCGCGTCCCCCCACTGTCCGCCGAAGACGCGCGTAGTGCAGTCGAAGAGACGGCGCTCGACGACCTCCTCGTGGGGCATCGGGGCGACGAGGCGGGCGACAAGGCAGCGTTCATCTCGCTGGCCGAGCGGGTCGGCCTGCTGGCCGCCGAGGTCGACGGAGTTGTCGAGATCGACTTCAACCCTGTGGTCGTCCACGAGGAGGGCGAGGGGGTCACCGCGCTCGACGTCCTCGTCAGGACGGAGTAGGCCGCCGGCCGCCGGCGCCAGTGGTCGGTACGCGAGTCACGGTATCTCCGCCGCTCTGGGACCAGCGACGCACGGGTCATGTCGCGCTCGTCGGACTCGCGGATCGCCCGGTCGACCTCGTCGAGCGGGAAGTCGGCGTCGAACATCGCGGAGAATGGGTAATCGTCGCCGACGTCGGCGATGAACTCGATCGACCTCCGGAGGTACCAGGGGTCGTAGCGCATACACGAGATCACGTTGATGGACTCTCGGGTTATCTTCGCGGGGTCGACCTCGGTTGGGCGGCCGGGAATGATGTTGCCCATCTCGAGGTACCTCCCGTCGGTCCGGAGGAGTTCGATCCCTTTCACGAAGGCGTCCGGGACGCCCGCGACCTCGACGGCGACATCGGCCCCCCGGCCGTCGGTGAGTTCCCGGACGCGTTCGACCCGGTCCTCGACCGTCTCATAGCCGTCGAACCCGACGGTGTGGTCGGCCCGAACCGTTCGGCCAGGTCGAGTCGCCCCGGCACGGGGTCGATGACGATGGCGGTTCCGCCCCGCTCTTTCACGGCCGCGATGGCGTTGAGCCCGAGTCCGCGGGCACCTTGGATTACCACGGTATCGGTCCAATCGGCGCCGACCTTGTCGAGGCCGCAGAGTACCTGCGAGAGGGCGCAGTTCACGCTCGCAACCGCAACCTCGTCGACTTGATCGGGCACCCTGTAAAAGAACTAGTCGGGGGAGACGTAGTAGTGGGAGGCGAACGTTCCGTGGAAGTGCGGCGGGGTCTCGGCCGCCTCGGACCAGTGGTCGTAGGCGTGCTCGCAGAGCCGGAATTCGCCCTCGCCGCACCGGGGACACGCCCGAACGTCGTGAAGTAGGCCGGAACGATGAGGTCGCCCTTTGCCACGGGCTGGCCGGCGTTGTCGGTCTCGACGTTCTCGCCCAGCTCCGCGATCCGACACAGTGCCTCGTGCCCGGGCGGTCCCTCATTGATGTGGGGATGTCCGCCCTTCCAGATGTGGACTTCCGACCCGCAGACGTTCGCCCGCACGATCTCGGTCACGACGGCGTTGGGGTCCGGCGACGGTACCGCAAACTCCTTCAGTTCCACGCTCTTCGGACCGTTCAGACACGCAATCCGCCCAGTCTGCTGCGAGGCCATGCATGGGGAACCCTCACAAACGTTTGTAAACTTACATTTTGGGACAGGATCCGAATCGCGGCCGAGTCCCGTTCGATCGCGAAAACACCAGTAAACACTACTGCCGCCGGACGAATTACCGCGTCCCGACCCTCGGGGAGATTGAGGGAGGGCTTGACCACTGACATCTATCTGAACGAAAGTCTAAGGCGAGAGCACGACCCTGATGGAGTACAGAGTCGGACATATCCGTTCCGACGACCGAAGCGGCAAGGACGCTTCCGGTTGAGGATAATTCGGACTTTGTTGCGTCGACTGAGCGACGGACCAACGGACATCCCGCCATCCGGACTGCGGCGAACCAACGATCGCTTGACGGTCTTCTGCACGATATCCGCACGATTGCTTCCCGAGCTGACGAGCGACCGTCCGCGTCACGCTTTCCGTTGATTCGATAAATAAGACCTGGTGTTATCCATAGCGAAATTTCCCCCGTCCAGGGAGTTACAAAGATAGATATGTAAACGTATGGCGCAAGCGGCCTGAGCGTTTGGATCGTCCATTGACGCGCGGAGGAGTGATTCACCGCATGGGTCCTTGCCGCTGGTACCGTGTTGATCTATGTAGGCCGAACAGGGGAAGTGGTCCGCACGTCATCATCGAATTCTCACCCTTTGATTGCGCTCCAGGATGCAGGCTTCTCGTCCTTGTTTCGTCATTAGTAAACGGTCAGTCTCGAAAAACGAACGCACGGACGCTGCGCGGCCGACGTCCGGATTCGACCGTCGATCTCCGGCGGTCAGTCCGTCGTTGAAATCGACATTTCTCTTATAGGCGGGAATCTAAGGGCGGACGCGTTCGAACGCAACCCCACCGTGAGTACCAAACTTCCGTCTGGATCGGCCGCGGTGGCGATCGTCTGCTCACTGTACCCGCGCCGACACGACCGTCCCATCAGAGAGACTCCTGAGGGAGTCTCACAAGCCTTCCCTCGGCGATCTGGCGGGGAACGGCACACTACAAGAGATGCAGAGATACTTCACTATCATCTAGCATATCAGACGGCGCGTTACGACGGTCTTTCAACGTCTATGTCTGGGTCGGTGACCTAGATGCGGTTGAAGGACGTTATCAACCATTACAAGTAGATGTGAGCTTAGGACGGTCCCCTCCCTACGAAGATCATCTAATTTAGTCCTTCCATCGTTGCGAACTTTGAGATTGATCTCCGTAGTCAAGGGATCTTCACGCTCGGGTTAAAGGTCGCAAATCGTGATCCGTCTGTTGTATCTCTTATTCTTCGATGCGTGCCTCAGTCCCAGCAAGACGCTCGAGCACCTGAATAACGCCAGAGGTATCGTCACGCCCCAGCCCAATCTCTTCCATCGATTTGTACATTTCATGGGTGAGTTCTGTTGCTGGCATCGGTGATCCATAGGCCTCGCCTGCGTCCGTGGCGATTCGGAGATCCTTGTACTGGTAAGCGGCGAAGAAACCCGGGTTAAAGTTTCCACGGATCATCCGCGGTGCCCGATTATCCAGTGCCCAGCACCCCGCGGCTCCGCCACTTATAGCATCGACGACGGCTTCGAGATCGGCCCCCGCCTTCTTGGCGAACACCAGTGCCTCGCTGATGGCCTCCATCGTGACAGAGACCACGATCTGGTTGCAGGCCTTTGCAACTTGCCCGGCCCCATTGGTGCCGCAATGGGTGAGAGTCTCGCCCACTGTCTCGAAAACATCCCGGTGTTCTTCGAACGTCTCTTCGCTTCCACCGATCATGATGGACAGCGTGCCGTCGATGGCACCCTCCTCGCCCCCACTTATAGGGGCATCTAGCATCGAAACTCCCTTCTCAGCGAGGCGGTCTGCAATCTGCTTGGCCACGGTTGGCCTGATAGTTGACATATCTACGACGGTGTCTCCGGCCGTCACGCCGTGGATGATACCGTCGTCACCAAGAATGAGTGCCTCTACGACCTCCGAATCAGAAAGGCAGGTAATCGTTATATCCGCGCGTTCCCCTACCTCCTGGGGTGTTTCTGCCCGATCGGCTCCTAAAGACACGAGGTTATCGATAGGCTCAGGGGAGCGGTTGTATCCAACGACGGGATAGCCACCTTCAAGGAGATTCTCCGCCATCGGCTTTCCCATAATTCCAAGGCCTACGAAACCAACTAGTTTATTTGCCATACAATGGCACGTCACCACCGAACAAAAAGTGTTACTATACACCAGGGAGAGGGCGATGATTCGTCGACACCATCGGTAAGCCACGGAGGCCAGTAACCGAAAGGTTCAGGGCAGTACAGCGTCAGCGAACTCCCTGCTGGGGACCTCCGTCGACTTGGCAGACAATGCAGAGTCTTACCCCGGGATGAAGGGATGGCTGAGCTGCGTCCGTCACTATCACTGATTTGTCTATGAGATTGCCGCTCATATAGGAGAGATATAACTCTATTTCTATGTGGCGGGGCGAGCCATACTCGTGTTAGAATGTCCGTTCAATGGCTGCGGTGAGTTCGCTCGTACCTGGCAGTACCTCATCTTCGAGTGGTGGACTAAACGGAATAGGCGTGTCTGGTACTCCGATACGTTGTGGAGGTGCGTCGAGTGAGAAGAACGCTGACTCAGTCACACGCGAGATGATCTCGCCGTGTAACCCATACGAGAGCGGACTTTCGTCGGCTACAACCAACCGTCCAGTCTTCTCGACGCTCTTGACGATGGTCGCTGTGTCAAGCGGCGAGAGCGTCTGCGGGTCGATCACCTCAATGTCGATAGCCTCCATTTTGTCGGCCACGCCGATGGCGTCACCGAGCAGGCGTTGCGTGGCTACGACGGTAATATCATTGTCTTTGCGAACAATCTGAGCCTGGCCAAGCGGAATCGTGAATTCCTTGTCTTTTGGCACCTCACCTTCACGGTTGTAGATGGTTTTATTCTCGAAGAATACGATTGGATCATCCGATCGGATAGCTGCCTTCATGAGCCCCTTTGAGCTACGTGCAGTACCGGGGGCGACAGCCTTAATGCCCGGCAAGTGTGCAATGAGCGTGTGGACGGTACTGGAGTGCTGGGCAGCTGCGCTTAGGCCCGCCCCCTCAATGGCACGCACAGTCAGAGGCACCTTCGTTGCCCCTCCGAACATATATCGCATCTTCCCAGCTTGATTCATCAGCGGCTCGAAACAAATAGCGATGAAGTCCGCAAAACTCAAATTCACAATTGGTCGCAAACCTGTAGCGGCTGCTCCAACGCCGGCACCTACTTGGGCGGTTTCACTGATTGGCGTGTCCCGCACACGGCCCCGGCCGAACTCCTCGAAGAGCCCCATCGTGATCTCAAACGAGCCGCCGTCCTCCTCGTCCTGTCCCATGAGAAAGACCTCATCATTAGCCATGAGTTCCTCACGGATAGCAGTCCGGAGCGCCTCGCGGATCGTTAATTCTTCTGTCAATTCAGTCACGTCACTCATACATCATCACCTCTGTAAGAGTTTTTTCTGCTCTGCGTTGATTTCGGAAGTAGTCAATGTCGGAGCTCCCTTCGACGAATACATCGTCGTAGGCACATTCAGGATTGGGGAATGTCTGGTTGCGTGCGTATGTGACAGCATCCTCAACTTCGGCAACCACTTCACTGCGCATATTAGCATACGCCGCACCGGTTAAATTCCTCTCTTCACGGAGTTGCGCTGCAAATGTGTCTATTGGATCCCGGTTTTCTCGCCACTCGTTTACCTCCTCTTCGCTCCGATAGGATTCAGGATCACCCTCATAATGTCCACGGAACCGGTAGGTCTTTGCCTCGATGAAGGTAGGACCGTCGCCCGCGGCGGCGCGTTCACGAGCGGTAGAGACGGCATCGTACACCGCAGTAACGTCCATTCCGTCGACAATAACGCTAGGAATGCCGTATGCCGCCGCACCATCGGCCAAATCATCGATGTTGTGCTGCTTCTCAAAACTCATCCCCTCAGAGTAGAGATTATTTTCGACAAGATAGACGGCGGGAAGATTCCACGTAGCAGCGAGGTTGATGGATTCATGTACTTGCCCTTCGGCAACTGCCCCGTCGCCGAGGAATGAGAGTCCAACCCAGTCTTTGTCGCGTATCTCTGCTGTGAGCGCCGCCCCGGTGGCGAGTGGGACCCCTGCGCCGACGATAGGTTGGGCGCCGAGTAACCCGTCGCTGAGCGATGCAGCGTGCATTGATCCACCTTTTCCCTCGCAGCACCCTGTTTCACGACCGTAGAGTTCAGCCATAAGTCGATTAAGGTCAAGGCCCTTTGCAAGACAATGACCGTGTCCGCGATGAGTGCTTGTCACATAGTCATCGCGTTCGAGCGCGCAGCACGCGCCGACTCCAACCGCTTCCTGCCCAATATAGAGATGCACGAACCCGGGAATCTCCCCGTCGGCGAAATTCTTGAGTACGGCCTTTTCGAACTCTCTAATCGTCAGCATCTGGCGAAGGGCGTGACGTCGACCGTCTGGCTCACCTATGTCAACAGATGGCATGCGATACGTAAATGTCCATCTACAACCGAATAAGAGTTCTGCTGGTTCAAAAAACGCCCCGTCAGTTAAATACTCCAAGTGCAGTATTGCACGCCGTCCACGCGGACACCTCAGGCGCAACCAACTACGCGTTCGAAACGCCGCAGAGTCGTCGGTGGACGCATTGGACACGCGCCGCTAGCCGATGTGAGATTCGGAGTCTCCACGGTCACTTTGCGTGGAAACCCGTTACTTGAGGCGCCGTTGTTCGGAGTTTGGAACGCATCGGCGAACCCGCTCGAAGTACTTTTCGTCGCCGATCTGACCGCCTTTCAGGGCAATCTCCAGTCCGTCGAACTGTCCCGTGCGGGCGCTCGCGCGACAGAGCGGCGCCCCAGGGAAGATCGGGGCAATCATCTCGACGGCGTACACATCGAGCGCCGGTGTAGCGTAACTGCTAGTGTCGCCGCCGGCGATGCAGACCCGCGAGGTATCCGTCCGCTCGAGAAATTCTCGGAGTAGTCGCCCCTGTTGTCGTCCGATCCGCCGGGCGACAGCTTCGGGAGGGATACCAAGGTCCTTGGCTTCCGCTCGCGTCTCCTCGATGGCGGGATCGTCGGGCCCGCGAGCCGTGTAGAGGATCGTCCCTCGGTGTTTCCGTATGGCCTCGGTCGCGCGTCTGATTGCGTTGGCTCCCTCGTCGTCGGCCTTGTCTGGATCGATTAGAGCGGTCGTGTCGAGCTTGATGTCCGCGTATCCGTGGTCGAGGGCCCACTCGATCTGCTCTGCGGTGACGGGCGAGGCACTCCCCGAAATAACGACGAGCGAATCAACCTCGGGGACCTGAGCGTCGCCGACGCGGTTGAATGCGAGGCCGACATCCTGCCAGTACGCCCCTAAGGCGTAGTCAAAGCCGGACGAACCGACTCCGAACGTCATTCCCCCGCCGTTCGTGGTGCGCTCCCAGATGACTCGTCCGAGAGTTGCGAGGTGATCGTCGGTTAACGTGTCGAAGATCACGATTTCTCCGTCCTCTTGCGCTTTCCGGACTGCGCGCCGCGCGCCCTCAACGCCGTGATCCACATCGATAACTGTGACCCCGGTGATCGACCGGTCGGTCTGTTCTCCGAGGTGACGAGCGAGGTCGCTCTCGGTCATGGGGGTGGCTGGGTGCGTTCGCATCGTCGGGTGTCGGTCCAGCCGATAGGTCTCGTCGTCGACCGTCGCGAAGAGGTTCCCGAAGACGACGTACCTTCCTTGCGGTTCCATCGGGGGCACCCCGACGACGACAGGAACGAATGACGAGTCAAAAACGTCCTGGCCGATATCGATCGCGCGGCCGATGCTCCCCCGATCCGGCGCTGAATCGAACGTCGAGCAAACCTTGTACTGGAACAAGGTCGGATCAAGGTCCTCAATCGCCTTGAACGTCTCCCGCAGATGCACGTCCATCTCCACAGGCGTCATTGACCGGCTCTCTCCCGCGACGCCGATCGCCTGTAGGTCGGCGAAGCGACCGGTGAGATCGTCGGACCCTGGAGGTTCGAGAAAGAGCGCGGTCCGGACTCCGTGTCGGCTGAGCGCCTCAAGCGCGTCCGTGGAACCGGTGTAGTCGTCGCCGTAGTACGCTAGTAGCAAGTTGTCAGTCATCGTTCGTAGTATTCGATCGCCGTCGCGAGTTCTTCGCAGGTCTGTGCATACTCCTCCAGGGGAACGCCGCGTAGTGCGGCGTCCCATCCTTGACGGATGTGGGCGACGCCTGCGGCGGGGCCGTCCGGATGACCCAGAATCCCACCTCCGGCGAGATACATGAGGTCCGTATTTCCAAGCGCCTCGTACGTGTCGTGGGCCTGCCCCGCCCACTGACGCGAGGAAAACACCGGCATCGCGGTATCGTCCTCGTCAACGATCGGCGTCTGGCAGGCTTGCGCCGACGCGACGACCGACTCGTTCGACTCAGCGAACTTGTTTCGAAGGCCGTTGACGTGGAGGTGATCGACGCCGGCGAGGCGATAGAGTTTCTGGAAGACCCCGTAGTCGAACCCGAGCTGTGGGCACCGCGAGAGGCCTCCCCAGCCGTTTCGGTGCCCGTGAATTGGGAGATCACACTCACGCCGAAGTTTCCTCACGCCGGCCAGTCCGACGCTGTTGACGCTCACCATTACACAGTTACCGCCCGCATCGGTGATGCAATCAGACAGTTCCAGCATCTCGTCGACATCGCCGGTGATGTTACACGCGTACATCACTTCCGTTCCAGTTCGATCGCGGTGGGCGTCTACGACCGACATCACTTCGACGATTCTGTCTTCGACCGGTGAGTACGGCGGATTCGCGAGAAGTTCGTCGTCCTTGACGAAATCCACGCCTGCTTCGACGACGGTTTCAACCCTATCGGCCGTTTCTTCGGGGCTCAACCCCACGTTCGGCTTGATGATCGTTCCGATGATCGGACGCTCCCACACGTCGAGTATCTCGCGCGTCCTGTCGATGCCGAACTGTGGGCCTGGATACTCGCGGGCCAGCGAATCCGGAACATCGACATCGACGAGACGAATCCCCGAGAGCTCCTGAAGTTCGAACAGGTTTCCCCCGACCGTCGTAAGGAGGTTCGGAAGAGACGCTCCAATGTTCGCGAGTGGATACGAGATGACTACTTCTGCCTGGGTGTACGTCGGCGACTGGGCGTTGGACGGTGATATCGATCCCGGCAGCGACGGCTGCTCGGTCGATCCGCGTTCCTCGATACGTTCGACCGTCGCTCCGTGGCGCTCGCGCAACTCGTTGGTCTCTCCCGGCACATCGACGAAGGTTCCGGAGGACTGCTCGTCGGCCATGGCCTCTGCCGCGTCCGCGACGCCGGATGGGGTCTCAATCCAGTACATCGCCTCCACGCGCTCATTTGGCATGTGTTATCAGACCTAGTGGTGGCGGCGCGAATAATAAAACGTTGGGAAAGTGGTCACGGCGTCGGGAGACGTAGATGCTGCCGTTGCTCCCGCCCGCATGACTCGACCGCTCTCGCGAGTCGTCATCTCATCTGGCGCAAGGATTCTATACGCGTATGATCGGTTGCCATGTCAACGGCGACCGAGATCACAAAGTGCTGGCCCCGCGCCGCGTGCAGGACTCGGCCGCACCTGGACGACGGTGAACTCCTGAACGGTAGCGTTCGGCATTGGATAATTTCCCTGAGCATGGAGAAGTAATAATTAGAACGTCGTCACGACGTTCAGCTCCGAATCACTCGGCCATCGGCGTAGGAATGGGACGTTACCGTCTGCATCCCCCTCAATCGAACGGTCATTACAAACGTAGAGTCATAAGCTAGATTCCTGTATCGGTAACCCGCCATGCATGATGTTCACTAATGGTGATCATCCGTTGGACAATGAAGAAATCTTGGTTCGCGAGCCGCATCTGCCGTTAGCGTCGGTCAGCTGAGGGAATCTACGGAGATTGAGTTCGGTCAACGGTTCGAAAAGAAGCCCGCGGTTCCGCCAGTACAGTCAGGAATGTGTTATGTTAAGCTCAATTACATTCACGGCGTTCTGTATTTTTCGGGGGAGCGTCTCTTCTAGCCGTTCGCCCCGCATCCGACAACTCGGGCCGGCGATACTGATCGCTCCTTCGACGGTTGTACCGTTGTTCAGGATCGGTACCGCCACGCCCTGAAGTCCGTCGAGATACTCTTCCATGTCGAGTGCGTACCCCTGCTCGTGGATCCGGTTGAGTTCCTCGAACAATTCCTTGCGATCAGTGATTGTGTTGTCGGTTCTCGCCGGCAGTCCGTGGCGGTCAATGATCGACTCCACTTGTTCTCGATCCATGTACGCCATGATCGCCTTTCCGAAGGCAGTCTGGTGGAGGTGGACGAACATCCCGGTCGAAGTATCCAGCTTCACGGCCTTCGTCCCCTTTTCCCGACAGAGGTAGATCCCCTTTCCTTGTTCCTCGACCAGGAGGTTGACGACCTCCCCCGTCTCATCGGCCAACCGTTCGACTTCGGGTTTACTGATTTCGAATAACTTCCGTCGGCGTCGAGCGTACGCGCCCAATTCTAAGAATTTGAGCCCGACGTGGTACTGCTGGCCATGCTTCATAACGTATCCCTCGTGGCGGAGGGTGTCGAGATAATTATGGACGCTGCTCTTCGAGAGGTTTAGGTGGTTAGCTACCTCCGTGATGCCCGCCCCGTCAAGTTCTTTCAGTGCCTCCACGATTCGGAAGGTGGTCCTTGACGATTTGATTGGGTGCTTTGCTTCCTTTGCTTGTGACATGGCGTGTTCTACCATGGCACGTATTCTACATAAATATTCCTCATTGTGTAACAGGAGTTTGGAATCGGAGAAACCGGCTTGATCCGATTTCAAGTGCCACGAGAGTCCCCTCCGTCGTCCGCGAGATCTCTAATCGGGGCAGTTCCTCTCTACCGGGTCGATTCGCCGTTCGGTTTGAGCAAGTCTCAGCGCACGCTCGACAAGAATCGAGATACGGCGGTCACCCCGCGTCTCCGAGCGCTCCTGACAAGGTCCGACGCGGTAATCAAGCGCCCAACCGTTGACGCTACGTGATAAATTCTAAACGGCGTCGGCGAACGGCTGACAGGAGTCTCCGGGATCGACACGGAGTTCGCGGGCAGAATCGTTCATCGTGCTGACGTGCCCTGTTCGCCACGAGGACAGAGCCTCCCCGATTTGGCGCTGCGATTGTCGACGGCGACCGAGGGGATATCCCGATCGGCGAGGTTCGGAAGGCGGCTCACGCCTGCGCCGTCGGCGCCGAAACCAACGTCGTTGAACGTGATGCCCGCCACGTCAGCGGAGACGTAGGATCCGTGGCGCTCCTCGTCCGGGAGTCTCCCGCCGTGGCTCCCGGTTACGACGACGTCGGCGCGATCGTCCGTCCGTCCAGAGCATGGAAACAGAATCGAGCGCCCAGACAGGTCGCCGTCGCCGCCTCGAAGGAGGTGTCGCATCTGTCCGTATCCCAGCAGATCCGTCTCCGGCGGGTCAGCCGCCACCATCAACGACGTGCACTCGCTGGTCGACTGGTCGGGTTTACAGCCGAGAGCGGTCGTCGTTTCATTTATGTGGCTGATCTGTCCCTGCCGGCAGCAGTCGTCCCCGTCGCCGATTCGTACGCTCGTGTTGGCAACCATTACGTAGGGACGGGAGTGTTCGTCGAGCAGCGACAGTGGCCCGATTCTCGCTCGATCCCCGACGACGACGGCGTCGTTCAGGATCACCCGCGGACCCCGGCCTTGACCGTGCGGTACCCGGCGCGTACTCGTTCCGGTGGCTGGCGGCGACGACGATCTTATCGCGATGGGAATCGTCGACGCGGGTGATCGTGTGAAGTATCTCCACCATATTGTAAGCCCACACATTGTGACTCAGTAACTCTTGACGATAGGATCGGAACTTTCGAACGTAGGAACCGACACCGTCGAGGCTCTCGAACGCACGAATGGTCGACCCTAGATTTATCTGGCTGCGGCAAACGTACGTTCCATGGATGGCATAACATTCGATTTTAACGGAAAGGTCGCCGTAGTCACGGGCGGCAGTTCCGGCATCGGTCGGGCCATCGCGACCCAGTTTGGCGCGGCGGGAGCGACCGTGATCAACGCCGACCTCCGAGCCAAACCGAAGGCGCCGACCGAGACGGTGCCGACCCACGAGTCGATCGAGGACGACGGCGGTCGAGCGGCTTTCGTCGAAACGGATGTCTCGAACCCCGAGGACCTCGCTACGGTGATCGAGGCAGCCCGCGAGTACGGCGGCGTCGACGTCATGGTGAACAACGCCGGCATCCACCGGTCTGGATCGGTGCGGGAGGTTACCGTCGAGGATTACGAACACGTCGCCTGCGTCAACACGAAAGGCGTCCTCTTCGGATGTCAGGTGGCGGCCAACGATATACAAGCGCGCGGCAGCGGTGGGTCGATCATCAACACAGCCTCGATCAGATACGACACGGCGTTGCCTGACCAACTCCTCTACAACATGAGCAAGGGCGCCGTCGGAATGATAACTCGAAGCGCGGCGATGGAACTGGTCGACGATGGGATTCGCGTCAACGCCATCGCGCCGGGGCGGACCGTGACGTCGATTACAGGCAACGCCGAGCACGCAGAGAAAATGGCCGACGAGGGATCGCTCGTGAAGCCGATTCCGATAGACCGAGTCGCCGATGCCGACGAGATCGCGCCGGCGGTGCTCTTTCTTGCGAGCTCCGCAGCATCGTACGTCACCGGGGAGATCTTCGTCGTCGATGGCGGATGGAGCATCTACTGACGACCCTCTGAATCATAATCTATGAACGTCATTGTATCCTAGTTGGTATTATAAAACCATATATTTATATTTCATCTGTGATGAATTCGGCTGGGGGAGCCACCGCGAGCGCCATGCCAATTCAGCCGGCCACACGCGTTCGCTGCGAGAGGCGCTCCGCGAGGAACTTACCCGCGGCGACGACGGTTTCCTGATGGGGCAAGACGAGGAGAGCGGTGGTTCCTTCGAGGTGACCGCTGACCTTTCCGAGGAGTTCGGGCGTGACAGAGTCCGGGACACGCCAACCAACGAAGCCGCCTATGTCGGCACGGTGGTCACCGGAATCTGCCCTGTCAAGAACATCAGCTTCGCAGACTTCATCTGCGTCTACTTCGATCTTATCATGAACCAGGTCGGGAATACGCAGTACATGTTTGGTGACACCTCCGAGGCCCGCTGACCGTGCGTGACGTCGAAGGTGCCGGCCTCAACGCCTCGGCCCAGCGCTCCAATACAGTTCACTTGCTCGTCGTGCACCTTCCGGGTTTGAAAGCGGTCGTGCCCGCGAGACCCTACGGTGCGAAGGGACTCACGAAGACGAGCCATCCGATCCGATGACCCGGTCGTCTTCTTCGAGAACAAGACCATCTACAAGCAGGCCGGCCCCCGCCTTCACGATACTCATCGGCGAAGCGCAGATTCTCCGCGAAGGAGCAGACATGAGTGTCGCCGCGACACAGCTGCTAGCAAAGCCTTGGACGCCGCCGAGGACCGCCTGGAAGTCAACGTTGAGGTCATCGATCCGCAGTCGCTGTCGCCGTTCGACGTCGATACGATCGCAGCGAGCGTCCGCAAGACCAGCCGGCTCGTTGTCAACGACGAGAGCCCACACTCCTATGGTCTCCGCGCCGAGGTGGCTTCCCGAGTGACCGAAAGGAAAATCTACTTGCTGGACGTGCCCATCCCGCGCGTGTGTGTCTCCGACACGCTGATCCCGTTCAGCCCGCCTCTTAAAGACGAGGTGCTGTCCGGCGCCGCCGAGATCAACTCCGCCATCGACCGCATCGTGTAGCGTTTAGGTCCGCTTCACGACCACAGCTTTATAATCCTTGTGAGCGCGTTCGTTCGTATGGCTTTCCGAATCGACGGCAAGACGGCCATAGTCACCGGAGCGGCACAGGGAATCGGACGGAGCATCGCGGATGTACTGGGCGAAAACGGCGCGAACGTCGTCATCGCGGACGTGAACGGGGAGAAAGCCGAGAAAGCGGCGGCCGAACTCCGACGGGAGAGCACCGAGGCACTAGCGGTGACTTGCGACGTGACCTCCCGCAAGGACGCCGCGGCGCTCACGGACGCGACGCTCGAGGAGTTCGATTCTGTCGACGTGCTCGTCAACAACGCGGGCGTCGCAGAGGGCGAATCGTTTGGAGAACTCTCCCCGGACGAATGGCAGGGGGTTCTCGACGTCAACCTGACCGGCATGTACAACGTCTCCTCAGAGATCGTCCCAGCCATGGCCGCGCAGGATGACGGTCGTATCGTAAACGTCGCCTCGATCGCCGGTCTGAATCTCAGCTACGAAGGACCAGCAAACTACACCGCGTCAAAGTGGGGTGTGATCGGTCTTACGAAGCACATGGCCTGGGACCTCGGAGACGATGGGATCCGAGTGAACGCGCTCTGTCCCGGCGGCACGCTGACTCCGCTGATCGAGCAAGCCACGACCGAGGAGAGCCGCGAGCACACGCGGGAAAAGATCCCCGCAGGGCGGTGGGCGGAACCACGGGACCATGGGTACGCGGTTCTCTATCTCGTCTCCGACGAGGCAGCGTACGTCACGGGTACGACTCTCGTGGTCGACGGCGGCCTCACGCTGAGCGTCCGCCACGAAGTGTGACGGCTCCGTCGGTGGTATAGATTTATGTATTATCGCATTGCAGGGACGCCATGGCGAGGTCCGACAGTGCAACCTCGATGGTACTGAGCGACGTCGGCGAACTCCGTCCGCGCGAATTCGACGTCCCCGACGTGGATGATGGCGGCATGCTGCTGGACGTAGAGATGACCTCCGTCTGTGGGACGGACATCGGGATATACACTGGCGAGTCCTACCACAATACGTTCCCGCTCGTCTTCGGCCACGAGGTGGTGGGCTGCATCGCCGACGGCGATCCCGAGACCCTCAACCGCGTCGGCGTCGAGGTGGGCGACAGGATCATACCGGAACCGTACATCCCTTGCTACGAGTGTCACTACTGCCAGACCGGAAACTACCACATGTGCGACGAGGGTCGGTGTTACGGCGTCACAATCTCGGCGGACGTCCCGCCGCACCTCTGGGGCGGATACGGGGAGTACATGTACCTTGACCCGAACACGAGAGCGCATCCCGTTCCCGACGGCGTCCCGGCCGAGGCGGCGTGTCTGGGGACGGTCGTGGGCAACGGTGTCCGGTGGATTCTGACGAAAGGAGACGTCGATCCCCAAGAGGACATCGTCATTGTCGGACCGGGGGCGCAGGGTCTCGCCTCGGTGATCGTCGCAGACGAGGCGGGCGCCGATAGACTCGTCCTCGCCGGCCTTTCTTCGGACGACCAGCGCCTTCGCCTGGGTGAGTCCTTCGGCGCTACGGACGTGATTCATGTTGACGAGGGCGACCCCGTGGAGGAGATCGCCACCCTCACTGATGGCGACGGTCCGGAGGTAGTCGTGGTTACCGCGCCGTCCTCGAAGGCGCTCCAGTTGGCTGTCGACGTGGTCGCACCCCTCGGGAAGATCGTCCTTCCGGGTATCATGGGGACGGAAACGGAACTCGACACTGATCGACTGGTTCACGACGAGATCCAGTTGCTCGGCGGACGCGGTCAGGCACACAACGTGGAGCGGGCGATGGCCATCCTCGAAAGGCGTGCGGACGATGTGGCCGCGATCAACACACACACCTTCCCGGTTTGGGAGGCCGAGACCGCGATCGAACGCCAGCTCCCCGGCGACGAATTTGACCACGAAATCATCCATGCGGCGTTGCATCCCGAGTAACGCTCACGCTCCGGGAGTCACCTCGGTGAGTGCCGCCGCGGCGGCGAGGAGTTCCGCCTCGTCGAAGGCAGACCCTATCAGCTGAAGTCCGGTCGGCAATCCGCCGACCGTACCGTTGGGAATCGTCACCGCAGGCAGGCGGGTGACATTCGCCGGACGGGTGTTCAGCGCGTAGTCGAACCCCGGATCGTCGGCCTCCTCGAGGCGGGGTGCCGTCGACGGGGTCGTCGGGGTCACCAGAACGTCTACGCCGGCCAACGCATCTTCGAGTTCCTCCCGAAGGACCTCCCGAAACTGCCGTGCGTTCGTGTATAGCGTCCCGGAGGATTCCCTCATGAGGTACGCCCCGGCCAGTATCTTTCCCTTGTAGAAGTGGTTCATGGTACGACTCGCGTCGCGCCGACTGTCGGCGAACGCGGCCTGATAGGCAGGCTCGACCCTCCCGCCTCGTCGATACGGTGCCGCGTACGCTCGCCAGTGGGCGGCGATCTCGGAGACGCTGACGACGTTTTTCACCGCTTTGAAGTGCTCATACCCATCGACGGAGACTGACTGCAACGACGCTCCCGCGTCGGCGAGCCGATCGAGAGTTGCGCTGGTTCGCTCGACGACGCCGTCGTCGACCCCTGTGATCGCCCCCTCCCGGAGCAGACCGATCGTCAGATCACTCGGTTCTCGTCCACGTTCGACTGCGTCCACGTATCCGCCGATCTGGTAGCTTTCCCCTCCTGTCGGAGTGAGGCTTGCCGGATCACCCTCGTCCGGTCCAGCTATCGCTTCGAGGGTCCGAGCCGCGTCCCTGATTGAGTTCGCCATCGGTCCCACGTGATCCTGCGTGTAGGTATTCTCGACGATGCCAGTCAGCGGAACGAGACCGTAGGTCGGTTTCACGCCGACGACGCCGCAGAACGCCGCCGGAATACGGATCGATCCGCCGGTATCGGTGCTGAGCGCGACGTCGACACGGTCGCGAGCTACCGCTACCGCACTGCCGCCGGGAGATCCACCTGCGGTACACGTTTCGTCCCACGGGTTCGTGATCGGCCCTGACGCGGCGGTCGTCCCATGCGCACTTCCGGCGAACTCGTCGAGGTTCGTCTTCGCCGTTATAGACGCCCGCGCCGAGAGGAGGCGGCGGACGACTGTTGCGTCCGTTCGCGGAACGAATCCGCTGAGTACCCCGGATGCAGCCTCCATCGGCACGTCGGCGACCGCAATGGCGTCTTTTACGCCGACGCGCAGGCCCGAGAGCGGTCCGCGGTCGACGCCAGGTTCCGTGGTGCACTCAGTCACGATTGCGTTGTGGGAATCGTTTCGGGGCTCACGTCACGTCCGCGACGCATGGCACTCGTCGGCGACCGACTCCGTGACTTCAGGAATGTCTGTCGCACCGTCGAGGAGCGACCCGATCGCCTCTCCGACAGCGGCCAGTTCGTCTGCCTGAACGTCGGTTCCGAGGTGCCGCGCCAGTTCCCTGACTTCATCCGCCGTGAGGCCGCGCATGCTCGGTCAACGATTCCCAACCGGTATAACAGTCCCGCCGATCGACAATCTGCAGGTGGCAATTCGACAAGGGGAGGGACTTAATGGGAGTTCGCCCCGTGAAGACCGATCGTGTTGCACCGACCGCCGACGGCTAGAAGCAACGCTCGCTGGACGCCGTGAGAAAGCGGCCGCTGTGGCTTACTGTCCGGCGCGCCGGGTCTCCACGGTTTCGGCTACCTCGTCGCTGTCCAAATACCCGCGGGAGAACCGCTCGCCCGTCCGCCGATTGAACAGATAGGTGGCCGCCACCTCAGGAACGATCGTCGCCTCGTTGCCCTCGGGGATCTCTGTGTCGATGGGGACGACCGCCCGAAGTTCCCCCTGCGGTCCCTCAAGGTACATCAGCGTCTCGTCGCCAAGGGGCTCGTGCAGCGAAACTGTCGTTTCGATCCCCGGGGCGGACCCCTCCGCGGCCTCAACCTTACGAGGACGGAATCCTAAGACGGCGTCCTTGTCGGCCTTCTCGGGGAGGTACTCACCGGTTTCGAACGCCAGACTCGGTCCACCTTCGATGTCGACCACCGTCCGAGCCTCGTCGATGTCGACAACAGTGGCGTCGATCATGTTAATCTCAGGTGAGCCAATAAACTGCGCCACGAAGCTATTTGTGGGTTCTTGATATACTTCCTGCGGAGTACCAACCTGCTCAATCTTTCCATCGTTCATCACGGCAATCTTGTCCGACATCGTCATTGCTTCCTCCTGATCATGGGTGACGTAGATGATTGTCGCATTGAGTTCTTGATGAATCTTGCCGAGTTCCTTGCGCATCTGGCGCTTGAGTTTCGCGTCCAAGTCGCTCATCGGCTCGTCCATGAGGAAGGCGACAGGGTCGCGGACAATGGCGCGGCTGATGGCAATACGCTGTTGCTGCCCACCGGAGAGTTCACCAGGGTACTTGTCAAGAAGGCCGTCAACTTGGACAATTTCGGCGGCCCGCTCAACTTTCTCTGTTCGCTCGTTGCGTGTCATCCCAGCTAATTTGAGAGGGTATTCGATATTTTTCCGCGCCGTCATGTGGGGGTAAAGTGCTGTCCGCTGGAACACCATCGCCAAATCGCGGTCTTGCGGCGCTGTATTGAGCGCGTTTTCTCCTTCGAGGAGAAGTGTCCCCTCGGTCGCTGTCTCAAGTCCTGCGATGCATCGTAGGGTCGTCGTCTTTCCACACCCGCTAGGTCCGACTAGTGTGACAAATTCGCCTTCGTTGATTTCAAGATCTATACCGTCGACTGCAACTTCGACGCCCGTTGGGACATCGAACTCTTTACGTAGGTCCTGAAGCGCTATCTGGGTGTTATTTTCACTCTGACTCATACTATAGGCCTCCAGTTCGGAATCCTTCGAGGATGCTCTCTTGTAATTTGTACACGAGTAGGAACGGGGGAATAGACATTAGCACCGATGCTGCCATAATTTGTCCCCAGTAGACTGTGTTCTGTTCAGTAAACGTCTGTACTGCGGGTGGGAGTGTCTGCATCGACTGGTTAGGGAGGAGAATCGTAGCCATTGTGAAGTCGTTCCAACTGACCGCAAACGTGAAGATGGCGACGGCTACCATCCCTGGTTTCGCCATTGGAATCGCAACGTCCTTGAAGGAGTGGAATCTGGATGCACCGTTCATCCATGCTGCTTCCTCATACGCAATGGGTACTGTCTGGAAGAACTTCCACATCATCCACATTCCAAACGGTAACGAAAGCGCAATATGGGCGATTGCGATTCCGTGATAGGTGTTCAGCCATCCTATCTGCTGCCATATCTGATACTGCGGGAACGCTAATAGGATCGGGGGGAACATGTAGCTAAACAAGATGAGCCGAGCAAATGTCTTACGACCCCGGAATTCCACGCGCGTCAACCCGTATCCCGCAAGTGTCGAGGCGGCCACGGTCACAATGATAGCGATGATGGCCACCACGATACTATTGAAGTACCATCGATCGAAGGCTCGATTGACAAAGATCTGAACGTACGATCCAATGGTCACTTGTGAAAGGACGTCGAGTGGGACCCAAGTGGGATTTTGGATAATCGCGTCGTATGGTTGGATCGACGCCACTATCATCCAATAGACAGGGAACATAAAGAGTAAACACGTTACTGTTACCAACACGTAGAGTCCGTATTTACGGAGCTTCTGTTTCTGCCTAAAGGGAAGCTTATCTGAGTCGGTTAACGACGCGATTTGATTGGCAATCCTATCAGTGTATACCATTACCTTCCCACCTCCTCAGCCGGACTGAAGCCGGCGAAGTAGATTATTGCACCGAACCCGAGGAACACGAATAAAGTCCCAGCGATGGCGCCAGCTGTGCCAAGGTTAAAGTTGAGAAACGCAGTCTCATAAATATAGACTGGGAGCGTGGCAGTTTCGTCTCCAGGACCTCCGCCAGTTGTGACCCAGATAATATCGAACTTGTTAAACATCCAGATACCCCGCAACAGGAGAACGAGTAGGATGACTCCTTTGATCTGAGGAAAGGTGACGTCTCTGAACTTCCGAAGCGGTCCTGCACCGTTCATGGTTGCTGCTTCGTAATATTGCTGAGGAATGGACTGGAGTTTAGCGAGAACCATAATAGTAATGAAAATAGCAAATTTCCAACTGTTGAGAACGATGAGGCTAATCATGGCAAGATCAGAGTTTGAGAGCCAATTGACGGGGGTATTGATGAGGCCAAGATCCATGAGGAAGACGTTTAAGATTCCGTAGCTCCCGTTAAGCATGAGTCGGAAAACCAACGCTACTACAACCGTGGGGATAAGGTACGGGAGGAAAATCATCGCGCGAGCAAGGATGACTCCTCGAAACTCACGTGATAGCATCAACGCGACCCCAACCCCGACTACGAGTTGGAGACCTACAGAACCGAACCCGAATATCAGACTCCGCTTAAAGGCATTCCAGTATGACTGACTCTCCATCAAACTCACATAGTTTTCCATTCCTACCCACGTCCAAGAGGGGCTAAGTGCGCTGGCTTCGTGGAAGCTAAGGTTGAGCGCCCAGATGACAGGTAGGAACGCAGCCAAGATCATTAACGCTAGGGCCGGGCCGATGGTCATTCCCAACAATAGTGAGTCACGTTCAAACAGTGACGAGAGAACTCGCTCGGAGGATCGTCGGGTCTTGCTTAGGCGGTCTAACACTGTGTCGTCAATTGTACTCATGCGTGTAACTCACTGATTGCCTGATTTCGGATTGAGCTCTCATAATTGGGCGTCCCTGGATGCGTCCTGTGATTATTTGTGATCTTCATGAATGTTAATTTGGAACTTTTATAATGATTCTTCGAGGTCAGAGATTCCTGTGTCTATTGCTTCTTTAACTGACTTATTGTTCCCCACATGCTGGAACACCATATTTCCAAGGCCCAACGACATAAACATATCTGAAGTCTTGTGGTTTGGAGGATTCGTTTCGTATGAGAGTGCCCGACCTTTCGGAATTTGCTCGAGATACATTCTAAGCTGTTCTTCTGTCATGGCTTCGTTGACCATATCGACATCCCAAACCTCATGAGAGGGGTCACGCATCTCCTTCCCAAGCGGCGCGTTATGGACAGGTGCCATCTGCAGGAGTTCCATCAACAGGTCTTGATTCATCATTATGGAGGCGACGTACTTTTTCGCAGCTTCTGGCTGACTGCTCCCTTTTACGAAACCCCATCCAGAGGGAAAGGTGTAGTCCCAGGAATCACCGGAATTTTCGCCATTTGGAAACGGACCGGGAAGAACGTCCTTAGCGAAGTCTCGACCGCGGTCCCATGCCTGAAGCTGGGGACGCGCACCCCCATAGAACGCCTCTGCGACTTTGCCGTCTGCGAAAGAGTCGATGGCTTCGGTCCAGCTCCACGTGGTAGAGTTAGGAGAATATTGGTAGTACTCCTTCATGCTTTTGAGAAACTCTCCGATGGCACCACGGTGGTCCCCTAGGGCGACTTTGGTTTCATCTCCTTCCCGCTTGCTCATGGTGACGCCACGGGCCCAAAGGTGGCATAACGTGGTGTTTGTCCCATAGAGTTCAGCGCTGACACCTAAGGCTCCGCCGCGTAAGTTGTTGTCAGCCTCGTCAGCCATTCGGAGGAATTCTCCCCATTCCTCGAAGGTTGCAGGGGTACCATTGCTGGCGCTACCCTCAAATCCGATGTTTTCGATCACGTCACCACGGTACCAACGGACATTCGGACAACAGAAAGATGGCCACCATCTATCTTTCCCGTCTTGTTTAATCCGGAACTCCTTAGGAAAGTTCACTTGCTGCATGAAGTCGTCGACGGATCCTGTGACATCACGGAGCAGGTCATCGCTCACATACTGGCCGACGTTGAAGTCCTCGAGGTTAATGATATCCGGTGGATTTCCGGCTTGTACGAGTTGGGCAATACGTTCGTTGTAGCCTGTGTCCCAAGCGTACGTTACTTTGACCTTTTGTCCATTTTCCTCCTCGAATTTCTTGGCAGTCTTCTTCCAAAAGTTTTGGAACGTTGGGGATTGTTCCATCGAGATGTAGTGCACAGCTTGCTTGCTTGGTGCACCGCCAGATTCGTTTCCACCTCCACCGCCTCCATCACCACCGCCGGCACAGCCAGCCAGCAGCGTCGTTCCAGCCGCAGCCGCGGTAGTGACGCCCTTTAAAAAGCCTCTACGGGACTCATTATCCGTACTTGCCTGCGGTACGGCGGCAGTGTCTCCGTGTCCCTCTCTCCGTTTCGTATTTTCGTTCTCGTGTGGCATAGTGGCTCACGCGCCCTTTTGTATGATAGGTGGTTTCGTGGAACTTGGTCCACAATCACTATCACACTCGGACGAACGATGCATAGGAATGACAATACATAAATGTAATTAATTTCGCCAAAATACATCCGCTAAATTACGTAGGTGGATACGACAACTGCCTATTCCACTTACTAGTTAACATTCCCGCTTCCCCACCCGACGTCTGGCGGGCTCATCGGATTGCCATCAGGGCCGAGGTCAGGTGCTTCTCCACCGGTACGTGGAAGTAGTGCGTCGATACGGAGGAGCGAAATCGCAGCCTCAGTACCTGCCTGGAGGGCAAGGCGTTTAGATTCGTACGGTTCGATAATTCCCCATTCATATGCGGTTGTTACACCGCCACTTCCGACATCAACGGCCGCATCGTCAGTCCCGTCGGCGTGGGCCGCCTTCAATTGGGGTAAGACGTCAAGTGCATCATGGCCGGTATTTTGTATAAGCTGTGCAACCGTTGACTCAAGTGCATCGGCGTACGCCTCTATGGCGAGTGTATTCCGTTCCCCAACGCCAGCAGCGATGTCTCTAACTGTGCGGGCAGCCTCAAGTTCCGTCGCCCCACCGCCTGGAACGGCCCGCGGGTCATCGTAGACGGCTGCTAGCGATCCAATTCCCTGCTTCAGCATGCGTTTGGCATGATCTGAACCAGAGGCAGTCCCAGCGTGGACAATGATTGAGACGATGTCGGGATCGTCACAATCGGCGAAGAGAACGCCTTTGATGGTACCCGAGCCGATGTTCGTCACCGTCACTCGACCGGAGTGCCCAAGTTTCGCACTCTTGATGTCCTTTGGAGGGACTATGGTGCCGCCGACAGCCCTGTGCACCCGAGACAAGTCCTCCTCTGAGACGTCATTTTGATGAAAGACAAGTATTCCTTCAGCGGCGAGCTCATAGACGACGGAGCTGTCAAGACTCCCCCGACAAACAACCACATCGGCGCCACTCTCTATGATATCCTGTATACGTTTTTCAAACACTTGCTGAGTAGATTCGGTAGCACCCTGGAGGGTCGCCATGCTGCCGAGCGTAACGCTCTCCTCGCCGAATAGGTCTTTTAGATTTGGTTTCGTGACCGGCTCGGAAAGTAGCAATATATTTGCGTTCATGATGTCCGTGGGCATGTCATGATGCGTCGGATTGGCGCGTAAAATAGTACCTGCAACTACTCTCGAACGGTCAAGACCCAGCCGGATACTTTCCTCAAAGTAGACCCGACTGACCGCCACGTCAGGAGCAAGCACATCACCTGCGTCAAGGACGACCCGCCGAAGGTGCTTGGCGGATGAATCAGTGAATCTACCGGAAGTCACCGTTGAGACGAGCGCATACCGCTCCCGTTCGTTTAGTTTGAGAGGTACTGCCACATCATCGAGAGCTGCCTCCGCCGTGACAAAGGCACGCTCAAACCCGTGCGCTATCTCAATTGGGGAGAGTCCCGACTCGACAAGAGTTTCGGCCTCTTTGAGCAACTCACAGGTAACAAGCACCGCAAACGTCGAGCCATCTGCGTATCGTTCGGAGAACTTACAGGCGTTGACTATGAGTTGTGCCACAGGATTGGCGATGTTAAGCCGATCGAGAATATCCGTTCCTTGGTTCGAGATGTATCCCGTCCCAAGATGGTCAATGAGAAATTTGTCTCTGCCACATGGACCGTAGGTAGTACGCAGAAGCTGTCCGAGCGCTCGCGCTGCCTGAAACGAGTTTTCGCGAAACGCATCACCGATAAGCTGGTCTGTCTCTACGAACGAAGTCTGTGTTTTGTCAGCCATTATCGTGCCGGAGGTTACTCAACCTTTTAATACTTCGGGAGCCTTAAAGAGAAATACTTCACTTGATCTTACCCGTCTGTAACTCGTTCGCTTGGCCCCACCTGCCACCTACGGTAGCGAATGCCAACATGGCGATACCGCTGAAACAAATAAAGAGCGGAAGTGAGCAATGGTGTCACTATGAATGATCCGACGATGTACATCCACCACGTAGGCTTCCACTCCTGTCCAGCGTCCTGAATCTCTCTTGCGTCATAATAGAATCCGAATAATGCGGCGATAGTGAACGTTAAGAATACGAACAGCCATGCTTGAAGAGCTAAAAGTGATGCCGTTTGCGTCAGGTTCAATGAGCCACCGATGAGGAGAAACAAATCAAGAACTATCGTCCACAGGACGACCGCGACATGGCTCCACCACCAGTTCGAACGAACGGCCACCAATTGTGCGTCTGACGTCATGGATGGGGCTTCGTGTCTCTTGCCCAAATAGGCTCCGTCGAAGATCCATCATTACGAGAAATGCCATATTAGCTAACACTCCCACAACTTATTTAAGCCCCTTTATTGTGACTTGTAACCGTATGACGGTAGGAGTCATCGGTCTCGGAAAGGTAGGAAACGGTATCAGTAAAAATCTCACTGAGCAGGGCTTCGAGACTATAGGGTTCGACCTCTCAGAAGAGGCCTGCGAGGCCGCTGCCGAACACGGTATAGACATCGCCGAGGACAGCGCTGAGGTTGCAGAGCGTGCGTCGGTCATTATCCTCTCCCTGCCCCACCCTGACGCAAGTCGTAATGCAGTTAACGCGATTGTGGAGCATGGGGATCCTGGGACAGATATTTTTGATACAAGTACACTCTCTGCACTTACTGCACGCGAACTCGGCGAGCAGGCAAAGGAGGAAGACATGTATTACTTTGACAGCCCCATCACAGGCGGAGAGGTTGGAGCACAGGCGGGCGAGCTCACGATCATGATGGGCGGTGATCCTGAACGTATTGAGGCTCAGCGGGATATCCTCTCGGCCATCGCAAGCAACGTCTACCACATCGGCGATGTTGGCGACGGCCAGTTCGTTAAGCTTATTCACAACCATGTCGGCCAGACTACACTTATCATTTTCATTGAGGGTGTGCTGTTGGCCGACGAGTTCGGTGTTGATCCCTCGACGCTATATCGGACGCTTCGACACTGGACGCAAATCTACGACGATAAGCTGGATTCGTTCTTCTCTAACGAGTTCGATAAGCACTTCGACGAGCACTTCGCCCTTGATGACGCCGAGGGTATTTATCGAAACAAGTTCCATCTCGACGTAGCCCACAAGGATCTCGTCGAACTCAAAAGTCTTGCCGAAAAGTACGAGACTTACCTCCCGCTTGGAAACTTCGTTGAACAATTCCACCGTGAAGGTATGAATGCCGGGTACGACAATCGCCCACATCCTGATTTGCTTCAATTTTACTCTGACATGTTCGATAAAGATCTGAAGTCGACCGAGGAGATCCGAAGCAAGAGCAAAGGCAGGATCATCTAAGGGGTTAACAGTCAGCTATTTCCTCCTCAATGGAGGAGCGATGATTATGTTTCAGCCATATATCTTCGAAACCACAATAAAGTATATGTGAGACCCAGTCAGTGTTCCTACTGATGTCGGAAGAAAATCAACTTGGAGGTCAGTATATCGCTGGCGAATGGCGAGTACCCTCCGGAACTGAGAGCATCGAAGTTCGAAATCCAACGACTGAGGAAGTAATCACAGATATCCCAAACGCGACCTCAGAGGAGATCGATTCGGCCATAAACGCTGCCGGTAAGGCCCAAATTGACTGGGGACGCCGACCGGCCCGCGAACGCGGTGAACTTGTTCGAGAAGTGGCAGAGCTCATGATGAACCACCAATCAGAACTTGCAGATCTCATCGTCAAAGAGCAGGGAAAACCTCGTAACGTAGCATTGGGAGAAATCGAGGCATCTGCGGACCTCTGTGAATACATGGCCGAGTGGGACCGTCGTATCGAGGGTGATATCCTTCCTGGCGATACGCGTCGAGAGTCAATTCACCTGCAGCGACACCCGCTTGGAGTCATCGCGGGTATCATCCCCTGGAACTATCCCATTGCGGTCTTTATACGCAAGTTCGCGCCTGCGCTTGTCGCTGGGAACACCCTTGTTGCAAAGCCAAGCGAAGAGACGCCGCTCGCAACGCTACGGCTCACCGAACTCATTGACGAGGAGATTGACCTTCCCGATGGCGTGCTGAACATCGTTACTGGTGGCGGTGAGGTTGGCACTCAGCTCGTTTCATCTGACTCGATCGATATGATATCGATGACCGGGAGTGTCGAAACGGGTAAGGCCATCATGAGAGCAGCCGCCGACAATCTGACCAAAGTCTCGCTTGAACTCGGCGGGAAGGCCCCGGTCATTGTCTGGAAGGACGCGGATATTGACCAAGCCGTAGAAGATATTCTGACAGCACGCATTACCAATACGGGACAAGTATGTACCTGTGCTGAGCGAGTGTATGTCCACGGTGACGTCCGAGAGGAATTCGAAGAGCGCTACGTCGAAGCAGCCAAGAACGTCACACTCGGCCAACCTGAGGACAATCCCGATATGGGACCACAAGTTAACGAACGGGAGCTCGAAAAGACGGAGGCAGCCGTCGAACGGGCCCGTAATGATGGTGCGGAAGTATTGTTGGGCGGTTCTCGCCCGTCGGGTAATAGTTTCGAAAGAGGCTACTGGTACGAACCGACGGTCATCACTGACGTCAACCAGGATATGGATATCATGCAGAACGAGGTGTTCGGCCCAGTGACGCCCATTATGGAGATTGACTCACTGGAGAACGCTGTTGAGTATGCCAATGACTCACGCTACGGACTCTCCTCGTACGTGTTCACAGATAGCTACAGGACAGCGATGCGCGTTGCCGAGGAACTGGAGTTCGGCGAGACGTACATTAATCGGACGCTCGGTGAATCGTGGCACGGCCACCATATCGGCTGGAATGAATCCGGCCTAGGCGGCGAAGACGGTAAGTACGGCTTCCTTAAGTACACGCAATTAAAGACAGTTTACCACAATTACAACTGAATCCACGGAGACTACAATGATTGGACAATCCCACCACTACGGCGTGACAGTATCAGACATGGACGAGGCTCTCGGATTCTACCGAGACACTCTCGGCATGGAGGAACTAGATCAGCTTTCCTTTGCGAGCGAGGAATTCAGTAAGTTTGTCGGTGTTGAGAACGTCGACGTTGACCTCGTCTTCCTCGATGCGGATGGCTGTGCGGTCGAACTGCTCGAATACAACCATCCTTCGGGAGACAACGCCAATGACGGCGTCTCGAACAACGATATCGGCGCAGCGCACTTCTGCCTCGAAGTGGACGACCTCGATGCAATCTATGATGACCTCCGGTCGGATGGCGTCGAATTCATCAATCCGCCACAAACACTCGAGAACGGAGCTGAAGTGGCCTACATGTACGATCCAGACGGTAACGTAGTTGAGTTGCTTTCGGAGTGAATCCCCTATGAGCGAGAAAGACGAGATATTCGAGCGCATTCACCACGTGGCGTACACTGTTGGCGATATTGACGACTACCGCCCGTTCTTCGAGAACGTCCTCGGCATGACCTTGGTCGACTATCGCGAGATGCCCGAGGCTGGCTACGATGCAGCGGTCTACCAAGTCGGAGAGACCTACATTGAAGTCCAAGAGCCACAGGGACACCCCGAAATAGAGGCGTTTCATGAGGAGCACGGTAACGGACTTAACCATGTGGCCTACGAAGTCAACGATCTTGATGTAGCAGTCGAAAACTTCGCGGACCAAGGCATCGAACCTGAGTGGGACGAAGCCATCCTTGCGCCAACCTTCCCAGGATGTAAGCTTCTAGACATGGATGTAGAAACGAGCGAGGGGATCTACCTTCAATTAGTCGAAGAACTCGAAAACTAAGACTCATGTTCAATGTTCCGTCGCAACTCACCGAACTTAACGAACCAATTACTGTCGGCGTTATTGGCGCTGGGTTATTTGGGAGACGACTGGTCGACCAAGTAGAACGCGCTCCTGGCATGCAGACGGCCGCCATCGCCGATCTAGAAGTAGACAAAGCAGTAGATGCCTTCAACGGAGCTGACGTAGGTGATATTAAGCAGGTTGATGATCCCGACGCCCTCGAAGCGACCATCGCTGATGGCATGCGAGCAGTTACCGATGATGGTATCGTCCTAGCTGAAAGCGATGTCGACGTCGTTGTTGAAGCAACAGGTATCCCTGAGGTGGGTGCCCGTCACGCCTATACAGCCATTATGGACAAAAAACATGTAGTGATGGTCACCGTCGAGGCCGACACAGTCGTCGGACCAATCCTCGCAAAACTCGCCGATAGGGTTGGAGTGACTTACTCAATGGCGTACGGCGACCAGCCTGCACTCATCGCCGAGCTATATGATTGGGCTCAGACCGTCGGGCTTGATGTTGTCGCCGCCGGGAAAGGGAATCCTTTCATCAATGAGTACAAATACGGGACCCCTGACGATGTCTTCGAGCGGTGGGGATTCGATAAGAAGTTCGTCGAAGAGAATCACCTCAACCCGTACATGTATAACTCGTTCCTTGACGGGACAAAGGTCGCCGTCGAAATGTGCGCTGTCGCTAACGCGACTGGGTTGAAGCCAGACGTGTCGGGCATGCACATACCAGCGGCCGAACTCGAAGAGATACCAAAACGTATGCGTCCGCAGGAAGATGGAGGATTACTAGAAAACTCCGGCGTCGTTGACACGATAAGCTCATTAAATCCTGACGGAAGTGAGATCAAAAACGACATTGAATTTGGCGTCTGGATCGTCACGACAACACCGAACGAAGGTGTCCGAGAGTATCTCAACCAGTACGGTGGATCTGGAATGTACGTCGCAAATGCTGGGAAGTACCAGCTCTTCTACCGGCCGTTCCACCTCCCTGGGACCGAAACCTCCGTGAGCGTCGCCAGCGCGGCACTCCGGAATGAACCGACTGGAGTTCCGAAACAGCATGTAGCCGAGGTTGTCGGCGCAGCCAAGCGCGACCTCTCGGCCGGTGAAGAACTAGACGGTGGCGGTGGATACACAGTCTACGGTATGATTGAAGACGCTGAGACGGCCACACGGTCCAACTATGTCCCTCTCGAACTCCTAGAGGGTGCAACGCTTGTCTCCGATGTCGAGAAGGACACGATTGTCACCGCCGACGATGTCCAACTGGATCAAGAATCATTTCTCTATCGCCTTCGAATGCTCGAAGAGTCCGACAAGACCTTGTAGGCTTTGCTATCCCCATTTCTTCAATTTTATTTTTAATACCGGCTATTCTGGATAGCAAATACTCATGGCTATATAGGTCGTTGAAAACAACGATAGAGCCGTGGGGAATTCGCGATTTTCATCGTGGAAGGGTTTCATCGAGATCGTTGGTAACTTCGCCTAGCGGCCAAACGACTTCGCCATGAGGACCTATAGCGGTAATCGACCACGCCATACTTCGCTCATTCGGGTAGTTACTCATTACCTCCCAGACGTCCGTCGAAGGTAACATACGGATTATTCATGATTAGCTGGACGGTTCGGTCAATCTAGTCCGATAACGGAATAGCGATACCCAGGATCCGGTGACCGAGTCTTTAACCGCACCGAGATACCTCTCTGTCTATTGGAACCTTGATTCTAATTATAGAGTAGATTGTAGTTGAAGATGGTTAACGTCAGGATCCAACGTTTATACCTGACGCAACTCCCCAGCCTTGACGAGGAAATATTATTCATCTAGTACCCTCTTGAGCGCCGCCAACTGCTTGTCCCGGCGGTGGGTGACCTCCTCCGGAGGAATATCGTACTCGAAGAATCCAGCACCGTCCTCAATGCCGCCATGGTTCGCTTGAAGGTACTTCTCGAAAAGGATACTCGGTTCATCGTCGTCACAGAGGTAGGGATAAAGATTCCTCGCGTTGGTCTCAAAGAGGTCAAGACCAGCGATGTCTGTCGTTTCGAACGGACCAACGACAGAAGTCCGGCGGGCGTATCCATCACGAACTGCCATGTTGATATCTTCAATCGAGGCCACCCCCTTTTCTGCGAGGTGCATACATTCGCGGATGACGGCGAACTGAATTCGGTTCCAAACGAATCCAGGAACGTCTCGCTTGACGACTACCGGAGTTCTGTCAACCGTTTCGAGGTACGTCACCGTTCTATCTACTGTCTCGTCACTAGTCTCTTCACCGCGAATGACCTCCACAGGCGTCAGTAGGTACGGAGGGTACCACCAGTGACAGCCGATGATTCTGTTGGCCGCGTCATTGCCCGCCGCAATGTCAGTAATAGGAATACCGGAAGTGTTAGTCGCCAATACCGCGTCATCCTCCGTCGAGTCCGCAAGTGTCGCGAACATCTCCCGTTTGGTGTCAAGATCTTCTGAGACAGTTTCGATGACAAGCTCCGCGTCGCTGACCTCCTCCGCGCAGTCGAGTGTGAATGAGATCGAATTCATGACTGATTTAGGTAACACGGACACGAGTTCCATCTCGTCTTGAAACTGGGTGACCTTCTTAATACGCTCACGAGCATTGTCGAGGTTCGATTGTCGATGATCAATGAGCGTTACGTTCCAATCGTGCAGTGCAAAGTGAGCGGCAAGTCCGTGTCCCATGTTCCCTGCACCGACAACTGCTACCACGCCAGTCATAACCAACACAATGCCAGCGGACAATACTAAACTTTCTCCCTACGCCTCCAATAGCATCATTATCGGCACCAGGCGTAATAGAGCGCTCTCTTCCGCAATTACAATCGGCTACTAGCGGCACTATTTTGCCGTCTTTTCCTATCTCTTGACCCCCTTCCGTTTGTACCACTGTGCTACTAAGTACCTAAGGAACGGGCCCGCACTGGCGGCCGTGCAGGTGGTAAGCGAGATGGTAAACATCATTTTCTGTATCCAGCTCGCCGGATCTGTGTCAATGGGACTCGCCCACAACCAGTGCATCGTCCGTCGATTCGTCTTCGGTGACGCTTAGAGCGTCGCGATCTCACTTCATTCCAGTACCATCGCCTGTTCTCAGCGATATAGTCAAATGGATCTACTAGAACAGGAGGACGTCGTCTTCGTTCTTATCCATCACATGTATGAGAGATCAGTTCCATCGAGTAGATAAACCGTACTATCCGGCGTTCCTGCTTCAGCCTTCATCAGACTTATCGGCCGCAGAAATATCTATCTTTTACCTGGCCCGGTCATGGCAATACCGCTGACTGAACTCAAGCATCGAAGGGGCCCAGGACTGAACTTTTGATTCCCGACTGTCTCGCAACATCTGCGAGCAGGCTAAGCGTCTCGTCGTGAAACGGTATGCCTTCTTCGAGCCGCTTCTGTCGCTTCTCGTATTCGATTTCCCCCGGAAGTACCACACGATCACCCTTCGCAGAGGGACCCATCGGTATCTCCTCGGAATGATCAGCGCTGTGGACTAACCTGACAAGTGCCTCCACGCGCCGCCGGTTTGCCTCGTATGTCGAAAAATATTCGGGATCGACGAAGACGAACATTGCGCCGTTGTTGACACGCCGTTCATTACACTGGCCAGAGACCTGGTGATTCGCTATAATACCGGCGAATAACTCTGCGATCACTGCGAGGCCAAATCCCTTGTATCCCGCCGTGAGACCACCGAGTGGTAACATTGCTCCCTGTTTCTCTTCTTCGTAAGCCCGTGCGGTAGTGATTGCCTCGCCTAACTCATCAATAGCCCAGCCTTTGGGAAGTGGTTGATCCTCTATATACCGTTTTGTTATCTTTCCGTGGGCGACTTGACTAGTGGCCATATCAAGGACTACCGGATGAGGGAGCACATCAAACGTGGGAACGCCGAATGCCAATGGGTTGGTCGGCAGCAGGCGTTCAGCACTTCCTGGTACCGCCACGAGCGGAGAGGTGCCGCCGGTGTTGACGAAGGCAGCAAAACCGATCCCAGCGGCTGCCGCTCGCTCAGCCCATTCACCGACGCGGCCAAGGTGGGTTGCATTTCGGACTCCAACGATGGCGGAGCCGCTATCACTAGCGAGTTCAATACCGACATCAACGGCGCGCCGGCCAACTACCTGTCCGTACTGGAAGTTACCATTGACCTGCGCGGTCGTTGGACTCAGCCGTTCGATTTCGGGGGTGGCTCGAGGACGGATTTCGCCATTCTCGATCATCTCGCGGTAAAAAGTTCCCATGCGGATGACTCCATGCGAACCGTGGCCGCGGAGGTCAGACTCAACAAGCGATTCTGCTACCTCGGCGGCAACTTGATTGGATGTACCAAGTGCCGAAACTAGTTTTATGGCTAATGACTCTAGCTCGGTTACGTCGATCCGTCGCATACATGTATCTCACATTGTTAGGAGTTAAATCCACTTATGGTCATCCTCAATCTGTATGTTCGATCACATACACGAAGCTAGAGAGCTCTTTGTACCATGTTTCTGTTCCTCCGGCTAGTGGCAAACAGTTGCTCTCCATTTTCAAACCTACTTCCGATGTTATCTATACCGTTTCCGTTCGAGGAACGGTCTCTCTGTGCTGTTCACGAATGTTAAACCTCTGTTTTACAATGAGAAATTCACTTGTTTCAAGGACCGAATCGCACCAAGAAGGCGGAATTGACCGTTGAAAAGGCTCCTTTAGCCATTTTCTGATGCAGCATCAATAAAAGTGATAGCGGTCAAATAAGAAGGGTATGACTCTAATAGTGCCGTAACGGCCCTGTCACACGATAACTCCCATCAAGGCGCGTTCGACGCTAGTAAACGGTATACTAGAGTATCCAAAAACCACGCAACTGGGGAAATGTAAATATAATCTTATTACAGACATCTACGACGAGATGGCTATTTGCGCCTATGAAGAATGGCTTCAAAGTAATTGGTGAGTATTTGAGATGAATTTGGCAATCAATCACGATGGCGTGACGGCCTTACTATAAAAATGTTACTGTTAAGAGCGCTTTCGACGATGGTGAACGGAACTTCGGAATTATAGGAACCGCGTTTTCGATCAAATTAGGTGGCTACTCTCCAAATGAGATACTCATCGAATCTCTCTTCTTTAAGCGGATCGGTGAAGTAACCCAAAACGTTTTATCATCGGTTTACAAGTTTGGAAAGGATGATGCACGTAAACAAGGTTCGTAGAAGACTTGAGGCCGACGAAGCAGTGATCGGTGCACGGTCAAAAACTATGTCACCAATGCTTGTTGAGATCTATGGACAACTAGGGTTTGACTTTGTGTGGCTTGATTTTGAGCATGCTGGGAAAAGCCCATACGATAGTACTGGGTTCGACTCGCTCGTTAGAGCGGCCGAGAGCGTCGACATTGAATTGCTCGTCAGGGTACCCAATTCAGATCCATCCCTCATTCATAAAGTTCTTGATACTGGGATCTCAACTCTATTGGTTCCGCGAATCAAGAATGCTGAGGAGGCTCAGCGTGCGGTAAAGGCAGCTCGTTTTTCGTTTGACGGTGGACCGGGCAACAGGGGATTTGGCGGTGGCCGTAATGCTGAGTGGGGCGCCGCCATGGAAGGGTTCACCGAACGAGAGGACGAATCAGTCCTTGTCGGAGTTATGATAGAAATGGTTGAAGCCATCGAGAATATAGAAGAGATCCTCGGCATACCACATTTAGGGTTCGTCTTTGTCGGGCCGATGGACCTCTCGATCTCTATGGGATACCCTCAGCAAACTGATCACCCCGAAGTAAATGACGCTATCAAAACGATCGAAGACGCCTGCGCAGATGCTCATGTTCCTATTGGCATCCCTGAACACTCTACCGAAGGTGCTGCAGACCTTCTTTCGCAGGGTTACCGTGTCCTCCGCGTCGGCGATGAGGTGGATTCGGTTCAAGAAATTCTCGGGAAGCGACTTGACGCGCTTCGCTAGATACTTACGAAAACATGGGTCAACGTCCCGCTCAACAATGAGTCGACTTCATGCGGTATTTCAGCAGAAATCTTCATGACGGTTGACGACGTTTCCTGTCCTCTAGCCCGATGTTTCTAGTTACCTCGTCTACTAAGAGATGTCCATCTAACTGATTGGCTGTGACTTCAACGGTGACATTGAATTTCTCATCCCCAGTAGGGTGATCGATGAGTTCTCATGTCTCGCGACGTTAAGTTCTTCGGAGCCTCGTAGAGGGTAGAAACCCACTCACAACTTCGGAGTTTAGCCAGGTGATGCACGGCTTCTTTTCGCGCTACTTACGATGAATTGGGTGACCTCAGTCGGTTCTCCAGTTGAACAATACCCCGTTCTTCTTGCCGGAAGGCGCACTTCAGAACCCCATCCTCCGAAATTGTGACCCGCAATCTAAGAAGAATTTATATATCAGCATGCGGTTTACGCAAATTGCGCGCAAATTTAGGGGCTTCCCTCGGTGTTCACACGGACTGCTACCGTCTGTGTGGTCCCAGAATTCAACACTATCTTGTTAAATAGAGCCTCCCGACCGAAAATACCACTCTCAGAACCAGAACGTCACACAGCGGGGCTGCTACCCTCTGCCCACCACGACCACCCCTGCAGCCGACAGACTAGACACCGAGAAGAAACCCGAAACTCACTATGGAACCACCGTAGAAGAAGTCGGCAACGTCGCTAACCGCGCTCTAAGACTTCTCGAGATCATACCCCCATTCACGGAGAACTTCGGCAACGAGCTCGGGGTTGCGCTGAGCGACGACCATGGCAGCCTCTCGGTAATCAGATTTGTAGACGCTTTCGCCGAGAAGCTCCTCCAGCGTATCCTGAAGATCGCCCTCGGCTTCGATGATCTCGCTCCGAAGGAAATAGGGAACTTGCTCGCGTCCTTCGTTCACCTTCTCCCGGCGAAGCTTGTAAGGGAGCGAGTCCATCGTCGGCCGTGAAGGAGATGACGTCTCTGATCCGCTCACAGAGCCAGTATCTTTGTCGCTCGTTTCAGTTGGTGCTGAATTAGCTGCCGTCGTGTCTTCCGTCAAAGATACATTTTCGTCCCGGTCGTCAGATCGCTCGACGTCGTCCGATTCGTCGAGTCCAGCATCTCGTGACCCGGATTTGAGCCCCATTATGCCGTCACCTCGGGCGTTGTAAGGCCGGCCTGCCGTTCGAGATGGCGGGCGAGTTCGTCGAATTGGTCGAGCGTTTCTAGCTCATACTCACGTTGCCGGTCGCGATGCTTTTCCACGTACGTGTACGGGCTACACTGCTGCTTCCAGCTCCCCTCCATCATAGAGCCACGCTCACCAATGACCACTGGAACCGGGAACCCACTTTCGCGAAGCTCATTGAGTATTTCGCGCTGATCGCGCGTGTTTTTGTAGCCGATCGGGACGACCGCGAGGACGCCGACGTCGACGTCGATGCTTTGCTCTAATCCGTCAACGAGGTCGTCGAGGCCTTCGATCGATTCTTTTCCCTTTGCGGTCGCCTCGAACGGGATGACCACGTTCCTGACGGCGACCAGTGCGTTATACAGAATGGGTCCTGCTTTCCCGGCAGAGTCAACGATGATGACGTCGTACTCGTCACGAACGTTTGCCTCGCGGAGGACACGATGTAACTGGTGGTACATGCTGTAGGATTCCCCGAAGTTCTCGGCCTGATTTTTCTCGTTGAGAAGAAACTCGTGAAGGTCTTCGAGCATGTTGTGCGACGGAATCAGGTCGATTCCGCGTTCGACTTCGAGAGCGAGATCGTGAAAATCGCCTTTCGGACGACCAACGAGGTGGCGAACGAGGTTATCGACGCTTGGATCGCCGCGGTCGTAATCAGGTCCGAAAAAATATGTGAGACTTCCGTTCTGGGTGTCCATATCGATGACCAGGACATCGTGGCCAGCGCGCGCGTGGCTCGTCGCCAGTGTCGCTGCTGTCGTCGTCTTCCCGACACCGCCAGCCTCCGAAACTGGAGTATAGGTGAGCATTATAGGGAATAGTTGATGACCACGGATATAAAGGTAAGTCAGACAATACAGTGACGTCTCCCAGCTATATCTGATAACGATACATTATAACTATATTTGGGATCTATATTCACCACCTATACCGAGTAGCGATACGTGGCATCGAGAGTCGATCAGCACACGCGTTGGTGAGTGGCAGTCGGTACAGAGATCCACTCTCAGGCATCTACCCCACCAGTGGAATAATCGCTGAACAGCTGGGGAGACGGAGCACAACGCGATAAGGCGAGGTCCAACCAGAGGGAGAAATCCAAGATAAACATAGTTTACAGCCACAATAAATAGCTATGCCATCGAGCTATATCCTATAGCTATACCCATCATTGAAAAGTAATAGCGTCCATTGCAGAGTCGGCGTCGATCCACCGAGGCGAGTCAGACCAAAGCCGGTGTGAATGATCAATGAACACCGTTTCAAAAGAAGTTAGATCAAGTGCGGAGCGAGTCGGGTAGTGATGGTTCTTAGAGTCGGGAGAGATATTTACTACCCCTCTGATCACGTCCGTGAGAACATCAGCCCCTCCTCAAATGTGGGAGTGGTCTCAGTCTATCCCCTCTCTCAAAATGAGACTTGCTTGGTGCCTCGATAAACTCCATGATGGGATACAGATGAAGTCTCTTGCTGCACCCTACAGATTCCGCGTTTAGATTTCTACAAACTGACAATAGAATGATACTTCCCCAATATCCGATCGAGTTCAGCGCATTGTAAGGATTGGCCGTCCACAGCGCACTCAAGAGTAAATCGAGTGAATGTCGGGTTCTTGGCCTGCTTTGTAGTAGGATAGGATCCTGAATCGAAACCAAGACCAATATCTCAGTTCGGTCAGAGACGGCTCAAAATCCCCTTGCGACCGCTATGACCGGTGGACAATCGGAGAACGAGTGCATGGGTCTACGGTAGCGCCGTCCGGAGATCCTCGCAGAGGGCGTCGGCGTCTTCGAGGCCAACGGATACTCGGACCAACGTCTCGGGAATCTCCGCTGAATCCTCACTACGACTGAGCTCCTCGGGGATCATTAGTGACGGCACCTCAACAAGGCTCTCAACCCCGCCGAGACTGGCTCCCGGCGTGAATACCTGAAGTCCCTTAACGAACGCCTCAAGTTCGATGAGTGTACCATCGAACTCGAAGGACAGCATCCCGCTGTACCCCGACATCTGCTCACTCGCAAGATCGTGTTGCGGGTGGCTCTCGAGACCCGGATAGTGAACACGAGCGACCCGATCGTGGCTTTCGAGGAACCGGGCGACTTCCATCGCGTTCTTCTCATGATGTTCCATCCGCGCGGGCAGCGTCTTGATGCCTCGTGCAACGAGGTAGCAGTCGAACGGCGAAAGCATATTCCCAAGCCCAACCCGCTGCGCGAACGCTAATTGCTCAAAAACACCACTGTCGTCGGTGATAACGGCACCGCCGATCGAGTCGGAGTGCCCGTTGAGATACTTGGTGGTGCTGTGAACGACGACGTCAGCACCCAGTTCGAGTGGGGCTTGGTAGTACGGACTCGCAAAGGTACTGTCCACGCCGGACAGCGCATCATGGGCATCGGCGATGTCGGCTATCGTTTGGATATCGCACAACCTAATCAAGGGGTTCGACGGTGTTTCTACCCAAATCAGGTCAGTGTCCGCGTTGATTGCATCGGCGACGTTGTCGGGGTCACGAGCGTCAACAAAGTCAATGTCAACGCCGAGATGTCCGGCCATGTGTTCCGTGAGCAGTTTTTCGGTTCCGCTGTAGATGGAGTCCGAGGAGACGACGTGGCCTCCCGGAGGGACCAGCGATAGCATCGTCGTCGATGTGGCGGCCATTCCGGAGGCGAACGCCAACCCATGCTCGCCGCCTTCGAGACGGGCTAACTGCGCTTCAAGGGCTGCCCGCGTCGGATTGCTCTCACGCGAATAGTCGTGTTCATTGGCCTCGTCTCCGCTGGTCCACTCGAATGTGGTCGAGAGGTGGATCGGCGGGACGACGTCGTTTGTTCCACCTCTGTGGGGATGCGTCTCGGTTTCTGCTGCGCCGACGGCGATGGTTGCGAATCGGTTCTTGCTGGACCGGTCATCGTGTCGTGTCATAGGTTACTCACTACAAGACCCACTTGGGCGGTGAACATATCTCCGATACAATTGGGTGGTTCATAGGAGTGTTCTCCGTAGCGGTAGATAGTCGTAGAGTTATAGGCGAGACTGGCCAGAGATAAAACCTGAACTGGGCACGAGTCAGCGAGCGATCTGTAACGAACTGTTGTGTCCCTGGAAGGGAGGTTTCTTATTCACATTGGCGAGTAAACTGTAGTGATGTATCTTGTCACGTTCCGCCTTGATCCGGGGGAGTACGATGCAGAGTTTCACGAGTTGAATGACGCGATACAAGTGGCTGCCGAGGACACAGAGGGGTATCTGGGCAAGCGGACGTGGCATGCCTCTGAGAGTGAAGAGGTTCTCGTCGTGTACTACTGGGAGTCGTTGGACGCGCTTGAGTCGTTTGGCGCAGATTCTGACCACAAAGAGGCGAAACAGCGATGGACAGAGTGGTACGATGCGTACGAAGTCACCGTTACAGAAGTCGTCGAGGCGTACGGGAGTGGGTTTGGTGACGACGCCGATCCACCCCTATAGCATCCCGAGCCAATACGAAAGTCCTCAAACAATAGAACGGGTCGGCTGGCAGAGCACTACTCGGTGTCCTCTCTATCGGGGGATTTTCTTTCATCCATTCGAGGACTTCGCTCGCGTGTTCATCCGGTGGGAAGATTGGGTAGAAGGCGTGCTCAATACGTCCCTCAGAAACAACCATCGTTAACCGCTTCAGGTATTCATCCCCCTCGATAGTGAAAGCCGGTAATTCGAGTCCGCTCGCCAGCTCCCATTCGGCATCGCTGAGCATCGTATGAGGGCAATCGATCTGCCCGAGTCCTGTTAGTACCAGTGTGACCGATGCAGAGCCTGTATTCAGCAAGACGCGGGGCTTTTGTTCAGCCCCTTTAGTCAGAATCAGCTGGTAGGCGAGCGCTCACATCTATTTTTGGATTGAGTTCAATATGTTCCCTATTTATAATGTCTCATACAATATTAACCACTCAAACCGAATTCAGTACGGGGAAGGTATTTGTACCTGAGCTATAAGACAGTACGTATGGAAGGTGAAGGGACTGCTAAACACATTTTCACTGCGCCTGACGCCGGCGTTGAGATGGACAAACGCAGTGAAGTCGAAGCCATCGCAGGCCGTGGTCTGCAGGGCGACAGGTATTTCAGCGATATCGAAGCCGGGACGTTTGTTACTTGGGAATCGGACGAAGACCGCCAGGACGGTTATGACCTGACGCTCATTGAGCAGGAGGCTATCGACGCAATCGAACGCGAGGCAGACGTTGTACTCGCTCCCGGCGAACACCGGCGGAACATCGTCACGCAGGATGCCGCACTCAACCACCTCGTCGGAACGCGATTCCGAATCGGCACCGCCATCTGTCGTGGCGACCGCCTCTGCGAACCCTGCGGATATTTGCAAGACCTCACTGGAAAAGACCTCTTGGATACGCTGGCCCACCGGGGCGGGCTTCGAGCTGATATCCTCGAAAGCGGGACAATTCGGCCGGGCGACACGATCGAACCACTCGAATAATGACCGACTCTGAACGGTTCGAACGGCCTCGATGTGCAGTTCCATCCGTGGTGAATGTGCGCCCTACGTCTAACGTTCAGAATATGAGACCGCTGATTCCTTTCAGCCAACCCATTCAAGTCTGTATCCATGTGAGGAATTCAACAGAGCCTCGGGAGCTACTACGACGCGTCCGTCGCCCTCGTCGGTTCGTAGGGTGCGAACCTCCACGGCGTGGACGAGTGGACGACGACGGAGTCACTTGTCGAGGCGGCATAGGCCGTCCCGAGCATCGTCGTCGATTACTGTGGGGTCACAGACAAGCAATGTACGGTACTTTGGGGCGACGGTGCTGACGCGACTCGACACGCGACGCGTCCGGTGGATGATGTGGGGCGTTCTCACGTTCGGGTACGTGCTCATGAGTTTCACCCGCGTCTCGACGGCAGTGTTGGCGGAGTCGCTGGCGCGCGCGTTCGACATCACGGCGACGGAACTCGGGTTGCTCCACTCGTCGTTCTTCTACCTGTACGCCGCCATGCAGTTGCCCGCCGGGTTGCTCGCAGACCGGTACGGTCCGCGCCACGTCGCCGGGACGGGCACGTTCGTGATGGGCCTCGGTGCCGTCGCGTTCGCGATGAGTGATTCGTTCCTCATGGGCTTTCTTGCCCGCGCACTCGTGGGCCTCGGCGGGAGCGTCATCTTCCTCGCCATCCTCCGGTTCGCTGTGACGTGGTTCCGGGCGGACGAGTACGCCACCGTGACGGGCATGACTATCGGCGTCTCGGCGCTCGGCGGCATCGTCGCGACGACGCCACTCGCCATCGCCGCGTCCGTCGCCGGGTGGCGGGCATCGATGCTCGCCGTCGGGTCGTTCTGTGTCGTCAGTGCCCTCGTCATCTTCCTGTTGGTCCGTGACCGACCGGCCGACCCGTCCGACGACGAGTCGCCAGAACTGGCTGCCGACGGCGCGCCCACGTCACTTCGTGCCGATTTACGGTCCGTCCTCGGCGGCCCGGACGTGTGGGTCCTCGGCGTCCTCGACTTTCTGGTTCTCGGCGTCAACTTTACCGTCATCGGCCTGTGGGGCGTCCCGTACCTCGTCCACCTCTACAATCTCTCCGTCGCGCGTGCGTCGCTGTACGTCCTTGCGGGTAACGTCGGCCTCCTGGTTGGGTCACCGCTGTTTGGGTGGGTCGCAGACCGCATCGCCGCCCATACCGCACTGGTGTTGTTCTCGACGCTCGTGTTCTGCGTCGTCTACGGCACTATCACGGCCCTCGGGACGCCACCGCTCGTCTTCGTCGGCGTCCTCTTCTTCGCGGCCATGTTCGTCAACGGCGGAATCTCGCTTGCGTTCACCGTCGGACGTCGGCGGCACCCCGACGAGGTGAGCGGAACGGTGAGCGGGACGATAAACAGCGTCGGCTACTTGGGGGCCGCCATCGTGCCCGCGGTGATGGGCGTGGCGCTCGATGCCTTCTGGACCGGGAAGACAGTCGGCGGCACGCCCGTCTACTCCTTTACGGGTTATCGCGTCGCGTTCGGTATCGCCACGGCCGCCGGCCTCGCGGCCCTCGTGTGTGCGCTGTGGATTCACCGGACTCGGCGGACCCTGGACTGAGGGGCAACGTGACGAACATCAGCGTGGGTATATCGACGCGGGCGATCGGCCCTCGACGCTGCCGGCGGAAGTCGAGATACAGGGCCGCGTCGGGTAGTCGCCGGGCGAGACGCGTAAGCGAAGTTCCAGAGTGGACAAAGGACAATCCGCGGTAAATCGACGGCGTGACTGGGCACGGAACTGCCAATTCAGTTTTGCCAACCTCTCTGAATTGATAACCGTCTGAGTCTCTCGACAGAGCCTCGATGCACTTCTCGGGTGAGTCAGCTTCGTCATCAAAGCCACTCCTGTACGTTTCTAACCTTCCGTGACGGTGGCTTCCTACGCATCGTACCACTCCGTCCACCACTGCTTCGTCGCTTTGTGGTCTGAATCCACTCCAAACGAATTTCCTCTGTGGACGTGAGGTTTCGCCACGGATGCTTCTCCGTCACCAATACGCGCTGTGTATTCAGCACGGCTGTTGAAACCTATCACCGATTGAGGGTTTCGACAAGGCCGGATTTCAATAAAGCCACATGAGAATATTCCCTTTATCTCGGTTGACTAGGTTTCGAGTCATAAGAAGAAGTTGGTATCGTAATAAACTACTTAAAATATAGACCATCTCGTGGCTCATGAGCCATAAGACGGTGGAAGGTGCGTTTGATGTGCTTCCTGCCCTGAACCGTCAGCTGAGACAGTTCCATTTGTGGCTGAGGATTTCACAAGAGGTAGCCGAGCCGTTATAAATCGTTCGTCTCAGTCGCTGTCCTCTCCCGTCCCATCGGCGTCCTCGAGTTCTTCAATTGGCTCAAGATTCGCTTCCATACGTTTGTGTTTGGCTTCACGAAGCTTCTCTTCTGACGCCATCTTCGGCACTAAAGACGCTCCTTCGGGAAGGTCGACATCCTGATCCTCTACGAGTTCCGAATCGGTGACCATCTTGCGGATCTCCATATCTCGGTTGAGCTTCCCAACCATCCGCTCGAACGCCGTCTCACGTTCTGGGGAGACACGGACGCAAACATGGTCGTCAGAAGTAGTCTGACGGACAGCGAAATCGCCCGTGGTTTTGCGACGGCGCGGTACGTTCTTTCTTGCAGTCTCACCGATATCTTCTCGCAGTTCCGCAGATCCAGGAGTGTCCCACTCTAAAGCAACTTCCGAGGAGATTGCTCCCTGCGGATGGACCTGTATCTGCAAAGCGAGTCGTGGAAGCAGGAAACCCATTCCCACGCGTGAGGGCGTCGGTCTGACCGGCGGGAGAGGTAGTTCGTCGCCCTGGACCGCTGTTCAGACACCCCCCAATCAGACTGTATCGGGTGACACACCGTACGCCGTCTCCCTTTTGAGTAACGACGATCCCGGAGGGACCCCTCATTCAGACTGTATCGGATGCCACCCGTAACCTTCTCCGAACACGCCTTAGTCAGAGTGTATTCTCTGACAAATGAGAACCGGTTAGGACTTCGGGGACCCCTCGTTCAGAGTGAAAACGGGGTAATCACCACCTACGTCAAGAGGTCACGCGGTTCACTGGTTTGAACCAAACGTCGTCTGTGACGATTGCTCCTGGTGAGCGATTGTGAGGTCCTGGAGATCCTCAAGAGACGGAAGCGCATCGAGACTCGTGTCTCGGCGGACGGCCTTGACGATGTGCTTCGGATCAGTGACGAGCCGATGGAGGAGATAGCTTCCCTGGGAGCGACCACCGCCAGTTTTGGTCGATTCGATCACGCCGAGGAAGGCCTGCTCTTTCAACTGCTTATACAGTCCGTTCTCGGTTACGGACTCATAGCCAGCGAGATCGCACATTTTGCCGTACCGGTCATAGACTTCCCGAGTCGAGTAACTCTCCTTGCTTCCCGTGATGATGAGACTGGCAAGCGAGTACAGCGCGAGCTTCGCGTGGATCGTTCCGCCGCTCGTGAGTTCCTCGATGCGATTGATCTCCGCGACCTTCTGCGCCTGCTGGATGTGTTCGTCAGTAATCGTTCTATCCCCGTTTCGACGAGCGAGTTCCCCGGCTTCTTTCAGGATGTCGATCGCCTTCCGTGCGTCACCGTGTTTCTTCGCCGCGAGAGCGGCACAGAGTTCAATCGCCCCAGCCCCAAGAACCCCCGGTTGGAAGGCGTCAGTCCGATTCCGCATGATCTCTTGGAGCTGAGACGCATCATAGGGGTGGAAGAACAGCTCGCGGTGGCCAAAACTCGAGTCTATCCGCTCGTCGAGAGAGTCCTTGTACTGAATTTTGTTACTGATCCCGATGATGCCGATGAACGACTCGGTCTTCCCGGCCTCTTTGGCGCGGGAAAGCTGCATCAGGATATTCGAATTGGTGAGTTTGTCGATCTCGTCGAGGATAATGAGGACGGCGTCGAAGTGAAGATCGAGAATGCGCCAGATGTGTTGGTAGTACTCCATCGTTCCGACGCCACGGAGCGGGACCTTCTGTTCGTACGGCGTACTCCGTTTGAGAGTGGTGGCGATCTGTCTCGTGGCTCGCGTTTCTGTGTCCGCCTCGGAACAATCGACGTAGACAACGTCGCATCGAACCCCGTTCGACTGGGCAGCGTTCTTCGCTCGACTCGCAACGTGCCGAGAAACGAGACTCTTCCCCGTTCCGGTTTTCCCGTAGATCATCACGTTGTTCGGCGGGTCGTCCCGGACGATAGCGCCAATTTCGTCGGCAACGGACTCGATCTCGGTGTCCCGGCCGACGATGCGGTTTTTCTCGGGGACGTGGCCGACGTGAAGGAGTTCCTTCCGGGCGAAAATTGGGTCCTGATCGGCGAACAACGGATCGCCCACGGAGTCTGTACCGTCCGGTTGCTCCGTCATATCCCGTGTATCAACACCATTTGTAATAAGGTTGTTGGGGGTCTGTCAGAGTGAAAGTCTAAACGCTACGTCGCTATCTCTCTCGATTTCTCCTTCTTCGAAGCTAGTTCTAACGGCGTATTCGAGTCGCACTCCCCCACCCCTCATTCAGAGTGAAACGCTATCCAAACGAGTCTAGTAAGAATCCGTCAGACAGACCCCTCGTTCAGAGTGATAACTTCGATGTTTTAGCGCCTTCAACGTCTGTTGAGCCGGATCTCGTTTCATCATCGACTGGCTGATCATCGTCCAGCTACGAGCGTAGTGCCCACGTGGCGGCTGGTTTCAGAGAGGTATTCCCGTTTTCACTCTGAACGAGGGGTGGGGGAGTTTATGTAGCTGATCGTGACGGCCACCGAGCTGCGCTGTTCGAGCGGGCTGTCCTGATCTACAATCCAGCGAAACGTTCTCCAGTCCAGTGAAATGATCTACAGTTCAACGAAAACAACTCCACGGGCGGGTAAGTCCCCCCGATATTTCTCAGTAAAGTCCCATCGCTTCGATTTGTTCCTGGTACCGATTTCGGATCGTCACTTCCGTGACTTGGGCGACATCGGCTACTTCCCGTTGTGTTCGCTTTTCGTTGCACAGGAGGCCGGCGGCATAGAGTGCAGCAGCCGCAAATCCCGTCGGCGATTTCCCGGAGAGGAGGCCCTGTTCCGCGGAGGTTTCGATGATCTCGTTCGCCTTCTGTGTCGTCTCTTCGCTCAGTTCGAGTTCGGAGGCGAAGCGCGGGACGTACTCCTTCGGATCAACCGGCTGCATCTCCAAGCCGAGTTCGTGTGCGATGTATCGGTAGGTACGACCGAGTTCTTTGTACGGAATGCGTGCTACGTCCGTCACTTCATCGAGACTCCGTGGGATCCCTTCCTGCCGACACGCCGCGTACAGGCAGCTCGTCGCGACCCCCTCGATGGAGCGCCCGCGAATGAGGTCCTCGTTTAGCGCACGGCGGTAGAGAACGGACGCGACTTCGCGAGTTGATCGAGGAATCCCCAGAGCGGACGCCATGCGGTCGATCTCTGAGAGGGCAAATTGGAGGTTGCGTTCGCCCGCGTCTTTCGTTCGAATACGTTCCTGCCACTTACGCAATCGATTCATCTGCGAGCGCTTCTCCGACGAGAGGGACCGACCGTACGCGTCCTGATTCTTCCAATCGATCTGGGTTGTCAGCCCCTTGTCGTGCATCGTCTTCGTCGTAGGAGCCCCGACCCGGGACTTCGAATCACGTTCGCTCTGGTTGAACGCTCGCCATTCCGGTCCGTGATCGATGTTTTGATCTTCGAGAATGAGTCCACAGTCGTCGCACAGACGTTCCCCCGCATCCCCGTCCTGAATGATCGAGTCCGAGCCACATTCTGGGCAGGTCCGAGTAGAGACATCCGTTCGTTCCCGTTTTGCTTCACGCTCCTGTCGTTGATGAGAAAATCCGGCCATTGAGAATCATTCGCAGATAGAGAATATAAAAATGCGTCGTTCTGCCAGAAGAGGTGAGGAACTGCTTGGTAACACTCAGTTACTCCCCCCTGCTCACGTACCTTCAGGTCCGTTCGGGTGTCGAGTGAGTTCCGGTTTTACAGTGGTAACGAGACGAAGACCTACACCCGTTCACATCTCTAACCTTACTGTGGAACTCGTTGCAACTGTCTTCATCTATGCTGAGTCGAAATTCATCGCTCTCGGACGATAGGGGAGCGAAACTGCCGGTTCCGCGGAAAATGTTTAATTGACCTGTGGCGTACTAGCGTACATAGCACAATACGAATAAAGATTCGGGAGCTGAGGGAACTGATCAATAACGGTGGAATATGGTCGGAGCTGTCGAATTTGACCTCCTGAATCTCTTGCTCGTGCTCACGCTCGCGTGGGCCGGCGGGACACTGACAGAGCGACTCGGATATCCTGCGATGATGGGCGAACTGCTTGTCGGTTTGTTGTTCGGTCCTCCGCTACTCGGGTTACTCCATGGCGGCGTAGCACTGGACATCTTCGCTGAACTCGGTGTGTTCCTGCTCATGGTTTATGTGGGTATGGAAATTGACATCCACGACCTCTTCGATTTAGGGCCGCAGGCGCTCGTCGTCGCTGTCGGCGCGTTCGTGCTCCCGTTCATCTTAGGATACGTAAGCGGCGTTTTGACGATCGCGACGACGGAGGGTGCGCTGTTTCTCGGACTCGCGATGGCGGCAACGTCGTTGGCGACAAAATCGCGTATTCTTGTTGACTTAGAGCTCCTTGACACTCGAATTGCCGGTATTTTGCTGGGTGGCGCACTCGTCTCCGACGTGGGCGTCCTCGTCGTGTTCGCCGGTGTGATCGGATTTATTCAGGCCGGATCAGTGAATGTGACAGACATCGTCAGCGTCATGGGAAAGGCACTCGCTTTCTTTATTATCACGCTCGTCATCGGCGATCGTTTTCTACCGATTCTCTGGTCACGGCTCGATCGCCTCCTCGAAGAGTACGGATTCGTCGATAAGACCTCCGCGTTTACGCTTGCGCTGCTCGTTGCGCTCTTTTTCGCCGAACTAGCCACGATCGCTGGTCTCCACATGATCATCGGGGGGTTCATGGCCGGACTCTTTCTCCATCAGGCAGATCTTGAACCGGAGCTGTACGAGCACATGTACAACGTCATCTACGACCTGGCAATCGGTTTTTTCGCTCCGATCTTCTTCGTCTCCGTTGCGTTCGACCTGACGCTTGATGTCTTTACACGGAGTCTTGGTCTTCTCATCTTACTGATCGTGATCGCATTCGTTGGAAAGATCGTTGGCTCGTGGGTCTCTGCGCTCCCGACGCAGCTCACCTCCCGCGAAGGTCTCGTGATCGGCTTTGGGATGAACGGTCGTGGCACCGTCGAGATTATCATCGCCTCAGTCGGTCTCTCCGCCGGAATCATCACTCAGGAACTGTTCTCGGTGCTGGTCTTCATCGCTATTTTCACCACCGCACTGGTTCCAGTAACGGTGAAATGGGGAGTTGACTGGGTAGAGCAGGCGGGAGAACTCGTGCGAATTGACCGGGAAGACGGTTCTAACGCGGAGTAGACGCTCTTTCTCTCGAGAAATGCATGTGCGAGGCAATCTATGAATCCACGGAGACCGAGCGGTAAAGAGCGCTACGCTCTTCCCTCATTGACTCCCTCTCTTGACGAGAGCAGTTCCTGAAGTAACATAAACACCGGAGTACTGTGCTGATCAAGCCGTTCGAGTCTGTACTGGGATTCTACCTATAACGTATAGCTATACCTCTGGCCTATATCAAATATGTATACAATCTCGGGCCCATTAATCAGTGCGGAAAAAAGGAGGCGCCGAGAGCGCGTCGACGGATCCACGGCCGTCGCGGGGATGTAGTTCGAACCCGTCGGGATCAGGCCGCGCTCGTTCGCTCAGTCGCCGAAGATAACACCGCATCCCACTCCTTCCGTGATTCTCCTTTCGCGTGATGCGTGATATTTCACCACCTCCGATCCGGGCACCATCTCACAGAAACCGTATCCGGAGATCGCGTAACTCACGTGCTCCACTCCGGGAAAGGGAAGGTATCGACCCGCTCTTCGTTGGTGTCGGGGAGCACGTACTGCTTCCACTCGCGGACCCCCGGCTCACCGTAGTCGCCAATGTCGGGGTGGCGCGGCACGTCGTCGTAGTCGGCCAGTCGATCGCGAATCACACGACGGGCGTTCTGACCGGCCTCGGTGTCGCCGCCGAGGCCGTCGAACACCCATCGCGGCTGCACGGTGATCTCCAGTCCGTGGGGGGCGTATCTGCTGTGTCGGCGCTCATAGCATGGCGCCCGCGCCACGAGGAATATCGGCTCGCCGGCGAAACAGAACTCCCACTTTGGATCCGACGGGTCGGTCGGAATCGACTCCGGCCACGGCGCGGGATCGTGACGGTGCAGGTGATCCAAAAGGTCCCAGAACCGATCGTGATAGTCCTTCGCAGAGAGCGACGCCGACGGCGGTTCGAAGAACACCGCCAGCGCCGTTACGTCGGCGATACTTGGTGCGGCGTCGAGGTACGTCGCAAGTTCCTCGGCGAAAGTGGCCTTTCCGTCGTCGCTCGTCTCCGATGGAGAAAACAGATACCGGAGGTCCCCGTCGCGGTGAGCGCTAACGGCGAAGTAGCAGGGATACGGGGCGTCCTCACCCGTCATTGTCTCATCGAAGGCGCGATAACGGCGCTTCGCCCATTGGGGGAGGGAGTCGTTCTCGATAGCTAGTTCGACGTTGGCACGCGTCCGGATAGCCGTCATCCCTCTTTATAAATCAACGACGGATCTCAATAAGTAATAACTCTCTATCGAATGTAGACTTCGAATACCGATACGTAGACGGATCTTACCTGATCGCGTCAGACGGCAGTTCGCCCGACGTTGAGCACAAAACCTCGCTCCGAAGGGCGGAGAGCCCGTCAATCCTGACGGTCATCGTGAACGGACGCACGGTGGACCGTTGTGTTCGCCGGAACCTGGACGTCAATCGGCGTAAGCGTCGTTCCGCTGGCGACGCCTTTCGCCGAGCAAGCGGAAACGGCGACAACGACGTCGCGTTCGGCGCGGAGCCTCACCGCGTCGCCGGCGTCGGCGGGACTTTCGCGCACGTCGAAGTAGACCTGGTCGGTCACCGTCGACTGCTGGAAGACGTTGAACGTGTCCGGAACGGGGACGTCGAGTCCGTACGCTTCGAGGGCGAGCGCGAGGTTCTCTCGACATCCGCCGGGTTCGTCCTGTCGCCCCTCGCCGGTCGGCCGGTCGGTGAGCATCCATTCGGTGCAGGGACCGAACAGGATGTCGTGGACGCCGCAGTCGTCGTCCGTGATCGTCAACAGTTCGTTCCCGCGTGTCGTGTAGAGGACGTCGCCGGTCGTGATACGGAGCTTCCCGTTGAGGTCCCGCGTGTAGGATTGGGCAAACGCCTCCGACGGATCTGAACGGTCGAACGCGACGAGATCGGCTACTTGTCGCGGCTCCGGCGTGATGACCGCAAACGACTCGCCGGCTTTGACGGCGAACGCCGCGCCGCTCTTCGGCGGAATACGGGCGGTTTCCATGGTCGAGCCGACGGAAGCGATCAGTAAAGTGGTACCGGCGGACGGCTCAAAGCCGGAAGCCCACCGCTTCGGACCTTTCTCCTCACCAGATCGTCAGCCCGCCGAACGTGAACGGACCGCACGCGCGATCGCCAATGGTTCTTATGGGTTCTTCGAGGCGATTTCCCACCGGCTGCGCCGGTCGGCATCGCGATGAGAGCGTCGTCGGCCTCTGCAACGTCAGGTGACAGAAATCCCTCGATCTTCGAGCCACTCGCGGACGTCAGTGATGACGACGGGGCTGCCGATGAGACGGACCGTGTCGTTCTCATCGACGAGCGTGATCATGAACGCCTCGCAGAGTTCGTCGCGATACTCGGCTACCGCGTCCTTCGGAAGGACGATCTGTGTGCTGTCACGGAACCACCCAGCGTCAGGCACTATCTCAGCAGGCGGTGTAGCGATGTAAGAGTTTGACGTTTTTCGGCCTGCCGCAGACTCAGTACTCGGCGAGGGTGGGGCGGTCGGGGCGTTCTGACCGATTTCACTCGCCCTGTCCTCCTGTATCGACCCACCGTGAGCGACCAGCGGAAAACCCTCACCGTGCGACGACTCCGTCGAGACCGCGTTCTCACACGACTTCGAGGCGGAAGCGCACAACGTATGATGAAGGCAGCACCGCGGTGCGGTGTGCTGCCCGTGGTGGATGGGACGCTAAGTGCCGGAACGCGGGTTCCGGTGTCGACCTCTGTGCCCATCCACCGGGTGGCTCGCATCCGATGGCTCGTGAGCGGCGGTACCGAGTTGACCGAACTACGGGTTCGTCCCCTCGTCCCCAGGTGGACGAGGCAGCGGGCGCGTTCCGCGGTCCCGTAATTCGGTCTTTCCGATACAGGGGACAGTCGTACTAATGCGTTGGGGGCACCCGACAGCCAGACGAGAGAAGTTGGTCCAGCGGTCCGTCTGTAAGAGAAACACCGACGGGAGGAGAGCTCGATACGCGTGACGATTTTCGGACGGTGACGGTGACTCGCTACCCGGTAGCCACTTGTCAGTCAGCATAACGGGGCGAGCGGATTTCAGAGAGAAAAGGAAACATCATACCGACGATTCACTGCAATTGATCTACAGTCCAGCGAAGGGACGACGTTTTTGCTCGACCGTGACCGTGTTGCTGGTGGAGTTGCCGTCGACGATGTCGGAGACCTCACGCCCCATCGTCACGCGAGACGGGAGCTGTCGGTGGCGTACCTGCGAACACTTCGCGCAAAAACGCGCGTACTCGAAGCGTGTCCGTTGAGGTCCTGCTACTGGCGGACGGCTGGCTGCGGACCGGTATCAGCCGCACCCAACGGACGTTTGCGTTCGCCAGTTGGCGTGTGCTCTTCATCTTTCGCCGGTGGCCGTTCACGGTGTACACCTTTCGCGAGCAAGACAATCGCAAATGTAAACGTACACACAACCTGGATTACGGAAGTGCGAGATTCATCCCCACCCTTTAGGGCGGGATGAATCTCGGCGACCCGTAGCGCTTTGTGCTACCCCTTCAAGTATCCAGTAGCACCTCACTGTGACGACCACGATGGGCCCGTATCGACTCTCAAGCGGTTCGGTACCGCCGGCGTCGATCGATCGAGTGTCCGTATCCATCGACCGGGTAGCTAGGCGAATCGAGCCGGGGAGAACGCCGATATGTCCATGTCCACGTTTTTCCCCAGTAGCATGTCGGCGACGATTTTTCCCGTATACGGACCGAGTTGGAGGCCGGTCGGTCCGTGACCGGTTGCCAGGTACGCTCCGTCGACTGACGGAACGGGACCGATCACGGGTAGGCCGTCGGCGCTGAGCGGACGAAGGCCGACGTTAATCTCGTCGATAGCCGCCTCGGCGAGACCGGGCGCGACGCTCAGCGCCTCCTGCAGCACTTCGCGCACGCCGGCGGCGGTCGTGTGTGGAGCGAAGCCCGAACCGGTCTCGCGGGTGGCTCCGACCGCAATGCGGTTGTCGGGCCACGGCACGAAATAGTACCCCCCGAACGTGGTCACGATCGGCCAGTTCGACGTGTCCGCGTCGTGCAGGTCGAGGGTGATCAGCTGTCCGCGTTGCGGTTCGACCGGGACGCGCGCGTTCAGCTGCTCTCCGAACGCACTAGACCACGCCCCTCCGGCGATCACGACGGCTGACGTTTCGTACGATTCGTTTTCGGTGACGACACCGGTGACGGCACCCCGCCTTACAGTTATTCGTTCGGCGCTGTCGCGCACCGTCTCCAGCCCGTGGGTCGCCCCCGCTCGAAGGAGGGCGTTTTGCACCGTCGTTCCATCGACGCGACCGGCGTTTTCGTAGTAGATGGCGCTTGGAACGTCGCCTAGAGCCGGGAACCGATCCCGCGCCTCCTCGGGCGACACGTCGTACAGCCGATCGGCCGGTGGGTGATCCGATTTCGCCC